>NZ_CP093528.1:447500-3402500 GCF_022682305.1 Shinella zoogloeoides
TGACGGATTGCGTAACTTGTTCATCCTTATTGGATTGGGTGGGCAGGGAAGCGGTTCCAGGAAATAGCTCCACCGTATAGACCGTACCCGAAACCGACACAGGTGGTCAGGTAGAGCATACCAAGGCGCTTGAGAGAACTGCGTTGAAGGAACTCGGCAAATTGCACGCGTAACTTCGGAAGAAGCGTGACCCCAAGGCACGCAAGTGTTTTGGGGTGGCACAGACCAGGGGGTAGCGACTGTTTATCAAAAACACAGGGCTCTGCGAAGTCGCAAGACGACGTATAGGGTCTGACGCCTGCCCGGTGCTGGAAGGTTAAGAGGAGAGGTGCAAGCTTTGAATCGAAGCCCCAGTAAACGGCGGCCGTAACTATAACGGTCCTAAGGTAGCGAAATTCCTTGTCGGGTAAGTTCCGACCTGCACGAATGGCGTAACGACTTCCCCGCTGTCTCCAACGCAGACTCAGTGAAATTGAATTCCCCGTGAAGATGCGGGGTTCCTGCGGTTAGACGGAAAGACCCCGTGCACCTTTACTATAGCTTTACACTGGCATTCGTGTCGGCATGTGTAGGATAGGTGGTAGGCTTTGAAGCAGGGACGCCAGTTTCTGTGGAGCCATCCTTGAAATACCACCCTTATCGTCATGGATGTCTAACCGCGGTCCGTTATCCGGATCCGGGACCGTGTATGGTGGGTAGTTTGACTGGGGCGGTCGCCTCCGAAAGAGTAACGGAGGCGCGCGATGGTGGGCTCAGACCGGTCGGAAATCGGTCGTCGAGTGCAATGGCATAAGCCCGCCTGACTGCGAGACTGACAAGTCGAGCAGAGACGAAAGTCGGTCATAGTGATCCGGTGGTCCCGCGTGGAAGGGCCATCGCTCAACGGATAAAAGGTACGCCGGGGATAACAGGCTGATGACCCCCAAGAGTCCATATCGACGGGGTTGTTTGGCACCTCGATGTCGGCTCATCGCATCCTGGGGCTGGAGCAGGTCCCAAGGGTTTGGCTGTTCGCCAATTAAAGCGGTACGTGAGCTGGGTTCAGAACGTCGTGAGACAGTTCGGTCCCTATCTGCCGTGGGTGTAGGAATATTGACAGGATCTGTCCCTAGTACGAGAGGACCGGGATGGACATATCTCTGGTGGACCTGTTGTCCTGCCAAGGGCATAGCAGGGTAGCTATATATGGAATGGATAACCGCTGAAGGCATCTAAGCGGGAAACCAACCTGAAAACGAGTATTCCCTTGAGAGCCGTGGAAGACGACCACGTTGATAGGCCGGGTGTGGAAGCGCAGCAATGTGTGAAGCTTACCGGTACTAATAGCTCGATTGGCTTGATCGTTCTCATTGTTCATGCTCACCAGCCTCAAGAAGAGGCGGTGATGCCAGGCGTGTTCACAAACAAAGACAAACGAAGGTAACCCCTTCTACCAGCTTCTCAATTGATTGCCCTTAGCCGACCTGGTGGTTATGGCGGGGTGGCCGCACCCGTTCCCATTCCGAACACGGCCGTGAAACGCCCCAGCGCCAATGGTACTTCGTCTTAAGACGCGGGAGAGTAGGTCGCTGCCAGGTCTGCTAAAGGCAATCAATCAGTCTTCTCAAAACAATCCTCGGCCCAAGCCGATAACGGGCCGCCCTCAAAGCGGCCCTTTTGCATGCAAAACAAAACGAATAACGCGGGGTGGAGCAGCCCGGTAGCTCGTCAGGCTCATAACCTGAAGGCCGCAGGTTCAAATCCTGCCCCCGCAACCATCTTTACTTGCGATCCACCCCGCCCCCAGGCGGGGTTTTTCTTTTGAGCGGAAATCATAAGGATTCCAGCGAGATCGCCCTGAACGTCGATCTCCACCTTGCCTTCGACGGGGGTCAGCACGATCCTGTCCACGAGAGAGCGCAGGATGTCCGCTGCCTCGGTCCGCTTCTCTTCCTCTTCATCCTGCAAGGCTTCGTAGAGTTGCTGGACGCGGTTGCGGTATTGCAGCGCCATGGCGGGATGGAGAAGCGGCGGCGGCTCTTCGGCCTCGGCCAGGAACAGCGCCAGTTCCTTCTTCCGGGCTTCCAGCAGGACCATCTTCGCGTTGATGGCATCCGCCGCGCCGCCCTTGAGGATCAGGTTGAGCAGTGTATCGAGCTCCCGGTCGATCCTGGCCACCTCCGCCTCGGCCGCAGCGATCCCCGCGCGGCCTTCCATGCGCAGCCGGTTCATTTCCTGGGTGAACACCTCGCAGAACCGGGCGAACAGTTCGGGATCAACAAGGCGGGTGCGGAGGGCGTTCAGTACCCGCGCTTCGAGTTCCTCGCGCCGAATGTTGACGCGGTTGTCGCAGGTTCCCTTGTTGCGTGCCGTCGAGCAACCAATCAGCGTGGCTGAGATCGCCGAGTAACCGCCCCCGCAGCAAGCGCAACGCGTGAGACCGGAGAAGAGATACCTGGGTCGGCGGCGATAGTTCATCTTGCGGATGTCGGCGACACCGGCCTCGTCCCGCTCGGTCCGGTTTTCGCCCTGCCGCGCCTTCACGGCATTCCAGAGATCGTCGTCAAGGATGCGCAGCTCCGGTGCCTCCTGAACGACCCATTCGGATTCGGGATTGGGGCGAGCCTGGCGCTTGCCTGTATCGGGGTCCTTCACGAAGCGCTGACGGTTCCAGACGATCTTGCCGACATACATCTCGTTGTTGAGGATGCCGTTCCCGCGCTTGGGGTTGCCGTTGATAGTGCTGAAGCCCCATTCTCCGCCGGACGGGGCGGCGATACCCGCCTTGTTCAACGCGAAGGCTATGGTCTTGGCCGACTTGCCGGCGGCATAGTCGCGGAAGATGCGGCGGACGACTTCGGCTTGAGCCTCGTTGATCGTGCGGTCGCCGCGGATCGGTTCGCCGTTGGCGTCGAACCTCTTCACCACGTCGTAGCCGTAGGAATTGCCTCCACCCGATTTTCCCGCCTCAACACGGCCACGCTGCCCGCGTCGGGTCTTGTCGGCCAGATCCTTCAGGAAGAGCGCGTTCATCGTACCCTTGAGCCCGACATGCAACTCGCTGATCTCGCCCTCAGACAGGGTGAGCATCTTCACGTCGGCATAGCGCATGCGCTTGTAGATGCCGGCGATGTCTTCCTGATCCCGGCTGATCCGATCCAGCGCCTCGGCCATGATCAGGTCGAAACGGCCGCGGCTGGAATCCATGATCAGCGCCTGGATGCCAGCGCGCTGGATCATGCTGGAGCCGGAAATGGCGTGGTCAGAGTATTCCTCGACAATGGTCCAACCCTGCTTCTCGGCATGAAGGCGGCACATCCGAAACTGGTCGGCGATGGACGCGTCACGTTGACTGTCGGACGAATAGCGGGCATAGATCGCAACTTTCAATGCGCGTCTCCTCGGTGCATCAAGAGGCGCGCTTCCCCCGTCGCCTCGTCGCCTTCACTTCCTCCGCGTAGCATTCCCGAGCAGCTTGCCGCGCCAGAAATGCCACCAAGCGCAAGAGCCGTGGATCGGGCTCGCCACGAGGAGTAAAGGTAAGTTCCGGCTCGTGGAGCAGAAGAGATTCGAGCAGCTCTTCGCGCTCGCTTCTTTTCATTTTCGGCGGAGTATGGGTTGATCGCACGCTCATACCCGGTAGAGTTTGCCGGATATGAAGTATAAGCAACTGAAAACACGATAGAATGTTTGGCGACTATTGCCGTGTTCCGGCGTATGCAGGCGTGGCGTGGCGTGTGCCCGCGCGCACTGGCATAGCGAAATAACCTGTTCGCTTTTGTCTCCGAACGGACCACCGGTCGTACCGAGATGGCATTTTTCAGATCGCTCAACATAAACGCCATCGTAGCGTATTGCGTTTTACGATACAATCTCTTATCATGCGGCTAAGGAGAAAAGTTATGGTCGCCAATGCCGAACGCAAGGAATATCCGATCTCGATGCGACTGCCGGAAGCGGATGTCGCAATGATCGATCGTGCGGCAACGCTGCGTGGGCGCTCGCGCACCGACTTCGTGCGTGACGCTGCGGTGCGTGCGGCCGAAGAAGTCGTCATGGAGCAAAGCTTGATCCGTATGAGCCCGGAAGGGTTCGCCGGGTTCATGGAGGTTCTCTCCGCCCCGGCAGCTCCGGTTCCGGAAATGGTCGAACTGTCCAGGCGGCCGGCACCCTGGGAAGCCGGTTATGAGGCGAAGCGGTAAATCGTGGCGCTATCGGCTCCCGAACCGCTCACCGCCACGCATGACGTGTCCGAGTTCTCCTGTGGGAACCCGACGCTTGATCACTGGCTGAAGACACGCGCTCTCTCCAATCAGCAGAAGGGCTTCACGGCAGTTCTCGTCGTTCACGAGGCCGGACGTGTCGTTGGCTACTACGGTCTTGCGCCGACCGCCGTTGTCCCGGGAGTGCTGCCGCGCTCGATCCGCACTGGTCAGCCGCCTGATCCGGTCCCCTGCCTTCTTCTCGGCCAGCTTGCCGCCGATACGGAATGGTCGGGACGCGGCGTTGGCACGGGCTTGGTGAAGCATGCGCTTCAGCGTTGCGTTCAGGCCGCAAGTCTGGTCGGCGGGCGAGCGCTGATGGTCAACGCCGTGGACAATGAAGCCGCGCAGTTCTGGCAACGGCGTGGTTTCCTTCCCACGCGGGATGATCCGCTCGTCCTTTTCCGCTCGGTGGCCGCGATAGCAGCATCACTCGCTGACGCCCGAGCCAGCATTTAGCGGATGCGGGGACGAGCTTCATCACGGTACTTCGACGCCAGGTCCGCTCGTCCTGCCGCCGAGCCCGTTCGGGGGCCGAACCTTGTCGGACGGTCACGCCCACATCGGCCTGATAACGGTGAAAGGTAGGAATTTCCGGTGAAATTACATTCTGTACTTGTTATCGTTTGAGGGAATATCACGAAAACGGCTTAATACAGTAAATGACGTCAAACCCTCCAACAAAGCATCACTATATTCCAGCGTTTTACCTGAAAAAATGGGCGGCTGCCGACGGCAAGGTCACGGAGTTCACCAAACCGCGTCATGAAATCGTTGCGAGAAAGATCATGCCTGATCGCACCGGGTATCAGGAGCGCCTGTATGAACTGAAGGGCTTTGAGCCGAGCCTTGCACAGCAGGTTGAAGAAAAGTTTTTTAAGCCGCTCGATACCTGGGCGTCCAACGCGCTCACCATGCTCGAACGACACGGCCACCAGGCGTCTTGGGACAGCCATAGCCGCTCGGCGTGGACGAGGTTTCTCCTGTCGCTGCTGCTGCGTTGCCCCGAGGATATCGAGGCTTTCAGGGAATGGTGGCACGAGGATTTCAGCCGCACCGACGCTGACGCTGAAGCGCGCTATCAGGCTGCGCGCGGCGCTGAAGATCCAGAGACCTTTGCCGAGTTCCTCGCCGGCCAACCGCTAGGCATCAAGGAACGCCATCAGTTCCAGGTCTTCTATTCCCTGGTCGACCACGACAGCGTTGGCGGCAAAATCAACGAAATGGACTGGCGCGTGCTGCAATCACCGCCAGCCGCCCCCGCATTCCTGACCTCCGACCGCCCGATAATCAGGACGAATGGCCTCGATCAGGAGGGTGACCATATCGCGCTGCCGATTGGTCCGCGCCTTCTCTTCATCGCCTCCCATGATCGCGGCTTTCTCGATGGAGTCCTGCGCACAAACCAGATCGCTCTCGTGAAAGAATGCAATCGGCAGGTCGTCGAAGGCGCATCGCGGTTCGTCTACGGCATGGATCAGAATCAGGCGCGCTTCATTCAGAACCGCTTCGGCAGGACGCCGCAGCCGCGTCTGATGGAAAGCATCGTTCAACGGCGACGAGACGAAGCGGCGCGTCAGGCCAGATAGCGTGTTCGAACTACGAGTGTCATAATGGGGGGAACAACAAGAATGAATTTCCTGAATCTGGACGACAAGGAACTCGATCAACACATCTATCGCATCATGCCGCAGGAGTACGTTTTCACGCTGTTCAGCGACAGCCAGAACGTCCTGAGCAAGATCAGCAATTGGAAGGATAAGTTTGAGAATTTCCAGCTCAACCTCGGCGGAACGTTGGATGGAGAACGGTTCGATTACGGTTTCAAGGATGATTTCGTCGGCCAGTGCTGGACGCGGCACAGCCTCTCGGAAGCGATGTGGGGAATTTATGCGAACGATCCGAGTAAGAGGTATCTGCGTATCCGTTCGACGCCACGCAAACTGCTGACATCGCTTGCCGCAGCTCACCCTCGCATGCCTCAAGACACCTGTTTTGTAGGCGCCGTGAGCTATGAAACCGAGCCGGCCCTGAAGGCATATCTGGCCAACAACGGACGCCTGGAAATCTCGGCACGAGGGCTCGCCCGATCGCTTCTTCTCAAGCGCCGCGCCTTCAAGCACGAGGCCGAAATACGCTTGCTCCACTTCGGCGATGCGGGCAACTGCGATACCCGCGGTCTTTATCGTTATCCAGTCGATCCTCACGATATGATCACGCAGATCATGGCCGATCCGAACCGGGATCGACGGGGCGGGAAGGCTGACAGGGCGGCAATCGCGAAAGCGACGGGCTTCTCGGGCCAGATCAAGCGTTCGAAGATCTATGATCCTCCCGGTTGGGATATCCCCGCGTTCACCTCTTGAAGCCTTCGGCCTGAGGCAGTCGCTGTTTCGCATGACACCGAAACGGATACCACGATGGTGCCGTTCGCTCCCGTTGATCAGGCGAGCGCCTCAACGCCCCAAACCGAGGTGCCCGGGAACAACCCTTTTTCTGCGATTGCGGCGAGCGCCGTCGGCACGTCCGGCACGAAGAGCACCACGGCAAGATCCGTCATGGCGCGTGAGCAGCATACGTAGAAAAGACGCCGCGTGCGATCGAGGACCGTCTCTTCGCCAGCCTCAATCCGGGCTTGGTCATTGTCAGAAAGCGGTACGTAGCCGAAGTATTTCCCGTAAGAGTATTGGTGGAACGCCGCCTCCTCGTCATCCACCACGACGAGGACCCGCTCGAACTGCGCTCCCTTCACACCGTGGTGCGTCGCGAACGGCGACTCCTCGGTGAAGTAGCGGCGGTACGCCCAGAGCTCGTTGACGCTACAGGCGAGCAAAGCCTGAACATTTGCGAAGCCGCTGCTCCCGTCGTCCACCGGCTCGTCAACGAGATGCGGTCCGAAGCGGTCATCCAGTCGAAGCAGGTCCGTATCCTGGACGTGCCGCATCACCGCGCCGACTGTCGCTTGCGAACCGTCAGCAAGCATCGTTACGAGGTGATCGACCGCCTGCTGCAGTCCTGTCAGCACAGCCGACGCTGGCTGGCCACGCAGGCGATCGGGCTGGAGCTTGGGGCTGGCAAGACGCAGGATCGACATGACCGTAAAGCGGTCGCCTTGCCGAACTGCCGAGACGATCGGCAGGATCTGCTGCGCTATAGGTCGAAGCGGCCAGGCGGAGCCGTCAGCGATTCCTTCGGCAAAGCTGGTCGGGGCGTGATCGTTGAGCGCAGAGTAGAGGCTCGGAAAGCCGAGCCGGACGGCGGCCATCCGGTGAACCAAGACCAGCAGCCTGACATCGCCCTCGGAGACATCGCTCAGCCAAAGCTCGTCTTCGGTATGCGCTGCGAGCCATGCACGGACCGCGGCGAGGCGAGCGCTTCGCTGATGGTCGGCCGGCAGAACGAACAGGTTGGCCGTGCCAACCACGGGCTGTTCTACTTCGCCGACCTTGATCCGGCGTCCACGTGTCTGGACGAGACCGTCGCCGCCGGCGCGGATGGCGTTGACGACCGCGAGAACTGACGTCGGGCAACGAAAATTCTCCGGCTTGCTGATGTTTGCCCAGCCTTCGTCAAGCGGAACAGCGCCGCTGCCGCTCATATAGATCTTCTGCATCGGATCGCCGAAAAAGCCGACACACAAACTAGGCTGCTCGGCTGCGATCGAGCGCAATGCCTCGACAACTTCCGGGTTGGTGTCCTGGCTTTCGTCGACAAAGATAAATGGGAAACGGCTGGCGATCACTCTGCGCAACAGCGGATGCGCGCCCACACAATAGGGCGTCAGTTTGAGGACGTCATCATGACCCAGAATACCTTCGGCATAGCTGCTGCCAGTGCCGTAGGTGAATCTATCCACCGACGCAATCGCGCCCAACTGAGCCTCGAGTTCGGCGATCTCGATCTCTAACCGCGCCTTGGTTCGTGCCTGCGTGCGGGGCTTTTCGTGATGCGCTCGCCGCTCGGCGATCTTCTCCTCGATCCTGACGCCAACCCAGGTTGCTATGTCGCTTTGGAACGGTCGGATCACCGACCACAGGAAGCTATGGATCGTGGAGATGTGGAATAGCGGCGAGACGCCGACATCCTCAGAAATCTCGCCGACGGCGACTTGAGAGCGGCGGTGCAAAAGTCGGCCACGGTAGCGGCGGCATAATGCTGCTGCGGGCGGAGTAAAAACCGGCCACCTATCTTCCTTCTGCAATGATCGCAGGAGGGACAGGGGATCTACACCGTGGAACTATATCTGAAGGTTCGTCTGGCTGTTTCGGAAGGGATGACGCAGCGTCAGGCGGCGAAGCATTTCAACATATCGCGCGACAGCGTGGCGAAGATGGTGTCGTATTCGACGCCACCCGGTTACCAGCGGCGATCACCGATCCGGCGCCCGAAGCTGGATGCGTTTGTTTCGACGATCGAGCATTGGCTCGACGAGGACCTGAAGGTGCCGCGCAAGCAGCGGCATACGGCCAGGCGGGTATTTGACCGCCTGCGCGACGAGTGCGGGTTCACCGGCGGCTACACGATCATCAAGGACTACATGCGCGAGCGGGATCAGCGCCGGCAGGAAGTGTTCGTGCCACTTGCCCATCCGCCGGGCCACGCGCAGGCCGATTTCGGCGAGGCGATGGTGGTGATCGGTGGTATAGAGCAGAAGGCCCGCTTCTTCGTGCTGGATCTTCCGCATAGTGATGGCTGCTATGTTCGGGCCTATCCGGCGGCGGTGGCCGAGGCCTGGGTGGACGGTCACATCCATGCATTCGCCTTCTTCGGGGGCGTGCCGCAATCGATCGTCTATGACAACGATCGCTGCCTTGTTGCCAAGATCCTGCCCGACGGCACCCGCAAGCGGGCGGCGTTGTTCAGCGGCTTCCTGTCCCACTACCTGATCCGCGATCGATATGGCCGTCCCGGAAAGGGCAATGACAAAGGGAATGTCGAGGGCCTTGTGGGCTACGCCCGGCGCAACTTCATGGTGCCGATCCCGCAGTTTGCGACATGGGATGCGTTCAACGCCTTTCTGGAGGAGCAGTGCCGCAAACGCCAGCGCGACAGGCTGCGCGGCGAGAGCGAGACGATCGGCGAGCGCCTGCAGCGGGATCTGGCGGCCATGCGTCCATTGCCGACATCACCCTTCGATGCCTGCGATCAGGCCAGCACCAGCGTAACGGCCCAGTCCCTGGTGCGATACAAGACCAACGACTATTCCGTGCCGGTCGCCTACGGTCATCAGGACGTCTGGGTGCGGGGCTATGTCGACGAGGTGGTGATCGGCTGCCGTGGCGAGATCATTGCTCGCCATCCGCGGTGCTGGGATCGGGAAGACGTCGTCTTCGACCCTATCCACTACCTGCCGCTGATCGAGCAGAAGATCAATTCCCTGGATCAGGCCGCCCCTCTGCAAGGCTGGGACCTGCCGGAAGAGTTCGCTACGCTGCGCCGGCTGATGGAAGGCCGCATGGCCAGGCATGGTCGGCGGGAATACGTTCAGGTTCTGCGCCTGATGGAGAGCTTCGAGCTCGCCGACCTGCATGCGGCGGTGAAGCAGGCAATCCAGCTCGGCGCAATCGGATTCGATGCCGTCAAGCATCTGATCCTGTGCCGGGTCGAGCGCCGGCCGCCGCGGCTGGACCTGGCGATCTATCCCTACCTGCCGAGAACGACGGTCGAGAAGACCTCGGCGAAGGCATATATGCGCCTTCTGTCGTCTGATGCGGGAGAAGCGGCATGAGCACCGAAGCACCCGACATCCTACTCGCCCATTATCTCAAAGCCCTGAAGCTGCCGACCTTCCAGCGCGAGCACCAGAAGCTGGCCCGGTTATGCGCCACCGAGGGCATCGACCACATCGACTACCTGTTCCGGCTTGCCGAACGGGAGATGATCGAACGCGATCGCCGCAAGGTCGAACGCCGGATCAAGGCGGCCAAATTCCCGGTCGTCAAAAGCCTCGACAGCTTCGACTTCACAGCCATCCCCAAGCTGAACAAGATGCAAGTGCTGGAGCTGGCACGTTGCGAGTGGATCGACCGCCGCGAGAACGTGATCGCTCTCGGACCCAGCGGCACGGGCAAGACGCATGTCGCACTCGGCCTCGGACTGGCTGCCTGCCAGAAGGGGCTGTCCGTCGGCTTCACCACGGCCGCCGCCCTGGTCAGTGAGATGATGGAGGCGCGTGACGAGCGGCGTCTGCTCCGTTTCCAAAAGCAGATGGCAGCCTACAAGCTGCTGATCATCGATGAGCTGGGCTTCGTGCCGCTGTCCAAGACCGGCGCGGAATTGTTGTTCGAGTTGATCTCCCAGCGTTACGAGCGCGGTGCGACCATGATCACCAGCAATCTTCCGTTTGACGAATGGACAGAAACTCTGGGGTCCGAGCGTCTGACCGGCGCCCTGCTCGATCGCATCACCCACCACGTCAACATCCTCGAGATGAACGGCGACAGCTACCGTCTCGCCCAAAGCCGCGCCCGAAAGGCCGGCTGAAGCCTTCTCTGAAAATCGCCGCGCGCGCCCGAGACCCCCGCTCGGGCTACGCCCTCCCGGCGGTCTCAGGCGCGCGCCAAGGTGGCCGACTTTTGCTCCGCCCCGTGGCCGGTTTTTACTCCGCCGTTGACACTCTGAGCGGGTCGGATCCTTCCTCTTCGCCGGCAGCGTTATGTCCATGGTGATTCACTCTGAAAAGAACCACACCTTGCTGCGTACCTTTTGGTCCAAGCCTTTCAGCACATTTGGCTTGCTTTTCGTCACGACGTTTATCGGAGGTTCACCTACGTTGATCGTATCCGCTCATCCCTAGCGCCTCACCGCCCTTGTGCTGGCAGATTCCACTTCGCCTCACGGCTCAGTGTACCGGTGACCCGGTGGCTACATTGTCCCCGGAGCTTCGAACCGAGTCGTTGCCAACTCCGCACGTCCGGGTAGGGAACGGTTGATGGAACAACCGGTTCTATCAAGTCATATTCTCATACTCCTTTTAGAACAGAGGCTTACGCGACTTTCCAGGTCGCACTCAGAAACGAAAGGAGACTTACAATGTCTGATTTCCACTATGTCGAACTTTACGCGAAGTTCGCAGGATTCCGCCTCATGGCGATGGCCAATCGCCTTGGCTGCGACGACGAATTCAGCCGCGGAGCACACGACAGGCTCGTGGAGCGGCTCGACCAGCTCGTCGATCTTGTGCGCGGCGCGCTTGCCGCGGAACGCGAACTCGCACTGGCACCGAGCGGCCCCGAGGCAGATGATCTGGGCGAGCGGATCTGGTGCGCCGGACAGGAGCTCACGCACTACTGGGGCGAACCCGATGGCATCGACCTTTTGCTCAACGACGTCCACGTCGACTGGTCTACCAACGAATGGTACGACAGCCGCGCCGGAAGGTGGCATTTCCTCGCTGACTTCCCTGCGCCCCGCGAGGAAGTAGGCGACGACCGCCTGCACGGCCTGTGCGCAATCACCCGCCAGATCGCCGCCGAGACGGGCATATACTTCAACACTTTCACCACAGACCTCTCCATCGAGGGCGAAGAGCCGGACGATGAACGCGAGCGCTACGAAGCGATTGACGGTCTCGTCTGGTGACAGCGATCGGGCGGCAGGCGGCCTCGGCCGCCTGCCGCCTTCACACCGTCAGCGGAGCCGGCGCGGCCGGATCGACCGGCCTTCCCGGCTATTGGAAAGGGGTGAGCCCCTCTCCAGCTCTCCCATGAAGGAAGGGCTGGCGCCCCTCCTTCAAACATCCTCCCGAGGGAAGGGAGACCCCTCCCTCGAACCCTCCCATGGGAAGGAGGCGACGGTTCCCTCGCCCTCCTTCCCAAACCCATCCTCCTCTCCCGGGCCGAGGCTATGGCTTGGGGCCACGCTCGCCAGAGCCGCCCCGCCCGAGGCCGGAAGCCGTGTGGGCCAGATCTCCAGCCTGTGCGACCGGCCTCGATTTCTCCGGCCATTCTAGGAAAACCGAATCAGTTGCCGAGCTGGGTCGAGAAACGCAGCTATTAGTGGCTTGGGCTCAAAAATGGGGTGGATTTCTGCCGTAGGGCGACTAAAATAGTCGTAGTTCTGGAGTGCATGCGGGTCGAAGTGGGAGGTGATCATGTATGATCACCGCCCGACAATCACGGGCCGCACGCGCGCTGCTGGGTTGGACACAGGAGACGCTCGCTGACAAGGCCCGAGTATCGCTGACCGCGCTCAAACGCCTCGAATCCGAGAACGGATTCGACGTTTTCGAAACCACGCGAGATGGCGTACGGCGCGCGCTCGAATCGGCCGGGATCGTTCTTCTGGCGACAGAAAAAGGAGAAGGGGTCCTGTTGCTGCATCAAGCTGACCAGCCTGGTTAGCGCTTTGCGCCATCAACAGACGGTTTGCTGACATAAAAGCACTGTATTGCTCTTGGGGACAGTTAACGAACGTCGTGCACGTGACTATGGTACTCTGATGGGACAGGCGATACCGGCGTTCCTGGACGCGCCACCGTCCAGCGACACGCTTACGACTTACGACCGCGAGCACATGAAGCTCTATCTGCGGCTGCTCGACGCCGAGCGGGAGGGGGCCGACTGGCGTGAGGCTATTCACATCCTCTTCGGCCTCGATCCTCATGACGATCCGATGCGCTGTCGACTGATCCACAATTCCCACCTCGCACGCGCGCACTGGATGACCGAACACGGTTATCGCGAACTGGTTCGTGAAAGTCAGCGGAAGTCTGGATCGTGATGCGCTGAAGGCATCACCTGTTGATTTCAACGTGACTTCCAAAATCCAACCCGAACGGGAATTCTACAACCTCCAAGTCGCAATAGTCGCAGGAGGATCATCATGACGCCTGACGCATCTACATGGCGCTCGTCGGCTGAATACGACCATCTGGACACACTGACGCCATCCGATCTGGCCTGGGAATGGCTGCGCCGCAACGATGCTTACGATGCGGACTGCGAAGCATCCGTGACTGAACGCGGAGCTCCGACCTCCGTGAACGAGCAGATCCAGCGGCGCTGGGGACTGCGATTTCCCTGTAGACCCTCTGACGCCGCCTCCTGAAGCTCCGGTTTTCTGGCTCCCGCTCCATGACACGAGCGTTGTCGTACTGATCGAAGCGCCACGCGACTTCCGTGACACTGAAGATTACCCGCTTCTCCTCCCATGGAGCGGCACGGCGCCGATCGGCGACGGTCGCGACTTTTTCCGTCTTCCTTTGCCGAACGATGAGCGCGTCCAGATTATCAACTACGTCGTCGAGGGCCGCACCGCATCGGTAGCCGCCATACCGCTCGGCATCGACGGCTTCGATCGGATAGAAGCGGTTTACCGCCTCCTTTCGGCCCTGCACGGGCGCGCCATCCCGCCCGACACGCGTTTGACGCCCCAGCAGCGGACCCGCCAGCGCAGAATGCTCCGCGCGTTCGACGGACATCGCGCTGGCGCGACACAGCAGGAAATCGCGCACGTCGTCCTCAACCAGGAGCGTCTCGATCGGGATGACTGGCAGGCGTCTTCTGCCCGCCATGCGATCAAGGCGCTGCTACGCGATGCCCGCAACATGATCGCCGGCGGCTATCGAAAGCTTCTCCGTCACCGCCGCCAATCCTGACGCGTCGCCCCGCCGCGGACGGTGGGCGATTTCGATACCCCCCAACTTCGCCCTGCAACTCGCCGCCTTCTCTCCGCCACCGTGGTCGCCGTCCGCCGCTTTCTCGCAGCGGCCGTCCCCAACACCACGGAGGCCCGACCATGCCACACGAACCCGTCTTTCTCCCGCCGCGCTTCCTGCGCACCAAGGAAGCGGCGGAATTCCTCAGCCTCTCCGCACGCACGCTCGAAAAGCACCGCACCTATGGCACCGGTCCGTCGTATCACAAGCTCGGCGGCCGCGTCGTCTATGCGATCGACGAGCTCGAAAGCTGGGCCGCCCGCGGCGCAGTGACCTCCACCTCGGATCCGCGCGGCTCGATCCTGCCAGCAAAGCGCCAGGCGCCCGTCCGGCCGGTCCACGCCGGCCGCTACGCACGCTGATCGCGGCCGGTTCCGTTCATGGCGGTGCGACGTCGATCCCTCTCGGAGCGCGGGCAGCTCGACCTGTTTCGCGCGCTCCCCGGCGACTTCGCGCCAAGAGACGCACAGGATCTCATGGCCTATCCCTTTTTCTCCCTCTCCAAGACCCATCGCACCGCGCCGATCGATTTCGTCGCCGGCAAAGTAACGATCAGGGTCGAGGCCGTTCACGACCACGGCATGGCGACCATCTGGGACGCCGATATCCTGATCTGGGCCGCGAGCCAGATCGTTGAAGCGCGCGACGCCGGGCTTCGCACGTCGCGGCTGATGGCCGCCACCCCTTACGAAATTCTCTCCTATGTCGGTCGCGGCACGAGCGCGCGCGATTATCAGCGGCTGAAGGCGGCGCTCGACCGCCTGCAATCGACAACGGTGTCCACCTCGATCCGCCAGCCGGCCGAAGGCCGTCGGCATCGCTTTTCCTGGATCAACGAGTGGCAGGAGCGCACCGGGCGCGACGGCCGTCCCGAAGGCATCGAGCTGATCGTACCGGACTGGTTCTACAAGGCCGTTCTCGACGATGCCCTCGTGCTCACGATCGACCGGGCCTATTTCGACCTGACGGGCGGCCTTGACCGCTGGCTCTATCGCCTCGTGCGCAAGCACGGCGGCCGCCAGCGACACGGCTGGCGCTTCGACTTCCGCCACCTCCACCAGAAATCGGGGAGCCTGTCGCCGTTCAAGCGCTTCGCCTTCGAACTGCGCGACATCGTCCGGCGACAGCCGCTTCCCGGCTACACGCTGTTCCTCGAAACGGAACCCGGCGGGCGCACGCTGCTTGCCTTCGAGCCCGCGCAGGCCTGTGGACAACCTGTGGACGGCCTCGTGCTATCAGGAACCCGAAGTATCGTGCTATCGGGAACCGGGGGCTCGTGCTATCGGGAACCCAAACCAGACCTAAGTCTCAGCGCAGAAACAAGAAATCGCGCCCTTAACTTAGAGTCTAACCAGGAATCTAACTCTGTAGATCGCGCGCGCGAGGTGGATAACCTCATTCGCGACGCCGCCAGAAACCTCAGCGTCGCCGCCAGGAAGAGCCTGCCGACGCCACCGGGCCCAGCCCGCGACCGTTCCGCTTCGCTGACATCAGACGACGCCCGAGCGCCGCGTCTCCCTCTCGATCCGCCGGGAGGACGCCGATGATCATCGCGCTCCTCAATCAGAAGGGTGGGGTCGGCAAGACCACACTCGCGCTGCATCTCGCCGGCGAGCTGGCACGCCGAGGCAGGCGCGTCACTCTTATCGACGCCGACCCGCAGGGCTCCGCGCTCGACTGGTCGCAGCAACGCTCGCGGGAAGGCCTGCCGCGCCTGTTCGGCGTCGTCGGCCTGGCGCGCGACACGTTGCATCGCGAAGCGCCCGAGCTCGCCCGTGACGTCGATCACATCGTCATAGACGGCCCGCCGCGCGTCGCAGGCCTCATGCGCTCCGCGCTGCTCGCGGCCGACCTCGTGGTCATCCCCGTACAGCCGTCGCCACTCGACGGCTGGGCCTCGGCCGAGATGCTGTCGCTCCTTGGCGAAGCACGCATCTATCGCCCCGAGCTCGTCGCCCGTTTTGCGCTCAATCGCTGCGGCGCGCGCACCGTCATCGCCCGCGAGACGGCTGAAACGCTCGCCGATCACGATCCGCCGGTGCTCGCCAGCACCATCGGCCAGCGCGTCGTCTTCGCCGACGCCGCACAGACCGGGCGGCTTGCGTCGGACATCGATGCGCGATCGCCCGCCGCCCGTGAAATTGCGGCCCTCGTCACCGAGATCGAGCGGCTGCGCATCGGGAGGGCGGCGTCATGATCGTCCTTACCGGCGACTGCCGCGAACACATGCCGTCGCATGGGCCATTCGACATAATCCTCGCCGATCCGCCGTACGGCGAGACGTCGCTCGCCTGGGATCGGCGCCTCGAGGGCTGGCTGGCGCTCGCGCGTGCCGCCCTCAAGCCGACCGGCTCGATCTGGGTCTTTGGCTCGCTGCACAGCTTCATGGCGACCGCCGAGCGGTTCGCTGACGTCAAGCTTCGCCTGGCACAGGAAATTGTCTGGGAGAAGCAGAACGGCACCTGCTTTCACGCAGATCGCTTCACGCGGGTGCACGAACTGGCCGTCCAGTGCTATCCCGGCGAAGCGGCCTGGCGCGACATCTACAACGATGTCCAGACTACGCCGGACGCTGCGGCGCGAACGGTGCACCGCAAGCAACGTCCTCCCCATACCGGCCACATCGACGCTGGTCACTACGTCAGTCATGACGGCGGGCCGCGCCTGATGCGCTCGGTCATCTACATGCGCAACGCTCATGGCCGCGCAATCCATCCAACCGAAACACCGTCGGCGCTTCCCGAAATCCTGATCCGCACGAGTTGCCCCGAAGGCGACCTCTTCGGCGATTTTTTCGCGGGGTCGGGTGCGGCCGGGGAAGCCTGCAGGCTGTCCGGCCGGCGCCATCTCGGCTGCGAGATTGACCCGGACATGGCTGCGAAAGCCCGCGCGCGCCTCGCATCCGTGCTGCCGTTCGACGGCGGAGGCGCGTCATGACAGCGCGTACCGAAAAACGCGGCTTTGCAACACGGCCGGCCGATCCGGGCGGCTGGATCAAGGCCGGCGACACCGCGCCCGCTTGTGGCGCCGCCGCCGTCTATTCCGCCCGACTGACCATCGACGTCACCCCCGCCATGCGCGGCCGCATCAAGGTCGCCGCCTTCAGCCGCGGAATGACCGTCGCCGACATGGTGCGCGATCTGCTCGCCCGCGAATTCCCCCCGACCGAAGGAGACCCAAAATGACCGGCATCGCGGCTACCCGCATGCGCGGCGGCCCGCTGCCGTCCGCCAATCCAACGGATGATCTGACCCGCGTGGAACTCACGTGGGTCGAGAAGAAGATCGAATACTGGATCAGGTTCGGCCGCGAGGCTCACGAGCAGATCCTCGATCGCCGCCGCCGTGTCGTCTGCTTTCGCCCGAACACCGTCTTCGCCTTCGTTCGCTGGGCCGCGAACGACTACGGCACGGTCATCTCGCGCATCGATATCGTGCGTTCGGTCGCACCGGGCGCGCCCTACCAGACGCTGCCTTTCGTGCGGCCCGGCGGCGAAATTCTCCTGAAGATCGAAGGCTGGCCGAAGGTCGAGAGCGTGCTGCGTCACGTCGATGGCATCGACGCGCTCGGCATCGATCCGGCCGATGTCGACCCCGACCACTGGCGGCACGTCGCCCACTGGATGAACGCCGGCGAAGCGCCGCGTCCCTACACGTTCGATCGCCATCAGGCATGGCTCCGGCGCCGGGAGATCGTGCGATGACGCGGCTCGATTACCTTGCGCTGACCGCCTTCGGCGTTCTTGGCATCGCCCTCGCCAGCGCCACGCCCTTGCCGATGAAGCTCGTCTGGAACGCGACCGCGAGCGAGCCCGTCGGCTTCTACACCATCGATCCCGTTGGTCGTCTCGAGGTGCCCGACCTTGTCGTCGTGATGCCGCCCGAGCCCGTCGCCTCGTTCATCGTGGAGCGCGGCTACGTCGCTCGCGGCGTGCCGCTTCTGAAGCGGGTGCTCGGCCTGCCGGGACAACGTGTCTGCCGCTCCGGGCATGCAATCAGCGTCGACGACGTTCCGCTTGGCGATGCGCTCGACCGCGACAGCCAGGGCCGTGACCTGCCGGTCTGGCAGGGCTGCCGCCGCATCGGCGACGGAGAGCTGTTCCTCATGAACCACGAGGTCCCAGACAGCCTCGACGGCCGCTACTTCGGCCCGCTTCCCGCCACCGCGGTGATCGGTCGGGCGACACCGCTTTTCACCGACGACGACGGCGAGGGCCGCTTCGTCTGGCGCGCGCCGACGCGGTGACAGCGCGACCAATGCAATCCCGCCGCACAACAGGAGACCAAGATCATGGCCAACATCGGACTTTTCACACGCACGGAATCCGGCTTCGAAGGGCGGTTCAGGGCGCTTGGCATCGACGAGGAAATCACCTTCGTCGCCGCCGAGCCCTCGGAGGCCAAGAACGCTCCAGCCTATCGCGTCCTGCTCGGCGACGAGGACGGGCTACCGATCGGCGCCGCCTGGGCGGCCGTCGGAGATCGGGCCGGCGAATTCTTCTCCGTCGAGATCTACAGCCCGTTGTTCGGCGGCACTCTGCGCGCCAACCTCTTCCGCGCCGGTGACGACGGCTCCGCCTGGGGCCTGCACACCAACCTCACTTCCAAGAAGCGGAAGGAGGACTGAATGGCGGCGGTTCAGCACCGCGCCAGCGCCGGCGGCTTGACTGCTGTCCGGCGCTCAGCGCTCCTCCTTCTTCTTTCCGGCCTGACGTTCGCCGCGGCTGAAACGCCCGCTGTTCTGGCGCAGGTTCCGTCCACCGTCGGAGCCGCGTCGGCGCATCCGCACGCCGCGAACATCACCGAGGCGTCGCGACGCTTCGGCGTCCCGGCAGCCTGGATCGTCGCCGTGATGGCTGCAGAAAGCGCGGGCGATGTGCGCGCCGTATCGTCGGCGGGCGCGATGGGCCTTATGCAGGTCATGCCCGACACATGGGCCGAGCTCCGCACCCGCCACGGCCTTGGTCGCGATCCCTACGATCCTCGCGACAACATCCTTGCCGGCACCGCGTACCTCCGTGAAATGTGGGACCGCTACGGCGACGTCGCAGCCATGCTCGCCTCCTACAATGCCGGCCCGGCGCGCTACGACGAGCATCGCTCGAAAGGTCGCCCGCTGCCTGCCGAGACGCGGGCCTACGTCGCTTCGCTTGCGCCCGCGCTGCGCGGCGAGCGGCCCTTGAACGGCGGCTCCATTATCGTGCGACCGCCCGACTGGCGCGAGGCGGGGATCTTCGTCGTGCGCGAGGGTGGCACTTCCGCCGCCAGTCCAGCGCAGGCGGGCCGCGCGTCAGACCACGCGCTCCCATCCCTCACGGCGACCCCGGATTCGATCACCGCCTTGCAACGCCAAGAGCTGTTTGTCGCGGGCAATGCAGCGGGAGGCCGGCCATGAGCGGCCCTCCATCAAGGTGCATCCCCTCGGGCTCTGGCGTGTCGTGGAGAACGCCGGGGGTGGGGGCAGGCGCAGCGACCGGACGATGGCAGGATAAAAGGGCGCACGGTGCGCTTCGGTCGGGCGGTTGTTTTTGTTCATGTTTTTGGCGCGTTCCGCACCGTGTAGCGCCTTCGCGCACCGTGCGCTCCGCGCCCATGTTCCTGATTTTTCGGTCCTTTTTGCACCGTGCGGAGTCGCGTCATGTTCGATGACCTCGAGTTCCGCATACGTCCGGGCCGCATCCGATCGACCCGCGCGCAACAGACCCGGCCTTTTGTTGCGCAGGCGCTCGCTGCAGCGAAGAAGGCAGGCGGCGGCGTCTCGCGATCCGGCCGCGTCACCTCCGGCAATCGCTCACGCTTCGGGCGTGGCCAGCGCGCCAGCATTCAGGCTAATCGCCTCATCACGTCGCGCACGCGTGGCGCCGTCGTCAAGGCGCGTGTGGTCCGTCACACCGCTCGATCCGCGCCGCTCGGAACGCATCTCGACTATTTGCGCCGCGACGGCGTGACCCGTGACGGGGAGAAGGCGCGGCTGTTCGGGCCGGGAACGGAGAATGCCGACGCCCGCGCCTTCGCAGAGCGCTGTGGCGATGACCGGCATCATTTCCGCTTCATCGTCTCGCCCGACGACGCCCCCGACATGGCGGACCTTAGATCCTTCACCCGCGATCTCGTCGGCCAGATGGAAAAAGATCTCGGCACGAAGCTCGACTGGGTCGCCGTCGATCACTGGAACACCGAGCATCCGCATGTCCACCTGATCGTGCGCGGCGTGCGGGACGATGGCCAGGACCTCGTGATCTCGCGCGACTACATCAAGGAGGGCATGCGCGACCGGGCGCGCGAGCTCATCACCCAGGAGTTGGGACCGCGCACCGATCTCGATATCCGCCGTACTCTCGAAAGCCAGATCGAGACCGAACGCTGGACGCAGCTCGACCGCCAGCTTGTCCGCGACGCCGGCAAGTCCGGCATCATCGATCTCGCGCCGCGCGCCGACCGCCAGCCGGACGAGTTCCACGCGCTGAAGGTCGGCCGGCTGCGGACGCTGGAAATTCTCGGTGTCGCGGGACAGGTCGGCCATTCGCAATGGTTCATCAGGCCCGAGGCGGAGAGCGTCCTGCGCGAGCTCGGCGAGCGCGGCGACATCATCAAGCGCATGCACCGCGCTCTCACCGAGCGCGGCATCGAGCGCGGCTCGGCAAGCTATGTGCTCGCCGGGGAAAGCCTCGACGTGCCCGTTGTCGGTCGCCTGCTCGAACGCGGTCTGGATGACGAGCTGAAGGGGACGGCCTATGCCGTGGTCGACGGTGTCGACGGTCGCACCCATCATATCAAGCTGCCGCATCTCGATGCCGCTGGCGACAGCCCACCCGGATCGATCGTCGAGCTGCGCGCTTACGAGGATGCGCAAGGTCAGCGCCGCGTCGCGCTCGCCGTCCGCTCCGATCTGGATATCCACTCTCAGGTCAACGCAGCGGGTGCTACCTGGCTCGATCGGCAGGCGGTTGCCCGCGAGCCCATCGAGCTCTCGGAGGGTGGCTTCGGCGCCGAGGTACAGCGGGCCCTCGAGCAACGCGCCGAGCACCTGATCGGCGAAGGTCTCGCCGAACGGCAGGGCGGGCGCGTCGTCTTCGCGCGGCGACTGCTCAACACGCTATGCGATCGCGAGGTCAGTGCGCTGGGCGAAAAGCTCGCCGCCGAGACCGGCCGGCCATTCAACTATGCCGACGGCGGCGAGTATGTCGCCGGCTCCTATCGCCAGCGCTTCACGCTCGCCTCCGGCCGCTTCGCCATGATCGACGACGGCCTCGGCTTCCAGCTCGTACCCTGGTCTCCCTCTCTCGAAAAGCAGATCGGCCGCCACGTCTCCGGCGTCGCCCGCGACGATGGCGGCGTCGACTGGGACTTCGGCCGCAAGCGGGGGATCGGCCTCTAACACCCGTCAGAAAGGAGCCTCGCCATGTCCGGCACCAAGATCCTCTGGGGACAGATCACGATCGTCTTCCTGATCGTGCTCGTTACCACCTGGGGCGCGACGCAGTATGTTGCGTGGAGCCTCGGCTATCAGGCGCAGCTCGGCGAGCCGTGGTTCAGGCTCTTCGGCGTTCCGATCTATTTTCCGGCCGCTATCATGTGGTGGTGGTACTTTTACGACGCCTACGCGCCGGGCATATTCGCGACCGGCGGCATGATCGCTGCGTCGGGCGGTTTCATCGCGATCGCGGTCGCCATCGGCATGTCGGTCTGGCGAGCGCGCGAACAGAAGAATGTCGCCACCTATGGCTCGGCCCGCTGGGCAGAGAAGCCCGAGATCGAGGCTGCGGGTCTGCTCGATCCCGACGGCGTGGTACTCGGCCGATACGATCGCGAGTATCTGCGCCATGATGGGCCGGAGCATGTGCTGTGCTTTGCGCCTACCCGATCCGGCAAGGGTGTCGGTCTCGTCGTGCCTTCGCTCCTCACCTGGCCGGGCTCGGCGATCGTCCATGATATCAAGGGTGAGAACTGGACGCTGACCGCGGGCTTCCGGTCACTCCATGGCCGTGTGTTGCTGTTCGATCCGACCAATCCCAAATCCTCCGCCTGCAATCCGCTGCTCGAGGTCCGCCGGGGCGAATGGGAGGTTCGCGACGTCCAGAACATCGCCGACATTCTCGTTGATCCCGAGGGGAGCCTGGACAAAAGGAATCACTGGGAAAAGACCAGCCATTCACTTCTGGTCGGTGCAATCCTGCATGTCCTCTATGCCGAGCCGGAAAAGACTCTGGCCGGCGTCGCCAACTTCCTCTCCGATCCGAAGCGCCCGGTTGAGTCGACGCTGCGCGCCATGATGAAGACAGCGCATCTGGGCGAGGCCGGCCCACACCCTGTCGTGGCCAGCGCGGCGCGCGAGCTCCTCAACAAATCCGACAATGAGCGCTCCGGCGTTCTATCAACCGCCATGTCGTTTCTCGGATTGTACCGCGATCCTGTCGTTGCCGAGGTCACGCGGCGCTGCGACTGGCGGATCAGCGACATCGTCGGCGGCGAGCATCCGACGACGCTCTACCTCGTCGTGCCGCCCAGCGACATCAACCGGACCAAGCCGCTGATCCGCCTGCTGTTCAATCAGATCGGCCGTCGCCTGACCGAAGAGCTCCAGGCGAAGACCGGGCGCCATCGTCTCCTCCTCATGCTCGACGAGTTTCCCGCGCTCGGCCGCCTCGACTTCTTCGAGACCGCGCTGGCCTTCATGGCGGGGTATGGGTTGAAGAGCTTCCTGATCGCGCAATCGCTGAACCAGATCGAGAAAGCCTATGGGCCGAACAATTCGATCCTCGACAACTGCCATGTTCGCGTGAGCTTCGCGACGAACGACGAGCGGACGGCCAAGCGCGTCTCGGACGCGCTCGGGACGGCCACCGAGATGAAGGCCATGAAAAACTATGCCGGGCACCGTCTGTCGCCCTGGCTCGGCCACCTGATGGTGTCCCGCTCGGAAACCGCCCGCCAGTTGCTCACGCCGGGCGAGATCATGCAGCTTCCGCCGGCCGACGAGATCGTCATGGTCGCCGGCATTCCGCCGATCCGGGCGAAAAAGGCTCGCTACTATGAGGATGCCCGTTTCCGCGAACGCCTAATGTCGCCGCCCGCCCTGAACCGCCCGGAACATATTCGTCCGGACGACTGGACCAGCCTGCCGATCCCGGCGCGGCCGGAAGCGCTCAATGCGCAACCCGCAGGTCGATCCGACGACGAGGACCCGACCGAATCCGAACGGCGGCTGCAGCACGAGCTCCACCGGGTAAAGCCGGTAGAAAAGAAAGCGCCGATCGAGAACGAGTTCGAGATCGAGCCGCCTGACGACGTCGATGAGGATGCCGTGCGCAACCAGCGCATGATCCGCCAGATGCAGGGCGTCGCACGGCAGGTCTCGCTCGATCCGAATGACGGCATGGAACTGTAGGCGCCATGACCAGTCACCGGAAGAAGATAAAGACCACGGTCTATCTGGACCCCGATGTCGAGAAGACGCTGGCGGATTTCGCCGCCCGCCGCGATCAATCGCAGTCCATGATAGCAGAGGCGGCTATCGCGTCGTTCCTCTCGCCGGACGATGCCGAGCGACGGGAGGCGATCGTCGCCAAGCGCCTCGACCAGATCGACCGCCGCATGACGCGCCTGGAACGGGACGTTGGCATCGCCGTCGAGACCCTTGCGGTGTTCATCCGCTTCTGGATCACCACGACGCCCGCCTTGCCGGAGCCGGCGGCGCAGGCAGCGCGTGCCAAATCCAGCGAGCGATATGAAGCGTTCATCACCGCGCTGGGCCGGCGTCTGGCGCAGGGGCCGAAGCTCCGTCAGGAGATTTCAGAAGATGTGCCCGAATCGGACGCCTGAACACCTCGCGCGCGGCATCTGGGAATCGATACGACCAGTTCAAGAACAGAGGCGCACCGCCGTTCTCCTCACATGGGGAGAGGTTGGTCAAGGCGGTGATCGTTGTTTCATGGTTATCATTCCTGGTCTCTGATCATCGGGATTTCGGGCGAGCCTTTATCGTCATGCGCGTTGCTCCACGCGCAAACCTCACATCCGGTCGCCGTCCTCGACGGCTGCACCAACATTCCGCTTTCGGCGGCAGGGCTCGGGAGACGGAACCATTCTGTATTGCGGCATACAGGCCAGGAGAACGGACGGTCCGTCAGCCCGATTTCTTCGTCGCTGATCAGGCCACGAAGAAAGGGAACATCACGCGGCTTTCATTGCGACCCCGTCGGGCAACACACCCTGGGTGACATATTTCCACAGCGCCACGAGGAGTTTTCGCGCCAGCGCGGCGATCATGATCTTCTTCATCCTACCTCCTTGCGGACCGGTTCGTTCATGGAACCATCGTGCAAGGCGGCTATCAGGCTGATGCCGCAGCCAAAGCCAGGCCAATTCGATCATGGCCGTGCGCAGGCGTGGGTTGCCCGCCTGCGAGATGCCTTGTTCGCGATTGATCGATCCACTTCGCCACGGAGTCGGGGCCAGCCCCGCATAGGACGCAATCTGCCGCCGGTTCTCATATCTGCGGAAAAGGCCTTCGGTCACCATGACCGAGGCAAATTCGGGCCCAATGCCTCTGATCTTCATGAGCAGTGAACCCGCACTTATGTCGCTGACTGCCGCATCCTCGACATCGGCCGGCGCGATACACTGTTTGGCCAGCTCGAGCCGGGCTTCCTCGATCGCCTTCATCTGGACGAGGAGCAGTTCCAAACGATCCAGCATGCGTTCGAGTTGATGCTTCATGTTGTGCCCAAGGGCACGGCCGTCTCCCGTCCGCAGTTCGGTGAGTCGCGGACGTCTGTTCGGTCGCATGGGTTCATAGTCACGGATTCCCTGCGATAGCAGAAGGCCCTTCATTCGATTCACAAGCCGTACGCGCTCGCCGATCAGTTCGCGGCGTTCGCGAGTCAGGCGGCGACGATCCTCATCTTCGGGATTGATCGGCCTGACCATCGAGCAGACGCGCGGGTCGCCACGGAGCCAAGCCATCAGCGTTCTGAGCAACATCTCGCCGTCGATCCTATCGGTCTTGGCGTTTCGCGCCCGTCTGGGCTGGGCAATCGAGGCCGGATCGACGATGTGGCTTTGCACACCGGCGGCTTCCAATGCCCGGCGGAGCCAGAATCCTTCATATCCAGCTTCCTGAATGGAAATGACCGGGACATCGTGCCCCAGCTCCCGGCTGGCCCTCATACGGAATTCCGAGAGCTTCGCCAACAGATCCTCAAGATCTCCACCAGCAACCAGATAGCGTGACATTCGGACATGGTTGGTGGGGCGAATCACTGTCACCAGCCATTTGGTTCGCGACAGTTCCAGCGAGACCAGAACGGCTTCCGGAACGCTCTTGGGGATGATGAAATCGACAGTCTTCTCCATGGTACGGCTCCTATTGCTGCATCTTCTTCGCCAGAGTTTGCAAAAGAACGCCGTGGCTTCCAGCGCACGACATTTTCCCCATGGAATCTGTATTTGCACGCCACGCTACTACTACGACCGAAACTTGTTGAATCGGCCTGACTCCGGGCTCTTTTAATCATCCCCGATCCGGGGATCATCTGTTGCGTCCCCACGAGAAACGGGGACGAAATGGCATCTATCCACCACAGGCAGGAAGCGAGCCAGCGTGGCGCGCGCATGCTGCGCACCGCGCTCGGCAGCGCCATCGCGCGATTTCTGGAAGACCCGGCCGTGGTCGAGGTGATGCTGAATCCCGATGGGCGCATCTGGGTGGATCGGCTTTCCGAAGGGCTGGCCGACACCGGCGAGACGATGACGGCCGCCGATGGCGAGCGCATCGTGCGTCTGGTCGCGCACCATGTCGGTGCGGAGGTCCACGCCCGCTCGCCGCGCGTCTCGGCCGAGTTGCCGGAATCGGGTGAGCGTTTTGAGGGGCTGCTTCCGCCAGTCGTAGCATCACCCGCCTTCGCTATTCGCAAGCCGGCTGTCGCGGTCTTCACGCTCGACGATTATGTGGCCGCCGGCATCATGACGGCCGACCAGGCGGTGAAGCTGCGCACGGCGGTCCAGTCCCGCGCCAACATACTCGTCGCTGGGGGCACTTCTACCGGCAAGACAACGCTGACCAACGCGCTGCTCGCCGAAGTGGCGAAGACAGCAGATCGCGTCGTCATCATCGAGGATACCCGCGAGCTGCAATGCGCAGCGCCGAACCTGGTCGCGATGCGGACCAAGGATGGCGTTGCCACGCTTTCCGATCTCGTCCGCTCCTCGCTTCGCCTCCGGCCCGACCGCATTCCCATCGGCGAGGTCCGCGGTTCAGAAGCGCTCGACCTGCTCAAAGCCTGGGGCACCGGCCACCCCGGCGGCATAGGCACCATCCACGCTGGCTCCGGCATCGGCGCGCTGCGTCGCCTCGAGCAACTCATCCAGGAAGCCGTCGTCACCGTTCCGCGCGCGCTGATCGCCGAGACCATCGATCTCGTCGCCGTCCTCTCCGGCCGCGGCTCGTCGCGCCGGCTCGCCGAGCTCGCGCGTGTCGACGGCATCGATCCCGCCACCGGCGACTACCGCATCACCCCCGCAACCACCTCGAATGGAGAAGCTGAATGAATTCGCCCGTCGTTCCGAATGTGACCAATCCACCCGTCCTGTCGTCCGTGCCCATCGGTCCAGATCTGCCCGCCGACTCGATCATGCGCGGCAGCTACCGGCGTCTCGCCAGTTCGACCGCGCTCTTCACCATCATGATACTGGCCGCCACGCCGCCGGCCCATGCCTCCGGCTCCTCCATGCCGTGGGAACAGCCGCTTCAACAGATCCTCCAGTCGATCGAGGGGCCGGTCGCCAAGATCGTGGCGGTGATCATCATCATCGCCACCGGCCTGGCGCTCGCCTTCGGCGACACCAGCGGCGGCTTCCGCCGCCTGATCCAGATCGTATTCGGTCTGTCGATCGCCTTCGCGGCCAGCTCGTTCTTCCTCAGCTTCTTCAGCTTCGGCGGCGGGGTACTTGTCTGATGGCGGCGGTCCTCGAACAACTCGACGCGGTGCCGGGCTTTTCGGTGCCCGTCCATCGCGCCTTGACCGAGCACATCCTGCTGGGCGGTGCGCCGCGCTCCATCGCGATCATGAACGGCACGCTGGCCGGGGCCGTGGGCCTCGGCCTGCGCCTCTGGCTCGTCGGCCTCACCATCTGGGCAATCGGTCATTTCGTGGCCGTCTGGGCGGCCCGTCGCGATCCGCTCTTTGTCGAGGTCGGGCGCAGGCATCTGCGCATTCCGGCTTTCCTCGCGGTGTGAGGAGGCGGCCATGATGAATCTCGCCGAATATCGTCGCACTGCCGCTCGCCTCGCCGACTATTTGCCATGGGTCGCTCTGGTCGCTCCCGGCGTCGTGCTGAACAAGGATGGCTCGTTTCAGCGCACGGCCCGCTTTCGGGGTCCGGATCTGGATTCCTCCGTCGCGGCCGAGCTGATTGCCGTTGCGAGCCGCATCAACAACGCTTTCCGCCGCCTTGGCCTGGGCTGGAGCATTTTCGTCGAGGCGCAACGGTACGAGGCTGCCACCTATCCCGACAACATCTTTCCCGATCCCGCGTCGGCTTTGGTCGATGCCGAGCGCAAGGCCGACTTCGAAGAAGCCGGCGCACATTTCGTATCGAGCTATTTTCTCACATTCCTGTTTCTTCCACCGGCCGAGGAAGCAGCGCGCACCGAGTCCTGGCTTTATGAAGGGCGTGAGCGCTCGGGCGTCGACCCGTACGAGATTCTGCGTGCCTTCACCGACCGCACCGATCGCGTGCTGGCGCTGCTCGACGGTTTCATGCCGTCCTGCGGCTGGCTCGATGACAGCGAGACGCTGACCTACCTGCATTCCAGCGTGTCGACGAAACGCCATCGTGTCCGCGTACCGGAAACGCCGATCTATCTCGACGCGCTGCTCGCCGATCAGCCGCTCACCGGCGGTCTGGAGCCACGTCTTGGCGATCAGAACCTGCGTGTGCTGACCGTCGTCGGCTTCCCGACCGCGACAACGCCGGGCCTGCTCGACGATCTGAACCGGCTGGCCTTCCCGTATCGCTGGTCAACGCGTGCGATCCTCCTCGACAAGACCGACGCGACCAAGCTGCTGACCAAAATTAGGCGGCAGTGGTTCGCCAAGCGCAAGTCGATTGCCGCGATCCTCAAGGAGGTGATGACCAACGAACAGTCGGTGCTGGTGGACACCGACGCCGCCAACAAGGCCGCCGACGCGGACATGGCCTTGCAGGAGCTCGGCGCCGACGTCGCCGGCATGGCCTATGTCACCGCCACGATCACGGTCTGGGACGCCGACCCGCGTCTTGCCGACGAAAAACTGCGGCTGGTCGAGAAGGTCATCCAGGGCCGCGACTTCACGGCGATGATCGAGACGGTGAACGCGGTGGACGCCTGGCTCGGCAGTCTGCCCGGCCATGTCTATGCAAACGTGCGTCAGCCGCCGATCTCGACGCTCAATCTCGCCCACATGATTCCCCTCTCCGCCGTGTGGGCGGGGCCGGAACGGGACGATCACTTCGATGCGCCCCCGCTGCTTTACGGCAGAACCGAAGGTTCGACCCCGTTCCGGTTGTCTTTGCATGTCGGTGATGTCGGCCACACGCTCGTCGTCGGCCCAACAGGGGCGGGCAAATCCGTGCTTCTCGCCCTCATGGCGTTGCAGTTCCGCCGTTACCTCCGCAGCCAGGTCTTCGCTTTCGATTTCGGCGGTTCGATCCGCGCAGCATCGCTCGCCATGGGCGGCGACTGGCACGATCTCGGCGGCGGCCTGACCGAAGGATCGGAATCCTCGGTATCGCTCCAGCCGCTGGCCCGCATTCACGACACCTATGAGCGTGCCTGGGCCGCCGACTGGACCGTCGCGATCCTCCTGCGGGAAGGGATTAAAATCACCCCGGAGGCAAAGGAGCACATCTGGACGGCGCTCACCTCCCTCGCATCGGCGCCGGTCGGTGAGCGCACGATCACTGGCCTCAGCGTCCTTCTCCAGTCCAACGAACTCAAGCAGGCACTCCGCCCGTACTGCGTCGGCGGTCCCTATGGCCGCTTGCTCGATGCCGAAGCCGAGCATCTCGGCTCGGCCGACGTGCAGGCATTCGAGATCGAGGGGCTGGTCGGAACGGGCGCTGCGCCTGCTGTGCTCGCCTATCTCTTCCACCGCATTGGCGACAGGCTGGACGGGCGGCCGACGCTGCTCATCATCGACGAAGGCTGGCTGGCGCTAGACGACGAAGGCTTCGCCGGCCAGCTCCGCGAATGGCTGAAGACGCTGCGCAAGAAAAACGCCTCGGTCATCTTCGCCACCCAGTCGCTCAGCGACATCGATAATTCGGACATTGCCCCGGCCATCATCGAAAGTTGCCCGACGCGACTGCTCCTCCCGAACGAACGGGCAGTCGAACCGCAGATCACAGCCATCTATCGCCGCTTCGGTCTCAATGACCGTCAGATCGAGATCCTCGCGCGAGCGACGCCCAAGCGCGACTACTACTGCCAGTCTCGCCGCGGAAATCGCCTTTTCGAGCTGGGCCTCTCAGAACTCGGCCTGGCGCTCTGCGCCGCATCGTCGAAATCCGACCAGACCCTGATCGCCAACCTCGTCGCCGAGCACGGCCGCGAGGGCTTCCTCGCCGCTTGGCTCGAAGCCCGCGAACTCGGCTGGGCGATCGACCTGCTCCCGAATTTCCCAACGCTCACCCCCCAGCCCGAAAAGGATCTTCAGCCATGAGCATCCATCGACTTCGCAAATCCTCCGCCGTTCTTGCTGCCGCCATGCTGGCCGTCCCGATCGCAGTTTCGCCGTTGGCGACCGTGCCCGCTTATGCGTGGAAAATTGTCTATGACCCCAGCAACTACGCGCAAAATGTCCTAACAGCCGCGCGTACGCTGGAGCAGATCAACCACCAGATCACCTCGCTTCAGAACGAAGCGACCATGCTCATCAACCAGGCGAGGAATCTGGCAAACCTGCCGTTCTCCTCGCTCCAGACCCTTCAGCAGAATGTTCAAAAAACCCAGCAGCTCCTGAAGCAGGCGCAGAACATTGCCTTCGACGTGCAGAACATCGATCAGGTGTTCCAGCAGCAATACGGCAGCGTCTCGATGTCGGCGAGCGAGCAGCAGCTCGTCACCGCTGCGCGTAGCCGCTGGCAGAACACCGTCGGCAGCTTGCAGGACGCGATGCGCGTGCAGGCCGGCGTCGTTGGTAACATCGACACCAACCGTACGCAGATGAGCGAACTGGTGAGCCAGAGCCAGGGCGCGACCGGCGCGCTTCAGGCCACGCAGGCCGGCAACCAGCTCCTCGCCCTCCAGTCGCAGCAGCTTTCCGATCTGGTCGCGCTGCTCGCCGCCAATGGTCGATCGGGCGCGCTGACCGAAGCCGAGCGCACCGCCGCGGCCGAGCAGGGGCGCGAACAGCGCCGCCGCTTTCTGACGCCCGGCTCCGGCTATCACCCCGGCAGCGCGCGGATGTTCAACGGCAACTGAGGGCCAGAAAGGAGCACTGTCATGGACAGCAAGATGCTGGCCCGGCTGGGCGCTGTCGTATTCGTCGCCGTCGCCATCACGGCGGCGGTTGTGGAGATGACTCGCAAGGACGAGGCGCCGGCGGGAGCGCCGGCGCGCATCGTCGAGCCCGCGCGCGATCCGCTGCGCGAGGGCCAGCGCCGGTGCCAGCAGCTTGGTCAGCAGGCCGCGAGCGACGCCGAATGCCTGCGCGTCTGGGCCGAGACCCGCAATCGATTCCTCGGCCGTCCGATTGCTCCGGCATCGCCGTCCTCAAGCGACAGGCGGTGATCCATGGGCGGCTCGGGGGTAATCGACAGCTTTCTTGGGACATTCACCCAATACATCGACAGCGGCTTCGGCCTTCTCAGCGGCGAGGTGGCGTTTATCGCGAGCACGCTCATCGTGATCGACGTGACGCTCGCGGCGCTGTTCTGGAGCTGGGGCGCCGATGACGACATCATCGCACGCCTCGTCAAGAAGACGCTGTTCGTCGGCGTCTTCGCCTATTTGATTTCCAACTGGAACAATCTCGCGAAGATCGTCTTCGACAGCTTTTCGGGTCTCGGCCTGAAAGCCTCCGGGACCGGCTTCACCGCACAGGATCTCCTCCGCCCTGGCAAGGTGGCGCAGACCGGCCTCGACGCGGCACGGCCGCTGCTCGAATCCATTTCCGATCTGATGGGCTGGATCGCGTTCTTCGAGAATTTCATCCAGATCGCTTGCCTGCTCTTTGCCTGGGCGCTCGTCATCCTCGCGTTTTTCATTCTCAGCGTCCAACTGTTCGTGACGCTGATCGAGTTCAAATTGAGCACGTTGGCGGGCTTCGTGCTGATTCCGTTCGGCCTCTTCGGGAAGACCGCGTTCATGGCCGAGCGTGTGCTTGGCAACGTGATCTCCAGCGGCATCAAAGTCCTGGTTCTCGCCGTCATCGTAGGCATCGGTTCGACGCTCTTCAGCCAGTTCACCCAAGGCTTCGGTGGCCAGACCCCGAGCATCGACGACGCCATGGCGGTCGTGCTCGCTGCCCTTTCGCTCGTCGGCCTCGGAATCTTTGGACCCGGCATCGCATCGGGTCTCGTTAGCGGCGGTCCGCAGCTTGGCGCTGGCGCCGCGGTCGGCACCGGTCTCGCCGTGGGCGGCGCGGCACTGGCCGCCGGCGGCGGCGCTATGCTTGCCGCGAGAGGCGGCGCAGCGCTTCTCTCCGGGGGAGCCGCGGTCGCCCGTGGCGGAGCTGCGGCGGCCGGAGCGGCATCGTCGGCTTACACGCTCGGCTCCATGGGACAGTCCGGCGCTTCGGGTGTGGCGTCCGGCGTCGGCGGTGTCGCGCGCGCTGCCGGATCGGCCGCCACGTCGCCTTTACGTCGAGCTGCGTCGCGCGCGTCGGAGAGCATGAAATCCAGCTTCTCCGACGGCGCCCGCGCCGGCTTCGGCGCCACCGGCGGCACATCCACCATGGGGTCGGTCGGCGGCGAGGCGGAGCCTTCTTCCGTCGCGCCCGCGACGACGACTGACCAGCCCCCCGCATGGGCTCAGCGCATGAAGCGCGGCCGCCATGTCTCCCACGGCGTCAGCGCCGCCGCGCATGCCGTCCGTTCCGGCGACAGCCACGGGTCCGGCGCATCCGTCAATCTCTCTGAAAGTGACCGCTCATGAATCTCTTCAAAAGGCCCGCCGTTCATTACGGCAAGACGCCCCAACCCGAAACGCCGTACCAGAGGGCAAGCCAAGTCTGGGACGAGCGTATCGGCTCGGCTCGCGTGCAGGCGAAGAACTGGCGCTACATGGCGTTCGGCTCCCTGATCCTGTCGGCCGGTTTTGCCGCCGCCCTGGTCTATCAGTCGGCGCGAGGAACCGTCGTGCCATGGGTTGTTCAGGTGGACAATCTCGGCCAGGCGCAGGCGGTCGAGCCCGCCACCGCCGATTTCCGCCCGACCGATCCGCAAGTCGCCTGGCACCTCGCGCGTTTCATCGAACAGACGCGGAGCATTCCGGCCGACCCGATCATCGTCCGGCAGAACTGGCTCCGAGCTTACGAATGGACGACGGATCGCGGCGCCGCGGCACTAAATGACTACGCCCGCGCCAACGACCCGTTCACCAAAGTCGGCAAGCAGCAGATCGCAGTCGAGGTCTCCAGCGTCATTCGGGCGTCGCCCGACAGCTTCCGTGTCGCTTGGACGGAGCGGCATTTCGAGAATGGCCAGCTCTCCTCCACCCAGCGATGGACTGCGATCCTGACCATCGTGATCCAGCCACCGCGGGATGCTGAGCGGATAAAGGTCAATCCGCTGGGGATCTACGTCAACGCCATCAACTGGTCGCGGGAGATGAGCCAATGAAGCCGGCTTTCCGCAACCACGCCATTCCGGCTTTCCGTAAATCCGTGCTTCCGGTTCTGCTGCTTTCCGCCACTACGTTGGCCGGCTGCGCGACGCCGCAGAAGCCGCCGGAGATCAGCTACGATCGGGATGTTCCGGCTTTGCCAGCCGTTCCGGTGTCCGTAACTGACGATCGGCCGCGTCCGATCCACATTCCTCCGGCCTGGACGCCGGCAAAGGGCGGCACGGCGGCCAGTACACCAGTCGCTCGCGTCGAAAACGCCAATGCAGCCGCTCGCGTGCAGCCGCGCCGGGAGGGCTACTTCAATGCAATCCAGATATATCCCTGGTCAGACGGCGCGCTCTATCAGGTCTATGCAGCTCCTGGGCAGATCACCGACATCGCGCTGGAACCCGGCGAGTCGCTGACGGGCGCCGGGCCGATTGCAGCCGGCGATACCGCCCGCTGGATTATCGGAGATACCGAGAGCGGCAGCGGCACGACCCGCCGCGTGCATATCCTCGTGAAGCCCTCCCGTCCGGACATCACGACCAATCTCGTCGTTACCACTGACCGACGTGTCTACATGATTGAGCTGCTTTCCGGAACGAAGCCTTATATGCCCTCCGTCGCATGGTCCTATCCGCGGACGCGCGCCGGACAAAGCCAGAGCATCCCGGCGACCCCGGTCATCGCGGCCGTTGCGGCGCGCAACTACCGATACGGTTTGACTGGTGGGAATCCGCCCTGGAAACCAGTCTCCGTCTATGACGACGGCCGCAGGGTTTACGTCGAGTTTCCTCGCGGGATCGTCCAGGGCGAAATGCCGCCGATCTTCGTCATCGGTCCAGAGGGCGAAGCCCAGATCGCCAACACCCGCGTCCACCGACACATCCTGATTGTCGATCGTCTGTTCGGCGCGGCCGAATTGCGCCTCGGCAGCGGTGATAAGCAGCAAACGGTGAGGATTGTCCGTACCGACGGGAGGCCCGCGTCATGAGCGAGGAAAACAGCAATACGAGCGCTCCGATGCGTCTGCGGGCCGAGCCGCCGCGCGTCACCCGGCTGTCGCGCAAGGTGCTTGCGAGCGTCACTGCCGTCGCTCTGGTCGGCATAGGCGGCGCTCTGATTTACGCACTCCAAACCCGGAACGCCGGCCGCGACGGAGAGGAGCTTTACTCGACCGCTAATCGCCAGACCGCGGATGGTCTCGCCGGATTGCCGCGAGACTACACCGGCCCTGTTCTCGGCCCGCCCTTACCGGGCGATCTCGGACGACCTATTCTGGATGCACAGAACCGAGGCCAGCCCGTCGTTCCTCCGACGATCGCGACGTCGGGTGTCGACGAAGCCGAACAACGGCGAATTGAGGAGGAAGAGGCCGCGCGCACGTCGCGAGTCTTCTTCCAGACCCAGCCGGGCACGACCGCGGCGGCGCGGGTAGGTCTGGCCACACCTGGCATTCCCGATGTCGATCTCGCCGGCCTTGCGGGTCAAGTAGGCCGGCAAACCGCCCAGGATCGACAGAACGCTTTCCTCAATGGGCCGGCCGACCGCCGCACAACCTCGTCGGATCGCGTCCTGGCACCCGCTTCGCCCTTCGTGCTCCAGGCCGGCGCGGTTATCCCGGCTGCGCTCATCACCGGGATACGCTCCGATCTTCCAGGCCAAATCACGGCCCAGGTGACGGAAAATATCTACGATAGCCCGACCGGTCGCAGCCTTCTCGTTCCGCAAGGCACGCGGATTGTCGGCCAGTACGACAACAACGTCCAGTTCGGCCAAAGACGGGCGCTGCTGGTCTGGAACCGGCTGATCTTCCCGAACGGCCGCTCCATCGTCCTCGAACGCCAGCCGGGCGCCGACACGCAAGGATACGCTGGTCTTGAGGATGGGGTCGATTATCACTGGTGGGATCTCGCCAAAGCGGCCGGTCTCTCCACGCTGCTCGCGGTCGGCACGGAACTAGCGGTCAGCGATGAGGACCGCTTGGTCCGTGCTATCCGCGACGGCGCACAGGACACCATCAACGACGCCGGGCAGCAGATCGTCCGGCGCCAATTGCAGGTCGCACCGACGTTGACCATCCGGCCAGGCTTCCCCGTTCGCGTTATCGTCACGCGCGATCTCGTCCTCGAACCCTACAGAGGCTGACCATGACAAAGCTGAAACTTGGCCCAATTGCCGACGATAGGCCAGTAAAGGTATCGCTTGCGCTGCCTGCGTCACTGCATAGCGATTTAATTGCTTATGCCAACGTGATTGCACGTGAGACGGGGCAACCCGCCACCGATCCAGTCAAGCTAATTGTGCCGATGCTGAAACGGTTCATCGCTACGGATCGAGGCTTCGCCAAAGCTCGGCGCACCCTCTCGCCCGATCATCGGTTCTGACCGGGCTTTCCGGTGCTCTTCACCGACAGGCTTCTGGCGAGGCTCAGCATCCTTCTCAGTGCCGGATTATCATTGCGCGGAGACCAGACGGCACTGAAGGGCAAATCCTCTGTCACCAGCAGCCGATAGGTTACGCCGGGAAACTTCGCCCCCGTCGTCGCCTCGCTGGTCAGCGTGATGCCCGCGCCCAAAGCCACCATTCGGATCAGTGTATCCCTGTTGTAGACGGGGCAGCGCTCGACGCTTGGAGCATGACCTAGCTCCGATAGGTGCTTAAAGAGATAGTCATAAATTTCTGGGCCTGGATCCGCCTCGCTCACGATGAAGTGTTGGCCGCGCAAGTCGGCCCATTCGATCTGCTGCTTCGCGGCCAGCTCGTGTGTCTCCGGCAAGACTACAAAGACATGCTCGTACCAGAGCCTCGTCACTTCACATCCCATCGCTCTTGGATAGCCGGTAAGGAAGGCGATATCGATCTCGTGCAGCCGGACGGCGGCGATGTGAACAGCGGGTGCGCCCTCGACAAACTTTGTGCGGACGCCAGCATGCTGTGCGCGATATCGCTCGAGAAGTTCGGCGATGAATCCTGACGCGAGCGACGTGAATATCCCAATCCGCAGCACGCCCACCTCAACCCTGCCTGCTGCCCGAACCTCTTTTACGGCTAGATCGAGTTCATTGATGACCCGTCGCGCTCGTTTCACGAAATTTCTACCGGCTTCGGTTAACAAGACACCACGCTGATAGCGGATGAACAGCGCCGCGCCAGCCTCGTCTTCCAGATCGCGGATGCGTCGGCTGATTGCCGATTCCTGCACACCAACCGCTATCGCCGCCTGCCGGAAGCTGCCGTGTTCGGCTGCCGCGATCACATAATGAAGCTGACGAAGCTGGATTTCGGAATGGCGATCAAGACCGAGCACTCACCGCGACTCCCAGCGTTCTAGCGGTCGGGCAGAAGGCTTTCCTACCTCCTTCGAGATGAGTGCATAGTTTAAGATGAAAACATGCATGCCATATGCCAGCCGCAGGCAAACGACCAGTTTATCCTTGAAGGATCTTCGCGCGCCAAAATCGGCAGCCTGCATACTTTGCAAACATAACTCCTGTTAAACCCATGAATCACGCAGATCGCATCGCGGGAATCCCAAAACCCGCATCGCCTAAAAATCTTCCAAAGTAGTGCTAGTTCCAGGCTTCCGAGCTACCGAACGCCTCATCTGTTCTTCGCTTCTCTGATCGAAGGAAACGATCAGGATGCTTTCACATACTCTCCAGGAGCGTCAGCGGCCGGCGTCTCGATGTTGCTTGTCCCGCCGAGCCGAGGGGGCATCACCCGGTCGCCCGAATAGCTCGCAAGCCATGCCGTCCATTCCGGCCACCAGGAGCCTTGGCGGGTTGGTGCAAGCCGGACCCATTCGTCCGGCGAGACATAGGCGTCGCCCGGCACGCGTTTCATGATCTGATAGTGGCGGCGCGGACGCCCAGGCTCGCTGACGATACCGGCATTGTGGCCGCCGTTTGTCAGTGCAAAGGTGATCTCGGTGGGGATGAGGAGATGCAGTTTGTAGACTGAACGCCAGGGAGCGACATGGTCCGTCGTCGTTCCCACGCAGAAGATCGGGACACGCACATCGCCGAGCGAAACCGGGTGCTCTCCAACCTGATAGCGACCGGAAGAGAGATCATTCTGAAGATAGAGCCGTCGCAGATATTCCGAATGCATCTTTGCCGGGAGCCGTGTTCCATCCGCATTCCAGGCCATCAGGTCGTTCATCGGCCGTCGTTCGCCGAGGAAATACTCGTTTATGATGCGTGACCAGAACAGGTCGTATGAGCGCAGCATCTGGAAAGCCGCGTTCATCTGCTCGGCATGCAGGTAGCCGACTTCGGCCATCTGCGCTTCCAGCAGAGCGATCTGACTTTCGTTGATGAACAAGCCCAGCTCGCCAGGTTCGGTAAAATCCGTCTGGGCGGCAAGCAGCGTGACGGAGGCAAGACGATCGTCGTTGTCTCGCGCCATGGCCGCAGCGACGATCGAAAGCAGAGTGCCACCGAGGCAATAGCCTGCGGCGTGAACCTTCCTCGCCGCCGTGATCGCCGTGACGGTATTAAACGCGGCCTGAAACCCGAGCTCGATATACTCCGCCATCCCCATGTCGCGATCATCGGCGTCCGGGTTCTTCCAGGAAATACAGAACACGGTGAACCCTTGATCGACGAGATAACGGATCAGGGAATTGTGGGGCGATAGATCGAGGATGTAGTATTTCATGATCCAGGCCGGAACGATCAGGATCGGTTCAGGATGGACCTGGTCAGTGGTCGGCGCATACTGGATCAGTTCGATCAGCCGGTTCCTAAACACGACTTTGCCAGGAGTGGTGGCGACCTGTTCTCCGACGACGAAATTCTTAGCACCGGCCGGGGGCAGGTTGGACATGCGCCGGGCAACGTCGTCAAAAAAATGCGACAGCCCGCGAGCAAGGTTCGCTCCCTCCTCGTCGATGCTTTTTTTGATCACCTCTGGATTGAGCGTCGCGAGATTGGTCGGCGACAGCATTTCGATCCACTGTTTGGCGCCGAAAGCGACGAGGCGTTGATGATGAGAATCGACACCCCAGACGTCGCGGGTGGCTTCCTCCCACCATCTCGTCTGCATCTGAAACGATTGCCCGAGGACGTTAAACGGCCACTGCGTCCAGGCTGGATCGCTGAAGCGGCGATCGGTAAGCGGCGGCATCTTCGAGGCAAGGCCAGCGTTGTGTTCCGACGACAGTCCCGCGTTCAGCAGCGCATGGATCTGCTCCATTTGCTCGAAAGCCAGGCGAGACAGATCGGCCCGCTTGCCAGGACTTGTCGCGAGATGGCTTGCCCAGTCCATCCACGCCAGCAAGGGAGATTCGGGCGAGATCGACGACCATATCTGCGACCATGCCGCATGAACGTCCTCATCTTTGTTGCGGCTCTGCGATTCTTCTTGTTCTTTCATGACGATCACTTTATCGACGCCACGGTGTCCGGGTGGCGCATAGGGAAAACGGCATTATTTCAAACGAAGCGGCAACCCGCTTCAGTTTTGGCGCTTGCGTGCACGACCCCGAGGATTTGGCGTCCTGCGCGCTGCCGAATTGTCAGAACCAGGCTCAGAACCGTCTGTTTGATTTTGGGGCGGCGCGCTCGGTTCTTCGGTCGGGGTGGAATCCGGTGACGCCTCGCGTTGCGCCGTCGTTTTCGCGTGCAAAGCGGCCTGCTCGAAGAAGCCTGTGACATAGGCCAGCGCGTTTGCGGCGGCTTCAGGCAGGGCTTCATCATCCAGGCGGACAAGTTCGCCTATGGCGAGGGCCGCCTTTTCGATATGCTCGGCATCAGATCCTTCAAGCAAAGCTGGGATCGCCTTGATCGCTTCATCTCCCATATGGGAGAGCAAAAGCGCCTGTTCGCGGACAAGCACGCGAAAGTCAGCTTGCCTGGGTCCTGGCATCTCCGGATCGTCCCAAAGGCGGGCGGCACGATGGTAGAGACGTTCATCGACGCCACCACGATGTTTCAGCACATGGAAAAGCGCGCGCAGCGATGCCTCCAGCAACTCTCCCTGCTCGACCTTCGCCTCCAGCCCAGCCATCGACGCCTGGACCGTCCTGCGGTGTTCGGGTGTTCCCCCGGGGTGCGACCTCGCGGGGCGATCATCTGCAAGTGGTTGTCCTGCGAGCGCTTTTAGCCAGGGAGAGCCGAACATGAGGCCGAATGAAAGCGCGTAAATTTCGTCCCTGTGGTCGCGATAGCGATCCAGAAAATGCACAAGTGCATCGGAGAAGTCCTTCTGCATCTGCAAGAACGGATTGTCGGACGGAACTGGCTGTCTCTTGTCTCCGATTTCGGCGGCAAGCTCACGCACTTCCGCGCCGAGGGGGTGATCGCTGGACCAGGATTCGAACGACATTCGCAAGGGATGCAACGCCTGCAGCCACCGTGCGGAATACGATGTCGCAAACGCGCGTACCCAAGGCTGGAGGGTATTGCGGTAGAGAGCGAGATTGATTTCCGAAACGCGAGCGGCGGCAGCGAAGCGGCGATCCGATTCAGGATCCGGGCGAACGATCTCACGAACCTCCTCGACACTGCTGCGCCTGACCGACATCAGATAAGGATCCGTGACGTCGGGGGCGTTCTCGGGCGTAGCGCTGACGGTCGCACGATAGATGCCTGCCGGAAAGAGATCGATCTGATCGATCAAGCTGGCAAACTTGCGGTGCTCCTTTTGGCCGACGCTGCTGGAGACGAAGATGCCGAGATGGCCAATACTGTCGTGTGTGGTGTACACGATCGTCTGATCGTTGCTGAGAACATCCTCGTCACTGTCGTAAAGGTCCGTGATCCATCCGAGCGCCTGCGGTGGCGGTGAGATGTTGTCGCCATAGGAGCAGAACACGATGATCGGCGAGCGGATGTTACGCAAGTCCACTCGAAGCCCATCGGATGTCAGCAACTGCGCGGTGGAGAGCTTGTTTCCGATAAACAGATTGTCGACGATGTATTGCATCTCGACGTCATTCAGGAAAACGTACCCGCCCCAGTATTTCTCGAAGCCGACATAGCGTTCCCGCTCGGTGTCCACCTTCGCATAAACGTTGTACTGCTTTACCCATAACGTATTAGCCGGATCGAGATTTTCGAAGTTCTGAACGAGCCACGCGCCGTCGAAGCGGCCTGCTCCCATGTCACTGGTCAGGGCCGTCAGCCAGCTGCCACCGAGTAGCCCTCCGGCGTATCGCATCGGGTTGTCACCGGCCCAGTAGGACAGCGGTGTGCCCGCGACGATGAGTGGACCGAACAGCTCCGGCCAGACGGAGGCGGCCATCAGCAATTGCCAACCTGCCTGGCAGTTCCCGATCACCGCAGGCTTGCCCTCACTGCCAGGATGGAGCTGCGCGACATGCTCGACGAAGGCCGCGAAACACCGCATGACGTCTTCGACGGTTTGTCCAGGGACCGGATCCGGGAGGAAGCCCACAAAATAGCAAGGGTGTCCCGCCTTCAGCGCGGCACCGATCTCGCTGTCCGGCTTGAAGCCGCCGATGCCCGGCCCATGGCCGGCTCTGGGATCGATCACGACGAACGGGCGCCTGGTTTCGTCGACCACGTTTCCGTCCGGTGGTGTGATGCGAACCAGCCGGTAGTTGGTCGGCCGCGGCAGATCGAGGCCTGACAGAATCGGCTCACTGGTGAAGTTGAGGACACCAGGGCTGCCCTCGCGCAGCTTCTGGCGATATTGATCACCGACTTCACGCTCGATGTCGGCAAAAAGGATAGTACGCTGCCAGGCGTCGGCACCGTAGGCCATCCCGGCTTCGGCCAGCGCCCACGGGTCCGCGAGGAGTTCGGACCATTGCCGTATTTTGGTCGTGGTTTGGGTCATGGTGTCCTCCTGACGCAGTTACCCGTCATGTATGAGAGCTGCCGTTGGCCCTCAGTCTGCTTCAAGCGCCAGCGCGACGCCCTGACCGCCTCCGATGCACAGCGTGGCCAAACCTTTCCGCGCATGGCGGCGTCGCATTTCGTGAATGAGGGTCACGAGAATTCGTGCGCCCGACGCTCCGATCGGATGACCGAGTGCGATGGCGCCGCCGTTGACGTTGACTTTCGACGTGTCCCAACCGAGTTCGCGGTCGACTGCGAGTGCCTGGGCCGCGAACGCTTCGTTGGCCTCGATGAGATCGAGATCGGTGAGGTTCCAGCCGGCCCGTCGAAGGGTACGCTGGGTCGCGCCGACCGGGCCGATGCCCATGAAGGCTGGATCGACGCCGGCGCTGGCGTAGGCCTTGATCCATGCGAGTACGGGCAAACCCAGGCTCTTTGCCTTGTCCGCGCTTGAAAGCAGAAGCAGGGCGGCTCCGTCGTTGATCGTCGACGCGTTGCCGGCCGTGACGGTCCCGTCCTTCTTGAAGGCCGGCTTCAGCTTTGCGAGCGCCTCGCAGGTCGTGTCGGCGCGCGGCTGCTCGTCGGTGTCGAAACTGACAGAACCGCCTTTGCGCTGCGGAACATCGACGGGTGTTATCTCGTCACGAAAGCGGCCGAAAGCGACAGCATCGGCGGCCTTCTTCTGTGAGGTGGCGGCGAAAGCGTCCTGTTCCTCGCGTGTCAGCCCATAGCGTTCCGCCAGGTTCTCGGCCGTGATGCCCATGTGATAGTCGTTGAACGCGTCCCAGAGACCATCGCGGATCAGGCTGTCCTCGAGCTGGGCGTGGCCGAGACGCAGGCCCGTGCGCGCCTTCGCAAGGATGTAAGGGGCGAGCGACATGTTCTCCTGTCCACCGGCCAGCACCAGATCGGCATCGCCGCAGGTAATCGCCTGTGCAGCAAGGTGCACTGCCTTGAGACCCGAGCCGCATACCTTGTTGACGGTGAGAGCCGGCACGGCATGCGGTATGCCGCCCCCGATCGCCGCCTGACGTGCCGGATTCTGTCCGCTTCCGGCGGTGATGACCTGACCGAGGACAACCTCATCGATCTCTTCGGGCGAGATGCCCGTGGTTTCGAGGACCTTCCTGATCAGGATTGCGCCGAGAGCGGAGGCTGGAAGGCCTGACAGCCCACCCTGGAAACTTCCGATCGCGGTTCGGGTCGCGGCCAATATGGCAATGTCTCTTGTCATCAAATTTTCCTTGGCGATGGCACGCGAGAGACGACGCAGAACCTGATGATGTCCCGCGCGCGCCGAGCGTGTCAGTACATATGCTGACCGCCATTCATCGATATGTTGCTGCCGGTCATGAACGCCGCGGCGTCACTGGCGATGAAAGCGACGAGAGCGGCGATCTCGTCCGGCTGCCCGAGGCGTCCGACGGGAATGCCGGCGACGATCCTGGCAAGGGTATCTTCGGGAACCACAGTCACCATGGTGGTCGCGAGATAGCCGGGCGACACCGTATTCACGGTCACGCCCTTTTTCGCAACTTCCTGCGCCAGCGCCTTGGTGAAGCCGTGCATGCCGGCCTTGGCCGCCGAGTAATTGGTCTGCCCGAACTGCCCTTTGATGCCGTTGATCGACGCGATGTTGATGATCCGGCCCCAGCCGCGATCCGTCATGCCATCGATCAAGTGTTTGGTCACATTGAAAACGGAATCGAGATTGACGCGAAGGACAGCGTCCCAGTTCTCCTTGTCGAGCTTGCCCAGAGTGGCGTCGCGGGTGACGCCGGCATTGTTGACGAGGATATCGACCTGATGACCATCGGCGTGAAGACGCTCGGCCATGCGCTGGCAGGATTTGAAGTCGGCCACGTTGACGTCATAGGAGGTGAAACCGTAACCCTTGTCCCGCTCCGCTGCGAGCCACTCCTTGGCCGGACCCTCATCGCGGGCGTGCGTCACCAGCACCCTGATTCCGGCATCATGGAACGCCCGGGCGATCGCCTCGCCCAAGCCTCCCATCCCGCCCGTAACCAGGGCGGTCTTTTGTTCAGGCATCATGAATCAGGCCGCCTTTCCGCCCTTTGGCGCATCTTTCCCGCCGGGGATCGGGAACAAGGCGCCCCATTGCTTGAAGATGTCCTGGATCGGCTGCCCTGACGTTGCGCCGCCGACGGCTTCGCTGACCGCCCTCTGCCAGCCCTCAATGGCTTCACGCAGACCGTTCGTGAACTCCGTCTGGTTTTTGATGGCGATCTTCGTCAACTCTTGCGTGTCGCCGGCCCGTTGCTGGAGTGCGCGCCAGAAAGTTTCACCTGGAAGGGTGGCAAGGTTTTGCCAGTTTTCGGCCTTGCGCAGGCTTTCGATCTCCGACCTGGATTCCGCGATGGCTTCATCACTCGCTTGGGAGGCGACATCAAGCCAGCGATGGCCACCCTCCTGCAGGAGGCGACCGATCTGGATTTGCAGTTCGGCGTTGGCCTTATAGAGTTTCAAGGGCACAGCATCGGTATTCATTTTCACTTTCCTTTACTTCGTGAATGACCCCTACGGGCGTAACTGGGCCGCTGCAAAAGCCGAGCGAAAGTTGCTGCGGTGAGTGGTCGAGCAAGCTAGCCGTGCCTTCACGAGCGCCCCTAGATGCCCTCAAAATTTAGTTATATTCAGTATTATTAGATCGAAGTAACAGATCACATCCGGCTTCATTTCATTTTACAAAGCGCTTACCTCCGTTGATTTCAATATATGTGAAATCGTGTTTAGCTACGGCCCATTATACTCTTTGTAATCTTTGGTTGACATCTATGTCATCATATGATGACTGATCCTGAAATTAAGTGGGCATGCAGGAGTTTGTCAATAGCAACTAACGTCTTTACGGCGGCGCCAAGCCAGCACGCTTCATAAGCGGCACGTCAGGGGCTGCCCAAGCGTCAGGCGTGGTGGCCCGGAGATCCTCGGTGGGCAAGCTTGAGATATCGACCCCCTACGAAACCAAGGCCATTACTTGATCAAGTGTTGTTCAGCGGGAAACCAACGCGACGCCTTCATCTGGTCCGCTGTGGGCTGTGACGCCCCGGGGCAGTCGGCCGGACGAGCGGCGCGACCCAGTCAGCCAGATGGATGATCACGAGGCTCTCGCCGGCAGCACGGACGTCATCGCGCAACGGCTGTCGTGGGCGCGTCACGTGCATCGCCGACGGCAACCCAGTCCAGAAATCGCAGACTTCCGCCTGTCTACGGCATCAAGCCGGGCAAAGCCTCGGAAGCAATCACCTGCTCCTCGTCCGTCGGAATGATGATCACAGGGATCCGGCTCGCGGCGCTTGTTATGATCGCATGATTGGTGGCGTTCGCGGCGGGATCGAGATCGATGCCCAGCCACATCAGCCGGCTGCAGATGTCGGCCCTGATCGCTGGCTGATGTTCGCCGACGCCGGCCGTGAACACCATCGCGTCGAGACCCCCCATCGTCGCGGCCAGACGCGCAGCTTCTCCGGCTATGCGCAGTGTGAAGAGCTCCAGCGCCTCCTTTGCCTCTGGCGCCTCGCTGGCGAGAAGGTCGCGGCTGTCGGGGCTGATGCCCGAAACGCCGAGCAGTCCGGAGCGGTGGTAGAGCATGTCCTCCAGATCGGCGACCGGCATCCTTTCCTGCGATAGCAAATGCAGAAGCACGCCCGCATCCAGCGCGCCGCACCGTGTCGCCATCGGCACGCCGTCCAGCGTCGAAAACCCCATGCTGGTATCGACGCTTTGGCCGCCTTGCATGGCGCAAAGACTGGCGCCCGAGCCGAGATGGGCAGCGACGATCTTGCCGCCGGCCAGTTGCGGCCAGTTGCGGGCGAGTTCGCTGGCGATGTATGCGTAAGACAGCCCGTGAAACCCGTAGCGCTTGATCCCGCGCTCGTGGAGTGCACGGGGCAAGGCGAAGCGGCGCACCAGATCGTCATTGGTGCGATGAAAGCTCGTGTCGAAGGAGGCTGTCTGGCGAAGGTCCGGCCGCAGCCTTGCGATGGCGCGGATCAAACGAAGAGCTTGCGGCTGATGCAGCGGGGCCAACGCAACGAGCGCCTCCATCTGACGTAGCGAACGGTCATCGATGAGCACCGGGCCCGAGAACACGTCGCCGCCATGCACCACGCGGTGGCCGATCCCGGCCAGGTCGTCGAGCCTGTAGATGCGTGCCAAATGCGTGAACGCTTCGCCGAGCACCTCGTCCAGTTCCTCGCCCGGCTGTGCCTTGAGTTCCATATCGACTTGTCGCTCTCCTTCCAGAAGCCGGAAACGTAGCGGCGTGGTGCGAAAGTCGATGATACCCTTGCCGAGACGCTTGGGATGCCGGCCTTCCACGGCGAACAGGCCGATCTTGACGGTCGACGAGCCGGCGTTGAAAGTGATCAGAAGTCGATCGCTCATGCTGCCGCCCCCGGCATGGATTGTTTGCCGCGGCACACGAGAAGTTTTGCGAGGGCTGCCGAAGCGATCCGCGCGGATAAAGGGTCGGAGCGACTGGTGAGTACGATTGGCACGCGCGCCCCCAGCACGATCCCGGCCGCCGTTGCTCCGGCAAAATAGATAAGCTGCTTGGCAAGCATGTTGCCTGCCTCAAGGTCCGGGACAAGCAGGATGTCGGCCTCGCCGGCTACATCGGAGACGATGCCTTTGGTGCGCGCGGCAGCGATGCTGATCGCGTTGTCGAATGCGAGCGGCCCGTCGACAAGGGCGCCGGCAATCTGACCGCGCGCCGCCATCACGGTCAGGGCGGCCGCATCGAGGGTTGCCGGCATCTTGGCGTTGACGGTTTCGACGGCGGCAAGCACTGCGACGCGTGGTTTGTCGACGCCGAGTGTTCGCAGCAGATCGACCGCGTTCTGGCAGATGTCACGCTTGTGGTCGAGCGTCGGCTGGATGTTGATCGCCGCGTCGGTAACGATCAATGGTTTCCCGTAGGCTGGTACGTCCAGTGCGAAGACATGGCTGATGCGGCGCTCGGTCTTTAGCAAGGATCCAGGCGCGACGATGGCGCCCAGCAACTCGTCGGTGTGCAGGCTGCCTTTGACAAGGACGGCCACTTCGCCTGAAACTACCAGTTCCACGGCACGCGCTGCCGCCGCATGGCTATGGAGCGCCTGTTCGATTGCGATCCCATCGAGGTCGACCTCGGCGGCGTCCGCCGCTGCCCGGATCCTCGCCTCGGGCCCGACAAGAACCGGTTCGAACAATCCTTTTTCACGCACTTCGACGGCGGCAAGGATTGCCTCGGGTGAGCATGGATGCACGATCGCCGCGCGTACCATCGGCAGTTCACGGGCCTGCCGGACGAAGGCGTCGTATCGATCGTGGTGTGCGGTTGGAGGCGTGGACGGGGGCGTGGCCGGCCATTCAATGGATCGTGCCGGCGCGATCACGGTCGCGGTGCCGGTGAGGACTTGCTCGCCTTTTTGGTTCGAGCATGTCGTGTCGAGAACGACAACCCGGCTTGCCGGCGATTTTTCGGTGACGCGAACCGTCGCGGTGATAGTGTCACCTGACAGGACCGGCTTCAGAAAGCGGAACTCCTGTGCCAGATAGCTTGTCCCGGGCCCGGGCAGTTGCGAACCCAGCACTTCGGAAATCAGGGTTCCGGCCCATGCACCATTCATGACGGCGCGATTGAACATGCTCGTCGCTTCGGCAGCGTTGTCGGGCGGCAGATCGCCATCACCCGTTGCCACCGGCGTGTCACTCTCGCTTTTGTCGCCGCTTGCGACCCTGACCAGAGAGGCCGTGTCGCCGAGCTGCAATTCGTCAAATGTTCGATTCCTGAGCGTGCTGGGAACCACGGGTGGCCTCACTTCTGAAAAACATAGGTGCCGGGAGCATCGCAGATGGGTGGAAATCCTGCGTCGGGAGCGCCCATCCCAGGCGCGGCAATGCGTTCAGACAACGAATGCGCCTCGAGCCAACCTTGCCATTGCTCCCACCACGACCCGTCCTTTTGGGTGGCGGCGCCAACCCATTCGTCCGGGCTGAGGCAGAGATCGGCTGTCCGCTTTAAGGCGACGCTGTAGCGTCGGCCGCGATGACCGGGTTCGCTGACGATGCCGGCATTGTGTCCGCCGCTGGTCAATACGAATGTGACGTCGGTATCGGTGATCTGGTGGATCTTGTGGACCGATCGCCACGGAGCGACATGATCGCGCTCGGTGCCGACAACGAACAGGGGCACGCGGATGTTCTGGAGTGCTGCCGGGCGGCCATCGACCATGAAGCGGCCGGTGGCGAGTTCGTTATCGAGATAGAGCCGTTGAAGGTATTGCGTATGCATGCGGTAGGGCATGCGGGTTGAATCCGCGTTCCACGCCATGAGATCGGTCATCGGAGTGCGCTCGCCCATGAGATAGTCGCGCACGAGACGCGACCAGACGAGATCGTTGCTGCGCAGGATCTGGAAGGCTCCGGACATCTGGTCTGACGACAGATAGCCCCGGTTCCACATCATGCTCTCGAGGAAGTGCATCTGGCTGGGATCGATGAAGAGCGCCAGTTCTCCGGGCTCGCTGAAATCCGTCTGGGCTGCCAGGAGGGTGACGGTCGAAAGGCGGTCGTCGCCCACACGGGCCATTGCGGCGGCGGCGATGGAAAGCAGCGTGCCTCCCAGACAATAGCCGGCCGCATTCACCTTGCGGCCGGGCACGATCGCTGCGATCGCATCCAGTGCCGCCATCACGCCCAGTCGCCGGTAGTCGTCGAGCGAAAGGTCGCGGTCGGCGTCCGTCGGATTGCGCCAGGAGACATAGAAGACCGTGTGTCCCCGCTCTACGAGATAGCGGACGAGCGAGTTGTGGGCCGAAAGATCGAGAATGTAGAATTTCATGATCCAGGCAGGCACGATCAGCACCGGCTCGGCGAACACCGTCCCGGTCGCAGGAGAATATTGAAGCAGCTCGATCAGGTGATTGCGATAGACCACCTTTCCAGGTGTGAGGGCGACGTCGCGGCCGGGAAGAAAGGCGTCGGCGCCAATCGGGGGCTGAGCGTTGGCGAGCCGGGTGGCATCCTCCATCCAGTTCTGGAAGCCCGAGACGAAATTCGAGCCTGCGCTCTGGATCGTCCGCTCGATCACCTCGGGATTGGTGAACGGGCTGTTCGAGGGCGACGCCACGTCAAGCAGTTGGCGGGCCACAAAAGAAACGACCTCCTCGTGATGGGGTGTTACCCCCGGCACGGCGCGCGTTGCATCGGACCACCATTGCTGCGCGAGAAGAAAGGTCTGCACATATGCGGCAAACGGCTGCTTGTCCCAGCCCTCGGCCTTGAAGCGATAGTCCGAGGCGAGCGGCTCGATGCACGCCGGTGCTTGGCCGTGAAGACCGACGGCGCCGACATAGGCCGAAAGGCGCGCTCCCTGGCGAATGGCCGTGTCGGCCAGCTCCAGGCGTTTTCCGGGGGCGGACCACATATGCAGCGACCAGTCGAACAAGGCGAGCGTGAGCGCCGCCGGCGACAGTCCGGCCGTCAATCGGGCTGTACAGGCCTCGCGCAACCGGTCCAGGGCACGATATGCTTCCATGCGGGCATCGTGATCATAGCCGCCAGGTGGGGAAGTGGCCGCGCTAAGCCCGCTCTGCACCGTTCCCGCCATCAGCGGCGCGTCTCGTGCGGGACATGTTCGCGAGGAGAGTCGCAGTCCCTTACTTCGACCTCGAGCAGCGTGGCGATCACCTGCTTGACATCCTCTTCCAGAGCACTGCGCTCGCCTTCCAGCAGGGGCTCGGCCTTGATCACGTCCTTGAGAATACCGACACCCGCCAGAAATGCTGCGACCAGCGCGGCACGCCTTCTCGATACCGTCGACAGCTTCCTGACGAGCGGAGCAACGAAATCCTCCTCCAGGAATTCGTTGAGCACCCGCGAGGCTGCTGGACTGGCGAAGGACTGCACCACGATGTCGAGCGCACCGATCTCGTTGGCGCCTTTGCGTGACAGGATCTGGTTCGCCAGGGTGGAGGGCAGGCAGCCATCGTCTTCGGCGAACAGCTGCTCGGGCCGGCCGCTCGCCTTGACGGCCTCGTAGAACAGCTTCTCCTTGGATCCGAAGGAGCGATGGACATAGGCCATGTCCACCCCGACATCGGCGGCGATGTCGCGAAGGCCGGTATCGTCATAGGAATGGGCCGAGAAGCGAAGGATGGCGGCCTTCAGGATGCGGTCGCGCGTCGTGTCGCTGGCGTCCGGGCTGATCACTCGGTTGGGTATTTTTTCTCCTCGCGGCCTCTTGACCGGCTGTCAGGTTTAGCTTCATAGAATACATCAGTCAACGATTGATGACTAAGGTTGTTCCTTCGGGAAGGATGGCGAATTCTCTCCTGTCCAACCCTTAGGCAAAGAATTGTTGAAGGTATCGTCACTCAGGCCAGGCGGCCAGGCTGTATAGGGGCGGTAACGACAAAACAAGGATGCCGCGCGGTTCGATCGTCTTTCCGTCACGATCGCAGGTCGAGTGCCCGGCGCCATACGAATTTCGACAGCGCTGCACTCGATTTACGGCGCCCGGCGTATCCATGGTGAAGGAGAACAGCATGACCAGGACAATGAAGGCTGCGGTGGTCCGGGAGTTTGGAAAACCGCTCGTCATCGAGGAAGCGGCGGTGCCGACACCTGGAGCCGGCCAGATTCTCGTCAAGGTCGCCGCCGCCGGCGTCTGCCACACCGACCTGCATGCGGCCGAAGGGGATTGGCCGGTCAAGCCGAAGCCGCCTTTCATCCCCGGACACGAGGGCGTGGGCCACGTCGTTGCGGTCGGGTCAGGCGTAAAGCATGTCAGGGAAGGTGACCGGGTCGGCGTGCCATGGCTCTACAGCGCCTGCGGCCATTGCCGGCATTGCCTGGGCGGGTGGGAGTCGCTCTGCGAGGAGCAGCAAAACACGGGCTATTCGGTGAATGGAAGCTTCGCGGACTATGTCATCGCCGACCCTGACTATGTCGGCCACCTGCCGGACAATGTCTCCTTCGTCGATATCGCGCCGATCCTCTGCGCCGGCGTCACTGTCTACAAGGGTCTGAAGGTGACCGACACGAAACCGGGTGACTGGGTCGTCATCTCCGGTATTGGCGGGCTTGGACACCTCGCCGTCCAGTATGCCAGGGCCATGGGTCTCAATGTGCTGGCGGTCGATATCGATGACGCCAAGCTCGATCTGGCCAAGCGCCTGGGGGCATCGCTTGCCGTCAATGCACGCAGCGAAGACCCTGTCGCTTTCGTTCGCAAGGAAATCGGCGGGGCCCAGGGCGTCCTCGTCACCGCCGTGTCGCCCAAGGCATTCGAGCAGGCGCTCGGCATGGTCGGGCGCGGAGGCACCTTGTCGCTCAACGGCCTTCCGCCCGGCGAATTTCCGCTGTCGATCTTCGAAACGGTGCTCAACGGCGTCACGATCCGCGGCTCCATCGTCGGCACCCGGCTCGACCTGCAGGAGGCGCTCGATTTTGCCGGCCAAGGCAAGGTCAAGGCGACGGTCGAGACAGAAACGCTCGACAATATCAATGACGTGTTCGCCCGAATGCACAAGGGCGACATCCAGGGCCGTGTCGTGCTCGATTTCGAGGGCTAGCCATTTGCGAGGCATGACCGACAGGGGCGGCGCGGGCCTCGATCTTTCGCGGCGAGCCGGATGGTGATCGATGCAGGTCGATGCCTTTTTGTCCTTCACGATCGCAGTGATCCTGCTTCTCGCCGGCAAAATCGTCACCATGAACGCCGTGGTCCTGCGCCGCTATGCGATCCCGGAGCCGGTTGTCGGCGGCCTGCTTTGCACGGCAGCCGTCGCACTTGTTTTTGCCTTTACCGGCGAGAAGATCGTCTTCGAACTGGGCATGCGCGACTTTCTGCTGCTGCTGTTCTTTGCCGGCATTGGCCTCAAGGCTGATGTGCGGAGCCTTCTGGCCGGAGGCAAGCCGCTGGCGGTCCTGCTTGCGCTCGCCATCGTCTTCATGCTGTTGCAGAATTTCGCGGGCCTGTCGCTTGCGTCCCTGTTCGGGCTCGAGCCGAAAGCCGGTCTGATGGTCGGATCGATCTCGCTGACGGGAGGCGTCGGAACCACGCTCGCCTGGGCGCCGATTTTCACGCAGCGGCTCGGGATCGAGAATGCGCTGGAGCTCGGGATTGCCGCCAACACCGTCGGGCTCATCGCCGCCTGCATTATCGGCGGACCGATCGCCGCCTACCTGATGAAGCGCCACCGGATCGCCGGCAACCAGGATGGCGACCTCGACATCGGCGCGCCGTTCGAGCAGGCGCAGACCAGGCTGGATTATTTCTGCGTCCTTTGGGCCATCCTGGCGCTGAACGTCGCGCTCATGCTCGGATTCGGTATCGAAAAGCTGATCGCACTGACCGGCTTGACCGTCCCGACCTTCGTCAGTTGCCTGGCCGCGGGCATCCTGATTCGCAATCTCATGCCGCTCGCTGTCGGTGCAGCGGTGCGGCGGATCTGGCCAGGCGTCGAGGATGGGCTGGCGCTGGTGTCCGATCTGGCGCTCGGCCTGTTCCTGACGATGGCGCTGATGGGACTGCAACTGTGGCAGCTCGACGGCGTCCTTGTCTTCATCACCGCAGCGCTTGCGATCCAGATCGCCCTGACCGTGCTGTTCACCATCACCGTCGTGTTTCGCCTCATGGGCCGGGACTACGAAGCGGCCGTCATATCGGCCGGTTTCGGCGGCATCACGCTTGGATCGACGGCCACCGCGATCGCCAACATGACGGCTGTCACGCAGCAGCACGGGGCCGCCCACCGGGCGTTCATCATCGTTCCACTCGTTTGCGGCTTCTTCATCGATATCGTCAACGCGTTGATCATTTCCGCCTTTGTCGGCTGAACAGGACTGTTGGGGTGCCGCGCCGGCAGACCGCATGCGACGGCCCTCGATCGCTTGTCGTCGCAACCTGCGTTCGTTGACCTGTCTGGCAATGTTGAAGGGGCCAGTTGGGTCGGCTTTTCGAGTTAATCATCAATCGATGACTAACTGCATCATCACTTGTTGACAAAAAGGTCATCGTTTGATGATATGCGCGCGCAACGCTTGTGCTTCGGCACGCAGCCCTTTTGTTGCATCTGGCAAAGAAATCATCGGAGCACGTGGCTATGGATGCTGGCAAGGAGACGTCTTCTTCCAATTCAACCGGGTCTGGTTTTGGAATGAATTCATTCGATTTCATGAAGGCGGTCTCGTCGGTGCCCGTCAAATTCTATTCCGGGCTGTATCGCGCAGGCCTCGATGCCACGGCACGACTGCTCCAGCAGCAGGCAGATTATCTGCACCAGTTATCGACCATCGACCAGCCCGCCGAGATGATGGCCGCTCACGGCGATCACGTCCGCAAGGTCCTGGCCGGATGGGCGGATGAGGGCAGGCACATCTTCGAACGGGGCATGGCCGATCTCAAACCTGACGCATGATCCGAACGCGAGGTCGTTGCGCGGTGCGAGGGGGCCGGACACTGGCGCGGGGGATGAAGGGGCAGGAGGGGATATAGGCCCTGATTGCAGATCGCCCGCAGCATAACTTCTTTCAACGAGGGGCAGTCCGCGATCGGCCGCGCCCCGCTTTAAACGCACGGCAGGACTTCATGGCGGACAACGTCTCGCGACGTCGCAAATCGGCGCTCACCCAACTTCAGATACTTTTTTGCAACCGAAAAACCGCGGGGTGGACGCAATGGTGAAGTCAGCGAGAAAATGGATCCTGGCGGTTCTTGCAGCCGGCGCGATCGCCGGCGGCTATTATGGTTGGCGGATGTATGACGGTTCGGGGCTGCCGGCCGGGATCGTCGCCGGCAACGGCCGGATCGAGGCGACGGAAATCGATATCTCCGCAAGGACGGCCGGTCGGATCAAGGACATCTTCGCCGACGAAGGCGTCCTCGTGACGGCAGGACAGGTTCTGGCGCAGATGGACACCGACCAGCTTGTGGCGCAACGCCGGCAGGCCGAAGCGTCGCTGCAGCGCGCGGTCATCAGCATCGATACGGCCAGGAGCCTGCTTGCCCAGCGCGAGGCGGAAAAAGAAGCCGCCGCCGCCGTAATCGGGCAACGCGAGGCCGAGCTGGACGCAGCGGAACGAAAGCTGGCCCGAACGGAACAGTTGATCAAGACCAATACCACCTCCCAGCAGATACTCGACGACGATCGGGCCGCCGCACAACGGGCACGGGCAGCCGTCGCTGCTGCGAAGGCATCGCATTCCGCGTCGGACGCGGCGATCGGCGCGGCAAAAGCGCAAATCATCGATGCCGAGGCAGCGGTCGTCGCGGCAAAGGCGGCAATCGAAAGCATATCTGCCGATATCAACGACAGCACGCTCCGGTCGCCGCGTGAGGGACGCGTGCAATATCGCGTCGCGCAGCCCGGCGAGGTCCTGTCCTCCGGCGGCCGTGTCCTCAACCTCGTCGACCTCAGCGACGTCTACATGACCTTCTTTCTTCCGACCGCCCAGGCCGGGCGCATTGCGATCGGCTCCGAGGTGCGGCTCGTTCTCGACGCGGCGCCGCAGGTCGTTATTCCGGCAAGCGTCAGTTTCGTTGCCGATGTCGCCCAGTTCACGCCGAAGACCGTGGAAACGGAGGAAGAGCGGCAGAAGCTGATGTTCAGGATCAAGGCGAAAGTCTCCCCGGACCTGCTTCGCAAATACATCCAGCAGGTCAAGACCGGACTTCCGGGCATGGCTTATGTTCGCGTCGATCCCGCTGCCGAGTGGCCGGAACACCTGACGAGGGCGCTTGTGCAATGACGAAAGCGCCCGATGGCTCGAACGACAACACACGGGCCGCACCGGTCGCGAGCCTGGCGCGTGTCGGATTGTCCTATGGCAAGACGAGAGCGCTCGACGATGTGAGCCTCGATATTCCGCCCGGCATCATGGTCGGCCTGATCGGTCCCGATGGCGTTGGCAAGTCGAGCCTCCTTAGCCTGATCGCCGGCGCCCGCGCGGTCCAGCAGGGGCGGGTCGAGGTGCTGGGCGGCGACATTGCCGACACGAAGCACCGCAATCTGACCTGCCCGCGGATCGCCTACATGCCGCAGGGGCTTGGCAAGAACCTCTATCCAACGCTTTCGGTATTCGAAAACATCGATTTCTTCGGCCGCCTGTTCGGCCAGGACAGGCAGGAGCGGCAGCGCCGCATCGACGATCTGCTCGAGCGCACGGGCCTTGCCCCTTTTCCGGATCGCCCCGCGGGGAAACTTTCGGGCGGCATGAAACAGAAGGTCGGTCTGTGCTGCGCGCTGATCCACGATCCCGATCTTCTCATCCTCGACGAACCGACGACGGGCGTCGATCCTCTGTCGCGCCGGCAGTTCTGGGAACTGATCGACGATATAAGGGGCGAACGCCCGGGAATGAGCGTGATCGTCGCGACCGCCTACATGGAAGAAGCCGAACGCTTCGACTGGCTCGTCGCGATGGATGCCGGGCGCGTGCTTGCGACAGGAACGCCGGCCGAACTGCTGTCGCGAACCGGAGCCGCCAATCTCGACGCCGCCTTTGTCGCTCTTCTGCCAGAAGAAAGGCGGCAGGGTCATCACGAGGTCGTCATACCGCCGAGGCCCGATAAGGGCGAGACCGAGTTTGCGATCGAGGCCGAGCATCTGACCATGCGCTTCGGCGACTTCACGGCTGTCGACAATGTCAGCTTCCAGATTCCGCGCGGCGAGATTTTTGGGTTCCTCGGCTCGAATGGCTGCGGCAAGACCACCACCATGAAAATGCTGACCGGTCTCCTAGCGGCAAGTGAAGGAACGGCGAAGCTGTTCGGACATGAGGTCGATCCGAACGATATCGAGGTGCGGCGAAAGGTCGGCTATATGAGCCAGGCCTTCTCGCTCTACTCCGAGCTAACGGTTCGCCAGAACCTCGACCTGCATGCCCGCCTGTTCAACCTGCCGCCGGACACGATCCCGGCGCGCATCGCCGACATGGCGGCGCGGTTCGATCTCAAGGCGATCATGGACGCATTGCCTGACGCGCTGCCACTGGGTATCCGGCAGAGATTGTCGCTCGCCGTGGCGATGATCCACGCCCCCGACATCCTGATCCTTGACGAGCCGACCTCCGGTGTCGATCCGGTCGCGCGCGACGGCTTTTGGCAGATCCTGTCCGACCTGTCGCGCAATGACGGCGTCACCATCTTCGTCTCCACCCACTTCATGAACGAGGCCGAGCTTTGCGACCGCATTTCGCTCATGCATGCCGGCAAGGTGCTGGTCAGCGATACGCCGAAAGGGATCGTCGAGCAGAAATCCGCAGCCAGTCTCGAAGAAGCCTTCATCACCTATCTGGAGGAAGCGATCGGAAAACAGTCTCCACCTGCGTCCCCCCGACCCACGCAGCGTGAAGAGGCGGATGGAGCAGTGGCGCCCCCCACAGCTCCATCCGCCACCCGCCGCGCCTTCGATCCGCGCCGCATGCTCGCCTACACCCAGCGCGAAGCCCTGGAACTGCGCCGCGATCCGATCCGCGCGACGCTTGCCATTCTCGGCAGTGTCATCCTGATGTTCGTCATCGGCTATGGCATCAACATGGATGTCGAGAACCTGTCCTTCGCCGTGCTCGACCGCGACGATACGACGATCAGCCGCGACTACACGCTTCAGATCGCCGGCTCCCGCTATTTCACAGAAAAGGCGCCGATCACCGACTACAATGACCTCGACCGGCGCATGAGCAATGGCGAACTCAGCCTGGCGCTGGAGATCCCGCCCGGCTTCGGACGCGATGTCTCGCGCGGCAAGAGTGTCGAGATCGGTGCCTGGATCGATGGCGCCTCACCGTCGCGCGCCGAGACCGTCCGCGGCTACGTGCAGGGCATGCACCAGACCTGGCTGACCCAGAAGGCGCGTGAACTCTATGGCGGCGCGGCGACGGTCGGCCAGTTCCAGATCGCGCTCAGATACCGGTACAATCCAGGCGTCGACAGTCTGATCGCCATGGTGCCCGCCGTCATCCCGCTGCTTCTGATGCTGATCCCGTCCATGCTCGCCGTTTTGAGCGTCGTGCGCGAGAAGGAGCTCGGATCCATCGTCAATTTCTACGTGACGCCGGTAACGCGCTTCGAGTTCATCCTCGGCAAGCAACTCCCTTACGTCGCCCTTGCGATGCTGAACTTCGTCATGCTGACGGCATTCGCGGTGATCGTGTTCGGGGTTCCGCTAACGGGAAGTTTCCTGACCCTCGCGTTGGCGGCCCTGCTTTACGTCGTCACCGCCACGGGCATAGGACTGCTGATTTCAAGCTTCATCAGCAGCCAGATCGCCGCGATCTTCGGGACGGCCCTCATCACGCTCATCCCGGCGGTCCAGTATTCGGGCATCATCGATCCGGTTTCCTCGCTCCAGGGCATGGGCGCCTATATCGGCCAGATTTATCCCGCGACCTATTTCGTGACGATCGCCCGCGGCACGTTTTCCAAAGCGCTCGGATTCAACGATCTTGCCGCCTCCTTCATTCCTCTCCTGATCGCCATTCCGGTCCTGACCGGGATGACCGTGGCCTTCCTCAAGAAACAGGCGGCCTGATCGATGCGTCTTGCCAACATCATCCAGCTCGGCGTCAAGGAACTGCGCGGACTTGCCCGCGATCCGATGCTTGCCGTCCTGATCGTCTACGCCTTCACGCTGTCGATCTATACGGCATCGACAGCGATGCCGGAGACGCTCAACAACGCGGCCATCGCCGTGGTCGACGAGGACCAGTCGCCGGTCTCCTCGCGCATCCTCACGGCATTCTATCCGCCTTATTTCTCGATTCCGAAGATCATCTCGCAGCATGAGATGGACCGCCGGATGGACAGCGGCCTCGACACCTTCGCCCTCGACATCCCGCCGAACTTCCAGCGCGACCTGCTCGCCGGCAAGGCGCCGACGATCCAGCTCAACGTCGATGCCACTCGCATGACCCAGGCCTTCAGCGGCGGCGGCTACGTCCAGTCGATTGTTTCTGGCGAAGTGAGCGAGTACCTGAACCGCTACCGGGGAAACACGACCGTTCCGGTCGATCTGGCGCTGCGCTCCCGCTTCAATCCCTCGCTCGACAAGGGCTGGTTCGGGGCGATCAACAACGTGATCTCCTCGATCACCATGCTGTCGATCGTATTGACCGGTGCGGCGTTGATCCGCGAGCGCGAGCACGGCACGATCGAGCACCTGCTCGTCATGCCGATCACCCCGACAGAGATCATGATCAGCAAGATCTGGTCGATGGGCCTGGTGGTGCTGGTCGCCTCGACAGTTTCGCTCGTCTTCATCGTACAGGGCCTGCTCAAGGTGCCCATTCAAGGGTCGCTTATCCTGTTTTTCGCGGGCACGGTGCTGCAGCTCTTGGCCACAACGTCACTGGGAATCTTCCTGGCCACCATTGCCGGATCCATGCCGCAGTTCGGTCTTCTGCTGATGCTGACCCTTCTTCCGTTGCGCGTCCTGTCGGGCGGTGTCACGCCGCGGGAGAGCATGCCGCAGATCATCCAGGACATCATGCTCGCCGCACCCGACACCCACTTCGTCATCCTTGCGCAGGCGATCCTGTTTCGTGGAGCCGGCCTCGATGTCGTCTGGCCGCAGTTCCTGGCGTTGCTGATCATCGGGGTCGTGCTGTTCGCCTTCTCGCTGCACCGGTTCAGACAGTTCCTGCGCTAGAGATTGAGGCCTTTGGCGATGCCCCCTTCGATGCAAAAACCAGACTTTGGCGGTGAGCAGCCCCTGTCGCACTGCCATCGCACGCAACATGCAGTCGGCATTCTCTCCGCAAATGGCTGGTTCGCATCGAAGCCTCTCGAATGGCAGCGCGAACTCTGCCGCGCCGGACGGCGGGTCGCACTGGCGCCCGGCCAATGGATCTATGGCCAGGGCGACGAAACCAACGGACTTTGCGCCGTGCTCGAAGGGGCCTTGAGGCTCGAGGCGCCTCTTGCGTGCGGTCATGATGCTCTTCTGGCGATCCTTTCGCCGCCGGCAATATTCGGCCTCACGACAAACAGCGGATTAACCTCGCGCCTGGCAACGGCGCGCGCCGCACGGCAGACCACGGTCCTCCTGTTTTCCAACAGCGCGCTTGAGCAATTGGCGGCACGGTTTCCTCAAACCACGCAGGCGCTCAATGACCTGCAAGGGCAGCAACTGGGCATGCTCGTGCGACTGGCGGCGCATCTTCTGGTCTCGCCACCGCTCGGCCGCATTGCCTATCGTCTCGATCAGGTCGCCTCTAACGGCGTCGCATCGGTGAGCCAGTCCGATCTTGCCGAGCTTTGCGGTCTTGCCCGGAAAATCGTCAATGCCCATCTGGCAAGGCTCGAGGCAGACGGCGTCATCCAGCGCGGCTATCGCGAGATCAGGATCCTTCGACCGCGGGCGCTCGAAGCCCTGATATGCTCTGCGGATGCAATGCCGCAGCTGTCGGGTCGCGGCGGTGGCGGTGAGATGACCGCGACTGGCGCATAAATCTCGACGAGATTGTCCCGATCGGTACAATCATTGCAATGATCTTCCGCTAGATTGGTCATCAACTGATGACAATTCTTTTATCTGAGGTCCGGCTTCAGGCCGCACATCGGGAGGTCTATCGATGTTCAATTCCAATGCTTTTACTGCCTTGCGCCGGGCCTTGTCGCTCCGCACCCTTCTTCTGATGTTGCTTTCGGCGGTTCCGCTCGCCCTGGCTCCTGTTACGGCTCATGCGGCAACACGTGGCGCGACGATCGCAAACGTCAATCTGCGGGCCGGGCCTGGCACGTGGTATCCGGTGGTCATCACCATGCCGCCAAGCGCGGCTCTGACCATCTACGGATGCATCGATTCAGGTCCCTGGTGCGATGTCTCCTGGGCGGGCGCACGTGGATGGGTTTCCTCGAACTATATCGGCATCCGTTACCAGGGGCAGGACGTGACACTGTCGCCAGCGATCATTCCGATGATCGGCCTGACCGTTGTCGCCTTCAACCAAGCCTACTGGAACAACCACTACGCCAGCCAGCCGTGGCATGGAAACTGGAACACCTATTATCGACGCGGCGCTGCTTATGGTGGCCCCGGTTATGGTGGTGCTGGCCGAGGTGGCTGCGTTGGAGCCGCATGCGGCGGTTCGGCCGTCGTTCGCGGCCCTTACGGCGGAGGCGCGGCCGCACGTGGAATCTGCGGTCCGGACCGTTGCGCCGGGGGCGCCATCGGCCGCTATCCGGGCGGCGGCTTCGAAGTCCGTCGCGGCATCATCGACCGTTGAATGATTGAGGCGTGGCCGGAGGGCTCGCCAAAACTGCGCCTCTCCGCGTTAGGTCTCAGCTCGCATGCAACCCAGCCATCAAGCCGGGCCATTGGGGCAAACCTTTGCGCTCGGCCAGGGCCGACCATTGAAACGGCACGTCGTGCCGTCGGGCAACAACTGAACCGAAAGAAGAGATTGCCGATGACAGGAACCGACCATTCCATCAGACGCGCCTGCGGCGGCCGGCCAACGGGTCCGACTTTCCGGATGCGCGGCCTGGTGGCTTTCGCGGCCATCGCCGTCATCTCTGGCTGCGCAACCACGCCGCCGCCCTCGGTTGCGTTGTCCTCCTCTGCACTTTTGCGTCCGACCTCGGACAAGAGCAAGCCCTACGCCTATCGCCGGGCGGATGTGAATTTTGCAGCCTATGGTCGCGTCCTCGTTCCGCCCACAGAGATTTACGCCGGTCCGGATGCGCAGTTCGGCAAGATGTCGGCTGCCGATCGTCAAGCGCTCGCCGTCTACATGCATCAGGAGTTTTCCAGGGTGCTCGGTCGTCGGCTTCAAATCGCCGGGCAGCCGGGCCCGGGCACGTTGCGCGCAAGGCTGACCTTGACCGGAGCGGAAGCAAGCACGCCGGTTCTGTCCACCGTCTCGCATGTTCTGCCAGTCGGCCTTGTCGTCAATGCGGGCGCGCAGGCGACCGGCGGGCGCGGCACATTCTCAGGCTGGGTCTCCTACGCCGTCGAGATCGAGGACGCCCATACCGGCACTCTGCTCTATGCCCATGTCGCCAACAGGAGCGCCAACGCGCTCGACATCACCGCCAATTTCGGGCCGCTCGACGCGGCAAAGGCGGGCGTGCGCTCGGCAGCCGACAAGCTGGACAAGGAGCTCGCCGGCGCAACGCGATAACGACAATGGGCGCCCGATCCGCTTCGCCGGATGGCCGCGAACACGCGCAAAACGCGCCACGATCGGCCTGGCGGATCGGCTTCTGCCGTTCCACGCCGATCCGGCGCATCCAAGCCTTTGACAGGAGACCACGTTCTGACCGGAGCTTATTCGAAGACGCAGGAACGCCCAGTTGCAATCTGCCCTGAAACCTGGCGCCGATTGATCGGCCTGACCCGACTGTTCGGTATCTGCCTGACCGGCATGTTGCTCGTCGCATGCGACGATGGTGCCAGGACGGCAGAGCCTTCCCCCCAATCGATCCGGGTGATTAAAGCCGCCGTGCGTGAGCAGCAGCGCGGCGCTGACGTCACCGGTGAGGTGCGCGCCCGTATCCAGACGGATCTTGCCTTCAGGGCAGCCGGGAAGGTGGTGGACAGGCGGGCAGATGTCGGCTCCCGTGTCAGTGCCGGAGATGTGCTGGCGCGCATCGACGACACGGAGCAACGCGCTGACGTTTTATCGGCGCAAGCCGGCCTCGTGGCGGCACAGGCGACACTCAATCAAAAGACGCTCGCCTACCAGCGTTATGCAGCGCTCGTGGAATCGCGCGCAATCGCCCAGGCGACCTACGATCAGGCGAAGGAAGAACTGGCGACGGCGCAGGGCACATTGGAATCTGCCCAGGCATCGCTGGCGATCGTGCAGGACGCACTCTCCCACACTGAGCTCAAGGCCGACGCGGACGGGATCATCATCGCCCGTAACATCGAAGTCGGCCAGGTCGTGTCCGCCGCACAGCCTGCCTTCACGCTCGCCCATGACGGGCCGCGCGAGGCGTGGTTCGATGTCTTCGAGGCCTTTTTCCTGTCCGGCCAGCCAGCCGACAAGGCGACGATCGCGCCAGTTTCCGATCCCGACGGCGGCGTCACCGCAGCACTTCGCGAGATCGCCCCCGTCATCGACACCACCACCGGAACGATCCGGGTCAAGATGGCGCTTGCGCCCGATGTTGCCTGGTCGCTGGGAACGCCCGTCGTCGGCCGCTTCCGAACGCCGTCTGTCGCAGCCATCACCTTGCCCTGGAGCGCGATGACGTCCACCGATGGCAAGCCTGCCGTCTGGATCGTCAATGCACAGACCCGCGCCGTCGAGTTGCGGCCGGTCACCGTTGCGGACTACCGGACCGGTGAATTCTCGATCGCCGAAGGTGTTTCTGCGAGCGAGCTCGTCGTCGCCGAAGGCGGAAAGTTCCTGCGGCCGGGCCAGACAGTCGCCTGGGAGGCTAGTCGATGAGGCGGCTCCTTCCAGCTATTGTGCTTCTTGGCGCAGCGGCGATCCTGTCGCCCTCAGTATCCCGTTCTGATGCCCCACAGGATGTTGTGCCAAGACCGGTGATCTGGATGACGGCCACGCCGGAACGGGCCGGCACCTTGAGCTTCGCCGGCGTCATACAGCCGCGCGTCGAGACCGAACTCGCTTTCCGCACGCTGGGCCGCGTCATTGCGAGAAAGGTCGAGGCAGGCGACGTCGTCAAAAAGGGAGACGTGCTCGCACTGATCGATCCGCTTGCGCTGCAGCTTGCCGTCACCGGCGCCCAGGCCGAGCTGCGCAACGCCAGCGCGCAACTCGAGAACGCGACGATCACCGAGCGGCGCAAGCGCGTGCTCGTCTCCACCAACAGTGCAAGCTCCGCCGATCTCGAACTTGCCGAGCAGGGCCTCAAATCAGCGCAGGCAAACATGACGAAAGCCGAGGCGAATCTCGCCAAGGCGAGGGAACAACTTGGCTACGCGGAGCTGAAGGCCGAGTTCGACGGCGTCATTACCTCGACCTCCGTGGAAGTCGGACAGACGACGACGGCCGGCCAGGCAGTCCTGAAGCTTGCGCGTCTCGATCAGCGCGATGTCGTGATCGACGTGTCCGAGGGGCAGCTCGCGCAGATCCGCTCGGCAAACCGCGTCGATGTGGCGCTCCAGCTCGACGGGCGGCTGCGTACCTCCGGATCGATCCGCGAGATCGCCCCGCAAGCCGATGCCGAAACCCGCACCCACAGGGTGAAGATTGCCGTGGACGAGGCTCCCGCCGTCTTCCGCTTCGGCTCGGTGGTGACCGCCGCCTTCTCCAACGGGGCCGGCGACAGCGCCATCGTCCTTCCCCGCTCCGCGATCACCTTCAGGGATGGCGCCGCGGACGTGTGGGTCATCGATGAGGCGACGCTCACCGTCTCACGTCGACCGGTCGGGCTCGAGGCAAGCGAAGCGGGCAGCTCCCAGGTCAGGGTTAACAGGGGACTCGACACTGGCGAAAAGGTCGTTGTTGCCGGTGGCGACCAACTTCAGGAGGGACAGAAAACCAGACTTGGACAGGAGATGCACCGGTGAAAAACTTTAATCTTTCCGACTGGGCGCTCGAACACCGCTCCTTCGTCTGGTACTTCATGATCGCCTTTTCGATCGCCGGAATGTACGCCTATCTCAGCCTGGGACGGGAGGAGGATCCCTCCTTCACCATCAAGACGATGGTGATCCAGGCGCAATGGCCCGGCGCGTCGGCTGAAGAGGTCGCAGAGCAGATCAGCGACCGCATCGAAAAGAAGCTCCAGGAACTCGACAGCCTGGACCGGACGCGCAGTCTCACGACGGCCGGCAGAACGACGATATTCGTCGACTTGCTTCCGACCACAAAAGCGAGGGAAATTCAGCCCACCTGGCAGCGCGTTCGCAACATGATCGGCGATATCCAGCAGCAATTTCCCGCCGGTGTCGTCGGACCGTTTTTCAACGACCAGTTCGGCGACGTCTATGGAAACATCTTCGCCTTCACCGCTGAAAACCTCAACCAGAGACAATTGCGCGATCTGGTCGAGGACGCCCGCAAAAGCGTGCTGGCCGTGCCCAATGTCGGCAAGGTCGACATCATCGGTGCGCAGGACGAAGTGATCTATCTCGAATTCTCCCCGCGCAAGATCGCAGCCCTCGGCATCAATCAATCCGACATCGTCGAGACACTCAGGGAACAAAACGCCGTCACACAGTCCGGTATCGTCCAGGCGGGGCCGGAACGGGTTGCATTGCGCGTCGGCGGACGTTTCATCTCCGAAGAGAGCCTGCGCGCCATCAATCTGCGCATCAACGACCGCTTCTTTCCGCTGACCGACGTCGCAACCGTGACGCGCGGGTATGTCGATCCTCCATCCTCACTGTTCCGCTTCAACGGCAAGCCGGCGATCGGGCTGGCGATCGGCATGAAGACCGGCGGCAATCTGCTGGAGTTCGGCGCCGCGCTCGACACGATGATGACCCGTATTGTCCAGGACCTCCCTCTTGGAGTGTCCGTCGATCATGTGTCCGATCAGCCCGCGGTGGTCGACCAGGCCGTTTCAGGTTTCACCAAGGCGCTGTTCGAGGCCGTCGCAATCGTGCTCGCCATCAGCTTCATCAGTCTTGGCCTACGCGCCGGGTTGGTCGTCGCGATCTCCATTCCGCTCGTGCTCGCCATCACCTTCATGGTGATGCAGTATTCAGGCATTTCCCTGCAACGCATCTCGCTCGGCGCCCTCATCATCGCTCTCGGCCTTCTGGTCGACGACGCGATGATCGCCGTCGAGATGATGGTTGCCCGGCTCGAGGCGGGCGACACATTGCGAAAAGCCGCAACCTACGTCTACACTTCGACCGCCTTCCCGATGCTCACCGGCACGCTTGTCACCGTCGCGGGCTTTCTGCCGATCGGCTTCAACAACAGCAATGCCGGCGAGTTCACGTTCACGCTCTTCGTCGTGCTCGCGGTCTCGCTGACCGTGTCCTGGATCGTCGCCGTCCTGTTCACGCCGCTACTCGGCGTGACGATCCTGCCGAAGACGATGAAGAAACACGCCGAGCACAAGAGCCGCTTCGGCGCCGTCTTCTCCTGGCTGCTTCAACTCTGCCTGCGTTTCCGCAGGACCACCATCATCGTGACGATCGCCGCGTTCGGCCTGTCCGTCGCCGGCATGTCGCTTGTCCAGCAGCAGTTCTTTCCCACGTCGGATCGTCCGGAACTGATCGTCGACTGGAACCTGCCGCAGAACAGCTCCATTGCTGAAACAAATCGGCAGATGGCCGTCTTCGAGCGTGAAAAGCTTGTCGGGAACACCGACATCGATCACTGGTCGAGCTTTGTCGGTCGCGGAGCGCCGCGCTTCGTTCTGACGTTCGATGTCCAGCCTGACGATCCGACCTTCGGCCAGATGGTCATCGTCACAAAGGGGCTTGAGGCTCGCGACCGTCTGAAAACCGACCTGCAGGCCTATCTTCATAAGACCTTTCCAGGCACCGACGCTTTCGTGAAGGTCCTGGATATCGGACCGCCGGTCGGACGACCCGTCCAGTACCGCATCTCCGGTCCAGACATCCAGAAAGTCCGCGAACTCGCGCAGAAAACGGCGGGCATCGTCATGTCGCACCCGTCATTGACCGGGCTCGTCTTCGACTGGAACGAGCCGGCGCGCGTCGTCAAGGTCGATGTTCTCCAGGACAAGGCGCGCCAACTCGGCGTCTCGTCTGAAGACATCGCGACCGCTCTCAACGGCGTCGTCCAGGGCGCGACCGTAACCCAGGTGCGCGACGCGATCTACCTGATCAATGTCGTCGGGCGTGCCCAGGCGGCCGAGCGGGCCTCGATCGACGGCCTCGTCGACCTGCAGCTTCCGACAAGCAGCGGCAAGGCCATCCCGCTCTCGTCCGTCGCCCGCTTCGACTACGATCTCGAACAACCGACGATCTGGCGGCGCAACCGCATCCCCACGATCACGATCAAGGCCGGCATCAACGACAGCACCCAGCCTGCGACGGTCGTCGGGCAACTTGGATCGAAGATCGACGAACTGAAAGCGTCGCTTCCGCCGGGATACGATGTCGCGGTCGGCGGGACGGTGGAAGAAAGCGCCAAATCGCAGGCGCCGATTATCAAGGTGGTCCCGGTCATGATCTTCGTCATGACGACGCTCCTGATGACCCAGCTTCAAAGCTTCCACCGATTGTTCCTGGTGTTCTCGGTCGCGCCGCTTGCCTTGATCGGGGTTGTCGGCGCTCTGGTGCTGAGCCGTGCGCCGCTTGGCTTCGTCGCGATCCTCGGCGTTCTCGCCCTGATCGGCATCCTGATCCGCAACTCGGTGATCCTGATCGTCCAGATAGAAGACCTGCGCAAGGCCGGAACGCCGCCCTGGAAAGCCGTCGTGGAGGCAACCGAACACCGCATGCGACCGATCATGCTAACGGCTGCGGCGGCAACCCTGGCGCTGATCCCGATCTCGCATGAGGTGTTCTGGGGGCCGATGGCCTACGCCATGATGGGCGGCATCGTCGTAGGAACCGTCCTGACCCTGCTGTTCCTTCCCGCCCTCTATGTGACCTGGTTCAGGATCCCGCGCGATGTCGAAAGCAAGTGAACTCGCGCCGCCGCGGCGACCTCTGCAGCTGGATATCCTTGATGTGCGGCAAGCCCGCCCCCTCAACGCCTTTGCCTGGCGGCGCGTCCTGGCGCTCCCGCTTGTACTGTCATTGCTCGCGGGCTGCGCGGGACGCCCTGAAAATGTCCTTCAGCCCGTTGCCCTTACGAGCAACGATACAAGCCGTGTCGACATGCTGGTCGCGACCACCCGAAAGCCCGCCGACGATCCCGGCCGGCTCTATTCCGGCGAGCGCGGCACGGCGATCTCGCTCAACAACCTCACCGTTTCCATACCGCCGGACGCAAGGAGGAAGGTTGGCGAGGTCCAATGGCCAAAGCGCGTGCCTGCGGATCCCGAGAAAGAGTTTGCCGTGCTGAAGGTCGAGAAAGTCGCCTCCGAACAGCAAGCGCTCGGCTGGTTTCGCAAGAACCGGAACGCGAAGCGGCAGGTGATTATCTTCGTGCACGGTTTCAACAACACCTATGCCGATGCGGTCTTTCGTTTCGCGCAAATCGCCCATGACGCGGGAACGGACGCTGCCCCCATCCTGTTCACCTGGCCCTCCCGCGCCAGCGTCTTCGGCTATATCTACGACAAGGAAAGCACCAATTATTCGCGCAGGGCGCTCGAGGATCTGATTATTCAGGCGTCTTCAAGCCCTGACGTCGGCGACATCACCATCCTTGCCCATTCCATGGGAAGCTGGTTGACGACGGAGGCTCTGCGCGGGGTCGCCATGCGCGAACAAGCGATACCGGTAAAAGTCCGCAATGTGGTTCTGGCATCGCCGGATATCGATGTCGATGTGTTCCGACGGCAGTTGATCGAGATGGGACCTAAGCGACCGCAGTTCACGATCTTCGCCTCAACCCGCGACCGGGCCTTGCAGGTGTCGCAGCGGATCTCAGGGGGTGTCAGCCGGGTCGGCAGCGTCGACACCACCCCTTATGCCGGCATGCTCAAGCAACTCGGGATCACGGTGATCGACACGAGCGCCGCCGGGTCCAACGACGCGCTCGGTCACAACGCCTTTGCCGACAGCCCTGAGATCATATCGCTCCTCGGCAAACGTCTCGCCGGCCAGTCCCTGGAGGGTGGTCAGGTGACGCTGGCCGATCATGTCGGTCTTGCCGCAATCGGCACGGTCAATCTGGCCGGATCCGCAGCCAGGACCGTCGTCGCGGCGCCAATGTCGGTGGTCAGCCCCGAGGCACGCAAGATGTTGCGGCAGGAATTTTATGGAAAACCGGCTGCACTTATTGACGGCCAGATCGCCTACTGAGGTTTTGACGTGATTAGCCGAACCCGTTTGCGATCTTCAAACTAGAAACTGGACCAGCAGCCATATCGCTTTAGTCATCAAGTGTTGACCCGCAACTTTGCCGCCGTTAAAGGAAGAATGCACGGAGAAAAAGTTCACACCAGGAGGCAAATATGGCGCTTGATACCGGACATCTTTCACTGATCGACCGGTATTGGCGAGCGGCCAACTACCTGTCCGTCGGCCAGATTTATCTCCTCGACAATCCGTTGCTGAAAGAGCCTCTAAAGCCAGAACACGTCAAACCCAGGCTTCTCGGTCACTGGGGCACGACACCGGGCCTGAACTTCATCTACGCGCATCTCAACAGGATCATCACCGAGCGCGACGAGAATATCCTCTACATCTGCGGGCCTGGCCATGGCGGCCCGGGCATGGTGGCCAATACATGGCTGGAAGGCACCTATTCCGAGATTTATCCGGAGGTCGGCCAGGACGGGACGGGCATGAAACGGTTGTTTCGGCAGTTCTCGTTTCCGGGCGGCATTCCAAGCCATGTCGCACCTGAAACGCCGGGTTCCATCCATGAAGGTGGCGAACTCGGATACGCCGTCGCGCATGCCTATGGGGCGGCGCTGGACAACCCCGATCTGGTCGTAGCTTGCGTGGTGGGCGATGGCGAGGCCGAAACCGGTCCGATCGCGGCGGCGTGGCATTCGAACAAATTCATCAATCCGGCGCGCGATGGCGCGGTGCTGCCGATCCTGCACCTCAACGGCTACAAGATCGCCAATCCAACCGTGCTTGCCCGGCTGTCCGATGCCGAACTCGAGCACCTCTTCATCGGTTACGGTTATGAGCCGCTTTTCGTCGAGGGCAGCGAGCCTGCCGAGATGCACCGCCAGATGGCGGACGCACTCGACACCGTCTTCGACCGGCTGACTGAAATCCGCAAGCAGGCCCTGGTGTCAGCAGCGCGGCCGCGCTGGCCGATGATCATCCTGCGCAGCCCGAAGGGCTGGACCGGGCCGAAAGTCGTCGACGGCAAGATGGTCGAAAATCATTGGCGGTCCCACCAGGTCCCGGTCGCAAATTGCCGTGAGGACGAGGGCCACCGCACAATTCTCGAAGACTGGCTCAGAAGCTATGATCCGGCTGATCTCTTCGACGAGAACGGAGCGCTCAAGCCGGACCTGAAAGCCCTCGCGCCACGGGGTGCGCGCCGCATGGGCGCAAATCCGCATGCGAATGGCGGCTTGCTGCGTAAGGAACTGCATACACCAGACTTTCGGCAATATGCGGTGCCGGTATCGAGCCCGGGTGCTGCTGAAGCACAGGCGACCAAGGTTCTCGGCGACTATTTGAGGGACGTTCTGCGTCTCAACGAGAGTGAGCGGAATTTTCGTGTCTTCGGGCCGGATGAGACCGCTTCGAACCGGCTTCAGAGTGTGTTCGAAGCCACCGACAGGGTCTGGATGGCCGAAACATTGGAGAGCGACGATCATCTGTCACCCGACGGTCGGGTGATGGAGGTGCTGAGCGAGCATCTCTGCCAGGGGTGGCTCGAAGGCTACCTGCTCACCGGCAGGCACGGCTTCTTTTCCTGCTACGAAGCCTTCATTCACATCGTCGATTCGATGTTCAGTCAGCACGCCAAATGGCTGAAGGTTTCGCGCGATCTCGAATGGCGCAAGCCGATCTCGTCGCTCACTTACCTGCTTACCTCCCACGTCTGGCGTCAGGATCACAATGGCTTTTCCCATCAGGATCCCGGATTTGTCGATCTGGTCGCCAACAAGAGCGCCGAAATCGTCCGCATCTATCTGCCGCCCGACGCCAATACGCTCCTGTGGGTCGGAGACCATTGCCTGAAGACCTGGGATCGCGTGAACGTCATCGTGGCGGGCAAGCAGCCTGCGCCGCAATGGCTGACCATGGAGGAGGCAGAGCAACATTGCGAGGCAGGGCTCGGCATATGGGACTGGGCCGGCACGGAAGAGGGGCTCGACCCGGATATCGTGATGGCCTGCGCCGGTGACGTTCCGACGATGGAGACGCTCGCCGCCGTCGACATATTGCGCCAGCTCCTGCCGCACCTGCGCATCCGCGTGGTCAACGTCGTCGATCTGATGGCGCTGCAATCGCCCCGGCACCACCCGCACGGCTTCTCGGACGACGCGTTCGATAGCATATTCACACGCGACCGGCCGGTGGTGTTCGCCTATCACGGCTACCCGTATCTCATTCACAGGCTGGTCTACAAACGCACCAATCACCCCAACGTCCATGTGCGGGGATTCATCGAGGAAGGCACGACGACGACGCCCTTCGATATGGCTGTCATGAACGAACTCGATCGCTTCCATCTGGCGATAGAGGCAATCGAACGCCTGCCGGCGCTGAAAGACAAGGCTGCGGACCTCGTGGCAAGCCTGAGGGAGCGGCTCGCCGCACATAAAGCCTATGTGCATGAACACGGCGAGGACATGCCGGAAATCCGTGACTGGAAGTGGCCTTATAAACGCACGGCGGGTTGACGATGGTTCGAGACTGATATCGGCAAAGGGTCTGCGATGGACCGCCTTCAGCAGCATCTGAGCGCCATGCAGGCGGCTTTCACAGCGCCATTGATCATCAGTTGTTGACTCATGGGGGATGATCGTTAGTTTAGCTCTGTTTCCGGCGGCATGAGGATGGAATGAATAGGCCAAAAGATATTGTGGTTTATATCGATACGGCGGATGTTTCGATCTGCCGGATCCATATCGACTATGCTGTAGATCTCGCGCGCTCATGGGACGCGCACGTGATCGTTGCTTTCGTACCAGAAGATTTAATCTCCAATCCCTCGCATGGCTTTGCCCGAGGGGCTGCGATTGAAAGCATGCTCGCCGCCTACGAAGCACGCAGGCACGAGGCCAACGAGCGGCTGCGCGCACTCCTGGCGGAGGTGACGGCTGCAACCGGTGTCCAGTGTGAACTGAGGATATGTTCCGGCGAAACGGGTGAGGCGCTGATGCTGCATGCTCGTCATGCCTCTCTGGCGATAGTCGGAACCGGACGGGAACCCGCTCGCGCGGAAACGGCTCTCACGGTTTCGGAAGATATCATCTTCGCATCCGGGCGTCCGTCGATCCTTCTGCCTCCTTCGTGGCAAAAGACCGGTTTGCCCGAAACCATCGTCATTGGCTGGAATGCCAGCCGGGAAGCGGCCCGCGCCGTCGCCGATTCCATGCCTTTCCTTGCTGCCGCTCGAGCCGTGCACGTCGTCGTTGTTCCCGAGCCCAAGGTCGCGCGGCTTTTGGGAGAAGACCCCGGCAGCGATATCTCTCTTCATCTTGCGTGCCACGGCATAAAAGTGACGCTCGACCACCTGGAAGGCGGCAATGCCGGCGAGCTTATTCTGGCCCACGCGGAAGACCTCAGGGCGGAGATGGTTGTGATGGGCGCCTATGGGCAATCGCGGATCACCGAGTTCGTCTTCGGCAGTGCTACACGCACGCTGTTAGCCAGTCCGAAGGTTCCGATCTTCCTTTCACGATAAGTCTTGCCACCAGGCATGATCGAGTTCGCCCGATACTCGAGCTCAAGGCGGTATTCAAAAAAACAGACTATACCAGAGGAGTAGAAAATAATGTCCGATCTCGTTGTCATCGGTTTTGACACGGTTGATGAAGCCGACAAGGTGCTTCTCAAACTCGTTGCGCTGAAGAAGGAATATCTGGTCGATCTGGAAGACGCCGTGATCGTCGTTCGTGACGGCGACGGGAAGGTCCATCTCAAGCAGAGCATCAACCTGACAGCTCTCGGCGCTACATCAGGTCTCCTGTCGGGTACGCTGTGGGGCGGCCTGGTCGGCCTGCTGTTCCTCAATCCTCTTGCCGGCATCGCAATCGGCGGCCTGACCGGGGCCGGTCTCGGCGCCCTGTCCGGGTCGCTTGCCGACTACGGGATCGATGATGCCTTCATCAGGTCGCTGGGTGAGACCATTCCAAACAATTCCTCTGCGCTGTTCGTTCTTGTACGGAAGGTTCAGCCTGAGAAGGTCCTGGCCGAGTTTGAAGGTTTGCGGGGCCGGGTGCTCAAGACCTCCCTTTCGCCAGAACAGGAGGAGAAACTGAAAATCGCGCTGTCGGAAAGCTTGCCAGGTTCGGGTGCCGATCCCGCCGCGAACGCCATCAATAGTCGATTGTAACAAGCGCCGCGAGCCAGATCCCGGTGATCATCATTGCGACGAACGAGGAGCAGAGCCACCGATGCTATGCGCTTCCTGAGTAGGTGAGATATGGAGGCGGTCTTCGATTTGTGCGGGAAACGTGGGCTCGTCGTCTGCCAGCAAATGAGATGCCCATTGCTGTCGGCTGCGCGACGGCAGTCCGTGCTGTCGGCGCAGACCTCACGATCACCTGTCTGGATGAAAGGGCGGCTCCGTTCGCCGACTGCCTGCGTGCACGCCTCAAGAAGCCGTTTTCCTATTCCGGCGTTTTTCCTGGCGATCTGGACTGTCTCTTGACGGCCGCCTCCCCACTACCGGTATCCTGAACCGGGACAGGGGCACTGGGCGAGCTCTCTCCATCTGTTTTGACCAAAGACAGATATTCATCCATGGCTTGAAACCAGTGGTCGAGTTCTTTTCCGTTCGGGCACCCTTCCGCTTCCCATAGCTCATGTGCGCGATTGCGAATCCAGTTCTCATCAATGTCCGACATCTGATCTTCTTCCTCAAGTGTTTGGATTGTTACTGCGGTTGTAACGGATCAGGCAGGCCAATATCCGGTCATGCGCCTCCACTTTCTCGGAATATCTGCGCCACCGCCCACCGGTCGATTGGAAAAGGGAGCTAGCCTGCCCCTTCGAGCAAGTCATCGATGTGACAGAATCTAAATCGGAACCCCGCCAAGCTGGTGTTGGAAAGGTCTTCACAGGAAATTGCCAACATCCTTATTTGACGGCAATTTAGATTAATCATCACTCGATGACAACAGGAATCATCGGCCGATGATAACTTCTGTCGCGGAGCCTTGGCCCCAAGCGCCCAACGATATGAATCTTTGTCAGTGGTGATGCGCTTGGCGGCGACCAGTGGGAGCGGAACAAGGATTTCGTGCCCAGTGATAGGAAGAATCACTGTTCGAGGATGTCTTCGCCCATGAGCGCGTAGATGAGCGACGATCGCCGAACATTTCGGCCTTCCACGGACGCGACTGCCGTCATGTGGCTACCCTCGCGATCCCCTCCGCGCTTTCTGATTGATTTTAGTCAACGACTGATGACAAAGCCATCTATAGAGTTCAAGGTGCTTTAAGACGGACGGATATTGAGATCCGCAGAAGAGTTCGCTTTCAGTTTTTCTAGTTTCGGAGGAGTGCATGGACGGGCAGCCGGAAGAGACAAGCGGGTTGCTCGCCCTTCGGGAGCTGGCGCTCGACCTGCATTGGTCCTGGAACCGCGCCTCCGACCGGCTGTGGAGGGAGCTCGATGCCGAAACGTGGGAAACCACGGGCAATCCATGGGGTGTTCTCCACACCGTCTCGCGCTCCAAAACAAGGGCTCTTCTTGCTCAGTCCGATTTCAGGCAAACTATCGAAGCATTGCTGAAGGAGAAGCGGGAGGCTGCAAACGAATCGAGATGGTTCCAACAAGCACACCCAGCCTCGCCGCTGAAAACCGCAGCCTATTTCAGCCTGGAGTTCATGCTGACCGAAGCCCTGCCGATCTATTCGGGCGGGCTGGGCAACGTGGCGGGAGATCAGCTGAAAACCGCCAGCGATCTCGGCGTGCCGGTCGTCGGGGTGGGCTTGCTTTATTCACAAGGCTACTTCCGCCAATCGATAGGGCGGGACGGTAGCCAGGAAGCCCTCTACCCGGTCAACGAGCCGGATCAGCTCCCAATCCAGCCGTTGCGTTCCGCCGATGGCGAATGGTTGCGACTGCAAATCGACCTTCCCGGATGCAAGCTCTGGATCAGAACCTGGGAAGTCCAGATCGGACGGCTGAAGCTTTACCTGCTGGACATGAACGATCCCGCAAATCCCGCGACGTATCGATGCATCACCAGCGAGCTTTATGGCGGCGGCCCCGAGACACGCCTGATGCAGGAAATGATATTGGGAATGGCCGGTTGGCAGCTTCTCCGCACACTCGGGCTCGAACCGCAGGTCTGCCATTTGAATGAAGGGCATGCGGCCTTCGCTGCTCTGGAGCGCATCCGCTGCTTCCGGGTCGACCATGACGTATCTTTTGCCGAGGCTCTGGCAGCAACACGGGTCGGCAATATTTTCACCACTCATACCGCCGTTGCAGCCGGTTTCGACCGCTTCGCTCCTGAACTGATCACAAAATACTTCCGGTCCTATGCCGAAAATCATCTCGGCATCGCCATCGCCGACTTTCTGGCCCTCGGCAGGAGGGATCGCAACGATGATCTTGAGCCGTTCAACATGGCTTACCTCGCGATCCGTGCGAGCGGCGCAGTGAACGCCGTCAGTGCGCTCCACGGAAAGGTCAGCCGGTCGCTGTTTCAACCTCTCTTCCCTGGTTGGCCGACCGACGACGTGCCCATCGGGCATGTAACGAACGGCATACATGTTCCGACATGGGACTCGGTTCAGTCCGACGCCCTGTGGACCGAAGCCGCCGGCAAGGATCGCTGGCGTGGCGATCTGACCGGGCTGGAAACCGGCATCCTCAAGCTCGACGTCCAGCAAATCTGGCGAATGCGCAATGAATCGAGGCAAAACCTTTGCGATCAGGTTCGCAAGCAATATCTGCGCCAGCGCGTGGAAGACGCGGAGATCGGCGGTGGGCTCGACGCCGCCCGTGGGATCTTCGATCCGCATGCTCTTACCCTCGGATTTGCGCGCCGCTTCGCAACCTACAAACGTCCTGCTCTTCTGCTGCGCGATCCCGACAGGCTGGCCCGCATCCTGACCGATGCCCGGCACCCGGTCCAGCTCGTGCTGGCCGGCAAGGCGCATCCCCAGGATGCCGAAGGCCAGGCGTTGATCAAGGCCTGGAACGAATTCGCCAAGCGGCCGGAGCTGGCATCCCGGCTCATCTTCCTGCGCGACTACAACATGCGCCAGGCCGAATGGCTCGTTCAAGGGGTCGATGTGTGGATCAACACACCGCGCCGGCCCTGGGAAGCCAGCGGCACCAGCGGCATGAAAATCCTTGCCAACGGCGGGCTCAATCTGTCGGAACTCGATGGCTGGTGGGCGGAGGCCTATGAACCCGAGGTTGGGTGGGCCATAGGCGACGGCGAAGAGCACGGAGACGATCCGGCTGTTGACGAGGCGGAAGCGGATGCACTCTATTCGCTCCTGGAGGACGTCATCGTTCCCGAATTCTACGACCGCAATCAGGATGGCATTCCCACTCGCTGGATCGAGCGTATCCGTGAAAGCATGGCCCGCCTCGCGCCACGGTTTTCGACAAATCGCACGGTCCGGGAATATGCGGAGAAATTCTATCTTCCGGCCGCCGTGGCCTATGAGGCGCGCACGGCGGAAGGCGACAAGGTCGCGCGCGAACTGGCGCGATGGAAACAGGACCTCAACAGGCTCTGGCCGCATGTGCGCTTCGGTGCCGTGAATACGCAAGAGGCTGAAGACAGCCGCTTTTTCTCCGTTGAAGTGTATCTCGGCGAACTGCCGCCGGAGATGGTCAGAGTGGAACTCTACGCCGAACCGGCGGCGGGAGAAAAGGCGTTCGCCGCGGTGATGACGGGACAGGATTCGGGTCAGGGCTCTTATCGATACCGCGCCTCCATTCCCCCGAACCGACCGGTCTCCGACTTCACGCCGCGCATCGTCCCCCACCACCCGCTCGCCCTCCTGCCTCTGGAAGATACAAGGATCGCCTGGCAGCGATAGGGAAGGGTCGGCAATGGGCGCGATACGCACGTAAGACAACGCAAATATCGAACAAGTGACGCAAAAAGAGGAGATGTGATGATGTTCAGTTCCAAATCTTCGAAGAAGAGTGACAAATCCGGCCAGTTCATTGTTGAAGTCAGGAAGCCGAAAAAGAGGCTCGTGCGTCCAAATGATGCATCCTCGCAAACCATCCAGCGCCGGCAAGACAGAAGCGCCGCGAAGGCGGATGTGAGGGACGCATCGGTGTTCCGCTCCTGGGCGATGCCGGAAGAGGCGGAGTGATACTTAGCTCGCGAAAAAGGTTCGGCCACAGATATGCCGGCAACTACGTTGGCGTCGATATCGACTTCCATCGTGTCGTTTTAGCGCGGCCCCAGCCGTGACGGCTGCTGCCCCTTCACCAACGATAATGATCCCGCGCCTCAACTCCGACACCTGAACTGCTCGGACATCCTGAACGGCCATTCAAGGCGCTCCTCCCACTTGCAGAATTACATATCTGGTTTTATGTAAGTGTGTAATTCGTATTTGCAGGTGTCAAGGAGCCGCCCGATGAAACCGATACCGGTCACAGAGAAGGTTTCCGTCATAGGGCAGCTTCAACCCGAAGAGTTCGTTGAGCTCGCCCGGCGCGGTTTCAAGACGATCATCAACAACCGGCCGGATGGTGAAGAGGCTTCGCAGCCGGGGACAGCGGCAGAGGAAGCCGCCGCGAGAGCGGCAGGTCTCGACTATGTCTTCATCCCGGTGACGAGCAGCAACATGCGGCCCGAAGACGTCCGACGCTTCGCAGAGGCGATCGTTGTGTCGGCCGGTCCGGTGCTTGCGCACTGCCGATCCGGGGCCCGGTCCTTCTACATGTGGGTTCTGGCCGGTGACGCCGACGTCGTGGGCCTCAGCGACGACGAATTGATTGCCGTCGCCAGCGAGATCGGCATTGCGCCCGACAGTGCCCGCGACTGGCTGGCCGCGCATCGACACACCGGCAAGCCAGAGATCAAGGGCTTCTACGAGAAGCGCACCGGCAGCATTCAATATGTCGTCAACGATCCCGCGACGAAGAAATGCGCCATCATCGATCCGGTGCTCGATTATGACGAGAAGTCAGGATCGACCAGCACCGAGCAGGCCGATACGATTCTCGCCTACATTGCGGAGAAGGGCCTTACCGTCGAGTGGGTCCTCGACACCCATCCGCACGCCGACCACTTTTCCGCGGCCCGCTACCTCAAGGACAAGACCGGCGCTCCGACAGCGATCGGCGCGCACGTCGTCGATGTGCAGAAGCTCTGGAAGGCGTTCTACAACTGGCCTGACTTCCCGGCTGACGGCAGCCAATGGGATCGGCTCTTCACCGAAGGCGACACATTCAAGGTCGGCACGACCGAGGCGAGAGTGATGTTCTCGCCAGGGCACACGCTTGCTTCGGTCACCTATGTCATCGGCGACGCCGCTTTCGTCCATGACACGCTGTTCATGCCGGACTCCGGAACTGCACGCGCCGATTTCCCGGGCGGCAGCGCAAAAGTGCTCTGGAAGTCGATTCAGGACATACTCGCCCTTCCTGACGAAACCCGCGTCTTCACCGGCCACGACTATCAGCCCGGTGGGCGCGAGCCGTTGTGGCAAAGCACCATTGGCAAGCAGAAGCGCTCCAATCCGCATATCGCCGGCCAGACGGAGGAAAGCTTCGTCAAATTACGCGAGGAGCGCGACGCGACCCTGCCGATGCCCAAGCTCATCCTGCATGCGCTGCAGGTGAACATCAACGGCGGCCGGCTTCCCGAGCCAGAGGGTAACGGCAAGCGCTACCTGAAGATCCCGCTGGACGTGCTCGAGGGGGCAGTCTGGTGATGGACGCCTATTTCGCTCCCCTGGCCGGCGGCGTGCTGATCGGCTTGTCGGCCAGTCTTCTCATGCTGCTCAACGGCCGCATCGCCGGAATCAGCGGCATCGTCGCCGGGTTGTTCGGCCATCGTGGCGAGCGCTTGGGTCATGACATCGCCTTCGTCGCCGGCCTTCTTCTCGGTCCGCTGACCTATCTCGTCATCTTCGGCACTGCGCCACAGGTGGTCGTGACAGCGTCCTGGCCGTTGCTGATCGTCGCCGGCCTGCTTGTCGGCGTCGGCACGCGCATGGGTTCCGGCTGCACCTCCGGACATGGCATCTCGGGACTGGCACGACTGTCTCCCCGGTCCTTCACGGCGGTGCTGACCTTCCTTGCGACCGCGATCCTGACCGTGCTCGTCATGTGGCTCGGAGGCTGGCTATGACAGCGGCCATGCGCATCCTGATGAGCCTTGCCGCCGGTCTTCTGTTCGGCCTCGGCCTCGCGATCTCCGGCCTCCTCAATCCCGCAAAGGTGAAAGCTTTCCTCGACGTCACCGGTGCATGGGACCCGAGCCTGATCTTCGTTCTCGGCGCCGGCGTCGTCGTCGCCTTCATCGGCTACAGGATGGCCTTCGCGATCAAAAAGCCTCTGTTCGACGATCAGCTTCATCTGCCGACCAAGACCCGCATCGACCGCCCGCTCATCATCGGTTCATCGATCTTCGGCGTCGGCTGGGGGTTGGCCGGCTTCTGCCCCGGTCCTGCAATCGCATCCCTCTCGCTTGGTCTGCTGCCCGCAGTGATCTTCGCCGTCGCCATGTTCATCGGAATGGTCACCCATGATCGATTTCTGGCCGGGAAGGTGTGAGCGATGCTTGCCAATCTCGGCCCGGCATTCGCTTCGGGCGGCCTCGTCGGCTTCTCCCTCGGTCTCGTCGGGGGTGGTGGCTCGATCCTGGCGACGCCTTTGCTGCTCTACGTGGTCGGAGTAACCCAACCGCATATTGCCATAGGAACCAGCGCGCTCGCCGTATCCGTCAACGCCTTCGCCAATCTCATCGGCCATGCGAAGAGCGGCAATGTCCGCTGGCGCTGTGCGATCATCTTCGCAGGCATCGGTACGCTCGGCGCGCTCGCCGGCTCGACCCTCGGCAAACTCGTCGACGGTCAGCGGCTGCTTTTCTTGTTTGGCCTGCTGATGGTCCTCGTCGGCATCCTCATGCTGCGTCCGCGTGAGCCAGGAAGCGCTCCGGAACGTCCTGCGGATCTGCGCACCTGCCTCGCCACGGCCGCCGTCGCATTTGTCGCCGGATCGGCATCTGGCTTCTTCGGGATCGGCGGCGGCTTCCTGATCGTACCCGCGCTCATTCTGGCAACCGGCATGCCGATAATCAATGCGATCGGCTCTTCACTTTTGGCGGTCGGTAGCTTCGGGCTCGCCACGGCGCTCAACTATGCCGCTTCCGGCCTCGTCGATTGGCCCGTTGCCTTCGAGTTCATCGCAGGAGGGCTCGCCGGCGGCGTTGCTGGCATGATGATCGCCAATCGCCTGTCGACGGGCAAGAACACGCTGAATCGTATCTTTGCGGGCCTGATCTTTGTCGTCGCGGCCTACGTGCTCTATCGCAGCGCTGGCGCCTTCACGACTTGAGTCCATTTCGTACTTTCGCGGCTTCCAACGGTTTGGAGCCGCGCAGCAATATGCTTGAACACAGGAGATGACCATGATCGAAGACTGGAAAAAACTCATCGAGAATATGAATGGCGGCGTAAAGTCCCTCCGGCAGGATGCGCCCAATGTTATGAAAGCCTTCAGCGACATGTCACGGGCCGCCCATGGCGGCGAAGCGCTCGACCAGACGACGAAGGAGTTGATTGCACTCGCCATTGGCGTCGCGACGCGGTGTCAGCCTTGTATAGCCTATCATGCCGAAGGTGCCGTCAAAGCCGGCGCGAGCCGTGAGCAGATCAGCGAGACCTTGGCCATGGCCGTCTATATGGGCGCGGGGCCGTCGGTCATGTACGCGGCCCAGGCTCTTGAAGCCTGCGATCAACTCACGGGGTAGCTGTGCATCTCATTGACCTGTAGAAGCGCGATATCGTAGCGTATCCTTTCTGCCGTTGTGACGCGCTCCTGCGGCAATTCAATGCTCGGAGAGAGTGCCCCGCCTGCACACTTAAGAGTGGTTTAAGGCATGCCTTCCGGTCAACGTATTCGCACGAAGTTGGCCGCGCCCCGCACGATCCCGCTTCGCTCCGGCCGGACGTCCGGTTTGACCATGCTCAAGAGCGCCTGTTCAGGATCGCCGGCGCCGAACACCGCCTCGATGCTGCGCACACACAAGACGACGGTGTCATCGGCGAGGCTGTAATAAACCTGCTTCGCCTGCCGGCGCGTTGTCACGAGTTCTGCCTTGCGGAGTTCGGCGAGCTGCTGGCTGAGTGCTGGCTGGCCGATCCCGCTCGCCATGTCGATTTCGGTGACCGATTTTTCACCTTCGAGCAGAAGGGACAAGATCATCAATCTTTGCGGCTGAGCGAACCTGCGAAGCTTGTCGGCCGCGATATCCGCTTGCGCCCGCGATTGCCAGAGCGTCTTCATCCATCCCTCCGACAGAACCAGTCGGCTTCATCCTGAGCCTTTTCGTCGCCGGGATGAAGCAGTGGCTGGCCCGGCTGCCAGTCGGCCGGCGCCAGCTTCTCGCCCGAATAGGTGGCTTGCAAGGCCGCCACCATCCGCACCATCTCGTCGACCGAACGCCCGATCGTCAGAGGGTAATGGGTGATCGCCCGGATCACGCCTTCTGGGTTGATGAAATAGCTCGCCCGAACGCCAGCGCTGTCTTCAGACGCTTCGTCGATCATGCCGTAGGCTCGGCCTACGAGCATCGAGGGATCTTCGATGACTGGGAAGGGAATGTCGACCGAGAACAGCTCGCGGATGGCGCGGCTCCAGGCGAGATGCGCATAGAGACTGTCGACCGATAGTCCCAACAGCGCACAGTCGAGAGCCGCGAACCGGTCATGCGCCTTAGCGAGTGCAACGAACTCCGTCGTGCAGACGGGCGTGAAATCGGCCGGGTGCGAGAAGAAGACCAGCCACCGGCCCTTGAAGTCGGAAAGCCGAACCGGGCCCTGGGTGGATCGGGCTTCAAAATCCGGGGCGGCGTCGCCCATTCGCAAAGTGGGAGAGGAAATACTGGTCGATACGTCGTTCATTGAAGTCATGGTCTCGAAAGCGTCATGACGGAGTTTGTCACACGCCCGTCGGGTTGATGCAATACGATTACACAATTACACAATTTGATAAACAGATAAATAGCGATCGCCTGACGGTGGTATGGCTGTCCGTTCGCAGCAGTTCGGGAACGAACGATAACGTTCAGGACCTTGGCATTCCGATCTGATCTCGAGCCCTGAGCGGACAGAGGCCCTATGATGAGATATTGGAAGTCCACTGCTTGCCCGGCATCCGTGCGTCCCTCGATGGAAAGAGAAGCGCGATGTTTGATGCCCGGCTGTCGGTAAGAATTCAATTGGGCTTCATTGTCAGCTTCCATTTCATCTTTCCAGTACGCTCTATTGGCCTTGCAGTCGGTCCAAATTCTGACCTTCGGCTTGTCCCGAGATTGCAACGCCAATTTTTATAGATGTCAGCAAAAATTGCGTCGTGGCGACACTGGCTTATGTCCCCATCCAGATCGTGGGGCAGAAGCATTACGCCACAATATCCGAAAATTCCTTCCTCGCGAAACGGCCGAGGCTCTAATCGCCGCTGGATGACAGCTTAGTGGCAGGTCAGCGCTTACGATCTGCTGACAACGCGCCGTCATCGAAGCTGTCAGCAAGAAGCGTCCCGTAGGGCACTTCTTAAGTATTTGAGTTTCTTGGTGAAAACTGGATCGGGTGAAGCGATTCGAACGCTCGACCCCAACCTTGGCAAGGATCGGCACTTATGCCGCGGTCCTGAACAGCAAGTGAAGATGGGTGCATGCTCCCGCAACCATCTTTACCGGCGTCGATTGCAAGTTATGATCGACGCCGGTCCCCGCAACCATCTTTACTTGCTTGGGCAGCAAGTGAAGATTAGATCTTGCCCCCGCAACCACTGATACGGCCCCTCACTGATCAAAACCCATAGGCCCATTCTCTGCGCCCGATCGACATGATGCGCCAGGGCTGGCTTTCGAGCTTCCGCCAGGCATCGCAGCAATGATCGACGATGTCGTCGTATGATTTGAAGACGCGGTTTGATAACCAGTTGTCGCGCATGAAATGCCAGAGGTTTTCGACCGGGTTCAGCTCCGGCGATTTCGGTGGGAGTGGCAGAATGGTGATGTTTTCGGGCACGACGAGATTGTTGGACATGTGCCAGCCTGCCTGATCCATGATGAGGATAGCGTGCGCGTCGGCATCGACGTGTCGGGCGATTTCGGCCAGATGCTGGGTCATGGCGTAGGTGTCGCACCATGGCATGACCAGCGCCGCCGCCTTGCCGAGCTTCGGGCAGATTGCGCCGAAGATGTAGGCCGACCTTGTGCGCTGATCGTGCGGTGCTGAAGGCCGTGTTCCTCGCCTGGCCCATCGGCGGGTGATCTTGTTCTTTTGCCCGATACGGGCCTCATCCTGAAACCAAATCTCTATGCGTTTTCCTCGGGCCGCTCCAGCGGCAATCTCTGCCACTGCGGCAGGGAAGCTTTTTTAAAACCCTCAATGGCTTGAGGGTCTTGCGCGTGATGTTTGGGCCGGACAGCCAGCTTGCGATAGCCCATGGCCCGCACCTCCCGGCTCAGCGTTTGCTCGCTCACGGAAACGCGAAACTCTTCCCAAAGCCATTGCGCCAGATCGCACAGACGCCAACGAACAACGCCGTCGAGATAGGGTGTCGGCCCACGCTCGATTGCTTGCGCCAAGGCCGCACGCTGCTGATCGTTCAACCGCGACTGCGGACCGGGAGCCTTGCCATTGATCAGGCCTTGGGGACCGTGTTCGTTGAACCGCATGACCCAGTCCCGGACAATTTGGAGCGTGACGCTGCCGAGGCGGGCGGCATCGGAACGCGAGCCTCCATCGTAGATTGAGGCGAGTGCCAACAGACGGCGCGCTTGAGCGGCATCTTTCGTCTGCCGCGCCAGCCGCCGCAGACTGTCTCCATCAAAATCCACCCGTAATGAAATCCCTGATCGCATCGCAGACCTCCGGTTTGCACCAGAGATTCAGATTCACCGCACTTTGGGAAGGCCAAAGAGTCGAGGTCAGCGAGGTGGCGTATGAGACTTGCAAATTCTCCCATTCGGGATATTTGCGCAAAAGCTCCTCGGCGTAAGCCTCGAGGAGCTTTTTCTTTTTGTGCTCCGTGTCGATCTCACCCGACGCAATCCGGGTCAGCAGATCGTTCTGGGCGGCGGCGACGAACTGCTGCTGCATGATGTCGATCACGTCCATCGAGGCCATGATGTTGGCAATGTCGCCATGCACCTGCAGGCTTGCCGGCTGGTGGCCCGGTGTCTTGCCGATCACGACCGTCTGGATGAGGTCCAGCACGATCGGCATCAGCCGGCGCTTGGCCTGCTCGTCGGCATTGTTGCGGGCAAGGAAGAGAAGTTTGCGAATGGCGATCTCGGTATTGGCTGCATTGAACTGCGCCTTCAGCCTGGCGATCTTCTCCTGAAAATCCTCCGCGGCGGGCTCTTCGGCAGCGGCCAGTTCCGTGACCAGCTTCTCACGGTTGACTTCCAGCTCATCGAGATGGTCGTCGAGGATCGCAAGACGCGGCCGGCCTTCGGCATGCCGGACCTGGATCTGCTGCATCAGGCTTGCCTGCTTCGACTTGATCGTCGCAAGCTCGATGGCCAACTGGTTCTTCCGGGAGGGGACGCTCTCCAGCTTGCTCACCTCGTGTGCGACCATCTTCTGCGAAATCCGGTCAAAAATGTCGAGTGAGTAGAAGGCGGCAGGGATGCAGTTGAGGACGCGCTCTTCCAGTTCGTGGCGGGTGATCGTCTTGCTGTTGCCGCAGCAGGCGCCGCCGAGCTCGTCGATCGGCAGGCGCTTCTTCCGGTTCGTACAGCTATAACGATCCTTGCCCGAAATGGCGTAGGGACCGCCGCATTCCGCGCATTCCAGCATGCCGCTCAAAAGATATTCCGGCCGATGCGTCGCATTGAGCCGGTTGCTCTGCCCGAAATCGAACAGTTCGCCCACTTGCCTCTGCCGCTCCTTGACGCGCTGCCACAGCTCATCCGATACGATGCGCATCTCCGGGACGTCCTTGAATACCCACTCGGTGGCGTCGTTGGCACGGGCGGTTCGTCGTTCGGTCTCCGGATTCTTGCGGTACTGGCGCCTGTTCCAGACGATGCGCCCGATATAGCTCTCGTTGTTGAGAATGCCGCTGCCACGGCGGACATGTCCGCGGATCGCCGTATCGCGCCACTTGCGGCCGCGCGGGCCGGGGACGCCTTCATTGTTGAGGAGGTGCGCGATGTCGCGCGGAGACATCCCGTCGGCATAGAGCTGATAGATGCGACGAACAATCTCCGCCTTGACCGGATCGACATCCCGCAGACCCCGGATGCGGTCCCCATTGGCATCGCGCTGCTGCGATAGCTTGTAGCCGTAAGCGAGGCAGGTCGAGGCCTTGCCCTTCTTCACCGCCGTCTTCATGCCTTCGCGGGTGCGGTAACGGATCTGCTCGACCAGTTCGTGGCTGAGGGCGGTTCGCAACGCCATCTCGAGATTGGTGACCGCCTGGGCGCCATGGACGGTCCACAGGTCGATGTCGCGATACTGCCACTCCTTCAGCATCTTGAAGGCATGCTCGAGGTCGCGCGACAGTCGATCGACGGTGACACAAAGGACAATGTCGATCTGTTCGCGCCGGATATGGCCCATAAGGCTCTGGATCCCGGGGCGGAGTTGGTAGCTCGTGCCGCTGATAGCAGCGTCGGAATAGGTTGCGACCAGCTTCCAACCACGCTCCTTGACGAAGGCTCCGCCCAGCTCGATCTGCGTTTCGATCGAGACCTCGTGCTGGCGGTCGGTGGAGTAGCGGGCATAAAACAGGACGTTCTTGGTCATGGTCTGAATTCCATCTCAAGCAATATTATAGGGAACGCTGGCCGGCGGCGCCGGCCATTCTGATCTCTTGGCGAGGGCGTTACGGCGATGCCGCAGCACCTCGGCAGGCGAAATCCTGGCGCAGCTTCACGCGCCTCCACAGTTCGTCGCTGACGATCCGCAAGGCAGGCGCGAAATCGTACTCACGGCCCGGTACCCAGGACCGGCCGACATAGATCTCGTCATTGAGGATGCCGGTTCGCCGATTGCGGCCGCCGCGGATGGTGGCGTCACGCCACATCCTGCCGTGGGGGCCGGGAATGCCTTGAGCGTTCAGGGCGTCGGCGATTTTTGCCGGCGACATTCCGTCGGCATACATCTGGAAAATCCGCAGGACGACTTCGGCGGTCTCGTGTTCGAGAACCCTGAACCCGAAAATGTACGTCCCATCGGCATTGTAGGCTCCGGTGTAGCGATAGCCGTAGGGCAGGGGCACAAGATGCTCGACCTCGTAGAGGTCATCCGGCATCGGCGCCCGACGGCGCCCGCGCCCGATCGCTCCATCGGGGCTGTTGTAGTAGTAGTCGATGAGATCGGCGGCCTTGATCCGGACACCGGGATCGGCAGCCCAGACCTCGATGCCTTTCGCTTCGAGTTCATGCAACAGCCGTTCAGCGACGGCAAAGCGCGAGCACAAGCGGTCCAGCGTATGGCACAGGACGATATCGATCGATCTGATATCGACCTCTTCGAGGAGCTTGTGGATGCCGGGCTGTGCGGTGAACACGACTTCGCCGATGTCTTCGTCACGGCAGGTCAGTTCCAGTTTCCAGCCGTTCTTCCGGATGAAGGTCTCGGCGTAATAACGCTGCGAATCGGCGCAGGCGGTGCGCAGCGTATCGCTCGAATTGCGGAGGTAGAGCAGGACTTTCTTTGTCATGGGGGGCTCCTGGAGCTTCAGAAATGACTTGGGAGACATGTTAGCCTGGCGCGGATCGCTTGGGAGCCCGCGCCAGCCGCCAGTCCTTCATGGTCTAGCGGTTGTGCGTGATGGGGCGGCGCCTCGGGTGATTGCGCGGCAATAATTGCCGCGGCACGCCGGGTCGCACGGACGCGGCTAGTAACCCATCACGGCGCGGTAGGCCGCGGCGGCGCCGGTATTGCCGGAAAGACGGTTGTTCGGACGCGGCATGAGGATCTGGTCCTCGATGCTGTCGCGATTGCCCAGCCAGTGCCAGCCGGCTTCGGCCGGGCGGGTCACGAAGACCTCGTGCGGGGTGAGCCTGATACGGGTTGCTCCCGTCTCGGCCTTGATCGCCTCGCGGAAAAGGCGGATCGCCTTGCCGTTCTCACCCGCCTTCTTCGGCGCCGGGGCCCTGGTGGCGATCGCCGAGGGCGCAATCCGCTCGGTCAGCACCAGAACGCGGCTGACCCTCTTGCGGCGACCCTCGGCGTCATCGATGTCGACGACGACTCCGCCGCTGAAGACATCACAGAAGACACCGCCACTCACGGCAACGCAGTGCGTGCTGAGAGACACGACGCAAGGGTGATCGCGCTCCATTCCGGTGCGACCATTCAGATAGGCAGCAAGCGTCGGCCGGTCGGGAAGCCGGCGCCAGTGTCCGACAAATCCGAGCAGGTGCAATGCCTGCTCGATCTCGTGAGCACTCACCCATTTGACAGGCGGTGTGTATGAGAAGTCGAGCCAGCGCGCGCCGTACCGCGCCTGGCGGATGGCATCGGCGGCCTGCGACACGGTCGCGCCGGCGATGGACGCGATGACGCACAACCCGCCATACAGGCGGGACCTGGTATCCTTGACGACGTCGTGAAGGTAGCGGGGTTTGATTGCTCCGACGGTGGGAGCATGATCGATGACTTTAGGCACTTGTAGTTCCTTCGGGTCCAGAGTGGATTTTGAAGGAATGCGCTCGCCACTATGGATCCCTCAGGCGTCCGCTCGCCCTCGATCCGATCATCTTATGCCTGCTTAAAGCGCACCACACGGAATAAGGTGCTGCAGGCTGCGTCGATATCTCTGTTCATCGTACTGCCGGTCGTTTCCCGATACCGCGGCAGAGCACATCTAAGCTGTATACCACCACTACCTCCATCGGTACGAGGAGTGGCGCCGGGAGTGGTTCTTGCTTTGTCCGTCCCAGGATGTCGTTTTTGCCGAAGGTTCACTCCCAACTTATCCTCGCAAGCAGGTCCATTGGATGCGCATTCCAGCGTTGGCGATTGCCTCAGCTACGGGCTCGTATGAACCGGAGGAGCGTCTGGGTCAATTTTAGCGTGACCGATGAGGTTCAATTCTTTCCACTCAGGCTGAACAATCAATGCGCTTATTGGCTCGAATTTTACTGAATATTCTGCGCCGAAGCCTTCGGTCCCCGGCTTGAGCTGGAGCTATTGAGAGCGGGCTTGGCGTGACCCAATGGCGTTACCGCAGCTCTGGAAATCCGATTCAGAATCGAACGGCGTTTTAAGAAGTAACGGGGGGAAACGTGTCAGAACTTGCAAACGCCGTCAGGCGTTGACCGGCACCTACTGCTGGAAAGGGCGAGATCGGCGCAGAGCAGGCGGACGCCGCCTCAAGCGTCTCGATCGGGATCCTCGGGATGGAGAAGGTGGGCCTTGCGACGAAACGGCCAGTCGCCTGTGCGGTACTTGGCGACGAGTTCCTCGAAGAGGATGTCGGACTCCCGTTCGTCAAATCCCTGCTCCACGAGCATCCTGACCACCCGGTCTTGGAAATCCTCCAGCACCTCTTTCGCGTCCCTGGCCGCCATGCTGGAAATCGTCATGAAGAGCGCCGTGCGGGCAATATCGTCCCGGTTCGGACGCCTTGCCTTGCGATCGGCGTCACGCAGCTTTTGTTGACGCTCGCGCTGCTCGCGATTGCGGACCTCTTCTGACTTTCTGGCCATGATACCACTCCCATACGCCCCGCGGCCTCCTTGCCAGACCTGCGCCTTACCGGCAACGCCGCTTGTGCTGGAATCAGAAATCCCGGCTCGTGAATCGGAAATCCACGGTTCGGAATCGCGGATGCGCAACTTGAGATGACCTGCGGGGACATTGAGGTAGATCGAGACGACGTGCGGAGACTAAACGGCGTTTGCGGAATCAAAGCTTCACGGCTCTGAATCGGAAATCCGGAAGCCGGAATCAAAAATGCGCAATTTGTCTCGATGTGCGGGCACGTTGAGATGACATACCGGCACATTGAGACGATGCCTGCCAGATTGTCTGCTTCGCCGGATATCGCTCAACTGCGCGCCGTATCGTGCTTTCCGCGCTAGGCGGCCGGTCCTGCCACGCCCTGTTACCGGGAGTGTTTGTTCCGAGGGCCTGAAGCGACTGATTGCGGTCTGAAGCCGGGAGAAAAGGTGATTAAGTATAAATAAAAGTAGAAAATAATTCTTTGACGCTGGAATATGGTTAATTTGGGCGATATTAGAAATATTAATTGTATATATGGAAGTAAATAATGAGGCTTTACTTGAGTTTCGCTTGATGGCCAATTTGACAATTACTGATAGTGCGGTGACCATATGTGTGTTCGGCGTTTGTGTCGAACGTATAGCATCAGTAAACAGTGAGGTTTTATCGTGAGTGCATCCAAGTTTGTCCTGCCTGCCGCCTTCGCCCATTACTATGAAAAGCTTGGGATCGCAGATGCGGCTCTTCGTGACCAGCTCGAAATCACTGCCGGGAATATCTCTGATCTCGGCCGCCGCACGACCGAGCAGAGCTTCCTGCTCGGGGAGCATCTTGTTGCCGCTTCTGAACTGCTCGCCGACGGTCTCTTCGACAAGTGGGTCAAGAGGCGGTGCAGCTTGGCCGCCCGCACTGCGAGGGCCTATATGTCCGTCGCGCGCAATCTCGGCGAATACCGGGATGATCTGGTCGACCTGTCGGCCAGCCCGACTGTCATGTTCCATCTGGCGCACGCGCCGCATGACAAGATCCGCGATGCGATCGCCCACGGCGAGGAGCATGGCCGTCTCCGTGTGCTCGATGTGAAAACCATCCTGGGCGATGGCGATGAGGCCAAGGACAAGACTGCCCGGGGTGACCTCCATGGAGCAGGGGGTGTGACCGGCCTGAAGGCGCTGATCGCGGTCAAGACCCGCGATGGCCTGAAGATGTTCGTGATGCATATCGAGGTCATTGTGCAGGCCATCAAGTCGGCGCTGGACCAGAAGCGGGTGATCAAGGAGGCGCTGGCCAGGGAGGTTGAAGATCTCGCCCGTGTCGCGCGCATGGAACTGGAAAGCCTGGCGCAGTTCGTGGAACCGGACAGCGACCTGCGCCGCCATCCGCGCTCGACCCAGTTCCCGAACAAGACCGAGTGGGCGGTGGTGAACGAAACGCTGCAGAAGCTTGGGCTCTTCGATATCTGGCCGAAGTCCAAGGAATTGCCCGGTTGGCTTCGTGATGAGGTCTTGCCGGTCCTCGAATGGGCGATCTCGAAGGAGCGCAAGCCGAAATGGCCGCTGGCCCAGTCGGTAGAAAAGATGGTCGCCGTCGACGATATGGTCGAGCTGACCCCTGAAGCGGAGGCAGAGCAGGACAAGGATCAGGCCGAAGTCTCGGTCGCGACCGATCTGGATCGCTTCACGGAGCGGTTCGGCGAAGCGCTTGAGCGGGCGACAGGCGGGCTGATGGTCGTCAGCCGCGAAACACCCAAGCTCCGCAAGCAGGTCGTGGCGGTTCCGCCGCTGGCAGCCGACGAGGCGGCGGATGGTTTGAACGAAACGCTCCAGGATGAAGGCGCATCCGCACCGGCGGTGACCGCGTAAAGCTTCGGACATGCTGGAAGGCCGATTGGTCGGCCTTCCAGCTAAACCTTCAAGGCCGCTTGTCGGCCCTTTGTCTTGCCCGGCTTCGGCCTCGAGATGTTTTGGCCGCGGGCGGGCTTCCGAACCTCAGTGGATGGCCAGACCGAAGCCATCGTGAGCCCGGCATTAACCTTGTTCCGGTCCCGTTCTCATTTTTTGGCCCAGGGGTCCTTGAGCCCGAGCGCCGGTCCTGCCAAGTTGCGGCTGTTCCGGATGGCCGGAACAAAGCGGCCCCTGCCGATGCTGGTAACATCGACAAGGGCCTGACCGTCAACCTTGGTTAGAAGGAATCGGGCTATGAGCACGAATACCGTTTCTGTCCCTTATGGGGAAGTTCTCCGTTCCATGATCGACGCGGCCGAGGCTGCCGCAGCTTGCGGGTCCCGCCTGCGCCCCTTCGGCTTTGGCCGCAATGCGGTTCGGGCTCCGGTTCGCGAACCGGCGGTGCTGCGCCGTCATCCGCATCTCGTCCGCTTTGCCGATGTCGAAGTCGATCTCGATCTGCTGGTCGACCGAGCCATCAACGCCATCATGGACGGCGAACCGGCCGAGGACGAGATCCTCGGTCACTACGTCAACATCGCTTCGCTCGTCCGGGCAGTATCCTTCCGCGAAGGCAAGCTGCTGGAGCAGGCGGTCGAGCGGCTCGCCAAGGCCAACCCGAACATCATCGTCCTGACCCAGTCCCTGAAGCTGCCGCTGGTCAAGGCCGCCATGGAAGCCGTTGCTGGAAACAACTGGTCCAGCCTCGACGGCATCAAGCTCGATTGCGAGGCACCGGCCAAGGGTAGCTACACGCCGGACCTGATCGTCGTGAACCGCGCCCGGCACACGGCCTATATCCTCGACGTCAAACGGTCGCTCGCGTCCTATGGCGACACGAGCCGTCTTGAGGAACTGAAGCTCAAAATGATGGCGTCGGCCATGGTCCTGCCGGACTGGCTCTACAAGAACCAGAAGCGGATGATGGTCGATGCGGTCGAAGTGGCCATCGTCGACGGCGCCAGCCGTCCGAGCGACCATGCCAACGGCGTCTGGGCGCTGTCCGAACTCGACGACCTCTTGGAGATCGATGGTGTTGCCGCCTGCATGGCCGAACTGCGCCTGCGCTTCGGCATCCGGGTGCAGCAGCTTCTCGAAGCCGAGGCGCGCAAGGCGCTCGGCGGCATGGAGCAGCCTGTCTTCGCGCCCAATACGGTCGTCGCGCCTGCACCCACGTGCTCGCAGATCAATCTCAACGGGCCGAGCCGGACTTTTGAAGAAGACCAGGCGGCGCGTTCGCACGATGATGATCACGGTCGCGACGAACCGGGCTTCGATGATGGGTCCGATGAGGACGAGCCGACACCAGCCTTCATCCGGATCGGCTTTGCCCGCCGCCCTGCCAAGCACTGAGCCCGGCCGCGCATTGCTCGCTGCCGCCTTGATGGCCTGACCAGCGCGCCCTGACGCTTGCCGTCAGGTGTCGCGTGGCGATCGCTGGCTTCAAGGCCGCGGCTTTCCCATCCCGTTGTTCTCATAAGCGCTGGACCGAACGCGGTCCGGCCAAGGAGTTCCCATGTCTTCCGACATCAATCCGGATGTGCCGCCACGCATCCGTTGCGAGGCGATCCCACCGTCCTCGACGTACCAGAACCTCGTCTGCCATCGTGTGCATGGCACCGTCTTGCGCTATCCTCGATCCGGTGCTGGCCACCCAACCGGCGAAGATCCCGCGCATCTGATCGGCTTGGCGCTCGGCCATGTCCGGCAGGGTACGGGCTTGACCGGCCTCGTACCGGACACGGTCATCGGCCGATTGCAGACCCATGCCGATACAGGCAACCCGGCCTGCCGCCTGCTGCTCGACTGGCTTTCCCGCCGTAATCGCGATCTGGCGGTCTCAGCTCAGCCGGATGCGGGCAGTCCGGGTTCGGCCGAGCCCCGTCCTCTTCGCCGCCTGATCCGGGAGCGGCGCCAGGCAAGACCGGGCAGTCTGAAGAAGCGCTGGCCGACGAAGGCGCAACCGCCCCGCGGCAAAACGGCAATTATTGCCGCGATGACGGAGGGCCGGATCGATGAATAAGCTGTCCCGCCTGTTCCTCCGTCGCCTTGAGCGCATCGCCCGGCGTGAAGCCCAGCGCAACGCCCATCTCAATGGCCTCTTGTCGTTGAAAATCGTCGAAGTGGGCGGGCACGTCCTGCGGCGCTACTCGCCAGCCTTCGAAACCGCGTCTCTTTCCGGAGACCACGACCGCGACGTGGCGTGGGTTCGTCGGAACTTCGGCGGCTACCTTCTGCCGCCGCCTCAGCAGGCTGACATTGTAACGACTGAAGGTAAGTCGCCGACATCGTTCCTGCCGTCTCTCTACCGGCTCGGTCAGGCGACAGCCAACGATCATGTCGCGGCAATCGATCACAAACGGCGCGCCTATGCCGTCGGTCTTGTCGGCAGGGCGGGCAGGGCACCGCTGGTCAGCAACATCGTCGCGGCCCTCGTGCTGGCCCGCGCGATAGAGAACGGCCGTGTGCCGCTTGCTAGGATCGTCCGTGCTGCCGCCATGTCAGCGCCTGTCGTCGCGTTGCATGGGCCGATCGCCGGCTTCGAGCAGGCCATGCGCCGCCTCATCGAGACACCGGGCTTCGTGCCGGGTGGCGCCTTGAGCGGTATCGATGGTGAATACGTCTATGATGACGGCACCTTTGCCGGATCCGACGGGGCAGGCCGCGCCTACATTCAGTTCCTCGGACATAGCATCGCGCGCATCACCGGTGCCACGCTTCGGCGCCGGCTGGTGAATGCGACGACGCGTGACTATCCTGTCGTTGCGATCAGCGAGAAGGCGGAGGCCATCCCGTCCGACATCGCCATTGCCGCCGACATCGGTCTTGCGGCAGGTTGGCTGGACTATCCCTTCCTCATTGCCATGGTGGAGGCGATGCACGGCGCCAGCGGTCTGGCGGCACTGGAGCAATGGTCGACGGCCTACGACGCGCATTACCTGACGATCGATGACGTCGTATTGGCCTTCCGGCCGGGGCGCAGCGCATCCCAGGTTATCGCCGTGCTGGCGTCCCTCACCGAGCGCAATCGTGTTGCCGCTCGTGATGATGACGACGAACCGGTATCCAGAGGCACGGGCAAATCGTCGAAGCCGAAACAGGATGCGAAATCGTCGGAGAAATCCTCATCCGGGAAAGACAGCGGCGGTGGATGGAAGCGGGACAAGCCCTCAGGCGCCGAGGTCATCCAGCCGGAGCCATGGGGACCGGGAGAAAACGATCGTCCGTCGCTCGCGGTCGAGACGCTCTCCGGTTACGGCAAGGCCAAGACCTGGGCGCTGGATCTGAAGGCTGATCTGGCCGATCACAGGGCGGGCGATCTCGCTTGGTCGGACATGAGCACCAAGCTTCTGCTCCATGGGCCGCCCGGGACCGGCAAGACGACCTTTGCTCGGGCGCTGTGCAATTCGCTGCAGATCCCGCTGGTCGTCACGTCAGTCTCGACCTGGCTACAGGGCGGGCATTTGAATGACGTCATCGCCAAGATGGCCAAAACCTTCGTAGAGGCCCGCGCGCTAGCGCCCGCCATCCTGTTCATCGATGAGATCGATGGCATCGGCAAAAGGCAACCGGCCGAGCGGGAATATGCCGACTATTGGAACACGGTCGTCAACAAGGCGCTCGAGCTGTTGGACGGGGCGGTCAAGAGCGAGGGAGTGATCATCGTCGGCGCGACGAACAGGCCCCAGGAGATCGATGATGCGCTGAAACGCTCCGGGCGGCTGGAGACGCATATCGAAATCCCCATGCCGGATATCGCAACCCTTGCCGAAATCTTCGTCCACCATCTCGGCGATGATCTCGCATCGCTGGTCGATGGAAAGGCGTCGGATGAGACCAAGGCCGATGAGCCGGGTTCCGAGGTCGCGAGCACAAATGCCGACGAGGCAGCACCATCCGACATCCATGCCGATCGGGACAGCGACGAACATACCTTGAGGGACGCTCGGGAAGGAGCCGCGACATGACAACGACATCGAAGCACATTGAACCGGGTGCGCCTGAAGCGGCCGTGTCACTTCTGAAGCGGCTGGCAACGAGGGCGATGGGGCTGACCGGCGCCGATATCGAACGCATCGTTCGCCAGGCGCGGCTGAAGGCCCGCCGCGAAAAGCGGTCGATCCGGTATGAAGATCTCGAGGACGGCATCCGGATGGACCGGCCGCAGGTGCCGTATGATTTGCGCTGGCGCTTCGCCATCCATGAGTCCGGTCACGCAGTCGTACATCATGCCTTGAGGTTGGGGCCGATCCATGGGCTCAACATCGATGCGCCCGGAGGCGGCGGCTACAGCCAGCTTGGATTCACCGCATCGGGGAGCGACACGCTCGGTTATCGCGAAGACATGCTTGCCATGCTTATGGCGGGCAGGGCCGCCGAGCAGATCGTCGTCGGCAAGATGTCCGCCGGATCGGGTGGTTCCGACGAAAGCGACCTTGCGCGGGCCACGAAGATGGCGCTCGCCATGGAGCGGTCCCTCGGCTTCGGGGCGGTCCAGCCGTTGCTCTACCGCGATGACAAGGATCCGACCGCCGTGCTCGACGGCAATCCCGATCTCGCCGCCCGCATCCATGCGCGGTTGGAAATGGCATTTGCGAGGGCGGTCGAGATTGTCAATGAGAACCGCGATAAGCTCGATGCGCTCACCAAAGCGCTATTTGATGCGCAGGCGTTGGACGGGAAGACCGTTCTTTGGATATTGAAATCCCTTTAACGAAGAGATCGTGATTAACGAGTGATGAAAGTGAGCGAGTGCCACCAAGGATCGACCGTGATGTTGACCAACGACACCGAATGAGGCCGGCGGCAATAAATCGAAGCCCTGGTCGATCAACTCGGTCTACATTCCTCGTCTTCTACAACAGGTGTTTTGGGGCATTTCGGTGCTCGGTTTTGGAGAGATGATAGGCATGGGTATTCTATGAGCGGCTTCGGTTATGCTGGACGAGCGCTTCGAGAATTTCGAGATCATTGGCATGCAGCGGTATCTTCATCTCTCTAAGAAGTATTCCGTCGAGTTCTTCAATCAATTCGATCTGCTGACCTAAACGTTCATCCTCGGTGCCGCGAGAAGCACGCCGTCGGCCATCATCCATTAATTCGTATCTAAGTCGATGGCCCAGCTCCTCCAGCCGCCGCGTTCCTTTGGCGAAGCGAAGCTGTGGCTGGCCTTCCGGCGGTCGCGCGATCCGGAAGCACAGAGGGAATGGAAAGGCGTCAAATGTCCTACTGACCTGAAACCTTGATGCCCAGCTTGTAGATGCTGGGAGCAGCGACTTGGCCCATACTCCGAAAAGTCGGGAAAAGACGAAACAAGGAACCGCCTCATCTCCGTCGATGAAGAACAGCCGCTGTGCAGGAACTTCTCTCGGCTGAAGCTGCCCCAGTTGGACGGGAACCCGTCCATCTTCGATTACCCATCGCTGGACATCGCTGGGAGGTATCGTCCATGCCGCCTCAAGGTCAGATGGCCGCTTTCCACTTCGTTTACCGCGCTCCCGCAGGTCAGGGAACCGCCTTACCAGTTCCAGTGCAGTGGCATCGCGACTGCGGATTCCATCCCACACGGCGGCAACTGGAATTGCGATCTCGCGGCTCTCGTCCAGCTCTCCAGCACTGGGCCGATACATTCGAGCCTGAGACTGGAGGCTGGAGCTCCCGTGCGCCTGAATTTTCACCCAATCGATTTCTTGCACCCGCACTACGTCGCGCGCGTCCAGGCCACGTGTGACCAGTCCTTGATTCTGTGCCAAGCGGGAGAGCTTACCGAGACGCATTTCATTTGGCAGGCCGTGAACTTTTTCGTGCAGAGCTGCCGTGCGCATCGTAGCGGTGTCAGTGTATCGGATGACTGCAAGGTCAAATTTGTAGCCTTCACGTATCGTGGCAAGGCGCGGCGCTTCCGCTGTAATCACCATCGATGTTCGACCGTCTCTGTCCTTCAGCGCAACTGACAGATCCGGCGCGTCCAGGCTAATCCGCACACTGTCAGGCACGTCAGTTATCAGCGACCGGTTAAGCCAAGGGTCCTTCCGTCCGACCGCCTCAAGGAACGCCGCTTCACCGAAATGCTCGAAATCAGTCCACAATGGGCTAATTTCAGCCGCCGCATTTTGGACGACTTGGCTTCCCTTATCTGCCATTTCGAACCCGTGTCGGCTGATAGACCGCCTGCCGCTCTCGGGACCACGGAGGCCTGTCGCATTGAGCTCGGACCCTACCCCGTGCCCGAACTGGCGGTCACCAATGGAAAGGGACACAGAATAAGGCTGTTTTGAGCCGCGCCGCGTTGTCAGATCCTGTCGAACGTCTCTGGCAGCAGCGGCCAATAGACTGACCGTTACAACCATGTCCGCCATCCGACGATCTACGGAACGCCTAGCCCGACCCTTCCAGAAGGGTGACCGGGCGAGAGTCGTATCAATAATTGCATTGGCTTGGCCTAGAACCGCTTCCACGACTTTTCGCCTCTCTATCAAGAAAGATGGACCATCTGCCGGGGGCGCGGGAGCGATCAAAAACGGTTTCTGACTGTCCCGGCCACGCACGAGCTCATGGATAGGGCTGGTCCGATCCTCCGTGAGTGCATCGTTCCCTGCGAGCCAGACGAAAGCATCGAAGACCGAAAGAACCTTCTGCGTATCCATAGCGGCAACATCGGCGACGATGAGGATGACGCCATCGCGCGAAGTGGGAAGAACTGTAAGATCACTCCTGCGTTCTATCCGGTAATCGCCTTCCCGGATTGAATCGGAGTCGAATGTGATGCTTGACGGTAGCTCCAGATGACGACAGATCGCCTGGGAGCGCGTGTCTGCCGCAATGATCAGGATGTTCGGTGCCTCACTGCGAACCGGCCGGCGTGTTCGTCGGATGGCCCGTTGTTCGATTGGACGCTCAGGTTCCACGCGGCCGGCAGCAGCCTCACCCTTCAGTCCGCCGACGTAAAGAGTGACTCCGAGCCGTTCAGCAAAACGCCCGACGGCCGTCCTCAGTCTGTTGGCCACCGCTTCGTCCAACCATCCTGACACTGCTGGGACCAGCCCAACTCCGTACCGTTTATGCCCGAGCGGTTCGATGCTGAAGTCATGTGACGCGAGCTGCGTGTCAGCCAGCGGATTGGTAGAAATAGCTTTGCGGAGTTCGATCAGAATATTGGGCCGCAGAACGAGACTGATGTACTTTGCCTCACCCCGGTCGCCACCGAGTTTTTGCACCAGAAAATTTCTGGCGACCTCGGCTATCTTTCCGGTCTCGGCTGCCTCGGACGGAAGTGCAAGATCAAAAAACGAAAGAGGTGCGAACTTCAAGAGGTCACTCCAGAACTCTTCAAGCGCCGCGTAAATTTCCGCCGGCCGGCCGGCATGGACGCACCCTCGCCAAAGAAATACGTCTCTCCAAGCCTCGCCCGGACCGGCAAGAATGCCGCTCTCGAACTGTTCCACGGCCTCATCCTCCAGGAGTTCAAAACCCTTGATCAAGGAAGCATGATCGCCGCTCACCTCGGGAACGGCGTAATACCATGCGTTAGCCCCCGGCTTGATCTGGTAGGCTGGAAGCGCGAAGCCATGGTCGATAAGCCGCACGAAACCCGAGAGGTGAAGTCTTTCCGGCAAACCGGATGACATCAGAGAATCCCCATCCGAACGTACCATGCTTTTGCAATAGTCATGATTTCTTCCTGGAACTCGTCTGGCGCCCTGTTTGGCTGCCAGTCGTAAAGTTCCACCTCTGCACCGAGCGCAATCACTTCGTCATAGAGAGGATTGCCTTCAACGTACTGTTTTGGAAAGACGACCAAGTCAATATTATCCTGAAGCGCTACATTGTGGCTGGAAGCGATCTCGACTGTCGATGCTCGTTTGTCGTGCTGGTTGCTGCCTTCAATGCCCATGCGCGCCACGTCGATGTATCCTAGGGTCACGCTCTCGCTCAACGGTATGTCGGCCTGGATGTCCTGCTTCAGATCGCCCCTGTAGTAGCCGTCGAGCGAAGAGAAAGCCCAGCCGATATGGCCAACTGCTCCATTGTGACTCGCTTCGACTGCGTAGTCCTCAAGATAGACGAGGGGATCGGCCTGCTTCGCAAAGGCGCCCTTCGCGGCACCACCGGTATCAAAGGGATAGACGTGCGCCGGAGCTGGAATGGCTGATGGTTTCACGATGAACACTACGGGAAATCGCGAAAGCTGATGAGATTCCTCGTTTCCGTGTTTCGACCTGTATGCAGGTCGCAATACGAAAAAGTATAAGAGATCCTTCTCGAAGACGTCGCACCACTTGGGGGTGAAGGCTCGGTCGCGCACTATCTCCTTAGCTAGCCACGCGGCAGTCACGTGCACCAGGGGGAGTTCCGCTGGGAGAGCTCCGCGGGCCGAGCGGGCGATCAGCTGCCGGTCGTATCTTACATTGTCCCGCCGAGGCATGCCTCCTCTAAAGCGAGGTTTCCCCTTCGCTTTCTTCATAGCCCCTCCGTCCCCTTTGCCTCATTGTGTTCATTGTGAATGTCAATTTCCACTAAGAGCCGATCCGGCGTAAGCGGTTAGGCAAACCCACGTAGCGCGTTTGTCGGTGGAAGCTCATTTTCTGCATGAGTCATGCGGAGAGTCATATGAGCGACAAGGTGAATCAGGTTCGGACCTTCGAAGTTTTGACGGCGACGCCGTCGCGACGTTCGCCGCGGCATTGGTCTGATGACGAGAAGGCGCGGCTTGTGGCGGAAGCGTTTTCGCCGGGAGGGACGGTGGCGGAGGTTGCACGCGCCTATGAACTGGACGTGTCGCAACTCTACGCATGGCGCAGGAAGGCACTTTCCTCGGGGGCGCTGGCGCCATTGACGGCGCCATTGGGCGATCGAACCATGTCGGAAAGCGAGCCGGTGAAGTTCGCGCGCTTTGAGACGGGCGGCAGCGCGACCGTAGAGATCGTTCTGGGTGATGTCGTTGTTCGGGTGCGCGGGGATATTGATCCGGATCAGTTGGCGGGAATTATCGGCGCGGTGCGCAAGGCATGATCGCTTCCGGCGTTGTGGTTTACGTGTCGTGCCAGCCGGTCGACTTCCGCAAGGGGGCCGCATCCTTGATGGCGCTGGTGCGGGAAGGCGGCCTCGACCCGTTCAATGGCGCGCTTTACGTGTTCAGATCGAAACGGGCGGACCGTGTCCGGATCGTCTGGTGGGACGGCAGCGGGGTCTGTCTCTATTCGAAAACCCTGGAAGAGAACAGCTTCTGCTGGCCGGGCATATCGGCGGCGCGGGTGCGTCTCGACCATTCGCAACTAATGGCGCTGCTGGCTGGAATGGATTGGAAGAAGATCCGTCCGGCCAAGGTTCGGCGACCGCTGCTGACGGGCTGATATCGGCCTGCGGCAAGATGAATCATGTCGCTGTAATGGTTGGGAAAACGGCTGCTTTTGTGCTCTATTGCCTCCCATGGTTTTGCCCATTCCCGACCTGCCGGACGACGTCGATGCGCTGAAAGCGATGATATCAGCGATGGCCGAGGAACGGGCTGCGAACGAGGCTCGGCTTGTCGCGGCACAAGCCGAGATCACCCGACTGGAAGCGGTCGAGAAAAGCGCCAACGAGCGGATTGCCAACCTCACATCGATCCTGAAGGTTCTGCAGCGCACCCAACATGGCACGCGTTCCGAGCGGCTGCGCCTGGCCGTCAACGACGAGCAAGTGTCCTTTGCCTTCGAGGAGATCGAGACCGGCCTTTCGGCGATCCAGAGCGAACTTGATCGCGCTTCCGGTGACAAGCCGAAACGCGCCCCGCGTCCGCGCAAGGGCTTTGCCGCTCATCTCGAACGCATCGAGGAGGTGATCGAACCGGACGTCCCCGCCGAGTGCGCGGGGCTGGAGAAGGTTCTGATCGGGGAAGACCGCTCAGAACGGCTGGATGTCGTGCCGCCGAAGTTCCGGGTCATCGTGACGCGCCGCCCCAAATACGCTTTCCGGGCACGCGACGGCGTGATCCAGGCCCTGGCGCCGGCACACATCATCGAAAGCGGCCTGCCGACGGAGCGGCTGCTCGCCTATATCGCCGTCTCCAAATACGCCGACGGTCTTCCACTTTACCGCCAGGAGGCGATCTATTTGCGCGACGGCGTCGAGATCAGCCGGAATTTGATGGCCCAATGGATGGGGCATCTGGGCTTCGAGCTTCAGATCTGCGCCGATTATATCCTCGAGCGGGTCAAAGAGGGCGAAAGGGTCTTTGCCGACGAAACGACCTTGCCCACCTTGGCGCCCGGCTCAGGGAAAACGACGAAAGCCTGGCTTTGGGCTTACGCGCGCGATGATCGACCCTACGGCGGAACCAGCCCGCCGATGGTTGCTTATCGGTTTGAAGACAGCCGAGGCGCCGAGTGCGTGGCGCGGCATCTCTCCGGCTTTAGCGGCATCCTGCAGGTCGACGGTTACTCGGCCTATAGCAACCTGGCCAAGGCGCGGGCCAAGACCGGGAGCAACGAGACGATCCAGCTGGCGGGCTGTTGGGCTCATCTTCGGCGCAAGTTTTACGACCTGCACATCAGCGGGGTCTCGCAGACGGCGACAGACACCATCGTCGCCATGACCGAACTGTGGAAGGTCGAGGACGAGGTTCGCGGCAAGGACGCCGGCACCCGAGCCCGCCGCCGTCAGGAAACGTCCTCGGTCATCGTCACCAGCCTCTTCGAGCTGTGGGAAAAGGAGCTGGGTAAGGTCTCGGGAAAATCCAAAACTGCTGAGGCGATCCGCTACGCGCTCACGCGGCGTGAGGCCCTCGAACGCTTCCTGATGGACGGCCGTATCGAAATCGACTCCAACATAGTCGAACGCGCGATCAGGCCCCAAACAATTACGAGAAAGAACAGTCTGTTCGCCGGAAGTGAGGGCGGTGGACGGACATGGGCCACGCTGGCCACCTTGCTGCAGACCTGCAGAATGAACAGCGTCGATCCGCTGAACTGGCTATCCCAGACCTTGACCCGCATCGCTCAAGGCTGGCCGGTAGCGGATATCGAGGCGCTTATGCCATGGAACTTCAAGCCTGACGCCATCGGCTGACCGCTTACGATCCGGCGGCTCAGTTCCGCGTGGAAACCAACAACGCCCTTAGCATTCCGAATCCTTGGATAATCCTCAAGATCAGAACCTGCGGGAGTCAGGTTCGACGAGATTCTAGTCGCCTACCAAATGCCTCTCCCTGTGTGTCGTACGCCCGGCGGGCAGATCCGGGCAAAAGCACGTGGAGCAGTCCCCTTGCACGCGAAAGTCCGGCATAGTGGAGCATGGCCCATCTTTCGTCACCTGTCTCTGCCATGTCGATCGCAATCACGACCTGCCGTTCCAATCCCTTGAATGAGTGCATCGTCGTAAATAGCAGAGACCCAGCTCGCAGTGCAGTTTTGTCCGCGGGATCGACAAGTCGACGGCCCGCTAGTTCGCGCTGCCCCGCGAGGAGTGAGTTCTCATGGCGGCGGGTCGAGAGGATAACGATGTCGCTGGCTGGGACATCCCGGGCGATGAGATCGCGAATTATCGCTTCTAATTGCGCGATTCCATCTTTCGTATCGGCATGGTAGTGGACTTGGCACTGTGGCCCGTCCGGCGCCCCAACTACGGCCAAGTCAATCCCTGAAATGATCGAAGCCTGCACGGCTACCTGGCGAGTGTTCCGGCAATTCTCGAACAGATCATCAAAAGCGGGCGCTCCTTCGCTCAGCCTCTGCTCTACCATTTCCTGAGTCTCGACGCTGTAAATGTTCTGAAGCGGGTCCAGGAAAAGGTGCCACTGGCCTCGCCTCAACCCGTCACGAACCAGCAGATCCATAACGTCAAGATGCTCCGGGGTAAGAAGGTCCTGAGCCTCGTCAACAATCAGCACGTCCCATAGATCAGGAGCGTGTTCGCAAAGCGCTTCCGCCGCCAGTTCGGGAAATCGCTTCGGGAAGAACTCGTGGTGGTCAAAGTCCTCCTTCTCAAGTTGTGGTAGGAGGCCGGCGGTTGCGATAAGTTCGCGGTAAAGAGCGTGTATATGGCGGACCTCTAGCTTCGCGCCACTGTCATCGGTTGCTAGTCCCTCACGCACATGGGCGGCCAATAGCTGATTGAAGCAGAGCATTAATACGCGCTTGCCATTAGCGGCGAGCTGTCGCGCTCGTTCCAACGCGATAACCGACTTGCCCGTACCGGCCGCTCCACGCACGACCGTCCGCGGATTGGCCGCGAGGCGGCGCGACGCTCGTATCTGCTCATTAGACAGGTAGATCAGCCGCGCATCGACACCGGTGAGATACCCGCCCAGGCTTAGTGCCGTTTCAAGATCCGGCCTTAATATCTGCCTCGCGAGAAGAATCTCGTTCGGTCTGAGGCCGCGATAGGTTCTACCACGCTTTTCGAGATAGACATCATGCCAGTATCGCTGGATTGCGGAGATGAAGTGGGCAAGGGTATCGCGGAATTTCCGCTTGTCGAGTAGAACCTCCGGTATGATTTCCGCGCCTGTCGTAGTGAAGGTCGTGTAGGGCATCACTACACCAAAGCCAAAAAGTACATCCTTGAACGACCCGGCTGCAGCATGAAGACGGTCTCTCACTGCGTTCATGGCGCCCGACGCCTGTGACCACGGGCTCTCCTTCTTTGTGTAGCTCTTGAAGTCGCCCGAGAAAGTCCATACGCCGTCGGTACAGGATACCTTTCCTCCCTTCACCTCGATCGCAAACACGCCGAGGTGCGACAGGATTATCATGTCCGCTTCGCCCCAGATCTTTTTCTCGTGACCCGGCAATCCCAGCGAATGGAGCACAACCCAGTCGTCCGGCAATTCGCGACCCAGCCGCTCATAGACGAGCCGCTCGCTGTTAGGACAACGCTCAGGAACATCGGGGATCAAGACTGCCATTCTGCCTCCGGCATCAGATTGCCAAAAAAGCCAGAAAACGACTGATCTGCGTCACCAACCAGAACAGCGCGATCGAGTTCGCGGTTGAAGCGCTCACAGGCGGTTTCGGGAAGAAGAAGGCAGCAGTGACAGGCCGCACCGCTAATCCGGTCGCCTGACTGCTTGGGATCCGTCTCCAGGCACACCGGATCGCTGCCACACCATCCGGCATTAGCAAGCGTTCGAAGTACGATCGGTTGAAGCAGGTCGGGGGCGCTCAGGCGGACAAGCCCTCCAAGACTGCCTTCGGAGTCTGGCGAGCCGGTGTAGATCAGGACGCCATTCATGGTTCTCCCAGTGTCGGAAACAAATAGCCGTTCGCGCAATGCAGAGGCCGAGTAGCCGCACTCGACCGAAATCTGTCGAATGAAAGCGTGAGCGAAGGAGTGTACCAGCAATAGACGCGGGGTGATTGTGTAGTCTCGCTCGTAGCCACGCTCTTCGGCAATCTGCCTGCTCCGAGTTTCAAGGATGGCGACGCGCGCGGCCAAACTAGGATTGTCGTCGATCCACTTATCGACGTTTTCCGTCCTGAAGCGCAGAAAGATGCCTTCACCTCTGATTTCGGCACCGGGCAGCCAAGTCCTTTCAGTCTTCGAGAGCGGGGAAACCTTTCCTTCCGCGATCGCTTGTCGAACGCGCTCCGGACTGACTGGATGCGGTTCAATTCGGGAGAACCCTGCTAAGGCACGCACCTCGCGAAGTCGCGAGGTAGCTCCGACCAGATCGAACCAGTGTGAGAGCGCTTGGGGTGGGGCGAACACCTCGTTCTGGAACTGCGGCACAACCCCGCCGACAATGGGGTCGTCGCGGTCCTGCGACAGGGCGTCATACTCTTGCTCACGCGCGATCTTTTCGGTCAAACAAGGGCCGCCTACTTCAATCGATCGCAGCCGTAGGTATGCGGCCAGCAACTGGTCAACCGGGACGCCGTAGGTTTGCGACACACCCGTCAGCACGGAGGGAAGCGCCGCCTCAGGCACTCCATCCAGATACATTCGGGATTGCTCGACGATCTGCGTCAACGCCTCTGATGCAGGAGGTATAGACAATGCTGAGCCAACTACACCGAAGTGCACGTTAGAGGCACCGCGCTGCAAAGCGCGGACCTGCTCCCGGCAGTCAGCCTGACGGTCATGTAACCATGGCCTGAAGCCATCGCACGTCCAACCGGTCAGCGCATCAGCACCAAAGGCTGTTCCGAGCGATTGCATGGTTCTCCGTTCCGGGGTGCTGCAAGCCTCGCAGACCACAAAGAGGTCTGCGAGCGATGCGGACTCACCGCGCGAGCCCAGCCGCAGCAGGGGACGCTGGCAAATGCCCCCTTCACAACCACGATGCGCCCACCATTCCCAAGGGAAGTCGCTGAGGTGACCCCGACGACAGGCTACGACAAAGCGGACGGGGTTCGTGAAGACTTTGCCACCATGGGCCGTGCAGCGAAGCCGAGACCCATCGTCAGCCAGTTCGAAGGGAGTGCCCTCCCGTCCTATGATATGGCACTTCGGGCATTCATGCCACTCGGGGAACCTGACGGCAGGTGCTGCGCTGCGAGCGCGGATCTGTGTTGTTCCGGCAATTTGCTCCTTCACAGGACCCAGGCGGAAGTGGCTGACGCCAAGCATCGACTGCAGGCGCTCCTCGCCGATCCTAAGCGACGGAAGCGAGTTGATCCGCTCCCAGTCCTCCAATCCCATCGGCATGAACGAGCCCTTCTCGAGGTCGATGATCGCCCCAATGCCGAAAGAAGAGACAAGCTGGGATCGGCGAACCGTCCCGATCGGTTCCACCGCATCAGTAGGTTCGGACGCGGGGGCGTTCCGGGGACGTCTTGCCATATTCAGTTCCTCCTGCTGATCGATTTCAAGGCAAAGGCTGTTGAGGGTTCGACCTCACGCATAGAATTCGGGGTTGCCCAGGCCAGCGAACCCGGTTGTCCTCCCTCCTCAGCCGACAGCATCAGATGTGGCTTGGTCTTCCCGAATGGCGCGGACCGTTTCCAATAGAGCAGGTCGGTTCCGGCAGCTTGAGCGCTTTGGCTTCTCGACGCCCATTCTTCGACGATGGCATCAATGTCCTCAGCGGCATCTTCTCCCTCAATTCCGTCCGAAGCTGAAACCGCACGTTGTCGGATGGCGTCAATAAGCCGTCTGACTTCTTTGTCCTGGGGGTCGAAAGCTATGGCGTCCTGGTCGTCCTCCATACCATCGGTGAGGTGCCGGACTGCGGCCGCGATTACAGCATGAAGCGCTTTGTCTCGCGCCCGGGGAGCCCAAGGTGTGACACTCGTCGCCTCGACGCTTCGGTATAGTGCGCTGTGATAGGTGAGGAAGTGCTCAAAGTGAGAGACGTCCCGGGGACGGCCGAAATTGTAGAGAGTCATTACAAGACCGTCGAGGCCCCGGCCCACTCGGCTGCTCGCTTGAATGTATTCTGCGGTCGATTTTGGCTGTCCGTTCACCAGCATCAGACCGAGCCGAGAAACATCGACCCCTACGGAAATCATATTTGATGCCAGGACCGAATCACGCGGCTGGGGTTCGAACGGATCGCTGCCATCTGTAAGCGGATTGTATCCATCCGAGGAGGGCCGCGGGATTTTGGGCGCCGCGCGTGGTAACGTCGGTTCATGGAGATCGATGAGGACAAGATCGACGATGCCGTCTTGGCGCTGTTATGGCTGACGCTGCATAACGAGCGTTGTGCCTGGAAGGGCTTCGACTGGGCAACGACGGATCGGCTTCACAAGAAGGGCTTGATCGGCGACCCTGTCAACAAGTCGAAGTCATTGATCCTGACCGATGAAGGCTTGGAGCGTTCGGAAGCGTTGTTCCGGGAGCTGTTTACGCGGCCGCCGCAATAGCCGTCCCTTTGTGTGTCTTCCATTGCCAAGGCAGCAGTTCGTGCAGGCGGGAGACGGGAAGATCGGCGATGCGAGCGAACACATCGGCGAGCCACGCTTTTGGGTCGACGTCGTTGAGACGGCAAGTGAACCGCACCGGGTTTGCCGGAGACCCCAACTTGTGAGAAGTAGGGTCTATGACAAGCAAGACGACGAACAAGTTTTCTCCCGAAGTGCGCGCCCGCGCCGTTCGAATGGTTGTCGAGCATGAAGCAGAGCATCCTTCGCGGTGGGCGGCCGTGTCTTCCATAGCTGCCAAGATCGGCTGCTCGGCGCATACGCTCAATGAATGGGTGAAGAAGGCTGAGGTGGACAGCGGCAAGCGAGCTGGCCTGCCGAGTGACGTCGCCGAGAAGATGAAGGCTCTGGAGCGGGAGAACCGCGAGCTTCGTCAGGCCAACGAGATTTTGCGCAAAGCCTCTGCGTATTTTGCGATGGCGGAGCTCGACCGCCCAATGAAGCGATGATTTCCTTCATCGACGAACACCGCTCGGTGCTCGGGGTCGAGCCGATCTGCAGGCTGCTGCCGATTGCCCCGTCCACCTATTATGAAGTCGTCGCCAAGCGCACGGACGTGGGTCGCCTATCGGCCCGCGCCCGGCGCGATATGGCTATGAAAGTCGAGATACGCCGGGTGTTCAACGAGAACTTCCAGGTCTATGGCGTGCGGAAAGTGTGGCGACAGTTGCAGCGAGAAGGCTTCGATATCGCTCGCTGCACCGTCGCAAGGCTCATGAGAATGATGGGTCTTCAAGGCATCATTCGTGGCAAGCCGATCAAAACCACTGTATCGGACAAGTCTGCCCCGTGTCCGCTCGACCGCGTCAATCGCCACTTCAAGGCTCCCGCGCCGAACATGCTGTGGTTATCCGATTTCACCTATGTCGCGACCTGGCAGGGCTTCGTTTACGTGGCCTTCGTGATCGATGCCTTTGCCCGACGTATCGTCGGTTGGCGGGCAAGCCGGACTGCCCATGCGGGCTTTGTCCTCGATGCTCTGGAGCAGGCACTTCATGATCGGCGGCCCGTCAAACGGGGCGGGCTGGTTCATCATTCCGACCGCGGCTCGCAATACGTGTCGATTCGCTATTCTGAGCGGCTGGCGGAGGCGGGCATCGAGCCGTCTGTCGGGAGCGTCGGTGATTCCTATGACAACGCTCTCGCCGAAACGATCAACGGCCTTTACAAAGCCGAGGTCATCCATCGCCGGGGACCATGGCGCAACTTCGAAGCCGTGGAGTTCGCCACACTCGAATGGGTGGACTGGTTCAACAACCGACGCCTTCTGGAGCCCATCGGCAACATACCGCCAGCCGAGGCAGAAGAACGATACCATGCCATGCTGGACGCGCCAGCCATGGCCGCATAACTTAAACCAAACGGTCTCCGGTAAACTCGGCGCGGTTCACAAGTCGTGATCACGGAGAGCATGATGGCGGCTCGATCGGCCCCACGCTGGGAACCGGCGAAGGTCCAGTTGCGGCGCCCGAGCGCAATTCCTCTCAGCGCGCGCTCGGCGGCATTGTTCGTGAGACAAATCCGGCCATCTTCCAGGAAACGGGCAAACCCATCCCAGCGCTTCAGCATGTAATCGATCGGCTCGATCACCTCGGACGATTTGCTGAGCGTGGCGCGCTCCCGTTTCAGCCACTCGTGCATGTCATCGAACAGCGGCTTGCTCTTTTCCTGCCGCGCGGCCAGTCGTTCTTCGGCGCTCAATCCATTGATCTGGCGCTCGATCTCGAACAGCGCGTCGTAGCGTTGGACGGCCTCCAATGCGATCGGCGAGATCGGCTTTCCTTTGCGTTTGCGGTTACGGGCACTTTTCTGGATGTCGGCCAGTTCAAAGAATTTGCGCCGCGCGTGCGCATGACAAAAGGCGAAGGTGATCGGTACCGCTTTCTTTTCGGCGACACTGAGCGGCTCGAAGCCATTGTAACAATCACTCTGCAGAATACCGCCATACTCGGCCAGGTGCTTCTGCGGGTGCTCGCCGCGGCGGTCGCTCGACGCATAGTATATGGCCGCCGGCGCTGCCGCGCCGCCGTAGGGTCGATCATCGCACACGTACGTCCATATTCGCCCGGTCGTGCATTTGTCTTTGGCCTGGATGGGAATGGTGGTGTCGTCGCCAAAAAGGCGCTCGGCCGCGAAGACATGCGCCTCGATCAGATCAAAGATCGGCAGGAGCGCGGCTGTGCCATACCCGACCTGGTCGGCCAGCGTCGAGGTCGAAAGCTCGATGCCCTCACATTTGAACCGGGTGCTCTGGCGGTTGAGGGGGCTATGCATACCAAACTTGTCAAAGAGGATCGTCGCCAGCAGATGAGGACCGATGAAGCCGCGTGGCGTGGCATGGAACGGCGCCGGCGGCTGGCTGATCGCCTCGCAGTCTCGGCAGGTAAATTTCTCCCGCACCGTCTCGATCACTTTGAACCGGCGCGGAACCTCCTCGAGCGTCTCAGTGACGTCCTCGCCCAGTTTCGACAGGCGCGACCCGCCGCAGCATGCACAGGTGACTGGGGGATCGATCACCACGCGCTCACGCTCGATATCCTCCGGCCACGGCTTTCGGACCGGCCGTTTGCGCGTGAACGACCGCACGCTCGAGGTCTTGGCGGCAGCCGCCTGCGCTGCGGCTTCATCTTCCGTCGCCGCCATCACCAGTTCTTCGAGCTGCAATTCCATCTGGTCGATCAGGCGCGCCGTGCGCTCGGATCGCCGGCCGCGCAGTTCCCGCTTCAGCTTTTCGATCGCCAGTTCCAGACTGGCAATCAAGGCCTCACTGTCCGACAGCATGGCCTGCGCATTGGCGGCTTGCGCCACTGCCATGTCCCGCTCGGCGACGACGGTATCGCGCTCGGCGACAACGACGTCGCGTTCAGCCTGTAACATCTCGCGCTCGGAAAGCAGCGCCAGATAGGCGTTCGCAAGGTCCGCAGGAAGATCCACAGGCTTCGAAGTCATGAAGCCATTCGATCAGATTCACTCAATATTTTCAATGCAATAATGCTATCCGACCCGTGTCGGACGCCAGGTTTCCTGCGGATTGCGCCAGTCGATCCCGGACAACAAATAAGATAATTGCGCCGGTGAGATCGCTACCGCGCCGCCCTCCATATTCGGCCAGATAAACCGGCCCTTCTCCAGGCGCCGCGTAAAAAGGCAGGCGCCCAGACCATCATGCCAGATGATCTTCAATATATCCGATCTGCGCCCCCTGAAGACGAAGAGATGCCCTGACAACGGATCATGCTTCAGCACCTCCTGCACCCGAAGCGCCAGGGAGGGAAAGCCACAGCGCATGTCCGTATACCCCGTCGAAAGCCAGACCTTGACCCCTGTTCCCATCGGAAACGGATTCACCGCAGCGCCTCCAGTCCGCGCAGGATCCGGAGCAGCGCTTCAACGTCGACATCGCGGTCCACAATCACACGGCGACCATTCGCGCTGACAACCTCCATCCGGCTGGCGTTCGGCAATGACCCTGCTGCTGGCTCTACCTCTGGCACAAGTAGCGCCGGGACAAAGCCACCGACAGGAGACCCAACATCCAGTTGCCACACTCGTGCGAGCCGGCGCCATTCATATAACTGAGAACGCGATATTCCATGTCGCCGCGCCGTCGTCGCACACAAGCCAGGTTCCGAATAGCTCTCGGCGACAATCTGGAGCTTCATCTCTTTGCTAAATCGACGACGCCGACCCGTGTCGACAATCTCAACTCGATCCATAGCCGCACTGTCCTTTTTGACGTCAATAAGGACAGTCAGTGCCAGATCCGGCAATTCCTACAAGGCGGCCCACCTCGGATGCGTACAGCGGATTCCCAAGTTGCGCGAGGAAATCCGGAAGATCGCGGGATGATACCCGGCTGCTCAGCTCGATTGCATCTGTCTCCAGGACGCGCCTACCGCCTCCGAGGCGGCTCGCGAGAAAAGAAATCTGGCGCGGAATGTCATCCTGCAAAAGCACGTGTGCGCCGCCTAGTTCACGAAGGCTGTTGAAGTAAAGGACCGCTGTCCAGTAGGGATCAGCGAGCGCAGGATCAGTTCCAGTATTGACCAGATGACCGATGCCCTGAAGAAGCGCCGCGGCTGCTGCTTGAAGGGCAAACTTCGGGCTTCGGCCGGCAGAGCACAAGCCAACATATAGCCGGTCTGGTCCGTGGTCATCCCGGACTGCGAAGAAAGAGTCCGATGCCTCAAAGCCGGACGGTGGGAACTGCAGCACCGGACGATCGAATAACGCCCGGACCTGGCGTCCGGCCTGTCCGATCGTGGCCGTTGAACCAATCACCTTGGGGCGGGCGCCATCATTAGTGCAGAGCAGGTCCACGACGGTCTCATACAGACCAGCCATCGAGCCGAGCGGCCCAGAAATCAAATGCAATTCGTCTTGAATAATCAGCCCAGGACGGAGTCCTCCATCAAGACCAAAAAGTACCCGCAGGTCGCTTCGTCGGGGAAGCTGAGCAAACTTGTCGATTGTGCCTATCAAGAGGCTCGGCGGCGCGTCGTAGATGAAGTCGTCCACAGTTATCACTGGCAGCGGCGCGCCGTAGGTCACACAGTCTTCGTTGGAGCAGCGGATATCTATGCCAGCGTCGGCTGGAGCCCGCTGGTAACAATCGGCGCCAAGCCTGTTGCCGCAGACCGGGCACTCTAACAGTTGTCGGGGGGTCGACTTCGGCTTCTGACCGTCGTGTTCAAGATCGAGCGCTTCCATTGCTGCGCTACCCCTGTTTGGAGTGGCATCCCCACCAACATAGAGACCGAGGGAGATCGGCGCATCGCCGAGATCTTCGCGCCCAATCCGGATGGCCTCGCATGCGCAAATTAATGCCGCCGCGCGCTGGAACTGCTGCACGGTCAGGAGTCGGAGGGTATACCGCATCAGCACATCTACGCCGCCTTCGGAGCGTCGATCTGCGTCAGTGAGGCGGCGGTGAAGGATTTGGAAGGCCGTCAAACCCAGATAGGCTTCGGTTTTCCCGCCGCCGGTTGGAAACCAGAGCAGATCGACGTGATCGCGGTCTGGATCCCTCGGATCAACCAGGCCCGGTAAGACCATAAGGATGTATGCGAGCTGGAATGGCCTCCAGGTAAGCGGCCCGGCGCGTTCGCCCTTGGCGGGGAAACGAGACTGCCTGTCCATTGCCGCGTTAGCTAACGTGAAGGCCTTCCAGGCGTGGATGTCACGGGCAAGCATATCGACACCCGCTTCTATGCGCCTCAGTGCCGCCCTGCAGAGATCCACGTTCCGCTCAGCCGCGATCCGGAGATCGCCAGAGAAGCTGTCGACTCGGGAAGCCAACTCCTCGCGGATCCATTCTTCGTACACGCCTGCAATACCGCGAAGAGCGTCTAGGACCTCGCTACGGTCCGCGCATTGGGCTAGCCACTGAGCAGATAGCGCCTGCGGGTTTCGGCTAAGAAATTCTCTCAGCATTCCATGGCCAGATGCGTTCATTCCTTTCACCGTTGCGACCGGCATCCATGCCGTTTCCAGCCAGCCTGTCCGCTGATCGGAATTCGGCTCCCAGATCACCGCCACACCGTGTCCAACCGCGTATTCAAGAACATCGCGGTAGAGAAGCGCGGCAGAACGGGCGTCATCGTCCGCGCCGGCCGGCACCGAAGTCTGCCGCGGGCGGATTGCCCCTATACCATCGCGCGTAATCGATTGAATCTTGAGGCCAGCCTGCAGAAGGCAGAATTCGTCCCTAAGACGATCTTCTGTCGGCTGCGCTTTGTTGATCAGGGTGATGGTCAGGACCTGCCGACCTCCAGAGAGGCGGCGGCGAATATGAAGATTGACGGCAAGCCGGCCTTCACCGAGGGCGGCGGTCTCGACGCGCTGAAATACATGGTGGACAGCTACAAGTCGGGCGTCACCAACCCGAACTCCAAGGAGTTTCTCGAAGAGGACGTGCGCAACGTCTTCCAGAACGGCGAGGCGGCTTTCGCGCTGAACTGGACCTATATGTACAACATGGCCAACGCCGGCACGGACAGCAAGGTCGCCGGCAAGGTGGGCGTTGTGCCGGCCCCGGGTGTCGAGGGCAAGAGCGAGGTTTCCGCCGTCAACGGCTCGATGGGCCTCGGCATCACCTCGACGAGCAAGCATCCCGACGAGGCGTGGAAGTACATCGTGCACATGACCTCGCAGGAAACGCAGAACGCCTATGCGAAGCTCAGCCTGCCGATCTGGGCGTCCTCCTATGACGACCCGGCCGTAACCGCCGGCCAGGAAGAGATGATCGCCGCCGCCAAGCTCGGTCTGGCCGCCATGTATCCGCGTCCGACCACGCCGAAGTATCAGGAACTCTCCACGGCGCTCCAGCAGGCCATTCAGGAAGCCCTGCTCGATCAGGCATCGCCGGAAGACGCATTGAAGTCCGCCGCCGACAATAGCGGCCTCTGACATTCATGCCTTGCGGGCGGCCCCGGTCGCCCGCACACTCTCCTTCCCGAAAACAGACAAGAGGACGCTATGTCCAGCACCTGGATGACCACCCGGGCATGGCTTCTCATGCTGCCGCTACTGGTGATCATGGTCGCCGTGATCGGCTGGCCGATGGTCGATACGGTGCGGCTTTCCTTCACCGATGCCAAGCTGGTGGGCCTCGGCGGCACTTTCGTCGGCTTCGACAATTACGCGAAGATGCTGACGAGCAGCAATTTCCTGCGGGCGCTCTACGCGACCACCTGGTTCGCCGTCGCCTCGGTAACGGCCGAAATGGTGCTGGGCGTGCTCGCCGCCCTGCTTTTGAACCAGAAATTCCATGGCCGCACGGTGCTGCGCGCCCTGCTCATCCTGCCCTGGGCGCTGCCGACGGTCGTCAACGCGACCCTCTGGCGTCTCATCTACAATCCGGAATACGGCGCGCTGAATTCGGCGCTGACGCAGATCGGCCTGCTCGATGCCTACCGCTCCTGGCTCGGCGAGCCGGCTACCGCCATGACCGCGCTGATCGTCGCCGACTGCTGGAAGAATTTCCCGCTCGTCGCCCTTATCGCGCTCGCCGCGCTGCAGGCGGTGCCGCGCGACATCACCGCCGCATCGCTGGTCGACGGCGCGGGTCCCTTCGCCCGTTTCCGCTTCGTCATCCTGCCCTATCTCGCCGGGCCGCTGATGGTGGCGCTGGTGCTGCGCACCATCGAGGCCTTCAAGGTGTTCGATATCATCTGGGTCATGACGCGCGGCGGGCCGGCCAATTCCACGCGCACCCTCTCGATCCTCGTCTATCAGGAGGCCTTCTCCTTCCAGCGCGCCGGCTCCGGGGCCTCGCTCGCCCTCGTCGTCACGCTCATCGTGACGGTGCTGGCGATCGGCTACGGCATGCTGGTGCGCCGCGCCGCGGGGAGTGCCGCCTGATGGAGCGCCGCAGCCTTCTTGCCTCGATCCTCATTCACGCCGCCGCGCTGCTGCTCGCCGCCGTCATCCTCGCGCCGATCCTCTGGCTCTTCGTGATGAGCATTTCGCCGGCCGCCGACCTCGTTACGCGGCCGCTCCGCTGGTGGCCGAGCACGGTCGATTTCTCCCGCTACGCCATGCTGCTATCGACGATCCCCAACAGCGCCGGGGCCACTTTCGTCGCCTCGCTCGTCAACAGCATCCTCGTCGCGGGCATGGCGACGCTCGCCGCCATCGCGCTTGCCATTCCCGCCGGCTGGGCGGTTTCGCGCACGCCTTCGGTCGGCTGGTCGCTGTCGCTGGTCATCGCCACCTACATGCTGCCACCGGTCGCGCTCGCGGTGCCGCTCTACATGCTGCTTGCCGCCCTCGGCCTGCTCAATTCCGTCTTCGGCCTCGCGCTGGTCTATCTCAGCATCCTTGCGCCCTTCACCACATGGCTGATGAAGTCCGGCTTCGACGGCATTCCGCGGGAGATCGAGCAGGCGGCGATGATGGACGGGGCGAGTCTCTTTGCGATGCTGCGCATCGTCACCCTACCGCTCGCCATGCCCATCGTCGCGACCTCGGCGCTCTTCGCCTTCCTGCTCGGCTGGGATGAGTTCTTCTATGCGCTGCTCTTCACCTCCGACCAGCGGGCGCGCACGCTGACCGTCGCCATCGCCGATCTCGCCGGCGGGCGCGTTTCCGACTACGGGCTGATCGCGACCGCTGGCGTGCTTGCCGCGCTGCCGCCGGTGCTGGTCGGTCTTCTCATGCAACGGGCCTTGATCTCGGGCCTCACCAGCGGCGGTGTGAAAGGATGACCATGACGACGAACGCAACACGCCCGGCCGGGCTTCAGGCCATCGACCGGGAAATGGCCCGCCAGCACGCCGATGCATTGGCCTCCTTCCGCAGCAATGCGGACATGGCGGCAAGGGCCGCCGCCAGCCTGAAGCGCACGGGCAAGCTCCTCCTCCTCGGCATGGGCGGCTCGCACGCCGTCGGCCGCGCCGTCGAGCCGCTGTACCGCGCCCTCGGCATCGACGCCATCGCCCTGCCGCTCTCCGAGCAACTCGGCGCACCGCTGCTGCTCGACGGCCGCACCGTCTTCATCACCTCGCAGTCCGGCGAAAGCGCGGAAGTCCTGCGCTGGTTTGAGGAGACGGGTGGCAACGCGGAAACCTTCGGCTTCACGCTGGAGGGCGGCTCCTTCCTCGCCCGCACCGCGCCTTGCCTCGTCGGCCACGGTGGCACCGAGCAGGCCTTTGCCGCGACGCGCAGCCTCACGGTGAGCTTCGCCCTGCACCTCGCGATCCTCGGCGCGATGGGCGAGGACGTCTCTCCCGCCGTCGACGCACTGGAAACCCCGCTGGAACCCTCCATCGAGGCGGCGCTCGCCGCGCTTTCGAATGTCCGCTCCGTCGTGACCTCCAGCCGGCGCCTGCAGGGGCTTGCCGAAGCCATAGCGCTCGGCTTCACGGAACTCTCCCGCGCACCGTGCTTCTCGCTGGAAGGTGGGCAGCTTCGCCACGGCCCGATGGAGATGCTGTCGCCGGAGGTGGGCGTCGTGCTCTTCCGCAGCGACGATGCGACGACGGACCTCGTGACGGCCATGGCCGTCTCCGTGGTCGAGGCCGGCGCGAAACTCGTCGTCTTCGACGCTTCCGGCTGCCCGCCGGTCGAAGGCGCGGCGACCGTCGCCTTCCCGCCGTCGACGGGCCTTGCCGCCGTCTTCTCCATGCTGCCGACCGCGCAGCGCCTGATGATCGCCTTTGCCGCCGCCCGCGTCCCCGATGCCGGCACGCCGGTGCGCTCGACCAAGATTACCCGGAGCGAATGAGTGAGACCGCTTGCCGTCATCGGAAACGTCAATGTTGACCTGATCATGGGGCCGGCCGCGCCCTGGCCGCAGCCCGGCACCGAGATCATCGTCGACCATGACGAGTTGCGCGTCGGCGGCTCCGCCGGCAACGCGGCGCTCGCCTGGATGGCGCTCGGCACGCCCTTCGAGATCGCCGCCAGCATCGGCAGCGACCGCTTCGGCGCGTGGCTTGCGGAAAGTTTCGGCGAGCGCGCCCGGCACTGGCCGGTACATGGCGACAGCACGACCCTTTCCGTCGGCATCACCCATCCCGATGGCGAGCGCACCTTCTTCACCACCCGCGGTCACCTGCCGCTTTTCAGCCTGGAAGACGTCTTCGCCGTGCTCGACGGCCCGCGCCTTGCCGACGGCATCGCGCTTCTCTGCGGCTCCTTCCTCACCGACCGGCTGGTGGAGGAATATGACGGCTTCTTCGACTGGGCGGACCGGCACGGCATCGCCGTCGCGCTCGATACGGGCTGGCCGCTGCACGGCTGGACGGAAGAGAACCGGGCGGCGGCGAAAGACTGGCTGTCGCGCTGCCGCATCGCGCTCTTCAACGAGGTCGAGACGACGAACCTTGCCGGCGTCACGGATCCCGAGGAGGCCGGCCGCCTGCTGCAACGGGGCATGCCGCAAGGCGCCGTCGTCGTCGTGAAATGCGGGCCGAAGGGCGCCATCGCTATCGATGCGGACGGCACGCTGTTCCGGGCCGAGGCCCCGTCGGTCGCCGTCGTCGACACCATCGGCGCGGGCGACGTCTTCAACGCTGCTTTCCTCTCCGCCTATGCCGAGGGCAGGGGGCTTGCGGCGAGCCTTGCCGCCGGCACGGCGGTCGCCTCCCGCGCCATCTCCACCCATCCGAGACGCTACGCCCCCATCCCTCAGGAAATCCCGGCATGAGCACGCTGACCATCGAAGCCATCCGCAAGAACTACGGTGCCGTCGAGACCTTGAAGGGCATCGACATCGCGCTGGAAAGCGGCGAATTCCTCGTGCTTCTCGGCGCGTCGGGCTGCGGCAAGTCCACGCTGCTCAACATCATCGCCGGTCTTGGCGAGCCGACGAGCGGCGATATCCGCATCGACGGGCGGTCCATCGTCGGCGTGCATCCGAAGGACCGGGACATCGCCATGGTCTTCCAGTCCTATGCGCTTTATCCCAATCTCACGGTGCACCGGAACATCGGCTTCGGCCTCGAAATGCGCAAGGTCGACAAGGCCGAGCGCGACCGGGCCGTGCAGGAGACGGCAAAACTCCTGCAGATCGAGAACCTGCTGGAGCGCAAGCCCGGCCAGCTTTCGGGCGGCCAGCGCCAGCGTGTCGCCATCGGCCGGGCGCTGGTGCGCAATCCGAAGATCTTCCTCTTCGACGAGCCGCTGTCCAACCTCGACGCCAAGCTGCGCATGGAGATGCGCACCGAGCTGAAACGCCTGCACCAGATGACGAGGACGACCGTCGTCTATGTCACGCATGACCAGATCGAGGCGATGACGCTCGCCACCCGCATCGCCGTCATGCGGGGCGGCCGCATCGAGCAGCTCGATACGCCGGAGAACATCTACAATCGCCCGGCGACGCTCTATGTCGCGACCTTCGTCGGCGCGCCACCGATGAACCTGCTTGCGGCGACGGTGAATGCGGGCCGGGCCGTGATCGAGGGGAGCGGCATCGCGCTTGCCGTGCCGGGACTGGAGACGATGACCGAGGGGCGCAGGCTCGTCCTCGGCATCCGTCCGGAAGCGCTCGGCCCCTCCGGCAAAGGCGTGTCTCTCGATGCGCGCTGCGAGGTGGCGGAGCTGACGGGGCCGGAACTGGTCGTCACGGCCTCGGTCGGCGGCCAGCGCCTCGTCGCGGCCCTGCCGGCGGCGGCCGGCATCAAGGCGGGCGAGGAGATTTCCCTGCGCGTCCAGCCCGCCGCCATCCATGTCTTCGATGCCGAGACCGAGCAGCGCCTGAACTGAAAACCCGTCTTCCGGCTATGCGAAGGCCAGCGGCGATCCGAAGAAACGCAGCGCCCAGCGCCGGCCGTCGCTGGTCAGGGTCAGCGCGCCGAACGGTTCGACATCGGTGCGCCAGATAGCCTGAAGCGGTGCGTCGAGAACATGGGCGAGAACGAGCTTCAGCACGATGGCATGGGTGATCGCCAGAAGGTGGCCGCCCACCGCGTGCTGGTCGTCGAGCCAGGATATGCAGCGCGTCCGCGCTGCCGCGAAGCTTTCCCCGCCATGCGGCGCGGCGGCGGGGTCCGACAGCCAGCGCTGGAGGTCGGCCGGGCCTTGCGCGGCGATATCCTCCAGGGCAAGGCCGTTCCACCGGCCGTAGTCCACGTCCCGCAGCGGCACGGCTATCGCCGGATGCAGGCCGAACAGGGCGGCGGTTTCCCGCGCGCTGGCTTCCGGCGCGCAAAACACCGCGTCACAGGCCGGCAGGAGAGGGGCAAGCCGCTCGGCCCGTTCCCATTCCCTTTCCAGAAGCGGTTCGTCGGAGGCAAGGCGGGACAGCCGGTTGGAGGCGGTGGCGCCCCGGCATAGCAGCGTGAGGCGCGTCGCGCGCGGCGGCTTTTGTCTTGTCTCTTGCGTTTCGTCGCCCAAGATCGAGGCCGTCCCCTATTTCACGCCGAGCGCTTCGGCGGAAATCCAGAACACGGCATCCTGGGATTCGGCTGTCTCCAGCCAGACGAAATCGAGATGCGGGAATTCCTCCTCGAGGATTTCCCGGCCCGAGCCGATCTCGCAGATCATGCCGCCCTCGGGATTGAGGAAGCTGGGTGCGTCCATGAGAATGCGACGCACGAGATCAAGCCCGTCCTCGCCGCCGTCATGGGCCATCTCCGGCTCGGCGCGGAATTCCGGCGGGTAGCCGTCCAGCGCCTCGTGGTCGACATAGGGCGGGTTGGTGATGATGAGGTCGTATGTCCGGCCGGCAAGCGGGGCGAAAAGGTCGCCCTCGAAAAGGTTCACCTGCCCGGCGACATCGTGCTCGGCGATGTTCAATGCGGCGACTTCCAGCGCATCGGCCGAAAGGTCCACGGCATCGACCGTGGCGGCGGGGAAGAATTTCGCGGCGAGCACGGCAAGGCAGCCCGAGCCGGTGCAGATATCCACGGCGCTTTCGACGGACATCGGATCGGGCAGGAAGGACGAGCCGTTCTCGCCGAGATATTCGCTGAACAGGATTTCGCCGATATGCGAGCGCGGCACGATCACCCGCTCGTCCACATGGAACCGCACGCCCTGGATATAGGCCCGGCCCGTGAGATAGGAGGAGGGCTTGCGGGTGGCAACGCGCGCCTCGATGCGCTCGACGAGCAGCCGGCGTTCGGCCGGCAGCAGGCGGGCGTCGAGGAAGGGATCGAGCGCGTCGATCGGCAGGTCGAGCGAATCGAGCAGCAGGAAGGCCGCGTCGTCGCCGGCCGTCGTCGTGCCGTGGCCGTAGCTGAGATCGGCCGCGTTGAAACGGGAGATCGCATAGCGCCAGTAATCGCGCAGCGTCACGAGTTCGTTGGTAATGTCTTCCCTGGTCAACGGCGTCTCACTTCGGGCTTTGCGGATTTGGCTGGACGACCCCGGCTTTAGAATGGCAAGGGCCTGTGGGTCAACCAAGGACGGCGAGATGAAGGGTACCCGCAAACCGCAGACACCGAAAACGGGCCGCAAGCCCGCGCCGCCCGCCGGCGGCAAGCGGGCGACGTTGGCGCGCGCGCTCTCCAAGCTCGGCTTCTGCTCGCGCACGCAGGCCGAGGCGCTGGTGCGCGAGGGGCGCGTGACGGTGGGCGGGCGCATCGTCACCGATACCGAGGCCTGGGTGGATATTTCCGCCGCGGCGATCGCGGTGGACGGCAAGCGCGTCGCGGCGCAGGAGCGTGTCTACCTGATGCTCAACAAGCCGCGCGGCCTCGTCACCACCCGGCACGACCCGGAGGGAAGGCCGACGGTCTTCGATTGCCTGAAGCATCTCGACCACGCCCATCTTTCCCCGGTCGGCCGCCTCGACAAGGCGAGCGAGGGGCTGCTGCTCTTCACCAACGACACGGAATTCGCCCAGGCGCTGCTCGACCCCGAGACCCATGTCGCCAAGACCTATCACGTCCAGATGGATCACAAGGCCACCCCGGACATGCTCGACGCCATGGTGCGCGGCGTGGAGCACGATGGGGAGCTGTTGCGGGCGACGCAGGTGCGCGCCGTGCGCGAGGGCGACAGGAATTCCTGGGTGGAGGTGGTGCTGGACGAGGGTAGGAACCGGCAGATCCGGCGCATGCTGGAGGCGCAGGGCATCGCGTGCCTGCGCCTTGTGCGCGTCTCCATCGGCGATGTCGTGCTTGGCGATCTGGAGAAGGGCGCCGTGCGCGCCCTGACGGACGAGGAGGTCGCCGGCCTTCGCCGCCGCATCGCCGCGCGACGGGCCGGATAAGTCGAGTTTTCCGGCAAACATTACGGAAATATAATGATCCCAAGGGCTTCTCCTCTGGGCCTTCCGGTGCCACATGTCGATGAAAGGGACATAGGAGGCATGGCCTCGACATATGGGAATGCCGATGACCAAGACCGCACGACCGAAAACGGACGAGAAGGCCGCTGACGAAGGCGGCCGCACGAATGTCACCTTCATGCCGGGCGCGAACCCGCCCGCGCGCCGCAAGCGCCGCTCGCGCGCCTGGGTCTGGCTGCCGGTCGTCGCCATCCTTGCGGGGGCCGGCTACTATGGCTGGCGCGCCTATGCGCCCGCCGAAACGACGACCGCGATCATCACCCAGTCCGTCACGCGCGGTGATATCGAGAACGCGGTGACGGCCGTCGGCACGCTCGAAGCTTTGAATTCCGTCGATGCCGGCGCACAGGTTTCCGGCCAGCTCAAGGCGCTGCACGTCGCCATCGGCGATACGGTGACGAAGGGCCAGCTTCTGGCCGAGATCGACCCGGCGACCATCGAGAACCGCATGGAGATCAACCGTGCCGAACTCGCCAATCTTCAGGCCCAGTTCGTCTCCAAGAAAGCCCAGCTCGATTTCAAGCAGGCCAATATCACCCGCCAGCGCAATCTTGTGGCTGGTAACGCGGCGGCCAGGCAGGCCCTCGACCAGGCCGTGGCCGACCTTGCCGCGGCGGAGGCCGACGTCAACGCCACCGAGGCACAGATCCGCAAGCAGCAGGCGACGCTGGCTGGCGACGAGGTCGACCTCGGCTATACCAAGATCTATGCGCCTATGGCCGGCACCGTCACCGCCAATCCGGTGAAGGAAGGCCAGACGCTGAACGCCGTCCAGAGCGCGCCCACCATCGTCACCATCGCCGACCTTTCCACCATGACCGTGCGCGCCGAGGTTTCCGAGGCCGATGTCGGCCGCCTCAAGGTGGGCATGGAAGCCTATTTCACGCTGCTCGGCCAGCCGGGCAAGCGCTTTGCCGGCACGCTCCGCCAGATCGAGCCGTCGCCGACCGTCGAGAACAATGTCGTGCTCTACAACGCGCTGTTCGATGTGCCCAACCCGGAGGGCGAGCTGATGATGTCGATGAGCGCGCAGGTCTTCTTCGTGCAGGCGGCGGCGCGCGACGTGCTGGTCGTGCCGGCCGGCGCGGTCTCGGCAAAGCGCGGCGAGGGCGGCAAGGCGGAGGTGACGGTGGTCACGGCCTCCGGCGCACAGGAGGTGCGGCAGGTCGAGACCGGCATCCGCAACCGGGTGAGCGTCGAGGTGAAGAGCGGCCTTGCCGAGGGCGACAAGGTCGTCGTCAGCGCGGGCGACGGCAAGGCCTCCGGCAGCGGCGGGCGCAATTCGGGACGCGGCATGCGCATGCCGCCGATGTTCTGAGGAGCCGGCCATGACCGCGCTCATCTCGCTCCGCGACGTCACGAAAACCTTCCACAACGGCGATTTCGCGGTGGAGGTCCTGCACGGCATCTCGCTCGATATCGAGGCGGGGGAGTTCGTGGCGATCATCGGCCAGTCCGGCTCGGGCAAGTCGACGCTGATGAACATCCTCGGCTGCCTCGACCAGCCGACCTCCGGCGACTATCTGATCGACGGCGAACCGGTCGCCGGTTTCGAGAGCGACGAGCTTGCGGCGCTGCGCCGCCGCACCTTCGGCTTCGTCTTCCAGAGCTACAATCTCATTCCCACGGCCAGCGCCCGCGAGAATGTCGAGGTGCCGGCGATCTATGCGGGCCTTCCGGCGCGCGACCGGCAGGAGCGGGCGGAAGCGCTGCTCGGCTCGCTGAAGCTCGGCGACCGGCTCGACCATCGCCCGAACCAGCTTTCCGGCGGCCAGCAGCAGCGCGTCTCCATCGCCCGCGCCCTTATGAACGGCGGCCGCGTCATCCTGGCCGACGAGCCGACCGGCGCGCTCGACAGCCAGAGCGGCGAGGAGGTCATGGCGCTGCTTCGCCGCATGCACGGCGACGGCCACACGATCATCCTCATCACCCATTCGCGCGAGGTGGCGGAAGCCGCCGACCGGCTGATCGAGATCCGCGACGGCCGCATCGTCTCCGACCATGCCCGCAAGGCCCGTCCGTCCCTGGATGCCGCCGCCGGCCTGAAGAAGGCCGTCAAGGAAGGCTCGGCCGCCATCGCGGACGTGTCCGAGGCCGTCAAGATGGCCTTCCGCGCGCTGCACGCCAATCTCTTCCGCACGGTGCTGACGCTGCTCGGCATCGTCATCGGCGTCGGTTCGGTGGTGGCGATGCTCGCCATCGGAACGGGGGCGCAGAATTCCGTCCTCGACCGGATTTCCGCGATGGGGTCGGACCTCCTGCTGGTGCGCCCCAGCATGGCGAGCTTCCGGGGCGGCAGCGGCAGTTTCCCGGTAACCCTCGTGCCATCGGATGCGGATGCAATCCTCGACGTGCCGAATGTCGCCTTCGCTGTGCCGGAAATGACGAGTTCCGTCACCGTGCGCTACGGCAATATCGATTACCAGACGACCGCCAACGGCACGGTGCCGGCCTTCCCGCGCGCGAAATCCTGGGGCATCGCCTCTGGCGAGTTCATCAACAAGGACGACATGGACACCTATGCGCCGGTCGTCGTGCTCGGCCAGACGGTGGCCAAGACGCTGTTTCCCGATGGCGGCAATCCGCTCGGCCAATATGTGCTGGTCAACAAGATTCCCTTCCAGGTCATCGGCGTGATGGCAGAGATGGGCGCGAGCGCCGGCGGCAACGACCAGGATGACGTGATGCTGGTGCCGCTTTCCACCGGCAGCATGCGGCTCTTCGGCCAGCGCAACGTGCGCACCATCACCGTGCAGGTCGAGGACGCCTCGGCCATCGACCTGACGCAGGACGCCATCCAGGCCCTGCTCGACGAGCGGCACAAGGCCGAGGACACGCAGATCACCAACATGTCCTCGGTGCGCGAGGCCTTCACCGAGACGTCGAACACGATGAAGCTGTTCCTCGGCTCGGTCGCCGCCATCTCGCTGCTCGTGGGCGGCATCGGGGTGATGAATATCATGCTGGTGAGCGTGCGCGAGCGCACCCGCGAGATCGGCGTGCGCATGGCGACCGGCGCAAGGCGGCGCGATATCCTGTTGCAGTTCCTTATCGAGGCGCTCGTCGTGTCGGCGATCGGCGGGGCGATCGGCGTGGTGCTGGGCCTGTCCGTCGGCGCGCTCGCCCAGGCGTTCGGCATGCCGGTCAGCTTCACCGCCGGCCCCGTCGCGCTCGCCTTCGCCTGCTCGTTCCTGACCGGCCTCGTCTTCGGCTACCTGCCGGCGCGCAATGCATCGCACCTGCAACCGGCCGTGGCGCTCGGCGCGGATTGACGGATGCGGCTCAAATTCGGGTGGCCATATCTTGGGATTCCTATTTGCACCGGCGCGAAATATGACTGGGGCATGGATGATTCGGCGGTGATTCGTTTTTTCCGCCGCGGCGGCCCGGTGCTCCGTAGGGCATCGCTGCTGACGGCGATCGCGGCGACGGCGCTTGCCGGCTGCGCTGCGCGTCCCGGCGTCGGCGTCGCCACCCTGTCGACCACCGTTCCGGCTTCGAGCGCGCTCGTGCTGCCCGCGCCCGGCGGACAGTCGATCGTCAGCGTGATCCAGCGGCAATACACCAATGCGATAGAGCAGCAGATCGCGCTCTCGACCTCGGCGGCCACCCCCGGGCAGAATTTCATCAGCATACAGGCCTTCGGCCCGGCCGAGACGGTCGCCATGCCGGCCGGTGCGCTGGCCTTCCGGCCGGTGCAGCACCGGGTGATCCGCTCGGAGATCCGTACCCATTTCCCTGGCCGGACGCTTGCGATCTCCAGCAATTTCGTGCGCAACACCTACGGCCCCTTTGGCTATGCTTACGGGCGCGGCGCGGGCGACGACGGCTGCCTCTACGGCTGGCAGCAGATCCGCTCCGACGTGGCCGATCGCGACAGGATGCGCGATCTCGGCATGCTGCAGATCCGCCTGCGCGTCTGCCAGGTGGGCGCGTCCGAGGCCGAGCTTGTCGAGCTGATGTACGGCTACACCATCGTCGGCGGCTTCTCCGGCGAGACCTGGAACCCCTATGGCGCGCCGGCCCCCGTGGACGGCCAGATCGGCGGCGGCGAGCCGCTGCGGGTGCCGGTGGAGGCACGCAGGGTTCCGGCCGTCGTGCCGGCGGAAAAGGCGCGGACGGTTCCGGTGGCCCGCCGCGCGCCGGAAAAGAAGGTTGTTCCCGCGGTGGAGGCGACCGGCGATGTGGTTGTCGTACCTTCGCCGACGGGCGGTTCGGCGGCCTCCGAAGGGGAGGCGGTCGTCGTGCCGTCGCCCGTCTGCGTGACGTCCCCTTCCGGCTCCGCGACGTGCGATTGAGCGGTCGGCAAGAGACCTAATTTTTCCTTAAGGGTAGGCGCGTAATGTCGGTGTCCAACGCGCTATGACGGCGAAGGACGGCGTATGAAACATACCGGCACGATCATTCTGTGGGCCTTCGTGTCTGCCCTCGTGATCCTCGTGATCACCCTGCCCATCAATCTCCAGACGCAGCTTATCGCCAGTATCGCGGTGGTGACCTTCATGGCGGTGATCAAGGTGCTGCGCGCGGAGGGCATCTGGCGCCTCATCGCGCTCGCCTTCGGCACGGCGGTCGTGCTGCGCTATGTCTACTGGCGCTCGACGAGCACGCTGCCACCGCTGAACCAGCTCGAGAACTTCATTCCGGGCTTCCTGCTCTACCTTGCCGAAATGTACAGCGTGATGATGCTGGCGCTCAGCCTCTTTGTCGTCGCCATGCCTTTGCCGCCGCGCAAGAGCCGCGCCGCGCCGGAGGGCAGGCTGCCCTCCGTGGACGTCTTCGTCCCGACCTATAACGAGGACACGGCGCTTCTCGCCAACACGCTCGCCGCCGCCAAGGCCATGGATTATCCGGCCGACCGCTTCACCGTCTGGCTGCTCGACGACGGCGGCACGGAGCAGAAGCGCAACGCGGCGGCCGTGATCGAGGCCCAGACCGCCGAGGCGCGGCACCGTGAATTGCAGGCGCTCTGCCGCGATCTCGGCGTCAACTACCTCACCCGCGCCCGCAACGAGCACGCCAAGGCCGGCAACCTCAACAACGGCATGCAGCACTCGACCGGCGACCTCATCGCCGTCTTCGACGCGGACCATGCGCCGGCGCGCGATTTCCTGCGCGAGACCGTCGGCTATTTCTCCGACGACCCGAAGCTCTTCCTCGTCCAGACGCCGCACTTCTTCCTCAACCCCGACCCGCTGGAGCGCAACCTGCGCACCTTCGAGACGATGCCGAGCGAGAACGAAATGTTCTACGGCATCATCCAGCGCGGCCTCGACAAGTGGAACGCCGCCTTCTTCTGCGGCTCGGCGGCCGTGCTGCGCCGCGCCGCGCTCAACGAGGCGGGCGGCTTCAGCGGCCTGTCGATCACCGAAGACTGCGAGACGGCGCTGGCGCTGCATTCGCGCGGCTGGAACAGCGTCTATGTCGACAAGCCGCTGATCGCCGGCCTGCAGCCCGCCACCTTCGCCAGCTTCATCGGCCAGCGCAGCCGCTGGGCGCAGGGCATGATGCAGATCCTGCGCTTCCGCTTCCCGCTCCTCAAACGCGGCCTCTCCCTGCCGCAGCGCCTCTGCTACATGTCGTCCACGCTGTTCTGGCTGTTCCCGTTCCCGCGCACGATCTTCCTCTTCGCGCCGCTCTTCTACCTCTTCTTCGACCTCGAAATCTTCACCGCCTCGGGCGGCGAGTTCCTCGGCTACACGCTCGCCTACATGCTGGTGAACCTGATGATGCAGAACTATCTCTACGGCTCGTTCCGCTGGCCGTGGATTTCCGAACTGTACGAATATGTGCAGAGCGTGCATCTGCTGCCGGCCGTCATCTCGGTCATGCTCAACCCGACCAAGCCGACCTTCAAGGTCACGGCAAAGGACGAATCGATCACGGTCGCGCGGCTTTCCGAAATCAGCCGACCGTTCTTCGTCATCTTCGCCGTGCTCTTCGCCGCCCTGCTGATGAGCATCTACCGCTTCTACGCCGAGCCGTACAAGGCGGATGTCACCTTCGTCGTCGGCGGCTGGAACCTGCTCAACCTCATCATCGCCGGCTGCGCCCTCGGCGTCGTCTCCGAGCGCAGCGAACGGGCGGCGAGCCGCCGCGTCACGGTCAAGCGCCGTTGCACCTTCATCGCAGAGGGGCGGGAATATCCCGCCACGCTGGAGAACGTGTCGGCCAATGGTGCGCGCGTGCAGGTCTTCGGCCTGGAAGGAAGCCTTTCGGAAAGCACGCCGGGAGAGCTGCGCTTCATGCCCTATGGCTCCGAGCACGAGGAAGTCCTGCCGGTCGAGGTCCGCAACACCGAACATCTCGGCAGCGTCGTCGCGGTCGGCTGCCGTTTCATGCCCGAGGTGGCGCGCCATCACGCGCTCGTCGCCGATCTCATCTTCGCCAATTCCAACCAGTGGAGCGATTTCCAGGTCTCGCGGCGCTACAATCCCGGCCTCCTGCGCGGAACGCTGTGGTTCCTCGGTGTCGCCGTGCACCAGACGGGCCGCGGACTGCTCTATTTCCTGCGCAGCCTCGGCGGAAACAGGAAGGAGACCGCATCGTGAGGCTCCTTTCCAAAAAAGCCGCGATCCTCGGCCTCTCTCTTGTCCTGTCCGCATCGAGCGCCCTGGCGCAGGCCGTGCCCTTCGACATGTCCGGCGAGCGCGGCCCGGCCGTCGAGACGAAGCCGGCGGAAGGCGACGGCAAGCCCGCGACGGTCGAGACCCGGCAGCCGGACCGGAAGGCGGCGACGCCCGATCCGGCGGCGCGGCGCTATATCGTCCCGGCGTCCTCCCTCCTGCTCGAGGGCGAGATCGACAGCCGGTCCTTCCCGATCTTCCTCACCAAGCAGCAGGCGGGCAGCATCGCCTCGATCAGCCTCGGCTATTCCAACGCCGTCGTGGTCGCGCCGGAATCCTCCCGCCTCACCGTCATCGTCAACGACGTGAAGGTGGGAGACGTACCCGTACAGTCGGCGGAGGGCGTCAAGGACATGCGCTTCGACCTGCCGGCCGGCCTGCTCAGGCCCGGCGGAAACCGCGTGACCTTCCAGGTCGCCCAGCGCCACCGCACCGATTGCACCATCCGCTCGACCTACGACCTGTGGACCGCCATCGACCCCGCGCGCACCTTTCTGACGATCCCGGCCGAGGCCGATGGGCGGCTTGCGACGGTCGACGACATTCCGGCCATCGGCCTCGGGCCGACCGGCCAGACGACCTTCACCATGGTCGTGCCGGAAATGGGCCAGCCGGCTGCCACCAATGCCCTCATGCGGTTGAGCCAGGGCCTTGCGCTGATGGCGAAGATGCCGAACCAGATATTCGACGTGGTCGATTCCCTGCCAGCGAAGACAGGGCCGGGCGAGCTGGCGGTGCTGGTCGGCACGGCGGGTGACCTCGCGCCGCTGCTGCCGTCCCTGCCGGCGTCGGCGCACAGTTCGGCGGTGGCCGCCTTCGCCGATGCGCCGGCCGGCGATCACAAGGTCTTCGTGGTCAGCGGGCCGGACTGGCGTTCCGTCGAGGAGGCGGTCGAGGGGCTTGTCGCGCCGGTCGACCGGCCGCCCGGCATCACCCGCGAGGCGCTCAGCGTGCGCCAGCGCAATGCGGCGGACACGCCGCTGGTGACGGGTGCGACCTCATTGACCTTCGCCTCGCTCGGCGTGCGCACCGGCGAGTTCAGCGGCCGGCGCTTCCGCACCGGCTTCGACATCGGCATCCCCTCGGACTTCTATGCCGACGCCTATGGCGAGGCGACGCTGCTGCTGGACGCGGCCTATTCGCCCGAGGTGCTGCCGGGTAGCCATATCGATATCTACGTCAACGGAAATATCGCCTCCACCGTGCCGGTCACCAGCCGGAACGGCGGCATCTTCCGCCATCTGCCGATCCGCGTGACCATGCGGCATTTCCGCCCTGGCCCGAACCGCATCGATATCGAGGCGGTGCTCCTGACGCAGGCGGACAAGATCTGCGCTCCCGGAGCCAGCGCCTCGCACGAGCCGCGCTTCGCCCTCTTCGATTCTTCCGAGCTACGCGTGCCGCGCTTTGCCCGCATGGCGCAGCTCCCGAATCTGGATGCCCTGTCCGGCACCGGTTTCCCCTATAACGGCCAGACCGAGCCGGCGGCGCTCTATCTCGACCGGCTGGATGCCGACACGCTCTCGGCGAGCGCCACCTTCCTCGGCAAGACGGCGGTGGCGAGCGGCCGCGTCCTTCAGCTCCGGCCGGAGGCCTCGGCGCTGGCGATCGGCGAGCGCAACGCCGTCCTCGTCGGCACGATCTCGCAATTGCCGCCGCTGGTGCTCGAACAGACGCATATCGCCGTCGAAAGTGCCTCTTCCTGGGGCGCGACGGCCGGTGACGTGCAGGGCGGCGCAACGGAGGAGGCTTTCGGCGAATGGCAGTCGCGCGTCAGGGGCGGCTCCTGGCGTGGGCAGATTTCCGCCTTCGAGGCATGGCTCCAGCGCACGTTCGACATCTCGCTCTCCTCGCTGCGCCTGCTGCCCGGCGCGGAGCAGGCGGTCACGCCCGGCGACGACGCGCGCTTCCTCATTGCGCAGGGCGACAGCCCGGAGCGGGCCGGAACCTGGACGGTGCTGTCCGCCCCGACCGGAGCGGACCTGCGGGCCGGCATGAACGCCGTGGCGCAGGAAGAGCGCTGGCGGCAGGTCGCCGGCTATGCGAGTCTCGAGGGCAAGGGCATGGAGGAACTGGACACGCGGCCGGTGAGCAGCGCCCGTTTCGTCGCCACGCAGCCCCTCAGCTTCGCCAATCTGCGCCTCGTGGCGGCCAACTGGCTCTCGTCCAACATCCTTGCCTATGCGGTAGTGTTCTGCGTGCTGTCGATCCTGCTCGGCATAGCGACGTCGGGCCTGCTGCGCCGCTTCGGGCGGGAGAGTTGAGCGGCCGTTTACCGTCCGTTAACCCTATCGCGCTTTTATCGGCGCTGGTTGGCTCTTCCTGGGGGACATGGCGACATGTTCCGGCGTTGATGGCGCATGTGGGCGTCGCGGTCCAGGCCGGAGCCGTATGTGATGAACGAGCACCGAGGGAAGTTCGGGATGAAGTCGATCCTTGTCGCGGTCGTCCTCGCCTCAGCCGGGGCAGCGGGTGTCGCCGGTCTTTCCCTCGGCGTTGCTCGCAATCCGATGGCGGGGCTGGTCGACGCCGGATCGGACGAGGCGCAGGACGCGGCGCCGGCGGGCAAGAGCGCCCGCCTCGAATTCGCGCAGCTTCAGGCAGGTGGAAAGGATGCGGCGTCGGGCCAGGCGGCAGGGGGAACCGTTAAGGACGGTATCGCGCCGGCGGTCGATGAAAGCGCGCTGCGCTATTTCGCGGCCCGCGGGGATACCGCCCGCCTCAATGCCGAGATCGCCCGCCTGCGCGCGCTGTACCCGACATGGACCCCGCCGGAAAACCCGCTCGCCGTCCCCGTCAATGAGGACCGGCAATTGGAGGAGATGTGGGCGCTCTACAGCCAGTCGCGCTACGCCGACGTGCGCGCGGCGATCGCCAGGCGCCAGAAGGACGATCCGCAATGGACCCCGCCCGCCGATCTCATCGAGCGGCTCGATGTGGCGGAAAAGCGCGCGGCGCTTGTCGCCGCCTCGAACACCGGTAAGAGCGAGGAGGTCGTGCGCATCGGCGCGGAAACGCCGAGCCTGCTGACCTGCAGCGATCCGGACGTGCTGTGGCGCGTGGCCGAGGCCTTCGTCAAGACCGAGCGCGTGCAGCGCGCCAAGGATGCCTTCGGCTACATGCTGGACAATTGCACCGATGCTCCCGTGCGCGTGGCGACCGTGCAGAAGGCGTCCACCATGCTCGGCTATGCCGACATGCAGGGGCTTCTCGCCCGCGAGCGCACCGGCGCGGACGGTGTGAAGGAATTCGAGGCGATCCGGGGCGACCTTGCCCGCCGCTTTGTCGGCGAGGGGGATTCCGATCCGACGCTCACCGTCGATCCCGCCTATCTGAGGATCGTCGAGAAGCTGGCGACGGACGAGGGGCTGGCCTCCGATGCGCTGCTGCTTGGCTGGTATCACCTGCGGCGCGACCAGAACGCTGCCGCCGAGCCCTTCTTCCGCAAGGCGCGTGCCATCGAGGATTCGGCTTCCGCCTCGCAGGGCCTCGCCCTCATCCTGCTCGCCCGCAAGATGCCGGCCGAGGCCGAGGACGTGATGTATGCCTGGCGCACGAGTTCCGATCAGGCGATGGAGACCTATCTGGCGGCGACCGCCAACCTCCTGGCGCTCGACCCGCTGGTGCGGATCGAGCCGAAGGTGCTGAACCGCATCGCCGCGGTCACGCTGGAGGAGAAGCACCCGGAGACCGGCGAGCAGTTCGGCTGGTACGCGCTGGCCATGGACCAGCCGCGGACGGCGAGCGAATGGTTCTCGCTGGTGCTGCAATGGAAGGCGGATTACGAGCCTGCCGCCTATGGTCTCGGCGTCGCGCGGCTGCGGCTGGAGGACCTTGCCGGCCTTGCCGCCGTCAAGCAGGCCTGGGCCGGCCGTTCGGATCGCATCGCGCGGCTCGGCGAGGTGGATACGAGCGAGGACGCCGCACCGCTGCGCCGCGTGCGCCAGCCGAAGGTCGTCGAGGTAGAGCATGAATTGCCCGTCCGCGAGACTATCGTGTCCAAGCACGCATCGGTCGCCGGGGAAGTTGCCGCCAAGCCGCGCAGGGCCGCCCGTGCGGCGCGGCGCGGGCAGGATGCCGTCGTCAACTGCCGCACCACGCAGGATCCGTCGGGCCTGTCGCCGGCCGGCGCGCTGTCGCTGGGCTGGTGCCTGATGGAGATCAATCGGCCGATGGAGGCCGCGCGGGCCTTCGAGGCCGCGCTGGCCGGCAGCGGGCACACCCGTAGCGATGCGGCCTATGGCCAGAGCCTCGCCTATCTGCGTGCCGGGCTGACCGCCGATGCGGCCGTGGCCGCCACGCGGGCTGAGCTTGACGGAAACCGCACCGCCGAATTGCAGACGGCGATCCTGACTGACCGCGCCGTCGCCAGCTTCCGCGCACGGCGCTACCGCGAGACCATCGGTTTCCTCGACCAGCGACGCCAGTTCCACGCCGAGCCGGCCGACCTGATGGTTCTGCGCGCCTATTCCTACAAGAATCTCGGCCTGCGCGCCGATGCCCTGCGCCTTTTCGAGGCGCTCGGCGAGACAGGCCGGCAGGACGCCATCCGGGCGCTTGCCGAAATGCGCACCGAGCAGAAGGCGCGCCGATAAAAATCGGCCGGCTGGAACTTCCGCCGGCTGAACCGGTTTCCCCCTTTGCCTTGAAGGGAGGATGACATGAACGAGATATCCGACATCCAACTGCATTTCGATGTTCTGAGTTGCCGCGCGCTGTTGTGCTGCGAGGGCAAGGACTATGTCCTGCCGGATACCTATCCGACCCGCGAGGCCGCGGAGGCGGCTGCCAAGAAATTCGCCTGGGAGAAGCTCGGCGCGCGGAAGCGGGGCGGGCGCAGGCCTGCGGATATTGCCGTCTGGCTGCGGTAGCAATCGCCTGCGAATTTTCCTAGATATCGACCTCGGACATGAAAACGGAGTTCGCGTGTGAGCGTCGCATTCGTCAAGGAAGAAAGCGCGGAAACGGCAGCGGAAACCCAGCTTCCAGACCGTCCCGTCTCGCCTCATCCCAACCTGGTGACAGAGGCGGGCCTGAAAGCCCTGGAGCGTCAGCTTCAGGAGGCGCGCGCGGCCTTCGAGGCCGGCAACGGCGTCGAGGACATCAACGAGCGCCGCCGCCAGACGGCAGGCCCGGCGCGCGATATCCGCTATCTCGTCGAGCGCTTGCGAACCGCCCAGCTCATCGCCCCGCCGGCCTCGAACGACGTCGTCGCCTTCGGCAGCACCGTAACGTTCAACCGGGACGACGGGCGCGTACAGACCTACCGTATCGTCGGCGAGGACGAGGCCGACCCGAAGGCAGGGTCGATCTCCTACGTTTCGCCGGTCGCCCGGCTGCTGATGGGCAAGGGCGTCGGGGATGTGGTGACGGTCGGCGGGCAGGAACTGGAGATCGAGAAGATCGTTTGACAGGGCTAATTGGCCCGGCCGCTCCCCCTGCCGTCATCCTCGGGCTTGTCCCGAGGATCTGCCGACATATCGGAAAATGAGACGTTGCAGATGCTCGGGACAGGCCCGAGCATGACGAAGGAAAGGTTTGCGCCCGTCCTCGGCCATTCTTAGGGCGTCGCCTTCTCCACGCTGCCGGAAACGAGGCGGCCCTTGTGGAAGGTGGCGGTGCGGGCCGGCAGGCGGGCGACGGCTTCGGCGGTACAGCTTGCCGGGGCAAGCGAGAAGCCGGCTTCGTCGCCGTGCTTCGGCCAGGCGCGGTTGCCCGTGTCATCGAGCGGTAGAACGCCGCCGGTGGCGATGGCCAGCGAACGGGAGAGGCTGTATTCGTCCGAGCCGCGGTAAAGCTGGGCGTAGAGATTGGCCTTTTCCAGCATGTCGCCGCTGCCGAAGGGCGACCAGTGGTCGATAACGCTGTCCGTGCCGGTCATGACGGCAACGCCCGCCTCGCAAAGCTGCGCCAGCGGCATGACCAGCCTGCCGATCGGAACGGTCGAGGCGATGGCGACGCCGTTTTCGGCAAGGCGCGCGGCGGTCTGCGCAAGCTGCTCCGGCCCAAGGTCCGCCAGCGCGAAGGCATGGCTGATCGTCAGCCTGTTCTTCAGGGCGGGCGTCTTTTCCACCGTGTCGAGCATGTAGTCGATGGCGGCGATACCCGCCGGATTGCCCTCGTGCAGGTGGATATCGACGCCCTTGCCGGTGTCGAGCGCGATCTGGAACATGGCGTCGAGCGATTTTTCCATCGCGCCATCGATATTGGTCGGGTCGAGACCGCCGACGAAGTCGACGCCCATCGTCATTGCCTCGCGCATCAGCCCGTCGACCCTGGAGTGCAGCAGGCCGTGCTGCGGGAAGGCGACGATCTCGCAGGTGAAGTCGGCGTCATGCTTTTCCAGCGCGCGCTTCAGGTGTTCCAGGCTTTTCAGGCCGCTGACAGGATCGATGTTGCAATGGCTGCGCGCGACGGTGCTGCCCTTGGATTGCAGGAGGGCGATCAGGCCCTCGGCGCGCGCGACGGAGGTCGGCAGGAGCTGCGGCAGAAGCTTCTCCTCCAGCGCGATCATGTCCATGATCGTCTTTCCCTTGCGCGGACGCGGGGCCTGCCAGGGGCCGCCGTAGAAGGTCTTGTCGAGGTGGATGTGCATGTCGCGCATGGTAGGCAGCGCGAGCTGGCCGTTCGCCCGGTACGTGGGCAGGCCGGTCGGAAGGGCAGCGCTCGCGGCATGCAGCGCGGCGATCCGGCCGTCCCGGATTTCCAGCGTATGGAGCGCCGTGCGGGTGGCGACGATGACGTCGCCGTCCTTCTCGAAGCCCTCCTCCAGCCTGACGTCGGCGATGAGGTAGTGGCTGTTCTGGAAAGGCGTCACGGCGATGTCCCTTGCATTCGATTGGCAACCGGCCGCGCGCGGGGCGCGGCCGGCGGTTTCGGTATTAGAAGCTGACGGCGCGGTCGCCGTCCTCGTCCTGGATGCGGGTCGGCAGGCCGATCCGGTTCAGGAGGTTGATGAAGGGCTTCGGCGGCAGTTCTTCCACGTTTGCCATCTTCTTCACATCCCATTCGCCCGTTGCGACGAGCATCGCGGCGGCGACCGGCGGGACGCCGGCGGTGTAGGAGATGCCCTGCGAGCCGACTTCCTCATAGGCTTCCTTGTGGTCGGCCACGTTGTAGATGAAGACGGTCTTTTCCTTGCCGTCCTTCAGGCCCTTCACGTAGTCGCCGATGCAGGTCTTGCCCTCGTAGCCGGGGGCGAGCGATGCCGGATCCGGCAGCACGGCCTTGACGACCTTGAGCGGCACGACTTCCTGGCCTTCGGCCGTCTTGACCGGCTGCTCGGAGAGCAGGCCGAGGTTCTTCAGCACGGTGAAGACGTTGATGTAGTGATCGCCGAAGCCCATCCAGAAGCGCACATTCGCGCCGTCCATGTTCTTGGCGAGCGAATGCACCTCGTCATGGCCGCACAGATAGGCGCGGCGCGTGCCGACGACCGGCAGGTCGTAGTCCTTGCCGATCTCGAACATCTTGTTGGTCTGCCACTGACCGTTCTGCCAGGAATAGACGACGCCGGTGAATTCGCGGAAGTTGATTTCCGGGTCGAAGTTCGTGGCGAAGTATTTGCCGTGGCTGCCGGCATTGATGTCGACGATGTCGACATCCGTCACCTTGTCGAGATATTCGTCCTTGGCGAGCTTGGCATAGGCGTTGACGACGCCCGGGTCGAAGCCGGCGCCGAGAATGGCTGTGATGCCCTTCTCCGCGCATTCGGCGGCGCGCTTCCACTCGTAGTTACCGTACCACGGCGGGGTCTCGCAGATCTTGCCCGGTTCTTCGTGGATCGCCGTGTCGATATAGGCGACGCCCGTATCCATGCAGGCGCGCAGCACCGACATGTTGAGGAAGGCGGTGCCGACATTGATGACGATCTCGGATTTCGTCGACGTGATGAGCGCCTTCGTGGCCTCGATGTCGAGCGCGTCGAGGGCATGGCCTTCGAGTACGCCCGGCTGCTTCATCGCCTTCTTCTCATGAACGGACGCGATGATCTTGTCGCACTTCGCCTTGGTGCGCGAAGCGATGTGGATGTCGCCGAGCACGTCGTTGTTCTGGGCGCACTTATGCGCAACGACCTGTGCAACGCCGCCGGCGCCGATGATGAGCACGTTCTTCTTCATGTCCCGGAATAGCTCCTTCTGGGGTTGATGAGGGGGATTAGGAAAGGCTTGCTTCGTAGTCCGCGTAGTCGAATTCGCGGACGGTGCGGATGCTGCCATCGAGTTCACGGATGGCGATCGCCGGCATTTTCACGCCGTTGAACCAGTTCTTCTTGACCATGGTGTAGCCGGCGGCGTCCTGGACCGAAATGCGGTCGCCGACCTTCAGTTCCTGCTCGAAGTTGAACTCGCCGAAGATGTCACCGGCAAGGCAGGACTTGCCGCACACCATGTAGCGGTGCGGCCCGGTGTTCGGGGAAAGCTTGGCGCTCTCGCGGTAGATCAGGAGGTCCAGCATGTGCGCCTCGATGGAACTATCCACGATGGCGAGGTCCTTGCCGTTGTTGAGCGTGTCGAGCACGGTCACTTCCAAGGACGTGGACTTGGTGATCGAGGCTTCGCCCGGCTCCAGATAGATCTGCACGCCGTATTCGCCGGCAAAGCGTTTCAGCCGCTCGGCGAACTTTTCCAGCGGATAATCCGCGCCGGTGAAGTGGATGCCGCCGCCGAGGCTCACCCATTCCGCCTTCTTCAGGAGCGGCGCGAACTTTTCCTCGATGGTGCCGAGCATGCGGTCGAAGAGGTCGAAATCGCCGTTCTCGCAGTTGTTGTGGATCATGAAGCCAGAAACGCGGTCCATGACCGGCTCGACCTTTTTCACATCCCATTCGCCGAGGCGCGAGAAGGGACGGGCGGGATCGGCGAGGTCGAAGCTCGACGAGGAGATGCCGGGATTGAGACGCAGCCCCCTGACGATGCCGGCGGCCTTGTCGGAGAAGCGGTCGAGCTGGCTGACAGAATTGAAGATGATCTTGTCGGCGTGGCTGATGACCTCGTCGATCTCGTAATCGGCATAGGCGACGGAATAGGCGTGCGTCTCCTTGCCGAAGCGCTCGTGGCCGAGGCGTACCTCGTTCAGCGACGAGGAGGTGGTGCCGTCCATGTAGTCCCGCATGAAATCGAAGACCGACCAGGTGGCGAAGCACTTCAGCGCCAAAAGCGCCTTGGCGCCGGAAATCTCGCGCAGCAGCGCGATCTTCTCCATGTTGGCGAGAAGCTTCGACTTGTCGATCAGGTAGTAGGGCGTGTTGAGGGACATGGAGGACCTGTCTTCTTGCTGTGGATCGCGAGCCGGCCGGTGCCGGAACGCAATGGAACAGCGGTTCGCGGAGGCATCGGCCTCCCGCTCCGCTGGAATTCGAGGGAATGAACCGGCTGTTACGGTATTGTCGTGCGGACACGGCGATGTGACAGCGCCTTGGCGCTGTTCGCCCGGTCGGCGTATCTGGTGAAATGAAGGACGGGCAAGCGCGGTGTCTTCACCGGCCGCATGGCGGCGGCGGTCGTAACGTCAAGGCCAGATCGTGCCGCGATGGCACGTATCGTAAAGCGTTCTTCCGTTCGGGGGGCGTCTACCGAGCCCATCCCCGATTGGAAGAGGGCGTCGCAAGACATGGCGTCCTCCCCAACCAGCAGATGAAACCTGCAATAATGCGGCGCTCTCTAGCACAGGCCGGCCGCAGAATTCAATGCGGTACTTTGGCTGAATTTTTCCGGGATCGGCTCTTGCACCTCTAGTGGCTAGAGGTCGTAGAACATCCGCGACAGACTGAAGAGGATGATGCGATGTCCGATGTGAAAGAGACGCGGTTCCGGGTGGAGGGCATGGATTGCGCCTCCTGCGCCAGCAAGATCGACACGGCCGTGCGCCGCATGCCCGGGGTTGCGGATGTTTCCGTTTCCGTGACGGCCGGCACCATGCGCGTGCAGCACGATACGACGAGCGACCTGGAGGCGATCCGCCGCAAGGTCTCCGGCCTCGGCTATACCGTCACCCCGGGTGCGGCGCTCGCGGTGGAAAAGCCGGCCACCAGGCACGAGCACGGCCCCGGCTGCCACGGCCATGATCACGATCATCACGATCATCACGATCATGCCGGTCATGACCACGGCCACGATCATGCGCCGAAAGCCACCGCCGTCGAAGGGTTGCACGGTCACGACCACGGTCCCTCCGAAGGCCCATGGTGGAAAGGCAAAAAGGGCCGCCTCACCATTCTAGCCGGTGCGGCGCTGGTTGTCGCCTATGGCGTCGGCCATCTCTTCCCGTCCATCGCCGCCTATGCCTTCGTCGTCGCCATGGCTGTCGGCCTCGTGCCGATCGCCCGCCGCGCCATCATGGCCGCGCTCGCCGGCACGCCCTTTTCCATCGAGATGCTGATGACCATCGCGGCCGTCGGCGCTGTCGTCATCAACGCCGCGGAAGAGGCAGCCGCCGTTGTCTTCCTCTTCCTCGTCGGTGAACTGCTGGAGGGCGTCGCGGCCGGCAAGGCGCGCGACAGCATCCGTTCGCTCTCCGCCCTCGTGCCGAAGACCGCGCTTCTGGAAGACGGGGATGGCCGCATGAAGGAAGTGCCGGCCGAATCGCTTGCCGTCGGCGCCGTCATCCTCGTGCGCCCGGGCGACCGCATCTCCGCCGACGGCACGATCGTCGAGGGCGACAGCGCCATCGATGAAGCCCCGGTCACCGGCGAAAGCACGCCGGTGCGCAAGGAGGCCGGCGACACGGTCTTCGCCGGCACGGTCAACGGCGATGCGGCCCTGCGCATCCGCGTCACCGCCGCCGCCGCCGACAACACCATCGCCCGCGTCATCAAGCTGGTCGAGGAGGCGCAGGAATCGAAGGCCCCGACCGAGCGCTTCATCGACCGCTTCTCGAAATACTATACGCCCGGCGTGGTCGTCGTCGCCGCGCTCGTCGCGGTCATTCCGCCGCTGTTCTTCGGCGGCGACTGGAGCGCGTGGATCTACAAGGGCCTCGCCGTGCTCCTGATCGGCTGCCCCTGCGCCCTCGTCATCTCCACGCCCGCCGCCATCGCCGCCGCGCTGTCGTCCGGCGCGCGCCGCGGCCTGCTCATGAAGGGCGGCGCGGTGCTGGAGGGCGTTGGCAAGCTCACCGCCATCGCCTTCGACAAGACCGGCACGCTCACCGAGGGCAGGCCGAAGGTCACCGACGTCGTCGCCTTCTCCCAGCCGGCGGCCGAGGTGCTGCGCCTCGCCGCCGCGCTGGAGGCCGGCTCCAGCCATCCGCTGGCACTCGCCATTCTCGGCAAGGCCGCGGAGGATGGCATCGTTCCCCCGGTTGCCACCGGCTCCCGGGCGCTGGGCGGCAAGGGTGTCACGGCCACCGTCGAGGGCAGGGACGTCTTCCTCGGTTCGCCGAAGGCCGCCGCCGAGCGGGTCGCGCTTGCCGATGAGGTGCAGGCCGTCACCACGGCGCTCAACGACGACGGCAAGACCGTCTCCATGCTGATCGTCGACGGCGTTCTCGCCGGGGCCATCGCCATGCGCGACGAGCCGCGCGCCGATGCCGCCAGCGGCCTGAAGACCCTGCGTGACGCCGGCATCAAGACGATCATGCTGACCGGCGACAATGCCCGCACGGCAAAGGCCGTCGGCGCCGAACTCGGCATCGAGGTGCGCGCCGAGCTGATGCCGGAGGACAAGCAGCGCATTGTCGGCGAACTCCAGCGCGAAGGCTTCGTCGTCGGCAAGATCGGCGACGGCATCAACGATGCCCCGGCGCTCGCCGCCGCCGATATCGGCATCGCCATGGGCGGCGGGACGGACGTGGCGCTGGAAACGGCCGACGCCGCCATCCTGCATGGCCGCGTCGGCGACGTCGCGCTGATGACGGACCTGTCGAAGCGGACCATGCGCAATATCGTCCAGAACATCGTCATCGCGCTCGGCCTCAAGGGCGTCTTCCTGGTGACGACCGTCGCCGGCATCACCGGCCTCTGGCCGGCGATCCTCGCCGATACCGGCGCGACCGTGCTCGTCACGATGAACGCCCTGCGCCTGCTGCGGCCGATCCGCTAGAGCATTTGCAGCCGAAGCGGAATCGCTTCGGCGTTGCGCATTCTGGAGAACCGGAGTCCACCGAAATGCGCAAGCCGCTCAGTCGTGCTCGTCGGCGCAGAGGTCGTGGTTGGCGAGCGCCCGGATGACGTAGCAGTCGCTGATCTGGTCGGAGTGGCAATGGCTGGTGATGCGCTCCAGCTCGGCTTCCAGCTTGCGAAGCCGGGCGATCTTGCGCCGCACGGTGGCAAGCTGCTCGGCGGCGATGCGGTCGGCGTCGTGGCAGGGGCGTTCTGGGTGCTGGCTGAGGTCGATCAGTTCGCGGATCGCGTCGATGGTGAGGCCGAGGTCGCGGGCGTGGCGGATGAAGGCGAGGCGATCGCGCTCCTCGTGGGAGTAGCGCCGCTGGTTGCCTTCCGAGCGCTCGGCATGGGAAAGCAGCCCCATCTGCTCGTAATAGCGTATCGTCGGAACCTTGACGCCCGTTTCCCTGGAAAGATCGCCGATCGTCAGCATCGCCTCGCCTCATCAATGAACCGGCCCAAGAGATGTGCCGTGCGTCGCCGCAAATCAAGCCTTCTTTCGGGGTCGGCCCGGCGCAAGCGTCTGACGATATTTTGTCCGGGTCGTGATCGCTGACGAAAGAAAGCCGCAAAGCTGGTCTTGAAGCGCAGGACGCTTGAGGATTTAAGCCCGGGCTGGATCGAATGTCCCGGATTCGGGGCGAGAAACGAGGCATGACGCCGCGCCGGGCCGATGAAGGCCACAAGATTAACGAAGTTCTAAGCAATCGCTTGGACTCTGAAGCTCAGATGCGTCGCGGGGACTGCGGCGCTCCACGGACCCGGAAAAACGAAAACGACCCATGTTTGCGCTTCGTCATCGCCTTTCTTCTGAACCCGCCCGCCCGCGTCTTTCGCTTTTCGCGCGCCTTGCCGCCGCGGCGGTCGCGGGAAGCCTGCTTGCCGGCTGCATGGCCATGGACGTCGCCTCGCTGGCCGAGACACCGAAGCTTTCCAGCAAGGTGAAGGCCGAGATGTCGAAGAAGAAGATGCGGCCGGAAAGCCCCGTGCTCGTGCGCATCTTCAAGCAGGAAAGCGAGCTGGAGGTCTGGAAGGTCGATGCGAGCGGCAGATATGCGCTCTTCAAGACCTATCCGATGTGCCGCTGGTCCGGCAAGCTCGGCCCCAAGACGAAGAGCGGCGACCGTCAGGCGCCGGAGGGCTTCTACCATGTCTCGGCCGGCATGCTGAACCCGAACTCGCAATATTACGTCTCCTTCAACCTCGGCTATCCGAACAGGCTGGAATCGGCGCTTGGCTATACGGGCGAGGCGCTGATGGTGCACGGCGCCTGCTCCTCCTCGGGCTGCTACGCCATGACCGACCAGGGCGTCGGCGAGATCTACGCCATCGTGCAGAAGGCGCTGGAAGGCGGGCAGGAGCGGTTCCAGGTCCAGGCCTATCCGTTCCGCATGACCACGGAGAACATGGCCAAGCACAAGGACGACCCGAACATGTCCTTCTGGCGCACCCTGAAGGAGGGTTACGACGCCTTCGCCTTCACCAAGCGCCAGCCGAAGGTTTCCGTCTGCGGCGGCCGCTACGTCTTCAACAAGGAGTTCATGGATGGCGAGCCGGACGATCCGCTCGCCCAGTGCCCGGCCACCGTCGACGGGACCGATGCCGAGCTGATGGCGAAGATCGGCGCAGAGCAGAAGAAGCTCGATGCGGCCTTCGCTGGCGCCGCGCCGGTTTCCAGCTTCTCCTATTCGGACGGCGGCATGCATCCGAGCTTCCGCTCGCTGCTCAAGCAGGAGGGCGCAAAGGGCATGGCCGCGCGCATCTCGCGCACGAAATACCCCGTCAGCCGGCCCGAGGCGGCGCTTGCCGACCCCTACGACGATTGACGCCAAAAGGCGGCCCATCGCGGCCGCCTATTGACTGTATACGATTTTAGCACATTATTGCGCGCAATCTGATCCGCCCGCAGGTGGATCGATCCATGGGCATATGGAGGCGCGAATGACGGAAACTCTCTTCACCAATGCGAAGCTGGCGGACGGTTCGCTCCGGGATATCGGCGTGGCCGGCGGCCGCATCGTTTCCATCGCGCCGGCCGGTGCGGCATCGGATGCGGCCTCGAAGATCGACATTGCCGGCGCGCTGCTGGTGCCGGCCTTTATCGAGGGGCATATCCATCTCGACACGAGCTTCTACGGTGACACGTGGATCCCGCACAAGCCCTGCACCAACGGCTTCGACGTGCATGAGCGGGTCGCCTTCCAGGCGGAGAACATGGCCGGGGCCGCGCCGATGGCCGAGCGCGCCCGCAACCAGCTTGAACTGTGCGTCTCCAACGGCTCCCTCCAGATGCGAAGCCATGTCATGGTCGACGGCTCCGTGGGGCTGAAGTCGCTGGAGACGATCCTGGCCGTCCGCGAGGCGTATCGCGGCATCATCGACATCCAGCTCGTCGCCTTCCCGCAGAGCGGCATCCTGAAAAGCCCCGGCACGCCCGAACTGCTGGATGAGGCCGTCGCCATGGGCGCGGACCTTGTCGGCGGTCTCGACCCGGCGAGCTTCGACCGCGATGTGAAGGGCCATCTCGACGTCGTCTTCGGCGTTGCCGGCAGGCGCGGTGTCGGCGTGGATATCCACCTGCACGATTTCGGCACGCTCGGCGCCTTTACCGTGGAGGAGATCTGCGCGCGCACCGTGGCGCTCGGTATGCAGGGCAAGGTGGCGATCAGCCACGCCTACGGCCTCGGCAATCTCGATCCGGACGCCGCCCGCCGCATCGGCGGCAGGATCGCCGCCGCCGGCGTCTCGATCATGACCAACGCCCCCGGCGACCACGCCTTCCCGCCCGTCGCGCTCCTGCGCGGGGAGGGCGTCAATGTCTTCGCCGGCAGCGACAATATCCGCGATTCCTGGTGGCCCTACGGTGATGGCGACATGCTCGGCCGCGCCATGATGATCGGCTACCGTTCCGGCTTCTATACCGACGACGAACTGTCCGCTGCCTTCGACGTCGTCACCGCCGCCGGGGCGAAGGCGCTTGGTCTGGAAGGCTATGGCATCGCGGTCGGCGCGAAGGCCGATTTCGTGACGCTTGTCGCCGCGCATGTGCCGGAGGCGGTGGTGGCGGTGCCGAAGGGGCGTCGTGTGTTCAAGGCGGGCCGGCTCGTGGCGGAGAACGGGGCGATGGTCCGCTGAAAGGAAAAGGGCGTGCCGAATACCGGCACGCCCTTTCATTTGATTGCTTGAAAGCCGCTTACGTGCGCGGCTTCAGGTTCTCGGGGTCGTACAGTGGCTTGTAGCCGATGCTGACCACCTCGACCGGGTAGCTCTCGTCGAAATATTCGATGTTGAGCTTGCGGCCTTCCTGGCAATAGGCGTGCGGCAGATAGGCAAGGGCGATGTTCTTGCCGATGGTCGGGCCGAAGGCGATGGAGGTCGTGTAGGAGCGGCGGCCGAGATCGTCGATCAGGATTTCGCCGGTGGCCGGGTCCACGACCGGCAGGTTGCCGAGCGGGTAGCGCTTGACGCCGTTCCTGTCCGTGTTCTCCGTCATGACGAGCGTGCAGAGCATGGCGGGCTGGTGGTCGCGCGCCTTGTATTCCAGATGCTTCGCCTTGCCGCGGAAATCGGCTTCCTTCACCTTCGGGCGGGCAAGGTCCGCCTCGATGAGGTTGTACTGGGTGAGAAGGTCGGCGTTCTGGAGACGCAGGCTCTTTTCCATGCGGCGCGAGTTGGCATAGGTCTCGACGCCGACAGCCATGACGCCGGTGGAGCGCAGCGCGTCCCAGACGGCAAGGCCGTCCTCGTATTTCATGTGCAGTTCCCAGCCCTGCTCGCCGACATAGGAGATGCGGAAGGCGGTCACGTTCTTGCCGGCGATCTCGATTTGCCTGATCGCGGCGAAGGGGAAGTTCTCGATGTCGAGGCCGGCCGGGTCCGCGACCACCTTCTTCAGGTTTTCGCGGGCGTTCGGACCCCAGATGCCGATGGTGATGAACTTCTCCGACGTGTCGGTGATGGTAACGTCGAGGCCGCGATCCTCGGCGACGCGCTTCATGTAGTGGAAGTCGCGCGGGCCGGCGTCGGCGCCGTTCACAAGGCGGCAGCGGTCGGCCATGCGGAAGACGGTGAAGTCGGCGCGCACCATGCCCTCGTCGTCGAGGAAGTGGGTATAGATGCCCTTGCCGATATTGCCGTCGCCGCCGATTTTTGCCGCGCAGAGCCATTCCAAGAGTTCGACATGGTCGGGACCCTCGATGTCGACCATGTGGAAGTGCGAGAGGTTGATGATGCCGCAATCCTCGCTCAGCGCCAGATGCTCGGCATTGGAGACGCGCCAGAAGTGGCGGCTGTCCCATTCGTTCTCGCGTACCGGAACGCGGTCGCCGTACTTTTCCAGCAGGTGCTCGTTGGCCTTGTAGCCATGCGCGCGCTCCCAGCCGCCCAGTTCCATGAAGTAGCCGCCGAGTTCCTTCTCGCGCTCATGGAAGGGCGAGCGCTTGGCGCCGCGGCCCGAGGCATAGGGTTCGCGGTTGTGCACGGCCGGGAAGTAGATTTTCTGGGCGGCCTCGTAGCAGCGGCCCTCGATGAACTTTTCTTCGAGCTGGTGCGGATAGAAGCGGGAATAGTCGATGGAGTTGTGGTCGATCTCGGTGCGGCCGTCCGTCATCCAGTCGGCGATGAGCTTGCCGTAGCCGGGGCCATCCTTGACCCAGATGGCGACGCAGTACCACAGTCCGCGGACCTTCTGGCTCTCGCCGCAGGAAGGGCCGCCGGCTGCGGAAACCTGCAGGAGGCCGTTGAAGGAATGGCCCTCGTTATAGCCGAGTTCGCCGAGGATCGGCGTCAGTTCCATGGCCTTTTCGAGCGGCTCGAGGATCTGCTCCATGTCGAGGTCGCGCTGCGAGGGCGAAAGGCGCGCCTCGTGCTTTTCGAGGATATCGCGCGGGTGGCAGAGACGCGGATTGGTCTGCTCGTAATAGCCCCACTCGATCTGGCCGCCCTCGGTGGTCTTCGGGTCGCCTGTGTCACGCATATAGGCGGAGTTGCCCTGGTCGCGCAGCAGCGGGAAGCCGATCTCCTTGCCGGTGCCTTCGAATTCGTTGTACGGGCCGAAGAAGGTGAGCGGATGGTCGACCGGCATGACGGGCAGGTCCTCGCCGACCATCTCGGCGATCAGGCGGCCCCAGATGCCGGCGCAGACGATGACATGGTCGGCCATGATCGTGCCGCGATGGGTGACGACACCCTTGATGCGGCCCTTCTCGACGATGAGCGCGGTCGCCGGCGTATTGCCATAGACCTGCAGCTTGCCGGATTTCTCGGCCGCGTCGACCAGCTTGCCCGCGACGGTCTGCGAGCGCGGCACGACGAGGCCGGCGTCCGGATCGAACAGGCCGCCCATGACCTGGTCTTCCTCGATCAGCGGGAACATCTGCTTGATTTCGGACGGTGAGACATAGTGTGCGCGGGTGCCGAAGGCGCGGGCGGAGGAAAGCTTGCGCTTGATCTCTTCCATCCAGCTATCGTCGCCGGTACGGGCGACTTCGAGGCCGCCGATGCGGGCGTAGTGGCCCATCTTCTCGTAGAAATCGATGGAATACTGGGTCGTCCAGACCGAGAGATAGTCGTGGCTGGTCGTGTAGCAGAAGTCCGAGGCATGCGCCGTCGAACCGATATCGGTCGGGATGCCCGACTTGTCGATGCCCACGATATCGTCCCAGCCGCGCTCGATGAGATGGTGGGCGATGGACGCGCCCACAATGCCACCCAAACCGATGATGACGACCTTCGCCTTTTGCGGAAACTCTGCCATGCTCATAGACCCCGATGAGAAATTACGCCCGATTTTAGGGCCTCGGCCGGTGTCAGTGCAGCCTGTCTGCGACTCGTCCGCGACCAGTTCCGACAGTCCCCGGAAGCGGCGCCCTCAGCCGGTGGCGCGACCCTAGCGGATCGCGCGGCGCGCGCAACGCCTTTCGCGGCGACAGGCGGCCGGTTCAGGCGATCACGTTGCGCACGAAGCGAACCGTTGCCTCACCGGGATTGGCATAGGCATAGGCCCGATCGGTGGCGTAGACGGCAAAGTCGCCGGCCGGATAATCCTTCGCGATGCCGGAAAGCTCCAGCCGCAGCGTGCCCTCGGTCACGAAGACCATCTCGTGCCAGCCGGCGGGATCCGGCTCGGCCTCGTAGCGTTCGCCGGGGCCGAGCGACCAGAGCCACATCTGCGCCTCCGTCGCCGCCGGGGCCGAGCCGAGCAGAACGGCGGCGCTCTCGGGGCCTGCTCCGCGCCACGTCACCTCGTTGATCTCCGCCGAAGGCGTGCGGGCCGGGTCGCGCACCAGATCGACGAAGCCGACGCCCATGGCGGCCGCCAGCTTGTCGAGGCTCGACAGGCTGATATTCGCATCGCCTCCTTCCAGCGCCACGATCATGCGCCGGCTGATTCCGGAAGCCTCCGCCAGTGCCACTTGGCTGAGGCCGGCGGCCAGCCGGAAGCGCCGCAGGTTGCCGGAGACATGGGCGAGCACGTCGCCGCGTTCTTGACTGTGCAATATATTGCTCATACCGTTTTGTTATCGCGATGCGGCCACGCCGCATCCCGTCTTCTAGCGCGAAAGGAGCCAGTCATGAAGATACGCGATTTCGGCGTCGAGATATGGATGAACCGCTACGAGAACGAGTGCGAGCTGAACCTTGCGGAAACCTGCGTGGAATCGCTGACGGTCGCCGAGCTTCTCGACATGGCCGGCAAGCGCGAGGATATCCTCGCCGAACTGCTGCCGATGAAGCTTACCTATGGCGCCATCGAGGGCAGCGACCGGCTGCGCGGCCTGATCGCCGGCCTTTACGAACGGCAGGCGGCGGAGAATGTCGTCGTCACCCACGGCGCGATCGGCGCCAATGCGCTGGTGCACGAGACGCTGGTGGAGCCGGGCGACAGGGTTATCTCGGTCCTTCCCACCTACCAGCAGCACTATTCCATACCGGAAAGTTTTGGTGCGGATGTTCGCATATTGAAACTGACGGAGGAGCACGGCTTCCTGCCGGACCTCGAGGAGCTGCGCCGTCTCGCGACGCCGGGCACCAGACTCATCTGCCTCAATAATCCAAACAACCCGACCGGCTCGCTGATGGACCGGGACTTCCTCTCGAAGGTCGTGGAGATCGCAAGGGGCTGCGGCGCGTGGGTCCTCTGCGATGAGGTCTATCGCGGCACGGACCAGCAGGGCGACGGCATGACGGCCTCCATTGCCGACCTCTATGAAAAGGGCATCAGCACCGGCAGCATGTCCAAGACCTGGTCGCTTGCCGGCCTGCGCCTCGGCTGGATCGCCGGGCCGAAGGCGCTGCTGCGCGCCGTCTCCATCCACCGCGATTACAACACGATCAGCGTCGGCATGCTGGACGACCACTTTGCCGCCATCGCGCTGGAGAACCGCGACAGGATCCTCGCGCGCAGCCACGCGATCACCCGCCGCAACCTTGCCGTCCTCGCCGAATGGGTGGAGGGCGAGCCGCTGGTCTCCTGGGTGCAGCCCAGGTCCGGCACGACCGCGCTGCTGAAGTACGACCTGCCGCTCACCTCCGAAGCCTTCTGTACGCGGCTGCTGGAGCGCACCGGCGTCATGCTGACGCCGGGCAGCGCCATGGACATGGAAGGCTATCTGCGCATCGGCTATGCGAATGGCGAGGCGATCCTGCGCGAGGGACTGAAACGCCTCTCCGTCTTCCTGCGGGAGGAGCAGGCGGTGCGGGCTGCCTGAGGCGTTTGTTAACGGGAGCTTACCGGACCCATGCGCCAATCGCATGGGTGGCGTGCTCGCTTGGCGCTGTACTGCATTGCAGCATAAGCCTATAAGGAAGCCATCGAAAGACGCGGCGCCACGGACCGGTGCCGAACAGAGAGCCCTAGGAAAGGGGATCATCATGAACATGGCACGTTCCTTCAACAATTGGCGCAAGTACCGTCAGACCGTCAACGAACTCGACCGCATGAGCGCGCGTGAACTGCGCGACCTCGGTATCGAGCGCTCGGAAATCAAGTCCGTCGCCCGCGCCGCCGTCGGCTTCTGACCGACGCGCCGGAAACGGCAGAATTCGAAGACGCCCGCCCTCCGGCGGGCGTTTTTGCATGTGCGAACGAATCGTCCGTATCTGCCTTAATTCAACGGAATTGAGATATACGCCACGCGCATAACGCATAGCTGCCTTGCAAAACGATGCCTATCGAATAATCAGGAATCGGATATAGTCATATTTATCGAAGCAACGTACCTCCTCCCACGAAGCTTCGATGGATGCAGAAGGCCCACTCCTCCTCCCAGGGCCGACTGCTGGAATGGCGGCACTCCTCCTCCCAGTCGCCATTCGGTTCTATCGGAAAGCCTGCCGCACCTCCTCCCGCGGCAGGCTTTTCCATTTCTGGACCTCTCTTCCCGCTCGACGATACCAAAACCGGCCGATCCGCTTAGGCAGTTTCATTGTGTTTTTGAAAATATAGCGCTGGCAAAGGCGTATGCGCCGCTATATTCAAATGGATATCACGCTGCCGGCAAGGCAGGAAAAGGGAGAAACGCCATGAACCGTCGCCTGCTTCTGAAACTCGTCGTCGCCGCGTTCGCGGCCCTGCCGCTCGCCCTGCCGGTCGCAGCCGCGGAGAAGGTCACCGTCTTTGCCGCCGCCAGCCTCAAGAACGCGCTCGATGCAGCGAATGCCGCCTGGCAGAAGGAAACCGGCAACGAGACGGCGGTCTCCTATGCCGCAAGCTCGGCGCTCGCCAAGCAGATCGAGGCGGCCGCACCCGCCGATCTCTTCATCTCGGCCGACCTTGCCTGGATGGATTACGTCGCCGAGAAGAAGCTGATCAAGGACGACACCCGCTCGAACCTCCTCGGCAACCGCATCGTTCTCGTCGCGCCGAAGGACAAGGCTTCGACGGTCGAGATCAAGGAAGGCTTCGATCTCGCCGGTCTCGTCGGTGACGGCAAGCTCGCCATGGGCGCAGTGGATAGCGTGCCGGCCGGCAAATACGGCAAGGCCGCGCTCGAAAAGCTCGGCGTCTGGTCCTCCGTGGAAGGCAAGGTCGCCGGTGCGGAAAGCGTGCGCGCGGCGCTCGCTCTCGTTTCGCGCGGAGAAGCGCCCTACGGCATTGTCTACCAGACGGACGCCGCCGCCGATCCGGGTGTCGCCGTCGTCGGAACCTTCCCGGAAGACAGCCACCCGCCGATCATCTATCCGGTCGCGATCCTGTCGGAATCCAAGAGCGCAGTTTCTGCCGCCTATCTCGACTTCCTGAAGTCCGACAAGGCCGCGCCTTTCTTCACCGAACAGGGCTTCACCATCCTGAAGTAAGGGAAGAGCCTCGCGACAGGCTGGGATGATATTGCCGGCCTATCGTTTCTGGTGGTCGGAAATGCCCCCTGCGAGGTTGCCCCTCACCCTAGCCCTCTCCCCGCAAGCGGGGAGAGGGGACTTGCCCGACACAAGGGTGGACGTTTGGGAAACCAGTGCGGCATATCCCTTCGCCCCGCTTGCGGGGAGAAGGTGGCCGGCAGGCCGGATGAGGGGCGTCCCACCCGGATAGCGGCAAAATAAGGAGACGGCGTGGACTGGCTTGCCTTGAGCGATGAGGAATGGACGGCGATCCGGCTCAGCCTTCGGGTGGCCTCCGTTGCCGTCCTCTTCAGCCTGCCGCTCGGCATCCTCGTGGCGCTGGCGCTGGCGCGCGGCCGCTTCTGGGGCAAGTCGCTGCTGAACGGCCTCGTCCATCTGCCGCTCATCCTCCCGCCGGTCGTCACCGGTTTCCTGCTGCTCATCCTTTTCGGCCGGCGCGGTCCCGTCGGCGCGCTGCTCGACGAATGGTTCGGCATCGTGCTTTCCTTCCGCTGGACCGGCGCGGCGCTCGCCTGCGGCGTCATGGGTTTTCCGCTGATGGTGCGCTCCATTCGCCTGTCCATCGAGGCGGTGGACCGCAAGCTGGAGGAGGCCGCCGGCACGCTCGGCGCAAGCCCGCTCTGGGTCTTCCTCACCGTCACCCTGCCGCTCATCGTTCCCGGCGTTCTCGCCGGCATGATCCTCGCCTTCGCAAAGGCCATGGGCGAATTCGGCGCGACGATCACCTTCGTCTCCAATATTCCCGGCGAAACGCAGACGCTGTCCGCCGCCATCTATACCTTCACCCAGGTGCCGGGTGGCGATGCCGGGGCCATGCGCCTCACCCTCGTCGCCATCGTCATCTCCATGGCGGCGCTGATCGCCTCGGAAATCCTCGCCCAGCGTCTCGGCCGCAAGGTGCATCTCGAATGAGCCTCGTCGTCGAAGCAAAACACCGGCTCGGCAATTTCTCGCTGGAAGCCGCCTTCACCTCCGAGGGAGGGGTGACGGCGCTGTTCGGCCGCTCCGGCTCGGGCAAGACCTCGCTCATCCGCATCATCGCCGGCCTGACGCGCCCGACGGAGGGCCGCGTCGTGCTGGATGGTGACGTGCTGGCCGATACGGCCCGCCGCGTCTTCCTGCCGCCCCACCGCCGCCGCTTCGGCTATGTCTTCCAGGAAGCCAGGCTCTTCCCGCACCTGACGGTCCGCCAGAACCTCAATTACGGCCGCTGGTTCTCCCCGAAGGGCGCACGCGCGGAAAATCCCGACCGGATCATCGACCTCCTCGGCATCTCCGACCTGCTCGACCGCCAGCCGGCCAATCTTTCCGGGGGGGAGAAGCAGCGTGTCGCCATTGGGCGCGCGCTGCTCGCTTCCCCGCGCCTGCTGCTGATGGACGAACCGCTCGCCGCGCTCGACGAGGAGCGCAAGGCGGAAATCCTGCCCTATCTGGAGCGCCTGCGCGACGAGGTCGGCATTCCCATCGTCTATGTCAGCCATTCCGTCGCCGAGGTGGCGCGCCTTGCCGACAAGGTGGTGCTGATGGCCGATGGCCGTATTGCCGCCGCCGGCCCCGCGTCGGACGTGCTTGGCGGGGCTCGCCTCTCTTCCGCCATCGACCGCCGCGAGGCGGGCAGCGTGCTCTCGGGTCGGGTGGAAGCGCGTGACGCCGCCCATGGCCTTGCCACCATTCGCCTGGATGGCGGCACGGCCGTCCTCGTGCCGGGCGCTGCCGTCTCGCCGGGGGAGGCGGTGCGCCTGCGCATTCCCGCCCGCGACGTGCTGGTGGCGACGGTGCGCCCCGAAGGCATCAGCGCGCTCAACATTCTCGAAGGCTTGGTGGAGGCGGTGGAGCCGGACGGGGAGGGCATGGCGAACCTGCGCATCGCCTGCGGCGGCGACCATGTCCACGCCCGCATCACGGCTCTATCGGTCGAACGCCTCGGCCTTGCGCCGGGCCTGCCGGTTCATGCGGTCATCAAGACGGTGGCGCTGGAATAGAGTCAGTCCGCCAGATTCGCGACGATCCAGCCGATATCGTTGGAGAGCGCCGCGCGGGCCTTGTCTTCCATTGCCTGGTAATGCGCGATCAGGGCTTCGCCGAATGGCGTTACGACGGCCCCACCGCCCTGCTTGCCGCCGCGCTGTGATTCCACGACGGGCTGCTTGAACAGCCGGTTCATCTCGTCGACCAGCAGCCAGGCCCGCCGATAGGACATGTCCATCGCCCGGCCGCCCGCCGAGATCGAGCCGGTTTCCTTGATATGCGAGAGAAGCTGGATCTTCCCCCGCCCGATCCGGTTGTCCTGGTCGAACTGGAGGCGGAAGATGAGCTTCGGCGCGGTCTTGCTGGATGCTGACATGAAAATGGGCCCGTAGTGATACGGGCCCAGATATAACAGCGTTTCCCGCGGAGGGAAGATTAGGCGGCGCGCTTCAGCGCATCGCCGAGGATCGAGACGATATCCTCGAAGTGCTTCTTCTCGGCGATCAGCGGCGGCGAGAAGGCGATGATGTCGCCGGTAACGCGGATGAGCAGGCCCTTCTCGAAGCAATCGACGAAGACGTCATAGGCGCGTGCGCCCGGCGCGCCGTCGCGCGATGACAGCTCGATGCCGGCGATGAGGCCGATGGTGCGGATGTCGATGACATGCGGCAGGCCCTTCAGCGAGTGCATCGCGTCGTACCAGTCGTCCTGCAGTTCGGCGGCGCGGGTCAGCAGGCCTTCTTCCTTGTAGATGTCGAGCGTCGCGATACCGGCGGCGCAGGCCACCGGATGGCCGGAATAGGTGTAGCCGTGGAAAAGCTCGATGGCGTTTTCCGGCCCGTGCATCAGCGCATCGTGCACCTTGCGGCTGGAGAACACCGCGCCCATCGGGATCGCGCCGTTGGTCAGGCCCTTGGCCGTCGTCACGAGATCCGGCGTCACGCCGAAATAGTCGGTGGCGAAGGCGGCGCCGAGGCGGCCGAAGCCGGTGATGACTTCGTCGAAGATCAGCAGGATGCCGTGCTTGTCGCAGATCGCGCGCAGCTTTTCGAGATAGCCCTTCGGCGGAATGAGCACGCCGGTGGAGCCGGCGACCGGTTCCACGATGCAGGCCGCGATGGTTTCCGCGCCATGCAGGGCGACCAGGCGTTCCAGGTCATCAGCAAGGTCCGCGCCATGCTCCGGCTGGCCCTTCACATAGGCGTTCTTCGCAAGGTCATGCGTGTGGCGCAGGTGGTCCGAGCCGTTGAGCTGCGGGAAGACGCGGCGGTTGTTGAGGATGCCGCCGACCGAGATGCCGCCGAAGCCGACGCCATGATAGCCGCGCTCGCGGCCGATGAGGCGCGTGCGCGTGCCCTGGCCGATGGCGCGCTGGTAGGCGATGGCGATCTTCAGTGCGGTATCGACCGATTCGGAGCCGGAGCCGGTGTAGAATACGCGGTCAAGCTTGGCGCCCTCGGGACCGGGGGCGATTTCGGCAAGGCGCTCGGCAAAGTCGAAGGCGATCGGGTGGCCCATCTGGAAGGAGGGGGCGAAATCCATCTGCGTGAGCTGGCGCTCGACGGCGGAAGCGATCTGGCGGCGGCCGTGGCCGGCATTCACGCACCACAGGCCCGCGGTGCCGTCGAGAACCGTGCGGCCGTCGGTGCTGGTGTAATACATGCCCTCGGCGCTCGCGAGCAGGCGCGGCGCGGCCTTGAACTGGCGGTTGGCGGTGAAGGGCATCCAGTAGCTGTCGAGCACCGGTGCGTTGGGTTTGTTATGGGCGTTCATGGCAGATATCTCCTCTGTTGAGGGGATAGACGTCATGATTTGCCGGACTGAACAAGTCCTTTTCTGGTTGACGTCAAGCAATTGAAAATAAAAGATGTAGGAAGGGCGGTTTTCGCTATTTCGAACATGTGAAACAGGAAATGCCATGTCGGTCGATATCGGAGGCAGGCTGCGCCATCTGCGCATGGCCCATAATCTCTCCCAGCGGGAACTGGCCAAGCGCGCCGGCGTCACCAATTCGACGATCTCGCTGATCGAATCGAACGCCTCCAACCCTTCGGTCGGCGCGCTGAAGCGCATCCTCGACGGCATCCCCATCGGCCTTGCCGAATTCTTCGCCTACGAGCCGGACCGGCCGAAAAAGGCGTTCTACCGGGCGGACGAACTGGTGGAGATCGGCAAGGGTCCCATCTCCTTCCGCCAGATCGGCGACAACACGTTTGGCCGCAGTCTGCAAATCCTCAAGGAATGCTACCAGCCCGGCGCCGACACGGGCAAGGTGCCGTTGGTCCACGATGGCGAGGAGGGGGGCATCGTCCTCTCGGGCCGCCTCGAAGTGACGGTCGACGACGAGCGCCGCATCCTTGGCCCCGGCGACGCCTACTATTTCGAAAGCCGCCGCCCGCATCGCTTCCGCTGCGTCGGCCCGGTGCCCTGCGAGGTGATCAGCGCCTGCACCCCGCCGACCTTCTGAAACAGAAAAGCCCGCCGAGGGGCGGGCTTTCGGGAAATGCGGCGGATCAGGCCTGCGTATTGTCCTCGACAGGCGCGTCGGGGCCGTTCTTCTTGATGGAGTCGATGGCGTTCTGCGCGCTGGCCTTGCTGGTATAGCCTTCCGTGGAGAACATGATCTCGCTGTTGTACTTGAAGCGAACACGGAATTCGCCAGCCTTGTCCTTGTAGATCTCGAACTTGTGCGCCATGGGCTTTCCTCCACGAGGGTGTGAATCAGACAGGCGCAACGTGCCAGCAGCGTAAATCTCTGGCAAGGCGCAAATATCTGTTTTCAAGGAGAAAGTTTGGCTGGGGAACCTGGATTCGAACCAAGATTAACGGAGTCAGAGTCCGTCGTTCTACCGTTGAACTATTCCCCAGCATGGCTGGTTCCGGCGTGGCCGGGGCCTGTGAGGCGGGCTTATAAACAAAAGGCGGCGCGTTGCAAATGGTTTTTTTGGAAAAAATCACGCCGGCCTGTTTGCGGGCGCGCCGTCGTGGCTCCGTCACAAAAAGAATTTGGCGAACGGGCCGGGCGCTGGTAATGTCGCGCCAACGAAGATCGAGAGAGCGCCTGCTTGCAGCTTCAGGCTTTGCGCGGCGCCATAGGCAGTAACGTGAACGACCCCGACAGCGGCGAAAAGCCGTCCGTTTCCGGGGCGCGAGATGCGGGCAATACGGGGCGGCCGAAGCGGTCGCGCCGTCGCAAGGGAAAGCAGAAGGGCGCGACCAGTCCCTCTGCCGTTTCCGTGCCCGCAGGCCAGGCGGCCGGTTCGTCCGAGCCCGCCGAGCGCCCCCAGGCCGCAAACAGCGGCATCAATGCGCGCCGGAACAAGCGACGCAGGCACGGCAAGAGTCCGGGCGGCGAGAACGTGCGCCCGCTCGCGCCCGTCGGCCAGCGCGAGGCCCCCCACGAGCAGCGTCAGGCGGATGGCCACAAGGCCCGCCGCAAGCATCGCGGCAAGAAGTCGGCGGCACGCGCCGTGCCGACCGTGGCGGAGGCTGCCGGCCTTCTGCCGACGATCGACCTGATTGCGGAACAGCGACCCGCGCCGGCGGCCGAGCCGCGGCGCGAATTCGCGCCTGCCCAGCGCATGGCCGATCGCGAGCATTACGAAGCGCCGCTTTATGCCGCGCTCGACCTCGGCACCAACAATTGCCGCCTGCTCATCGCCCAGCCGACCCGGCCGGGCCAGTTCCGCGTCGTCGATGCCTTCTCGCGCATCGTGCGCCTCGGCGAGGGGCTTGCGGCGCGCGGCCGGCTTTCCGACGAGGCGATGGACCGCTCCGTCGAGGCGCTGAAAATCTGCGCCGCCAAGCTGAAGAACCGCAACATCCGCCGCAGCCGCCTCATCGCGACGGAAGCCTGCCGCGCGGCGGACAACGGCGAGGTCTTTCTTGAGCGCGTGCGCGAAGAGACCGGGCTGGAACTCGAAATCATCAATCGCGAAACCGAGGCGCGGCTTGCGGTCTCCGGCTGCTCGTCGCTGGTCGGCCGCGAGGCGAAATCCGTCGTGCTCTTCGATATCGGCGGCGGCTCCTCGGAAATCGCGGTCATCCGCATCGGCGACAACCGCTCCAGCCGCCTTGCCAACCACATCACGCACTGGACCTCGCTGCCGGTGGGCGTCGTCACGCTCTCCGAACGCCATGGCGGGCGCGACGTGACGCCGGAAAGCTTTGCCGGCATGGTCTCCGAAGTCGAGGGCATGCTCGCGAATTTCGACTGCCCGGGCGAAAGCGCCCATGCGCCGGAGGATTTCCACCTCATCGGCACGTCCGGCACGGTGACGACGCTGGCGGGCGTGCATCTCGACCTGCCGCGTTACGACCGCCGCCGCGTCGACGGCGTATGGCTCTCGGACGACGAGGTCACGGCCATGCAGGCTCGGCTGCTCTCCTGGGATTTCTCCGCCCGCGCGGCCAATCCCTGCATCGGACCGGACCGGGCGGACCTCGTTCTCGCCGGCTGCGCCATCCTCGAGGCGATCCGCAAGCGCTGGCCCTCGCGCCGCATGCGCGTCGCCGACCGCGGCTTGCGCGAGGGCCTGCTCACCGACATGATGGCCGATGACGGCGTCTGGCGCCGTGGCCGCCATCGCCGCAACCATCGCGGCGGCCATCGCAATCCGGCAAAGCCCGAAGGACAGGCGTCATGACCAAGACCCCCATCGGCCGCAAGCTCGGCCAGAAGGTCAAGAAGGGCAAGCTCAAGGCCTCTTCCCGCCGCTGGCTGGAGCGCCATATCAACGATCCCTATGTGCAGCGCGCCAAGCTGGAGGGCTATCGCGCCCGCGCGGCCTTCAAGCTGCTGGAGATCGACGAGAAGCATAACATCCTCGGCGGCGCCCGGCGCATCATCGACCTTGGCGCGGCGCCCGGGAGCTGGTCGCAGATCGCCGCCAAGGTGACGGGCTCGACGGATACGGACCCGCGCGTCGCCGCCATCGACTTCCTGGAGATGGATCCGCTGCCGGGCGTGCACATCCTCCAGATGGACTTCCTCGATCCCGATGCGCCGCAAAAGCTCATCGAGGCCGTCGGCGGCACGCCGAACCTCGTGATCTCCGACATGGCCGCGCCCACCACCGGCCACCGCCAGACGGACCACCTGCGCACCATGCACCTGTGCGAGGTCGCCGCGCATTTCGCCGTCGAGGTTCTGGCCGAGGGCGGGCATTTCCTCGCAAAAACCTTCCAGGGCGGCACGGAACGCGACCTGCTGAACATGCTCAAGCAGAATTTCAAGCAGGTCATCCATGTGAAGCCCGGTGCCTCGCGCGCCGAATCGGTGGAAATGTTCCTGCTCGCCAAGGGCTTCAAGGGCCGCAAGGCGAAAGACGACGCGGCGGAAGAAACCGAGGAAGCCTGATGCTTCTCTATACGACCGTCGGCACCAATGACCTTCCCCGCGCCGGCCGCTTCTACGACGCGGCCCTGTCGCCCCTCGGCTATATCCGGCAGAGGCAAGCCCCGGGCGAGATCGGCTATGCGGCGGACGGGGACGTGCGCTGTCGCTTCTGGGTGGTCGAGCCGTTCAATCGCGAACCGGCTACCTTCGGCAATGGCGTCACCATCGCGCTCGTCGCGCCGAACCGCGCGGCCGTAGACGCCTTCCACGCCGCGGCGCTTGCCGCCGGCGGCACGGACGAGGGCGCACCGGGCCTGCGCCCGTTCCATGCCAGCTTCTACGCCGCCTTCGTCCGCGACCATGACGGCAACAAGATCGCCGCCGTCTGCGAAAAGCCTGAATAGCCTTTCTACTTCACCGCCGTCGTTTCCGCTTCCGGTGCCGCCATGCGGTGGCCGGAAACCGTTGCGCCCGTGTTCTTCGCCATGGCGAGGAAGGGGATGGCGGCGGTCAGCGTGAGGGCGGAGATGATCATGAACGCGGTCTGGAAATCCCGCAGTTCCAGATGCGTGCCGCTCAATAATGTCTCGATTTCGAGGATGGCGCCGGCCACTGCCACGCCCATGGCAAGGCTCATCTGCTGAAGCACGGCGCTCATCGACGTCGCCTTGCTGGCGTCCGCGTCCGCGATGTCGGCGAAGGAGAGGGCGTTCACGCTGGTGAAGAAGAAGGACCGCACGAAGCCGGCGACCAGCAGCACGCCGGCCATGAACCAGAAGGGTGTGGCTGGTGTGAAGAGGCCGTTCACGAAGGTCAGCGCCGCGCCGAAGATGCTGGCGGCGATCAGCGTGCTGCGGAAGCCGGCGAAGGTCAGCACGCGCTTGGCGATGACCTTGGTGGTGATCGCGCCGATGGCGCCCGTGAAGGTGACGAGGCCGGACTGGAACGGCGACAGGCCGAAGCCGACCTGCAGCATCAGCGGCATCAGGAAGGGCACCGCCCCGACGGAGATGCGGAACAGCGTGCCGCCGATGGCGGCGGCGCGGAAGGCGCTGTCGTGGAAGAGCTTCAGATCGAGCAGCGGGGCCGGATGGCGCCGGGCGTGGCGGACATAGAGCACGGCGCAAATGAGGCCGACGACGGTCGCGGCGATGCCGATGATCGGCGGCAGCGCGGGCAGGCTGACGACGGACAGGCCGAACATCGTGCCGGAGGCGGCGACGGCGCTGAGGAGGAAACCCTTGCCGTCGAGCGGCGGTGGCGCGGCGGCCTGGATCTCCGGCAGGTAGATGCCGGAAAGCACATAGCCGAGGATGCCGACCGGCACGTTGATCAGGAAGATCCAGTGCCAGGAGAAATAGGTGGTGATGAAGCCGCCGAGCGGCGGGCCGGCGAGCGGGCCGACGAGCGCGGGGATGGTCAGCAGCGCCATGGCCGAGACGAGTTCGGAACGCGAGGTGCTGCGCACCAGCACGAGGCGTGCGACGGGTGTCATCATCGCCCCGCCCATGCCTTGCAGGAAGCGCGAGACGACGAAGGCGAGAAGGCTGCCGGAGATGGCGCAGAGGATGGAGCCGGCGACGAAGACGAGGATGGCGAGGCGGAAGATGCGCTTGGCCCCGAAGCGGTCCGCCATCCAGCCGCTCAGCGGAATGAAGGTGGCGAGCGACACCATGTAGGCGGTCAGCGCCAGCTTCAGCGTGATTGGCCCGACCCCGAGATCGGCCGCGATGGCCGGCAGCGAGGTGGAGATGACGGTGGAATCCATCTGCTCCATGAAGAGCGCGACGGCGAGGATGAGGGGGACGATACGGTTCATCGGCACATCGGTGTAGCAATTCCGGGGGGCGAGCGACGCGGGATTGCGGAAAACGGAAACGCTCCTGCGCGGGGCCGGCCGTTTTCTGCGCCCCTCTCTGGCATCTGTCAAATCGGCAGGGGGCGCTTTGAAGATCACAAGCCCGTGATGCGGCGGGACGAGATCGTGACAGCGTCCCGGATCGGGCCGTGTCATCCTGTTGCCGATGCAGTCATTCGAGAAAGAGGATCAGCCCATGGGAGACCATTCCACAATCTCGCGCCGCTCCTTGTTCCTGGCCGCGGGCGTCGCCACTATGGCCGCGCCGCTGGTGCTGAACCGCGCGGCCGCCCTAGCGCAAACGGAAAGCGACGCCACGGACATGCGCGTAAGACCGCTGGAGACCCGCAGCCTCAAGCTCGGCAGCTTCCGCATCCTGACGGTGCGCGACGGCATGCGCCCTTCCGGCGCGCCGAACGAGACCTTCGGCACCGACCAGTCCGCCGATGCGGTCGGCGCGCTGCTCAAGGAGAATTTCCTGCCGGCCGATTCCTTCGTCAACAGCTTCACCCCGGCGCTGGTGGATACCGGGTCCGAGGTCGTGCTGTTCGATACGGGGATGGGCGAGGGTGGGCGCGACGCCGGCATGGGCCGGCTCGTCGAGGGCCTGAAATATGCCGGCTACACGCCGGACCAGATCTCCGTCGTCGTCATCACCCACATGCACGGCGACCATATCGGCGGGCTGATGGAAGGCGGCAAGCCGACCTTCCCGAACGCACGCTATGTCACCGGCCGCACGGAATACGATTTCTGGGTCAATCCCGCGCGTATGGGAACGCCGGCCGAGCAGGGGCATCAGGGCGTGCTCGCCAAGGTGCAGCCGCTCGCCGAAAAGCTCACCTTCATCGAGAACGATGGCGAGGTCGTGCCCGGCATCACCGGTCTCGATGCTTTCGGTCATTCGCCCGGCCACATGATCTTCCGTATCGAATCGGAGGGCAAAGCGATGATGCTGACGGCCGATACCGCCAACCATTTCGTCCTCTCGCTCCAGCAGCCCGACTGGGAGGTGCGCTTCGATATGGACAAGGCGCAGGCGGCCGCGACGCGCAGGAAGGTGTTCGACATGATCGCCACCGACAGGCTCGCCTTCATCGGTTACCACATGCCGTTCCCCGCCGTGGGCTTCGTGGAAAAGGCCGGGCCGGGCTATCGCTTCGTTCCCGTGAGCTATCAGTTCGATTTGTGAGAGGCTGGCAGCGGTCGGAGGCGGTGGCCCCTCATCCCGCTGCCGCTTCCTCTTGCGCTGTCGACAAGTGCGGCCGGCAAGCGATTGCGGCCTTTTTGCTATTCCCAACCCGTCATGAACGTGTTACCAGCCCTCGCCAACTTCCAAGAATTTCTTGCAAGCGACCGCGGCGGACAGCTCCCAAAGTCCCCCTTGGTGCGTGAGCTTTACCCTAGAGGAACTTGGCCCATGGCGCGCATCATTGAAACTCCGACAGGTCTCGAAGCCCTGACCTTCGACGACGTTCTTCTCCAGCCCGGCCACTCCGAGGTCATGCCGGGCCAGACGAATATCGCGACCCGCATCGCCCACGATTTCGAACTCAACCTGCCGATCCTCTCCTCCGCGATGGACACCGTCACGGAAAGCCGCCTCGCCATCGCCATGGCGCAGGCCGGCGGCCTCGGCGTCATCCACCGCAACCTGACGCCCGCCGAGCAGGCTGAGGAAGTCCGCCAGGTCAAGAAATTCGAAAGCGGCATGGTCGTCAATCCGGTGACCATCGGCCCGGACGCCACGCTCGCCGACGCGCTGTCGCTGATGAAGTCGCACGGCATTTCCGGCATCCCGGTCGTCGAGAACGGCGGCAACGCCAAGGCCGGCCGCCTCGTCGGCATCCTGACGAACCGCGACGTGCGCTTCGCCTCCGATCCGGCCCAGAAGATCTACGAGCTGATGACCCGTGAGAACCTCATCACGGTGAAGGAGACCGTCGACCAGCAGGAAGCCAAGCGCCTCCTGCACCGCCACCGCATCGAGAAGCTGCTGGTGGTCGATGGCGACGGTCGCTGCGTCGGCCTCATTACGGTCAAGGATATCGAGAAGTCGCAGCTCAACCCGAACGCCTCGAAGGACGCGCAGGGCCGTCTTCGCGCCGCCGCCGCCATCTCCGTCGGCGACGACGGCTTCGAGCGCGCCGAACGCCTCATCGACGCCGGCGTCGACCTCATCGTCGTCGACACCGCGCACGGCCATTCGCAGCGCGTTCTCGATGCCGTCGCCCGCGTGAAGAAGCTGTCGAACTCGGTCCGCATCATGGCCGGCAACGTCGCGACGACCGACGGCACCAAGGCGCTGATCGATGTCGGCGCGGATGCCGTCAAGGTCGGCATCGGCCCCGGCTCGATCTGCACGACCCGCATCGTCGCCGGCGTCGGCGTGCCGCAGCTCGCGGCCGTCATGGCCTCGGTGGAGGCCGCTCAGGCCGCGGATATCCCGGTCATCGCCGATGGCGGCATCAAGTTCTCGGGCGACCTTGCCAAGGCGATCGCCGCCGGCGCGTCGGCCGTCATGGTCGGCTCGCTGCTTGCCGGCACGGATGAAAGCCCGGGCGAGGTCTTCCTCTACCAGGGCCGTTCCTTCAAGGCCTATCGCGGCATGGGGTCCGTCGGGGCCATGGCGCGCGGCTCGGCCGACCGCTACTTCCAGGCGGAAGTGCGCGACACGCTGAAGCTGGTGCCGGAAGGCATCGAGGGCCAGGTGCCGTACAAGGGACCGGTCTCGGGCGTGCTGCACCAGCTCGCCGGCGGTCTTCGGGCCTCGATGGGCTATGTCGGCGGCAAGGACATCAGGGATTATCAGGAGAAGGCGACCTTCGTGCGCATCTCCGGCGCGGGCCTGCGCGAAAGCCACGCCCATGACGTGACGATCACCCGCGAAAGCCCGAACTATCCGGGCGCCATCTGATCGCCTGCACCGCTTCGAGATGCCCGGCTCCGCCGGGCATTTTCGTTTTCAAAGGCCGGTGATTCCCGTTCCGTTTTCCCGCTCCTGTGCATAGGATGTGCGGGACCGGCAATCTCGCCGGTTCATCCGGGGGATATCATGAGGAAGATACTGGCTGGCGCCCTGCTGGGCCTGGGACTGATCGCGCCTGCGCAGGCGCAAACCGTCAATGCCGGAACCTATACCGTGGAGGGCACGAATCTCGACGGCTCGTCCTACAACGGCACGGCGACGATCGAGCTGACCAGCGAGACGACCTGCGCCATCGAGTGGAATACCGGCGGAACCACGTCCAACGGCATCTGCATGCTCTACGACAACGCCTTTGCGGCCGCCTATGTGCTGGGCGATGCGGTCGGCCTCATCGTCTACGAAGTGCAGAGCGACGGTTCGCTGCACGGGGCCTGGACGATCAGCGGCAAGGACGGCTCCGGCACGGAAGTGTTGACGCCGCAATGAGATAGAGCCTTCGGCTTGCCGGGCGGCGGTTTCCGGTTGAGGCTTCCGCCGTAAACACCTATTCAAAAGGCTGAGCCGCAAGCCGAAGGATTACCATGTCTCCCCCGGAAGCCACGATCTGGCCGATGATCGCGCATGTCGCACTCGTCTTCTGCCTCTACCTGTTGCTCTCCTCGCGCCGCATGGGCGCGGTCAGGGAAGGGCGGGCGCAGCCCGACCAGTTCCGCGAGAACCGCGAGGAGCCGGCCGAAAGCCTCGTCGTCAAGAATGCCATCGCCAACCAGTTCGAGTTGCCGGTGCTCTTCTATGCGGTGAGCATCCTTCTCTATCTCGTGGATGCCGACAACACGGTCACGGTGGCCGGCGGCTGGCTGTTCGTGGCGCTGCGCTATGTCCATGCCTATGTGCATGTCACCAGCAATCGCCTGCGCTATCGCCGCCCGCTCTTCATCGCCGGCCTTCTGGTCGTCATGCTGCTGTGGATATGGCTCGGCGTCTGGCTTGCCATGACCTGACGGCCGGCGGCACTCACGCCGCCGGCAGCGTGAGCCGCATGGCGCAGCGCGTGTCGCGCGGCAAGCCATGTTCGGCTTCCATGTCGAGCACGCCGGCAAGGCGCGGGGAAAGCCCGGCCTCGTCGAGCAGGCTGAAGCCGAGCCGTTCGTAGAACGGGCAGTTCCACGGAATGGTGCGGAAGGTGGTGAGCGTGACGGCTGCTAGGCCGCGCGCCGCCGCCGCCTCGACCGCATGGCGGATCAGCTTCCGGCCGATACCGAACCCCTGGTGGAGATGATCCACCGAAATCTCCCAGATGTGCAGCTCCGGTCCGGCGATCTCGGCGCTGAGGAAGCCGACAGGGCTGTCGCCGTCGGCGGTCGCCACCCAGTTCGTGCCCTTGGCGATGAGGTCCAGATGCCGCCCGGCGTCCTGCACGTCGCCGGTGGCGATCCAGGAAAGCGCCTCGATCAGACGGAAGGCCTGCGCGGCGGATCGTTCGATCCGCTGCAACGGCTCGACTTCGTCCTTGCGGGCGGGCCTGATCGCCACCGTGGATGGGCCGGGCCTGCCGAGGGGCGCGCCATCCACGGGAATGAGGGTCACCATCCGGGGAGGATCTGCCCGGGCCTCAGCCGCGGCATGCGCGGGAAGACCTTCACCTCTGCCTCGGGCAGGTCATCGGCCGCCGTCAGCGGCGTGATGTTGTCGAGGCAGGCGGTGATGTGGCTGGTGATGGCGTTGGACAGCGAGGGCGAAAGGCCCGGCCGGCGCATGATACCGATCTGCACGGGAGCGAGCGGCGGGAAGCCGTCCGCCTGCGTCAGCACCTTCATGCCCGGCCGAAGCGCCGATTCCGGCAGCACCGACACGGCCATGCCCGCCATGACGGCGGCGGCGACGACGGTGGAGGACCAGCTCGTGAACAGGACCTGATAGTCACGCCCGACCGAATCGAGCGCCGCGCAGGCGATCTGCCGCCACTGACAGTCCCGCCGGCCGACGGCGAGCGGCACCGGCGCGTTTTCCGGCAGCGGATGGTTGGCGGACATGACCCAGCACAGCGGTTCGGTCCGTACCACGTCCGACTGGCGCTGGCGCGGATTGTGCGTGACGAGCGCGATGTCCAGCTCGCCCTTCGCCATCTTCTCGGCGAGGTCCACGGAGGGTTCGCACACGATATACAGCTCGACATTCGGATGCGTCTTGGCAAAGCGCATGATGATCTCGGGCATGTAGCGGTCGGCATAGTCGTCCGGCGTGCCGATGCGCAGCATGCCTTCGAGGCGGTTGTCGTCGAAGGCGGCGATGGCCTCGTTGGTGAGGCGCAGCATGCGGCGGGCGTAGTTGAGCAGGCGCTCGCCCTCCGCCGTCAGCCGGTTGCCGCGGCCGTCCTTCATGAAGAGCTGCTTGCCGATGCGTTCCTCAAGGCGCCGCATCTGCATGGAAACGGCCGACTGGGTCTTGAACACCCGCTCCGCCGCCCGCGTGAAGCTCCCGGTATCGGCGATCGCGACGAAGGTCTGAAGCTGATCTATGTCTAACGGAGCGGACATAACGATACCCATAAGATTGTTTGATTGATACTATTAGAAACATTCGTTGGACTGATCAATGAGATTCTGCGAAAAAGCAATTGTTGAACGATGACCTGTCCAACGGTCAACGTTCTTCGGAGAATGCCGCTTCGCCGCAGGCCTCCCGGTGAGTGGCCCCCACTTGAAATCAGCTCTGAACCGCCGCCCGTTTGCGTGGGCGGCAACGATCACAGGTATCGCGTGAACCCCATCGGGACGATGGTGCGCGGGACCGGAAAGGAGAAAATGCCATGCGCATGATCGACCGTAAGATGGAAATCGATATTCTCGCGACGCGCCGGCCGACGCCGGGCCTCTTTGCCCGCGCCCGCAGCGCCGCTTCCAGATTTATCCGTGCATGGCAGAATCGCCGGCTGATCGAACGGCTGAGCGAGCTGGAGGATTACCAGCTCTTCGACATGGGGCTGTGCCGCAACGATGTGAAGGATGTGCGCGCCGCATCCTACTTCTCCGATGCGGGCCTGCATCTGACGATCGCGGCGCGCGAGCGCGCCCGTCGCCATCTGCGCAGCGGCCGAACGGATTGATTGTGTCGTCCCGGCGGACGGGACGACAGGAGACTTCCCCGCAGGGTGAGAGCCAATAACCCTGCCGCTTGCCCGGCGTGCGATCCCCAAGGTCCGCGCCGGGCTTTTTCTTGGCGGTGCGGGCGTCTTCCAGCAGGCTGCCCGATTGCTCAGGCCTTCTTGCCGCCGCCGGCCTCCATGCCGTTGCGCATGGTCTCGAAGATCGACTCGATGTTGCGCTGGTAATCCTTCTGCATTTCCAGGCCCGTATCGAACATCGTGTTGACGAGGCTCTTCAGCGAGTCCGCCGCAGACCCTTCTTCCGGCGCGCTCGGTTTCCCGCTCGCCGGCTGGCCGCCCATGCCGGCCATCATGTCCTGGAAGGCCTTGGCGAAGGGATTGTCGGTAAAGGGATTGGACGGCGCGTCCTTCTTCGTGCCGAAGAATTCCTGCGCGGCCTGCGTGAAGGGATTGTCGGTGAAGGGGTTGGCCGGTTCCGGCTTCTTGGCGAAACCGGTCGCCTCGGCCCATTGCTGCATCATGTCGGCGAGGGGATTGGCCTGCGCCGTGCCGCCCGTGCCTGCGCCGGGGAAGAACGGCGCGAGGGACTGCTTGAAGATTCCGCCCATCAGCGCGCTCGCCATGGCCGGCAGCATCTGCTTGTAGATTTCCTGGCCGATGCCGGTCATCTGCGCCGCTTGCGCGGCGATGGCGCGCGAGACGTCCTTGTTGCCGAAGAGATGGCCGAGGATGCCGTTGCCTTCCGCCATTCCCTGCGGCGTGAAGGCCTTGCCCATGTCCTCGAAATATTTCGCATGGTCGCCGGTGGTCAGCGCCTTCATGAAGGCGGCCATGTCGTAGGGATTGGCGGCATTGCGCTTGAAGCCCTCGGAAAAGGCTGGCATCAGCGCCGCGACGGCCTTGGTCGCCTGTTCCTGCGCCAGGCCGAACTGCCGCGCCATCACCTCGACGGCATTGCCGTTCTGTGCCTGCATCATCATGTCGTAAAGCGAAACCATCGCAAACCCCTTCCCTGGCAGGCACATGCATGTGCCTGCACTATAACGGGAATCTCAGCCGCGCAAACCGCTTTCTTGGGGCAGGCTCAGTACTGGTACTCGGCGAAGACCGGCTCGACAGAGCCGTTCCAGCGGCCGTTGTAGAGCGCCAGCATGTCCTCGGCCAGCGTCGCCTTCTTGGCCAGCACCTCGTCGAGCGGGGCAAGGAAGACCGTTTCGTCGACACCGTCGCCATTGACGCGCGCCCGGGCGGCAAGGCCCTGGCGGGAGATCGAGACGACTTCGCGGGCGACGTCGAGCAGCGGCTTGCCGCGGAAATCGGCCTTGAGGCCCTCGGCCGGCACGGCGTTGCGCAGCGCGGTGACTTCCTCGACCGTCCAGTCGCGCGTCAGCGCCTCGGCGGCGTCGAGCGCGCCGTCGTCATAGAGCAGCCCCACCCAGAAAGCGGGCAGCGCGCAGATGCGCCGCCACGGGCCGCCGTCGGCGCCGCGCATCTCGAGGAAGCGCTTCAGGCGCACATCGGGGAAGAGGGTGGAGAGGTGGTTCGTCCAGTCGCCGAGATTCGGTTCGTAATCGGCGACCTCGCCCTTCAGCGCGCCGGCCATGAACTGGCGGAACGTGACATGCGTGCAGTCATGGTACTTGCCGTCGCGCACGATGAAGTACATCGGCACGTCGAGCGCCCATTCGACATAGTTCTCGAAGCCGAAATCCGGCTTGAAGGCGAAGGGGATGAGGCCGGCGCGATTGTTGTCCGTGTCGCGCCAGATGTCGCCGCGCCAGGAGAGAAGGCCGTTCGGCTTGCCCTCGGTGAAGGGCGAGGAGGCGAAGAGCGCGGTCGCCATGGATTGCAGCTTCAGCGACACCTGCATCTTGCGGCGCATGTCGGCTTCGCTGGAGAAGTCGAGGTTCACCTGGATCGTGCAGGTGCGGTACATCATGTCGAGGCCCTGGCTGCCGACCTTCGGCATGTAGCGGGTCATGATGTCGTAGCGACTCTTCGGCATGCGCGGGGTTTCGGCGAAGGACCATTTCGGGCTGCCGCCCATGCCGAGGAAGCGGATGCCGAGCGGTTCGGCGATCTCGCGGAGCGTGGCGAGATGCTGGTTGGATTCCTTGCAGGTCTGGTGCAGGTTTTCCAGCGGTGCGCCGGAAAGCTCGAACTGGCCGCCCGGTTCCAGCGAGATGGCGCCCATGCCGGTCGGCTCGGCAAGGCCGATGATGTTGCCGGCATCCATGATCGGCTCCCAGCCGGTCTTCGCCTGCATGCCGTTCAGTAGCGCGGAGATGCTGGCTTCCCCGAAATAGGGGACGGGGCTGTTGTCCGCCGTAAAGAAGACGAATTTCTCGTGCTCGGTGCCGATGCGGAACTTCTCCTTCGGCTTGTTGCCGTCGGCGAGGTATTCCGCCATGTCCGCGACGGAGCGGATGGGCGTCTGGTCGGTGGTGTCACGGGCCATGGGCGTCTTCTTCTGAACGGATGGCGCCCGGCGAGCGCCGGGCATGGGAGGGTGCTTGAACCGGAATTAGATGCGGTGCAAGCGAATTCCTTTCAAGGCAGATTCAAAAAAATCCAACCGAGCTTTGCGCGTTGTCAGGTCCAGTCGCCTATGGCCGCCTGGATGACCGCCATTGCCGCCACCGCCGCCGTGTCGGCGCGCAGGATGCGCGGGCCGAGCGGAATGGGCGTCACGAAGTCGAGACCGCGCAGCAGCGCCCGCTCCTCGTCGGAAAAGCCGCCTTCCGGGCCGACCAGCAAGGCCAGCTTGCGTTCCGTTATCCCTTGCAGCGCCGGAAGTGGATTCTGGCTGCCATGGCCCTCGTCGCAGAAGACGATGCGGCGCTCGCGCGGCCAGTCTGCAAGCAGGTCCTCCAGCTTGCGCGGCGAGGCGACGCGCGGAATGGCGAGGATGCCGCACTGCTCCGCGGCCTCGACGGCATTGGCCTCCAGCCGCTCGAGGCTGGTGATCTTGCCCTGCACATGCTGCGTCATGACCGGCTGGAGGATGCCGGCCCCCATCTCCACGGCCTTCTGCACGAGATAGTCGAGCCGGCCGACCTTCAGCGGTGCGAAGAGATAATGTAGGTCGGAGGGTTCCGGTTGCGGCCGGGTCTGTTCCACGGGCGTCAGCAGCAGGCGCTTGCGCGTCGGGAAGGAAAGCTCGGCCCGCCATTCTCCATCACGCCCGTTGAACAGCAGCACCGCGTCGCCTTCCGCCATGCGCAGCACGTTCGTCAGGTAATGGAAATGCTCCTTGGCGGCCTCGAAGGCCACGCCCGCCGCGAGGGCGTCCGCCACGAAGAGGCGCTGCATCCGGTAATTGGCGCGCATGGTCTGCCTCTCAGGTGAAGAGTGCGTTGAGGGCGAGGAAGACGAGGGCCGCAAGGGCTGCCGAGACGGGCAGCGTCACGATCCAGGCCGAGACGATCGTCATGAAATGCGAGCGGCGCACGAGATAACGCCGGCGGGTCTCGTCCGGGTTCGCCGCCGGCTCTTCCGATGCGACGCGGTTGCCGCGGCTGCGGATATAGTCGATGCGGCGGCGGGAATTGCGGGTGTACCACTCGCGGAACAGGCCGACGCCGAACACAGCGCCGACCGCGATATGCGTGGAGGAGACGGGAATGGCGAGCGCCGAGGCCGTCAGCACGGCGACGGCGGAGGAGAGCGCCACGCAGAAGGCGCGCATCGGGTTGAGCTTGGTGATCTCGTTGCCGACGATGCGGATGAGGCGCGGGCCGAAGAGCAGAAGGCCGAGCGAGATGCCGAAGGCGCCGATGACCATCACCCAGAGCGGGATCGCCGTTCCGCCGCCGGCTGCGCCCGTCCTCAGCGCCGAGACCACGCCGTAGAGCGGCCCGACGGCGTTCGACACGTCGTTCGCGCCATGGGCGAAGGAGAGCAGCGCCGCCGAACAGATCAGCGGCAGGCGGAAGAGCGTACGCAGCGACTGGTTGCGGTTGTCGAGGCCTTCCGCGTGGCGGCGGATGATCGGCCGCGTGATGACATAGGTCGCAATGCCGAAGCCGAGGCCCACCAGCAGCGCCTTGCCGAGGGAAAGGTCATAGAAACCGTTCGTGCCGCCATTGGCGAGGAAGGCCGCGAAGGAGCCGGCCATGAGCGCGACAAGGACCGGCACCCAGGTCTTGGCCGCGTCGATCTTGTCCTCGCGGTAGATGATGAATTCCTTGATGAAATAGAGGAACCCCGCCGCGATCACGCCGCCGAGGATCGGCGAGGCGGTCCAGCTCACCACGATGACGGCGATCGAATCCCATTGCACGCTCTTGAAGCCGCTCGCCGCCGCGCCCGCCCCGATGACGCCGCCGATGATGGCGTGGGTGGTGGAGATGGGCGCATTGGCGAGCGTTGCGATGTTGATCCAGATCGCGGCCGAGACGAGGGCCGCCATCATCGCCCAGGCATAGGCGTCGGGGCTTGGGAAGATCGCCCGGTCGACGATGCCGGAGGCGACCGTCTGGGCAACGCCCTGGCCGGCGAGCAAGGCCCCGGCGATCTCGAAGATCGCCGCGATGATGAGGGCGACGCCCATGCTCATGGCGCGCGCGCCGACGGCCGCGCCCACATTGTTCGTCACGTCGTTCGCGCCGATGTTCATGGCCATGTAGGCGGCGAGCGCCGCCGTGACGGCGATGACGAGCACGCCCGGCGCGCCGGTTGCGAAGGATCCGGCGACGGCCATGGTGATGAGCAGGAAGACGAGCGATATCCCGACACCCGTCCACGACCGCAGCACGAAATGCGTGGCCTGTTCGGTGAAGGTCAGTTTTTCCAGATCCTTGTCCAGCGTCGGCTTGCCGAGCCGGACCTGAGAATTCGCCATTCCTGCTGCTCCGTTTCGCCGCAAGGCACTATCGCCTCATGGCACAGGCGGCAATATGAGAAAGGCCCGTCAGGCGCCGGCCGCGCCGTTTTTGGCGCCGGGAACGGCCTCGCCGAGGATTTTCCGCTCGAAGGCGATGAGGAGCGTCTTCAGGCCCGGCTCCTGCACGCGGCTGGCGGCCTCGGCGCAGTCGACCCATTCGGCGCGGCGCTCGCCCTTTTCTGGAAAGTTCTTGCAGACGTCGTCGACGGCGAGCGGGAAGACGCGCACCCGGCAGTCGACCTTGAGGCCGTGCGGCAGGCCCTTCATGTAGTGGTAGCTGCCGACAGGCTCCGCGCCGACCGTGCCCTTCACGCCGGCCTCTTCCCAGGCTTCGCGCGCGGCGGCGGCCGATGCGCTCTTGCCGTCCATCGGCCAGCCCTTGGGAATGACCCAGCGGCCGGTGTCGCGGCTGGTGATGATGAGGACCTCGACCGCCGCGTGCTTCTTCTTCACCCGATAGCACAGCGCGCCGTACTGTTCGCGCACGGGCCGGCGGAACATGAGATGGACGTCGCTGACGATACGGTTGAGAATGTTCAAGGTCTTTTTCATTCCTCTTGTCGGGAAGTGCTCGTTGAGTCGTTATCGGACATCTTGCTTGCGCGAGATTTGCGGCGCAAGTCAGGCTTGTGGGGGCAGGCGGCGCTTTTGCAGGCGCAACTGGGAAATTCTCTGCCATTCCCCGCTGCGTGCCGCCTCGCGGATCGCGACGGCGATATAATCCATATGCGCCTGCGCGGCGTTCCGCGCCGCATTGCCGTCGCCCACCATGATGGCGGCATGGATGGCCTCGTGCTGGGCGAGGAGGTCCGCGCGCGCCGCCGGCGAGGAAAAGACGAGGTGGCGATGGAAGAAGATGCCCTGCGTGAGCAGCCGGTAGCAGGCGCGCAGCGTGTGCAGCAGCACGATGTTGTGCGCCGCCTCGCCGATGGCGTTGTGCAGGTCGACGTCGGCCTGCAGTTCGGCGTCGAAGGAGCCTTCGGCATGGGCCGTGCGCATCGCCTGCATGATGCGCGTCAGCGCCTGCCGGTCGTAGTCCGTTGCGCGGCGGGCGGCGAGGTCCGCCGTGATGCCCTCCAGTTCGCGGCGGTATTCGATATAGTCCTCCGTCGCGCGCTGGTGGCGGGCGATGAGATCGACCACGGGGCGGGAAAAGACCTGGCCAATGATATCGGCGACATAGGTGCCGTCGCCGTGCTGGCTGATGAGCAGCCCCCGGCTCTCCAGTTCCTTCAGCGCCTCGCGCAGGATGGGGCGGGAAACGTCGAGGCGCCTGGAAAGCTCGCGCTCGCCCGGCAGCTTGTCGCCGTCGCGCAGCACCCCTTCAAGCAGCAAAAGCTCGATCTGCCGCACGACCTCGTCCGAGGTCCGGCTATGGCTGATGCGGGAGAAAAGGTCGAAGTCGGTGTCGCTCACACCGCCGATACTACCCAAGCGGGCGGAAACTGGTCAACAATCTTGTCCAGTCCTCGCCTTTCGGCCTGCGTCAATGCGCCCTATCGGCGCATGCCTGACATTTGTTAAGACTATGCCGTTGCGCATGAGGGGGAACGTGCAGACATGGCAAAGGGCAGCTTCGCCTTTCCGCAGGCGACCGCGCGTGCGCAGGCGCTCGGGGAAATTCATGCAAGACCGTATGCGCTGGTGCCGTCGCCGCGCGTCATCTTCCAGCTCGCCTTCCTGACGGAGGGCGGCTCGGCCGTCGATCATGCCGTGATGGCGGAACTGTCGCGCTCGCGCGGCATCTCGCCGCCCGGCCGCGATTCCAGCCACCACGCGCTGAGCTGGGGGCAGGGCACGCTGCGCTGGGAGCGGCACACCGAATTCTCGACCTATTTCTGGGATGCGCCGGTGCCGGAGAAATTCGGCGGCGAGGTCGCGGTCCATCCGTTCGGCGACAGCTTCTCGCCGCCCGGCACGCTGATCTCGGGCATCCGTCTGGAAATCCGCCCCGATTCGCCGGAAACGCGCGAGGCGATCGCTACCTTCGATCCGACGAGCCTCTGTTACAGCGAGATCAAGAACGGCCAGGGCGTCGTCCTCACCGACTTCCGACAGAACGGCGACGGGCTGACGCAGATCCTCGTCATTGATCGCGGCATGACCGAGGCGGGGAGGGGTGCGCTCGTCCAGCGCCTGCTCGACATCGAGACCTACCGCACGCTCGCCATGATGGGGCTGCCGCTCGCCCAGTCGCTGTCGCCGGAAATCCGCCGCATCGAGGATGGGCTGACCGGCATCACCAACGCCATGAAGCAGCATGCCCGCGACAGGGCCGACGCGCTTCTGACGGAGATCACCCGCCTTGCCGCCGAGCTGGAGGCCAATGCCGCGCTCAGCCTCTATCGCTTCGGCGCGAGCCGCGCCTATTACGGCATCGTGCAGGAGCGCATCCGAACGCTGGCCGAGACCGCGGTGCCGGGCTACGAGACGCTGGGCTTCTTCCTGGAACGCCGGCTGGCGCCCGCCATGCGCACCTGCCAGTCCGTCGAGGAGCGGCAGGCGAACCTGTCGCGCAAGCTCGCCCGCGCCACGGCGTTGCTGAGAAGCTGGATCGACGTGGAACTGGAGCAGCTCAATTCGACGCTGCTCAATTCCATGGACCGGCGCGCGAAATTGCAGCTCCGCCTGCAGCAGACCGTCGAAGGCCTGTCGGTGGCGGCGATTTCCTACTATGTCGTCGGCCTCTTCGGCTATGTGGCCAAGGCCGCACACGGCCTCGGTCTGCCGATCAAGCCGGAAACGCTGACCGGCGTCGCCGTGCCCTTCGTCATCCTCGGCATGTGGCTGCTCGTCCGCGCGATCCGTCACCGGCACGCGGAAGAGGACCGGCACTGACCGGCTGAAGGCCTCAGCGCTCCCAGTAGGGCAGGGGGCCGAACAGTTCGGCGAGATAATCGATGAACAGCCGCACCTTGACGGGCAGGAACTGCCGGCTGGGATAGACCGCCGACAGCACCACGTTGCGCGAGCTTTCGTAGTCGGGCAGCACCTGCACCAGCTCGCCGTTCTTCAGCGCCGGGCCGATATCCCAGGTCGAGCGCAGCGCGATGCCCATGCCGGAGGTCACCGCCTCGCTCACCACTTCCGAGGAATTGGTGTAGAGCGGTCCTTGCGGGCGATAGGTGACGCTGCCCTCCGGCCCTTCCAGCCGCCAGACGTCCTGCGTGTGCGGCGGCAAGCAGACATGCTGGGCAAGGTCCTCGAGCGTGGCCGGCACGCCGCGGCGGGCGAGATAGCCGGGTGAGGCGCAGAGCACGCGGCGCACCGGGGCGAGCCTGCGGGCGACGAGGGACGAGTCGGACAGTTCGCCGATTCGGATGGCAAGATCGAAGCCGCCGCCGACGATATCGGAGAAGTCGTCGGTCAGGATGAGGTTGACGACCAGCTCGGGATACTGGTCCATGAAGCCCTTGAGATGGGGCGCGATATGCATGCGGCCGAAGGAGGTGGGCGCGGAAATCCTGAGCGAGCCGCGCACCGCGCCGGACCGGCCGGACACGAAGGCTTCCGCCTCCTCGATGCCGGCGAGGATGCCGACGATGCGCTCGTAGAAGCCCTGTCCGGCCTCGGTCAGCGAGATTTGCCGCGTCGTGCGCTGGAAGAGGCGGGTGCCGAGGCGTTCCTCAAGTCTTTTCACGCGCTTGGAGACGACGGCCGGGGAAAGTCCGAGCGCGCGGCCTGCGGCGGACATGCTGCCCATGGCGATGACGCGGGAGAAGATTTCGAGGTCGCCGAGATTTGTCATGCAGTCGCGTCCATTGTTTCCGAAGCGGACAAAATGCTTAGCATTTGCGGGCGGTAATAGGAAGTGGTAAGAAAAATGGACCACTTTGCATGTGCCCGAAAAAGGGCATAGTGCTTTTGCATCCGGTGTTGTGCGTGGAAAAGGCGGGGGAGGCAAGGATATGGATCAGATCGGGTTCCTGGAGCCGCGCGCCGCGGTGCTTGCCCGCCGCCGGGAAATCGTCGTCGATCTCCTCGACCTTCTGCCGGAAGGTTGCCTCGTCCACGAGCCGCGCGAGCTGGTGCCCTTCGAGACCGACGCCTTCGTCTCCTATCGCCGCCTGCCGCTCGCCGTCGCCCTGCCGGAGACGACGGAACAGGTCGCGGCGGTGCTGAAATACTGTCATCGCTATGGCGTGCCCGTCGTGCCGCGCGGGGCGGGCACCTCGCTTTCCGGCGGCACGATCCCGCAGGAGGACGCGGTCGTCGTCGGCCTTTCCAAGATGTCGCGCATCCTGGAGGTCGATTATGCCAACCGCTCGGCGACCGTCCAGGCCGGCGTCACCAATCTTGCGATTTCCGATGCCGTGTCCGCCGACGGCTATTTCTACGCGCCGGACCCGAGTTCCCAACTCGCCTGCACCATCGGCGGCAATATCGGTATGAATTCCGGCGGCGCGCACTGCCTGAAATACGGCGTGACGACCAACAACCTGCTCGGCGTCAAGCTGGTGCTCATCGACGGCACGATCATCGAGCTTGGCGGCAAGGCGCTCGATGCCGGGGGGCTGGACCTGCTCGGCGTGGTTTGCGGCGGCGAGGGCCAGCTCGGCATCGTCACGGAGGCGACGGTGCGCCTCATCGCCAAACCCGAGGGCGCGCGCCCGGTGCTTTTCGGCTTCGACAGTTCGGAAGAGGCGGGGGCCTGCGTCGCCGATGTCATCGGCGCGGGCATCATTCCCGTCGCCATCGAGTTCATGGACAAGCCCGCCATCGAAATCTGCGAGGCCTTCGCGCAGGCCGGCTATCCGATGGATGTCGAGGCGCTGCTGATCGTCGAAGTCGAGGGTTCGGAAGCCGAGATGGAGGCGATGCTGGCCAGCATCATCGAGATCGCCGGAGGCCATGGCGTGAAGGTCGTGAAGGAAAGCCAGTCCGCGACGGAAGCGGCGCTGATCTGGAAGGGCCGTAAATCCGCCTTCGGCGCGACCGGCCGCATCGCCGACTATATCTGCATGGACGGAACGGTGCCGCTCGGCCAGCTTTCGCACGTGCTGCGCGGCACGGCGGAGATCGTCGCGAAATACGGCCTGCGCGTCGCCAACGTCTTCCATGCCGGCGACGGCAACATGCATCCGCTCATCCTCTTCAACGCCAACGACCCGGAAGAGGCGGCCAAGGCGGAGGCGGCCGGCAACGACATCCTGAAACTCTGCGTCGATGCCGGCGGATGCCTCACCGGCGAGCACGGCGTCGGCATCGAGAAGCGCGACCTGATGCGCCACCAGTATTCGGATGTGGATCTTGCACAGCAAATGGCGGTGCGCGCCGCATTCGATCCGCAATGGCTGCTTAATCCCTCCAAGGTCTTCCCGCTCGAAGGGCGCCCCGCCGCATGACGCCGATCCATCAACCGCTTTCCGAAGAGGCCGCCGCCCGGCTCGTCCAGGCCGCCGCGCTGTCGAAAACGCCCCTCGCCATCCGGGGTGGCGGCACGCGTAGCCTGCATGCCGCGCCGGAAGGCGCAGAGCAGCTCTCCTCGCGCGGCCTGTCCGGCATCCTCGCCTACAATCCGGCTGAAATGACCATGACAGCCCGCGCCGGCACGCCGCTGGAGGCGGTGGAGGCCGCGCTTGCCGAAAAGCGCCAGATGCTCGCCTTCGAGCCGAACGACCTGCGCGGCGTGCTCGGCACCTCGGGCATCCCCACCATCGGCGGCGTCTTCGCCACCAATGCCTCCGGCCCGCGCCGCTTCACGGCAGGCGCGGCGCGCGACAGCCTGCTCGGCGTGCGCTTCGTCAACGGCAGGGGCGAGGTGGTGAAGGCCGGCGGGCGCGTGATGAAGAACGTCACCGGTCTCGATCTGGTCAAGCTTCTCGCCGGCTCGCACGGCTCGCTGGCGCTGCTGACCGAAGCCACCTTCCGTCTGCTGCCGATGCCCGAAACCGCCGTGACCATCGTCGTCTCCGGTCTCAACGACGCGGAGGCCGCTGCCGCCATGGCGACGGCCATGTCGATGTCCGTGGAGGTCTCCGGTGCGGCGCATCTTCCCGAAAGCGTGCGCGGCCGTTTCGCCGGCGGCGCGCTGCCCGATGGCGCGGCAACGGTGCTGCGCCTCGAAGGGCTTGCCGCCTCCGTCGCCGTCCGTGCGGAAAAGCTGGTTGCCGCCATGGCCCGCTTCGGCGCCGTCTCCCGCTTCGACGCGGAAACGACGCTCCGCCTCTGGCGCGAGATCCGCGACGGCGCGCCCTATGCGGATGGCACGCCCCGCCCGCTCTGGCGTGTCTCCGTGGCCCCGACCGCCGGCCAGCAGCTCGTCGCGGCGCTCCGCCTCGAAGCCGGCGTCGACGCCTTTTACGACTGGCAGGGCGGCCTCGTCTGGCTGCGCATGGAGGCCGATCCCGAGGCCGCGCTGCTGCGCCGCTACGTCAAGGCCGTCGGCGGCGGGCATGCGACCCTGCTGCGCGCGCGGCCGGAGGTGCTGGCCGCGGCGCAAACGCACCAGCCGCAGCCGGAGGCCGTGGCGCTGCTGCAGGCGCGGGTGAAGGCGAGTTTCGATCCGGATGGGTTGTTCCGGTCGCGGATGGTGGGTGGCCAACAATGATCGCTTGCGTGACTGCCCCTCATCCCCCTGCCGGGACCTTCTCCCCGCAAGCGGGGAGAAGGAGGAAAACGGCGCGCCCAGCGCTCCTCGCCCCGTTTACGGGGAGAGGATGCCGGCAGGCAGGTGAGGGGCAGCGGCGCCAAGGCCGGCATGAAAAGGACGCCCGCTGATGCAGACCAACTTTACCCCCGAACAGCTCGCCGATCCCCATGTCGCGTCCTCGGAGAAAATCCTGCGCAAATGCGTGCATTGCGGCTTCTGCACCGCCACCTGTCCAACCTATGTGACGCTCGGTAACGAGCTGGACAGCCCGCGCGGCCGTATCTACCTCATCAAGGACATGCTGGAGAACGGCCGTCCGGCCGATGCCGAGGTCGTGACCCATATCGACCGCTGCCTCTCCTGCCTTTCCTGCGTGACCACCTGTCCCTCCGGCGTCGACTACATGCACCTCGTGGATCATGCGCGCATGCATATCGAGGCGACCTACAAGCGGCCCTTCCGGGATCGCATGGTACGCAACGTGCTCGCTGCCGTGCTGCCCCACCCGGGCCGCTTCCGCCTCGCGCTGAAGCTGGCGGCGCTTGGCCGTCCCTTCGCCGGCCTCTTCAGGCGTTTCAAGCCGCTGGAACCCTTTGCCGCCATGCTCGACCTTGCGCCGCGCAGTCTGCCGAAGGCCGCAGGAAACGCCGGGCCCGGCACGCATCCCGCCGCCGGGCCGCGGCGCGGGCGGGTGGCGATCCTCTCGGGCTGTGCCCAGCCGGTGCTGAAGCCGGAGATCAACGCGGCGACGATCCGCCTCCTGACCCGCCTCGGCGTGGAGGTCGTGGCCCCGGCGGGGGAAGTGTGCTGCGGCTCGCTCGTTCATCACATGGGTCGGGAGGAGCAGGCGCTGGAGGCGGCGCGGCGCAATGTCGACGTCTGGCTTGAGGAAGTCGAGAGGGACGGGCTGGATGCGATCATCGTCACCGCGTCCGGCTGCGGCACCACGATCAAGGATTACGGCTTCATGCTGCGCCTCGACGCCGCCTATGCCGGCAAGGCGGCGCGCGTCTCGGCTCTTGCAAAGGACGTGACGGAATATCTCGCGACCCTCGACCTGCCGCAGCAGGAGGCGAAGGGGCTGACGGTCGCCTATCACTCGGCCTGCTCCATGCAGCACGGCCAGAAGATCACCATGGCCCCCAAGACGCTTCTGAAGAAGGCGGGCTTTGCGGTGCGCGATCCGGCCGAGGGGCACCTGTGCTGCGGCTCGGCGGGCACCTACAACATCCTCCAGCCGGAGATTTCGGCAAAGCTCAAAGTGCGCAAGGTCAGGAACATCGAGGCACTGAAGCCGGACGTCATCGCCACCGGCAATATCGGCTGCATCACCCAGATCGCGACGGGCACGCAGGTCCCGATCCTGCATACGGTCGAACTGCTCGACTGGGCCTATGGCGGCACGAAGCCGGCCGCGCTTTCCTGATTTCGCGGCGCGCCGCCGGCTGAAACGAAGATGCCGGCGCAAGGCCGGCATCTGGAAGCGGATGGAAGTGATCCTGGCTCAGCCGCCGAAGCCGAAGAGCGTGCCGAGGAAATCCACGCCCCGGTCGTTGTAGCTGATCGCACCCTGCTTGTTGCCGGGGCCGACCACGATGACCTTGGTGCCGACATCGGCGCGGGCGTAGAGATGCTCCACGTCCTTGTTCATCATGCGGATACAGCCGGACGACATGTTCTGGCCGATCGTCCAGGGCTGGTTCGTGCCGTGGATGCGGAAGATTGTGTCCTGGCCGCCCTTGTAGAGGTAGAGCGCGCGCGCGCCGAGCGGATTGTCCTCGCCGCCTTCCTGGACGACCGGCAGGATGCGGCCCTTCTTGGCCTCGCGGCGGCGCATCTCGGCCGGTGGGGTCCAGCTCGGCCATTCCGCCTTGCGGCCGACCTTCACCACGCCCGACCAGCCGAAGCCGTCGCGGCCGACGCCGATGCCGTAGCGCGTCGCCCGGTTGTTGCCCTCGACATAGTAGAGATACTTGTTGTTCGTATCGACGATCACGGTGCCCGGCGCCTGGTCGGTCACGAAGCGCACCTTGCTGCGCTTGTATTTCTGGGCGACCTGTTTCTTGCTCTGCGGCTGGGCGACGAGCGTGACATTCGACGTGGTCTCGACCTGGCTGCCCTTCGGGGCGCCGGGGAAGGCGTTCGCCGATGTGACCGGCATGATCGCCGTGACGGCGAAGGTGGCCGCCAGCAGGAGCGATGCGTGTTTGCGCATGGTTATTTCCCTCTCAATCCTCAATTCCGCGAGGCTAGCCGAGTCTCGACCGATTTCAAGCCTTGCCAGCGACAAGACGGGCGGGAGGGCGGATTTCTTCGCGGGATGGTGCCGGAAAACGCGCATTTCCGGCCCATCGGACCGGAAATGTCACAGATTCGGGATCGGCTGCGTCAGATCACGATGACCCTGGTGCCGACCTTCACGCGGTCGTAGAGATCGACCACGTCCTCGTTGCGCATGCGGATGCAGCCGGAGGAGACCGCATAGCCGATCGTCCAGGGCGCGTTGGTGCCGTGGATGCGGTAGAGGGTCGAGCCGAGATACATGGCGCGCGAGCCGAGCGGATTGCCTGGGCCGCCTTCCATATAGGCCGGCAGGTAATGGCCCTTGGCCGCCTCGCGGCTGATCATCTCCTGCGGCGGCGTCCAGCCCGGCCATTCCGCCTTGCGGGTGATCTTGTGCGCGCCGGCCCATTCGAAGCCCGGCTTGCCGACGCCGACGCCGTAGCGCCGCGCCTTGCCGTCGCCGAGCACGAGGTAGAGGAAGCGGTTGTTGGTGTCGATGACGATCGTGCCGGCCTTGTGCTGCGTTTCGTAGGAGACGAGCTGCGGCAGATACATCGGGTTGAACTGGGTGCGGACCGGCTTCTGCGCCCGGCCGGTTGCCGAGACCTGCTCCACGCGTGCGACGCCGTCCTGGCGGATGACGCGGCGCTGCTCGACGCGCTGGCGCTGGACGATGCGGCGCGTGTTGACGGCGGGCTGCACGCCCTCGCCGGTGAGCTGCATCAGCCACGGCGCGGTGAGGTCGGGACTGACGATGACGGGCGGCCGGCTCTGATAGCGCTCGCCCGCATGGGCGGCGGTGGTGGTGGCCAGAAGGGTTGCTGCTAGAAGGGTGCGTATCAACATCGGACGTACTCGCTACTGATCGTCGCCGGGATGCGCCGCCGGATTCGGGAGATGCGGCGCCGGTTCGGGTGAGATGCTTGCACCCTTCGATGAAGCGAAAGGTAAACGCGCGTTCATTCGATATGCACGATGACGGGAAAGCTTTGAGTAGGGTTATTGCCGGCTTTCCAAAAGTGGTTGATGAGTGGTAAATCGGAACAAAAGGAAAACGGAGACGGCGATGACGGAACTGGGACTTGTGGTGGGCGAGGACGGGCGCACGCGTTGCGCATGGCATGGGGGCCTCGACGACTATCGGCGCTACCACGACGAGGAATGGGGCCATCCCGTCACCGGCGATCACCGCCTGTTCGAGAAGATCTGCCTCGAAGGGTTCCAGTCGGGCCTGTCCTGGCTCACCATCCTGCGCAAGCGCGAGGGGTTCCGCGCGGCCTTCGCCGGCTTCGACTTCGACAAGGTCGCCGACTTCGGTGACGCCGATATCGCGCGCTGCCTTGCCGATGCCGGCATCGTGCGTCATCGCGGCAAGATCGTCTCGACCATCAACAATGCCCGCAGGGCGCAGATATTGCGCGACGAGTTCGGCACGCTGGCGCGCTACTTCTGGAGCTTCGAGCCGAAGCCGGACGAACGGCCGGCGCGGGTGGACTGGGAGACGATCCGCGCCAACCCGACGACGCCCACCTCCGTGCGCCTGTCGAAGGACCTGAAGAAGCGTGGCTGGACTTTCGTCGGCCCCACCACGGTCTATGCCTTCATGCAGGCCATGGGCCTCGTCAACGACCATGTGGAAGGTTGTTTCTGCCGCGCGGAAGTCGAAACGAAGAGAAATCTGCTCCAGCGGCCATGATTTGTCTCTCGCTGCGACAAATAGTTGTTTGATTCTACAACGAATCATGTAGCTTAAGGTTGAGCGGCAAATTCATACATCGGTATAGTTCTGGGGTCGACGCGCGCAGGCGCAGTCACGATGTGCCGCTTTGTGCTGAATGATTTGGCATGAGGGGAACATGACGCCAAATACATCTACCATCGAAGAAACCCGTCTCAAGTCCTGGGCCTGTGACAAGGCGCAGGAGATCATGCTGCGGGAAGGCTTCCGTCTGATCCGGTCCGCCCGTACCGGCAGCAATATCGAAATCCGTGAGACGAGCCTGATCATGGCCCGCGTCATCGCGGCCTCGCTTGTCGAGGCCTCGTCCGCGGGACGACCGGCGGGGGAATAGGCCGGGACCAAGACCCGCCGGGAGACCGGCGGGCCTCGTCATGCGGGCTTACTTGGCGTTCTTCGACAGCCAGTCTTCCATCATCCTGATCTCGCCCTCCTGGGCGCTGATGACGTCTTCGGCGAGCTTGCGCAGCGCCGGGTCCTTGCCGTGTTCCAGCTCGACCCTTGCCATGTCGATGGCGCCCTGGTGGTGGGCGATCATGCCGCGCACGAAGTCGACATCGGCATCGCCGGTGAAGTCGAGCGCCATTCCGGCATGCATCTTGTCATTGGCGGCGATGAAGGCCTTGGTGGAGGCGCTCTCATCGGCAGCCGGCTCGCTGGCGGTCATGCCCTGATGGGCGGAATGATCGGCCTCCTGGGCGAAGGCCGGCAGGGCGAGGGCGAGCGAAAGGGCTGCGCCGAGAAGCATGGTCTTTGCGTTCATTGTCTTTTCCAGTTCTGAAACGTGTTCGAGAGCCGGGGCAAATGCCCCGGGGCGTTCGTTCGACGCGTTCAGAACCGGGGAGGGGGATTGAGCGGGCGCAGCGCAAGGCCGGCAAGCTGCGGCGTGACGGCCGGCAGCCGGCTTGAAAGGCTGGAGAGGCGGCCCGGCGCTTCCAGCCGCTCGGCCTCGATCGCGAAACAGGCGGCACAGGCCACGGGATGTGCCATGGGTTTGGCTGTGCCCTTGCCCTCCGCCTCGTCGCCGGTTTCCCCGGCCATTGCGTGCATGGCATGCATGCTAGCCGGCTGGGCGACCGTCATCGTCGCCGCCATCGCCGGAATCCATCCGGCAAGCACGGCGCCCAGAAGGGCGAGGACGAAGAGAATCTGTCTCATGGCGGAAGAGATAGGTGCACGCCGCGCGAAAGAAAAGGGGCTGTCTGCGAAGATGCCTGCGCCCTTGCCGCTGCCCGTTCAATCCGCTAGGGAAACCACAACGGAAATACAGGAATTTCGGGTATCCCGATGAGCGAAAAGCAGAAAAAACCGCAGAAGCTGAAAGCCCGCCTGCCGCGCGGCTTTGTCGACCGTGACGCCGCGGACATCCGCGCGGTCAATGAGATGACGGCGCGCATCCGCGAGGTCTACGAGCGCTACGGCTTCGACCCGGTCGAAACCCCGCTGATGGAATATACCGATGCGCTCGGCAAGTTCCTGCCGGACAGCGACCGCCCGAACGAGGGCGTGTTCTCGCTGCAGGACGACGACGACCAGTGGATGAGCCTGCGCTACGACCTGACGGCGCCGCTCGCCCGTCATGTCGCCGAGAATTTCAACGAGATCCAGCTTCCCTACCGCACCTATCGCGCCGGCTACGTCTTCCGCAACGAGAAGCCCGGCCCGGGCCGCTTCCGCCAGTTCATGCAGTTCGATGCCGACACGGTCGGCGCGGCCGGCGTGCAGGCGGATGCCGAAATGTGCATGATGTTCGCCGACACGATGGAAGCGCTCGGCATCAAGCGTGGCGACTACGTGATCCGCGTCAACAACCGCAAGGTTCTCGATGGCGTGCTGGAGGCCATCGGCCTCGGCGGTGAAGATAATGCCGGCGCGCGCCTCACCGTGCTGCGCGCCATCGACAAGCTCGACAAGTTCGGTCCCGAGGGTGTCCGGCTGCTGCTCGGCGAAGGCCGCAAGGATGAATCCGGCGACTTCACCAAGGGCGCACGCCTTGCCGCCGACCAGATCGAGAAGGTGCTCTTCTTCGTCGGTATCAAGGACTATGCGGAAAGCGCCGCCGACCTCGCCAAGCTCGTCGAGGGCAGCGCGCGCGGCAGCGAGGGCGTCGAGGAACTGAACCAGATCGGCCATCTCGTCACGTCCGCCGGCTACCAGCCGGACCGCATCAAGATCGACCCCTCCGTCGTGCGCGGCCTTGAATATTACACCGGTCCCGTCTTCGAGGCCGAGCTGCAATTCGCCGTCACCAACGAGAAGGGCGAAAAGGTCGTCTTCGGCTCGGTCGGCGGCGGCGGGCGCTATGACGGCCTCGTCTCGCGCTTCATGGGCCAGCCGGTGCCGGCCACGGGCTTCTCCATCGGCGTCTCGCGCCTGATGACGGCGCTGAAGAACCTCGGCAAGCTCGGCCAGTCCGAGGTGGTCGCGCCCGTTCTCGTCACCGTCATGGACGGCGACATCGAGAGCATGGGCCGCTACCAGCACTTCACGCAGGAACTGCGCGCTGCCGGCATCCGCGCGGAGATGTACCAGGGCAACTGGAAGAAGTTCGGCAACCAGCTCAAATATGCCGACCGCCGCAACGCCCCCATCGCCATCATCCAGGGCGGCGACGAGCGGGCCGAGGGCGTGGTGCAGATCAAGGACCTGATCGAGGGCAAGCGCCTTTCCGGCGAGATCGAGGACAACACGTCCTGGCGCGAGGCGCGCGTGGCGCAGGTTTCCGTGCCGGAAGCCGAACTCGTCACCAGGGTCCGCGAAATCCTAGAGGCGCAGGCCGAAGACCGGGCGCGGGCCGTCTGACGCCATGCCGCTCGCAAACCTCCCCGCCTTCGCCTCCGACCTGATCGCCGCGCTGGAAGCGCTCGGCACGGAGCGCGTCGACACGCCGGTGATCCAGCCGGCCGAACCCTTCCTCGACATGGCGGGCGAGGACCTGCGCCGGCGCATCTTCATGACGGAGAGCGAGACCGGCAAGAGCCTGTGCCTCCGGCCCGAATTCACCATCCCCGTCTGCCTGCGCCATATCGAGACGGCAACCGGCACGCCGAAGCGCTACGCCTATCTCGGCGAGGTCTTCCGCCAGCGCCGCGAGGGGCCGAACGAATTCTACCAGGCCGGCATCGAGGATCTCGGCGAGCCGGATGTCGCCCGTGCCGACGCGCGCGCCGTCCGCGATGCACGCACCGTCCTTGCGAACGGCCTGCCGGGCGTCGATCTTTCGATCGTGCTCGGCGACCAGTCGGTCTTCGAAGCGGTGGTCGCGGCCTGCGGCCTGCCGGCCGGCTGGCAGAAGCGGCTGGTCCACGCCTTCGGCAACCAGGAGCGCCTGCAAAAGCTGATGGCCGATCTTTCCGATCCCGCGCCCTCGGGCGTCTTCGGCCCGGAGGTCGATCGTCTCGCCATCCTCGGCACGCTCGAGGACGAGGCGAAGCTGGTCGCCCATATCGACGCGACCATGGAGGCGACCGGCTATTCCACCAATGCCAGCCGCAGCCCCGCCGATATCGCACGCCGCCTGCGCGAGAAGATGGAGCTTGCCAATACCCGTCTCGACAGCCGCACGCTCGCCCTGCTCAAGGAATTCCTGGCGCTGGAACTGAGCCTTGCCGAGGCACCCATGGCGCTCGCCGCCTTCGCGGACAAGGCCGGCCTTTCGCTCGGCGCGGCGCTGGCGCGGTTCGAAAGCCGCGTTTCGGCGCTGCGTGAGATCGGTGTCGATCCGGCGGGCGTCACCTACCGCGCCGCCTTCGGCCGCCCGCTCGATTATTATACCGGCCTCGTCTTTGAGATCGCGCCGGCGGGCGGCGACCTCGTGCTGGCCGGCGGCGGCCGCTTCGACCGGCTGCTGACGCTGCTCGGCGCGAAGGAACGCATCCCCGCCGTCGGCTTCTCGCTCTGGCTCGACCGTATCGAAAGCGTGAAGGGAGCCGCGGCATGACCATCACCATCGGCCTTCCCTCCAAGGGGCGCATGAAGGAGGATAGCTCCGCCATCCTCGCCCGCGCCGGCTTCCCCGTCACCGCCGTCGGCAACGACCGCTCCTACCGCGGCCGTGTCGAGGGGCGCGACGATATCGAGATCGCCTTCCTCTCGGCGTCCGAAATCTCCCGCGAGATCGCCAACGGCACCGTCGATTTCGGCGTGACCGGCGAGGACCTCGTGCGCGAAGGGCTGGCGGAAGCCGACGCCCGCGTCGAGTTCTGCGCCCGCCTCGGCTTCGGCCATGCGGATGTCGTCGTCGCCGTGCCGGAAATCTGGCTCGACGTCGACACCATGGCCGACCTTGGCGACGTCGCCGCGGACTTCCGCGCCCGCCATGGCCGACGCCTCACCATCGCGACCAAATACTGGCGGCTGACGCAGCAGTTCTTCTCCGGCAACCACGGCATCCAGCTCTACCGCATCGTCGAAAGCCTTGGCGCGACCGAAGGCGCGCCGGCCTCCGGCTCGGCCGATATCATCGTGGACATCACCTCGACCGGCTCGACCCTCGTAGCCAACCACCTGAAGATCCTCTCCGATGGCGTGATCCTGAAGTCGGAAGCCTGCCTCGTGCGCGCCCGCAAGCCGGAGCATGCGGGCAATGCCGTGGTGGCGGAGATCGCCGAGGCCGTGCGCGCCGCGCTTTGAGGGACGCAAACGAAGGCCCCGGCGGCGCGGCCATGCGTTGACGCCGTGCGCCGGAGCGCGCTACCTCTTTTACGAAACAGAGACGGGACGGAGCTATCGTGACGGGAAGACTGGTTGTTGTGGGCGGCGGTCAGGCCGCATTCGCCCTCGTTGCCAAATTGCGCGCGCTGAAGGACGAACGGCCGATCACCATCGTCGCGGCCGAGGCGAGCCACCCCTACCAGCGCCCGCCGCTCTCCAAGAAATACCTGCTCGGCGAGGCCGACCTTTCCCGCCTGATGTTCCGGCCGGAGAACTGGTATCCGGAGAATGCCGTCGATATCCGTCTGTCGACCCAGGTCATCGCCATCGACCGGGCCGCAAAGACGGTCACGCTCAGTGACGGTTCCACGCTGCATTACGGTGTCCTCGCTTTTGCTACCGGCTCGACGCCGCGCCGCCTGCCGGCCGAGATCGGCGGCGACCTCGACGGCGTCTTCACGGTGCGCGACTATCGCGATGCCGACCGCCTCGGCCTCGAAATGCAGGAAGGCCGCCGGGCGCTGGTCGTCGGCGGCGGTTATATCGGCCTCGAAGCGGCGGCCGTCGCGCGAGGCAGGGGCCTCGACGTGACGGTCATCGAGATGGCCGACCGCATCCTCGCCCGCGTCGCTTCGCCTGCGACCGCGACGATCCTGAAGGCGATCCACAATGCGCGCGGCGTCGATGTGCGTGAGAAGACCGGCCTCGTGCGTCTTCTCGGCGAAAACGGCCGCGTGACGGGCGCGGAGCTTTCGGACGGCTTCGTGCTGCCGGTCGATCTGGTGATCGCCGGCATCGGCGTGACGGCCAACGACCAGCTTGCCCGCGAGGCTGGGCTGGAGGTCGCGAACGGCATCGTGGTCGATGCGCATGCCCGCACCTCCGATCCATCGATCTTCGCCATGGGCGACTGCGCGGTGCTGCCCTTCGAGGGCAATCGCGTGCGACTCGAATCCGTGCAGAACGCGGTCGACCAGGCCGAAGCGGCGGCGGCCGTCATCGCCGGCGGCGACGCGCCCTACGAGCCGAAGCCGTGGTTCTGGTCCGACCAGTACGACGTCAAGCTCCAGATCGCCGGCTTTTGCATGGGCTTCGACGATACCTTCGTGCGCCCCGGCCAGCGCGAGGGCGCGGTCTCCGTCTGGTATTTCCGTGAGGGCAGGCTGATCGCCGTGGACGCCGTCAACGACGCCAAGGCCTACGTGGTCGGCAAGAAGCTCATCGAGATGGGCCGCACGCCCGACCGGGCGAGCCTCGAAGACCCGGCGGCGGACCTCAAGGCGCTGACGCTCTGAGGCCACGGCCATGCGCCGGCCGCAGAAAGGCTGTCCTGGCCGGCACGGCTGTATATTTGGCATTTGTTAAATGTAATCGAATGCAACGAACCGGTGCGTCCGCTTCCGGCAGGCCGGTTCACCGATTTTTTAACGTTCGCCGGTTGTTTGGGGCCTTCCTGCCTCCCATCCGGTGATCCTTCATGCTCCGTGTCCTTACCTGCATCGTCGTCGAGCACGATCTTCGTCTCGTCCTGCTTGCGGCGCTCATCTGCTTCCTGTCCTGCTACGTCGCGGTGACGCTGGCGCAGAGGGCGCGGGTGGCGGAGGGAATGGCGCGCGCCCTGTGGCTCGGTGCGGCCGGCGCGTCGAGTGGTTTCGGCATCTGGGCGACGCACTTCATCGCCATGCTCGCCTACGATCCCGGCGTGGTCGTGGGCTACGACATGAAGCTGACGCTGGTCTCGCTCGCCGTCGCCATCGTGATGACGACGGGCGGCCTTGCCCTTGCCACCTATGTCGCCGGCCGTGGCGCCGTGGTCGCGGGCGGCCTGCTGCTCGGCGCCGGCATCGCCTCCATGCACTATATCGGCATGTCGGCGGTGGAATTGCCCGGCACCATCCACTGGGACGCCGCCTATGTCGTGGGCTCGATCGTCTGCGCCGGTCTTTTCGGCGCGCTGGCGCTCGTCGTCTGCATGCGTCCACAGCACGGCATGCGCGAAAGGGCGCTCGCCACCGCGCTGATGGCGCTCGGCGTCGTGTCGCTGCATTTCACGGCGATGGCCGCGGTGGCGGTCGAGGCCGGTCCGCTGTCGGTGGACAATGATGCGCTGATCCCCACGGCCCTGATGGTGCCGCTGATCACGGCTGTCGCCTTCTCGCTGCTCTTCACCGGCCTTGCCGCCGCGATCTTCGCGCGCCAGGCCGAGCTTGCCGCAAGCGAGAGCACGCGCCAGTTCGCAATGCTCGTTCAGGGCGTCAAGGACTATGCCATTTGCATGCTCGACCCGGACGGCTATGTGACCAACTGGAACGAGGGCGCCGAGCGCCACAAGGGCTACAAGGCGCACGAGATCGTCGGCCGGCACTTTTCCGAGTTCTACAGCGCCGAGAGCCGGGCGGCCGGCCTGCCCGAGGCGGCGCTCGCGACCGCCCGGGAATCTGGAAACTACGAGGGGGAGGGCTGGCGCTACCGCAAGGATGGCTCGCGCTTCTGGGCCAATGTGGTGCTCGATCCCATCCACGACACGAGCGGCGTGCTGGTCGGCTATGCCAAGATCACCAAGGACATCACCGCGGAAAAGGCCAATGCCGACCGGTTGGCGGAAGTGACGAAGAACCTTGATCTCGCGCTGGAGAACATGTCGCAGGGCCTGTGCCTGTTCGACAAGGACGAGCGCCTGCTGCTCGCCAACAAGCGCTACAGCGAGGTGTTCCGCATCCCGGACGATCGCGTCCGCCCCGGCGTGACCTTCCGCTCTATCATCGAGCGCGGCCTTGCCGATGTCTATGGCGACCCGAAGATATGGCGGCCGAAGGCGCGGGACATCTATACGCGCCATCGCGCCGTGATCCATACCGATGGGGGAGGCTGCCTCGTCGAGAAGCTGTCGACCGGCGCGTCCGTGCAAATCCGCTACCGTACGCTGCCGGACGGCGGCTGGGTCGTGACCTACGAAGACATTTCGGATCGCCTCCGCTCGGAGGAGCAGATCTCCTTCCTGGCCCGCCACGACGCCCTGACGGGCCTGCCGAACCGCGCCAGCTTCAACAACAGGCTCGAGGCCGATCTGGGATCGGCGCTACGCTCCGGCGGCAAGGTGGCGGCCATCGGCATCGACCTGGACAAGTTCAAGGAAATCAACGACACGCGCGGCCATGCGGCCGGAGACGAAGTGCTTGTCACGCTTTCGCGCCGCATGGAAGCCTGTCTGCAGGCTGATGAAACGGTCGCCCGCTTCGGCGGCGACGAGTTCGCGGCCGCCAAGCGTTTCGAGGACATGTCGGATCTCACCGACTTCATCCAGCGTCTCGAAGCCTGCCTCAACGAGGAGATCCGTATCGACGGCTACGACATCAAGCCCGGCGCCAGCCTCGGCGTCGCGATCTATCCGCAGGACGCCGACACTGTCGAGGCGCTGCTCAACAATGCCGACCTTGCCATGTACCGCGCCAAGGATGCGCTGACGGAGACGGTCTGCTTCTACGAAGTCTCCATGGACGAGGCCGCGCGCGGCCGCCGTCTCATCGCCAGCGACCTCTGGCAGGTCGTGAGCCGCGAGGAATTGCAGCTCCACTATCAGGTCCAGAAGTCGGTCAGCTCCGGCGAGACGACCGGTTACGAAGTGCTGCTGCGCTGGCACCATCCCGTCCGTGGCACGATCCCGCCCGGCGAGTTCATCCCGATCGCGGAGGAATGCGGCGCCATCCTGCCGATCGGCGAATGGGTGCTGCGCGAGGCCTGCCGCGAGGCGGCGGCCTGGGACAACGACCACAAGATCGCCGTCAACCTTTCGCCGGTCCAGCTCGGCAACGCCGACGTCGCCGATCTCGTGCACCGGGTTCTCCTCGAAACCGGCCTCAATCCGCGCCGCCTCGAACTGGAGATCACCGAATCGACCATCATCGGTGACAAGGAGCGCGCCCTCAACACGCTCCGCCGCATCAAGGCCCTCGGCGTGACCATCGCCATCGATGATTTCGGCACGGGTTACTCGTCGCTCGAAACGCTCCGCGCCTTCCCCTTCGACAAGATCAAGCTGGATCGCAGCTTCATGAACGAGGTCGAGGCAAGCCCGGAGGCGAAGGCCATCATCCGCGCCATCCTGGCGCTCGGCCAGACGCTGCGCGTGCCTGTGCTGGCCGAAGGCGTGGAGACCAGCAGCCAGCTTGCCATATTGCTGGAAGAAGGGTGCGACGAGGCGCAGGGCTATTTCCTCGGACGCCCGGCGCCGATCGAGCGCATTCGCATCGAGCCGGACATGGGCCGGGCCGCCTGAGGGCGGCCTACTGCCGCTTGAAGCGGCGGCCCGTGAGGTCGATCTGGAAGCGCGGGAAGATGAAGACGCCGATGATCGTGCCGGAGAACCGTTCCTCCAGCCCGGTCGATTCGCCGACGCAGAACACCGGCTGGCGCGGCGCGCCGTCGAGGTGGATCGTCGTGGAGAAGCAGAAGGACGAGGAGGAGGCCGCGGCCTGCTCGAAGAGTTCCAGCACGCGGGTGCGGTCGAGCGGCTCATAGCAGCGGATGAGATTGAGCAGGCCGCAATTGCGCTGCGCCAGGCCGTGCGCCTGCGCCGCCTTCTCACCGAGCGTGAAGAGGCCGCTGGAAAGATCGCCGGTCCAGCGCTCGGTCACGCAATATTGCGTCAGCAGTTCGTTGTCCGTCTCGTCGAAATTCGTCGAGCCGGGCAGGAAAGGCGACGAGAGATCCGTCTTGATTATCTTGAACACCTACGACCCCAGGGCAGTTGCTCGAATTTGCTCGGCACGTCGCGCCCTTGCGGGCCGTGACATGCAAAAAAACGGAACTGGCTGACATCCCTCGAAGCCCGCCGAACCGCTTTCCGTTGTACTGAACTGCGTCCGGCGCCTACGATAACGTAGTGGATCGGACGTACGCGCTGAAACCCTCGGATTGGCCGCCGGTCTCATGAACTCGGAAATTCCGGCGGCACAGCCGAGTGCTGCGCCAAGAACCGGCCCGTGAACTCCTGAAGAAACATAAAGTTCCCTTGCGGCGCTTTATAATTGGTTTTTTTAGGCCATCAACGGCTTTTTGATAATTATTGTACAATTGGAAAAATTCTTTTCACGGCAACGATGCAGGTCACCGTCCTCGCGCAAAGAAAAAGGGCGGTCCGAAGACCGCCCTTTCATGACTGAACCGGATGGCTCAGATGTGAAGGCTTTCGCCTATCACATCATGTCCATGCCGCCCATTCCGCCCATGCCGCCCGGCATGGCCGGAGCGTCCTTCTTGGGCAGTTCGGCGATCATGGCTTCCGTCGTGATCAGCAGCGAAGCAACCGAAGCGGCGTTCTGCAGGGCGGTGCGGACAACCTTGACCGGGTCGACGATGCCGAGCGAGATCAGGTCGCCGTATTCGCCGGTCTGGGCGTTGTAGCCGTAGTTGTCTTCGTTCTTGTCGAGGATCTTGCCGACGACGATGGATGCTTCGTCGCCTGCGTTTTCCGCGATCTGGCGAACGAGGGCCTGGAGGGCGCGGCGGATGATGTTGATGCCGGCTTCCTGGTCGTCGTTTTCACCCTTGGCGGTGATCTTCGTGGAAGAGCGGAGCAGGGCTACGCCGCCGCCCGGTACGATGCCTTCCTGAACGGCAGCGCGCGTCGCGTTGAGGGCGTCGTCGATGCGGTCCTTCTTTTCCTTCACTTCGACTTCCGTCGAGCCGCCGACGCGGATGACGGCAACGCCGCCAGCGAGCTTGGCAAGGCGTTCCTGCAGCTTCTCGCGGTCGTAGTCGGAGGTGGTTTCTTCGATCTGGGCCTTGATCTGCGCGACGCGGCCTTCGATTTCAGCCTTCTGGCCGGCACCGTCGACGATCGTCGTGTTTTCCTTGGAGATCGAAACCTTCTTGGCGCGGCCGAGCATCTCGAGCGTGACGCTTTCGAGCTTGATGCCGAGGTCTTCGGAGATGACCGTGCCGCCCGTCAGGATGGCGATGTCTTCCAGCATGGCCTTGCGGCGGTCGCCGAAGCCCGGAGCCTTGACGGCAGCGATCTTGAGGCCGCCACGCAGCTTGTTGACGACGAGCGTGGCGAGGGCTTCGCCTTCGACGTCTTCAGCGACGATGACCAGCGGCTTGCCGGTCTGGACGACGGCTTCGAGAACCGGGAGCATGGCCTGGAGGTTCGAGAGCTTCTTCTCGTGCAGGAGAATGTAAGCGTCTTCGAGATCGGCGACCATCTTTTCCGGGTTGGTCACGAAGTAGGGCGACAGGTAGCCGCGGTCGAACTGCATGCCTTCGACGACTTCGAGTTCGGTTTCGGCGGTCTTGGCTTCTTCAACCGTGATGACGCCTTCGTTGCCGACCTTCTGCATGGCTTCGGCAATGTCGAGGCCGATCTGGCGCTCGCCGTTGGCCGAGATCGTGCCGACCTGTGCGACTTCTTCCGACGTGTTGATCTTCTTGGCCTTGGCCTGGAGATCCTTGACGACTTCGGCGACGGCGAGATCGATGCCGCGCTTCAGGTCCATCGGGTTCATGCCGGCGGCAACAGCCTTGGCGCCTTCGCGGACGATGGCCTGGGCGAGAACCGTTGCGGTCGTCGTGCCGTCACCGGCGATGTCGTTGGTCTTGGAAGCGACTTCGCGAACGAGCTGGGCGCCCATGTTCTCGAACTTGTCTTCCAGTTCGATTTCCTTGGCGACGGAAACGCCGTCCTTGGTGATGCGCGGAGCGCCGAAGGACTTGTCGATGACGACGTTACGACCCTTCGGGCCGAGCGTTACCTTCACGGCGTCTGCGAGGACGTCGACGCCACGCAGCATCTTTTCGCGCGCGGTGCGGCCGAACTTTACTTCTTTGGCTGCCATTGTGAGAACTCCTGAAGAGATATCAGCTAGATTGGAAAGGGATTACCGGCAGATCAGCCGATGATGCCCATGATGTCGGCTTCCTTCATGATCAGAAGGTCTTCGCCGTCGAGCTTGACTTCGGTGCCCGACCACTTGCCGAACAGAACGCGGTCGCCAGCCTTGACGTCGAGCGCGATGACCTTGCCGGATTCATCACGGGCGCCGGCGCCGACGGCGACGACTTCGCCTTCCTGCGGCTTTTCCTTGGCGGTGTCCGGAATGATGATCCCGCCCTTGGTCTTTGCTTCGGACTCGACGCGACGAACGACGACGCGATCGTGAAGCGGGCGGAAGGTGGTGCTTGCCATTGTCTTATCCCTCGATCGAATGACATTGCGGGTCCCGAAATGGATGGACCCGATGGATTGATGTTAGCACTCACCGTTCAGGAGTGCTAGCGATGCCGAGATAGGCGGCGGCGGGTTTGGAGTCAAGAACGACGCCGCGAATTTATTTCGGCCGGAATGGTTACCGCAGCCGGCAGATGGGAGCGCCATCGCACGTCATCAAGGCAGGGGTATGAAAATTTGTCCGTTTGCCTGTGGATGGGGCAAATTTGCGGGAAGAGGCTTGTTTTCTTGGCTTTGCTTTGCAATGTCAGCCGGGCTGAATTCGATACGGAACCCCCTGATGGCTCAACGCATCCAATCCTTCCGCGACATCGCCTCGCAATACGACGTGGTGCTCTGCGACGTCTGGGGCGTCCTGCACAACGGCGTCGAGGCCTTCGCCTACGCCTCCGAGGCCTTGGCCGAAGCCCGCGCCGCCGGCCTGACGGTCGTGCTCATCACCAATTCCCCGCGTCCCCATCCGGGCGTCAAGGTGCAGATCCGCGGCCTCGGCGTGCTGGACGAGGCCTATGACCGTATCGTCACCTCCGGCGACGTCACCCGCGCGCTGATCGAGGAGGCTCCGAAGAAGATCTGGTTCATCGGCGCGGACAAGGATCATCCCTTGCTCGACGATCTCGGCACCGAACAGGTGGGCCTGGACGAGGCGGATGTCGTGGTCTGCGCGGGCCTGCGCGACGACGAGGTGGAGACCATCGAGGACTACCGCGCGGAACTGACGGCGCTTGCCGCCCGCAAACTGCCCTTCATCTGCGCCAATCCCGACCTCATCGTCGAGCGCGGCCACAAGCTCATCCCCTGCGCCGGCGCGCTCGCGCAGCTTTATGAAGACCTCGGCGGTGCGACCCGCATCGCCGGAAAGCCGTATCGGCCGATCTACGAGAAGTCGTTGGCCGAGGCGCGCGCGGTGCGCGGCGATTTCGACCTTTCGCGCGTCATCGCCGTCGGCGACGGCATGCCGACGGACGTGCGCGGCGCCGAAGCCTTCGGTCTCGACGTGCTCTACATTTCCGGCGGCATTCATGCGCAGCACTATGTCGAGGGTGGCCGCACCGACGAGGGCAAGCTGGCCGCCTTCCTCGCGGAAGAGAACGCCCATCCGAAATGGTGGATACCCCGGCTTCAGTGACGGGACGGAGACGGTCGGCATGACGGTATTTCACAGGAACGAGACCAAGCAGCCGCTGCCGGAGCATCTGCGCGGCGGCGTCATCGCCATCGGCAATTTCGACGGCGTGCATCGCGGCCACCAGGCGGTGCTGCAGCGTGCCCTCGACATCGCGACTGAGCGCGGCATTCCGGCGCTCGTCCTCACCTTCGAGCCGCATCCGCGCACCGTCTTCCGCCCGGAGCGCCCCGTCTTCCGCATCACGCCGGCCCCGCTGAAAGCCCGCATCCTTGAGGGCATGGGTTTTTCCGCCGTCATCGAATACCCGTTCGACCGCGGTTTTTCCGAAATCTCCGCCCATGATTTCATCCGCGCCATCCTCCTCGACTGGTTGCACGCCTCCGAAGTCGTCACCGGCTTCGATTTCCATTTCGGCAAGGGCAGGGAAGGCGGTCCGGCCTTCCTGATGGCGGCCGGCCAGGAGAACGGCTTCGGCGTCACGCTGGTCGACGCCTTCCGCGACGAGAACGCCTCGGTCATCTCCTCCAGCTTCATCCGCTCGCTGCTCCACGAGGGCGAGGTCGCGGAAGCGGCGGGCCAGCTCGGCTACCGCTATACGGTCGAGGCCGAGGTGATCGGCGGCAAGCAGCTCGGCCGCACGCTCGGCTATCCCACCGCAAACATGCAGCTTCCGCCGGAAGCCGAATTGCGCAACGGCATCTACGCCGTCCGCTTCCGCCGCCCCGACGGCAGCCTGCATGACGGCGTCGCGAGCTACGGCCGCCGCCCGACGGTCGATGCGGACGGTGCGCCGCTGCTGGAAACCTTCCTCTTCGACTTCTCCGGCGATCTCTACGGCGAAGTCTCCGCCGTCTCCTTCTTCGGCCACCTGCGCGACGAGCTGAAATTCGACGGCCTCGACGCGCTCGTCGTACAGATGAAGCGCGACGAGGAGGAGGCAAGGGCCTTGCTTTCCGGCGTCCGCCCGCTTGGGGACATCGACCAGCGGCTCTGTTTCTAGAATGAACAGCGAGCCCTGCGCTCTCTATCTTTTCCGTTCCGCAGGTTTCGCTCCGGCGGGTGGCACCGTGGTCAGCATCGCACCGCTGGAAAAGGTCGTTACCGTCTATGGCGGCGGCGGGGCTTTCGATGCGGACGGGCTTTCCGCAGCTTTCGGCGGGGCGGTGATCTTCAGGGACGAGGCGACGGGCGCGCTCTTCGCCGGTGTCTGGGGCACGCGCAACGCGTCTCGCTTCCGGCGCGAGATGCGCGAGCGCATGCCTGTCATCCTTCGCCATGAGATGCCGGATGTGCGGCTGGTCGTTCGCAGCGCGGAAGGCAAGCGCCCCGCAAGGCCGCCGCTTGCCGGCAGCTAGCAGGCGCTCACGAGGCCAGGCGGTCGATTGCGGCGCTTGCCGTCTTTTCAAAACGCCCAAAAGGCCGTAAGACCGCGCGCATGATGCTCCACCGGCCGACCATCGCTCTGCGAATTAGTGGCCCGGCCTTCCGCGCGCTCTGAGCGAGGCCGGAAGGTCCGGGATTTCGGGCGTTTCCAGAACGTCCCCGCCGTCATTGCCGGTGCAGATGACAGATATTTCCCCGCATGCGCGAAAGACCGCGCGACGAGACGATAGCCATACCCATGACCGATACAGCTGAAAAAGTCGATTATTCCTCCACGCTCTACCTGCCGCAGACGGATTTCCCGATGCGCGCCGGCCTGCCGCAGAAGGAGCCGGAAACGGTTGCCCGCTGGCAGAAGATGGAGCTTTACAAGAAGCTGCGCGCCTCCGCCGCCGGCCGCGAAAAGTTCGTGCTGCACGACGGCCCGCCCTATGCCAACGGCAACATCCATATCGGCCACGCGCTGAACAAGATCCTGAAGGACGTCATCAACCGCTCCTTCCAGATGCGCGGCTACGACGCCAATTACGTGCCCGGCTGGGACTGCCACGGCCTTCCGATCGAATGGAAGATCGAAGAGAAGTATCGCGAGAAGGGCAGGAACAAGGATGAGGTTCCGGTCAACGAGTTCCGCCAGGAATGCCGTGACTTCGCTTCCGGCTGGATCAAGGTTCAGACCGAGGAGTTCAAGCGCCTCGGCATCGAGGGCGACTTCGAGAACCCCTACACGACGATGAACTTCCATGCGGAAGCCCGCATCGCCGGCGAACTGCTGAAGATCGCGAAAAGCGGCCAGCTCTATCGCGGCTCCAAGCCGGTCATGTGGTCGGTCGTCGAGCGCACGGCGCTGGCCGAGGCCGAGGTCGAATATGCCGATGTCGAGAGCGACATGATCTGGGTGAAGTTCCCGATCGTCGAAGGCCCGGCCGATCTCAAGGACAACTTCGTCGTCATCTGGACGACCACGCCCTGGACGATCCCCGGCAACCGCGCCATCGCCTTCTCCTCGCGCTATCCCTACGGTCTCTATGAGGTCGAGAGCGCCCAGAACGATTTCGGCCCGCAGCCCGGCGAGAAGCTGATCTTCGCGACGCGCCTTGCCGACGAGGCCGCCGCCAAGGCGAAGCTCACCTTCAAATTCGTGCGCGACGTCGCGCCGGAAGAACTGGCCGCCATCACCTGCGCCCATCCGCTGAAGGGCCTCGGCTACACCTTCCCCGTCCCGCTGCTCGACGGCGACCATGTCACTGACGATGCCGGCACGGGCTTCGTGCACACCGCGCCGAGCCACGGCCGCGAGGACTTTGACGCCTGGACGGCGAAGGCCCGCGAACTGGAAGCGCGCGGCATCTCCTCGAAGATCCCGTTCCCGGTCGACGACGCCGGCTTCTACACCGCCGACGCTCCCGGCTTCGAGGGCGCGCGCGTCATGGACGACAACGGCAAGAAGGGCGATGCCAACGAGCGCGTCATCAAGGCGCTGATCGCGGTGAACACGCTGTTCGCCCGCGGCCGCCTGAAGCACTCCTACCCGCATTCCTGGCGCTCCAAGAAGCCGGTCATCTTCCGCAACACGCCGCAATGGTTCGTCTACATGGACAAGGAGCTTGGCGACGGCACCACGCTGCGCTCGCGCTCGCTTTCCGCCATCGACGACACCCGCTTCGTGCCTGCCGCCGGCCAGAACCGCCTGCGCGCCATGATCGAGGGCCGCCCGGACTGGGTGCTGTCGCGCCAGCGCGCCTGGGGCGTGCCGATCGCCATCTTCGCCGACGAGAACGGCGAGGTTCTGGTCGACGACGCGGTCAATGCCCGCATCCTCGAAGCCTTCGAGAAGGAAGGTGCGGACGCCTGGTTCGCCGAAGGCGCCAAGGAGCGTTTCCTCGGCAAGGAGCATGACGCGGCCCGCTGGACGCAGGTCATGGACATCCTCGACGTCTGGTTCGATTCGGGTTCTACCCACACCTTCACCCTGGAAGACCGCCCGGACCTGAAATGGCCGGCCGACGTCTATCTCGAAGGCTCGGACCAGCATCGCGGCTGGTTCCATTCCTCGCTGCTGGAAAGCTGCGCGACGCGCGGCCGTGCGCCCTACAACGCCGTCGTCACCCATGGCTTCACCATGGACGAGAAGGGCGAGAAGATGTCGAAGTCCAAGGGCAACGTCGTCTCGCCGCAGGACGTGATGAAGGAATCGGGCGCCGATATCCTGCGCCTCTGGGTCATGACGACGGACTACTGGGAAGACCAGCGCCTCGGCAAGACCATCATCCAGACGAACATCGACGCTTACCGCAAGCTGCGCAACACGGTGCGCTGGATGCTGGGTACGCTGGCGCACGACACGGGCGAGGAGATCGCCCATGCCGACATGCCGGAGCTGGAGCAGCTCATGCTGCACCGTCTCTCGCAGCTCGATGCGCTGGTGCGTGAGGGCTACGACGCCTTCGACTTCAAGAAGATCGCCCGTGCGCTCATCGACTTCTCCAATGTCGAGTTGTCGGCCTTCTACTTCGACGTTCGCAAGGATGCGCTCTACTGCGACGCCCCGTCGTCGCTGAAGCGCCGCGCCAGCCTGTGCGTCATCCGCAAGCTGTTCGAGTGCCTCGTCTCCTGGCTCGCGCCCATGCTGCCCTTCACGATGGAAGAGGCATGGCTTTCCCGCAAGCCGGATGCCGTCTCGATCCATCTCGAGCAGTTCCCGGCGGTGCCGGCCGAATGGCGCAACGACGCGCTCGAGGCCAAGTGGGAGAAGATCCGCGATGTGCGCTCGGTCGTCACCGGCGCGCTGGAGATCGAGCGCCGCGAGAAGCGCATCGGTGCGTCTCTCGAAGCCGCTCCCGTCGTCCATGTCGGCGATGCGGAGCTTCTGAAGGCGCTGGAAGGTCAGGATTTTGCGGAGATCTGCATCACCTCGGCCATCACGGTCGTTGCCGGCGAAGGTTCGGCCGATGCCTTCCGCCTGCCGGAAGTCGCCAAGGTTTCCGTCGAGCCGAAGCTTGCCGAAGGCGCCAAGTGCGCCCGTTCCTGGCGCATCACGACCGATGTCGGCTCGGATGCGGACTACCCGGACGTCTCGGCGCGCGATGCCGCAGCGCTGCGCGAGATCGGCTTCCGCCGCGCGGCCTGAGCGGCTGCCTGTTGACGGCCGGTGCTTTCCGGCCGTCGATTTGCCCGGATGAATTGCGCTTCAAGACATCATCCGGTAATGCTGCCTGAAAATGGTCGGATTGTTCCGCCATGGCACGGCGGACTTTTGCCGCGCGACAGGTTTTCGGCGTACCGGCTCTGCTGGAAGGGTATTCATGGGAATGACGCGAAATATTCGGGTGCGTACCGGCCTTCTCGGCCTCCTCGGCGGCAGCCTCCTTCTCACCGGCTGCATGGGCCCGACCTACGGCACAGACAAGACCGCCGGCGAACAGTTGATCGACGACCTCGGCAATGCCGTCATGATCCAGCCGGACAACAAGGCCGCCAAGAAGATCCGCTACCAGCCGCGCGGCAGCCTCGTCGTGCCGAAGGACCGGGCCGCCCTGGTCAATCCGCAGCAGTCCGTCGCCTCCAAGGACAATCCGGAATGGCTGGAAAATCCCGAGGACATGCGCGAGCGCCTGCGTGAGGAGGCGGATGCCAACCTCAACAATCCGGGTTACCGCTCGCCGCTCGTCAGCCAGAATTCGAACGCTCAGCAACTCGGCTCCGCCTCGCAGACGCAGGCCTACCGCGAAGCCCGCCGCCTGCAGATGGGCGCCTATTCCGACAAGCGCCGCTACCTGAGCGATCCGCCGGTCGATTATCGCCGCATGCCGGAAGAGGCGCAGGCCGACCTCGGCGAGCCGGAAAAGCAGAAGGAACGCCGTCGCAAGAAGGAAGCGAAGGCAGCCAAGCAGGGCAAGTCCGGCTGGTGGCCCTTCTGATCCCATGACGGCCTACCGCATCCGCCCCGCGACCGCGGCCGATGCCGCCGTCATCCTGCGCTTCATCCGCGAACTGGCGGAATACGAGAAGGCGCTGCACGAAGTCGCCGCGACGGAAGACACCGTCGCCGCTTCGATCTTCGGCGAAGGATCGGTGACGCGCGCCGTGATCTGCGAGACCGTCGATGGCGAGCCGGCAGGCTTTGCCGTGTGGTTCAAGAGCTATTCCACGTGGCTCGCGAAGAACGGCCTCTATCTCGAAGACCTCTATGTGACGCCGAAACATCGCGGCGGCGGTGTCGGCAAGAAACTGCTGCGCCATCTCGCACGTGTCGCTATCGAGGAAGGCTGCGCCCGTTTCGAATGGAGCGTGCTCGACTGGAACGAGCCGGCGATCCGCGTCTACGACGCCATCGGCGCTGAGCCGCAGAACGAGTGGATCCGCTATCGCCTGACCGGCGAGAAGCTGAAGCGCTTCGCCGAGGGCTGAAAGGCGTTCATCCGCCGCGTTTCGCCAGCAGCAAGAGATGCAGCGCATGCGCGCCGATAAAGGCGGCCGCGACGATCAGAAGGGCCGCGAAGGGCTGCCCGCCGAGCGCGAGGGCCGCCAGCAGGATCGTCGCGATGGCGGGCATGCAGGCAAGCGCCCATCCTCGCGGCAGGCTCCAGTTCGGTTTTCCATCCAGTCCCCATTGCATTGTCAGCCGCGCCTTGCCCGGCGCGATGCGCCGCGCGGCGAAAGCCGACATGAGGACCATGACGGCAAGGGTGGCGCAAACGAGGAGTGGTCCCGTCATGTCTGGCGCCTTTCCCTGAAGAAATCCTTGAGCATATCCGCCGCCTCCGTGCCGCCGATGCCGGAATAGACGTCGGGCGCATGGTGGCAGGTGGGCTGGTCGAAGAAGCGCACGCCATTGTCCACCGCGCCGCCTTTGGGGTCTTCCGCGCCATAGTAGAGCCGGCGGATGCGGGCGAAGGAGATGGCGGCGGCACAGAGCGTGCAGGGCTCCAGCGTCACGTAGAGGTCCGCGCCCGTCAGCCGCTCCTGCCCGAGTGCGCGGGAGGCCTCGCGAATGACGGCGACCTCGGCATGGGCGGTCACGTCGTTCTCCGCCCGCGTGCGGTTTCCCGACCGCGCGACGACAGTTCCGTCGAGCACGAGGACCGCGCCGACGGGCACTTCGCCCCGCTCTCCGGCGGTCCTTGCCTCGGCAAGTGCGATCTCCATGAAGCGATTTGTCATGCGCGGCACGAATTCCTCTTAACCCCGGACGCCTGACCTGATAGGACACGGCAAAACGCAGGCAGCACAAATGACATCCAAAGACAAGCCGAAACGGCCGGGCGGCAAGCCCTCGGGCCGCGATACCAAGCCGCGTGGCGCCGCATCGGCGGCCGCGGGCAAGAAATCCTTCGCCTCCGGCAAGCCCGATGGCAAGAAGCCGGGCGGCAAGCCATTCGCCGGAAAGTCCGCCCCGCGCGACGACCGGCCGGCCCGCGCGGCAAAGCCCGCGCCTGCCGCGAGCTCCGGTGCGGAGCTTGCGCCCGAGCGCATCTCCAAGCTGCTCGCCCGCGCGGGCGTCGCCTCGCGCCGCGACATCGAACGCATGATCATGGAAGGCCGGATCAGCGTGAACGGCAAGGTGTTGGAGACGCCGGTCGTCAACGCCACCTTTGCTGACCGCATAGAGGTCGACGGCATGCCGGTGCGCGGCATCGAGCGCACGCGCCTCTGGCTCTACCACAAGCCGGCCGGCCTCGTGACGACGAATGCCGACCCGGAAGGTCGCCCGACCGTCTTCGAGAACCTTCCCGAAGACCTGCCGCGCGTCATGTCCATCGGCCGCCTCGACATCAACACAGAAGGCCTGCTGCTGCTGACCAATGACGGCGGCCTTGCCCGCATGCTGGAACTGCCGACCACCGGCTGGCTGCGTCGCTACCGCGTGCGCGCCCATGGCAAGATCGAGCAGGCCGATCTCGACAAGCTGAAGGAAGGCATCGCCGTCGACGGCGTGCTCTACGGCGCGATCGACGCGACGCTCGACAAGACGCAGGGCTCCAACGTCTGGCTGACGCTGGGCCTGCGCGAAGGCAAGAACCGCGAGGTCAAGAACGTGCTCGGCGCGCTCGGCCTCGACGTGAACCGCCTGATCCGTATCTCCTACGGTCCGTTCCAGCTCGGCGAGCTGCCGGAAGGCCACGCCCAGGAAATCCGTGGCCGCACGCTTCGCGATCAGCTCGGCCCGCGCCTGATCGAAGAATCCAAGGCCAACTTCGACGCTCCGCTCTTCGACCACGCGGTCGACGAGGACGAGAAGCCCGCGAAGAAGGCGCGCAGCGAAGCGCCCGAATGGGGTGAAAAGCCCGCCGACCGCCGCGAGAAGCCCGGCGATCGCCGCGAGAATGCCCGCGCCCGCCTCGATACCAGGCGTGACGACCGCTTCGGCGACAAGCCGCGCGGGGGGCCGCGTGATCGCGACCGCGACGACGACCGTTTCGACAGCAAGCCGAAGCGCGAGCCGGCGACCCGTGCCCGCAAGTCCAATGTCTGGATGGCGCCCGGTGCCCGTCCGGTCGCCGAGAAGAAGGCGGAAGGCGCGGAGAGCGTGAAGCGCGAGCAGCGCGAACGCCCCGAAGGCGCGCCGAAGTCCAAGCGTTATGGCCGCACGGCTGACGGCGCGCTGACCCGCTCGGCGAAGAAATTCGATCCGGACCGCAAGGGCGCCGCACGCGGCCGCCCCGGCGACGACCGGGCCGACAAGCCGCGTATCCTGAAGACGCGCGACGAGGACGGCGAATGGATTCGCGCCTCCGAGCCGGAAGCCCGCGACGAAGGTCGCGGCGGCTTCGGCCGTAACCGTTCCGGTGCCGGCGACGACCGCGCCCCGCGCGGTTTCGGTGATCGTCCGCCGCGCGGTGACCGCTCTTTCGGCGATCGCAAGCCGCGCTCGGACGGTGACCGTTCCTTTGGCGACCGCCCGCCGCGTGGAGATCGTCCCTTTGGTGATCGCAAGCCCCGTGCGGAAGGCGAGCGCTCGTTCGGCGACCGTCCGGCCCGTGGCGACCGCTCCTTTGGTGATCGTAAGCCTCGCGCAGAGGGTGAACGCTCCTTCGGGGATCGCAAGCCCCGCGCAGAGGGTGAGCGTTCCTTCGGGGATCGTCCGCCGCGTCGTGATGGCGGCAAGTCCTTCGGTGGAAAGCCCGGCGGCAAGTCCTTCGGCGGCAAGCCGGGTGGACGCCCGTCCGGTGGCAAGCCCGGTGGCGGCCGTCCCGCGGGCGGCAGCCGTCCGCGCGGCAAGGGGAAGTAAGGCCAGGTGCGCATCGTTGGCGGAGAGTTTCGCGGTCGTTCGCTGGTGACGCCGAAGTCGGACGATATCCGCCCGACGACGGACCGCACGCGCGAAAGCCTGTTCAACATCCTGTCCCATTCCTATCCCGAGGCGCTTGACGGCACGCGGGTGCTCGACCTTTTCGCGGGCACCGGCGCCGTCGGCCTCGAAGCCCTGTCGCGCGGCGCGCGCGCGGCGCTCTTCGTCGAGCAGGGCGTCGAGGGCAGGGGGCTTCTCCATTCCAATATCGAGGCGCTCGGGGTGATCGGCCGCGCCAAGATCTTCCGGCGTGATGCGACCGCGCTTGGCGGCATCGGCACGATGGAGCCGTTCCATTTCCTCTTCGCCGACCCGCCCTATGCCAAGGGCCTTGGCGAACGCGCGCTCGACGCCGCCCATCGCGGCGGCTGGCTCGTCGATGGCGCCCTTGCGATCCTCGAGGAGCGGGCCGATATTCAGCCTGCCGCCGTCGATGGCTACGAGCTTCTCGACGTGCGCACCTTCGGCGACACGCGCATGCATTTCTACCGCTATCGCTCCGGCTGACATCGGCCGCCGCAGGAGACCAGAGCTATGTCCGGTGCCCTCGTTTCCGCATCCACCTCGCAGGCGAATGGCCCGACCGTCGCCATCGCGCTCGGCGGTGGCGGCGCGCGGGGCCTTGCCCATATCCATGTTATCGAGGTTCTGGACGAACTTGGCATCCGCCCGGTGCTGATCGCTGGCGCCTCCATCGGCACCATCATGGGCGCAGCCATGGCGGCGGGCATGACGGGCCGGGAAATCCGCGAGCATACGCTCGCCACCGTCGGCCGCCCCGGCCAGATCATGAACCGGCTCTGGAGCCTGCGCCCCACCGGCCTTTCCGAGATGGTCTCCGGCGGTTTCAAGGTTAGCCAGTTCAATCTGGAGCGCGTGCTGAAGGCCTTCCTGCCGGATCGCCTGCCGGAGACCTTCGAGGAGCTTTTCATCCCGCTGAAGGCCGTCACGTCGGACTATTACGCCCAGTGCGAATGCGTCTGCGACAGCGGTCCGCTGCTGCCGGCCATCGCCGCCTCCGCCGCGCTGCCTGCGATCTTCCGCCCGGTGGAGCTGAACGGCCGCGTGATGATCGACGGCGGCCTGTGGAACCCGGTGCCCTTCGACCATCTTGCCGGCAAGGCGGATATCACCATCGGCGTCGATGTCGTCGGCCAGCCGCCCGCGGGGGCGGCCGGCGTGCCGAACAGCATGGACAGCCTCTACGGCGCAACCCAGCTTACCATGCGCTCCATCGTCACGCTGAAGCTGGAAAAGGGCGCGCCGGATATCTTCCTGCGGCCGGAGGTCGGCCGCTTCCGCGTGCTCGATTTCCTCAAGGCCGAAGAGGTGCTTGCCGCCTCCGCCGGCATCCGCGACGAGCTGAAACGGGCGCTCGACGAAAAGCTTTCGGCGCTCCGCTAGACGCTTTCCTCTTCGTCCGCCTGCGTCATCTTCTTCGGCTTGATCAGCGGCTCTGGCCTGACCGGGGCGGAATGCAGCATGTGCCGCCCCGCCGTGATCCCCTCGACTGCCTGAAGCTCCAGTCGCGCCACGTCGCGGCGGCGGATATCGTCGCTGATCGCCAGCGCGTCGTCGCTCTCCACGCCAAGTTCCTCCAGCGTCTCCCGGCCGAAGACGAGGGCGGATTCGAAGGTCTCGCGAACGTCGTGCTGCACGCCGCGGGCCCGCAGCGACAGTGTGTGCACCCGGTCGTAGGAGCGCACGAAGAGCGTAGCGTTGGGATATTCCGACTGTATGAGATCGACGATGCGGTCCGTGCTCGCCTTGCCCTGCGTGCAGATGGCGACGATCTTGGCGCGCTCGATGCCGGCGGCGCGCAACACATCCTTGCGCGTGCCGTCGCCGAAATAGATGCGGAAGCCGAAATTTGCCGCCTGCCGCACGCGGTCCGTCGAATGGTCGATGACCGTCACCTCGCGCCCGCCGGCAAGCAGGATCTGCGCGGCGATCTGGCCGAAGCGCGAAAAGCCGATCATCAGCACGTCCGCCCCCGCGCCCTCGAAATCCTCCTCCATCTCCTCCTCCGGGTCCTCGACCAGCAGGAAGCGCGACAGCGCGGCGGCAATCGGCGTCAGCGCCATGGAAATCGTGACGATGGCGATCAGCAGCGAGGCGAGGCCGCCGGAGAAGATGCCGGCGGCCGAGGCGGCGGTGAACAGCACGAAGCCGAATTCGCCGCCCTGCGGCAGCACGAGCGCGATGCGCACCGCATCGTTGTGCGGCGAGCCGGTGAAGCGGCAGAGGCCGTAGATGACGAGGCTCTTCACCAGCATCACGGCGGGGGTGGCGATGAGGATCGTCAGCCAGCTCGAAAAGATCACGTCGAGATGCAGGGAAAGGCCGACGGCCATGAAGAACAGGCCGAGCAGGATACCGCGGAAGGGTTCGACATCGGCCTGCAATTCATGGCGGTAGGAGGAATCGGCCAGAAGCACGCCGGCGAGGAACGCGCCCATGGCCATGGAAAGGCCGGCCATCTGGAGCAGCATGGCGGCGGCGAGCACGACGAAGAGCGCTGCCGCGATCATCGCCTCCCGCGCGCCCGTGCGGGCGATCACCTGGAACAGCGGATTGAGCAGGTAGCGGCCGGCCGCCAGAAGCGCGGCGATGGCCGAGAGCGCGATCAGGAAGTCCTCGAAGGCGCTCGTCGTGTCCTCCGGCGCCTGTTCGGCGAGCAGCGGGATCAGCGCCAGCAGCGGCACGATGGCAAGGTCCTGAAGGAGCAGCATGGAGAAGGCGCGCTGGCCGTGGCGCGTGTTCGTGTCGCCCCGCTCGTCGAGAATCTGCATGGCGAAGGCGGTGGAGGAAAGGGCGAGGCCGAAGCCGATGATCAGCGCCCCGTCCCATTCCTCCAGTCCGAAGGCGAAGGTGAGGCCCGCCAGCGTCAGGCCGGTGACGGCGACCTGCGCGATGCCAAGGCCGAAGATGTCGTGCCGCATGGTCCACAGGCGTGAGGGCTTCAGCTCCAGCCCGATGAGGAAGAGCAGGAAGACGACGCCGAGTTCGGCAACGCCCAGCAGTTCCTCGCCGTCGCGGATCTGGTGCAGGATCGGACCGATGACGATGCCCGCCGCGAGATAGCCGAGAATGGTGCCCAGCCCCAGCCGCTTGAAGATCGGCGCGGCGAGCAGTGCGCCGCCGAGCATCATCAGGACCTCGTTATACGGGCTGTGGGTATAGGGCATGCGGAAGGCTTTCTGCTGGATGGCGCCGGCTGCGCGGCAAAAAAGGAGCGGTCTCCCTTGATGCCCGCGCCGGCGCACAATAAATGGGGCATCAAAGAAAGGCCATGTCATGTCAGAGACGATCGAAACCGCAAGCCTTCTCGCGCGCGCCGGCGAACTCATCGACCGCGCCATTCAGGCGGGGGCGGATGCGGCCGATGCCGTCGTGGTGCGCGGGCGCTCCTCCTCGGTCAGCGTGCGGCTCGGCAAGGTCGAGGGCACCGAGGCCTCGGAGAGCGACGACTTCTCGCTCCGCGTCTTCGTCGGCCGGCGCGTCGCCAGCGTCTCGGCCAATCCCGGCTTCGACCTCAAGGTGCTCGCCGAACGCGCCGTCGCCATGGCGAAGGCGTCGCCGGAAGACCCCTATGCGACGCTCGCGGCCGAAGCCGATCTTGCGAAGGACTGGCCGGACCTCGACCTCTACGACCCGACGGAAGTCTCCGCCGACCAGCTCACCGAAGCGGCGCTTGCCGCCGAAGCCGCCGCGCTTGCCGTTTCCGGCGTCACCAATTCGGGCGGCGCGGGCGCGTCCGCCGGCATGGGCGGGCTGGTGCTCGCCACCTCGCACGGCTTCTCCGGCGCCTACAGCGCCAGCCGCTTCGGCCGTTCCGTCAGCGTGATCGCGGGCGAGGGCACGAAGATGGAGCGCGACTACGACTTCGATTCGGCCCTCTATTTCGCCGATCTGCGCGACGCCGCCGAGATCGGCCGCGAGGCGGCCGCGCGCGCCGTGCGCCGGCTGGGCCCGCGACAGGTGCCGACGGCGAAGAACGTTGCCGTCATCTACGATCCGCGTGTGGCGCGCGGCATCGCCGGCCATATCGCGGGCGCCATCAACGGCGCCTCCGTCGCCCGCAAGACCAGCTTCCTGCGCGACCGCATGGGCAAGCAGGTATTGAAAGCCGGGCTTTCCGTCACCGACGATCCCCTGATCGTGCGCGGCCCGTCCTCGCGCCCCTTCGACGGTGAGGGCATCACGGGAAAACGTCTCGCCATGATCGAGGACGGCGTGCTCCAGCACTGGTTCCTTTCCACCTCCACCGCCAACGAACTCGGCCTCAAGACCAACGGTCGCGGCGTGCGCGGCGGCACCTCCGTCAATCCAGCCTCGACCAACCTCGCGCTGGAGCCGGGCGACATCTCGCCGGAAGAGCTGATCCGCTCCATCGGAACGGGCCTCTACGTCACCGAGCTGATCGGCCAGGGCGTCAACATGGTGACGGGCGAATACAGCCGCGGCGCATCCGGCTACTGGATCGAGAATGGCGAGCTGACCTTCCCGGTCTCGGAGGTTACCATCGCCTCCAATCTCACCGACATGTTCCTGCGCATCACGCCGGCCAACGACATCGACCGCAGCTTCGGCGTCGCAGCGCCGACGCTCGCCATCGAAGGCATGACGCTTGCCGGGAAGTGAGACCATGCCCAGCCACGCCGCCGCCTGGACCGCCGACCTCGATCTTCTGGTCGGGGCCGCGCGGCTCGCGGGCGCAAGGGCGCTGGATTTCTTCCGCAAGGAGCCGGAGGTCTGGTGGAAGAACGAGGGCCGCTCGCCGGTGAGCGCGGCCGATTTCGCCGCTAACGACATCCTCAAGAAGGAACTGCTCTCCGCAAGGCCGAACTATGGCTGGCTGTCGGAGGAGACGGATGACGACGCCGGCCGGCTCGATTGCGAGACGGTCTTCGTCATCGATCCGATCGACGGCACGCGCGCCTTCATCGCCGGCAAGGACATCTGGTGCGTCAGCGCCGCCGTCGTCCATCACGGAAGGCCCGTCGCGGGCGTCCTTTTCGCTCCGTCGCTGGACGAGCTGTTCACCGCCTCGGCCGAGGGGTCGGCGCTGAAGAACGGCACGCCCATCGCGGCGACCGATGCGGACGCCGCGCGCCTGACACGCATCGCGGCCCCGGAGGACATGGCGCACGGCATCGACCGGCATATGCCCGGCGGCGTGCACCGCATCTCTCATGTGCCCTCGCTCGCCTACCGCCTCGCCATGGTGGCGGACGGGCGCATCGATGCGACGCTGGTCAAACGCAACGCGCACGACTGGGACCTGGCCGCGGCCGATCTCATCCTTTCGCGCGCCGGCGGCGCGCTGGTAACGCTCGATGGCGAGCCGCTTTCCTACAACCGCCCGACCGTCAGCCACGAGACGCTGGCGGCGGCGGGTTCCTCCCGGCTTTCCGGGCTTGTCGAGGCCGCGCGGCACCTTTCCGGCCATTGACCTTTCCCGCGGAATACCGCAAACCGTCTGCCGAAATCGGCACGCTGAAGCAACTCCGGATGGAATTGCGAAAGAACAAGAAGAGAGCATCATGACCGACTCGAACGAACCCAAGCAGCTTCTTCACCTCGTCTTTGGCGGCGAACTGAAGACGCTCGCGGACCTGCAGTTCCGCGACCTCAACAATCTCGATATCGTCGGAATCTTCCCCGATTATGCGAGCGCGCTGACGGCCTGGAAGTCGAAGGCCCAGCAGACCGTGGACAATGCGCATATGCGCTATTTCATCGTGCACATGCACCGTCTCCTGGACCCGCAGAACGGCTGATCGCCTCTACCGGAAACGCCCCGCGCGGCAAGGCCGCGTCGGGCATAAGGACGGATCTCCATGATGGTGAACAGCCGGAACAGCGCGGGAAGACGAATGCAGGCGGTTCGCCCATGAGCAGACGGCTCGCCCGCGCCGCGCTTTCGCTCTATCGCTGGGGCGGCCTGGCGCTTTATCCGGCCATCGGCTCCTATCTCGCGCTGCGAGTTGCGAAGGGCAAGGAGGAGCGGTCGCGCCGCCGCGAGCGCTACGGCATCGCCAGCGTCGAGCGGCCCGCCGGACCTCTCGTCTGGTTCCATGCGGCCAGCGTCGGCGAGACCAACGCCATCGTGCCGCTGATCAAGGAGGTGCGCCGGCGCGGCATCGCCGTGCTCCTGACGACCGGCACCATCACCTCCGCCAAGGTGGTGCAGGACCGGCTCGGCTCCGACGTCATCCACCAATATGTGCCACTCGACCTGAAGCCGGCCATCAGCCGTTTCCTCGAATACTGGCATCCCGACCTCGCCATCATGGCGGAGTCGGAGATCTGGCCGATGACCATCCTCGAACTCGGCAAGCGCCATATCCCGCAGGTGCTGGTGAACGGCCGCATCTCGGACCGTTCCTTCCCGCGCTGGAAGCGCCGCCACGCCATCGCCGATGCGCTCTTCGAGAACTTCGCCCTCGTCATCGCCCAGTCGGAGACGGATGCCGAACGGTTCAGCGCGCTGGGGGCGCTGCCTGTCATGGTCTCGGGCAACCTGAAGGTCGATACCGACGCGCCGCCGGTCGACCCGGCCGTGCTGAAGACCTATCTCGATCAGATCCCGGGCCGCCGCACGTGGGCGGCCATCTCCACCTTCGAGGGGGAAGAGGCAGCCGCCGGCAACGTGCACCGCGCCCTCAAGGAGCGCACGCCGGGCCTTCTCACCATCATCGTGCCGCGCCATCCCGAGCGCGGCGATGCCGTCGCCGACATGCTGACGGCGCGGGGCCTCAAGGTGGTGCGCCGCACCTCCGGCGAGCCGCTGACGCCTGATACCGATATCTTCCTTGGCGACACGATCGGCGAGATGGGGCTTTACCTGCGCATGACGGAGATCGCCTTCGTCGGCCGCTCTCTCTTCGCCGAGGGCGGGCAGAACCCGCTGGAGCCAGCCATGCTCGGCTGTGCGGTGCTTTCCGGCGGCAATGTGCAGAATTTCCGCGAGGCCTATCAGCAGCTCGCCCGCAACGGCAGCGCCAAGATGGTGCGCGATGTGGAAATGCTGGCCAAGGGCGTGCATTATCTGCTCGCGAATGATGAGATGCGCCGGCAGATGATCGATGCGGGGCAGGAGACCGTGCAGGAGATGCGCGGCGCCCTGCGCGCCACGATCAAGGGGCTGGAACCATACATCAATCCGCTCACCGTGAAGGCGCGGCTCCATCCGCGCCAGACCTCCTGAAGAGACTTCCCGAAAGGACAGGGTATGACCAAGGCAGCGACGATCTCCGGCATCCTCTTCGACAAGGACGGTACGCTGCTCGACTATGCCAAAAGCTGGGTGCCGGTGAACTACGAGCTTGCCCGCATCGCTGCCGCGGGAGACGAGGCCCTTGCCCGCAAGCTGCTGGTCGCGGGCGGCATGGACCCGGATACCGGCTACGTCACCCCGGACAGTCTGCTTGCCGCCGGCAACACCGTGGAGATCGCCGAAGGCCTCGTCGCCGCCGGTGCGCCCTTCACGGTCGCGGCGCTGGCCGAGCGCTTCGACGGGCTCTTTGCCAATTCCGCCCAGCTCGCCGTCGCCGTCACGGACCTTGCCCGCTTCTTCGCCACCATGCACGAGCGCGGCTACTGGCTCGGCGTTGCCTCCAGCGACAACGAGGCCTCGATCCGCGCGACCGCGAAGCGCTTCGGCTTCGATGGCTACCTGCACTATGTCGCCGGCTATGACAGCGGTTTCGGCACCAAGCCGGAGCCGGGCATGGTCCTCGGCTTCTGCGCCGCGACGGGCCTCGAGCCGCATCAGGTCGCCGTCGTCGGCGACAACAACCACGACCTTCATATGGGCCGCAATGCCGGCGCTGGCCTCACCGTCGCGGTGCTGACGGGAACCGGCTCGCGCGCCTCCCTGTCGGACGCCTCCGACCATTGCCTCAACGACATCACCGAGCTTCTGCCGCTCCTTCCGGCCGCGGCGGTGGCGCGCCCGGCGGCGTGAACAGGCTGCCTCGCCCCTCATCCGCCTGCCGGCACCTTCTCCCCGCAAGCGGGGAGAAGGGACAAGCTGCCCTGGCTTCCTTTCAGTCTTTTGTTTCTGGTGAAAACCGTGCCTCGGCCTCCTTCTCCCCGCCTGCGGGGAGAAGGTCGCGGCAGCGGGATGAGGGGCGACACTCCACAGGCAAGTTCCTGCAGTTGATTTTCCTCAAGTTCTCGCGTTTCTTGGGTCGCAACGGACCGGGCAGGGACGCCCGCGGGGGATCGAATGGTAAGTGAAGCGCCACCCTTCTGGTGGACGAAGCCGGATTGGCGGGCCTATGCGCTCTGGCCCGTCTCGCGGCTTTACGGCCTCGTGGCCGGCCGGCGCATGCGCAAGGCCCGCCGCGTCGACGTGCCGGTGCCGGTCATCTGCGTCGGCAATTTCACGGTGGGCGGGGCCGGCAAGACGCCGACCGCCATCGCCATCGCCCGTGCCGCCAAGGCGCGGGGTCTGAAACCCGGTTTCCTCTCGCGCGGTTACGGCGGCGCACTTGACGTGACCACCGTCGTCGACCCGCACCACCATCGCGCCCGCGCTGTCGGCGACGAGCCGCTGCTGCTCGCCCGCGAAGCGCTGACCGTCATTTCGCGCAAGCGCGCCAAGGGCGCGATGAAGCTGGTGGAGGAGGGCGCCGACCTCATCATCATGGACGACGGCTTCCAGAGCGCGCAGCTCACCTTCGATTATGCGCTGCTCGTCATCGACACGCGCCGCGGCATCGGCAACGGCCATCTGGTGCCGAGCGGCCCGGTCCGCGCGCCGCTCGGCGAGCAGATGCGGCAGGCGAGCGCCCTGCTGGCCATCGGCGACGGCGACGCGGCGGACCGGCTGATCCGTCAGGCGGCACGCGCCGGCAAGGCGATCCACCCTGCAACGCTCGTCACCGTCGGGGCGGAAGACCTGAAGGACCAGGTCGTCATGGCCTGGTCGGGCATCGCCGACAACGAGAAGTTCTTCCGCACGGTCAACGAGACCGGCGCACATCTCTACGTCACGCGCAGCTTCCCCGATCACCATTATCTCAGCGACGACGAGGTGGAGGAGATCCTCGACCATGCCGAAGCGCTCGGCTACCAGCTGCTGACCACGGCGAAGGACAGCGTGCGGCTCGGCGGCGGCCACGGCCGGTCGGAGGAACTGAAGGAGAAGAGCAGGGTGATCGAAGTGGAAATCCGCTTTGACGACCCGAAGGGGCCGGATGCGATCATCGATGCGGCGATCGACAATGCACGGCGGCGCAAGCTGCGCCGGCTGGCGGAGAAATAAGGCAGGCTTATTTCTTCTGGTTCGGCAACACACCCGCGCGCTTTTCCGCGTCGAGCGATGCAGCACAGCTCACATAGGCTTCCTGCCGGGCGACGCTCCAGTAGCGCAGCTCGTCCACCGGCACCGTTTCGCCGGTCATCGCGCAGATGACATGGGTGCCGGGCATCAGGATCTGGAAATCGCCGTCGAGATAGCGGATCTTCGCTTCACGGCTGCCGCCGCGGCCTTCCAAACGGTTCATCATCGATCTCAGTATCCGCCTCAAAAACGTCTCGCCCTGCAATATCGCGGTAAGGCCTAAATTTCCAGCCTTTTCAGCTCCGGCCGAACAGCCGCTCGATATCGGAAAGCTTCAGCTCGATATAGGTCGGGCGCCCATGGTTGCACTGGCCGGAGCCGGGCGTCGCCTCCATCTGGCGCAGCAGCGCGTTCATTTCCTCCGGCCGCATGCGCCGGCCCGAGCGCACCGAGCCGTGGCAGGCCATGGTGGCGGCGAGATATTCGAGCTTGGCTTTCAGGCCGCTCGCCGTGTCCCATTCGGCAAGCTCGTCGGCAAGCTGGCGGATGAGGCCGGCCGCATCCATCTCGCCCAGCATGGCCGGCGTCTCGCGCACGGCGACAGCGCCGGGACCGAAACGCTCGATGCCGAGGCCGAGCGTCGCGAATTCCTCGGCATGGGCGACCAGCCGGTCGCAATCGTCTTCCGGCAGGTCGATGATCTCGGGGATGAGCAGCGCCTGCGCCGGCACGGCGCGCGAATGCAGCGCGTTGCGCATCGCCTCGAAGACCAGGCGTTCATGCGCGGCATGCTGGTCGACGATGACCAGCCCGTCTTCCGTCTGTGCGACGATGTAGTTCTCGTGAAGCTGCGCGCGCGCCGCGCCGAGCGGGTGGCGCTGCGGCGGCTCTTCCTCGCGGACGGAGGGGGTGAAGACCGGCTCGCTGCGCGCCGAGGGCGTGGCGAATTCGGCAAAGCCCGCCTGCGTTTCGCGGAAGGATGCCGCCGGGGAGGCGGCCTCGAAGGGGCGGTAGGGGGAGGCGGAAGGCGTCCAGGGCGCGGCGGGGCGCTGCGCTTCCGGCCGGAAGGCGCGCATCAGGCCGCTGGCGCCCGTCGTCGCGGCGCGGTCGCCTTCGCGGGCCAGCGCCTCGCGGATCGCGCCGATGATGAGACCGCGCACGAGACCCGGGTCGCGGAAGCGCACATCCGATTTCGCCGGATGCACGTTGACGTCGACCAGCGCCGGGTCGATGTCGATGGAAAGCACCGCGACGGGGTAGCGCCCATGCGGGATGGTCTCGGCATAGGCGGCGCGCAGCGCGGACCAGATCAGCTTGTCCTGCACCGGCCGCCCGTTGACGAAGGCGAACTGATTGAGGCTGTTGCCGCGGTTGAAAGTCGGCACGCCGGCAAAGCCGGTCAGCCGCACGCCCTCCCGTTCGGCATCGATCTCGATGGCGTTGTCGCGGAAATCACGGCCGAGCACCTGCGCGATACGGGCAAGCCGGTCCTCGCCGGTCGCGGGAAATTCCAGCGTCGTGCGGTCGGAGCCTGACAGTACGAAGCGCACATGCGGGAAGGCGATCGCCATGCGCCGCACCACGTCCGAGATCGCCGAAGCCTCGGCCTTCTCGCTCTTGAGGAACTTGAGGCGGGCGGGGGTGGCGAAGAAGAGGTCGCGCACCTCGACCACGGTGCCGCGATTGGCCGCGGCGGGGCGCACCGGCGCCACCTTGCCGCCCGTCACGCTGATCTCCGCCCCTTCGCCGGCTTCCGCCGTGCGGCTTAGCAGCGAGAGCTTCGCCACCGAACCGATGGAGGGCAGGGCCTCGCCGCGAAAGCCCAGCGTGCGGATGTCGAGGAGGTCGGTGTCGAGCTTGGAGGTGCAGTGCCGGCGGATCGCCATTTCCAGATCGACGGGAGCCATGCCGCCGCCATTGTCGGTGACGCGCAGCAGGGTCTTGCCGCCGCCGGCCGTCGCGATCTCGATGCGCGTCGCGCCCGCGTCCAACGCGTTCTCGATCAGCTCCTTGGCGGCGCTGGCCGGCCGTTCGATCACTTCGCCGGCCGCGATCTGGTTGATGAGGGTTTCGGAAAGCTGCCTGATGGTCATGGCGTCATTTTCGCGGATTCGCCCGCCGCCCGCCAGTGGGGGCGGCAGCTTATGCAGGGGCAATCCTGCAACCTCTCTTCCGTCATCCCCGGGCTTGTCCCGGGGATCTACGGCGTTTCTGTTTTCGATGCGTCAGCAGATCCTCGGGACAAGCCCGAGGATGACGGAAGGGAAGCGTGAGGGTTCTCACTCGAACACGATGGCCGGCGCGCCGCGCGTGCCCTTGCCCTGCACCGCCTCAAGCTCCTGCCAGACGCGCGTGGCGATGGCGCGGTAGATCTTCGCCGCCGCGCCGTCCGGGTTGGAGACGACGACCGGCGTGCCGGCATCGGAGGTCTCGCGGATATCCATGGTCAACGGCATCTCGCCGAGGAAGGGCACGCCGATGCGCTCGGCCTCCTTGCGCGCGCCGCCATGGCCGAAGATGTCGTAGCGGTTGCCGGTGTCGGGGGCGATGAAATAGCTCATGTTCTCGACGATGCCGAGCACCGGCACCTCGACTTTGCTGAACATGTTGAGGCCCTTGCGCGCGTCGATGAGGGCAAGGTCCTGCGGGGTGGAGACGATGACGGCGCCGGCGAGCGGCACCTGCTGGGCCATGGTGAGCTGCGCATCGCCCGTGCCCGGCGGCATGTCGACCACGAGCACGTCGAGATCGCCCCAGGCGACCTCGCGCAGCATCTGCATCAGCGCCGACTGGATCATCGGCCCGCGCCAGATCATCGCCACTTCCTCGTCAACGAGGAAGCCCATGGACATGACCTTGATGCCGTAATTCTCCATCGGCTTGATCATGCGGCCTTCGAGCTGCTGCGGCCGGCCGGAAATCTTGAGGAGGCGCGGCATCGAGGGGCCGTAGATGTCGGCATCGAGAATGCCGACGCGAAGGCCGTTCGCCTTCAGCGCCAGAGCAAGGTTCACCGAGGTCGTCGACTTTCCGACGCCGCCCTTGCCCGAGGCGACGGCGATGATGGCGTTAACGCCGGGAATGCCGGATTTCGCCCGCTGCTGCGGCTGGCCGGGTGCGGCATGCGCGTGGCCCGCGTGATTGTGGCCCGCATGGTCATGCGCGGTGCCGCGGCCGGGCGGCGGCGGGGAGGGCGCGCGGGCGGCGGCGGGGCCGGAAGCGGCGCGCTTGTCCGCCGTCAGCGCCACCATGGCGGCCTTGATGCCGGGGATTTCCTTGACGACGCGCTCGGCGGCGGCGCGCATCGGGTCGAGTTCGCGGGCGCGCTCGGCCGGCACCGTGATGGAGAAATAGGCCTTGCCGTCGGAGATGAAGACATCCGAGACGAGGCCGAGATCGACGATATTGCCGTCCATCTCCGGCCCGCGCACCGTGCGCAATCGTTCCAGCACCTGTTCCTTGCTTACATCCGTCATGAAACCCTCGATCAATCCCGTCGCGGCACGGCCGCTGCCTCTTCCGTAGATAGTGTACGGAAAGGCCGCCGCCAAACGAATTTACCTGCGACGGGAAGCAGCAGCCTTGCGGCTAGGCGATCAGCCCGCGGCGGATGGCCTTCACCACGGCCTGGGTGCGGTTGACCGCCTCCAGCTTGCGCGTGACCTGGTTGAGGTAGTGGTTCACCGTATGCTCGGAAAGGCCGAGGATCTCGGCGATCTCCAGGCTCGTCTTGCCCGCCGCCGTCCAGGAAAGGCACTGGATCTCGCGGTCGGTGAGCACCACCTGGCCGGATTTCCAGGCCGAGCCGATCTCGGCCAGCCGGTTGAAGAGATGGACGGAGATCATTTGCAGCATCAGGCGTTCGTCGCGGCCGAGCGAGGCGCTGTCCCCGCCCCAGACGACGGCGCCGCGGTTGCCGAGCGCGTCGTGTACCGGGAAGAAGTGGCCGACCAGCATGCCGTGGTTGGTCATGAGGGCGAGCAGCTCGCTGAAATCGGCCTGCTCGGAGGATTCGCCGATCCATTCCCGCATGTCGTAGGAAAAGGGAACAGTGGTCAGCCGCAGCTTGCGGATGCCGGCGCTGTGGCGGACCATGCGCAGCGCGTCGTATTTGGCGAGGACTTCCTGCGGCCAGTTGCTGACGATGGAATAGGCGGACAGCTTTTCCGCCTCGAAGCCGGGCAGGGTGAAGACGACGAAGTACTTGAGGCCGTATTCCTCGCACTTGCGCCGCATGTAGCGCACGATGTCGAACTGCGTCTCGAGGGCGGCGATTTCCGCGCCTTCGTCCTGAAGCTGGTTCTCGCTCCTGCTGGTCTCGTCGGCCGTCATGGTGCCCCGCATCGGTTGTTCCTCGTCTTCAAGCAAATGGAGCGGGACCGCACGCATTCCAGAAAATTGCTTGGCTTGTGATTATGCATCAGTTCAAAAGTCCGGCGCGGATCGCCTTGGCGACCGCCTGAACCCGGTTGACCGCGTCGAGCTTGCGCGTCGCGCGGTTCAGGTAGTGATTGACGGTATATTCGGAGAGGCCGAGGATTTCGGACATTTCCATGCTGGTCTTGCCGGCCGAGGCCCAGGACAGGCACTCGATCTCGCGGCGTGAGAGCGAGACGGCCTGCCGGTCGCCGGCGCGCAGTTCGAGGACCTGGGTGAAGACGGTGTTGGCCAGTGCATTGAGCTCGGCCATCTCGCGCGGGGTCAGCGCCTCGCGCGTGCCGCCGAAGGCCAGTGCGCCGCGAAGGCCCGCCGAATTGTGCGCCGGGAAATAGGCGCCGCGCGACAGGCCATGCCGCTGGAAGAGATCGGCGGCGATGGCCGCCTTGCCGTCTGCGCGGCGGCGGTTGGTGCCGTCCGCGTCGTAGGTGAAGGGATTGGTGCTCTGGCGCAGGTGCTCGATGACCGGGCTGCCGAAGATGAGGCCGGCATGATCGTAGGTCCTGAGCATCTCGTCCGGCCAGGACGTCAGCAGCACGTTGGAGGAGAAATCCGTCGAGGTTTCGGAGGGGACGTTGATCAGGAGATAGCCGCGGAACCCGTGGCGCCGGACGATACCGTCAAGGGCCTCGACAATGTCGTCCTGCGAGCCGGAGGTGTCCGCCCCCCAGGCATTCGGGAATCGCGCCGATGTCGTGTGGAATCGATCCGCCATATTCAACTTCCTTCAGCAATGCACGCGCCCGTGCGGCAGAATCTGCCCGCACAATGCACTTGCCCGCCTCAGGAACCCCCGTATCCCAATGCAAGTCTTTTCGAAAACCGCGCCTCAAGTACGCGCAGTGCGACGCAGCCCGCAGGCCGGTCACGCAGAAAGCTAATGGTGGCCCCATCCCACGTCCAGTGTGATTTTCTAATTTACCGTAAAATCGCAAGAGAAGACAACTTCACGGCAGAATGTCCGCTCCCCGGGGCATCCTAGCGTTGCGGGCCGAGCCTTGCCGACAGTTCGCCGGTTATCGCCTCCGCGGCGAGGCGCACATGGGGCGCCCATGCCGCAAGCTGCTCCGGTCCCACCCGGTAGGCCGGCCCGGTCACCGACACGCCGGCGGCAAGCGCGCGGCCCGGATCGACGATCGGCGCGGCGACACAGCGGATGCCCGGCTCGTGCTCTTCCCTGTCGTAGGCGACGCCACAGGCGCGGATATCGGCCAGTTCCGCAAGAAGGGACACGCGGTCGGCAATTGTCTGCGGCGTGAAGCGGCGAAATTCCAATCCGTCCAGCAGCGCGTCGAGCGCGGCGGGAGGGAGCGCCGAAAGCGCGGCCTTGCCGACGCCGGTGCAATAGGCCGGCGAGGCGTTGCCGATCTGCGAGTTCATGCGCACGGCCTGTCGGCTTTCCACCTTGTCGAGATAGATGATCTCGCGCCCGCGCAGCACGCCGAGATGCACGGTCTCGCCGGTCTCCCGGTGCAGCCTGTCGAGATAGGGCGCGGCGACGGCGCGGAACTCGTTGCGCGCCCAGCTCGCCGAGGCGAGCTTGAGGAGGCGCAGGCCCGGCACATAGGCGTGGTCGGGGCGCAGGTCCAGCAGTCCCTCCTGCACGAGATGGGAGAGCTGGCGGTGCAGCGTGCCGCGCGGCTGGCCGCTGACGGCGAGCACATCGGTAAAGCGCATCGGCCGGTCGGAAAGCGCCACCGTTTCCAGTACGGCGATGGCCTTGCCGAGCGTGCCGGTGCCGCCGTCCTCTTCCGTTCCCTTGCGCATGGCATCGCTCCGCCGCTCTCTTGACAGGGACGTATCCTAGCGAAATAATTCCGAATAATCAAACTGTGTTCCAAATATTGGAACTCTAAATATTGGAACTATTGTCGGGAGACAGGCGATGGCGGGCCGCTATCCGGACCTCGCGGGAAAAGGCGTGCTCATCACCGGCGGCGGCTCGGGGATCGGCGCTGCGCTTGTCGCGGGATTTGCGGCCGAGGGCGCGCGTGTCGCCTTCCTCGATATCGCGGAGACGGAGAGTCGCGAACTGGTCGCCTCGCTCGATGGCAAGGCCGAGCATACGCCGCTCTACAGGAAGGTGGACCTGCGCGATATCGACGCCCTGCGCGCGGCCGTCGCACAGGCGGCCGCGGCGCTCGGCGGCATCCGCGTGCTGGTCAACAACGCGGCGCGTGACGACCGGCACGATCTCGAAAACGTCGAGCCGGATTATTGGGACGAGAACCAGGCGGTGAACCTGCGCCATCATTTCTTCGCCGCGCAGGCCGCCGCGCCGCATATGCGCGCGGGCGGCGGCGGTGCGATCGTCGGCTTCTCCTCCATCGCCTTCCTGCTCAACATGGGTGAGCTGCCGGCCTATGCCACCGCCAAGGCCGGCATCATCGGCCTCACCAAGTCGCTCGCCGGCCGTCTCGGCCCGGACAATATCCGCGTCAACGCCATCCTGCCCGGCATGGTGCTGACGGAGCGGCAGAAGCGCCTTTGGGTCGATGGGGACGCCGCCGCCGAGGGTATCGCCCGGCAATGCCTGAAGCGCTCGTTGCTGGCCGAAGACATGGTCGGCCCCTGCCTTTTCCTGGCGTCGGATGTGTCCGCCGCCATCACCGCGCAAACGCTCATCGTCGATGGAGGCATGCTCTGATGACAAGGTCCGCTCCCCAACCCGCCTATGTCGCGGTGGACTGGGGCACTTCCAGCTTCCGTCTCTGGCTGATCGGCAAGGACGGCGGCGTGCTCGCCGAGCGCCGTAGTGCCGAGGGCATGACGGTCGCCGCGCGCACCGGCTTTGCCGAGGTGCTGGCGAGCCATCTCGCCGCCGTTTCCGCGCCCGAGGGCCTGCCTGTGCTGATCTGCGGCATGGCCGGTGCGAAACAGGGCTGGGTCGAGGCCGGCTACCTCGATACGCCCGCCGCGCTATCCGCCATTCCGGCCGCTGCCGTGCGCATTCCCGGGGTCGAGGCGGATATCCGCATCCTGCCCGGTCTTGCCCAGCGCGATGCGGCAGCCCCGGACGTCATGCGCGGCGAGGAGACGCAACTGCTCGGCGCGGCCGGCGAACTCGGCGGCGGCAACCACCTCGTCTGCATGCCCGGCACGCACAGCAAGTGGGTGCGACTATCCGGCGGCAAGGTCGAGGGCTTCTCCACCTTCATGACCGGCGAGCTTTTCGAGGCCGTCGCGAAGCACACCATCCTCAGCCACGCCATCGCCGAGGCCGGCGCGGTCCCCGGCGACAGCGCCGCCTTCCGCACCGCCGTGAAGCGCATGGTGGAAAACCCGGCGCTGGCGACGAGCCAGCTCTTCTCCGTGCGCGCCGGTTCGCTGATCGCGGGCCTTTCGCCGGAAGACGCCCGGGCGCGGCTGTCGGGCACGCTCATCGGGCTGGAGATCGCCGGTGCGCTGTCGATGGTCGCCGAGGGCACGCCGGTGGCGCTCGTCGTCTCGGGCGGGCTTGGCGCGCTCTACAGGCAGGCGCTTGCCGCCGCCGGCCTCTCCCCCTCTGTCATCGATGCCGATACCGCCGTGCGAAACGGCCTTGCCGCGGGCGCCAGGGCGCTCTGGTCCCTCTGAGAAAGCGAGAACAATGAGCCGCATTCCCTTCCCCCCCATGAAATATCCCCTGATCGCCATCCTGCGCGGCCTGAAGCCCGCGGAAACGGAGGCGGTCGTCGGCGCGCTGATCGAAACCGGCTTCACCGCCATCGAGATCCCGCTGAATTCGCCCGAGCCGTTCCAGTCGATCGGGATCGCCGCGAAGCTCGCACCCGAAGGCTGCCTGATCGGCGCTGGCACAGTGCTGACGGTCGCCGATGTCAACCGCCTCGACGAGGTCGGCGGCCGGCTGATGGTCAGCCCGAATGTCGAGCCTGACGTCATCTCCACTGCTGCCGCCAAGGGCATGGTGACGATGCCCGGCGTCTTCACCCCGACGGAGGCGCTTGCCGCCGCGCGCGCCGGCGCGACGGGCCTGAAATTCTTCCCCGCCAGCGTGCTCGGCCCCGCCGGCATCCAGGCGATCCGCGCGGTGCTGCCGGCCGAGTTGGAGATCGCCGCCGTCGGCGGCGTGTCGGAAAGGAATTTCGGCGACTATGCCGCCATCGGCATCCGCAGCTTCGGCCTCGGCTCCAGCCTCTACAAGCCGGGCATGAGCGCCGCCGACGTGCGCGTCCGCGCCCGAGCCACGCTCGAAGCCTATGACGCCGTCTACGGAGCGGGCCGATGACCGCGACTCATTCCTTCTCCGGCCGCACGCTCTGCGACGTGGACTGCCAGCTCGGGGAAGGCCCGACCTACGACCCGGCGAGCGGGAAGGCCTTCTGGTTCGATATCAAGGGCCAGAAGCTGCACGAACTCCACCTCGCGACGATGGCGAAGGTCGTGCACGACCTGCCGTTCCTCGGCAGCGTGCTGGCCGTCGTCGATGCCGGGCGCCAGCTTGTCGTTTCCGACAAGGGCCTCTTCATCCGCACCGTCGCCGATGGCGCGCTCGCGCCCTTCGTCACGCTGGAGGACAACGCGGCGAACCGCTCCAACGATGGGCGCGTGCACCCCTCCGGCGCGCTCTGGGCGAGCACGATGGGGCGCAATGCGGAAAAGCATTCGGGCGCGATCTACCATGTCGCCGGAGACCGGGTGACCAGGCTCTTCTCCAACATCACCATCCCGAACAGCATCTGCTTCTCGCCCGATGGCGCGACCGGCTATTTCATCGATTCCGATGTCAACCGGCTGATGAAGGTGGCGCTCGATCCGAAGACGGGCCTGCCCTCGGGAGAACTTTCCATCCTCAGCGATGAGAGCGGAACGCCGGGCGATGTCGACGGGTCGGTCTGCGATGCGGACGGGCTGATCTGGAACGCCCGCTGGGGCGCGGGCGCGGTCGAGGTTTACAAGCCGGACGGCACGAAGGTGGCGCGCCATCTCGTTCCCGCCTCGCAGTCGAGCTGCCCGGCCTTCATCGGCGAAAAGGCCGACCGGCTGCTGGTGACCTCCGCCTGGGCGGGCATGGACGCTGCGGCGCGCCTTGCCGATCCCCATGCCGGCCAGACCTTCGAGCTGGGCGTTGCGGTCAAGGGACGCTTCGAGCCGGCCTTCAAGCTCTGATATTCCTGCATGGTTGAAAGGCGCGGCGTTCCGGTTTTCCCGGGAAGGGCCGCGCCTTTTGCATGACTGCGATCAAAAACAGGGCAATTTTCATCGGAACCAAAGCCGGATGTCGTCGTTCCTTGTCCATCAGCCGGTGCGGACGGGCGCTTTCGAAGCCGCCGCGCCTTGATGCCAACGAGACGAAAGGCAGGTTCAAAATGACCAAGACATTTCTTACTTCCGTTGCCGCTGGTGCACTCTTCCTCGGCGCCGCCATGGCGCCGGCGGTTCATGCGCAGGACGCCAGCCAGCCGGCCGCCGGCCAGACCATGGAACAGCCCGGCATGACGGGCGAGGCCGCCAAGGGCACGACCCCGGACGACACGGCGCAGGCCCCCGCGACCACACCCGCCGAGGACACGGCCCAGACGCCGGTGACGCCCGCTGAGGACACCGCGCAGGCTCCGGCCGGTGACGGCACCTATCTGACGGCCCAGTCGGACGAGCAGATCAGCGCCAACACCTATATTGGCCAGGCGGTCTACAACAGCGCCGATGAGAGCATCGGCAAGATCTCCGACCTCATCATGGCAAAGAGCGGCGGCATCGACGCGGCCGTCATCGGCGTCGGCGGTTTCCTGGGTATCGGCGAGAAGTGGCTCGCGGTGCCGTTCGAGAAGATCGCGATCACGCAGGTCCCGGATTCGGACGACGTCAAGCTGACGACCACCGAGACGGCGGAAAGCCTGCAGGCCGCGCCGGAATTCAAGACCAAGGCGCAGCAGGTTGCCGAACGCCAGGCCAACACCCCGGTCGATACCTCGACGACCTCGTCGACGACCGATACGGGCACGGCCCCGGCCACGACCCCGCCGGCCGAATAAGCCCGGCGGTCATCCTGACCTCCAGCCCGGTGGCGATCTCTGCGCCGCCGGGTTTTTTCTTTCGCTAGCGGCGCAGGACCGGCCGAACCTCTTCATGGAAGAAGCGGAAGTAGGAGGAAATCTGCGCCAGCGCGTTGGTGGACAGCTTGTACTGGATGCCGAGGCGGCCATTGGAGTACCAGCGAACGGTGCCGCTGAGGCGGCCCAGCTCCTCGCTCTCCACCGTCACGATCTGGCCGGGCGATATATGGATCGGCGTCTCGATGTCGAAGGCCATTCCCGTTGGGGAGAGATCGACGACGCGGGCGCGCGTCGACTGGTGCATCACCTTCACCGTTGCGAAGATACGGACCCTGGAGCGGTCGTTCCCTCGGACGGGCATATCCTTGATGGTCTGCATTCCTGGCTCCATCCCTCAAAACAATGCCATGGGATGGACGATAGCGGGAACTCTTTGCCGGACAGCTAAATGGATCGGTGCAAATTTAGTGAACTGGCATATTAAGGCACAGGCGTCAGGAAGCGGCGCGGCCTTCGACGCTGACATAGCGGTCGGCAAGGAAGCGCAGGGTGGCGACCGCGTCGGCCGGCTTGCCGTAGAAATAGCCTTGCCCCATGCCGCAGCCGAGCGCCTTCAATTTCAGCGCCTCGGAGAAATCCTCGATGCCCTCGGCGACGACAGCCAGATCGAGGCCCTCGCACATGGCGACGATGGCCTTGATGATGTGCTCGGAGGCCTTGTCGTTGGAGATGCGCGAGACGAAGGCGCGGTCGATCTTCACCTTGTCGAAGGTGAAATCGCGCAGGCGCCCGAGGCTCGACTGGCCGGTGCCGAAATCGTCGAGCGAGATGCGCACGCCCGCCGCCCGCAGTTCGCCCACGATCTTCTGCGCGGTGTCGGCGTCGGTCATCACGGCCGTTTCGGTGATCTCCAGCTCCAGCCGGCGCGGGTCCAGGCCGACGCGGTTGAGGATCGCCAGCGTGTTGAACGCCGTCTTGGGATCCATCAACTGGGCGGAGGAGAGGTTGAAGGAGAGGAAAAGCTCTTTCGGCCAGGACAGGGCCGCTTCCGCCGCCTTGCGCAGCAGTGTATCGGAAAGCGCGTCGATGAAGCCGCGCTCCTCGGCGAGCGGCACGAAGACGGCTGGCGAGACATAGCCGAGATCGGCGTCGCACCAGCGCGCCAGTGCCTCGAAGCCCACCACCGTGTCGTCGCGCAGGCTGACGATCGGCTGGAAGTGCACGTCCACCTCGTTAGCGATGATGGCGTTGCGCAGCGCCTGCTCGAGCTGCGTCGCCCGCTTCATCTCCAGGGCGATTTCCTGGGAATAGACGGTGATCTGGCCGCGGCCCCGGCGTTTCGAGCGGTAGAGCGCGGTATCGGCGCTCTTCAGCAGTTCGGTGAAGTCTTCGCCGGCAAACGGATAGATGGCGAAGCCGAAGGAGGCGGAAAGCCGCACGTTGCGGTCGCCGAGGTCGAAGGGCGCGGACAGCACCTCGCGCAGCATCTGGCCGATCTTCTCCGCGCCCTTGCGCTCGAAGACGAGCGGCAGCACGAAGGCGAACTCGTCGCCGCCATGACGGGTGACGGTCGCGCCGTCGGGAATGCAGGCCTTCAGGCGATGGGCCACCTGGCAGAGGATCTCGTCGCCCGCGCGCGGGCCGAATAGGTCGTTGATGGGTTTGAAGCCGTCGAGATTGGCGATGCCGATGGCAAACGGCGCGGGGTCTTCCTCGCGCTCCTTGGCGATCTGGCGCACCTTGTCGCGCAGCCGGTAGAGATTGCCAAGCCCGGTGAGCGGGTCGGTGTAGGCCATGGCATGAAGGTCAGTCTGGGAAACATCCAGCGCCGCATGATCAGCAGACTTCATCAATGATTTCCCGTACTTGCCCTGCTTTAGACGACAGCCCAAGATGCGACATGACCGTTAACAAATGCATAGCGGGCGATCCCCAGACCTGCCCTCCGCCTCCCCATTTCTAGGGGATTGACCGTCCGTTTCCGGTCAGGCGACGATTTTCTCCAGCCGTGCACCGGCATAGCGGCGGTAGATCACCTCGATCATGTCGGGGCTGACCGGCTTTGTGATGTAGTCGTCCATGCCCGCGTCCAGGCAGTTCTGCATGTCGGCGTTGAGCGCCTGGGCGGTGACGGCGACGATGGGCGTGTGGGTTCCCGTCAGCTTCTCCGCCGCGCGGATTTCCAGCGTCGCGTCGATGCCGTTCATGACGGGCATGGAGATGTCCATCAGGACGAGGCGCGGCTGGTGCTTGCGCCAGAGCGTGACGGCCTCTTCGCCGTTCTCGGCGATGCGGTGCGAGATGCCCATGCCTTCCAAGATCTGCGAGAAGACGAACTGGTTGATCTGGTTGTCCTCGGCGACCAGCACCTCGACGTCGCCAAGGGCGGTCGGCGGCATGCTGGTGATGTCGGTCGCGATGTACCAGTCGTCGGAAAGCGTGGTGGAGGTGAGGATGCCGCCGAGCGGCGATTCGTCGTCGGACAGCAATTCGTGCTCCTCCTCGAGCGCGCGCATGAAGTCCGGCCCGATGCCGTCGGGCGCAATCAGGCAGGTGGTGATGCCGAAGCGGTTTTCCCCGGCACCGCCATGGCCGGGCAGGTTGTCGTCAATGACGACGAGATCGACCGCAAGGCCGCGTGCTTGCGCGAGTGTGAGAAAGGCGTCGTGCTCGGGCATGTCGCGCGCCGCGCAGCAGTCGGCGCCGCGCACCTTGAACTCGCTGACGAGGATATCCGCGATCCGCGGATTGGGCGAGACGACGAGGACGCGCCTGCCCTGGGCGGCCCGAAGCTCTTCCGGCGGAATCTGGTCCAGCAGCAGGTGGCGCTCGGCGTCGCGCACCGGATCGAAGCAGTTCTGCGCCGGCACGAAGCCGCCCGGCACGCGCAGCAGCGCGTCGCCCGCGTCCGCCATGGCCTGTTCGCCGGCGGCGAAGGCCGTCATGTCCTCCATGATGGTCACGACGGCGTGGTGCCCCGGCGCGCCGATCCGGTATTTGCGGGTGACGACGTAGAGATCGGAACCGTCGGCGCGTACGATATGCTCGGCGAGCGTGAAGGGTTCGCCCGTCTCCAGCACCCTGCGGTCGCTCGCCTCGATGCGCCCGGCGCTCTCGGCATCCGCCAGCGCCCAGACCGAGCGGCCGAGGATGCCGTCGGCGGCCGCGTCGTAGATCGCGCAGAACGCCTTGTTGACGGCGATATAGGTGAGGTTGCGGTCCTTGATGACCATGGGCGAGGGCAGGGTCTCGAGGATTTCCTCGGTCAGCGCGATGCGCTCGAGGTCCGAACGCCACTGTTCTTCCTGCTTCTTCTGCTCGGAGACGTCGACGAGGGTGGTGATATTGTAGCCATTCGGCAGGCGGCGCTTGCGGAAATGGACCCAGCGGTCGCGCCCGAGCCGCTCGACGGCGTCGTGCAGCTCGCGCCAATGGGCTGAAATGCGGGTGGAGATCCACTCCTCGCGGTTGGCGGCCTTGCCGCGTTGTTCGGGCGTGATGCCGTAGCGCACGCCGCTGTCGAAGATCGCGCCCAGCACGTCGCGCAGCCGCGTTCCGGGTTGCAGCATCTCGGGGGCGAGGGGGAAGTAGCGCGGGACCTGGCGGCTGGCGAAGACGAGGCGGTCGTCCTTGTCATAGACGATCACGGCCGCGGCGAGGATGTCGCACGCCGCCTCGAACATTCCCAGCCGGATGTGCGCGTCTGACGACGCTACATCATTCATTATGGCAGTCCTCGCCTGTGTCTGGCATTCCGAAAACATGCTGATCGGCACGGAACGCGCCTTGGGACACGGGAATGACAGCGGCCAGCGACGCTGAAATCGTCCACCGGAGGGACCGGTAGGCTTGTGCTCATACAAGCGCTAGGGCACGTTCGCAGCATTTGATTAAAGCCTGATTAAACATGTCGAGCGGCCGGGGCGTCGGCCGGCGGGAGGCGGCCTGCGGCGCGCGCTTGATTTTTATGTTGCGCCGCGCAATATGCGCGGCCGACCGTTGACGGCGGCGTCCAATCAGGAGTGTGAGCGATGGTCCGTTCCGGAGCCACTCGCCGGTGATCACGGTTTTCCGTTCCAATGGCGAGGCGCGCACCCTGCCGGCAGAAGCCGATTCGGCCGCCGTCGAGGCCCTTGCCGCCGCCGTCTGGATCGATCTCGTCGAGCCGGGCCGCGACGAGGAGGCGCTGATCGAGCGGGTCCTCGGCATCGAGGTGCCCACGCGCGACGAACTCAAGGACATCGAGCCGTCGAGCCGCCTCTATACCGACGGCAACGCCGCCTACATGACCGCCTCCCTGATGGTGAAGGCGGAAAGCGACCTGCCGCACCTGACGGACGTCGCCTTCATCCTGACCGCCGGCAAGCTGCTCACAGTGCGCTATGCCGAGCCGCGCTCCTTCGCGCTCTTCAGGAGCGGCATGCCCCGCATTCCCGGCGGCTGTTCCTCGCCGACCGTCATGATCACCCGGCTGCTGGAGACGGTCGCCGACCGCACGGCGGAGATTCTGGAGATCGCCGTCGCCCGCGCCGACAGGCTGTCCCTGGAGGTGTTCGGCGACAACAGGCACCTGTCGCGCCGCCCGCCGCGCTATCTGGAGGACCGGGTGGTGCAGGTCTCGGCGCTGCACCGCCTCGTCGCCAAGACACGGGACAGCCTGATGTCGCTGTCGCGCGTGCTGACCTTCCTGCATGCGCTTCCGGCGCTGCAATCCGACCGCGACAGCCTCGAACTCTGCCGCACGGTGACGCGTGACGTGCAGTCGCTGTCCGAACACGCCGGCTTCGTCGCCGGCAACATCACCTTCCTGCTCGACGCCTCGCTCGGCCTCATCAATCTCGAGCAGAACGCCATCATCAAGATCTTCTCGATCGCCTCCGTCGTGCTGCTTCCGCCGACGCTGATCGCCTCGATCTACGGCATGAACTTCGAATTCATGCCGGAACTGCATGTCGACTACGCCTATCCGCTGACGCTTGCGGCCATGGTGCTGTCGGCCATCCTCCCGTTCTTCTTCTTCCGCTGGAAAGGCTGGCTCTAGAGCCGGATCGCCCGATGCAGTCACACGCTGGTAGCGCACCGAATTCCCACAGCCGGCCGCGCGCGCTGTTCCTCCTCGCCCTCGGCTCTGTCGGCGTCGTCTACGGCGACATCGGCACCAGCCCGCTCTATGCCTTTCGCGAGGCACTGCGGCCCGTCGCCCGTGACGGCGTCGAGCGGGGCGAGATCATCGGCCTCATCTCGCTGATGATCTGGACGCTGACGATCATCGTCACGATCAAGTACGTGCTCTTCCTGCTGCGCGCCGACAACCACGGCGAGGGCGGCACGCTGTCCCTGCTGGCGCTGCTCTCCAAGACCGCCGGCCGGCATGCGGCCATCCTGTTTTTCCTCGGGGCCATCGGCGGCGCGCTCTTCATCGGCGACGCCATGATCACGCCGGCGCTGTCGGTCCTGTCGGCGGTGGAAGGCCTGAAGCTGGTGACGCCGACGCTCGGCGACTATGTGGTACCGATTTCCGTCGTCATTCTCGTCATGCTCTTTGCCGTGCAGTCGCTCGGCACGGCGGCGGTGTCGAAGTTCTTCGGGCCGATCACGGCCGTCTGGTTCATCGTCATGGGGCTTGGCGGCATCAGCCATATCAGTGACGATCTCGGCATCCTCTCGGCCTTCAATCCCTATTACGCCGCCCATTTCATGCTGACCGAAGGCTATGTCGGCCTCGTCGTGCTCGGCGCGGTCTTCCTCACCGTGACCGGGGCGGAAGCGCTCTATGCGGACCTCGGCCATTTCGGCCGCCGGCCGATCCAGTGGGCGTGGTTCTGCCTGGTGTTTCCGGCGCTGACGCTCAACTATCTCGGCCAGGGCGCGCTGGTGCTCGCCCACCCGGAGACCATCGACAATCCCTTCTTCCTGATGTTCCCGAAATGGGCGCTGCTGCCGGTCGTCATTCTCGCCACGGCCGCCACCATCATCGCCAGCCAGGCAGTGATCACCGGCGCCTTCTCGCTGACGCGCCAGGCGATCCATCTCGGCTTCCTGCCGCGCATGGAGATCTTCCATACCTCGGAGACCCAGACCGGCCAGATCTACCTGCCGGGCGTGAACACGGTGCTGCTGCTCGGCGTCATGCTGCTCGTCTTCATCTTCGGCTCCTCCGAGGCCCTGGCGACGGCCTACGGCATCTCCGTCACCGGCGCGATGGTGGTGACGACCGTGCTCGCCTTCGAATTCCTGCGCGCCCGCTGGCGCTGGACGCCGCTCGCCGCCGCCGCCGTTCTTGCGCCGCTCTTCCTGCTGGAACTCACCTTCCTCGGCGCGAACCTTCTGAAGGTTCACGACGGCGGCTACGTGCCCGTCACCATCGCCGCCGCCGTCGTCGTGCTGATGTGGACCTGGACGCGCGGCACGCGCATCCTGCGCGACAAGACCCGCCGCATCGAGGTGCCGCTGCCGGCCTTCGTCAAATCGGTGGAAAAGCAGAGCGCCCATGCGCCCGTCCAGGTCACGGGCACCGCCATCTTCCTGACCAGCGATCCGGATTTCGCCCCGGCCGCGCTGCTGCACAACATCAAGCACAACCATGTTCTGCACGAGCAGAACTTCATCCTGACCGTCAAGACCGCCAACACGCCGCGCGTCATCCCGGCCGAGCGCTTCACGGTGGAGCGCATTTCGGACCGCTTCTCGCGCATCGAGCTGCGCTTCGGCTTCATGGAGACGCAGAACGTGTCGCAGGCGCTCGGCCTCATGCGTAAGGCGGGGCACAAGTTCGACATCATGTCGACCTCGTTCTATCTCGGCCGGCGCAAGCTGGTGCCCGATGCACAGTCCGGCATGCCGATGTGGCAAGACCGCCTGTTCATCGCGCTGGCCAACCTCGCCACCGACCCCTCCGACTACTTCCGCCTGCCGACCAACCGCGTGGTCGAGCTCGGCTCGCATGTCGTCATCTGACGAAAACGTGAAGGGGAGGCGGGAGCCTCCCCCGATCCGGTTTGTCAGCATTAACCAAGCATCAAGGTTAATGCTTCATTTTACCCTGCGAACGAGCCGCTTCAGGCCCGTGCTTCGGCGCGGCCGGCTCCCTACGAACATATCCGGGCAGGAAGGCCCGCCGAGTGTTTTTCGGCGGAAGGGCCTGTGCGCGCATCAGGGTGCGGAGTAGTCAGTTGCGTAAGCGTAGCAGTCGTCATGCAGGTGCAGGCCGCTTTTTCGCGTCTCTCCGGCAGTTCCGGCAAATGTGTGCCGCAGCCTTGCCGCCGGGCGTGCTTGAAACGTCCCGGGAATGGAAAATACCCCTCGCCATCGGTCTCGGCCTCGTCGCGGGCTTTCCGACGCAGGCCGCCCATACGGACCTTGCCACCTATCTCGCCGGCCTCAACCGCAAGGGCGGCAACCAGACCATGGTGCTGACCCGCTCGCCGGCCGGTTCCGTGCACGAGGTCGAGATCGCCTTTGCCGACGCCATGACGACCGGCGGCGTGGAGAACGGGGCAGGGGTGGAGCTTCCGGGCGGCATCAAGGCGGCGCTGCGCAGCGAGCACAAGGGCGAGGGCGCGATTCCCGACGAGGACCGCATCAACCGCCGCGACAAGAAGGGCCGCATCGTCGCCGTCCTGCCCGTCACGCCGCCCAAGGGCTTTGCCGCCGGCTCGATCCTGGAGCGCACCAGCTCGCTCCTCTCGCCTGCCTTCGACAGCGGCGAGCGCATGGCCTTCGCCAAGCCCGATATCAAAGGCAAGGAGATCGCCATCGCCACGGCCTTCTACAAGAAGAAGCCGGTCCACAAGAATCCCGGCGTCTCGCCGATGATCGCCAGCCTCGTTACCAATGAGAAGGCCGATATCCTTGCGACCGCCTATGCGCGCGTCGAGCCGGACTACGCCCGGGAATCGCCCTTCGATTCGATTCTCAAGCCGAAGGAAGAGACCGGCCGTTTCATTCCTGACATCTCGCCGGAGGACCACGCCTGGGCCGCGACTGCGCTGCCGGCCGGGGTCTTCACCGCCAAGGAACAGAAATGCCTTGCCGAAGGCATCTATTTCGAGGCGCGTGGCGAAGAGGTGAAGGGGCAGGCCGCCGTCGCGCAGGTCATCCTCAACCGCGTGCGCAATCCCGCCTATCCGAAAACCATCTGCGGCGTCGTCTACCAGAACGAAAACTGGCGCGGACGCTGCCAGTTCTCCTTCGCCTGCGACCGCATTCCCGACCTGATCCTCTCGCCCTGGCACTGGAAGACCGCCAAGGAGATCGCCATGGCCGTCACGGCCGGTAAGATCTGGATCGACGACGTCGGCTCTTCCACCCACTATCACGCCACCTACGTGAACCCGCCATGGGGCCGGACGATGAAACGTGTTGCCAAGATCGGCAAGCACATCTTCTACCGCACCTATGGCGGCGGCTGGAGCTGAGGGCTTCCGCCGGGGACTTCCGGGGCGCGGTGAGTCCGCGCCCGAGGCCGTGCGATTCCCGGGGCGGAGAGTCGCATTCCATTGTTGATTTCCGGTAATCTATTGATTTTGTTGCCTATTTTTGGTGTTGCGCAAAGCTTCGCCATGCCTTGACTATGCTGGCACCTAAAACTATGTTGCGGCCGACTTCGAAAGGGGTCGGATATGGCTTGAATCCTAGCCTTCAATATGTCCGCAATGGGGCGAAAGCACCGCGGAAAGAGAACGGGGAAAGCGCCATGGCCGACGATCAAAAGGCAAGTCTGGAAGACCGACTGAAACGCCTGGACGCGGAACTCGCGGAACGGCGCAAGGATGACGGGGCGGAAGCCGCCGCCGAGGCACGGGCATCGGAAAGCCGCAAGGGCTACGCCGTCGCCATGAAGCTCTCGAGCGAGTTCGTCGCGGCCGTCATCGTGGGGGCGCTTCTGGGCTATCTTTTGGACCATTTTGCGGGTACAGGGCCTTGGGGAATGATCATTCTCCTTCTTCTCGGCTTCAGTGCCGGCGTTCTGAACGTCATGCGCGCGGCTGGCATGGTGGCATCGCCCCATCCGGTCGACAGGCTGGCGGGGCGAGAGCCCGGCAAGGCCGGCGGCGGACGGGATGAGAGCAAGACGACGGACGACGCCTGACGGCGCTGTTCGAATATGGGTGACTTCCGCCGTAAGGCGGGCAAGCGAGAGAGATAAACGGTGTCAAACGATCCGACCCATCAGTTCCTGGTCAACAAGATTGTTCCGATCGAAATCGGCGGCATCGATTTCTCGTTCACCAATGCCTCCCTGTTCATGGTCGCCACCGTCGCGGCCGCAGTCGGCTTCCTCTACTTCACCACGGGCCAGCGCGGCCTCGTGCCGAGCCGCATGCAGTCGGTCTCGGAAATGTCCTACGAGTTCATCGCCTCGATGCTCCGGGAAGGGGCGGGCAGTCACGGGATGAAGTTCTTCCCGTTCGTCTTCTCGCTCTTCATGTTCGTGCTGACGGCGAACCTGCTCGGCATGGTTCCCTATTTCTTCACGGTCACCAGCCAGATCATCGTCACCTTCGCCCTGGCGCTTCTCGTCATCGGCACGGTCGTCTTCTATGGCTTCTACAAGCACGGTTTCGGCTTCCTGAAGCTCTTCGTACCGTCGGGCGTTCCCGGCGCGCTGCTGCCGCTGGTCGTCTCGATCGAGGTCATCTCGTTCCTCTCGCGTCCGATCAGCCTCTCGATCCGTCTCTTCGCCAACATGCTGGCGGGTCACATCACGCTGAAGGTCTTCGCAGGCTTCGTCACCTCGCTGAGCGCGCTTGGCGCCGTCGGTGTCGCCGGTTCGATCCTGCCCCTTCTCATGACCGTCGCCCTGACCGGTCTCGAATTCCTCGTGTCGTTCCTGCAGGCCTATGTCTTCGCAGTTCTGACATGCATGTACCTCAACGATGCCGTGCATCCGGGTGGTCACTAAGGAAAAAGTCGCCGGCGCCTTCGGGCGTCGCTCATAGCCGCAACAACCCATTCAAGGAGTTCAACATGGAAGCGGAAGCAGCAAAGTTCATCGGCGCAGGTCTTGCCACGTTCGGTCTCGCCGGCACGGCTCTCGGCCTCGGCAACATCTTCGGCAACTACCTGGCCGGCGCTCTTCGCAATCCGTCTGCTGCTGACAGCCAGTTCGGCCGTCTCGTATTCGGCTTCGCCGTTACGGAAGCTCTGGGCATCTTCTCGCTGCTCATCGCTCTCCTTCTCCTCTTCGCCGTCTGATATCGGCTTGAGGATCGGACCATGGCCCTTGCGGGCCGTGGTCCACCGTACGTTCCGTACATGATCTGAGAGTGCCCCCTGGAGGTGAGCATGTCTGTGACCGCGGCATCTGCCGAGTCCACCCCTTTTGAAGTCGCCCAGGCGGAAACTCCTGCAACCTCGCACGAGACCCCTGCGGATGCGCATGCGGCCCAGCCGGCAGGCGCAGGCGAAGTGCACACCGAGACGGGTGTCGCCCATGGCGAGGAAGCCGGTTCCGGCGTGTTCCCGCCTTTCGATCAGACCACGTTCGCATCGCAGCTCCTGTGGCTCGCGATCACCTTCGGTCTTTTCTACCTTCTCATGTCGAAGGTCGTCATTCCGCGTATCGGCGGCATCCTCGAGACGCGCCATGACCGTATCGCGCAGGATCTCGACGAAGCTTCCCGCCTGAAGGCGGAAGCCGACGCCGCGATCGCGTCCTACGAGCAGGATCTCGCAAGCGCCCGCGCCAAGGGCAATGCGATCGCCTCGACCGCCCGCGAAGAAGCCAAGGCCAAGGCCGACGCCGAACGCGCCAAGATCGAAGCCTCGCTGCAGGACAAGATCGCCGGCGCTGAAACGCGCATCGCCGAGATCAAGGCCAAGGCCCTTGCCGATGTCGGCTCGATCGCCGAGGAAACCACGGCGGCCGTCGTCGAACAGCTCGTCGGCGCCAAGGTCACCAAGGCCGAGATCGCTTCCGCCGTTAAGTCGGCCGCAGGCGAGTAAGGAGAGGGTTCGATGCATTTCGACGCAACATTCTACGCCTTTGTCGGCCTCATCCTGTTCCTTGCCCTCATTGCCTACCTCAAGGTTCCGGGCATGATGGCAAAGGGTCTCGACGCCCGCGCCGAGAAGATCCAGAACGAGCTGGCCGAAGCCAAGCGCCTTCGCGAGGAAGCCCAGCACCTGCTGGCCGAATACCAGCGCAAGCGCAAGGATGCCGAGGCGGAAGCCGCAAGCATCGTCGCTTCCGCTGAACGCGAGGCGAGCGCCCTGACCGCTGAAGCCAAGCAGAAGACGGAAGAATACGTCGCCCGTCGCACGGCGCTTTCCGAGCAGAAGATCAAGCAGGCGGAAGCCGATGCGATCAATGCCGTGCGCGCCGCCGCCGTCGACCTCGCCGTTGCCGCCGCCGAAAAGGTCATCGCTTCCAAGGCCGATGCCGCCACCGGCAAGGCACTGTTCGACAACGCGATCAGCGAAGTGAAGGCCCGCCTCAACTGAGGCACCTTCATGGACGAATTTGAAAAGGCCGCCCTTGGGCGGCCTTTTTGCATTGGGACGATACGCCGTTTCTGGCCGGCCGTTCCGCGACTAGATGATGCCGTGTTCTTTCAGCAGCGCCTGCTCATCACCCGATATCCAGCCGAACACCCGTGGCTCCCCGGCCAGCATTTGAACAAGGTAATGAACCTCGAAGTCGACCGTCACGTCCGGTCGATCCGCCCGCGCATAGGTGGCGGCCCAGGAGACATGGGCCATGCAATGAAGCGCGTCTATCAGGGTAAGGTGGATGCCGCGCAGGTGCATTTCCTTCGTGCCGATGGTGCGGTAGTGCTCATAGCCTTGCACCATGGCCTGCCGGAACCCGTCGTCATTCTTCCCGCTTCTCACGCCGGCCGGGCCGGCGCCTATGAATTCCGGCGCATATAGGGATGCGAATTCATCCGCATCGACCTTGCCGGCAAGGGATCGGTTGAAGAAGCGTTCGTACCGCTCGAAGAATTTTCTGACAGCCGTTTCCATATAGCCCCTCCGAAGTGCTTTTCAGGTCAAGCCTAGTCGGGAAATATGTCGCGCGGGAAGGGGGGACGAAACCGCCATCCGGGGCGTCAATCCTGCCGCAGCGGCCGGAAGCTCATGCGGTGCAGGGGGCAGGGGCCGAGGGACGTGATGGCCTTGCGGTGGACTTCCGTGGCGTAGCCGGCATGGATGGCGAAGCCGTAGCCGGGGAAGTCGACGTCCGCACGCGCCATCATGCGGTCGCGCGTGACCTTGGCGACGATGGAGGCGGCGGCGATGGAGAGGGAGCGGGCGTCGCCCTTGACGACGGCGCGGCCCTCGCAGGCAAGCCCCGGCGGCACGTCGCGGCCGTCCGTGAGCACGAGTTTCGGCGCCATCTCCAGACCGGCGACGGCCCGGCGCATGGCGTCGAGGCTGGCCTTGCGGATATCTATGGCATCGATGCGGCGCGCGGAGCTGGAGGCGACGGAGACGAAGGCCCTCTCAAGGATCAGCGTGAACAGCGCCTCGCGCTTTGCGGCGCTCAACTGCTTGGAATCGTGCAGGCCCGGGGGAATGTTGTCCGGGTCGAGCACCACAGCCGCGGCGACGACGGGGCCGGCGAGCGGCCCGCGCCCCGCCTCGTCCGTGCCGGCGACCGGCCAGAGACCCTTGCCGCGGGCGGCGGTTTCCATCGAGAAATCCGGCCCCTCGGGCATATCGAAAAGAAGGCGGGAATCGGAGGATGTGCGCTTGGCCATGGCGGCGACCATGCACATCCGTCCGATTCCCTGCAAGTCCTCCGACGCATGCGGCGGGTCGGAGGAGCGTCCGGAGCGCCCAGGGGATGGCGCGGGCCGGAAAGCGGTTTCGCCAGGCCCGGCGTCGGCCGGGGCGGCATGGTTCGAATATCGGCGCGCCGTCCCGGCTCCCTCATCCCAGAGCCTTTCCCTTGCCCCGGAGAGGAGGGCGGCGTGCGCGAGGGCATGCCTGTGGGGCGCCGGTGCTACCTCACAGCAGCGAGAGCTGCACTCCGCTGCCGGACGGTGGGACAAACTGGTCGAGGGCGAGCGTGCGGCGGGTGCGGGTCAGTTCCAGCCGTTTCGTCGCCATCTCGAAGCGGCGGGCGATCTGCCAGGCATAAGGGCCTGCGCCCTTCATGCGCTTGCCGAACTCCGCGTCGTAATCCTTGCCGCCCCGCATGGAGCGCACCAGCGACATGACGTGGCGGTAGCGGTCCGGGTAGTTGCGCAACAGCCAGTCGCGGAAGAGGGGGCTTACCTCCAGCGGCAGGCGCAGCAGCACGTAGCTCGCCTCCAGCGCGCCGGCCGCCTTGCCCGAATCCAGCACGCGCTCGATCTCGTGGTCGTTGAGGCCGGGAATGATCGGGGCCACCATGACGGCGGTCGGGATGCCGGCGTCGGAAAGGGCGCGGATCGCCTCCAGCCGGCGCGGCGGGGTCGCGGCGCGCGGTTCCATGGTGCGGGCCAGCTTGCGGTCGAGCGTGGTGACGGACATGCCGACCCAGGCAAGGCCCCGCGCGGCCATGCGGGAGAGGATGTCGATGTCGCGCATGACCAGCGCCGACTTGGTGACGATGGAGACTGGATGGCTGGCCTTGTCCAGAACCTCGAGGATCTGCCGCATGATGCGCCATTCCTTCTCGATCGGCTGGTAGGGGTCGGTGTTGGTACCGATGGCGATGACGCGCGGCTTGTAGCCGGGCCTTGAAAGCTCGCGCTCCAGAAGTCGCGGCGCGTCGGGCTTGGCGAAGAGCTTCGCCTCGAAGTCGAGACCGGCGGAAAGGCCCATGAAGGCATGGGTTGGCCGGGCGAAGCAATAGATGCAGCCATGCTCGCAGCCGCGATAGGGATTGATCGAGCGGTCGAAGGGGATATCGGGCGATTCGTTGCGGGTGATGATGGTGCGCGGCTTTTCGACCTGCACCTCGGTGCGGAAGGGCGGCAGCTCTTCCAAAGTCTGCCAGCCGTCGTCGAACTCCTCCCGCGTCTGCGGCTCGAAGCGGCCGGTGAAATTCAGTCCCGCGCCGCGTCCGCGCCGCCGGTCCACCTCGATGCGCATGCCCGACTGCGCCATCAGGGCGTCGGCAACGTCCTTCGTATGGCCGGGCGCGAGCGCGCCCTGCCTGAGGCTGGCAATATCGTTCATGGCTGTCTCCGGCGGGGCCGTTTCGCCCCGATTCCAATGACTATATTCCTATCGCTGGAATGAGAACAATGCAAGAACAAATTCAGCGTCGTCCTTCACCATGCCGCCGATCCGCCGTGGCAATCCATGCTGCAATGCGGTATGAAGAGGGATGCTGACGATCATCATGGAATGCCGGGACAACGAAGCCGAGCTGGCGCAGACGCTGTCGGCGCTCGTTCCGGGCGCTGTCGAGGGCATCGTGCGTGACGTGATCGTGCTCGACCGCGGCTCGCGCGACGGATCCTCCACGGTGGCCGACGCCGCCGGCTGCCGTTTCCTGGCGACGTGGGACATGCCGGAGGTGCTTCGCTCCGCCCGGGGCGACTGGCTGCTGCTGCTGCAACCCGGCGCGCGGCCGATGACGGGTTGGGTGGATGCGATCGTCGATCATGTGGCCGTCGATCCCGGCCCGGCGCGCTTTCGTGACGCGCGCGGCTATCGGCGGCCGTTCCTCCAGCGCCTCGGGCGCGGCACGCCGCCGTTGGAGCGGGGTTATCTCGTCAGCAAGCGGCAGGCGGTAGCGGCGGCCCGGCCGGGCATGGCGCTTGCGGATATCGCGAAGGGCGGGAAGGCGCGCGATCTCGGCGCGGAGATCGTGCCGGCCTGGGCCGTCAGGGCCATGCGCGCCGAGGCGGGGCGTTAGCCGGTCGAGCGCTTCAGGTGCTCGTCGAGGCGCGGCATGATTTCCACGAAATTGCAGGGCATGTGGCGATAGTCGAGCTGGGCCTTCAGGATGCCGTCCCAGGCGTCCTTGCAGGCGCCGGGCGAGCCGGGCAGCACGAAGATATAGGTGGCGTTGAGCACGCCGCCGGTCGCGCGCGACTGGATCGTCGAGGTGCCGATCTTGTCGTAGGAGATGCGGTGGAAGACTTCGGAAAAACCGTCCATGCGCTTTTCGAAGATCGGCTCCAGCGCTTCCGGCGTCACGTCGCGGCCGGTGAAGCCCGTGCCGCCGGTGGTGATGACGACGTCGATGGCGTCGTCGCGCGTCCAGGCTTCCACCTGTGCGCGGATCGCGGGGATGTCGTCCCTGGCGATGGCGCGGGCGGCGAGGCGGTGGCCGGCTTCCTCGATGCGGGCGGCGAGCGTGTCGCCGGAGCGGTCCGTTTCGGGCGTGCGCGTGTCCGAGACGGTGAGCACGGCGATGCCGACCGGAATGAAAGGTCTCGTCTCGTCAATGCGTGCCATCGTCAGCTCCCAGCGTCCGGGTGGCGGTGAAGAACCAGTGCGGATGCTGCTCCGAGAGCATCGCCGCCGCCGCTTCCGCCGCCTCGTCGCTCCTGTATAGCGCGAAGCAGGTGGCGCCGGAACCGGACATGCGCACGACGCGCGCATCGGTCGCGGCCAGTTTTTCCGTAAGCACGGCTATGTCCGGGCAGAGCACGCGGGCCGGCGGCTCGAGATCGTTGCGCAGGCGTCCGATGGCGTCCAGCCAGTCGGCCGGGGCGGCGGCGAGGGCGAGCGGCGGATTGTGCCGGGAGGCAAGCGCCTTGAAGACGGCGGGCGTCGAGACGCCGGCGAGGGGATTGGCGAGCACCATTGGCAGCGCAGGCATGGCGAGCGGTGTGATCTCCTCTCCGATGCCGCGCGCAATCAGCGGCCGGCCGGCAAGGCACATGGGCACGTCCGCGCCGAGGCCGATGGCGATGGCGTCGAGCGTGGACTTCGGCACGCCGGCCTGCCAGAGGGAGAGAAGGCCGCGCAGCGTCGCGGCCGCATCCGCCGAGCCGCCGCCGATGCCGGAAGCGATGGGCAGGTTCTTTTCGAGATGGATATGGACGGGCGGTGCGGCCTCGCCGATGGCCTCGAGCGCGGCCCGCAGCCGGTCGCGGGCGCGAGTGACGAGGTTGTCGCCCTCGGCGGCAAGCGTTTCGGAGAAGCGGCCGGAAAGGGTGAAACGGTCCTCCTGCGCCGGCGACAGGCCGATGCGGTCGCCGAAGGCGGTGAAGGTCACGAGGCTGTCGAGGAGGTGGTAACCGTCCTCGCGCCGGCCGGTGACGGCGAGCGCGAGGTTGATCTTGGCGGGTGCCGGCGCGAGGACGGCAAAGCCCGAAAAGCTGTTCGTCGGCATCCGGTCAGGACTTGCGGTCGGCGGCCTTGGCTTCCGGCGAGACGTTTTCCGCCGGCTTGTCTTCCTTGGCTTGCGCCGAGGCCGGCTCGGTCTTTTCCAGTTCGGGCAGGCCGTTTTCGATCTTCAGCTTGATCTTCGGGATTTCCGCCTCTTCCGGCTTCAGGCCGAGCGCGCGGTTCCACTGGAAGGTCGCTTCCAGCTTGCGGCCGACGCGCCAGTAGGCGTCGCCGAGATGGTCGTTGATCGTCGGGTCGCCGGCGCGCAGTTCCGCCGCGCGCTCAAGTTCCGCCACGGCGTCGTCATAGCGGCCCATGCGGTAATAGGCCCAGCCGAGCGAATCGACGATATAGCCGTCATCCGGCTTGAGGCTCACGGCCTTGCGGATCATGTCCAGCCCCTCGTCGAGGTTCTGGTTCATGTCCACCCAGGAATAGCCGAGATAGTTCAACACCTGCGGCTGGTCCGGGTTCAGCTCCAGCGCCTTGCGGAAGTTCGGCTCGGCCTTGTCCCATTCCTTCAGCCGCTCATGGGCGATGCCGCGCTGGAAGAAGATGCTCCAGTGGTTGCGGGTCGGAACCGCGCCGATGACGCCGGCCGCCCTGTCGTAGAGCGCCGCCATGGCCTTGTAGTCCTTGGCGTCGGAAAGCACGCTGCCGAGCGCGAGATAGGTGCGAAGGTCCGAAGGATCCGCGTCGATCAGTTCCTGGAGGTGCTTCTTGGCTTCCTCGATCTTGCCCGTATCGTTGAGGTTGAGGCCGAGCTGCAGCTCCGAAATGCGCCGCATCGGCGACTTTTCCGGCACGGCGCGGTAATATTCGATGGCGCGCTCGGGCTTCTTCTGGTTCTCGGCAAGGCCGCCGAGCAGCACCAGAACGTCGTCGCTGTCCGGGTCGAGCGCGCGCGCGGCCTGGAGATAGAGCGAGACGATATCCTCAGCGCCTTCACGGTTCAGCGCGCCGCCGATGGAAAAGAGCACGGCGGCCGCGCCCTGTGCGGCGGTGCGAACCTGCTGCTCCTGCTTCTCGCCGGCCTCAATGCTCTGGCGCAGCGCCTTGAGCGGCGCATAGCTGGTGATGAAGCCGTCGCCGACGGAAACCGCATCCAGCGCCTTCTGCTTGTTGCCTTCGCGCGCTTCCAGGCGTGCCAGCGCCATCACGGCGCGCAGGAACGTGTCCGGCGCGGCGCTCGCGCCGTTGCGGTCGAGGATCGCGTCGTTGAGGCGCGCGCGGGCCGTCGCCTTGTCGCCCGCCGCGGCGGCGAGCGCCCCGGCATGATAGTTCTTGAAGATGGCGAGCCATTCCGGACCCTGCATGCCGGTTATGAGCTTGATCGCCTCCTTCGGCTTGCCGTCGCCGTAGCGCGCCCAGGCGAGCAGCAGGTCGTTCATCATGCGGTCGAGATCGTTCGGACCCTTGTAGGTGAGGATCTTTTCCGCGCTCTTGTATTCACGCTTGCGGATCGCCTCCATGCCGCGAACGGTGGAGGTGATGCGCTCGACGGCCGGGTCGTTCTTGAGCGTATCGGCGAGCTTGACGCCGTCCTCGAACTCGCCGTTCATCAGGAGCGTCACCATCAGGCGCTGCTTGACGTCCGCATTGGTCGGGTCGAACTGCAGAGCGATCCTGTAGAGCGCGACGGCGGTCTCGTAGTCCTTGTCGAAATCGGCGGTGCGGGCGGCGAGGAATGCGCCCGAGAAGGTGTTGACGTCCAGCGGGTCGAATGGCGTTTCCTCGGCGGCGGCCGCTGCGGGCTTATCCTCCGCATAGGCCGCAAGCGGGCTGGCGAGCGCGATGCTGGCTGCAATCGCCACGCCGGAGAGAAGCCGAAGGAGAAGGGAATGCCGCATCAAAATGCCTTTCGCCGCAAATAGGGAGTCCGCCCCGGAACCGCGCGTGACGGATCGTGCCACGACCGCGCCCAAATCAGTCAGGACTCATGACGGCAGAGAATGGCTTTTTTGGCGCGGTGCGGCAAGAAAATCCTGCCGGACCGAAACGGGCCGTCCTTGCGGGATCAGCTCACGCGGGAGATGCAGAAGTCGATGACTTCCAGCAGCGCATCCTTCCACGGCGTTGCCGGCAGCGGCGCCAGCGCGTCGCGGGCGATCATGCCATAGTGCTGGGCGCGGGCGATGGTGTCCGTCAGGCCGCCATAGCGGGTGATGAGGCCGAGCGCGTGGTCGAGATTGGCGTCGTCGCTCTTGCCGCCCTCGATGGCCTCGCGCCAGAAGGCGCGGTCTTCCGCCGTGCCGCGCCGCCAGGCGAGGATGACGGGCAGCGTGATCTTGCCCTCGCGGAAATCGTCGCCGGTGTTCTTGCCGAGATCGGCCGCCTTGCCGCCATAGTCCAGCGCGTCGTCGACGAGCTGGAAGGCAAGACCCAGATTCATGCCGTAGGATTTCAGCGCGTTGCGCTCCGCCTTGCCGGTATTGGCGACGATGGGGCCGACTTCGGCGGCGGCGGCGAAGAGCGCGGCCGTCTTGGCGCGGATGACTTCGAGATAGTCGTCCTCGGTCGTTTCCATGTTCTTGGCGACGGAGAGCTGGAGAACCTCGCCTTCCGCGATCACGGTGGCGGCGGTGGAGAGCACGTCGAGCGCTTCCAGCGAGCCGACCTCGACCATCATCTTGAAGGCCTGGCCGAGCAGGAAGTCACCGACGAGCACGCTTGCCTGGTTGCCCCAGATCATGCGGGCCGTGGACTTGCCGCGGCGCAGGTCGCTCTCGTCCACCACGTCGTCGTGCAGTAGCGTCGCCGTGTGCATGAACTCGACGCTGGTGGCGAGCTTGACGTGATGGTCGCCGTCGTAGCCGAACATCGAGGCAGCCGCGAGGGTCAGCATGGGACGCAGGCGCTTGCCGCCGGAGGAGATCAGATGGTTGGCGACCTCCGGGATCATCTGCACGTCCGAACCGGCTTTCGACAGGATGAGCTGGTTCACCCGCTCCATGTCGGCTTTCGTAAGGTCGACGAGCGGCTTCACCGATGCCTGTTTGTTTTTGCCTTCTTCAAGCGGTATCACGACGCCCAAATGCCCGGACTCCTGTTCATTTTTGTTGAAAGACAATAGAAAGCGGGGCCTTCTGCGGCAAGAGGCGAATTGTCCTCCCTCGGAATTAAGGCTGGAAAAGACCGGAATGATCGAACTGATCCGCACCAACGACGCTGTCCTGCTCTCCTTCGCGGAAAGTCTGATGAAGGAGGCCGGCATCCATTGCCTCATCGCCGACCAGGGCATGAGCATCCTCGAAGGTTCTCTCGGCATGCTGCCGCGCCGTTTCCTGGTGGAAGGCGACAGGGAGGCCGAGGCGCGGCGGATCCTCAAGGACGCCGGGCTGGAAGCGGAACTCAGGCCGTGAACGACGCCGCTCCCGCGCCGGAAAAGCCGGTCACCGAAACCGTCGACGCCTTCCATTACGGCCGCTTCCACCTCGTCCAGCCGAAGGGCGTCGGCCATCGCTCCGGCATGGACGCGATGCTGCTTGCCGCGCTGGTGGCGGGCGAGGGGGCGATGCGCGTCGCGGACCTCGGAGCAGGGGCCGGGGCCGCCGGCCTTGCCGTCGCCGCGCGCATCGAGAAGGCCGAGGTGCTGCTGGTCGAGCGCTCGCCGCTGATGGCGGGCTTTGCCCGCAAGACGCTGGCGCTGCCGGCCAACGCCGCTCTTGCCGGTCGTGTATCGGTCCTGGAGGCGGATGTTTCCCTCTCGGGCAAGATGCGCATCGAGGCCGGCCTTGCCGATGACGTTTTCGACCACGTCATCATGAACCCGCCCTTCAACGACCGCATCGACAGCCGCACGCCCGACGCCCTGAAGGCCGAGGCGCACGCCATGGAGCATGACCTCTTCGAGCGCTGGATCAAGACGGCCGGTGCGATCATGAAGCCGGGCGGCCAGCTTTCGCTTATCGCCCGCCCGCAATCCATCGCCGAGATCATCGCCGCCTGCGGCCGCCGCTTCGGCGGCATCGAGATCACCGCGCTGCACGCCCGCGTCGGCGAAAACGCCCTGCGCATCCTCGTCACCGCCATCAAGGGCTCGCGCGCGAAGCTGTCGCTGCGCATGCCGCTCGTCATGCACGAGGCCGGCCAGCACGACTTCACCCCCTTTGTCGACGCTCTCAACAACGGCCTTTCCGCCTATCCACGCCTGCCGAGAACCTGATTTTTCAGCGTTGCCATTGCGTTTTCGCCCGCCATGCATACATCAGCCGGGCAACCGAACAGGAGACAGGATCGCGCGATGGCCGGATTTTTGAAGAGGCTGGTACCGAAGAGGTTCCGCAAGGAAGGCGTCGTCGTTCCGGTCGTCCGGCTGCACGGGGCGATCATGGCGGGGGGCAGCCAGTTCCGGCCTGCGCTCAATCTCTCGGCCGTCGCTTCCGCGCTGGAAAAGGCGTTTTCCTATAAGGCAGCGCCCGCCGTCGCGATTTCGGTCAATTCGCCCGGCGGCTCGCCGGTGCAGTCGCGGCTGATCTTCCAGCGCATCCGTGATCTGGCCGTCGAGAAGAACAAGCATGTGCTGGTCTTCGTCGAGGATGTCGCGGCTTCGGGCGGCTACATGATCGCGCTGGCCGGTGACGAGATATTCGCCGATCCCACCTCCATCGTCGGCTCCATCGGCGTTGTCTCGGGCGGCTTCGGTTTTCCCGAAATGCTCAAGAAGATCGGTGTCGAGCGGCGCGTCTATACGGCCGGCACCAACAAGGCGATCCTCGATCCGTTCCAGCCGGAACGGGAAAACGAGATCGAATACCTGAAATCCCTCCAGCTCGAAATCCACGAGGTCTTCATCGACATGGTCAAGGCGCGTCGTGGGGCGCGGCTGGCGGACGATCCCGATCTTTTCTCGGGCCTGTTCTGGACTGGAACCCGCGGCCGCGCGCTCGGTCTCGTCGATGGGCTTTCCGGCATGCGCTCGGAATTGAAGCGGCGCTACGGGCCGACGACGCGGCTCGAACTCGTCTCTGCGCCGAAGGGGCTTTTCGGCCGCAAGACTCCGGGCGTCGGGGGGCTTTCCGGCGACATGGCGGAGCGTATAGGCTCGGCAGGCGTCGCGGCCGTGGCCGGCCTTGCGGAGGAAAAGGCGCTCTGGGGCCGCTTCGGTCTTTCAGGGTAGGAAGAACAGGGAAACAAGGGGGAGGGCGATGGCCCAGATCATCTTTCTGCTGCTGGTCGTCGGCGTCGCCTGGTGGGGCTACCGCAAGTTCGTGGCCGACGCCGAGCGGCTGAGCAGGCTGCGCAAGCGCTCCGAGGAGGAGCGCCGCACCGGCGCGACAGGCACGCTGGTGAAGGATCCCGAGACCGGCGAATACCGTGTGCGCCGCGACGACGAGTAACGTTGCAAAACGGTTCCGCGCCTTCGCGGGACCGGCGCAAAACCCGTTTCGTGCCGTTCCGGCACGTTAACCACGCCCCGTAAGGTTAACGCCATATTTATCCGTGCGCTTGCCGGCGGCGCGGTTGCACCCGCGCGCGGGAGGTCCGATCTGTGAGGCATGGGTCGCATGATGCGGCCGCGAAGAACGGAGTAGACCATGGCCTCGCTCGACCTCGACCGGATCCGCACCATCGTCGTGACCGGCGGCGCGGGTTTCGTCGGCTCGCATATCGTCGACGATCTCCTGGCCCATTGCCCGAATGCCCGCATCCGCGTGCTGGACGCCTTCACCTATGCGGCCGACATGTCCCATCTCGACGCGGCATTCCGCACGGGGCGCGTGACGATCCAGGAGGGCGATGTCGGCAACCTCGACCTCGTGACCGAGATGCTGAAGGACGCCGACCTCGTCGTCCATGCGGCCGGCGAAAGCCATGTCGAGCGCGCCTTCGCCGTGCCGGAGCGCTTCACGGTGGCCAATGCGCTCGGCACGCAGGTGCTGGTGGAAGCGATGGGCCGTCGCCGCGTGCCGCTGATGATCCATGTCAGCTCCGCCGAGGTCTACGGCGCCGGCAACGGCGAGCCGATCGGCGAGCTTGCACCGCTCCTGCCCGACAATCCCTACGGCGCCTCCAAGGCGGCCGCCGAAATGCTGCTCTCCGGTCTCGTGCGCGCCTATGGCCTCGATATCCGGGTGCTGCGGCCGGTCAACATCGTCGGCACGCGCCAGAACACGGAAAAGCTGCTGCCGCGCTTCCTGGAGATGGCCGCCATTGGCCAGCCCCTGCCGGTGCATGGCGAGGGCACGCAGGTCCGCGCCTTCGTCACGGTCGCCGATTTCTGCGCGGCGCTGCGCACGGTCGTGACGCGCGGGGCCGAGAACGCCACCTATAATGTGGCGGGCGAGGACGTGCACGATGTCCTCTCCGTCGCCCGCATGGTGCTGGAGGCCGTGCAGGGTCCCGTTTCCGGCATCGGCTTCGTCGCCGGGCGGCCGGACGACGCCAGCCGCTCGCCGCTCGATACCGGTGCGCTGCAAGCGCTCGGCTGGCGTGCGACGGGGACCTTGCGCCGCGCGTTGCCGGGCCTTGCCGCCTGGTATGGCGCACGCGTGCCCGATAGCGCGCGCCGCCGCCTGCTGCAGGTGCCGGAGCTTGCGCCGCAGCGCATGCAGGCCGTCACGCAGGCTGCCGGCTCCGGCCTCTTCCGCTCGCTCGAGCGGCATTGAGGGCGCGCCGCCGCCCGAAACCCTTGACCCCTCGGGCGCATCGTGGCACCAGTCCGCCAGCTTTCAAAGAATGCCGGATAGACCCGATGACCTCCGCCGCCCTGCCTGACCATATGAACCCGACCCGCTCCTTCCAGGGGCTGATCCTGACGCTGCACAATTACTGGGCGGACAAGGGCTGCGCGGTGCTGCAGCCCTACGACATGGAAGTGGGCGCCGGCACGTTCCATCCGGCGACGACGCTGCGCGCGCTCGGCCCACGTCCGTGGCGTGCCGCCTATGTGCAGCCCTCGCGTCGCCCGTCGGACGGCCGCTACGGCGAGAACCCGAACCGCCTGCAGCACTATTACCAGTACCAGGTCATCCTGAAGCCGAACCCGTCGAACCTGCAGGAACTCTATCTCGGCTCGCTCGCCGCCATCGGCCTCGATCCGCTGCTGCATGACGTGCGCTTCGTGGAGGACGACTGGGAAAGCCCGACGCTCGGTGCCTGGGGCCTTGGCTGGGAATGCTGGTGCGACGGCATGGAAGTCTCGCAGTTCACCTATTTCCAGCAGGTCTGCGGCATCGAATGCTCCCCTGTCGCGGGCGAGCTGACCTATGGTCTGGAACGTCTCGCCATGTACGTTCAGGGCGTCGACAACGTCTACGACCTAAACTTCAACGGCCGCGAGGGTGCGGAAAAGATCACCTATGGCGACGTGTTCCTGCAGGCCGAGCAGGAATATTCCCGCCATAATTTCGAATATGCCGACACGGCCATGCTGCACCGCCACTTCATCGATGCCGAGAAGGAATGCCAGGCGCTGCTCGCCGCCGGCGCGCCCGGCGATGCGGAAAACCGGCGCCTGCACAAATGCGTGCTGCCGGCCTACGACCAGTGCATCAAGGCGTCCCACGTCTTCAACCTGCTCGACGCTCGCGGCGTGATCTCCGTCACCGAGCGCCAGAGCTATATCCTGCGCGTGCGCACGCTGGCCAAGGCCTGCGGCGAGGCCTTCCTGCTGACGGATGCCGGCGGGGTGAACTGGAACAGGGACGCGGCCTGAACGATCGGGCCTGCCTGTAGCGAACGAAAGCCATCCGGTCATCCGGATGGCTTTTTCTTTGGGAGGTTCAGGGGGGGGGAGAGGTTCAGGCCAGCGCCGAAGCCTTCACGCCGAGTTCCCACACGGGCTTCAGCGTCGGCATGGCGCCGGTCGGAAGCTGGCCGGCATAGGTCTGGAGCGCCCGGCGCACACCCGACGGACGGTCGACCGCCGCGCCCATCGTGTAGGCGAGGAAGAGGGCGGAAAAGCCGATGACGTTGATGGTGAGGGCGAAGGCTTTCATGGCGGTTGCTTCGGGTTCGCGTTGTCGATGAAGCGACTATCGGCCAAGGCGCGCGGCGGCGCGGTTCCCCCGGTGACAATGGGGGGCAATGGGGGGTGACAGGGGAAAGCGCCCGCCGGGGGCTTTCCAGCGGCGCGGCGGATGCTAAGCTTCCGGCGAACGCGAACAGGGAGCGCAGTACGCCATGATCGGTCTTGCAATCGCGGCAGTCGTCGTCATCTACGCCATCGTCATCTACAACGGCCTCGTGCGGGCGCGGCAGGTGAAGGAGGAGGCGTGGTCCGGCATCGACGTGCAGCTCAAGCGTCGCGCCGACCTCATTCCCAACCTGCTCGAAACCGTGAAGGGTTATGCCGCGCATGAGCGCGAGACGCTGGAGAAGGTCGTGGAGCTGCGCAACCGGGCGCAGGCGGTGCCGGCGGGCGATGTCGCCGGGCGCGCGGCGGCCGAGGGCATGCTGAGCCAGGCGCTCGGCAAGCTCTTCGCGCTCGCCGAAGCCTATCCGGACCTCAAGGCCAACCAGAACTTCGCCGAATTGCAGCAGACGCTCGAGACCATCGAAGGCGAGATCCAGATGTCGCGGCGCTACTACAACGGCGCGGCCCGCGATCTCAACGTCAAGGTCGAGAGCTTCCCGTCGAACCTCGTCGCCTCGGTCTTCAAATTTGCCAAGGCGCCCTATTTCGAGATCGACAATCCGGCCGACCGGGCCGTGCCGACCGTGAAGTTCTGATCCGGGAGGTCCCGATGCCGCGGATCGCCGCCCTCCTGACGTTCTGGCTCTGCCTTCTGATCGGGAGTGCGGCGCGGGCCGAGGAGTATTTCGACCGCTACCATTCCGACATTGCGCTGGCGAAGAACGGCGCGATGACGGTGACGGAAACGATCCGCGTCCATGCGGAGGGCAACGCCATAAGGCGCGGCATCTACCGCGACTTCCCGCTCACCTTCACCGACGCCGAGGGACGGGAGAAGGAGGTCGGCTTCAGGATCGTCGGCATCGAGCGTGACGGCCGGCCGGAACCCTACCGTACCGAGACCATCCGCCGTGGCGTGCGCATCTATTTCGGTTCCTCCGATGTGCTGCTGACGCCGGGCTTCCACGACTATCGCCTGACCTACGAGACGACGCGGCAGATCCGCTTCTTCGACACCCATGACGAGCTGTTCTGGAACGTCACCGGCACGCAATGGGCCTTCCCCATCCGGCAGGCGAGCGCGACGGTGAGCCTGCCGCCGGGCATCCGCGCCGAGGCGCTCACCTATTTCACCGGCCCCGCGGGCGCGACCGAGCGGAACGCGCGCGCCGAGAGCCGGGGCAATACGGCCACCTTCGAGACGACGCGCGGTCTTGGCCCGCACGAGGGCCTGACAATCGGCGTGAAGATGCCGGCCGGCAGCATCGATAGGCCGACTGCGGCCGAGGAGCGCGCCTATTTCCTCAAGGACAACCGCAACCTCTTCCTTGCCTTCGGCGGGCTGGCGCTCGTTCTCGGCTATTATGTCTGGGCCTGGCTTGCGGTGGGGCGCGATCCGCCGGGCGGCGTGGTCGTGCCGCGCTGGGATGCGCCGGAGGGCATCTCGCCGGCGCTCGTCAACTACATCGACGAGAAGGGGTTCGGCGGGCAGGGCTGGACGGCGGTCTCTGCCGCCTTCCTCAGCCTCGCGGTCAAGGGCCTTGTCGAGCTTTCGAACCTTGAGACGTCCATAACCGTCACGCGCACCGGCAAGCGGGTCGAAGGCGCCTTGCCGACGGGGGAGGCGACCCTGCTGTCCGCCGTGCCCACCGAAGGCAGCCAGTTCACCATCCATAAATCCAACGGCAAGCGCGTGCAAAGGCTGGGCGCCGAATTCCGTGATGCCATGGAAAGGGAGCATCGGCGGAAATACTATCTCGCGAACTGGCCGCAGGTGACGGGCGGTATCCTGCTGTCGCTTGCCTGCCTCGCGGCGCTGGCGATCTTCGGCTCCCTGCCGGAGGAGGGCCTCGTGCTCGTCATCCTTCCGGTCTTCGCCTCGGTCTTCGTATCGATTTTCGCCCTCGCGCTCGGCCGCAATTTCCGGCAGGCGAAAACGCTCGGCGCGCGCATCATGGCCGTCGTCATCATGGCTTTCGTCGGCTCCGTCTTCGTCACCGTCTTCGGCGGGATCGCCACCGCCATCGTGACCGAGGGCGCTGCGACGGGACACCTGCCGCTGTTCGCCGCCGTCGGTGGCATCGTGGTGACGAACCTCGTCTTCTTCTTCCTGATGGGCGCGCCGACGCCGCTCGGCCGCCGGATGATGGACGGCATCGCGGGCCTGCGCCAATATCTGACGCTCGCCGAGAGGGACCGGATGAATATGGCCGGCGCGCCGGAAATGTCACCGCGTCACTTCGAGACGCTGCTGCCCTATGCCGTGGCGCTCGGCGTGGAAAAGCCCTGGTCGGAAACCTTCGACCGCTGGCTGCTGACCGCCGCGGCGGCGGGCGCGGCCGCCGCCTACCAGCCCGGCTGGTATCATGGCGACAGCTTCTCCTCCGGCCGTTTCGGTGACCGTATGGGCGGCTTTGCCGGCTCGATGGCCCGCTCCATGACTGCCGCGCTGCCCGACCCGCCGAAAAGCTCCTCCTCCGGCTTCTCGTCCGGCGGCGGCTTCTCCGGCGGGGGTGGCGGCGGCGGTGGCGGGGGCGGCTGGTAGGCCGCTCAGAAGTCCTGGTAGTTCAGCGGCGTGACCTCGACGACATGGTTGCCGGGCGTGACCGTCACGTTGCCGATGGCGGCCACGCCGGCCTGTGCCTCGGCCGCGATACGGACCGGGAAGGCGGCGACGGCGCCGGAGGCAAGCGTGATCGCGCCCGTCGTCTGCGCCTCCGTGCCCGTGGAAACGCTGGCCTCCACGGTGGCCTTCAGCGCGCTGGAGGCGGGAATGGAGGCAGTGAGGATTTCGTCCACCGGCTCCAGGGGCTTTTCCGGCAGGAGGGTGCCGAAGGCCCAGACCTTGCGCAGCTCCGCCTTCGTCATCGGCGCGACATTGACGTCGATGTCGTTCTCCGCGCCCTTCACCCGGTAGGGGCAGCGCCGTTTCGAGCAGTTGGCGGCGGCGGAGAACTGCCAGAGCGCGTAATTGTCCCAGTTGCCCATCGGGAAACTGCCCTTGATGCCCGGCCTGTAGCGGGCATACCAGAGCGGCAGGCGCGAGAGGATGCGGTATGTATCACGGTTGGCGGCGATATGCCGGGCGGTCGCGTGGTTGGTGTAGAGCACCGGGTAGCGGCCCGTGCGCGTCTTGAGGTGGCCGGCGAAGACCTGCGCATCGGCCAGCGACATGTATTTGCCCGGGTCGATGCCCTCGATATCCAGCACCATCATCTCGTCGTCCTGCGGCTTGGCGTAGTCGAGGAAATGGTTGGCCTGGTCGACCGGGTTTCCGGGGCGGGCGAGATGGTAGGCGCCCCACAGGAGGCCCCTGGAGCGGGCAAGCAGCCGGCGTGTCTCGTAAAGCTCGCGGCTCACCGCATATTTACGCCACATCGTCTTGCAGTGCTCGACCGTGTCGCCGTTGTGGTCGCCCTTGCAGCTAAAGCTTTCCGGCAGCCCGTCGGAAGCCTTGGAGATGAAGCCGGCGATGCGCCTGTCGGAGAGCATGTCCGACCAGTCGATCTCGTTCAGTTCGTAGGCGTCGATGACGATGGCGTTTCCCGGCTTCTTCCACGGCTCCACATCGGCCGCCCGGGCGGGCAGGAAGAAGGCCGCGGACAGGGCGAGCGCCGCGGCAAGCCCGGAAAGCTGCTTCAGTTTCATGGACGCTCCTTCGCGAATCGCTGCTCCTCCGCAAGCGGCGATGGTGCGCCCGGCATGGTTAACGGCCGGCTAATGCGCCCGCGCGGCCGGCGGGGCTTGCCTCTTTGCGCCCGAAGCGGCATGAGAGGCGCATGTCCCATTCCACAGAAACCATCCGCCTCGACCAGCTCCTGCTGAATGCCGGCCTCGTCGCCAGCCGGTCGCGGGCGCGCGATGCGATCGCGCGCGGCACGGTCACGGTGAACGGCCGCGTCGTCACCAAGCCGAGCGCGAGCTTTCCCGCCTCGGCCGTCCTCGCCATCGACGACCCGGCGCAGGCCTATGTCTCGCGCGCGGCGCTGAAGCTGACGGCGGCGCTCGACCGGTTCCAGCTCGACCCCGCGGGTCTCGACTGTCTCGATATCGGCGCGTCCACCGGCGGCTTCACGCAGGTGCTGCTGGAGCGCGGCGCGGCCCATGTCGTTTCGGTCGATGTCGGCCATGACCAGATGCATCCGCGCCTTCGCGCCGATCCGCGCGTCACCAATCTCGAAGGGCTGAATGCGCGGGCGATGAGCCGGGCCAATCTCGACGGCCGCGCCATTGGCGCGGTGGTCTCCGACGTCTCCTTCATCTCGCTGAAGCTCGCCCTGCCCCCGGCGCTGACGCTTGCGGAACCCGGCGCCTTCTGCGTCCTGCTGGTCAAGCCGCAGTTCGAGGCGGGCCGCGAGGCGATCAGCAAGGCGGGGCTTCTGAAGGACCCGGACAGCGCGCCCGCCGTCGCGGCGGAGCTGGAACGCTGGCTCGTCGAGGAAATGGGCTGGCGGAGCCTCGGGCTTGTGCCTTCGCCCATCACCGGCGGCGACGGCAATCATGAATTTCTTCTTGGAGGGCGAAAGCCATGACGACCGAAACCCTCACCATCGCGCGGCTCGGCAGCGGCGGCGACGGCATCGCCGAAGCGCCGGGCGGTCCGGTCTACGTGCCCTTCACGCTGCCCGGCGAAACGGTTGCCGTGGCGCGGGTGAACAACCATGGCACGGTCATGTCCATGTCGGTCGCCTCGCCCGAGCGGGTGGAGCCGCCCTGCGCGCATTTCGGTCCCGACGGCCGCAACGGCACCTGCGGCGGCTGCACGCTGCAGCATGCGAGCGATGCGCTCTATCACGACTTCAAGCGCGGCCTCGTCGTCAATGCCCTGAAAAGCAAGGGCCTGACGCCGGATGTCGCCCCGCTGGTCATCGCCCGCCCCGGCGAGCGCCGCCGCGTCGCCTTCACCGCGCGCAGGACGGAAAAGGGCATGCTGCTCGGCTTCAACCAGGCCGGCAGCCACCACATCGTCTCCGTTGATCACTGTCCCATCGCCAGCGACGGCATCGTCTCCCGGCTGGAGGATATCCGCCGCGTCGCCTCGGCCATCGCCACGTCGAGCGAAGCCTTCCGCCTGACGGTGCTGGAAACCGCGACCGGTCTCGACCTCGCCTTCGAGGGCGTGAAGAAGGTGGGTGACCGGGAGCGGCAGGCCGTCACCGCCTGCATCCTCTCGCTGCGCGGCATCGCCCGCGTTTCCAACGATGGGGAAATCCTCATCGAGCCGGTCAAGCCGGAGATCGATTTCGCGGGCGTGCGCGTCTTCCCGCCGGCCGGCGGTTTCACGCAGGCGACGAAGCCGGCGGAAGAGGCGATGGCGGACCTTGTTCTGGAGGCGATCGGCAGGGCCAAGCGTGTTGCCGACCTCTTCGCCGGCTCCGGCACCTTCGCGCTGCGCCTCGCGCGCAAGGCCAAGGTTCATGCGGTGGAGGGCGACGAAAAGGCGATCAAGGCGCTGGACCACGCCGCGCGCAACACGCAGGGCCTCAAGCCCGTGACGGCGGAGCGGCGCGACCTTTTCCGCCGCCCGCTGATGGCCTCCGAGCTGAAGGTCTACGACGCCGTGGTCTTCGACCCGCCACGCGCCGGCGCGGAGGACCAGTGCAAGGAACTCGCCCGTTCCGGCGTCAGGACCATCGTTGCCGTCTCCTGCAACCCGGTGAGCCTCGCTCGCGACCTTTCCATCCTCACCGCCGCCGGCTACCGCGTCCGCCTCGTCACGCCGATCGACCAGTTCCTCTGGTCGGCCCATGTGGAGGCGGTGGCGGTTCTGGAGAAGGCCGCATGAAAAAAGGCCCGGATCGCTCCGGGCCTTTCTTTTTCAGGAAGCGGTCCGTCAGGCCGCCCGGCGGGAAGGGGCGGCATTGTATGCCGCCGCGCCTGCCTCCAGCCTGAACTGCGCCAGCAGGGCGTTGAGGGCGGCGGCTTCGGAGGCGAGGCCGTGGCTGGCGGCGGTCTGTTCCTCCACCATGGCGGCGTTCTGCTGCGTGCCCTGGTCCATCGTGTTGACGGCGGTGTTGATCTCCTGGAGGCCGGTCGACTGTTCGCGGGCGGCGAGCACGATGGCGTTCACATGGCCGTTGATCTCCTGCACCTCGCGCACGATGGCCTCGAGGGCCGCGCCCGTCTCGTCGACCAGCGCCACGCCCGAGCGGACCTGATCGCCGGAGGTGGTGATCAGCGCCTTGATCTCCTTGGCGGCATTGGCCGAGCGCTGGGCAAGCTCGCGCACTTCCTGCGCCACGACGGCGAAGCCCTTGCCGGCTTCCCCTGCGCGTGCCGCTTCCACGCCGGCGTTCAGCGCCAGCAGGTTGGTCTGGAAGGCGATGTCGTCGATGACGCCGATGATGTTGGAAATCTCGTGCGAGGACTTCTCGATGCCCTGCATGGCCGTGACGGCGCGGCGGACGACCTCGCCCGACTTCTCGGCCCCGGTGCGGGTGCGCGAGACGAGCGAGCCGACCTCCTCGGCGCGGCGGGTGGAGTCCTTGACCGTCGTGGTGATCTCCTCAAGCGCGGCGGCGGTCTCCTCGACGGAGGCGGCCTGCTGTTCGGTGCGGCGTGCGAGATCGTCGGCGGCCGAGCGGATTTCCGTCGCGCCGGCGTCGATGGCGCGGGCATTCTGGCCGACGGTCGCCATCGCGGTGTGCAGCTTGGTCAGCGAATGGTTGAAGTCGCTGCGCAGGCGGTCGAGATGGCCGGCGAAGGGCGCGTCGATGCGGTGGGCGAGGTCGCCCTCGGCGAGGCGGCCGAGGCCGTCCGCCAGCGCCTCGACGGCGTGCTGGATCTCGGCGGCCTCGCGAGCCTTGACGGCCTCGCGCTCGCGGCGCTCGCTTTCGGAGAGCACGCGGCCCTCCTCGGCGGCATTTTCGAGACGGCTGCGCTCGATGGCGTTGTCGCGGAACACGGCAACGGCGGCGGCCATCTGGCCGATCTCGTCGGTGCGTTCCTGTCCGGGGATTTCTGCGGTCACGTCGCCCGAGGCGAGCTTGGCCATGGCGGCCGTCATGTCCTTGACCGGGCGTACGACGAGACGCGACAGCACGGTTGCGAGGAAGCCCATCATGACGATGACGGCGAGAACCGTGGCGATCGTCGCAGCGATGCGGAACTGGTCGATGGCGGCGAAGGCCATGCCCCTGTCGATGGTGAAGCCGAGATACCATTCCACCGACGGCAGGCCCGTGACCGGCACGAAGGAGACGAGCACCGGCTTGCCGGCATAGGTCGTGTGGGCGATACCGCCGCCGATGGCGGGCGTGCCGTCCGGGAAGGCGTCGGCGAGCGCCTTGGTGACGAGCGCCTTGTCCTGATGCACGAGGATCTGGCCGTCCTTGCTGACGAGGAAGGCGAAGCCCATGCCGCCGAGGTCGACCGAGTTGACCATGTCGACGAGGGACTTCAGCGAGAAGTCGCTGCCGGCGACGCCGAGCAGCTTGCCGTCATGCTTGACGGGCGTGGCGGCGCTGATGATCAGGTCGTTGGTGGAAGCGTCGATATAGGGTTCGGTCAGGACGGGGCCGCCCGCCTTGATGGCATCCTGATACCAGGGGCGCTGGCGCGGGTCGTAGCCTTCCGGCATTTCCGACTTCGGCCACTGCGTGAAGACGCCCGCCTCGTCGCCGACATAGGTCGTCATGAACTGGCCGACCAGCACGTCGTTCTGCAGCACGGCCTCGATGCCGGCCGGGTCCGGGGTCTTGGCGGCGGCGTTGGCGGCCATTTCCGTCAGGGCGACGCGGGCGTTCAGCCAGTTGGAGATGCTCTGGGCGGCCTGCTTGCCGGAGCTGTCGATGCTTTCCTCGATGGAGTTGGTCAGCACGCTGCGCTGCAGGCTGTCGATGTAGACGGAGAAGCCGGTGAAGGCGGCGACGACGACGAGGGACGCGACGACGAGAATGCGCGTCATGAGGTTGGAGCGCTTGGACATGGGGCGCGATATTCCTTCAGGCACGCCCGCCAAAAGCGGGGGTGCGATGCTGAACGGCATGCCGGAGGGCGAAGGTCGGACGCATCATGCGACCGCCGGCAAGACTGCCGGAGAATGGTCGCACCATAGGAAAGCGTGTTTAAGGTCCTCTTAAAATTGATGGACCACAACTTGTACGGTGTCAGCTTTTTCCGCGCGCCATGAAGGCCTCGAAGGCCGCGCGCGCTTCCGGGCTTTTCAACTGCGCCGAGAAGTGGGCCGCTTCCTCGTCGATCCGTGCTGAAACGTCGGCGCGCGTGCCGCGAATGAGGCTGCGGGCGATGGAAAGCGCCTGCGGCGGCTTGGCGGCGAGGCGCCGCGCGGCGGCAAGCGCCTCGTCCTCCACGGCGGCCGGCTCCACGACGGCGTAGACGAGGCCGGCATCCCGCGCGGCCTCTGCCGAAAAGCCCTCGCCGGCGGCGAGCAGCGCGAAGGCGCGCTGGTGGCCCATCAGGCGCGGGGCCAGCAGGCTGGAGGCCGCTTCCGGCACCAGCGCGAGGTCCACGAAGGGTGTGCGGAATTCCGTGCGGGTGGAGGCGTAGGTGAGGTCGCAATGCAGTTGGATGGTCGTGCCGATGCCGATGGCGAGGCCGTCGACGCCGGAGACGAGCGGCTTCGCATGGGTCGCGAGCGCATGGAGGAAGTCGATCACCTCCCGGCCCATCGTGCCGCCCATGGCGAAGGCGAGGAAGTCGTTCATGTCGTTGCCGGCGGAAAAGCAGCCTGCCGAGCCGAGGATGAGCGTCGCCCTGACGCTCTCGTCCGCATCGCCTGCCTTCAGCGCGTCGGTCATCGCCTGGTACATGGCGCGGGTGATGGCGTTCTTCTTCTCCGCCCGGTTGAGGCGGATCACCTGCACGCCGGGGGCGCTTTCCGGGCGCTCGATCAGGATATGGTCGGTCATGTTCTCTCCCGGGGCCAAGCCCCTCATCCGCCTGCCGGCGCCTTCTTCCCGCAAGCGGGACGAAGGACTATGCCGCAATGTTTTCCAGGGTATCGACGCCACGTTTGGCGCGCCCCCTCTCCGCTTGCGGGGAGAGGGGCATGTTGCTCTCAGCCCAGCACCACGCGCGCCGCTTCAAGGCTCGCCGCGCCGCCGATGACACGCTCGCGCAATGCCGCCGTTTCGCCGATGACGTTCTCGGCGGCGAAGCGGCAGAGGGCGGCGCGTTCGGCGTTGCGGCCGTCGCCGCCGTCGGCGAGCGCGCCCTTGGCGAGATAGGCGCCCGTCAGCACGAGGCCGAAAAGGCGCTGGTAAGGCGTCGCGCCGGCCAGCGCCTCGGCCTGCCTGCCTTCGGCAAGCGTTGCGAGCAGCCATTCGGTGGCCGTTTCAAGGTCGGCGATGCTGGCTTCCAGGCGGTCGCCGGTCTCGCCGAGGGCAGGGGCGTTGGCGGCCTGCGCCTTGGCGGCGATTTCGCGCAGTTCGGCGATGAAGCCGCGGATGTGGTTTCCGTCGGAGAGCGGCAGCTTGCGCGTCACGAGGTCGATGGCCTGAATGCCGTTGGTGCCCTCGTAGATCGGCGCGATGCGGGCGTCGCGGTAGAGCCGGGCCGCGCCCGTCTCCTCGATGAAGCCCATGCCGCCGTGCACCTGCACGCCGAGCGAGGAGACATCGACGCCGGCATCGGTGGCGAAGCTCTTGGCGACGGGGGTGAGGAGGCTCGCGCGCTCGGCCCAGTGCCGCGCCTCCTCGCCATGCGACAGGTCGACGGCGTGGGCGCAGGCATAGGTGATGGCGCGCGCGCCCTGGGTCAGCACCTTCATGGTCAGCAGCATGCGCGCGACGTCCGGGTGCTCGATGATCGGGCTCATGCCCGAACCCTGCCAGCCGGGCGCCTTGCCCTGCGTGCGTTCCTTCGCATAGGCGACGGCCTTCTGCGTCGCGGCCTCGGCGATGGCGACGCCCTGCATGCCGACGGCGAGGCGCGCGTTGTTCATCATGGTGAACATGCAGGCAAGGCCGCGGTTCTCCTCGCCGATCAGCCAGCCGATGGCGCCCGGCTCGTCGCCGAAGCGGCCGTCGCCGTAGATCATGGTGCAGGTCGGTGAACCGTGGATGCCGAGCTTGTGCTCGATGGAATGGCAATGGGCGTCGTTGCGCGGGCCGAGCGAGCCGTCCGCATTGACGAGGAACTTCGGCACGAGGAAGAGCGAAATGCCGCGCGTTCCGGCCGGCGCATCCGGCAGGCGGGCGAGGACGAGGTGCACGATGTTGTCGGTGAAGTCGTGCTCGCCATAGGTGATGAAGATCTTCTGGCCGAAGAGGCGGTAGGTGCCGTCGCCGCGCCGCTCGGCGCGGGTCTTCATCACGCCGAGGTCGGAGCCGGCATGCGGCTCGGTGAGGTTCATGGACCCCATCCACTCGCCCGAGACCATCTTCGGCAGATAGGTGCTCTTGAGATGGTCGGAGCCGTGCGCCGTCAGGGCCTCGATGGCACCGATGGTCAGCGTCGGGCCGATGGCGAAGGCCATGGAGCCGCTGTTCCACATTTCGAGTGCCGCGACATGCAGCATGTGCGGAAGCCCCTGTCCGCCGAAATCGGGCGAGGCCGTCAGCGAGTTCCAGCCGCCTTCCGCCCAGGCCTTGTAGAGCGTGGGCCAGCCGTCGGGCATCTTCACCGCGCCGTCGACGAGGCGCGCACCCTGCGTGTCGCCGATCGCGCCGAGCGGAGCGACCTCCTCGCTGGCGAAGCGCCCAGCCTCGGAGAGGATAGCGTCGACAAGGTCGTCCGTCAGGTCGCCGAGATGGCCGCCTTCCAGCGCGGGGGCAAGCCCCGCCACATGCTTCAGCGTGAACGCAATCTCCTCGACCGGCGCCTTGTACATTTCATCCTCCTCCATCGCGCCCCGGACATGGGCGCGGCTTGCTGGCGGACAGATTATTGATTTTTACGTAAACGTCAACGTTTGGAAGCAAGGATACGGTAGGAAACCGGCCGGTCGGTGTCTCGTCGGGGAATTCCGGACGATGCCTGCTTGCGGAGGGAAACGACGCATCGCCCCTTCTCCCGGGCAGGAAGAAGGAGAGGCGATAGCTTCATTTGATGGTGGCTCAGCCCGCCGCGCCAACCCCGACGGCCTTCTGGCCGAGCGCCTGGAAGACGGTGGAGACGATGCCGGCGCGGTCGAGGCCGGCCTTGGCATACATGGCCTCCGGCTTGGCCTGCTCCATCCACTCGTCCGGCAGCACCATGGGGCGCACCTTCAGGCCGCTGTCGAGCAGGCCTTCCAGCGCCAGGAACTGCAGCACATGGCTGCCGAAGCCGCCCACGGCGCCTTCCTCGATGGTGATGAGGACTTCGTGGTTGCGGGCAAGCTGGCGGATGAGGTCGTGGTCGAGCGGCTTGGCGAAGCGTGCGTCGGCGACCGTCGTGGAGAGGCCGGATGCGTCGAGGTCTTCGGCTGCCAGCAGACAGTCGGCAAGGCGGGTGCCGAAGGAGAGAAGGGCGACCTTGCTGCCTTCCTTGATCACGCGGCCCTTGCCGATCTGAAGGATTTCACCGCGCGCTGGCAGGTCCACGCCGACGCCTTCGCCGCGCGGATAGCGGAAGGAGATCGGGCCGTCGTCATAGGCGGCGGCGGTGCGCACCATATGCTTCAGTTCCGCCTCGTCGGCGGCGGCCATCACCACGAAGCCGGGCAGGGTGGCGAGATAGGTCGTGTCGAAGGAGCCGGCATGGGTCGGCCCGTCTGCGCCGACGAAACCGGCGCGGTCGATGGGGAAGCGCACCGGCAGGCCCTGGATGGCGACATCGTGCACCACCTGGTCGTAGCCGCGCTGCAGGAAGGTGGAATAGAGCGCGCAGAACGGCTTGTAGCCCTCGGCGGCAAGGCCGGCGGCGAAGGTCACGGCATGCTGCTCGGCGATGCCGACGTCGAAGGTGCGGGAGGGATAAGCGTTTGCGAGCTTGTCGAGGCCGGTGCCGTTCGGCATGGCGGCGGTGACGCCGACGATCCTGTCGTCGAAGCCTGCTTCCTGCACCAGCGCATCGGCGAAGACGGCGGTATAGGCGGGGGCGTTCGGCTTGGCCTTGGCCTGCGCGCCGGTGATGACGTCGAACTTGTTGACGCCGTGATACTTGTCGGCGGCCGCTTCCGCCGGCGGATAGCCCTTGCCCTTCTGGGTGACGACGTGGATCAGCACCGGACCCCTGGAATTATCGCGCACATTGCGCAGCACGGGCAACAGGTGCTCGAAGGAATGGCCGTCGATCGGGCCGATATGGTAGAAGCCCATCTCCTCGAACAGCGTGCCGCCGGTGACGTAGCCGCGCGCATGCTCGACGGCGCGGGTGATCGCCCGGTCGACCTTCTTGCCGAGATAGGCCGTCAGCTTCTTGCCGAGTTCGCGGAAGCCCATATAGGTGCGGCCGGAGGCGAGGCGCGCGAGATAGGCGCTCATCGCGCCCGTAGGCGGGGCGATGGACATGTCGTTGTCGTTGAGGATGACAATGAGGCGCGCGTCGAGCGCGCCGGCATTGTTCAGCGCCTCATAGGCCATGCCGGCCGACAGCGCGCCGTCGCCGATGACGGCGATGACGTTGCGGTGCTCGCCCGAAAGGTCGGCGGCGACCGCCATGCCGAGGCCGGCGGAAATCGAGGTCGAGGAATGGGCGGCGCCGAAGGGATCGTATTCGCTCTCGGCCCGGCGGGTGAAGCCGGAAAGGCCGTCTTCCTGGCGCAGCGTGCGGATGCGGTCGCGACGGCCGGTGAGGATCTTGTGCGGATAGCACTGGTGGCCGACGTCGAAAATCAGCCGGTCCTTCGGCGTGTCGAAGACCTTGTGGATGGCGATGGTCAGTTCCACCACGCCGAGGCCCGCGCCCAGATGCCCGCCGGTGCGCGAGACGGCGTCGACCATTTCGGCGCGCAGTTCCGCTGCAAGTTGCGGCAGGTCACGGTCTTCGACGGCCTTCAGGTCCGCCGGGATGTGAACCTTGTCGAGCAGGGGCGTGGCTGGCGTTTGTGTCACTCTTGTGCCTCGTTGTCGGGCCCATCGGCGATGGCTCCTCGCGGAGACGTGCCCGGGCATTCGGTACTTGTACCGCGCTAGCCTGTCACATGCAGAATGCGGCGCGCGATTTCAACCGTTTCGACAAGTCTAGAGCGTATTTCGCCGGATTGATACCTTGCAAACCGACGCATGCACCGAGTCTTGTTGGGAAAATGGGGCATTTTGCGGACACGGTATCGTGACCGGCGGGGCATGCCTCCCGGCAGCCCTACGCCTTCTTTTTCGCGCGGGAGGATTGGTTGAGCGCGACGGCGGCGCGGATCAACGCCTTCAGCGCCTCCTCCCTGATGACCTCGCCCTCGCGAAAATCGATGGCGCGGCGCGTACTGCCGTCGAGGCTGGAGTTGAAGAGCCCGGCCGGATCCTCCAGTGAAGCGCCCTTGGCGAAGGTCATCTTCACCACGGCCTTGTAGGTCTCGCCGGTGCAGAGGATGCCGTCATGCTCCCAGACGGGAACGCCGCGCCACTTCCATTCCTCGACGACATCGGGATCGGCTTCCTTGATCAGGGCGCGCACACGCGCCAGCGTCTCGCCGCGCCAGTCGGCAAGCTCGACGATCCGCCCGTCGATCAGGTCGGAAGGGGATTGTGCATCGCTTTGCATCGCAGCCATGGTCGTCTCCGTTCGTTACAGGCGCTCGCCGGGAAGCCTGCTTGCCTGCCGTATCCACTCGGCAAGCAGGGCTTCATCCAGATCATCGCCTTCGTTGATATGGAAATAGCGGGTTTCCGGTGTCTTGGAGGCGACCGGCGGCGCCGGGTCGAGCGAGGTGCCGCGAAAGAAGGTCAGCTTTATGTATTTCGCAAAGCAATGATAGCCGAGAAACCAGCCGTCTCCCTCGATGCCGTAGAACGGCGAGTTCCACTTCACCGCCTTGTGGACATCGGGCACCGTCTTCTCGATCAGCGCGTCCAGCCGCCGTCCGATACCGCTCTTCCAGCCCGGCATCGCCGCGATATAGGCTTGGACCGGCCCGTCGCCGTAACCCTTGGCGATCTGCGGGTTGCCGCCCGAAAGCAGGACGGGTTTGTCGGTCTTCTCGCCTGCCATCACACCCTCCTAGCCGTGCCGCCACCGGGTGGCATAGGGCAGCGCGAAGAGATAGAGCCCGCTTGCGAGAAGCAGGATGAGCGGGAAGAGGGCGAGAAGGCCGACCCAGAAGGGCGGCTGCCCCTGCGTCATCGCCGCGATGTTGATGAGCACGGCGAGCGTGAAGAGGATCGAAAGCCAGCGATGAACCTGGCGGATTTTCAGGGTCCAGTTCATTGCGCGCCTCCCTGTTGCAGCCCTGCCAGGACCCGTTCGAGATTCGTGAAGTGCTGCTCCCAGCCGTAGCGCGCGCCGCCGAAGGCCTGCTTCTGCTCCGGCCGGAAACCGGTCTGCTCCATGCGCAGCAGCGTGCCCGAACCTGTCGGCGTCAGCGTGAAGCTCACCACGCTCCTCAGATCGAAAGCTGGGTCAGCATGCGCGTGATTCCAGGTGTAGGTGAGGCTTTTTCCGGGCTCCACCGTCAGCACGTCGCATTCGACGCTGCCCCAGTCTCCGCTGAGCGTGAACTTGTGGCCGACAACAGGCGCAAAATCGTTGCGCATCAGCCATTCGGCGATGAGGTGCGGCTGCGTCAGCGCGCGCCAGAGTTTTTCCGGCGGATGCGCGATCTCGCGCTCGACGACGACAGAGCGGATCTCCGTGTTCATTGGTCCATTCTCCTGAGCAGATTTTCGAGATCGTCGAACCGCGCCTCCCAGAACCGGGCCATCTGGCTGGTCCAGTCGACCAGCGGCGCAAGCGCGCCGAGCTGCGCGCTGTAATGGGTCTGCCGCCCCTCGTGGCGGTCGCGCACGAGGCCGGCCTGTTTGAGAAGGCCGAGATGTTTGGAGACGACCGGCTGTGAAACCCCGGCCTGCGCCGTCAGCGCGCCCACGGTCTTCTCGCCCTCGCGGCACAGCCGCTCGAAAAGCGCCCGACGCGTGGGGTCGGCCAATGTGCGGAAGAGGATGTCGTGCGGTTCGGTCAAAATACATACCTAGATGGCTATGGATTTTTATATAGCTCGATAGCTATGGGTTGGTCAATGGCAAAACTTCTTATGCGTCATCCCCGACCTTGAGCCGGGGATTTGGAGCCTCCGCGGAGGAGGTGGATGCTCGGACCAAGCCCGAGCACGACAACAGAGAGGAGAGAAAAATAAATAGCTCGATACCTATGCATCATCCCGCCGGCAGCGGCACGAACTCTTCCTCGTCGCCCGGCACTATGTCGAAGCGGCCGGTACGCCACTCTTCCTTGGCCTGCTCGATCCGCTCCTTGGAGGAGGAGACGAAGTTCCACCAGATGTATCGCTTGGAGCCGAGCGCCGCGCCCCCGAAGAGCATGATGTGACAGCCCTCCGGCCCCGCCTTCAGCGTGATGTGGTCACCCGCGCGGAAGACGAGCAGTCGGTCGGCCTCGAAGACGTCGCCGGCGACATCCAGCGTGCCGGAGAGAATGTAGACCGCGCGTTCTTCCCAGTCCGCCGCCAGTGGTGCGGAGGCGCCGGGGGCGAGCATCAGGTCCGTATAGAGCGTATCGGTCGGCACGCTGACAGGTGAGGCATGGCCCTCGTATTTGCCGATGATCGTGCGCCCGGTGATGCCGTCGGCGGAGAAGGCGGGAAGCTCGGCCTTCGTCGTGTGGGAGAAGACCGGGGCCGATTCCTCGAGATGGTCGGGCAGGGCCAGCCAGGTCTGGAGGCCGGAGATCGATTGCGGCTTGCCACGCAGGTTCTCCGGCGAGCGCTCGGAATGCACGATGCCGCGCCCGGCCGTCATCAGGTTCAGGTCGCCGGGGGCGATCACCATCTCGGTGCCGAGGCTGTCGCGATGCTTGATCTCGCCGTCGAAGAGATAGGTGACGGTGGAGAGCCCGATATGCGGGTGCGGCTTGACGTCGATCGCCTCGCCCGCGCGCAGCAACGCCGGCCCCATGCGGTCGAAGAAGATGAACGGCCCGACCAGTCGGCGCTTGGCCGTCGGCAGCGCCCGCCGCACCTCCAGCCCGCCGATATCGCTGGTGCGCGGAATGATCAGGTTTTCCAGCGCATCGCACGCCGCCGCATCCCCCGCCTCGGGGTCCTGTCCCGGAAAGAAGCTCATCACACCCTCCTGTGGTTGGTTCGTGCCGGCATGCTAGCGGGCAAGGAGGGGTGTGGATAGGGCGGCGGCTGTTGACGATGTGTCGCCGGAACGAAGCTCACGCCCCGTCGAGCGGCTCGGTGCCTTGCGGCTTGCCGGCGCGGTCGAGGCGGATCTTCTCGATGCGGTTCTCGGCGGCCGAAAGCAGGGTCTCGCAGTGCTTCTTCAGCGCTTCGCCGCGCTCATAGATCTCGATCGAGCGGTCGAGCGGCACGTCGCCGCGTTCGAGGGCGGCGACGATCTTTTCCAGTTCTTCGACGGCCTGCTCGAAGGAGAGGGCGGAAACATCAGGGGCGGTAGCGGTCATGGTCAGCCTCTCATCAGGCGGTAGATATGGGTGGCGGCGGATTCGGCGAGGCCCTGCAGGTCGTAGCCGCCTTCCAGCAGGCTGACCACCCGGTTGTTCGCCGATTTTTCGGAAAGCTCCATCAGCCTTCCCGTCGCCCAGTCGAAATCGTCGGCGACGAGGTTGATCTGGGCGAGCGGATCGCGGTGATGCGCATCGAAACCGGCGGAGATGACGATCAGGTCCGGCTTGAAGTCTGCGACACGCGGCAGGACGCGCGACTTGAAGGCCTCGCGGAAATGGTCGCTGCCGTCATTGGCCGAAAGCGGTGCATTGACGATATTGCCCGCGCCTGTCTCGTCCTTGGCGCCGGTGCCGGGGTAGAGCGGCATCTGGTGCGTCGAGCAGAACAGCACGGACGGGTCGTCCTCGAAGATATCCTGCGTGCCGTTGCCGTGATGCACATCCCAGTCGACGATGGCGATACGCTCGGCGCCGTAAGCCTTCTGCGCGTGGCGGGCGGCGATGGCGGCGTTGTTGAAGAAGCAGAAGCCCATCGCCTTCTCGCGCTCGGCATGGTGGCCGGGCGGGCGGGCGGCGACGAAGGCATTGTCGGCCTTGCCGGAAAAGACGGCGTCGACCGCCGCGATGGCCCCGCCGATGCCGGTCAGCGCCGCCTGCAGGCTCGCAGGGCTCGCATAAGTGTCGGCCTCGACCTGGTTGATGCCCTCCTCGGGCATTTCCGACATCACGGCGCGCAAATGGCTTTCCGGATGGGCGAGCAGCACGAAATCCTCGTTGGCCTGCGGGGCCTTCTCGCGCACCAGCGGCGAAAAGCGCTCGTGCTCCAGCGCGAGATTCAGCGCCCGGATGCGGTCGGACCGCTCCGGATGGCCCTCAGGCGTGTGGTGCTCAAGGAAGATCGGGTTCTCGAAGAGAAACGTCGTCATGGCCGGAAGCTACCCATTGCGGTTGGCGAGGTCCACGGGAAATGGGCCAGTGTCCACCCTTTTCAACCGTCACGGCGCGATGAGGAGCTTTCCGCTGCGCGCCGGGTCGTCCTGCCGGGCGAGGGCTGCCGGCAGGTCCCGCAGGGCGAAAACACCGTCGACATCCGAGCCGAGAACGCCTGCGCGGATGCCGGCGAAGCTCTGCGCGAAGGTGGCCTCGATGGCGGCGCGGGGGGCGGAATGTACCCAGTTGCGCAGCCAGAGGAAGGAGAAGGCGACCTCGTCCCGCCGCGCCGCCACCAGCGCCGGGTCGAGCTGCGCACCCGAAAGCGCGCCGTACTGGATGAAGGCCCCGCCGGAGCGGATCTGCCGGAACAGCGCATTGCCCGGCTCGCCGCCGACCGCATCGAGCACGCCGTCGAGCGGCGATGCCGGCTGGACGGCGATCTCGCCGTGAAAACTCTCGCCGAGCCGCGCTGCCGTCGCAGTGCTGCGTACCAGCGCGACAGGCCGGAATCCGGCGTCCGCGAGCAGCATCAACAGCATTCGGCCGATGGCGGAAGCGCCGGCGGTGACGCCGATCCGCTGGCCGCCCGCCTTGCCGAAATGCGCTTCCACGGCATCGATCAGCCGGAAGGCGGTGAGCGGGTTGACATAGGCCATGGCCGCCCGGTCGTCGGAAAGGTCGTCCGGCACGGCAAAACACCATTCGGCGGGGCGGACGAGGTATTCCTGCCAGAGGCCGCTCGCGCCGATGGGCAGCACGCGCTGGCCGACTGCAAGGCCGCTCACACCGGCTCCGAGCCGCGCGATTTCCCCGACGCCCTCGAAGCCCGGCACGAAGGGCAGGGCGGTGCGGCTGCGATAGGCGCCGGTGACGGGGATGAGGTCGGAGGGATTGATCGCGGCGCGGCGGATGCGGATTTCCACCTCGCCGGGGCCGGGGGCCGTGCGCTCCGCCTCTTCGAGGTCGATCACTTGCCGGGGATCGCCGAACGCTCTAACAACGGCACGAAGCATGGTTTACCTCGGGGCAGGACGTGGAACAGGCGGCAGACATCACGGTCAGCGAGGTCCGGATACCGTTCCGCGATATAGACATGCACGGCCACATGCACAATGCCGCCTACTACGCCCATGCCGAAGCCGCCGTCGCCAGCCTCTGGCGTCATCGACCGGTAGGCGCGAACGACCCCGTCTATTTCGTCCGCAAGTCCGGCTGCACCTTCCATCGCGGCCTGAAGCTCGATGATCTCGCCCGGTTCAAGGTGGCGGTGACGCGCATCGGCGCGACCTCGCTCACCTTCGCGGTGGCGATTTCGATGGAGGGGGCGCCCGTCGCGGATGTCGAGATCGTCTGGGTCGCCGTCGATCCGGCAAGCCGCCAGCCCGTCAACGTGCCGCAGGCGGTGCGCGACTGGCTGAAGTCATTCCTCGACTGAGGCGGTCTCGACCTTGATCCAGCCCGGCCGGCAATCCTCGAAGGAATGATATTCCGGCATGAAGGCCGGATCGGTCGGGTCGTCGAAACTGCCGACGAGGAGGGCGACGACCGGCTCATCGTCGATGGCCCCCATGGAGGAGCCGCAGGCCGGGCAGAAGGCGCGGCTGGAATAATCGGACGAGCGCCATGTCGATGGTCTGCCGGCCGCGCCCGTCCAGGCGATGCGCCCGGCGGGAAACTCCACCCAGGCGGCGGTCGGCGCGCCGGTATGCCGCTGGCAGAAGCGGCAGGAGCAGGTATGCGGCTTCTCCGCCGGTCCCGTCGCCTCGAAACGCACGGCTCCGCACAGGCAGCCGCCGGAATGGATATTGCCGGCCATGGCGCTCCTCACACTTTCCGAAACAGGGCGGCGATGCCCATGCCGCCGCCGATTCCCATCGTCGCCAGCGCCTCGGTGCCGGCGGCGGCCTCGCGCATCTGCGCGAAGAGCCGCGTGACGAGGATCGCGCCGGACGCGCCGTAGGGATGGCCGAGCGCCAGCGCCCCGCCGTCGCGGTTGACGGCGGCGGCATCGACGCCGAGCGCATCGAGGCTGGCGAGCACCTGCGCGGCGAAAGCCTCGTTGAATTCAATGAAGGGTATTTCCGCCGCAGCGAGACCGGGATTGCGCGCGGCGAGCCGCTCCATGGCGGGAACCGGGCCGAGGCCGAGCAGGTTCGGATCGACTCCCGCCACCGCGCTGTCCACCACTTCCATGCACATGGTCAGGCCCAGCCGCTTCGCCTCGGCCAGCGAGGTGACGAGCACGACCGAAGCCCCGTCATTGACCGGGCAGGCATTGCCCGCCGTTACGGTGCCGTCCGGCCGGAAGGCGGGCTTCAGCGCCGCGAGCTTTTCCAGCGAGGTGTTTTCACGCGGGCATTCATCGTGGGAGACGAGGCCGGCGGGTGTTTCGACGGGAACGATCTCGCGATCGAATCGGCCGGCCCTTCGGGCGGCCAGGGCGCGGCGGTGGCTTTCGAGCGCGAAGGCGTCCTGCCGCTCGCGACTGATGCCGGCATGGGCGGCGACGTTTTCCGCGGCGATCCCCATGTCCGGGTCGCCGATGGCGTCCGGGGCCATGCGGGCGCGGCGCACCGGCTCCGGCGCGCCGCCGGGTTCGGCGGGCGGGCGCAAGCGCAGATGCGCCCGGCTGGTGCTTTCCACGCCGCCGGCCAGATAGAACCGGCCCGCGCCCGCCTGCACCAGCCGGGCCGCAAGCGTGATCGCCTCCAGCCCGGAGCCGCATTGCCGGTCCACCGTCATGCCGGGCACGCAGACCGGCAGCCCGGCCTCCAGCGCGGCGAGCCGCGCAAGGTTCCCCGCGCTGTTGGCGGCATTGCCGAGGATCACGTCGTTCACCGCCTCGGGAGCAAGCCCGGTTTCCGCGAGGATGCGGCGGATGAGCGGCGCGGCAAGGCCCGCCGGCTCGATGGCGGCGAGAGAGCCGCCGATACGGCCGATAGGCGTGCGCAAGGCCGCCGCGACGACGGGAATGCGGGCGGGATCAGGCGAACCGTTCGAGCGCATCGTTTTCCTCCGCCACCCATTGCCGCACCGTCTTCGCCTCCACCTTGCCGGAGGGTGTCACCGGCATGGCGCGGCAGCGCCAGATGCGCCGCGGCTGCTTGTAGCGCGGCAGAACTCCATTCATGGCGGCCTGTAGTGTTTCGGCCGTCAGGCCCGGCCCGGCCGGCTCGATCACGGCCACCAGTTCGCTGCCGAGATCGGCATGCTCGACGCCGAAGACATGGGCCGCGCGCACGCCGGCAAGGCCGAGAAGCACCGCCTCCACCTCGGAAGGATAGATGTTGTTGCCGCCGGACAGCACCATGCCGCCGGCGCGGCCGAGGAGATGCAATGTTCCGTCCGCCTCGAGGAAGCCGAGGTCGCCGACCGTCGCAAGGCTGCCGAAGCGGGCAAGCCCCGCCCCGTCGCCCGCGCCGAGATAGCCGGTGGCGACGAGCGGGCTTTCGACGAGGATCGTGCCCGTTTCGCCCGTCGCCACAGCCTTGCCGGCGTCGTCGAGAATGGCGAGCCGCACGCCCGGAAAGGCTCTGCCGACGGCGGTAGAGGAGGCGGCGTCGCCCGGCGTGGTGACGGTGATGAAGCCGAGTTCGGACGCACCGTAATATTCGCGTAGCGCAGCCCCGGGGAAATGTTCGGCGCAGAGCGCGTGGTCCGCCGCCGTCAGCTTCGCGCCGGCCACGGTGATCGCCTCGACATGCGTCATCGGCGCGCCCTCGCAGAGCCGGCGCAGCATGGTCGGCACCAGGACGAGGCGGCGGATGTTTCCGGTTTGGATCGTCTTGCGCGCCTCGGCCGCGTCGAAATGCCGGGCCGAATGGAAGAGGCTGCCGGCCAGCAGGGTTTCGGTCATCGCGTAGAGCGCAAGGCCGTGGGCGAGGGGGCCGGGGGCATAGGTGCTCGTGGCGACGCCAATGCCGAAGAAGGGCGCGCCGGCTGCAAGGCTGATGCGCCAGGAGCGCCGGTCGCGGATGATCGGTTTGGGATCGGCGGTGGTGCCGGAGGTGAAGACAATCAGGAATGGATCGGCATCGTCGCCTTCCGGAAGGGGCGGGGCGTCGGGGCTGTCGTCCCCGGTTGCGGCGATCGCCGCTCCGGTGCGGGGATTTGCAAGGATGAGGTCATCGTCCTCGGCGGTGACGACGATATCGGGATCGAGACGGTCGATCATGCGCCGCCGCGCGGTCTCCGGCAGATGCGGGTCGATCAGCGCGGCGCAGGCGTTGCCGGCCGTCGCCGCAAGAAAGGCGGCGGGAAAGAGCGCATGGTTGCCCGTGGCTATGGCGACGAGGCGGTGCCGCGCGCCGATGACGCTGCGGCCTTCCGGCGCCAGCGTGGCGAAGGCCGCATGCAGCCGGCGCGCGGTTGCCGCAAGTTCTGCGTAGGAAAGAACCCGGCCCTCCAGTTGGAAGGCCGGGCGGGATGGGTTGGCGGCGGCGTGCCGTTCGATGGCGCCGGAAAGCGGCATCAGGCGCGCTGCGGCAGCAGCGGGTAGCCGGCCAGTACGGCACGGCCGGCCAGCATGGCGACGAAGGCCTTGATGAGGTCGCCGGGCAGGAAGGCGGCGGAAGCCTTGGTCGCATCGACCAGCGTCAGGCCGCCGGCATGGGCGAGCCACGGAACGCCGAGAAGGTGGACGACGCCGACGCCGCCGATGACGGCCGCCGCGAAGAAGGCGACGAACTGCGCGCGTTCCGCCTGGCTCTCGCGCACGAAGCGCTCGGCGACGAGGCCGCAAACGAAGGCCCCGGCGATCCAGCCGGCGATATAGCCCGCGCCGGGACCTGCCAGGATGGCAAGGCCGCCGCGCCCGCCGGAAAGCACCGGCAGGCCGATGGCGACGAGCAGGACCATGAGCAGCATGGCGAGCGCCCCGCGCCGCGCGCCGAGGATGCAGCCCGCCAGCATCGGCCCGAGCGACTGCGCGGTGATCGGCACGGGAATGAAGCCGAGCGGGATGGGCGGCAGCAGGCCGAGCACCACCGTGATGGCGGTGAAGAGGGCGATGAGGACGATGTCTCTGGTGGTCATGTCGGGTTCCCCGGATGGACGATGGGTTGGCGTTTAGTGCCGCCGAAAGCCGCGGGCGTCAATCGCCATGGCGATGGTGTCCGCATCCTTCAGCGTCAGGATGATAAGCGGCGCGAGCGTGGTGAGCGGGCGCACCGGCAGGCCCCGCGCCCTGTGCGCGTCGGCAATGTCCTGGTAGCGCGCGAAAATCTCCGGCACGAAGCGGATGACGAGGCCGACGGCAAGGCTCACATCCGCCGCCCGCACGAAGCCGAAGCGCTCCAGCGGCGCGATGAGCCGGGCGATCTCGTCCATGAAGGCGGAGATGCCCGTCGTCGCGGTAACGGCGGCGGCGAGGAGGACGAGCGCGGACAGCCGGCAGAAGACGGCGAGCGCCTCGAGCGGCGAATGGACGAGCCAGTTCATCGCCGCCACGAGCAGCACCGTGAAAAGCACGAACCGTGTGCGGCGGAACGCCTCGGCAAGGCCGATGCCGGTCGAAAGATAGACGAGCGCGGCAAGGAGGAGCGCCGGTGCGAGAAGCCGCAGGTTGGAAATGAGGAAAAGCCCGATCGCCGCCACGAAGAGCAGGAGGAGCTTGCTGCGCACCGGCATGCGGTGCAGCGGCGAGGAACCTTCGATATCCAGCCCGTTCAGCATGCCGCGATCTCCCGGTAGGCGCGGATCGCCTCCGCCGGCCGGTCGTCCGCCGCAAGCCGTCCCTCGTGGAAGACGAGCACCCGGTCGAAGGTGTCGAGCAGGGCGAGGTCGTGGGTGATGACGAGCACCTGTTCCGGCAGGCCGGCGACGGTGCGCTCGATGAGCGCGCGGTTCTTCAGGTCGAGCTGGTTGGTCGGCTCGTCGAGAATCAGGAGGTCCGGGCCCGTGACGAGCACGCTGGCGATGGCGCCGAGTTGCGTTTCGCCGCCGGAAAGCTCGTGCACGCGCCGCCGCGCAAGGTGGGATATGCCGAAGCGTGCGAGGATGGCCTCGGTGCGCCCGGCGATCTCCGCCTTATCAAGGCCACGGTTCTTCAGGCCGAAGGCGATGTCCTCGGCAAGGATCGGCAGGATCATCTGGTGCTGCGGGTTCTGGAAGATGAAGCCTGTCCGGCCTCGCGCGGCTTCCGCGTCCTTCACCGTGTCGAGGCCGCCGACCGTCACCGTGCCCGCGGTCGGCTTGACGAGGCCGTTGACAAGCCGCGCCATGGTGGTCTTGCCCGAGCCGTTGAGACCCACGACGCCGATGCGCCGTTCACCGAGCGTCAGGTCGAGCGGGTGAAGGGCCACGCGTCCGGCATAGCTCACCGTGGCGGCGGTAAAGACGATATCCAAGAGCGGGATCCCGGTTCGAAGAAAATCGGGGGGAGCTATAGCACGGCGCGGCTCAAAGGGAACCGTGGGGTGGTTGCATTTGGCCGGTGCAGAAAATGAATGGAACAAACCGAGAATGTATGCCTATCATCCCCCATGACGATTCTTCTCTCCAACGCCGAGGCCCGGCGTATCTTCCTCGCCCGGCAGGGCCTCGGCGCGCGCCCGGACCGCCTCCTCGGCAAGGAAGGGCTGCTGCGGCTCATCCACGATATCGGCTTCGTGCAGGTGGATAGCATCGCCACCGTCGAGCGGGCGCATCACCAGATCCTCTTTTCGCGCAACCAGACTTACCGGCGCGAGCACCTGACGGACCTTCTGGAAAAGGACGGGGAGCTTTTCGAGAACTGGACGCATGACGCCTCGATCATCCCGAGCACCTTCTTCCGTTACTGGAAGCACCGCTTCCGCCGCGAGGACGAGACGATCATCGAGCGCTGGCGCAAATGGCGCGAGCCGGGCTTCGAGGCGGCCTTCGAGGAGACCTACCAGCGCATCGTCTCGGGCGGCGCGGTGCTCTCGCGCGATCTCAAGGCGGATGACCACAAGTCCGGCGGCTGGTGGAACTGGCACCCGAACAAGACGGCGCTGGAATATCTCTGGCGCACCGGCAAGGTCGCCATCGCCCGGCGGGAGAATTTCCAGAAGGTCTACGATCTCGTGGAGCGCGTGCTGCCGCCGCACCATCACGCGGAGGAGGTGGAGCACGACGCCTTCGTCGACTGGGCCTGCCGCAGCGCGCTGGAGCGCCTCGGCTTCGCCACTCACGGCGAGATCGCCGCCTTCTGGGCTCTCGTCTCGCCCGATGAGGCCAAAGCCTGGGTGGAGGCCCATCGCGATGAACTGCGCCCCGTCCTGATCGAGCCTGCGGACGGCGGCAAGCCGCGCGCCTCCCATGCCTTTGCCGATTTCCCGGCCTGCCTCGGCGATGTGCCCGAGCCGCCGAACCGGCTGCGGGTGCTCTCGCCCTTCGATCCGCTGATCCGCGATCGCAACCGCACCGAACGGCTCTTCGGCTACTTCTACCGCATCGAGGTCTTCGTGCCGGAACCGAAGCGGCAATATGGCTACTACGTCTTCCCGCTGCTGGAGGGTGACCGCCTCGTCGGCCGCATCGACATGAAGGCCGACCGCAAGGACGGCACGCTCGACGTCAAGCGCCTCTGGTGGGAGCCGAAGGTGCGGGCTGCATCGGGACGGCTGGAGAAGCTGGAGGCGGAACTTTCGCGGCTGGCGAAGTTTTCCGGGGTGGACGAGGTGCGGTATCTGGATGGGTGGCGCGGGGAAGGGGCGTAGGCGCCCCTCATCCGCCTGCCGGCACCTTCTCCCCGCAAGCGGGGCGAAGGGATATGCCGAACCGGTTTCCAAACAATGCGCCGGCGCTTTAGAATGGGACAGTGCCACAAATCCCTTCTCCCCGCTTGCGGGGAGAAGGTCGCGGCAGCGGGATGAGGGGCGGCTATGCCGTCACCGGCCGCCCGCCAAAAGCCCCGCGCGCATTTTCCGTCAGCGACCGGAATGTGTCCGAAGCCCCGGTCAGCTTGGCGTCCCAGTCCGGGTCCGGCACCTGGCCGCGGATCGTGTCGAAATAGACGGCCATCAGCGCAGCGATGGCGAAAGGCTCCAGCACGGCGGCCTTGAAGGCCAAGGCGAACACGATGGCGACGACGAAGCTGAGGCCGGCGATCTCGCCGGGGAAGGCGTAGAGGATCGCGGCGGCGGGCGCCAGCGCCAGCACGAAGACGAGGATGGAGAGGATCCACAGGAAGACGGAGAGCCAGACGGCGTTCTTCACCATCTTCATGCCGTTCTGTGCGTAGAGCACGAGGCCGCGCCGCGCGCTTTCCCAGGCATTGTCGCTGTTCGTGCGGATGTTGTAGCCGAGGATGATCTCGTCGACATAGGTCAGCGACAGGCGGATGACGGTGTTGGCGAAGCGCGCGATGCCGTCGAGGCCGGGGATCGGCAGGAAGGCGGCGATGCCGCCGATAAGCCCCGTGATGACGGCGACCACGCCCTTGATGAGCTGGTCGAGCGCGAAGAGCGCATTCGCCTCGCCGAAGCGCGCGGCGACGACCTCGCGGCCATAGGCGACCTGTCCCTTCCCGTCCGGCAGGGCCTCGCCGTCGATCAGCTTGACGATGACGGCGATATGCGCGGCCTTGACCATGTAGAGCAGCCATTCGCGCGCCCAGTAGACCGCGACGCCGACGAAGCCCATGCCGAAGATGCCGCCCCAGATGGCGAAGGATTCCGGGCTGTCGCTGAGCGAGCCGACGCCGTAGCCGATGCCGGCCCCGGTGCCGGAGGCGAGGATGAAGGCGAGCGTGATGACGAAATAGATCGCCATGCGCGTCAGGATGAACGGCATCGTCCGTGCGAGGATGCCGATGGTTCTGCCGATGCTGAAATCCCACATGCCGTCACGCCCCCCAAAAAGCATGATAGAAAAATCCCGCAACCGCGAGACGTTTCACGGATGCGGGATATTCGGCGCGGCCGGAATTCAGCAGAGGTCGGTGGCGCTGATCTCGATGCCGAAGCCTTCGAGGCCGACATAGTGGCGCTCGCGCGAGGCCATCAGGCGGATCGAGGCGATGCCGAGGTCCTTCAGGATCTGTGCGCCGAGGCCGATTTCCAGCCATTCGCTTTCGCGCGCCTGCGCCTCGTCGTGACCCTCGCGGTCGTGCATGGCCTTGCGGGCGGTGGAGGACTGGCCGACGCCGACCGAACCCTCGCGCAGATAGACGATAACGCCGCGGCCTTGCTCGGCGATGCGCTTCATGATGCCGTCGATCTGCCGGCCCGCGCCGAAGACGTCGCCGCCGACATTTTCGAGATGCAGGCGCACCGGAATGTCGACGCCGTCGCGGATGTCGCCGAAGACGACGGCGAGATGCTGCATCGGATCCCAGGGGAGCGTGTAGGTGAGGGCCTTCGCCTTGCCGTAGGGCGTGTCGATGTCGAAGCTGCCGACCTGCTCGATCAGCGTTTCCTTGCGCTGGCGATAGGCGATGAGATCGGCGACGGAGACCTGCTTGAGGCCGTTCTTTTCCGCGAAGGCGGCGACCTGCGGGCCGCGCATCACGGTGCCGTCGTCGTTGACGAGCTCGCTGATCACGCCGATCGGCGGCAGGCTGGCGAGCTTGCAGAGATCGACGGCCGCTTCCGTATGGCCGGAGCGCATCAGCACCCCGCCCTCGCGGGCGACGAGCGGGAAGATATGGCCGGGACGGACGAAATCCGTCGGGCCGACATTGGGGTTCGCAAGGTTGCGCACCGTCAGCGTGCGGTCGTCGGCGGAAATGCCCGTCGTCGTGCCGTGCTTGAAGTCGACGGAGACGGTGAAGGCGGTGGTGTGCGCCGAATCGTTCTCCGCAACCATGGCGTTGAGGTTGAGGCGCTTGGCTTCCTCGCGCGGCATGGGCGTGCAGACGATGCCGGAGGTGTGACGCACGATGAAGGCCATCTTTTCCGGCGTGCAGTGCACGGCGGCGACGATGAGGTCCCCTTCGTTCTCGCGGCCGTCGTCATCCATGACGACGACGATCTCGCCGGCCTCGAAGGCGCGGATGGCGTCAACGACGCGTTTCTGGTCATAGCTCATCGCAAGGTCCTCTTTCAGGCGGCCAATTATTTCAAGCGGCCGGTCTGGCCGCGATCTCGCAGATAGTGGTCGGCAATGGCGCAGGCGACCATCGCCTCGCCGATCGGCACGGCGCGGATGCCCACGCACGGATCGTGCCGGCCCTTGGTGCGCACGTCGACATTGTTGCCGTCGGCATCGATGGAGCGGCGCTCGGTGAGGATCGAGGAGGTCGGCTTGATGGCGAAGCGCGCGACCACCGGCTGGCCGGTGGAGATGCCGCCGAGGATGCCGCCCGCATGGTTGGACAGGAAGATCGGGTTGCCGTCGTTGCCCATGCGCATCTCGTCGGCGTTCTCTTCGCCGGTGAGTTCGGCCGAGGCGAAGCCCTCGCCGATCTCCACGCCCTTGACGGCGTTGATCGACATGAGGAGCGAGGCGATGTCCTGGTCGAGCTTGCCGTAGATCGGCGCGCCGATGCCGGCGGGCACGCCCTCGGCGACGACCTCGACGACCGCGCCGATGGAGGAGCCGGCCTTGCGGATACCGTCGAGATACTCTTCCCAGACCGGCACGATGGCGGGATCGGGCGCGAAGAACGGATTGTCGGTCACCGTATCCCAGTCCCAGTTGCGGCGGTCGATCTTGTGCTTGCCGATCTGCACCAGCGCGGCGCGGACGGTCAGCCCCGGCACGACCTTGCGGGCAAGCCCGCCGGCGGCGACGCGCGCGGCCGTCTCGCGGGCGGAGGAGCGTCCGCCGCCGCGATAGTCGCGGATGCCGTATTTGACGTCATAGGTATAGTCGGCATGGCCCGGGCGATAGCGGCGGGCGATCTCGCCATAGTCCTTGGAGCGCTGGTCGGTGTTCTCGATCAGCATGGAGACGGGCGTGCCGGTGGTGATCATCGTCTCGCCGTCCTCGTCCAGCATCACGCCGGAGAGCACTTTCACAAGGTCGTCCTCGCGCCGCTGGGTGACGAAACGCGACTGGCCGGGCTTGCGCTTGTCGAGCCAGGCCTGGATTTCGGGCAGCGTGAAGCGGATGCCGGGCGGGCAGCCGTCCACCACGCAGCCGAGCGCCGGCCCATGGCTTTCGCCCCAGGTGGTGACGCGGAAAAGATGACCGAAAGTGTTGTGCGACATGAGCGGAACCGGACCCGGTGGAAAGTTTGTCCCCTATTAGTGGAAAAATGCGGGAAGGGACAAGGGATTCGCGCTTGCGATATCGCGATGCGGCAGATCGCCCCTTATCCGGCAGGGGATGAGGGGCAGGCTCGACGGCTATGAAGCGATCTGCCACCGCATCTCCCGCCCGAAGGCGAGGAACGCCTCCCGCGAGAGCGGCCTGGCGAAGGCATAGCCTTGCAGGAGATCGCAGCCGAGCCGGTGCAGCATGTCGGCATGCTCCATCGTCTCCACGCCCTCCGCCACGATCTCGATGCCGAGCGAGCGGCCGATCTCGATGATCGAGCGCACCAGCGCCTGCTCGTTGTGCGAGGAGAGGATGGGCGCGACGAGCTGGCGGTCGATCTTCAGCCGCTTGGGCTTGAGCTTCAGCAGGCTGACGATGGAGGTGTGGCCGGTGCCGAAATCGTCGATCTCGATATCGATGCCGAGCGCCTTGATGTGCTCCAGATTGGCCAGAACCACGTCGTCGCTCTCGTCGAGGAAGATCGATTCCACCAGCTCGAAGGCCACCTGGCCCGGCTGGATGGAAAGGCCGGTGAGGCTGTCGATCAGGCTCTCGTCGCGAAGGCGCCGCGCGGAGACGTTGACCGAGATCTTCGGCATGATCAGGCCTTGCGCCGCCCAGCGCGCGCAGTCGATGAGCGCCTTTTCGAGCACGATGCGGTCGAGCGTCGCCATGACGTTGAGGTCTTCGGCGATCTTGAGGAAACGGTCGGGCGTCAGCAGCCCGTCGCGCGGATGGTTCCAGCGGATCAGCGCCTCCGCGCCGGCGAGCCTCAGCGTGCCGGCCTCGACCTGCGGCTGGTAGTAAGGCACGAACTCGTTGTTCTCGATGCCGGCCAGGATGTCGTCGGCAATGCGCTTGTTCGAGATGATCTCGGCCTGCAGCGCCTCGGTGAAGAATTCGTGCCGATTCCGCCCCTGCGCCTTGGCGCGGTAGAGCGCGATGTCGGCGTTGACGAGTAGCCGCGCGGTATCGACCGACAGGCCCTCGGCGAGCGCGACGCCGATGCTGACGCCGAAGCGGCACAGGTGCCCCTCATATTCGATGGGCTGCTGCATCTGCGTGATGATACGGCGGGCGAGGGTCGCGAGATAGGTCTGGTCGGCGGTGTCCGTCACCACGATGACGAATTCGTCGCCGCCGATGCGGGCCACGAGGTCGCCCTTGCGCGTGGAGGCGCGCAGCACCTGCGAGGCGTGCACCAGCAGCGCGTCGCCGGCGGCGTGGCCGAGCGTGTCGTTGATCTGCTTGAAGCGGTCGAGGTCGATATGGAGGATGGCGACCCGCGCCGGCGTTCTGGTGCTGCGTTCGGCAATGCCCGTCAGCTCGTCGTCGAGCTTGCGGCGGTTGCCCAGCCCGGTCAGCGGATCGTGCAGCGCGTTGTGCTCGATGCGGTCCTTGGCCTGCTCCAGCTCGGCATTCTTGGCGTCCGCCTGCTCCTTCGCCGTCTTCAGGTGTTCCTTGAGCAGCACGTCGCCGGTCACGTCGAAGGCGAGGCCGATGAGCTTGCGGCCGCCGTCCGGGCTGTGCTGGATCTTGCCGACGGAGCGCACATGGCGGGCCTCTCCGGTTGGCAGCAGGATCCGCGCCTCGTGCACATAGGGCAGGTCCTGCTCTATGCAGTGTCCGACATTCTCGATGATGGTCGGCCGGTCTTCCGGATGGATAGCCCCGAGCCACCGCTCCCGCGTGACGATTCCGTCCGAATAGGCAAGACCGTAGAGCTGGTGCATGCGCTCGTCCCAGAGCGTCACCCCGGTGATGAGATCGGCCTCCCAGAGGCCGCACTGGTAGGAATCGAGCGCGAGGTCGAGGCGCCGGGTCAGCGTGGCAAGCTCGGCGTTCTGTATCTCGGCATGTTCCTTGGCGCTGGTCAGCGCCTGGTTGAGCATCACGTCCTCGGTCACGTCCCAGCTTATGCCGGTCAGCTTTTCCTCGCCGTTCGGGCCGGTCAGGCGCGAGCCGACATTGCGGATATAGTGCCAGCTCCCGTCGGGCATGAGGATGCGATATTGCGACTTGTAATCGCTGCCGCCCGCGCGGATCACGTCCATCTCGGCCTTGGCGACCGCGACGTCGTCCGGATGCAGCACGGAGCGCCATTGCTGGTCGTTCGGCGTCTGGCCCTCCGGGAAGCCGTGCAGGCGATGCATCTGGCTGTCCCAGTTGCGCGTGCCGGTCGCAAGCTCGACCTCCCAGATGCCGATCTTGGAGGCGTCGAGCGCGATGTCGAGGCGCTGCGACAGGGACTGGACCTGCCGTTCGCGGGCGCGCAGGCGGGCGATGTTGCGCTGGCGCTCGTTGACGAGACCGCCGGTCAGGAAGATGGGCACGATGATGACGAGCGCGGCGGCGAGCACGATCAGGCGGATCTGCGTGCGGTTTTCAGGCGGATGATACCAGCCCCGGGTGGGCACCGCGGCCATCTCCCAGCGCCCGCCGGGAAAATCGAGGAGCTGGATCACCGGCTCGTTCTCGAAAACCGCCGCCTCGCCGAAGAACGGGTCGACGACATTGTCCGGTACGGAGACGTCGCGGATGGCGATCTCGATATCGGCGATGTGCTGCGGCGTGCCGTGTTGGGGCCGGTGGTCGGGGTCGATCAGGCCGGCATCGGTGAACAGCCTGCGCTCATCGATCAGCCCGTCGACATAGCCCCAGAAATAGTGCCGTGCGTCGACATTGGTGAAGACCGGCATGAACAGGTTGAAGCCGCGCCCGCCCTTGGCGAATTCGATCGGGCCGAACATCAGGGGACGCCCGCGCGAGCGGTCGGTCTGTGCGGCGCGCTTGAAGGAAGGGAAGCGGTTGAAATCGGTGCCGATGTGGCGGTCGCCGTTGCGGGGGAAGGCCTGGCTCACCTTGCCGCCGGGCGCCACGCCGATGCGGCGGAAATGGGCGTTCTGCAACAGGAGCTTGCGGGCGAAGGTGTCGAATTGCCGCGCGGCCTGGTCCGGGGCCATCGCGAACATGTTGGCGACGCTCCGCAGGGCCGCCACATTGCCGTTGACCTCGTTCTGCAGCCGGGCCGCGGCCAGCGTGAGGTCTCCCGAGACGTGGCCCTGCAGCTCCGTGCGGTAGAGGCTCTCGTTCTGCCGCTCGTAGAGCACGCCGGCCGCGAGGATGACGCAGCCGGCAATCGTCGCTGGAAGCAGCGACGGTCGCGCCCATTCTGCGAAGGACGCCAGACGGCGGCGTATTGCGGCTTGCACGGACAAGAAGGAAGGTCCCCGGTTGTAGCGGAACGGTACGGGGTGCTTCCTTAAAATTGCATTTATAAGCGACTGAAATACTTGTGCTTATGGCGCCGATCCCCGCCATGCGCGCGACAATCCGGGGGATGATGTCGGCCCATGCCTTGATTCAGGGGGGCTTTGCGTCCATCCATTCCACTCTTCATCGCGCGACGGGCGAATTTCGCCATATTTGGGGGGCATCTGACATGGCCAGCAAAAAGACTGATTCATTCCCAGGGGTTCGCAAGATGCGGTTGCTCATCGCTGCACTGATGGCCACGGCTGTCTTCCTTTCGCCGCTCGCCGCCTCCGCCGAAAGCGCGGATGTCGAGGCCGTGATCACCAATGTCGACACGACCAATCTCAGCCTCTCGCTCGATGACGGCAAAAAGTATCAGGCGCCGGAGGAATTCAACTTCGAAGGCCTGGAGCCGGGCGTGAAGGTGCTGGTCTTCTATACCGAAGTCGATGGCAAGCGCGTCATCAACGACCTCGAAGTTCTCCAGTAGAAATCTCTCAGAGCCAGTGCATGCCGGTTCCGTCCAGCCGCAGGATACGATCCTGGTGGATCGGCGTGTTGGCCGCCTCTTCCTCGTCCATGCCATTCAGCCGGAAGGCCGCGCGGAACACGCCGCCATGGCTGACGCAGACCGTCGGGCGCGTCGTGTCGCGAAGGAACGAGCCGATACGCCAGCAGAGAATCTCGTAGCTTTCGGCGGCCTCGCCCGGCGGGATGAAGTTCCACTTGGCCTGGGCGCGCTCTTCCACGCGTTCGGGCGTCTCCGCCTTGAGTTCCGCGAGCGTATGGCCTTCCCAGTCGCCGAAGGAGACTTCGACGAGGCGTGGGTCGGTGCGGTAGGCAAGGGGAGGAAGGCCCATGGCGCGGCGCAGGATTTCCATCGTCTCGCGCGTGCGCCCGAGCGGGCTTGCCACGAAATCGAAGCCGGAAACCGTGTCGCCGAGCACGCCCTTGAGGGCGTGGCCGTTGCCGGCCGCCTGGCGGCGGCCGGTGTCGTTCAGCGGGATATCCTTCTGGCCCTGCAGCCTGCCCTCTGCATTCCACGCGGTCTGGCCGTGTCGGATCATGTAGATGAGCAAGGCGGGTCCCTGAAGTTCGTCAGTCCTTGATGACGGAGATGTCCGGCGCGTCGACGGCCTTCATGCCGATGACATGGTAGCCGCTGTCGGCATGGTGCGTCTCGCCGGTGACGGAGCGCGACAGGTCGGACAGCAGGTAGAGGCCGACATCGCCCACTTCCTCGATGGTGACGGTACGGCGCAGCGGCGCGTTGTACTCGTTCCACTTGAGGATATAGCGGAAGTCGCCGATGCCGGAGGCCGCGAGCGTCTTGATCGGGCCGGCCGAGATGGCGTTGACGCGGATGTTCTTCGGGCCGAGGTCGACGGCGAGGTATTTCACGCTCGCCTCGAGCGCGGCCTTGGCGACGCCCATGACGTTGTAGTTCGGCATGACCTTTTCCGCGCCGTAATAGGTCAGCGTCAGCATGGCGCCGCCGTCGGTCATCAGCTTTTCCGCGCGCCGGGCGACCGACGTGAAGGAATAGACCGAAATCTGCATCGTCTTGGCGAAGTTGCCCGGCGTGGTGTCGACATAGCGGCCGGTCAGCTCGTCCTTGTCGGAGAAGCCGATGGCGTGCACGATGAAGTCGATCTTGCCCCACATCTTCTCGACATTGTCGAAGACCGCGTCGATGGAAGCCTCGTCGGAGACGTCGCAGTCGCCGGCCAGCACGGCGCCGATCTCGGCGGCCAGCGGCTCCACGCGCTTCTTCAGCGCTTCGCCCTGATAGGTGAAGGCGATCTCGCCGCCCTGCGCGTGGATGGCTTTCGCAATGCCCCAGGCGATGGAACGATTGTTTGCGACGCCCATGATGACGCCGCGCTTGCCCTTCATCAGACCGGATGCCTGAACCATGGTTTGCCCCCTGATACCTAGAGCACTTCCGCAAAGGCCGGAAACGGCCCCGCAATCGGAACTGCATGAAACAAGTCGGAATTGCCTATGGCATAGCCGGCAATGCGGTTCAAGCGCGCGCAGCTTCAGGAACTGTTAGCATTCGTAACAATGGGTGCATGTTTCACCCGGGCGTCATAAAATCGATTAGAGATAAAGCCCTTCGCGCAGGGAGCGCATCAGGTCGATCATCTTGGCGTCCGGCTTTTCCCACAGGAGAAGGCGGATTTCGGCGATCAGGTCGCCGCGCTCGCCGGTCTCCTTCGTCAGGCCCTCACCCTCGATGCGGATCGTCTGGTCCGAGCCGGACCAGGCCGGGACGGTGACGGGGAGGGGACCGGTCGGTCCCTCGATCGTCATCTCGCAGCCGAGCACGGCATTCTCGATCGTCACCGGCAGATCGACCTTGAGGTCGAAGCCGTCGACGCGGAAGCGGCCGGGCGCGACGCGCACGGTAACGACGGCGTCGCCGCGTTTGAGATTCTCGATGCGGTAGCCCGCCTCCTTGAGGCGGATGACCTGGCCGTCGGTCGTGCCCGCGCCGATCGGCACGCGGATCGTCTGGCCCTCGGGCGTTTCGATGGTCGGCCGCACCCGGTTCAGGATGTCCTCGACCGTCACCGTGATCTCGGTCGCAAGGTCCGGGGCCTTCTCGACCCTGGCGCGGCCGCCGCGGATGCGGCGGATGATGGCGGAGATGAGCGCGGAGGCCGGCGCGCTGGCCCGGGCCGGCGCGGTCTCGTCGGCTGCCGGTTCCTCGATGGCCTTGCGGGCATCCTGGGCGGGCGCGGCGGCGGCACCCGCCTGGGCCTGAGCTTGAGCCTGAGGCTGGGGGCGGACCTGCGGCTTTGCATCGGCCTGCTGGCCGCGCGAATCGACGCCGAAGATGCGGGCGATCATGTCCTCGGCGTCCTCGCCGGACATGCGCGGGGCCTCGGTCCTTGCCTTGCGCTCGGCCTGCTGGCGGCGCATCTGCTCCATGCGGCGAAGCTCGGCCTCGCGCTGCTGGCGGTCGTAGCGGCTGCGTTTGTCCGGGTCGCGCAGGAGATCGTAGGCGCGGCCGGCCTCGGTGAAGCGCACGGTCGCGAGCGGATCGTCGTGATTCTGGTCAGGATGCACGGCTTTCGCCAGCGAGCGCCAGGCGGCCTTGATCTCCTCCTGCCCTGCACTTTTCTTCACGCCGAGAACCGCATAGGGATCACGCATAACTTCCACCCGTTTCCGTTTCGCCGGCCATGGTATCGATGAACGTCCTAACCGGCGGTTACGGGTCAGGGTTGAGAAAGTGCAAACGCGCCCGAAAAACGGTCATCCCTGTCGGTCGAAGGCGAGCAGCAGCCATTCGCCGGTATTGCCCATGCAGGTGCGTCCGGTGAAGCTGGCGATGCCCTGGTAGGAATGCTTCGTGGTCACGAAATCCCGGCAGGTGCGGCCTGCGGCGTCCTGGTTTTCCGCGATGCTGCTGATCACGCCGGCGCTGCCCGAGGCGGAGTTCGCCCAGGGAATGGGGTTGCCCCCCGCCCGCACGAGATCGGCCGAGGACACGGCGTTGCGCACCGTGATCTCGTCGGTCAGGCGGTCCGCATTGCCGTTCGGCACGGTATTGGTGCGCACCGTCGTGTCGACGTTGCTGTCGGAGGAGAACAGGTCAAGACCGCTCATGCAGCCGGAAAGCGCGACGCCGGACATCATGACGGCGAGGAACCCAAGGCCGCGTGTCCAGTTTGGCTTTGTCTCCGGTCGCGTCTTTGTTATGTCTTTCACCCAGACTGCCTCATACAGCTAGATAGATCGGCATTGATTCAAATATGAGCGAGAATGCGTTAACAAGCGGTGACTTCACCGAGGAAAACGAACCCTATGCCCTGTTCGGCGCCTGGCTCGGGGAGGCCGGCAAGTCCGAGCCGAACGACGCCAACGCGCTGGCGCTCGCCACCGTCGACGAGACGGGGCTGCCCAATGTGCGCATGGTTCTCCTGAAGGGTTTCGACGAGCGGGGCTTCGTGTTCTACACGAATTTCGAGAGCCGCAAGGGCGTGGAAATCCTTGGCGCCCGCAAGGCGGCGATGTGCTTCCACTGGAAGTCGCTCCGCCGGCAGGTGCGCATTCGCGGCGATATCGAGATCGTCACGGATGCGGAGGCCGACGAATATTACGCCTCGCGTCCCCGCGGCAGCCGCATCGGCGCCTGGGCGTCGAAACAGTCGCGGCCGCTGGAAAGCCGCTTCGCGCTGGAAAAGGCGGTCGCCGAATACACGGCCCGCTACGCCATCGGCGAGATCCCCCGCCCTGCCCACTGGTCCGGCTTCCGCCTGAAACCCGTCTCCATCGAATTCTGGCACGACCGCCCCTTCCGCCTGCACGACCGCGTGGAATTCCGCCGCACGGAAGACGGCAGGGGCTGGACGAAGGTGCGGATGTATCCGTGAGCGTCTAGCGCCGCATCAGCCGGAAGGGGATGCCCGAGGCGAGCGCGCCGACATATTTCGGCTTCTGGTACAGCCCGTTCAGCGAGATGCGGGGCAGGGCGGTCGGGGTGTCGAAGGAGCGGGGCAGGATCGTGCCCGGCTCCGTGGTCACGGCGACGCGGAAGCCCAGCTCTTTCGCGAGTCGGTGTTCGCGCTGCGAGACGGCGGCGGTGTCGCCGTAGGGATAGGCGAAGGTTTCCGGGCGCTGGCCGGTAATGGTGGCGATGCGCTCGGCCGACTGATCCATCTCCCTGCGGGCCTCCTCGTCGGAAAGGCGGGCGAGCGCGCGGTGGCTCACCGTATGGCCGCCGATGGAGGCGAGGGGGTTGAGCACGAGGCTCTTCAGCTCCGGCTCGCGCATGACGAGCCGTTCGGTGATCGTCAGCGGATCGATGCCATGCGCCTTCGCCGCCGCTTCGAGGCGCTCGATGGCGGTCGCCTCGTCCATGTCCGACTGGATGAAGCGGGCGAAACGGTTATAGGCCGCCTGCTTCTGGAAGGGCGTGGCGAGCGGCAGGATGACCGGCCCGGAGCCGAAGTCGAATTCAAGATGCGGGACGGCGCGCAGGAGGTCCGTCAGCGTCTCCCACCAGATGCCGTGCGTCTTGCCGGCAAGGCCGGGCGCGACGAAGACGGTGAACGGCACTTTATGGCGGGTGAAGACCGGCTGGGCATGCACCGCGTTGTTGCGGTAGCCGTCGTCGAGGGTGAAGGCGGCGAAGCGTTCGCCGGCGCGGGCGATGGCGAGGCGGGCCGGCATGTCGGCCAGCGCCACGAACTGGTAGCCCTCGTCCTTCAGATGTTCGATCGCCGCTTCCAGGAATTCCGGCGTGATCTCCAGATGTGCGTTGGGATCGAAGGCCTGCGGCGTCCTTGGCCGTACATGGTGCAGCGTGAAGATCGCGCCCATGCCGCGCGCCGAGGCCATCAGCCCGGCCCGCCCGGCCAGATGCGCGAACTCCAGCCCGCCGGTGATCACAGCGCGCTTCAGCCCCTGTCGCATGACACTGCGGATCGGCATGTCGTCTTCGTCTTCCTGCATTTCTACCTGCGGCGTTATCGCACCCGGATGGTATCCGAGGCGTTAACGACGGCTTTCCTGTGGCAGGTGGAAAGGGCGGTCAGGTCTTGGTGCCGCCGACGGTGATCTGGTCCATGCGCAGGTGCGGCTGGCCGACGCCGACCGGCACCCACTGGCCGGCCTTGCCGCAATTGCCGATGCCCGTGTCGAGCTTCGTGTCGTTGCCGATCATCGAGACGCGGCGCATGGCGTCCGGCCCGTTGCCGATCAGCATGGCGCCCTTGACCGGCGCCGTGACCTTGCCGTTCTCGATGAGATAGGCTTCCGTGCAGCCGAAGACGAACTTGCCGGAGGTGATGTCCACCTGCCCGCCGCCGAAGGAGACGGCATAGAGGCCGTTCTTCACCGAGGCGATGATTTCTTCCGGCGTCCTGTCGCCGGAGAGCATGTAGGTGTTGGTCATGCGCGGCATCGGGCGATGGGCGTAGCCCTGGCGGCGGCCGTTGCCGGTCGCCTTCATGCCCATCAGGCGGGCGTTCTGGCGATCCTGCATGTAGCCGACCAGCCGGCCGTCCTCGATCAGCACGTTGTAGGCCGAGGGCGTGCCCTCGTCATCGACAGTGATGGAGCCGCGGCGGTTGTCGATCGTGCCGTCGTCGACCACGGTGACGCCCCTGGCCGCCACCTGCTCGCCCATCAGGCCGGCGAAGGCCGAGGTCTTCTTGCGGTTGAAGTCGCCTTCGAGGCCATGGCCGACGGCCTCGTGCAGCATGACGCCGGGCCAGCCGTTGGAGAGCACGATGTCCAGCGTGCCCGCCGGCGCCTCGACGGCTTCCAGATTGACGAGCGCTTGGCGCAGCGCCTCGTCGGCGCCCGCCCGCCAGCTTTCCCCGGTCAGAAAGGCATCGAAGGTGGTGCGTCCGCCGACGCCGTAGCTGCCGGTCTCCTGCCGGTCGCCTTCACCGGCCACGACGGAGATGTTGACGCGCGTCATCGGCCGCACGTCCGTGACGCGGTGGCCGTCGGCGCGCAGGATGTTGACGACCTGCCAGCTCGCGGCGATGGACGCCGTCACCTGACGCACCTTCGGGTCCTTGTCGCGCAGATAGGCGTCGATCTCGGTCAGGAGCGCCACCTTCTCCTCGAAGGTCGGCGCGCCGATCGGATTGTCCTCGGCATAGAGCCGCCGGTTGGTGCCGACGGGGGCGTCGGCATAGTCGCCGGCATGGCCACGCGTCACCGCGCCTGCCGCATCCGCCGCGCGCTTCAGCGCCGCAAGCGTCATCTCGCCGGAATGGGCGTAGCCCACGGCCTCTCCGGCCACGGCGCGAAGGCCGAAGCCCTGGTCGGTGTTGAAGCTGCCGCCCTTGAGGCGGCCGTTGTCGAAGGAAAGCGATTCGGCCTGCGCATGTTCCAAGAACAACTCGCCGTCATCCGCACCCTTGAGCGTCTCCCGCAGCACAGCCTGAACGGACGCCTCGTCGGCGTCGAAGAGGGAGAGGAGGTCGGTGTTCATGGCAGGCTCCGCGGGTTTCGATTACGGGGCACATGTAGGTTCCCCGGCGGCGGGCGGCAAGCCCGCCGGGCATCCGCCTACGGCAGCGCGTCGTAGCCTTCGCCGAAGCCCTTGAGATCGACGGGGATGCCGATGCCTTCCTCGGGCGACTGGAAGACGATGAAGGTGGCCGTCGCGCCGGAGCGGAAGGTCTTCAAAAGCTCTTCCTCGAGCACGACCTCGGCATAGCAGCCGTCGGAGAAGCAGCGCACGAAATAGGCGCGGCCGATATCCTTGCCGTCGACATTGAGGCCGAGGCCGTTCGGCAGCAGCACGCCGAGGGGGGCGAGCACGCGCAGGATCTTGGCCTTGCGGTCGGCGGTCTTCAGCACCACGACGGAAAGGCCCAGCTCCGGCCGGTCCTCGGCGAGCACGTTCTGCATCAGGGCGCATTGTTCGCCGGACGCGCCAGCCGGCTGGTCGCAGACGATGGACCATGCACCGTGGTTGGATTTCACCGTGCCGGGCTGCTGTGCCGCCGCGAGGGACGGAAGCGCTGCGGCGCCGAGTCCCAGAACGGCGGCGCCGAGTGCCGCCCGGGACAGCCGGGAAAGGGAAGCAAAACCCATGAAAACCTCGGAATCTCGAATCAGTCGCGATATCTTTGAATAGGCGGGGGCTAAATGAAAAGCCCCGGGCGCTCATTTCCGATTGATTGAAGGCGGAAATTGGACCGCCGGCCGAATGCGGCGATACATTATAAATAGGGGCCGGTGGCAAGCGCCGGCGGACCGTGCGGCATATGCGGGCGGCAGGGCAGGGGCGGCGAGGCTCGCCGCGGCCAAACCTTTCATGCTATAGGCAATTATGAAGAAACTGTGGGGAGTCGCGCCCAGCCTTTGCGTTTGCGCAAAAATGCCGCACGGGGCGCGGCCCATGGCGGTTGCGGCGAGCATGAAACTATGATTTTAAGCACTCAGTATAGCAGGGATTCTGCGCATCTGTTTGATCCCGATCAAACGCCTTGGGGAGACATGTTGTGAAAAACAAAGCTTTTGCAGTTCTGGCCGCCATCGGCTGTCTGCTCTTTGCTTCGGCCGCCTTCGCCGACCAGCCGGTCGAGTGGCAGAGGGGCCTCCAGCCCGCTGCGACTTCGATCATGGAAGAAATCCGGTGGTTCGAGCAATACACACTCTGGTTCATCGTACCGGTCACCCTGTTCGTTCTCGTCCTGCTGATCGTCGTCGTCGTGCGGTTCCGCGAGCGCGCGAACCCGGTTCCGTCCAAGACCAGCCACAACACCCTCATCGAAATCATCTGGACGCTCGGTCCGGTCCTGATTCTCCTTGCTCTCGCCATCCCGTCCTTCCAGCTTCTGACCAAGCAGCTTGCGCCGACCGAAGAGCCGGAACTGACGATCAAGGCCACCGGCTTCCAGTGGTACTGGGGCTATGAGTACCAGGTCGGCGAGGCACCGCTCTCCTTCGACAGCCTGCTTCTGCAGGATGCTGACCGCGCCGCCGCCGGCAAGGAAGACAAGGCGGTCTATCCGCGCCTCCTGACCGTCGACAACGAACTCGTCGTGCCGGTCGGCAAGCATGTCCGCCTCCTCGTCACTGCCGCCGACGTGATCCACGCTTTCGCCATGCCGTCCTTCGGCATCAAGATCGACGCCGTTCCGGGTCGTCTGAACGAGACCTGGTTCCGCGCCGACCGCGAAGGCCTGTTCTACGGTCAGTGTTCCGAGCTGTGCGGCAAGGACCATGCGTTCATGCCGATCGCCATCCGCGTTGTCTCGCAGGAAAAGTACGATACCTGGCTTGCCGCCGCCGCGACCAATCTCGGCGATGCAAACAAGGCCCTGATGGCGTCGGTCGACGGTGCGGTTAAGTCCGTAGACGTCGCCCAGAACGCCGCGCAGTAATACCTAGGGAGTCAGACCATGGCCGGAACATCCGCTGCCCACGGCGATCACCACGATCACCACGAACACAAGCCGCTCACCTTCTTCCAGCGTTGGTTCCTGTCGACCAACCACAAGGACATCGGCACCCTCTACCTCATCTTCGCGATCTGTGCGGGCATCATCGGCGGTACGCTGTCGGTGGTGATGCGCATGGAGCTGCAGGAGCCGGGCATCCAGATCTTCCACGGTCTCGCCCAGATGGTCTACGGCTTCGAGGGCGATGCCGCCATCGACGGCGGCAAGCACATGTTCAACGTCTTCACGACGGCGCATGCGCTCATCATGATCTTCTTCATGGTCATGCCGGCCCTCATCGGCGGCTTCGCCAACTGGATGGTTCCGATCATGATCGGCGCGCCGGACATGGCGTTCCCGCGCATGAACAACATCTCGTTCTGGCTGATCATCCCGGCCTTCCTGCTCGTGCTCCTTTCGATGTTCGTCGAAGGCCCGGCAGGCGCCTATGGCGCGGGCGGTGGCTGGACGGTCTATCCGCCGTTCTCGACCTCGGGCCAGCCCGGCCCCGCCATGGACTTCGTGATCCTCGGCCTGCATATCGCCGGCGCATCCTCGATCCTCGGCGCGATCAACTTCATCACCACGATCCTGAACATGCGCGCTCCGGGCATGACGCTGCACAAGATGCCGCTCTTCGCCTGGTCGGTTCTGATCACCGCCTTCCTTCTGCTGCTCTCGCTGCCGGTTCTGGCTGGCGGCATCACCATGCTGCTGACCGACCGCAACTTCGGCACGGCCTTCTTCGCGCCGGAAAACGGCGGTGACCCGATCCTCTTCCAGCACCTGTTCTGGTTCTTCGGTCACCCGGAAGTGTACATCCTGATCCTGCCCGGCTTCGGCATCATCAGCCACATCGTGTCCACCTTCTCGAAGAAGCCGATCTTCGGCTACCTCGGCATGGCCTACGCCATGGTCGCCATCGGCGCCGTCGGCTTCGTCGTGTGGGCGCACCACATGTACACGGTCGGCATGTCGCTCGACACGCAGCGCTACTTCGTGTTCGCCACGATGGTCATCGCCATCCCGACGGGCATCAAGATCTTCTCGTGGATCGCGACGATGTGGGGCGGCTCCATTCGCTTCACGACCCCGATGGTCTGGGCGATCGGCTTCATCTTCCTGTTCACGGTCGGTGGCGTCACGGGCGTTCAGCTCGCCAATGCCGGCCTCGACCGCGCCCTGCATGACACCTACTATGTGGTTGCCCACTTCCACTACGTTCTGTCGCTTGGCGCCGTCTTCGCCATCTTCGCTGCCTGGTACTACTGGTTCCCGAAGATGACCGGCTACATGTACTCCGAGTTCCTCGGAAAGCTGCACTTCTGGGTCATGTTCGTCGGCGTGAACCTGATCTTCTTCCCGCAGCACTTCCTGGGCCTCGCCGGCATGCCGCGCCGCTACATCGACTATCCGGATGCATTCGCCGGCTGGAACGCGGTTTCGTCCTACGGCTCCTACATCTCGGCCGCTGGCGTGCTGATCTTCCTCTTCGGCGTCTTCGAAGCCTTCGCCAAGAAGCGCGTCGCCGGCGACAATCCGTGGGGCGAGGGTGCGAACACGCTGGAATGGCAGCTTTCTTCGCCGCCGCCGTTCCACCAGTGGGAACAGCTCCCGAAGATCAAGTAAGATCATCGAATACGGGGCCGCCGGCGACGGCGGCTCCACTTCTAGAGTTTGTCAGGGAAAAGTGGGAATCGGTTTTCCCGAAAAGGCAAACGAAAACAAAGAAATCCAGAGTTCTATCCGGTTCGATTTGAACCGGATAGAACTCTAGGAAGGCTGGCGAACCCGGCCAAACGCGACGGAAACAACATGGCGGTCATCGAGCATCACGAAACGATCCCGGGCGGCGGCGAGGTCTACCTCTCCGAAGCGTCGCCGCGTGATTTCTTCGAGCTTCTGAAGCCGCGCGTCATGTCGCTCGTCGTCTTCACGGCTTTTGCCGGCCTCGTCGTCGCGCCCGGAACGATCAACCCGTTCATCGGCGCCATCGCGATCCTCTGTATCGCCGTGGGCGCCGGCGCGTCCGGTGCCCTCAACATGTGGTACGACGCCGATATCGATGCGGTCATGACCCGCACCGCCAAGCGTCCCATTCCCTCCGGCCGCATCCGCCCGGAAGAAGCGCTCGCCTTCGGCCTGACGCTCTCCGCCTTCTCGGTCGCGATCCTCGGCCTTGCGGTCAACTGGCTCGCCGCCGGCCTGCTCGCCTTCACCATCTTCTTCTACGCTGTCGTCTATACGATGTGGCTGAAGCGCTCGACGCCGCAGAACATCGTCATCGGCGGCGCGGCCGGCGCTTTTCCGCCCATGATCGGCTGGGCCTGCGTCACCGGCGGCGTCTCCATCGAGAGCGTCGTGCTCTTCCTCATCACCTTCCTGTGGACCCCGGCGCATTTCTGGGCGCTCGCGCTCTTCAAGATGCGCGACTACGACGCCGTCGGCGTGCCGATGCTGCCGAATGTCTCCGGCGAAGCCACCACCAAGGTGCAGATTCTCATTTACGCTGTGCTGACCGCCGCCATCGCCGTCGTGCCGACTTTCCTCGGCTTTGCGAGCCTCGGTTACGGTCTCTTTGCCGCAGCGCTCGGCCTCGGCTTCGTGTGGTACTCCATCGGTGTGCTGCGCATGCCGGAGGGCGACCGCGCGATGGTGCCGGCCAAGAAGCTCTTCGCCTTCTCCATCGTCTATCTGTTCGCGATCTTCTCCGGGCTGATGCTCGACCACCTGATCGCATCATTCGGATGGGTACTGTAATGGAAACGGTAAATCTCACGGACAGCCAGAAGAAGGCCCGCCGCGGCCGCAACATCGCGCTCGGCGCGGTGCTGCTCGGTCTCGTCGTGCTCTTCTACGTCGTCACGCTCGTCAAGTTCTCCAGCGGAATGGCGGGCTGAGCATGAGCGGAACCGGAAAGACCGAGAAGAGCAGGCTTGGCAACGGCGCCATCGTCGCCATCTGCTGCGCCTTCGTCATCGGCATGGTCGGCATGGCCTATGCCGCCGTGCCGCTCTATGAGATGTTCTGCAAGGTCACCGGCTATGGCGGCACGACGCAGCGCGTCGAGCAGGCCTCCGACGTCATCCTCGACCGCAAGATCAAGGTGCGCTTCGACGCCAATGTCGGCCCGGGCCTGCCCTGGACCTTCGAGCCGGTGCAGCGCGAGGTCGAGATCAGGATCGGCGAGACCGTGCAGGTCTACTACAAGGCGCGCAACAACGCCTCGAAGGCGACGACCGGCCAGGCGACGTTCAACGTCACGCCGCAGGCCGCCGGCGCCTATTTCAACAAGGTCCAGTGCTTCTGCTTCACCGAAACGACGCTGAAGCCGGGCGAGGAAATGGAAATGCCCGTCGTCTTCTTCGTCGATCCCGAGATCGTCGAGCCGGTCGAGACGAAGGGCATCCACACGATCACGCTGTCCTACACCTTCTATCCGCATGAGGCGTCGAAGCCGGTGGCTTCGGCTGCGGATGGGAAGACGGACGACGCGAACAAACTTTGAAAGACATGCGTTTCCGGCTATGCCGGGAGCTGAACGCGATACATTGGGGATAAGTCACATGGCCGATGCGCACCAGAAGAAACACGATTACCACATCATCGACCCCAGCCCGTGGCCGTTGCTCGCCTCCATCGGCGCCTTCGTCCTGGCATTCGGCGGCATCGGCTACATGCGCTGGCTGTCGGGCGGTGCGTTCCACCTGTTCGGCCTCAACGTCGCCAATCCGTGGATTTTCTTCATCGGTCTCGTGATCACGCTCTACACCATGTACGCTTGGTGGGCCGATACCGTGAAGGAAGCCCATGAGGGCCACCATACGCGCGTCGTCTCGCTGCACCTGCGCTACGGCATGATCATGTTCATCGCTTCGGAAGTGATGTTCTTCGTTGCCTGGTTCTGGGCCTTCTTCGACGCCAGCCTGTTCCCGGGCGAGGCCATCCAGGCCGCCCGCGTGGCGCATACCGGCGGCGTCTGGCCGCCGAAGGGCATCGAGGTTCTCGATCCCTGGCACCTGCCGCTGTACAACACCGTCATCCTGCTGCTCTCGGGCACCTGCGTGACCTGGGCGCACCATGCCCTGCTGCACAACGACCGCAAGGGCCTGATCAACGGTCTTGCGCTGACGGTCGCTCTCGGCGTCCTGTTCTCCTTCGTCCAGGCCTACGAATATGCGCACGCACCGTTCGCCTTCAAGGACTCGATCTACGGCGCGACCTTCTTCATGGCGACCGGTTTCCACGGCTTCCACGTTCTGGTCGGCACGATCTTCCTGATCGTCTGCCTCGTGCGCGCCGCGCGCGGCGACTTCACCCCGAAGCAGCACTTCGGCTTCGAGGCCGCCGCCTGGTACTGGCATTTCGTCGACGTCGTCTGGCTCTTCCTCTTCTTCTCCATTTACATCTGGGGTGGCTGGGGCGCGCCGGTCCACGGCTGATCCGTCAGGACACGATTTCGAGACGGCCGCAGCGATGCGGCCGTTTTTCTTTAGGCGTCTTTGTCGCGGCCTTTCGATTGGACGAGGGGCGAGGCGGAGATGTATAGCTGCACCGATACCCTTCACGGAACGAACATCATGGATGACGACAAGGCCCTCTTTCCTCCCGTCGATCCCTTCAGCGCCGGCGCGCGGGGCTGCTGCCCGCGCTGCGGCCAGGGCAAGCTGTTCGACGGCATGCTGAAGGTGAAGCCGGGCTGCGCGAACTGCGGTCTGGACTATTCCTTCGCCGATTCGGGGGACGGCCCGGTCGTCTTCGTGCTGCTGATCGTCGGCTTCGTTGTCGTCGGCGCGGCGCTGTGGCTGGAGGTGAATTTCAGCCCGCCGCTCTGGCTGCATTTCCTTCTGTGGATACCGGCGGTGATCGTCTTCGGCCTCGGGCTGACGCGCGTCCTCAAGGGCCTGCTGATCGCCCTGCAATACCGCAACAATGCCCGGCCGGGCGAAATCGACCGTGGCTGAGGCGCCGGCCGGCGAGCGCCCGCGCGCGCGCGGGGGCAGGGTGGTCGCGGCCGCGGTCGCCTTCGTCCTTGCGCTTGCCATTCTGCTTTCGCTCGGCACCTGGCAGGTGCAACGCCTTCACTGGAAGGAGCAACTGCTGGCCGACATGGCCGCGCGGCGAACCGCGGCCCCGGTCGCCCTTGCCGATATCGAGGCGATGGCGAAGAAGGGCGAGGATATCGAATACCGCCCCGTCACCGTCTCCGGCGTCTTCGTCAACAACAAGGAGCGCCACTTCTTCGCCACCTGGCGCGGCCAGACCGGCTATCACGTCTATACGCCGCTGCAGCTTGCCGACGGCCGCTTCCTCTTCGTCAACCGGGGCTTTACGCCCTACGAGGCGAAGGAGCCGGAAATGCGCAAGCAGGGCCAGCTCACCGGCGAGCAGACCGTCACCGGCCTTGCCCGCGCCCGCCTTGCTGAAAAGCCGTCCTCCATCGTGCCGGAGAACGACCTTTCCAAGAACATCTTCTACTGGAAGGACCTCGACGCGATGGCCTCCAGCACCGGCATCCCGGCCGACCGGCTGGTGCCCTTCTTCGTCGATGCGGGCGATGCGCCGAACCCCAAGGGCCTGCCGATCGGCGCCGTCACGCAGTTCGACCTGCCGAACAATCACCTGCAATACGCCGTCACCTGGTACGGCCTTGCCGCCGCGCTGGTGGGCGTCGGCCTCTACGCGCTCTTCCGGCGAAAAGGCAATCGCCCGGCGCCCTGAAATGCCGTAGGAAGAAGAAGGCTCCGGGGAGATCGGCATGCAGATACTGGCAACCATACTCGTCGCGCTGGTCGCGCTCGAACACGTCTATATCCTCATCCTCGAAATGTTCCTCTGGACGACGCCGAAGGGCCTGAAGGCCTTCGGCATGACGCCCGCGCAGGCCGAGGCGACGAAGGTGCTCGCCGTCAATCAGGGTCTCTATAACGGCTTCCTCGCCGCCGGCCTCTTCTGGTCGCTCGTCCATCCGGATCCGGCCTTCGCCTGGCAGATCAAATTGTTTTTCCTTGGCGCGGTCGTGGTCGCCGGCCTATATGGGGGCGCAACGGCCTCGCGGAAGATTTTCGTCATCCAGGCGCTTCCCGCGGCCGTCGCCCTTGTCGCCGTCCTCTTTGCCGGATAACCGATGCGCATGACTGAAACCCGACCGGATTTGACCATCAGGCTGTGCGGCCCGCGCGGCTTCTGCGCCGGCGTCGACCGCGCCATCCAGATCGTCGTGCTGGCGCTGAAGGCCTATGGCGCGCCGGTCTATGTGCGCCACGAGATCGTGCACAACCGTTATGTCGTGGAGGGGCTGGAGGCCAAGGGGGCGATCTTCGTCGAGGAGCTGAATGAGATTCCCGAGGAACACCGCCAGCAGCCCGTCGTCTTCTCCGCCCATGGCGTGCCGAAGTCGGTCCCCGAGGATGCCGAGGCGCGCAACCTGTTCTATCTCGACGCGACCTGCCCGCTCGTCTCCAAGGTCCACAAGCAGGCCATGCGCCACCAGCGCCTCGGCCGCCATGTCGTCTTGATCGGCCATGCCGGCCACCCGGAGGTCATCGGCACGATGGGCCAGTTGCCGGAAGGCTCCGTCGACCTGATCGAGACCGTCGAGGACGCCGACCGGTACACCCCGCCGGACCCGGACAATCTCGGCTTCGTCACCCAGACGACGCTTTCCGTGGACGACACGGCCGGCGTCATCAAGCGCCTGCACGAGCGCTTCCCGAACCTCACGGCCCCCGCCGCCGATTCCATCTGCTACGCCACGACCAACCGGCAGGAGGCCGTCAAGCAGGCCGCATCCGGCTGCGATCTCTTCCTCATCGTCGGCGCGCCCAATTCGTCCAACTCCAAGCGCCTCGTCGAAGTGGCGTTGCGGGCCGGGGCGGGGAAATCCGTGCTCGTCCAGCGCGCCGCCGAGATCGACTGGGAGACCATCGGCGACATCCGCACCGTCGGCCTGTCGGCCGGGGCCTCCGCGCCCGAGGTCATTGTCAACGAGATCATCGAGGCGTTCCGCGCGCGTTACAACGCGGTGGTGGAACTGGCCGATACGGTCGAGGAGAACGAGCACTTCCTCGTCAACCGCGAACTGCGCAACATAGAACTGACCTCCGCCGACATGGCTTTCGTCAATGGGGAATAGGGCCGTGAACCGCGTTATCTGCGGGGCCGCTTCTTATCCCGCTGCCGCGACCTTCTTCCCGCAGGCGGGGCGAAAGGGCAGAACGGCGCGCCCATCGCTCCTCGCCCCGTTTACGGGGAGAGTATGCCGGCAGGCAGGTGAGGGGCGACGCGCCACACCGATCCGACCGACCGATCCAACCCATCAAGCCTGAGACCCGCCGTGGCCGTCTATACCGATATCACCGAAGACGATCTTTCCCGTTTCCTCACCGCCTATGACGCGGGCACGCTGCTCTCCTACAAGGGTATCGCCGAGGGCGTGGAGAATTCCAATTTCCTGCTGCACACCACCAAGGGCGCCTTCATCCTGACGCTCTACGAAAAGCGCGTCGATCCCGGCGATCTGCCGTTCTTCCTCGGCCTGATGCACCATCTGGCGGAGCGGGGCCTTTCCTGCCCGCTGCCGCTGCCGCGCAACGACGGCGCGCTGCTCGGCGAACTCTCCGGCCGTCCGGCCGCGATGATCACGTTCCTCGAGGGCATGTGGCTGCGCAAGCCCGCGGCGAAGCATTGCCGCGAGGTCGGCCGCGCGCTGGCCGAGATGCATCTTGCCGGTGAAGGTTTCGAGATCACCCGGAGGAATGCGCTCACCGTCGATGGCTGGCGGCCGCTCTGGGACAAGTCCGCCGACCGCGCCGACGAAGTGGAAGAGGGACTTCAGGACGAGATCGCCGGCGAGCTTTCCTTCCTCGAGGCCCATTGGCCGAGGGACCTGCCGACAGGCGTCATCCATGCCGATCTCTTTCAGGACAACGTCTTCTTCATCGGCGACGAACTGTCCGGCCTGATCGACTTCTACTTCGCCTGCAACGACATCCTCGCCTACGACGTTGCCACCTGCCTCAATGCCTGGTGCTTCGAAAAGGACGGCGCGTTCAACCTGACCAAGGGCATGGCGCTGCTGGAAGGCTACGAGAGCGTTCGCCCGCTCACGCCGGAGGAGGCCGCCGCGCTGCCGCTGCTTTGCCGCGGCTCGGCGATCCGCTTCTTCCTGACGCGGCTCTACGACTGGCTGATGACCCCGCCCGGCGCACTGGTCGTCAAGAAGGACCCGCTGGAATACCTGCGCAAGCTGCGCTTCCACCGCCAGGTTGCCAACCCCGCGGAATACGGTCTTTCCCGATGAAGCATGTCGATATTTTCACGGACGGCGCCTGCTCGGGCAATCCCGGTCCCGGCGGCTGGGGCGCGGTGCTGCGCTATGGCGAGGTCGAGAAGGAAATGTCCGGCGGCGAGGCCGAGACCACCAACAACCGCATGGAGCTGACGGCGGCTATGAGCGCGCTGACCGCGCTCAAGACGCCCTGCGAGGTCGATCTCTACACGGATTCGAAATACGTCATGGACGGCATTTCGAAATGGATCTTCGGCTGGAAGAAGAACGGCTGGAAGACGGCGGACAAGAAGCCGGTGAAGAACGGCGACCTCTGGCAGGCGCTCGATGCGGCGCGCCTGCGCCACAAGGTCGAATGGCACTGGGTCAAGGGCCATGCCGGCCACCCGGAGAACGAACGCGCCGACGAACTGGCGCGCAAGGGCATGGCGCCGTTCAAGAAGGGCTGACGGCCTTTCTCACGCGCCCAGCAACAGCTCCTTCAGCCCGTCGGCCGCCATCGCGACCTGCAGGGGGATGATATCGACCGTGGCAAGCCCGTGCTGCTGGAAGGGATCGGTCTTCAGCAGCGCCTCGACCGCTTCGAGGCTCTCGCCGCGCGTCACGATGACGCCGCCGGTTCGCGGCACGCGCCGGCCCGAGAGGAGAAACGTGCCGTCCGCATAGTGCCGCCGCAGCCATTCGATGTGCGCCTCGACATGGCGGTCGATCTCTTCGAGCGGTCGGACATAGGTGAGAATGGCGACATAGATCGGCGGCACGGCGCTCTCCACGGCGGGAAGCGGGCCACGGCGTTTCCGCCATGGCCCCGGTTCGGATCAAAGCTGCCCGATCATCGCCGCTGCGCCCGAAACGGTCGCCTGGCCCGGGCTTTCCTCGATGTTCAGCGTCTTCACCACGCCGTCCTCGACCAGCATGGAATAGCGCTTGGAGCGCAGGCCGAGTGTGCCGGCGGAAAGGTCGATCTCCATGCCGAGCGCCTTGGTGAAGGCGGCGTCCCAGTCGGCGAGGAAGCGCAGCTTGCCCGCGCCGCCCGTCGAGACCGCCCAGGCGCCCATGACATGGTGATCGTTGACCGCGACGACGGCGATGTCGTCCACGCCCCGCGCGAGGATCGCGTCGCGGTTCTCCAGATAACCCGGCAGGTGGTTCAGCGAGCAGGTGGGCGTGAAGGCGCCCGGAACGGCGAAGAGCACGACGCGCCTGCCCTTGAAGAGATCGTCCGTCGAGATGTCGACGGGACCGTCCGGCGTGCGCTCCTTCAGCTTGAGGTCGGGCAGCTTGTCTCCAACGGCTATGGTCACGGCGTCTCTCCTGTTTCAGCGGAATGGCTTGCCGCGGCACTATAGGGGAGGGTTAGTCGATGGCAAGCGGGCTTTCCATCGTCTTCGCCCCGGCGCGCACCGTCAGGAGGATCGGGGCCTTGGCAAGGTCGAAGACCTTCGGCCTGTGCAGCACCGGCACCTCGGCGACGAAGGCGTCGCCCTCGCGGCGCGCAGGCGCGGCCGCGCCGAATTCGAAACCCGATGTGCCGGAGAGGAAGACATCCGGCATCGCCCCGTCCGACGGAGCCGCAAAGCGCACGGTCACGCTCTTGCCATCCGCCGCCCAGCGGCCGTCGAGCGGCTTGAAGCCGTCGCTCGCCCCCTGCGGCAGCGAGGCCTCGGCTTCGGCGATCGCCGCCTCCTCTAGCGGATTGGCGAAGCTCTCCCCGGAGACGTTCACCGTCAGCTCCGCCTGCACGGGAATGCAGATATCCTTGCACACGCCGATAAAGACGCTTGCGGAGATCGCCTCGCCCGTCGCCTTGCCGAGCGTCAGGGGCAGGCGCACCGGCTTGTCGTAGCCGATATAGTGCGTGGCCTCGTCCCCGAGGCGCTTGGGGGCGGGAAAGCCGGTGGACACAAGCTCCGCTCCGCTGACGGCGATGGATGGCGGGATGCCGCTGCCGCCCGGATCGCGCCAATAGGTCTTCCAGCCGTCATGCAGGCGGATATCCAGCATGGCGCGCACGGAGCCGTCCGCGTCGGCCGGCAGCGCGACGAGACGCACATCCCCGCCCGGCGTCTCGACCCAGGAAGAGGTCGCGGCGGCGGCTGTGGAATTGATGAAAAGCAATGCCAGGGCAGCGGTTTGCAGACGTTTCATGGCATCATGTCTATCGCCGCGCGCCGCCGCTTTCCAGCGGCAAGAGCGCACGCGCCGATCATAAAAGCTTGATCGTGGGCCTTTGCGCCATGGCCGTTTCGCAAGGCGGGCCTGCCTTGCTCCGCGAAAAGAACGCTTTTCATTTGGCGGCGAATTGGTAGGCTATCCGCACTATGGCTATGTCGGTTCTGAAAAACAAACGAGAACGCGGCTTCCTTGACGGTCAATTCCTGATCGCCATGCCGGGCATGGCCGACGCCAATTTCGCCCGCACCGTCGTCTATATCTGCGCCCATTCGGAAGACGGGGCCATGGGCTTCGTCATCAACCGGCCGCAGCAATTGAGCTTCTCCGACGTGCTGCTGCATCTCGATCTTCTTGGCGAGGAAGAGGTGATCCGCCTGCCGGGTGCGACGCTCGATTTCCCCATCCGCTGCGGCGGGCCGGTGGAGAGCGGGCGCGGCTTCGTCCTGCATTCGGACGATTACCTTTCGGAATCGAGCATTCCCGTCAGCGACGACATCTGCCTGACGGCGACCCTCGATATCGTGCGGGCCATTTCCCGCGGGCGCGGCCCGCAGCGCGGCCTGATGATGCTCGGCTATGCCGGCTGGGGCGCGGGGCAGATCGAGAACGAGATCGGCGCTAACGGCTGGCTGAGCTGCCCGGCACAGGAAGAGCTGATCTTCGATACGAACCTCGACAGCAAGTACGAGCGCGCCCTCGGCCTGATGGGCATCACGCCCGCCATGCTGTCCACCGAGGCCGGGCACGCCTGAGCCTCGCCCCGCCGATTTTCTCCCCGCAGGCTGGAACTTGTGGCCCCGCGCGCCGTTGTGCGGGGGCGTCAACGACGGCGCCTTAACAAGGAGCATGACCGTGGGTAGCACGAGCGACAAGATCAAGGGCACGGCCAACGAACTGGCCGGCAAGGCAAAGCAGGCCGCCGGCAAGGCTGCCGACAGCCCGAAGCTTCGCGCCGAGGGCGCGGCTCAGGAGGCCAAGGGCAAGACCCAGAAGGCCGTCGGCAAGGCCAAGGATGCGGTAAAGAACGCGGTCGACCGGCTCTGAGCCTCTCCGGGGTGGCTGTTCGTCATCCCGTCATCGTGAAAAGCGGATATCCGTGTCGCCGGTGGCGACGCGGATATCTTGCCGAAGGTCGCATCATCCGGGGATGACATGAAGCTCTTCACCTGCGCCGTCTGCGGCCAGACGACCCATTTCGACAATCGCCTCTGCATACGTTGCGGCGCGGTCCTCGGTTTTCGGGCTGAAGACGGGACCCTGCACGCGCTGACGCCGGAAGGCGAGGGGCTCTGGAGCATCGTGCCGCGGGACGGCCTCTATCGCTTCTGCGCCAACGCGGCGCACGATATCTGCAACTGGATTCTGCCCGCCGACGACCCGCAGGCCTTCTGCGCGGCCTGCCGCCATAACCGCATCGTGCCGACCACCGACCCGAAGGGACTGGAGCGCTGGCGGCGTATAAGCGCCGCCCAGCGGCATCTCTTCTATTCGATCCTGCGCTGGCGCCTGCCGCACCCGACCCGCGAGGAAGACCCGTCGGGCGGCCTCGTCTTTGATTTCCTGGCGGACGAACTGGATGCGGGAGGCAATGTCGTCACCGCGGCGATGACCGGGCACGAGGACGGCCTGATCAGCCTTCGCGCAGCCGAAGCCGACGATGCGGTGCGCGAAAGCGTGCGTGTCTCCATGGGGGAACCATACCGCACGCTGCTCGGCCATTTCCGCCACGAGATCGGGCATTTCTACTGGAAGGAGCTGGTTCGCGACACGGCCACGCTGGAGGAAGCCCGCCGTCTCTTCGGCGACGAGCGCGAGGACTACGCTGCCGCCCTCCGGCGTAACTACGAGCAAGGCCCGCCGCCGGACTGGCAGGACCGTTTCATCAGCACCTATGCGAGCTGCCATCCCGCCGAGGATTTCGCCGAATGCTGGGCGCACTACCTCCATATCGTCGACACGTTGGAAACCGCCCGCGCTTTCGGCCTCAACACCGATCCGAAGGGTCATGAGGAGCTGGAAGCCGAAGTCACCTTCGATCCCTACCGTGCCCCGAATGCCGGCCGTCTCGTCGAGGCGTGGATCCCCCTCAGCGTCGCCATGAACGCTATCCAGCGCTCCATGGGCCAGCCCGACAGCTACCCCTTCCTCCTGCCGCCGCCGGTGGTGGAGAAGCTGGACTTCATCAACCGGCTAGTGCTCGGGGCAGGCGGCTAGCGGGGCCTCACGCCCGCTTCATCAGCGGGAAGCGTTCCTTCAGCAGGCGCAGCACCGAATCGTAGCCGATGGGCGGGCCGAAGAGGTAGCTCTGGCCGAATTCGCAGCCCATCTTGCCGAGTTCCACGGCATCCTCTTCCGATTCGATGCCTTCGGCCACCACCTGCATGTCCAGTTCGCGGGCCATCGAGATGACCGAGCGCAGGAGGACGGTGCGCTTGTCCGAGCCGTCGCAGACCAGCGCCTTGTCGATCTTGATCGTGTCGAAGGGGAAGCGGGTGAGGTAGGACAGCGAGGAATGGCCCGTGCCGAAATCGTCGAGCGCCAGGCCGAGGCCGACATCCTTCAGTTTCGAGAGGATGAGGCGAGCCTGTTCCGGGTTCTCCATCACGACGGATTCGGTGAGCTCCAGCTTCAGCTTGCGCGGCTCGCAGCGGGTGCGGGCCAGCGCCGCGCGCACGTCGTTGTAAAGCTCGTTGTTGAGAAGCTGTGCGCTCGACAGGTTGACCGAGACGAAGACGGGCAGGTCGCCGGTCTGCATCTGCCAGTCCATCAGGTCGCTCGCCGCCTTGTCGAAGGCGAAGAGGCCGAGCTGGTTGATGAGGTCGGAGGCCTCAGCGATGGGGATGAATTCGGCCGGCGAGATGTTGCCGCGCTTGGGGTGGTCCCACCGCATCAGCGCCTCGAAGCCGGCGATCTCGGCATCCTCCAGGCGCACGATCGGCTGGTAGACGAGGGAGAGTTCCTTGCGCTCGATGGCGCGGCGAAGGTCGGTCTCGATCTGCAGCCGGTCTGCGCCGAAGGTGCGGAAGGCGGGACGGAAGGGTTCCACGCGGTTGCCGCCGGCCTTCTTGGCCCGATACATGGCAAGCTCCGCGTCATTGAGCAGGCCCGCCGCATCCTCCTGCTGGTCCACCCAGGAGACGAGGCCGATGGAGGCGGTCAGGATGATCTCGCGCCCGCCAAAATTGATCGGCACCATGATCGCCTTGCTGACGGCATCGGCGAAATCCGCCACCTTGGCGGGGTCCCGCTCGGAAACGAGGATGAGGCCGAACTGGTCGCCGGAAAGCCGCGCCAGCGTGTCCTGCGGCTTCAGCAGGCGGCGCAGGCGCCGGGTCAGCGCGATGAGGATATTATCGCCGGCGGCGATGCCGAGCGCGTCGTTGACCTGCTTGTAGCGGTCGATATCGATGGTCAGCACCGTCGGGCGCACCGTGTCGGAACTGGCGGTGAGCGAGAGGATCGATTGCAGGCGGTCGAGGAAGACCTGGCGGTTCGGCAGGCCCGTCAGGTTGTCGTGCAGGGCGTCCTGCAGCAGCCGGTCGACGGAATTGCGCTGCTCGGTGATGTCGATGATCGTGCCGACGCAGCGGATGATCTCGCCGTTCGCGCCGAGCACCGGCCGGGCGCGGATCGACAGCCAATGATAGTGGCCGTCCTCGGCGCGCACGCGGAACTGATGGTTGAGCCGGCCCTTGCGGTGCTCCAGAAGCACGTCGAGCGTGGCGCGGAAGCGGTCGCGGTCGTCGGGATGCAGGCGCGGCAGCCAGTTGCGCGCCGGTCCGTGCATGACGCCGGGCGCAAGGCCGAGCTGGATGGAGATGTCGGGAATGGTGACGACGCGGTCGCGCGCCACGTCCCAGTCCCAGACCGTATCGCCCGAGCCGGTCAGTGCCAGCGACTGGCGCTCGAGATCGGAGAAGAGGCCCTGGCTATAGGCCCCGCCGGCAAAGGCGTGCTGCATCACCGTGAAGCCGATGAGGAGAACGATGAGCACGAGGCCGCCGCCGAGCGCCGGCTGGATGATGTCGTTGTTGAGCTGGCCCGTCACCGTCAGCCACGCCCCGAACAGCCAGACGAGGATCAGCGCCCAGGCAGGCACGAGCAGGATGGCGCGGTCGTAGCGATTGAAGCCGAGATAGGCGATGAGCACGATGCCGACCGTGCCGGTCAGCGCGAAGGAAAGGCGGGCGATGCCGGCCGCGATCGGCGGATCGTAGATCGCCACGCCGAAGAGGAGCGCGAGGCCGAGCACCCAGGCGAGCGTCGCGTAGGAGAGGTGCGCATGCCAGCGGTTGAGGTTGAGATAGGTGAAGAGGAAGACGACGAGGCCCGCCGCCAGGAACACCTCGGTTCCTGCCCGCCATATGCGCTCGTCACCCGCTGTTATGGAGATGAGCTTGGAGAGGAAGCCGAAGTCGACGCAGATATAGCCGAGCACCGCCCAGGCGAGCGCCGCCGTCGCCGGTAGCATGGAGGTGCCCTTCACCACGAAGAGGATGGTGAGGAACACGGCGAGAAGGCCGGCGATGCCGAGCACGATGCCGCGATAGAGCGTGAAGGCGTTGACCGTGTCCTTGTAGGCGTCCGGCGCCCAGAGGTAGATCTGCGGCAGGTCGGGGGTCGTCAGCTCCGCGACGAAGGTCACGACCGTTCCGGGGTTGAGCGTGATGCGGAAGACGTCCGCCTCCTCGCTCGGCTGGCGGTCGAGGGCAAAACCCTCGCTCGGCGTGATCGAGATGATGCGCTTTGCCCCGAGGTCGGGCCAGAACAGCCCAGACTGCACGAGGCGGAAATGCGGGGCGACGATCAGGCGGTCGATCTGCTCTTCCGAAACGTTGGCGAGCGCGAAGACGGCCCAGTCGCCCTGATGGGTCTCGGAGGTCGCGCGGACCTCGATGCGGCGCACGATGCCGTCCGTGCCGGGCGCGGTGGATATCTGGAAGGCTTCGCCCCGGCCCGTATAGATTTCCGTGGTGGCGGTGAGGTCGAGCGCCGTGTCGTCACGGGAGATCTTCACCGGCTCGACGGCGAAGGCCCGGCCGGCGAAGAGGCCGACAAGCAGCATCGTCGCCAGGAGAATGAGGGCGAACAGCCGGCTGGCGGAGTACGCTTGCGGCACGGAGGAAGACGTCATTGAAAGTGCATTGTCCTTAGGTAACTGCCCAGTCCTGCCGCGTCCATCGCGCCGCTCTCACGGCTGCCTGTCGGCCGCCAGAAGCGAGAACATCACGTGGTCGCGCCACTCCCCGTTTATCTTCAGATACTCCCGAAGGTAGCCTTCCTGTCGAAAGCCGGCCTTTTCAAGGAGACGGATGCTTCTTGTATTGTCTGGAATACAGGCTGCCTCGATACGGTGCAACTGAAGGCTGGAAAAGATATAGGGGATGGCAAGGTTGAGGGCGCCGAACATGTGCCCCTGGCCGGCATGCCGCTCGCCCATCCAGTAGCCGATCATGCAGCATTGCGCCGCCCCGCGCCTTATATAGCCGATGGTCAACCCGCCGAGCAGCGTTGCTTCCGTGCCTGTCGCACGCGTGAAGACGAGCAGCGGCACGGCCTGACCGGAGGAGAATTCCTGTTCGTTGCGGATGACGCGGGTGCGGAAGGCGCTCTCGGTCAATTCGTCGTTCCGCCAGGTCGGCTCCCATGGCTCAAGGAAACGCCGGCTCTCGGAGCGCAGCGCATACCACTGGCGATAGTCCTGGAAGCGGGGAAGGCGCAGGAGATGCCGGTCGCCGGCCAGTTCGACCGTGTCGGACTGCCGGGACAGAAACCGAAAAACCGACCGTGCCATTCAATCCTCCGCGCACCTTGCCGCAAGACTATGCCAGCACGTTCCGCGGCGTCAAATGGGCAGGCCCGAAAAGACAAAACCCGCCTTGCGGCGGGTTACGTCGTACAGGATGGCGGCGCTCCATTCACGGGAGGGGTGAAGAGTGCCGGGACGATCCTATCAGCCGAATACCAGGAAGCCCTTGACGGCGGACTGGATGTGCGAGCGCGAGATGCCGAGGTCCTGCAGGGCGCGGTCGTCGAGGGCGTTCAGCTCACGGACGGCACGGCGGTCGGCGGCGTTCTTCTTGATCTTTGCGATGATGTTCATGGTCAGCTCCTTTGGGTTGGCCACTATGTATGCGATCGCCTGATCCGTGAAAATGCATAAGCTTGCAGCAGAGGCATGCATTTGGTGCATGGCGACCGGCAGATTGCCCAAGGTGGAGGCAGAAACGCTAATCCAGGTCTTCCTGCGCGATCGTGTCCGTGACGTGGATATCGGTCGTCTCCAGCCGGCCGGGGCCGAGATTGACGAATTTGTGCGGCACATTGGCCGGTCCGAACACGATCTGCCCCGCAACGGCCTCGATCTGCCGGTCGCCGACCGTGAAGAGCGCACGGCCCTCGCGGACGATGAAGACCTCGTCATAGGCATGCCGGTGGAGCCGTGGGCCGCGCCCCACCTCGTCCGTGGTGTAGAAGATCACCGAGACATTCGTGCCGAACACGGTTCCCTCGAAGCGGCCCTTCCAGGCATCCGGCCTTTCGGCCCATTCGGTGCGGTCGAGCAAGGCGGCGAGCTTCTGCATGGGTTTCCTCTCCCGTGGACATGGCACAAGGACGGGCGAGCCGAGCGGGTTCCGACATGGGAAGGGTGTTTTTCAGCCGGCGGCCGCATCCGGCCGCCGGGGCGCGGCCTCAGCTCGCCGCGCGGTCGATGGTCCCGCGCGCGAGCGAGCGGGTGATGTCGCCGGCCGGGACGAGGTGTTCCAGCGGGCCGATGGCCGAGATCGTCGGCACGGTATCGAAGAACAGCCGGCCGGCAAGGTCCGTCAGGCGTTCGATGGTGATGCCGGCAAGGCGCTCCATCAGTTCCTCGTTGGGGATCGGGCGGCCGTAGAGCATCATCTGGCGGGCGATCTGGCCGGCGCGGGCGGCCGGGCTTTCCTGGCCCATCAGGAGCTGGGCGCGGATCTGCGCGCGGGCACGCTCGATTTCCTGCTGTTCGATCGTCTCGGACGACTTCTTCAACTCGTCGAAGATGACGGGCATCAGCTCGGGCAGGTTCTCGCCGCCGGTCGCGGCATGGATGCCGAAGATGCCGGTATCGGAAAAGCCCCAGTGGAAGGCGTAGATCGAATAGCAGAGACCGCGATGCTCGCGCACTTCCTGGAAGAGGCGGGAGGACATGCCGCCACCGAGGATGTTGGCGAGGATCTGCGAACAGTAGAAGTCGCGGGCGTGATAGGCCTTGCCCTCGAAACCGAGCAGCACCTGCGCGTCCATCAGGTCGCGCGTCTCGCGGACATCGCCGCCGGTATAGCGGGCCGGCTCGAAGACCGGGGAGATTTTCGGCGCGGTCGGCAGCGAGGAGAAGCGGTCCTCGACCTGGCGCACGAATTCGTCATGGTTCACCGCGCCGGCCGCGACGACGAACATGCGGTCCGTCGTGTAGTTGCGGTCGAGATAGGAGCGGATCTCGCCGGGGGTAAAGGAAAGAACGGTATCCGGCGTGCCGAGAATGGCGCGACCGATGATCTGGTCGCGATAGGCGACCTCGGAGAACTTGTCGAAGACCACGTCGTCGGGCGTGTCGTTCGCCGCGCCGATCTCCTGCAGGATGACGTGCTTCTCACGGCGAAGCTCTTCCTCGTCGAAGACGGATTCCGTCAGGATGTCGGCGAGGATGTCGACCGCGAGCGGGACGTGGTCCTTAAGCACGCGGGCATAGTAGGAGGTGGTTTCCGTCGAGGTGGCTGCGTTGACCTCGCCGCCGACATTCTCGATTTCCTCGGCGATCTGGCGGGCGGAGCGGCGCTCCGTCCCCTTGAAGGCCATGTGTTCCAGAAGGTGGGCGATGCCGTGCTCGTCCGTGGTTTCGTTGCGTGATCCTGACTTGATCCACACGCCGAGAGCGACGCTCTCGAGATGCGGCATGTTCTCGGTCACCACGGTCAACCCGGATTGAAGCCGGGTGCACTCAACTTTCATCAGACGCACTTTCTGCGATTCTAGCCCCGAACCCGCGTATGCTTCCCGATGAAGGTTTCCACCGCATCGAGCCTGGCTTCGAGGATGTCGAACCGCTCCTCCCTTTGCATGAGGTCAGCAAGCCACGTCGGAAGCGCCGGGTCAATACCGCAGGCCGATTTTACTGCGGCGGGGAATTTCGCCGGGTGGGCGGTGGCGAGCGTCACCATGGGCGCGTTCGGCTTTTCGTGCTTGGCCGCGACGAAGACGCCGATGGCCGAATGCGGGTCGAGCAGGTAGCCGGTCGCGGCCAGCGTCTCCCTGATCGTCTGCGCGACCTGCTTTTCCGAGGCGCGACCGGCGCGGAATTCCTTGCGGATCGCCTTCAGCGCGCTGTCCTCGATGTCGAAGGCATTGGACTGCTTCAGGCACTCCATCGCGCGGCGCACCGCGCCGGCATCGCGGCCATAGGCTTCGAACAGCAGTCGCTCGAAATTGGACGAGATCTGGATGTCCATCGACGGCGAGGTGGTGGCCTTGGCCTCCTTCATCTCGTAGCGGCCGGTCTTCAGCGTGCGGGCGAGGATGTCGTTCTCGTTCGTCGCGATCACCAGCTTGTCGATGGGCAGGCCCATGCGCTTGGCGCCGTAGCCGGCGAAGATATCGCCAAAATTACCGGTCGGCACGGTGAAGGAGATTTTCCGGTCCGGTCCGCCGAGCGCGACGGCCGTCGTGAAATAGTAGACGATCTGGGCCATGATGCGCGCCCAGTTGATCGAGTTGACGCCGGAGAGTTTTACGCCGTCGCGGAACTTCGCGTCGTTGAACATCGCCTTCACGAGGCTCTGGCAATCGTCGAAATTGCCCTTGATGGCGAGGGCGTGGACGTTCTTGTCCGTCGAGGTGGTCATCTGGCGCTGCTGCACCGGCGAGACCTTGCCCTCGGGGAAGAGGATGAAGATATCGGTGCGCTCACGGCCGGCGAAGGCGTCGATGGCCGCGCCCCCGGTATCGCCCGAGGTGGCGCCGACGATGGTGGCGCGCTCGCCGCGGGCGGCCAGCGCATGGTCCATCAGGCGGGCGAGAAGCTGCATCGCCACGTCCTTGAAGGCGAGCGTCGTGCCGTGGAACAGCTCCATGACGAAGGCGTTCGGCCCGGTCTGGACGAGCGGGGCGATCGCGGGATGACGGAAGGTGGCGTAGGCCTCGTCGATCATCGTCCGGAATTTTTCGAGCGGAATGTCGCCTTCCACGAAGGGAGAGAGCACGGTGAAGGCGATCTCCTGGTAGGATTTTCCGCGCAGCGCCCGAATCTCCTTCTTGGAGAAGGTCGGCCATTCGCGCGGCACGTAGAGGCCGCCGTCACGGGCAAGGCCCGCCAGGAGCGCATCGGAGAAACCGAGGGAAGGGGCCTCGCCCCGGGTCGAAACATAATCCACGTTGCTGCGTCCTTGGATTTGCAAATGCCGTTGCGTCCGGCCCGTCTTCGCGAGGAAGGCGAACCTCTCCGAATTTCTGAGGGCGTTTTCATTCGACAATCGATTTTTCGCCGCGCCGCTGCTATAGACCATCGCCTAGGGTCGTGAAAAGGCCCGTGAAACGAGTTCCGAAAGGCTTGTGCGCCGGGGGCGGGGCCTGATCGCAGGGGTAGAACGTATCGTGTTTGGAATGACCATCGGCCGTTTTCTCGGCATTTCCCTTCTCGCCGTCGTCGCCGGCTGCAACCAGACCGACAAGCCCGCCGATCTCGGCGTGACGAGCGATCCGTCGGGCGTCCAGGCCGCCGCGCAGCAGCAGACGCAGGTCGCGGTGATCCAGGGTTCGTGCCCGCAGGTCTTCCTGCGCGACGGCACGGCCGTCCTCCAGCGCTTCGGCAAGGGCGCCAAGGACGATCCGCAGAACCTCGCCTATCAGGTGACGCTCGCCGACACGACCCGCCAGTGCGTGATGAACGAGAACCAGCTCGTCATGACCATCGTCGTGCAGGGCCGCGTCGTCGTCGGCCCGGCCGGCGCCAGCGGCACCGTGACGGTGCCGATCCGCGTTTCCGTCATGGACGGCGATACCGCGCATTATTCCGAACTCGTGCAGTTCCCGGTCACGATCCCGCCGGACGGAAGCGCGGGCCAGTTCATCTTCACCCAGTCCAACGTCTCGATCCCGGGCGGCTCCGGCGGCTTCACCAAGGCCTATGTCGGCTTTGAAGAGGGATCGGCGAAGAAGCGGCGGAAGTAACCGCTTCGACAGGTCTCAAATGAAAAGGCCGCGGAACAGTGTTCCGCGGCCTTTTCATTCGGGTAGTCGAAAGCCTCACATCGCTTCCTGCCACTCGGCCAGCGCGGCGATGACCTCCGGCAGCTCGCTCATACGCGAGATGACGGTTTCCGCGCCGGCTTCCGTCAGGCGGTCGGCATGGGAAGGGTAGGTATGCGAGGCGCCGGTGAAACCGACGACGCGCATGCCGGCGGCGCTTGCGCCCGCGATGCCATGCACGGAATCCTCGATGACCAGCGTGCGCGACGGATTGGCGCCGAACTGCTTTGCGCCATGCAGGAAGATGTCCGGCTTCGGCTTCACGCGGTCCGGGCCGAGGTCCTTCGCCGAATAGACATAGGGACCGAAGACCTCCTTGAGGCCGACCTTCGAGAGCATCATGTCGAGGCGGTGCGCGGAGGAATTCGAGCAGATGCAGTAAGGCTTGCGGATGCGCGAGAGCATCGCCTTCACGCCGTCGATGACCTTCACTTCCTGGGCGAGGCGCAGGTCCAGCAGCTTTTCCGATTTGTCGAGCAGGGTAGCGGACAGCGGAATGGCGGCCTCGCGCTCGACGGCCAGCAGGATGTTGTGCCAGGTCATGCCGGCGAAGCGCTCGCCCATCTCCTCGACGCCGATCGGATAGCCGGCATCGGTCAGCAGCGCGGATTCGACTTCCGCCGCGATGATTTCCGAATCGACCAGAACCCCGTCGCAGTCGAAGATGATGAGATCGAAACCGTTCATGAGCGCATGTCTTTCAAAGGGGGCAAGTCCGGGAAGGCTGCATCCGGAATTGCGGAAGAACGATGGGGTGCGGGGCACCCGTGAGGCCGCGGTTTCCCTACACGAAAGAGGGCAGCCGGACAATTGCCGATTCGGGGAGGGAGCCATGCGCGACGGCCAGCGGATGAGGGGCGTTCGTCATCCCTCACGGAAACAGCGCCATAAACTTCCGCTCGCCTTCGCCGGTGAAACGGATGGCGCGGCTGTCCTTTTCCCGTTTGGCCCAGCCGTCCGCGATGAAGCGCGCCAGCAGGGCCTCGCCGAGCGAGCCGGCGAGATGCGAGCGCCGTTCGCTCCAGTCGAGGCAGGTGCGGCAGACGGGACGGCGCTGGGCCTTCAGGGCGGATATGTCGATGCCGAGCGCCGTCACGCGTGCTTCGCCGGACGCCGTCAGCGCCGCGTCGTCGCCGTCGAGTGTCACATCGCCGTCGGCCACCATCCGGTCCAGCATGCGCACGCCGAAATCGCCGGCGAGGTGGTTGTAGCAGACGCGCGCCCTGCGCAGCGCCGGGTCCTTCGGCCCGGGGCGGGTGCGCAGCAGGCCGCGGTTCGCGGCAAAGCCCATGATGCCTTCGAGCAACGCGCCCACCTCGTCGTCGGCAAGCGCGAAATAGCGATGCCGGCCCTGCTTGCGCTGGGCGACCAGCCCGCCGGCCTCCAGCCTGGAAAGATGGGAGCTGGCCGTTTGCAGCGTGACGCCCGCCGCGCCCGCAAGCTCGGTTGCGGTCAAGGCCTGCCCGCCCATCAGCGCGGTCAGCATGTTGGCGCGCGCGGGATCGCCGATGAGCGCGCCGATCTGGGAAATGTCCGGTCCTTCTTTCATACTTCGATGATAGTCGAAGCATTCGCGTCGGGCAATGTGGGAAAAGAGGCCATCGCACACAAGGAGACGACGATGATCACCTGTTTCATCCGCTACGAGATAGACCCTTTCAAAAAGGACGCCTTCGCTGAATATGCCCGCAACTGGGGCCAGGCGATCCCGCGCTGCGGGGCCGATCTCCTCGGTTACTTCGCCCCGCATGAAGGCTCGGCGACCACGGCCTACGGCGTCTACAACATCGAGAGCCTGGCGGCCTACGAGGCCTACCGCGCCCGGCTCACCGCCGATCCGCTCGGCCGCGCGAACTACGATTTTTCCCGCAGGGAACGTTTCATCATGAAGGAGGACCGCATCTTCCTCAGGAACGTCTCGTTGCCTCATGCCCCGAAGGTGACGCCATGATTGCGGTGATCTTCGAAGTGGTGCCGGCGACCGGCCGCATGGATCTCTATCTCGACACGGCGCGCGACCTGCGCCTGCTGCTCGACGACATAGACGGCTTCATCTCCATCGAGCGCTTTCGCAGCCTCACCGATCCGGCACGGCTGCTTTCGCTCTCTTTCTGGCGCGATGAAGCAGCGGTGAAGGCCTGGCGCAACACCGAGGAGCACCGCGCCGCCCAGTCCCTCGGCCGGAACGGCGTCTTCGACGCCTATCGCCTGCGCATCGCCAGCATCGTCAGGGACTACGGCCTCAACGACCGTGATGAAGCGCCCGGGGACAGCCGCGCGTTTCACGCGGCCTGACCGGAGGCGGCCTGCCTTGGCAGGCCGCCTCCGGGTTTACTGCACGGCGACTTCCGAGCGCTCGCCGGCCTTTACCGTCGCATTCACTTCCTTCGGCGCAACGTCGCCGTCGTATTTGACGAGCAGCACATAGTCGCCAACCGGAAGCGTATCCTGCACCTCGGGGCCGAAAAGAGTGGCGATGGAGGTGCGGTGGTCGCCCTGGATATCCTTCGTGGCAACGAGGATTTCCACGCTGGCCGCGCCGGGCGCCTTGACCGCCAGAACGCCGGCATTCAGGTTGACGACGACCTCCTTCATCTCGCCGGCTTTCACCGAGAACGGGATCTCGTTCGTCGCCGAGCCGAGCCTGGCCGTCAGCACGAAGTCGCCCGCCGGCACGTCAAGCTTGGTGCCTGTACCGTAGCTGTAGGTCAGGCTCTTGCGTTTGCCGTCGAGGGTCTTCTTGGCCTCGACCACCTCGAAGAACACCTCGCTGGAATCGACCGCCGGCCCGCCTTCCGCATAGATCGCCTTGTTGAGCACGATGCCCGAGCCGATGATGAGGTCGCGCTCGACCGTCTCGCCCGCCTTCACCGGGAAGGTCTCCGTCACCTTGGCGGGACCGAGTGTGCCGTTGACCGTCACCTCGCCGGCGGAGGCGTAGAATTTCGCCGTGCCATAATAGGTGGTGGAATAATCGCCGAAGGCGATTTCGACGGCGGCGTTGGAATCGGCCTCCGCATCCTGCGGCGTGCGCTTCGGCGTAATCGTCACGTGGCCGGCGTCGAAATTGACGAAGGGCTTGGCCACCGCGCCGTCCTTCACCTCGAAGGGCGTCTCGCGCTTGATCGAGCTTTGCAGCGTGGCGACGGCGACGTACTTGCCCGGCGGATAGCTGCCGGAGAACGCGCCCTTGTACTGGGTTTCGATGGTGTCGCCGGCCGGCCGGCCGTCCACGTCCGCCTTGTAGATCTGCCAGAAGACGTCGTCTTCGTCGCCGAGCGACGGACCGCCCTCGGAAAGCGTGCTGTCGAATTCGGCGTTGAATGCCGGTGCCGGCTCAGGCTCGGCTTCCGCGACCTCCTCGGCCGGCTTGGTCATCGGCGCTTCCGCCACCGTTTCGGTCAGCGCGGCGACGAGCTGGCCGGCATCCGAGGCCTGGAAATATTTGCCGCCGGTGTTTTCCGCAAGGCAGGCGACCTGCTTGCCTTCCTCCTCCGTCAGGCCGAAGCCGACGACATGGGTGGTGAAGTCGACGCCTTTCTGCTCGAGCGCCGAGGCGAGCGCGCAGGGGTCTGCCTCGCAGGTCTCCAGCCCGTCCGTCACCAGCACGACGGTCGCCTTCTCCTCGGTATATTTGAGAATGTCGGCGGCCTGCTCGACGGATTGCGTGAGCGGCGTCTTGCCTTTCGGATTGAGGCCGTTGACGAAGGCGGTGATCGCGTCCCCGGTGCCGGCGGCCGGCGGCACGGCCAGCTCGATATCGCTGCACGAGCCTTTCTCACGATGGCCGTAGACCATCAGGCCCAGCTCGGTGCCGGTGGGAACCGACTTCAGCACGCTGGCGAGCGTCTCGCGGGCGATCTCGATCTTGCTGCGCCCGCCGATCTGGCCCCACATGGAGCCGGAGGCGTCCAGCACGATCATCGTCTTGTCGGCGGCGCCCGCCGTGCTGGCGGCAAGAAGCCCCGCCAGAAGCATGAAAACGGCTTTCAATCGCACGATTGTCCTCCTCGTTCCGGCAAACCCGACCGACCCCTCGGCCCGGCGCGGCGGTATCCATCATGAAACGTGCGGGAAGCCGCGTCTATTCGACGTCGCTTGAATTCACGGTTGCAGTCCCCTCGCGGGACGGTTTTGGCTTTTTCTCCAAAGCCTTCAGCCTTTGGTAACCATCTTCGGTAACCATAAGCCTCATCACATTCCGTTCCGAGTAAGCGTATCAGCGAGTATAAAATGCCATCTGTTCTTTCGCTTGCAGACGTCTCCCGTTCGCCCCGCAAGAGCGGCTGGCTGGACACCATCATCAAGGGCGACTGCGTTGCCGCGCTCGAGGCGCTGCCCGACCAGTCCGTCGACGTCATCTTCGCCGATCCGCCGTACAACCTACAGCTCGGCGGTGCGCTGCACCGGCCGGACCAGAGCCTCGTCGACGCCTGCGACGACGAATGGGACCAGTTCGCCTCCTTCGAGGCTTATGATGCCTTCACTCGCGCCTGGCTGCTCGCCTGCCGCCGCGTGCTGAAGCCGTCGGGCACGATCTGGGTCATCGGCTCCTACCACAATATCTTCCGCGTCGGCGCGACCTTGCAGGACCTCAATTTCTGGATCCTCAACGACATCGTCTGGCGCAAGACCAACCCGATGCCGAACTTCAAGGGCCGCCGCTTCCAGAACGCGCACGAGACGATGATCTGGGCGACCCGCGATCCCAAGGCCAAGGGCTACACCTTCAACTATGACGCCATGAAGGCCGCCAACGACGACGTGCAGATGCGCTCCGACTGGCTGTTCCCGATCTGCAACGGCGGCGAGCGCCTGAAGGACGCGGACGGCAAGAAGGTGCATCCGACGCAGAAGCCGGAAGCGCTGCTCGCCCGCATCCTCATGGCTTCCTCCAAGCCCGGCGACGTGGTGCTCGATCCGTTCTTCGGCTCCGGCACGACCGGCGCCGTCGCAAAGCGCCTCGGCCGTCACTTCGTCGGCATCGAGCGTGAGCAGAGCTATATCGACGCGGCCCGCGAACGCATCGATGCGGTCGAGCCGCTTGGCTCGGGCACGCTTTCCGTGATGAGCGGCAAGAAGGCCGAGCCGCGCGTCGCCTTCAACACGCTCCTCGAAAGCGGCCTGCTCCAGCCCGGCACGGTGCTGACGGACGCCCGCCGCCGCCACAGCGCCATCGTGCGCGCCGACGGCACGCTCGCCTCGGGCAGCGATGCCGGCTCCATCCACCGTGTCGGCGCGAAGGTTCAGGGTCTCGATGCCTGCAACGGCTGGACCTTCTGGCACTATGCGGACGGCGCGGAACTCAAGCCGATCGATGCCCTGCGCGCTGTCGTGCGCGCGGGAATGGCCGGTCTCGAATAGGCCCGCCGCATACCCTTCATACCGTTTCTCCAGCCGCAGCCTCCGGTGTTCCCTGCACCGGGGGTTGTGGCTTTCAGGGGATCGCTTCCCGCAAACTTCCATGGCGGGGATTCAGGCGATGTTAACCATCGCCCGCTTACTGTGCTCCGGCAAATGCGTCAGGCCAAGCAACGGAAATCGTTGTGGAAAGCCGTAGCCGATCAACCGGCGCGGCAGGCAGGATATCGCCTTTCCGGTTTTGTGCCTTCAGTCCCGGAAATGCGAAAACGCCCGGAGCCGCAAGGTTCCGGGCGTTTCGGTTCAAAGGGCGATGCCGTGTGCGGCAAGATCGCTTTTCAATTTCTCCGGGTCGGTGAACAGAACCGCATTCCAGCCGGCGAGCCGCGCGCCCTCCACATTGGCCGGCGCATCGTCGATGAAGAGCGTGTGGGCCGGCGAGAGGCCGAAGTCGCGGCCATGTTTCTCGTAGATCGCGATATCCGGCTTGATGAGGCCGACCTCGCCGGAGACGGTCACGCCGCGCGGCATGTCGAGGAAGGGGAAGAGCTTGCGCGCTTCCTTGAAGGTGTCTGCGGCGAAGTTGGTCAGCATGGTCACGTCGCGCTGCTGGGCGATCAGCGTCTCCATGATCGCGACGCTCTCGACATAGGCGTGCGAGACCATCTCGTGCCAATGCCGGCGGAAGGCGCGGATATGCTCGGTGCGGTCGGGGTGCGTCGCGATCAGCAGCGCCTCGGCGTCCTCCCATGCGCGGCCGCGGTCCTGCTCGATGTTCCAGTCGTGCGTGCAGATATTGGCGAAGAACCAGTTGCGTTCCGCGTCGTCCGGGATGAGGCGGGCATAGGGAATGTGCGGGTCGTAGTGGATCAGCACCTTGCCGATGTCGAAGACGATGTGTCGGATTTCGATGCTGCTCATGCTTTCCTCGTCTTTTGAAATGCGTCCGGTATGGCCTGTTTTATGGCTTTCTTCATGACGGTCGGCAGGGCCTCGCCGTCGAGCGTCTCCTTCGGCTGCCACCAGCCGTTGCCGGCCTGCCCGTTGCCCGCCACCATGGAGCGGTAGACCGAGAGGCGCAATTCGAAATGCGTGAAGACATGGGTGACGGTGCCGCAGGCCGCCCAGTCGGCCGGGAAGGGGGCGGCGGAAAGGTCGCTCGCGCCGTCGATGCGGGCGGTCCAGTCGCTGCCCGGCACCTCCGTCATGCCGCCGAGAAGGCCGGTTTCGCCGCGCTTGCGCAGAAGGACCGCCCCCGCCGCGTTCTCCGCGACGAAGGCGGCGCCGAGCCGGACCGGCTTTTCCTTCTTCGCCGCCTTGCGGGGATAAAGCTCCGGGTCCGCCGTGCCGAGCACCCGGCACTGCGCATTGAGGGGACAGAGCGCGCAGGCCGGCCGGCGCGGCGTGCAGATCGTCGCGCCGAGGTCCATCATCGCCTGCGCGAAGTCGCCCGGCCGGCCCGCCGGCGTCATGGCGGCCACCAGCGCGCGCATTTCGGGTTTTGCGGCGGGCAGGGGCGTCTCGATGGCATGGAGGCGCGAGACGACGCGCTCGACATTGCCGTCGAGAACGGCGCTTTGCCGGCCGAAGGCGATGGCGGCGATGGCGGCGGCCGTATAATCGCCGATGCCCGGCAGCGCCTTCAGCCCTTCCTCCGTATCGGGAAAGACGCCACCGTGCTCGAAGGCGACGGCCTCGGCGCATTTCTTGAGATTGCGGGCGCGGGCATAGTAGCCGAGGCCCGCCCAGGATTTCATCACGTCTTCCGTATCGGCCCTCGCAAGGTCGGTCACGGTCGGCCAGCGGGTGGTGAACAGCGCGAAATAGGCCTTCACCGCCTGCACCGTGGTCTGTTGCAGCATGACCTCGGAAAGCCAGACCCGATAGGGATCGGGCCGGATGCCGCCTGCCGCCATAGGCGGGCTGACCCGCCAGGGCAGGTCACGGTGATGCCGGTCGTACCAGGCGAGGATGAGATCGGCAGGCGCGGCGGGCCGGGGGGATTGGGTCATTGTGTGCCTGAACGGGTCGGGGCGCTTTTCGGGACGGGACGCGGCGCGCGCAAAACCGCTGCACACTTCTCCTGGAATTGTTCTATAACTGGCCGAGCGATCCGCGATCTTCAAGGTGCTTTGCGGACAAGACAGGACTATTTTCCCGTAAGGGGTGGAATGTGAACGCGAAAACCGGAAGGCCCCAGTCGCGGCGCGGTGCCGTCCAGATCAGCGAAGTGGCCAACGACCTCATCGATCCGGTGCTGGCCAGGCGCGCGGGTATCAACACGATGCTGCTCGGTTCGTGGGACGAGATCGCCGGTTCGGAATTTGCCGAATGCACGCGGCCGGAGCGCATTGCCTGGCCGCGCCGCGCCTCCGAGATGGCGGGCGAGGGCGGCGGCTACCAGCCGGGCGTGCTGACGATCGCCTGCGAGGGCGCGCGCGCGCTCTTCCTCAGCCACCAGCAGGGCGAGATCATCCAGCGCATCAATGGTTTCTTCGGCTTTCCGGCCATCAACCAGGTCCGGATCGTGCAGAAGCCGGTAACGCCGCAGGCGCGCCATCGCGCGCGGCCACGCCCGTTGACGGGGGATGCTGCCCGCCATCTCGACGACCTCGTCGGCGGCATCGAGGGCGAGGCGCTGAAGGCGGCCCTGAAACGTCTCGGCACGGCCGTGCTCGGCCGGCGGCGTTGATCATCGAACGGTCACAATTCTTTGAAGTTACTGGCCTTCACGCCGCTTGTTCGCGCCCGAAAGCAGGTATAACGGGATTGCGACGGCAATTTCAGGAAAAGCGCGAAGCGATTTTCCGTCCGGAGTTGCGCAAGTACAGAATTCCTTATCCCTTCCGACAGGAGAGACCATGTCCCTTTCCGAAATGAGCCTCATGAAGCGTCTTCTCACCGGCGCCGCCGTCGCCGCGCTCGCCGTGACGCTGGCCGCCTGCTCCGACGAGAAGAAGGAGGAGACCGCCAAGGCGCCCGAAACCAGCCAGACCACCACCAGCGAAAGCGCAAGCTCGACGCCGGCTGCGTCCTCCGGCACCACGACCGAGACGGCCACGACGACGACCACCACCACGCCGGCAACCGAAACCGCGCAGAAGCCTGCGACCGAGACCGCGCAGAAGCCCGCAGCCGAGGTTCCCGCTGCCGAGGGCGACGTGGACATGGCCGAAGTGCTGAAGCCCGGCGCGCTGCCGGACATGGCGCTCGGCGAGGCGAACGCCCCCGTCACCATCGTCGAATACATGTCGACGACCTGCCCGCATTGCGCGGCCTTCCACAACAACACCTTCGACGCCATCAAGGAAAAGTATGTCGACAGCGGCAAGGTCCGCTTCATCCTGCGCGAATTCCCGTTCGACCCGCGCGCTGCCGCCGCCTTCATGCTGGCGCGCTGCAACCCGCAGGATACGACGAAGCTCACCGAGGCCGCCCAGTATTTCCCGATGATCTCCATGCTGATGAAGCAGCAGGAGACCTGGGCCGCCGCGCAGGACGGCCGCGAAGCGCTCCTGCAGATGTCCAAGCTTGCCGGTTTTACACAGGAGAGCTTCCAGGCCTGCTTGACGAACCAGAAGCTTCTGGATGATGTGAACGCGGTACGGGAACGCGGTGCCAAGGAATTCGGCGTCGCGGCGACCCCGACCTTCCTGATCAACGGCAAGCGCTATTCGGGGGACATGTCGGTTGACACCATGTCGGCCCTCATCGACAGCATGCTCTGATCCTTCGACCGGATTTCAGGCGGGCGACGGCGGAAGCCGTGCGCCCGCTTTTTATTTTGCAGCGGTGCTGCCCCCCATCCCCTTGCCGGGACCTTCTCTCCACAGGCGGGGAGAAGGGGCAGAACGGCGCGCCCATCGTTCCTCGCCCCGTTTACGGGGAGAGGATGCCGGCAGGCAGATGAGGGGCATCCCGCACCACCGGGCGGAAGGGTATCTCGCCCTCACCGGTGCCGCATGAAGTTCACCAAGCTCCGCCTTCTCGGCTTCAAGTCCTTCGTCGAGCCCACCGAATTCGTCATCGAGCGGGGCCTGACCGGCGTCGTCGGGCCGAATGGCTGCGGCAAGTCGAATCTCGTCGAGGCGCTGCGCTGGGTGATGGGGGAGAACTCCTACAAGAACATGCGCGCGTCCGGCATGGACGACGTCATCTTCTCCGGCTCCGGCAACCGTCCGGCGAGGAACACCGCCGAAGTCGGCCTCTATCTCGACAATTCCGATCGCACCGCCCCCGCAGCCTTCAACGGTGAGGACGAGATCCAGGTCACGCGCCGCATCGAGCGCGAGAACGGCTCGGTCTACCGCATCAACGGCAAGGAGGCGCGCGCCAAGGACGTGCAGCTCCTCTTCGCCGACGCTTCCACCGGTGCCCGTTCGCCCTCCATGGTGGGGCAGGGCCGCATCGGCGAGCTGATCCAGGCAAAGCCCCAGGCCCGTCGCCAGCTTCTTGAAGAGGCCGCCGGCATTTCGGGCCTGCATTCCCGCCGCCACGAGGCGGAGCTGCGCCTGCGCGCCGCCGAGACCAATCTGGAACGGCTCGACGACGTCACCTCGCAGCTCGAAAGCCAGATCGAGAGCCTGAAGCGCCAGTCGCGGCAGGCAAATCGCTTCAAGGCTCTGTCAGCCGATATCCGCCGCCATGAGGCGATGCTGCTGCATATCCGCTGGGCGCAGGCCAAGGACGCGGAAGGCGAGGCGGAAAGCCAGCTCAACCAGGCGACCTCGCTCGTTGCCGAGCGCGCCAATGCGCAGATGCAGGCGGCCAAGGATCAGGCTGTCGCCAGCCTAAAACTGCCGGAACTGCGCGAGAACGAGGCCAAGCTCGCGGCCGTTCTCCAGCGCCTCCAGATCGCCCGCACACAGCTTGAGGAAGATTCCGCCCGGCTGCTCCGCCGCCGCGACGAACTCACCCGCCGCCTTGCCCAGCTTGCCGAGGACATTTCCCGCGAGGAACGCATGGTGGCCGACAATGCTGCCGTGCTGGAACGGCTGACGTCGGAGGAGGAGGAGATCGGCGAAATCCTCGCCGAGGCCGATGAGCGCGCCGAGGCTGCCCGCGAGACGATGGACGAGGCTGCGGCCAAACTCTCTGAAAGCGAAGCCGCCCTTGCCGCTGTCACCGCCGAGCGCGCGGAGGCGCAGGCGGTGCGCAACCAGCTCGAAAAGGCGATCCGCGACCTTGCCGAACGCCATCTGCGCCTCGGCCAGCAGCTCGATGCGCAGGCGCGCGAGCTGGAGGAGATGGATGCCCGCATAAACGCGCTCCCCGACCCGGAGGAGCGCCGCGCCGCCGTGCAATCCGCCGAGGAGGCACTGGAGGCGGCGGGCGAGATGCTCGTCGCGGTCGAGGAGGCGCTGGAAGAGGCCCGCTTCAACGAATCCGCCCTGCGCGGCCCGGTGGATGCAGCCCGCGCCCGTCTTGCCGGCATCGAGACGGAGGCCCGCACCATCCGCCGCATGCTGGAAGCTGGTGCCGCCGGCGGCTCCTTTGCGCCGGTCGTGGAAGAGGTCGATGTCGATCGCGGCTACGAGACCGCATTGGGTGCCGCCCTCGGCGACGACCTCGATTCGCCTGCCGATAGCGACGCGCCCGTTCACTGGCGGCAATCCGGCGACGCCTCGGGCGATGCCGCCCTGCCGGATGGCTTGACGGCCCTGATCACCCACGTCCGCGCGCCAAAGGTCCTGCACCGCCGTCTGGCACAGATCGGTATTGCCGGCAGCGTCGAGGAAGCGCTGTCCCTGCTGCCGAAACTGAAGCCCGGCCAGCGGCTCGTCACCCGCGAAGGCGCCGTTTTCCGCTGGGACGGCCATGTCACTGGTGCGGACGCACCGAGCGCCGCCGCCCTTCGCCTGGAACAGAAGAACCGCCTTTCCGAACTCGAAATCGAGGCGGAAGACGCCCGCGCCGTGCTTGCCGAGGCCGAAGCTGATCTCGCCCGCGCCGGCGAGGCGATCCGCGCCGAGACGCAGCGCCAGCAGGCGGCGCGCGAGGCACAGCGAAACGCCGCCCGCGCGCTGGCCGAGGCCCGTGAGGCGCTGGAAGCCGCCGAGCGCGCCTCCGGCGACCTCATCCGCCGCCGCGCCGTGCTTTCCGAGACCCGCGCCCAGATCGAGGCACAGGTGGAGGAGGCCGCCGAGGCGCTGGAGGATGCCCGCGCCACCTTGGAGGACGCGCCTGATCTTGCCGATCTCGACCTGCGCCTTCGCACCCACACCATGGATGTCGCAACCGACCGCGCGACGCTGGCCGAAGCCCGCGCCGCCCATGACGGCCTTGCCCGCGAGATGGCCGACCGCCGCCGCCGCCTCATGGCCATCTCGGCCGAGCGCGAGACGTGGAAGAGCCGCGCGGCCAGCGCCGAAGGCCACATCGCCACCCTGCGCGAGCGCGAAAGCGAGGCGCGCGAGGAGATGGAAGAGCTTATCGAGGCGCCCGACGAGATCGAGGAAAAGCGCCGCGAGCTTCTGACCGGCCTCACCAATGCGGAAGCTGCCCGCCGCGAGGCGGCCGATGCCCTTCAGGAGGCGGAAAACCGCCAGCGCGAGGCCGACCGCATCGCCGCGACGGCGCTTTCGCAGCTCGCCGAATCCCGCGAGACGCGCGGCCGTGCGGAAGAACGCCTCGTTTCGGCCCGCGAGCGCCGCGTCGAGGGCGAGGCACGCATCCGCGAAGCGCTGTCCTGCCCGCCGCACGAGGCGCTGCGTCTCACCGGCCACCCCGTCGATGCCCCGCTGCCCGATCCGCGCGAGCGCGAACGGGAACTCGACCGGCTGAAGATGGAGCGCGAACGGCTCGGCGCGGTGAACCTGCGCGCCGAGGAGGAGCAGAAGGAACTCACGGAAAAGCTCGAGGCCATCGTCACCGAGCGCGAGGATATCATCGAGGCGATCCGCAAGCTGCGCTCGGCCATCCAGAGCCTCAACCGCGAGGGCCGCGAACGCCTTCTCGCCGCCTTCGACGTGGTCAACGTCCAGTTCCAGCGCCTCTTCACCCACCTTTTCGGCGGCGGCACGGCGGAACTGCAGCTCATCGAGAGCGACGACCCGCTCGACGCCGGTCTCGAAATCCTCGCCCGCCCGCCCGGCAAGAAGCCGCAGACCATGACGCTGCTGTCCGGCGGCGAGCAGGCGCTGACGGCCATGGCCCTCATCTTCGCCGTCTTCCTCACCAATCCCGCGCCGATCTGCGTGCTGGACGAGGTGGACGCCCCGCTCGACGACCACAATGTCGAGCGCTACTGCAACCTGATGGACGAGATGGCCGCCTCCACGGAGACCCGCTTCGTCATCATCACCCACAACCCCATCACCATGGCCCGCATGAACCGCCTCTTCGGCGTCACCATGGCCGAGCAGGGCGTGTCGCAGCTCGTGTCGGTGGACCTGCAGACGGCGGAGCAGTTGCGCGAGGCGTCGTAGCGATGGATTGAAACGGTATAATTATTATACTATTCTTATCCATGAGCTTTGAATACGATCCCGAAAAGAGCAGGTCGAACAAGGCCAAGCACGGCATTGATTTCGATGAAGTGCAGGCGCTCTGGCAAGATGAGCGCCTCATCGAGGCGCCGGCACGCACGGACGATGAGCCGCGATACCTTGCCGTCGGCATGATCGATGGCCGGCACTGGGCAGCCGTTTGCGTTCGCCGGGGCGACAGCGTGCGCATCATTTCCGTCAGGCGGGCACGCGAACAGGAGATAGAATATTATGAAAGCGACTGAATTCGAGGCCAAGTTCGATGCCGGTGACGACGTCGCAGCCGATGTCGACTGGAGCAAAGCCCGCCGTGCGAACCTGGAGATGCGCAGGGTCAATGTCGATTTCCCGGCATGGGTGGTTGAGGGGCTGGATCGGCAGGCGAGTCGGCTTGGCGTAACCCGCCAGTCCCTCATCAAGATGTGGATTGCCGAAAAGCTGGGCTGAGGAACAAAACCCCTCCCCATGCATTTGTCACCGCCCGCATGTTTCCTGTGGGCGGATATATGCAATCGGGGACAAAACGTGAGCAGAGACGCACTTTACATGATCATCGGCGCCCTCGTCGTCGTCGTGGCCGGGTTCTCCTATTATGCCTGGCAGCAGGAGAAGAAGCCCGATGGGGTCGAGATCCAGTTGAATGAGCAGGGGCTTTCCATCCAGGAAAATTGACCCGTCACAATTCACCTCCCGGACGAAAGCCGTGTTCCCCTATGGAGCACGGCTTATATTTTTCTCACGTAATATTGCATTGCCGTCGTAATTTTGATGCAGCGCAGCAAAATTCCTGTCGCACCGCGTTTTCAAAGGGATGCACTTCCTGTAGATTGCGCGAACGCAATTGGGGAGGCGTCGATGGAGAAGTGGGTCTATACCTTCGGGGGAGGCCGCGCCGAAGGCAGCGCGGGCGACCGCAACCTGCTCGGCGGCAAGGGCGCGAACCTTGCCGAGATGTGCAATCTCGGCCTGCCGGTGCCGCCCGGCATCACCATCGTCACCTCGGCCTGCAACCACTATTACGAGAACGGCCGTACCCTGCCGGCTGGTCTGAAGGATCAGGTCCGCGCGGGGCTTCGCGAGATGGAGGCCGTCACCGGCCGCGTCTTCGGCGATACGGCAAAGCCCTTGCTGCTCTCCGTCCGCTCCGGCGCGCGCGCCTCCATGCCGGGCATGATGGACACGGTGCTGAACCTCGGCCTCAACGACCGGACGGTCGAGGCGCTCGGCCACGATGCCGGCGACGCGCGCTTTGCCTGGGACAGCTACCGCCGCTTCATCCAGATGTATGGCGATGTGGTCATGGGCCTCGATCACGAGGTCTTCGAGGAAATCCTCGAGGACGAGAAGGGTCGGCTCGGCCACGAGCAGGACACGGAACTTTCCGCCGTCGAATGGCAGCACGTCATCGCCCGCTACAAGGAGATCATCCGCGAGGAACTGGACGAGGAATTCCCGCAGGACCCGGAAGTCCAGCTCTGGGGCGCCATCGGCGCCGTCTTCGCAAGCTGGATGAACGCCCGTGCCGTCACCTACCGCACGCTGCACAACATCCCAGCCGTCTGGGGCACGGCCGTCAACGTGCAGGCCATGGTCTTCGGCAATCTCGGCAACTCCTCGGCTACCGGCGTCGCCTTCACGCGCAATCCCTCGACGGGCGAGAACAAGCTCTACGGCGAATTCCTCGTCAACGCGCAGGGCGAGGATGTCGTCGCCGGCATCCGCACGCCGCAGAACATTACCGAGGAGGCGCGCATCGCCTCCGGCTCGGACCGGCCGTCGCTGGAAAAGCTGATGCCGGAAGCTTTCGCCGAGTTCCGCGGCATCTGCGAGCGGCTGGAGCGGCACTATCGCGACATGCAGGACCTCGAATTCACCATCGAGCGCGGCAAGCTCTGGATGCTCCAGACCCGCTCGGGCAAGCGCACCGCCAAGGCCGCGCTGAAGATCGCCGTCGAGATGGCGACGGAAGGGCTGATCAGCGAGGGTGAGGCCGTCGCCCGCATCGATCCCGCCTCGCTCGACCAGCTCCTGCATCCGACCATCGATCCGCGCGCCCGCCGCGACGTCATCGGCTCCGGCCTGCCGGCCTCGCCGGGCGCGGCGACGGGCGAGATCGTCTTCGCCTCGGAAGAGGCGGTGAAGGCGGACGAGGAGGGGCGGAAAGTCATTCTCGTGCGCATCGAGACCAGCCCGGAAGACATTCACGGCATGCACGCCGCCGAAGGCATCCTGACGACGCGCGGCGGCATGACGAGCCACGCGGCCGTCGTGGCGCGCGGCATGGGCACGCCTTGCGTCTCGGGCGCCGGCACGCTGCGCGTCGACCTGCGCAACGAATTGCTGGTCGCCCATGGCGTGACGCTGAGGAAGGGGGACGTCATCACCATCGACGGCTCTTCCGGCCAGGTGCTGAAGGGCGAGATCCCCATGCTCCAGCCGGAGCTTTCGGGCGATTTCGGCCGCATCATGGAATGGGCGGACCGCACGCGCCGCATGAAGGTACGCACCAATGCCGAGACCCCGGCGGATGCCCGCGCGGCGCGCTCCTTCGGCGCGGAAGGCATCGGCCTCTGCCGCACCGAGCACATGTTCTTCGAGGGCAGCCGCATCAATGTGATGCGCGAGATGATCCTTGCCGAGGACGAGGCTGGCCGCCGGGCGGCGCTGGCGAAACTCCTGCCCATGCAGCGCTCGGACTTCGCCGAGCTGTTCGAGATCATGCACGGCCTGCCGGTGACGATCCGCCTGCTCGACCCGCCGCTGCACGAATTCCTGCCGAAGAGCGACGAGGAGATCGCCGAGGTGGCCGCCGCCCTTGCCATCGACGAGGCCGTGCTGCGCCGCCGCGTCGATACGCTGCACGAGTTCAACCCCATGCTCGGCCATCGCGGTTGCCGCCTTGCCATCTCCTATCCCGAGATCGCCGAGATGCAGGCCCGCGCCATCTTCGAGGCCGCGGTGGAAGCCGCCAAGGCGACGGGCGCGGCCGTGGAGCCGGAGATCATGGTGCCGCTCGTCGGCCTCAAGGCGGAGCTGGATTATGTGAAGGCCCGTATCGAGGCAGTGGCGCAGGCGGTGATCACTGAGAGCGGCGTGCCGATCAACTACCTCACCGGCACGATGATCGAGCTGCCGCGCGCGGCCCTTCGCGCCCATGTCATCGCCGAATCGGCCGAGTTCTTCTCCTTCGGCACCAACGACCTGACGCAGACGACCTTCGGCATCTCGCGCGATGACGCCTCGGCGTTCCTCTCGACCTATATCCAGAAGGGTATCGTCGAGCAGGATCCGTTCGTCCAGCTCGATTTCGACGGCGTCGGCGAACTCATCCGCATCGCCGCCGAGCGCGGCCGGCAGACGCGGGGTGACCTGAAGCTCGGCATCTGCGGCGAGCATGGCGGCGACCCGGCCTCTATCCATTTCTGCGAGGATGCGGGGCTGGATTACGTGTCCTGCTCGCCCTTCCGCGTGCCGATCGCCCGGCTCGCGGCGGCGCAGGCGGCCTTCAATGGTAGCAAGGCTTGACGATCAGTAGCGCCGGTCGCGCACGATGATGACGGGCGGCGGCATGTAGAGCGCGTCGCGGCTCGTCTGCCGCAGCGATGCCCGCCGGTCGAGATCGATGCGCTGCAGGCATTCGGCGAAGGCGTCGGTGCGCGGGCGAAAGCCGTAGGAGAGGCAGCGGCTCTCGTCTGCCGCGCGCACTTCCTCCGCCGTCTGGCAGCCGGTGACGGCGAGGGCGACGATAGCCAGGACGGCCAATCTGGAAAACATCGTGGGCATGCTTACTCCGGCGCTCCGTGACGCCATGGACATAGGCGCGTCCCGCCGGCGCGGCAAGCCTTCAGATGCGCTGGAGCACATCGACGAAGGCATCGGCGAAGCGCTTCAGGTCCTTCGTCGTCTCGTCGGGATTTTCCACGCGGATGGTCGCGTCTTCCGCGTCCAGCAGTGCGAAGACGATCGCGAGCGCGCCGTTCTCGCCCTTCGGCACGCGCAAAGCCGCGATGCGCAGGCAGTCCTCCGCAAGCCCGGAGGCGGGAAGATCGAACAGGAAGTCGCCGCCGACCTGGTCGGCCGCCTGACGCACCGCCTCGGCGAAGCTCGCCTCGTCGCCCGAAAAACCGTCGAGCGAAAGTTCGAGTTCTAGAAGTTCCAGCGGCAAGGCAGGGTCGACGGCGGGGGTAGTGACCGGCACGGTGGCGGTTGTCTGCATCGGCAACATCGTCATCTCCTAGATCGGCTCCGGCGAAGGCGTGCAAGCGCGCGGAAAGAAAGCTGAACCCCCGTTTGTGAAAACTCGTTAACGAGCGTGGCAAATTTGCGGCAGGCAAGGAAATTCGGGGCGATCGATTCCTTTCCCACAGGATGGGATGGCCGCCCGTACCGCGCTGGCGCATGGGTGCGGCGCGCTACGAGGCCCCGATGAGCCGCCGGATAGCGGGCTTGCGGGAGATCAGTTCGCAACGGTTCATATGGTCGGCAAAGCGCCCGGCCTCCTCGGCGGAAACGGAGACGGCGTGCCCCTCCTGCACCCCGTCCGTTTCGTCGGCATCGAGGATCAGCAGCCGGATGGTCATGCCGGCATAGTGGCAGGCGGTCATGCCGAGGCCGAGACGCTGCAGGGCCGCCGTATCGTTTCGCGCGATCAGGTCCTGGATATGTTCGATGGCGGGAAGGTCCTGCGTGACGATGCGGGCGCGGGCGGCGGACAGCTCCCCCTTGTCCCCGCCCTGGCTTGCCCGGTACAGCAACTCCTCCAGCGTGCGGGACTGCGCGTGGTCCGCCCAGGCGGGGGGAACCGGCGGGGCGTCGTCGGCCCGGCCGGGCGTTCCCGGAAGAAGGCAGAGGACGGCGGCAAGCAAGGGGATTGCGAATTTATCGGTGGGCATGGCCGTTCTTCAATCGTCATTCCAGTATTTGAAAATAAAGGCATTTATCGTGAATATCACCGTACCGCATCCGGCGTCCGTCGCGTTTCCGACCGGAAACCGCGCCGCGGCGGCGTCCCCGGATTCCCAGTATTCCTGAGCGGCAGCCCGCCCGCCATCCATTCATCCAAAACACACGAGGCAGAGAGACTTCCATGCGTCGATTCATTCCGGTTGCGGCCTTCACTCTATTGCTTGCTGCGGTTCCCCGCATCGGCCATGCCGAAAGCGCGGCAGCGCCGGTGACGGATTGCGACCGTCTGGCGGCCACGACCACCGATCCGGACAATGTCGGCGGCCATCACGTCGAGCTCGGGCAGATCAAATCCGCCGAAGCCGTCGCGGCCTGTACACAGGCGCTCGCGCGCTATCCCGATTCGCGACGCCTGATGTTCCAGCTCGGCCGCGCCTACGACGCGGGCAGGAATGTGGCCGAGTCCTACCGGTGGTACCTGAAAAGCGCCGAACTCGGGAGCCCTGCGGCCCAGTATAACCTTGCCGTGGCCTATCAGGACGGCGAGGGTGTCGCGCAGGATTACGAGCAGGCCGTCTTCTGGTATGGCAAAAGCGCCGCCCAGGGGGACGCGGATTCGCAGCGCAATCTGGGTGTGCTCTACTATAACGGCGAGGGCGTCGAGCAGGATTTCGACAAGGCGTTCAAGCTGTTCATGCAGGCGGCGGAAAAGAACGATACGCTTGCGCAATACGATGTCGGCCTCAGCTATCGGGACGGCAATGGCGTCGAGCGGGATTTCGGCAAGGCCGCGATCTGGCTGCGCAAGGCCGCCGATGGCGGCGAGGTCGACGCCCAGCGCAGCCTTGGAGAACTCTACGAACATGGATTGGGCGTCGGGCAGGATCTTGCCGAGGCGCTGGTGTGGTATCGCAAGGCCGCCGCGCAGGGAGATGCCGCGGCCGCCGCGGCGGTCGAGGACCTCCGGTCGCAGGAGCCGTGAAATGGCCGCCGCCCCATCCCGGAGTGGAAAAACGCCCCGCCCTGCGCTAGGGAGGAAGGGCGGCAGTGACGCCGCGAGCATCCGGTGAGGCGATGGCAATCACGATCCAGTACGAACGGCCGGTTTCCCATGCGGCGCACTGGGCGCGCCGTCTGGCGCTGTTTTCCTGCGTCCTGTTCGTCGCCGTCGTGCTGTCGCATCGCTTCGGGCCGCTGACGACGCCGCATTTCCTTGCCCTTGCCGGTTTCGCCGCCATTCTGGCGGGGGTGTCGGTGCTGCTCGCGGCCATCGGCCTTGCGCGCCTCTGGTTCGTCGGTGCGCGGGGCGGCAAGGCGTCCTTCATGGCGCTGCTGTTCGCGCTGCTGCCGCTCGGCGTGGCCGGCGCGGCCGCCTATTCCTATTTCTACAAGCCGGCGCTGCACGACGTAACGACGGACACCGCCGCCGCCCCGCCCTGGCTTGCCGAGCCGTCGGTCGATCAGGACTGGCTGCCGCGCGGCGGCATCGTCACGCCTGAGGATCGCGCCGTGCAGATCGAAGCCTATCCCGGCCTTTCCGGCCGCCGTTACGAGGGCGCGCTCGACCGCGTCTACCAGGGCGTGCGCAAGGTCGCCGCCGCCTCCGGCATCACGATCACCGCCGAGGACGGCCTCGACAACATTCTCGCCGACCTCGAGGACCTCGTCGTCGATCCCGCCAAGGTCGCGCAGAGCGCCGAGGCGCTGGGCGATGTGCCGATCCCCGAGGCCCGCCCGCTGGAAACGCCCCTGACCCCGCATGTCGGCGGTGCGGGCGATGTGCTGCTGCAGGGCGAATGGCGCTCGCCGGTCTTCGGCTTCCGCTTCGACGTGGTCATCCGCCTGCGCGAGGAGGCGGAAACGACGCTGGTCGACATGCGCGCGGCCACCCGCTACGGCCCGCACGACCTCGGCATGGGCGCGGACCTGGTGGAAGGCTACCTGAAGGCGCTCGACGCCGAACTGCTCGGCATCGCCGGCGACTGATCAAAGGCCCGGCGCGGGGAAATACAGCCCCTTCAGCGAGGGCGGCCCCTCGGTGACGACCTCGCCGCGCCCGACCAGGTCCTCCAGATGCGCCAGCACCGAAAGCGCCGCCGCTCCATGCAGGCGCGGATCGGTCTCGCGGTAGATCACCTTCACCATGTCGGCGATCAGCCGGTCGCCCGCGCGGATGCGCTCGCGCACCGCCCGTTCGCGCATGCGCCGATGGGTGCGAAGCCCGCGCAGGAACGAGGCCGGCTCCGTCACCGGGCCGCCATGGCCGGGAAAGTAGATGCGGTCGTCCCGCTCCAGCAACCGTTCGAGCGAGGCCATGTAGTCCGCCATCGCGCCGTCCGGCGGGGCGACGATGGTCGTCGCCCAGGCCATGACATGGTCGGCGGAAAAGACGATGCCTTCCGGCCCGTCAAGGGCGAAGGCGGCATGGTTGGCGGTATGGCCGGGCGTCAGCAGCGCCGTCAGCGCCCAGCCGTCGCCCGTCACCGTCTCGCCGTGGCGAAGCGCGATATCCGGCGCGAAGTCCATGTCCGCGCTTTCCGCGAAGGGATTGCTTTCCCCCGCGTGCAGCGGCCGCGCGGCGCGATGCGGGCCCTCGGCGACGATGAGCGCCCCCGTTTCCGCCTTCAGCCGGCGGGACAGCGGCGAGTGGTCGCGATGCGTGTGGCTGACGGCGATATGCGTCACCTCGCGCCCGGCAAGCGCCTGCATCAGCGCCCGGAAATGCGCCTCGTCCTCCGGTCCCGGATCGATCACCGCGACCGAGCGGTCGCCGACGATATAGCTGTTCGTGCCATGGAAGGTGAAGGGGCCGGGATTGTTGACGGTGACGCGCTGGACGCTCGGGCCGACCGGCACCGCCTCGCCATGGGCCGGCCGGAAGGCGAGGTCGAAATGCGGGCTCTCGTCGGTGTCGCGGCTCACGGATGCGTCACTTGTATTCGATCTCGATGAAGCTCATGGGCTTGTCGCCGCCATTGACGACATTGTGCGCCACGCCGGCCTCCCGCCGGTAGACGGCCCCGGCCTTGCTGTGCACCCGCCGCTCTCCGGTCTCTTCCTCGATCAGGAAGTCGCAATCCGTCATCGGCACGACGACATAGCCCATGCCGTGCACATGATGCCCCGTATCGGCTCCCGGCTCGAAATCCCAGCGGGTGACGCGCACCACGGCGTCATCGAGAAGAACGGTGGGCACGGCCGGCGGACGGGCACGAAACTGCGACATGACGGCTCCTGGGGAAATCTGCTTGCGGCAAGACCCTACCGCCGCCTCGCTTTCCTGCCAAGGCCGATCCGGGGCGTCGTCCCCATTCCTCCGCAGCCTTCATTGAAATGAGCGCCATGTCCTCTATTATCTCCACACGCCGGTCCCGGCCGGTGAAAACAACAGGGAGTAAGACATGGGAATCTTCAGTTCCATCAAGGAAAAGCTGTTCGGCAAGGCTGAGCCGGAAGTCGCGGCGGTCGAAACGATCACGGCCGAGGCCGTGAAGCCGGTGACGGCCGATGTTTCCGCGACGGCGACGTCTGCGGGCGGTGCGGCGGCTGCGACGCCGGCGGAGAGCAAGGCGGCCCCGGCAGCGCCGGTGGATGTCGCCGCCATCATGGATGCCGCGGTCAAGAAGAACGGCCAGAAGCTCGATTGGCGCCGTTCCATCGTGGACATGATGAAGGCGCTCGACCTCGATTCGAGCCTTGCCGCCCGCAAGGAACTGGCGGACGAGCTTGGCTACACGGGCGACAAGGGCGATTCGGCCACGATGAACGTCTGGCTGCACAAGGCGCTGATGAAGGCGCTGGCCGAGAATGGCGGCAAGGTTCCCGCCGACCTGCTGGATTGATCCCGCCGGAAGCCCGCCGGGCTTCCGCAAAGGCCTTCGTCTGCGTCGGCAGATAGTGCTATCACCGTCTCTCAACGAAGTATGGGAGACGAATCCATGAGCACGAACAAGGTAGCCGTCATCACGGCCGGCGGCAGCGGGATGGGGGCGGCGGCGGCGCGGCGGCTTGCGGCGGACGGGTTCAAGGTGGCGATCCTGTCCTCCTCCGGCAAGGGCGAGGCGCTGGCGAAGGAACTGGGCGGCCTCGGCGTCACCGGCTCCAACCAGTCGAACGACGACCTCAAGGGTCTTGTCGACCTTGCCATGGCGACCTGGGGTCGCATCGACGTGCTCGTCAACAGCGCCGGCCACGGGCCGCGCGCCGAGATCACCGCGATCACCGACGAGGACTGGCACAAGGGCATGGACATCTACCTCATGAACGTCATCCGCCCCGTGCGGCTGGTGGCGCCCATCATGAAGGCGCAGAAATCCGGCGCGATCGTCAATATCTCCACGGCCTGGGTCTTCGAGCCGTCCTCGATGTTCCCGACCTCGGCTGTCTTCCGCGCCGGCCTTGCCGCCTATACCAAGCTCTTCGCCGACACCTACGCGGCCGACAACGTGCGCATCAACAACGTGCTGCCGGGCTGGATCGACAGCCTGCCGGGCACGGAGGAGCGGCGTGAGAGCGTGCCCATGAAGCGCTACGGCACCATGGAGGAGATCGCCGCCACCATCGCCTTCCTCGCCTCCGAGGGAGCGGGCTACATCACCGGCCAGAGCCTGCGCGTCGATGGCGGCCTGATGCGCTCCGTCTAGGGCGATTCCAGCGAAAGCGCGCGGCGGTTCGCGTCCGCGATCCCGCAAGACCTGAGGGCGCAAGCGCCCTCAGGCGAGGGTGCCGAGGGGGATCATCTCCGGGGCGCCCGGCCGGAAGTCGCCGCCCAGCCAGTCGCCGAGCCAGCGCTCGACCCTGAGGCCGGCGTCGGCGATCGGCGCTTCCAGCTCCGCCTTTTCCGGAAAGGCGATGCGGGAGGCGGCGGAAAGACGCCGGCCCGTGGCCTGGATTTCGTAGTGCGTTTCATAGGTGACGATGCCGGTCGCGGGGTCGTGGGCTGCGTCGTTCCAGGCACGGACCGCGCCGAAGCGGGGGTGGTCGAGGCGGCGCAAGGAGGCTTCCGGTCCCCATTCCTCCCATTCGCGGCAGGCCGGGTTGCGGCTGTCGAAGACGAAGCGGCCGCCGGGTGCAAGATGCGCGGCGATGGTGGCGAGCGCCGCGCGGCGGTCCTCGGCCGTCAGGAAGACCTGGAAGGCGTGGCCGGTCAGCACGACGAGATCGAAGCGGCAATCGAGCCGTAGCGTGCGGGCATCGCCCTCGATGAACTCCACGCCCCTTGCACCGGGCTTCGCCCGCGCGATCTCCAGCATGGCCGGCGCCGGATCGACGCCCGCGACATGCCTGCCGGCGGCGAGCGCCAGGGCAAGCTCCCCGGTGCCGCAGCCGAGATCGAGAACGCTCGCGGCGCCCTCGGCGAGTGCCCGGCAGAAGGCGAAATCCGGCGAGCGGTCCCAGCCGTTCTCAAGGTCGTAGAAATCGGCCAGCGCGGGATCATGATAGAGGCGGTCTTCGTCCATCTTTCCTCCAAAGAAAAAGCCGTGCCTGGCCGCACGGCTTTTGAGCGCCCGGCCTTGACCGGCGCGGTTACTTCGCCGCGCCTGCGGCGTCGAGAACCTTCTCGCAGTGGCTCGGGCCGCCCTTGGGATCGGGACGGTCGGCGACGGCGCGGATATTGGTGATGATATAGGCGTCGTTGACGGTTAGCTCCACCGTGCAGGACTTGCCGCGAGCGAAGCCGCCGCGCCACTTGTAGAGCGTCGTACCGCCGGAGCCGGCCGTATCGGACAGCGGCGGACCGTAGGCGGCGAAGAAGCTGCCGGCGGTCTTGCCGTTCCAGCGCGCCTGCAGCGGGTTGGATGCGACGGAGACGGTGGTGCATGCGGTGAGGGCAAGCGCGAGGCCTGCCAGAATTGCGATGCGGGACTTCATCTGTGCGATTTCCTCGGACTTCCTGCGGCCGGTTTCGGCGACTCGGGGCTTGTGCCTCAATTTCGCCATAGCGCAGCCCGCGCGAAAGGGGAATCACCGTCCCGGCAACTTTGCCGCCGTCCCCGTCGAACGGCTCCGGACCGTGCGGATTTGCAACAGTTGCGGGCATGGATCGCAAGCGATCCGCTACAGTCGTACCAGCTTTTTAAAGGGAGTTTTCGGGAAAGTGCGAAAGCCTGAAAGGAGGGCTTTCCGCTGGTCGGAGTGGAGTGATTCGAACACTCGACCCCCACGTCCCGAACAACAAGAATTCACCTGAATAGCCTGAGAAACCGGCATTCCTTGCGTTCGTTTGTGGTGCGAAAACGCGCCTGAAAACGTCCATTCGTTGCCAATCATTGCCGTGGATACGAACAGGCGACCCCTACATTAAATCAACCACCTGCCGGCCTCGAGCCGGCGGGCGCGCCTTTTTGCGCATTCTCTCCAGGAAAGGATTGAGATATGACCGAGGAAGACTATCAGCTTTACACCGACTACCTGATGGCAGGAAACGGCCAGCTCCGGGGCCGCCACGGGTTTCGTATCCCCGCCGTCGTCATGGACCAGTGGCACCGGCAGGGTTTCGCAGTTCTCAGGACGAACACCCTGGCGAAGCACTACGGCGTCCAGCGAAAGACGATGTGGAAGACCATCAAGGGCGTTGTCGACGCCGGGTTCATCCGCGAGGTGGGCCGCACGGCCGAGGGCAAGGCAATGTATGTCCCTTGCCTTGAGCGCGGGAAAGAATGGCGGGCCGCCCGCGAGGCGCGCGTATGAGCGACGGGAGGAAGGAGTCCCGCTTTCTCCAGAAGTGGAAGTTGGTTCGAGCCGCCGCTCGTGACAACAAGCGGCTGAGCACGGGCGATATCGCCGTACTGATGGCTCTCTGCGACCGCTATGGTAGCAAGTATGATCCAGACGCCCCGGCCCTTGCCGGGCACGCGCTGCTTGGTGCCATGGCCGGTCTCACTCGCCGCGCCACTATCGATTCAACCCGCCGTCTGATCGACGCCGGATACATTGCCGTCATCGAACTCGGCTCCGGCACCCGCGGCACTCGATATGGCCTAAATTTCGCTAGAGGTGAAGACGTCATCACCACTGCGGAGGATAATGCTAGTGGTGAAGCGGAGTTCACCACAGTAGTGAACCCCAGTGCACCTCTAGACCCCCGTAGTGGTGAAGGGCACTTCACGGAGTCCCCACCTACTGAAAGCCGCCTACAGGCGGGCTTACATGTAGTGGGTAATGAGTTCGAAGCCGCGCCTACGGCGCCGCCCGGTCCCGGCCTTGACGGCCGGCCCGGCGCGGACCCGGCTTCGGGAGAGGGAGAGGAGTTCGCTGCGTTCTGGAGCGCATGGCCGCGAAAGCATGGGAAGAAGAAGGCTGAAACCGAATGGAAGCGGATAGATGCCAGCTTGCGCGGGGCCGTCGTTGTTGCGGCGGGGAAGTGGGCAGAGCACTATGCAACCCATGACGTCGACAAGAAGTGGATACCGGAACCCGCGAATTGGTTGAAGGACGAAAGGTGGGATGAAGACCTGCCGCTGATCCACGTTGACGCGAAAGGGGCGGCCATAGCCAAAGCGAAAGCGAATGCGCCAGCCAAGCCCGAACCGGCAGCCACCAGTGAGCCGCCCGAGCCGGCGAATGATGACATTCCGGACTGGATGCGCGGAAGCCCGAAGTTATGGCCAATTGGCCGCCACTACGGCGAGTTCATTGATGGCGAGGTCGTCAGACATGGCGTCGACACCGAAGTTCGCATGACATTCAGGAGAGATGACGGGACACTCCTGCTTCACCACTTCTGGACGGAGGCGTTCATCAAATCCTATCAGGACGAAGGTCAGGCCATCATCAGGAACATCCTTGGCGCCCTCGAAATGTCTAACACGGACGACACCGACGATCTCCTGTTCAAGCCTCTTACCGTGGTGGCGGATGGCGAAACCTTGACCTACGAAAAAATCAGCGAGGCCGCTTGATGGAATACGAAGACATGCGGGCCGCTGTACTCGCGGCATTGGAAGATCACAGCCAAAAGCAATCGCCTCGATTAGGGGCAATTATGCGGATTGAGCCGTTTGAGGCCGAGACTGCCGACGACGAACCGTGCAGAGCAATTGGCGTAGTCGTCAGCACTGACGGCGATTGCCTGGACTTCGTCGTCATCAAGGAGGTGGGAGACGGCGAGCTGATACCGACGACCGAAGGCAGTCTGTGGAAAAGGGAGAAAGCAGCATGACCATGACCCTACCGACGAATCTCCGCACGCCTGCCGCGCGCAGAGCCGCCGAGAAGCTGGCCGATAAGTACATCGCCGACAATGACAACACGCCGCCTGCGGGCCGCGCTCCCGTCTATCGTGGTGGCAGGCCAGCATTCAACTGGGCGGCTAAGCAGGATCGGTACGGGGCGGCGTGCTTGTGGTTGATCGCCCGGCAGCGGCTTCCGGATTCCGTCGTGGTGGCCAATGACAACGAACCGCAGGAAGGCGGACTGGATACCCGCAAGAACGGCACGGCTCGCGGCAAGGTGAAGCCGAAGACGAACCTTGGCGAGCATCTTGACCTGCCGGCAGTCATACCGCCGCTTGGAGGACCGGAGCCCCGGCCTGTCGCGCCCTGCGGCTACACGCGGCAGGAAATACTTCCGCAGCGGAATGTTTCCACGCTTTCCGATGACTTCCGATCCTTCGGGGCGTGTGCCGATGCGGTGGCTGAATGCGCGTTCTTCATCGGTGCGGAAAGCGGGCTTGGAACACCGCGGCCCGGCAAGTCGAAAGGATCGCCGCTCAGGGCCGAAGATCCAGACTTTGGCGAGCCGCCGCCAGATATCGACTACGTGATTGAGCTCCTAATGGCTGGTGACAACGTTTCCAAGATCGGCGAGGCGTTCGGTGCAACCGGGCGATATCAGGATAAGAAGGGCGCAGCGCTTCTCCAGAAGGCCATGGCCTGGGCGAAAGAACGGGTGGCGGAAAGCAACTTCCGTGCCAATGTTACAAATTGCGTAGCGTAATTTAGCTATAGGCATAGAGAATTCCAGCCGTCCCATCCAGGGCGGCTTTTCTATGCGCGCCGTTGCCCCGGCGCGCTGGCCGGCAGCGTCTCCAGCTGAAATCGTTGCGTCGGACATCGCAACGCCCCCGGCATCCTATCCCAGCGTGATGCTGGTTGATCGAGCCGCACCCCGAAAACGGGCCTCTTCCTTGGGCCTCTTGGGCGGGGTGCGGCTTTCGTTTTGTCTGCCGAAGCATTCGGCAATCACCAATTAGCAAGGACGGAAAAATGACCACGCCCATGTACTGGCGGCGGCCGAGCTTCAGCGTGGCCGAAACCGCCGAAATGATTGGCTCATCCGAAGACGCATTGCGGACTTGGATGGCGCGTTGCCCACTCGACGAATTCGCGGGTGAAAAGAAGAACGGCCGCATTTGGCTGACCGGCCGCGATGGCTACTTCTATCATCTTGTCCAGGTGCTTTCGCAGTTTGGCGTCCCTGTGCGCACGGCCATGTACACGGCCGGTAGCATCGCTGAGTACGGTGCGCCAACGTACGCATACCTAACGGTGAGGACGTTAGCCGGCAAGACCGAATTCAACGCCTCCAATTCGAAGGAAGCGGATGGGCCAGCGCTTGTCTTGCCGCTTCTGGATCTGTTCGAAAAACATGTGGCGGTCTGCCGTGAGTACTACGCGAAGGAGTCCACATGAACCTATGGCCCTTCAAACGTCGAGCCCTGACGGCCGACGACCTGCCCGCCGGCCTTATGGCCCCGTCATCTTCGGCGGGTATCGCGGTCAACGCCAGCACGGCGCTGCGGTCTCCTACGGTACTCGGTTGCGTGCGCATCCTTTCCGAAATCGTCGGTTCGCTGCCCGTGCATGTGTATAAGCGTGGCCCGGATGGTGCCCGTGACCGCGACCAGAACCACGACGCACAGGCCATTCTCGTTCAGCCGAACCCATGGACGGCCGGCAGTGATCAGCGCATCACAATGATGGTCGATTGCCTGCTGCACGGCGAAGCGTTTGGGCGCGTCCTGCGTGCCCGCGGCGTTCCGAAGGAGGTCCACCGGCTCGACCCATCCGCCGTCACCGTGAAGATCGATGACCGCACTCTCGAGCCGTCCTATCAGGTGGCGCAGAAGGTCGGTGCACCAATCGTCCTCAAGTGGCGCGACGTGATCCACGTGCAGACGCCGGGCAGCCTGCTCGACAAGCCGCTGAAGCTGATCGATCTGGCTCGCGATGCCATCGGCCTCGACATCGCCATGCAGCGCTACGAAGGCCGGGCCTTCTCCGCGGGTGGCCGTCCTTCTGGCCTTCTCAAGGTTCCGCCGAAAACCCCGCCTGAGCGCCGCAAGGAAATCCACGCGGCATGGGAAGAAGCCCACGGCGGCGGGAACGTTGGACGCACGGCGATCATCGACGACTCGATGGACTGGAAAGCCATCTCGATGACCATGGTCGAGGCGGACTTCCTCCAGCTTCGGAAGCACGCCGCTGCTGAAATCAACCGCGCATTCAAAGTGCCGGAAGTGCTGAACGGCGTGACCGATCGAGCCGTCTGGCGAAACGTCGAAGAGCTTTCCGCGATCTTCCTCGAGACTGCTCTGGTGCCGTGGCTCGACACCTGGCAGGCGGCATACTCGCGCTGCTTGCTCACCCCGGCAGAACGCGCCACGCATTTCCTTGAATTCAAGGTGGACGCTCTGGCCCGCGCGAACCTGGCGGCACGCTACGCGGCATACCGGCAGGCGTGCGGCGGTTCGTGGATGACGCCGGACGAAATCCGAAAGCTGGATAATCTGCCCCCGATTGAGGGCGGCGACAAGCTTGTCCTACAGGCCGGCCAGACCCCGGCAAATAACAACCAACCTCAAGGAGACGATGATGGCAACACCAGCCAATCCGCTGAAGGCCGTTGACCGAGTAACGGCAAAGTTCGGCGGCAAAGACGTTATTTTCGCCATCAACCGAGCCGAGCTCCAGGGCTTTGAGGTTGCGATAGGCGAACCTGCGCAAATTCGATTGAATCGATTGTCCAGTGGCCGCGCGACCATCCGGGATATTCGGGAGGTTTTGGAATACGCCGCGCCTCCTGGTTATGGGCGAAAAATCCCGACGGATCATGCCCAGCTCATGGCGATTGAGCTGGCAAGGTCTTTCAACACTCACAAAAAGAGGCCGAAGACGTTTGTTAGTGACGTTCTAACGAGCAACCCCCCATTGCGTTACGCTGTCTTGGCTCAAGGCACCCTTGCGGCTGCGCTCCACGGCATTCCGGAAACAGCCTCGCATTTCGATGAGGACGAGGAAGCCGATGTCGGATAATCGCCTCTATCACGAAGCGCGTTTCGCTCCGACCGACGAGGGTATTATCGAAGGTTATGCGGCGATCTTCGGCGAGCGCAACGCGCACAACGAAATCGTTCAGAGGGGCGCATTCAGGCGAACCCTGGCCGAGCACAAGGCCCGTGGCATCGCACCGCCGCTGCTCCTGCACCATGACCGCAGCAAGGTCGGTGGCGTGTGGGTGGAGATGCGCGAAGACGAACGCGGGCTTTTCGTCCGCGGCCAGCTTGCCCTGAAGACGGCCGATGGCGCCGCTGCCCATGAACTTGCCCGCATGGGTGGCCTCACTGGTGTCTCTATTGGCTTCCGCGAACGCGGATCCCGTGTGGACGCTGCCGGCGTCCTTCTCTTGACCGACATCGACTTGGTCGAGGTGAGCCTTGTCGCTCTCCCATCGGCCGACAGTGCGCGCATCCAATCGGTACGCGCCGACACCCGCGGCAACGCCGCTTTCACCAGCGCCGCACTTGCCGCGGCCTCTTTCATTAGGAACCTTAAATGAACACTGCACGTAAACTCGCCCCCATCCAGACCCGCAACGCTCCGGTCAATGACAACGACCCTGCGACCCGCGCCGTGGAGGAGCTGCGCTCCGCCGTCGAGCAGCACCGCACCGCGACCGACGAGCGCCTGACCACGGAGCTTCGCGCCCTTCAGGACCGCCTTGACGAATTCGAGGTCCGCGGCCAGCGTGGCGGCACGGGTGGCAATGACGATCCTGATGTCGAAATCCGCGCCCTCGCCACGCTGATCCGTGCCGGCGACGACACAGAAGTCCGCGCTGCCGCTTCGGACAACAATCCGGATGGCGGCTGGTTCGTCCTCCCGCAGGTAGACACCACGATCCGCACGCTGCTCACGGACATCTCCAGCCTGCGCGGCCTGGCAGAAGTCGTGACGATCAGCACCGACAAATATGAAAGATTCTACAGCTTCGGCAAGCGCGGCGCGCAGTGGGTGACGGAACGCGGCGACCGGCCGCAGGACACGGCCCGCCCGGAACTGAAGAAGCACTCATATGGCGTGGCAGAGTTGTACGCCGCTCCGGCTGCAACCCGCCATGTGCTGGATGACGCATCGATCGACATTGCGAACTGGCTCATCCAGAATGCGGTCCACGATTTCGCGGAAACCGAGGGCGAAGCCTTCTGGACCGGCGACGGCGTGGACAATTCTCCCAAGGGTCTCCTGACCTACGGCACGACCGCTGAGAAGGACTTCACCCGTGCATGGGGCGTGCACCAGCACGTCGCCATCGGATCGACGACGCCGCTCGCTGAACAGTGGGCTGATGGCCTGATCAAGCTCATCGCAGCGTTGCGTAAGCCCTACAAGCCCAATGCCCGCTTCATCATGAACAGTGCGACTGCAGTCAGAATCCGCACCATCAAGGATGAGGACGGCCGATTCCTATGGGCTCCGACTGGCAACCTGATAGAAGGAGTCGAGCACCCGCTCCTCGGCTACCAGGTCGAGATTGACGAGAGCATGCCGGACATCGGCGAGAATGCCCTCCCGATTGCCTTCGGCGATTTCCGCCAGGGGTACGTCATCGTCGATCGCCAGGGCATCCGCATCAACCGCGACGAGCTGACCCAGAAGGGCCGCGTTATCTTCGACACCTACAAGCGTGTCGGTGGTGGTGCGGGCGACTTCAACGCCATCAAGTTCCTGAAGGTTTCCGCCAACTAATCAACTCCGCAACTCTCCAGTTGTTCGGGCGCCCATCGTGGCGCCCTTCCCATTTCCAGGAAGGATTCTCCATGAAAGACTCGTACACTTCGAACAAGGCCAAACTGGCCCTTTCCCCTGCCGTACAGGCTGCTGCCATCAACGGCCCCGCCATCGACCTGCTTGGCTATGACAGCGCACTGTTTGTCATTAATTCCGGCGCTATTGCCTCTGCTGGTGATTTTGGCGTCAAGCTGCAGGAAAGCGACACCACGACCTCCGGCGACTTCACCGACGTTGCGGCTGCTGACCGTCTCGGCGCTGTTCCGGCCACGCTTGCCGCGGATAGTACCTATCAGCTCGGCTACGTCGGCTCGAAGCGAAAGCGCTACGTCCGCTTGGCAGTGACGAAGGCCGGCGGCACCAGCATCGCGCTCGGCGCTTCCGTAGTGCTCGGCGTACCGCATATCGCCCAGGCCTAACCAATCGCCATGCGCAAAAAAGGTCGCCCTCGTGGCGACCTTTCCTTACCCAGGAGCCCCAATGGATCCCGCACTTGATATTCTCCAGCGCGTCGTCGCCGTAATGAAGGCAGATGCCGCTGTGTCCGCCCTGGTCGGTTCTAAGGTCTTCGATCGGCCGCCGCACAAAGACGGCGAGCCCGACGTGCCCAGTCCCTATATCTCGCTTGGCCCGCACGACACCACGACCGACGAAACTGGTGATTGCTTTGATGTCGTGTCCATCAGTTTCCAGGTAGACGTCTGGTCGTGGGGCAACGGCGAAGCCTACAGCCGTGCGGAGGCCGGCCATATCGCATCTGCGGTGCGGAAAGCTCTGCACACGAAATACGTCAACTTGGTCTCGGGCGATGAGGTGGAAGTGCTCCATCGTCAAACTCGCATGCTGCGCGATCCAGACGGCACGAACCATGCGGCTATGACGTTCGAGGCGCTGGTGGATGTCACGTAACCGGATCTGCGCGAACTGCCGCCGAGCCGTGCCCGCAGGCCAGTCCTGTGAATGCAGGAATGCCTCCGAGCGCAAGCGCAAGGCCGCCCATGACGCCACTCGCCCACGCAGTGGGGAGCGTGGATATACGGCGGATTGGCGAGCGGTTCGCCGGCAATACCTTGCTGCACATCCTCAGTGCCAGCATGAAGGCTGCCAGGCACCTGCATCGGAAGTCGACCATATCCAGGCCGTCACGGCGCGGCCCGACCTGCGGCTCTCATGGTCCAACCTGCGCGGCTTCTGCAAGCACCACCATAGCCAGCGCACCGCCCGCGACCAGTCATTCGGTATGTCCGCAGAAGCCCGTGCTCGTACATGGCCCATAGACCTACAGCCTAGTGCGATACCGCTCACCATAGTCTGCGGTCCACCTGGTAGTGGCAAGAGCCGTTACGTAACAGAGCAGGCAGGCCCGCACGACACAATCATAGACATGGATGTCATCAAGGCTGAGTTATCTGGTTCATCACTGTACAGCGCTGAGCCACGATGGACTGGCCCAGCACTGGAAGAACGCAATCGTATGCTGCGGTCGCTGGCCACATCATCAGAGCCGCATGCATGGTTCATCGTCTCCGCACCCGAGCCAGCCGAGCGCGATTGGTGGCAGCGCGAGCTAGGCGGCACGGTCCATGTCATGGACACCGACGAGGCGACCTGCGTCACTCGCATCAATGCTGATCACCGCCGCATCGGGCATCGAGACCGCATGGTCGAGCGCTGCCGCGAGTGGTTCGCCAAGGCCAGGGGGGAAGTCGGAGGTTTCCGACCGCCCGAGCCAACCGCGCGCCCCCTCACAAAACAACTTTTTCAAGAATTGGAAATTTCGACCGATGATGACCGCCCTTTCTTTGGCTGAGGCTCCGGCCCCGGCCGTGACGCTCGCCGATGCAAAGGCTTTTTTGCACGTCTGGCACTCCGACGACGACGCACTGATCACGAACTTGATCGCCGCCGCCACCGATAAACTCGACGGCGCGGATGGGATGCTCGGCCGCTGCATCGGCCGCCAGAAGTGGAAGGCGGCTTTCGATTGCTTCCCGTTCGGCGTTCTGAAACTGCCGCTCCCGCCGCTACATGCCGTCACCAGCATCAAGTATCAGGATATTGTCGGCAGCGAACAGACGCTGGACCCCGCCGCCTACCGCGTTTCTGGCATCGGTGGAAACGGCGTCATCGAGCCGGTCGGCCAATGGCCTCATACCTACCATTGCCGGGCCGCCGTCGATGTGGAATTCGAGGCCGGTTACGACCCAGTGCCGGCATCCATCAAGCACCTAATCCTCGGCTTGGCGTTCTATTGGTACGAGAACCGCGGCACGGCTGCCAACTCCAATCTGGTCGGTCACGACGCGCCTTTCGGCTTCGACGATGCCCTTACGCAGTGGAGGGTTCCGTTCGTTGGTTAAGATCACCGTAAACGTGAAGGGCCTTTCCGCAGCGCTCCGGCAGGCTCCGGCCACCGTCGCGGAGAAGGTGGACAAGGCCCTCGAGAAGAACGCCACCGAGCTTGTCGGCGCGGCCAAGGCTCTGGCCGAATCCTCCCGTCAGACAGGTGCCCTGATCGCCAGCATTGCCAGCGAGAAGGTCAGTGGCGGCTACGCCGTCGAAGCCAAGGACGAGGCGGCCGGCCCCGTCGAATGGGGCACGCGAAAGCAGGAGGCGGAGCCGTTCCTGTACCCGGCATACAGGTTGAACAAGAAGCGTAGCCGCGGGCGTGTCCGGCGCGCGATCAAGGCGGCAATCAAAGAAGCGGGACTCGGAAAATGAGAGAGCGTATCGCATTCCAGACCCGCACGGAGGTTGATGACGGTTTCGGCAACGTGACGAGCGGGCCGTTTGAGACTGTCTTCGAAGAACCGGCACGCCTAAAGCCCGGCCTTGGATCCGAGACCGTTATAGCGGCCCGCCTGGCCGGCACCCAGCCGTACACCATGACCATCCGCAGTTCGACCAGGACGCGGCAGATTACGCCAGCGTGGCAAGCTGTGGACGCTCGCAACCCGACACGAATCTTCGACATCAAAGCGATTGCCAACCCCGATGAATGGAGCAGCAATCTCAACCTCGTGGTGGTCGAACAATGAAAGGCCGGAAAGCTGCTGTTACGGTGACGGACGGCGCGCTCAAGAAGGTGCCGCCCGCACCGAAGGATCTGTCGCCGCTCGCCCAGGCCGTGTGGCGGCGTGAGCTAGCGCCTTTGGTCAGGGCAGAGAAGATCGCGGCGCACGAGCTGCCGCTATTCAAATCTTACTGCTCCGCCACGGCTCGCATCGACGAGGCGCAGGCCGAAATCTTGAAGCATGGGCTGCTGATCGTCGGCGCGTCCGGCGAGCTCAAGCGCAATCCGGCGACGACGATTCAAAAGGAGGCCATTGCCCTCCAGGCGCGCCTTGCGACCGAATTTGGGATCAGCCCGGCCAGCCGCAACAAGAACGAAGGTTTCCATGACAGAAGTGAAGACGCGCCGCCCGGCGTGGATATCTGACGGCACGCCGCTCCTGGACCCGCATGGCAAAGGCCAGAGAGCCGTCGATTTTCTCCGCTGGATGCGGCACCCCAAGAGCCTTTCCGGATACTTCCACATGGACCCATGGCAGGAATCTCTGGTCCGCAAGATCTATGGAAATACCCGCGGCGACGGCACCCGCCAGTATCGCACCGTCTTCCTGATGGTGGGACGCGGCGGTCGAAAGACCGCCTTGGCGGCAGGGCTGGAAATGCTGCACCTGGTCGGCCCGGAGCGCGTCTCCGGATCGCAGATCTACAGCGCCGCCAATTCTCAAAAGCAATCGGCGCTCTGTCATCGCGAGATGGCAGGCATCATCCGGAACACGCCGACGCTCAAGGGCGCGGTCAAGATTCAGGACACGCTGAAGCGGGCTCGCTACATCAAGCATGACGTGACCTACGAGGCGATGTCAGCGGATGCCAGCAATGCGCACGGCCTGACGCCTGCCTTTACCTTCATCGACGAACTGCATGAATTCCGGACGGGCGACCTGCTGGATGCCATCCGTACAGGACACAATAAGACCCGCAACAGCCTGCTTTTCATTGCCACGACGGCAGGAGCAGGCCGCGACACGCCGGCCTATGACTTCTACAGCTATGCGAAGGACGTAGCGGCTGACCCGTCGATCGACCCGACCTTCTTGCCGGTGTTGTTCGAAGCCGCGCCGGATGACGACTGGCAGGACGAATCGATATGGTTCGAGACGAACCCCGGCCTTCCGGAATATCCCGATCTTGAGGGCTTGCGCGTCTATGCGCGTGAAGCCGCTCACCGGCCTAGCCAACGCGATGCTTTTCGGCGCCTGCACCTCGGCGTGTGGCTGGAGCAGAACGAGTCGCCCTGGCTTGATATGGCGATCTATGACGAGGGCGACCAGCCCGTCGATCACGCCGAACTGAAGGACGCACCAGCGTTCCTTGGCGTCGACCTCGGCTTCACAGAAGATCTGGCGGCGATCGTTGCGGCATTCCCGCGGCCGGACGGCAACATGATCTTGGTTCCGTACATCTATGCAGCCGAAGACACCCTCGCACAGCGCCAGGAGCAAGACGGCCAGCCGTGGATGGAGTGGTTTCACGACGAGCATCTGCTCACCACTCCCGGTCGGTCTATCGATCTAGAGGTCATAGAGGCGAAGATCCGCGAACTTTGCGAGGATCACGACGTCCAGGAAATCGCCATCGACCGCTTCGGCGCTCATGGCATTCGTCGACGGCTTGAGGAAGACGGCTTGCCGATCTTCGAGCACGGCCAGTCCTTCGGCCACATGGGTCCGCCCATCAAGGCGATGGAACGGCTGGTGCTGGAAGGCAGGCTAATCCACGGGGGTCATCCCGTGCTCCGCAACCACTTCTCGAATGCGCATCTCCGCGCCGATGACATGGGTAATCAGCGCTTTCAGAAAGGCCGGGACCGTTCCCGAAAGGTGGATGGCGCAATCGCAGCCACCATGGCCGCCGGCCGTGCAGACGCCGCCATAGAGGCTGGGTCGATCTTCGACAACTACGAACCAGGCAGCCTGGTGTTAGGATAGCAATGGCAAACAAAGACATGGCGCGCGTCGTCCTCCAAATGGAGGCCGAGGTAACGAAGCTCCGCAAGGACTTCGATAAGGCCGAAGGCATCGTCAAGAATTCGACGAACCGTATGGCGAGCGCGAGCAATCGCGCTGCAAAGCAGATGGAAACCAACATGTCGCGCGCGGCCGGTAAGGTAGGGGCCGCTGCGGGCGGCATGGCCTCTCGGCTAGCCGGGGCGTTTGCGGCGGCGGCATCAATCGGTGCGGCCGTGCAATTGGTGGACGCCGCCAAGAAGATCGAGAACGCGCTTAAGGTGACGGGCCTTGAGGGTGAAGCGCTGACCGCTGTATATGACAGCTTGTTCGCCGCCGCGCAAAAGAACGCTGCTCCGATTGAAAGCCTCACCACGCTCTATTCCAAGCTAGCACTGGTGCAGAACGAGCTCGGAGTTTCCGGCGAAGAGTTGATTGGCTTCACCGACAAAATCGCGCTGGCCCTGCGTGTCGGCGGTACAGATGCCGTTGCTGCGTCCGGCGCGCTCCTGCAACTTAGCCAGGCTCTAGGCGGTGGCGTGGTCCGTGCCGAGGAATTTAATAGCGTGCTTGAAGGCGCCCCCACTATCGCGCAAGCCGCTGCGGCAGGTCTTCGGGAGGCCGGCGGCTCCGTCGCGAAGCTGCGCACGCTCGTGGTCGACGGCAAGGTCTCTTCGGAAGCATTTTTCCGCGCATTCGAAGCCGGTGCCGTAACGCTGGAGCAGAAGGTTGCGGGTTCGGGCCTCACCGTCTCCCAACAATTCGTCCAGTTGCAGAACGTTCTGGTCGATACCGCAGGTAAAATCGACAAGGCAACTGATGCAAGCGGGCGGCTCGGCAAGGGCATTGAGAGCCTTGCGGATGTTGTGCGCGGTTTCGGTCAGATCATTGCGGAAACCGCTGACAGTGATTTGGGCAAACTGCTCGGTTGGTTTGATAACGCCATCGACAAGGCTGACCAGTTCCGAAAGGTCATGGGCGGCATTCCGGGGATTGTATCCAAGCTATCGCAGGTGAACCAGGAAATCCTCACTGGCAAGCCAATCGGCTCCACCCTGAACGAGCAGAACATCCAGAACCGGATTGATGCAGCATTCGAGGGTACGGGCGTCACACCGAAGAGCGGTCGTCTTCCGGCCACCCCGAAGGTCGAGACTGTTAGCATCGATGACTACAAGGTCTCAGGCGCAAAAACGGGAGGACGGTCAGGTGGCCGGGCTTCCGCGTCGAAAGACGACCTAGACCGCGAACTGAAGCAGATCCGCGAGCGCACCGATGCATTGACCGCATCGTATGCGGCGCAAGCGGCGCTCAATCCGTTGGTCAATGATTACGGTTTCGCTCTTGAGAAGGCACGCGCAAAGCAGGAACTGCTCGCGGCCGCCCAACGCGATGGCAAGGAAATCACCACGGCCCTTGAGCAGGACATCGACGCCGCAGCCGAAGCTTACGCCCGTGCCGGTGCCGCAGTCGAGCAACTATCTGAAAAGCAGGGCCAGGCACGCGAGGCCGCCGAATTCTTCGGCCAAACTCTTTTCGATTCCGTTTCGGATTTCATTCCGAAGATCGAGACAGGCAACACAGCCCTCGACAAGTTCGTCAATACGCTGGCGGATGCAGCCGCTCAGGCGCTGCTGCTCGGCAAAGGCCCCCTGGCCGGACTGTTTGGCGGTGGCGGTGGGCTCTTTGGCAGTGGCGGTGGCGGCGCTCTTCTCGGTGCTACCTTTTCTCTCAACATTGGAGGCGCCCGATGAGCGCATTTTACGCATTGGCTTACAGCGACCGCATCGAACTGCTTACCGACGGCGCTATCTACTCGGACGATGGCACTCTCGTCGATATCCGCATGAAGGTGCATCTTAGTGAGGACGTGCCGCTTGTCATAACTGGGCGCGGGAGCAGCGCTGTTGTAGACCTCTTCGCCGCTGGCATGATCGCACTGTCAGGATGCGGAAACGTCGATCATGCCCTTCAGGAGATCGACGCAATGTTGCAGCGGCGAGCGGATCAGGGTGCGCCGGAGGAAGCGGAATGGCTGCTTGCCTCTATTTCCGAGACCCGCGGCCCGATGCTGCTCTACGCCGCCACCGCCGACCTATACGGTTACGGTCTAGAGCCCTGGCGCCTTCACGACGTGGGTAAAGAGTGGGGCGGTGGGCCTGCGGTCGACTGTGGCGACATCGATGCCAGCTGCGGCCTGCGCGACTGCGGCGCAGAGTTGTTCGAGCGAATGCGGCAGGTTTCGGCGCCGAACCCGGCTAAGCCGGACTTGCCGCCGATTCATGGCATTGGCGGGCACGTCGATTTGACGACCGTTCTGGCGGATGGCTGCACGGTTGAGCGACTGCACACGTGGCCTGACACGGTAGGCGAGAAGATTGATCCGCGGATGGTGGCCTGATGGAGATGGACTGAGGCTTCGGTGCGCCCTTAGTTAAAGTGTAAGTCGTGATTCAATAGTCTGTTTCGGGTCGGCGCTGCCCTGTAACGTAAAAACAAGCTCAGTGGCTCCGCCCGATGGTCTGACGTGAACAACGCCATGGGCTTGACTTAAATCCACCGCCCGCAGCCATTCCCCGGGTAGCGGTTCCGAATTGCCATAGCCGTCATCACGAGTCTCGCCAGTTAAAGCTATCCGCGCATGGGCTGGAGCGTAGACCATAACTGAGTGCATCTGCCATAGAAACTTCTCGTTGTTCGCTATTTCCACTCTCAGCGTCCGGTAATCCGTTTTCGCAGTTCCACCTAACCCTAAGCGCACCCAAGGCCTGTCGAGCTTCCGATAGCGTCTCGCATCACGGTGGTTGATAATCGCATAGGCCGAAGAGCCAAGCCCGAATATCCAACCCACCCAGTCCAACATCATCCCCTCCCGAGTTTGCTCAACTTTACGGCGAGCGCGGGAGGATGTCGAGGGCTATGCGGGTGGTGGCGTCTTCTTCCGGCGCTTGGATCTGTCCCAAACGGATAAGTCTTCTTTCCCGTCCGGTGCAGCTACATTGAACCCGGCGGTTATACCGAGATAGCCCTCATAAAATCGACGCACCAATAGGACTGGGCGGCCATCGTGCAATGGGTCCACCTTCGGAAAGCCGTGGCGCTCAAGAACAGGTATGACTGCCTTTGCGTACATTGCAGCGCGCTCCTTGCCGACAACCGCCACGGCGATCTCACGGTCAGTGGCGAAGAGGGGGAGCGCAGAGAGAGGATCGGTCACTCCTGCCGGTCCCGCAGGCGCACTCCAGGGCCGTTGCCGTTGGACGGGATGAAGAGGATGCCGAAGTCTAATAGCGCCTGCACAACAGCAGCTACGTTGTTTGGCATGCCTGACACACTTCCCTCACTCGCCTCCATTCGCTTCAGAGTGGGCACACTGATTTTCGCCGCCGAGGCAATCTCAGCCTGCGTCTTTCCGAGGAGCGTTCTTGCCGCCGCAAGTTGTCGGCCAGATAGGTTATTCTGATCCATTGGTATCACTATGATCTTTTGGTGTTGACATCGGGATCGTCATGATCTAAAGGTATCACTTAGATACGAAAGACGCAACGGAGCGACCCAACATGACGCAGAACGTACCTAACAGTCCGTTAAAGAACGGAAACAACCGTAAGACCATCGCCCGCTATCTGGCGCACGTTCGCGGCCCGAATCCGGCGCGCTTCCGCGTCGGCGACTGCGTGACATTCGTCAAGATGGACGGGCAGAACTGGCCGCTTCTGATCCTCGATATCCGCGGCAACGATGTCGGCGCGATGTGTTACGACGGCAACCCGCATTTTGTCCGCTTGAAGCTGTCTGACCTCGAGGCGCTGCGCGTCATCAAGATCGAGGAATTCGGGTGTGAGGGGGTCGATATGTACCGCCGTCTGGTCGGTCTGGACATTGAGGGGGAAGCGGCATGAACTGGCGCCACCTGTACCCCGAAGGCTCTACCGTCTTCATCGGCCGCGAGCGCTATATCGCCACCTATAATGAACACGGGCTTGGCTTGGACCTCTACTGCCTGAAGACGGGCGATCGCGCCATGACCATTGCGCCGGACTTCGTGCCGCAGGTGGTTACCGGCATCAAATATCCGGCTGTCTGACCTCCCGGCCCGTTAGCTCAACAGGAAAGAGCAGCAGCCTTCTAAGCTGCAGGTTCGTGGTTCGAATCCACGGCGGGCCACCACCCTTTACCAGGGCCTGAGCGCGATCTACCCCGCACCCACACTCGCGGCGCGCTCGGCGACTTTTTCAGACATGTCAGAAGAATATTGAGTCTAGGTGCGGAGAAGATTTGCTATCTCAATCAATGTAATATGCGTAAACACCGCTTGAAAAGTGTAGTCGATCTTCTCGGCATTCGGATCTCCATAGTAGTGTGCCTCTGCATCGAGTTTTTCAGGCCTTTTTATTCGGCTCTCATCAGAAACGAGCATAATATTCGAGGATGCTGAAACGATCGGGCCAGAAAGATAGATCCTCATCTCCGGCTTTCCCAAGCCAGCTTGCACGATCGTAAACGGATTATGCTCGTCGGCCCAATCCCCTTTCGAAAAGGAGATCAACGCGGCTTCTATAACGTCGATGATGCTGTGGTCATCCGGCAAAATATTGAGTTCTATGCAAGGTAGGAACCCTAATGCCCACCTCTTTCTGTGGCCGCGCCAGTCCGTCACGCGGCACGATTGATACTGATGGACGCATTCGACGCTTTTTTTGACCGACGTGGTGACTGCTGCTGCCACTAAAAGATGCGCCGCATCTCGCGCGGTCATCGATCCTGCACCGCGGCCGGCCTTCTCCTTGCTCATCAGACCATGATCGCGAAGCTCGCGGGCCTGCTGGCGAACAGTTGCTACTTCGAGCCTGAAACGCCGCGCAATCAATTCCGCTAGTTCGCCCGGTTTCGCCAAGTCCCTGTCTCCGCCGCTGGTTGTGCCCCCCGACCCTATAGCGACATCATGGAACAGAGTCAATTTATCGGCAGTCTAGGTATCGATATTTTTAGTTTCGATATCTTGACTATCGATTAAATCGAGACTAACAGTGTCGATACGCATTCAAACCAACGACGGGCGCGTCACCACCGAAGAGGAGAATGATCATGAAGTATTTTACGGTTGAGATCGCAGGTAAGGCCGTTGCCGCGTTCCGGACGGAAGACCGGGAGGACGCCGAGCAGATTCTTGAAGCGGCATACTTCCGGGAAGACCTGACGGTGCTGACCGACCAGGAAGGAAATCCGCTCTGGGACGGTCAGCAGGAGCTTTGCCTGCGTAAGGCATCGAAAGGGGAGGCTGCCCGCGTCGAGAAGGTGTGGGAGCAGGACGAAGACCGCATGAAGACCATGGACGACGAGTATATCGCCTTCCTTTTTCCGGTGAACGACCCGACCGACTTGGAACTCGAAGACGCCTGAGCCCGCGTGAATCCAGCGCCGTCGGTCATCCGTCGGCCATTCATTGTGAAGGAGAAACCATGACTGAATTATCGAAGATTGAAATCGCAACCGCTCTCGTCCTGGGCCTCACGGTCATGGACAATCCCCCGAACCGCAAATGGGATGAACAGCGATCGGAAGAGGATCGCGATGCAGCCCGCCGGCTGTCAGCACATATCCTGGCGACAGTCCCGGACATGGCCGAACTGGCCACGATCTGCGTTGGCATCTGGATCCAGCAGACGCCGCAGGTGATGAAGGAAAACCGCGACTTCTACCACGGTCCGGATATCTTCCGCGAGAACGAGCACTATCAGTATCCGGATGACAGCGGCTGGACCGAAGGGAACGACGTGGACACCCCGACATGGGCGGAGCGCGCCGGTCAGAAGGAGCTTCAGGAGGTCTTCAACGATAAGGCCGTCCTCGAACTGCACCGGCTCCACGAGCGCCACAAGCGCCAGAAGGCGGAAGCCGCGCAAGAGAAGCGGCGCGCCAAGGCCGAAGAGAAGCGCGCGGCCGAGCAGCGAGATATCCGCCAGCGGCAGGTGGTCGCACAGATGATGCGTTCGGCCACAGCGCCGTCGTCTGGCCTGATGCACTGAGGAGGCGGCAATGGACGACGATTCAATCACCGCGCTCGGAATGATCGGCGCTTGGTCTCAGCATACCGAGGCATGGCTGCTGGACAGGATAGTTTTGGCGAATGGCGGTGACATCGTCATGTCATCCGCGGAAGCCTCCACTATGGTGGAGGCCCTGAACAGACTCCAAGAGGGCTTGGTTCTCGTAATTAACGAGAACGCCTAATGCGCCCCGCCGCCGCCAATGACAACATCCAGCCAGACGCCCCTGTTAGGCTGGCTGACATCCTCCCTGTCGCGTTTCCGCACGGCGGAATGACCGTAAGCGGCCTCCGAAAGGAGGCCGCGCGCGGTCGGCTCTTGCTCATGCGGATCGCAGGGAAGGACTTCACGACGATGCGATCGATAGAGGAGATGAAGGAGCAATGTCGCGTGCCCGCAAACCAGCCAGATTGTGGCTCCGCCCGGCCGACAAGGACCGAGAAGCGGTCTGGCTCATCCTCGACGGAGGGAAGCAGTTCCGCACAGGCTGCAGTCAGCATGATCGTGCAGGAGCTGAGAAAGCGCTAGCGGAACATATCGGCAGGCAGTTCCTGGCCGAGGCTCCGAAGCGGAATCGGTCAGCATCCGAAGTGACGATCGCCGAGGTGCTAGCGCACTATCTCTCGCTGAAGAAGGACACGGCGACCCGGCCGAAGGAACTTGCGGCGCGTGCCGAGAACCTTATGGCGTTCTGGGGTGACAAAACCCTCGACGACATTACGAGCGGCACCTGTGCCGAGTACGTGCGCCGCCGCGGAAATCAGAATGGTTCGCGGCGCGAACTGGAAGATCTGCGCGCCGCGTGTCGCCAGGCTATCGCCGATAATGTCACGCGCCAATCTGTAACCGTTACCCTGCCGCCAAAGGCCAAAGGGAGGGTCAAGCATCTAGACCGACCGACCCTCGCCAAGCTTATCTGGGCCGCCTACCGCAAACGTGGTAGATTCCGCGGTGCCCCAAACAAGCGGAAGCCTACAGTCCACATCGCGCGGTTTGCTTTGGCTGCGGTGTACACCGGCAGTCGCTCATCGCGGATATGGCAGGCGTCGTTTGTGAAGGAGCCGTGGCGCCCGTACATCGATCTGGAGGCTGGCGTATTCTATCGCGCGTGGGAGGGTGAGATGGTGGCCTCGAATAAGCGTGCGCCGCCGATCCGCCTTCCTGCTCGTCTGCTCGCCCATATGAGGCGGTGGCATGCTAAGGGCGCCAAGTATGTCGTCGAGTACAACGGCAAGCCTGCGGACCCCAAGCGAGCTTTCCGCAACTTGGTCGACGAGGTGTTGGGTGAGGGCGCCGACGGCGTCGTCCGACACACATTGCGGCACACCGCGGCCACATGGCTCATGCAGGCAGCCACCGACAAGTGGGAGGCATCCGGCTATCTGGGGATGACCTTGGAGACGCTAGAGAAAACATACGGCCATCACCACCCGGATCATCAGGCGGGTGTCGGTCAAGCATTTACAACAGGGAGGGCAGGGCGAATGAAGTAGCCATTCATTGCCGTATTCATTGCCGTGATTCTTGGGCGTTGTTTCGGGAAAGGTCTGAACCGCCTCATTCTTCAGGGGTTCTAGCTGGTCGGAGTGGAGTGATTCGAACACTCGACCCCCACGTCCCGAACGTGGTGCGCTACCAGACTGCGCTACACTCCGTGACCAGCGGCGCTTCCTATAGAACAGGCTTTTCGTTTCGACAAGCGCAAAATATCAAAAAAATTCGCCGACTTGGGGAAAAGGCTGGTGTGCCGGGGAAAAAATCTTTTCTGTCGTGGACAGGGCGGGAACCGCCCGCGCGTTTGGCCGTTTCCACCGCCATGGAACAGATCCTTGCAGACCTCTTTCCGAGGACCGAAGTGCCCTATCCGGTCATCCTCGCCCGCATGGTGGGCGCCATCCTGTTCGGCGCGGTCATCGGGGCCGAGCGGGAATATCGCGATCATGCGGCGGGGCTACGCACCCATATCCTCGTCGCGCTTGCGGCGTCGGTCTTCGCGTTGCTGGCGCTTGAAAGCGTGCATATGGCCAGCTTTTCCGACGAGCAGGTGCGTATCGATCCGCTGCGCGTCATCGAGGCCGTCACGTCGGGCGTTGCGTTCCTGGCGGCGGGCATGATCGTCTTCTCGCGCGGCGAGGTGAGGGGGCTGACGACCGGGGCGGGCATGTGGCTTGCCGGCGCGGTCGGCCTTTCGGTCGGCCTCGGCTACTGGTTCGTCGGCTTCTTCGCGACGCTCGCCTGTTTCATCGTGCTCTTCATGCTCGGCAAGGTCGAGCAACGCTATGGCGCGGAAAAGTCGAAACGGGTGGGAGAGGAGTAGAAAGCGGTGGGTCAACGATCCGGATACGCCGATGGAACAAGAAAGCGGTACAGGCGTTTCCTGATCGACACAATGACGGAAAGGAAAATTCGATGGCTCGGGCTTTTATCCTTTGGCTGATGGGCGTTCCGCTCGTCCTCGTTCTGCTGATCTGGTATTTCTTCTTCTAGCCAGAAAGACAAAAAAGGGGCCGAAAGGCCCCTTTTCGTGTCATGAGGATAGCGGCTTACTCGTCGAGATCGGCAAGAATCTCCGCTGCCCGTCCTGCGTTCGTGTGGCGCACGTCCACATCCTGCCGGCGATTCGCGAAAAGCTCGGTCGCCATGATCTTCTCCGCAAGGTCGGCGGGCAGCGAGAGCAGCACGCGCTGGTCGTCCTTGTGGATGCCGCCGAGTTCCGAGCGGCGGCCCGTGATCATGCCGCCGGCCACCGTGTTGTTGGTGTCGGGGTCGATCAGGATGAAAGCGCCGGTCGTGCGGTTCTGCTCGTAGGTGTCGAAGATCGCCTGTTCGTCGAAGGTGAGATGCACCTTGCCGATGGCGTTCATGCCGAGCTTGTCCGCCGCGTTCCATTTGGAGGACTTCAGGTCGAGCTGGCTCACCGGCTCGACGGTGACGCGCTGGCGGCGCGAGCCGCTCTTCAGCCAGTAGCGCTTGCCGGGCTCGATGCCATCGGGCTGCAGGGCGACGAGCTGTGCGTCGAAGCCGCGGCCGGTCATCGGCTGGCTGTCGATGGCGACGATCATGTCGCCGCGCGAAACGTCCACCTGGCGGTCCAGCACGAGCGTGATGGCATCGCCCGCCACGGCCGCGTTGCGCACGAGGTCGAAAGTGACGATCTTGGTGACGTTCGCGACCATGCCCGAGGGCAGGACGACGACCGAATCACCCGGCTTCACCGAGCCGCCGGCCACCGTGCCCTGATAGCCGCGGAAACTTTCGCCCGGGCGCGAGACGCGCTGTACCGGCAGGCGGAAGCCGACGGTCTGGTTGGAGCGGGTGGTGGCCTTTTCCAAGGTCTCGACCAGCGTCGGCCCGTCATACCAGGGCATGGAGGCGCGGCCGTCATAGACGACGTTCTCGCCCTTCAGCGCCGAGATCGGGATGGCGGTGATCTGCTTGACGCCGAGCGTGAGCGCGAATTCCTTGAAGTCGTGCACGATCTCGATGAAGCGGGCGCGGTCGTAGTTCGTCAGGTCTATCTTGTTGACCGCGAGAACGAACTGGCGGATGCCCATCAGCGAGGCGATGGTCGCGTGGCGGCGCGTCTGCTCCAGGATGCCGGCGCGGGCATCGACCAGCAGCACGGCAAGGTCCGCCGTGGAGGCGCCGGTCGCCATGTTTCGGGTATACTGCTCATGGCCGGGCGTGTCGGCGACGATGAAGGAGCGGCGGTCCGTCGAGAAGTAGCGATAGGCGACGTCGATGGTGATGCCCTGTTCACGCTCGGCCTGCAGGCCGTCGAGCAGCAGCGCGAAATCGGGCAGGCCGAGATCGTTCTGCTTGCCGCTGTCGCGGTGGAGCGTGGCGGCCTGGTCTTCCTTGACGGCCTTGGTATCCCAGAGCAGGCGGCCGATCAGCGTCGACTTGCCGTCGTCGACCGAGCCGCAGGTGATGAGGCGAAGCGGGCGGGAATCGCGGATCGCGCGGGCCTGACCAAGGGCGGGTTCTTCGAGCGGAAGAACCTCGGCGGTTGCAGTGGCGGAAACGGTCATCTCAGAAATACCCTTCGCGTTTCTTCTTTTCCATGGAGCCGGACTGGTCGCGGTCGATCGCGCGGCCCTGGCGTTCGGAGACGGTGGCGGTCTCCAGCTCGGCGATGATGTCGTCGAGCGTTTCGGCATTGGAGCGGATGGCGCCGGTCAGCGGGAAGCAGCCGAGCGTGCGGAAACGGATGACGCCCTCCTGCTTCACCTCGCCGGGAAGCAGTTCCAGGCGCGGATCCTCGGCCATGATCACCATGCCGTCGCGCTCCACATAGGGGCGCTTCTTCGCGAAATAGAGCGGCACGATCGGGATATCCTCCGCCTGGATGTAGCGCCAGATATCGACCTCGGTCCAGTTGGAGAGCGGGAAGGCGCGCACGCTCTCGCCCTGGCGGATCATGCCGTTATAGACGTTCCACAGTTCCGGGCGCTGGTTGCGCGGGTCCCAGCGATGATCCGGCGTGCGGAAGGAATAGATGCGCTCCTTGGCGCGCGAGGCCTCCTCGTCGCGCCGCGCGCCGCCGAAGGCCGCGTCATACTTGCCGGCGTCGAGCGCCTGGCGCAGCGATTCCGTCTTCATGATGTCGGTGTAGAGCGCCGAGCCGTGCGAGAACGGCGTGACATTCTCCGCCGCGCCGCGCGGGTTGACGTGCTCGATCAGGTCGAGATCGTATTCCTTGACGATATTGTCGCGGAATTCGATCATCTCGGCGAATTTCCAGCCCGTGTTGACATGCAGCAGCGGGAAGGGGACGCGGCCCGGATAGAAGGCTTTTCGCGCGAGATGCAGCAGGACGGACGAGTCTTTGCCGATCGAATAGAGCATGACGGGACGCTCGAATTCGGCGGCGACTTCGCGGAAGATGTGGATCGCCTCGTTTTCCAGCGCCTTCAGATGCGGATCGAGCGGTGGCTTCGGCGTGGCGTTCGGCTTGGCTTCCGCCTCGTTACGGATATCGGACATTAAACTCTTCACTCCGGATAGGGATGCCTTGGGAGGGCTGTTCGGGTCAGGCCGCGCTGGGGGCCGGGATGGTGGAGGCGGCAGCCTCGGCGACGTGCAGGCCGCATTCGCGCTTCTCGTCGTTCTCCCACCACCAGCGGCCGGCGCGCTCGGGCTCGCCCGGCTTGATGGCGCGCGTACACGGCTCGCAGCCGATGGAGGGGTAGCCGCGACCGTGCATCGGGTTCACCGGCACGGCATTGTCGGCCACATAGGCCTTGATGCGCTCGATGTCCCAGTCGGCCAACGGGTTGATCTTGACGAGGTTGCGGTCCGCGTCGAATTCGGCAAAGGGCGTATCCGCCCGGTTGCCGGACTGGCCGCGGCGAAGGCCGGTGATCCAGAAGGATGCCCCTTCGAGCGCGCGCGCAAGCGGCTTCAGCTTGCGCACGCTGCAACAGGCATGCCGCGCCTCGACGCTCTCATAGAAGCCGTTGAGGCCGTACTGCGCCGCATAGGCGTCGATATCGTCCTGCACGGGCACGTAGCGGGCGATGGTGATGCCGTACTGTCCCTCGGTCTCGTCGATGAGATCGACGGTCTCCTTGAAGAGCCGGCCCGTCTCCAGCGTCACGACGTCGATGGCAAGCCGGTCGGTGCCGATGGCGGCGGTGATCACCTGGTCCTCGATGCCGAGGCTGGTGGTGAAGACGGCACGCCCGCCAAGTTCGGCCACGAGCGCCAGGCGCCCGGCAAGGTCGAGACCGGCGAGTTTGTCGTTCAGGGCTTCCGCGATCCCGTTTCCGGTAAGAGCAGTCATTCCGTTTCCAAGCCTTTGCGAGAATTTGCCGGATTATCGCAGGCTTGGGGGAGGGCAGACAGCAAAACGGATTTCCAAAGCGTGAGGACGAAGAGCAAATATCTCTCCATCTCAGCCCCAAGGCAGAAATCCTGCCGCCGGGGAAAGCTTTGATATTATTCTATAAATTTAGTAGATAATAGAGTGGTTGTAGATAGGCGCTCAGGCGGCAGCCTCCATGTCGAACTCGAAGTGGATCCGGTCGTAGGGGAAGGAGAAGCCGTTTTCGGTCTTGTCGATCACGCCGCTCTTCGCCAGCATGTCGAGATCCCCGTGGACGTTCTTGATGTCACGGTTCACCAGCTTCGCCACTTCGCGCACGGTGAGCGAACCCCGGCCAGCCATCGCCATGACGATCTCCGTCCGCTTGGGCGCCAGCGTCCGGTGCATCGCCTCCCAGGAGTCGAACGACAGGACGGATCGAGCCTCGACGGCCTCGCCAGCCTCTGCCCGCTTCGCGGCATCGACCGCGGAGGCGATCACGTCCTTCATGCTTTCAATCTTCACGGTCAGCGTTTCCATCGATCCATCCTTTCATGTCCGCATCAAAGTCCAGCAGCAGTTTCTCGATAGACTGAAAGGCATACGGCTGCTCCTCGGCGCCGATATGCTTGTGGTCCCCTTTGCCGGCTTCGTTGTCGTAGCGCATCACGCAGATGCCATCGGCCACGAAAGCCAGACGATACTTGAAGGGGTGACGGCTGCCGCGCAGTGGCTCGGGCACCCGCCATATCACGAGGTCGGCGAACATGGCCTCGCCGATATGTCGCCGGGTCTTGAGGATCAGCCTCGCCTGCATGTTGGTGTTTATACCATCAAGCGCTCTTGTTGGCAATTACACCAACGGATAGCAGAGGAACGTCGAGGTGAGGCAGCACCGGGATCACCGAAGTAATCCCGATGTCTTTATGGCAATGGGACTACCGATCGCTCACCGCCGCCCGCGGGTTCACCCATGGCTCCTGGTTGGAGCGCGCCAGCGGTTGTTTGCCGAGAATGTGGTCGGCCGCTTTCTCCCCCGTCATGATCGACGGCGCGTTGAGGTTGCCGTAGGTCACGTGCGGGAAGATGGAGCTATCCGCCACGCGCAGCCCGTCGACGCCGATCACGCGGGTCTGCGGGTCGACCACGGCCATCGGATCGTCCGCGGCGCCCATGCGGCAGGTGCCGCAGGGGTGGTAGGCGCTTTCCAGATGCTCGCGCAGGAAGGCGTCGATTTCCTCGTCCGTCTGCACCTTGTCGCCAGGCTGGATTTCCGGGCCGCGGAACTCGTCGAAGGCCTTCTGGCCAAAAATCTCGCGGGTGAGGCGCACGCAATGGCGGAACTTGATCCAGTCCTCCTCGTGGCTCATGTAGTTGAAGCGGATCACCGGATCGGCCATCGGATCGGCCGACCGCAGGGTCACGTTGCCGCGCGATTTCGACAGGTTAAAGCCGACATGCGCCTGGAAGCCGTGGCTCTTGGCCGCCGCCTTGCCGTCATAGGAAATGGCGACGGGCAGGAAATGGTACTGGATATCCGGCTGCTTCAGCCCCGGCGCCGAGCGCAGGAACGCGCAGGCCTCGAACTGGTTGGAGGCCCCGAGGCCGCCCTTGGAGAGCAGCCACTGCGCGCCCGCCACGCCCTGCCAGAACCACGGCAGCCAGGAATAGAGCGAGACCGGCTTGGTGGAAACCTGCTGGAAATAGAACTCCATATGGTCCTGCAGGTTCGCGCCGACGCCCGGCCGGTCGACCTTCACCTCGATGCCCATGTCCTTCAGATGCTGCGCCGGGCCGATGCCCGAAAGCATCAGGAGCTTCGGCGAGTTGAAGGACGAGGCCGAGACGACGACTTCCCTGTTTGCCTTCACTACTTCGATCCTGCCGTTGCGCTCGATTTCGACGCCGACGGCTCGGCCATTCTCGATGACGATTTTCCGGGCGAAGCAGCGCACGAGGGAAACGTTCTGCCGCTTCATCGCCGGGCGCAGATAGGCGTTCGCCGCCGACCAGCGCCGGCCGTTGTAGATCGTCTGCTCCATCAGGCCGAAGCCTTCCTGCTTGGAGCCGTTGTAGTCTTCCGTCGTCTCGAATCCGGCGTCCCGGCCGGCCTGGATGAAGGCGTGGAAGAGCGGGTTCGTCACAGGCCCGCGCCGGACATGCAGCGGCCCGTTGGTGCCGCGCCAGCCCGCCTCGCCGCCGAGCGAGGTCTCCAGCCGCTTGTAATAGGGCAGCACGTCCGCATAGGCCCAGCCCTGCGCGCCGAGCTCTTCCCAGCGGTTGAAGTCTTCCGCATGGCCGCGCACATAGACGAGACCATTGATCGAGGACGAGCCGCCGAGCACCTTTCCGCGCGGCGCGGTGATCCTGCGGTTGTTGAGATGCGGTTCCGGCTCGGAGAGATAGCCCCAGTTATAGCGCTTCATGCTCATCGGCCAGGCAAGCGCGGCCGGCATCTGGATGAACGGCCCGATATCCGAGCCGCCATATTCCAGCACCATGACCGTATGCTTGCCGTCCTCCGAAAGCCGGTAGGCGAGCGCCGAGCCGGCCGAGCCGGAGCCGACGATGATGTAGTCTGCGTTCTGCATGATCAGATCAGCCTCGATAGAATTGCTTGCCAATCTTCAGCTTCGATTGAAGATGCTTGGAATGCGAAGTTTCCTTGCACCGTCAGATAATTGGCATAGTTGGTGAGACCGCGCCCGCTAACGCCGGGGAGGTCTAGGATATCGGAACCGGATATCGTTTTTCTTGGTGTTCCGAGCGCTTTGAACTTGAATGGAAGCATCCAGCGCTCCGCCCAGATTTCTTCTTCAAAGCTCCCAGATTCGGGTACGGAGCAAGTCACAAATGGCAGCGTGAAGGCTTTCCACGGTTCGCAGTAAAGTAAACCAAAGGATCCGACAGGCATTTTTTGCGCCTTAGTGGTTTTGCCTTTATTTGTTGTCTCGGACCCAATCGCCACAGCCCAGGTACTGGCACCAAAGCCAGCCCAGATGTTCGTTATCGATTTTGAAGAGAACACATAGACGTTGACCTTTGACATTTGCCACTTCCTGCTCTTTCAGTAAGGCGCCTCGACCTTGCCCATGGACACATAGACCGTCTTCAGCTCGCTGTAGTGCTCCAGCGCGGCGAGAGAGTTCTCCCGCCCGAAGCCCGACTGCTTGGAGCCGCCGAAGGGGATTTCCACGGGGGCGAGGTTGTAGGTGTTGATCCAGAGCGTGCCGGCTTCGAGCTGGTCGACGACACGGTGAGCGCGGGTGATGTCGGTGGTGAAGACGCCGCCGGAAAGGCCGAATTCGGTGGCGTTGCCGCGTTCGATGACCTCTTCCTCGTTGTCGAAGTCGAGCACGCACATGACGGGGCCGAAGATCTCTTCCCGCGCGATGGTCATGCCATCGGTGACATCGGCGAAGACGGTCGGCTGGATGTAGTAGCCTTCACCCGAAACGGCGTTGGGAATGCCCCCACCGGTGAGCAGCGTCGCGCCCTCGGCCTTGCCCTTCTCGATATAGTCGAGAACCTTGTCGCGCTGTGCCTTCGAGACCATCGGCCCAAGCTGCGTCGCCTCGTCCATCGGATCGCCGATCAGGATTTTCTCCGTGCGTTCCTTGAGGCGGGCGAGGAACTTCTGTTTGATGCCCTTCTGCACGAAGACGCGCGTGCCGTTCGAGCAGACCTGCCCCGTCGAATAGAAGTTGCCGAGCATCGCCCCGCCGATGGCGCTTTCGAGGTCGGCATCGTCGAAGACGATGAGCGGCGACTTGCCGCCGAGTTCCATCGTCACATGCTTGAGGTCGGAAGCGGCGGCACCCGCCACCTTCTTGCCCGTCGGCACGGAACCGGTCAGCGAGACCTTGGCGACGTCAGGATGATTGACGAGCAGCGGCCCCGTCGAGCGATCCCCCTGGATGACGTTGTAGAGGCCCTTCGGCAGGCCGGCCTCGACGAGGATTTCCGCGATCTTCAGCGCGCCGAGCGGCGTGTTCTCCGAGGGCTTGAAGACCATGGCATTGCCGCAGACGAGTGCCGGCGCGCCCTTCCAGCAAGCGATCTGCTGCGGATAGTTCCACGCGCCGATGCCGACGCAAACGCCGAGCGGCACACGCTTGGTGAAGGCGAAGTCCTGCCCGAGCGGGATATAGTCGCCATTGAGACCCGCCGCGGCGATACCGCCGAAGAACTCGAAGGCGTCTGCCCCGGAGGTCGGGTCGGCGATGATGGTCTCCTGGATCGGCTTGCCGGTATCGAGCGTTTCCAGCTCGGAAAGCTCGCGGTTGCGCTCGCGCATGATCTCGGCGGCGCGCTTGAGGATGCGGCCACGCGCGGTGGGGCTCATGTCCGCCCATTCCTTCTGCGCGCGCCTGGCGGAGGCGATGGCCTTTTCCACGATGGCCGGCGTTGCCGCGTGCAGGCGCGCGATCACCTCGCCGGTGGCGGGATAGACGCTCTCGAAGGGCGTGCCGGCAACGTCTTCCACATACTCGCCGTCGATGAAATGCGAGGCTTTCGGTTGGGCTTTCATATCATTCTCCCCGCGGATAGCGTTTGGATTCCTCGAGATTGTCGAGGTTCATGTGGTTGCGCATGTAGCGTTCGGATGCCTTCTGCAGCGGCTGGTGGTCCCAAGGGTAATAGGCGCCGTTCCTCAGTGCCTCATAGACCACCCAGCGCCGCGCCTGGCTCTCGCGCACGGCGGAATCGAAGGCCGCCATGTCCCAGCGCGCCTCGCGCATCTGGCGGAAGGCGTCCAGCGTCGCCCGGATCACCGGATTGTCGGAGGTCGCAAGATTGGTCAGCTCGTGCGGATCGGCTTCGAGGTCGTAAAGCTGTTCCGGGTCGAGTTCGCAGTGGATGTATTTCCACTTGCCCTCGCGGATGCCGACGAGCGGCGCATAGGAAGCCTCCGCCGCATATTCCATCAGCACTGGCGTCGTGCGCTCCGCGCCGTTGATGACGGGAAGCAGGCTTTCCCCGTCCGTCCAGGGCATCACGGCGTCCATGGAAATGCCGGCGAGGTCGCACAGCGTCGGCGTCACGTCGAGATTGGAGGTGGGGGCAAGGTGCAGGCCGGGCGTCACGCCGGGACCGGCGATCATGAGCGGCACGCGGGCCGACCCCTCGAAGAAGTTCATCTTGAACCACAGGCCGCGCTCGCCGAGCATGTCGCCGTGGTCCGAGCAAAACAGGATCAGCGTCTCGTCCAGCATGCGTGTGCGCGTCAGTGTGTCGATGAGTTCACCGACCTTCTCGTCGAGATAGGAGATGTTGGCGAAATAGGCCTGCCGCGAGCGGCGCACGTCCTCACCGCTGATGGCGAACTTGGCATAGTCGCACGAATGCAGGATGCGGGCGGAATGCGGGTCCGGTTCCTCCAGCATGTCCACCACGGGCATCAGGTGCGCGCAGTCCTCGTAGAGGTCCCAGAACTTCCGCCGGGCCACATAGGGGTCGTGCGGGTGGGTGAAGGAGACGGTGAGGCACCAGGGACGGCGGTATTCGTCGTCGTTCTCGCGGGAGAGCTGGTAGAGCTTCTGGTTCGCGAGGAAGGCGACCTCGTCGTCATATTCCATCTGGTTGGTGATCTCGGCGACGCCCGCGCCCGTCACCGAACCCATATTGTGATACCACCAGTCGATGCGCTCGCCCGGCTTGCGGTAGTCCGGCGTCCAGCCGAAATCGGCCGGGTAGATGTCCGTCGTCAGCCGCTCCTCGAAGCCGTGAAGCTGGTCCGGCCCGACGAAATGCATTTTCCCCGACAGCGCCGTGTAATAGCCGGCGCGGCGCAGGTGATGCGCGAAGGTGGGGATGGAGGAGATATATTCCGCCGCATTGTCGTAGACCTGCGTGCGGCTCGGCAGCTGGCCGGCCATGAAGGAGGCGCGGGCAGGGGCGCAGAGCGGCGAGGACGTGTAGTTGTTGCGGAACCGCGCCGAGCGCGCGGCGAGCGCCTTCATGTGCGGCGCATGCAGCCACTCCGCCGGCCCGTCCGGGAAGAAGGTCCCGTTGAGCTGGTCGACCATGACGATCAGGATGTTCGGCTTGCTGGCGGTCACGGGCTGATCCTTGAAATGAATGAAACACGCATGCGAAAAATCTACGCCTCCCGTGTGACGGGCAATCGTCGGGGCGCGGCGGCGGAAGCGGCGCCTGCGACAGCGGCAAGCTGTGCATTGAGATAGCCTTCCGTCAGCGCGATGGACGATTCGATGCTGACCGGTGCGGATTTCAGCCCCTGCCGAAGATACAGCCCGTCGATCATCGCCGCCGCCCCGTCGGCGATCTCGCCGGCCCGCCCATCCGGGCAAAGCTGCTTCAGGCTGGCAAGCAGGTTGGAATTCAGCCGCCGCGCATAAACGACGAGCAGCCGCCGGACCGCTTCCGAACGCTGGGCTTCCGAATAGAAGGCGAGCCACGCGGCAACCGTCTCCGGCGCGAACTGGTGTGCCTGGAAATTGACGCGGATGACCGCCGAAAGCCGCTCGCGGGGCGTTGCCGCGGCCTTAAGAGCCGCCACCGCATCCGCGCGCAGGGTGCGCAGCAGGCTGCGGATCGTTTCGATGACGAGCTGTTCCTTGGAGCCGAAATAGTGATGCGCGAGGGCAGGGGAAACGCCGGCATGGCGGGCGATCTCCGACATGGTCACGGTCAGCGAGCCATGGTCGCCGACCGCCCGTAGCGTCGCGTCCACCAGCGCCTTGCGGCGCACCGGCTCCATTCCAACCTTCGGCATGGCGTTCCCCTGATTTTGGTCAAGGATATTTTTAATTGAGTGATCAATCAATAAAAATCTGGCGTTCGCGAAGCGGTGCAATCGGCTGTCGCCTGGCCGTGCCATTCTGTGCTAGGCTGGCTTTGTTTTCATTCATTTTTCGAGGTGCATCATGGTCCTGTCTCCCGGAATGAACCCTCTCTCGGAAGTGCGTGCGAAATGGGGCTGGTTCGTCGCCCTCGGCGTCGTCCTGCTCGTCTTCGGCGGCATTGCCGCCGTCAATCTCTTCATCGCGACGGTTGCCTCGGTCTATTATGTCGGCGTGCTGATGATCGTCGGCGGAGCCGTGCATCTCGCCCATGCCTTCCAGGTCAAGGCCTGGCGGGAGACGATCTCCTGGGCGCTGAGCGCGCTTCTCTACCTTGCCGCCGGCGTGCTGGCCTTCGTCAATCCGGTGCTCACCTCGGCCGTGCTGACCCTTCTGATGGCGGCGGCGCTCCTCGTTGCCGGCGTCTTCCGCATCTTCGCGGCCTGGCGCGTGCGGCCGGAAAGCGGCTGGGGCTGGCTGATGGCGGGCGGCGTCGTCACCACGCTTGCCGGTGTCGTCTTCATCCTCGGCTGGCCGGTCAACAGCCTCTGGCTGCTCGGCCTCTTCCTCGCCTTCGACCTTGCCATGCAGGGCTGGGCGCTCATCGCCTTCGGTCTTGCGCTGCGCAAGTAGCATTCCCGTCCCGCGGATGGCGGAGCGGTTTGACAGCCGCCCCGCCAGCGCCTAGAAATTCCGGTGTGGGATGGGGATGGAGCTCCCCGACAACTGCCGTTCACCGGCTGATAGCTCCTGCCAGACCGGCCAGCGATGGCCGTCGACGGCGGGAGCGTTTCTGGCGACCGCCCGAGGGCGGTTTTTTGTTGTCCGCAAACCGAACGCAGACTTTGAGGCAACGGACATGAACTATCTGATCGTCTTTCTCGGCGCGGGCATCGGCGGTGCCGGGCGGCATGGGGTGAACGTGCTGGCAGCGCGGCTCGTCGGTACGGCCTTTCCCGCCGGCACGCTCGTCATCAATGTGCTGGGCTGCCTGCTGATGGGGCTGATCGCCGGCTTCTTCGCCTTTCGCGGACACCTGCCGCAGGAAGCCCGGCTGTTCCTGGCGACGGGCGTGCTCGGCGGCTTCACCACCTTCTCCGCCTTCTCGCTCGATGCGGCGCTTTTGTGGGAGCGCGGCGAGGCGGGGCTGGCCGCGCTCTATGTCGGGGCCTCCGTCATCCTGTCGCTCGCCGCCGTCGCGGCGGGGCTTGGGTTGATGCGGGCGATGCTTGCGGGAGGAGCGGCATGAGGGGCCTTCTGACGTCCTGGCAGGTCTGGGCGCTCGGCTCGGCCGTCTTCGCCGCGCTCACCGCCATCTTCGCCAAGATCGGCATAACCGAGGTCAATTCCGATTTCGCGACCTTCATCCGCACGGTTGTCATCCTCCTCGCCATCGCCCTCATGCTGACGCTGGCCGGCAACTGGCAGGCGCCCGGCACGGTGCCGCTGAGAAGCTGGGTGTTCCTCGTGCTTTCGGGCCTGGCGACGGGCGCGTCGTGGCTGTGCTATTTCCGCGCGCTGCAGATCGGCAAGGCCGCGCAGGTCGCGCCGGTCGACAAGCTGAGCGTCGTGCTCGTCGCCGTCTTCGCCGTGCTGTTCCTCGGCGAGCAGCTTTCCACCGCCCATTGGGTCGCCGTCGTCATGATCGGCGGGGGCGCCCTGCTGCTGGCGCTGCCGATCTAGAGCATTTCCAGCCGAAGCGGGATCGCTTCGGCGTCGGATAATGCGGTAAAAACAAAACGCTGGAGTATTTCCGGCGAGCCGGAATTCACCGGAAATGCTCTAGCGAAACGTCAGCTTTCGCCCGGAAGCGATTCAAAAGACTCGGGCTTTGGGCTAGATTTCACATTCAGCTTCAAGCGGGAAGGAAAAGCCATGCCGGTTCCATCGACCATGTTCCATATCGGGCTGAGCGCGCCGGGCGGGCCGGAAAACCTGACGGTCGTGAAGGGTGATGTCCCCACGGTCCGGCCGGGCGAAATCCTCGTGCGTGTCGAGGCGGCGGGCATCAACCGGCCGGACGTCCTCCAGCGCAAGGGCGAATATCCGCCGCCGCCGGACGCCAGCCCCATTCTCGGCCTTGAGATCGCCGGTAAGATCGTCGCGCTCGGCGAGGGCGTTACCGGCCATGCCGTCGGCGATCGGGTCTGTGCGCTCGCCAATGGCGGCGGCTATGCGCAATATTGCGCGGTGCCGGCCACGCAGGCGCTGCCCTTCCCCAAGGGCTACGATGCGGTGAAGGCGGCGGCGCTGCCCGAGACCTTCTTCACCGTCTGGGCGAACCTCTTCATGATGGCGGAGCTCAAGGCGGGCGAAAGCGTGCTCATCCACGGTGGCTCCAGCGGCATAGGCACGACCGCGATCCAGCTTGCCGCCGCCCTCGGCGCGCGCGTCTTCGCCACGGCCGGCTCGGCGGAAAAGTGCGAAGCCTGCCTCGGCCTTGGCGCAAACCGTGCGATCAACTATCGCAGCGAGGATTTCGCCGCCGTGATCGCCGGGGAGACGGGCCGGGCCGGCGTCGACGTCATTCTCGACATGATCGGCGCGGCCTATTTCGAGCGGAACCTGAAGTCGCTCGCCCGCGACGGCCGCCTGTCGATCATCGCCTTCCTCGGCGGCGCGGTGGCGGAACGGGTGAACCTTGCGCCCATCATGCTCAAGCGCCTGCGCGTCACCGGCTCGGCCATGCGTCCGCGCACGGCGGCGGAAAAGCAGGCGATCCGCGAGGAGTTGCTGGCGAAGGTCTGGCCGCTGCTGGAGGCGGGCCGCGTCGCCCCGGTCGTCCACGCCGTCATGCCCTATGCCGAGGCCGCCGCCGCCCATCGCATGATGGAAGAGGGCGACCATATCGGCAAGATCGTGCTGACATTCGATTGAGTGTGGGCAGCGATTGAGCGCTGCCGGCGATTGAGGCGGTGGCGGCTCAGCCCGCCTGTTCCGTCCGGTCGCGGCCGAGATGCTTGGCGCGGTAGAGTGCCCGGTCGGCCCGCTCGAAAAGGTCGTCGGCCGCGTTGCCGCAATATTCCGCGACGCCCGCCGAAAGCGTGTAGACGCAGCCGAGGTCCGCACGGTTCTCGTCCCGCGCGATGTGGTGGCGCAGCCGGTCGATGGCCTCGGTCGCCTCGCGCAGGCCCGCGCCCGGCATCAGCACCAGGAACTCCTCGCCGCCGATGCGCGCGAAGATATCCCCGCCGCGAAGCTGCTGCCGCCCGGATGCGGCGAAATGCCGGAGCACGTCGTCGCCCCTCGCATGGCCGTAGCGGTCGTTGATCGCCTTGAAGTGATCGAGATCGATCAGCGCCAGCGAGAGCTGGCCGCAGTTGCGGAAGGCGGCCTGCATTTCCGCGGCCAGCCGCTCCATGGCGGCGCGGCGGTTGACGAGGCCGGTCAGTGGGTCGGTGTCGGCGGCAAGCCGCGCCGCGTCGCGGGCGCGCAGCAGCACCTGCTCGTTGGATTTCAGCATGGTGATGTCGGTGAAGACATGCCACAGCCAGCCGCCCGGCAGCAGCGTCTCGTTGACGAGGAACCAGCGGTCGTCGCTGGTGTCGATCTCGAAGCTGCGCTGCGGCTTGCTGCGCCGCTTGCCGCGCGCCGCCGCAAGGAAATCCTCGACCGGCACCGCCATCTTCGGGCCGATGCCCTTCAGGTGGCAGTTGCGGATGATCTCTGCGAAGCTGGGCGCGCCGGGCTGTACGCCGAACAGCGCCTTGAACGCCGTCGAGCCGTAGGACAGCTCGTCGTCGGGCGAGAACAGCGCGAAGGCGGCGCCCGAGGCGTCGAGAGCGGAGAGGATGAGGTCGGTCGTCGCCCGGTCGCGGATCAGGGCAAGCGGCAGAATGGCGTCGGCGGCGGTCGCCCCGCTTTCCTTCGACCAGCCATGCCCTTCGCTGCGTGTCACCGTTCGGCCCTCCCGAGACAGAATCACCGGTTGCATCCCGGTGGTCGGCGCTCTTTTTGGCAGAAGGTGGCGGTGCCGCAATCGGGACCGGGCGACGGCGTTAACGGAGGGTTAATCGGCCGCCGCCTCCTCGCCGTGCGGCAGGCGGACGGCGAGGAGGATCGCCAGCGCCGCCGGCAGCGCGAGCAGGCCGTAGAGCCAGTACGCCGCCGTCAGCGCGCCCGCGACGCCGCCCGGATCGACCAGGCCGGTGGAATTGACGATGATGCCGGCGAGCGCCGCGCCGAAGGCCGCGCCCAGCGCCTGCATGGTGGTGATCGCCGCCGAGGCCTTGTCCGTCTCGCCGGAGGGCGCGAGATGCAGCACATGGGTGACGAGATGCGCCCAGCCCATGCCGATGCCGAAGCCCATGAGGAAGATGAAGACGGTGGCGGTCGCCAGCAGCAGGATGCCGCTTTCGGGATTGTGCCGGGCGAGAGTGAAGACGAGCAGCGCCGTCGCCAGCGCCTCGATGGCCGCGCCCGCCACGATCGCCCGGTTGGCGCGGCGGCCCTTGAGACCGGCGGTGGCGAAGGCCGCCGTCGTCCAGCCGAGCGCCAGCAGCGCCACCAGATAGCCGGAGACGAGCGGCGTCACGCCATGCAGCACCTGCAGGAAATAGGGGATGTAGACATCCGAGCAGACCGTCACCAGCAGCATCAGCATGATGAGGTAGACACGGGCGAGCGGGGAGGCGGGGCGGATCGTGCCGGCCGGCAGCAGCCGCGCCCCGGCCTTCCGCTCTATGGCGATGGCGGCGACGACGCCGGCGACCGCCGCGCCGGCCAGCGCGGCCCGCAGCGCGGGCGCTTCCACCGAGCTTGCGAAGGAGAGCATGATCACGGCGGCGACCAGCAGCAGGATCTGCAGGAAGGGCGTGCCCGTCGTCACCCGCTCGCCCTTGCCCGAGGGCAGCAGCTTCGGGGCGCAGAAGGCCATGAGTGCGGAAAGGGGGATGAGCAGCGCGAAGGCCTCGCGCCAGGCGCTGCCAGCGGCGAAGACGCCGCCGATGGTGGGGCCGAGGAAGGTGGCGATGCCCCAGGCGGCGGCATAGAGCGTGGAGGCCGTGCTCCACAGCGCCTCGGGATAGACGAATCGGATGAAGGCATAGCCGAGCGCCGCGAGCACGCCCGCGCCGAGGCCCTGCACCGCCCGGCCGAGAAGCACCGTCTCCATGGTCGGCGCGATGGCGCAGACGAGGCTGCCGACACCGAACAGCACCGCCCCGAGCACATAGCAGCGGTTCAGCGTCACGCTTTCCGGCCTGACGGCGACGAAGGTCGAGCCAAGCACGGAGGCCGCGACATAGATCGTCGTCGCCCAGGCGAAGAGCGGAAGGCCGCCGATATCGCGCACGATGGAGGGCATCAGCGTGGCGGTGATATAGGTCTCCACCGCATGCAGCATGATGCCGCCGCCGAGCATCAGCGTGCCGAACAGGTAGGCGCGCGAGAACAGGCTGGAAAGCCGCGGCGCGGCGTCCTTCGGGGTTGCGACGTTCTCGGACATGGATGGCCTTGCTATGCGAAAAGACGTTGGGGCAGAGGTCGCACGGCCCAAACCGCAGTTCAAGCCGTGACTTCTCGCCGGAATGGCGCGGCGAAGGGAGGGGCTTACGGATTCCACTCGCCCGCGATCTGCCGCGTCGCCACGTTGAAGCGGTTCCACACATTGATCGCGGCGATCTCCACGACGAGGGCGGCGAGGGCCGTTTCGTCATAGTGGCGGGCGGCCTCGTTCCAGATCGCGTCGGGAACCGGCTCCTCGCGGTCGGCGATGCGCGTCAGCGCCTCGGTCAGCGCCAGCGCCGCGCGCTCGGCATCCGTATAGAACGGCGCTTCGCGCCAGGCGGCGACGGAGAGGATGCGCCGATCCGTCTCGCCGGCCTTCTTCATCATGCGCGGGTGCAGGTCGACGCAGAAGCCGCAACCGTTGATCTGGCTGGCGCGCAGATGCACGAGATGGGCGGTCTTTTCCGGCAGGCCGGATGTCTGGGCCGCGCCCTGCAGCGCCTGCATGGCGGTCATGACATGGGGAAGAACGGTGACGATGTTGTTCATACGGGATTGCATTTTGTTGCTCCTTGCAATGATTTTCGCGTCGACGGCTGCGAACCCTGTCACGCTGGTGCGGCTTCGTTCGTCATGGCCATGACGCCACTGGACGAAGGAGTGTGACCGATGAGCGAGAAAAATTTCTGGGCCGAGCGTTTCGAAGCCGAACGGGGGCGTCTTGGCGCCGTCGCCTACCGCATGCTGGGCTCGCGCGCGGAGGCCGAGGATGCCGTGCAGGAGGCCTGGCTGCGCCTGCAGCGCGCGGGCGAGGGCATTGACAATCCCGCCGGCTGGCTGACCACCGTCGTCGGCCGCATCTGCCTCGACATGTTGCGCGCTCGCGGCAGGCGCCGCGAGGATCCGATCGACGGCGGCGAGGGGGAGATGCAGCATGCCGATCCGGCTGTGCGCGCCGACGAACAGGCCGCCCTTGCCGATAGCGTCGGCCTTGCCCTTCTCGTCGTGCTGGAGCGCCTTGCGCCCGCCGAGCGGCTTGCCTTCGTGCTGCACGACATGTTCGACGTGCCCTTCGAGGAGATCGGCCGCATCGTGGATCGCTCGCCCGTTGCCGCCCGGCAGCTCGCCAGCCGCGCCCGCCGCCGCGTGCAGGGCCTGCCGGAAACGCCGTCGGCCGACTACGAGCGCCGCAAGGGCGTAGTCGCCGCCTTCCTCGCCGCCTCGCGCGACGGCGATTTCTCAGGCCTGCTCGCCGTGCTCGATCCCGAGGTCGTCTTCCATGCGGATGCCGATGCGGTGCGGCTCGGTTCGCTGGCCGAGATCAGCGGCGCCGAGGCTGTCGCCACCAGCTTCAAGGGCAAGGCGACCGCCGCGAAGCTCGCACTCATCGACGGCACTCCCGGCCTTGCCGTCATTCTCGGCGGCCAGCTCAGAGTGGTGGTGCTCATGGAGGTGGAGGGCGAGCGGATCGTCACCATCGATTCCATCGCCGATCCGGCCCTGATCGCCGCCATGGAGGTGACCTATCTCTGAGGGGGGGGCTTAGATCCCGACCCGCCCGATCGCCGGAATCTTGATCGCCGGCCGCGCGAAATCCACGCCGGCGACCAGCCCCATGACGTGCAGCTCCAGCCCCGAGCGAACGCCCGCCGAGATGCCGAGGAGGCCGTAGAGCGTCGCATGCATGTCCCGGCCGTCGGCGTCGATGGCGAAGAGCCGGCCGTCCGGCAGGTAGTCACGCCCCACCGCATCCGGCGGCAGGACGACGCCGAGTTCCGGCACGGAGCGCAGCACATGGGCGACGAAGGTGTTGGAGTTCGGCCCCGGCCAGATGCGGTAGGCGCCGGGCTTCGAATAGGGATAGGCGGCGATCGCCGTCTCGATCTTCGGGATCAGCCGGGCCGCCTCGTCGCCGCTGAGGCTCGCCACCAGGCGCGGCGTGTTGGAGTACCAGTAGGCGTCCGGCAGATAGGCGTTCCGGCGCACCGGCTTTCCCCAGCCTACCTTGTCGTAGCGGTTATAGGCCATGGCGTTCGCTTCCTTGGTGACGATCCAGGCGTGGCTTGCCACCGCCCCCTTCATGCCGCCCGTCGCGGCGGAGAAGATGTGGATCGTCGCTTCGGGGGCGTCCTTCGGCTTCGGCAGGATGCCGGCGGAGGACCAGTCCGCCTCCCGCCAGTTGGCCGGCCGGTCCTTGATGTACCAGTAGCCCGCCGAGGCGAGCGCCGGCATGAGGTAGATCGCGAGAAAGAGGACGAGGACGTTCCTCAGCAATTTCATGGAGTGCTCCGAAACCGAGTGGGCAGCGACGTGGATTTCGGATAATACCGCAGCGGAAATCGGATATTTGAGGGCATGATCATGGCAAACCCGGTCCTTGTCGAAGTCACGCGCGGCAATCTCGTCGAAAGCCGCCATCGCGGCATGGTCGTCGTCGTGGATGGCGACGGCAAGGTGGTGTTCTCGCAGGGCGATATCGATGCGGGCGTCTTCCCCCGTTCGGCCTGCAAGGCCATGCAGGCTTTGCCGCTCATCGAAAGCGGGGCGGCTGACGCCCATCTCTTCGGCAACCGCGAGCTGGCGCTCGCCTGTTCCTCCCATAGCGGCGAGCCGGCCCATGCGCGCCTCGCCGGCACCATGCTCGCCGCCGCCGGTGTCGATGAAAGCGTGCTGGAATGCGGCGCCCACTGGTCCTTCGAGCAGCCCGTGCTGATCAACCAGGCTCGCGTCCTCGAGCGCCCGACCGCGCTTCACAACAATTGCTCGGGCAAGCACGCCGGCTTCGTCTGCGCCGCCTGCCATACCGGCAAGGATCTCGAAGGCTATGTGCGCTACGAGCATCCGGTGCAGGCCGAAATCCGCGGCATCATGGAAAGCCTGACGGGCGCGGCGCTCGCCGTCGACAATTGCGGCACCGACGGCTGCTCGATCCCGACCTATGCCGTGCCGCTGAAGAGCCTCGCCCACGGTTTCGCGAAGATGGCGACCGGCGTTGGCCTCGCCCCCGTGCGCGCCGAAGCCTCGCGCCGCCTGATCGACGCCTGCATGGCCGAGCCCTTCTTCGTCGCCGGCACCAACCGTGCCTGCACGCGCCTCATGGAAGCGGCCCCCGGCCGCATCTTCGCCAAGACCGGCGCGGAGGGCGTCTTCTGCGCGGCGATCCCCGAACAGGGCATCGCCATCGCGCTGAAATGCGAGGACGGCACCACCCGAGCCGCCGAAAGCATGGTCGCCGCCACGCTCGCCCGCTTCTTCACGCAGGAGCCGGCCGTCCACGCCGCCCTGATGGCCATGGCCAACCGCTCCATGTCCAACTGGAACGGCATCCATGTCGGCGATATCCGCGTGACGGATGCCTTTGCCGCCTGATCAGGCCTCAGCGATCTCCATGCCCAGTTCCCGATAGGGCGCCAGCGCCTCCGGCTCCATGCCGCCCGGCACGATGAGGCCGGCGGCGGCGGCAAGCGGCATGATCTTCCATGGGGAGGCGCTGCCGATCTTTTCGCGGGTCAGCAGCACATGGGTCGCGGCCGCGTTTTCCGCGATGGTGCGCTTGGTGGCGGCTTCCTCCATGTCGCCGGTGGTGAGGCCATGCGTCGGGTGGGCGGCGGTGACACCCATGAAGTAGATATCGGCCCTCATGCCGCGGATGGCGTCCAGCGCCGCCGCTCCCGTTGTCACCATGGAATGCTTGAAGAGCCGGCCGCCGATCAGCACGACCTCGGCGGTCGGGTGGCGTTCCAGCTCGCAGGCGGTCGTCGGACTGTGCGTGACCACGGTGAAGGCGAAGTCGCGGGGCAGCGCCCGGGCGAGGGCCGCCGTCGTCGTGCCGCCGTCGAGGAAGATCACCTGTCCCGGCTTCACCATTGCCGCCGCCCGCATGCCGAGCGCCGCCTTCTCGTCCGTTGCGACCGACCGGCGTGCGGCGAAATCCGGCAGCGACGGAGAAAGCGGCAGCGCGCCGCCATGCACCCGCTTCAGGAGGCCCTCGGCCGCCATTTCCCGCAGGTCCCGCCGGATCGTGTCTTCCGAAAGCTCCAGCTCCGCCGCCAGCGCCTTTGCGACGATCTCGCCGTCCCGCGTGAGGCGCAGGGCGATCAGGGCCTTTCTCTGGCTTGTCAGCATGATGCGTGCTCCACCTTGACTCTGCACGAAATTACACGAATTATCGTGAGATATCCAGAATATTCCGGATATTTCATGCATCCACTGTAAGGAGTTGAACGATGCTGATCCTGATTGCCGGTCCCTATCGCTCGGGCACCGGGGATGATCCCCGGAAAATGGCGGAGAACCTGAAGCGGCTGGAAGCGCCATCCCATGCGCTGTTCAAGGCCGGCCACGTGCCGATGATCGGCGAATGGGTGGCGCTGCCTGTCTGGAACGCCGCCGGCGGCAAGGCCGTGGGCGATGCGCTCTACGAGGAGATCTTCCATCCCGTCGCCCATCGCCTGCTGGCGCTCTGCGAGGGCGTGCTGCGCCTGCCGGGCGAATCGAAGGGTGCGGACAACGACGTGCGCATCGCCCGTGAACGGGGCATTCCGGTCTGGTATCGATTGGAAGATGTGCCGGGCTGCGCGGCGGCCGCATAATTTTTCGCTGCCCCTTGTCGGCATGGGGTGGCCCGTTACGTCCTTGTGGCATGACGGGCCGATCCGCCGCCGGCGGAGCCCGCATCCAACCGAACCCGGAGGACGCTCATGCGCATGATTTTCGTCAACCTGCCCGTCAAGGACCTGCCGGCCACCCGCCGCTTTTTCGGCGCGCTCGGCTTTTCCTTCAACGAGGACTACAGCGACGACACCGCCGCCTGCATGGTGGTGGAGAAGAACATCTTCGTCATGCATCTGACGGAGGCGAAGTTCGCGCAATTCGTCAACGGCGCGGTCGGCGACCCGGAGCGGCAGACCCAGGCGCTGACCTGCTTTTCCGCCGCCAGCCGCCAGGAGGTCGACGATATCAAGGCCAGGGCGCTCGCCGCCGGCGGGCGCGAGTGGAAGCCGAATATCGAATTCGGCCCCATGTACGGCTGCTCCTTCCAGGATATCAACGGCAATGTCTGGGAATTCATGCACATGGGCCAGTCGGGCGGCTGAATGCAGCCGATGCGTTGACGATTGCCCCTCATCCGCCTGCCGGCACCTTCTCCCCGCAAGCGGGGAGAAGGAAGATGTGGCGAGCTTTCATTCCAATAAACACCGCTTCGATGCGGCGGAAAACGGGGCGTCACCCTCCTTCTCCCCGCTTGCGGGGAGAAGGTCGCGGCAGCGGGGTGAGGGGCGGTCGGTTGCCTCGTTGTCCATCACATAAAGCCCTCCCCGGCGATCCTTCACCGGGGAGGGCGGGCCGTCGCGGGAGGATCAGGCCGGATGGCTGCAGATGCGCCGGCCGGCGTCGGCGGTGCGGAAGAGGCCGAAGGGCAGGTCGCCCAGGGCGCGGGAATCCATCGCCTCGATCTCGGGATGGGACAGCGGGTCACGGACCCATATGGCCATTTCGGCGGCATTGGCCTCGGTCGTCAGGGCATGGGCAAGTTTGGAGAAAATCTTGAACATTGCCTTCTCCTCTCGTTTCTTTATTGTTGTCGATGCCTGATAATCGCGCCGTATGCGCCGCATGGCAATCGAGTAGTTCGAGACGGAGATATAGAAAATCTATATGAAGAACCTCAACCGCGTGCATCTCAACGGACTCCGTGCGCTGGAGGCGGTGGGGCGGCTCGGCTCGTTGCAGGCGGCGGCGGAGGAGCTGGGTGTCACGGTCGGTGCGGTCAGCCAGCAGGTGATCAAGGCGGAGGAGCAGCTTGGCCGGGCGATCTTCGAGCGCACCGCGCGGGGCCTGCGCGAGACGGCCTTCGGCGGCCCGTTCCTCACGCGGCTTTCCGTCGCCTTCCGCCAGCTTTCCGAGGCGGTCGCCACCACCCGCCGCCGCGACGATGCGATCCTGACGATCTCCGTCGCGCCGATCTTCGCCTCGCGCTGGCTGATCCACCGTATCGACCGTTTTACCGCCGCCCATCCGGATATCGGCCTGCGCATCGAGGCGACGACGACGCTGGTCGATCTTGCGCGCTCGGACGTGGACCTCGCCATCCGCGTCGGCCCCGGCGGCTGGCCGGATGTGGTGACGGAATTCCTGATCCCGCAGGTCGTCTTCCCCGTCTGCGCGCCGTCGCTTGCCGAGAAGATCCGCACGCCGGCAGACCTTGCCGCGCAGCCGGCGGTGGTCGACGGCAACGACGTCTATACATGGGAGCGCTGGCTGAAGGCGGCGGGCCTCGACGTCGCCCCGCCGAGGGCGCGCCATGTCTTTTCCGATGCCTCGCTGTGCCTCGATGCGGCGCTGGCGGGGCAGGGGGTTCTGCTGGCCTATCCGGTACTCGCCTCCTGGGCGCTGAAGGAAGGCCGGCTCGTCGCCCCGCTGCCCATCCATGTGGAGACGGGCATGGGCTATTATTTCGTCACGGCCCCGGGCGTGCCGGAGCCGCGCAAGGTCGCGCTGTTCAAGCAATGGCTGCGGGCCGCGGTCGCCGAGGATGTCGACCGCGTCACCGGCGCGGTCATTCCGGCTCGTGCTGCCGCTTCTCCATCATCGCCTTGAAGGCCGGGCGCGACTGGCAGCGCTCCAGCCATGCCTTCACATTCGGCGCTGCGTCGAAAAGCTCCGTCTGGCTCATCGCGTAGCGGAAGATCTCCGCGAGGTTGAGGTCGGCGACGGTAAAGCGTTTGCCGACGACCCAGCCGGTGGCCGCAAGCTGGGCGTCGAGCCGCGCGAAGCCCCGCTTCAGCGCCTTGTTGGCGGCGCGGATGGTGAGGCGGCCCTGCTCGCTTTCGATATCCTTCTTGTCGCGCAGCATGATGATCTTGACGGCGTGCGGCTCCACCTCCGTCGCCGCCCACATCGTCCACTGCATCATCTCGGCGTCCTCGGCGATGGTCTGGCCGGCCAGCGCCCCGCCGCGCTTGCGGGCGAGGTAGAGATTGATCGCCAGCGATTCGGTCATCACGAAGCCGCTGTCGTCGATGCAGGGGATGAGGCCGGTCGGGTTGATGGAGAGAAATTCCGGCGACTGCGTGTTGAGGGGCGCGTCCGGCGCGGCGGGATCGTCCAGCCGGTAGGCCTGGATGACCGGCACGGAGACGTAGGGCAGGCCGAGTTCGTCGGCGAGCCAGTAGTTGCGCGAGGCGCGGGAGCGGTAGACGCCGTAGATGGTGAGCATGGATCCTCCTGCCGGTTCGACCCGGCTTGATTCAGAACAAACAGTCGCGCCCCTTTTGCCGCTATGAAGGACCAGGGAGGCAGTTCGCGGCACCATAGGCGGCGTTCCGCCCCGGTGGTAGAGTGCACGCCTGATCTGTCCATGAATTGTGGTGATGGTCGGCCACCATGCCGCATTGACCTGAAGCCGGCCTCGCCCTAATGGGCGATATGTCCGCATGCGCGGATGGGGACGAACGATGATACGACGCATGACACGCTGGGCCGTCTGCCTGCGCATTCTCTGCGCGGTCGCCCTGCTGTCCGTCGGTTTCGCCCATCGACCGGCCATGGCCGCCAATGTGCCGAGCGCCGTCGAACTCGCCCAATATGTCCTGCCGGACGGCACCATGCCGGACCTCTGCCTCGACGGCATGGTCGATGGCAAGGAAAAGCATGCCGCGCCGCTCAAATGCGAGGCGTGCCGCATCGCCGGCAGCCTCCTGATGCCGTCGCCGGCCGATCTTGCCGGCGTCCCGCTCGCCTTCCGCTCGGCCTCGCCCCTTCCGCGCGCCGAAGAGGCGCTGCCGTCCCGGCGGGAGCGCCCCGGCGCGCCGCCCCGCGCGCCACCCGTCCTGTCCGCCTGATCTTTCGCCCGCATGCCGTTTTGACGGCGTGCGCCTGGAATTCAGCCTGACAGGACTTTCGCATGTCCGTGATATCCGACGCGCCGGCCGTTGCCGCCGCTCCACCCTCCGCATTCGCGCAGCGCCTCTACCGCGCCATCTGGCGCTGGCACTTCTTCGCCGGCCTGCTCGCCGTGCCCTTCATGATCAGCCTCGCCATCACCGGCGGGCTCTACCTCTTCAACGACGAGATCGACGCCAGCCTCTTCCGCTACCGCAACTATGTCGCGGTCGGCGGCACGGAACTCGCCCCCTCCGCCATCGCGGAGAAGGCCGTGGCGGCGGTGCCCGGCTCGGCGCTTTCCTCCTACCGCACGCCCGCCGGCCCGGACCGGTCCGCGCGGGTCACGGTCTCGACCGGGGCCGGCAACGTGCTCGTCTTCGTCGATCCCCATGACGGCGCCGTGCTCGACACGGTCGCGGCGAAGGAGGAGTTCAACCAGGTCGTCGAGGACCTGCACAGCCTCGATTATTTCGGCGCCTCCTGGGAGCGCATCATCGAGGTCGTCGCGGGCTTCGCCATCGTGCTCGTGCTCACCGGCATCTACCTGTGGTGGCCGCGCAGCCAGACCGGCGGTGTCCTCACCGTGCGCGGCACGCCGGCAAGGCGCGTCTTCTGGCGGGACCTGCATGCCGTGACCGGCATCTTCGCCAGCGTCGTCATCCTGTTCCTCGCCTTCAGCGGCCTTTTGTGGAGCGGCTTCTGGGGCGCGAAGTTCAATGCGACGCTGACGGCGAACGGCATGGGCTATCCGGTCCAGCTCTGGGACAGCGTCCCGCATTCGATGCTGATCACCACGGACGTCGTCTCGAAGCCCTCCTGGCTCATGGAGAACGCCCCGGTGCCGCAGTCCGCGCTTCCCGCGGACGGTCAGGCGGCCCTGCCGCCGATCGGCCTCGACAATGCGGTCATGATTGCCGCCGCGGCCGGCATGCTGCCGGGCTATGAGGTGTCGCCGCCATCGGGCGAGACCGGCGTCTACACCGCGTCGATCTTTCCGGCCGATCTCGAATACGAGCGCACCATCCATATCGACCAGTATTCCGGCGAGCGCCTGGTCGATATTGCCTATGGCGACTATCCGGTGACCGGCAAGGCCATCGAATGGAGCATCAATCTGCACAAGGGACAGCAATGGGGCCTGTTCAACCAGCTCCTGATGCTTTCGACCTGCCTCGTGGTCATCGCCATGAGCGTGTCGGGCGTCGTCATGTGGTGGAAGCGCCGCCCCGACGGGCGCATCGGCGTGCCGCCGGCCCCGCGCGAAACGCGCCTCTATCTCGGTCTCTGGGGCATCGCCGCCGTCTTCGGCGTGCTCTTCCCGCTGACGGGCATCACCATCCTCGCCATGATCGTCCTCGATCAATGCGTCATCCGCACCGTGCCGCCGCTGCGGCGCTTCTTCTCCTGATCCAAACACCAGAAAGGATATTTTCCATGAAACGCATCCTCGCAACCCTCGCCGTCCTCGCGCTCTCGGCCTCCGCCGTCCTCGCCCACGATTTCACGCTCGGCGACCTGAAGATCCATCACCCGGCCTCCAAGGCCACGCTGCCCGGCCAGCCGGTCGCCGGCGGCTTCATGACCATCACCAACACCGCCGCCGTCGCCGACCGCCTCGTCTCCATCGCCGCGCCGGATGTCTCCGACGACGTGCAGATCCATGAAATGGCCATGGAGAACGATGTGATGAAGATGCGCCAGCTTGCCGACGGCGTGGAACTGCCGGCCGGCGCCAAGGTCGAGCTGAAGCCCGGCGGCCTGCACGTCATGTTCATGAAGATCAAGCACCCGCTCAAGGAGGGCGACAAGTTCAAGGCGACGCTGAACTTCGAGAAGGCCGGCAAGATCGATGTGGACTTCAAGGTCGAAGCCGCCAAGCCCGCCGCCAAGGAAGGCGAAGCCGCCAGCGGCGATCATTCGGCCCACGGCGGCTGATAAGAGCGGATGAGGGGGCTGCGGAAAATGCCCCCTCATTCACCATGACGCCTCCCCGTTCGGGCAGGCGGGGAGGCGGGGCCGGGCGAGGTCAGCCCGTCCGGTTCCGTTCGATCGTCAGATGCGCATGGTCGCCAGCCTCCCTGGTGAGGTCGCCGGTCGCGCGCTCGTTCCAGCGGTAGCCGGCGATGGCCGCTTCCGGCGTGTCCTCGAAGATATTGCCGGAAATGAGGGCCGAGCCGGCGTCCTCAACCACGCTCACCGCGCAGCCGACCGGGCTTGACCGCACCAGGTTGCCGCTGACGACGAGACCGCGCATATAGGGTCCCCAGCCGAGGACCAGCCCCCATTTCGGGGCATTCTCCACCGTGTTGCCGGAAACGACCGCGTCGGCCTCCACCGCGATGCCGAAGCCGAAGCCTGCGCCCTCGTGGACATAGGGGCCTTCGAGACTGAGGTTGCGCACGATATTGCCGGTGACGCTGGCCAGCCGGCCACCCTCGTTGAAGTTGACGATCAGGATACCGTTGGCCGCGCCGTCGATCAGGTTGCCGTTGACGATGGCGCCCGTGAAGCCGAATTCGGAGTAGATGGCCGTCTCGCCGCTGTCGAGGCAGGTATTGCCCGCGATCTGCACGTTCGAGCCGGCATTGGCGCGAATGGCGGAGAAGGCGCAGCCGGAGATATGGTTGCCCGATATCATCACGTCGTCGGCGCGGAAGATGTTGATGCCGTTGCCGTATTGCCCGGTGCCGCCATGCGCGGCGTTGATGCGGGCGATGCGGTTGCCGGAAACGATCGTGCCGTCGCGGCCCTTCTGCCAGCGATGGATGAGGATGCCGCCGTTGCCGCAGTCGAAGACATGGTTGCCGGTGACGGCGAGGTCGCGGCTCTCGACGGCATAGAGCGCATGCTCGCCGGCCCCCGAAAGCCGGTTGCGCTCGATGCGTCCGCCGCAGCGCTCCAGGCTCACGGCGGATTTCGAAGCCCCGTGGATCTCGCAGTTCTCGATGGTGACATGCGCGACGTCGCGCAAGTGCACGAGGCCCCGCACGCTGTCGTCCAGCCAGCGGTTCGCCCCGTCGATGACGAGATTGGCAAGCTCGATCCGCCCCGCGCCCTCGGCGGCGAAGAGATGGCCGCCGCCGCCATAGACAATGCGCGTCGCGCCCGGAACGCCGGTCAGCCGTGTGTTGTCGGGCAGGGTGATGTTGGAGATGTCGTAGTCGCCGGGTGGAAGGAAGACCGGCGTGTTCTTCGCCGCCGCGTCCTTCAGCAGCTTCGCGAACGCCCTGCTCTTGCGGTCGTCCGCGCCGGGGCGCACGCCATGGGCCGCCGCGTCGATGCTGCCGCGCAGGTCGACGTCGACGACGGGTAGCCGCTGCGTCCGCGCTGCCGCCGCACCGGCCATGCCTGCTGTTCCGAGACCTGAGAGAAATAACCGTCTGCTAACCATGGAAGCTCCTTGCATGCGGCATAGCAGGAAGCGTGCCAGACGGTTCTGTACCGGAACGGCACAGTGCCGAGCCGCCCGTCAGGGTTGCGTTATTTTGCGCGCGAGGACCCGGATTGTCGGCATTTCGCCGGTTTCCTTTAGGTTTGGATAACGACTCAGGGTGTAGCTTCGGCCGTTCCGGAAAGAGGAGGCGGCCGGCGATGTCCTTCCTTGCATGGGGAATTGCTGGGTTCGATGTCCATGAAACTGTCCCGCCTTGGCAATGACGATGCCGATCAGACGGCGCGCCTGATGTCGGCCAGCCGCCGCCTCATCGACGAGGCGGCGCGGCTCTTTCCGCTTGCGGCGGCGCAGAACGACCGCACGATCTGGCTGGAGGCCATGATCGACGAGGTGCCGGACTACCTCTATTTCAAGGACAGGAACGGCCGCTTCGTCGTCGCCAACCGCGCCATCGTCAACGACAACCGGCGCGAGGGGCTGGACAGCCTCGAGGGCCTTACCGATTTCGACATTCATCCCGAGCATGTCGCGCGCGGTTTCTTCAACGTCGAGCAGGAGATCATCCGCACCGGCAGGGCCGCGCTCGACATGGAGGAGCTGATCCGCGATTCCCGCGGCAATCTCAAATGGCTGCTTACCTCCAAGCTGCCGGTGCGCGATGCGGCCGGCGTGGTGATCGGCCTTGTCGGCGTCGCCCGCGACATCACCGAGCGCAAGCGCTCCGAGAGCCTGCATCTCGGCCAGGCGCATCTTCTCAAGATGATCGCGCTCGGCGCGCCTCTGACGGAGATCTTCTCCTCCCTCATCCTGCTGATCGAGGCCCATGTGCCCGATGTCGCCGGCTCGATCCTGCTGCTCGCGCCCGATGGGCGGCACATCCTCAACGGCGCGGCGCCGAACCTCGATCCGGCCTTCTGCAAGCTGATCGAGGGGGCGGAGATCGGCCCTGCCGTCGGCTCCTGCGGCACGGCCATGTGGCGCGGCGAACCGGTCGTCGTCTGCGATATCGAGACCGATCCGCTCTGGACCGACTACAAGGCGCTCGTCACGCCCTACGGCTTCCGTGCCTGCTGGTCCTCGCCGATCCGCTCCTATCAGGGCAGGGTGCTCGGCACGTTCGCGCTCTATTCGCGCCTTGCCGGCGAGCCTTCCGCCGAATGCATGAAGCTCGTCGGCATGGCGACCCATATCGCCGGCATCGCCATCGAGCGAAAGCAGGCGGAGGACAGCATCCAGTTCATGGCCCATCACGATGCGCTGACGGGCCTGCCGAACCGCAGCATGCTGGACGAGCGCGTCGCCTCGGCCATCGAGGCGGCGGACGACAGCGGCGGAACCGTGACGCTCGCCTTCATCGACCTCGACAATTTCAAGCTGGTCAACGACAGCCTCGGGCACCATGCCGGCGACGAACTGCTGAAGATCGTCTCGGCCCGCATGCTGGGCTGCGTGCGCGCCGGCGACAGCATCGTCCGGCTCGGCGGCGACGAGTTCGTGGTTCTGATCGACGGTGCGCTGCCGGAAGGCGAGACGGTGGAGGCGAGGCTGCAGGCCGTGCGTGATGCCGTCGCCTCGCCGGTGGAGATCGAGGGGCGCTCCTTCCAGGTGACCTGCAGCATGGGCGTCGCCTCCTATCCCGCGCACGGCCGCAACGCGACGGAACTGCTCGCCCGGGCGGACGCCGCCATGTACCGCGCCAAGGAGGTCGGCCGCGACGCCATGGAGGTCTTCACCGCCGAGCTTGCCAACCGCGCCCATGAAAAGCTGGAACGACAGGAGGAGCTGCGCCGCGCGCTGGCGCAGGGCGAGCTTTTCCTGCAGTACCAGCCGCAGATGGACCTTACGACCGGCCGCATCTTCGCCGTCGAGGCGCTGATCCGCTGGCGCCACCCCGAGCGCGGGCTCGTGCCGCCCGGTGATTTCATTCCGCTTGCCGAGGAGACGGGCCTGATCGTGCCCATCGGCGACTGGACGTTGCGCGCCGCCTGCCGGCAGAACAAGGCCTGGCAGCTTTCCGGCCTGCCGCCCATCGTCGTTTCCGTCAATGTCTCGGCGCGCCAGTTCCAGGCGAAGGACTGGGTGGAGCGCGTCGCGACGGCGCTCGAGGAAAGCGGGCTGGAGGCGCGCTATCTGGAGCTGGAGCTGACCGAGAGCCTGATCATGCAGGACGTGCAGCAGGCCGTGGAGACCATGCACCGGTTGGAACAGCTCGGCGTGCATCTCGCCATCGACGATTTCGGCACGGGCTATTCCAGCCTTGCCTCCCTGAAACGCTTTCCCGTCGGCCGCCTCAAGATCGACCGGTCCTTCGTACAGGATCTGCCGGCCGACAACGACGATGCCGCCATCGCCCATGCCGTCATCTCGCTCGCCCATTCGCTTCAGCTTCGCGTCATCGCCGAAGGGGTGGAGACGCGCGAGCAGGTCGATTTCCTGCGCGCGGCGGGCTGCGATGAGATCCAGGGCTTCTATCTCTCCCGCCCCATCGACGCGCGCGCCCTTCAGGCGATCCTCTGTATTCCCAATCTCTGATATTCCTTGCGCACCGGACGCTTCCGCTCTTGACTTTGTTATGTTGATATCAACAGTAAGAGGCATGTCCGATGACACTCCGATTCCCTACGAGACGACGCTGTTCGTGCGCGACCATTGCCTGTGCCTGCAGGCGCAGCGCGCGGCGCGGGCGCTGGCCCGCCGCTTCGACGATGCGCTGCGCCCGGTCGGCCTCACCAACGGCCAGTTCTCGCTGCTGATGGCGCTGAACCGGCCCGAACCGCCGCCGATGGGACCCGTCGCAAGCCTGCTCGCCATGGACCGCACGACGCTGACCGCCGCCCTCAAGCCCCTGGAGCGGCGCGGCCTCGTCACCGTGGAGCCGGATCCGCGCGACCGCCGCGGCCGCTTGCTGCGCCTGACGCCGGACGGGCGCCGCCTGCTGTCGCAAGCCTTTCCCATCTGGAAGGAGACGCATGCGAAGGTCGATGCCCAGCTTTCCGCCGTGGATATGGGCGTGCTGCGTGCCGGCATGTTGGCGCTTGCATAGGGCAGGCGGCCTTCGCCCCACTGGCAGATCGCGCGAAAACGCCTATCTTTCCCGCCATGAAGCCTGACCAGCTCCTCCATCCGGCGCCCGCCGGCCTCTATTGTCCTGCCGGCGATTTCTACATCGATCCCGTCCGCCCGGTGGCGCGGGCGCTGATCACCCATGGCCATGCCGACCATGCCCGCGCCGGCCACGGCGCGGTGCTGGCGACGCGGGAAACGCTGGATATCATGGAGATCCGCTACGGCGCGGATTTCTGCGGTTCCCGGCAGGTCGCCGCCTATGGCGAGCGCATCGATCTCGGCGGCGTTGCCGTCTCCTTCCATCCGGCGGGCCATGTGCTCGGTTCCGCCCAGATCGCCGTCGAGAAGGACGGCCTGCGCATCGTCGCCTCCGGCGACTACAAGCGCGGCGCCGACCCGACCTGCGCGCCCTGGGAGCCGGTGCCCTGCGATGTCTTCATCACCGAGGCGACCTTCGGCCTGCCGGTCTTCCACCATCCCGCGCCGAAGGCCGAGATGGGCAAGCTCCTGACCTCGCTGCGGCAGTTTCCCGAGCGCAGCCATCTTGTCGGGGCCTATTCGCTCGGCAAGGCGCAGCGCGTCATCCGCCTCCTGCGCGATTGCGGCCACGATGCGCCGGTCTATATCCACGGCGCGCTCGCCACGCTCTGCGACTACTACGCCAGCCGCGGCATCGACCTCGGCGACCTGCGGCCGGCGACGGCCGAGGGGAGCAGCCCCGCCGATTTTCGGGGCGCGGTCGTCGTCGGCCCGCCCTCGGCCTTTGCCGATCGCTGGGCGCGGCGCTTCAACGAGCCGCTCGTCGCCTTCGCCTCCGGCTGGATGATGGTGCGCCAGCGCGCGAAACAGGGCGGTGTCGAGCTGCCGCTCGTCATCTCCGATCATTGCGACTGGCCGGAACTGACCGGGACGATCCGCGAGCTTGCGCCGGGTGAAGTCTGGGTGACGCATGGCCGCGAGGAGGCGCTGGTGCGCTGGTGCGAACTGGCCGGCATCCCGGCGCGCCCGCTGCATCTGGTAGGCTATGAGGATGAGGGGGATTGAATGGTGCAGATCGTTTGCCCCTCATCCGCCCTGCCGGGCACCGTCTCCCCGCAGGCGGGAAGACGGAGGCATGCCGCATCGCTTTCCGTAATCTCTACGTTCGCATGTGGCGCGTCCCCTTTCCCCGCTTGCGGGGAGAGGGCCAGGGTGAGGGGCAAGGCCGCGAAAGGTTTCCGCCCATGAAAGCCTTCGCGACCCTCCTCGACCGCCTCGTCCTCACCCCGTCGCGTAACGGCAAGCTGAAGCTGCTCGCCGACTATTTCCGCGACACGCCCGATCCCGACCGGGGCTACGGCCTTGCCGCCATCGCCGGCACGCTGGACCTGAAGAGCGTGAAGCCGGCGCTCCTGCGCGAGCTGGTGCTGGAGCGCATGGATGAGGTGCTGTTCCGCTATTCCTACGACTATGTCGGCGACCTTGCCGAGACCATCGCGCTCGTCTGGGACCAGGAGCGCAAGGAGCGGGCGGACGACGACGCCCAGCCCCGGCTCGGTGCGGTCGTCGCCCGCATGAACGCGCTCGGCCGCACGGAGGCGCGCGGCGCGGTGCGCGACCTTCTCGACCGGCTCGATCCCTCCGCCCGCTTCGCCTTCATCAAGCTGGCGACCGGGGGCTTGCGCATCGGTGTCTCCGCCCGGCTCGCCAAGCAGGCGTTGGCCGATTTCTCCGGCAGGGACGTCGCCGAGATCGAAACCCTCTGGCACGGTCTCCAGCCGCCCTATGAAGCGCTCTTCGCCTGGCTGGAGGGCAGGGCCGAGCGGCCCGTTCCGGTAACGCCCGCCATCTTCCATTCCGTCATGCTCGCAAATCCGGTGGGCGAGGGCGACCTCGACAATCTCGACCCCGCCGATTTCGCCGCCGAATGGAAATGGGACGGCATCCGCGTGCAATTGTCTTCGTCGGGCTCGACGCGCCGCCTCTATTCCCGCTCCGGCGACGACATCTCCGCCGCCTTCCCGGACGTGCTGGACGCCATCGACTTCGAGGGCGTCGTGGACGGCGAGCTGCTCGTCGGCGGCACCGCGCGCACCAACAGCCCGACGCGCACCTTCTCCGACCTCCAGCAGCGCCTCAACCGCAAGACGGTCAACGCGCGCATGCTGGAGGACTATCCGGCCTTCGTGCGCGCCTATGATGTGCTCTTCGATGGAGAGGAGGACGTGCGGCCGGAGAATTTCTCCACTCGCCGCGCCCGGCTCGCCGACCTCATCGCCGGCACGCCGCCGGGCCGCTTCGACCTTTCGCCGCTCGTGCCCTTCGCCTCCTGGGAGGAACTGGAGAAAATCCGCCGCGAGCCGCCCGATCCCGTCATCGAGGGCGTGATGATCAAGCGGCTCGACAGCGCCTACCAGGCCGGCCGCATGAAGGGGCCGTGGTTCAAGTGGAAGCGCGATCCGTACAATATCGACGCCGTGATGATGTATGCCCAGCGCGGCCACGGCAAACGCTCGAGCTACTATTCCGACTTCACCTTCGGTGTCTGGACCGCGGGGCCCGAGGGCGACATGCTGGTGCCGGTCGGCAAGGCCTATTTCGGCTTCACCGACGCGGAGCTGGACGTGCTCGACCGCTACGTGCGCAACAACACGACCGACCGCTTCGGTCCGGTGCGCGCGGTGCGGGCCGAGCCGGGCCACGGCTTCGTGCTGGAGGTCGCTTTCGAGGGCATCAACCGCTCCACCCGCCACAAATCCGGCGTCGCCATGCGCTTTCCCCGCATCGCGCGGCTGCGCCAGGACAAGCTGCCGGCCGAGGCCGACCGGCTGGAGACGCTGATGGCGATGGTGGAGGCGAAGGAGAGCTAAAGCCCCAGCGCTGAAAGATCAGGCCCGAGTGGCACGATACGGTTCGGGTTGAGCGACTTGATCGAATAATAGCCCTGCTTGATGTGGTCGATATTGACCGTCTCGCGCACGCCAGGAAGATCGAGTACGCGCTTGGTATAGGCGGAAAGCGCCGCATGATCCGCAAGGCGCCGGCGGTTGCATTTGAACAGACCGAAATAGGCCGCGTCGAAGCGGATGAGCGTAACGAAGAGGCGGATGTCCGCCTCGGAGAAAGTGTCGCCCGTCAGGAAGGGGCGGCCGTCGGCAAGACGCGCCTCCAGCTCGTCCAGCATGGCGAAGACACCCTGGTAGGCTTCCTCGTAGGCAGCCTGCGTGGTGGCGAAGCCGGCGCGGTAGACGCCATTGTTGAGCGCGGGATAGATGCGCTCGTTGAGCGCGTCGATCTCGGAGCGGAGGGCCTGCGGGTAGAGGTCGACGCTCTCGTCCGCCAGCGCGCCGAAGCCGCTGTTCAGCATGCGCACGATATCGGCCGATTCGTTGTTGACGATGGTCCCGCGCGCCTTGTCCCACAGGACGGGCACGGTCGCGCGGCCGGTGAAGGTCGGCTCGGCGCGGGAATAGAGTTCGTGCAGGTAGGTCGCGCCATTGAGGTCGTCGCGGTTCGAGCCCGGATAGTCGCCGAAGCGCCAGCCTTGATCGGACAGCGCCGGCTCGACGACGGAAAGGGAGATCGCGCCGTCGAGCTTCTTCAGCTTGCGGGCGATCAGCGTGCGCGAAGCCCACGGGCAGATGAGCGCGACATAGAGGTGGTAGCGGCCGCTTTCGGCGGCAAAGCCGCCTTCGCCCGTCGGGCCGGCACCGCCGTCCGGTGTTACCCAGTTGCGGAAGCTGGAGACCTGCCGCACGAAGCCGCCCTTGGCGTCGGTCGCCTGAACCGGCTGCCAGTCTTCCGTCCACTTGCCATTGACGAGCATCGCGCCACCCCGCTTCCGTTGATGGAACTGGCGTACCCCCTGCGCGCGCGGACGGCAATTCCCGCGCGGATTGACACAGCGTTCACAAAGCCGTGTCGTCCGGGTGAAATTTGCGTCAAATCATGCGCGCAAGCCTGAGACCAGCCGCCTCTGCCACAATTGCGGCAGGGTCATGGACCTAAATCGCCGTTCGTTCGTTTCTGATTCAGCCGCCCCGTTCATCCTGCCTGCCGCCAAACGGATACATAGTTCTTCATGACCGACACCGCGCTTTCCCGCCGCCGTTTCCTCCAATTCTCCGGCCTTGCCATGGCAAGCGGCCTTGCCGGCTGCACGTCCTCCATGAACACGGAGGTCTTCCGTGAGCAGACGCGGCCCTATTTCCGCAATACGGCGCTGGAGGGCAGGCCGGAGCAGATCGACAGAAGGGGGCCGATCAGCATCTACGGCCAGACGCCGCCATCCGGCCTTCTGCCCGAGTCCTCGCGCTACGCCACCATGTATGCCCCAGTCAACGACGGCGGCTTCCAAGTGCCGGCCGTGCCCTACCAGCAGATCGACCCGCGCTTCTACCGTCAGGAGGTGGAAAGCCCTTTCGCTGAGAAGCCGGGCACGATCATCGTGGACACCGGCAACCGCTTTCTCTACCTGATCGAGCAGGATGGCCGCGCCATGCGCTACGGCGTCGGTATCGGCCGGCAGGGTTTCGCCTGGTCGGGCCGCGGCGTCATCCAGTGGAAGCAGGCCTGGCCGAAGTGGACGCCGCCGGACGAGATGGTCAAGCGCCAGCCGGAACTCGCCAACTATTCCGGCGCGAACGGCGGCATGCCCGGCGGCCTCAACAACCCGCTCGGCGCCCGCGCGCTCTACATCTTCAAGGACGGCCAGGACACGCTCTACCGCCTGCACGGCTCACCGGAATGGAAGTCCATCGGCAAGGCCGTCTCCTCCGGCTGCGTGCGCATGCTCAACCAGGATGTGATGGATCTCTATGACCGCGTGCCCAACAAGACGCCGATCCTTGTGATCTGACCGGCCTAGAGCATTTCCGGTGAACTCCGGTTCACCGGAAATGCTCTAGGTTTTTGTTTTTATCGCATTATCCAACGCCGAAGCGATCCCGCTTCGGCTGGAAATGCTCTAGTTCCCGGCCGGCGAGATCAGATGCGCCCCGGCCACCTGCTGGAGATCGGCGGAGGAAACGGCCTTGCCGTCCTCCATGCGCACCTTGCCCTCCGCCACGAGCCGCAGCGCCAGCGGATAGCTCCTGTGCTCCACCGTCAGCACGCGCGCGGCCAGCGTATCGGCGGTATCGGCCGGCAGCACCGGCACGGCGGCCTGCACGATCACCGGACCCTCGTCCATGCCCTCGGTCACGAAATGCACCGTGCAGCCGGCGATGCGCAGCCCCGCATCGATGGCGCGCTGGTGCGTGTGCAGGCCGGGGAAGAGCGGCAGCAGGGACGGATGGATATTGAGGATGCGGCCCTCGTGGCGGTTGATGAACGCGCCGGAGAGCAGCCGCATATAGCCCGCAAGGCAGATGATATCGGGCGAGAGCGCGTCGAGCGCGTCGAGGATCGCCGCCTCGTGTGCTTCCTTGCTGGAAAAGTCCCGGCGCAGGAAGACGCGGGTCGCAATGCCGAGCGCCTCGGCCTTCGCAAGCCCCCCGGCCTCCGCCTTGTCGGAGAAGACCGCGACGATCTCGGCCGGGAAATCCGGCGCTTCCGCCGCCTTCGCCAGCGCCAGCATGTTGGAGCCGCCGCCGGAGATGAAGGCGACGACGCGCTTTCTGGGCGCCGTCATAGGGCGAGCGTGCCCTTGTAGATCGTGCCGGCCGCGCCCTCGTCACGTGCGACCATGCGGCCGAGGCGGAAGACGCTCTCGCCTTCGGCCGAAAGGGCGGCTACGACCGCACCGGCCTTGTCGGCCGGAACGACGGCGATCATGCCGACACCGCAATTGAAGGTGCGGAGCATTTCCGTCGCTTCCACGCCGCCCGTTTTTGCAAGCCAGGAGAAGACCGCCGGGGCCTTGACGGCAGCAAGGTCGATCTCGGCGGCAAGGTGCTTCGGCAGCACGCGCGGAATGTTCTCCGGGAAGCCGCCGCCGGTGATATGCGCCAGCGCCTTGATCGCGCCCGTCTCGCGGATCGCCTTCAGCAGCGGCTTCACATAGATCTTCGTCGGTGTCAGCAGCGCCTCGCCGAGGCTTTTTGCGCCATCGAACGGGGCAGGGGCGTCCCAGCCGAGGCCCGAGAGCGTGACGATCTTGCGCACCAGCGAATAGCCGTTGGAATGCACGCCCGAGGAGGCGAGGCCCAGGATGACGTCGCCTTCGGCGATATCGCCCGCCGGGAGCAACTGGCCGCGTTCGGCCGCGCCGACCGCGAAGCCGGCGAGATCGTAGTCGCCATGCGAGTACATGCCCGGCATTTCCGCCGTCTCGCCGCCGATCAGCGCGCAGCCGGCCTGGCGGCAGCCCTCGGCGATACCCTCGACGATGGCTGCGCCCTGTTCGGGGTCGAGCTTGCCGGTGGCGAAATAGTCGAGGAAGAAGAGCGGTTCGGCGCCCTGCACCACAAGGTCGTTGACGCACATGGCGACGAGGTCGATGCCGACGGTGTCGTGGCGGTTCGCGTCGATGGCGATCTTCAGCTTGGTGCCGACGCCGTCATTGGCGGCGACGAGCACCGGGTCCTTGAAGCCGGCCGCCTTCAGGTCGAAGAGGCCGCCGAAGCCGCCGATCTCGCCGTCCGCGCCCGGGCGGCGCGTCGAGCGCACCGCCGGCTTGATCTTCTCGACCATCAGGTTGCCTGCGTCGATGTCGACGCCCGCGTCGCTATAGGTCAGACCGTTCTTTTCCGACTGGCTCATGCTCTCGTCTCCGGCTCGCGCGCTTATCGCGCCCGATTGGCATGATGGGGGGATAAGTGCAAGAAGAATGCCGGGAGTACCGGGATTTTTTCACTGGTTTGCCGCATGGTCTTGCCGCGGAAATCGCCCCTTGCCCTAACCCTCTCCCCGCGGGCAGGGAGAGGGGACGTGCCCTGCGCAACGGGGAAATCGGGGAAAACGATGCGGCATATCCCTTCTCCACGCCTGCGGGGAGAAGGTGGCGGCAGCCGGATGAGGGGCCGGGGCCTCGAAACGAGCGTCACGGCTTCTTCCCGCCGAGCCTTGACCTTTCTCACCCCCGCATCCTATCTCCAGTGCGAACGAAACACGGGAAAAGCACGATGGCAGCCCATATCAGCGGCGCGGGATTGAAGCGGCAGGTGATCTTCTGGCTCATCGCCTTCGTCTGCTTCGCGCTCTTCCTGCTCGTCTTCTCCGGTATCCTTCTACCGTTCATCGCCGGCATGGCGCTCGCCTATTTCCTCGATCCGGTCGCCGACCGGCTGGAGCGTATCGGCCTTTCCCGCACCATGGCGACGGTGGTGATCCTCGTCACCTTCGTCGTGCTCTTCGCGCTGTCGCTGATGATCGTCATCCCGCTGCTCGCAACCCAGGCCGCCGATTTCCTGGAGAAGCTGCCGGGCTACGTCACCCAGCTTCAGGAGTTGGTGGCGAGCTTCAATCCGGATCTCCTGCCGAGCTGGATCGGCAGCCAGATGGGCACGATCAAGCAGAGCTTCTCCACCATCCTCGCCGAGGCCGCCGGCTTCCTCGGCACGGTGTTCAAGCAGCTCTGGAATTCCGGCATGGCGCTGGTCAACGTCCTCTCGCTGCTGGTCATCACGCCCGTCGTCGCCTTCTATCTCCTGCTCGACTGGGACCGCATGATAGACAAGGTGGATAGCTGGGTGCCGCGCGATCATGTCGCCAATGTGCGCCAGATCGCCTCCGAGATGGATGCGGCCATTGCCGGCTTCGTGCGCGGGCAAGGCTCCATCTGCATCATCCTCGGCCTGTTCTACGGCGTCGGCCTTTCTTTCGCCGGCCTCAATTTCGGCCTGCTGATCGGCCTTTTCGCCGGCCTCATCAGCTTCATTCCCTATGTCGGCTCGCTGGTTGGCCTCGTGCTCGCCGTCGGCGTCGCCGTGGTGCAGTTCTGGCCGGATTACTGGATGGTGGCGCTCATCGCCGTCATCTTCTTCACCGGCCAGTTCATCGAGGGCAACATCCTCCAGCCGAAGCTCGTCGGCTCGCGCGTCGGCCTGCACCCGGTCTGGCTGATGTTCGCGCTGGTCGCCTTCGGCGCGCTGTTCGGCTTCGTCGGGCTGATGATCGCCGTGCCGGCCGCCGCCGCCGTGGGTGTGCTTGTCCGCTTCGGCCTCAACCGCTACCTTGACAGCGACCTCTACTACGGCAGGAGCAAGTCCGTTCTCCTCGAAGAGAGCACACCGAAAGACTAACGGTGGCAGAGAGTAGCCGAGTAACACCATGACGTCGCGCAAGACCGCCGAACAGTTGCCGCTGGCCTTCGGGCACGACCCCGCGACGGGCCGCGACGACCTCCTGATCGCCGAACCCGTGGACGCGGCCGTGGCGATGATCGACGCCTGGCCGCACTGGCCGGCGCCCGTTGTCGTCATCGCCGGACCCGTCGGCTCGGGAAAGTCGCACCTCGCCGCCATCTGGCGCGAGAAGGCCGGCGCACGCCTCATCGAGGCGAAGGCGGGGCAGGGCGCGGAGGAGGCCGCCGAACATGGCCCCGTCCTCATCGAGGATGCCGACCGCGCGGGCTTCGAAGACCGCACGCTCTTCCACATTATCAACAACGTGCGCCAGCACGGCCATACCCTGCTCATCACCAGCCGGCTCTGGCCGATGTCCTGGCCGGTGGAGCTGCCGGACCTGCGCTCGCGCCTCAAGGCGGCGACGGTGGTGGAGATCGGCGAGCCGGATGACGAACTGCTCTCGCAGGTCATCGTAAAACTCTTCGCCGACCGCCAGCTCTTCGTCGACGACAAGCTCGTCGCCTATATCGTGGCGCGCATGGAGCGCTCGCTGGAGGCGGCGCAAACCCTGGTGGAACGCCTCGACCGCCTGGCGCTCGCCCGCGGCAGCCGTATCACGCGCACGCTGGCGCAGGAGGTGCTGGGGGAGATGGTGGGCGGAGAGGATTGAGGGGAGGACGCTGCGCCCCTCATCCGGCCTGCCGGCCACCTTCTCCCCGCAGGCGGGGAGAAGGGGATATGCCGCACCGTTTCCCAAATCTCCAACGCTGCACGGGGCAAGTCCCCTCTCCCCGCTTGCGGGGAGAGGGTTAGGGTGAGGGGCAGCCCCGGCTACGATTGTCTCCTGAATCCCACCGCCCCCGATTGACTGTCACAGTTCTGTCGTCAAACTGCGCTAAACGCTTCGCGGAAAAGCGGAAATAGTTTTCGCGTTCAAGGCTGACGGCAAACCGGGCGGAACTTCCAATGGATACAGCGACTTCCGATCTCTCTCAGGAAAAGCCCGCCGATGCGCCCATCGACGTCGCGGCGCTGATGGCCAGTCCCGAGCGCTTCATCAACCGCGAGTTCTCCTGGCTCCAGTTCAATCGCCGCGTCCTCGAGGAGACGCTGAACACCGCCCATCCTCTGCTGGAGCGCATTCGCTTCCTGTCGATCTCGGCGGCCAATCTCGACGAGTTCTTCATGGTGCGCGTCGCCGGCCTGGAAGGGCAGGTGCGCCAGGGCGTCGGCATCCGCAGCCCGGACGGCAAGACCTCTGCCGAGCAGCTCGACGATATCCTGAAGGAGATCGACAATCTCCAGATGGAGCAGCAGGCCTCGCTCGCCGTGCTCCAGCAGTATCTCGCCAAGGAAGACATCCTGATCGTCCGCCCCACGGCGCTTTCCAGCGACGACAAGGTCTGGCTCCAGCAGGAATTCATGCAGTCGATCTTCCCGGTGCTGACGCCGCTCTCCATCGATCCGGCCCATCCGTTCCCGTTCATCCCGAACCTCGGCTTCTCCATCGGCCTCCAGCTTGAAAGCACGACCGGCAAGGAGCCGATGACGGCGCTGCTCCGCCTGCCCGTCGCGCTCGACCGCTTCATCCGCCTGCCGGACGCCAAGGGCGCGATCCGCTACATCACGCTTGAGGATGCCGTCGGCCTCTTCATCGGAAGACTCTTCCCCGGCTATATCGTGCGCGGCTCGGGCACGTTCCGCATCATCCGCGACAGCGATATCGAGGTGGAGGAAGAGGCAGAGGATCTGGTGCGCTTCTTCGAGACGGCGCTGAAGCGCCGCCGCCGCGGCTCGGTGATCCGCATCGAGACGGATTCGGAAATGCCCGAATCGCTGCGCCGCTTCGTGGTCGGCGAACTCGGCGTGCCGGATAACCGCGTCGCCGTGCTGCCGGGCCTGCTCGCCCTCAACACGCTGTCGGAAATCGCCAAGGCCCCGCGCGACGACCTGCGGTTCGAGCCCTACAATGCCCGATTTCCCGAACGCGTCCGCGAGCACGCCGGAGACTGCCTCGCCGCCATCCGGGAAAAGGACATGGTCGTCCACCACCCCTACGAAAGCTTCGACGTGGTGGTCCAGTTCCTTCTCCAGGCTGCGCGCGATCCTGACGTCCTGGCGATAAAGCAGACGCTCTACCGCACCTCCAACGACAGCCCCATCGTGCGCGCGCTGATCGACGCGGCCGAGGCCGGCAAGTCGGTGACGGCGCTGGTGGAACTGAAAGCCCGCTTCGATGAAGAGGCCAACATCCGCTGGGCGCGCGACCTCGAGCGCGCCGGCGTGCAGGTCGTCTTCGGCTTCATCGAACTGAAAACCCACGCCAAGATGTCGATGGTCGTGCGCCGCGAGGAGGGCAAGCTTCGCACCTATTGCCACCTCGGCACGGGCAACTATCACCCGATCACGGCGAAGATCTACACGGACCTGTCCTTCTTCACCTGCAACCCGACGATTGCCAGCGACATGGCGAACATCTTCAATTTCATCACCGGCTATGGCGAGCCGGAGGCCGGCATGAAGCTCGCCTTCTCGCCCTATACGCTGCGCCCGCGCATCCTGCGTCACATCGACGAGGAGATCGCGCATGCGAAGAACGGCGCGCCGGCGGCGATCTGGATGAAGATGAATTCGCTGGTCGATCCCGACATCATCGACGCCCTCTACCGCGCCAGCCAGGCGGGCGTGATCGTCGATCTCGTCGTGCGCGGCATCTGCTGCCTGCGCCCGCAGGTTCCGGGGCTTTCCGACAATATCCGCGTCAAATCCATCGTCGGCCGCTTCCTCGAACATTCCCGCATCTTCTGCTTCGGCAATGGCCACGGGCTTCCATCGGACAAGGCGCTGGTCTATATAGGCTCCGCGGATATGATGCCGCGCAACCTGGACCGGCGGGTCGAGACACTCGTGCCTCTGATCAACCGGACGGTGCATGAGCAGGTACTTTCGCAGATCATGCTGGGCAATCTCATCGATAACCAGCAGAGCTACGAGATTCTTGCGGACGGAACGTCCCGGCGCATGGAAGTGCAGTCCGGGGCCGAGCCGTTCAACGCTCAGCACTACTTCATGACCAACCCCAGCCTCTCGGGCCGGGGCGAGGCTCTGAAGTCCTCGACACCGAAGGCGATCGCGGGCTGGCAAGGCCGCCGGAAGACATAACTGGATATGCATGGTCGAATCTGAAGCCCAGGGGCGTTTGCCTGGAATTGCCCCGGTCTCGGTCGTGGATATCGGGTCCAACTCGATTCGCCTCGTGATCTATGAGGGCATGAGCCGTTCGCCGGCCATGCTCTTCAACGAGAAGGTCATGTGCGGCCTCGGCAAGGGGCTTGCGAAGACCGGCCGCATGGACCCGGCGAGCGTCGAGCGCGCGCTGGCTGCGCTTCATCGCTTCAAGGCCCTGTCGAAACAGGCCCGCGCCTCCACCATGTTCGCGCTGGCGACCGCCGCCGCGCGCGAGGCGGAGAACGGTCCCGATTTCATCCACCAGGCGGAAATGATCCTCGGCCAGAAGGTGCGCGTGCTGACCGGCGAGGAGGAAGCCTATTTCTCCGCGCTCGGCATCGTCAGCGGCTTTGCCGATACGGACGGCATCGTCGGCGACCTCGGCGGCGGCTCGCTGGAACTGATCGACGTGACCCGTCTCGATGTCGGCAAGGGCATCACGCTGCCGCTCGGCGGCATCCGCCTGTCGGAAGCCTCGGGCGGCTCGCCCGCGCAGGCCCGCATCGTCGCGCGCAAATACCTGCGCACCGCCAATCTCCTCAAGAAGGGGGAGGGCCGCGCCTTCTACGCCGTCGGCGGCACCTGGCGCGCCCTCGGCGCGCTGCACATGGAAGCGCAGAACTATCCGCTGCACATGATCCAGGGCTACGAGCTCGGCTTTTCCGACGCCATGGACTTCCTGACGGACGTGGTCACCGCCAAGGACCAGAAGGATCCGGCCTATGCGGCGATCTCCAAGAGCCGGCGCAACCTGCTGCCCTTCGGCGCGGTCGCCCTGCAGGAGACCATCGCCATCATGAGGCCCTCGCGGGTCTTCTTCTCCGCGCAGGGCGTGCGCGAAGGCTATCTCTATTCGCTGCTGCCCGAGCGGGAGAAGGCACGAGATCCGCTGCTTTCGGCCGCCGGCGAACTCGCCATCCTGCGCGCCCGCTCACCCGAGCACGCCCGCGAGCTTGCCGAATGGACCGGCCGGATGATGCCGCTCTTCGGCGTAACCGAAACGCCGGAAGAGGCGCGCTATCGCGAGACCGCCTGCCTTCTGGCCGACATAAGCTGGCGTGCCCACCCGGATTACCGCGGCCTGCAGGCGCTGAATCTCATCGCCCACGGGACCTTCATCGGCATCACCCATCCCGGCCGCGCCTTCATCGCGCTTGCCAATTACTACCGTTTCGAGGGCCTTAGCGACGACGCCGTCAGCAGTTCACTCGCCGGCATCGCCCCGCCGCGCATGCGCGAACTGGCAAAGCTTCTCGGTGGCCTGCTGCGTGTCGCCTACCTCTTCTCGGCCTCCATGCCGGGCGTCGTGCCGCACATCGCCTTCCGCAAGTCGTCGCAGCCCGATACGGACCTCGAACTCGCCGTGCCGGCGGACTATGCCGAACTTGCCGGCGAACGGCTCGACGGCCGCCTGCAGCAACTCGCCAAGCTGACGGGCCGGAAGCTCGCTTTCAGGTTCCTGTGAGGCCAGCCATGCGGATCGCTTCCTTCCTTACCGGTTTCCTACTTGCCGCAAGCGCTTTTGCGCAGGACTGGCAGGCGGTCGAGCGCGTGGAGCCTTACGCCGTGCAGGGCGCGACGGGCATGGAAATCTACCAGTCGATCGGCGAGCGCGGCCCCAAGCTCGGCGTGGCCCGCGTCATCGCCCATACCGGTTTCAAGCTGACCTGGACGCGCAAATACGAGCGCCGGGGCAATGCCTGCGTCATTACGGTCAACAAGCCGAAGCTCATCATCACCTACACGTTGCCGAAGCTGAAATCCAAGCTCTCCGAGCCGCTGAAGAGCCGCTGGGAAACCTTCATTGCGGGTGTCACCAGGCATGAGAAGGTGCATGGCGACTTCATCAAGGACATGGTGAAGGAAATCGAGGCGATGAGCGTCGGCCTGACGGTCGACAACGACCCGGACTGCCGGAAGATCCGCCCCGTGCTACAGGCCCGCCTCGGCGAACTTTCCGACGCCCAGCGCGCCCGCAGCCGCGATTTCGACCAGATCGAAATGAGCGAGGGCGGCAACGTCCACCAGCTCATCCTGCACCTGGTCGATCCGCGATAAGGGCAAGGGAGCGGCTTAAAGCTCCACCGCCTCGATCTTCCGGTCGATGAAGCGCAGCGCCACCTTGCCGCCGATGAGGTTGAGGGCGGTGTCGCCGAAGAGGTCGCGGCGCCAGCCGGTGAGGGCGGGGACTTTGGCGGCTTCACCTTCGATGGCGATCTTTTCGAGATCGTCGGAATTGGCGATGATTTTGGCGGCAACGCCCTGCTTTTCCGCGACGATCTTCAGGAGCACCTTCAGCATCTCGCTGGCGGCGGCGGCGCCTTCCGGCACATGGTTCTGGCGCGGCAGGCGCGGCAGGTCGTTCTTCGGGATCGCCAGCGCCTCATTGACCGCTTCGAGAAGCGCGGTGCCGGACTGCGAGCGCTCCCAGCCCTTGGGAATGGTGCGCAGGCGCGCCAGCGCCTCGGCATCGACGGGCTGCTGCTGGGCGATCTCGTAGATCGTGTCGTCCTTGAGGATGCGCGAGCGCGGCACGTTGCGGCCGCGCGCCTCGCGTTCGCGCCAGGCGGCGACCTTCTGCAGGACGGCCAGTTCCATCGGCTTCTTGACGCGCATCTTCAGGCGCTTCCAGGCGTCGTCCGGATGCAGGTCGTAGGTGTCGCGGGATTCGAGGACCGCCATTTCCTCGGTCAGCCACAGCGAGCGGCCGGCCTCGTCGAGCTTGGCCTTCAGCGCCAGGTAGACGTCGCGCAGGTGTGTCACGTCGGCGAGCGCATATTCGAGCTGCTTTTCGGTGAGCGGGCGGCGGCTCCAGTCGGTGAAGCGCGAGGACTTGTCGATATGCACGCCCTTGATCTTCTGGACGAGCTGGTCGTAGGACACGCTGTCGCCGAAGCCGCAGACCATGGCGGCGACCTGCGTGTCGAAGATCGGATGCGGAATGAGATTGCCGCGGTGGACGATGATTTCGATGTCCTGCCGTGCGGCGTGGAACACCTTCAGCACCGCCGGATTGCCCATCAGCTCGAAGAAGGGGGCAAGGTCGAGGCCCTTGGCGAGCGGATCGACGATCACCTCGATCTCCGGGCCGGCAAGCTGGATCAGGCACAGTTCCGGCCAGAAGGTCGTCTCCCGCAGGAACTCCGTGTCGATCGTCAGATACTCGGAACGGGCGAGCGTCTCACAGGCGTCGCGAAGGGCTGCGGTGGTTTCGATGATCTGCATGATGGCTCGGGCGGGCTTTTCTTTGAGATTTTTGATCGGGCAGCTTTAGACGGTCCACGGTTTTGCCACAATCGAAAACTTGCGCCGCCCGCTCCTCACGTCACCCGCACATAGCTGGTCATGCCGGTCTTCTGGTGCTCGATGATATGGCAATGGAACACCCAGTCGCCGGGATTGTCGGCGACGAGGGCGAGCTGGACCTTCTCGTCGGGCAGGATGAGGTAGGTGTCGGAGAAGTGCGGGCGGATCGCCTGCTTGTTGGAGTTCATCGGACGGAAGACGAGGCCGTGCAGGTGAAGGGGGTGCACCTGTGGCGTCGGGTTCTCGACGTTGAAGATATAGGTCTTGCCGGCCTTCATCTCGGCGAGCGGCGCGGTCGGGTCGCCCGTATCGTCCGCCCACGGCACCTTGTTGATGGCCCAGAAATTGTAGCCGAGCGAGCCGCAGATGCCGTCCTTCGGGCGCTCTTCCGCCGAGGCGCTGAGGATGAAGGGCAATTCGGTGGCGGCGGAAAGATCCGGCTCGGGCAGGGGATTGGCGGCGAGCGCCGGCAGGTCGGCGACGTTGCGCTTCAGGGAGGCGCCGGTCGCGCGGAACGTGGCGAGCGTGGCGGGCTTGGTGCCGCGCAGGTCCTTCAGGGCGGCGACCGCGCCTTCCGTGTCGGGCATGCGCAGCACGAGGTCGAGCCGCTGGCCGGGACCGATCATCAGGTGGTCCGGCGAAAAGCGCTCTGCCACCGGGTTGCCGTCGGCGGCGATGACCAGCGCCTCGGCGCCCTCCACGGAGAGCGCGAGAATGCGGGTGACGTCCGTCGCGGCAAGGCGCAGGCGCACGAGGCCGCCGACCGGCGCGTCATATTGCGGGGACTGCCGCCAGTTGGCGGTGCGCACGGTGCCGAAGGTGCCGGCGCGGGCGGCGTCGCGGGGCTTGAACTGGGCGATGAACTGCCCGTCGCCGCCGAGCCGCCAGTCGCGCAGGTTCAGCACGATCTCCGCGTCGAAGGCGGGATCAGCCGGATCCTCCACCACGACGAGGCCGGCAAGGCCGCGGCCGATCTGCTCCAGCGTGTTGCAATGGGGATGATACCAGAAGGTGCCGGCATCCGGCGGGGTGAAGGCATAGTCGAAGCCGTCGCCGCCATAGACATAGGGCTGCGTCAGGAAGGGAACGCCGTCCATCCTGTTGTCGATGCGCAGGCCGTGCCAGTGGATGGTGGTCGGCTCGTCCAGCCGGTTGTCGAGGCGAAGCGCGAAGGGCGTGCCCCGGCGCATGCGCAGCACCGGCGGGATTTCCGCTTCGCCATAGGTCATCGCGCCCTTTGTCGGTCCCTTGTCGGTGATGAGCGCCTCCGTGCGGCGCGCGACGAGGGGCATGGCGGCCCCGGCGCTCGCCACGCCGCCGAAGCGGCCCGCAAGCCCGAGACCTCCCGCATAGGCTCCGGCGGCAAGCGCCCCCTTCATCAGCGTGCGGCGTGTCGGCATGGCGGTTTCTCCGGTGGCGTTCCTCGTTTTCTAAACCTGAGAAGGACGCTCATCAATAAGCCGCTACAGACCAGATTGCCGCAGCCTCAATGCCCGCCGTCGCGGTCCTTGTCGGAGGCGGCGAGCTTGTTGAAGAAGAAGGAGGTGCGCAGCAGGTTGCGGAAGCGGCTGTGACGCGCGCCCGCCGGCACGGCGGGGCGGGCGCTCATGCGCAGCACCGTATAGGCCATGAAGGCGACGAGGACGACGGCGGTATAGATGAACAGCGCCTGCGGCCCGAAGAACTGCAGCAGCACCGAGGCGAAGAGCGGCCCGATGATCGCCCCGCAGGACCAGAAGAACAGCATGCCCGCCGAGACCAGCGCATGTTCGCCCTCGCCGGCGTGGTCGTTGGCATGGGCCGAGCAGAGCGAATAGAGTGGCATGGCGAAGGCGCCGAAGACGAAGATGCCGACGAGGTTGCGCCATTCGTCGCCGCCCGCGAAGAAGGCGAGGTAAAGCGCGGCGAGCGTGGAGCCGAGCGTGGCGACGAGGATGACGAGACGGCGGTCGAGCCGGTCGGAATAGATGCCGAGCGGATATTGCAGCACGACCCCGCCGACGATGCCCGCGCTCATGAAGCTGGCGATGGCCGTCACCGACAGGCCGATATCGTGCGCGTAGATCGGCCCGAGATTGCGGAAGGCCGCATTGGTGAGGCCGACGACGATGCAGCCGACGGTGGCGAGCGGCGAGATGTTCCAGAGCTTCTTCACATCGAAGCGGATCGCTTCCGGCACGGTGGGGCTGGAGCGGTCGGCCAGCGAGATCGGCACGAGCGACAGCGACAGCGCCATGGCGATGAAGGCGAAGATCTCGAAGCCGCCGATACCGACGCCGGGAATGACATATTGCGCCGCCGTCACCGAGCCGAGGTCGACGAGGCGGTAGATGGAGAGCGTGCGCGCCCGGTTGGCATTGGTGACGGAGGCGTTCAGCCAGCTTTCGACGGTGGCGAAGAGGCTGGCGAAACAGATGCCGGCGACAAGGCGCATCGCGAACCAGAAGACGGGATCGATGAGCAGCACCATGGCGATGGCCGAGGCCGAGGCGATGGCCGCCATGGCGGAGAAGGTGCGGATATGGCCGATGGCGCGCAGCACGCGCGTCACATAGATGCAGCCGATGGCGAAACCGATGCTGTAGCCCGCGCCCACGAAGCCGATCAGCGAGGTGGAGAACCCTTCCTGCGAGGCGCGCAGCGCGATGAAGGTGCCCTGCAGCCCGTTCCCTCCGATCAGGATGCCGGCGGTGACGAGAAGGGGAATCAGGGGGCGAATCGTGGACATGCGGGCACTATGGCGAAGGATTTGCGGAAAGGGAGGGGGGAGGCGGCGCGGCGGTGAAATTGTGTGCGGCGGCGGGTGTGGCCGCCCTCATCCGGCCTGCCGGACACCTAGTCTCCGCAGGCGGGGAGAAGGAGAGATGCCGAGCCGTTTTCCCAAATCTCCGACGCTGCGTGAGGCATGTTCCCTCTCCCCGCCTGCGGGGAGAGGGGTAGGGTGAGGGGCAAGGCGAATGCCGCCCCTTACATCTTCAGAAGCTCCGCCATCACCCGCAGATGATCGGCCTGCAAGGGCTTTTCGAAATAGCTCTTCACGAAGCTGTACTGCATGGCCCGCTCCCGGTCCTTGCCGAGGCGCGAGCTGGTCAGCAGGGCGACGATCGGCGCATGCACTTCGAATTCCGTCGCATAGCGGTCGAGGAATTCGAAGCCGTTCATCACGGGCATGTTGATGTCGAGGATGATGGCGTCGGGGGTCTCGCGGTGGAGTATGTCGAGCGCCTCGGCGCCGTCGAGGGCCTTCAGCACGCGGATCGACGGATCGAATTTGCGGATCGTGTAGTCGCAGATGAACTGGTCGTTCTCGTCGTCATCGACGACCAGGATCGAGGTGATCTTCATGTTTGTCCCTGTCGGGCAGTTCGATGATGAACCGGCTGCCCTTATCTCTTGCTTCATAGAGCGCATCGCCCCCGAGGGATTCCGCGCTCTTTTTCAATATGTAGAGGCCTAACCCGCTGCCGAAGGACCGATTCGGGTGCAGCCGTTTGAACATTCTGAACAACAAATGGCGGCTCGCGGGCGGAACGCCCAGGCCGTTGTCCTCCACCGACAGCCGCAGCTTGCCGCCATAGCGGAAGGCGCGGATATCGATCGCCGGTTCTGCCTCCTTCGGGTCGTGATACTTGACCGCATTGGACAGCAGGTTGCCGACGATGACCTGGAATTTCGATGGCTTGCTGATGATTGTCAATTCCGCCGGCACATGATTTTCGATGCGGATCCGCTTGACGTCGTCGAGATGGGAGAGGGCGTCGATGGCCTCCGACACCAGCGCGCGCAGCGCGACCGGCCGCTCCTCTTCCTCCATCAGCCGGTTGCGCGTCAGCGTGATGATGTTCTGGATCAGGTGGTCGAGACGGCGGAAGTTCTGCTCCATGCGCTGGAGCATCTGGTCGAGCGCGGCGTGCTCGCCTTCCGCCAGCATCTCGCGCGAAATGCCGAGCAGGCCCATGGAGGAGGCTATGGGCGAGCGAAGGTCGTGCGAGGTGCGGTAGGCGAATTCCTCCAGCTCCGCATTCGCCTCGATCAGCGCCTGCTCGTTCGCCTTGCGTTCGGAGATGTCGCGCACGAGGCCGCTATAGATGGTGGCGCCGTTCACCTCCACCTTGGCGACGGCAAGGTCGAGCGGGAAGGATACGCCGTCCTTGCGCCGGCCCTCTACCTCGCGGCCGATGCCGATGACCTTCGCCGCGCCGCCGCGCTGGTAGTTGGAAAGATAGCGGTCGTGCTCGCCGTGATACGGCTCCGGCATCAGCATCTTGACGTTGTTGCCGATCATCTCGCGCGGCGCATAGCCGAAGATGCGCGTGCAGGCCGCGTTGACGGTGAGGATGATGCCGCGCTCGTCGATGGTGACGATGCCGTCCACGGCGTTGTCGATGATGGCGGCGAGGCGCGCCTGGCTTTCGGCAAGGTCGGCCGCCATGCGCCGCGCACGGCGGGAGGAAAGGTAGAGATGGACGAGGAGGCCGCCGGACAGCGCGCCGGAGATCAGCACGAGGGAGGAGAGCGTCGAGCGGGCGTTGTTGCCGCTGCTGGTGAAGGTGATGCCGAAGGAGGTTTCGTAGCGCCCCAGCTCATAGTAGGTCATGGCGAGCAGCAGCAGGTAGGTGGCAAGGCCCAGGATGCCGGCGAGCGTCGCCCGGTGGAAGCCGCTCGCTTCCGTATCCGTGAAGACGATGACGATGCCGAGCGCGACGAAGCAGGTGGTGCTCTGGAACGACATGCGCGAGAGGCGCACCCAGTCATGCGCGAAATCGAGCGCGATGGCATAGCCGATGAAGGCGGCGGCCGCGATGATGAAGGTCGCAAGGCCGAGCACGATCTGCACCGCATCGCTCTTCTGCCGGTAGGCGCGCAGGAACAGCGCGACGCTCACCATCATGTAGCAGGCGGCGGTATTGGGCGCGATCCGCCCCGGCAGGCTGGTGCGTATATCGGTGAAGGGCGTGTGGAGCGCGGTGTCTATGCCGGCGTCGATGCCGAAGAGATGCTGCGCCAGAGCGACGGCGCCATAGGCGAAGACCGGCACCATCATCAGCGCGGGCAGGTGCCGGAAGCCGCGCGTCATCGCCAGCAGCGCCGCGCCGATGACGATGACGGCCAGCGCCGAATTGAACTTCATGCCGAACAGGAAGGGATAGTGCGCGGCAAGGCGCGCCGGCTCGCTCAGCCAGAGCGCGATCACCGCAATGCCCACGGCGATGCACCAGAGGCCCGCCGCGACGTTGGCCTTGCGCCAGGACTGTTCTCGATCCACCCATGCCCCCCTGGCGGTTCCGTTCCGCCGCGCGGGGCAGCTTAGAGCATTTCCGACCGGAGTGCGTAGCTGTTTTGCGTCGTGAAACGCGTAAATCCAAGGGGATAGGCGTGGGCGTCACGCCCGTCAGGCGGCGTCGCCCTGCTTGCCTTCGCCCTCGAGCCGGCCGGCCAGGGCCTGAAGCTCGGCGGTCAGCGCCTGCAGGGTCTCCAGCGAGCAGCCGGTCGCCTTGCCGATCTCCATGCGGATGGCGAGGGCGTCGCGCTGCATGGCGCGGCCTTTGTCGGTGAGTGTCACCAGCACCTGCCGCTCGTCGCTTTTGTCCCGCGCGCGACGGATATAGCCGGCCGCCTCCAGCCGCTTGAGGAGAGGGGAGAGCGTGCCGGAATCGAGGCCGAGCGTCTCGCCCAGCGCCTTCACCGTGCGCCTGTCCTCCTCCCAAAGCGTCATCAGCGCGATATATTGCGGATAGGTGAGGCCGTAGGGATCGAGCAGGGGCTTGTAGGTGCGGTTGAGCGCGTGGGCGGCGGAATAGACGGCGAAACAGAGCTGCGCGTCGAGCGCCAGCATGCCGGCCGGAATATCGCCTGTCTCAGCTTCGTCACGTTTGTCGATCATGCTGCCATTGTCGCACAAACGGCCAAAATTGCAATTTGCAAAATCATATTGCGCGCAATCTAATTTTACGCTACCAATTATCCATCACCAACGAAACCAGGAAGGAGACACCCATGCCCATTCTCTACAGGACCAAGGCTTCCTCGACCGGCGGCCGCGCAGGCCATGGCGCAACGGAAGACGGCACCGTCGATGTCACGCTGACCCTGCCGAAGGAACTCGGCGGCGACGGCGCGCCCGGCGCCAACCCGGAAAAGCTCTTCGCCATCGGTTATTCCGCCTGCTTCCTCGGCGCGCTGAAGTTCGTCGCCGGCCAGGAAAAGGTGAAGATTCCGGATGATGCCAAGGTCACGGCGACCGTCGGCGTCGGCCCGCGTGAAGACGGCGGCGGCTTCGGCATCGAGGCGGCGCTGGAAGTCTCCGTTCCTGGTCTCGACAAGGCCGTGGTCGAGGATCTCGTGAAGAAGGCTCACGTCGTCTGCCCGTACAGCCACGCCACGCGCGGCAATCTCGACGTCAAGACCACCGTCGCCTGATCGGCCTCCAGCCGCACAGCGAAAAGGCCGTCCGGTTTTCCGGGCGGCCTTTTTCATGTGTTCCTCCGGGAACAGCCGAGCAGGGGGCGGTGTGCGATCTTCCGGTCACTGGATGAGACAGGCTCATCCCCCCGATCAGGAGAGACCCATGCGCAAGATCATCGTTTCCGCCGCCATCGCCGTCGTTGCGGTCGTCTCCTTCGCCGCCCCCTCGCAGGCCCGCTGCTACAGCAGCTACGACGAAGCGCCCCATTGCTTCGTCAAGAAGGTGAAGACCTACGACGATTATGGCAATGTGGTCTTCCGCAAGATCACGGTCTGCAACTGATCAGTCCGCCGACTGGCCTCCCGAAAGCCCGGATGTTCCCTGCATCCGGGTTTTTCGTATGTATGAGAACCTTGTCATGAGAAAAATAAGGATTATATTGTTTCTCATGAAGGAGCCGGCATCATGCAGCGCAAACCCGTACAGCAGGCCAATGCCGAGGGCGTCGTGCTCACCAAGGCGGCTGTCCGCGCGGCGGACAGGCTGGGCCTGACGGCGCGCATTCTCTCGGCGGTCATCGGCGTTTCGGAGGCGACGGTCTCGCGGCTGAAACGGCAGGATGTACTGCTGGAGCGCGGCACCAAGCCCTTCGAGCTTGCCGTCCTGCTTGTGCGCCTCTTCCGCTCGCTCGACGCCATCGCCGGTGGCGACGAGGGCGTCTCGCGCGCCTGGATGACGGCGGAGAACACGGTGCTTGGCGCACGCCCCGTCGACCGCATCACCTCCGTTACCGGCCTTGTCGATGTCCTTGCCTATCTGGACGCCCGCCGCGCTCTCGTCTGAGGCGCGGCCCTTCGCGGGTCCCGTCTGGCGGTTCGTCGAGGCGCAGCACCGCGTCTCGACCCTGAAGCTCGTCGATACGCTGGACGAGCAGGCCTTGCTGGAAGACCTCCTGGAGGAGAGCAAGCCGGTCCTTCCGCCCGAATGCGCCGGCCTCGATTATCTGCTCGCCACACCCTTCCGCTATGGCGCGGTCTACCCGCATGGCTCGCGCTTCCGCAGGGCAGGGCGCACGCTCGGCGTCTACTACGCGGCGCTGACGGTGGAGACGGCGCTGGCCGAAATGGGCTTCTACCGCCTGCTGTTCTTTTCCGAATCGCCGGCAACGCCACTGCCCGGCAACGCCGCCGACTACACCGCCTTCTCCGCCGCCGTTGCGACGGAAAAATCGATCGACCTCACGCGCCCGCCGCTCGACCGTGACGCCCCGCACTGGACGCACCCGACCGACTACGCCGCCTGCCAGTCGCTGGCCGACGGCGCACGGGAAGGCGGCATCGCCGCCATCCTCTACCGCTCGGTGCGCGATCCCGCTGCCGGCACCAACATGGCGCTGCTGACGGCAACCGGCTTTGCCGCGCCAAAACCGGTGGAGCGCCAGACCTGGCGCATCCGGCTCTCTGCCCTCGGCGTGCAGGCGCTCTGCGACCACCCGCCAAGGCGCATCGGCTTTTCCCGCGAGGATTTTCGAGGGGATCCGCGCATCGGGTGAGGCGGGGCCTTTCCGCCCTCTGCCCAAGCCACACCCGGGCTGCCGACAACCCTTGCCCCGCCCACCGGCGTCATCCTCGGCCTTGTGCCGAGGATCTGCCGACGCATCGAAACCGCGACGGTTGCAGATGCTCGGGACAGGCCCGAGCATGACGAAAGAAAGGGTGAATTTCGCGAAACCGGCTGCGCTCACGCCAGCAGCGCCGTCTCCTCGAAAAACGCCTCCGGTCCGTCCACCTCGATCAGCTTGCGCTTCTCGATCAGCCAGAACCGGTTCGCCACCGCCCGCACGAAGGCGCGGTCGTGGGAGACGAAGAGGCAGCTTGCCTCCTGCGCCGTCAGTTCCCGTTCCAGCGCCTCCTGCCCCTCGATGTCGAGATGGTTGGTCGGCTCGTCGAGCAGGTAGAAGTTCGGATTGGTGAGGCGCAGCACCAGCATGCCGAGCCGCGCCTTCTGCCCGCCGGAGAGCTGCCCGACAGGCCGCCCCTGCATTTCCACGGAAAAGCCCGCGCCGGCAAGCAGGCTGCGCGCGCGCTGGTCGCCCACATCGAAGCGGTGGATGATCGTGCCATGCGGCGTCTCCGCGTCCGAAAGGTCGGACAGCACCTGGTCGCCATAGCCGAGCACCAGCGAGGGCGTCGGCTTGATGCCCGGCTCGCTCGCCCTCTCGATCGCCTGCCGCAGCCGCCGCGCGAGCCGCGTCTTGCCGGTGCCGTTGAGGCCGAGCAGCACGATGCGGTCGCCCTGGCAGATGAATTTCTGCCCGGTGCGGAAGAGCGGCGTGCCGTCAGGCGTCTCCACCGCGGTGTCTTCCAGCGTCATCAGCACCTTGGCATGGGTGCCGCGATTGGCGAGTCGGATCGCACCGGCCGAACGCTCCAGATGCGCGGGCTTGGCCGCCTCCTCGATGCGCTCGGCCCGGGCCTTGAGCTGCTTGGTCTTCACCACCAGAAGGTCGCTGCCGGAGTTGATGCCGATATTGTTGAGCTTGGCCGCTTGCTGGCGAAGCTGCTGGGCGGTCTTCATCTCCTTCTCGAAGCGCCGTTCTTCCGCCGCATCCGCCTCGTCCAGCGCCGCGCGGGCGCGGGAATAGGGCAAGGCGAAGATCTGCGAGCGCTCGGGCCGCAGGAAGAGCGTGCGGTTCGTCACGGCATCGAGGAAGGCGCGGTCGTGGCTGGAAAGGACGACCGGCATGTCGCGCGGCAGCGTGCCGAGCCAGTTCTCCATCCGGGCGATCTTTTCAAGGTCGAGATGGTTGGTTGGCTCGTCCAGCAGCAGCACGTCCGGTTCGCCGACGCGCACGCGGGCGACGAGCGCGATGCGCTGCCAGCCGCCGCTGAGCGCCGAAAGCGGCCGTTCGCGCAGCGCCTCCGGCACTTCCAGCTCCTCCAGCGTCACATCGGCGCGCCAGCTTTCGCTCTCCTGCTGCTCGGGCGAAAGCGCGCTCAGCACCGCCTCGCGGAAGGTGAGCTTTTCGAGGCCCGCGGGAAGGTTCTGCTCCATATGCCCCACGGTGAGGCCGCGCGCGCGGGTGATCTCGCCCGTCGTCGGCTCGACGTCGCCGGTAATGCATTTCAGCAGCGTGGACTTGCCGCGCCCGTTGGCGGCGACGAGACCGATGCGGTCGCCGGCGGCGATGGAGAGGTTGAGATTGGAAAAGAGGTCGGTGGACAGCGTGACGCCGAGCGCACGGATATTGATGAGCGACATGGAAATTCTCTGGTCTTCAAAACCCTGCGGCGCGGCGTCAGCCGTCAGTCACGCGAAGGGCCGGGGAGTTTGATGCAGGCACAAGGCCGCATCGCCTGAAAGGGCAGACCAGAAGAGAAGATGTGTCCGTTCCGATCAGCCCTGCAAACGCATCTGCAGGGCAAGATCAGGGCCATGTGTGCGATGTGGCAGGAAGCCGAACTTCACGGCACAGTCCCTCTTACGTGTTGCGAACGGGGATATGGGTAGCATCGGAAAGGAGCGTTGGCAATCGAGGCTGCCCCTCATCCCGCTGCCGCGACCTTCTCCCCGCAGGCGGGAGAAGGGGAATGCCGGGCTGCTTTCTACAAACTGGATCGCCGAGGGAAGCATGTGGCATTGCCACATATCCCTTCTCCCCGCCTGCGGGGAGAAGGTGCCGGCAGGCGGATGAGGGGCCGTCGCAGCCCTTACCGCCGCAAACTCCCGAGAATCCCGCGCACCAGCGCCCGCCCGAGCGATGACGCCACCGTCCGGGCCACCGACTTCATCGCTGCTTCCGCCACCGTCTCGCGCTGATAGCCTGCGCGGGGCTTGGCCTGCTTGGGTGCGGAGGGTGCGGCCGGCTCTTCGTCGCCGAAGCCGGGCAGGGTCCAGCGGCTGCCGCCGGAGGAGGGCTGGCTGGCCTCCTCGGCCTGCGCCTGTTCCTGCGCGGCGGCGGAATCGGCGGCCTTCTTGGCGCGGGCCATCAGGATCTCGTAGGCCGACTCGCGGTCGAAGTCCTCGTCGTAGAGGCCGGCGACGGGGCTGACCTTCATGATGGCCTGCCGCTCGGCATCGGTGACAGGGCCGAGGCGCGAGGCCGGCGGGCGCACGAGGGTGCGTTCCACCATGGAGGGGGCGCCCTTGCCTTCGAGCGTCGAGACCAGCGCCTCGCCGGTGCCGAGCTGGGTGATCACCTCGGCGCAGTTGAAGTCCGGGTTGGGGCGGAAGGTGTCGGCGGCGGTCTTCACGGCCTTCTGCTCGCGCGGCGTATAGGCGCGCAGCGCGTGCTGCACGCGGTTGCCGAGCTGGGCGAGCACGGTTTCCGGCACGTCGAGCGGGTTCTGCGTGACGAAATAGACGCCGACGCCCTTGGAGCGGATGAGGCGCACGACCTGTTCGACACGCTCGATCAGCACCTTGGGCGCGTCGTTGAAGAGCAGGTGCGCCTCGTCGAAGAAGAAGACGAGCTTGGGCTTTTCCGGGTCGCCCACTTCCGGCAGCACTTCGAAGAGTTCCGAGAGCATCCACAGGAGGAAGGTGCCGTAGAGGCGCGGGTTCATCATCAGCTTGTCGGCGGCCAGCACCGAGATCGCGCCGCGTCCGTCATTGGTGGTGCGCATGATGTCGGAAATCTTCAGCGCCGGCTCGCCGAAGAACTGCTCGGCGCCCTGCTGTTCGAGGATCAGCAATTCGCGCTGGATCGAGCCGACGGAGGCCTTGGAGATGAAGCCGTACTGGTTGGAGAGCGCCGAGGCGTTCTCGCCCATATAGTTCAGCAGCGCCTGCAGGTCCTTGAGGTCGAGCAGTGGCAGGCCGCCCTGGTCGGCGATCTTGAAGGCGATGTTGATGACGCCTTCCTGCGCGTCCGTCGCGTTCATCAGGCGCGAGAGCAGCAGCGGCCCCATTTCGGAGATGGTGGTGCGGACGCGGTGGCCCTTCTCGCCGTAGAGATCCCAGAAGATGACCGGGAATTCCTGGAAGTCGTAGGGCGTCAAGCCGATCTGGTCGGCGCGCTTCTGGAGAAAATCCTTCGGCTCGCCCATGGCGCCGATGCCCGAAAGGTCGCCCTTCACGTCGGCGCAGAAAACGGGCACGCCCGCATTGGAAAAGCCTTCCGCGAGGATCTGCAGCGTCACCGTCTTGCCGGTGCCGGTCGCGCCGGTCACGAGGCCGTGACGGTTGCCGAACTTCAGCTCCAGATATTCGGGCTTGTTGTTGGTGTCGTCGGGCTTGCGGCTGGTGCCGATATAGAGTTTTCCGTCCTGAAGAATGGAATCCGCCACGTTGAAACTCCCTGGCTGCCGGTCCTGCGATTCGTCCGGCCGCGCATCGCTTCGGCCATGTTTTCATTGAATCGTCTTCCACAGCTTATAAGGATAGTCCGGCAGGCAAACAACACGATTTGAGGGCGCGCCGACCCACACGAAAGCGCTTCGGAGCCGCTTGAGTTTGTCGCGGAATTCATTTACCTTGACGTCAACGTCAATTCCATTGGAGGATTTTCCATGAGCGATCTCGTCACCCGCGTTGCCGATGCCGTCGGCATCGATGCTGCCCTTGCCGAAAAGGCGATCGGCATGATGCTGGGCTTCCTGCAGCGCGAAGCGGCCGATGGCCCGGTCGCCAAGATGATCGAAGCCATTCCGGGCGCCTCCGATCTCGTGGCCAAGTACAACGGCGAAGGCGAAGGCAAGGGCCTGCTCGGCAGCCTGATGAGCGCCATCGGCGGCGGCGGCGTCATGGGCCTCGGCCAGCAGCTGATGAGCCAGGGCCTCGGCATGGGCGAGATCACCGGCCTTGCCAAGGAAACCATCGCGGTCGCCCGCGAGCATGCCGGCGCCGACGTGGTCGACGAAGTCGTCGCCTCCGTCCCGGGCCTCAGCCAGTTCGTCTGATACCTTCGCTTACCGCCGCCGCGCGAAAAACAGCGCGGCGGTGAAGGCGGTGAGGCCGAGGCCGACCGAGATCGGCCCGGCCTGCGGCCCGCCCGCATCCATGATCGCGCCCGTCAGGCCCGATCCCGCGCCGCTGCCGACCGAGTAGGCGAGCGCGAAGGCCGCGCTGCCGGCCACCAGCATGGAGCCGCTGTGCCGTTCGCCGAGCATGGTGAGCGCGCAGGTATAGAGCGAGAAGGCGGCCGCGCCCATGATGGCGAAGACCGTGAGGATCGCGATCTCGGATTTCACCACCGGCAGGACGAAGTAGCTCGCGGCCGCGACGCTGACCGCGGTAAGCGCCACGCGTTCGCGCGGCAATTTGTCGAGCAGCATGCCGATGAAGGGCTGGGCGATGGCCGTCGGCAAGGCAAGCACGGTCACGCTGACGGCGGCGAAGGACTGGCTGTAGCCCATCTTCACGAAATAGACCGGCATGGCCGAGATCGCCGCGATATCTGCAAAACCAAAGGCGAAGACCATGCCGACGAGAAGCGGCGCGGCCTTGAAGAAGCGCAGGAGATCGCCTTTGGACGACGGCTCCGGCACCGTCTTCGTCGAGAACATCAGCATGCCGGTGGCGAACGCCACGATGGCGAGATAGACGGCCGTCAGCGCGAAGCCGAGGCCACCTTCGCTGCCGAGCAGCGGAATGGCGAGCGGCCCGGCCGCGAACCCCGCGCAGATGCCTGCGCCGTAAAGGCCGGAAACCCGCCCGCGCAGCCGGTCCGGGCAGGCGGCGTTGAGCCAGGCTTCACCCAGCATGAAGATGACGCTGGCGAAGAAGCCGAGCAGGAAGCGGGCGACGAGCCAGACCGTGAAGGATGCGGAGGCGGCGAAGGTGGCAAGGCACATCGAGCAGACGACGAGGCTCGCGATGATCAGCCGGTCCGCCCGCCAGCGCGAGGTGAGGCTGCCGATCAAGAGCGTGGAAGCCCCCATGCCGCCCGCATAGGCGATGGCGTTGACGCCGATCATCGAGGGCGAGAAGCCGCGCGATTCCAGCGTCAGCGAGACGAGCGGATAGGTCAGCCCCTGCGCCACCGAAAAGGCGGTCGCGCCGAGAACGACGGCGGCAATGGCCGGCCAGTCCGGCGAGAGGACGGTTGAAGACGAGGACTGCATGAGAGGCTCCCTGCCGCAGGCGCGGCCAAGCCCCTCCCATACTCCGCCCGCCGGTTTTTGGGAAGGCGGGCTTTCCCGCTATCGGGATCGGCCGAAGCGGCGCGGCAAATTCCCTTCTCCCCTCGGGGAGAAGGTGCCGGCAGGCGGATGAGGGGGATGCCGGAGGCAGAAAAAGCAGGAGTTTCATGAGGATACCCCCTCATCCGACCCTTCGGGCCACCTTCTCCCCGAAGGGAGAAGGCAGGAGCGGCAACGCCGAAGCCCGCAGGAAACCGCCTACGCCTTCACCGCCACGACGAACAGCCGGGGAAAGCGCAACAGCCGCCGCCCGTCCGCCATCGGGGCATAGGCCGTAGCGATGCGCGCTTCGTAGTCCGCCAGGAAGCCGTCGCGCTCTTCCGCCGGGATGCGGTCGAGATAGGGGCGAAGGCCGGTGCCCCTGACCCATTCGACGATGGTGGCCGCATCCGCCATCGGGTGATTGTAGACGGTGTGCCAGACGTCGACGCGCGCCGCCTTGGGGCCGAGGGCGTCGAAATAGGCGGTGGGGGCGGGAAGGGGCTTGCGGCGCGGCGTGCCTTCGGCGAAGGCGCTTTTCCATGGGCCGGCGAGCGCGCTTTCCTCCATCAGGAGATGGGAGGGTTCCATCAGGTTGTCCGGCATCTGCACGGCCAGCATGCCGCCGGGGCGAAGCCCGTCCATCAGCCGCGTCATCAGCGCCAGATGATCGGGCAGCCATTGGAAGACGGCATTGGCGAAGAGCAGGGCGGCCGGATCGGGCGGGCGCCATGTCGCAAGGTCGCATTCGACGAAATCCACGCCCGGCAGGCGCTGGCGCGCTGCCTTCAGCATGTCGGCCGCATTGTCGACGCCGCGCACGCCCCGGCCGGGAAAGCGCCTTGCGAGCAGTTCCGTCGAGTTTCCGGGGCCGCAGCCGAGGTCGTAGACCGTGCCGGCCCGAAGGTCCGCCGGCACCTGCGCGAGAAGGTCGGCGGCCGGGCGCGTGCGCTCGTCCTCGAATTTCAGGTACTGCGCGGCGGACCAGGCCATTCTAGAGGCTTTCCAGCGACGGCAGGATGAGGGCGGGGCCGAGGTCGAAATATTCGTCCGGCATGTCGGAGCGGTTGATCCAGACGGTGCGGAAGCCGAATTTGGTCGCCCCGGCGATGTCCCAGCGGTTGGAGGACTGGAAGGAGACGGCGTTCGGGTAGAGCCGGTAGTTCGTCGTCACCAGATCGTAGACGGCGGGGGCGGTCTTGTAGGTCTTCAGCGCGTCCACCGAGAAGATGTCGTCGATCACGGTATCGAGCGCGGCGTTCTTCACCGCCGAGGCCAGCATGGCGGGCGAGCCGTTGGAGAGGATCGCGATATGCGCGCCGCGCTGCTTCAGCGCCTTCAGCACGGCCGGCACTTCCGGGTAGCAGTCGAGCTTCCAGTAGGCGTCGAGCAGCTTTTGCCGCAGCGCCGGATCGACGCCGCCGATGCGCTGGAAGGTGTAGTCGAGCGCCTGTTCGGTAAGCTGCCAGAAATCCGCGTAAGCGCCCATCAGCGCCCGCGTCCAGGAATATTCGAGCTGCTTGGCGCGCCAGATCTCGGAGAATATCTGGTAGTTCGGCCCCACATCCCCCGCATGGCGCCGCACCGCCGCGTGCACGTCGAACAGCGTTCCATAGGCGTCGAACACATAGGCGGCATGGGACATGGCGGCGATTCTCCTGCGCTTTCATGGCGATTGGCGGGTATCGGGCGGCGAATGTCAATTCTCTGTCGTGCCCCTCATCCGCCTGCCGGCACCTTCTCCCCGCAAGCGGGGCGAAGGGAAGGATGCAAGGCCTCTTTCCCTTCGCCGGCATTTCGCGATGGGAAAGCCCCGCCTCTTGCCCCTTCTCCCCGTTTGCGGGGAGAAGGTCGCGGCAGCGGGATGAGGGGCGATTGCCTTGCGCGCAACCCCTCAGAACCGCGTGATCACGCTGATACCCAATTCCGTCGCCCGGTCCATCGCCGTCAGAGCAGGCACGGCTTCCTCCAGCCCGATATGCCGGCCGATCAGCTTCTGCGGCGCAAGCTTGCCGCTTTCGATCATCGAAAGCATGGCGTCGTAGCGCCAGGCCTGCATGCCGTGGCTGCCGTAGATCTCCAGCTCGTGGCCGATGACCTGCGCCATGGGGATCTGCGGCGTCGCATGATCGGCCAGCATCAGCCCGACCTGCACATGCCGCCCGCGCCGGCGCAAATTCTTGATGGAATTGAAGCAGGTGACGGGCGAGCCCAGCGCATCCACGGAGGCATGCGCCCCGCCGCCGGTGATCTCCCGCACCGCCTCGGCGACATCGGAAACCGCGCGGGCATTGATCGCCGCGACCGCACCCATCTTCTTCGCGAAGTCCAGTTTCTCGGGGGAGATGTCGATGGCGATGGGGTTCGCGCCGAGCGCGGCGGCGATCATGATGGCGGAAAGGCCGACGCCCCCGCAGCCATGCACCGCCACCCATTCCCCGCCCGTCACCCGCGCCTGATCCACCACCGCGCGGAAGGAGGTGGCGAAGCGGCAGCCGAGGCTGGCGGCCGTGGCATAGTCGATGGCGTCGGGCAGGTGCACGAGATTGTGGTCGGCATGGTCGATGGCGACATATTCGGCGAAGGACCCCCAATGGGTGAAACCGGGCTGGAACTGCTCCTCGCAGACTTGGCTGTTGCCTGAGCGGCACTCGCCGCAATGGCCGCAGCCGGAAACGAAGGGCACCGTCACCCGCTCGCCCTCGCGAAAACGCCGCACGGCCTTGCCCACCGCCACCACCTTGCCCGCCAGCTCATGCCCCGGCACATGCGGCAGCCTGATATCGGGATCGTGTCCCATCCAGCCATGCCAGTCGCTGCGGCAAAGCCCCGTCGCCTCCACCTTTATGACGACCCCGCCGGCTGTCGGCGTCGGATCCGGCAGCACCCGGATATCCGGTGTCGCCTGAAAGGCTTCGTAATACATCGCGCGCATCGTGTTTCTCCCTTTCCCTGCTGTATCGCATGCGCCCGGAAAGCCCTCAACCGCACCATTCATGACAAGGCCTGATGCACCCATTCAACATCTTGAATGGACAAGCGGCGCGCGCTGGCGGAAGGCAGGCGGGACTTGACCGCTGACCCCGGTCGGGCCTTGATGGGCTAAAGGAGAAGAAAGATGCCAGTCGATACCTCACCGCGCTCCGCCACCTGGACCTTCGTGGATGGCGAATGGATTTCGGGCAACCCGCCGCTCATCGGCCCCACCTCGCACGCCATGTGGCTCGGCTCGACCGTCTTCGACGGTGCGCGCTGGTTCGACGGCATCGCGCCGGACCTCGATCTGCATTGCCAGCGCATCAACCGCTCGGCCGAAGCGCTCGGCCTTTCCGCGACCGTCGGTGCTGAGGAGATCGAGGCGCTCGCCTGGGAAGGCGTCAAGAAATTCGACGGCAAGACGGCGATCTACATCAAGCCGATGTACTGGGCCGAACACGGCTCGCCGATCAGCGTCGTCGCGCCGGATGCCGGCTCCACCCGCTTCGCGCTCTGCCTCTTCGAAGCCTCGATGGGCGATCCCAATGCCGCCTCCTCGCTGACCGTCTCGCCCTTCCGCCGCCCGACGGTGGAATGCATGCCGACGGACGCCAAGGCCGGCTGCCTCTATCCGAACAACGCCCGCATGCTGGTGGAAGCCAGGAAGCGCGGCTTCGACAACGCGCTGGTGCGCGACATGCTGGGCAACGTCGCCGAGACCGCCTCGTCCAATATCTTCATGGTGCGCGACGGCGTCGTCTTCACGCCCGCCGCCAACCGCACCTTCCTGGCCGGCATCACGCGCTCGCGCGTCATCGGCCTGCTGCGGGAAGCCGGCTTCGATGTGATCGAGACCACGCTCACCCCCGCCGACTTCGCGGCCGCCGACGAGATATTCACTTCGGGCAACTATTCCAAGGTCGTACCGGTCACGCGCCTGGAGGATCGCGAACTCGCGCATGGTCCCGTCACGGCCAAGGCGCGCGATCTCTATTTCGACTGGGCGCATTCGAACGGCGACGCGTGAAGAGGAAGACGAAACGCCGCTCGCCGGAACGGCGTTTCGTCCACCCTTGAACGGACACGGCAAATCGAAAGGATTTTGCCGTATGGCAGGAAAATTTGGAAGGCGGGCGGTTGCCTCTTCCGGTTGCCGCTCCTATGTTCCGCTCACGGATTTCCTTCACAAAATTCCGTCGCCAGAGCAATTCCAGCACCGGCCGAGAGCATTCGGCCTCCGGAATTGCGGCAAACAAAGAGGAGACACCACGATGGCTTTCGAACTTCCGCCGCTTCCCTACGATTACGACGCACTCGCCCCCTTCATGTCGCGTGAGACGCTCGAATATCACCACGACAAGCACCACAAGGCCTATGTCGACAACGGCAACAAGCTGGCGGAGGAAGCGGGCCTCGCGGGCCTCTCCCTCGAGGAGATCGTCAAGAAGTCCTACGGCACCAACCAGGGCCTCTTCAACAATGCCGGCCAGCACTACAACCACGTCCATTTCTGGAAGTGGATGAAGAAGGGCGGCGGCGGCAAGAGCCTGCCGGGCGCGCTCCAGAAGGCCATCGACAGCGATCTGGGCGGCTATGACAAGTTCAAGGCCGATTTCGTTGCCGCCGGCACCACGCAGTTCGGCTCCGGCTGGGCCTGGCTCTTCGTCAAGGACGGCAAGCTCGCCATCTCCAAGACCCCGAACGGCGAGAACCCGCTGGTCCACGGCGCGGAACCGATCCTCGGCGTCGACGTATGGGAACACTCCTACTACATCGACTACCGCAACGCCCGCCCGAAGTACCTCGAAGCCTTCGTCGACAGCCTGATCAACTGGGACTACGTCCTGGAGCGCTACGAAGCCGCAACGAAGTAAGCCTCGGCTTCTCGGATTTTGGAAACCCCGGCCGGAAACGGCCGGGGTTTTTGTTTAGTCGACAAATGGTCCGATTGATGGCATAAATGCCAACATGGATGCGGTGCTTCTCCTGCGCTCGAAGACGATCCTGCCGGACGGCGCGATTGTCGAGATCGTGCTCTGGCAGGTTCCTCACCCCATTGCCGGAAGCGCGCACTGCTATAAATACCGTCTGTTCTACGGGCGGGATGGCCGGCGTATCGTCGGTTTCGACAATGAGCGCGGCAAGGGAGACCACTGCCATCTCGACGATAGGGAGCATCCTTATGCATTCTCGAGCGTTGCAGTGTTGCTTAAGGATTTTCAGGCCGAAGTCGCGAAAAGGAGGCCCTGAATGAAACGCGCCCACATCCAGATCCGCAGCGATTCCGAGGTCCTCCTCGCCGACATTTTTGCGCGTGCGGCGGAAGCGGCTCGCACGGGCATCCCCTCCGATCCGGTCGCGACCTTCACCTTCAGTTCGCCCGCGCAATTGTTCTCGGTCATCAGCCCGAAGCGCTGGGAATTGATCGAGCATTTGCAGCAGGTCGGCCCGAGCAGCATCCGTGCGCTCGCACGCTCCCTCGGCCGTGATGTGAAGCGCGTTCACGAGGATATCGTTACGCTTCTCGACTGGGGTATTGTCGACCGCACCGATAGTGGCAAGGTCGAGGTGCCGTTCGACGTCATTCATGCCGATTTTGATTTGCGGGCTGTCGCCTGACGGAACGCTACCCCGCCGCCCGGTTCTCCGCCCAGCCGGAGATCCAGAGCTGCCGCAGCCCATCGCCTTCGCCTCTAAAATATCTCCCCGTCGCCGCGCAGGCTTCCACGCGGTCGGCGCGGAAGTTGCGGATGGCCTGACGCAGCTCGCACCAGGCGACGATGTTCGCTGTCTCCGAATAGTAGATGAGGGCGATGGGGCGGATGGTGCGCTCGGTGGCGCGGGCATATTCGTCGCGGTAGTCGATCAGCAGCGTCTCCTCGTCGCGGATCGCCCGGCGCACGGTGGCAAGGTCGATGCCCTCGGGCTGGCGCGGGACAGTGCCCCAGGCGTGCAGGGCGCGGGCGGAAAGCGTCTGGCGCAGCGGCGGGGGCACCGCGCCGGCGATCTTGTCGCCCACCCGTTTCGCGGCCGCCTGCAATTCAGCATCGCCCGTGCGCTCCAGCAGCGCCAGCGCCAGCACCACGGCCTCCGTCTCCTCGATGGAGAACATCAGCGGCGGCAGGTCGAAGCCGGGGCGCAGGATATAGCCGATGCCGCGCTCGCCCTCGACCGGCACGCGCATCGCCTGCAGCGCGGCGATGTCGCGGTAGATCGAGCGCACCGTCACCTCCAGCCGCCCGGCGATCTCGGCCGCCGTCACCGGCTGGCGGGCGAGGCGCAGAATCTGGATGATCTCGAAGAGCCGCGATGCCTTGCGCAATGGTTTGCCTCGTCACAACTGACACGTCCCTGTCAGTTGACTTCCATTATAGCATAGGATCAAGCGCTTGAAATAAAAGGGCAGCATGGGGCTGCGGCGCGAAACGGGACAACGGCCAACTGACATGACTTATAGCGAAAACCTCTGGCTCTTCTTCCTGCTCGTCTCCGGCATCATCGTCGTGCCGGGCATGGACATGGTCTTCGTGCTGGCCAGCTCGCTTTCCGGCGGCCGCAGGGCGGGGCTGTCGGCCACTTTCGGCATCATGGCGGGCGGGCTGGTGCATACGCTCTATGCCGCCCTCGGCGTCGGCATGCTGCTGCATTTCGCGCCGAAGCTGTTCAATGCGCTGCTGGTTCTCGGCGCGGCCTATGTCGCCTGGATCGGCTGGCAGCTCTTCCGCAGCTCCATCGTCATCGACGACGTGGAAAGCCTCGACCGGCGCGGCCTCGCCACGCGCTTCCGCCAGGGCGCGCTGACGAGCCTCATGAATCCCAAGGCCTATCTCTTCATGCTGGCGGTCTTCCCGCAGTTCCTGCGTCCGGAATTCGGCCCGCTCTGGCGTCAGGCGCTCGTCATGCTGCTGATGATCTGGGCGACGCAGCTTGCCGTCTACGGCGGGCTGGCGCTCGCCGCCGCCCACAGCCGCGACGCCCTCGTCGGCAGCCCCGCCGCCACCCGCTTCGTCGGTCGCGCGGCCGGCGTCCTGCTCGTCGCCATCGCCGTGGTCACGGTATGGCGGGGCTGGGGAACGGTTTGAAGCCATCGGTCCGGTTTCAAAAAGATTTTACTTTCCTCGACTTCCTAAAATGCAATCATGGCCGCGCATCGCGAACCGGCGGCGCGTCGTACCGGCCGCCAGAAAATGGAGAACTCGATGAAGGTCAGGACTTTGGCGGTTGCGGCCGTGCTTGCGGCCCTTGGCGCAGGCGCTGTCGTGGCGGCGGACGAGCCGCAGGTCGTCCGTCAGGAAATGATGAAGAAGGTGGGCGGCGCCATGGGTGCGCTTTCCGGCATCGCCAAGGGCGAGAAGCCCTACGATGCGGAGGTCGTCAAGGCATCGCTGGCGACGATGAGCGAGGTGGCGAAGGCCTTCCCCGAGCAGTTCCCGGCCGGCTCCGAGACGGGCCACGAGACAGAGGCCAGCCCCAAGATCTGGGAAGCGATGGACGACTTCAAGGCGAAATCCGCCAAGCTCGTCGAGGCCGCCGATGCGGCGCTAGCCAGCCCGCCGGCCGATCAGGCGGCGGTCGGAGCGGCGCTCGGCGCGATCGGTCCCAATTGCGCGGCCTGTCATGAGGTCTACCGCATCAAGAAATAGATGCGGTAGGCCGTTTACCGGAAAAGAGATGGCGTTACCCCGGTCCGTCGGCTGATGGATCCGTGAGGGTTGGCCTTGCCGCATCCTTCCCGCCGAAGGGAAGGAACGCGGCAAGCAGCCGCCCTGACGGTTCCGGGCGGACCGGGGCAGCGCTTTCGTGGTCTGCCGGCGCGGGGCCGGCAAGAGGGATGCTTCATGGCACTCAGGAAAATTCTCGGCGGTGTCGTCGTGCTCGGGGCGATCGGCGTGGGCGCCTTCGTCTTGATCACCGCGCCGGAGCGGCTGCCGGCAGCCGAATGGGCCGCCGCGGGCGAGCCGGACCTTGCCAATGGCGAGCGCATTTTCAACGCCGGCGGCTGCGTGAGCTGTCATGCCGCACCCGGCGCGCCGGATGACCAGCGGCTCGTGCTGGCAGGCGGGCTGGCGCTGAAAAGTCCGTTCGGCACCTTCCACGCGCCCAATATCTCGCCGGACGAGACGGCCGGCATCGGGGCGTGGACGCTGGCGGAATTCGGCGATGCGATGCGGCGCGGCACCGGGCGCGACGGCGAACATCTCTACCCGTCCTTCCCCTACGCCTCCTATGCGCGCATGACGGTCAAGGACGTCGCCGATCTCTACGGTTATCTCAAGACCTTGCCGAAGAGCGCCAATGTCGCGCCCGGCCATGACCTGCCGTTCCCCTTCAACATCCGCCTCGCGCTCGGCGGCTGGAAGTTCCTCTATCTCAACGAAGCGCCTCGCGTGGAGCTTGCCGATGCCGACCCGGTCGTCCGGCACGGCCAGTATCTCGTCGAGGGGCCGGGCCATTGCGGGGAGTGCCACACGCCCCGCGACATGCTGGGCGGGCTGCGGACCGGTGAATGGCTCGCCGGCGGGCCGAATCCGGAAGGCCAGGGGCGCATCCCCAATATCACACCGGCCGAGGGCGGCTTCGGGAGCTGGAGCGCGGGCGATATCGTCAGCTATCTCGAAACCGGCTTTACCCCGGATTTCGACAGCGTCGGCGGCTCGATGGTCTCCGTGCAGAAGAACATGGCGAGGCTACCCAAGGAGGATCGCGAGGCGATTGCCGCCTACCTGAAGGCCATCCCGGCGCGGTAGGGGACTCAGTCCCGCGCCGGCCGGTGCTCATTGCTGTACATGGCGAGATAGTCCAGCAGCTCGGGGGAGCCGAGGCCGATGGCTGTGAGGACTTCGCGGGCGAAGGTGACGGGAGCCGCGCCCGAGGCGGTGATGACGCCGCGGTCGGTGACGGCCTGGGGCTGATCGCGGTATAGCGCCTGGCCGCGATAGGCGGGCACTGTTTCCGGCAACTGGCCGGCATGGTTGCCGGTATGCGCCCGCGTGTCGAGCACGCCCATGCGGCCGAGCGCCAGCGTGGCGTCGCAGATGCCGGCGACCGGCTTTCCGGCCGCAAGGAAACGTTCGACCGGAGCCGAAAGGTCCGGCGGGGCGGCCGACTGCCAGATCGTGCCGCCGCACAGCACCAGCACGTCGAAGTCCTCCGGCCGGGCATCTTCCGCCTTGCCGGCCGAGGTGACGGATATGCCGCCGAGCGAGGTGACATCCGCACCGCCGGGCGTCAGCACCACGGTCGTGGCCTGGCACGCGTGGCGCGCGGTCGCCATCAGCAGGCCGCATTCCCAATCGGCATATCCTTCGGTCAGAACGATTGCCAGCCGCTTCGTCATGGTCATCTCCCTTGCCTGAAACAGCGCGGTTCAGCCGAGCGCCTGCACATAGCGCATGCCCGTCACCGGTCCGGCGCGGAAATTCATCTGCTCGTAGAAACGGTGCGCGCCGAAATTGCCGGTCGCCGCGCTGACGGAGAGGTAGCCGCAGCCGGCGATGCGTGCATGCTCGCGGGCGCGGGAGACGAGATGGCGGCCGATGCCGTGGCCGCGATGGCCGTCACGCACGAAGATCTGGTGCAGCTCCATGCCGCGCAGGCCTTCCATCGCGCGGTAGAGGGGAACGAGCAGCGCGTAGCCGATCAGTCGACCGCCGGCTTCCGCAACGAGCGCGGTGACCCAGGGGCTGGCGCCGAAGAGGTCGCGGTCGAGATCGGCGGCGGATATCTTCGCTGTGTCGCCGTGGCATTCGGCATGCAGCGCGATCATGTCGAGCATTTGCTGGAGATCGCCCGGGCGCGCGGCGCGGATGGTCAGCATCGGCGGGCGTTCGACGGCGTGGGGATCGAGCTTGATGACGGTGTTGTGCATTTCGGGCTCCTTGGATTTTCTGCCATCAGGTGCCCTAAAACAACAAAGCCGCCTGATGGCGGCTTGTTGACATGATCGAACAGCCGCTCCCTATCGGAACAGCCAAAAATACGTTGCGGCGATGTGCGTGCTCTTGATCATGGGCGCGATATTCTCCCTTTCGCGCCGTTTGTCAATCGACTTTCTTGGCGGCGCGAAAGAGGGACGGCGGGTCAGGTCCAGGTTTCCTCCGGCGCGCCGGCGGTGGTTTGACCATCCGCCTGTCCGGTTTCGTCCACGCCCAGCCGTTCCTTGATGGTGCGGCGAAGCTCTTCCTCGATGGCCTCGCGCTGGTCCGGCGGCAGTTGCGCGAGGCTCTCCTCGGTGAGGCCCATCGCCTCGAGCAGTTCCTTGCGCAGGCGCTCGATGGGGCTCATCTTCGAAAGCTCCATGAATTCGGACAGCAGGCTCTCGCTTTCCCGCTCGGCCTTTTCCGCCTTGTTGGCCCAGAGCGCATTGGCAAGGCGGGACGGCATTGCGGCGGGGCCGGCTTCCACGGTCGGGATATTGCGCGCCGAGGACAGCCCGCCGCCCGAGCCGTCGGAAAGGCTGTTGTCGGTGCTGGCCGGCCGCTGCCGATTGAACGCATAGGCGGAAAGCGCGCTGCCGTCGATCTTCATGAAAATGGCTCCTCGAATGTCGGGGAACCATTAGCGGTTGCGGCTGTCGCGAGGCTTTCGCCTGGGTGCGTCCGCCGGGGCGGCCTGCACCTCTTACGGCAGCGTATAGGCGATCACATAATCCCCCGGCTTCGTTCCGACCGAGCCGTGCCCACCGGCGACGATCAGCACATATTGCTTGTCGCCGACCGTATAGGTCATCGGCGTCGCCTGTCCGCCTGCGGGAAGGCGGGCTTCCCAGAGCTGGCGGCCGTCGGTCACGTCGTAGGCGCGCAGATAGTCGTCCACCGCCGCACCGAGAAAGGCGACGCCGCCCTTGGTCATCATCGGGCCGCCGATGCCGGGCACGCCCACCTTGAAGGGCAGCGGCAGCGGCGTCATGTCCATGACGGTGCCGTTCTTGTGCTTCCAGGCGATCTTGCCGGTGGCAAGGTCGGCGCCCGCGACATAGCCCCATGGCGGCGCCTGGCAGGGAATGCCGAGCGGGCCGAGGAACGGCCCCATGAAGACGCCGTAGGGCGCGCCGTCATTGCGGTTGAGGCCCTGTTCGGAACCCTTCTCGTCCTGCCCCTTCGGCGGCACCTGGTCACGCGGCACGAGGCGGGAGGTGAAGGCGAGATAGGTCGGCATGCCGAACATGACCTGCCGCTCCGGATCGACTGCGACCGAACCCCAGTTGAACGTGCCGAAATTGCCGGGATAGACGATGGTGCCCTCCAGCGAGGGCGGCGTGTAGCGGCCCTCGTATTTCATCGACAGGAAATCGATGCGGCAGGCGAGCTGGTCGAACATGGTGACGCCCCACATGTTCTTTTCCGTCAGCGGCGGCGGCGAGAAGGTGAGGTCGGAGAGCGGCTGGGTCGGCGCGGAGAAATCCTCCGGGATCGTGCCGGTCGGGGCGGGCACCTCCTTGACCGGGATGATCGGCTCGCCGGTGCGCCGGTCGAGCACGTAGATATCGCCCTGCTTGGTCGGGCCGACGAGGGCGGGGATGGTCGCGCCGTCGCGGGTGATGTCGATCAGCGCTGGCTGGGCCGGCACGTCCATGTCCCAGAGGTCGTGATGCACCGTCTGGCGCACCCAGCGCACCGCGCCGGTCTTGATGTCGAGCGCGACGATGGAAGAGGAATATTTCTCCACATGCTCGCTGCGGCCCATGCCGAGCTGGTCCGGCACCTGGTTGCCAAGCGGGATATAGACGAGGCCGAGCGCGTCGTCATAGCTGAACACCGACCAGGAATTCGGCGAGTTGACGGTATAGACTTGGCCTTCCGGCAGCGGCGTCGTGACGTCCGGATTGCCCGAATCCCAGTTCCAGATGAGCGCGCCGGAATTGACGTCGAAGGCGCGGATGACGCCGGACTGTTCCTGCGTCGAATAGTTGTCGTTGACGGCCCCGCCGATGATGATCTTGCCGTCGGTGATGACGGGCGGCGAGGTGGAATAGTAGTAGCCGGCCGGATTGTAGGGCATGCCCTTTTCGAGGTGCAGCACGCCGTTTTCCGCGAAATTCGTGCAGACGTCGCCGGTCTCCGCGTCGAGCGCGATCAGGCGGGCGTCGGAGGTCGGCAGATAGACGCGTGTGGCGCAGGCCGTGCCGGCGGTTGCGGCCGGGTCGGCATAGAAGGTGACGCCACGGCAGGTCTGGTGCTGGCGGTCCGGGTTCATGCCGGAGTTGGAATCGTATTTCCATTTCTCCTTGCCGGTGGCGGCGTCAAGGGCGATCGCCCAGTTGTGCGGCGTGCACATGTAGAGCGTGTCGCCGATCTTCAGCGGCGTGACCTGATAGGTCGTTTCGCCCACGTCGTCGGGCAGTTTCACGTCGCCCGTCCGGTACTGCCAGGCGACCTTGAGCGTGCCGACATTGTCCGTGTTGATCTGGTCGAGCGGCGAATAGCGCTGGCCGTAGGGCGTGCGGCCGTACTGGTGCCATTCGCCGGCCGGCACGTTGCCGCCGAGTGCGGGCGTGGCGTTCACGACGTCGGTCGGCAGGTCGCCTGCCAGATCGTGCGGATCTTGCGTCATCGAATAGCCGGCAACGGCGATGGCGACGAGGCTGGCGACGGTGAGCGGCAGGGCCGAGGCGGGGTAGGCTGTGCCGGTGGGGCTGGAAAAACCGAGCGGACGGCGGATCGCCGGCAGCATCAGCCAGAGGCCGATGAGCACGATGACGCCGCCGCGCGGACCGAGCTGCCACCAGTCGAAGCCGACTTCCCAGATCGCCCAGCCGAGCGAGCCGAGCACGATGAGGGCATAGAGCCAGAGCGCCGCCGCCGAGCGGCGGAAGAGGAGGATGGCCGTGGCGAGGAAGGCAAGGCCGGTGACGAGATAGTAGGGGCTACCGCCGAGCGACAGCAGCCATCCGCCTCCACCCGTCAGCACCAATCCGATGATGGCGATGAAGGTGGCGGTCAGCGTGAGCAACATGGGTATCTCCGTTTGCGATGCCGGCCCGGGGAGGCGGTCGGCATGACGTCCGGCTCAAGGGGGGACGCTGGAGAAACTAGGGCGCAAGCGTGAGGCTTCAATGCCGGGCATCGCGGTTGCGCCGGGCCATGATCCCGCCGGCGGCTTTCCCGCGCTGCCGTCAGGTGCCGCAGAACGTGGCGGTGACCTCTTCGCCCGGCTTCGGCGGCCCGGCGAAGGCGGAAAAGGCGGGCTGGTCCTCGTAGGGCCTTGCCAGCACGGCGTTCAGCGCCTCGAACAGCGAGAAATCGCCGTGGTCGACCGCCTCCGTCAGGGCTTCTTCTACCTTGTGGTTGCGCGGGATGAAGGCGGGGTTGACCCGGCGCATCGCGGCGGCGCGGGTCTGCGGCGGTGCGGTCTCCCGCGACAGCCGCTCGCGCCAGAGGGCGAGCCATGGTCCGAGCGCGGCGGGGTCTGCCAGAAGGCTTGCGAGGGCGCTGTCGGCCGTCTCGTTTTCCGCCGCGTCGGCGAGCCGGCGGAAGGCCAGCGTATAGTCGGCCTTCTCTTCGTAAAACGTGACGAGCAGGTCGCGGATGAGCGTCTGGTCGCCATCCTCCTCGTCGTCGCCAAGGCCGATCTTGGCGCGGATCGTCGTCTTCCAATGCGCCTGGAACCTGTCCATGAAGCGCGTGACGGCCGCGTTCGCGGCTTCCACCGCCCGGTCCTGGTCATCGTCGAGAATGGCGAGCAGCGCCTCGGCCAACCGGGCAATGTTCCATTGGCCGACCATCGGCTGGTTGCCGAAGGCATAGCGCCCGCCATGGTCGATGGAGGAGAAGACGGTGCGCGGGTCGTAGTGGTCCATGAAGGCGCAGGGGCCGAAATCGATCGTCTCGCCGGAGATCGTCATGTTGTCGGTGTTCATCACCCCATGGATGAAGCCGACGCCGAGCCATCTGGCGATCAGCGAGGCCTGCCGCCCGGCAACGGCGTCCAGCAGCGCGAGATAGGGTTTTTCCGCGCCCTTCAGTTCGGGATAGTGCCGGTCGATGACATGGTCCGCCAGCACGCGCACGTTCTGCGTATCGCCGCGTGCGGCAAAGAACTGGAAGGTGCCGACACGGATATGGCTTGCCGCCACGCGGGTGAGGATCGCGCCGGGCAGCACCCGGTCGCGATAGACCGGCTGGCCGCTGGCGACCGCCGCGAGCGCTCGCGTCGTCGGAATGCCGAGCGCATGCATCGCCTCACTGACGATATATTCGCGCAGCACCGGCCCGAGCGCGGCGCGCCCGTCGCCGCGGCGCGAATAGGGCGTCTGGCCCGCGCCCTTGAGCTGGATGTCGCGGCGCCGGCCGCTGCGGTCGATCACCTCGCCCAGAAGGATCGCCCGCCCGTCGCCGAGCTGCGGCACGAACTGGCCGAACTGGTGGCCGGCATAGGCCATGGCGAGCGGCAGCGCGCCGGGCAGCGGCGCGTTGCCGGAAAAATAGGCCGCGCCGTGCCGCTCCAGCGCATCGGCGTCGAGGCCGAGCTCGGCAGCCAGCGGCCGGTTGAAGGCGATCAGCCGGGGCGCTTCCACCGGCGTTGGATCGACGGGCGAGAAGAAGGCGTCCGGCAGGCGCGCATAGCTGTTGTCGAAGGGAATGGGGCGGGTCTTGTCCACCGCTGCCGTCGTTGTATCGCTCATGATCGTCCGTCCGTTGCGCCTTGCCTATCAGATAGGGCGTCGGAGGGCGGAGCGAAAGGTTCTCGGCGCCGCCCCTCCGTCCTACATCTTCCCCGCCACCTTGATCGCGAAGGCATATTCGAAGGCGATCTCCTCCAGCCGCTGGAAGCGGCCCGATGCGCCGCCATGGCCCGCGCCCATGTTCGTCTTGAGCAGGATCGGCTCGCTGCCGGTGGTCTTCTCGCGCAGCCGCGCCACCCACTTCGTCGGCTCCCAGTAGGTCACGCGCGGGTCGGTGAGACCGGAAAGGGCGAGGATGGCAGGGTAGGGCTTTGCCCCGACATTGTCATAGGGCGAGTAGCTCGCCATGAGCTGGTAGAAATCCTTGCTCTCGATGGGATTGCCCCATTCCGGCCATTCCGGCGGGGTCAGCGGCAGGGTGTCGTCCAGCATGGTGTTGAGCACGTCGACGAAGGGAACGGCCGCGATGATGCCGCCGAATTTCTCCGGCGCCATGTTGGCGACCGCGCCCATCAGCATGCCGCCGGCCGAGCCGCCTTCGGCGACGATGTTCGCGTAGGACGTGAACCTCTCTTGATTCAGATAGTCGGCCGCCGCGATGAAGTCCTTGAAGGTATTGGTCTTCTTGTCCATCTTGCCGTTTTCGTACCAGGCGAAGCCCTTGTCCTTGCCGCCGCGGATATGGGCGATGGCATAGACGAAGCCGCGGTCGGCGAGCGACAGGCAATTGGTGTTGAAGGAGGCCGGGATGGTGATGCCGTAGGCGCCGTAGCCGTAGAGCAGGCACGGGGCCGAGCCGTCGAGCGGCGTGTCCTTGCGGTAGAGCAGGGTGACCGGCACCTTTTCGCCGTCCCATGCGGGGGCGAAGACGCGGCGGGTGACGTAGTCGTCCGGGTTGTGGCCGGAGGGCACTTCCTGCGTCTTGAGAAGCCGGCGCTCGCGCGTCGCCATATTGTAGTCGAAGAGCTGCGAGGGCGTGGTCATCGAGGAGTAGGAGAAGCGGATGACGTCGGTGTCGTACTCCGCCGCGCCCGACAGGCCGAGCGAATAGGCTTCCTCGGCGAAGGCGATGGCGTGTTCCTCGCCGCTCATCCGGTCGCGCACCACGATGCGGGGAAGGCCCTCGTGACGCTCCAGCCAGACGAGGTGGCGGGCAAACGCCATGTGGTTGAGGATCAGCGTGCCGGGGCGATGCGGCACGACCTCGGTCCAGTTCTCGCGGCCGGGGGCGATCACCGGCGTCTGGCAGATCTTGAAGTCCTTCGCGCCGTCGGCATTGGTGAGGATGTAGAAGACGTCGCCGCCCTCCGTCATCGAATATTCGAGGCCCGTCTGGCGTGGCGCGACGAGGGCCGGGGCGGCGAACAGGTCCTTGGTGGAGAGCAGGCGGTATTCGCTCGTCTCGTGGTCGTGGATGTCGATATAGATGAAATCGTCGAGCAGCGAGCCGCCGACCGACATGAAGAAGCCTGCGTCCTTCTCCTCATAGACGAGGCGGTCGTTTTCCTGCCGCTCGCCGAGGATATGGTGGAAGATCTTCGAGGGGCGGTGGTTCTCGTCGAGCGCGGTGTAGAAGAAGCTCTTCGCATCCGGCGCCCACACGCCGCCGCCGCCGGAATTGACGATTTCGTCGGCATGGTCCTTGCCGGTTGCAAGGTCGCGCACCTTCAGCGTGAAATATTCCGAACCCTTGTCGTCATAGCCCCAGATGCCGACGGAATGATCGGTGGAGTGGTCTATGCCGGAAAGACGGAAATAGTCCTTGCCTTCCGCCTCGCTGTCGCCGTCCAGCAGGACGGTGCGCTCGCCGCCGTCGCGCGGCTCGCGGAAATAGCGCGGCTGCTCGCCGCCGGTGACAAAGGCGGTGCCGTAGGCGAAGGGGCCGTCCTTGACCGGCACGGAGCTGTCGTCCTCCTTGATGCGGCCGCGCATCTCGGAAAACAGCGTTTTCTGCAGCGCCGCGGTATCCGCCATGGCGGCGTTCATATAGGCGTTCTCCGCCTCCAGATGCGCGCGGATTTCCGGTTGCAGGATGGAGGGATCCTTGAACATCGCCTGCCAGTTCTCGTCGCGGAACCAGGCATAGTCGTCGGTGCGGGTGATGCCGTGGCGGGTGTCGGAGACGGGCTTCTTCGCGGCGAGGGGGGCGGCGGGCAGGTTTTTGAAGACGGACAAGATTTCACTCCGGCAAATCGGTAGGCGGGATCAAAGAGATAGAGAGACCCGCCCTTCGCATCAAGGCCGTGGCCGAAGGTTTGAGCGGCCGGTGGGGAAGGCGGTGTCGAAGGGGACGGAAGATTGCGGCGGACCCGTCGGGAGCGCCGTTGAAGGACCGATGGGGCGGCCGCTACAGGATCTGCGTATCGCCGCAGAAGATCGCACCGAGCGCGCCGACGAGCTGGCATGCCCGCTCGTCGGTCAGCCTGTAGAAGATCTGCTTGCCTTCACGGCGCGCGCTGACGATGCCGGCTTCACGCAGCACGTTAAGCTGCTGGGACAGGGTCGGCTGGTGGACGGCAAGCTTGTTTTCAAGCTCTCCGACCGAAGTCTCGCCTTCGGCGAGCTTACAGACAAGCAAAAGCCGCGCCGGGTGGGCCAATGTTTTCAGGAGACCGGAAATCCTGGCCGCCCGAATGGCCCTAGCCCGGGAGGCCGGCATAGCCTCACGGAATGGGATGATGACCACGGGATACTCCATACATTAGCAGTCTATTTTATATTATACGCGATTTTTAACGATCTTCCAGTGGTCAGCCGGGCAGGTTGCGCCGGGCCTTTCGTTTTGCCGGGCGCAGTTCATCGGCGATCGTCATGCCGATGATGGAGAGGGGAAGGGCGAGCATCGCGCCGGCTGCGCCCCACATCCAGGTCCAGAAGATGATGGCGGTGAAGATGAGGAAGGCGTTGACCTCCAGCCGCTTGCCCATCACCGCCGGCATGACGAGGTTTTCCATCGCGAGATGCACGAGGAAGAAGGCGAGCGCGGGCAGAAGACCCATCGCCAGCGTCTCGTGCGTCAGGAGACCGGCGGCGGCGAGCGCTATGGTCATCAGCGTCACGCCGAGGAACGGCACGAAGCTGGACAGGAAGGCGAAAAGCCCCCAGAGCGCGGGCATGGCCAGCCCTCCGCCCCAGGCGATGAGGGTGGCGGCAAGGCCCAGTCCGCCATAGACCAGCGCGGCGGTGGCGAAATAGTAGCCGAGCGCGCTGTCGATGGCGTTCATGATGCGGATGGCCGCCAGCCGTTGGCCGCGGCGGGGAAAGGCCATGATGAGCATCTGGCGCAGCTTCAGCCGCGCGGACAGGAAGAGCACGAGCGCGGCGAAGAAGATCATGGCCTGCAGCAGCGCCGGGGTGAGGCTTGCCGAAAGGATGCCGAGGATGCTGCCGGTGTTCTCCAGCACCTTCTCCACCGACATCTGCCCCGTCTCAAAGGTCTGCGCATGGAGGTTCAGCCAGCCGAAGCGGGAGAAGAGCGGGGTTATCCGGTCATAGGCGCCGCGCACGAGGTCCGGCGCGTTTGCGGCGAGTTGGGCGATCGGGTCGGCCAGCAGGCCGGCGATGAAGAACAGGCCGGTGCCGAAGAGGCCGGCCAGCAGCAGGGCCGTCGGCAGGGGAGGAATGCCGAGCGCATTCAGCTTCTCCGCCGCCACGCCGAGGATGAGGCCGGTGACGACGGCGAGGGAAAGCGGAATGAGGATCGGCGCCATCAGGTAGACGACGCCCATGGCCATGATCGAGAAGATGCCGATGGCCGCCCAGGCGGCGGCGATGTCCAGTCCGGAGCGGCGCGGCATCTCCCGCGAAGGGTCGTCCGTCGGGGCGGGACCGGCCTGCAGGAGGCGGCGTTCGGCGGGCTTTCCGGATACATCGTGCATGGTGCTTCCCCAGATTTCGCGCCGGAAACGCGCCGGGTGGCGGTAAGTTCCCGAAAGCAGGCATGAAACCTTGAGTCGCTTGCGACTTGTCGTCAAATCGACATAGTGCGCGTTAACCCGGTATTAACAGGGTCGGAATCGATGGCAGGAAGAGGAGGCAGAACGATGGATCGGCAAGGGACCGCGCGCCGTATCGCGCTGTTCGCGCTGGCACTTGCGCCGTTTTGCGCATCGCCCGCCCTGGCGCTCGACGCGCGCATTCGCGGACAACTGGAAAAGCTGACGCCGGAAGAGCGGCTGGAGCAGCGTTGCGACATGGAGGCCATGGACCGCATCGGCGGCGGCAAGGGCGGCTTCCGCCCGGACAAGGTGATCGCCTATGCGTTCGGTGATCCCAAGCTGGACGGCACGACCTTCAAGACGAAGGGCGCCGTCTTCCGCAGCAAGGGCGAGTGGTATCGCCTGTCCTATAAATGCGAGGCGAGCGAAGACCGGCTGGAGGTCAACGGCTTCAAGTACAGGATCGGCGAGCAGGTGCCGCATGAGGAGTGGGCGGCGCATTATCTCTACGACTGAGGTCGCGAGCGACGGGAGAGGGGCCGCAACCGGGCTCAGGCCGTAAGCTTCAGCCCGATGCCCCACGGATCAACCAGCGAGACCGTGTCGCCCGCGCGCGTCGTGGCGATCGACAGTTCGTCGAGCTTCTTCACGGCCGCATCCAGCTTTGCCCTGTCGTTGAAGCGGATCGTGTAGTCCGCAAGGCCGCTCATGCCGCCCTGCCGTTTCGGCTGTCCGCGCGAGTTCCAGACATTGGCCGCGACATGGTGATGGTACTTGCCGGTGGCGAAGAAGCTCGCGCCCGGATAGCGCGCCATGATGTCGAGGCCGAGCACGTCGTGGAAGAAGGCGTCGGCCTCGGGGATGTCGGAAACCTGCAGATGGATATGGCCGATGGCCGTGCCGTTTTCCTGGCCGTTCCAGCCGTCCTTCGGCGCTTCGTCGTAGAGTGCCTGCAGGTCGAGCCGGTGCGTCGCCATCTTCACCGTGCCATCGGGCACATAGGTCCATTCGGCGCGGTCGCGGTCCCGGTAGATCTCGATGCCGTTGCCTTCCGGGTCGTCGAGGTAGATCGCCTCGCTGACGAGATGGTCCGAGGCGCCGGTAAGGGGTACGTTGTTGTGCGCGGCGTGGGCGAGCCACCGGCCGAGTTCCCTGCGGTTCGGCACGAGGAACGCAGTGTGGAAGAGGCCGGGCGCGTTGCGCGGCGCGCGGGCGGCATTGCCGCCGGTCGTCAGGGTCAGGAGCGGCCGGCCGGCAACGCCGAGCGTCTCGCCGGAGGCCGCCTTTTCCAGCACCGAGAGGCCCATCGCCTGCTGGTAGAAGGCCGACACCATCGGCAGGTCGATCACGGTCAGATGCGAGTGGTCGACGAAGGCCGGCATGTCGACGGCATGGGTGGCGGTGCTGGTCATGGGGGCGGTCTCCGCGCGAATGGGGCCGGCCTTGCCGGCGGCGATGCCCGCGGCGGCTGCGCCGAGGAATGTCCGTCTGTCGAGGTCCGTCATGGTATGATCCCTGTTCCGGTTCCCTTCGGGGAACCGTTCTGTCGCAGGGAATATGATGCAACCGGATCGTTCAAGAAAGGCGGCGTTTCGGTGATTGACTGTCAATGCAGCATTGACGATCCGGCGGCGGGAACTTGATTCCGATCAATGCCGTTACAGGCCGGGAGTGCGAATTTCGCTGCATGTCGAAACGAAGGAGACCCGTATCGTGACGGACGTGGCGCATTACAAGGACATTCTTCTCACCCGCAAGCGCGAGCTTTACGGCCGGCTTCACAAGATCGAGAAGGATCTCGACACGCTGAAGAGCGGCGATAGCGGCGAGCGCGCCGTGGAGCGCGAGAACGACGAGGTGCTGGAGGAATTCGGCGTGACGGGCCTCAAGGAGCTGGAAGCCATCGACGCGGCGCTCGACCGCATCGCCGCCGGCACCTTCGGGACCTGCGCCAAGTGCGGCGAGCCGATCTCGCCCGCCCGCCTTGCCGCCGTGCCGCACGCGGCCCTTTGCGAAGAGTGCATCGCGCGGCAATAGTGTCTCACGCGGCAAAGATTCGTGATGGCCGCGCATCGCGCAACCCCTTGCCTCCACAGCGCAAACGCGCGACGATGATGCTGCAGTCATCGCGGGTGGACGAGCGTGGAAATCAAGGGCGTCAAGTGGAACTACGACCGGTATGAGGTCATCGCCGACGGCATCGTGCATGGTGTCGGCGTGGTCTTCGCGCTGGTCGGCGTCACCGCGCTCATCTTCTACGCCACGGTCTTCGCGACGAGCGGGCAACTGGCGGCGGCCTGGGTCTACGGCACGGGTCTCGTGCTCGCGCTGGCGATTTCCTTCGCCTACAATATCTGGCCCGTCTCGATGGTGAAGTGGCACCTGCGCCGCTTCGACCATTCGGCGATCTTCGTGCTGATCGCCGCCACCTACACGCCCTTCCTGCAGCGCGGCATCGAGGACCCGTTCCTCGCCGGCATGCTGGTCTTCATCTGGACGATGGCGGCCGGCGGCATCGCGCTGAAGTTCCTTTTCCCCGGCCGCTACGACAGGCTGGCGATCCTCATCTATCTCGCCATGGGCTGGGTCGGCGTCTTCGCCGCCGGGCCGCTGCTGGCGCATCTTTCGGTCACCACGCTCACGCTGATCGTGGTCGGCGGCGTGCTCTACTCGGTCGGCGTCATCTTCCATGTCTGGGAGGCGCTGCGCTTCCAGAACGCCATCTGGCACGGCTTCGTGGTGGCGGCGGCGGCCGTGCACTACTCGGCCGTCGTCTCAAGCGTCGTCTCGGGCGTCTAGACGATTATTGCGCCGCGGGCGCGGCGTCCTGCGCGCGCGTGCAGCCGCTCGCCGGCCGCAGCGACTTCACCAGCCTGCCGATGAAGGGCGCCATCTCCTTCTTCATCGACTTCGGATATTCCAGCACGAAGGAGGCGGCGGCATCGTCGCAGAGCGCGATGATCCGGTGATAGAGGATGGAGCCGGCCAGCGTGCCGGAAAGGCTCGCCCAGCCTGCCTCCTCCCGGTTGTAGCCGATATCCCAGCCCTCCCGGAGATAGGCCATGCGCCGGGTGGCCACCTCGTCCTCGAAGAGGCCGCCGTCAAGGAGGTTCCCCCAGACTAGGAGCCGCGCCTCGCCCTTCGCATAGGTCCGCCCGTCGCCACTGTCGGCTTCCTGCATCAGCGTGAAGCCCGGCGGAATCTCCACCGCAAAGCCCATGCGGGCGTTGACATAGGTCTCGGGAGATTGGGCGAAAGCGGCGGCGGGCAGGAGCAGCAGGAGGATCAGCAGAAAGCGGTGCACGGAAAATTCTCTTCGATGGCGTTTTGCGGATAACGGGCGGTGCCGGGCGTTTCATCGCGGGCTGGACAGCTTTCCCGCTCCTCCTGTATGCCATGGGGCAGAACCGGGGGGAACCATGGACATCACGATACGCGACGCCACGGAGGCCGACCTGCCCGGCGTCATGGACATCTACAACGATGCCGTCGCCCATACCACCGCGATCTGGAACGAGGCGGTGGTCGATCTCGACAACCGCAAGGCATGGTTCGCTGCCCGCCGTGAGCGCGGTTTTCCCGTCCTCGTGGCGGTGCGCGGCAGGCAGGTGATCGGCTATGCCTCCTATGGCGACTGGCGCGCCTTCGACGGCTACCGCCACACGGTCGAGCATTCCGTCTATGTGCACAAGGACGCGCGCGGCACCGGCACGGGCAAGCGTCTTCTGAAGGCGCTGATCGACCGGGCGGGCTTCAACGGCGTCCATGTCATGATCGCCGGCATCGAGGCGGAAAACACCGCGTCGATCCGGCTGCACGAAACGCTCGGCTTCCGCGTCGTCGGCCGGTTCAGCGAGGTCGGCATCAAGTTCGGCCGCTGGCTGGACCTGACCTGCATGGAGCTGAAGGTCCCGAAGCGGTGATCAGTCCTCGTCGAAGCTGAGCGCCACGCCGTTCATGCAATAGCGCAGGCCCGTCGGCGGCGGGCCGTCGGGGAAGACATGGCCGAGATGGGCGTCGCAATCCGCGCAGCGGATTTCCGTGCGCGTCATGCCGTAGGAATGGTCGGAATGGTCCGTCACCGCGCCCGGCTCGATCGGCTGGTAGAAGCTCGGCCAGCCGGTGCCGGAATTGTATTTCGCCTCGGAACGGTAGAGCGGCCTGTCGCAGCAGATGCAGCGATAGGTGCCCTTCTTGGACAGGTCGAAATCGGGGCTGGAAAAGGCCCGCTCCGTGCCGTGTTCGCGCGTGATGCGGAACTGCTCCGGCGTCAGAACCTGCCGCCATTCTTCCTTCGTTTTGTTGACCTTCAGCATCGTCGTCTCACCCATCGCGTTCTTCCGTTGCGCTATAGATAGGACGGGGATTGCGGCAAGACAATCGGCACCGCTTCTTGTAAAAGGCGGCGCTTCCTTCTATCCTCCATGGAGGATGTAATGGAGGAAAACATGCCTTTGAACATCAAGGACGAGAAGGCATATGCCCTTGCGCGCGAGCTGGCTGAAACGACCGGCGAAAGCCTCACTCGGGCCGTAAAAATATCCATCGAGGAGCGCCTTGTCCGGGTGCGGCAGGCGCATGTGCCGAGGCTCGCCGACCAGCTCGACCGCATCGCCCTCGACTGCGCGAGCCTGCCGGTGCACGATCCCCGTAGCGCCGATGAAATCCTGGGCTATGACGAGAGCGGCCTGCCGCGATGATCGTTCTTGATACGTCGGCGCTTGTCGCCATCCTGACGGACGAGCCGGAGCGGCGTGTCTTCAATGAGGCCATCGCGCGGGCGGCCGGACGTGTCATGAGTGCCGCGAGCCTGCTCGAGACGAAGATGGTGCTATTTGCCCGCTATGGCGGTTCGGGTGTCAATGCGCTCGATGCCTTTCTGCTGCGCGCCGATATCCGCATAGAGCCGGTCACGGCAGCACAGGCCGAGATCGCCTTCGATGCCTTCCGGCACTTCGGCCGCGGCACCGGCCATGCAGCGCACCTGAACTATGGCGACTGTTTTTCCTATGCATTAGCGCGTGAAAACGCCGCGCCTTTGCTGTTCAAGGGTGGCGATTTCGCACGAACCGACATAGAAACAGCGCTCTGACATTTCGAAGCCAACGACGGGCGAAGCCCGCAGACGGGGAGAGGGGATGACACCGGACACGATGGGCCTGACCTTTCTCGCCTTCTGTCTGCCGTTTCTCGGCGCGCTCGTCGCGCCCGTCCTCACGCGGCTCCTCGGCCATCGCGCCGCCTGGCCGCTGGCGCTCGTGCCCTTCGCCGTCTTCCTCCATTTCCTCGGCTTTAATGCGCAGATCGCACAGGGCGGCGTCGTCACCGGCGGCTATGCCTGGGTGCCGTCCTACAATGTCAGCTTCTCCTGGCTGATCGACGGCCTGTCGCTCGCCTTCCTGCTCCTGATCTCCGGCATCGGCACGTTGATCGTGCTCTATGCCGGCGGCTACCTGAAGGGGCATCCGCATCAGGGGCGGTTCTTCTCCTTCATCCTGATGTTCATGGGCTCGATGCTCGGTCTCGTCGCCTCCGACAGTTTTCTGATGCTCTTCGTCTTCTGGGAGCTGACCTCGATCACCTCCTTCCTGCTGATCGGCTTCGACCATGCGCGCGAAGCCTCGCGCCGGGCGGCGCTGCAGGCGCTGGTGGTGACGGGCGGGGGCGGGTTGTTCCTGCTCGCCGGGCTGCTCTTGCTGTGGGACGTCACCGACGTTACGCAGCTCTCGCTCCTGATGTCCCTGGGCGAGGAGGTGCGGGCAAGCCCCTTCTACCTGCCGCTGCTCTTCCTCGTCCTCGGCGGCGCCTTCACCAAGTCGGCGCAGTTCCCGTTCCATTTCTGGCTGCCGAACGCCATGGAAGCGCCGACGCCGGTATCCGCCTATCTCCATTCGGCGACCATGGTGAAGGCCGGCGTCTATCTCCTGATGCGGCTCAACCCGGTGATGGGCGGCACGCCGGCCTGGGAAACGATCCTGCCTGCATTCGGCGGCCTGACGCTGCTGTTCGGCGCGGTGCTCGCCGTCCGCCAGACCGATCTTAAGCTGATGCTCGCCTATACGACCGTCGCCTCGCTCGGGCTTCTGGTGATGCTGACCGGCTTCGGCTCGCAGCATGCGGTCGCGGCGGCGGCGCTCTATCTCGTCGCTCATTCGCTCTTCAAGGGCGCGCTCTTCATGGTCGCCGGCCTCATCGACCACGAGGCGGGAACGCGCGACATCACAAGGCTCGGCGGTCTTCGCCGCGCCATGCCCGTTACCTTCCTCGCCGCCCTGCTCGCGGCGCTCTCCATGGCGGGCCTGCCGCCCTTCTTCGGCTTCCTCGCCAAGGAGGAGGTCTATGCGGCGCTCGCCGGCGGCAGCCTGCGCGCCATCGCCTTCACGCTCGCCGCCATTATCGGCAACGGCCTGATGTTCGCCGTCGCCTTCGCCGTCGCGCTGAAACCCTTCCTCGGGGCGAAGGTCGAGACCCCGAGGCACGCGCATGAGGGGCCGGTGCTGCTGTGGATCGGGCCGATGCTGCTGGCGGCAAAGGGGCTGGTCATCGGCCTGTTCTCTGCGACCGCGCATGCGCTGCTGACCTCGCCGCTCGCTTCCGCCATTGCCGGCAAGCCCGAGACCGTCACCATTTCCGCCGTGCCCCATGCCGGCCCGGCGCTCGTCCTTTCGGCCGTCACCGTCGCCTTCGGTATTCTCGCTTATGTCTTCCTCGACAAAATCCGCGCGGCGGCGGGCCGGCTGGTCGAGGATATCGGCTGGGGACCGGACAGGGGTTTCGACCAGGCAATGGCCGGGCTGGTGCGCGGCGCAACGTCCATCAGCCGCCTGACGCAGCCGGGCCACATGGAATTCTACATGACGGCGACCTTTGCGGTGATCGCGCTGGCGCTGCTGACGCCGCCCGCCGTCTACGGCGAGTGGCCGCGCCTGCCGGTCTGGCCGGCCGGTATGCCTTTCCATGAGACGGCGGTTATGGTGCTCGCCGTCATCGGCATCGGCGCGGTGCTGACGGCGAACACGCGTCTGACGGCCATCGTCGCGCTCGGCATCCAGGGGTTCTGCGTTGCGCTGCTCTTCCTGCTTTTCGGCGCGCCGGACCTCGCCTTCACCCAGTTCATGATCGAGACGCTGTCGGTCGTCATCCTGGCGCTCGTCATGACGCGTCTGAAGCTGACGCCGCGCGATCATCGCCCCCTGCGGGAAAAGATACCGGATGTCACCATCGCCATCGCCTGCGGCCTCGGCTTCTCGCTCTATCTGCTGAAGGTCACGCAGGGCCGCTTCGACACGGCGCTCACGGATTTCTTCAACCTCTATTCGAAGACGATCGCCCACGGCGCCAATGTGGTGAATGTCATCATCGTCGATTTCCGCGGCACGGATACGCTGGGCGAGATCGCCGTCGTCATGGTGACGGGGCTGGCGATCCTGTCGATCGTCCGCATCCGCAAGGGCGGCGAGAGGGGGCAGCCATGAACACGCTGATCTTCCGTACCGTCGCCCCCTTCCTCACCGCGCTGATGGTGCTCTTCTCCCTTTTCGTCCTGCTGCGTGGCCATAACGAGCCGGGCGGGGGCTTCATCGGCGGGCTGATCGCCGTATCGGCGCTCGCGATCTTCGGCATCGCCAACGGTGTTGAGGCCGTGCGCCGGGCGCTGTGGTTCCATCCGATGGCGATTTCCGCCTTCGGCCTGGCCATGGCCGCCGTCGCGGGCCTTCTGTCGGTCTTTTCCGCCGTACCCTTCATGACGGGGCTGTGGATCTATCCGTCGGTGCTCGGCGTCGAGATTCCGCTCTCCAGCGTCATGCTGTTCGATACCGGCGTCTATCTCGTCGTGGTGGGGTCGATCACCTCTATCGCGTTGGCGCTCGAGGCGGGGGACGATATCTGATGGAAGTGCCCTTCGTCCTGCTCATCGGCCTGTTCTTCGCCGCCGCCGTCTACCTGATGCTGTCGAAGTTCCTGGTGCGCGTACTGCTCGGCGTCGTGCTGCTCGGCAATGCGGTGAACCTGCTGCTCTTTGCCAATGGCCGCATCCTGCGCGAGGTGCCGCCGATCATCCCGGCGGGCCATGACGTGCCGGCGGCGCTCACCGCCAATCCGCTGCCGCAGGCGCTGATCCTGACGGCCATCGTCATCTCCTTCTCCTTCTTCGCCTTCCTTCTCGTCCTCGTCTATCGCGCCTACCAGGATCTCGGCACCGACAACGGCAACGAGATGCGTCTGGCCGAGCCGGAGAACGATTCCCTTCCGCCGACCGGCTACTGACAGGAACCGCCCCGCCAATGGCCGCAACGCCCATCGATCTTTCCGCAGCCCTCGTCATGACGCCGGTCCTGGCCGCCGACTGGCTCGTGGTGCTGCCGCCCGTCTGGTGCCTGCTGTCGGGCGCGGTGTTGCTGATGCTGCGCAAGTCGCTGCGCCTGCAGGGTCTCCTCGCCGTGCCGGCGCTCGCCGTGCTCGTGCTCATGGATGCGCTGCTGCTGATGCATGTCTTCGCCAACGGCCCGGTCACCATGGTCATGGGCCGCTGGCTTCCGCCCTTCGGCATCGCGTTCACGGCGGACCTGACGGGCGTGCTCTTCGCGCTTGCCGGCGCGGTCGTGGCGCTGGCGGGGGCGGTGCATGCCCTGGGCGACGTCGACGGCACCGGCCGGCGCTACGGCTTCTACCCGTTCCTGCTGCTGCTGATGGCCGGCGTCTCGGGCGCCTTCCTCACCGGCGACATCTTCAACCTCTATGTCTGGTTCGAGGTGCTGCTGATCTCGTCCTTCGGCCTGATCACGCTCGGCTCCGAGCCGCGCCAGATCGACGGCGCGATCAAATACGCCTTCCTCAACCTCATCGCGACGACGCTCTTCCTCATCACGACCGGCTATCTCTACGGCATCTTCGGCACGCTCAACATGGCCGACATCGCCACCAAGGCGGCGGCCGGGCGCGAGGACCTGCCGCTGATGACGCTCGCCACGCTCTACCTTCTCGCCTTCGGCATGAAGGCGGCGGCCTTCCCGGTGAACTTCTGGCTACCGGCCTCCTACCACACGCCGCGCGTGGTGGTCTCGGCGCTGTTTTCGGGCCTGCTCACCAAGGTCGGCATCTATGCGCTGCTGCGTACGCTGGTCATGCTCTTTCCCGTCGAGCGGGAGGAGTTGAGCTTCGTCATCGCGCTTGCCGGCGCGGCCACCATGCTCCTCGGCGCGCTCGGCGCGCTCGGCCAGAGCGATATCCGCCGGCTGCTCGGCTATCTCGTCATTTCCGGCATCGGCGTCATGCTGGCGGGCCTTGCGCTCGGCAGCCCCGGCGGCATCGGCGGGGCGATCTTCTATGCGCTGCATTCCATGGTGGTCATGACGGCGCTCTACATGGCCGCCGGCCTTGCCGGAAGGCTCGCCGGTTCGTTCGATCTCAACCGGCTGGGCGGCCTTTATGCCCGCTCGGCGCTCTTTTCGGCGCTCTCGCTGGTGCTGTTCTTCGCCGTCTCCGGCCTGCCGCCGTTCTCCGGCTTCTGGCCCAAGGTCATGGTGGCCAAGGCGGCCATGGATATCGGCGCATGGTGGCTGACGGCGGCGGTCTTCCTCACCGGCTTCCTGACGACGATCGCGGTCGGCCGCGTCTTCCTCCTCGCCTATTGGCGTCCGGTGGGCGAGGCGCTGCCCGTCGTCGCCATTCCACCGAGCGCGCTGCTGCCGCTCGCCGCGCTGACGGCGCTCACCGTCCTCTTCGGCCTCTTCCCCGAGACGCTGCTTGCGGCCGTCCAGCAGGCGGCGCAGGGGCTTTCCGATCCGCGGACCTATGTCGGCTCCGTCTTCCCGGGGGGGAACTGACCATGCGGCCCGCCGTCGTCGTCACACTCTTCGCTCTCGTGTGGCTCGCCGTTTCCGGCAGCTTCACCGTGCCGAACCTCCTGCTCGGCCTCGTCGCCGGGGCGCTGTCGCTTGCGCTCATCCGCGGCCATATCCAGCCCGACGGCCGGCGCGTGCGGCCGCTGAAGCTGCTGTCGCTCGTCGTGCTGTTCATCAAGGAGCTGGCCCTGTCCGCCTGGAAGGTCGCCGTGCTGGTGGCCAGCCCGAAAATGCCGCTGAAGCCGGGCATCTTCGCCTTCCCGCTGACGGTCGACCGTGACTTCGAGATCACGCTGCTCGCCAACCTCATCACGCTGACGCCGGGCACGCTCTCCGTCGACGTCTCGCCGGACCGCAAGGTGCTCTACGTGCACGCCCTCGACTGCCCTGATCCCGTCAGCACCCGGCGCGACATCGCGAACGGCTTCGAGAAGAAGATACTGGAGGCCTTCCGCTGATGGGCGCTGAAACGATCATCTCCGCCGCTTCCGCCATCGCGCTCTTGCTGATGTGCGCGGCCTTCTTCCTCACAGCCTTCCGCGTCATCCGGGGGCCGACGCTACCGGACCGCATCGTGGCGCTCGACATGCTGGTCGCCATCGCCATCGGCTTCATCGCCGTCCTCGCCATCAAGACGGGCTTCAACCTCTATATCGATATCGCCATCGCGCTCGGCCTCGTCGGGTTCCTGGCGACCGTCGCCTTTGCGCGCTTCGTCATGCGCCAGGGCATGGAGCCGGGCGAGGAGGAGCCTGCGCCGGCCGCGGCGCGGCAGGGCCGGACCGGCGGCAAGCGGAGGGTGCGCCGATGATGGACCTCGTTCTCGCCCTCGCGGTGGGCGCCATGCTGGTGGCCGGCGGCGTCTTCACCTTCCTTGCGGCGCTGGGCCTCGTGCGCCTGCCGGATGTCTATACCCGCATGCACGCGGCCTCCAAGGCGGGCACGGTCGGCTCGGGCCTCATGCTCTTCGCGGCGGGCATCCACGCGCTGGATGTGGCGATTTTCACGCGTGCGCTCGCCGGCTTCGTCTTCTTCGTGCTCACGGCGCCGGTCGCCGCGCATCTGGTCGCCAAGGCCGCGCACGGGGCCGGCTATCGTCTGACGCGGCTGACCGTCATCGACGATATGCGTGAAGCGGAGCGGCGTGACGCCAAGAAGCGTTGAGAAACCGTTGAATTAAGAACCCCTAAACTTTATAATATCCTTCGGCTTTCAAAAGGGCGGATAACTTTCCTCGAAGGTATCTCCATGCATTGTTCAAAATAATACTGGACAATGAATTGGGGAATGATATTTCAGATGAAGTAAAGCATCCGGGTTGATTTGTCCTGTGTGCGGTTTTCCTGTCTAGGTTGAATTCGTGCCGTCGCTGCCTTCAAGGCGGTAAATATGTCGGCAAGAGATTCGGCCGGGCGGCTTCCGTTACGCTGAAAAATTATATTGACGACAAGAACCGGAACTTCCGAAGTCGTGCTGCCGGCGAGCATCGTTCTGCTGCAGGCATGCCGGGGGAGGAGGCTTTATCCGGAATTGAAGGACAGGGCCGATGGAAAGCACCATCGGCTTTCGCGTTGCTCGACAGGAGAAAGAAATGTCTGAATCAACCCTCGGCGCCAGCTCGAATCTGCTCGTGGAGCTCACGGCCGATATTGTTGCCGCCTATGTCGGCAACCATGTCGTGCCGGTTTCCGAGCTGCCGAGCCTGATCGCCGATGTGCACGCCGCGCTCAACAACACCACGCAGCCGGCCGCCGCCGTCGAGGCGCCCGTCGTCGCCGAGAAGCCGAAGCCGCCGGTGCCGGTGAAGAAGTCGGTACAGAGCGACTACATCATCTGCCTGGAGGACGGCCAGAAGTTCAAGTCGCTGAAGCGCCACCTCATGACCCATTACGGCATGACCCCGGAAGAGTACCGCGAGAAGTGGGACCTGCCGGCCGATTACCCGATGGTCGCCCCCGCCTATGCCGAAGCGCGTTCGCGCCTCGCCAAGGAAATGGGCCTCGGCCAGCGTCGCAAGGGCAAGTAAGCCCGCACGCCGGGAACGCGAAAAAAGGCCGGAGCCATGCGCTCCGGCCTTTTTCTTGCGCAATGATAAGGAATAAATCCCTATTTCGGGGATAAGAATTATAAATTAAGCTGGAAATTCAAGGAAGGGTTGCGGCTGGTCGCTTCATTCATCCTCGGTCCTCCTCTAGGGTGTATGAATAAATTCCTATTAACGGAGTGACCAGTCATGCAGCAGCTCACGCTTTCCCCGCGACAGGCCTTGCCCGAGGCCGCAGCCCCGGAAATCAAGGGCGCAGTGTCAGGCGAGGGGCCGGGACCTGGCTACCGGGTAATGGGCATGCCGCAGACGCCCGCGGTGCCGGCGCCCGTCGCCTGCCGCATCGTGCGCCAGCTCGCGCTGGAAATGACGGCGCTGGCGAGCGACCGGCCACTCTGGCGGCGCGACGGCCGCCGCTCCACCTGCCATGTGCGCCAGATCGCCATGTATGTCTGTCATGTCGTCCTGCGGCTGTCGCTGTCGGATATCGGCGCGGCCTTCGGGCGCGACCGCACCACGGTCAGCCATGCCTGCAACGTGGTGGAGGACCGCCGCGACGACGCCTCCTTCGATGCCTTCGTCTCGGCCATCGAGCGGGCCGTCCTCTCCGTCTTCGGTCCGGCGGGGATCGGCAGCCATGAGTGAGGGGGCGGCGAAGAAGAGGGATGTGGAACTGGCGCGGCTGCTGCGCTTCCTGCTGGCGGCCGGCGCGGCGAGCCTGGATGACGGCAACCTCGTCGCCGGCGGCCGTAGGCAGGCGGTTTGCGGCGGGGCCCTGACGGAAGCGGTGCAGCTCGGCCTCGTCCGATACTATGGCGATCGGCTGGCGGCGACGGCGGAGGCGCGGGCCTTTCTCAAGCGCCGGCTCTGCGATGCCGAGACATCCTTTGCCGGCCAGCACCGCGAGCTGGAAGAGGTGGTCGTCGTGCGCGACGGCGCGCGTGAGCGGGCGCTTGCCAACCGGCTGGAATCGCCGCTCGCCGGCCTTGCCCGGCTGAAGGAGAAGACGGGCGAGGCGTTCCTGCCGGAAAGCGCGCTTGCGGCCGGCGAGCGGCTGCATGCCGATTTCACCCGTGGCGGTCTCCAGCCGCGCATGACCATGTCCTGGGAGCCGCGCATCGCCAGCCGCCAGAAGGGCGAGGCGGGGGCGGCGCGCGAACTGACCGACACGGCGCTCGCCGCACGCCTGCGCGTCGCGCGTGCCATCGAGGCGATCGGGCCGGAACTGTCGGGCGTGGCGCTCGACGTCTGCTGCTTCATGAAGGGGCTGGAGACGGTGGAGCGCGAGCGGCAATGGCCGGTACGCTCGGCAAAGCTGATGCTGCGCGCGGCGCTGATGGCGCTCGCCCGGCACTATGCGCCTCCGGCTGCAGCGGCGCGGCGGTCGCATGCCTGGGGGGCGGAGGGGTATCGGCCGGAGATGGGCGGGTGAGGTGGGGCCGGCCCCTCATCCCGCTGCCGCGACCTTCTCCCCGCAAGCGGGGAGAAGGGGCATGTCGCGCCGGTTTCCCGCCACTTGAAGCCCGCGATGTCGGTGGCCGGTGAAGGGGCCGCTACGGTGCGCCCAGCGTTCCTTCGCCCCGCTTGCGGGGAGAAGGTGGCCGGCAGGCCGGATGAGGGGCGAATGCCCGTTAAATGTCAGGCCGCGACCTTCCCCGCCGCTTCCTCGCGAATACGCCGCACCATCGAGCGCAGGCCGTTGGCGCGCTGGGAGGAGAGGTGCTCGACAAGGCCGATGGCGTTGAAGGTGTCGATGGCGTCGAGGGCGGCGACCTCGGAGGCGTGCTTGCCGGAATAGATGGCGAGCACGATGGCGACGAGGCCGCGCACGATATGGGCGTCCGAGTCGCCCTCGAAGGTCATGACCGGATCGGCCTCGCTTCCGGCATGGCTCACGAGCCAGACCTGGCTGGCGCAGCCCTGTACCTTGTTTTCGGCCGTGCGCTTGTCCTCCGCAAGATCGGGCAGCGCCTTGCCGAGTTCGATGACATAGCGGTAGCGGTCCTCCCACTCGTCGAGGAAGGCGAAGTCGTCGATGATCTGTTGCAGCGTGGTCATGGTCTGTCCGTCTCGGGGTTTGCCCATCATATAGGCGAGCCGGCCGGTTATTTGAACCGGAAACCGCCATGCGCAAAAAGAAACGCCGCATGGAGCGGATCCATACGGCGGTTGCAATGCAACGAGTCAGGCAGGCAGTAAACTTCAAAGCAATACCGCAGGCGGGATTGCGGGATGGATGGTCGGCTCAGCCCTTGTGGGCGGGGCGGCGGGTCGGGATGGCGATGGTGCCGGTGATGACCTCGGCGTCGGCATCCACTTCTGCGACGGCCGGGAGCGGCTGGTTCAGCGCGTCCTTCTTCGCAGGCTCGGCCTTGGCGACATCCGCGCCGTCTTCGGCGAACTGGGTATCGAGGAACTGGTAGGCGATTTTGGCGCCTTCACGGGCGCGGTGGCCGAGCGCCACGAAGGTTTCCGACCCCTTCTCGCAGACGTCGGGCTTTTCGAGGCAGAGGGCGGTCACGTAGCCGATCGCCTCGCTGGCGGCGCTGAACGTGTCGCCGAGCTGGACCGTCGGCCCCTTTTCCAGCGTCGCGGAGGATTCCGCGTTCAGGAAGGGGAGCAGGACGAGAACCAGTGAGAACCAGAACGTTCCCTTGATCAGAAACCACATCGCTTGCCATCCTCGTTATGGGGCCTCGGCTCTTTCCGGCCTTCGGCTTGTTTGGTCCTTGGCGAACCGTTGATGCGAGAATAGGGACCGGAAGGAAATTCCCCTTTGCTGGAATCGCTCGGGTTTTGCCCAGTTTTGATTAAAATGCGATCTAATTTTCCGCTAACCGGCATTTGAGGCAGATTTTAGCGAACCCCGTTAAGGATGATGGCGCGCCGGCGGGCCGGCAGGCCCCGGAATGCCGGCAGGCGCGTTCCGGCGCTTCTGCCCCACAAGTTAATATGAACAGAAAAATGCCGCAAAATGAGGCGCTTACGCCCCGTTAACCACGCCGTGCGAATGGCCGTTGGATTGCCCCGAAATGGGACCTTTGGGCCTTTTTCGGCCCCTTCCAACCCCTGCCGTTTATTCTTTCCTTAAGTCGCCGATGCGATTTTGGGCTCACATAAAAGAACATGAACGGCAGGGTTTTGCGTTGCGCCAATTGACCATCATCGCTGACAGAATGGCGGCCCGCCTGGGCGCCGTTGCTGGCGTTGCTGGCATGGGCGCGGCGCAGGAACGCCCGTCCGCGCCGCTGCGTGCGACGACGCTGGCGCTGCTGGCGGCCGTTCCCGGCCTGCCGCTCGCCTTCTCCACCGTCATGCCCGCTTCCGCCGCCCTGCCGGCCGGTGTCGCGCTTGCCGGGGCGGGCGCGCTGCTCGCCGCCGCCGTGACCGCCGCCCGCCCGCACAGGCCGGCCCCGCAGAAAACCTTCGCCGAGGCGCTGGCGGAAGCCGCGCCCAGCCCGGTCTCGCCCTACGATCTCTTCGCCGGCCTCGTGACGCTGCACGATGCGCGCGGCCTCGTGACGGCGGTGCACGGCCGCGACCGCGCCGACATGCTGTCCTGGATGCGCGACCCGATGGGCCGCGGCTATCTCGACCAGATCCACGTTTCCGACCGGCTCGGCTTCGTCGCCGCCATCGACCGGCTACGCCAGGGCGCGGCTCGCGAGACCGTCGATATCCGCATCGACCGCCCGCGCCTCGAGAGCGATGCCGAGCAGTTCGTGCACATGCGCGTGGAGATGACGGCGATGGCCGACGCGGAGGGCGCGCTTGCCGCCGTCGTCGCCCAGTCGCGCGATATGTCCGAGGAGGCGAGGCTGAAGGGCGAGAACGCGCGGAAGGCCGCCGAGGCGGAAACCGCCAACGACGCCAAGACCCGGTTCCTCGCCGCCGTCAGCCATGAGCTGCGCACGCCGCTGAACGCCATCCTCGGCTTCTCCGATATCCTCGCCGGCGAATATTTCGGCCGGCTGGAGAACGACCGCCAGCGCGAATATGTGGCGCTGATCCACCAGTCCGGCTCGCACCTCCTGTCGGTGGTCAACACCATGCTGGACGTGTCGAAGATCGAGGCGGGCCGCTACGAGCTTCTGCCGGAGCCGTTCGTCGTCGCCGACAGCGTGCGGGCCTGCGAGCAGATGCTGGGCCTGCAGGCGCGGGACAAGGGTATCAAGCTGACGAGCCGCGTGCCGCGCGCCCTCGGCGAGGCGGTGGCCGACCAGCGGGCGATCCAGCAGGTGCTCATCAACCTCGTCGGCAACGCCATCAAGTTCACCGATCGCGGCGGTATCGTCACCATCGATGCGGCGCGCGAGGGCAGGGACCTGATCCTGACCGTCAGCGACACCGGCATCGGCATCCCGGCCGACAAGCTGGAACTGATCGGCCAGCCCTTCATGCAGGTGCAGAACGAGTATACCCGCAAATACGAGGGCACCGGCCTTGGCCTGTCGCTGGTCAAGGGCCTCGTCGCGCTGCACGGCGGCAGCTTCACGATCACGAGCCGGCCGGGCGAAGGCACGGTCATTGCCGTGCGCGTGCCGGCGGATGGCTCGGGCGTGGTGCATGACGGCGACCACAGGGTCGCGGCTCCATCCACCGTCGAATTCCCGCCGCGCCTTGCAGCGGACATGAAGACCGTTTACCAGCCCTCGCTCGATGGCAAGGACACGCAAGATGAACGCGCACGTCAGAAGACAGCCTGAGCGGCGGCCCCAGGGCCAGGCCCGCAAGGGGCGGTCCGGCGCGCGCAGCCAGCCGCAGCGGCGGCCGAACGTCGTGATAACCGGGCTTGTCGCGCTCGGCGGGCTTGCCGCGCGCCATCCAAGCGTCGTGGGCGGCACCTGCGCCTTCCTCGTCGTCTTCTCCTTCGTCGCGGCCAATGCGCTCTGGTATCAGCCGGGCGGCCATCCCGCGCCCTTCCTGAAGATGCGCTCGGCGGACAATTCCCTCGGCTTCACCGCGACCAAGCCCGAGCCGCACGACCAGACGACCTTCGTCATCGAGCGCCTCGATGAGGGCGAGCCGATGCCGGAAGTCACAGATGTGACGCCGGGCGAGCGGCCCTTCGACGAGGTGGCCCGGGTGATCGAAAAGCAACCGGCGGCGACGCCCGAGAGCGAGGCCGATCCGGTCGCCGCCGCGATCATGGCGGCCGAAGCCGATCCGGGTGTCACTTCCGCCGTCGCGCGGCCTGTGCCGAGCGACATGGTGATGAAGATCCAGAAGGGTCTCAGCAACATCGCCTATGCGGATATCGCGGTCGACGGGCTGATCGGCGAGAAGACGCGCACCGCCATCCGCCATTTCGAGAAGCATTACCGCCTGCCGGTGACCGGCGAGCCGAACGAGCAGGTGCTCGCCAAGCTCAAGGATATCGGCGCGCTGTAAGGCCGGTCCGGCCATTGCCCCGCGCTTTCCCGCCGTGTATGCCGCCGTCATGCGCCTTCGCACCGACATCTTCGTTTCCGCCCTGATGCGCCGCGTCTTCGCGCGCGGCGATTTCGCCGCCGTGGAGGCCAAGGGCGCGGAGGAGGCGGGGGCCGTGTTCGTGCGGCAGGTCTTCCGCGACGGCACGGAAAGCCTTTTCGCGCCCGCACCGCAGAGTTTCTTCGACGAGGGTGACGATGGACGGCGGCTGTTCGAAGCGCGTCTGGAGCGTGTGGGGAGCGATGCGGTGGCCGAGGCGATCGGCCGGGAGCGGCGCTTCGACGGGGACCTCTGGGTGGTTTCCATCGAGGCGGACGATCTCGGGGATGTTCTCGACTTCGCCGGCGCGGAGCCGAAGGATGACGGCTTTTTCAGGCGGTGACGCGCAGGCCCCGGTTCCCCCGGGAACAGCGGCATGGGGCCGGCCATGGGAAAAGGGTTTCGGCACAGGCGGCGACCTGTGCGGCAAACCCGGGAGAACCCCATGTTTATCGTGCTGCCTGCCCTTGCGCTGTTGATTTCGGGAATGTTCGTGGCGACGACGCTGGCCGCGCTCTCGGCCGGGCGTCAGGACGACGCGGCGGTTCGTACGCCGGCAAGACGGCCTGTCTTCTGAAAAATCAGCCGGCGGCGCGTTTGTGGTCGGCGCCAGGGCGGCCCCGCGGTGCGTCGTCGGCATTGGCGGCCTTCGGCAGGCCGTCGCCGGTCGTGTAGCTGTCCGCCCTCTGCCAGCTTTCCACCCGGCGGGCCGCTTCGGCGGGGTCCAGCGCGGCAAGCAGCGTTTCGGCTCCTCCCTCGGCCAGATGCGGGTAGACCGCCTTCAGCACGAAGAGCGTGTCGGCCTGCGGCACCTCGAGCGCCAGCAGCGTTTCGGCGAGCTGCCGTCCCGACACGTCGAGCAGGATGCGCTCAGACAGCCATTGGCTTGAGGCAAGTGCATCGGCGAGCGTGACGGCGATCATGCCGGCTTCCCCCTCGCGCGCGAAGCGCACGAACAGCACCTGATGCATGGCGCTCGCCGGCTCCAGCCGGACGGGCGTCTCGACCGTCGGCGTGGCGGCGCGCACGAGGGCGCGCAGCTCCTCGCGGATGCGCTCTTCCCGTTCCAGGCGGGCGGCTTCTGCCAGGGCGGCGGTGCGATCCTCGCCGGTGCGGCGGCTGGCCTGGTCCTGATGGGTGCCGACCAGCGCCTCCACGACGACGGGCGACAGGTCGTCGCGCCGGCCGATGGCGTGGGCGTGCTCGGGGCCGGTCGCGCGCAGGATGCGCATCAGCGTGACGTCGCCGAGGGCCTTCGACCCCATGAGGAAGATGGCGGCGGTATTGATCGGCTGGCGGGCGATGAAGAGGGCGGTTTCCTCCGGCACCTGCGGGCAGCGCGAGAGCGCGGCGACGGCCTGCCGGCGCGCCTCGTCGGTGGAGGCCGCATAGAGCTGTTCGAAGAGTTCACCGAACTGGGCGAGGTCCGATTTCGTGGGGAAGCGCAGGCTCTCGAAGCTGGACACCGTGGCCATCAGAACGATGTCCTTCGGCCGCCCTGCCTGCGGTCTCTCCAGTTCGCGAAACCTGTCCGCCACAAAACACCTGTCATCCCCGGACCGGCAGCCCCCTGCCGACCCCTGCTGTCATTCATGAAAACTAGAGGAAAAACCTTAGCGAGCCGTTAACCCTGCTCGCGCGGAAATGGCAATGAATACAATGAAATCCACCATGCGGCATCGCAGCACCAGCGCATGTTTGCAAGGGTTTGGGAGGGGCGGGCGGCACCGGCTGTGGATTATGCGGAAAAGCACCGGTTTCATTTTGCCTTTATAATTTAGGTCATACTAATGCCAACTTTGACCACTCTTTGCCATTCCCGCGTGCACCTGCCCTTGTATTGTGTTCTGCCGCTCGGCTGTTTGCCATGCGGTTGTGGAGCGACGCGAGAAGACCGGCAAGATTTTGCCGATCCATGTCAACGGGCGGGCATCGTGCCCCATACATTAACGGGAATTTTAGACATGACTGATAGATGTCTCGTAAACGGAGACACTCTCATGAAGCGGACTGCCGGCATTGCTCGCACTGTTTCCATCGCCCTCGCGGCTCTCGCAACCACGGCCGTCACGGCCGGCGCCGTATCGGAGGCGCCGAGCTTCTATACGGTCCGCAACGACCACGGCGGCGTTATCGTCGATTACGCCATCAAGGCGGCGCAACTCGAACAGACAGGACAAACGGTCAAGTTCGCCGGCCGGTGCGATTCGGCCTGCACGCTCTATCTCGGCATCAGCGAGGACCAGCTCTGCGTGACCCCCTCGGCGCGCTTCGGCTTCCACCTGCCGTTCGGCAGCTCCTCACAGGGCAATCGCTTTGCCACGACCTATCTGCTGAAGAAGTATCCCCGCTGGGTTATCGGCTGGCTGAGGGACAATGGCGGGCTGAACCGCAATCTCAAGGTCATGCCCTACGAGTATGTCAGCCAGCATATCCGGCCCTGCGACACGCAGGTCACGGATCTGTAAGGGTAAATAGCAATATCTGCGGAGGTTTGAACCACCGGCGCACGCGGCGTGCAAACGCGGAAACAGGGAACACCTGAGGCCAAGGGACGAACGTCCCTTGGCCTTTTTTGTCCAGGATTTCTGGTGTAGCCGGCATCGCGACTAGTCGTTGCCAAAGCCCTGACCGCCTTGGCCACCCTGGCCACCCTGGCCGAACTGACCGCCGCCCTTGCCGCCATCGTGGTCGCCACGGCCGCCGCCCTTGCCGCCATCGTGGTCGCCACGGCCGCCGCCCTTGCCGCCATCGTGGTCGCCACGGCCGCCGCCCTTGCCGCCATCGTGGTCGCCACGACCGCCGCCATGATGATCACCGCGTCCGCCGCCATCGTGGTCGCCACGACCGCCGCCATGATGATCACCGCGTCCGCCGCCGTCGTGGTCGCCACGACCGCCGCCATGATGATCACCGCGTCCGCCGCCGTCGTGGTCGCCACGGCCGCCGCCATGATGATCACCGCGTCCGCCGCCGTCGTGGTCGCCACGGCCGCCGCCATGATGATCACCGCGTCCGCCGCCATCGTGGTCGCCACGGCCGCCGCCATGATGATCACCGTGTCCACCGCCGTCATGGCCGCCATCATTGTGGCCTCCGCCACCGTGGCCGTGGCCGCCATGGCCGTGCCCATGGCCATGACCATGACCGTGCCAGCCGTCGTAGTCACCACGGCCGGGAGGGTCGTTGTCGTCGTTGGTGTTGCCCGTGTTGCCGGTCTGCGCGACGCGCGTGAAGCCGGCGGTGGTGTTGGTGCCAGGTGAGAGGACAACGGCACTCGAGGCAAGAGCGCTGCAAGCCGTCATTTCATTCCTGAACCGCCGTTGTACGTCCCGAAGCGCTGCCATGTCGCCGGATGCGAGCGCTGCTTCGCAGGCCGCTTCGGCGCGACCTTGCCTCGTCGTCTGGGCGTCGGCATGAGTAGTATACAAGCCAACGCAGGCCGCAACTGTAGTTGCGGATAACAGGATTCTACGCGAAAACATGATTGATCCTCTCAGTGTTGATCTAGAATATAGAACGTCACCTTCTTTTCCGTGTGGCGTTAACGATACATTAGCCATTCTTAATTGATAATTCAATTTCATAATCAATGGCTTGGAAAAAGGAAAATGGATTTTTATTTGGAAATACCTGTGTAATATTTTGAAGATTGCCGTTTTATATTTAAGTATTAGAGGTCTTGAATTTATGTCTATTTTTGGGAAGCGCGCGCGTTGTTCCATGTATTCAGACTGGATATATTAAATTAGAAATACATAATATATGTGCGCATCGAAATCGGATGGAGCGCCGCAATCGCGACGCCGGGAAGTGCCATCCCGTCACTTGTGAAGCGTGTATATCTAAATTAGATATTGCTTGTATTGTTGGCGCAGAATGGCCTGAGCCGGAGGGCCGGGCAAGGCCGTGTTCCGTGCGGAACAGCGGGAAGGGGCGTCCCGGTGCATGATTAACAGCATGTTAACCAGACAGTCGCTAGTTTTGGGGACATGGATCGGCTCGTCTATTGCACTCAACGTGCTATGATTCGACCATGGGAGCGGAGGTTGCCTTCAGGCGCAGCCGTTTCGAAAGGGAAAGGTGCGATGTTCCGGATACCGGGCGGCCGCCAGACAATGTTTCGTGATTGGGGAACGTCTGGACCGCATCGCCGTTTTCCACCTGTATGCGACTGGGATGACATCATTCTCATGTCGTGTCCGGGTGACGGAACCGGATGCACCGGCCCGTTTCAGCGGGCAGGGTGAGATTTGTAGGAGTACTTCATCCGTCTCGATTCTTCTTTTGGAGGCGAGAATGGCAGACGTGGTACGATTGACGGAATGGCGCGCTCGCATGCCGAAGCGTGAGACCGTTCGCCCCGAGGCTTCGGCCCGGATATTGCTCTTTACCGGCGTGCGCTACGAGCGCCTGACGCCCGCGACCCTTGCCCCGCGCGGCAAGTCGGGCAAGCGCGGCGTTTCGGATAGCGCCCGGCACAAATAGAGCCTTGCGACCGCCGTGTGGCGGCGGTCGGGCGCGATCCGGCGATGGATGCGTGCCTTCACAATGCCGCGTGGCCGCGCTTCGCGCCTGCCGCCGGATGTTTCCCTGTCGATTACTGGTCCGCCGTCAAAGGCTCGCAGCTTGCATCCGCGAGGAAAGCGCTGGCGGCTTCCTGCCGGCTCTGCGTGGGCACGAAGGTGCGCAGCACCGCATAGCCTTCCTCGCCCCGCATCTCCACGAGGATAGACTGCTCCAGTTCCGCCGGCACCGCCTTGCGGATGGCGATGAGCTGGATGGGCGTGGCGATCAGCGTGTCGAGCGCGCCGGAGACCGAAGTGCGGTCGTTCATGCTGAAGACCTCGTTGGAGGCCTCGTCATAGACCGCCAGCGACCAGAAGGGCACCTCGCCATCCGCAAAGAGCCGGATGGGGCCGTTTTCCACCGAGAAGGTGCAGACCGCCGTCTTCATGGCCGGATCGTCGTTGACCGGCGCAAGCGTGTTGCCCTCGCTGGCGAGCGGGAAGAAGCGGTTCGCCTCGCCGAAGGCCTGCACGCGCGTATAGGCGTCGCGGCCGGTGAAACTCGGCAGGGAGAGGATGATGACGATGTGCAGCAGCGCCGCGCCGACGAGGCCGATGGCGATGGCATAGAAGAGGCTACGCATCGGCGCAGTCCAGCCGGGTGATGCCGGGCATGGCAAGGTCGATGACGCCCGAGCTGCCGGCGGTCGGCGTGTCGAGCAGCGTCATGACCAGGAGGAAGGGCGCCCGGCCTTCCGGGATCGCCAGCCAGTTGCCCGGCATGGCGGAGGAGGCGATGCGGATGGAGAAATCGCCGTCGGCGCCGCGCAGGGCCGACCAGGCGTTGAGGCCCGTCGGCACGTCCGGGTTCGCGCCCGGCAGCGGGTTGCCGTTGCGGTCGGCCGCATGCAGCGTCCACAGGCGGGCAGGGGGCGTTATGCCGGCGATCTCGTAGCGGCAGTTTGCGGTCAGCCTGCGGTTGTCGCTGTCGGTGGCGGCGGTGAAGGTGAGGCCCTCCGCGCCGCCGAGCAGCAGCCGGCCGTCGCGCGCCCGGTGGGCTTTCGCATACGGGTCGGCGTCGACCGTCTGTGCGGCGGGAAAGGCCGTCCACGGCCCAAGCGCGATGGCGCCGAAGCCGACCGTCGCGCGCAGCGCATAGACCGAACTCAGGATGCCGAGGCCGAAGGCGACGGCGAGCGCTGTGGCGATGAGGAGGGGTGTGCGGAACAAGACGATCGACCGTTGGAATCAGCTTCGCGTCACTCTGTCCGCTTCGCCGGAGCAAGGTCAAGCGTCCCGTGGAGGGTGGCCACCCAGCCGTCGGGCTTCAGCGGCGTTGCCTCGTGAAGCTGGCGGGCGACATCCTTGAGGAGCTTCGTGACGTCGGAGGAGAGCGAACGCGGGCGCACGAGCGCCGGCAGCGGGTTCTCGTCGCTCGGTGCGGCGGCGGCGACTTCCGTCGCCTTCGTGCCGTCCGGCAGCGGGTTTTCGATGCCGGGGATGGCGCGCAGCTCGATGCCCTGGTGGGCATAGTCCATCAGGCGCTTGAAGGTCATGGCGGGCAGCGAGCCGCCGGTCATGTTGTTGGTCGACGTATAGTCGTCGTTGCCGAACCAGACGGCGGCGGTGTAATTGCCGGTGAAGCCGACATACCAGGCGTCGCGATAGGCCTGCGTCGTGCCCGTCTTGCCACCCGAGACAATGCCGCGGTCGAGCGCGCCGCGCCGGGCGGTGCCGCTGACGGGAATGGTGACGAAGATCCGGTTCATCGAGGCGTTCGCCCCTTCCGAGAGGATGCGCCGCGCCGGCGGCTCGTCGCGGCCGAAATCGTAGAGGATATCACCGTCGTAGTTGATGATCTGGCTGATGCCGTGGCGGCGCGACTGCATGCCGCCGGCCGGGAAGACGCCGTAGCCCGTCGCCTGGTCGAGCACGGTCAGCTCGGAGGTGCCGAGCGGCATGGTCTTGTCGGTGCGCAGCGGCGTTTCCACGCCCATCAGCTTTGCAAGCTCGGCGATGCGCTTGGTGCCGAGCTTGTCCTTGGCAAGGCGCACCGGCACGGTGTTGATGGATTTCGCCATCGCCGTCATCAGCGTGATGCGGCCGGAATAGCTGCGGCCGTAGTTCTGCGGCGACCAGCCGCCCCAGCTGATCGGCGCGTCGACGATGGTCGTCTCCGGCGTCATGCCGGCTTCCATGGCGGCCGCATAGGTATAGGCCTTGAAGGAAGAGCCCGGCTGGCGCAGCGCGCGCGTGGCGCGGTTGAACTGGCTTTCGCCGTAGTCGCGCCCGCCGACCATGGCGCGCACGGCCCCGCCGTTCTCCATCATCACCAGCGCACCCTGCTTGACGCGGTAGCTCTCGCCATACTGGCGAAGACCGCTCTCCACCGCCTCCTCGGCGGCGGCCTGCAGGCCCATGTCGATGGTGGTGCGCACGACGAGCGAATGCTGCGAGAAGGGCTTTGCGATGCGCTGCACCTCGTCGAAGGCCCAGTCGAGGAAGAAGTCGGGTGCGGTCTTCTCGTTGCGGTCGATGACGGAGGCGGGGTTGCGCCGCGCGGCGATCACCTGCCCCTCGGTCATCAGTCCGCCCTGCACGAGATTGGTCAGCACCTCGTTGGCGCGTGCGCGGGCGGCCGGCAGGTTGACGTGCGGCGCATAGCGCGCGGGGGCCTTGAAGAGGCCGGCGAGCATGGCGGATTCGGCAAGGTTCACCTCCGTGACGTTCTTGCCGAAGTAGAACTGCGCCGCCGCCGCCGCGCCGAAGGTGCCGCCGCCCATATAGGCGCGGTCGAGATAGAGGCGCAGGATCTCCTTCTTGGAGAGGTTCGCTTCCAGCCAGAGCGCGAGGAAGGCTTCCTTGATCTTTCGCTCGATGGTGCGCTCGTTGGACAGGAACAGGTTCTTGGCGAGCTGCTGGGTGAGCGTGGAGCCGCCCTGCACGACGCCGCCGGCGCGCGCGTTCTCGTTCACGGCGCGGGCAAGGCCGAGGAAATCGATGCCGAAATGGGTGAAGAAGCGGCGGTCCTCCGTCGCCAGCACGGCCTTGATCAGATGGTCGGGCAACTCGTCGATGGGGACGGAATCCTCGTGGATGATGCCGCGGTGGCCGATCTCGTTGCCGTAGCGATCAAGGAAGGTGACGGCGAAATCGCTCTGGGCGCGCCAGTCGCCCTTGGTCTCCTCGAAGGCGGGCAGGGCGAGCGCGAGCAGCAGCACGAAGCCGGCCGTGCCGAGGTTCATGCCTTCGCCCGCCACCTCGAAGACCGCCTTCTTCCAGCCCTTCACATGGAAGCGGCGGGAGAAGATGGTGATCTCCTCCCAGATTTCCGACGCGCGGAAGCCGGCATTCCAGACCGTGGAATCGATCCAGGAATCGAGGCGCAGGAAGAAGTGCCGCTTGCGGCGGCGGGGCTTTTGCGGCTGCTGGTCTTCGTCTTCCACGATCGCGGTCTCTCGGGTTCGGGCGGCACGAAATTGCCCGCTGCCGGTTAACGTCTTCTCACCACCGGCTTATTCCGGCACGATATCAGTCTTTTGAAGACAGCAGAACGGTTTTCACGGAGGCGTCGGCTCTTGACCTTTGTGGGGAAGGGGTTCAGGGGTCGGGCATGACGACGAAGAATGCGCAAATGCCGGGCGACCTGCCGTTCTGGAAGGTCAAGACGCTTGGGGAGATGACCGACGCGGAGTGGGAAAGCCTCTGCGACGGCTGCGGCCTGTGCTGTCTCAACAAGCTGGAGGACTGGGAGACCGGCGAGATCGCCTGGACCTCCATCCGCTGCGTGCTGCTGGATGGGGAGAGCTGTCGCTGCTCGGACTACGAGAACCGGCAGGCGACCGTGCCGGACTGCATCCGCCTGACCGTCGAGAGCGTCTCGAGCATTTCCTGGCTGCCGCCGACCTGCGGCTACCGGCTGGTCCGCGACGGGCACGACCTCTACTGGTGGCACCCGCTGGTTTCCGGAGATCCCGATACCGTGCACCAGGCCGGCATCTCCGCCCGCGGGCGCACGATCAGCGAAGAGGGCATCGATATCGACGACTACGAGGATTATCTCGTGACCTGGCCGCTGGAAGTGGGCGAGGAAAAGTAGCGCCGGCTCAGTGAAGGCTTGACGCGACCAGCCGCTTCGGCGCGACATTGCGCCAGGCGGCGGCGATGAGTTCGCGCACCCGTTCGCCTTCCGCGCCGTCGAAATAGACCGACGTCCAGCCCTTGCGGCCCCAGCCGCCGGGAACAGGCGCGCAAAGACCGGGATCGGTCTCCATCACCATCGATTGCTGGTCGGGCGTGAACTTGAGGACGGCGCGTCCCGGGTCGGGCAGGGACATGAATATCTTCTCGCCCACCCGGAAGTCACGCTTGCCGAAATGGGCGCTTTCCTGCGCTCCGGGCATGCCGAGCGCCATCGTGACGAGGTCGTCGGATATCATGATGGAAGGATAGCACCGAATGGAGCGGCGGAAAAGTTTTCGCGAGAAATAGGAAAATAGTCCTTGACGGCGTTACGGTCGTCTGGTAGGGTTATGGCATAGTCGGAAAGGTGCGGGCGGAGGGATCGCCGGGCTTTCCGGAGGCTGGAGACTTGGCGATATCCGCCCGCGGCCGGCTAGAGAGAGAATTTTGACAGGCGCTCGTTCCATCAGGACCGGGCGCTTTTTTATTTTCGGGTTTTGCGATGGAAACGAATCTGGCGATCGATATCGCGCTTTTCGGCGTCTCGCCGGAAATGGGCGTCTATGACGGGCTTGCGGGGCGTGCGGCCGGTTTTGCGGGTGGGGCGGCGCTGGTGCTGGACACCAAGGCGGAAGCACCGGGCGATCCCTTTCTCGACATGCAGGCCATGCTTCTCGAAATGACCAAGGAGCTGCGCGAGCGCTTCCAGCGGTTCCAGAGCCAGAAGGTTCTGGCCGAGCGCGATGCGGACGATGCCGGTGACGAGACCACGCGGAAGGCGGCGCAGACGGATGCGAAGGCGGCCATCGAGGCCGTGTCGCTGATCGTGCGCACGCTGGAGAAGATCGACAGCCTGCAGCGCACGCTGATCGCCGAACGGGTGGATAGCGGAGAGCCGGACGACGAGGCGGCGCTGATCGAGGAGTTCGACCGGCTGGTGGAGCAGCGCGTGAAGGAGCGGATGGATGCCGCCAAGACGGAATGGATGCGGGAAATCCGGGCTGGCGGCGATGCTGCCGCGGCAATGGAAAGTGGGCCGTAGGGAGAGGTTGGCCTGCCGGGCGATCGGCAGGAAGCTGGACGGAACTGTGAAGGCGGCGGCCGCGGGCTTTAGGATGATCGAGGAAGAACGGGCGGGTTTGCTGGCGGCGGCCGATGCATTGGAGACGGGGCTGGGGCGGCGGGGCGGCGGTGACGCTGGCGATTTCGGTGGAGATTGCCCCCCATCCCCCTGCCGGGACCTTCTCCCCGCAAGCGGGGCGAAGGAAGGGATGCAAGGCTTTCCTCCCCAGCAACCGCCGTGTGAGGATGGGGCATCGCCCCAATCCCCTTCTCCCCGCTTGTGGGGAGAAGGTCCCGGCAGGGGGATGAGGGGCATCCCCGATGAGGCGGGGCTGAAACCGACACCTGCCGGACGGCTGATACCGCACTCACGGCAACAACTCCGCGGCTGGCATTTTACCCACCGCGACGCGCAGAAGCCGCCGCCGGGGGACTGGCGGGTCTGGCTGCTGATGGGCGGGCGCGGCTCGGGCAAGACGCGGGCGGGGGCGGAATGGGTGCATGCGATGGCGCTGGCGCGGCCGGAAAGCCGGATCGCGCTGGTGGCCGAAACGCTCGGCGATGCGCGTGAGGTGATGATCGACGGTGTTTCGGGCATCTGCCGCATCGCGGGGCGCTCGCGGCCGGAATTCGAGGCTTCGCGCCGCCGGCTTGTCTGGCCGAATGGGTCCATCGGGCAGATATTTTCTTCCGAGGATCCGGAAAGTTTGCGCGGGCCGCAGTTTCATTTCGGATGGTGCGATGAACTCGGCAAATGGAAACATGCGCAGGAGACCTGGGACATGCTGCAATTCGGCCTGCGGCTGGGCGACGATCCGCGCGTGCTGGTGACGACGACGCCGCGGCCGGTGCCGCTGCTGCGGGCGCTGGCCGGCGATCCGGCAACGGCGGTGCGGCGGATCGCGACCGCCGACAATGCGGAAAACCTCTCGCCGGGGTTTCTGACGGCCATGGCCGACCGCTACGGCGGCACGCGGCTGGGGCGGCAGGAACTGGACGGGGAACTGATCGCCGACCGCGAGGACGCGCTGTGGAACCGGGCGCGGCTGGAGGCTATCCGGCTGCGCCAGCCGGGGCCGCTGTCGCGCATCGTCGTGGCGGTCGATCCGCCGGCGACGGCCTCGGCGGCTTCGGTCTGCGGGATCGTCGTGGCGGGGCTGGATGGCGGTGGGCGGGCGGTGGTGCTGGCGGATTGTTCGGTGACGGGGGCCAGCCCGGCGGGCTGGGCGGGCGCCGTGGTGCGCGCCTTCCGGCGCTTCGATGCCGACCGGGTGGTGGCCGAGGTGAACCAGGGCGGCGACATGGTGACGGCGATGCTGAGAAGCGTCGACGCCAAGCTGCCGGTCTCGACGGTGCGGGCGACGCGCGGGAAATTTCTGCGCGCGGAGCCGGTGGCGGCGCTCTACGAGCAGGGGCGGGTCGTCCATGCCGGCGCCTTTGCCGAGCTGGAAGACCAGATGTGTGATTTCGGGCCGGACGGGCTTTCCTCCGGCCGCTCGCCGGACCGGCTCGACGCGCTGGTCTGGGCGCTGACGGCCCTGGTGATCGACCGGCAGGGCGAGCCTCGGGTGCGGGGGATTTGACGATGGGGATCGACCGGAAGCGGTTTTTCGACGGCGTGCGTGGGACGCTCTATGGCGGGCGGCTGGGACGCGGGCAGGTTCGCGGCATGGCGGCGCTTCTCGACCGCTTCGAGCGAGGGCGGGAGACGGACGACCAGCGCTTCCTCGCCTATATGTTGGCGACGGCGCATCACGAGACGGGTGGGCGCATGCGGCCGGTGCGCGAAACTTTTGCCGCCTCGGATGCGGCGGCGATTGCGCGGTTGGACAAGGCTTTCGCGGAGGGGCGGCTGCCGCAGGTTTCCGCGCCCTACTGGCGGCGGGACGAGGACGGGCGGAGCTGGCTCGGGCGCGGGCTGGTGCAGATCACCCACAGGCGGAATTACGAGCGGCTTTCGGCGCTGACGGGCATCGACCTCGTCGAGAGGCCGGAGCGGGCGATGGACATGGCGGTGTCGGTGGAGATCCTCTTTGTCGGCATGCTGCAGGGCGCGTTTACGGGGCGGCGGCTGGCGGATCATTTTTCCGCCGGGCAGGCCGACTGGGTGGGCGCGCGGCGGATCGTCAACGGGCTGGACCGGGCGGAGCGGATTGCCGGGTATGGGCGGGCATTTCTTGCGGCTTTGGGCGGGTAGGCTGCCCCTCATCCGGCTGCCGCCACCTTCTCCCCGCAGGCGGAGAAGGGGATTGGCGCGTCCGCTCGCTTGGTAAGCAATGTCGATAGGGAGGAAAACGCTCCCACATGCCCCTTCGCCCCGCTTGCGGGGAGAAGGTGGCGGCAGCCGGATGAGGGGTGATGCCTCCGCCGGCTTTTGTACTTTTCACAACGACCGAGGACATCATGAAACTGCCATCCTTCCTCAGACGCCGCCAGGGGGCGGTGGAAACCAAGGCGTCGGGCTTTTTCGCGCTAACGGCGGAGGGCCGGGCGCATTGGTCGAGCCGGTCCTATGCCTCGCTGTCGTGCGAGGGATTCATGAAGAACCCGGTGGCGCACCGGGCGGTGCGTATGATCGCTGAGGCGGCGGCCTCGGTGCCGTGGCTGGCCTATGCCGGCGAGGTGGAGCGGCCGGAGGATGGCCTGCTCGCGCTGCTGGCGCGGCCGAATGGGCGCATGGCGGGGACGGATTTCTTCGAGACGCTGTATGGGCATCTCCTGCTGTCCGGCAATGCCTTCGTGGAAGGGGTGCGGGTGGGCGAGGAGCTGCGGGAATTGCATCTGCTGCGGCCCGACCGGATGCGCATCGTCGAGGGGCGGGACGGGTGGCCGGAGGCTTATGAGTATCGCGCCGGCAACCATGTGCGACGACATGCGGCGGGCGAGGGGCAGGCGATCCTGCATCTGCGGCTCTTCCATCCGCTCGACGACCAGCTCGGCTTCGCGCCGCTGGAGGCGGCGTCCGTGGCGCTCGACCTCTCCAATGCGGCGGCGGTGTGGAACAAGGCGCTGCTCGACAATTCGGCACGGCCTTCCGGCGCGCTCGTCTACCAGCCGAAGGAGGGGGGCAACCTTTCGCCCGACCAGTACGACCGGCTGAAGAGCGAGCTGGAGGAGGGCTATTCCGGCCCGGCGCGGGCCGGCCGGCCGATGCTGCTGGAAGGCGGGCTGGACTGGAAGGCGATGGGGCTTTCGCCGCGCGAGATGGATTTCGTGGAGGCGAGGAACGGGGCGGCGCGCGACATCGCGCTCGCCTTCGGCGTGCCGCCCATGCTGATCGGCATTCCGGGCGATGCGACCTATGCCAATTACCAGGAGGCGAACCGGGCGTTCTGGCGGCTGACCGTGCTGCCGCTGGTCAGCCGCACGGCGGGGTCCTTCGCGGCTTGGTTTTCCGAGGAGGGCGAGGCGCTGCGGCTGGTGCCGGATCTGGACCAGGTGAACGGGCTTGTGGCGGAGAGGTCCGAGCTTTGGGCGCGGGTTGGGGCGGCGGGGTTTTTGACGGACGAGGAGAAGCGGCGGGCGGTGGGGTATTGAGAGGGAGCGGGTGTGGCTTCACCCCCTTCTGGCCTGCCGGCCATCTCCCCCACAAGGGGGAGATCGGCAAGAGGCACGAACCTAGCTCAAGCAGCGGCGTCGAAGAGGAAGTGAAACATCGCTCCATCCAATCTCCCCCCTTGTGGGGGAGATTCCCGGTAGGGCAGAGGGGGGTATTCCGGGCGCTATGGCGTCGGATTTCCGTTGGGAAAACAGCGGCTTGGTCTGGAGAGGTGACTCTTCTTCCCGCATTCCGGATTCATCGCGTGAAGTGCTTGAATCGGCTTTCGAGCAAAACACAGCAAGGGATTCAAAAGATTCGAGGATTGCCGCCGCTGGCCCTGCGTGAGCCGGCGCGCATTCGGCCGCCTGCGGCCATTCCTTCTGAATTTCCATAATAATCTGAAAGGCTTAACAATGGCTGACTTCGGAAACGACGGTGGGCTTTGGACGGCCCGGTTCATCGGTGCGTCCGCGGGCGCGGCCGTTTCGCTCATCTATCTCCTGCCGAAAAGCCGCCGGGAGGCGGGATGCCGGTTTCTGACCGGGCTTGCCTGCGGCCTCGTCTTCGGCGGGCCGGCGGGGTTCTGGATCGCGGCGCGGCTCGGCATCGCGGGCTATCTCGGCCCCTCGGAACTGCTGCTGACCGGCTCGGCGGCGGCAAGCCTTTCGGCCTGGTGGGGACTGGGCGTGCTGGCGCGGGTGGCGGAGCGGATGAGGCAGTAGGCGATAGCCAATAGCCAATAGGCAGTAGGGATTGAGGGAGCGCCGTTCCCTATTGGCTACTGCCTATTGCCTACCCCCTAATTCCTGATCGGAGAGAGCAATGACAACCGACGACCTGCCGGTCTGGCGGACGAAGAAATATGCCGATCTGACGCTTGCGGGCGTTTCCGGCGACGGGTTGTTTTCCGGCTATGCGAGCCTCTTCGGCGAGGTGGACCTGAGCAAGGACGCCATTGCGCCGGGGGCCTTCGGGCCGTCGCTGCAAAAGCGCGGCGCGGCCGGTGTGCGGATGCTTTTCCAGCACGATCCGGCCCAGCCGATCGGCCGCTGGCGCACCATCCGCGAGGACGAGCGGGGGCTTTATGTCGAGGGCGTGCTGTCGCCGGGCGTCGCCCGGGCGCGGGAGGTGCTGCAGCTGATGAAATCGGGGGCGCTCGACGGGCTCTCCATCGGCTTCCAGACGGTGCGCTCGAAGACCGACCGGGCGAGCGGCGTGCGCCGCATCCTGGAGGCGGACCTTTGGGAAATCTCGATCGTCACCTTCCCCATGCTGCCCTCGGCGCGGGTGTCGAACGTGAAGAATGCGCGGTGGTTCCGCGACCGGGAAACGGAACTCGTGCGCAGCATGCGCCGGGCGGCCCGGATGATGAAACGCTAACAGGAGACCAGGCATGACGGAGACGATGAAGACCGCGCCGGAGATCAAGGCCGTGCCGGAAACGATGGCCGCCGCCTTCGACGACTTCATGGAGGCCTTCGAGGCCTTCAAGGAGACGAACGACCGCCGGCTCGGCGAGATCGAGCAGAAACTCACCGCAGACGTGGTGACGCGCGACAAGGTGGACCGCATCAACCGCGCTATGGACGAGCACAAGCGCGTGCTCGACGGGCTGGCGCTGAAGAAGGCCCGCCCGGCGCTCGGCGGGGCGGGCGAGGGATCGCCCGAGGCGGCCGAGCACAAGGCGGCCTTCTCCGCCTATATGCGCCGGGGCGACGAGAGCGCGCTGCGTGCGCTGGAGGGCAAGGCCATGTCGGTCGGCTCGGCGGCGGACGGAGGCTATCTGGTGCCGCCGGAGACCGATACGGAGATCGGCCGCCGGCTTTCCGCCGCTTCGCCCATCCGGGCGCTGGCGACGGTGCGGCAGGTTTCCGGCGCGGTGCTGAAAAAGCCCTTCGCGACCTCCGGCATGGCCTGCGGCTGGGTGGCGGAGACGGCGGCGCGGCCGCAGACCAATGCTGCGCAGCTTGCCGAACTGTCCTTCCCGACCATGGAGCTTTACGCCATGCCGGCGGCGACGGCGGCGCTGCTCGACGATGCGGCGGTGGACGTGGAAAGCTGGATCGCCTCGGAGGTGGATATCGTCTTCGGCGAGCAGGAGGGCACGGCCTTCGTCTCCGGCGACGGCGTCAACAAGCCGAAGGGTTTCCTCAGCTATACCAATGTGGCCGATAGCGGCTGGAGCTGGGGCAATATCGGCTACATCGCTACGGGTACGGCCGGAGCCTTCAAGGCGAGCGGGCCGTCCGACACGCTGATCGATACGGTCTATGCGCTGAAGGCGGGGCACAGGCAGAATGCCAGCTTCGTGATGAACCGCAAGACGCAAGCGGCGATCCGCAAGTTCAAGGACGCCGACGGCAACTACCTCTGGCGCCCGCCGGCAACGCCCGGCCAGCCGGCCTCGCTGATGGGCTTTGCCATCGCGGAGGCGGAGGACATGCCTGACGTGGCGGCGGACAGTTTCTCCATCGCCTTCGGCGATTTCCGCGCGGGCTATCTCGTCGTCGACCGTACGGGCGTGCGCGTGCTGCGCGATCCCTATTCGGCCAAGCCCTATGTGCTGTTCTACACGACCAAGCGCGTCGGCGGCGGGGTGCAGAATTTCGAGGCGATCAAGCTGGTGAAGTTCGCGGCGAGCTGAGCCGCGGTCCTCAACGTTTCCGCTCCCTCTCCCCGCTTGCGGGGAGAAGGCTGGGGTGAGGGGCGGCCCGGCATCGGGGCCTTGCCTGTGGTTGCCTCTCATCCGCCTGCCGGCACCTTCTCCCCGCAAGCGGGGCGAAGGGAGCGTGGAGTGGCGGTTTCCTTTCACAATTTCTCCTACCCCGGCGGGCGTTCCCTGCTGCCGGGGTCGCGGGCGCGGTTTTCCTCCCGGCCGCGCCCGCACTCCCTCCATCAGACAGGATTGTCATGACGATTGCCGAACTCACGCCGCCGGCCGTGGAGCCGGTCACGCTTGCCGAGGTGAAGGCGCATCTGCGCCTCGATACAAACGATGAGGACACGCTGCTGGCCTCGCTCGTCCGCACGGCGCGCGGTTATCTGGAGGCCGAGACGGGGCTTTGCCTGATCGTGCGGTCGCTGCGGCTCTATCTGGACGACTGGCCGGAAGGCAAGATGATTCAGATTGCCAGGGGGCCGGTGCAAACCGTTGAGGCGATTACGGTTTACGATGAACTTGGCGCGCCGGTCGCGGTCGATGCGGCGGGCTATGTGCTTGACGGCGCGGCGCGGCCGGCGCGGCTGATCCTGCCGGCGCAGCCGGAAACGGCACGGGCCTTGAACGGCATCGAGATCGATTTCTCCGCCGGCTTCGGCGAGAGTGGCGCGGATGTGCCGGACACGCTGAAACGGGCGCTGCTGCTGCATGTGGCGGCGATGTACGAGCTGCGCGGCGTGCTCTCCCTTGAGGACCAGCCGGGGGCGGTGCCGCAGGGCTATGACCGGCTGGTCGCGCCTTATCGGCTGCGGAGGCTGTGATGGGCAGCGCGCTTGAACCCGGGATGTTGAACGCCCGGCTCGTGCTGGAGCGGCCGGAGGAGACGCCGGACGGGCAGGGTGGGGCGGCGGTGAGCTTCATCGCGATGGCCTCGCTCTGGGCGCATATCGAGCCGGTCGCCGCGAAGGCCGACGAGGCGGCGGGGACGCTGCGGGTGGCGGTGACGCACCGTATCCGGCTGCGCTGGCGGGGCGATCTTGCCGGCGGCATGCGGCTGCACAAGGGCGAGCGGCTTTTTGAGATACGCGCCTTTTGCGACCCGGACGAGACGCGGCGCTATCTCATCTGCGATTGTGAGGAGATCAAGCCATGAGCGCGGCATCCGCCTTGCAGAAGGCCATCTTCGCCCGGCTTTCGGGCGATGTTGCGCTGACGGCGCTTGTTGGGGCCGAGGGGATCGCTGATCGCCGGCTGGCGGCTCCGGCTTCGCCCCTTGTGGTGATCGCCGGCATCGACAGCACGGACCACTCCACCGCCACGGAGGCGGGGGAGGAGCATGCGGTGGTGCTGGAGGCCTGGTCCGGGGCGGCGGGGCATCGGGAGGCGCAGGGGATCGCCGCGGCGGTGCGCGCGGCGCTGCACGATGCGGCGCTGGCGCTCGATGGCCATCATCTCGTCCTGCTGCTGCATCGCGAGACGCGGCTGAAGCGGGACGGGGCGTCGAAATTCCATCGGGCGGAGATGCGGTTCCGGGCGGTGACGGAGCCGGACGGCTGATTTCCATTTTTTCGGAAAGGATATTGCCATGGTGGCACAGAAGGGGCGGGACCTGCTGCTCAAGATCGACAATGGAGCGGGTTTTGCGACGGTCGCGGGGCTGCGCTCGAAGCGGCTTTCGTTCAATGCGGCGCTCGTCGACGTGACGGACGCGGAATCGGTGGGGCGCTGGCGCGAGCTGCTCGGCGGGGCGGGTGTGCAGCGGGCGGCGCTTTCGGGCAGCGGGATCTTCAAGGACCAGGCCTCCGATGCGCTGGTGCGCTCGCTGTTCTTCGCCGGGACGATCGCCGCCTGGCAGATCGTCGTTCCGGATTTCGGGACGGTTGCGGGGGCGTTTCAGATCGCCGCGCTCGAATATTCCGGCGCGCATGACGGCGAGGTGCTGTTCGAGATCGGGCTGGAATCGGCCGGGCCGCTGACCTTCGTGGTGCTGTGATGGGCGCGCGGGCGAACAGGCATCGCGGCGAGATCGAGGCGCTTTTCGACGGCGAGCGGCGGGTGCTGTGCCTGACGCTCGGGGCGCTGGCGGAGCTGGAGACGGCTTTTGCCGTCGATAGCCTGACGGGGCTGGCGGAGCGGTTTTCGAGCGGGCGGCTTAAGGCGGACGATCTCATCCGCATCATCGGCGCCGGGCTGCGCGGCGGCGGCAATCTCCTCAGCGACGAGGACGTGGCTGGCATGGCGGTGGCGGACGGGCTGGCGGGCTTTGCCCGCATCGCGGCCGAGCTGCTACAGGCGACCTTCGGGGCGGGGGCGGATACGCAAAACCCTCTGCCGCCGCATCCGGCCTGAACGGCGAGCGGCCCGCCTTTCCCTGGGAGGCGGCGCTTCATGCCGGGCTTTGCCGGATGCGGCTTTCCGCAAGAGATTTCTGGGCGATGACGCCGCGCGAACTCGGTTTCGCGCTCGGCCTGCTGCGGCCTTCGCCGGCCGCGCCGGGGCGGGCGGCGCTGGCGATGTTGATGCAGGTTTTTCCCGATCGGATGGAGTGACGAATGGCGATTTCGGACGACAGGCCGCTTTCCGGCACGCTGGACGATGCCGACCAGCTTTCGGCGATCTTCGACGACCTGGAGGCGCGCTCGCGCTCCTTCGGGATGGCGCTGACCGGTGCGCTGAAAGGCGCGGTGGTGGACGGCAAGGGGCTGGAAAGCGTGCTGCGCGGACTGGCGCTGCGCATGAGCGACATCGCGCTTTCGGTGGGCTTGAAGCCGCTGGAGGGGCTTTTGAGTTCGGGTATTTCCAGCCTGATCGGCGGGGTGACGCCCTTCGCCAAGGGCGGGGTGGTGTCCTCGCCGACCTATTTCGGCAGCGGCGGCGGGTTGGGGCTGATGGGCGAGGCCGGGGCCGAGGCGATCCTGCCCCTGAAGCGCGGGCCGGACGGGGCGCTCGGCGTTGCGGCGGGCGGCGGGGAGGGCGGTGCGCGCATCGTCTTCAATGTGACGACGCCGGATGCGGCGAGTTTCCGCAAGTCGGAAGGGCAGATCGCGGCGATGCTGACGCGCACGGTGGGGCGGGGGCAGCGGAGTTTGTGAAGGCTTGGCAGTTTGGGTTTGCCCCTCATCCCGCTGCCGCGACCTTCTCCCCGCAAGCGGGGCGAAGGGGCTGAGAGGCGAGGGTTTCCCATCACGCAACGTCTTTTGGCTGGGGGTGCGGTGCATCCGTCCCTTCTCCCCGCCCGCGGGGAGAAGGTCGCGGCAGCGGGATGAGGGGCCGTTGCGGCCTGTTTCGGAGATAACGGCATGGCAGGATTTCATGAGGTGCGGTTTCCGCTGCGTGTCGCGCTCGGCACCAGCGGGGGGCCGGTGCGGCGGACGGACATCGTCAGCCTTTCCAACGGGCGGGAGAACCGCAATCGCCGCTGGCAGGATGCGCGGCGGCACTATGACGCCGGATCGGGCGTGCGCTCGCTCGACGATCTCTATGCGGTTCTTACCTTCTTCGAGGCGCGGGCGGGGCAATTCAACGGGTTCCGCTTCCGCGACCCGGTGGATCACAAGTCCTGTGCGCCGGGCGGGTCGATCAGCGCCGTGGACCAGTTCCTCGGCGGCGCGGACGGGACGACGGCGACCTTCGCGCTGGTCAAGCGCTATGCGGATGCCGGCGGCGAGACGGTGCGGCGGATCGACAAGCCGGTGGCGGGCACGGTGAGCGTGGCGGTGGGCGGAAGCGCCGTGCCGGCGGCGGACTATACCGTCGACCATGTGGCGGGGACGATCACCTTCAAGCCGGGCAAGGTGCCCGCTTCCGGCACGGTGCGGGCGGGCTTCGAGTTCGACGTGCCGGTGCGTTTCGACACGGACCGCATCGATATCGACCTCGCGCAGTTCGACGCGGGGCGCATTCCTTCCATTCCGCTGGTGGAGATCAAGCCATGAGGACCATTTCGCCTGGGCTTCAGGCCCATCTCGACGGGGAGGCGACGACGCTGTGCAACGTCTGGCGCGTGACGCGGCAGGACGGCACGGTGATGGGATTTACCGATCACGACCGGGACATCGCCTTCGACGGCCTCACCTATGCCGCCGCGAGCGGTTTCCAGGCGAGCGAGGCGGAGGACGGTAACGGGCTTTCGGCCGAGGGTGGGGACGTGTCCGGCGGGTTTTCCGCCGATACGATCCGGGCCGAGGACCTCTCCGCCGGGCGCTATGACGGGGCGAAGGTCGAGATTTTCACGGTCAACTGGCAGGACCCTTCGCAGCGCCTTTTGCTGCGCACCGCCGAACTGGGCGAGGTGCGGCGCGAGGGCGGGCTTTTCCGCGTGGAGCTGCGGCGGCTGACGCATCGGCTCGACCAGGTGCGCGGCCGCGTCTTCGGCCGCCAGTGCGATGCGGTGCTGGGGGATGCGCGCTGCGGGATCGATCTGGCGGCCTTCCGCGCGAACGCGACCGTGAGCGTGGTCCCGGACGACATGCATGTGCGGGTGAGCGGTCTTTCCGGCTTTGCCGACCGCTTCTTCCGGTATGGCGTGCTCGCCTTCACCAGCGGCGCGGCGGCGGGGCTTTCGGCCGATATCGAGGACCATCGGCGCGGCGAGGACGCGGATGAGCTGATGCTGTGGCTGCCGATGACGGCCGGGATCGCCGTGGGCGATACGCTGGAGGTGACGGCGGGCTGCGACAAGCGTTTTGCGACCTGCCGGGGGAAATTCGGCAATACTCTGAATTTCCAGGGGTTTCCGCATATGCCGGGCAGCGATTTTAGCTACGGCTATGTCAACAGCCAGACCGTGCATGACGGGAGGCGGCTCTTTGACTGAGATTTTCGACCCTGGAATTTTCGACCATGGGATTTTCGGCGGGCGCGTCGTTGCGATTGCGCGCGGCTTCATCGGCACGCCCTATCGGCACCAGGGATCGCTGAAGGGCGTGGGGTGCGATTGCCTCGGCCTGATCCGGGGTGTCTGGCGCGAGCTTTACGGCGCGGAGCCGGAAGCACCCACGCCCTATGCGCCCGACTGGGCCGAGCGGGCAGGCCGGGAACGGCTGCTGGAGGCAGCGGAGCGGCATTGCGGGGCGGCCCTGCCGCCCTCGGCGCTGCGGCCGGGCGACCTGCTCATCTTTCGCTGGCAGGACGACGCGGCGGCGAAACATGCCGGCATCGCCACGCCCGAGGGGCGTTTCATCCATGCCTACGAACAGGCGGCGGTGATCGAATCGGCGCTCGTTCCAGGCTGGCGTCGGCGCATTGCCGGCGTCTTTCGTTTTCCGGAGCTCTCCTGATCCATGGCGACACTTCTCTTCCAGGCGGCAGGCGCCGCGCTCGGCAGCGTCTTCGGCCCCATCGGCGCGATCGTCGGGCGGGCGGTCGGCGCGCTTGCAGGCTCCGTCGTCGACCGCTCGCTGATGGGCGGCGGCGGTGGGGACGGCAGGACGATTTCCGGCCCCCGGCTGATGGACGGCCGCGTTCCCGGCTCGGAGGAGGGCACGGCGATCAGCCGTGTCTACGGCACCTCGCGCCTCGGCGGCACGCTGATCTGGGCGACGCGCTTCGAGGAGCAGGTGACCGTGGAGGAGCGCCAGGGCGGCAAGGGCGGCGGCGGTGGCGGCTCGCAGGTCCAGACGCGGACCTATCGCTATTTCGCGAACCTTGCGATGGCGGTCTGCGAGGGGCCGGTCGCCAGTGTTCGCCGTATCTGGGCGGACGGGCGTGAACTGGACATGACCTCGGTGGCGATGCGTATCTATACCGGGACGCTGGACCAGCCGCCCGATCCGCTCATCGAGGCCAAGCAGGGGGCGGGCAAGACACCGGCCTATCGCGGGCTGTGCTATGTCGTGCTGGAGCGGCTGCCGCTCGAGGCCTATGGCAACCGCATCCCGCTTCTTCACTTCGAGGTGGTGCGGCCGGTCGGATCGCTGGAGAAGAAGGTCCGGGCGGTGACGATCATTCCCGGCTCGACGGAACACGGTTACGACCCGTCGCGGGTGACGGAGGTGACCGGGGCCGGCTCGGCGCGGCACATCAACCGCAACATGCTGCTCGCCTCGACCGACTGGCGCGCCTCGCTCGCCGACCTCAAGAGCCTCTGTCCGAACCTGGAACGGGTCGCGCTCGTCGTCGCCTGGTTCGGGACGGACCTCAGGGCCGGCAACTGCCGGATCGTGCCGGGGGTGGAGACGCGCGATCGCGGCGGGGAATCGCGGCCCTGGCGGGTCGGGGGCATCACGCGCCCGGGCGCCTATCTGGTGAGCCGCAACGAGGGGAAGGCGGCCTTCGGCGGCACACCCTCGGACGCCGGCGTGATCGCGGCGATCCGCCATCTACGGGCGGAGGGGCTGGAAGTCTATCTGTATCCGTTCCTGATGATGGACGTGCCAGCGGGCAACAGCCTGCCCGATCCCTATGGCGGCGCAAGGCAGGCCGCCTATCCCTGGCGTGGGCGTATCACGTGCCATCCCGTGTCGGTGGACCGGACGAGTACGGCGCGCAGCCAGGTGCAGGCCTTTCTCGGCAATTCGCAGGCGGGGCACTTTTCCGTCAGTGGCGAAAACATCACCGCTCCTTCCGGTGACACGGGGTATCGCCGGATGGTGCTGCATTATGCGCGGCTCGCGGAGGTGGCGGGCGGGGTCGACGGCTTCCTCATCGGCTCGGAGATGCGCGGGCTGACGGCGCTGCGCGACGGGGACGGGCGGTTTCCCTTCGTCGAGGGGCTTTGCACGCTCGCGGCCAATGCGCGCGCGGTGCTGCGCGCCGGCACGAAGATCACCTATGCGGCGGACTGGAGCGAATATGCCGGCTTCCAGCCGGCGGGCGGCGGCGGCGAACTGCGCTTTCCGCTCGATCCGCTCTGGGCGCATCCGGCCATCGACGCCGTGGGCATCGACAATTACATGCCGCTTTCCGATTGGCAGGACGGCGATATGCTCGCCGGCAACCCGGACGGGTTCCGCCATTGCGAAGACCCGGCGGGGATGCGTGCCACGATCACGCGGGGCGAGGGCTTCGACTGGTTCTATGCCGGCGATACGGACCGCAGGGCGCGCATCCGCACGCCGATCACCGACGGGGCGGCGGGCAAGCCCTGGGTGTTCCGCTACAAGGACATCGAAAGCTGGTGGACGAACCCGCATTACGAACGGGGACCGGACGGGGCGGAACTGCCCGCGCCGACGGCCTGGGCACCGCGCTCCAAGCCGGTCTGGTTCACGGAACTCGGCTGCCCGGCTATCGACAAGGGGGCGAACCGGCCGAACGCCTTCGTCGACGCCAAGAGCGTCGAGAACGCGCTGCCGCATCATTCCGGCGGCGGGCGCAGCGATTCCATGCAGCGGCGCTTCCTCGACGCGCACCATGACTGGTGGCAGGGGGAGGGGCCGGAGCCGGGCATGGTGGATCCGGGGCGCGTCTTCCTGTGGACCTGGGACGCACGGCCCTATCCGGCGTTTCCGGAAAAGCTCTCGCTGTGGGCGGACGGAGCCAACTGGCAGCGCGGGCACTGGCTGAACGGGCGGCTCGGTGCGGGAACGGTTGCCGACGTCATCGCCGCCATCCTCACCGACCATGGTTTTGCTGATTTCGACGTCTCGGGCGTCTGCGGCGACCTGCCGGGCTTCGTGCAGGGCGAGCAGACCTCGGCGCGCCGGCTGATCGAGCCGCTGATGGAGGCGTTCCAGATCGATGCGCTGGAGGCGGATGGGCGGCTGACCTTCCGCTCGCGGCTGAAATCCGCGCTGCCGGCGGCCGAGCTGGAAGTGCTGGCCGAACGGCCCGACGAGGCGCTTTTCGAGGAGAGCCGGGGCCATATCAGCGATCTTTGCGGCGAGGCGATCCTCGACCATTTCGACGAGGCGAGCGGGCATCCGCGCGTGACGACACGCTCCCGGCGCATGGCGGGCGGCACGGACCGGGTGCTCCGGCTCTCGCTGCCGGCGGTGTTGCATGCGGGCGGCGCGGCGGCCTGCGTCGAGACGGCCCTGCGCGACCACCGCGCCGGCCAGCGGCGTGTCTCCTTCCGCCTGCCGCCGACGGTGCTCGGCTTCACGCCGGGCGATGTGGTGCGGCTTGCCGGCGGTCCGACGGGGCGTTTCCTGATCACGGGCATCACCGACGGGATGGTGCGCGAGGTCGAGGCGCGCGCCATCGCGGCCGGAGACAGCGCCGCGCCCGCGCCGGTGGAGGAGGGCGGGCCGGTGGGCGAGACGGGGGCGGCGGACGCTTTCGCGCCCGTCGTCGCGCTGCTCGACCTGCCGGTGCTCGGCACGGGCAATCCGCAGGATTTCGCCTGCGTCGCCGCCTATGCCCAGCCCTGGCGCGCCATGATCGTCTCCAGCTCCGAAACGACGGAAGGCTACCGTATCCGCACGCAGCTCGACAGGCCGGCGCGGATCGGCTGGCTGGCTGAACCGCTCGGACCGGGCGTCGTGGGCCGGTTCGACGAGGGCGGCTCGTTGCTGATCGACCTTCCCGCCGGCGGGCTTTCCTCGGCCGACAGGCTGGCGGTGCTGAACGGGACGAACCGCATCGCGCTCAGAGCCGGGAACGGGGCCTGGGAAATCGTCGGCTTCCGCGCGGCGAGCGAGATCGCGCCGCGGCGCTGGCGGCTGACCGGCCTCTTGCGCGCGCTCTGCGGCACCGAGGACGCCATGATCGCAGGTCATGCGGCGGATGCCGAGGCCGTGATGCTCGACGAGGCGCTGCGTCCGCTGGGGCTTGGCGTCGAGGAGGCGGGGCGTCTTTCCAACTGGGTGGTCGATGCCGTCGGCGTTTCGGCGGCGCAGATCGGCCCCTTCGCCTTTGCCGGCGGGATAAGGGCGCTGACACCGCTTTCCCCGGTGCATCTGCGTGCCCGGCGCGGGGCGGGCGGCATCGCGCAGTTTTCCTGGGTGCGGCGCGGCCGCATCGATTCGGATAGCTGGCTTGCCGTCGAGATTCCGCTGGATGAGCCGACCGAGGGCTATCGGCTGGAGATTCTCTCGGCCGGATCGGTCGTGCGCAGCGTCGAGACGGGCGCGCCTTCCTATGCCTATCCGGTCGCCAACGAGCTTGCCGATTTCGGCGCGCCGCAGGCGGCCCTTTCCATCCGCGTGCGCCAGCTCGGCCGCGCGGTGCCGCTCGGCCTGCCGGCCGAGGCGACCCTCAGTCTCTAGGAGAAACAGCATGAGTGACGATGTGAAAGCCTGGTATCAGTCCCGCACCGTCTGGGGCGCGCTGATCGCGATCGCCGCCTCGCTCGCCAATGCGGCGGGCATCCAGGTGACCAGCGGCGACGGGGCGGAACTGGCCGACCTGATCGTCGCCGCGACGGGTGCGGCGGGCGGTCTCGTGGCGCTGCTCGGGCGGATTTCGGCCCGCCGGCGCGTGCGGTGAGGGGCGTAAAAGTTCGCGCCCGCATTCATTTGCCATTCAGCGTGGATCGTTTATTGCTTGCATCACACTGATCCACACCTGAAAGTATGTTCATGGCATCGCCACTTCTCATATCCGCGCTTGCGGCCAGCCTGATGCTCCCGGCGCCCGTCGATACGGGCGCCAAGCGGGACGTCGCCGCGGTGGCCGGCGACTGCAGCAATGCGGCCGCGCAGGTGGTGGCCCAGACCGGTGGCGAGCTTCTTTCCGCCAAGCCGGACGGCGATAGCTGCGTGGTGACCGTGCTGGTGCCGGGCAACGGCAATGCGCGGCCCCGCAAGGTGACCGTTCGCGTGCCGATGTAACGGGCCGGCGGCAAACAGCAGATAGGAAGAGGGCGAATGCGCATCCTGGTGGTCGAGGACGACGTCAACCTGAGCCGGCAACTGAGCGAGGCGCTGAAGGAAGCCGGCTATGTGGTGGACCAGGCCTTCGACGGTGAGGAGGGCCATTATCTCGGCGACACCGAGCCTTACGACGCCATCATCCTCGATATCGGCCTGCCGGAAATGGACGGCATCACCGTGCTCGAGAAATGGCGCGCCGACGGCAAGGGCATGCCCGTCCTTCTCCTCACAGCCCGCGACCGCTGGAGCGACAAGGTGGCCGGCATCGACGCCGGTGCCGACGACTACGTGGCAAAACCCTTCCATGTCGAGGAGGTGCTGGCGCGCATCCGGGCGCTCATCCGGCGCGCGGCGGGCCATGCCAGCCCCGATATCGTCTGCGGGCCGGTGCGGCTCGACACGAAAGGCTCCAAGGCGACCGTCAACGGCGAGACGCTGAAGCTGACCTCGCACGAATATCGCCTGCTCTCCTATCTCATGCACCATATGGGCGAGGTCGTCTCGCGCACGGAACTGGTCGAGCACATGTACGACCAGGATTTCGACCGCGATTCCAACACGATCGAGGTCTTCGTCGGGCGTCTGCGCAAGAAGATCGGCGTCGACCTGATCGAGACCGTGCGCGGCCTCGGCTACCGGATGCAAGCGCCGGCCAATGGAAAATAAGGCCCGGCGCTCCACCTCGCTCACCTTCCGCGTCCTCTTCCTCGCCTCCCTCTGGGCCGCGGTGGCGCTCGTCGTCATCGCCGTGGTCATCTCAACGCTCTACAGGCAGAGCGCGGAGAAGAGTTTCCGCGATCTTTTGCGCGCACAGCTCTATAATGTGATCAACACGGTCTCGGCGGGGGAGAACACGCGGCTCTCCGGCACGCCGCAGCTTGGGGACCTGCGCTTCTTCCAGCCGCAATCGGGCTGGTACTGGATCGTCGAGCCGATCGGCGGGGCGCTGGAGGGCGAGGCGTTGACCTCCTCATCGCTCGGCACGGGCAGCATTCCCATTCCCGACACGGATAGTATTCCCTTCGATACGCGCTACGAGCGTTTCTACACGACCGTCGATTCCTTCGGCAACGAGGTGGAGGTGGTCGAGACGGAAGTGGTGCTGGACGACGAGGGGCGCACGGCGCGCTTTCGCGTGGTCGGCAATCGCGATGTGCTGGAACAGGATATCGACGACTTTTCAGGGAGCCTCTATCTCGCGCTGCTCGGCTTCGGCGTCGGCAGCCTGCTTTTGAACGCGGCGGCGATTCTCATCGGCCTTCGCCCGCTCGACCGCGCGCGCAAGGCGCTGGAGAAAATCCGGGCGGGGGAAAGCGAGCAGCTTGACGGGGAATTCCCGAGGGAAATCCTGCCCTTGGCGAGCGAGGTGAATGCGCTGATCGACAGCAACCGGCGCATCGTCGAGCGGGCGCGCATGCAGGTGGGCAATCTCGCGCATTCGCTGAAGACGCCTATCGCCGTGCTGCTCAACGAATCGCGCCTCATTCCCGCGCCGCAGGGCGAACTGGTGAAGACGCAGGCCGACGCCATGCAGAGCCAGGTGCAATCCTATCTCAACCGCGCCCGCATCGCCGCCCAGCGCGAATCGGTGCTTGCCCGCACCGAGGCGCAGCCGGTGCTGGAGCGGCTGGTGCGCGTCATGCGGCGGCTCAATGCCGACCGGCAGTTTCCGCTGACGGTCGATCCGCCCGGATTGATGCTGGCGATGGAGCAGCAGGACGTCGAGGAGACTGTTGGCAACCTTCTGGAGAACGCGGCGCGCTATGCGCGCACATCCGTTGCGATGAAAGCCTATGCCGCCCCTGCCGACATGCGCGGCAGCGACGATGCGCGCAGGAACTGGATCGTGATCGAGGTGGAGGACGACGGGCCGGGCCTCGAGCCGGAACAGATCCGCGAGGCGATGAAGCGCGGGAAGCGGCTCGACGAAAGCAAGCCGGGCACTGGGCTTGGCCTGTCCATCGTCAGCGAGATCGCTTCGGAGTATCAGGGCACCTTCGGGCTTTCGCGTGGGCCGCGCGGCGGCCTGCTGGCGCGGCTCGTTCTGCCGGCGGTCACAAAGGATGTTGCCTGACAGGGCGGACAATGCCACAAGGGAAGGACTCGCGGGCATGAGGATCGCGGGAGTGACGGGTTTCGGTGCGGCTTGCCGCCCTTTGCGTGAAGAGAGACGGTCCCATCGGATGAAGACGGGTTTGCGCGGCGCCTTTTTCCCCCTCCTTCTGACAGTATTGACGATTTCGGGATGTGCGACCACATCCGGCGGCAAGGGCAGCGTTCCGGTGGCCGGGCCGCAGGGCGCTGCCGTTTATATCACCGCCCTTCAGGGTGGCCTCGTCAGCCGCAACACTGCGACGCAGCTTTCCAAAGCGGACCTGCAGCGGGCGCTGGAGGCCGAATACCGCGCGCTGGAAGCGGCGCCCGGCGGCCAGCCGGTCGTCTGGCAGGGTAGCGGCGTGAGCGGTTCCGTCGTCGCGGCCGCGCCCTATCAGGTCGGCTCGCAGAACTGCCGGCAGTACAGCCATACGCTGACGGTGGACGGCCGCCAGACCGTGACGCGGGGCGCTGCCTGCCGCAACGAGGACGGGGCCTGGGCGCCGCTTTCCTGACGGCGTGCCGGTTGCGGCGAAACGCCTCAAATTCGCGTCATCGCGCCCGGGGGAATTGGAAAGCGTCGCGCGTTCCAGTATTTGAACGGTCATGTTTTTCTGGATTCTCGTCGCCATCCTGACGGCAGCCGTCGCGGCCGTCCTGCTTCTTCCCCTTCTGCGCGGCCCCGTGGCGGCCGCGGAGGACGCCAGCCATGACGTCGAGGTCTACCACGACCAGCTCGAGGAGCTGAAGCGCGACGAGGCGGCCGGCCTTATCGCAGCCGGGGAGGCGGAGCTGGCCCGCGCGGAAGTGGCGCGGCGGCTGATCGCCGCCAGCAAGGCGGCGGCGCGGGACGGTGCAAGCCCGACTCAGCGCCGCAACCGGCTGGCGCAGGCCTTCGTGATCGTGCTGCTGCCCGCCATCGGCCTCTGTCTGTACCTCTTGACCGGCCGGCCGGACCTTCCGGCCCAGCCGCTCGCCGAGCGGCTTGCCAATCCCGGCAACGACATCTCCATTCTCATCGCGCGGGCGGAAAACCATCTGGCGCGCAACCCGGACGACGGGGCGGGCTGGGACCTTCTGGCGCCGATCTACTATCGCAGCGGCCGGATGGAGGATGCGGCGAACGCCTTCGCCCAGGCGATCCGGATTCTCGGACCGAATACGGACAGGCTCGACGGTCAGGCCGAGACCCTGATCGCGACGGCGAACGGCATCGTCACGGCGCAGGCGCGCAAGGCGCTGGAGCAGTCGCTGGCGCTGAAGGCGGACAATCCGCGCGCCGGATACTATCTGGCGCTGGCGCTGGAGCAGGAGGGCAGGAAGCCCGAAGCGCGCGCCGCCTTCGAGGCGCTGGCAAGGCAGGCGCCGGCGGGCGCGCCCTGGCTGCCGCTCGTCAACCGGCATATCGCCGAGCTTGGCGGGGAGGGCGGCCAGCTCGGCAATCCGAGCGCCGGCGACATGGCGGCAGCCGAGGACATGAGCGCGGGCGACCGCCAGCAGATGATCGCCGGCATGGTGGAGAGCCTTGCCGCGAAGCTTCAGGAAAACCCCGACAATTTCGAGGGGTGGATGCGCATCATCCGTTCCTATGTTGTGCTGGATCAAAGGCTGAAGGCCGAGGCCGCGCTACAGACGGCGCTGAAGACCTTCCCGGCGGACAGCGAGAACGGCAAACAGCTTCTGGCGCTGGCCCGGGACCTATCGATTTCGGCTGAGGGCAGCGGACAATGACACGCAAACAGAAACGTCTGGCGGTTATAAGCGGCGGCATCGGCTTCCTCGTGGCGGCGGTGCTGCTCGTCATGTTCGCCTTCAGCCAGTCCATCGCCTATTTCTACGTGCCGGGCGATCTCGCCAAGGCCGATGTCGCGCCGGGCACCCGCATCCGCCTCGGCGGCCTCGTCGAAAGCGGCACGGTGAAACGCGGCGAAGGTTCGACCGTGACCTTCACGGTGACGGACACGCTCGCCAATGTGCCGGTGACCTATACCGGCATCCTGCCCGACCTCTTCCGCGAGGGACAGGGCGTGGTGGCCGAGGGCGCTTTCGGCACGGATGGGCTTTTCGTTGCCGATACCGTGCTCGCCAAGCATGACGAGACCTATATGCCCAAGGACGTCGCGGACCGGCTGAAGGCGCAGGGCGTCGAACTTTCCGGCAAGGAAACGATCAAATGATCATCGAGCTTGGACACTATGCTCTCGTGCTGGCGCTCGCGACGGTTCTCGTCCAGTCCGTGCTGCCGCTGATCGGCACGATCCGCAACGACCGCTCGCTGATGGCCGTGGCTTCCGCCGCGGCCCTTGCCGGTTTCATGCTGGTGCTCTTCTCCTTCTCGGTGCTGACCTTCGCTTACATCGTCTCCGACTTCTCGGTCGGCAATGTCTGGGAAAACTCGCATTCGCTGAAGCCGATGATCTACAAGATCTCGGGCGTGTGGGGGAACCATGAAGGCTCCATGCTGCTCTGGCTCCTCATCCTTGTCTTCTTCAGCGCGCTGGTGGCGACCTTCGGCGCGAACCTGCCAGAGCGGCTGCGCGCCAACGTGCTGGCGGTGCAGGGCCTCATCTCGGTCGCCTTCGCGCTCTTCATCCTCCTGACCTCGAACCCGTTCCTGCGGCTTTCGCCGGCGCCGGCCGAGGGCAAGGACCTCAACCCCGTCCTGCAGGATATCGGCCTCGCCATCCATCCGCCGCTGCTCTATCTCGGCTATGTCGGCTTCTCGGTCTGTTTCTCCTTCGCCATCGCGGCGCTGATCGAGGGGCGGATCGACGCCGCCTGGGCGCGCTGGGTGCGGCCCTGGGCGCTTGCCGCCTGGAGCTTCCTGACGGCCGGCATCGCCATGGGGTCTTACTGGGCCTATTACGAACTCGGCTGGGGCGGCTGGTGGTTCTGGGATCCGGTGGAGAATGCCTCCTTCATCCCCTGGCTTGCGGGCACGGCGCTGCTGCATTCCGCGCTGGTCATGGAAAAGCGCGAGGCGCTGAAGATCTGGACCGTGCTGCTGGCGATCCTGACCTTCTCCATGTCGCTGCTCGGCACCTTCCTCGTGCGCTCCGGCGTTTTGACCTCCGTGCACGCCTTCGCGACGGACCCGACGCGCGGTGTCTTCATCCTTGCCATCCTCGTCATGTTCATCGGCGGTGCGCTGTCGCTCTTCGCCTTCCGGGCGGCGACGCTGAAGGCCGGCGGGCTTTTCGCGCCGATCTCGCGGGAAGGCGCGCTCGTCCTCAATAACCTGATCCTGACGACCGCGGCGGCGACGGTCCTGACCGGCACGCTCTATCCGCTTCTGCTGGAAGCGCTGACGGGGGAGAAAATCTCCGTCGGTCCGCCCTTCTTCAACCTCACCTTCGGCCTCCTGATGCTGCCGCTGCTGCTGGCGGTGCCGTTCGGGCCGCTGCTCGCCTGGAAGCGCGGCGATATCCTGGCGGCCGGCCAGCGTCTCTTCGCCGCCGCCGCCATTGGCCTCGTCCTGTCGGCGGCGGTCCTTTATGCGAAGAACGGCGGGCCGGTGCTCGCCTATTTCGGCCTCGCCATCGGCTTCTACCTGATCGCGGGCGCGCTGACCGAGCTGTGGTTGCGCGCCGGCATCGGCAAGGTGACGGCGAATGTCGCCTTCCGCCGTTTTGTCGGCCTGCCGGGTTCCGCCTTCGGCACGGCGCTCGCCCATATTGGCGTCGGCGTGACCGTCATCGGCATCATCGGCGTGACGGCCTTCCAGACGGAGCATGTGGTGGAGATGAAGCCGGGCATGCAGGTGGAGGCCGGCGGCTTCACGCTGACCTTCGACGGCATGCGGCGCGGGCAGGGCCCGAACTACACCGAAGAATCGGGCCACTTCATGGTTGCGCGGGGCGGCGTGGCCGTTACCGAGGTCTGGTCGTCGAAGCGCCTCTATACGGCGCGCCGCATGCCGACGACGGAAGCGGGCATCCGCACCTTCGGCTTCAGCCAGCTCTACGTCTCGCTCGGCGACGCCATGGCGGACGGCGGCATCGTCGTGCGCGTTTGGTGGAAGCCGATGATCCTGTGCATCTGGATCGGCGCGCTTATCATGATGGCGGGCGGGGCGGTTTCGCTCTGCGACCGGCGCCTGCGCGTCGGCGCGCCGCAGAAGACGCGCAAGGTCAAGCCCGTGCTGGAGGCGGCGGAATGATGCGCCGCCTGCTGCTCGCCGCCGGCTTCATCCTTTCGGCCCTCCCGGCCTTCGCGGTCAACCCGGACGAGGTTCTTTCCGATCCGGCGCTGGAGGCGCGCGCACGTGCTCTCTCCTCCCAGCTTCGCTGCATGGTGTGCCAGAACCAGTCGATCGACGATTCGAACGCCGAGCTTGCCCGCGACCTGCGCCTGCTCGTGCGCGAGCGGCTGGCGAACGGTGACAGCGATGAAGCGGTGATCGACTATGTCGTCTCGCGCTACGGCGAATTCGTGCTGCTCAATCCGCGCCTTCGCGGCGAGACGCTGCTCCTGTGGGGCGCGCCTGCCGTGCTGTTCCTTGCCGGCGCGACGGCCATGATCCTCTTCGTGCGCCGGCGTGGCGGCGGGCCGACTGGTACGCCGCTTTCGGAGGCGGAGAAGGCGGAACTGGAGAAGCTGACGGGGAAACGGAATTAGGGGACGTTCGAAGCGGCGTCTTCCACTGTCAATTCCAACATTACCAAAAATTCATGCCGCAGACAGTGTGCTGTAATGTGAGGCGGCCTATCTCTTTTCCATCGGCTGCCGAACGCAGTCACGAGAGCGAAGAGAAGGTAGAAAGAATGTCCAAGATTTCCGCATTGCGTCCGGGCGTCAAGACCGCGCTGAAGGCCTCCACCGTCGCCGGGCTTGCTGCCGTCATGCTCGCGACCGGCATTCCCGCCCGCATCAGCGAAAGCTTCGCGGAAGCCGTTTCCGTCAACGCTCCGCAGGTCACGAGCTTTGCCGATGTCGTGCAGGCTGTTTCCCCGGCCGTCGTTTCCGTCCGCGTCCAGTCCGATGTGAAGCCGGTCAGCGATGACGGCGGCCTCTTCGGCGACCGCGGCTTCGACGAGCTTCCCGACGATCACCCGCTGAAGCGCTTCTTCCGCGATTTCGGCGGCCAGGACGAGGCCCATGGCGACCGTGACCAGGACCGCCGCTTCAGCGACCGCCGCGGCCGCAAGCCGCATCTGCGCCCGACCGCGCAGGGTTCCGGCTTCTTCATCTCCGAGGACGGCTACATCGTCACCAACAACCACGTCGTCAGCGACGGTTCGGCCTTCACGGTCGTCATGAACGACGGCACGGAACTCAACGCCACGCTCGTCGGCAAGGACAGCCGCACAGACCTCGCGGTCCTCAAGGTCGCCGAGAAGGACCAGCGCAAGTTCACCTATGTGAGCTTTGCCGATGACAGCCAGATCCGCGTCGGCGACTGGGTCGTTGCCGTCGGCAACCCGTTCGGCCTCGGCGGCACGGTGACGGCCGGCATCATCTCGGCCCGTGGCCGCGATATCGGCTCCGGTCCCTATGACGACTACCTGCAGGTGGACGCCGCCGTGAACCGTGGCAACTCCGGTGGCCCGACCTTCAACCTCAATGGCCAGGTCGTCGGCATCAACACCGCGATCTTCTCGCCCTCGGGCGGCAATGTCGGCATCGCCTTCGCGATCCCTGCTTCCGTTGCCAAGGGCGTCGTCGCAGACCTGATGAAGGACGGCAAGGTCGATCGTGGCTGGCTCGGCGTACAGATCCAGCCGGTGACCCGCGACATCGCCGACTCGCTCGGCCTTGCGGATGCCGCAGGCGCCCTCGTCGTGGAACCGCAGACCGACTCGCCCGGCGCCAAGGCCGGCATCAAGAAGGGCGACGTCATCACGGCGCTCGAAGGCGAGCCGATCAAGGATCCGCGCGATCTTGCCCGCCGTGTCGCCGACATCGCACCCGGCAAGAAGGTCGAAGTCGCCATCTGGCGCAACGGCAAGTCCGAGAACGTATCGGTCGAGATCGGCACGCTTGCCGGCGAGAAGATCGACGCTTCGGCGAACGGCGACAAGGCGACCTCCAGCGAGGAGACCAGCGAGCAGGCGCTTGCCGATCTCGGCATCTCGGTCACGCCCGGCGATGACGGCCTGACGGTTTCCGCCGTCGATCCGGACTCCGACGCCAGCGACCGGGGCCTCAAGCAGGGCGACCGCATCACCTCCGTCAACAACCAGGCTGTGAAGTCTGCCGACGAGGTGCTGAAGGTCATCGAGAGCGCCCGCAAGGACGGCCGCTCCAAGGCGCTGTTCCAGGTCGAGACCAAGGACGGCAGCCGCTTCCTCGCCCTGCCTATCGATCAGGGCTGACCGGCTCCGTAATTCCCTGCCCACGGCGCCGCGAGATCGAAAGGTTTCGCGGCGCTTCCTTGTCGGGGCTTCTGGTAAAGTCCCGCGCAACATGCTGTAAGGTCGGTACGATGAAGATATTGATTGTGGAAGACGATCTGGAGGCGGCAGCCTATCTCTCGAAGGCCTTTCGCGAGGCGGGCATCGTGCTCGACCATGCGAGCGACGGTGAAAGCGGTCTCTTCCTCGCCACCGAGAACAGCTATGACGTCCTGGTCATCGACCGCATGCTGCCGCGCCGCGACGGCCTGTCGCTGATCTCGGAACTGCGCCGCCGCAACATCCATACTCCCGCATTGATTCTCTCCGCGCTCGGACAAGTGGACGACCGCGTGACGGGCCTTCGCGCCGGTGGCGACGACTACCTGCCCAAGCCCTATGCCTTCAGCGAGCTTCTGGCGCGCATCGAGGTTCTCGGCCGGCGCAAGGGCACGCCCGAGCAGGACATGGTCTACCGCGTCGGCGATCTGGAGCTGGACCGGCTCTCCCACACCGTCAGGCGCGGGGGCAAGGAAATCCTTTTGCAGCCGCGCGAATTCCGCCTGCTGGAATATCTCATGAAGAATGCCGGGCAGGTGGTGACGCGCACCATGCTGCTCGAAAATGTCTGGGACTATCATTTCGACCCGCAGACCAACGTCATCGACGTCCATGTCTCGCGGCTGCGCTCGAAGATCGAGAAGGATTTCGACCAGCCGCTGCTGCGCACCGTGCGCGGCGCCGGATATATGATGAAGGACGAGGCGGCGGGCTGATCCATGGACAGGCTGCTCGGCCGGCTGACCGCTCTCTATCGCACCACGGCGGTGCGTCTCTCGGCGGTGTATCTCCTCCTTTTCGCCGCCTGCGCGGCCTTCCTCGTTTTCTATGTCTCCTCCATGTCGGAAGGGCTGCTGCGCCAGCAGATGCGCGAGGCGGTGGCGCAGGAGGCCGAGCAGATCGAACGTGTCTTCGACAATAACGGCATGAACGGCCTGGTGCGCACGCTGGAGCGGCGCGCCCGCCAGCCGGGCGCCAATCTTTACATTATCGCAAGCCCGAGCGGCGAGGTGCTGGCGGGCAATGTCGCCTCGATCCAGCCGGGCGTGCTCGATACCGAGGGCTGGACAGAGACCCCATTCCACTACCAGCGCTATCAGGAAGAGGCGCGCGGCAGCCGCCGCCCGATGGCTTATGCGCAGGTGAACGTGCTGTCCAACGGGTTGCGCCTGCTCGTCGGCCGCGACCTCGGCGAACCGGAGAATTTCCGCTATCTCGTGCGGCAGGCGCTGATGGTGGCGCTCGGCGTCATGGGTGTCGGGGCGCTCGCCATCTGGTACCTCATCGGGCGCAATGCGCTGAGGCGCATGGATCGCATGTCGGACGCCAGCCAGCGCATCATGGCCGGCGACCTCTCGCAGCGCCTGCCGACCAGCGGTTCGGGCGACGAGTTCGACCGCCTGTCGGAATCGCTCAACACCATGCTCGGGCGCATCGAAAAGCTGAACGAGGGCCTCAAACAGGTCTCCGACAATATCGCGCACGACCTCAAGACGCCGCTGACGCGCCTGCGCAACAAGGCCGAGGCGGCTCTGGCGGGCGGCGAGAAGGCCGACCACCGCACGGCGCTGGAGGAGATGATCGGCGAATCCGACCAGCTCATCCGCACCTTCAACGCGTTGCTGATGATCTCGCGGGTCGAGGCGGGGCAGGCGCCGGCCGAGATGAGCGCCATCGACATCAGCGGCATCGCCCATGACAGTGCAGAGCTCTACGAGCCGGTCGCCGAGGATGCCGGCCTGACCCTGACCGCCGACATCGCCGAGGGCATAGAGATCAAGGGCAATCGCGAGCTTGTCGGCCAGGCGCTGGGCAACCTCATCGATAATGCCGTCAAATATGCCGAGGGCAGCGGCGGGGAGGCGGATATCCGGGTGTCGCTTGCGCGGCGCGACGGCGATGTGGTTCTTTGCGTCGCCGATAGCGGCCCCGGCGTGCCGGACGACAAGCGCGAGGAAGTGGTCAAGCGCTTCGTGCGGCTTGACGACAGTCGCTCGAAGCCGGGCACGGGCCTTGGCCTGTCGCTCGTCGGCGCCGTCATGGAGATGCATCAGGGCCGGCTGGAACTGGACGCCACCCACCCCGGGCGGGAAAACAATCGGGGGCTGACGGTGAGAATGGTTTTCCCCAACCTTGCGGACTGATACACCTCGTCGAAACGGCGAGGAGACAACATGAACGTGACGGCAGCGACGCGGTTTTCCGATCTTTCGGCATCCCCGATCCGGCCCCTGAGCCAGACGGAAGTCAAATCGGTCCTGTCCGACCTCAAGGATTGGGGCAAGGAGCACCCCGCCATCGCGACGCTGCTTGGCACGGACGGGCCGCTCAAGGATTTCGTCGTCGCGGCCCTGACGCTCTCGCCCTATCTGCGGGACACCGTCCGCGTCGATCCCCGCCTGCTTGCCCGCGCGCTGGACGAGCCGATCCTGCCGGCCATCGAAACCGCCATCGCGCGTGCGCGGAAAGCCTGGGAGCCGGACGGCGGTGACGTGAGCGAGGCCGTGCTGATGACCCGGCTGCGCGTCGCCAAGCGCGAGGTCGCCTTCTTCACCGCGCTGGCCGATCTTGCCCGCCTCTTCGATGCGCGCAGGACCACGGCGCTCCTCACCGAGCTTGCCGAGGCGACGACCTCCGCCGCCATCGACCACCTGCTCCTCTCGGCGCACGATGGCGGCAAGCTGAAACTGCCCGATCCTTCACGGCCGAGCGAGAAATCCGGCCTCATCGTGCTCGGCATGGGCAAGCTCGGCGCGGCGGAGCTCAACTACTCCTCCGATATCGACCTCGTCGTCTTCTTCGATCCGATGGCCGATGTCGCGGTCGATCCTTCCGAGGCGGTCGAGACCTTCTCCCGCCTCGTGCGCCGGCTGATCCGCATCATGCAGGAGCGCACGGCGGACGGCTACGTCTTCCGCACGGATCTGCGCCTGCGGCCCGATCCCGGTGCGACGCCGCTCGCCATCTCCTTCGATTCCGCCATGCTCTACTACGAGAGCCGGGGCCAGAACTGGGAGCGCGCCGCCTTCATCAAGGCCAAGCCCGTCGCCGGCGATCTCAAGGCCGGCGAAGCCTTCCTCAAGGGCCTCGTGCCCTTCGTCTTCCGCAAGTATCTCGACTATGCGGCGATTGCCGACATCCATTCGATCAAGCGGCAGATCCATGCCCACAAGGGCCATGGCGAGATCGCGGTGAAGGGGCACAACGTCAAGCTCGGCCGGGGCGGCATCCGCGAGATCGAGTTCTTCGTGCAAACCCAGCAGCTCATTGCCGGTGGGCGCGTGCCGGCGCTGCGCCTGCGCGCTACGGAGCCGATGCTGCGGGAGCTTGCCAAGGCCAACTGGATCGACGAGGCGACGGCCGAGGAGCTGACGGACGCCTATTGGTTCCTGCGCGACGTCGAGCATCGCGTGCAGATGGTGCGTGACGAGCAGACCCATTTGCTACCGGAGACGGAGGCCGAGCTGAAGCGCATCGCCTTCATGCTGGGCTTTGCCGATACCGCCGGTTTTTCCGCCAAGCTGGTCGAGGTGCTGAAGACGGTCGAGCGGCGCTATGCGGCGCTGTTCGAGCAGGAGGCGAAGCTTTCCTCGGAGACCGGAAACCTCGTCTTCACCGGCCAGAAGGACGATCCCGATACGCTGGAGACGCTGAAGCGCCTCGGCTTCGAGCGCCCCGCCGACATTTCCCGCACCATCCGCACCTGGCACTACGGCCGTTACCGCGCCACGCAATCGGTCGAAGCGCGCGAGCGGCTGACGGAGCTGACGCCGGAGCTGCTGCGCGTCTTCGGTGAGAGCAAGCGGGCGGACGATGCGCTGCTGCGTTTCGACAACTTCATTTCCGGCCTACCGGCGGGCATCCAGCTCTTTTCGCTGCTCGGCAACAATCCGGCTCTGCTGTCCCTCATCGTCAACATCATGTCGTCCGCCCCGCGGCTGGCCGAGGTGATCGCGGCAAAGCCCCATGTCTTCGACGGCATGCTGGATCCGGGCCTCCTCGCCGAACTGCCGACTCGCGCCTATCTTGCCGAGCGTATCGAGGGCTTCGTTTCCGGCGCGCGGCACTATGAAGAAATCCTCGACCGCCTGCGCATCATCGCCGCCGAACAGCGCTTCCTCATCGGCATCCGCCTGCTCACCGGTGCGATCACCGGAAAACAGGCCGCGCGCGCCTTCACCCATGTCGCCGATCTCATCGTCGCGGCGGCGCTGAAGGCGGTACTCGACGAGATCGAGGCGGCGCACGGCAAATTCCCGGGCGGCCGGGTGGCGCTGGTCGGCATGGGCAAGCTCGGCAGCTTCGAGCTGACCGCCGGCTCCGACATCGATCTCATCCTGCTCTACGATCATGACAGCGACGCCTTCGAGTCGGATGGGGCAAAGCCGCTCGACAACATCAAGTATTTCACGCGCATCACCCAGCGGCTGATCGCGGCGCTCTCGGCCCCGACGGCCGAAGGCGTGCTCTACGAGGTGGACATGCGCCTCCGCCCCTCCGGCAACAAGGGGCCGGTGGCGACGCGCATCACCTCGTTTGCCAAGTATCAGGCCGAAGAGGCCTGGACCTGGGAGCACATGGCGCTGACCCGCGCCCGCGCGCTCTGCGGCGACGGCAGCCTGATGAAGGAGGCGGAAGACATTTTCCGTACCGTGCTCGATCGCAAGCGGGATACGGCGAAGATCGCGAAGGACGTCGCGGAGATGCGCGACCTCATCGACCAGGAGAAGCCGCCGAAGGATATCTGGGACCTGAAGCTGATCGCCGGCGGGCTGATCGATATCGAGTTCATCGCCCAGTTCCTCGCGCTGGTCGCGCCGGCGCGCGGTGCAGCGCAGCCGGACCGAGTGATGACCACCGGCGACGCGCTGGCCGTTCTCGGCGAGGCGATGATGGACCCGAACGACCTCGACGCGGTGCAGAAGGCGTTGGCGCTCTATACGGAGATATCGCAGATCGTGCGCCTGTGCGTCGATGGCGGTTTCGATCCCAAGGACGCGCCGGCCGGTCTCATCGACCGCGTCTGCCGGGCTGGAGAATGCCCGGACCTGCGTACGCTGGAGGCGGAAATCCGCCGTGTGTCGAAGGCGGTGCGGAAGATATTGCAGGGGGTGGTCAGGGCCTGAACCGTCCCTTCATCCGCAGGCCGTCGCGCATATTGAGCGCAAGAAGCGTGAGGTTCGTGGCCCCGGCCAGGAGTTCCAGCGCCTGGACTGCGGAGAAGGCGATGTCGAACTGCCCGGCCTTGGCCCTGGCGGCAAGGAACAGCGCAGCCGGTATGAGGATGAGAACGCCATTCGCCGCGATCAGGCGCATGCGCCTGATTTTCACGCCCGCCAACCCGGCCCGCCGCCCTCTCGACAACATAAATCCTGATCCGCCCGTCGCCATCAGGGCAGGAACAAGCAGGAGGAAGCCCCATGGGATGGCGGTCTTGACCGCCACGATGGCCGCTTGCGTCGCGAACAGTTCCGACAGGGTTGTCGCCAGCCAGAACACGGCGATGGTGAGCATCGCGACGATCCCGGCGGCCGGATGGATGATTTTCGGCAGGCGCGGCACGGGTGTGGATTTCGCCTCCGGCATATGGCGCTTCCTTCATTTTGTATGCATGATGTCATATCGGCATGAAGCATACATAGCAAGTTGACATTGTGGTGTCAATTTGGATGGAGAATTACAAATGCGCGCAGCTGCGCCCACCTCATCGGGCGATGCCCTGACGGATCTGATCCTCACGATGTTCCGGGTGAACAATCTGACGCTGACCTGGGGCGACAGGCTTGTTGCCCCCTTCGGGTTGACCAGCGCGCGCTGGCAGGTGCTCGGGGCCATCGTCTTCGCGGAGCGCCCCCAACCCGTGGCCTGGCTGGCCCGCGACCTTGGCGCCAACCGCCAGAACGTCCAGCGCATCGTGAATGATCTTCACGCCGAGGGATTGGTCGCATTCGAGCCGAATCCTCACCATCGCCGCGCCAATCTCGTGGTGCTGAGCGAGAAGGGGCAGCAAGCCTACGACGCAGCCATCGCCACCTATGAGCCGCGGGTGAACGTGCTGGCCGAGGGGCTTACCCTTGACGAGATAGAGACCGCCCATCGCGTGATGGCCACGCTGAGAAAGCGTCTTGAGGACGAGGGCGGCGCGTCCTGACCGGCCCCCGGTGGCCCTATGCCGCCAGATGCAACGCCGCCAGCCGTTCGCGGTCGGGAATGCGCACGGAGATGATCGTGCCCTTGCCCTCGATGGAGTGGATGCGCATCGCGCCGCCATGGAGATGCGCGAGGGAGCGGGAGATGGCAAGGCCGAGGCCCGAGCCGCCCTTGCTCTTGGCATATTGGCTCTGCACCTGCTCGAAGGGCTGGCCGATCTTCTGGAGGGCGGATTTCGGGATGCCGATGCCGCTGTCGGCGATCGTCAGCGTCACGGCGCCGTCCACCCTGCGCGCCCGCACCTCCACCTTGCCGCCGGCATTGGTGAACTTCATGGCGTTGGACAGCAGGTTCAGCAGGATCTGCTTCATGGCGCGGCGGTCCGCGACGGTCAGCAGGCGATCCGGGCAGGACTGCCGCACGGCGATGTTCTTCTTTTCCGCCTGCAGCATGGTGAGGCGCATGGTCTCCTCGATCAGCGGCGCGAGATCGACCGTCTCCCGGCTGACGCGCATGTGACCGGCCTCGATCTTCGACATGTCGAGAATGTCGCTGATGACGTTGAGCAGGTGCTGGCCGCTCTCGTGAATGTCATGGGAATATTCACGGTACTTGTCGGAGCCGAGCGGGCCGAACATCTGGTTTTGCAGGATTTCCGAAAAGCCGAGGATGGCGTTGAGCGGCGTGCGCAGTTCATGCGACATGTTGGCGAGGAATTCCGACTTGGCGCGATTGGCTGCCTCGGCGCGGTCCTTCTCCGCCTGATAATTGGCGTTGGCCAGCGAAAGCTCCGACTTCTGCCGCTCCAGCTTGGCGCGGGAGGCCGAGAGGTCGCCGATGGTCGCCATCAGGCGGCGCTCGGATTCACGCAGGCGAACTTGATGACGCTTCATCATGGTGATGTCGGTGCCGACGGATACGAGGCCGCCGTCGCGGGTGCGTCGTTCGTTGATCTGCAGCCAGCGCTCGTCGGCGAGCTGTACTTCGCTCGTCTGCGAAATGCCGGTGCCGTCCGCATCCGCGATGCGCCGCTCGATGACCGGGCGGGCCGCGGCGGCATGCACCATGGCGCGCTCCGTGCCGGGCACCAGGACATCGTCGGGAAGGCCATAGGCCTGCTGGTAATGCGCATTGCACATGACGAGCCGGTCATGCTTGTCCCAGAGGACGAAGGCCTCGGACGTGCATTCGATGGCGTCGGCAAGGCGCTGGTCGGCTTCCTGGTAGCGCTGGGCGAGCCGATGCTGCTCGGTCACGTCCATGGCGATGCCGATCATGTGCAGGCGACCGGAGGCCATGCGGATGAGCTGGGCGCGGGCGCGCATCCAGACATAGTGCCCGTCGGCGTGGCGCATGCGGAAGACCTGGTCCACCTGCTTGGCCTCGCTGCGGGCAACCGCGCGGGCGACCTGGTAGATGCCGTCGTCGTCGGGATGCATCAGGCGCGCGGCGTCACCGAAGGACAGCACGCTGTCACGCGGCGGCATGCCGAGCATTTCATACATGGAGCGCGACCAGAACAGCCGGCGGCTCGAAAGGTCGAAATCCCAGAGGCCGCAGCGTCCGCGGGCCAGCGCGGTTTCCACGCGCAGGTTCGATTCCGCGAAGATCGAGTCCGCGTCGCGCGCCCGCTTGGCCTGGATGTAGTAGGCATAGAGGATGACGAGCAGGATCGCGGAAATGCCGGCGAACAGCGTGACGTTCAGCGCCACCTCGTCCCGCCAGAAGACGGCAAGCTGGCCGAGCGGGTTGGCGACGATGATGAAGCCGCTCTTGCTCGGCATCTGCACCAGCGAGGTATAGTAATCCTGCCCGCCGATCTGCGTGCGGAAGACGCCGGCCGGCTCGCCGAAATACTGGGTGGCCGCAAGCTCGGGCGAAAACCGGGTGAGCGACTGGCCGACGAAGCGCGCGGCCGCAAGCGACGAGCCGAAGACGCGCCCGTTCTCCGTGACGAAAAGCACGATGCCGCCCGGCTGCATGCGGTCCTGCGGCATATGCACGGACAGCGCGGCCTCGACCGCCATGCGATCGGATTTCGCAAGGCTCTCGACCATCGGGCCGGAGAAGACCGCGCCCACGGCCATCGCCGTCAGCGAGGTCGTGTCGCGCACGCTCGTGTCCATCCGGTCATGTTCGACGACGATGCCGACCATGCGCGAAATGGCCACCACGAACAGGAAGGCGACGATCAGGATCGGTATCGACCGCTTCAGCGCCGGCTCTGCCCGTGTCAAATGCCGTGCGGCAGGTCCGGCGAAGATCTTCGCCTGTCCCGTCAGCTCATCTTCCCAGGCCGCCATGCCCGGGAATCTGAGACGAGTCCACCCGCCGGCTGCGCGTCCTCGTTGCGCGTCCGCCATAGTCATAAACCTTGTAACCCTCTCGTGATTCGGCGCGCCGCTCGCCCGAATCTGCCCTAATGAATCAATTGTGATTCGGCTTGTCCAGAGGAAAAGGTAAAACTTTATTAACCATATATCGCGGGTGGAAAATCGCAGGCGGAAACGAAGCCGGGCGCCGAAGCGCCCGGAATCCCTGAATTTTCCGTATTTTAGCCCTTCAGCATGCGCTCGACGATGTCCGAGACGTCGGAAGAGAGCTTCTCGCCGGCGGCGATGGTGCGCAGCGCGTTGCGGGCGTGGTCGGATCGCATTTCCTCCAGCGCGCGCCAGGAGCGCATCGAGGTGAGGATACGTGCGGCGAGCTGCGGGTTCTTCGGATCGATCTCCAGGATCTGTTCGGCGAGGAACCGGTAGCCTGCGCCATCCGCCCGGTTGAAGCCGGTCGGGTTGGAGAAGGCGAAGGTGCCGACGAGGGCGCGGACCCGGTTCGGGTTCGCCTTGTTGAAATGCGGGCTTGTCATCAGCGATTGCACGCGTTCCAGCGCGCCTTCGCCCGGAATTGTCGACTGGATGGAGAACCATTTGTCGATGACCAGCGCATTGTCGGCGAAGCGGGCGCGGAAGGTTTCCAGCGCCGCCGCCGTTTCCGGCGCGTCCGGGAAGCGGTGGGCGAGCACGGTCAGCGCCGCGCTGAGGTCCGTCATGTTGTCGGCGCTTGCGAAGGCGGCGGCCGCGCGGGCCGGTGTGCCATCGGAAACGGCGAGATAGGCGAGCGCCGCGTTGCGCAGGGCGCGCCGGCCCGCGCTCGCCGCATCCGCCGTGAAGGCGCCTTCGGTGCGATGGCTTTCGAAGAGTTTTGCGAAGACGTCGGGGCCGCGGTTCGCGATGAAGGCGAGCACGGCCTCACGTCCGGCGCGGATGGCGTCCGGGTCGTTGTTGCTGCCGAGTTCGCGGGCGATGTCGGATTCGGAGGGCAGGGCGAGCGCCTGCGCACGGAAGGCGGGTTCCAGCGCCTCATCGCCGGCAATGGCAATCAGCGTATCGGCAAGCACCGCGTTCGGTTCCACCGCTTCGCCCGCCCGCACTCGGCGCGCCGCCTCCACGAGGTCCGGCAAGGCGAGATCGGTCAGCGCCTGCCAGCGGGAGAAGAAATCGCCGTCGTGGCGGGCGATATGGGCGAGATCGGCCGGAGCCTGCTCGAAATGCAGGTTGATCGGCGCGGAGAAGCTGCGGTTGAGCGAAACGACCGGGCGCGAGGCGATGCCGGAGAAGGTGGCGGTCTGGCGGCGCTGCTTGAGGTGCAGCACGTCACCGGTCACCTCCGCGCCGCTGACGGCGCTGGGCCTTGCCTCCGAACCGTCGGCGGAGAGGAGACCGAAGCGCAGCGGAATATGCATCGGCTCCTTCGTCGCCTGGCCGGGCGTCGGCGGAATCATCTGTTCCAGCGACAGGGTGAACTCGCCCTTGGCCTGGTCGTAGCTGGAGGAGACGCTGACGAGCGGCGTGCCGGCCTGGTGATACCAGAGCGAGAACTGGCCAAGATCGACGCCGTTCGCTTCCTCGAAGCACTTCACGAAGTCCTCGATCGTCGCGGCATCCCCGTCATGGCGCTCGAAGTAGAGGTCCATGCCCTTCTTGAAACCGTCCACGCCGACGATGGTCGCGATCATGCGCGTCACCTCGGAGCCTTTTTCGTAGACGGTCGTCGTGTAGAAGTTGTTGATCTCGCGGTATTTCGTCGGGCGCACCGGATGGGCGAGGGGACCGGCATCCTCCGGGAACTGCTCCGACTTCAGGTGACGCACCTCGGCGATGCGCTTGACCGGGCGCGAGCGCTGGTCGGCGGAGAATTCGTGGTCGCGGTAGACCGTCAGGCCTTCCTTCAGGCAGAGCTGGAACCAGTCGCGGCAGGTGACGCGGTTGCCGGTCCAGTTGTGGAAATATTCATGGGCGATAATCGCCTCGATATTCGCATAGTCCTGGTCGGTCGCCGTTTCCGGATCGGCGAGAACGTATTTGTCGTTGAAGACGTTGAGGCCCTTGTTCTCCATGGCGCCCATGTTGAAGTCGGAGACGGCGACGACCATGAAGATGTCGAGATCGTATTCGCGGCCGAACACGTCTTCGTCCCACTTCATCGAACGTTTCAGCGCGTCCATGGCATAGGCCGCGCGCGGCTCCTTGCCGTGCTCGACATAGATCTTCAGCGTCACCTCGCGGCCGGACATCGTCGTGAACGTGTCCTCGACCACGCCGAGATCGCCGGCGACGAGCGCGAAGAGATAAGAGGGCTTCGGATGCGGGTCGAACCAGGCGGCGAAGTGCTTGCCCTCGCCATAGCCCGCACCGCCGAGGAAATTGCCGTTGGACAGCAGCAGCGGGCAGCTCGCCTTGTCGGCGATGATGTTGACCGTGTAGACCGCGAGCACGTCCGGCCGGTCGGGGAAATAGGTGATGCGGCGGAAGCCCTCGGACTCGCATTGCGTGCAGTAGACGCCGTTCGTGCGATAGAGGCCCATGAGATGGGTATTGGCCTCGGGATTGATCATCGTGGTGATCGTGATCTCGAACGGGTCGCTTGCCGGCAGGTCGCGGACCGTCAGGCTGTCCGGCGTCGCGTCGTAGCGGGCGGCGTCCATCTCCATCTGGTCGAAGAGAAGGCCGGTCATGACCAGTTCGTCACCGTCGAGCACCAGCGGCGCGGCAAGGTCCGCGCCCTCGCGGCGATGGAAGATGAGACGCGCCTCGACCTTGGTTTCCGTCGGGTCCAGTTCGAAGGTTAGATCGACGCGCTCGAGAACGAAGTCAGTCTGACGGTAGTCTGCCAGGTGGATGATCTGGCCGTTCTCTGTCCGCATGGATATGTCCTGCTCTTTGCCGTCCGGCTACCGTGTCTTTCGTGCGTGACAGGGCGATGTGCCGGGACGGTCTGCCCCCAAGTTCCATGAATACATATGCGCATTGACTTAACATCTCATTTCCAGCGATCGCGCGGGATCACGAATTCGTGCCAGACCGGCACGCAATGCTTGCGCGCCGGTCCGATCAAAATTATCGGCGACGCATCACGAGAATTCATCCCTCCTGCCGGGCAATCCCGCTAAGGTCGCACGACGTCCCAAATTCGTGCCATGGCGTTCCGCCGTGAAGAGTTCCCGCATGGACTTCAAGTCTCCCGATCCCATGAAGGGAATTCTTCTGAAGGTCGCCTCGGTGGTGGTTTTCCTGTGCATGTCGACGCTCATCAAGGCGGCGGGTAAGGATATTCCGGCGGGGCAGATCACCTTCCTGCGCTCGGCCTTCGCCATGGTGCCGATCCTCGCCTTTCTCGCCATGCACGGCCAGTTGCGCGACGCCTTCCGCACGACCGACATCCTTGGCCATTTCCGGCGCGGCTTCGTCGGCATCCTTGCGATGGGGTTCGGCTTTTATGGGCTGGTGCACCTGCCGTTGCCGGAATCGATCGCGCTCGGCTATGCCTTGCCGCTCTTCACGGTCATCGTCGCCGCCGTCGTGCTGAAGGAGCGGGTGGGGATCTATCGCTGGACGGCCGTTCTCGTCGGGTTGGCCGGTGTCGGCATCATTAGCTGGCCGCGGCTGACGCTGTTCCGCGAGGGCGGGTTCGGCTCGTCCGAGGCGATGGGGGCGCTGGCGATGCTGGCCTTCGGCGTGCTCGGCTCCTGCGCCATGGTGCTGGTGCGCAAACTGGTGCAGACGGAACGCACGCCGACCATCGTTCTCTATTTCTCGCTCTTCGCGTCGCTTTTCTCGCTTGCCACGCTACCCTTCGGCTGGGTCGATCTCGGCTGGACGGGGCTGGTCATGATGACGCTGGCGGGCTTCTGCGGCGGCATCGCCCAGATCCTCCTGACATCGAGCTACCGCTATGCCGACGTCTCCACCATCGCGCCGTTCGAATACACGTCGATCGTGCTCGGCCTGATCGTCGGCTACGTCCTGTTCGACGACGTGCCGACGGGCACCATGCTTACCGGCACCGCCATTGTCGTCAGCGCCGGCATCTTCGTGATCTATCGGGAGCACCGGCTCAATCTGCAGCGCCGCGCGGAACTACGGCACGGCTGACGAAAGAGATTCCGGGGGTACGCAAAATTCTCGGAAGGGTTGTTCTAGGTTTCGTGTGCCGGGTGCATTGCCCGGCGCATGAAAGGAGGTGAGGCGTTTGAGAATCCGGATTTCGGTCATTGTCAGATTGTTCGGTTGGCGCCTGACTCTGACAGTTAGCCGATAAAACGAAGGCCGGGCTTCGGCCTAGTCTCCACCGGAGGAAAGGCGTCTCACCTCCTCGCGGTCTGGATAATACCACGCACAGACTGTTTTTCAAACGGTCTCAGTTAGGCAGGAAGGCCTTGAGCGGGTCGCGGCGCTGTGCGGCGTCGCGCGGCAGGGAGGCCAGCGCGGAATATTCCCGGGCGGCGCTCACGGCGGTGCGGATATCGGCGATGTCGGACATCAGCTTGCGGATATTGGCCATGGTTTGCTCCTGGATTCTGAAGGAGAGGCGCAGATGCGCCTCGCAGCCGCTCAGCGTGTGATGAAGTCGGAGAAGAGCTGGGCGGGGCGGCTGATGCGGGCAAAGCCGGCGGCGGTGAGCTGCTCGTTGGCCGGGGCAGCGATGCCGCCGAAGCCACGACCGGTGCGAAGACCGGAATGGCGGAGCGTCTCGAAGCTCGAATGGATGGGCCGAAAACGGGCGGTCATGGGTCGATTCCTTAAATCCTGTCCCTCCCGTCTTTTCATATTGCATTGCAGCATGGATTTTGCAATGCGACATTCTGCCCGGCAGATATGTGCAATCTGCATGGCTGTTGAAATATTTTGTTCATCTTCAAGGCAGATTCGCGAAAGAGCGAATTACGTACTGGTAAAATTACTGACTAATAGTTTGAAAATATTGATACTGAATGCTGCAGTCAGCCTTGAAGCCCTGCACGGAAAGCAAGCAGGTCCTGCCATGCGAGACGCTTGCTGATCGGTGCGGTCACGAGATCCTGCGGATGGAGCGTCGCGAAAGCCGGAACCGGGCGGCCCGCAATCTCGATCTGACGCCATTCGCCGCGCAACTGGTGGATCGTATCGTTGGAGCGCAGCAGGAAGCGGGCGGCGAAATTGCCGAGGATCAGCAGATGATTCGGCTCGGCGAGCGCAATCTGGCGCTCGATGAACGGCCGGCAGATATCGGCCTCGCGCTGGGACGGCGGACGATTGCCCGGCGGCCGCCACGGCACGACATTGGTCAGTAGCAGGTCGGCGCGGGCCAGTCCGATGCCGGCCAGCATGCGCTCCAGCATCGCGCCCTGCCGGCCGGAGAAGGGCTGGCCGTCGCGGTCGTCGTCGGCATTCGGCATCGCGCCGATCACCATGACGGGCGGCTTCGCATTGCCCTCGGCAAAGACGAGGCAGCGCGCGCTGGTCTTGAGGTTGCAGCCGTTGAAGGCTTCCATCGCCGTGCGCAGCTCGTCCAGCGAGCGGGCGCTGCTTGCGGCGAACTCGGCCTCGGCCACCGCCTGGCTGTCGGGGATCGCCACATTGGGCATCGGGGCAGGAGCGGACGGGCGCGGCTGTTCCTGCCGCGGCGCTGCCTGCCGGGCGGGCTGTTGCTGGGGCGCAGGCGCCGTCTCCCGCGGTGCCGCCGCCCGCGCTGCGCGCATGGCCTCGAATTCCGCGATGCGGTCGACCGCCTCTTCCTCCAGCAGCCATTCCACGCCCGCATCCGCATAGAAATGCAGGAGCGATCGGAGTTGCTCGGGGTGGAGGTCTCTGGCGGCGTTCATGCCGGCACCCTAGCGGAGCGCGGGGCGGGAGGAAAGCACCGTGCTCACGCTGCCCACTGCGCTACCTCGTCGCTTTCGCCGATCAGTGCGAGGCCATGGGCGATGGAGAGAAGTTCGCCGCCGCTTTCGATCCGCCCGGCATCGAAGCGGCGGGTGAAGATGTTGCGCACGGCCGGCACGAAGGAGGTGCCGCCAGTGAGGAACACCTTGTCGATCTCTCCCGGCGCCGTGTTCGTCTTTTCCAGCACCTCGTCGAGCGCGCCCTCGATGCGGGCGAGGTCCGGTGCGATCCAGGCCTCGAAGTCCGTGCGCTTCACGGTCTTGCGGCCGGCCGCGCCGAGCGGGGCGAAGTCGAACTCGGCCTCGTCCGCGCCCGAGAGAGCCATCTTGGTGGCCGAGATCGCCTGATAGAGCGGATAGCCCTCGTCATGATCCACGAGGTCGATGAAGAGTTCCAGCTTTTCCGGCTCCAGCGCCGAGCGCACCAGCGACTTGAGGTCGGCGAACTCGCGCATCGTCTTGAAGATGGAGAGCTGGTTCCAGCGGGCGAAGTTCGCATAATAGCCGCTCGGCACTTCCAGCACCTTGTCGAAGCTCTTGAAGAAGGTACCCTTGCCGATTTCCGGTGCGACGAGGTGGTCGATCATGCGGGAATCGAAATGGTCCCCGGCAATGCCGACGCCCGAATGGCCGATCGGCGTCGCCGCCAGCCGGCCCGCCTTGCGCTCGAAGCGGATCAGCGAATAGTCGGTCGTGCCGCCGCCGAAGTCCGCGACGAGCACCGTGGCGTCGCTTTTCAGGCTCTGCGCGAAGTAATAGGCGGCCGCGACCGGCTCGAAGACATAATGGATTTCCGGGAAGCCGAGGCGCGTCAGCGCGGCATTGTAGCGTTCGAGCGCAAGGTCCGGGTCCGGGTTCGCGCCGGCGAACTGGACGGGGCGCCCGGCGATGACGCGCGAGACGTCCTCCGGCCATTCCCCGCCGGCATAGGTCTTCAGCCGCCGCAGGAAAATTTCCATGAGGTCGTCGAAGGCATGGCGGCGGGCGAAGATCAGCGTGCCCTGGAAGAGGGCGCTCGCCGCGAAGGTCTTGATCGATTGGAGGAAGCGGCAGTCGCCGGGATTGTCAATGAACTGGCGGATCGCCGCCTGACCGGCCTCGACCTTCAGCGCCTGCGCACCGACCAGCGGGTCCTTCATGAAGGACAGCGCCGTGCGCATCGTGTCGGTGACGCCGACGCTGCTGGTGAAGTGCATGGACCGCGTTTCCGCGCCGCCCGTCGAAAGTGCCATAACCGTATTGGTCGTGCCGAAATCCAGCCCGAGTGCGCGCGCCATCGCCGTGCCCCTTTGATCCGCGAAATGTGTTGAACCGGAGCGCGATGGCTCCGTGCCGATGGGGCGCATCGTGCGCCCGCAGGAATTTGAGAGCGCGCCAGATGGCACAGGCCGCCATAAATGGCAAGGGGAAGGGCGGCGTCTCAGACCGAGCGCGCCGCGCCCCCGTCGCAGCGCACGAGGCTGCCCGTGACATAGCTTGCCGGCGCGCTGCAGAGGAACGCGGCTGTTGCGGCGAACTCTTCGACAGTGCCGTAGCGGCGTGCGGGAATAGCCCTTTCAGCGGCCTTGCGCACGTCTTCGATGCTTTTTCCGCTGCGCTCGGCCGCTGCCGCGTCAAGGCTCTTCAGCCGGTCGGTCATGATGCTGCCGGGCAGGAGCATGTTGCTGGTGACGCCGTATTCGGCGACCTCGGCCGCGAGCGTCTTCGACCAGCCGGCAAGCGCCGGCCGTAGCGTGTTCGACAGGGCAAGGCCGGGGATCGGCTCGATCACGCCGGAGGATGCGACGGTGAGGATGCGGCCCCAGCCGCGCTCCTTCATGCCGGGCAGCAGCCGGTTGGTCAGCGTGACGATGCGCAGCACCATAGACTGGAAATAGGCCAGAAGCTTTTCCTCGCTCATGTCCTCGGTGGAGCCGGGTGTCGGCCCGCCGGAATTGTTGACGAGGATATCGACGCCGCCAAGCTTTTCGGACACGGCCCTCACGATCGTTTCCACGAAAGTCTCCTCGCCGAGGTCCGCCTGCACCCAATCGGCGGTTCCCAGACCTTCGGCATTGATGGCGTCGCAGTTGGCCTTCAGCGTTTCGGCGCTGCGGCCGCAGAGAAGGACATGCGCGCCTTCGCGGGCGAGCGCCACGGCGATGCCTTTTCCCAGCCCCCGGGATGAGGCGAGCACGAGGGCGCGTTTACCGGTGATTGCGAGATCCATGGCGGTATCCTTCCTTCTGTCGGTCTATCCGGCGCGGTAAGGCACCTTGCCCGGATTGAACAGGTTTTTCGGGTCGAGCGCCGCCTTGATCGCGTCGGCGAGGGCGCGTCGGGCCGGGTTGCCGTAGACGAGATAGGCGCGATGCTTTTCCAGGCCAACCCCGTGCTCGGCGGAAAAGCTGCCGCCGCATTCACCGACGCCCGTATAGACGGCATCTTCGATCGGCTCTTTCAACGCGGCATCGCTCGAGCCTTCGCCGAAGACGGAAATGTGCAGGTTGCCGTCCGCCACATGGCCGTAGACATAGGCATCGAAGCCGGAATCCACCGCCTTCAGCCGGTCGCGAAGGCCCGCCACATAGCCGTCCAGTGCGCCCGGCGGGAGCGAGACGTCATAGGACGGGGCGGCGGGATGGAGGCGATAGATGAAGTCGCTTTCCTCCCGCAGCGCCCAGAAGCGCCGCGCCTGGTCGAGCGAGGCGGCGACGATGCCGCTCGTCAGCCCATGCGTCTCCCAGAGATCGGCAAGGCCCTCTTCCAGCGCTGCGCGCGCTTCCGCCTCGCTTGCGGCGGAGACCTCTATCAGCAGCACCGCGGCCGTGTCGTCCTCCAGCCAGTCGAGGTCGAAGCCGCGTTGCCCGGCGCTGTCGACGAGGTAGCACCGCCACATCAGTTCCGCGCCTTCGAGTTGCAGGGCGGGCAGGGCGCGGAAATGCGCGATGAGGGCAAGGGCGGACATGGCGTCCTTCACGCCGACAAGGGCCGTGGCGCGCATGGAATTGAAGCTTTCGAGTTTCAGCACGGCGCGGGTGATGAAGCCGTAGGCGCCTTCCGAGCCGATGAGAAGCTGCTTGATATCCGGCCCCGCGCTCACCTTCAGCACGCGCGTCAGGTCGCTGAAGAGGCTTCCGTCCGGCATCACGGCCTCGATGCCGAGCACCTGATGGCGCATCACGCCGTTGCGGAAGGCGAGGATTCCGCCGGCATTGGTGGCGATCATGCCGCCGATGGTGGCGCTGCCGCGCGCGGCAAGGTCGATGCCGGGGGTGAGGCTGGCCTCGGCCGCCGCTTCCTGCAGGGCCTGCAGCGTGACGCCTGCGCCGACGATGACGGTGCGGGCAAGGGAATCGATGGCCTCGATCCCGTTCAGCCGCGCGGTGGACAGGATCAGCTCGCCCGGTCGGCTCACGCCGCCGCCGACAAGCCCGGTGCGCCCGCCCTGCGGCACTATGGGTACGTCGTTTTCCACGCACCAGCGCACGAGGGCGGCCGCCGCCTGCGGCGTCGACGGCTCGGCCATGACGCCCGCGCCAAGATTGTCGGGATGCTCGCCCGGATGCCGCCCGGCAAGTAGGTCGCTTCCGATAAGGTGAAGATCGGCGCTGAATTCGTTCAAGTCCTGCCGGATCGTTCGGATAAGGTCGGACATGGCGGCGATCCTCTGCCTGTTGGCGTTTTGCGCAGGCTTACAGCATGTCATGCGGGCGCGCTTTGCTTTTGTGTCAGAGCGCGAGGCTAATCAAGCCTTGCGGTGGCGCAAGGGGGAGACCGTCCTCCTCGTCATGAGTCTTGAGTTGTTGACGTTTACGTTAAAGTCAATAAACTTCGGCCTGTCATGACGTCATGCGCAAAAGCGGGGATAGTGTGTCGCGGAACGGCTCGACAAGATTTCCGGTATTTGCCATGACAGGATGGACCAGAGGGATTTTCCGCGGCTTTTGAGGGGTTGCGGGGTGGAGAAAAGAATGAGCGAAGAAATGGAACTCCCCGAGCGCGAGAGCATGGAATTCGACGTGGTGATCGTCGGCGCGGGGCCTGCGGGTCTGTCTGCGGCGATCCGGCTGAAGCAGGTCAACCCTGATCTCACCGTCGTCGTGCTCGAAAAGGGCTCGGAAGTCGGCGCACATATCCTCTCCGGCGCGGTTGTCGATCCCATCGGCATCGACCGCCTGCTGCCCGACTGGCGCGAGGACGACAGCCATCCCTTCAAGACGGAAGTGAAGGACGACCACTTCCTGCTGCTCGGCCCGGCCGGCTCGGTTCGCCTGCCGAATTTCGCCATGCCGCCGCTGATGAACAACCACGGCAACTACATCGTCTCGCTCGGCAATGTCTGTCGCTGGCTTGCGACCAAGGCGGAAGAACTCGGCGTCGAGATTTATCCCGGCTTCGCCGCGACCGAAGTGCTTTATAATGACGAAGGCGCCGTCATCGGCGTCGCCACCGGCGACATGGGCATCGAGCGCAATGGCGAACCCGGCCCGAACTATACCCGCGGCATGGCGCTGCTCGGCAAGTACACGCTGATCTCCGAGGGCGTGCGCGGCTCGCTCGCCAAGCAGCTCATCGCGAAGTTCGATCTGTCGAAGGATCGCGAGCCGCAAAAGTTCGGCATCGGTCTCAAGGAACTCTGGCAGGTCAAGCCGGAAAACCACAAGCCCGGCCTCGTGCAGCACTCCTTCGGCTGGCCGCTCGGCATGAAGACCGGCGGCGGCTCGTTCCTGTACCACCTGGAGGACAACCTCGTCGCCGTCGGCTTCGTGGTGCACCTCAACTACAAGAATCCCTATCTCTTCCCCTTCGAGGAATTCCAGCGCTTCAAGACGCATCCGGCGATCCGCGGCACCTTCGAAGGCGGCAAGCGCCTCTCCTATGGCGCGCGCGCCATCACCGAAGGCGGCTACCAGTCGGTGCCGAAGCTGTCGTTCCCGGGCGGTGCGCTGATCGGCTGCTCGGCGGGCTTCGTCAACGTGCCGCGCATCAAGGGCAGCCACAATGCGGTGCTGTCCGGCATGCTGGCGGCGGAGAAGCTGGCGGATGCCATTGCCGCGGGCCGCGCCAATGACGAGCCGATCGAGATCGAGCAGGGCTGGCGCGACAGCGCCATCGGCTCGGACCTGAAGAAGGTGCGCAACGTCAAGCCGCTCTGGTCGAAGTTCGGCACGGCCGTGGGCGTCGCGCTCGGCGGCCTCGACATGTGGACGAACACCTTGTTCGGCTTCTCCTTCTTCGGCACGCTGAAACACGGCAAGACGGACGCCGCCTCGCTGGAGCCGGCAGCCAAGCACCAGCGCATCGATTATCCCAAGCCCGACGGCGTGCTGACCTTCGACCGTCTCTCCTCGGTGTTCCTGTCGAACACCAACCACGAGGAAGACCAGCCGATCCATCTCCAGCTCAAGAACCCGGAGCTGCAGAAGACCTCGGAACTCGACGTCTATGCCGGTCCGTCGACGCGCTACTGTCCCGCGGGCGTCTATGAGTGGGTGGAGAAGGACGGCAAGGACGTCTTCGTCATCAACGCCCAGAACTGCGTGCACTGCAAGACCTGTGATATCAAGGACCCCAACCAGAACATCAACTGGGTGCCGCCGCAGGGCGGCGAAGGGCCGGTCTATCCGAACATGTAATGTTTGGAGAGTCCGGTCCGCCCGGACCCCCGCTGGCAAGAAGCGCGGCGAAGGGCCGGTCTATCCGAACATGTGAGCGATTGCCTCATCAGCGAAAGGCCGCCTTCGGGGCGGCCTTTTTCTTGCCACGCTCCTTAATGCGCGGCGCGCCGTTTAACCCTCCATTAACCATAGCTGCATAATTTCCACCTCGAGGACGTGATGTTCAGGGGGCTTTAACCATGTCGATTTCCCGCCGCGGATTCCTGCTCGGCGCATCCGCATTGCTTGCGGGCTGCGCGACGAACGGCACGAGCGATCGCGCCAATTACGGCGAACGCCTGGACGAGAAGCATCCGATGAAGGCGATGCCGCTTGACAAGATCAAGCCGGAACTGCGCCGCCAGGAGGTCGCCTATTCGACCGATCATGCGGCGGGAACCATCGTCGTCGATACGCCCGCGCGCCGGCTCTACTATGTCCTGGGTGACGGCAGGGCGATGCGCTACGGCATCGGCGTCGGCCGGCAGGGCTATTCGCTGGCGGGCAACGCCTATATTGGCCGCAAGGCGGAATGGCCGAGCTGGACGCCGACGCCCAACATGATCCGCCGCGATCCCAAGAAGAACCTGAAATATGCAGGCGGCCTTCCGGGCGGCATCAATAACCCGCTCGGCGCGCGCGCCATCTATCTCTACCAGAACGGCAACGATACCATGTTCCGCATCCACGGCACCAACCAGCCATGGTCGATCGGGCAGGCCATGTCGAGCGGCTGCGTGCGCATGCTCAATCATGACGTGATCGACCTCTACGAGCGGGTGAAGCCGGGCGGCAAGGTCCACGTCATCCAGGGCCGCCGCGAGGCCTGAAACGGGCGGGCTTGCGCACCCCGAAATGCAGCGACGAGGCCGGCCGATGCCGGCCTTTTCCGTTTTGCGGGTTGAAAAAGCTGAATCCTATCATACCATTGCCCTCGCAATCCCGCGCCTGGACAAAGTGGGGGCGGTCCTGCGATTTCACGGCCTCATGACGCAATGAGGGCAATGGCAGACGCATTCGTACCGGCATGCGATCCCGTAGCTGCAAAAGTCGAGGCTGCGGTATCGTGGGAGGGGTCTTTCCGGCCTCTTCGAAAGCGATCCGCGGAGGATCACGGGCCTGGCGGCGGCGGTGCTGCGGGGCGCGAAAGAACACAACGACACCGTCGCCAATGAGGGAACGGATTATGAAACATCTTCTTGCTTCCACCTGTCTCGTCGCCGGCCTTATGGCCATGACGGGTGCTGCACGCGCCGAGTGCGGCGACCTGACCATCGCCAGCATGAACTGGCAGAGCGCCGAAGTTCTCGCCGCGCTCGACAAGTTCATCCTGAACGAGGGCTATGGCTGCAACGCCGAGGTCATCGTCGGCGACACGGTTCCGACCATCACCTCGATGATCGAGAAGGGCGAGCCGGACCTGGCGCCGGAAGGTTGGGTGGACCTGTTGCCGGATGTCGTCAAGCGCGGCATCGACGAAGGCAAGCTCGTCGGCGCGGCCGTTGCGCTTTCCGATGGCGCCGTTCAGGGCTGGTGGATCCCGAAATACATCGCCGACGCCAACCCGGACATCAAGACGATCGACGACGCGCTGAAGCATCCCGAACTGTTCCCGGATCCGGAAGACAAGAGCAAGGGCGCCGTGCATAACGGCCCGCAGGGCTGGGGCGGCACGGTCGTGACCAGCCAGCTCTACAAGGCCTATGGCGGGGAAGCTGCGAACTTCACGCTGGTCGACACGGGTTCGGCCGCCGGCCTCGACGGCTCCATCGCCAAGGCCTACGAGCGCAAGGAAGGCTGGGTCGGCTACTACTGGGCCCCGACCGCGCTGCTCGGCAAGTACGAGATGGTGAAGCTGGAGCACGGCGTTCCCTTCGACGCTGCTGAATGGAAGCGCTGCAACACCGTCGCCGACTGCCCGGACCCGAAGAAGAACGACTGGCCGAAGGATACGGTCCAGACGCTCGTGACGAAGCCCTTCTCCGAACGCGCCGGCGCGGACGTGATGGGCTACCTCAACAAGCGGGCCTGGAGCAACGCGACGGTCAACAAGCTGATGGCCTGGATGACCGACAACCAGGCGAGCGGCGACGATGGCGCCAAGCAGTTCCTCAAGGAGAACGAAGCGCTCTGGAAGGAATGGGTCTCGCCGGAAGCCGCCGAGAAGATCAAGGCTGCCCTCTGATAGCCTGACCGACGACGAGGCGGCGCGTCCCTTGTGGCGCGCCGCCTTCCGCCTTCGTTTTTAGCGCATGTCGTTGACGCAAATCGATGCGCGTATCCCGGCGACATGTATCAGGGTTGGCTCAGATAAACCGGCGCAAGACCGGACGGAGCCGGAAGGGGATCCCATATGGAATGGTTCACGAAATTTCCGACAATGGACGCGGATTCGCTGCGCGACCTCAAGAAGGCGATCGATGAAGGCTTTCGCGGCTTCACGCGCGCCTATGGCGACGGCATCGAAGCCATCTTCGAGCCGCTGCAGCACTTCCTGATCTGGTCCGAGCGCTTCATGACGAAGACGCCCTGGCCGATCATTCTCCTCCTTATCGCGCTCGTCGCCTGGTTCGGCAGCCGCAACTGGAAGATCGTCGCCGGCACGGTCGTCACGCTCCTGCTGATCGGCTATTTCGATATGTGGGACGACACGATGAAGACGGTCTCGATGATCTTCGTCTGTACCGTGCTGTCCATCGTCATCGGCATTCCGATCGGCATCCTGATGTCACGGTCGGACCGGGTGCAGAACGCCATCAACCCGATCCTCGACGTCATGCAGACCATGCCGAGCTTCGTCTACCTGATCCCGGTCGTCATGCTGCTCGGCATCGGCAAGGTGCCGGGTCTCATCGCCGTCGTCATCTACGCCATTCCGCCGATGATCCGTCTCACCAACCTCGGCATCCGCCTCGTCGACAAGGACGTGCTGGAAGCTGCCGACGCCTTCGGCTCGTCGAGCTGGCAGAAGCTGAAGAACGTGCAGATGCCGCTGGCGCTGCCCACCATCATGGCCGGCATCAACCAGACGATCATGATGGCGCTCGCCATGGTCGTCATCGCCTCGATGATCGGCGTGCAGGGCCTCGGCCAGCCGGTGCTAAAGGCGATCTCGAACCAGTATTTCACGCTCGGCATCTTCAATGGCCTCGCCATCGTCGGCATCGCGATCATCTTCGACCGCGTCAGCCAGGCTTTTGGCGCGCGCCTGCAGAAGCATCGCGAGATCATCCACGGCTGATCCGCCTTTCCGGCCAGCAAAAAAGGGCGCCCGGCGAAAGCCTCGGACGCCCTTTTTCATTGCCTCGACAAGACGGTCATTCCGCCGGACAGGCCGGCGTTTCCGCTCGGTCCATCCTCTCCAGCGACAGCGACAGGAGGAAGATGCCGAAGCCGACGACGGCCGTTGCCGCGCCCACGAAGCCCATCGAGCCATAGCCGTAGCCGGCGGTGATCGCCATGCCGCCGAAGAGCGCGCCGAGCGCGTTGGCGACATTGAAGGCCGAATGGTTGAGCGCGGCGGCGAGCGTCTGCGCATTGCCGGCGACATCCATCAGGCGTGTCTGGAGGGCGGGGCCGACGACGAAGCTGCAGCCGATGAGGAAGCAGCAGAGGCCGAGCAGGATCGGATTGTGCGCCGTCAGCGACAGGCTGACCAGCACGAAGAAATAAAGCACCAGCGACCAGCCGATGGTGCGCATCAGCGACAGGTCGGCGAGCTTCGCGCCAAAAATGTTGCCGACGATCATGCCGCAGCCGAAGATCGCCATGATGACCGGAACCATGCCGACATCGAGGCCCGCGACCTCGGTGACGATCGGCGAGATATAGGTGAAGACAGCGAACATGCCGCAGAAGCCGGTCGCCGCGATGCCGAGCGTCAACCAGACCTGCTTGCGCTTGAGGGCCGAAAGCTCGGTCAGTGCGTTGATGCCCTTCGGGGCCTTGTCGCGCGGCAGGAAGATCGCGATCAGCAGGACGGTCAGAAGCCCGGTGACGCCGACGGCGGCGAACATGTACTGCCAGTCGAGGAGCTGGCCGAAGAAGGCGGCGAGCGGCGTGCCGATCAGCGTGGCGACTGTGAGGCCCAGCATGACCTTGCCGACCGCCTGTGTGCGCCTGTTGACCGGCACCATGGAGGCGGCGACGAGGGCGGCGACGCCGAAATAGGCGCCATGTGGCAGGCCGGAGAGGAAGCGCAGCAGCATGAAGCTCCGGAAGGTCGGCGCGACGGCGCTGGCAAGGTTGCCGGCCGCGAAAAGCCCCATCAGCACCAGCAGCAGGTCGCGGCGGCGATAGCGCGCGCCGATGACGGCGATGACCGGCGCGCCCACCACCACGCCAAGCGCATAGGCGCTGATGACATAGCCGGCTTCGGCGGTCGTCACGCCGAAGGTGGCCGCGACATCCGGCAGCAGGCCCATGATGGCGAACTCGCCCGTGCCGATGCCGAAGCTGCCGACGGCAAGCGCCAGGATGATCAGGGTGACGGTAAGCGCCGAAAGCGGCGGCTGCCCGGAGGAGAGGGCGGCGTCGGGCAGGGGATGTTCGGACACGAGGCGGCTCCGCAAGGATAATTCCGGCAAGAGCGCCAAGCGATCTGCGTTCGGAATCGTAGAAGACAAACAGATGGCCCACACGGGCAAGCCGGCGACGAGCCCTTACACGGGCGGCCACTCCTCCTGGCTGCTGATGCGGACTGGTTCGGCCGGAATGGCCGCGATAGGAAAGGTAAAACCGGCCGGCGGGCGCTCTCTCCCGACGCACGCGACCAGCTTGCATTATATCAAACCGCGCCGCGATGCCTACTGTGATTTTTCACCTCATCGGGAATGTCCCGTTCACGATTTCTTGCCCCCTGTTTCGCGCTCGCCTGTTAATCGCCGCTTTCTCGACTATCTAATGACGGCACAGGCGTTCTCGGCCGTCACGCGGAGTATGGGAATGAGAGTACAGGCGATTTTCAACAGGGACGGAGGGACGTTCCGCACCACCGACATGGAGGCCTATGCGCGTCACGCGGAAAAGGTCTTCGCCGAGGCGGGGCACCATCTCGACTGCGATATCGTCGAGGGAACCGATATCGAGATGTCGTTGCGCCGCTGCGCGGACCGCACCGATCTCGACGCGATGCTGGCGGGCGGCGGCGACGGCACCGTCTCGGCCGCGGCCGGCCTCGCCTGGCAAAGCCGGATGCCGCTCGGCATCGTTCCTGCCGGCACGATGAACCTTTTCGCGCGCTCGCTGAGGATCCCGCTCGACATCTGGCAGGCCATCGACGCCCTTGCCGATGGCGACATCGCGGCCGCCGATATCGGCACGGCGGACGACCGCGCCTTCGTGCACCAGTTCTCCGCCGGCCTGCATGCTCGCATGGTGCGCCTGCGCAACGCCATGACCTACCGCTCGCGCCTCGGCAAGATCGCCGCCAACACCCGCGCCGCCCTCGGCGTCATCCTCGATCCGCCGGAATTCGAGGTGGAATTCAATGTCGATGGCGTCGAGGAGCACCGGACGGTCTCGGCCATCAACGTCTCCAACAACCGCTTCGGCGAAAACGGCCTGCTCTATGCCGACGACCTGACGGGCGGCCATCTCGGCTTCTACACGACCAATCCGCTGAAGCCAGCGGGCGTTGCAAAGCTCGCCTTCGATATCCTGCGCGGCAAGCTGCGCGAGAATGCCGATGTGACGGAAATGACCGGCACGGAGGTGGAGTTGCATTTCCCGAAGGTCGACCGGGCCATCAATTGCGTCATCGACGGCGAATTGCTGCCGATGGACCGCGACGTCTCGATCCGGCTGCATCCCGGTGAACTGAAGGTGATGGTGCCGAAGGTGCAGGCGGAGGCCATGGCGACGACTGAGCCGGCGGCGGCTTGAAGCGAGGGTTTCGGGGCGGCCTCTCACCCTAACCCTCTCCCCGCAGGCGGGGAGAGGGGACTTGCCCCACGCATCGTCATTGGTTGGGAAGCCCGCGCGGCATATTCCCTTCTCCCCGCTTGCGGGGAGAAGGTGGCCGGCAGGCCGGATGAGGGGGCAACGTCTGCCCCCAACCCTTAAATTCGCGGCAGATAGGTCTGGTAATCGAAATCCGAGACCGTGCGCAGGTAGGTGATCGCCTCCTTGCGCTTCGTGTCGCCGTAGAGCTTCTGGTATTCCGCGCCGAAGGCATCCTTGATGAAGGGCGAGGCGGAGAATTCCTCCACGGCCGTCAGGAAGTCGTGCGTCAGGCGCTTTGCGTCCGGCACCTCCTTGCCCGGTTCCGTCACAGGACCCGGGTCGAGGTCGTTGTCGAGGCCGAGCAGGATGCCGCCGAGGATCGCCGTCAGCAGCAGGTAGGGATTGACGTCCGCGCCCGCCACGCGATGCTCGACGCGCGCCGCCGGGCCGTCCTTGTCCGGGATGCGGATGGCGGTGCCGCGATGGCCGAAGCCCCAGGTGAGGTCGACCGGCGCGAAGGAACCCGGCTGGAAGCGGCGGTAGGAGTTGGCGAAGGGCGCGAAGACGAGCTGCGCATCGCGCATCGTCTGCAGCATGCCGGCGCAGATCGACTTCAGCTTCGTCGGCTCGCCGCCCTTGGCGTCGAGAATGTTCTTGCCTTCCTTGTCGATGACGCTGCAATGGACATGCAGGCCGGAACCCGCATGATCCGCATAGGGCTTGGCCATGCAGGTGGATTTCAGGCCGAAGCGGGGGGCGGCCTGTTCGGCAATGCGCTTCAGGTAGATGCAATCGTCGGCGGCGGCCAGCGCATCGGGCCGGTGCAGCAGGTTGATCTCGAACTGGCCGGGGCCGAATTCCGCGGTCGTCGCGTCCGCCGGCAGGTCCATGGCCTTCGCCCAGGCCCGCACGGTCTGGAGATAGCCGTCGAGCGCATCCGTCGCGCGCATGTCGTAGAGCTGGAAGCCGTTCGGCTCGTCGCGATACATCAGCGCTGCCGGCGGACGCGGCTTGCCCGTCTCGCGCCAGTCGTCCTCGACCACATAGAATTCAAGCTCCGTCGCGACGACTGGTGTCAGGCCCCTGTCCTCGAAACGCTTCAGCATGCGCGCGAGAATGGCGCGCGGGTCCATGAAGGAGGCGGTGCCGTCGAATTCGTGCATGGTGGCGAGCACCTGGCGCGAGCCTTCCGGCGCCCAGGGCAGGACGGTCAGCGAGCGGCGGTCGGGAATGCAAACGCCGTCCGGGTCGCCGACGGAAAGGGAAAGGCCCGTGATGTCGTCGTTGTCGTCGCCCCAGATATCGAGCGACTGGGTGGAGGAGGGCAGGCGCACCGAACCGTCCCAGATCTTCTTCTCGCCTTCCGGCGGAACCTGCTTGCCGCGCAGGTCGCCGTTCATGCCGACGAGGAGGATTTCGATACGGGCCGGGGCATCGGTGGGGGCATTGGCGGACGGCGAACCGGCTGCCTTCTTGTCGTTTGTCATGGTGCCTGCTTTTGGTTTGGCGGGAAGCAAGGACAGGAAATTTTGCGTGTGCTCGATCTCTTGCCAAATGCCTGTTGTATGGGCATTTTCGTAACCCATTCTGTCCCGCCGTTCAATAAGGCGGGACCTACCCCCAAGGATGTAGTCAAATGTCGAAGACCAGCGCAGCAGCCGTTTCAAACCTCGGTGCCCTCGATGCCGCCCACCATCTTCATCCCTTCTCGGACATGAAGAAGCTGAACGCGGCCGGCACGCGCATCATCGAGCGCGGCGAAGGCTCCTACATCTTCGACAATCACGGCAAGCGCTATCTCGATGGCTTCGCGGGCCTGTGGTGCGTCAATATCGGCTATGGCCGCAAGGAGATCGCCGACGCCGTCGTCCGCCAGATGAACGAGCTGCCCTATTACAACACCTTCTTCGGCACCACGACGCCGCCGGCCGTGCTGCTTGCCCAGAAGATCACCTCCCATGCCGGCCCGAACATCAACCGTGTCTTCTTCACCGGTTCCGGCTCGGAAGCCAACGACACCTGGTTCCGCATGGCCCGCGTCTATTGGGGCGCCATGGGCAAGCCGACCAAGAAGGCGATCATTGCCCGCAAGAATGGCTATCACGGCTCCACCGTCGCCGGCGCCTCGCTCGGCGGCATGAAGTGGATGCACGAGCAGGGCGACTTGCCGATCGCCGGCATCCACCATATCGACCAGCCCTTCTGGTACGGTGAGGGCGGCGACCTGACGTCCGACGAATTCGGCCTGAAGATGGCCCGCCAGCTGGAGGAGAAGATTGACGAACTCGGTGAGGACAATGTCGCCGCCTTCGTCGCCGAGCCGATCCAGGGTGCGGGCGGCGTCATCGTACCGCCGGCCACTTACTGGCCGGAAATCGCCCGCATCTGCAAGGCGCGCAACATCCTGCTCGTCTGCGATGAAGTGATCTGCGGCTTCGGCCGCACCGGCCACTGGTTCGGCCACCAGCATTTCGGCGTGGAGCCGGACCTTGCGCCCATCGCCAAGGGCCTTTCCTCCGGCTACCTGCCCATCGGCGGCGTCATGGTCTCCGACCGCGTCGGCAACGTGCTGGTCGAGGAAGTGGGCGACTTCAACCACGGCTTCACCTATTCCGGCCACCCGGTCTGCGCCGCCGCGGCGCTGGAGAACCTGCGCATCATCGAGGATGAAAAGCTCGTCGAGCGCGTCCACGACGATATCGGCCCCTACCTTGCCGCCGGCCTCAAGTCGCTGGAAGACCTGCCGATCGTCGGCCAGGTCCAGCAGGTCGGCCTGATGGCCGCCGTCCAGCTCGCCGAGGACAAGGCGACCCGCAAGCGCTTCGAGGACAAGGAAAAGGCCGGCGTCACCGTGCGCAACCATTGCCTCGAAAACGGCCTCGTCCTGCGCGCCACCGGCGACCGCATGCTCTTCTCCCCGCCGCTCGTCATCACCCATGCCGAGGTCGATCAGATGATCGATATCACGCGCAAGGGGCTGGAGCATGCGTGGAAAGTGATGACGGCCTGACGAAAAACAAAGGGGCGGAATTTCCGCCCCTTTTTCATATCCTCAAGCATCTTGCGGCCGTCACTGGAACGCCGTCTCGAAGAAGCTCCTCAGCTTGCGTGAATGCAGCTTCTCCGGCGGCATGCCGGCGAGTTTTTCCAGGGCACGGATGCCGATGCGCAGGTGCTGGTTGACCTGCGTGCGGTAGAAGGCCGTCGCCATGCCCGGCAGCTTCAGTTCGCCGTGCAGCGGCTTGTCGGAAACGCACAGCAGCGTGCCGTAGGGCACGCGGAAGCGGAAGCCGTTGGCGGCGATGGTGGCCGATTCCATGTCGAGCGCGATGGCGCGGGACTGGGAGAGGCGCTTCACCGGGCCGCGCTGGTCGCGCAGTTCCCAGTTGCGGTTGTCGATGGTGGCCACGGTGCCGGTGCGCATGATGCGCTTGAGGTCGTAGCCTTCGAGGCCCGTCACCTCCTCCACCGCGCTTTCCAGCGCCACCTGCACCTCGGCAAGCGCCGGAATCGGCACCCAGACCGGCAGATCGTCGTCGAGGACGTGGTCCTCGCGCACATAGGCGTGGGCGAGCACGTAGTCGCCGAGCGTCTGGCTGTTGCGAAGGCCGGCGCAATGGCCGAGCATCAGCCAGGCATGCGGGCGCAGCACGGCGATGTGGTCGGTGATCGTCTTGGCGTTGGAGGGGCCGACGCCGATATTGACGAGCGTGATGCCGCCATGGCCCTTCTTCTTGATGTGGTAGGCCGGCATCTGCGGCAGGCGGCCGGGCGTGATGTTCGGCTCGGGCCGGTCGGAGCCGGCGGGCGTGATGATGTTGCCCGGCTCGATGAAGGCCGTGTAGCCATTGCCGCCCTCGGCCATCTGCTGGCGCGCCCACTCGCAGAATTCGTCGACATAGAACTGGTAGTTCGTGAAGAGCACGAAATTCTGGAAGTGGTTGGCGCTGGTGGCCGTGTAGTGGCTGAGGCGGGCCAGCGAATAGTCGATGCGCTGGGCGGTGAAGGGGGCGAGCGGCGAAGGCTCGCCCGGGCCGGGCTCATAGGCGCCGTTGGCGATCTCGTCGTCGGTGTTGGTGAGGTCCGGCGCGTCGAAGAGGTCGCGCAGCGGCAGCTCGATGCTCTCGGCGACCTGCGCCTCCACATGGGCGCCTTCCCCGAAGGCGAAGTGCAGCGGGATCGGCGTCGTCGATTCGGAGACGAAGACCCGGACGCCGTGATTGCGCATCAGCAGGCCGAGCTGTTCCTTGAGGTAATGGCGGAAGAGCTTGGGACGGGTGATCGTGGTCGTGTAGATGCCCGGCGAGGCGACATAGCCGTAGGAGAGGCGGGAATCGACATGGCCGAAGCTGGTCGTCTCGATGCTGACCTGCGGATAGCAGGCGCGGAAACGCTTGTCGGGCGTGCCGTTCTCGCCGAGTGCGGTGAAGGCCGCGGTCAGGAACGTCGTGTTGCGATTATAGAGGTCCTCGAGGGCATCGACGGCAGCGACCGGATCGTCGAAGGATCGGGCTTCGTAGGGTTCCGGCGTGGCGAAGGAAAGCGGCTTGGGAGAGAAGATTCGTTTGCTCATGAATCACTATAGGTGTTGTTATTTGACAAGCAAACGACAAGTCGCGCGCGCCCGCAAGCCCTATCGCGGGGCCGCCAGGATGACGCCCGCGCCCGCCAGTGCCAGCGCGGCGCCCGCCACGTCGAAGCGGTCGGGACGCATGCCTTCGGCAAACCACAGCCATAGCAGGGAGGCGGCGATATAGACCCCGCCATAGGCCGCATAGGCGCGGCCGGCAAAGGCGCTGTCGGCCTGGGTCAGCAGCCAGCCGAAGAGGGCGAGCGAGACCATGCCGGGTAGCAGCCAGAGAGCGGATTTGTCGAGCCGCCACCAGGCCCAGAAGGCGAAGCATCCGGCAATTTCTGCAAGGGCGGCTATGGAAAAGACGAGAAGGGATTTCATTCGGCGTTCCGGGCATTGGCGGGGAGCCTGCCCGGTCTAGCACGGATCGCCCGCGCGTTGCCGGTAAAAGTGCGGGGCGCGGCATGCCTGCGGGAATGCGCGAAAGCGCCTGCGCGGGATATCAGCTCATCGACTGGCGCTGGAGGGTGACGAAGAGCACGAGGCCGGCGCCTTTCTTCGTGATGCCGAGGCTGCCTGCATTGCTCCAGGCAAGTGCGCCGACGGGACCGATCATCATGGCCGAAAGGGCGAGGATGCGCAGGGCGGTGGCGGAGGTGCGCAGCAGGGTGGCGGTCATCGTCGTGGCTCCGGGCGTCAGGGCGTCGGGATCAGAGCGCGGCGCGGCACATGCCGGGCGCCGAGCAGGCGACGAGCTTGCCGGCGTCGTTGTGCGTGTTGCGGCGATAGTCGGTCTCGACGGCGGCGGCCAGCATGATGGCGAAGACGGCCATCAGGAGGGTAATGATCGTGAGGCGGCGTGCGAGGATGTCCATGGTGTTGTCCCTCATCCATGTGTTTCGGTGTACCCGTTGTCGCACTCCGGGACTGAACGATCCCTGAGAGGCCGGTTCATCTCCCGTTCAGGAAAGTTGTGATCCGGATTTTCGAGGATCGGTGGATTTATGCAGTTTGCAAAATACTGAAAAAACAGTGGCTTAAATTGTTTTAAAAGTGTGGCGTCGATCTCGGCGGAAATCTGTGCCGAAATAAAAAAAGCCGGCGCATCGCACCGGCTTCAAAATGATGCGTTTCCCGGAGATTGCGCCCCGGTTTCTCCCGTCAGAGCCGCGTCCAGGTCTGCGACTTGCAGAGCACCGCGAGCACGCAGCCCTTCATGCGCAGGGAATTGCCGTTGACCGTACCGGAGCCGCTATAGGTCTTGTCCGTTTCGGGATCGGTGATCGAACCGCTGTAGTCGGCGCCAGCGCCTGCCAGCTTGCCGATGCTCTTGCCGGCGTGCTTGCCCGTCTTCAGGGTGATGCAGAAGCTGCCGCCGCATTTCGCGATAGCGGCGGTCGCGCCGCTTGCCGTCTTCCAGTTGCCCTCGATCGGCTCGGCGGCAAGAGCGACGCCCGGCACGGTCAGAAGGGCGGCGGCAATCCATGTCCTCAGTTTCATTCTCTTCCTCCTCCAGAATGAGAGCCGGAATATATCTTACGCACACGTAAAGGTAAATACGCCGGAAGACCGGTTTGCGGTGAAAATCGGTGTGCCGGAAAACGGCCCTCGCTTGCCGTGGTTAGCGAAAGGTTGAAATCGCCGGTTGAACAATCCGTAAATTTTTAAGCGAATGCGGCGGTTTCCAAGGGGTGCGATGTTTAACGAAAGTCCAATTTTACCAAGCGTTTGGATTTTGTTCGTTTCAAATTAAGCATGCATTTTAAGCGCATTTTGAAAGGCCCACGGCATAGTGGAGCCATAAGACGAGCACGGAAAACCGCGCCGCAAAACTCTGAAGGAAGACCAAGGCCGCACAAGACGGCAGGCTCCCGAGGAGGCCCGAAAGGGCAGGTAAAACAGGATACTAAAGCAGTAAACCAAGTCAGACAGGGACAATCGAAATGGCACGCTTTGATTTTCAGAACACCGAAACGGCCGCCATGATGGGCGGCGAGAACCGCGCCGAAATCTTCTGCGACATGGGCCTGATGTATGCCACGGGCCGCGGCTGCGATATCGATGTCATCCAGGCGCACAAGTGGCTCAATATCGCCGCTATCAAGGGTTGTGAACGTGCAGCCGAGCTGCGCGCCGACCTTGCCGCGACGATGACCAAGACCGATCTCGCCCTGGCGCTGCGCGCCGCCCGCGAGTGGATGACGGTTCACTGAGAAATGGGGAATTAGGAATTAGCCAGTAGGCAATAGGGGAGTATTTTTCCTACTGCCTACTGCCTACTGCCTACTGCCTACTGCCTTCAGAACCCCCGGCAATGCCGCCTCCAGCAACGCCATATCCTTTTCCGGTCCGACGCTGATGCGGATGCATCGGTTGAGGGGGGCGATGCCCGGCATGCGGATGAAGACGCCGTGTTCCATCAATCCATCGACGATGGCCTTGGCGCGAATGCCGTCCCGGCCACAATCGACGGTGACGAAATTGGTGGCGGAGGCGAGCGGCAGCAGGCCATTGGAACGGGCGATCCCCGAGATGCGGTCGCGGGATGCGCCGATGCGGGCGATGACATCCGCAAGATAGGCCTGGTCCTTCAGCGCGGCGAGCGCCGCCTGAACCGAAACCCGGGCCATGCCGAAATGATTTCGGATCTTGTCGAAAGCCTCGGCATTGCCGAGCGTGCCGATCGCATAGCCGACCCGCGCGCCGGCCAGGCCGTAGGCCTTCGAGAATGTGCGCATGCGCAGCACGTTCGGCTGGCCGATAAGCGCGCTTATCGCCGGAATGGTGCCGGCCGGCGCGGTCTCGCCATAGGCTTCGTCGAGAATGAGCAGCGTCGTTTCCGGTAGCGCCCGCGCGAAGGAGACGACGCTGTCGGCGTCCCACCAGCTTCCCATCGGATTGTCCGGATTGGCGAAGTAGACGAGCGGCGCATTCTCGAGGCGCACGGCGTCCAGAAGACCGCCCAGGTCCTCCCTGTCGCCGATATAAGGCACGGTGACGAGCCGCCCGCCAAACCCGTTCACATGATAGTTGAAGGTCGGATACCCGCCGAGCGAGGTGACGACCGGCGTGCCCGGCTCGATGATGAGCCGCGCGATCTCGCCGAGCAGCCCGTCGATGCCACCGCCTATGGCGATATTGTCGCGCGAGATGCCATGGGCCAGCGCAAGCGCCTCGCGCAGCTCGAAATTCTCCGGATCGCTGTACATCCACGTCGTTTCCGCCGCCGCGCGCATGGCCTCCAGCACGGAGGGCGCGGGGCCGAAGCCGCTTTCGTTCGCGCCGATGCGCGCCTGCACGGCAAGGCCGCGATTTCGCTCTATGGCCTCCGGCCCGACGAAAGGCACCGTGGAGGGCAGGGTCTGGGCGAGGGCGGTGAAGCGGGAGAATGCGGACATGGAAGCGCCTGGAAACGGGTGGAACGGTGGGGAAGCGCCCGCCGGACGGAAATGCCCGCGGAATCGATCTTCCGCGGGCACCCTATCCAATAAAGCGGGAAGGCGAAACGTTCAGGTGACGGCAGAGCCGAGACGGCCTTTTTCCACGCCCACCATGTAACGCCGCTCGTCCTTCTTCGGGCCGCCATTGACGCCGCCCGTGAAATAGTCGGAGCGCACGATGGTATGCAGCAGCTCCTCGTCGATCTCCTTGATGAACTGCACGCCGATGCGGCTGTCGTTGCGGTAGACCTCTGCACAGCCGATGCGCGAGGCGACGCCCACGATGGAGAGGTAATAGTGCAGCGGCAGGCCGATGGTCGTGGTGACGGTGAAGCTCGCGCCGCCCCGCGAAATGTCCATGAGCTTGCAGCTCCGCATCTTGGGAGCGGCAAGGTCGAAGCCCACCGTCATCAGCATGCCCTGCCGGTTGACGGCAAAGCGTTCCCATTTACGCTCGTAAAGTCCTGCGGCGGACCGCTGGTCGGTACCGATGCTCATTGCCACACTCCCGCTTGGGACATCATGTCCGACAGATGGACGGAGTGTCGCAGGCGAGTATTTTGTTTCGTTGAAGCAAATCCTTAAAAGTTTAACGGGCCGGATTTTCTTGCGGCGGCCTCAGGCATCCTGCGTTTCGGCCTGGCGGCCGAGCACCATGTTCAGGAAGTCCTGGTCGAGGAACATGTTGAAGCGCACGACCATCTCCTCGCCGTCGCGCTTGAACTCCGTGCAGGGGATCTCGTCGCGAATGCCCTGGATCTCCAGGTAGAAATTTTCCGGCAGCGTCAGCGTCTTGTTGATCGACAACACCGCGCCCGCGCTCGAAATGCTGCGGATGAGACAGGTATAGCGCAGCGACGTGCTGAGGTGATGGCCGATCGGAGTGACGAAGCCGGGCTTGTCGAGGCGATACTGGACGAAGCTGCGCTTGGGGTGACGCAGGTGAAGCTGCTCGTGGACGGTTTCGAGGGGCATGGTTCCCTCCCGCTTATGTTGCCGGGTTTCAACTGTATCGAAACGGGATTGATAAGACATGAAAACGGCCGCTCGTATTTTAACGAGCGGCCGCTGGAAACCGTGAAGTTTGGAATGGCTTACTGGAAGGCCTGCAGGCCCGTCTGGGCACGGCCGAGGATCAGCGCGTGGATGTCGTGCGTGCCCTCGTAGGTGTTGACGGCTTCCAGGTTCATGACGTGGCGGATGACGCCGTATTCGTCGGAAACGCCGTTGCCGCCGTGCATGTCGCGGGAAACGCGGGCGATGTCGAGCGCCTTGCCGCAATTGTTGCGCTTCATCAGCGAGATCAGCTCGGCCGGGGCGCGGTGCTCGTCGAACAGACGGCCGAGGCGCAGCGCGCCCTGCAGGCCGAGCGAGATTTCCGTCTCCATGTCGGCCAGCTTCTTCTGGATGAGCTGGGTGGCGGCGAGCGGCTTGCCGAACTGCTTGCGATCGAGCGTGTACTGGCGGGCAGCGTGCCAGCAGAACTCGGCGGCGCCCATCGCGCCCCAGGCGATGCCGTAGCGGGCGCGGTTAAGGCAGCCGAACGGACCGGCAAGGCCGGCGACTTCCGGCAGCAGGTTCTCTTCGGGAACGAAGACGTCCTGCATCATGATCATGCCGGTGACGGAGGCGCGCAGCGAGAACTTGCCCTCGATCTTCGGCGTCTCGAAGCCCTTCATGCCGCGTTCCAGCACGAAGCCCTTGATCTTGCCGTCATGCGCGTCGGACTTGGCCCAGACGACCGCGACGTCGGCGATCGGCGAATTGGTGATCCAGTTCTTGGCGCCCGAGATCAGGTAGCCGCCGTCGACCTTCTTGGCGCGGGTGATCATGGAGGAGGGGTCCGAGCCATGGTCCGGCTCGGTCAGGCCGAAGCAGCCGACCCATTCGCCGGAGGCGAGCTTGGGGAGATACTTCTTGCGGGTCTCTTCCGTGCCGTAGGCGAAGATCGGATGCATGACCAGCGAGGACTGCACGGACATGGCCGAGCGGTAACCGGAATCGACGCGCTCGACTTCGCGGGCGACGAGGCCGTAGGAGACGTAGTTGGCGCCGACGCCGCCGTATTCCTCCGGCACGGTCGGGCCGAGCAGGCCGAGTTCGCCCATCTCGCTCATGATTTCACGGTGGAACACTTCATGGCGGTTGGCTTCGGTGACGCGCGAGGCGAGCTTGTCCTGGCAATAGGCGCGGGCCGTATCGCGGATCATGCGCTCTTCGTCGGTCAGCTGATCCTCGAGGAGGAAGGGATCGGCCCAGTCGAAGGGCGCCATCTTGGCGCGGGCCTGTTCCGGAGTGGCGCTGTGATGCTCGCTCATTGTTTCCGTCCTGTCGCGGGTTTGTCGTTGCAGAAGTGCTACATCAGCTTCTTGTTCTCCGAAAGAGCGGGAACGAAAGCGAGCGACGAACGCTTTGGCTATTTATGAATGCCCTCATGAGCCGGCAGAATGAGCGCTTGCCGTGTGAAACCGCCTTTTTGCCTTGTTCGTGCCCTTCGCAACGCGCATGTAGTCTGACAATGAGCAATTCCGAGAAAGAGAGGCCAAGCATGCGGGACCGCTTCAAGAGGTCGGTCGAGCGGCTGGCGCCGACCGAGATACGGCTGGGCGACCTGCTCTGGCCATTCCACCGCCCATCCGAGCGCAAGGCTCCCGCCGCCCGCCGTCGCCCGGCGGACACGTCGCCCCTTGTCGAGGTCGCGGATTTCGGCAGCAATCCCGGCAGCCTGCGCATGTTCTGGCATAAGCCGGAGGGCCTTCCCGCCGGCCGTCCGCTGGTTCTGGTGTTGCATGGCTGCCGGCAGGACGCCGAAAGCTACGATCGTGCGGCCGGCTGGGCGTCGCTTGCCGAGGAACGCGGCTTTACCGTCGTCTATGCCCAGCAACGCGAGGCGAACAATCCGCGCCTCTGTTTCACCTGGTTCCGCCCGAGCGAGGTGACGCGTGACCGCGGCGAGCTGATGTCGATCCGCCAGATGATCGCCCATGCGGCGGCGCAGGCCGGCAGCGACCCGGAGCGCATTTTCGTCACTGGTCTTTCCGCCGGCGGTGCCATGACCGCCGCCATGCTGGCGAACTACCCGGAACTCTTTTCCGCCGGCGCAATCATTGCGGGCCTGCCCTTCGCTGCCGCCCGCGACGCCACCCGCGCCTTCGACGCCATGGGGGAGGCCCCGGAGCGCACCGCGCGCGAATGGTCCGATCTCGTCCGCACGGTTTCCCCCCGTATCGCGCGCAAGCCGGCCATCTCCATCTGGCACGGCACGGCCGACGACACCGTTTCCCTCTCCAACGGCATCGCCCTCGTCGAGCAATGGCGCGACCTCTACCGCCTGCCGAAGGACGCCTTCGTGGAGAAACGCATGAAGGGCCGCCGCACCCGCATCTGGCCCGACAAGGACGGCAAGCCGCTCGTCACCTTCCACGAGGTCGACGGCATGGGCCACGGCACGCCGGTGCTTTCCGGCGAGGGCGGCGGTTATGCCCTCTCCACCGAACCGTTCATGCTGGAGGCAGGGTTTTCCTCGACGCTGGAGATTGCCAAGGCGTGGGGTTTGACGCGGAAGTGGAAGCGATAGAACCTACGCCTTCCTTTCCGGTTGCCCCTCACCCTAACCCTCTCCCCGCAAGCGGGGAGAGGGGACTTGCCCTGAGCATGCCCATTGGTTTGGGAAAAGGGTGCGGCATATTCCTTCTCCCCGCTTGCGGGGAGAAGGTGGCCGGCAGGCCGGATGAGGGGCCGCCGGCATAGGCGGAGTGACAGCATGGGGCTGGTCCGTCCAAAGGGAGGCGATCTCGCGAGAGTTCACCCCAGCAGCCACTCATGCTCCTTCGCATTGTGGAATTTCCACACCCGCTTCGGCCCGGCCATCACATTGAGATAATAGAGATCGTAGCCGTGGATGGTCGCGCAGGGGTGATACCCCTTCGGCACCAGCGTCACGTCGCCGTCCTCCACCGCCATTGCCTCGTCCAGCGAGCGGTCGTCCGTATAGACGCGCTGGAAGGCAAAGCCCTGGGGCGGGTTGAGTCGGTGGTAATAGGTCTCTTCCAGCAGGCTTTCGTTGGGCAGGTCGTCCCGGTCGTGCTTGTGCGAGGGATAGGACGACGTGTTGCCGCTTGGGGTGATTACCTCCACCACGAGCAGGGAATGGGCCGAATTGTCGTCCTCCGGCATGATGTTGTGCACGTGACGGACATTAGAACCCTTGCCGCGTGAAAGCTTTGGATGGGTGCCCGGCGGAATGGCTTTCGCCCTATAATCGCCGCCGCCCGGGGCCGAGCAGACGGCAAGCTCCAGATCGGTTTCCGCCGTCACCGACCAGTTGGCATCGGCCGGAACATAGAGCGCGTGCGGCGCGCCCTCGAAGGGCGTCATGCGCTCGCCGAGGACGCCGAAATCCTCACCGCCCGCCGTCGCCTTGCCCTTGCCGGAAATCCACACGAGGCAGACTTCGCGGCTTCCGGTCTCCGCCGCGACGATCTCGCCGGGCTTCATGCGGTGCAGGTCGAAGCCGACATAGGTCCAGCCGGCGCTTTCCGGCGTCACATGACTGACGCGGCCGTGCCTGCCTTCGGGTTTGACGAGGAGCTTCGGCATGGGTTTCTCCTATCCTTTCGCAAAGCCTTGCGTTTCGACAGTATAGCCCGCCGCGGTCATCACGCGCATCAATTCGGCATGGCCGACCTCCGCCATCCTCTGAGGCGGGGCCTTGCGCGGATCCTGCTCGGCCTCCACGACGAACCAGCCCTCGTAGCCGTAATCCGCGAAGCGCTGCACGATGGCGCCGAAATCCAGCGAGCCGTCGCCCGGCACGGTGAAGGCGCCGAGCGCCACGGCGTCGAGGAAGGATTGCCGGTTGCGGTCGAGCCCGTCGACCACGGAGCGGCGGATATCCTTCACATGCACATGGTTGATGCGGGCATGGTGATTGTCGATGGCGCGCAGCACATCGCCGCCGGCAAAGGCGAGGTGTCCGGCATCGAGCAGCAGCGGAATGCCTTCGCCGGAGGCCCTCATGAAGGCGTCGAGTTCCGGCTCGGTCTCCACCACGGCAGCCATGTGATGGTGGTAGGAGAGGGGCATGCCCTGTTCTGCGCACCATTCGCCGAATTCCGTCAGCTTCCGGCCATAGGCCTTCATTTCATCGTCGGAAAGGCGCGGCTTGGTGGCGAGCGGCCGGGAACGGTCGCCCTGGATGGAACGGCCGACCTCGCCATAGACGATGCAGGGCGCATCGACGGCCTTGAACAGTTCGATCATCGGCGCGATGCGGTCCTTGTTGACGGCAAGCTCCTCGTCGACCAGCGTCCCGGAGAACCACCCGCCGCACAGCGTCACGTCGGCCGCGCGCAGGATCGGCAGCATCTCCTCGGGGGTGCCCGGGAAACGGCGGCCCTGTTCCATGCCGGTGAAGCCGGCGCTGCGCGACTGGCGAAGGCACTCCTCGAGCGAGACGTCGTCGCTGAGTTCGGGAAGGTCGTCGTTCCACCAGGCGATGGGCGACATGCCGAGTTTGGCTTTCATCTGGGTCTCCTTGGGAAGGCGCCGGCCTTCCGATAGATTGTTTCTCCTTTCCTCCTCTCCGTCATCCTCGGGACAAGCCCGAGGATGACGGAGAGGAGGGGGCGTTGGCGATCCCTAACCGAGGCTCTGCGCCGAGCGTGCCTTCACATAGGTCTCGCGCGCCTTGTTGACCTCGGCCCGCGGGCTGACCTCCGGCACGGCGACGTCCCACCAGTGGCCGCCCTCCTGCGTCGTCACCAGCGGGTCGGTGTCGATGACGATGACCGAGGTCCGGTCGTTGCCCTTGCTTTGCTGGATCGCCGTTTCGAGGTCCGCGATGGAGGAAACCTTGACGGCGACGGCTCCCATGCTCTCGGCGTGGGCGCGGAAATCGATATCCGGCATGGTCTCGATCATCGCGTCCTTGAGCAGGTTGTTGAAGTTCGCACCGCCGGTGCCCATCTGCAGGCGGTTGATGCAGCCGTAGCCGCGATTGTCGAGCACGACGACCGTCAGCTTCTTGCCGAGCATGATCGAGGTCGAAAGCTCGGAATTCATCATCATGTAGGAGCCGTCGCCGACCATGACGACGACATCCGCCTCCGGCCGCGCCAGCTTGACGCCGAGCGCCCCGGCGATCTCGTAGCCCATGCAGGAGAAGCCGTATTCCATATGGTAGCCGCCCGGCTTCCGGGCCTGCCAGAGCTTGTGCAATTCGCCCGGAAGCCCGCCGGCCGCACAGACGAGCACGGAATTCTCCCCGCCGATCGTGCGCTGAACCGCGCCGATGACCTGTGCATCGGAGGGAAGGGCGGCATTGCTCGCGGCAGTCGCCCTGTTTGCCGCCGCTATCCACGCCTCCTTGCGGGCCTTCGCCGCAACCTCCACCGAAGCGGGGGCCTTCCAGCCACCAAGCGCCTCGGAAAGCAGCGTCAGCCCCTCGCGCGCATCGGCGACGAGCGGCTGGCTGTCATGTTTCGCCGCGTCGAAGAGGGCGGTGTTGAGGCCGATCATCTTCACGTTTTCATTCTTGAAGAGCGCCCAGGAGCCGGTCGTGAAATCCTGCATGCGCGTGCCGACGGCGAGGATGACGTCCGCCTCCTCGGCAAAGGCATTGGCGGCCGAGGTGCCGGTGACGCCGATGGACCCCATGCAGAGCGGATGGTCGTCCGGCAGCGCCGACTTGCCCGCCTGGGTGACGGCGACCGGAATGCCATGCAGGCCGGCAAAGGCCTTCAGCTCGGCGGTCGCCTGCGAATAGAGCACGCCGCCGCCGGCGATGATCAGCGGCTTTTCCGCCTTGCGCAGGGTCTCGATGGCGGCGGCCAGCTCATCGCTGTCCGGGCGCGGACGGCGCTGCGTCCAGACCTTCTCCGCAAAGAGGCTCGCCGGATAGTCGTAGGCTTCCGCCTGTACATCCTGGCAGAGCGAGAGCGTCACCGGACCGCAATCGACGGGATCGGTCAGTACCTGCATGGCCCGCTTCAGCGCCGGGATGATCTGCTCGGGGCGGGTGATGCGGTCGAAATAGCGCGAGACGCAACGGAAGGCGTCGTTGACGGAAACGGTGCCGTCGCCGAAATCCTCGATCTGCTGGAGCACCGGGTCGGGAATGCGGTTGGCGAAGACGTCGCCGGGCAGGAACAGGACGGGCAGGCGGTTGACATGCGCGACGCCGGCCGCCGTCACCATGTTGAGCGCGCCGGGGCCGATGGAGGTCGTGCAGGCCATCACGCGCTGGCGAAAACTCGCCTTGGCGAAGGCGACGGCGGCGTGGGCCATGCCCTGTTCGTTATGGGCGCGCAGCGTCGGCAGTGCCTCGCGCACTTGGTAGAGCGCTTCGCCCATGCCCGCGACGTTGCCATGGCCGAAAATGGCCCAGACACCGGCGAAGATCGGCATCTTCCTGCCGTCCACGACGGTCATCTGCGCCTTCAGGAAATGCGCGACGGCCTGCGCCATCGTCAGCCGGATCGTCTTGCCCATCGTCTTCCTCCCAAATGTCTTTCTTTAAAGCCCGCGCGTGCGCAGCCACGCATCGGTGAGCGTGCGGAAACGGCCGGCCATGTCGACGATCGCCGCCTCGTCGTCCATCCTGCCGGCCATCCACGCCCGCGCCGCATCGGCGAAGATCGTGCGGCCCACGGCAAAACCTTTGACAGCCGGAGCCACCTTCGTCGCTTCAAAAGCCCTGACCAGTTCCTCCGCCGGCGCTTCGAGGCCGAGCAGCACGATACCACGGCAATAGGCATCGTTTTTCGCAATCACCGCCTCGATGTTCCGCCATGCCTCGGCGGAAGCCTGCGGCTCCAGCTTCCACCAGTCCGGCCTGATGCCGAGGTCGTAAAGCTCCTGCAACGCCGTCGAGACCGTATCGTCCTTCAGCGGCCCGTTCTTGCCGGTGATGATCTCGACCAGCAGTTCGCGCCCGACGCGGCGCGCGGCCTCGAAAAGTGTGCGCAGCTTCTCCTGCTGCTCCTGCTTGAGCGCGGCCGGATCATCGGGATGGTAGAAGCAAAGGCACTTGATGCAATGGTCGAGCGGCCATTCCACGAGCTGCGAGCCGATATCCTGGCTGAACTCGAAGCGCAGCGGCTTGGAGCCGGGCAGCTCGACCGGCCGGCCGAGCCACGAGAAATTCTTGGTGGCGGCATCGAAGAAGGCCTCGCGGCCGAAGCGCTCGTCGATCAGCATGCCATAGCCCGGCCGCCCCTCGGCGACGCGCGCGGCCGCTTCTACAGTGAGGCGCTTGAACTGCGAAATCCGCTCATGCGGCACGCCGAGTTCGTCCGCGACGTCGACAAGCTGCATGCGGTGGTCGCAGGCGAGCGCCATCAGCAGCGGAATGCCGCCCGCCTTGCGGTTCGTCGCCCAGTGAATGTGGTTGATCGCCTCGTCCTTGCGCAGCGCCCGGTGTTTGCTGCCGTTCTTCAGGAAGAATTGCAGCTCCTCCCAGCTCGGATATTCCGGCGAGCAGAGCAGGCGCGAGACGGCGAACGCGCCGCAGGCATTGGCCCAGGTGGCGGAGGTCGCGTGATCCTTGCCCGTCAGCCAGCCGCGCAGGAAGCCGGACATGAAGGCGTCGCCCGCGCCGAGCACATTATAGACCTCGATGGGAAAGCCCTGTCCGACCACGCCGTCTTCCAGATCGTCGGAGATCGGCCCGTCATAGACGATGCAGCCCATCGCGCCGCGCTTGAGAACGATGGTGGCGGCGGAAACCGCGCGGATCGCCTTCAGCGAGGACAGCACGTCGTCCGCACCCGAGGCGATCATGATCTCCTCCTCGGTGCCGACGATGAGGTCGCAATCCGGCAGCACGGATTTCAGGATGGCGGAGACACGGTCGGACTTTACATAGCGCTCGAAACCCTCGGCATGGCCGGCAAGGCCCCAGAGGTTCGGGCGATAGTCGATGTCGAAGATCACCTTGCCGCCGCTCTGCTTCGCGACACGGATCGCCTTGCGCTGCGCGGCCTCGGTGTTGGGGCGGGAGAAATGCGTGCCTGACACGAGCACGGCGCGCGAGGAGCGCACGAAGGTCTCGTCCACGTCGCTCTCGTCGAGCGCCATGTCGGCGCAGTCCGTGCGCACGAAGATCATCGGCGAGACGCCCTCGGATTCGATGGCGAGCAGCACGAGCGCCGTCAGCCGTTCCCTGTCGGTGCCGATTCCCTCGACATTCACGCCCTCGCGCGCCGATTGCTCGCGGATGAAGCGACCCATCTGTTCGTTGCCGACGCGCGTGATGAGCGCGGACTTCAGGCCGAGGCGCGCGGTGCCGATGGCGATATTGGCCGGGCAGCCACCGACGGACTTGGCGAAGGACGCCGTGTCTTCCAGGCGCGTGCCGAGCTGCTGGCCGTAAAGATCGACGGACGAACGGCCGATGGTGATGACGTCGAGCGTCTTCGTCTGTTCGTCATGGGGCATGTCTTCCTCCCGGTCGTGTGGCGTCATGGCGGGAAAATGAAACATGAATTCCATTATTCTGTCAATTCGGAATATTCATTCCGTTTTGGTTGTGCGCTTCAGGCTGCGGCGGCGCTCCGCTATGGCGACAGGCAGGGCCATGGCGAGCGCCATGGAGGCGGAGAGGGAGCGGAAGCCGGCGTAATCGGCCTCGGACACCTCGATCCAGTGGGTGGCGGTGGCGGCGAGGGGAGAGAAGACCGAATCGGTGATGGCGACGATCGGCACGCCCCGCCCGGCCAGTTCCTGCGCCTGCGCCAGGCTTTCGGCAGCATAGGGCGCGAAGCTGGCGGCGATCACGGCGTCCCTGTCCGTCGCGAATTGCGCGATCTCCGGGTCGATGCCGTTCGGCGAGGCGATGATCTGGTGGCGGATGCCGAGCTTGCCGAAGGCATAGGCGATATGCGCGGTCAGCGGATAGGAGCGGCGCTTGGCCACGAGATAGATGGTCTCAGCGCGGGCAAGCAAGTCGACGGATCTGGAGAAGGCTTCACCGTCGATGGCGCTGGCGAGCCGTGCGACGGACTGGCTGGCGGCGGCCAGGAAGCCGGACAGCAACTCCGTATCGCTGTTGGCCGCCGGTCCCGCTTCCAGCGAAAGCAGGCGCTCCTCGTAGGAAAGCGTGCGATCCCGCAGCCGGGCGCGAAAAACGCTCTGCAGGTCGGAAAACCCCTCATAGCCGAGGTGATGGGCAAGACGCACCAGCGTGGAGGGCTGCACATCGGCCGCCGTCGCAATGCTCGCGGCGGTTCCGAAGGCCATCTCGTCCGGGTTGGAGAGCGCATAGGCCGCGACCTGCGCCAGCCGTTTCGGCATCGTCTCCTTGCGCTCGATGATCACGCCGCGCAGGCTGTCGAAATCACGGGGACCGCGCGCCGGGGCGGCTTCGCTGCTGCTCATGGACCTGTCCTCCCTGTTGCGGCCGATCTCGCGTGGCGAAATGAATATTCCAAATTTCAGGAAAAGATAGTTTCGGTTCCAGATCTTTCCTCCACGGGGCAGCGGGGAGGGTGGTGCGCTGACCAAAAAATCCGGCCGGTCCTACATTGAAACGCCCCATGCCATACGTAATACTCTCGGCAATAATGCCGGAGGGAAGGGCATGTTCAAGCGAATGCAGAAACGTTGGGCGCCGGTCTTCTTCGTGTCTGTCGCTGTCGTCGTGTTCAATGCGGGCGCCGCTGAGGCGAAACGCGTTGCGCTGCTGATCGGCAACCAGAAATACGAAGAGACGGCCCAGCTCAATAATCCTGCGAACGACGTGGAGCTGATGCGCGCCTCGTTCAAGGAGGCGGGTTTCGACAGCGTCAAGACCGTGTTCGATCTCGACCGCGGCGCCATGGTGCGGGCGCTGCGCGAGTTCGAGGACGAGGCGGTGGATGCGGAAATGGCGGTGGTCTACTATTCCGGCCACGCCATGGAGATGAACGGGATCAATTACCTCATCCCCGTCGATGCGGCGCTGAAGAGCGACCGCGACGTGGAGGACGAGAGCGTCGCCATCGACCGCGTGCAGCGCTCGCTGGAGGGCGCCAAGAAGCTGAAGCTCTTCATTCTCGATGCCTGCCGCAACAATCCCTTCGCCCAGTCGATGACGCGCTCGATCGGCACCCGCGCCGTCGCGCGCGGCCTTGCCCGCGTCGAGCCGGAATCGGCCGATACGCTGATCGCCTTCGCCTCCAAGGCCGGCACGGTGGCGCTGGACGGGGAGGGCAGGAACAGTCCCTTCGCCACCGCGCTCTCCAAATACCTCACCGAACCCGGCCTCGATGTGCGCATTGCGCTCGGCAAGGTGCGCGACGAGGTGGTGGAAGCCACCAACCGTGAGCAGGAGCCCTTCGTCTACGGTTCGCTCGGCGGCGCGCAGATCTTCCTGAACATCAAGGAAGTGAACATCAACATCACCAACAGCGGCAACACGCAGGAAGTCTCGCCGAACGGCCAGTCGGAAGCGGCGGCCGACTGGCAGAACATCCGCGACCTCGCCGACGAGGACCTGATCAACGCCTTCATCGTCAAGCACGGCAAGGACCCGGTCTACAAGATGCTGGCGGAAAAGAAGCTCGCCAGCCTCAAGGAAGCCACGCAGAACGAGGGACAGGATGCGGCAAGCATCGCCTGGGAGGCCCTGAAGGAATCGACCGATGCCGCCGCCCTCCAGCGCTTCATCGAGCGCTATCCGGACAGCCGGCACCGCAGCGACGCCGAACACCTCATCGCCGCGCTGGAGCCGAAGAAGGGCCTCAGCGTCGATGTCGCCTCCAAGGAAACGGCCGCCTCGCGTGATTGCTTCCTGCTTGCCGGCGAACCGCAGTCGCTGCCCGGCTTCATGGGCGTCAATTTCCTGAAGATCGACGCCAAGCGGGCGCTCACCGCCTGCGCGCAGGCCGTCAACGAGAACCCCTCCGACGGCATGCTCGTGAACCTGCTCGGCCGCGCGCACGATGCCGACCGCAACTATGTCGAAGCCCGCCGCACCTATGAGAAGGCGATCGAGCTGGGCAACATGTATGCGCTCACCAACCTCGCCTGGTTCTCGATCTATGGCACGGACAGTCCCGTCGACGTGGCGAAGGGCCTGTCGATGTTCGAGAAGGGCGCGATTGCCGGCAACTCCTATGCCCAGGCTTCGCTCGGCTGGATCTACCGCGAAGGCTATGGCGGCACGCGCCAGGACTATGACGAGGCGGTGAAGTGGTATCAGCAGTCGGCCAACCAGGGCTATGCCAATGCCATGGCGACGATGGGCTGGTTCCATCGCGAAGGCCTCGGCGTCTCGCAGGATTATGTCCAGTCGCTCGCCTGGTATCGCAAGGCGGCCGATGCGGGTGACGCCAACGCCATGTCCTCGCTCGGCTGGGCCTACCAGAATGGTCTCGGCACGCCGCAGAACTATGCCGAGGCCAAGGTCTGGTACGAGAAGGCCGCCAATATCGGCGATTCCTACTCCATGGCCTCGCTCGCCTGGCTCTATGACGTCGGCAACGGCGTGAAGCAGGATTATGTGGAAGCCCGCTACTGGTATGAAAAGGCCGCCAATGCCGGCAGCGCCTATGCCATGGGCAACCTCTCCCGCCTCTACGATCAGGGCCTCGGCACGCCGGCCGACGCGAAGGAGGCCGTCCGCTGGGCCGCCGCCAGCATCGAGAGCGGCGATCCCAACAAGCTGAAGGAGCTGAAGGACACGCCCGGCAACTTCACCGTTGCCTTCCGTCAGGAAATGCAGAACCTCCTGCGCGAGCGCGGCTATTACAGCGGCGCGTCGGATGGCGAATTCGGTGCGGCGACGCTGGCGGCAATCGACAAGCTCGCCACCGGCCGCAACGATAGCGCGTCGCTGTCGACGACGACGACCACCACCGGCCAGTCCGCGGTCGTCCTCAGCGGTTCGGATGCCGAGCAATGCTACGAGCTTGCCGGAGAACCGAATGTGCGCCCGGGCTTCGTCGGCAAGCTCTTCGCGCAAATCGATTACGGTCGCGCGATTCCGGTTTGCGAAGCGGCGCTCGCCGCCAGCCCGTCGGACAATTCGATCCGCAACATGCTGGGCCGTGCCCATGACGCCGCGCGCAATTATCCGAAGGCGCGCGAGAACTACCAGAAGGCTGCTGACGAGGGGAACCTCTACGCCCTGACGAACCTGGCCTGGTACTCGATCTACGGCACGGACGGCGCGGCCGACATGGCCAAGGGCACCCGCATGTTCGAGCAGGCCGCCAATGCCGGCAACGCCTATGCCCAGGCCTCGCTCGCCTGGCTCTACCGCGAAGGCTACAACGGCACGCGCAAGGACTATGGCGAAGCCTTCAAGTGGTACAGCAAGGCGGCCGAGCAGGGCTATGCCAATGCCCAGGCCAGCGTGGGCTGGCTCTACCGCGAGGGCCTCGGCACGGCGCGCGACTACAACCTCTCGCTCGACTGGTACAAGAAGGGCGCGGCAGGCGGCGATATCAACGCCATGTCCTCGGTCGGCTACGCCTATCAGTCCGGCCTCGGCGTCGCGGTCGATTACGCCGAGGCGCGCAAATGGTACGAGATGGCCGCCGCGCAGAACGATTACTATTCGATGGCCTCCATCGGCTGGCTCTACGACGCCGGCAACGGCGTGAAGCAGGACTATGCCCAGGCCCGCGACTGGTACGAGAAGGCGGCCAATGGCGGCAACACCTACGCCATGGGTAACCTCTCCCGCCTCTACGACCAGGGCCTCGGCACCCGCGCCAACGCCCGGGAGGCCGCCCGCTGGGCCGCCGCCAGCATCGAGGGCGGCGATCAGGCCAAGCTGCAGGAGCTCAAGGGCGCGCCGGCGAACTTCACGCCGCAGTTCCGCAAGGAGTTCCAGCAGCTTCTCAAGTCCCGCGGCTACTACGACGGCCCCATCGACGGCGACTTCGGCGCCTCGACGCAAAACGCGATCGACCGTCTCGCCTCCCGCACCTGAGTCGGGAACACGAAAGCGAAACCGCCGGAAACGATCTCGTTTCCGGCGGTTTCATTTTGCTCCGGGCGTGCGGCGCGGTCCTGCTATTCGGGGTAGGTTTCGACGCTGTCCGGCGTCGGACTGTTGAAGAGGACCATGATCAGGGGATTGCCCGGCTCGGCCATTGCATCGGTGCGCAACCCCATGACCTCTCCGGCTATCTCGCATGTATACTCGGCGACCACGTCACCGAAGCCGTTGCGCTGGATGGCGACCTTCTGTCCAGCCTCGACCTTGTCGTTGAGTTTGACCAGATACTCGACGATCCCGCCCTTCGTCGCCAGGACGGGAAACCCGCTGTTGCCGATGAAGACGGTGACGTCCTTGGCCGTGCGACCCATCGGGCCGGCAACGATGCCATAGTGCTTGAGGACGTTCATCGTGCCTTCCACGAACAACGGGATCATCCCGGTATCGAGCACGCGGGCCGCGCCGACCTCCGGCGTTATGGCAGGGATGCCCACGTCGATGAAGGCATTGTGCAGCACGGTCGGATAGGCCTGTTTCGGCATGTTGAAGATCTGGCCGACGGGATAGAGGTCCAGCATCGCCTTGACCTCGGGCCGGTCGACCTCGCCGATGTTGAAGGCGGTGACCTCGACCCCGGTCGTGCCGGTGTGGAAATCGATTGCGGCGTCGGCATTCGGCCGTAGCAGCCGGTTGAACAGCAGACCGGCATGACGGCTCGTCGCCGTCAGGCCGTTCTCGTTCCCGGGCCATTCCCGGTTCATGTCGATCAGGTCGATGCCTCTGCCCTGATTGGGCCATCGGCGCTGCATGCCTTCCAGGGCCGGGCGGGAAATGTCGGTGACCGCCATGACCGTACCCGACATCTCTGACGGATCGAGCTGATTCATCACGGTCAGGACCGTTTGGATGGAACTCATCTCGTCGCCATGCACTCCGCTTGTCAGGACGACCCGTTTGCCCGGCTTCGCACCCCTGGCGACGATTACCGATACATTCCAGTGGTGCCCCGTGGGCGTTTCCACGCCCTGGAAATAGAGACGATGCGTCCTGCCCGGCTCCAGATCGTTCACGTCGAGCGCGCTGACGACTTTTTTCCCGTCGATGACGTCGCCGGTATAGACGGTTCCCGATCCCGGGCTTGCGGAGGCGGTCGCCTCCTCCTGCGCATTCGCGGCGCCGGCGCTGCCGAGAAGGGCCGCCGATGCGCCCACGGTTGCAATGGATGCGATCATGAAGTCGCGGCGATCGAGACGGTCCATGGTTTCCTCCGACATGATGGGCCTCTGTCACTATGAGGCGCGGGGCGTGCGATGGTGGGCGCTTCGGTGTCGAGCACCGCGCATATTCGCCCGGCCTGTTTCCGAGACCTGGACATTGCCCAACTTTATAGACGCCATCAATGGGGCTGCCCTGAGGCAGGCCAGCCGACATGAGTTCGTGCGATAATTGGTGGAAACTGGCGGGCCGAAGACGATGAAACTGAGAACTACGTCTACGCTATAGCCCTCCAAAATGATTGATGAAAGCGGACCCGGCGCGAGAGCGCCGGGACTTTTGCGGGCGGCCCTCCGGCTCACTACGGCGCAATGGGGGAGCGCGTTCGCCTCCGGGCCGGTGCGGCTATCGCCGCGTAGTGCGACACCTCCTGTCAGGGGGGATACGGGAGAACGAGATGCGCGGCATACCGATCCTCCCCACCATCCTCATCCGATGCCCTCTCGTTCTCTTGTTCGATAGATCGCTCACACGCCAGCAGCTTGAACAATGAAATGTAGGATGGCGTAGAGTGAAAGTGATTGTGAAGGCCCGCTGCTTGGATAGAGAGACGTGGCGGCATAGGGAGACCGAAAACAAGTTGGCAAAAACACGAACCCGAGGAAGGCCGACAACGGCTCTTGCAGGCGCGATTGCCGAACAGATCGTCGTTCAAGCCCTAAAGAGCTTCCGACGTGCCGGCTTCGAAGCGACGACGATCGATCATGTCGCCATCGCCTGCCGGGTTTCCAAGCATACGATCTATCGCCGGTTTCCGACCAAACGCGACCTCTTTGTGGCGGCCCTCGACTATGATCGACAGGGCTTCCTCGCCCGCTTGAACGGGCTGGAGATCGAGACCGAGAGCACTTTGGAGCGACTGCGGCGCACCTGTCTCGAACTGTTCGAACTCGTCGTCTCGCCCGGCAACACCGATCTTTATCGCGCCTGTATCGGCGCGGCGCCCAGGCATCCCGAGATCGGCGCTCATTTCCGGGAAAGCGAGCGGCGCATTCAGGATGTGATTGAGCCTCTGGTCCAGCAGGCCCAGGACGAGAAACTTCTGATCGAGGGCGACTCCCGCCGCCTCACTCGCCAGCTCTATTACGCAACGATCGGTGAGGTTTGGCTTCACGCTCTTTTGGGCAGCGAGCAGGCAGACGACGAGACGACACGCGAGACCATCTTCAACGACAATTGGGCAATGTTCATCGCCGCCTTCGGCAAGCCAGCCAACCGTCTGTCACCATAAAAGCACGGCACCGTGCTTTTTAATGGACTTCGCTTCCTCCCCGCATAAAATGGCGCGCAAATCGCGCCGTAGGGGAGGTTTTACGATGTCGTCACCTGTTGCGCCCGCCGCGAATGCCGGCTGGCCACATATCGTCTTTGCCATCCTCATGGTGCCGATCGGGCTTTTTCTTCTCGTCGGGGGCGTATGGCTCATCGCGCTTGGTGGCTCCTGGTATTATCTCGCGACCGGACTTGCCTGCCTGGGTTCCGGCTATCTGCTCTATCGCGGCAGGATGCTGGGCATCTGGCTCTATACGGCCATGCTGCTGTGGACTCTTATGTGGTCCTTTCTTGAAGTCGGCCTCGATTTTTGGGGCGTGTTCCCGCGCATTGCGGGGCCTGCCGTGTTGGGGTTGTGGCTCGCGCTGCCGATGGTCTGGCGCCCGTTGTTGACCCGCGCCGCAGGCACGCGCGCGTTCGCGGTGGCGAAGCGGGGACGCTTTTCCCGACCGACACGGCTCGCGGTTCTAGGCAGCTTGGCGGTCGTGCTGGCCGGCGCAGGCGTGATGGTCAGCCGGACCTTGCTGGCGCCATCCGCTACGGATGTTCATGCGTCTGGTGCTGTCTCGACGGACAGGCCGGCGGGCCTGAACACGCCTGATGGCGCGGAGGTCGCGAATCCAGTGCCGGGCGCCGACGATTGGAGCGATTGGGGCCGAACAGCCAGCGGCGACCGTTTCATTCCATTTGAGCAGATCACGACGGCCAACGTTGCGAACCTCGAAATCGCATGGACCTATCGAACCGGGGGCGCGGGGCCGAACCAGGCCACACCCTTGCAGATCAACGACACGCTCTATTTCTGCACCCGCGACAACATCGTCGTGGCGCTCGACGCCGAGACCGGCTCCGAACGCTGGCAATATAATCCGGTGCTGGGTCCGCTCGCGAATGGCGGCGGCTGCCGGGGCGTCTCCTTCCATCGTCAGGACACGACGCCCGCCGATGGACAATGCCAGTCACGGATCATCACGACGACACGCGACGCTCGCCTGATCGCCGTCGATGCTCGCGATGGTCGGCCCTGCGTCGGCTTCGGGGTGGATGGCGAGATCGACCTGCGGTCAGGGATGGGTGAGGACGTGTTGGGCTACCAACACAACACGTCGCCCGCTCTCGTGGTCGGCAACGTGGCCGTCGTCGGCTCGGCGATCCATGACGGTCAGTCGGTGGATGAGCCTTCTGGCGTGATTCGCGCCTACAACGCCGTCAGCGGGGCCTTTCTGTGGGCGTGGGACATGGGCCGCCCCGGCGTCAATACCGAGCCCGGTCCCGGCGAGACCTACACGCGCGGCACACCCAATGTCTGGAGCCTGATGAGCGCCGATCCCGACCTGGGGATGATCTATCTGCCGCTCGGCAATGCCACGCCTGACTATTACGGCGGCCATCGCACACCAGAGATGGAGAAATACGCATCGTCCGTCGTCGCGCTACGGGTCGCGGACGGGTCCGTCGCCTGGTATTTCCAGACGGTTCACCACGACATTTGGGACCTCGACGTAGCCTCTCAGCCGGTGCTGATCGATTTCCCCACCGAAAACGGGCCGGTGCCCGCCGTCCTCCAGGCGACCAAACGCGGTCAGTTCTTCGTGTTCAATCGCGCGACGGGCGAGCCGCTGATCGATGTCGAGGAACGGCCGGTGCCGCAGGGCGCGGTCGAAGGCGACTTCACCGCACCCACGCAGCCCTATCCGAGCGGCATGCCACACGTCGCTGGCGAACGGCTGCGCGAGGCCGACATGTGGGGCCTTACCCCGCTCGACCAGTTGATGTGCCGCATCGTGTTCAAACAATCCCGATACGAAGGCGAATTCACACCGCCGTCCTTGCAAGGGTCCATCCTCTATCCGGGCTTCTTCGGCGGTTCGAATTGGGGAAGCGTCTCCATCGACACCAAACGCAACATCATGCTGGCATCGAGCCAACGCCTCGCCCAACTCGTCACTCTCTATCCGCGCGACCATCCGATCGCTGCCGGAATCGAGGCGACGGGTCCGGATGGTCGCCCCCTGATCCACCAGGGGGAAGCATCGCCGCAACATGGCGTGCCCTACGTAGCGACCAATGGGGGCTTCATGTCGCCGATCGGCGTTCCCTGCCAGCGACCGCCCTATGGCATGATGACGGCGATCGACCTCGACACGCGCACCGTGCTTTGGGAAAGGCCACTCGGCACCACCCGCAACAGTGGACCATTCGGCTTGGCCATCGGCCTGCCGCTGGAAATGGGCGTCCCCGTCAACGGTGGCTCGCTGGTGACGGCCAGCGGCCTCACTTTCCATGCCGGTTCGCAGGACGGCTACCTGCGCGCCTTCAATACCGAGACGGGCGACGAGGTATGGCGCTCGGCGTTGCCGGTCGGCTCTCAGGCGACGCCGATGAGCTACATCTCGCCGGAAAGCGGTGAGCAGTTCATCGTCGTCACAGCGGGCGGTGCGATGGGGATCGCGCAGACGGGTGATTATGTCGTCGCTTACAGGCTGCGCCGCTCATGAGACGTTCCGGGGAGCGGCAAGCGGTTCCCCGAGCAGTTCACACCACTCGAACAACCTATCGGGAGCTTTGCGATGTCGGTGATACGGGAAATCGGCGAGATCATGCAGTTGGGCTACGTGCCGGCTGATTTCGATGCCACGCTCGAATTCTGGATAAAGACGATGGGAGCCGGCCCATTCTATGTGATGCAGGGACGACTCGCCGAGACATCCAGCCATCGCGGCAAGGACTCGAACCCGGACCTGACGATCGCGCTCGGCTATTGGGACGACATGCAGATCGAGATCGTGCGGCAGAATGACGACACCCCCAGCCTCTATCGGGAGTGGCGGGAGGCCGATGGCCAGGGCTTGCACCACATTTGCGTGCTGACCGACGACATGGACCGCGCCAGGACGATCATGACGGCGGCGGGAGCGGAGATCATCTTCGAAGGCTCTGCCATCGGCGCCGCATGGTTCTATGCCGACACTGGCGGCGGTCCCGGCACGATGGTCGAGGTTTCGCGTCAATCGCAACAGTCGGCCGCGTTGATGGCGATGATACGGGACGCGAGCCGTGCGTGGGACGGATCGGACCCTATCCGGTTCCTATAGAACCGGCTTCCCGGCCGTTTTGGCGTGTTTGGACCTGAGAGATCGGACTTCGATATCGGCCGCTCAGCACCAGCTTCGTCGGGTATACCAACCCCAGCAAACGCGGGTCTCAATCGAAGGTCTGGATGGAAAGGGATTTGAGCACCTGTTCGTGCTGGTCCCGGCTGAGCGTGATGTCGGTGTAGGAGGAAAGATCGGTCAACTGGAAACCTTCGATCTGCGCCCTCGCGAGATTGGCCCCGTCCAGATTGGAGCGGAGAAACCGCGCATTGTTGAGGTTGGAGGAAAAGAAGCTCGCATTCGCGCAGTTGCTTTCCGAGAAATCGCAGTCGCGCAGATCGCAGTGCTCGAATATGCAGTCGCGATAGTCGCCGGGACCGAACGCGCTGAACATCATGGCGCAATGAGAGAAGGTCACAGCTCCGATACGCCGCCTAGCGGGGCGATAGACTTCGGCCGAAAACTTAATCCCGACAGCCTTGCATTCGACGAACCGCGCTCGAAACGCGGCTCCGCCGGCCATGGTGTTGTGGCTGAGATTGCACTTCTTGAATTCGACATCCGCCAGGTTCGCTTGCACCCATCGGCTGCCGCTGTCTTCCGCGTCGCCGCAAAAGGCGCAGTCGGTGAACACGGCATCCTGAAAGCTGCATCCACGGAAACTGCAATTGACGAAACTCGAATTCGAGATGCGGGCGGCGTTGAAATTGCAATCGATGAACGAGCACTTACTGAAGTTCACCTCGTGAAGATGATACTCGGAAATATCGACGCCTTCGAACGTGACATCCTCTGTCGGCTCGGTTCGCCGTATCGCCTCTTCGAACTCCATGGTCAGTGAACCCGCAAGCCCATTTCGGCAAGGAGAGCCCCGGCCTGGTCGCGCGAGATCGTCGCTCCCTTGAACTTGCGAGCATCATCGAGCCGAATGCCGCCCAGGTCCGCGCCGCGCAAATCCGCGCCCTCGAAACGGGCATCCACGAGATTGGCTTCCCTGAGACTTGAATCGAAAAAGATGGCCTCCCGGAAATCGCATTTGGCGAGGTCGGCCAAACTGAAATCCACCCGCTCGATCTCCACCTTGCGGAACGAAACACCCGGAAGGCGTGCCGCCGACAGAGTGGTTTCCTTGAAGACGACGGCGGTGGTGCGCGCTCTGGTGAAGTCGGCGCCAGTGAGTTTGCACCCGATGAAGTTCGCCTGGGTGACGGTCGCCCCTCCGAACTTGCCATTGTTGAAATCGCACTTCTCGATGGTCGCCTCAGCGAGCCTCGCCGCCGTGAAATCGACGAACGCTCCCCGGCAACTGACGAACTTGGCCTCTTCAAGCGTGGCGCTGGTGAAATTGGCGCGCTTCAGGATGCAATCCGCAAAGTGCCAACCCGTCATGTCGATGTTGGAAAGGTCGGCCTCTTCCAACTCGCAGTTCACGAGACGTATTGGTCGCCTCTCGGCAGCCAGGGCCGCGATCTCGGCGCGGGAAGGCGCGCCGCCGTCAACCGTCTTGAGCGTCGCGTCGGGCGCTGAATGTGTCGTCATGAGAAAGACCCGCTGGAGATGTCGGTGAGGATTCGATATGCTAATCAATACGAACATATTTATTGAAACGAGGCAAGCGTGAGCCGGGCCAAGACAATTGACGAGAACACGATCCTCGACGCGGCAGAGGCAGTCATTCGGGAAGACGGAGCGGCGGGCCTGACCATCGAGGCGGTGGCAAGGAAAGCCGGCGTATCGGTCGGTGGGCTGCAATTACTCGTTCCGCTCGAAAGACGCTCTCATCGCCGGCATGTTCGAACGATGGGGCCGTGAGTATGAAGCCGACCTGACTTCCCTCTATCCCAAACCTGTCAATGCCCTTGATGAAGCGCGCCGGGATATCGTGGTCGGCTTCAAGCAAAGCGTAACCGCGAAGAAGAAAGCGGCCAGCATCATTGCGGCGCTTCTGCGCTCACCTGAGCATTTGGCCCCCGTGAAAAGATGGTATCAAAGCCGCCTGAGCGGGATCGACATGGCTACGGAGGAAGGCAGGAAAGCACGTCTGGCTTTTCTGGCAGCCGAAGGCGCGTTCATGCTTCGGTTTATGGGGCTGCGCGAAATTCAGGACACGGAGTGGCAAGAAATAATGGATGACGTATTGGCGCTGCTGGAATAAATGCCGCAGCGACGAAGAAAACTTGCTTTCTGAGTTTTCCTGACTTCGAACCCAAAGTCGGTTTGAATCATCCCAGCATTCCATTCGGTTGTCATTCTGCCCGCCCGCTCTGCTTCGGCCGATTGGCTTGGGAGCGCTGCCCCCCGGCGCGGCGCAAGAGACCAAGCCGGTTTCCCCGGCCTTCCTCCACTTCGTTCCTCGCTCCGTGCAGGCTGGGTGATCCCCCTCCGGCCTGGTCTCTTGCTCCTTGCACCCCCCGGTCTCGGCGACGGCCAGAAGGTCAGGCGCGGCACACCGCTTCGCTGACCTTCAGACCCAAAGGAATAGAGACATGACCGGCAACGCCAAAGCCCCCCGCAACGTGATTTTCAATGCCGATTGCATCAACGTAATGCAGGCTTTTGACACCGGCACGGTAGATTTCATCCTGACCGATCCGCCCTATGTGACACGCTTCCGCGATCGGCGGGGCCGCACCGTCGCCAATGACGATAACGGCCGTTGGCTCCGCCCTGCCTTCCGGCAGATGCACCGCGTTTTGAAGGACGGCGGCTTTGCGGTTTCCTTCTACGGTTGGAACAAGGTCGATTTGTTCATGGACGCATGGAAGGCGGCAGGCTTCCGCGTCGTCGGGCATCTTGTGTTCCGCAAGCGTTATGCGTCGTCGGCCCGCTTCCTTCGCTATGAGCACGAGCAAGCCTATTTGCTGGCGAAGGGTAATCCGGCCCGGCCCGCGCGTCCTATCCCCGATGTGCTTGACTTCCCCTATACCGGGAACCGGCTGCATCCGACGCAGAAGCCGGTCGAGGCGCTGGCCCCGTTGATCGAGGCTTTCACACGGCCGGGCGACCTTGTGCTGGACCCGTTTTGCGGCAGCGGTTCGACACTCGCGGCAGCTCACCAGCTTGGCCGGGATTGGACCGGCATCGAACTAGAAAACGGACACTATCGCACCGCTGGCAAGCGGCTTGCCGCGCAGCAACATCAACGTGCGGCTGCATAGGCCACACACATCCTACGCGATGAGACTGCCGACCGGAACGCCAGCCGGCGGCAGGACTCGCTAGTGTCGCGCGCTCGCCGTTCTTTGCGCGGCTCGCGGAATCACAGAGACTATGTTAAGAAGAAAACAACCAATAATGATCGGTTTAGCCGCTCAACATATCTGTCTTGAGCGGCTTCTATTACTTCTACCAATCTTTGAACCTCTCTAGTCCGGGCGTTGCCCTGCACGTCCGGCTTTGGGAGGTGACGCCATGCTACCAAGCATCGATTGGCGTTCACCGGCGGCATACAGGCATGCGAAGCACATTCCGGCCGCCGGTTTCGCCTGGGAATATCTACGCCGCAATGACGAGTATCGTCATGACTTCCACACCATCGCGCTGACCGGGCGGCCGAGCGACCGCGCGCTTGAAGCGTTCGCGCATCGCTGGGGCTTGCGATTTCCCGTGCGACCCCGACGCGCCGCATGACCGGCAACCGCCGTTCTGGAGTCCGAGCCTTCAACCGCAAGCGGTGATGCTGTCGCCGGTCGATCACAACGACAGCGACACCGAACCGACATTGACGCTAGCGCATCTCGACGGCCTCGATCTGCGCCGCGCAGCCGATGGCTGGCATGGTATCTGGCGGGCGGATGGCGTCGCGCATCAATTCTGGCTGCCCGAGACGGTGCCGGACGCAGCCGCGTTTTACGCCGTCACGCTGCCGATGGACTCCTTTCTGGAGCTTCGCGCTCACGCCGCCCGCCGTTTTTGGCGATCACTCGACGGCCGTGTGCCCGGTCCCGATTTTCGAGCGGTCCCCGCCCAGCTCCGGCAATGGCATATCCTGTCGTTGCGCGCGCTCGACGCGCGGCTGCGCGGCGAGAGCTATCGCATCATCGCCGAAGTCCTGCTTGCCTTTCGCGGCTCCAAGGAGGATTTCGAGAACGACCCGCGCAAGAACAAGGCCCGCCGCCTGGTCGCGCATGGCATCAAGATGATGCGGGGCGGCTATCGCTTGCTGCTCCACTATCCGATCAAGCCCGGCAAGCGGTGATGCAACTGCGTATCGGGAAACCTCTAGGATTTCCGCGAAAGCCACTTGTAAACTGCCCGCCCGCGCTCAGAAAGCCGATAGCCGCTTTGTAGGCTTTCGGTCAGGCCGAGTTTCCAAGCCTGCGCCGCGCTTTGCGAAGACTATCGCCTGTTGGCAGCGGCCTGTTCCAAAATCTTCCGATAGCCCTCACGCGAAAGCCATTGCGCACGTTCGAGGTGGCTTTGCCAGCACCGGCGCGTTCGAAGTTCCTCGGCGGCCGGATCGCGGTGCAGGACGATAAGCGCGACTTCCTTCCAGTCCGCGCCTTCCGCCTTGGCATCCAGTAAACGCAAATACGTCACGAAGTGCCGCTCGTCATAGGTTGTGATGTCGTCGCCTGTCGGCGCCTCATCATCCACGCCAGGATCAAGTTCGACTGGCACTCGCATGGCCATTCCCCGGTTTCCGAGAAGGTTTGTCTGCGGTGCGCCCCCGCAAACGATTCTCTCTGACTCTTGGTGATCGGGGAGTTCGAAACCGTCACGAAACGGCCCCGTGGCCTTTAGGCGGGTAGCCCTGGACATGCGCCACGGGCTCCCCGACCATAAGGTCAAGGAGTGTGGTGCCGTCATGGCCAGCACCAGCCATTCGTGAGGGGTTTCGACGCCCCAGAGCAGCGCGTCTGCTCCGCGTCCAGTCTTACCCGACCCGCGCATGAATGTCTTCGCCAATTCGGCGCAACAAGCAATGACGTGCTGAAACTCTTCATCTTTTCAGCTTGCTGCCGGTGCCTATGGGGTGCCGCCAGCGCATAGGCGCAAATGCGGCACGCTACGCGCCGCCGATCCCTCGCCATGGTTCGCCACAGCCCGCTGTCGTCACCGACAGCCGCATCCTGACGAACCGGAGGTGATCCATGGCCAACCCGCTGGCGGGCCTGCCGCCACGACTTTTGCGCACGAAGGAGGCCGCGCGCTTCCTTGGCATTTCCATCCGCACCCTTGAGAAACATCGCACCTACGGGACCGGCCCGACCTATCGCAAGATCGGCGGGCGCGTCCTCTATGCGGTTGAGGACTTGCAAGCCTGGACTGCAATCGGCGCGCGGAAATCCACCCGCGACGAGACCGCCGGCCGCGTCTTTCCGGCCCGTCCGCTGACCCCCGATGAGCGAGGCGAACAGTGAGTCGTCGTGCGCATCGCGGTGAGAATGGACCCGCGCCTTTCACCACATTGGTCGAGCTAACCTTCGAGAAACGCAAGGTCGAGCATTGGATACGCTTCGGCCGTAAGAGCTACGAACAGATCATCGACCGTCGCCGAAGTGTCGTCGGCTTTGCTCCGAACAGCATCTTCGCCTTCGTCCGTTGGGAGTCGGGCGAGCACGGCACGGTTGTTTCGCGCATCGACATTGTGCGCGCCAGTGGACGGGGAGAACCGTTCCAGACATTGCCCTTCGTCCGCCCCGGCGGCGAAATCCTGTTGCGGCTCGACGGCTGGCCGAAGGTGCAGCGCGCGCTTGCAGCCATCGACGCCGTGGATGCGCTCGGCCTCGATCCGGCCGACGCCTCGCCGGATCACTGGCGGCACGTCCACAACCGTTTGACCGCCAATCTGGAGCCGCACGCCTACACGCCCGAGCGACATGCCGCTTGGCTTCATCGCCGAAGGATTGAGCCATGACGCGCCGCCGCACCCTTAAAGCGACGGCGTTGGCGGTGCTCGGCATCGCGGCTGCCAGCGCGGTCGAGACGCCGACGAAACTCATATGGAACGCCACCGCCAGCGCGCCAGTCGGGTTCTATACCGTCGAGTCAGCCGACCGGCTCGACGTGCCCGAGCTGGTCGCCGTCATGCCGCCCGAACCGCTCGCCGGCTTCATGGTCGAGCGCGGCTATATCGCGCAAGGCGTCCCGCTCTTGAAGCGCGTGCTCGGCCTGCCGGGACAGCGGGTTTGTCGCTTGCGATCCACGATCACGGTTGACGGGATCGAGATGGGCGAGGCGCTGGAGCGCGACAGCCTCGGCCGCGATCTGCCCGTCTGGCAGGGCTGCCGCGTCATCGGCGGCGACCAGCTTTTCCTCATGAATTGGGAAGTCCGCGACAGCCTCGACGGCCGTTACTTCGGACCCGTCCCCGCAGCTTCCGTCATTGGCCGAGCGGTCCCGCTCTGGACCGACGAGGAAGGCGTCGGCCGCTACGAGTGGCGCGCGCCGACGCACTGAAACCACCCCCGAAACCAACCGCAGGAGATTTCCATGGCAGAGATAGGCACCTTCACCCGCACCGAAACCGGCTATGCCGGGGAGCTTCATTCGTTCGGACTCCACGAAAAGCTGTTCATCGTCCCGGCCAAACCGAGCGACGCAAAAAACGCCCCCGACTATCGCGTGCGCCTCGATAGCGAGGACGGCCCGGACGCCGGACCCGCATGGAAAGACTCCAGCGAGAACGCTGGCGAGTTCGTATCGATGCGATTGGAGGGACCAATCTTTCCGTCCCCGATCCGCGCCAAACTGTTCCAGTCCAACGACGATCCTTCGGTCTGGACCCTACGTTGGAAGCACGCCCGGAAGATCGAGGATGAGGAATGAAGGCCGCGCGCGTCCGGCCCACCATCCGGTCCAAGATCGGCATCCCTTTGTTCGCGGAAAAGCCGTCTCATCCCTTCGTCCCGCTCGGCGACCAGACGGCCGGCGCGCGCAGCGTTGGTCAGGGGCGGCCATCGGCCGGCGCTCGCGCCTTGCCCTTGACCGCAGCGAGCACGCTGGCAGGCTGGCGGCGAAGCGGAGACAGGCAGGCATGGCGTTGTGCCGTCCTGCTGCTGGCCGGCGCGCTTTCCGTCTGCATCGGATCGGGCGTCGCTGTCGCGCAATCCGCGCCCATCGAGCGCCCGGCCGCAACCCATCCCTATGCGGCCCACATCGCCGAGGCGTCGCAGCGGTTCGGCATCCCCGAGCACTGGATTCGCGCCGTGCTGCGCGCCGAAAGCGCGGGCGACGTGCGCGCGGTTTCGTCGGCCGGCGCGATGGGATTGATGCAGGTGATGCCCGACACATGGGCGGGCCTGCGCGTCCGCTACGGCCTCGGCCGCGATCCCTATGACCCGCGCGACAACATCCTCGCAGGCACGGCCTACCTGCGCGAAATGTTCGACCGCTACGGCAATGTCGCGGCGATGCTGGCGGCCTACAATGCCGGTCCCAGCCGCTATGACGAATACCTTGCGACCGGCCGCACCCTGCCGGCCGAGACGCGGGCCTATGTCGCCGCGCTCGCGCCGATCCTCGGCGGCGCGGCTGCAACCGAACCGCCGTCATCGGCACCGCCACCGCCGCCAGATTGGCGCGAGGCACCGCTGTTCGTCATGCGTCCGGGCGACGCGCGGGCTGTCGCCGCGCCGCCGTCCGACGCACAATCTGGCGACGGCCGCGCGACCGTTCCGGCGCGCGATCCCGTCGATGCAGAGTCGCAGGGCGACAGCATTTTCGTCGCCGACGCGAGCGGTTCGGGAACGCCATGAGGGCGGCGTTCCCGCGCTCGGCGGCGCTCATTCCGGTGTCCAGTCAGACAGGTTTTTGTCCGGCTGGATTCCCGGCAGGAGGGGCAGAAAAGGCAGAAAGGGCGGAGGGCAAGATTAAAGAAGACGGCACCATATCGGGCCGCTTCTGGAAATTGTTGTTGTCTGCACACTGGTTAGGTGGCCGGTTCCGGCACCATGGTTTTGAGGGGCCGCGTGCCGCGATTTCGCGCAAAGCCTTGGCTTTGCAGGGTTTCGAGCGGCACCATAGGCCCATATCGGCCTGTTGTCGGCGGTTTTGGCTGGAGTCGCGCCCTTGAGCGCCGACGACGAAAACCGCTTCCGTCCGAAGCCGGGCCGTATCCGATCCGACACACCGAAGGCCGGCAAGACCAAGAGCTTTTTCACGCAGGTCAAGAAGATCACCCGGCAGCATCAGGCAGCAGCCTCCCGCGATCCTTCCATGCCGTCATCCGCTCGCCCGTCATCGCCGGGGCGGTCCCGTGCCGTGGTCGCCAGCGGCAAGGGCGTGAAGCGCGGCCGGGGCGCGAGCTTCGTGCGCGCTCGGAACATCTCCGGCCAATGGCATCATCGCCAGCCCGGCAGCCGCCGCGTGATCGTCAAGCAGCGCAGCGTTCGGGCCGCGTGGAAGGGCGCACGCGCCCGCGCGCATCTGCGCTATGTCCAGCGCGACGGCACGTCACGCGACGGCGAGCGGGGCCGGCTCTATTCGGCGACCGAGGACCGCGCCGATGGCGACGCCTTCCTTGATCGCGGCAAGGACGACCGCCACCAGTTCAGATTCATCGTCTCGCCCGAGGATGGCGCGGAGCTATCGGACCTCACGGCCTACACCCGCGATTTCATGAAGCAGGTGGAAGCCGACCTCGGCACGAAACTCGATTGGGTCGCCGTCAACCACTACAACACCGGCCATCCCCATGTGCATGTCATCGTCAACGGCCGCGACGAGATGGGCGAGGATCTAATCATCAATGGCGACTACCTCGCCAACGGCCTACGGGAGCGCGCCAGCGAGCTTGCCAGTCTGGAACTCGGCCCCGTCACCGAAATCGAGCAGACCCGCAAGCTGTCGGCCGAGATAGACCAGGACCGTTTCACCCAGATTGACCGCGCCATGGCCGAGGAAGCCGATGCCCGGTTCCTCGACCTGCGCCATGAACCGGCCGCACCGCGCCGCCAGTTCGAGCGCACCTTACGCCTGCGCCGTCTCGCCAAGCTGGAGAAGATGGGACTGGCGACCGAGCACGCGCCCGGCGTTTGGGAGTTGAGCAAGGACATGGAGCCGGCCCTGCGCGAGTTGGGCGAGCGCGGCGACATTATCCGCACCATGCAGAAGGCGCTCGGCCCGCAGGGAGGCGAACGCGATCCCATGAGCTTTCAAATCCATGACGGAGCGCCAGAGACACCCATCGTCGGCCGCGTCGTGGACAAGCACCTGTCGGACGAGCTGGGCGAGAACCTGACCATTGTGGTGGACGGGATCGACGGCAGGACGCACCACATCGCAGGCATCGCGCCCGAGCGGCTGGAGGACGCCCGCGTTTGCAGCGTCGTCCAGATCGGCCCGGCCGAGGCGACCGCCCGACCGTCCGAACGCGCCATTGCCGCCATCACCGAGGACGGCATCTATCGTCCGAGCCGCCATCTGGAGCAGGCGAAGTTCGAGGGCCGCGTTCCGGGCGGCGATTATGAGGGCTATGTCGATGCCCATGTCCGGCGACTGGAGGCATTGCGCCGCGCCGGGATCGTCGAGAGGATCGACGCCGACCAATGGCGCATCCCCGATGATCTGGTCAGCCGCGCCGCCGCCTATGACGCCGGCCGTGACCGGCAGGCCAGCGTTCGCATCCTTTCCCCGGTCGATCTAGGCAAGCAGATCGGATCGGACGGCACGACATGGCTGGACCGGCGATTGGTCCATGGCGAAACGGCCGACCTTGCGCCGGCCGGCTTCGGCCAGCAGGTGCGTGAGGCGATGGACCAGCGGCGCGAGCATCACATCGAACAGGGCGATGCCACCCGAGCACGGAACGGCCGCATCTTCTACCGGCGCAGCCTTCTCGCCACCTTGCGCGAGCGGGAGGTTGCCCGCATTGGCGCGGAGATGGCCGAGGGCAAGGGGTTGCCGTTCCGTGCCGCCACGGACGGCGAGAACGTCAGCGGCAAGTTCACCGGGACCGTTCAGCTATCGAGCGGCAAGTTCGCCGTGGTGGAAAAGAGCCATGAGTTCACGCTTGTCCCGTGGCGGCCGGTGATCGACCGCCAGCTCGGCCGCGAGATCACTGGCGTCGTGCAGGGCGGATCGGTGTCGTGGCAGTTGGGGCGAAGGCATGACCTTGGCCTTTAGCACATACGCGTGTTTCATCCGGTATCTATCATGCCCCGTGTATCTCACGCTGGATGCCGGCTATTGTAGGGGCCATCATTCAAGCGAGCAGTAGAAAAGAAGATATGCCGAGACCGAAACTTCATAGCGATGAGTTCATTCTAGATACCGCGCTAGGCATCCTTCTTCAGAAAGGTCCATCGGCCTTCACCCTCTCCGATGTTGCGGAAGCGGTCGGCATCTCGCGGGCTGCACTGATCCAGCGGTTCAAAGACAAGGCGACGCTGCATCTAAAGGTCATGGAGCGCAACACGCAGGAGGTGCGCGACTATTTCGCGGGTGCGAGTCCCGAAAAGGGCCTCGATCCGCTGTGGGCGATGCTCAAGGACCTCATCGCCGGTATGGGTGACGGTGCCGGAACGGAAGGCTACCTTCTTCTATTGTGGGGAGACGTTCAGGAGCCGTCGCTTCGCGCCCTTGCGGCGGAGCGGAACTGACTGGTCCTGAAAGCTATCGAGGCACGACTGCCCGCCGGGCCGCGCCCACCCGAGCATACCGCCGGCTTGATTCAGACGGTCATTCAGGGGTCTTGCATGCAATGGCTCGTTGAGCCGGAAGGCGAGCTAGCGGCTTTCATGACCAAGCGCACCCACATGCTTCTGTCCGTCCTCTATCCCGACCATGTGTTCGGGTAACACCATCTGGAGGGTTGTTTATAACAGTCGTGTCGGTTATTTATAAGGCGTGCGCCACGGTATCGCCGGGCACGGAAACCCGGAACGACTATCATGCCTATACAAGAACCCAGCCCGTTGGGGGGCGAACGACAAAAAGCACTGCCTGCGCCAACCTTGGCGCTGAACCTCATGGCCGACGAGTTCGATGCGTTGAACGCGAGCAGCGGGCCGCAAATCGCTTATCGCGACCTGTTCTGCCCACACATGGACCTGCCGCGCGCCTTGCGGAACTGGTCAGAGGCTCGGGGCGTCCAGTTGCGGAGCCTTCGCAAAATCACGCATGAGCGCGGCGGTCGGTCGCAGAAGGTGCTTTTCGGCCTTCATGACGGTTATGCCGTTGAAAGCGTTCTGATCCGTCGTCACGACGGACACACCGCCTGTATTTCGTCACAGGTTGGATGTGCCTTCGCCTGCCAGTTCTGCGCTTCCGGCCAAGCCGGCCTCAAGCGCAACCTTTCGGCGGGCGAGATTGTCGAACAGGTCGTTCAACTCGGGCCGAAGGTCAACCGGATCGTGTTCATGGGCATCGGCGAGCCTTTGAACAACTACGAGCAGGTGATGAAGGCGATTCGTATCCTGCGCGACCGGCGAGGGATGAATTTTCCCACCACGGGAATCACGCTTTCGACCATCGGCATACCGAAGGCTCTAGCGCAATTGCGAGAAGAGCATCTGGCGATCAATCTGACTATATCGCTGCATGCGACGACGCAGGAAGTTCGCGACCGTCTCATCCCCGGATCGCGTAAGCACGACATCAAGGAAGTCATCGCGCGCGCTTCGTCATGGGCGGAACGGCACAACCGGATCGTCACCTTTGTCTATCTGGTCCTCCCCGGCATCAACGACACGCTTGCTGATGCGAAACGGCTTGCCGGTCTCATGAACAAGCGAAGGGCGCGTGTGAACCTTATGCGCTGGAATCCTGTCGATGGCATCGCGCTTGATCGAACCGGCGACCGCAGCCTCGGACTTTTCCGTGAAGTGCTGGATCGCGCCGGTGTGCCGGTCGTGGTGCGGGATACACAGGGGCGGGATATTTCGGCGGCATGCGGTCAGCTCTGGTTGCGCGATCTGCGCGGAATCCCGGTCGAAAAACGCGGAGCCACAAAAAAGGCCGCCTAGCGGGAGCTTAGGATGCGGCGTTCGAAAAGACATGCGAACGATGCCTTCCGATCAAGTGAAACGCTGCTCGGGTCGCGCATACCTCTCTTGTCGCTGATCCAGACGCTTGCGGTCGCTGAATATCTCAACTTCCGCCACGCAGCGAACGCACTCGGGGTTGCACAATCCAGCGTCAGCGCCCGCGTGAAGGCGCTGGAAGAAGACCTTGGCATCCTCCTGTTCGAGCGTCGTGCGCGTGGCGTTCGGTTGACCGAAGCCGGACGCCACTTCGTCGAGCGGATCGCAGCCGGCGTCGATCAACTCGACCATGCGGTGAAGACCGCAGGCATGGCGGCGACGGGGGAATGGGGCCGCCTGCGCATCGGCGTCCATGCCTTGATTCCGCGCAGCTTCCTCGCCGATCTGATCGGGCAGTATCGGGAAAACCATCCCGGCATCGAGGTCGAAATCACCGAAGGCACGGCCCGCGATGCGGTCATGCAGCTTCGTGCCGACCGGCTGGACGTGGCGTTCGTCGCTGGCACACCAGAGCTGCCCGACTGCCATACACGGCCGGTCTGGACTGAATCGCTGGTAGCGGTGCTACCGGATAGGCATCGTCTTGCCGGGCAGCCGGCAATCACTTGGGCCGATCTGGTCGGCGAAACCTTCCTTGTCCGCTATGGTGGCACTGGCCCGCAGGTTCATGACCATATCGTGCTGCGCCTTGCCGGGCGCTGGCCCGCGCCTTCGATACTGCGCTTCGACGTAGGACGTGGCACGCTACTATCCATGGTCGGACAGGGATTCGGCATTACCATCGTCGGGGCAGCGACGGCACTGCTGCCGACTGCCGGCATCACCTTCCTGCCTTTCGCCGATGAGCCAGAGCCGGTTGCCTTTACCGCCGTCTGGTCGCCGTTCAATCGAAGCGCCGCGCTCCGTGATCTGCTCTCTCTCGCAAAAGAAATGGGTCGGCTGATCCGCGTCGACTGAACCTCTGCCCGTTCCAGCCAACCGCCAAAGCAAGGCATAGGGGTTTCATACGGCCAAGAATGACGGGAACGTCAACAGCGGGGGATTGGGTGGCTACGAGCCAGCGATACGGCATTGCGAGGCAACAGCTGATCGTATAAGTGATAGCTAGTCAAATTTGTGATCGTGGAGTGGTCAGCATGGGAAATCCAAAGTCAGCAGACAAGTAAGCCGCAACAGCAAAATTGTTGTTGCGGCGCTCTGTGAGACCAATCCCATGTGATTGCTGATGTGCAGACGCCGCCCGAGATTTCTTAATCGAGCGGTTGACTTATCATGACCATCACACGCCCTGCATGGGCCTATACGCTGCCGGCAGCCCTACTGCTGATGGCTCCCTTCGACATCCTCGCTTCACTGGCGATGGATATTTATCTCCCCGTCGTTCCAGCGATGCCCGGCATCCTGAACACGACGCCCGCCATGATCCAACTCACGTTGAGCCTCTATATTGTGATGCTCGGTGTGGGCCAGGTGATTTTTGGTCCGCTCTCAGACCGCATCGGGCGACGGCCAATTCTACTTGCGGGCGCAACGGCTTTCGTCATTGCGTCTCTGGGAGCAGCTTGGTCTTCAACTGCACCAGCCTTTGTCGCTTTCCGTCTGCTTCAAGCAGTCGGCGCGTCGGCCATGCTGGTGGCGACGTTCGCGACGGTTCGCGACGTTTATGCCAGTCGTCCTGAGGGTGTCGTCATCTACGGCCTTTTCAGTTCGATGCTGGCGTTCGTACCTGCGCTCGGCCCTATCGCCGGAGCGTTGATCGGCGAGTTCTTGGGATGGCAGGCGATATTCATTGCTTTGGCTATACTGGCGATGCTCGCACTCCTAAATGCGGGTTTCAGGTGGCACGAAACCCGCCCTCTGGATCAAGCGAAGACGCGCCGATCTGTTTTGCCGATCTTCGCGAGTCCGGCTTTTTGGGTTTACACCATCGGCTTTAGCGCCGGTATGGGCACCTTCTTCGTCTTCTTCTCGACGGCTCCCCGTGTGCTCATAGGCCAAGCGGAATATTCCGAGATCGGATTCAGCTTTGCCTTCGCCACTGTCGCGCTTGTAATGATCGTGACAACTCGTTTCGCGAAGTCCTTTGTCACCAGATGGGGCATCGCGGGATGCGTAGCGCGTGGAATGGCGTTGCTCGTTTTCGGGGCGGTCCTGTTGGGGATCGGCGAACTCTTCGGTTCGCCGTCATTCCTCACCTTCATCGTGCCGATGTGGGTCATGGCGGTCGCCATTGTCTTCACTGTGTCCGTTACCGCGAACGGCGCTTTGGCAGAGTTCGACGACATCGCAGGATCAGCGGTCGCGTTCTACTTCTGCGTTCAAAGCCTGATAGTCAGCATTGTCGGGACATTGGCGGTGACGCTGTTAAACGGTGACACAGCGTGGCCGGTGATCTGTTACGCCACGGCGATGGCAGTGCTGGTGTCGTTGGGGCTGGCGCTCCTTCGGCTCCGTGGGACTGCCACCGAGAAGTCGCCAGTCGTCTAACCGACGACTGGTGGCAGGCCCGCTCCGATGCGGCGCACTAACCATCGAAACCTCGTGAATGGCGGTATCCTGTCTGGCAGGATACCGCTCATTTCCCTTGTTCAGTTCATCGCCGTCGCCGAGCATCTGAATTTTCGGCATGCGGCCAAGGCACTCGGCGTCAGCCAGTCGAGCGTCAGCGCGCGTGTGAAAGCGCTGGAGGATAACCTTGGTATCCTGCTGTTTGAGCGCCATGCGCGGGGCGTTCGGCTAACAGACGCAGGCAGGCACTTCATGGAGCGTGTCACGGCGGGTGTCGATCAACTCGATCACGCGGTGAAGACCGCCGGCATGACAGCTCAAGGAGAATGTGGCCGGCTTCGCATCGGCATCCATGCCTTGATCCCACGCAGCTTTCTCACGGAGCTGATCCGTCATTATCGGGAAGCCCATACCGGCATTGAGGTCGAGATAACCGAAGGCACGGCCCGCGATGCGGTGATGCAGCTTCGTGCTGACCAGCTCGACGTGGCGTTCGTCGCGGGCAAGCCCGAGATGCCCGACTGCCATACCCGACCGATCTGGACCGAACCGCTGGTGGTGGTGCTATCGGATGGGCATCGCCTCGCCGGGCAGTCCGCAATCACTTGGTCCGATCTGGTCGGCGAGACTTTCATTGTTCGCTATGGTGGCACCGGCCCGCAGGTCCATGACCATATCGTGCTGCGCCTTGCCGGGCGTTGGCCCGCACCGTCGATCCTGCGCTTTGATGTGGGGCGCGGCACGCTGCTATCTATGGTCGGACAAGGCTTCGGCATCACTATCGTCGGCGAGGCCACGTCATTATTGCCGACGACCGGCATCGTCTTCCTGCCCTTCCTCGATGAACCGGAGCCGGTTGCCTTTACAGCCGTCTGGTCGCCGTTCAATCGCAGCTCCGCACTGAAAAATCTACTCAACCTCGCAGGCAAAATGAAGCGTGACGGCGATTCGCCCAATCGTTTCCTCGATGGCACTCGACCGGCACGATAACGGCAAAGGCGACCCGTCCTATTTGCCGCCGATAGTATCCGGCAGCCCTCCGGCATCCTCTTTCCTGTTGCCCGTCCCGATTTTGCCTACTCTCTGATCGGCTCCGTCTTTTTTTGCCGACTGGAGCCTGTATGCGCGGAGGCCGAATCCTTTGGGGGCAGATTGGTGCCGTCTTCACCATCGTTCTGGTGATGGTGTGGGCAGCGACGCAATGGACGGCGTTCCGCCTCGGCTTCCAGCCGCAGCTTGGAGCACCATGGTTCGAGCTGGCGGGCCTGCCGGTCTATTATCCGCCCGCCTTCTTCTGGTGGTGGTTTTCGTTCGACGCCTACGCGCCCGCGATCTTCGTCGAGGGCGGCATCATCGCGGTATCGGGCGGCTTCCTCGCCATCGCCGCCGCCATCTTCATGTCGATCATCCGGGCGCGGGAGGCGCGCAACGTCGCCACCTACGGATCGGCGCGATGGGCTGAGGACCGGGAAATCCGTGCGGCCGGATTGCTCGGCCCCGATGGCGTCTTGCTCGGCCGATACGACCGGGACTATCTGCGCCATGACGGTCCCGAGCATGTCCTATGCTTTGCCCCGACGCGTAGCGGCAAAGGCGTCGGGCTGGTGGTGCCGACGCTGCTGACATGGCCGGCATCCGCCATCGTTCACGACATAAAAGGCGAGAACTGGACGCTGACAGCGGGCTTCCGCGCGAAGCATGGCCGCGTGCTGCTGTTCGATCCGACCAACGCCAGATCGTCGGCCTACAACCCGCTGCTGGAGGTCCGGCAAGGGGAATGGGAAGTCCGCGACGTGCAGAATATCGCGGATATTCTGGTCGATCCCGAAGGCAGTCTCGACAAGCGCAACCATTGGGAAAAGACCAGCCATAGCTTGCTGGTCGGCGCGATCCTGCATGTTCTCTATGCGGAGAAGGACAAGACCTTGGCGGGCGTCGCCAACTTCCTGTCCGATCCCCGCCGCCCGGTCGAGGCAACCTTGCGCGCGATGATGGACACGCCGCATCTCGGCGAAGCAGGCGCTCATCCCGTCATCGCGTCGTCCGCCCGCGAACTGTTGAACAAATCCGAGAACGAGCGGTCGGGCGTGCTCTCCACCGCCATGTCGTTTCTCGGCCTCTACCGCGATCCCGTGGTGGCGCGGGTGACGGCGCGGTGCGACTGGCGCATTGCCGACCTGGTCGGCAGCCGCCAGCCCGTCACGCTCTATCTGGTCGTGCCGCCATCCGACATAAACCGCACCAAGCCGCTCATTCGCCTGATCCTCAACCAGATCGGCAGGCGGTTGACCGAGGAACTGACCACCTCCGGCAAGCGCCATCGGCTGCTGTTGATGCTGGACGAGTTTCCGGCGCTCGGCCGGCTCGACTTCTTTGAATCGGCGCTCGCCTTCATGGCGGGGTATGGAATCAAAGGCTTCCTGATCGCGCAGAGCCTCAACCAGATCGAGCGCGCCTATGGCCCGAACAACGCGATCCTCGACAACTGCCATGTGCGCGTCAGCTTCGCCACGAACGACGAAAGGACGGCCAAGCGGGTGAGCGACGCACTCGGCACCGCGACCGAACTGCGCGACTCCACCAACTACGCCGGGCACAGATTGGCCCCGTGGCTTGGGCATCTCATGGTTTCACGGCAGGAGACGGCCCGCCCGCTACTCACGCCGGGCGAAATCATGCAGCTTCCGCCCACCGACGAAATCGTGATGGTCGCGGGCACACCGCCGATCCGCGCGACCAAGGCCCGCTATTTCGAGGACGCGCGGTTGCAGGAACGCATCCTGACCCCGCCCGATCTGGTCGCCGCTCCGCTGGCGCCCAGTCCATCCGCCGATGATTGGTCCGGCCGTGTGGTCGCGGCGGAAAGCCATTCCGCGACCGACGCCGCACACGGGGCCGAGGGCGATCCGGCCAATGCTGGCATCCGCCGCGAGCCGGAGCTGCCTGAGCATGAGGAAATCGTCGCCCCGCCGCCATCACCCGAACAGGAGTTCGAGTTTGTGGACGACGAGCCGGACGTTGACGCGGCCAAGGCCCGCGCCATGCGCCAACGTATGAGGATGGTCGCGCGGCAGGTCGCATTGAACCCCGATGACGGAATCGACCTTTGAGGACACGACCATGGCAACCAGAACCCGCCTGAATCTCTATTTCGACCCCGCGCTCATTCCGCAGATCGAAGCGATGGCGCTGCGCCGCTCGGTGGCGCTGCGCCGTAATGTCTCAAAATCCGCCATCGTGGAGGCGGCGGTCATATCTTACCTGTCCGGCGATGCCGACGACCAGCTTGAAGCCGCCATGTCGCGCCGCATGGACAAGCTCGGCCGCCAGATCGACACGCTCGACCTGGATCTCGCCGTGCTTGGCGAGACGGTCGCGCAGTTCATCCTTTTCTGGATGACCATCACTCCACCACTAACGGGAGCTGCACAATCCGCTGCTCGCGCGAAAGGCGCGGAACGGTTCGAGGGCTTCATGCAGAACCTCGGCCGGCGTCTGGCGACGGGGGACAGGTTCCTCAAGGAGCTGTCGCGCGATATCGTTCCCGATCAGATCCCAACCGACTTTGATGAAACCGACAGGGATTAGTGTTGGGTTTCGACCCTACTGCTGTCGTTCATTGGCTTGATCGCAGCGCCCCAAACCGAGTATAGAATGGCAGAAAAAAATGTGCCGCAGATTTTGGGATTTTCGCGACGAAGGTGTGTATTTAAATTTGGAATACGGATTGCTTGAAGATTCTCGTGCATGGGTTCCCATCAGGAGCGGGGAATCCGGTGATTTCCTCTATCGCCGTCACGATGATCTGGCCTACGGGCTCTGTTGCAAAGATTGGCGGCAGTCAGAGGTAGGCTGTCGCTCTGCGCCGATCAGGCGGCTGCTGCGAAATGGTGGTTGAGCATGCCCATGGCCTCCGTCAGCGCCGAGGGCCCAATGCCAAAAGCTCTCTCCACAAGGCGCACCTCGCCCCTGATGCCGGGCTGCAGGCACCAGGGGCGAGCCTGTCCTTTGCGCAGGGCTCGCATGACTTCGAATCCCTTGATCGTGGCATAGGCCGTGGGGATCGATTTGAAACCGCGCACCGGCTTGATCAGTATCTTGAGCTTTCCGTGATCGGCCTCGATCACGTTATTGAGATACTTCACCTGCCGGTGGGCCGTCTCCCGGTCCAGCTTTCCTTCGCGCTTCAATTCGGTGATCGCTGCACCATAGCTCGGCGCTTTGTCGGTATTGAGCGTGGCAGGCTTTTCCCAGTGCTTCAGGCCTCGCAGGGCCTTGCCCAGGAACCGCTTCGCTGCCTTGGCGCTGCGGGTCGGCGACAGGTAGAAATCGATCGTGTCGCCCCGCTTGTCGACTGCCCGGTACAGGTAGGTCCACTTGCCCCGCACCTTGACGTAGGTTTCATCCAGGCGCCAGCTCGGATCAAAGCCACGCCGCCAGAACCAGCGCAGCCGCTTCTCCATCTCCGGGGCGTAGCACTGGACCCAGCGATAGATCGTCGTATGGTCGACCGAAATGCCGCGTTCCGCCAGCATTTCCTCAAGGTCGCGATAGCTGATCGGATAGCGACAATACCAGCGCACCGCCCACAGGATCACATCACCCTGGAAATGGCGCCACTTGAAATCCGTCATCGTTCCGTCCGTCCAATCTCCGCCAAGCATGCTCAAGCTTCACGATTTTTGCAACAGAGCCCACACGAGTATTGAGCATAGTCGAGATTGGTGCAGATCACTTCTGATATTGAACTGTCAGGAGCTGGCTGCACAACAGCCATTACGCCCAATCAACTGGTGCAGTCGTCTTCTGAAAATGACATTTGGTATCTCTCATAAACGGATGTTTTTGAGAGAACTATCTTCGGCCTTCACACGCACGAAAGGCGGCGAAGCTCCGCCGTTAATCCGTCCGCCGGAGATCTCGCCCAGGCAGGCTGAAGGCCGAGCAAGCCTGACAGGCCCGAAAAGCCCGGCACGGGCGTCGGCGGCGATGACGGCGGCGGCATTATCCAGGGTTGATGATGGAAGTGGAGGATATCGACAACCTCTCGCGCAACCAAGACATCGCGGTCGGACTGCAAGTGATCTTGAAGCCACGGGCCCGTCCCACCCCGACATGGACCTCGATGCCCGAACGGACGTTAGATTTCGAGTTCTAGGCGTTCTGCGATGAAGGTTGGATCCCAGCCGGGATTGAAAGTGTCGACGTGGGTGAATCCGAGCCGCTCGTATAGGCCACGCAGGTTCGGGTGGCAGTCGAGCCGCAGCTTGGCGCACCCCTGCGTTCGCGCGGCATGGCGGCAAGCCTCGATCAGCGCGGAGCTGACACCCCGGCCCGCATGTGTCCGTCGCACCGCGAGCTTGTGCAGATATGCGGCCTCCCCCTTGAGGGCGTCGGGCCAGAACTCGGGATCCTCGGCCGACAAGGTGCAACAGCCGACGATGCCGTCGCTGCAACTCGCGACTAGGAGCTCGGATCTCAGGACGAAGGTCTCCGCGAATGTCCGGTCGATCCGCGCGACGTCCCAGGCGGGCGTTCCCTTGGCGGACATCCACGCCGCAGCGTCGTGCATCAGCCGCACAACCTCGTCGATATCACCCGAGCAGGCGACCCGAACGTTCGGAGGCTCCTCGCTGTCCATTCGCTCCCCTGGCGCGGTATGAACCGCCGCCTCATAGTGCAGTTTGATCCTGACGAGCCCAGCATGTCTGCGCCCACCTTCGCGGAACCTGACCAGGGTCCGCTAGCGGGCGGCCGGAAGGTGAATGCTAGGCATGATCTAACCCTCGGTCTCTGGCGTCGCGACTGCGAAATTTCGCGAGGGTTTCCGAGAAGGTGATTGCGCTTCGCAGATCTCCAGGCGCGTGGGTGCGGACGTAGTCAGCGCCATTGCCGATCGCGTGAAGTTCCGCCGCAAGGCTCGCTGGACCCAGATCCTTTACAGGAAGGCCAACGGTGGCGCCCAAGAAGGATTTCCGCGACACCGAGACCAATAGCGGAAGCCCCAACGCCGACTTCAGCTTTTGAAGGTTCGACAGCACGTGCAGCGATGTTTCCGGTGCGGGGCTCAAGAAAAATCCCATCCCCGGATCGAGGATGAGCCGGTCGGCAGCGACCCCGCTCCGTCGCAAGGCGGAAACCCGCGCCTCGAAGAACCGCACAATCTCGTCGAGCGCGTCTTCGGGTCGAAGGTGACCGGTGCGGGTGGCGATGCCATCCCGCTGCGCTGAGTGCATAACCACCAGCCTGCAGTCCGCCTCAGCAATATCGGGATAGAGCGCAGGGTCAGGAAATCCTTGGATATCGTTCAGGTAGCCCACGCCGCGCTTGAGCGCATAGCGCTGGGTTTCCGGTTGGAAGCTGTCGATTGAAACACGGTGCATCTGATCGGACAGGGCGTCTAAGAGCGGCGCAATACGTCTGATCTCATCGGCCGGCGATACAGGCCTCGCGTCCGGATGGCTGGCGGCCGGTCCGACATCCACGACGTCTGATCCGACTCGCAGCATTTCGATCGCCGCGGTGACAGCGCCGGCGGGGTCTAGCCGCCGGCTCTCATCGAAGAAGGAGTCCTCGGTGAGATTCAGAATGCCGAACACCGTCACCATGGCGTCGGCCTCCGCAGCGACTTCCACGATGGGGATCGGGCGAGCAAAAAGGCAGCAATTATGAGCCCCATACCTACAAAGCCCCACGCATCAAGCTTTTGCCCATGAAGCAACCAGGCAATGGCTGTAATTATGACGACGCCGAGTCCCGACCAGACTGCATAAGCAACACCGACAGGGATGGATTTCAGAACCAGAGAAAGAAAATAAAATGCGATGCCATAACCGATTATGACAACGGCGGAAGGGGCAAGCTTAGTAAAGCCCTCGCTAGATTTTAATGCGGATGTTGCGATTACTTCGCCAACTATTGCGATAACAAGAAAAAGCCAGCCTTTCATGATATATCTCCCAATTTGTGTAGGGCTTATTATGCACGCTTAAAAATAATAAAAGCAGACTTGACCTGATAGTTTGGCTGTGAGCAATTATGTGCTTAGTGCATCTAACGCCGGAGTTAAGCCGCCGCGCGTAGCGCGGTCGGCTTGAACGAATTGTTAGACATCATTTACCAACTGACTTGATGATCTCGCCTTTCACAAAGCGAATAAATTCTTCCAAGTGATCTGCGCGTGAGGCCAAGTGATCTTCTTTTTGTCCCAGATAAGCTTGCTTAGCTTCAAGTAAGACGGGCTGATACTGGGCAGGTAGGCGTTTTATTGCCCAGTCGGCAGCGACATCCTTCGGCGCGATTTTGCCGGTTATTGCGCTGTACCAAATGCGGGACAACGTAAGCACTACATTTCGCTCATCGCCGGCCCAGTCGGGCTGCGAGTTCCATAGCTTCAAGGTTTCCCTCAGCGCCTCGAATAGATCCTGTTCAGGAACCGGGTCAAAGAATTCCTCCGCTGCCGGACCTACCAAGGCAACGCTATGTTCTCTTGCTTTTGTAAGCAGGATAGCTAGATCAATGTCGATCATGGCTGGCTCGAAGATACCCGCAAGAATGTCATTGCGCTGCCATTCTCCAAATTGCAGCTCGCGCTTAGCCGGATAACGCCACGGGATGATGTCGTCATGCACGACAAGGGTGACTTCTATAGCGCGGAGCGTCTCGCTCTCGCCAGGGAAAGCCGAAGCCTCCATAAGGTCATTGAGCAATGCTCGCCGCGTCGTTTCATCAAGCTTTACGGCCACAGTAACCAACAAATCAATATCGCTGTATGGCTTCAGGCCGCCATCCACTGCGGAGCCGTACAAATGCACGGCCAGCAACGTTGATTCCAGATGGCGCTCAATGACGCTTAGCACCTCTGATAGTTGGTTCGAAATTTCGATGGTCACCGCTACCCTCATGATGTCTAACGCGCTGATCACCGGCGGTTGAAAACCGTCCGGTGGATTCGCAGGTTATGCTCCCTCATTTTCATTTCCGGTTTCCTATAGGGCAACTAGGCTGTCCTTGCCGGCGCTTGGAACACAGACGATGGCATCAAATGCCTCGCTCAATTTCGTTTTTACAGAGGCGCTTTGAGACCGCATTCGCTTTGCTTCCATGGGGGCATCTGTCAATGTCAGACATGAATTCTCCGTACCACAGGCGTCGATGACATACTGTTCCATACTATCCTCACGGATTGCATCGGCAGGCGTGGTCACAACAGAGAATCCAAGAGGACTGTCGGGCGATGGGAAATGCATTTCCGGCACGGTGGGTCCAAGATGGGTGAATGCAATCGCACGGTAATTCACCCTCTCTGCGAGGTGCTGCCCCATGGGAACAGCCGTAAGCTCGCCTGAAAAGGAGACTGGGGTTTTTTGTAAATGATTGTTGTGCGCCAGCAGAATTATCTTCACATCCGGATTCGCTCGAACCATTCCATCTACTACGCCCGCCATATACGAGTCACGTACGGAAGTATCTCCCTCAAGAGAGGTACCATCGAAGAAAGTTTTCATTATACGCAAGGTTTCCAACGTATACTCTATCGATTCTATTCGATCAGAGGCTTTTCGGAACAAATCGCTGTTGACGTGTTTTTTCAGTACAGGGGCAAGCGACGCCAAGCGGAGCTTCAATCTGGTTACCCCTGAGATAGCTTTCTCCTGCCGAGCCGTTTCTAGCTCCCCCCATTTTGCCGATGAAATAACCGCCGACTGGCCATCAATGGACGCCAACAAGTGAGTCAGCATATCAACGTGCGGTTTCATGAGGTGATCGATGAGCTGGATAATTTCGGCCAATTGCGCTAGGTCGTCCCTTGGGTTCAGGGTGTTGGGTAAGTCGATTCCGACTAACTGCAGTTTTCTTCCTGATTCGCGGAGATATGATTTCAGCCAGATCAGCACTGAGCCATACACAGAAAAGGTCAGGGTATCCGAAAATCGCTCAAGTTCATGAGCACCGGCTGTTGAGTTGAGCCATTCAGATAACCGGGATGCCTGAATCGCCCCACATTCCAAACCAATCGCATTAAAATCATGCCTTTCGACCAAATAGCGGATAAGACTTGCTCTAGCCAGTGAAAACTCCGCGACAAAATGAGCGCCCTCGCCAATGCCGACAATTCGGGCGCCCTCAATTACGGAAGTAAGAATCTCAAACTCATTGAAGTCCAGATTTTGAGGCTGTAAAAGTGTTCTGGTCGTTCTCCACGTCATTATTTTACCTTTGCGTTTATTACTTTAATCGCCATACGTTCGCTTCGCCAACAACCCGGGTCACAGCATAACGCCGAGTTCAGCGGCAGTTTTTAAGTTGTGGTTTTATGGAATATTTTTGCGCAGCAAAACCATAAAACCACAACTTAAAAACTGTCCAAGGAGCGGAGCGACTGGTGCTGCAACGACTTGTTAGCCTTTTTTCCAAATTTGATATGTATAATTTATATTAGACACAAAAAACTGTTCAAAAACCAAGTTGAAACCTTCAGGTAATATAGGGAATTTAATATCACCTTCAACCTCAACATGAATAGTAGATAGATGAATTATATCTGCTTTTTCAATAAGGCTTTCATAGATTTGCCCCCCACCCGAAATATATACATGATCTGTAATTTTAGATAGTTCTTGCAAAGCATTTTCTATTGAAGGAAAAACCAAGACGTTTTCATTTGACCCTGAAATTCCATTCTTTGACACTACTGCATATTTGCGATTTGGAAGAACTCCCATAGAGTCAAATGTTTTCCTTCCAACAAGAAGCCACTGATTGTATGTGAGCGCCTTAAAGATTAGCTGCTCACCTTTTGCTGACCACGGAATATCAGGACCACTACCGATTACGCCATTTTCTGACACTGCAGAAATCAATGAAATTTTCAATTTAACTCCCGATATGGCTAACACCTGAATTAAGCCGCGCCGCGAAGCGGCGTCGGCTTGAATGAATTGTTAGATGCCAGCCCGATCAATGTGCGCTGACCTTGGATAGCAGATTTAGAACGGCGACGCCACTAACGATAAGTCCCATGCCAACGAACGCCCACAAGTCTAGTTTCTGGCCATGGAAGATCCAAGCGATAGCTGCCACAAGTACGATGCCGAGGCCAGCCCAAACAGCATAAGCAATGCCGACCGGGATGGACTTGATTGCGAGAGAGAGGAAATAGAACGCAAGCCCGTAGCCAGCCACAACTACAACAGAAGGAACTAACTTGGTGAATCCATGGCTGGACTTCAGTGCGGAAGTTGCGACGACCTCACCAAATATTGCAATAGCCAGAAAGAGCCAGTTCTTCACGTGCAATCTCCTCTACGGTATGAAGGATAAATAGTGGTGGCTATGAGTTGCCAAAAACAGTCTTGCGGCTGTCGATTTTCTGTGAGCATACGCAACGCCAAATCTGGCATCTAACTTTGTTTTAGGGCGACTGCCCTGCTGCGTAACATCGTTGCTGCTCCATAACATCAAACATCGACCCACGGCGTAACGCGCTTGCTGCTTGGATGCCCGAGGCATAGACTGTACAAAAAAACAGTCATAACAAGCCATGAAAACCGCCACTGCGCCGTTACCACCGCTGCGTTCGGTCAAGGTTCTGGACCAGTTGCGTGAGCGCATACGCTACTTGCATTACAGTTTACGAACCGAACAGGCTTATGTCCACTGGGTTCGTGCCTTCATCCGTTTCCACGGTGTGCGTCACCCGGCAACCTTGGGCAGCAGCGAAGTCGAGGCATTTCTGTCCTGGCTGGCGAACGAGCGCAAGGTTTCGGTCTCCACGCATCGTCAGGCATTGGCGGCCTTGCTGTTCTTCTACGGCAAGGTGCTGTGCACGGATCTGCCCTGGCTTCAGGAGATCGGAAGACCTCGGCCGTCGCGGCGCTTGCCGGTGGTGCTGACCCCGGATGAAGTGGTTCGCATCCTCGGTTTTCTGGAAGGCGAGCATCGTTTGTTCGCCCAGCTTCTGTATGGAACGGGCATGCGGATCAGTGAGGGTTTGCAACTGCGGGTCAAGGATCTGGATTTCGATCACGGCACGATCATCGTGCGGGAGGGCAAGGGCTCCAAGGATCGGGCCTTGATGTTACCCGAGAGCTTGGCACCCAGCCTGCGCGAGCAGCTGTCGCGTGCACGGGCATGGTGGCTGAAGGACCAGGCCGAGGGCCGCAGCGGCGTTGCGCTTCCCGACGCCCTTGAGCGGAAGTATCCGCGCGCCGGGCATTCCTGGCCGTGGTTCTGGGTTTTTGCGCAGCACACGCATTCGACCGATCCACGGAGCGGTGTCGTGCGTCGCCATCACATGTATGACCAGACCTTTCAGCGCGCCTTCAAACGTGCCGTAGAACAAGCAGGCATCACGAAGCCCGCCACACCGCACACCCTCCGCCACTCGTTCGCGACGGCCTTGCTCCGCAGCGGTTACGACATTCGAACCGTGCAGGATCTGCTCGGCCATTCCGACGTCTCTACGACGATGATTTACACGCATGTGCTGAAAGTTGGCGGTGCCGGAGTGCGCTCACCGCTTGATGCGCTGCCGCCCCTCACTAGTGAGAGGTAGGGCAGCGCAAGTCAATCCTGGCGGATTCACTACCCCTGCGCGAAGGCCATCGGTGCCGCATCGAACGGCCGGTTGCGGAAAGTCCTCCCTGCGTCCGCTGATGGCCGGCAGCAGCCCGTCGTTGCCTGATGGATCCAACCCCTCCGCTGCTATAGTGCAGTCGGCTTCTGACGTTCAGTGCAGCCGTCTTCTGAAAACGACAAAATCGTCGTCAAACGCGATCTTTGCCACGTCATACAGGGCACGGTACTTGTCCGCTTCGTCGCATATATCCTAAGTTTTGCGACAAAATCGCCGGCGCTGATTTTGTAGGGAAAAAGCTGTCGCGACAATCAGGCATGAAAATCTAACTTGCGCGACAGATTTTTGCGACACTGAACGACCGCTTCACCCTCTGTCGGCCCGGAAGCTGCCATTCCATTCTCCACCCCATCTTAGATGCCACCCATCCTATTTACCGCCGTTCGCCGCCGATCACCGCACGCAGCTAGATACTTGTTGAACCGGCCGGATTTCGGCCTCTCTTAATCGACCCCGATCCGGGGATCGCCTGTCGCGCCCCATGAAGAAACGGGGCCGACATGACCACCAATCACCAAAAGCCGGAAGCCATTGCGCGCGGCGCGCGCATGTTGCGCACCGCGCTCGGCCCAGCCATTGCCCGGCTGCTCGAAGACCCGGCCGTGGTCGAGGTGATGCTGAACCCGGATGGTCGCCTTTGGGTGGACCGGCTATCCGAAGGGCTTTCCGACACGGGCGAGCGACTGTCCGCCGCCGATGGCGAACGCATCGTTCGGCTAGTCGCGCATCATGTCGGCGCGGAGGTTCATGCCCGCAGCCCCCGCGTCTCGGCCGAACTGCCCGAGAGCGGGGAGCGGTTTGAAGGGCTATTGCCGCCCGTGGTCGCTGCCCCGACCTTCGCCATCCGCAAGCCCGCCGTCGCGGTGTTCACGCTCGACGACTATGTGGCGGCGGGCATCATGTCCACCGATCAGGCGGAAACGCTGCGCGAAGCCGTCGCATCCCGCGCCAATATCTTGGTAGCGGGCGGCACCAGCACCGGCAAAACCACGCTGACCAATGCGCTGCTCGCCGAGGTGGCGAAGACGGCGGATCGCGTCGTCATCATCGAGGACACGCGCGAGCTGCAATGCGCCGCGCCCAACCTTGTCGCCATGCGGACGAAAGACGGCGTGGCGACGCTTTCCGATCTGGTCCGGTCCTCGCTGCGCCTGCGCCCCGACCGCATCCCTATCGGCGAGGTGCGCGGATCGGAAGCCCTCGACCTGCTCAAAGCATGGGGCACGGGCCATCCGGGCGGGATCGGCACCATTCATGCAGGCACCGGCATCGGCGCGCTGCGCCGCCTTGAACAGCTCATCCAAGAGGCTGTCGTCACCGTCCCGCGCGCCCTGATCGCCGAGACAATCGACCTCGTTGCCGTCCTTTCCGGGCGCGGTTCCGCGCGCCGGCTGGCCGAACTCGCCCGCGTCGAAGGGCTGGGACCGGACGGCGACTACCGCATCACGCATCCCATCCCTTTGGCAATCCCCACCAGCACAGGAGAATCTTCATGATCCGCACGATTTCGCGCGGCTATCGCTTCGCCGCGACCGCCGCATCCACCCTTGTCATCAGCTTCATGCTCGCCCCGGCCGCCCATGCGTCCGGTTCGTCGATGCCGTGGGAAGCACCGCTCCAAAGCATCCTCCAGTCCATCGAAGGGCCGGTCGCCAAGATCATCGCCGTCATCATCATCATCGTGACCGGCCTGACTTTGGCCTTCGGCGATACGGGCGGCGGCTTTCGCAAGCTGATCCAGATCGTGTTCGGCCTGTCCATCGCCTTCGCGGCGTCGAGCTTCTTCCTGTCGTTCTTCTCGTTCGGCGGCGGGGCGCTCATCTGATGGCGGGCGGCCTCGAACAGCTCGACGCGGTGCCGGGGTTCACGGTCCCGGTCCATCGGGCGCTGACCGAGCATATTTTGCTCGGCGGCGCACCGCGCTCCATCGCGATTCTGAACGGCACGCTGGCCGGGGCCGTGGGCCTCGGCCTGCGCCTCTGGCTGGTCGGCATCGCCATCTGGGCCATCGGTCATTTCGCGGCCGTGTGGGCGGCAAAGCGCGATCCCCTCTTTGTCGAGGTCGGGCGGCGGCATCTGCGCATCCCCGGCCATCTGGCGGTGTGAGGGAGGCGCGTCGATGATGAACCTTGCCGAATACCGCAGCACCGCCACCCGACTCGCCGACTATCTGCCATGGGCGGCACTGGTCGGCTCCGGCGTCGTCTTGAACAAGGATGGGAGTTTTCAGAGGACCGCGAAGTTTCGCGGCCCCGATCTGGATTCCGCCGTCGCGGCCGAGCTGGTCGCCGTCGCCGGCCGCATCAACAACGCCGTGCGCCGTCTCGGCTCCGGCTGGAGCATCTTCGTCGAGGCACAGCGCAGCGAGGCGGCGACCTATCCCGATAGTCGCTTTCCCGATGCCGCGTCGGCGCTGGTCGATGCGGAACGGAAGGCTGGTTTCGAGGAAGCGGACGCGCATTTCGTGTCCGGCTACTTCCTCACCTTCCTCTGGCTGCCCCCGGCCGAGGAAGCCGCCCGCACTGAGGCATGGCTCTATGAGGGCCGCGAGAAAACCGGCGTGGACCCGTGGGAGCTGATGCGCGGCTTCATCGACCGCACCGACCGCGTGCTGGCGCTGCTCGACGGCTTCATGCCCGAGTGCCGTTGGATGGATGACGGCGCAACGCTGACCTACCTCCATTCCACCATCTCAACCAACCGCCATCGCGTGCGCGTGCCCGAGGTGCCGATGCACCTCGACGCGCTGCTCGCCGACCAGCCGTTGACTGGCGGGCTGGAGCCGCGCCTTGGCGACACACATCTGCGCGTCCTGACCATCGTGGGATTCCCGACCGCAACGATGCCGGGCCTGCTCGACGAGATGAACCGGCTGCCGTTCCCCTACAGGTGGGGCACGCGCGCGATCCTGCTCGACAAGACCGATGCGACCCGGTTGCTGACCCGCATCCGTCGCCAATGGTTCGCTAAGCGCAAGAGCATCGCGGCGATCTTGAAAGAGGTGATGACCAACGAGGCGTCCGCCCTTGTGGACACCGACGCGGCGAACAAGGCGCTCGACGCCGACATGGCGTTGCAGGAGCTTGGGGCAGACGTGGCGGGCATGGCCTACGTCACGGCGACCGTCACCGTATGGGATGCCGACCCGCGCGTGGCGCAAGAGAAGCTGCGCCTGGTCGAGAAGATCGTTCAGGGCCGTGACTTCACCGTCATGCCCGAGAGCGTCAACGCGGTTGACGCATGGCTCGGCAGTCTGCCCGGACACGCCTACGCCAATGTCCGCCAGCCGCCCATCAGCACTTTGAATCTCGCCCACATGATCCCGCTTTCAGCGGTGTGGGCGGGGCCGGAACGGGACGAGCATTTCGGTGCACCCCCTTTGCTCTTTGGAAAGACTGAAGGCTCAACCCCGTTCCGGCTAAGTCTCCATGTCGGCGACGTAGGACACACCCTTGTCGTTGGCCCGACCGGCGCGGGCAAATCCGTGCTGCTGGCGCTCATGGCCTTGCAGTTCCGGCGCTATGCGGGATCGCAGGTTTTCGCCTTCGACTTCGGCGGCAGCATCCGCGCCGCCGCGCTCGCCATGGGCGGGGATTGGCACGATTTGGGCGGTGGCCTCACGGAAGGAGATGAGGCGTCCGTTTCGCTCCAGCCACTTGCCCGCATCCACGACACCTATGAACGCGCATGGGCGGCGGACTGGATTGCGGCCATCCTCATGCGCGAGGGGCTGGCGATCACGCCCGAGGTCAAGGAACACCTTTGGACGGCGCTGACTTCGCTCGCTTCCGCGCCGGTCGAGGAACGGACCATCACCGGCCTTGCGGTGCTGTTGCAATCCAACGATCTGAAACAGGCGCTCCGTCCGTTCTGCGTCGGCGGTGCCTATGGCCGGCTGCTCGACGCCGAGACAGAGCATTTGGGATCGGCGGACGTGCAAGCCTTCGAGATCGAGGGCCTTGTCGGGACCGGCGCGGCCCCTGCCGTGCTTGCTTATCTGTTCCATCGTATCGGCGACCGGCTCGATGGCCGCCCCACGCTGCTCATCATAGATGAAGGCTGGCTTGCGCTGGACGACGAGGGTTTCGCCGGCCAGCTCCGTGAGTGGCTGAAAACGCTGCGCAAGAAGAACGCCAGCGTCATCTTCGCCACACAAAGCCTGTCCGACATTGACGGCAGCAACATCGCGCCCGCGATTATCGAGAGCTGCCCGACGCGACTCTTGCTGCCGAACGAGCGCGCCATCGAGCCGCAGATCACGGCCATCTATCGCCGCTTCGGCCTCAATGACAGGCAGATCGAAATCCTCGCACGGGCCACGCCCAAGCGGGATTATTACTGCCAGTCACGGCGCGGCAATCGCCTGTTCGAGCTTGGCCTGTCCGAAGTCGGCCTCGCCCTCTGCGCCGCATCCGCCAAATCCGACCAGACCCTCATTGCGCAGATCGTCGCCGAACGCGGCCGCGACGGCTTCCTCGCCGCATGGCTGCGCGAGCGCGGCGTCGATTGGGCGGCCGACCTGATCCCGAACCTCACCAATCTTGCCGACCGGCCGGAATCCGCCGCGCCGGCCCCGCTCGATAGCCACCCCACACAGGAGATTCTTCCATGACCTATCCCAAGATCGTTGGGGCCTCGGCCCTCGCGCTGGCGCTCGCCATGCCCGTCGCGCTTTCGCCCATGCTGGCAAGCCCGGCCCATGCACAATTCGGCTTCGGCCGGATCGTCTATGACCCGACCAACTATGCGCAAAACCTGCTTACCGCCGCGCGCACGCTGGAGCAGATCAACAACCAGATTCAGAGCCTCCAGAACGAGGCGCAGATGCTCATCAATCAGGCCCGCAATCTGGCGAGCCTGCCATATTCCTCGCTCCAGCAGCTCCAGCAGAGCGTCCAGCGCACGCAGCAGCTTCTCGGGCAGGCACAGAACATCGCCTTCGAGGTCGGCCAGATCGACCAAGCGTTCCAGAAGCAATATGGCAATGTCTCGCTTTCGGCGACCGACGCCCAGCTTGTCGCCGATGCGCGCAGCCGGTGGGAGAACACGGTCGGCAGCTTGCAGGACGCCATGCGCGTGCAGGCGGGAGCGGTCGGCAATATCGACAGCAACCGCGCCGAAATGGCCGCGCTGGTCGGCCAGAGCCAAGGCGCGACCGGCGCGCTGCAAGCCACGCAGGCCGGCAACCAGCTTCTCGCCCTCCAGTCGCAGCAGCTTTCCGACCTGATCGCGGTCATCTCGGCCAATGGCCGGGCCGACGCGCTGACCGAGGCCGAGCGCGCGACCGCTGCTGAACAGGGCCGCATCCAGCGCGAGCGGTTCCTGACACCCGGCACCGGCTACCTGCCGGGCAACGCGCAGATGTTCAACAACGGCAACAACTGACCGGGAGGCTCGCCATGGACGGCAAGATGCTGGCCCGGCTCGGGGCCGTGGTGTTCGTTGCGATTGCCTTGACAGTGACCGCAATCGACATGGCGCGGAAGGATGAACCTTCCGCGCCGCTCCCGGCCTCGGCCCTCCAGCCGCCGCCCGATCCCCTGCGCGCCAGCCTGCGCCGTTGCCAGCAGCTCGGCGAGGCCGCCGCAAGCGATGCCGACTGCCTCGCCGCTTGGGCTGAATCCCGCGACCGCTTCCTCGGCCGTGACCGCAGCGAGGCGCGCTGACCATGGGCAACACGGGCGTCATCGACAATTTCCTCGGAGTCTTCACCTCCTACATCGACAGTGGTTTTGGGCTGCTCGGCGGCGAGGTCGCCTTCATCGCCACAACGCTGATCGTCATCGACGTGACGCTCGCCGCGCTCTTTTGGGCATGGGGCGCGGATGACGACATTATCGCGCGGCTGGTCAAAAAGACGCTGTTCATCGGCGTCTTCGCCTACATCATCGGCAATTGGAACAACCTCGCCCGCATCGTCTTCGAGAGTTTCGCCGGCCTCGGCCTCATGGCCTCGGGCACCGGCTTTTCCGTCACCGATCTGATGCGGCCGGGCCGCGTGGCGCAGACCGGCCTCGACGCCGGCCGTCCGCTTCTCGATTCCATTTCCGACCTGATGGGCTGGATCAGCTTCTTCGAGAACTTCATCCAGATCGCGTGCCTGCTGTTTGCATGGGCGCTGGTGGTGCTGGCCTTCTTCATCCTCGCCATCCAGCTTTTCGTGACGCTGATCGAGTTCAAGCTGACCACGCTCGCCGGCTTCGTCCTGATCCCCTTCGGCCTGTTCGGCAAGACCGCCTTCATGGCCGAGAAGGTCTTGGGCAATGTGGTGTCGTCCGGCATCAAGGTCTTGGTGCTCGCCGTCATCATCGGCATCGGCAGCACCTTATTTTCGCAATTCACGGCCGGTTTCGGCGGGGCAACCCCGACCATCGACGACGCCATGGCGATTGTGCTGGCAGCCCTGTCGCTGCTCGGCCTCGGCATCTTCGGCCCCGGCATCGCCAACGGCATCGTCTCTGGCGGCCCGCAGCTCGGCGCGGGCGCGGCCGTGGGAACCGGCCTTGCGGTCGCAGGTGCAGGTGTCGCCGCTGGCGGCGGGGCTATGCTTGCGGCCAAGGGCGGTGCTGCCGCCCTCTCCGGTGGGGCCGCGGCCGTCCGCGGCGGTGCGACCGCCGCGGGCGCGGCAACCGCAGCCTATAGCGTCGGCGCGCTCGGCCAGTCCGGCGCGGTCGGTGTTGCTTCCGGCCTTGGTGGTGTTGCCCGCGCCGCAGGCTCGGCCGCCGTCTCTCCCTTGAAGCGCGCCGTCTCGAAAGCCACCGAGAGCGTCAAGTCCAGCTTTTCCGGTGGCGCACGCGCCGCCTTCGGTGTGACCGGCGGCTCATCCACCGCAGGCACGGTCGGCGGCGCGAGCGCCGATCCCACCGCAGCAGCATCCGGCCCGGCCGGCAGCCCGCCCGCATGGGCGCAACGGATGCGGCGCTCGCAGGCCATGAACCACGGCACGACCATGGCCGCCCATGCGGTGCGCTCCGGCGACAGCCACGGCTCCGGTTCCTCCATCAACCTTTCCGAAAGTGACCGCTCATGAGCATCTTCAAACGACCAGCAACCCACTACGGCAAATCGCCGGAACCCGAGACGCCCTATCAGAAGGCCGCGCAGGCATGGGACGAGCGTATCGGCTCGGCCCGCGTGCAGGCGAGGAACTGGCGTTATATGGCCTTCGGTTCCCTGATCCTGTCGGCCGGCTTCGCCTCGGCGCTGGTCTGGCAATCCGCGCGCGGGACCGTGGTGCCGTGGGTGGTGCAGGTGGACAATCTTGGACAGGCGCAGACCGTCGCGCCGGCCGCCGCCGATTATCGCCCGACCGACCCGCAGATCGCTTTCCATCTCGGCCGATTCATCGAGCAGGTCCGCGCGATCCCGGCCGACGCGATCATTGTCCGCCAGAACTGGCTTCGCGCCTACGAATGGACCACGGATCGCGGGGCGGCGGCGCTCAACGACTACGCCCGCGCCAATGATCCTTTCGCCAAGGTCGGCCGTCAACAGGTCGCCGTCGAGGTGTCTAGCGTCATCCGGGCGTCCCCCAACAGCTTCCGCGTCGCGTGGACCGAACGCCATTTCGAGAACGGCCAGCTTTCCAGCACGGAACGATGGACCGCGATCCTGACCATCGCCATCCAGCCGCCGCGCGATGCCGAACGGCTGCGCGCCAATCCGCTCGGCATCTACGTCAACGCAATTTCGTGGTCGCGGGAGATGAGCCAATGAGGACGATCACCCGCACCCCCACAATCGCGGCCGTGCTGCTTTCTGCCACCATGCTCGCAGGCTGCGCCACCAACCGGACGCCGCAATTCAGCTATGACGCCAGCGTACCCCCGCTGCCAACCGTGCAGGCGGCGGCAACCGATAACACGCCCCGGCCTTTGCGTGTGCCCCCTGCATGGACCGTCGCGCGTGGAGGAACCGCCGCAGGGACGCCGGCCGGCCGCGTCGAGAACGCCAATGCAGCCGCCCGCGTCGAGCCGCGCCGGGAAGGCTACTACAATGCAATCCAGATTTATCCGTGGTCGGAAGGCGCGCTCTATCAGGTCTATGCCGCAGTCGGGCAGATCACGACCATTGCGCTGGAGCCGGGCGAGAGCCTGACAGGCGCGGGGCCGATTGCGGCCGGCGACACCGCCCGCTGGATCATAGGCGACACCGAGAGCGGCAGCGGTGCGAACCGCCGCGTCCATATCCTCGTGAAACCGACGCGACCTGACATTTCCACCAACCTTGTCGTCACCACCGACCGGCGCACCTACATGATCGAGTTGCGCGCGCGGGAATCACTCTACATGCCGGCCGTCGCATGGGCCTATCCCGCACCGCCTGCCGGCCAGCGTCACACCGTTCCAGCCGCACCGATCATCCCGGCCGAGGCTGCGCGGAACTACCGCTATGCATTGCACGTGCAGGGCGACAACCCGCCATGGCGGCCGGCTTCCGTGTTCGACGATGGCCGGCGCGTCTATGTCGTCTTCCCGGCCGGGATCGTGCAGGGCGAAATGCCGCCGATTTTCGTGCTCGGCACGAATGGCGAACCGCAGATCGTCAACAGCCGAGTCCACCAGAACGTCCTGATCGTGGACCGCCTGTTCGGCGCGGCCGAGCTGCGCCTTGGCAACGGCAACCGCCAGCAGGTCGTCAGGATCGTTCGCATCAACCCGACGCAGGCCGCTGCCGCACAGCCCGCCAGCGCGACCGGAGGCTCCCCGTCATGACCGACAACACCATCAGCGACACCATCGCGCCCATGCGCCTGCGCGCCGAACCGCCGCGCGTCACCCGCCTGTCTCGCAAGATGCTGGCAGGCGTCGGCGCGGTCGCCTTGCTCGGCATCGGCGGCGCACTGATCTACGCGCTCCAGATCCGCGATGCAGGGCCGGGAGGCGAAGAACTCTATTCGACCGAGAACCGCCCAACGGCGGACGGCCTGTCCGGCTTGCCGCGCGACTATACGGGGCCGGTGCTCGGCCCGGCGCTGCCCGGCGACCTCGGCCGTCCGATCCTCGACGCGCAGAACAGGGGACAGCCGGTCGCGCCGCCCGTCATGACGACGCCCGCCGTCGATCCCGAAGAAGAACGCCGCCGCGCCGAGGAAGAAGCCGCGCGCTTGAGCAACGTGTTTTTCCAGTCCGGCCCACGCACGGGAGCGCCGGCAGGAACGTCCATGCCCGGCCTTGCAGGACTCGGCCTCGGCGGACAGCCCGCGACGCAAGACCGGCACGCGGCTTTCCTCAACGGACCCGTGGACCGGCAGACCATCGCGCCGGATCGCGTCGCGCCGCCGGCATCGCCCTACATCCTTCAGGCCGGGGCCGTGATCCCCGCCGCGCTCATCACCGGCATCCGCTCGGACCTGCCGGGCCAGATCACGGCGCAAGTGACCGAGAACGTCTATGACAGCCCGACCGGCAGCCTGCTCCTGATCCCGCAAGGGACGCGCATCATCGGTCAATACGATGACGGCGTGACCTTCGGCCAGCGCAGGGTGCTCTTGGTGTGGAATCGCCTGATCCTGCCCGGTGGCCGTTCCATCGTCCTTGAGCGCCTGCCGGGCGCGGACGCCAGCGGCTATGCCGGGCTGGAAGACGGGGTTGATTACCATTGGTGGGATCTGATGAAGGCCGCAGGGCTGTCCACGCTGCTCGCAGTCGGCACGGAGCTGGCGACCAGCGACGAGGACCGGCTTGTTCGAGCTATCCGCGACGGGGCGCAGGATACCGTCAATCAGGCGGGCCAGCAGATCGTGCAGCGCCAGTTGCAGGTTGCGCCGACTCTCACCATCCGGCCCGGCTTCCCGGTCAGGATCATCGTCACCCGCGACCTTGTATTTGAGCCGGCAGGAGGTTGACCATGACCAAGCTGAAACTCGGCCCGCTTCCCGACGACAAGCCCGTGAAGGTGACGGTGGAGCTACCCGCGCCGCTTCACCGCGATCTGACCGCCTATGCCGAGGTGCTGGCCCGCGAGAGCGGCCAGCCCGTCGCCGATCCCGTCAGGCTCATCGTGCCCATGCTGGAGCGGTTCATCGCCACGGATCGCGGCTTCGCCAAGGCACGGCGAGCCGCCAACTGAGTCCCATCCCGGCAGGGGTGCCGCCAGCGCATAGACGCAAATGCGGCACGCTACAGCCCGCCGACTGCCCTCCATGGTTCGCCCAATTCCGGGGCCTACAGCGCCCCGGAATCCACCAGAACCAAGGAGGATTCCATGTGTGCAGAGCGCCGTCGCGCCCGCAAAGGGCGACCGCGACAGCCGGTCCCCGAGACACTTCCCGACGATCTTTTCGACTATGCCGACGAACCTACGCCGGACGGCCGGGAGCGCCGCAGGTCGCCGCTTCGCATCGTCGATGTGGTGTCGTTGCCTGTCTTCGACGACTGGCCCGAGAAGGTGCCGATCACCGAGGAAGAACTGCAAATCTTCGAGCGGTATTTCGGTGACGTGCTCGACCGACTGTTCGGCCCAATCGACGATCCTGGCAATCAGGACTTGCAACGGTTATCCTCCGATGATAACACTAAGCCATGAGCGAGGATCGTGACCCGAGCCTCGACACGCTTCTGGACCTCGACGGACAGGTGCTCGTTGTCGATCCCGAGGGCGGCCATTGGGTGAAGTTCGTCGTCACCCGCGTTCCGGCCTCGCCGGAAAAGCCGCACGGCCTCGATTATTCGCTCACGCTTCACGGGCCTTCGGGCGAACGGTTGGTCGGATTCGATAACGCCCATCCGGTCGGCCGAGGAAGGCGGGGCGAGCCGATGGACCACCGGCATCGCCTCCAGACCGTGAAGCCCTACGCCTACGAGGATGCGGCCACGCTGCTGGCCGACTTCTGGCAGGCGGCGGACGCGGTGTTGAAGGAACGAGGCGTAACATGGCCACATTGAAAGTCGGGATTGCCGACTACGACGAGATGAAGGCGCGCACCATGCGGATCGCCAAAGGCGAGGAAAAGCCCGCACCCGACGATCCGAAGGTGTGGTTCACATCCATGGAATCCTTCGCGCAGCTCCTTTCGAGCGGGAACCGCGAGTTGCTGCGCGTCATCGACGAGCAGTCACCCGGTTCGCTGGAGGAACTGTCGCGGATCACGGGACGGGCGAAGCCTAACCTGTCCCGAACCCTCAAGAAGATGGCGAGCTACGGCCTGATCCGTATGGACCCCGGCGAGGGCCAGAAGCTCGTCCCTAAGGTGCTGCATGACCGCGTGGAGCTGGAATTGCCGCTGATAGAACGTCGCACGGCGGAAGGAGTCCGGTCATGAATATGCAAAGTCCCCATGTTGCGCTGCGCGCCGCGCTCTACCTGCGCGTTTCCACCACGCGGCAGGCCGAGCATGACGTGTCGATCCCCGACCAGCGCAAGCAGGGCGAGGCTTATTGTGTCTCGCGCGGCTACCAGCTTGTCGAAACCTTCGTGGAAGCCGGCGCTTCGGCCACCAATGACCGCCGCCCCGAGTTCCAACGGATGATCGAGGCCGGCACGTCCAAGCCCGCGCCCTTCGATGTCGTCGTGGTCCATTCGTTCAGCCGGTTCTTCCGCGATCACTTCGAGCTGGAGTTCAACGTCAGGAAGCTCGCCAAGAACGGCGTCAAGCTGGTGTCCATCACGCAGGAGATGGGCGACGACCCCATGCACGTCATGATGCGGCAGATCATGGCGCTGTTCGACGAATACCAGTCGAAGGAGAACGGCAAGCACGTCATGCGCGCCTTGAAGGAGAACGCCCGGCAAGGCTTCTGGAACGGCTCCCTGCCGCCCATCGGCTACCGTGTCGTCGATGCCGAGCAGCGCGGCGCGAAGATGAAGAAGAAGCTGGAGATCGACCCGCTCCATGCCGACACCGTGCGGCTGATTTTCCGCCTTGCATCGGAAGGCGACGGCACGTCCGGCCCCATGGGCGTCAAGAACATCGTCAATCACCTGAACAAGCACCGCATGTTTACCCGCAACGGCGGGCGTTGGGGCATCGGCCAGCTTCACCGTGTCCTGACCCGGCGCACCTATATCGGCGAGCATCGCTTCAATCGCCGCTCCAATAAGGGCGTGGTGAAGCCGGAGGAGGAAATCGTCACCGTCGCCGTGCCGCCGCTGATCGACCTTGAGATATTCGAGGCCGTGCAGAATCGCTTGAAGGTCAACAATCCGAAGGTGACGCCGCCGCGCGTCGTCAGCGGCCCGAACCTGCTGACCGGCATCTGCCATTGCGGCAATTGCGGAGGCGCAATGACGCTGCGCACCGGCAAGAACGGCCGGTATCGCTACTATGCTTGCTCGATTCGGGCACGGCAGGGCGACACAGGCTGCAAGGGCCGCGCGATCCCGATGGATAAGCTCGACCGCATGGTGGTGACGCATATCGAGGAAAGGCTTCTCGACCCCGAGCGGATCGAAGACGTTCTCGCCTCGCTTCTGGATCGCCGGCAGGAAGGCGTCGAGCGGCGCAGCCAGCATATTGCCGAGTTGAACCATCGCGCGGCCGAGGCCGACAACCGCCTCAAGCGCCTCTACGATGCCATTGAAGCCGGTTCGCTCGACCCGGCCGAGTCTTCCCTTGGCGAGCGCATCGCGGGCCTCACGGCGCTTCGGGATCAGGCGCGGGCCGATGCCACGCGGATCGAAGCCATGCTCGCAAGCTCTACCCACCAGCGCCTCACCGGGGCAGCCGTGCGGGAACTGGCGAGCGAAGCACGCACCCGACTGCGGCTTGGAAAGGGCGGCTATCGGCGGGAACACGTCCGGGCCTTCGCCCAACACGTCGAGGTCGCAGACGACGCGATCTACATCAAAGGAAGCAAAAACGTCCTGTTGAGGACGCTGGTAGCCGCCAAGGGAGGGAAATCGGCGGGAATCGGCGTTCCCGGTTTTGTTCCGAAGTGGCGGAGAAGAAGGGATTCGAACCCTCGATACCGTTTCCGGTATACTCCCTTAGCAGGGGAGCGCCTTCGACCACTCGGCCACCTCTCCGCTCCGGGCCGAAATAACTAAAAAGCCCTTGTCTAGCAAGGGCTTTTTTCATTTTTACGGATTTTGTTGCCGGAATTTCTCAATACGGGAAAATACGGGATAAACCGCGAACAAACGGCGAAAGAGTAGAAAAAACTGCACACATACTACCCATGGCCGTTTTCTCTATGTTCGTTTTGCGTTCTTATGGGCCTAATTCAACCATTGCGCAAGTTCTCGCTCATTCTCCCCGCTCCTTATCCAGCGCGTTGCGGGAGTAGGGGGAGGCGTAGAGGGGCGTGACAGGGCGACCGCGAATTGCGGCGACACGCTCTGCCCGATCCTTATCGGGGCCGTGGAAGATGACTTTGCCCATTTCGGTCGTCACCAGCCACCAGTCCGGCTCTACCGCCGGCACATCGACAAGAGCGGCGGTGATGGCGACATAAGTTTCTTGTTCGTCCAGACCCAGCGCATCCCACTGGTTGAATTCGTCGGCGATGCTGTTCCACGCCGTCTTGGCGCGTTCGGTAAGTTCACTCTGCATGTTCATATCCTCCGAGGAGTGCGCGGGCGCGGCGGAAGTCTCCGTAGGTCAGCGTGCGCTCGTCGCCATATCCCCAAACGTTATGATCGTCGGGCTTCAATCGGCGGCTTGTTTCGTCGGAAAATCTGCCGGCGATTACCGCAAACGGCTTCAGCGCCTCCCGCAGCTCCGCATTCTCCCGCTGCAACGCCTCTGCCTGGCGGGCGGACGAAACGGCGAAATCCCAGAGCACCAGAACGTCGTGCTTGTAGTCGGTCAGCGCATAGAGGATCTGCGCATACGATCCATCTGCAACTGCTTTCGGCTGGCCGTTACGGTACTGGTCGATGGAGCGCACCATGCCCTGAATGCGCGCCGAGTCTCCCCGGCGCGCTTCATTCACCTCAACCATCACGCCGCCCTCCGCCACTGGCGATTGTCGTTGGCGGGGCGCTGGCGACGGCTTTCTCTGGCCTTGGTAACGGCGCCGGGGATTTGCAGCGACTGGCCGGTGATAGCCGCAACTTCGCGCGCCACCGCCTCGACCCTGGCCCTCGCGCCCGCTACGGTTTGCGCCGCGGCGATCGACATGATAGCGCCGGCAGTCGTGCCCTGCGCGATGAATTCTCTGGCAGTAAGTATGTTTGTGGTGCGGGTGTTCATGGGAATCTCCTAGATGGCGCAAGCTGCGGCAAAGCCGAGCGCGGCGAAAATGACGGTTGCAACGGCAAGCTCAATGCGCGCAGAACGCATGTGCGTTGCCATAAGCTGGCGCGTACGTTCGCGGGCGGCGTCGGCAAGCGGCGTCGGGTAGCGCGGGGCGCTGGTGGGGGTGATGGCGGGGGCGGCTGGGGCACTACGCATTGGTGCGGCCCTCGGCTTTGCGACGAAGCGCCGACCGCAGCAGCGGAATGATGGCGGCCCCGATTTCAACCGTGACGACCCTGCCGCGCAGCGGTCGCTTGAAGACAAACGTCCTTGCATTTCCATCGTCCAAGGCGTCCGCCAGGCAGGCGATTTCATGCCCGTGGAATTTCACGACTGACGCGCTTTCGCAGGCCCGACAACCGGTGCCAACCGCCACAACGAGTTGAGCGATCTCGAGGTCAGAAAGATTGCCCGCCCCGCGCCCGGCTGTCTCCTTACGGATGATGCCAGCATCACGAAGAACGCGCGCCTTTTGGCGAACGGCGTCCACCGGTTCGTCGAAGAACTCGGAAAGAATGCGCGCCGCTTCAATCGGCTTTAAGCCCGGCGCCTTGTCCGCCGCCCCACTCATCGCACAACCTCCGCGCCGCCGACACGCGAGAGCACCTCGAACTTGCCGCCTACCTCGACGGACAGCCGCGCAGCTTCGTTGATCGCAGATTCATAAGTTGCGTGCTCGAACGGGATGTGGCCCGTCTTTATGCGCCCCGTCGTGCGCCCGCGCTTGAAAACGAAATGGCCGCCGCCGATCTCCTCGTTTGCGCGAGGACCGGGGAAGCCGGGCCATTTATTGCCGTGGTTCGGCTTGCCGTGCTTCTTTGCCTTGTAGTCGGGGCGGCGCATCGGCTCGTCGCTATGAGCGGACGGGCCTGGCAGAAAGTCGTCTTCGTTCGGTCTGTACATGGTGGTCTCCTCAATGTGGTCGGTGCGGTGGACGCTTGGTCGGCGCCTACTCTTTGACTTCTTCGAATTCGCCGTTGGCGGTGAGGCGATAGGCCTTGCCGGCCTCGATGCCGTTTTGACCGACAAGCGAAGCTCGCACGGCCAGAAGGTTGTGCGGCCAGACAGTTTCGTCGTAATGCGCCAGCATGATCGCCCCGCCGACTTCAGCCTTTGCAGTTGAGCGTGCGCCGAGTGCCGCGGAGATGGCGCCATTCCCGGTGCTGGCCGCGTGGGCGCGGTAGCCGGTGCTGGCCGCGTGGGCGCCATTCCCGGTGCTGGCCGCGTGGGCGCGGTAGCCGGTGCTGGCCGCGTGGGCGCCATTCCCGGTGCTGGCCGCGTGGGCGTAGTCCCCGGTGCTGGCCGCGTGGGCGCCATTCCCGGTGCTGGCCGCGTGGGCGTAGTCCCCGGTGCTGGCCGCGTGGGCGCGGTAGCCGGTGCTGGCCGCGTGGGCGTAGTCCCCGGTGCTGGCCGCGTGGGCGCGGTAGCCGGTGCTGGCCGCGTGGGCGCCATTCCCGGTGCTGGCCGCGTGGGCGCCATTCCCGGTGCTGGCCGCGTGGGCGCGGTAGCCGGTGCTGGCCGCGTGGGCGCGGTAGCCGGTGCTGGCCGCGTGGGCGCGGTAGCCGGTGCTGGCCGCGTGGGCGCGGTAGCCGGTTGTCACGCTTTCTTTCGCGGCTTCCTTAATCCACGCCACTGCCTTCTTGATGAAGTCGGGGAGATGAAGCTCCATATCGATGGAGATCGAAGCGGAAGCGATCTTGGTATCGCTTTCAGGGTCATCGGCGACATCGCCGGACGCAGTGGTCAGCGCGAATACGCTGGTTGCCGGCCCATAGTAGTTCCAGGCATCAAGCGGCATAAGGACCGAGTGGAAGGCTCCAGCGCCGCAGCGGGTGACCTTCTTGTCCGTCGTGTAAGTCTTCCCGACTTCATATTGAAACCTGACGCCCGACGGCGTGCAGGTCATGTCTTTGTTGAAGCCCTTATAAGTGGTGAGTGCGCGCGCCTCTTCAGCATCGCCAGATCTCTTGGCCATCTCTCTCTCCTCTTGCCGTACACACGGCGTGGTAGCGCACCTGGTCAGTGCGTGAGGAGAGGTATGCGATAAAAGGACAAGTGTGTCAACAGAAAGATTCGAAAAAAGGATAATAGTGCCTCTTGCGGCAGCAGGAGGCACCGATTCTCGCAACTCTAGCGAAATTTTACGCCAGTAACCTTCGCTATATGGTCGATGAATACGTCTTCCTCGACCGTGCCGCCGGTCAGGGAATAAAGAGACCAGCGGTCACGTCGGCTGCCGCGCAGCAAGCGCTTGACCATCGTACGCCCATCCGCGCACCAGATGACGCATATCTCGTTGATATGAAAGTCTTGCGGATACTCGTAAATGGTGTCGTAAAAAATAACCGACCCATCTGGAATAAGCTCACCCATAGAGCCGCCCTCGACCTCAAGTCCCGACGTGTCTATGGGGTAGTCTCCGGTATTGTCCACTTCGCCAATTACGCCGGCATCGAGGCCATAGACATGGCCACCAGCGCCAACCTTTCCGCGAATCAGAATCGGAACCTTGACTGGCGCCTCACCGATGAACTTCGCAAAGACAACGTACTCCTCCAGGCCAATCTTCCTGCCTTCGGTGAATATTTTGTTGATGTAGTTCGCGGGCTTTCCAACGTGCCTAGCCAGATCGGATTGCGAAGCGCCGACGCGTTCAAGCCCGTCGAGCAGCCACTTGCGGAAGTCGTCCATAGTCATCGTGTTGTCCATTGTGCGCTTATCGCATAACGCGCAATGAAAATCTTTTCCGAAAAACGAATAGATTGGGTTGACTGATTTATTCGATTATGGGATAACTCTCCCCGTAACCAGCCACCGGCCACAAGAGCCGACACGCCGCCAAGAGCGAAAGAGGAGACTGAGATGCGAACCACGAAGACAGAAGACGGAGCGCCATGAGGGCGCACCTCAGAAGAAGAGGGCGGGCCGTTCGTGGACCGCCGTGAAGGCCCCGATGAAAGGCGGGGCCTTTTCCTTTTAGTAGGAGCGGCATTTCGCCGAGCCACCATCACCACGTAAGAGGAGACGATATGAACGTTCATCAGAGACAGACACGTAAGATCATGAGCGCCAGAGAGGTCGCAGAGGCGGTGTTCGCAAAGCGGGCAGCGCCGAAAGCCGGTTCCGCGCCCCGCATTCTAGAAGACGTGCCGAAGCCCGTTGTGGTGGAGACGAAGCGCTCTCGCGGTGTGGCGGCCCGCGCGGTTGCCGTCGCGAAGCCGATCGATCACGCGGTTGTCGCGGCCGTGAGCGCGACGGGTGGTGGTGACGACGCGCCGCCGAACGCCTTTCCGAGTCCTGCGCTGGCGTTCCTTCATGCGGGAGACGTTCGGCTGTCGCCGGAGCAGGCAATGTTTCTTACGACGAATTGCGTGCATCCTGTTCAGCAGTCCATTCGACCGCTCGACCATCAGTCCGCTCAGGAGCACATCGCCACCCTTGTTGCGATGATGCAGACACCAGACGCATGGATGGAGGAAACCCAGATTCGATTCGGTGTGCTGTACGGCCGCATCTGGGTGATGGACGGCAATCACCGGCTGCGCGGGCAGTCCATGTCCGGTTGCAAAATCCTTTGGAACGTGAAGATCGACCAGTATGATGACGAGGAGTCATTCCTGCAAGCGTTCCACAAGTTCAATACCAATTCGCGGGGCCGTAGCGAGGCGCAGATACTTGGCGCCATTGGATATGCCGCCAAGCATGGCATCACCAAGCAGACTGGCAAAGCCGTTTACAGCTCCATGCCCTTCATTATCTCTCGTTTCCGTGCCGGCAGGGAGAGGGAGCAGGGTGAAGTCCTTCTGGCGCGCGTGGTGGATTCCCGCCTTCGCTTGATGGAGAAATATGCCGACGAGGCTCGCATGTTTGATGCGTGCCTAAAAGGCGGGGACAGCAAGCTCAAAAAGAAACTTCTTGGCGCGGGCGTCACTTTGAACCGCGCCGAGTTTACCGGAGACCGTTTGGTTTAAGTTATGCGGCCATGGCTGGCGCGTCCAGCATGGCATGGTATCGTTCTTCTGCCTCGGCTGGCGGTATGTTGCCGATGGGCTCCAGAAGGCGTCGGTTGTTGAACCAGTCCACCCATTCGAGTGTGGCGAACTCCACGGCTTCGAAGTTGCGCCATGGTCCCCGGCGATGGATGACCTCGGCTTTGTAAAGGCCGTTGATCGTTTCGGCGAGAGCGTTGTCATAGGAATCACCGACGCTCCCGACAGACGGCTCGATGCCCGCCTCCGCCAGCCGCTCAGAATAGCGAATCGACACGTATTGCGAGCCGCGGTCGGAATGATGAACCAGCCCGCCCCGTTTGACGGGCCGCCGATCATGAAGTGCCTGCTCCAGAGCATCGAGGACAAAGCCCGCATGGGCAGTCCGGCTTGCCCGCCAACCGACGATACGTCGGGCAAAGGCATCGATCACGAAGGCCACGTAAACGAAGCCCTGCCAGGTCGCGACATAGGTGAAATCGGATAACCACAGCATGTTCGGCGCGGGAGCCTTGAAGTGGCGATTGACGCGGTCGAGCGGACACGGGGCAGACTTGTCCGATACAGTGGTTTTGATCGGCTTGCCACGAATGATGCCTTGAAGACCCATCATTCTCATGAGCCTTGCGACGGTGCAGCGAGCGATATCGAAGCCTTCTCGCTGCAACTGTCGCCACACTTTCCGCACGCCATAGACCTGGAAGTTCTCGTTGAACACCCGGCGTATCTCGACTTTCATAGCCATATCGCGCCGGGCGCGGGCCGATAGGCGACCCACGTCCGTGCGCTTGGCGACGACTTCATAATAGGTGGACGGGGCAATCGGCAGCAGCCTGCAGATCGGCTCGACCCCGAGCACCGAGCGGTGTTCGTCGATGAAGGAAATCATCGCTTCATTGGGCGGTCGAGCTCCGCCATCGCAAAATACGCAGAGGCTTTGCGCAAAATCTCGTTGGCCTGACGAAGCTCGCGGTTCTCCCGCTCCAGAGCCTTCATCTTCTCGGCGACGTCACTCGGCAGGCCAGCTCGCTTGCCGCTGTCCACCTCAGCCTTCTTCACCCATTCATTGAGCGTATGCGCCGAGCAGCCGATCTTGGCAGCTATGGAAGACACGGCCGCCCACCGCGAAGGATGCTCTGCTTCATGCTCGACAACCATTCGAACGGCGCGGGCGCGCACTTCGGGAGAAAACTTGTTCGTCGTCTTGCTTGTCATAGACCCTACTTCTCACAAGTTGGGGTCTCCGGCAAACCCGGTGCGGTTCACCGCGGTTGCCCTTGCCACACTCAAGGGCCGCCCACACGAGGCTAAGGAATTCTGGTCTGGTGTTGCCAAGAACGATGGCCTGAAAAAGGGCGACCCGCGTCACACATTCGTCATGGATATGCTTACGCGCACCCTCAACAAGGGTGACATGCACCAGACAATCGCGGTTCCTGCTACGGCCTGGAATGCATGGCTCGCAAACAAATCTCTGACTCAGATACACGTCGTCGATACGGATTACGTTCGCATCGCCGGCACGACGTTCCAAGGATAAAGCAATGAGCGCGGGTAGCTATCAGTCGGTGAAGGTATCGGAAATCCATCTTCGGGACGACGTCATCAAGCGCACCGTATCCGAAGATGGGGTCGCCAAACTCGTCCTCAGCATGGACATAAACGGCCTTCAGTCGGCTATCCGCGTTCGCCCTCTCACTATCTATAAGTCCGGGCAGCCATTCCAAGAATGGGAGCTTGTCGCCGGCAGACATCGCCTAGAAGCCGCCAAGAGGCTTGGTTGGCAAGAGATCGATGCGAACGTAACAAATCTAAGCGACAACATGGCCGAGCTTGCCATGATCGAAGAGAACATGGCGCGCACCGATTTAAAGCCCGCCGAATTCGTCTACGCCACAGCACGCCGCAAGGTGCTGTATGAGCTGGAGTTTCCTGAGACGAAAAATGGTGGGGATCGCGGGAATCAGCACACGGGCGGGAAGGTGGCAGTTCGCCACAATGGCGAACTGCCAGAAGATAGAACAGACCGCTTCACCAAAACCGCCGCCGAAATTAGCGGCAAGGGCGAAAGAACAATTCAGCGCGCCGCAGCAGCAGGCAAGGCAATTGGATCTGTTGCCCCTAAGCTGGTCGGAACCTCCCTAGACTCCATCACCGAATTAGAGGCGCTGTCGCGGCTCGACCCAGAGACTCGCCGCGCCTTGATTAAGCGCGCCATCGCAGGCGAGCAGGTCAGCGCCAAAGCGGCCAAGCCTAAACGCGAGCGCGCTCCCAACAAGGACCGCAAGCTGCCTGCGAACGATAACTCGCCTGCTGCGCCCCTCCCAATGATGGACCTGACGTCTCCAGACCATGCGGATGCTGTGTTGGCGGTCGGGGAGGCCGCCGCCGAGGCAACCTTTTTTCAAGGCTCTGCCCCGCCGGATTCGCCGGAGGATCGCAAGCGCGAAGAGCGTGAAGACGACGTTTCGATTTCGTCGCCGATAGCCGACATGGCGCGTGCCGCAAAGAATCAGGCGTTCGCTGAGGTGAGCGCGGCAATGCAAATGTTTGAGGCGTGGTCAGCAGATTGGCAGAAAGAATTCGCCAGCCAGTTCGATCTGACGTCGTTCATTGAAAAGTACCGTGCAGCGAGGGCCGCAGCATGACGAAGCGCAAGACCACGGCGCAAAAGCACCGCACGCTCCTTATCGCAAAACAGGGCGGAAAATGCTGCTATTGCGAACGCCGGCTGCTGCACCACATGACGGCCCTTGAGAACGGGAATGTCCATCCGCGTGCCGCGACGATAGAGCATCTGCGCCGTCGCTGCGAAGGTGGATCCAACCACCTGGATAACAAGGCGGTTGCTTGCCACGAGTGCAATACCAGCAGGGGTTCCACCGACTGGCTCACGTACAAATCTTTGAAGATGGGCGAACTCGTCGCGTAGCGAACGCCTAGAAAGTTTACCAGAGGAAGGCGCGGCTCACCCAGGCCCCACACGTCCTGCGCGCCTTCCGCCCATTGCGCCTTACCAGCGCATAAACCCCAACAAGCAGACACCTTTCGGCCGGCACCACCCGTTAAGTCTGCATGTTGGGTTTCCTACTAGAGGCGCGGAGGAGACAGGTTGAGACCGGCCTTTGACGCGCCCCGTTCGATACCGCTTACCAGGCGGCAGCGGATGGCTACCAAGAAAATACAATTTTGTCAAGAGGATGCCCATCATGCCCCCGCACCCCCAATTGGAATCCGCCATCCAGAACGTCATCTGCGCCGCTGACCTAGCGTCCGGCCCGATTGAGGCCGCCATCAGCGGCGAGACGGCCTGCTACGCCTTCTATAAGCTGCTGGAAGAGATCGACGCGCTACGGCACGCGGCGGATGCGGCATATCCGGCCGCACAAGCCCACCAGCCCGCAGCTACACCCGACTGGACAGAATGACGACATGGATAGCATCCACGCCCTTGAGTTCCAGCGGGCCAGTGGCCGGCCTGTCTATCTTGGCGGTCGTGCCATTCCAATCTCGCAGGATGCCGAGCCAGCCGAAGCCGCCGGAGTGCACGACAACTTCATTGCCGGGCCGCGCCATCGGGGCGGGATCAAGCCAGATTTGCGTGCCTACGTGAAAGATCGGCTCCATGACCTTCGTGTCGACCTGCATGACGTAGCGACCTTCCGGGACGGGGCGCTGTCCAGCGAAGCGGTACTTGCCTTCCTTGCGGTCGGCGATCTTCCCGCGCTCGGCAACGTAGGCGAGGGAGGTAAACGCGGACAAACGGGACGGCCCGCCTGCGGCGCGGTCTGCGGCAAGCATCGCAGCTATTTCGTCGACGGGAAGGCCAAGCCACTGCGCCAGCGTCGTTGTGTAGGAGTCGGTTGGCACGCGGCCTTTCTTCCACGCGTTGTAAGTCTGCTGGCTGATTTCCTTGCCGCCGTGCGCGCCGTGAATGGCCGACAATTCGGCCGCAACGGCGCGGTCGACGGCGGCTAGGGCTATCTGTTTTTCTAGTAGTTTCTGGCTGATCTGGCTCATCTATCACCTGGAGGTATTGACAAAATTGTAAAATCGTAATACACAATAGGACTGTTGGCAATACCAGGCCGACGAAATACCACACAAGAGGAGACAAGATGACGAAAATCACCAGCACCATGCTGGCGGATATGCGCACTCGCCGTGAAAGTGGCGATACCGTCGCAGACATCGCCGCCAGATACAACGTCAAACCCATGACGGTCTACCAGCGCTTCAACCGCGCGCTCGGCGGTACGCCGCTTCCCGGCCCAGCCAATGACAACAATCCTCACCGTGTCACGCGCATGACAGCCCGCAACGGTGGCTGCTCGACGACGAGCGGCAAAATGCCGGTGACGTTAGTCCGCATTCCGTCTGTGGATGGGGTGGCGGTCGAGAGGGTGGCGGCATGAGCGACTGCGAATACTTCGAATTCGGCGAGTGGGTTCGCTCGCGACAGAATCCGCACCTGACCGGCCAGATCATCAACGAACGCAACTGGGGCGGCGAGTACCAGGTGCGACTGGCCGACGGCGTTTCGCTTGTCTGGTGGCACGGCATCGAAATCGAGCACGATCCGGACGGCGCGCCGCCGGCAGCGGAGGACGACAACACGAACGTTGTTCGTGTTGATTTCACCAAGCGGCGCGCACTGCGCGAGGATACGACGACGGGAGGGGCTGCGTGATGTGTAAGTTCAAGATTGGCGATCGGGTGCGGGTGCTGCCGCGTGACAAGGCGCTTGCGTTCAGCGGACACGGTGCGACTGCTGGCAAGGAATACACCGTGAAGGCAGTACGCGGTGACGCCGGGGACAACATCGACACGGAGCTGTGGTCGTTCTTCGACCACGAGATCGAACCCACCTTCACCATCGAGCCCGGCAAATTCTACCGCACCCGCAACGGCAAGGTGACGGGCCGTGTATCCAAGGGCGACACCGGCTTCGAAGCTGTCGTGGACGGGCGCGTGCGGATTTTCGACAAGGCGGGCGGCGCGGTTCACGGTGACGATGACATCGTCGAGGCGTGGGTGCCGAAGGTTGGGGAGCGGGTGGTTGTTGTCAAAACCGACAATTTCCACCCCGCCGTGTCGTCGGAGACGGAGTGTGTGGTTGACGGCGTGACTGGTAACGCAATCCGGCTCGACGCTTCGACAGAAAGTGCCGGAGTGCTGCACCAACTCGCCTACCTATCAGATCTCGAACCGCTGCCCGTTGCCGTCCCGCAACCGGCAGCCCTGAAAATCGAGGCGGGCCGCTACTACAAGACCCGCGATGGGCGGAAGGTCGGGCCGCTTATGACGACGCACCTTGGATCCGGTCTCATCGTGACTCTTGGAGACGGTCGCGTATGGGAATTTGATGGCAGCGCCCGGAAGGCATGTGAGGCCATGTCGGCTTGTGATGACCTCGTCGCCGAATGGCCCGAACCATCCCTCACAGGCTCGCCCGCCGCACCCACGCCCGTCTCCGCCCAGGTGGACGCCATCAACGAGGAATACGGTTCGCCAGCGGCTGGCAAGCTGCTGAAAACCGGCCAAGGCTACGGCTACGAGCTGGCGCGATTTGGCGGCTATGTCTGGGTCGATATCGGCAAGACAGCGCCCATCACCATCCGCGCCGACAAGATCGCCGCCTAACCAACCACCGACCACACCAACCAACCTGCTGCTGGGCGACCGGCAGCAGGAGAGGAGACGCCCATGCCAAAATACAGAGACGGGTGGAACGACCCACCGCCCACCGCTGTACCGCTGGACCACGAGCCAACGGCCAGCACCATCCACAAACCGCGCCGGGTCTGGAAGCGAGCTCTCACCGCAGCCGCATGTGCCGCCGTCATCGGCCTGACCTACGCGCTCATCCCGATTGCCTTTGCGGTAGGCGGGGCAGCTATCGGCGTCTGGTTCGTCGGTGCTGAGGTTTATGGCTGGCTGGAGAGCAAGACGGCGGAATAACCACCACGCGCTGCTGGCCACCACCAGTAGCGCCTACCAACTGAGGAGACATGCATGGCATTGAATTGGGAAAATGGGCAACCGCAGGACACGCTGGAAACGGAGCCAGCGTTCTGCGTGTTCTATGCCGGCGCGAAGTCCGGCAAGACGACGCTGGCTAGCGAGTTCGAAAAACCGCTTTACGTCCGCACCGGCAAGGGCGAGCGCGCACCGGCAGGTGTTGTCATGAAGTCGTTCGGCGTGTCTGAAAGCTACGAAGATATCATCGAGCAGGCGAACTGGATGCTGGATACAGAGGTCAACGCCGACCGAAAGACATTCGTCCTGGATTCAGCCGACGGACTGGAACAGCATATCTGGCGCAAGGTGGCGCAGGAAAACAAGGTCGCCAGCATCGAGGATATTCCATACGGCAAGGGTTACGCCGCCGCCTCTGATATCTGGCACGAGTTCGTCGCCAAGATGCTGGAACTCAAGGAGGCCGGCTTCTACGTGGTCGTGCTGGCGCACGTAAAGGCAAAAACCGTTCCAGGCGTCACGACAGACAGCTATCCGCGCTACATGCCGAACCTCCGTGACGACGCCATCGGCATCGTCGTGGACGCGGCAGACCTGATCGGCTTCCTGCACCAGCGAGTGTCCATCAAGAAGGAAGACGCCGGGTTCAAGAAGACGAACACTCGCGGGGAAGGCGGCGGCGAAATGCTTATCGCCGTGCAGGAACGGCCCGGTTTCATCGCGGGCAACCGCTACGACATCGAGAAGCCAACTCTTCCGTTCAAGCGCGGCGAGGGCTTCAAAACTCTCAATTTCTACTTCCAGCGGAACGCGCTGGCGCCGGCCAACGACAACGTGCCGGACGAACGCGACGAGCAGGAGGCGGCGTGATGGAGCTTCCAGAGGGTACTCACATTTACACGAGGCAATTCACCGAAAACTGCGGCGGTAAAATGCACACATTCCATCAGACGATGATTGAGGTGTCGCCGTTTCATTCAGTGAATGAGGACTCTTTCCGCAAGCTTTACGGCGTGCGGAGCGGCAAGATCGCTCGCCTTTCCGCTGTGGGCTAACCGCCATGTTCCACCGAGAAAACTGGTTCGCATGGTTCCCGGTCACGGCCCGCACCGTGTCCGGCAAGCGCTTCGTATGGCTGGAGACAGTCATCCGCGAGCGGTTCGAGACAGCCAGTAGCGCCAGCGCTTGGCTCTATTACGTGCAGTGATGGTTGATGATTGGGCGGGGCTTCCGCGCACTCGCGCGGAGGCGAAGGATATCGGGGCGAGGCGGTATTTCACCGGAGAGCCTTGCGGGTATGGCCACGTCTCGGCTCGGTTCACCAGCAACCGGCGATGCATAGCGTGCTCTATGGAAGCTAGAGCGAAGTGGGGAGAGGAGAACGCCGACCATCTGACCGAGTATCGCAAGAGGTACTATGCAGAAAACGCAGAGGAAATACTTGCAAAATGGCGTGCCTGGCATGGTGAGAACAAGGAGCATCTGAAGGAAAAAAAGGCCGAGCGATACATGGAGAACCGCGAAGCCAACCTGCTGTACGCCGCTCAATATCGAGAAGAAAATCCAGAAAAAGTGAAGGCCGCCTCGGCGAAATGGAGGGATGAAAATCCTGAAAAGGTGAAAGCCGGATGGGACGAATGGTACGAGAAGAACGGCAAGGCGCGTGACGCGCTACGGAGATCAACCCCGCGAGGGAGGGTCGATGATGCGATGGGTAACGGCATCTATCATGCCATCAGGGGCAGGAAGGCCGGCCGCCGGTGGGAAAGCCTAGTCGGCTATAGCCTGGACGATCTTATGGCGCACCTTGAGCGTCTCTTCCAGCCGGGAATGACGTGGGAGAATTACGGTCAATGGCACATCGACCACAAGACACCGAAGGCGGCGTTTAACTACACGGCGCCTGAACATATCGACTTTAAACGATGCTGGGCTCTGAGCAACCTGCAGCCACTGTGGGCAGAGGACAACATCAGAAAGCATGCTCGACTGGAAAAACCATTCCAGCCGTCGCTGCCCATAGCGGGCTAACACCACAGAAGGAGACGACGAAATGGCTAATCTTGGAACCACTTTCAAAGCCGAAGATCATGATACTGAACAGCGTGGCGAGTATGAAGAACTGCCCAACGGTGTTTACTCTCTCGAGATCGAGGCAAGCGACGTCGGCCCCACCAAGTCTGGCACCGGCACGGTACTGAAGACCACCAACGTCGTTATTGCTCCTGAGCAGTTTAAGGGCAGAAAGCTGTTCAGTACCTATAATTTAGAAAACGCTAACGAAGTCGCGCAACGTATTGGACAACAGCAATTCGCCGCTCTTTGCCGCGCCATCGGACTTTCCGAAGTCTCTGATTCTGAAGACCTGCACTTCCGCAGCTTTACTGTAAAGGTTGGCCTCGGCAAGCCGTCGAAGGACGGTCAGTATCCGGCCCGCGCCGAGATTAAGACCTACTACTTCCCCGATCAGGGCAACGTGCCAGATCCGGCAATCGATGCCGAGCAGCCGCGTCCGGCTCCGGCGAACGACAACCGCGCACCTGCGGCGAACGACAACCGCCAGCAGGCCAGCCGACCGGCTGCGGCTGCTACGGGAAGCCGGTCGTGGGGGAAGCGCGCCTAGCGCAGCAGTGCGCTAACCAACGTGGCCGGTTGCTCGCGCAACTGGCCACCCACCACCACAGAGGAGACACCCATGCACCTTGTAATCCACAAGGAAGACCTGGCGCGCGTCTTGAGCGCCGTCGCCAAGGTAGTCGAAAGCCGGAACACAATCCAGATCCTGTCGTGCGTCATGCTGACCGCAGCAGCAAGCGGCAGCGCAGGCGGCCTGTCAGTCATGGCCACCGACCTGGACATCCTCGCCACAGCCGGCGCGCCAGCAACCGTCAATGCCGCCGGCAGCATCTGCGTGGAAGCGAAGCTGCTCACCGATATCGCGCGCAAAGCTACGGGCGACATCACCATGATCCTGGACGACGGCAAACTGGTCGTGAAGTCCGGCCGGTCTCGCTTCAGCTTGCAGACGTTGCCCGCCGAAGACTTCCCGAATCTCGGCACGCACAACTATGACGCCGAATTCGAGACGGACCTTGCCGCGCTGTTCGCGCCGGTTTCGTTTGCTATGTCGAGCGAGGAGACAAGATTTTACCTCCAAGGCATTTACCTGGAGCCGACAGCCGCCACGGCGACGGACGGCCACCGTCTGGGCACGAACGCGGCCGACCTGCCGGAATTCACGCCCGTCATCGTCCCGCGCAAGCTGGTCGGTCTCGTGCCGAAGGGAGCCGTGAAGGTATCAATCAGTCAGCAGAAGATACGTTTGGAGACCGACGCGCTCACGCTCACGTCGAAGCTGATCGACGGCACGTACCCCGACTACCGCCGCATCATGCCGAAGCAGAACGACAAGCTCGTCAAGGTGGACCGTGACGCTCTCATGAAGGCCGCCGACCGGGTGTCGACAGTCTCGTCGGAACGTGGCCGCGCCGTCAAGCTCAGCATTTCGCCTGGCGGCGTGCGGTTGGCCGTGAATAGCGCCGATGCGGGAAGCGCCGAAGACGAGATCGAGGCCGAGTACAGCGGCGAACCGCTCGATATCGGCTTCAATGCGGCGTACCTCAAGGAACTGATGGGCGTGCTTCCCGCCGGCGAAGTGACGATCGCGCTGGCGGACAGCGGCTCGCCGACGCTGATCACGGGCGGGACGGAGGGGCCGACGTTGGTTCTGATGCCCATGCGTGTTTCGTGATGGCCGTCGCTGGAAAGGAGGGCGGGCTGTGGCGGCCCGCCAACGGCACGGAGGGGCAGGACTTTGAGGCTAATTGGTGTCGTCACTGCCTGAACTCGAAGCCGAACGTCTGGGAGGATAAATTCGGAAACGAGACCGTGAGTGGCTGCGACATAGTCGACCGGGCGTTCTGGGGTCACGTCCTCGCCCTCGAATGGGTCGTTCGCAACGGCGCGCCGCACTGCACGGCTTTCCGCCAAGACCCTGCCAATCCTGCACGATGCTTGAAGACGAAGGAGATGTTTTGATGCACATCACGAACCACGGCGGAAAGCGCGTCCGCGAGCGCCTCGGCATCCCGAAAAAGGCCGTCGACCGCATGGCGGCACTCGCGCTGTCCGAAGGGAAGCGACATGCCGACTTTGCGGGATCGATGAGGCGATACCTCGATGGGGTTTTCCTAGAGCATCGGAGCGCGAATAACCTTCGAGTCTATGCGCAACACGTCTTCGTCTTTAGCGGGGAGGCCCTAATCACGGCGTGGCAGTTGCCCGCCAAGTACCGCAACAGCAAGGCGGTTCTGTCGTAATGGCGCCCATCCCGAAGCCAACGCCGTCAACGATTTCCGCAATCGACGCCTACTATGTCGAGCAGGCGTCTGACTGGGATTCCCTTGGCATCTCCGTGTCGCTGGCCGGCACTGAGTGCCTTCGCGCATTGTTCTACGAGTTCCGATGGGCCTCTCCGCCAGAGACCCCCACAGGCAAACGTCAACGTCTCTTCGAGCGCGGCCAAGAGGACGAGGAAAAAATGCTCGACGACCTACGCAAGGTGGGCGTGGAGGTGTGGGGTGAGCAAGAGAAAGCGCGAGCGGTGCACGGGTTTGTGCGCGGCAAATTAGATGGCCTAGCGCTTGGACTTCTGGAGGCGAGGAAGACCACCCATGTTGTCGAGTGCAAAAGTGTCAATACTAAGGGCTTCAAGTCCATAGTGAAGGACGGAGTCCGAAAGGCAAAGCCTCTTCATTGGACGCAAGTGCAGCTGTACATGCATATCATGGGATACGCACGCGCATACTATTACGTGAAATGCGCAGATACTCAAGAGTATTGGGCAGAGAGAGTCGAGCACGACATGGACTACTGTCTTCGCCTCCTCGCCAATCTTGAGCGCATCATTTTTTCAGACGCGCCACCGGGACGCATTTCCGAGAAGCCGGACTTCTTCGGATGCCAGTTCTGTCGCCACCATGCGGTTTGCCACGACGGAGCAATGCCAAGAGTGACATGTCGCACGTGCATTCACTTTCTGCCTGAGCGGGGAGGGGACTGCCATGTCAGTTGTCAGCGATGGTCAAAGCCACTGGGAATAACAGAGCAGCGGGACGCGTGCCCAGCCCATCTATTTTTACCAAGCCTAATTGATGGCGAGCAGATCGATTGTGACGAGGAAAATGAAATCATTGTCTACAGAATGCGAGATGGAAGTATCTGGCGGGATGGCGATTCCCAGAAGCGCGCATGAAGCAAGGATTGCTGGCCAGAAAATTTATTTTACTGGACAGCCATGCAGTAAAGGACACCTATCAAGGCGTTACACAATTAGCCAATCCTGTGTACAATGTTCAAAGGAGAAATATGAGCGCGCCAAGAGTTCAGATGAATACAGAGAAGCAAGGAATTCTAAACAAAGGGATCGTTATGCTGAGGACCCGGATCTAAGGGCTCGCATAAAGGAAAAACAACGCGTAAGGCGCTCCACGAAGGAATATTGGGAACGCGAAAACGAGAGAATGCGAAATAAGCGCAAGGCTGATGAAGGGTTCAGGGAGAGATCTAACACGTACAGCCGCGAGTATGCGTCGAGGCCAGATCAGAAGGAAAAACGGAAGAAGGCCGACGCGGAGAGGTACCAACGGCGAAAGGCCGAGGGAAAGACTACAAGCGACGAACGCCGTGAGTACATGAGAGAATACATGAGACGGAAGATCGCATCGGATGGCGGCTTTCGTTTGGATTTGGCGTTCAGCGCAGCGGTCAGGAGATCATTGGGTTCAAGCAAAGGCGGAAGAAGCTGGGAGACTTTAGTCGGCTATTCGCTAGAAGCCCTCAAGATTCACCTGGAACAGCGGTTCCAACGCGGCATGTCATGGGAGAACTACGGCCGAGGTGGATGGCATATTGACCACATAATTCCTCGGTCAGCTTTTAATTACCAAACACCGCAAGACATCGATTTCAAACGTTGCTGGGCACTCGAAAACCTGCAGCCACTTTGGGAATTCGACAATATATCAAAGGGCGCAAAGTTGGACGGGCCGTTCCAGCCAAGCCTAGCTCTCCCAATTCCGGCGAACGACAACCAGTGTGCCGTCGTCGACCTGTTCGCATAACCGCCCGGCCCCACCAAGGCCGGCCGACACCACAAGAGGAGAAACCAATGAACAAAACCAAGACAACTACCACCAACACCAACCGCCCCGCCGAGTTCGATGCGCGCGTCATGGCCTACCTGCCCGGCCTTCGCCGGCTTGCCGCAAAGTATGTCCCGCGCCCGTACCGCGATGACCTTGTGACCGACACCATCATGTACGCGCTCGATCGCTGGCAGAACTACCGCGAAGACGGTGGCATGTGGAACTGGCTTTCATGGAACATGCGCGGGATCGCGACGAACGCCGCCAAGAAGGCCGCAAGCCAGAAGAATCGCGCGATTTTCGTGCCGCTCACCCATCATGATTCCGCCGTCGCGCCATCGCAGGAAGGCTATGTGCAGCTTTCCGAGGCCTTGCGCCTGGTATCGGCGCATCGCCATGGCTCCGTCCTGCTGCGTCGAGCAATGGGTGACGGCCTGAAGGAAATTGCAGTCGATCGCGGCACGTCCGTCGAATGGGTGCGCCAGATGGAAGTAGCGGCGCGCGCCGAACTGAGGGCGGCAGCATGACCCACCCCGTTGATGTGATTGGCGCAGACGCAGTTGCGGCGCTTCGCGAGGCCGGCTGGATCGTGGTGCGCGAGGACTCCATCCGGCTGGCGCAGGCCATGGCGCGGGAGGAGGGGCGTGAGGAGAAGCATGGGCGGAGGGCCAACAGTGCTTGAGCTAACAAATGCGTTCGGGGGGGAGATTTACCAAGCGGCTAACGACAACCGCGAGCGAAAGAACGGGCCGTGGCTGCCGACTCAGGCCGCCGCGAAAAAGGCAGGTTCAAAGCATTACTTCACTGGAGAACCGTGTCAAAACGGCCACATCACTACTCGTTATGCGAGTAACGCGGCATGCACAAAATGCGCCTCAGACACACGAAATGAACAAAACAAGCTGCGAGCGGCGCTGGACCCGGAGTGGAAAGCGGAGCGCAACGCCAAGCAACGCGAGCGATACGCCGCCGACCCGTCGAAGTCGCGCGCACATAACAAACGTTGGATCGCCGCCAATGACAATCATCGACGTGAGTACACACGTGAGTACATGAGGATGCGGCGCGCCGAAGACCCGACGCTTAACGAGCGCGCGAAAGAACGAATGCGCGAGAAGCGAGCAGACCCAGCGTATGTCGAGGCTGAGCGGGAAAAAGAACGTCAACGATACGCAGAGAACCCTGAAAAGCATCGCGAAAAAAGCCGACGGTATGCGAAGGAAAATCCCGAGGTCGCCGCCACACACGCTCGGAATCGCCGGGCAAAGATACGGGAGGCGGAAGGGTTCCACACCACTGAGGACGTAAACGAAATCTTGGTGCGACAGAGGCATCGGTGCGCGTTCTGTGGCACGTCAATCCGCAAGGCCTACGACGTTGATCACATTGTCCCCATCTCGAAGGGTGGGAGCAACTGGCCGTCTAACCTTCAATGCCTTTGCCCTACGTGCAATCGCCAGAAGAATAACCTTGACCCGTTTGTATTTGCGCGCAGGAAAGGTAAGCTATTGTGACTACGATCCAATTCCGCCCGTACCAATCAGAAGCCATTGAGGCGATAGACGCGGAGCTTGAACGTGTCGATTCCACGTTGCTTGTCGCGTCGGTAGGCGCCGGCAAAACGTTGATGCAGGCAGGATTTATTCAGCGCGTTATCGGGAAGTATCCCGACGCGCGGTTCGTTTGCGCCGTGCACACAAGAGAGTTGGTTTTTCAAAATTTTAATGCGCTGATCAGAATCTGGCCATTTGCCGATGCGGGCATCAATAGCGCCGCTCTCGGCCAACGCCGGACGAAAAGTCAGATTCTCTTCTGCTCTATCCAGTCAGTCTATAGCAAGGCTGCAGAGATTGGCTGGGTGGATTGCCTTATCGTGGATGAGGCCCACCTGATCAGCCCCAAGAGCAACACGATGTACAGGCAGTTCATCGATGCGCTTCGCGCCATCAACCCAGACATGCGTATTCTCGGCATGTCTGGAACGCCGTTCCGCATGGACATGGGCGACCTCACAGATGGCGATGACGCCCTCTTCAAATCTATCGCCTACAGCATCGGACCAGGCCAGCTTATCGATGAGGGATACCTGACGCGACCGATTAGCAAAGGTACAGCGACAACCTTCGACGTGACGGGCGTTCATACGCGCGGGGGAGAATACATTGCCGGCGAGTTGGAGCGGGCTGTCAACGTCCAGCACATCACGGATGCCGCGGTAGAAGAGGTGATCAGGTATGGCCACGGTCGCAAAAGCTGGATCGCCTTCTGCGCCGGGGTGGATCATGCTCGAGAGGTGCGAGACGCGATGCGGTTGCGCGGCATCTCTTGTGAGATGGTTGAGGGCACAATGGATGCCGGCAGCCGAAAGCGGACCATCGAAGCCTACACTCGTGGGGAAATCCGGTGCCTCACGAACGTCAATGTGCTTTCGATCGGTTTCGACTACCCTGCAATTGACCTAGTCGCGCTCATGCGTCCAACCAAAAGCCCGGCACTTTACATCCAACAGGTCGGCCGTGGACTACGGTTAGCGCCAGGAAAAAAGGACTGCCTGGTTTTGGATTTTGCGAATGTCGTCAGGACACTTGGTCCGATCGACGACGTCCAGATTAAAAAGCCGGGGAAGGGAACAGGTGAGGCCCCCATCCGCATCTGCCCTCAATGCGAGTGCATCAACCACGCATCCGTGCGCGCATGTGTTGATTGCGGTCTTGAATTCCCGGAGCCGGAAATCAAGGTCAACGCAATCGCAGACGATGTCCCGATTATCTCTACTGCTCCTGCAGAGCCTCGCATCGTCCGAAAGCGCACGTTTTGGAATCATCCGGGGAAGGACGGCAAAGCAGACAGCGTAAAAACCGTTTTCACGGTCGGCATGAGCCAGATCAATAAATGGTATGCGCCGCAGGCTGGCGGCCGCGCCAAAGCGGATAGTGACCGCTTCTGGGACGCCCATCACGGCAAGCGACCGTTTCCTAAGACCGCCCTCGAGTGGCTGGAGAGGCAAGGGGAGCTTGCCGAGACAAAGGAGATTTTCGTTCGTCCGGCCGGCAAATACTGGAACGTCGAAGGCTACACCCCAGCCAACGACAATGTTCCTGCGGCTGCGAATGACAGCGGCCCGACGAGGCTGGCCGCGATGATGGACGACGCGATTCCATTCTGACGCTGACTTGACAAAATTGTAAAAATGCACTAGTTTGCGTGTACCAACCAACTATACCGCTTAGAGGAGACGAATGATGACGAGAAGACAGGAAGACGGCTGGATCGAATGGACCGGCGGCGAGCAACCAGTTGCCGATGACGTGCTGATTGAGGTTATCCTCAAGAACGGGATGCGATACGAGGAGTACAGCGATGAGATCCGCTGGAATTCGAAAAATGATCGCGATGTTGCTGCCTACCGCGTCGTAGGTGCCGCATGACCACCACCGACTTCAACCCCATGGCCGTCGCCAAGACCCACAACCAGTCGCCCGAACTTCTCCTGTTCCAGGAGATCGACGACCTCTATGAAGAAGCGCGCAACTTTGCCGACGGCGAGCCGATCGCCAGCCAGGAAATGGCCGACGCCATCACCACCTTGCGCGAGGGCATCCACGAGGCCGGCAAGAAGGCGGATGCGCTGCGCGTCGAGGAGAAGAAGCCCCACGATGACGCAGCCAAGGCCGTGCAGGACAAATACAATCCCTACGTCCAGCCGAAGAAAGGCCGCGTCGACATGGCCAAGTCGGCTCTCGACAGCTTGTTGACCCCATGGCGGCAGAAGGTTGCAGCAGAAAAAGCCGCAGAGGCCGCCCGCATTGCCAGGGAGGCGGAGGCTGCTAAGCTTGCCGCGCAGGCCGCAATGCAGGCCAGCGCCGGTAATCTTGCCGAACGGGAAGCCGCAGAGGAGCTGCTGGCGGACGCTAAGGCGCTGGAGAAGACGGCGCGCCGTGCGGACAAGGCGGCAACGACGGGGCTGGGGCTTAGGACGGTTTGGGAGGCTGAGTTGGTGGACGTCGAGAAGGCGCTCGATTGGGCCTATGGGCGTGACGCGGCGGCGTTCCATGCCGTGGCGCAGCGGAATGCCGACGAATTGGTGCGTTCCGGCGTGCGCAGCGTGCCGGGGTTCCGGGTGGTTGAGGAGAAAGTAGCTAGTGCTGGGCGGGCAGCATGATGACCACCATCACCGAAACCGCCCTGAACTGGAGCGTCGCGGGCGATCGTCAAGCTCCGCATGGCCTTGACGAAGTCCTGCTGCTCCTCAACGAGGCGAGGCTTTCAATTCCCGCCGAATATCGCTCAACTGCCGAGATCGACTTCGAACCATATTTCGACTGTGCAGGCGACAGCTACCCGCAGATCCGCATCACCTACGAGAGGCCCGAGACAGAGGAAGAAGCGGCAACTCGCGCGGCCAACGAGCGGGCGCACTGGGGCGACCAGTTGAATCGGGCGCGCGCTCGCGTCGATTTCTGCCTGGCGCAGATTGATGGGCTGGGTGAGGGGAGGGGCTGATGGTGGATTTTCCCGAAAGGATATGGGCGACCGTCAACGGCATGTCCACGCGGCTTCCTGATGGGGGCCGTCAGCTCGTCGGCGGGTGGTGCGAAGACGCAATGCGCGACAGAGTGACTGAATATGTCCGCGCGGATGTTGTTCAGCGTATCGCCGACGCATTGTACGCGCAGGTCTACGAACACGGAGCCGTAACGGCAGACGCCTATGCGCTAATTGACGGGTTCTCGCCCCGTGCCGAGGAGAACGTGTGATGGCGAGAACTAATGAAAAGCGCGAACGCCTTGGCGGAATTGAGACGCCAATGATGAACGGCGACAACCTAGCGATCTTGCTTTGTACGTTCTTCGACAAATCAGAACAAAAGAACGACGATGAGACCGGTTGGAGTCCAGATGCAATAACCGGGATGTATGAAGTTCTTGACGCGATCCATCGACATTACACAGAGGCAGCATGATGGACAACATGCCTGATAAAATATGGATCACGATGGAAGACAATGGCGCTTCATGGGCTGGCTCATTCCGTCGCTGGCACGCATCCGACCTTGAGCATGAGGGGGATGAATACCCAGTCTTTGTGAGGTCCGATATCCTCAATAACCACAACACTATTGTTTCGGCTATACGCAAGGTTCGCGACGGTTACGCCGATCAGGCTCGGTTCGCCGACATTGACTGCGCCGTGCACTTCCGGGAGTTCGTCCGTCGCATTGACGCCGCATTGGCCGCAGGCATCTCGACATGACAGACCTAGCCACCGCCTACTACCTGGCCGCCCAATGGCACGACAAGCAGGCGGCTGCGTGCCGCGGCATAGCCAAAGACGAGCCCAGGCTGGCCAAGGACGTTCGTGACCGCGCCGCCTCACCAGCGCACGCACCGCGGCGCATCGGCAGCCGGGCTGCGGCTAGCGGCGACGCAGATGGTGCGGGCGGCCATTGCCCACTAACACCCACCACGCACGCCACCAACGTGCGGGGACACCACATTGAGGAGAAGAGATGAGCCCGTTCGCCCAACTTGGCGGAAAGCGCTATGACGTGATCCTGTCGGACCCGCCGTGGCGATTCCGGACATGGAACGAAGAGAACCAGCAGAAATCCGCGAGCAAACATTACCCCTTGATGACGCTGGACGCCATCAAGGCTTTGCCCGTTTCAGACTTGGCCAAGCCCGACTGCCTCATGATGATGTGGGCCGTCCAGCCTATGCTGGACCAGGCGCTCGACGTGATGGCTGCGTGGGGATTCAAATACAAGACCGCCGGCGCTTGGGCGAAGCAATCGTCGACGGGAAGCAAGTGGGCGTTCGGGACCGGCTATCTCCTCAGATGCTCCGCTGAGTTCTTCCTTGTCGGCACGCGAGGGAATCCGAAATCTGCGGTCAAGAACGTGCGCAATCTTATCGTGGCGCCGACGCGCGAGCATAGCCGCAAGCCCGATGAGATGCATTTGAACTTGGAGCGTATGTTCCCGGATGCCGATCGTCTCGAGATGTTCAGCCGCGAAAGTAAGCCCGGATGGGATTGCTGGGGCAATCAGACCGGCAAGTTCGATGCGGCGAATGATAACGGCGCCGAGCAGGCGAGGGAGGCAGCATGACCCCGACACAGATGGAAAGCGCCTGCAATGACGTCATCGCCAGCTACAAGAGCATGGACCTGCCGTACGAGAAGGCAAACATTACGTTGGTGACGCCGAGGGGGTGGAAGCCTCCGCCAAAGTTCCCGCGTGGCTACCTCCTGCAAGTGAAGGAGGACCGCAGTCGTCTCTGGCACTTCCCGGCTGTCCGCGTTCTTGCGTGGCTTCGCTCCAACAATCTTTTAGGTGCAGCATGACCCCCCTCCCGCTAGGCAAGCCCATCCTCCCCATCCAGCCGACCCAAGACGAGACAGGTGCGCCGACGGTCTGCATGGCTTGCTCTAGGATGGCGATCGGTCTTGGGCGGGCGGTCGTAAATCACCGCGGGCAGCTACAGGACGCCGGCTTCCTCTGCAAAAAGTGCATCGTTTCGGTGGGAGATTTGACGAAGATGGATCGACTGAACCACTACGAATTGCAGGCTCTTGACGCCGCAGTGGACGCTGTCGGCGAGTGGATCGAGCAAAGGGGCATAGGCACGGAGCTCTCCTACTACGACGACCTAGACAGGCGGATGCTCGTGAAGGCGGCCGTGCTCGGCTTCGGAGAGGGCGTCCGCGCCGCGCTTCGCGCCGGGGACGTGCCGTTCTTTGAAGAGAGCAAGGGGGAGGTGGCGTGAGGCACGACAACGATAACCACACGCTCACCTATCTCAGCGTGTGCAGTGGCATAGAAGCAGCCAGCGTGGCTTGGCATCCGCTAGGGTGGCGCGCCGTGGCCTATTCAGAAATCGAGAAGTTCCCGTCCGCGGTCCTGGCGCACCACTATCCAGACGTGCCGAATCTGGGCGACTTCACCAAGATCGACACGTCGACATTGGGGCAAGTGGACATCCTTGCTGGCGGCACGCCATGCTTCACGGCTGGCCACATGGTTCTGTCCGCGAGGGGGTACGTACCCATCGAAGACATTAAAGTTGGCGACGAGGTCGTCACCCACAAGGGAAGACTGCGCACGGTTGTGCGCATCGGCAATGAACGGAAGGAAGTTGGAGTCCTGACAGGCGTCGGCATGTGCGAACCAATCACATGCACTCCGGACCATCCGTTCCTGTCGGTTGAGTGGAGAAACCAGAACACCAGGCGCAACAATCTGTACACCAAGGTGGAGCATTGCGGCCAGCCTGAATGGGTGGCAGCGAAGGAGATGCCGGGGCGCCAGTGGTGCCAGTTGTTGAGCCACGACAACGATAACCGTGCGCCGGAATCCGCCAAGTTCGACGTTAAAACGGCTATGTACATCGCCGGCATGTATCTCGGTGACGGGTGGATACGTAAGCATGAGGGTAAGGCCAAGAAGTCTGTCGTGCTTGGCATCAACCCCAAGAAATACGTGAAGTTGAAGGCCGCCATTGGCAATGCGGTCCACACAGTCAGCCATGAGCGAACAATCGTGCGCGTTTCCATCCATGATACGGCCTTCGCTGATTGGCTGGAGGCCGAATTCGCGCACTACTCACACCTGAAGACCGTGCCGTCGTGGGTTATGGGGCACGGCTTCCGCGGGGAGTTCCTTCGCGGTTTCCTCGACACCGACGGCTCGGTAGCAAAAGACGGCAAGGTCAGCATCAGCACCACCAGTCGGTCGCTTGCTTATGGCATTTCCGACCTCATGGCTGCCGAAGGCTACGTCTCGTCTGTCGCCCTCGTTGAGACACCCGACACATGCGTCATCGAGGGCAGGACGTGCAGCCAGCGCGACTATTATCAGGTGCGCGCATACCCGCAATCCGTTTCGCGGAAGTCTCGCGTCCGCCACGGCATGATGCTTCGGACTGTTTCTGACTTTACTCCTGCTGGCGAAGCCACGGTTTTTAATATCGAGGTGGAGGAGGACCATTCGTATGTCGTCCAAAGCGCCATCGTTCACAACTGCCAGGCGTTCTCCGTGGCTGGCCTTCGCCAATCCCTCGCCGACGCGCGCGGCAACCTGTCACTCGAATTCGTGAGGCTTGCCCATGAGCTTGCAGATCGCAATGGACTTCGAAATGTCGTCTGGGAAAACGTCGTCGGCGTTCTCAGCACCAAAGACAACGCCTTCGGCTGTTTCCTGGCAGGACTTGTCGGCGCAGATGATCCCTTGCGAACGCCAGACGGGAAGTCTTGGCCAAACGCAGGTATGGTTGCCGGTCCACTCGGACGGGCCGCGTGGCGCGTTCTCGATGCACAATATTTCGGCCTCGCCCAACGACGCCGTCGTGTTATCGTTGTCGCAGATTTTGGAAACGGGGCAGATCCCGCAGCGGTTCTTTTTGAGCGCAAAGGCCTGTTCGGGAATACTCCGCCGAGCCGAGAAGCGGGGAAAGGAACTTCCGGAGCAGTTAAGGGTGGCGCTGGAAGCGGTGGCGAATGGCCCGCAGATGTAGCTTCGACGCTCAACGCGGCCTTTGGTGAAAAGCTTGGCCTAGAAAACCAGCACATCAATTCCGGCGCGCCGCTATTCGTGCCGCAGGCAGTATGCGTAACCGGAGATGTTGCCCATACGCTCAAGGCCGAGGGCGCGGACGCTAGCGAGGACGGGACGGGCAGAGGGACGCCGATTGTGGCTTTCATGGATACCGAGAGCCACAGCAGTGGGAACAACATCGAGATAGCGCCGACTATGCGAACTGGCGATTGTGCTCGCATAAGCATCGTCCAAACCGTCGCCATCCGTGGCCGCGATGGTGGCGCAACGGCAGAACTGGGCGGTGAGGTGGCAACCGCCTTGCGAGCGAGCCAAGGCGGCGGGGATAAGCCGCATGTGTTGTATGCGCCGGATGTCTATTCGACGCTTTCAGCAAGCGAAGGCGGCACCATGACGCAAATACTGCCTATCGTGACCTCCGCCGTCCGCCGCCTCACCCCGCGCGAGTGCGAACGCCTCCAAGGCTTCCAGTGGCTTTGCTCGCCAGACTATCCCGGCGCATGGCAGGACGAAGCTGGCCGGTGGTGGTCACCTGACTACACACTCATCCCGCAAGGCAACAAGCTGAAGGGCGAGGCAAAGGAGGAACTTGCCGCGTATTTCGAGCGCACGGGCCAATTTATGAAGGAGGTCGATGGCGAGTGGGTGTTTGACCGCGATGCGTTCGAAGCCGCTTGGCCCCGCCTGTCCGCTGACGGACCCCGCTACCGCGCATTGGGCAACAGCTGGGCCGTCCCAAAGTTCGTTTGGCTCGGTAAGCGCCTGCATCGTCTGCTTGCCACCACCACCAACACCCCCGCCAAGGAAGCAGCATGACCCCACTCAAAACAGCCCTGTCCTACGCCGCGACGGGAGGAGAGCCATACACTGCAAATATAGAAGATCTTGAGTGGTCACGAAGGCCTCAGCACAGATACAGGTGCTCAAAGTCAACTAACGTCGCCGCACTTGGCAAGGTTATATGCTCAAACGGCTCTATCCAGTACAAAGCATATTGCATGGAGTGCGGCGGAAAGGGAACGAACATTCCATATAGCCAAGTAGAAGGACTGGACAGTTCCCGGATACAGGTAATCACAGAGCACGCAATAATTCCGTGTGAGAGATGCGGTAGCGAAGAAGGTTCGGAAGTCCACCATTGGGCGCCGGCCCATCTGTTCGACGATTGGCTTGATTGGCCGACAAGCCATCTTTGCAAGAAGTGTCATCGCGAGTGGCACAGCGTCGTTACTCCGAAGATGTCCGCACGAAGGAGCGCAGCATGAGCAGACTTCCGAAAGTAGACATTGCATCCCCATATGCTCGCGTTGGCGCTAAACTCGTCGACCAAGGCTGGCACGCAATCCCCTGCCGGCCGGGGAGCAAGAGGCCGGGCGTATTCGCGAATGGATACTGGCAAGGACTTACCGGTTGGAATGAGTACTGCGATCGCGCGCCAACTGAAGATGAAGTCGAGCGTTGGAACAAGTGGCCAGCTGCTGGTGTGTGCGTGGCGCTGGATCACGTGGTCAAGGTTGTCGATATCGACACCGATGACGCTGAAATGAGGGCGGCCATTGCGGAAATACTACCGGACAGTCCGGTAAAAAAGCGGGGACAGAAAGGATTTTCTGCCTTCTATCGAGGCTCGGCTAACATCATCAGCCGAGCTTTCAGCATTTCCGTGTTTGGTAAGCAGGAGCGCATCGTTGACCTGTTGGCTTACGGCAAGCAGACTGTTTGCCCGCCAACTATTCACCCCGATACTGACGAGCCGTATCGGTGGCTTGGCGAGCCTCTTGAAGACTACGCGCCGGAAGACCTTCCGTGGCTTGACGACGACATTGCCGATAGGTTGGAGCGAGTGCTTGCGCCTTTCGGGTACGTCGCTCCGATAGAGCACGAGTATACATCAGTGGATGCTGGCGACACGGTCTGGCGCGAGGTCAACGACCTTGCTCTCGCAAACCTTGACCTTTGGGTGCCTGGACTGCAATTGCCCATGACCAAACGCACCGGGGATGGCCGCTATCGTGCCGTTGCTGAGTGGCGGGGCGTAGATAACCCGAATCTTGGTTTTAGCGCCAAGGGCATAACAGACTGGGGCAATGGAGAGACGCATACGCCGCTTGACGTGGTTATGTATTCTTTCAGCGCGAGCCTTGACGTAGCAACAGACTGGCTGAAGGGCAGGCTAAACTATCAGGAAGCTCCCTATGTCGACCCGTCCCGCATGATCGCGAACGGTCGGAAAAAGAGGGATGTACCACATGAACAGAACATCAACCGGCCCGAAGACGGTTCTGCCGCGGCAGTTTCACCAGAAGCAACAACCACGCTTGCGCCGGCTAACCAGAATCGCCAGCATTACAACCCGTTCACACCGCAAGCTGCTGGCGGGGTTCTAGGTGCAATTGCGCAGTGGGCATATGACACTGGGCGGCGTCCTGTACCAGAGTTCTCCATCCTCGCCGCTGTATCATTCATGTCGGTAATGTTCGGCAGACGAGCCGTAGGGCCTACGGGCGCCGGCTTAAATGTCTACATGGTTGGCATCGCCGGTCCCGGCTTTGGTAAGGAGCACCCGTTGAAAGCGGTCCAGACGCTTGCCGTTGATCTGCAAATGCCGTTCCTCATCGGACCAGGCGAGGTCACGAGCGGATCGGCAATTGAGAAGGTGGTGCGCCGCAGGCCTGTCTTCCTCATGCCATGGGATGAGATGGGCGTGGTCCTTCAATCGGTCAATGGCAGGGGGTCGTCAAGCTGGGCGCAAACCATCCGCAAGGTGTTGCTCGAGATATTCTCAAAATCGACGAGCATGTGGAGCGGCAAGGAGCATGCGGACCCAGAAAAGGACAGTTCAGCCGAGCCGGTGTTTATGCCAACAGTATCGCTGATGGGCATGTCGACACCGACAACTTTCTACAAGGGGATCACAGAAGAAAGCCTGACGGACGGTTTTGTGGCTCGTCTTGTGGTCACGGAGCCATCGGTGAGGCCTGAGAGACATTCAGCGCCTCCTGTGCTGGTGACGCCGGTCTCTTTGATAACCGCTGTGAAGAAATGCCGTGATGACTTCCCGAAGCCTGGCGGGGATCTGGCTCAGGTCGCGTGGAGGCAGGCCACGTCGCGCCCCACGCTGTATACCGTGCCGTGGGAGACTGCCGAGGCTGAGAAGCGATGGACGGACATCGAAGATTGGCAGATTGCTGAGATTGAGGACAACGGCGCGTCTGAGGGTATCGTCGGGCGCACCGCAGAGCATACGATCAAGCTGGCGACTATACGCGCAATCAGTCGACGCCCATCCGATCCTGCCGTTTCTATCGAAGACGTTGAGTGGGGTCACGCGATCGTGCAAGCATCGCTGGCATCAATCAACCGCGGCGTGGAAGAGTATATGGCCGGATCACAGTTCGAAGAGCTGTGCAAGGCTATCCTGTCGGCACTGAGGGGAACGAAGGACAAGTCGCTACCACAGTCGCAGCTCGTGCGAAAACGCGGCGTATCGAAGGCGGATGACCGCATGGTGGAGCAAGCCATAAAGCGTCTCGTTCTTGCTGGCGAGATTGAGCAGCCAAAGATCGACGGGAAGGGCGTCAAGGTGCGCTTGGCTGAACAGAAAGTTGCTGCATAACGTTGTTGCAACGTTCTTGCAACGAAGCGAATTCTTGCAGCCAAATTTCGCTTCGTTGCAATCATTGCAAAGAAATGCAAATCGATTTGCAATGTGCAAGTCTTTGAAAATGTAAGGAGAATCGTCAAAAATATAACGTTGTAAATATATACCTTTATTACCTATTCCCGTGTGAGTGATTCAGGAGAGTATATATTTATGTAATGACCCACCACCCGGCCTCACCAGCCACCACCTACCGAGGAGACACCATGACCAGCAACCCCAAGGCCACCCAAGCCCAAACGACCAAAGTTAATGGCAAGCGCGTCCGTATCATCACCCGTGGCGGCAAGGTTACGATCAAGCAGGCACCCGCTCTTGAATGGGAGCTGCAAGCGGAGCAGTGCCGCCGTCTGAAAGCCATGCCAGAGTACGGCAAGCAATTCCTGCTTGTCGGCGGCATGGAGGCGGGGAGACGCGGAAGGCAAGAGCAGATAAAGGCGAAGGCCACCGGACTAACGGCAGGCCATCCAGACCTGACCGTGTTCCTGCCTGGGGGTAAGGTGGCCATGATCGAGAACAAGGCAGAGAACGGCAGACTGTCGATGGAGCAAAAAGAGCGGCATACTGCCTTGGCCGCGATTGGTCACACAGTCGAGGTGGTGAAGGCTTCGACGGCGGATGAGGCGGCCAGCATGGCCGTGGCGCTCGTGCGCGGCTGGCTGGCGGATAACGACAATGCCGTCGCTGCGGCACCTTGACAAAATTGTAAAAATGTACTAACTTTAGACCGTGCGGAAACCAACCGTGCGCTACCGGAAAGAGGAGGAGAGATGGCTAAGAGAGGAATCGGGAATCCGAATATTCTGGTTCTTGGCGATGGAAACATTCCTTGGAGATGCCCTCGTGAAAGAAGCGGACTTGACCGCACATTTGAAGAGCAACTTCATAACGTACGGAAAATCGCTCGCAAATCCCGAAAGACGCTCGCTTCCAACGATAATAATCCTCACCCTGCTCACGCAGTCTACGTAGTGTCCGATATACAGGGAAACGTTTCAAAGATTGGCAGGGCACATTGCCCGTCGAGCCGACTATCCCGAATTCAAACAGGGAACCCTGATGAGTTGTTTCTCCATAGGGTCTTCTGGGTTGATGGCAGCGCGTCGGCCGCAAGCGCCGAAAGAAGAGCGCATGAACTAGCTGCTCCATTCGGTAGGTTGATGGGAGAGTGGTTCTGCTGTCGCCCACACGAGGCTCACACAATCATCATTCGCGCTCTTGACGAGCTGAATGTCGACTATGTCGCAATAACACCATTTAGAAAATTTCAGGAGGCAGTATGACCAGCTCGTCAAGCCAGAGAGCAAAGGCCCTGGCAGGAGAAGGAGAGAACCTTCCCGCTCGCATGATTTATGCAGACCATGAGAGAGATGCAGTTCGCGTGCAGAAATCCCGCTTGGCCGCTCGAGCGCGCTACGGCTCAGAATGGGACGGTAAGGTGGCAAACGACAACATCGCGTGGCCTCTGGCCACGGCGCTTGTGCGGGAAGGCAACACAGAACTGCTGAAAGCGGCGATGTACTATCGCAAGATTCACGACACGGCTAAAAGCGAGGCCAAGCTTGGTGGCTCTGGCGTGCAGCTGAACGACGGCATGTCTATTGATCGTCACAGCGTACTGAAAGCGGACGGCAAAATCGCATATCGACGTGTTCGTCAATCTACGGCCGCCGAGGCCGATATCCCAGCTCGTCGCCGATTTGACGCAAGCACAGCCGAGGATGGTGACGAGCCTCAAAAGAATTGGTCTTCTATACCGAGACCATGGAAAGGCGATGAGCCAGTCAACGCTATGATTGACGCGCAAAGCAGGCTCTTCGATCTACGCAATCGGCTCGGAGTATTGGCGGAGGCTTTCGAGATGGCGACGATCGACGGAGCAACTTATGAGGCCATCGGGAACATGATGGGCAACGCCCACAAGGTTCCAGCCACGGCAGCCGGAAGATCGATAGTCCATATGGGCCTCATCACCATTAGGGATGCTATCGGAAAGGTGTCTCGCGCAGACCTGGCTTCCTGAGTATATACTCAAAGGCCCGCAGAGTGACTAGGGGTAGGAAGGCTATGTCGTCTTCCGCCCTATTCACAGTTCGATGCGCCGACACCATTCAAGGCGATCGACCCTGCCGCAAGGCGGGGTAACTACAAGCGGTGCTGGCGTTGCAACCCAGCATTCGCCAACGAAGATGCAGCGGCACCGGTGACGGTGATCGTTTAGGCTATCAGCCGCAGTGCAAGCGCGGACGCCACCTATGATGCACGTTGACTTGCGCGTGCATCCATCTTCGTTTTCTTCTGCCCATTCACGGCTAGATGCCAGCGGCTTGGACGCGGCATTCCGTTGGGCGGACAGCGAGAGCGGGACATCGGTCACTGAGGCCGGGCTGTTTCTCTCGCTGCCCCTTCCCAATTGCCTTGGCGCGCCTCCTCTCGCGACGCGGCGATCTGCAGCCGGTTGAGGTCCGCAACGATAAGGCGGGCGCCTCCCGGCTGCTTTTGGTTTCAGCGCTACATGCGCTCTCCCGGCACCGGGCGTTCGTGGTGCGCTTATGGGTGCCACATGGCCGTCATTATCGCCCGATGGGCGGACGATAACATCAGGCGCTATGGAAAGCAGCTTGACGAGCTCAACACCAAGTTCCCCAAGGTGTTGCCGCGCATCGTCAACCAAGTGGGCGATCGATCCAAGACGCAGGTGATCCGCAACCTGACGAAGCAAACCGGTTTGCCCAGAAAGACCATCGTTCGCGCAATCGGCGATCCGACGCGAGCGCATGGCCGCAGCCTTGCGTACACCATGACCACGCGAGGCGGTAATATCCGCCTGAAATATCTCGCCCCGCGAGAGACGCGCAAGGGCGTCACGGCGACGCCATGGGGCAAACGTCAACTCTTCGCTGGCACGTTTATGCGCGGCGGCAAGTTCCCCAACCGCGTCGATGCACCGGCGCTCGGCGGCCATGTCTGGCGGAGGCTGAACAAGAGCGGCACCCGTATCACGCAGGCAAGATCCGGCATGTTCATCCCCGTAGAGATGACCAGCGGCGCGACAGCCGCCGCGTTCCAGCGCATAGCCGGGCCACTGCTCAAGGAGCGCGTCGACGCTGCGATTGTCAAGCTTTTGCATTAGGGGGATTCATGGGCACTCATAAATACACCTTTGACTGCCCATCCTGTAATGAAACCACTACGATGGTGGCCGGCAAGACACCGACATGGTGCGTGCCATGTTCTGATGCTCGCCGGGACTTTGGCGCAGTGATGCGAGGTCGCAATTACCCGCGCAAAGCTTGTGCGGGGTGCGGGACGCATATGTCTAACTTCGACTATGGTCGGGAGCAGTATTGCGCTGAGTGCGCCGAGATTAAGCGTAAGCAGTACAACGGATGGGGAGACCCGCGCGCTGACAAGCCGAAGCGGATTTTAGTTGCGGCGAATGACAACTATTCCCGCGTTTGTACGACATGCAATCAAGAACTTCCATTGGATTCGTTCTCGGGCGGCCATTATCACTGCAAGTCTTGCCGTGCTGATCGTCGTGGTGATCGCAGCGCAGAATACGCCAAGCGCGACGAGGCTCGCGGATTTGACCGCCTGCGCAATAGGCGCGTACGGCTAATCGAGCGGGCGCGCCAACGGCGCCTGACCGAGAAGAGAGCCATTGGCCGAAAGATAAGTGACTATCTGCGAAAGTGGCACATAAGCAACGATAAGCCGTGGCTACGCCCCGGCCTCAGCGAGGCAGAGAGGTATCGTGTTCGCTATGCTAACGATAACAAGTTTGTCCTAAGGGAGAGAACTCGGCAGCGTATAAGGCGTAAGGGGTTCGGATTTAATGTAATGTGGCGCATGCGCCAGGCTCTTTATGGCGACGTGGGAGATAGAGGCCTTCGTTCGATTGAGGGCGCGCTTGGTTACTCCATGGCCGATCTGGCCCGGCATCTGGAGGGGCAGTTCACTGACGGGATGTCTTGGGACGCCTTTCGGAGTGGTCGCATCCACATCGATCATAAGGTGCCACTTAGCCGACACAACCTTGATGATCCAGAGCAGTTGCTAGCTGCATGGTCGCTCGAGAATCTGCAGCCATTGTGGGCTGCGGATAACATGGCTAAGGGCGCAAGGACTGATGAAGAGTGGCGCGCCGCAGCGTGAAGCACAAAATGTAGTGCCAGCGGTATGTCTTGGCACCACAGGCCCCTCACAAAACTATCTTTAGACCCACCCACCGGGGGAGCGGGTAAGCGCGACTGCGGGAAATCGCTCGGGGCAAAATTTTAAAAAACCGATTTCCTACCGTTTGGGGCGACCATGAATCTCACGTCGAAGCAGGTCGCCGTTCTGCTTGGTTTGACTGAGCGGCGCATCCGCCAACTAGCTGATGACGGTATAGCTGTGCGCATTGCGCACGGCCAATATGACGGCGCCAAGACCATCCAGAACTATGTCTCATCCATGACGGGTCCGGCGAAGACCCGCGACGAAGCGCTCGACGAAGCGAAGGAAGCGGCCCGCCTCAAAAAAGAGCAGGCCGACAACTGGGAACTGAAAAACGCTAAGCTTCGCAATGAGTTGCTACCCGTTGACGAGGTTGTCCGGGTTTGGTCCGAGCAGATCGCATACGTCAAAAGCGGGCTACTTTCGGTCGTCCCTCGCGTGCGCCAGAGAATTGCATTGTCCAATGAAGATGCGGAGGCGATCGACAAGGAAATACGCGAGGCGATGACCAAGTTGGCGGATGGAGTAGATATCTATGACGCTGACTCAGACGACCCTGAAGAGGGTGATGTCGACGTTCCGTCCTCCGCAGAAGGTGCAGGTTTCGGAGTGGGTGGAAAAGGAAATCCATCTACCTAAAAACGTCGCGTCGGTTTCGGGGCGTATTTCCCTTTACGAATACCAGAAGGGCATCATCGACGCCATCACGGACCCGTCTGTCGAAAGGGTGTCTGTCCTAAAATCGGCGCGTATCGGTTACTCTACCGTCTTGATTGGTCTGCTGGCGCACTACGTTGTCAACGACCCCTCACTGATCCTTCTATACCTTCCGGACGAGGGTCTGGCTCGGTCGATGGTTACGTCCGACATAGAGCCGATCTTCAACGAGTCACCTGCACTGCGAAAGGTCTTGTCTGGCGACAAGTCAGCGAAGGGCGGGAAGAAAGATCGCAGCACCATGCTGATGCGCCAGTTCAACGGCGGCTCGCTCAAGGTGCTGTCGGCTGAAACGGACAGAAGCTTTCGCGCTCACAACGGCCGCATCATCATCCTCGACGAAGTGGACAGCATGAAGGTCATCGGTGACGGCCATCCTGTTGACCTGGCCGTCACACGCGCGGATACGTTTCCTGACTCCAAGCTGATCCTCGGCTCGTCTCCCGTGTGCGAGGAGACGTCGCACATCTTGGCGGAATACGCCAAGTCGGACCAGCGCGTCTTTGAGGTTCCGTGCCCGCACTGCGGCGACTTCCACGAGATTAAGTGGTGTGATATCAGGTGGCCTGAAGGTCATCCGGAAAAGGCTGCCTGGTGGTGCCCCTCCTGCGGCACAGAAACGCACAACGACTACAAGGTCAGCATGATTGCTGGCGGCCGATGGCGCATCACCAAGCCAGAGGTGAAGGGTCACGCAGGCTTTCGTATCAACTCACTGTCGAGCCCGATACCCAAAGCTGACTGGCGATTGCTTGCGCAGGACTTTGTCAAGGCCAAGAACGACCCGACGAAGCTGCAGGTGTTCGTCAACACCCGTCTCGGAGAGGGGTGGAAGACAGACGGCGACCGCATCGACGAGCTCGCACTGCAGGAATCCGCCGAGCCGTTCGGGCTTGGCGGGCCTGACCAGCACCCGTTCCCGGAAGACGTTCTTTCCATCACGGTCGGCATCGACATGCAGGATGACCGCGGCGAGGCGGTGTATCTGGGGCATACGGAAGCCGGGCAGATTCTCGTGCTGGATCACGACATCGTTTATGGCTCGTATGAAGCTGACGAGTTCTGGACGGACATCGACACCATTGCCAAGCAGCGGTGGCGGCACCCGCTCGGCGGCGAGATAGGCATCGACGCTATCGCCATCGACTCCAGTAACGGCAGCCATATGCCGTATGTCTATGACTTCGTGAGGCCGCGCCTGCGCCGCAAGGTGGTCGCCATCAAGGGCGATGGCGGGCGCCGTCCGTTCATCCTGCGGTCGAAGACGATGAAGAAGGATCCGCTCTGGATCGTCGGTGTGGATAGCATCAAGGACACGATTTTCAATCGCGTCAAGCACGGCAAGATTTTCCGATTCTCGAAAGACCTGCCGGAGGTTTGGTACGAGCAGTTCACGGGTGAGCAGTCCGTCGTGAAGATGGACCGCGGCCGCCCGGTGCGAAAGTGGATTCCGGTTCCGGGTCGCCGCAACGAAGCGCTCGACTGCACCGTATACGCCATTGCCGCGAAAGAACTCGCCCCTGTCAACTGGCAAGAGCGACGCGAGCAACTGGCGTCCGGCTACACACTGGCTGCGGCGAATGACAGCGCGCCCAGAACCAAACCCCGAAAAGCCGCATCGACCTGGCTCTAACCACTGGGAGGCGACCATGACCGACTATACGGCGCAAATCGCCGCCATTGAAGAAGCCATGGCGCAGGGTGCCCGGCGCGTGCTGTTCCGCTCTGGCGGGACACAGCGGGAAGTCGAATACCACTCGGTTGCCGACATGATCAAGGCGATCGAGTGGATGAAGGCGAAACAGTCGCCGAAGTCAAACGTGACACTGGCGGCGTTCTAGCATGGCAAAAGCAAATCTGTTGGATAGGGCCATCGCAGCGGTGGCGCCTCGCGCTGCCCTGCGCCGTGTCGCGGCCAGGCAGGCGTTTGACATCGCCACCCGTGGCTACGAGGGCGCGGCGCGCGGACGATTGAATGGCTCCTGGCGCACGCCGAATACTTCGGCTGATGCAGAGGTGGGCGCGTCGGCGCAACAGCTGCGAGACCGGATGCGATCCCTCGTTCGAGACAACCCGTATGCGGCGAACGCCCTTTCGGTACTTGTGACGCATGCGGTTGGCGCGGGGATCGTTCCGCGGTCGAAAGACAAGGCCGTCAACAAGCTGTTCGCCGAATGGATGAAGCAGTGCGATGCCGACGGTCATCTGGATTTTCATGGCGTTGTATCGCTGACCGCCAGCGAAATGCTGGAAGCGGGCACCGGCATGGTGCGTCGCAGGCGACGTAGGGCAGAGGATGGCCTGGCCGTTCCTTTGCAGCTGCAGGTGCTGGAAATCGACCATCTCGACGGCACGAAGAACGGTGAGCTAGGCAATGGCCGTCGCGCGTCCTATGGCGTCGAGTACGACCTGATCGGCAAAACCACCGCCTACTGGCTGTTTCCAAACCACCCCGGCAATGCTTTCCTGACGTCGACGACGTCGATAGCGTCCGTTCCCGTGCCCGCAGAAGACGTTGCGTTTGCGTTCGCCAAGCAGCGGGCAGGCCAGACGCAGGGCGTGCCGTGGGGGCACGCAGCGATCCGGCGTCTTTATGACCTCGACACCTACGAGGACGCCGAAATCGTCCGCAAGAAGCTGGAATCTTGCATGGTCGGCGTCGTTACGGGCGGCGACGACACGGGCGGAATCGGCATCCCTTTAGGTGACGACGAGTCTGCCGGCATCTACAACGCGGATGGCGAGATCGTCGAGAAGTTCGAACCGGGCATGATCTATCATGCCCGCGGCGGCAAGGACATCAAGTTCACGCAGCCGGCGAACACGGCGAACTACGACAGTTACAAGAACTCCATGCTTCACACGATAGCTACGGGCTTTCGTGTGCCGCACGCGTTCCTGACCGGCCGGCTGGACAAAGTCAACTACTCGTCCAGCAAGATAGGTCTGGAGACCTACAAGCGGATCATCGACGATCTGCAGTGGAAGGTCATCATTCCGATGATCTGCCAGCCGCTGTGGGACTGGTTCTGCGAGGCGGCCTACTTCGCCGGCAAGATCAAGTCGCGCAAGGTGCCTGTTGAATGGTCGCCGCCGCGGTTCCCGTCCGCCGACGAGGCCAAGGACGTTGCGGCCCGCGTGGCTGCGATGCGTTCCGGTCTGCTGAACCCGCTCGTTGCTATCGCCGAGACTGGCTACACGCCGGACGAGGTGCTGGACGGCTATGTCGAATGGAATCAGATGCTGGACGAGAAGGGCCTGATTTTCGATTCCGACCCGCGCCGCATGTCGCAGGCCGGTCAGACGCAACAGGACGCCACCGACGATGAACCGCCTGATGATGGCGACGACAAGGACACCTCATGAACGAGAAAATAATCAACCTTCCCAAATTCGGGATGGGCGCAGAGGTGCGGTCAGCTTCGTTTGACGAGGCGGAAAACACCATCGAAGTCATCTGGACGACCGGCGCCCCTGTGCGGCGCTGGTCCTGGCGCCACGATCGTTACTACCAGGAAATCCTGGAAGTCACTCCGAAGTCGGTGCGGCTCGATCGGCTGAATGCTGGCGCGCCGTTCCTGAATACCCACAACGACTGGGATCTGAGTGACGTTATCGGCTCCGTGGTTCCCGGTTCCGCTCGCGTGGAGGGCGGTAAGGGGTATGCAACGGTCAAGCTTTCGCGGGCCGACGAAGACAAGGCCGTCGTCGACAAGATCCGCGATGGCATCATTCGAAACATCTCCGTCGGCTACGCCATCCACAAGGTCGTGAAGACCGACGCGGATGGCGACGGCAATGACGAAGAGTGGCGCGTCGTGGACTGGGAGCCGCTGGAAATCAGCGCTGTTCCTGTTCCAGCCGACGCGGGAAGTCAGATTCGCAAGGACGCCCCGACCATGGTGCCGTGCGAGTTTGTGAGTGAGACGGCCACCGGCCGAAACGAAGCTAGACGTATCCGTATGGCGATGCGTCAGCGTCAGTCCGTGGCCTAGCCCGGCCAACTTTATAAGGAAAACAATATGACTCTTCGTGAGAGGCTGGCCCTGCTGGAAAAGCGCGCCGCTGACAAACTCGCTGAAATCAAAGATGACACCGCAGCCGATGCTGCACGTGCCATCGAAAAGGATCACGAAGCGATCCTGGCGGAAATCGCCGAGGTCCGCGCGCAGATCACCGCTGCAGAGGCGGAAGAGGCCGCAGCATCGCGCGCCGCTCCCAAGCCGGCAGAACAGCCGGATGTTGCTGCTGAAGTGCGCCGGGCGCAGGATGCCGAGCGCAAGCGCGCTTCCGAAATCCGCAAGCTGGCCAAGGAAGCAGGCGAAGTCGAACTCGGTGACGAGCATATCGACGAAGGCCGTTCCGTCGCCGAATTCCGCTCCGCACTGCTGGAGAAGCTGATGAAGCGCGAGGCGCCTGCCACCGACAACCGCAGCCCCGCCCGTGTTGGCGAAGAGCATCATGAGAAGCGCGCCGTTGCGATGCGCGAAGCCCTGATGCACCGCGCCGACCCTTCGCATGCTCTGACCGACGGCGCCCGCGAATATCGCGGTTTCTCGCTGATGGACATGGCCCGCGAAGCCCTTGAGGTTCGTGGCGTCAAGACCCGCGGCATGTCGCGCGAAGAAATCGCCCGCGACGCTCTTGCGCAGCGTTCTGGCTACGGCTCGACTTCGGACTTCCCAATCATCCTGGGCAATGTGGTCAACACCACGCTGCGCGCCGGATACGAGGCCGCAGGTCAGACGTTCCGTCCGCTCGTCCGCGAAGCCACCGTTTCGGACTTCAAGGCCGTCAACCGTGCGCAGCTCGGTGAAGGCCCGGCGTTCGACAAGGTCAACGAGTCCGGCGAGTTCAAGCGCGGCACGGTTGCTGAAGGCAAGGAATCCTACAAGATTGCCACCTTCGGCAAGGTGATCGCGATCACCCGCCAGGTCATCATCAACGACGACATGAACGCCTTCGGCCGCATTCCGCAGCTGATGGGCGGTGCGGCTGCCCAGCTGGAAAGCGACCTTGTCTGGGCGCAGATCCTCGGCAACCCGACCATGGGCGACAACGTGGCCCTGTTCCACGCCAACCACAACAACCTGCCCACGGCCGCCGCATTCGGCGTCACGGCGCTTGGTGTTGCCCGTGCGCAGATGGCCAAGCAGACTGGCCTGGACGGCAAGACGGTCCTGAACATCCGTCCGCAGTTCCTCATCGTACCTGTAGCGCTTGAGACCAAGGCCGAGCAGGAACTCAAGTCGCTGTTCTATGCGGACTCGTCTGACAAGGTCGCAACGTCTTCGATGCGCTCGCTGGAGATCATCGCGGAAGCCCGCCTCGACAACGGCATCAAGAAGGGCGCTGCAACGGCATCCGACATCGCCGGCTCCGCGCTTTCCTGGTATCTCGCCGCATCGCCGTCGCAGATCGACACTGTCGAGCTGGCCTATCTGGAAGGCAATCGCGGCGTTTACATCGAGACCCGTCAGGGCTTCGACGTTGACGGTCTCGAGGTCAAGGCGCGCCTTGATGTCGGTGCGAAGACGATGGATCACCGCGGTCTCCTGAAAAATTCTGGAGCCTAATCCACAAGGGCGGCTTGATTTGCCACTGGCAATGACGGCCGCCCGCTTTCTTCAAGGAGAAGAACATGAAGAATTTCGTGCAGATGGGTGACACCCTGACGCTGACCGCGCCGTATGCCGTCGCCTCTGGCGCCGGCGCACTGGTCGGATCCATTTTTGGCGTCGCGACCGGCACTGTCGCTTCCGGCGACGAAGGCGAATTCAAGACGACTGGCGTCTTTGATCTCGCTAAGACTTCCGCCCTCGCCATCTCGGTCGGCGACAAGGTTTACTGGGACAACACCAACAAGGAAGTCAACAAGACCGCCTCCGGCAATACGCTGGTGGGCGTGGCGACCACTGCGGCGGCCAACCCGTCCGCGACGGTGAATGTCCGCTTGAACGGCTCGTTCTAATGGTCAACTGGCGAACTCTAGAGGCGAAGGTCGACAAGACGATTGGCGATGCCTTCGACGAAGAGGTCCGCCATTATCCATACAAAAAAGATGGGACGGTTGATCCTAGCCGTCCCATCACCAGTCTGCGGGGCGTGCTTCATACGCCTTCGCCGGAAGGCACGATCAACATCGGCGCCGGCGTCGTCACGAACATGGCCGCGTCAGAAGGCGCCCTGGTGGTGCAGCGGGCCGACATGGGTGCTGTGATCTTCCGGCCCAAAGACGTGATCCGCGGCAACGAACTGCCGGGCACGCCGCTGTGGGAAATCAAGACGGTGAACGACCGCTATTCGTCCATCATCGTGCTCACGCTGAACCAGAAGTAGGCGCAGGAGAGAGCAATGTCCCTCACACGAATTGCTGCCCGTCTGGCGGCCGTATACGCACTGCGCGGCAAGACGCTGGTGGGCGACAACGTTCTGGACAGCCAGATCGGCGCGTTGGACATCACGGCTGATGGCGAACTGCGGACGGACGAGGAGAAGCCGTTCATTTCGGTCTACGCCGATGCGGCCAAGTCCGACGACAACGTGCTGCGCTCGTGGACCGACAACGGCGCGACGGACTTTCTCTTCGAAATGGGCGTGACGGCGGCGCACACGGAATTCAACGATGAGACTGGCGAAACGACGCTGGTTGGCGTCGGAATCCCGGCGACTGACGCCGCGTTTGAGTTTCTGTTGGACGTGGTTGCGCGCCAGATCGGCGACACGCTGTCCGACCCTGAAAATGAATGGGCGGAGATATTCCGCAAGTTCCACCGAGGCAACGCTCGCATAGAGCGGGCGCGCACGAGCGGAGACGGTTCCGGCATCCGGCTTGCGGCCCAGCAGATCAGGCTTACCGTCGATCTTGTTGCGGACCCGGTTCGCGGCGCCGAACTGAATCCGGCACATCCGCTGGCTATGTTCTTCGCGAAGGCTGCGACGCTGACGGTGCCCAATCCGGCACACGATCCTGACGACGAGAACAGCCCCGCCACCATTCCGGATCCTGTCGTCACAGCCCAGGTCGCCCTGATGCAGGCGCAACTTGCCGGGTCGGAATACGACTGGCAGACGGCGCTGCGTCGCTACGGCATGACGAAGACGGAGGGAGAGAACCTGCTGATCGTCCCGCCGGAAGGCGTCGAGGCGGACATCACCATTATAGAGGTGGGCGCGGCCCCCGCCGCACCAGCGCAGCCATGATACCCAACACATTGCCAGACCAGGTGGCAGACATCTACGGCCGTCTGGCTGAGATCGAACGGCGCGCCCGCAACCGAAAGCGCACAGGCAAAATAGCGGAGGTCGGGACCGGCGAGAATGCCGGCAAGTACCGCGTCAATCTCGGCGAGCAAGGCGGCAAGCCGTATCTTTCGCCGTGGATGCGCCCCCGCACGCTGGGTGCCGGTGGCGTCAAGATCGACGTCATCCTGTCTGCCGGCGAGCAGGTGGATGTTCATTCCGAGAGCGGCGACCTTGCCGACGCGACGATCGACCTGTCGACCTACAGCGAAGAAAACGCCCGCGAGAACGCCGACGTCCCGTTTCACATCAAGATCGGGGACACGGTGATCGGGGCGAGCGGTGACGCCATTACCATGAACGGGGCCACCATGACGCTGACGGCGTCGAGTGGGCATCTGACCTGATGCCGCGGATTGTTCGGCTCGGCGACACTGGGACGCACGGCGGCGCGGTCATCACGTCCGCGTCCAAGTGGAAGTGCGAAGGCAAGTTGATCGCCAGAAGAGGCGATCTCTATGCGTGTCCGATTCACGGCGTAAACCCGATCGTGCAGGGTTCCAGCCGATGGAAGTGCGAGAACGCTGATATTGCGCGGCACGGAGACGCGACCGCGTGCGGAGCTTCTTTGATATCTGGCGCGTCCAAATGGGAATGCGCCTGATCGGAGTGAACGAATGAATCTTTACACGACCCGGATTGACTGCGAGGTCGCCGGCCATTGGCGCACGACCGGCGTGCCGTTCACGCTGACCGACGAGCAGGCCGCCGAGCTGACGCCACCGCGCGGCAGTGTTGTCGCGCCGTATGTCCCGGCGCCGGAGAAGGAAAAGCCCCATGCGAGACTCGGCAGGGATAAACGCCGTAACCGGAAGGCCGCTAAGTGACTGGGGGCACGTCGAGCAGTCCATCAGGAAGATCCTGACGACGCCGATCGGCTCGCGCGTCATGCGCCGGACGTTCGGCAGCGACCTGCCTGACATGGTCGACCGCAAGATGACGGCGGCGAATATTCTTAAGGTCTACAGCGCCGCCGCCCTCGCGATTTTGCGATGGGAGCCGCGCTTTCGGATGTCGGCTGGCAGGATTGCCGCCGCTACGCCGGACGGCCGATTGGCCATTGAAATCTACGGAACTTATTACCCGCGCGGACACCTCGGCGATTATTCGGTCGCTGAGAATGCCAGCACGCGGGTTGTTTACGGAGGCTGACAATGGCCACGATCTACGCGCCCACCACAATCGACTTTTCGCGCCTGCCAAGGCCGCAGGCTATTGAGGCGTTGGACTTCGAGTCACTGTATGGTGACTTCAAGACCCGCTTTCTTGCCGCATGGGACGAACTTCGCGCCGACAACCCGTCGCTGCCGGAGTATGACACGCTGACGCTTGAAGCGGATCCAGCAGGCATTCTTGGTGAGGCGTGGTCGTATCTTCGCCTGTTGGACCGCCAGCGCGTCAATGACGCCTACGTGGCGCTGCTTGCGCCGCTGGCTACCGGCGCGAACCTGGATGCCATCGCAGCGAGCAGGAACCTGGTGCGCCAGGTCATCACACCGGCCACGAGCACGACGGCTGCAGTCATGCAGTCCGACGCTTCGCTCCTGCGCGATTACCTGCTGTCATTCGACATGCCTGCCGCCGGGAGCCGCGACAGATACCTGTTTGAGGCTTTCCGCGCGTGGCCGCAGAACGATGACAAGACGGTTGGACTGTGGGACGCGCGCGTTAATGGACATGCGGTCCACGGACGCAAGGGCGACGTTGACGTAGTCATCGTTGGCCCGTTCGGGCGGCTGCCAACTACTGGCGAGCTTGCCACGGTTCGCACCGCAGTGACCGCACCGAAGGCAAAGCCGGAGGCTGTGTCTGTGGCGGTGATGCCTGCAACGCGGCTTGAGTATCAGGCTTCTCTCACCATCGAGATTCCGCCCGGCCCCGATCCCGTTCTAGTCGTCAATGAGGCCAAGGCGCGCGTTCAAGCCGTCGCGACGGAACGCACCATTATTGGTGGCGAGATCCCCACCGGCCTGCTGTCGGGTGCGGCCTACGGCTCGTCCATCATCAAGGTGCGTGACGAGGCTCCGGTCGCAATCGCACCCGATCCATATGTTGTGCCAGTCATGATGGGCATCGAAATCATTGCAGAGGTGCGGACATGAGTGTTCTCCCGATGATGACGTCGGCCCTTACCGCCTCAGTGGCCGCAGCTAGCCGGGTTGCAACGTCGGGGCGCCTTGCTTCTTCACGCTCGGTCGAGGACAACGGACCGCATAGGCGTATTCGCTACGGCGAGACCGTCACCGTTTGTGAGGTGCGGACATGAGCGCAGTCGGCGAACTGCTGCCGGCGCTCTCGACTGACGAGTGGGAAAAAGCATCCGCGGCCGGGATGTCGGACACGCTGCCGGTTCCCTTCCGCCTATTGATGGACCCGTACCAAACATCAGGCGACAACCTGCCTTGGCTGGCCGCTCACCATTCAGTCGACCTTTGGTTCGAGGATTGGGACGAAGACCGTAAGCGCGAGATGATCGCACACACGGCTGGCGTCTCGACCGAGAATCCAGATGAACGCCTGCCCGAGCTAAAGGGCACTGAAGCCGCAGCCGAAGCCTACCTGGCCTATGTTGATGCTGTCGTCGTCGACAAGGTCGCTTACCCGCAGCGGTTCGCCCTCGGTGAATGGGCGGTGGGGGATGACCCGTTCTACTTCCCGCCTTTCGTTGCTCGCTACTTGGTCAAGGTCGCGCTGGACGAACCCGTCGACGGCTTCTGCGTCGGCCACAGCGCCGTTGGAGACAGCGCCATTACTGGCATCGATCGCGCGCCTATCGAACGGGCATGCACGGCCCTGACAGTCAGCAAGGCGCCTGAAACGGCGTACTCAGCCGACTTCGCCGATCGCGTGCCCATCACTCTGGATGATGGCTTCGACCTAGATGCCGGCCACTTCCTTGGAAAATTCAGGAACAGGACCAAGCTATGAGCGATCGCGTTATCACGCATCAAAGCGAATACGTGAAGCCCGTCGACCTTAACCGGCTTGGCGAGTTCCCGCAGGCCGCGCTGGACGACGTCGTCAATGACGCCGTCTCCTATCCGGCGCACTGGTCGGGATTCACGGTCAGCGAGAAGTCAGAGCAGGTTGTTACGGTTTCGCCTGGCCGGTATTTCGAGCAGTCGAAGGTTTTCCGCGCCGACGCAGCAGTCGACATCAACCTGACGATACTCTTCCCGAACTCCTCGACGCAGGAGCGGTGGATTGCACTCATCGCCAGCGGCGAGACGGTTCAGGTCAACGAAGAACGCGGGTTCAAGGCGCAGATCGACCCGGAAACGGGCCTTCCTGTCGCTATCCAGACTCCCGTCATCGAGAAGCGCGTCATTACGATTACTCCGGTGGGTGGCATTGCCGCCCCCGCGCCGGCAGACAAACCCGCCATTGCCAACCCTGATTGCTGCATCGCGTTTGTCCGCGTGACGACGCAGGGCATTCAGGAGATTGAGCTTGCACAGGATTGGCGCGTCCGGTCGCTGTTTGAAGTCGAGGGTCGGCTGACGGACGTCGAACTCCGCGTCGACCAGCTTTACGAAGACACCGAAACCATCCGCACAGACCTCGGCAATGTGGCAGCCAACGTCGAGGAGTTGCGCAAGCAGATTCCGAACGCGCGGCTGTTCGAGCAGATTGTCCGCGACACGGCGCGTCACAGCCAGGCGCTCAACCTTCCGGATGAGGCGAGAAACTACTTCTTCGACCAGGCGCTCCTGAAGGACTTTTGGGACTTCACCGCCGGCGGAAACTTCCGCATCGACGAGGGCATCCGGTTCCCGCCCGCCAACCAAGCGAGCCACATTCTTCGCTTGCTCGACTACGACGCGCCGACCATTTCCGTTTGGGACAACCGGCTGGTCATGCCGGCCTACACGGAAGTTGCGCGCATCACGTCGCCGGAAGGCACGGGCAAGAAGGACATTGCGGGCGTCGTTCACACCGTCACGACGGCGGTGAAGAAGACCAAAAGCCACACGCGCATCCGCTATGGTGAAACCGTTTCGGTCTGCGAGAACACGGCTGGATGGACGCAACTCGGCAGCCTGAAGGCGGGCTCGCAGTTCCAATCTGGCGGCGAAACCTGGCAATCGCTGGGAATCAATGACGACCCTTGGAACCAGAACCCGGCGTCAGCAGGACACAAGAGCTACAGCGTCCAGCGCATCATCAGGGACACAGTCACCAGCACCTATGTCACCTATAACACGGAGACATTCGGGCTGTCGGGCGCGATCCACGGCCAGTCGTTCCTTTGCTCGCAGGTCATGGTGGCCACATCGGTTGACCTGAACTTCACGAAGGTGGACGGCACCACAGGCGACGTCATCCTCTGCTTGTGCGAGGTTAACTCCGTCGGCGCTCCTGACTTCCAGGCCGTGCTGGCAAAGACGACCGTGGCGCGATCTGCGCTTGTGGTGGGCTGGAACAAGTTCTCGTTCGAGCCGACGTTGCTTGACCAGGGCAAGCGGTACGCTTGGTTCGTTACCACGACCGGCAACCATCAACTCAAGACGAACAGCGGCAACGCCTATGGCGGTGGCTCGATGTTTATTTCGAGCGATGGTGTTTGGGCGCAAGGCTCGACCACGGAGGACTTCACGTTCCGTCTCAACGCGGCGCGGTTCACGCGCAACCGCGTAGTCATGGAATTCGAGCCGCTGACACTCGAGAACGGCATGACCGAAATCGACATGATCTTCAAGGCATGGGAGCCGGCGGCAACGTCGCTCGTATGGGAGATCAAGGCGCAAGGCGACACCGAATGGGTGCCGATGGATGCGCGGGAAGACAACCCGCTCGCCAACCTGCCTCCGCTGGTTCAGTTGCGGGCCGTGATGATAGGAACGCAAGACGTCGCACCCGCGATCGACCTTGATACCTACGCCCGCGCTATCCCGGCGCGGATGGCCTTGTCGATGACGGCCATCAGCAAGCTGAAGACCTTCGGCTTTGCAACCACGGAGGCGCAGGTTGTCCTGAACATGGACAGCTATGAGGCGGCCAAACACACGGCTGTGCCGAAGCTGATGCTGGCGGATAACACGGTCGTGACGGCGAGTGCGGTAGTGACGGAAGTCGACCCGGCCAAACCGTCGCGCACCAAGTTCACGGCGGACTTCACTCTACCCGGCGGCACAACGCAGGCGCGGGTGAGGGTGGAAGCAACGACCAGTGACGTGACCGCCGTGCCGTTTGGGCAGGACATCCAACTCAACGCATTCTGAGGACTGTTATGACCGACACCGCACAGCCGTTCGACGCTGACCGTGAGTACGACCTGGTGGTGAGCCGGGTCGTGCCTCTTGGTCCCTTTAAGTATCGCCCTCGCGACAAGATCATCGCGAAGGGCAGCCTTTTGAACCGCATTGTCGAGGAGCACGGAGCCGATGCCATCCGCACTGCTGAGCCCCGATAACGACTACAAGTTCCCGCCCGAACCAGTTCCAGCGGAACTAGACCGGGAGCAGTGGGACCATGTGATGGCGAGCATCGGCGCGCGTATGCGTGCGCTGGAGGCGGTAGGCACAGGTATCGAGGCGATCCAGGCCGAACTGCAGAGCTTTGGTGTTCAGCGTCTCGACGAGGCTATCAATCCGCTGATTGAGCAGACGCAAGCGGATATTGCGGCTCTACAGCAGACACTGGCCACAATTGACGCTGACGCCGATGGTCTTCTTGCCGACGTTCAGGCGCAGGCGGATGCCCTTATTGCCAGTGTCCAGCAGGATGTTCAGGCGCTTCGAGCGCAGATTGACTTGATCCTTGCGTACGGCATCCCGGCCGCGAATGTCGAAGAAGATGCCAGCCGCGTGTTCGTCACTCCGGAGGAGAAGGCATCTATCGCGCAGAAAGCGGACGCGGCGGCTGTCTATACGAAGTCGGAAGTTGACGCTGGTCTCAGCGACAAAGCCGATGCCGCCGACACCTACACCAAGACGGAAGTCGATGCCGCGATTGCCGAAACGTCGCGCCGTGCCGCTGCCTACGCCCTAGCCTTTGGAGGCCGATAAGATGGCTCTTACAGATGCCCTTCCGGGCGTATCCCTTACGCTCTCCAATCAACCACTGGTCGAGAACCCCGCGGGGAGCGGCGAGCGCCGGACCTACGAGCTTACGTTCGTCAACAAGAGCGCGGCCGATGCTTTCGTAACATCTTGCGAATGGATGCAGGGCGGCGTGACTGCCAACCCTATTGTTCCTGCCAATTACAAAGTTGCTGTGGGCGACGGGTTCACACTTCGCAAGGTGTTGAAGCCGGGCGAGAGCATCCGTTCCTTGGCCTCTGCGGCGAATGCCATTCATGTCACCGTTGACCAAGTCTATGCGGAGCCGGTGTGATGTTCAGGGCGGGATTTGAAAAGAGCGTTCGGCGGTTCAGTGATCGCGTGGGGGGAGGTGCAGCTGCTAAACCAATCAATGTTGGATTTGGTGCTACTTCTGGAAATGCTGCATCTTTTACCATCAACAATCTGGAAGAAGGAGACACCATCCTCTTTAAAATAACCCGAAATCCCGGTCCGATCCCTGATTATCTCCCAGACGACATCACCTACGTTCGCGGTCACGGCAGTAACACACTGGCTGTAGGTCGGTATGACGTTCCTGCTGGTGTGACTTCAAAGACTTTCACACAGAAAGGTGCTGGGGGCTGCTTCTTCAATTGGGTTGTGATCCCAGGCGGGATCGGAGAGATGATCTATAAAGGTGAAGGTGGAACAGACAGCGCACAAACAACTGTAACAGTTGCAGATTACTTGGATGTGCTAGACGAAGCATCGCTACTATTAGCTTTCTTCAGGGGTAATTTCTCCACTCTTTCTTATTTTGCCAACACTGCCCATCCCGAAACCGCGTGGAGAAGTGTTGCAGCCAATGGTATGCTTGTTGGTGCAATGCATGGCCCACTACGCGGCACGTTTGTATCAATGGGAAGCTCAGTATCCACCAAGCACCTTATGTATGAGTTGAGGCCAAAGACATGACTACGCGCTACTCCCACAACGGCGCCTATCCCGCCCCACTGCCTCACACCATCTGGCTTTCGGATGGGCGTCCTCGCACATCGCAGACGCCTTTCACGACCGAAGAAATCGCGGATGCCGGTTATGTCGAAGCGCCGCCTGAACCCGCCCATGACGCCGTCACGCAACGGCTTGGATGGGATGGCGAGAACTGGACGGTGGAAGACTTGCCGCCGCCTCCGGAGCCTTCCACGTCCAGCGTGGATGAGGAGCATGACCGCCGCGCCTTGGTCGGCAAGACCTTCACGGTGACGGGCTATGGCGATGTGGCGCTTGAAGGGTCATTGCTGACGCAGACGGTCCTCCTGGCGCTGAAGGACACGGCTCGCGATCTGGTCGATGCCGGCGTCACCGATCCCGTCCTCATGCTCACCGACCGAGACAATGTCGACCACTACATGACGCCTCCTCAGGTGGTCGAGCTGGTCAATGCCGGCAAGCAGTACATGCAGGAACTTCACGTCGCGAAACGGGCGCTGAAGGAAATGGAGCCTGTCCCGGCCGATTTTGCCGACGACGGGTATTGGCCGGCCGTTTAGCCATGACATCCGACGGCTGCACCCATTGGTTCGATGGGAGCTGGCGGCACTGCTGCGAAGTCCATGACCTTGCTTACTTCACAGACACAGTGACGCTGCAATCCCACATCGACATCGGCATCTGCGTTGCGCAGACCAGCGGCGGGCCTTTCATGGGTGCGCTTATGGCTGTCGCGACAACGATCTGGTGGCTGCTTCGGCGGCGCCCCACCAAGGCGCCGCACCACACCACTACACCACCATAAAGGAGGCCACGCGTGGCAGACCTATCGTATTTCCACGGCGTAAATCTCGCCGAAAGCCCCGACGTGCCCTCCTTGGGCCGGTTCGGCAACTTTGGCGGCACCTACTTCAACGGCACGGCGCCGGATGCTGATGCTGGCGTGTTTGCGTACAACATTCCGACGCTGGTGACAAGCCTGCCAGCTGCCTCCGCACTTGGTGCGGAAGGTACGCTGCTCGCCGACCTGACCGCCTACTTCGGTGAAGGCGGCACACTTGCGATCGTCAACCGCGTCGAGCATAGCGACACGCCGTCCGAACTGCAGGCCAACCTCATCGGCGATCCTGTTGCGCGCACCGGCCTCTATGCCGCCCTCAAGGCCAAGTCGCTGACCGGCTACCAGCCGCGCGTCATTGTCACGGCGGGCGACACTGGCGCCTGGATTGAGGATGGCGTTCTGACTGTCACGGTGACGGATGGCGGCGCGGACTATACGTCTGCTCCTTCGGTCTCGTTCTCCGGTTCTGGCGATGCCGCTGCAACTGCCGCCATCAACAAGCACAAGGTCGCGTCACTTACGATCACGAACGCGGGCGACGACTACGCGACTGCTCCGACGATTGCCATCTCCGCACCGCCTGCTGGTGGCGTACAGGCAACGGCTACCGCGACAGTAGCGGGTGGCTCTATCACCGCGATCACGATGACCAACAAGGGCTCCGGCTATGTCGACGCCCCTGCGGTCACGATCTCCGGCGGTGGCGGTTCTGGCGCGATCCTGACGGCTGTGCTTGGCGGCCCAGTCACGGCCGTCACCATCACAGCTGCCGGCGAGGGCTACGAGACGGCGACTGTGGCGTTTTCTGGCGGCGGTGGTTCCGGTGCCGCGGCAACTGCCAACATCGGCGACGTCGCCAACCCGTTCATCTCGGCATTGGCAACGATTGCACCGCAGATCCGCGCGCGCGCTTATGTCAGCGGCCCGAACACGACGAACGCCGAGGCTATTCGCTTCCGCAACACGGTCAACAGCGACCGAATCCTGATCATCGACCCGAAGGGCATCAAGAATGTCGACGGCACGCCCGTCACCGTTCCGATCGCGCCGGTCTTTGCAGGTATTCGTTCTGCTGTTGTCGCAAGCGCGGAAGGCGTTTCTGGTTCGGTTTCGAACAAGATCATCAAGACGCTCGACGGCGTTGCGCGCACGATCCAGTACCCGAACGACAGCAACGTCCTGAACGAAAACCAGATTGCCACGGTCATCAACGAACGCGGCGGGCTTCGCACGTGGGGCAGCCGCCTGGCAACCGACGTCGCTGTCTGGCAGTTCGACAGCGTCCGCGCCACCGCCGACATGGTCAACGAGTCGCTTGAAGACCTCTACTTCCAGTGGGTCGACAAGAAGCTGATCAAGGGCAACCTCAAGATGATGGTCGAAGACGGCAACGCCGCGCTTCGCGTCTTCGCCCTGAACAACGACATCCTTGGCGGCCGCGTCTGGCTGTCCGACCTGAACACGCCGACGCTTAACGCGCAGGGCAAGGTATTCTTGAATGTCGAGTTCGAGCCCGTCGGCCTGATGGAGCAGATCAACATCACGACCTACCGCAACATTCTCTACTACCAGGTGCTGCTCGACGACGTCCGCGGCCTGATCGAGAACGGCCCGCTTACTCTCGCGGCCTAAAGGAGCGCTGAAACATGGCGAATAACCTACCAAGCTACCTCCTGCGCAACTGCATGCTGTGGGCCGATCGCGAATCCAAGCTTGGCCAGATCGGGGACATCACGCCCCCGGTCCCGCAGGCCAAGCTGGAGGAGCTTCGCAACGCCGGCATGATCAAGCCGCGTGAAGTCTCCATGGGTTTCGAGAAGCTGGAATTCAGCTTCAAGATGCCCGGCCTCGATCCGCAGATCCTCAAGCTGTTCGGTCTCAAGGCTGGGACGGAGAACCTGTTCCTTATCACTGGCGCGCTGGTGGACGAGGACGGCGTCGAGCACTCGGCAGTCATGACGATCCGCGGCTTCCTCAAGCAGGCCGATCCGGGCAACTGGAAGCCGGGCGACATGGCGGAGAACGATTATTCGGTCTCGGTCAACTACTACAAGCTGGAAGTCGACGGCGACGAGCTGATCGAAATGGATGACTTCGACGTGAAGATCGGAGGCATCAGCCAGCATAGCGGCATGCGGAACTCGCTGCTTCTGTAGCACTCCACGCCGCAAACTCAGCCCGCGCGAATGCGGGCTTTTTCTTTCCTGATGAGGAGACCAGCATGACGACTGTCAAGCTTTCCAAGCCCGTTGAACACAACGGCAAGATCTACGACGAGTTCACGTTCCGCGAAGCCGAAGTCGGCGACCTGATGCTTGCCGACGCCGTGAAGGGCGAGATGTCCAAGATCATCGCCGTCCTGGCATCCATGGCCGACGTGCCGCTTCCCGCCTTCCGCAAGGTAAAGTCTCGCGACCTGAACGCCATCATGGCCGCAACCAAGGACCTCCTGGGGGAGGAGCCGCCGGTCACGACTGGCGGCTGATCGTGAGCGTTATCGCTCGCGAACTCAAGCAGGACGTGGACCGGCTCGAAAAGTGGCCGCCCGATAAGGCTCTGGCCTACTTCGACAAAGCAATGGAACTCCGTCGCCTGTTTGGCGGCGGCATGTAGCGCGAGGGCAGCATGGCCGTCTTGAAATCAAGCCTTATCCTCTCGCTGATCGACAATGTGTCTGGCCGGGCGGGGCGGATTAATAAGGCACTGAGTGGTATTGAACGGCAGTCTTCGGCTTTTCTAGGAATGGCTGGCCGCCTTGCCGCCTTCGGTGGCGCCTATCTGGGCGTCACGCAGGGATTCAGGTCGACGATCGGGGCGGCCGTGGACTTCGAATCCGCGTTCGCTGACGTTAAAAAGGTTGTCGAAGCGACACCCGAACAGTTCGAGGTGATGTCGAAGTCCATCCGTAAGATGTCCACGCAATTGCCGATGGCGTCAACGGAGATCGCTGCGCTATTCGCGGCTGCCGGCGAGTCGGGCATCGCAACGAACGAGCTTCAGGCATTCGCCGAGATGGCTGCGCGCGTCGGCATCGCGTTCGACATGACCGCCGCAGATGCAGGCGAGAGCCTGGCGAAGCTAAAGACGCAGTTCGGGCTGACGGTTGCAGAAACGGGCGAACTGGCTGACGCGGTCAACCACCTGTCGAATAACATGGCGTCGAAGTCGTCGGAGATCACGACCTTCCTGCTCAAGGTTGGTTCGCTTTCTGAAATGGCCGGCTTCGCCAAGGAAGAAGTCGCGGCGCTCGGTTCGGCCATGATCGCAGCCGGCGCACAGCCGGAAGTCGCCGCGACCGCAATGCAGAACGTTGCGAAGAAGATGACGGCCGGCGCGCTCGCCAAGAAAGAGCAGCGGGACGTCGCTAAGATGCTCGGGCTGGATCTGCCGACACTTGCCAAGGAGATGCAGAAAGACGCGCCGGCCGCCGTCAAGAAGGTTTTGAAGGCGATCGGAAAGCAGTCCAAGGACAAGCACATTTCGTTGCTGTCTGGATTCTTTGGCGATGAGGCCAAGGCTTTTGCGCCCCTGATTGCCAACACCGAGTTGCTTGACAAGGCGCTCGACTCGGTCGCCGATAAGTCGAAATACACTGGCTCGGCGTTCCGGGAGTTCACGGCGCGCGCTGACACAACGGCCAACGCCTTTCAGATACTGCGCAACAAGATCGGCTATTTCTTCGAGGACTGGGGCCTATCCTGGCTGCCCTCGTTGAAGGCGGGCATTGCTGATTTCGGCCATGTGCTGGATACGCTTGACAGCCGCTTCACGATCTTCGACGAGATCAAGGCACGCCTCGGCGGTCTCGCATCCGGTCTCGGCCTTGGCGACGGAACCGATGTCTTCAAATCTATCCGTGACCTGATATTCGGCGCAGAGAACGCCAGCGCCGCCGCGGACAAGTACGGACGCCTCTTCGGGCAATTCCAGGAATACGGCAGGTCCATTCGGAAGTTCGGCGAGGACGTTGCTAATAACCCGATCGTGAAGTTCTTCGCGGACTTGTCGCCGTACTATCTTGAAGCGCTGAAATGGTCGATCGGTTTCATGCTGGTTGCCGGCGCCATCCGTAAGCTGGCCGGTGCTCTCTGGTTTCTTTCCGGGGCATCCACAATCGTAGGCGCGCTAAAGGCACTGGGCGGCGTTGCGAGCGCTCTCGGAATTGGTGGCGGCGGACTTGATAAGGCGATCGCTGCCGCGGGCACTAGCGCAGGGTCTATTTACGGCAAGGCGTTCGGATTGGCGGCTAAGGTTGCCATCGTTGCGGGTATCACACTCGCCGTCGCCGAGGCCCTGCAGATCTTCGACCCGAAGGGGAACCTCGGTGGCGTCACGTCGCCAATCGATGACTGGCTGCGTGATAAGATGGGTCTTCCGGCGAAGGACTCTGGTATCACTCCGGGTGAGATTTGGGACGGGCTAGGGAATCTGTTGCCCGCAACCGATGACAATCCGGACAAGAACCAGATATCTCCTGTTGCTGTGGACCTGGGCTTCGGGGAATCGCCGATATTTGGGGATGGGGGCGGATCACCTCGGACCACCAGCGAGATGCTATCCGGTCTCAGCAGCCCGGTCATCATCGACGCCGGCAGCATCGCGGCTATGAACCAGCCGTCTGGCGTTCAGCAGGTTCAGGTGACCAATCCGCAGCCGGTTTCCGTGAACGTCAGCAATGTGTTTAACATCACGGGCGTGACGTCACCGGAGGGCGCAGCAGATGCTGCGGCCAGCAGGGTGGGGCAGGCCGCAAAGGCCGCTGTTGAATCCAGCTTCAGCGGTGGCGGTGGGTTCTAGGTTGAGAAGGGCGCGGCAATGCAATACAAGATCGCAATGACTCGTTTGCTTGCCGCGCTATTTCTTGTTCTTGCTTCACCGGCCATGGCCCAGACCATAGAGGGTCGCGCTTCGGTGATTGATGGAGACACTATCGAAATCCATGGCGAGCGCATCAGGCTCAACGGCGTTGACGCGCCGGAAAGCTGGCAGCGCTGCGTCGCGGACGGCAAGGAATATCGGTGCGGGAAGGACGCGGCCTTTGCGCTCGACGAATGGCTTGCCGCATCCCGGCCGACGCGCTGTGGGTTCGTGGATCGCGATCGTTATGGACGGATGGTAGGTGACTGCTTCCGTGCCGATGGCGCCGCCGTAGGGGAGTGGCTCGTTCGAAGCGGATGGGCGGTTGACTGGGTGCGGTATAGCGGCGGCGAGTTTGCGGATGCGCAGGATGATGCGCGTCGCAACGGGCGCGGGATTTGGCGTGGTGCGTTCGAACTGCCGTGCGAGGCGCGGGCGCGACGGGCCAAGCGGAAGGCTAGTTGTTAGGATGCGTTGGCGCTAATAGGCGGATATGAGAAGGCCCTTAACATTCATGCCAGACTCGCCGTACAGCAGTTCCCCTGATGCGCAAACCAAGTCTTCATCCGCTCCAATTTGAAGCATCTCTGTCCTTTTGTTTCGAACAAGGGAAACGAGTGCATCGTGATATCTGCCGCCGCTAGCGATGTCTTGCGCATTGACTCCATTATACGTCGCGGCCAGACTTACAAACACGGTATTGATTTCGAGGCGATCACATAGCTCGTCAATGACCATGACTTCAGCTATGTGATTAAGCACGTTTTCTTGTTTAGTCCTGAGCGGTGGAGACTTGGCGGCTTCTTCTGGTGCCGCCTTCTCATTCTTCACGCAGTCACGATCGGTTCGGGCGACAAGACGGGCAACCGTGTCTGGTTCGTTTTTGAGGGGACTCCTCTTCGCCCCTGTTGAGACAAAATCAACTCTGCTCCCATTAATCCGCAGCGCGGAATTTTTCTTTGCCGCCTTGTTCGCAATGGGATTGAGGGCTATGGCCACGCCTTCAATCACGGCAATGCTGCCTGCCCACGTTGGAGAGCAATAAAGGTTAACATCGTCTGGCGAGACGCCCAGCGGTCGTAGCAAAAGCTTGTTGGTGGGGATCTCAACCACATCTTCGAACGCAATGCCGTCGATGGAAATTTCCGATCCGGCAGCGTGTGCGTGACCGAACGCAAGGCATGTGGCAATCCCAACAGCTAAGACGCTTTTCATCTAATATCTCCCCGCCGATATCGCAATCTAAGCGCGAGGATACTGCAGGGCAAGCATTTTATGGTTTGTGTTGTTCTTGGTTTTCCGCACCGTGCGGAGAACTTTGAATTCGTTTCGCTTTTTCGCCCTCTATCCCACTCTTTACAAGCTGGCGAATTGCCTCGCTGCGTGACCGAATACGTCGGTCAAAAGACCAGTCGTCTATAGCCTTAAGCTCGGTCGGTGAGACGAGAATGGTTACGCGGATTTCTTTTGTTTCTTGGCTCATTCCCGCATCGTACCCTTTGTCAAAGAGCCAATCAATCCAATGATGCGCTGTTGACAATCATTATAATGTCTATCATGGTTATAACCGTTGTAATCGGCCGGGCAGATGGTTGCGACATCATCCCGGCCTAACTCAAGTCAGGATAAGGCCATGACCAGAGCTGCTTACTTGAATAGCAGATCCGCATTTGATGTTGGAGACCTCGATACATCGTTTGATGGCGCACCGCGAATGAAAGACACGATCCTTGCGACCGCGTTGGGATTTGTGAAGGCGCTTGATATCAGACCATTAATTCAACGGCACGCAACGAACCTGACGCGCTTCGGCGAGGTGTGCACGGAAGTGGCGAAAACGTCTGCCAGAGGCGGACGCCCCGGCAAAGCCTACTACCTCAACAAGAAGCAGGCCCTCTACATCTGCACCAAGTCCGAAACGGACAACGCGACGGAAGTCACGATCCAGATGGTTGAGGTGTTCGACGCCTACACTGCTGGCCATCTTGTCGTCACCGACAAACCCGTCCACGTCCGCGAACATGACCGCCGCACCAGCACCAAGGTAGACGACGCCCTCCGCCTCAAGAAGAACATCGACCGCCTCGAATCGGTAGTCACTTCCATCCAGCCGCAGGTCCAGCCTAACTTCTGCGCGATGATCGTGGACGGCGAGCCGGTCTTCGTGGACGTGAACAAGTACGACGGTACGGGCAGGGCGGTCGTCATCGGTCATAACGGCCAGCTTCGGATCGAGCACGTCGAGCCGGACACGATAGGTGTTCGGCCTTTCGGCCCGCGCACCGCCTTGGGTGAGCGTCGCCCCGGTGCGCACGGAACAATGGTCCGAAATTCGCTGATGGTCGTCGGCATGGTGGTCGATCCGCTGGAGAGGCGGCGGCAAGCCGTCGTGGATGACGTTTCATCCCGGCTACGCGGCCAGATCACGACGTTGCTGGAATCGGGGCCTTGGAATGACCGGCAGATCGCAAGTCAGCTATGCTGCAATCCGAAACTGGTACGGGAAGTCAGGCGCGAGCAGAGTCGAAAGCCCACTGACCAGTTGCCGCGTGTTGGCTTGGCAAGGCGCACGATTGAGCATGATCCTGGTGCTGTTCGCTACGGGGAGTGGATCGTGCCGCTGATCGAGAAGGGCTACAGCAACAAGATGATATCCAAGATGCTCGGCTGCCATGAGGAGACGGTTCGGCGGCATCGGGTGCGCTTAGTCTCCTAACTCGCCACCACACATCGGCATAATAGAGCCTGCCAGCAACCGCTGGCGGGCCGCATCCATATGGAACCCCCATGACCGTTTCTATGATGCTCGGAGGCTTTGCCTTCGAGGCGCGCGACAGGCTTGGCTACGAAGGCGTGCAGCGCAAGGTGCAGACGCCGTGGGCTGAGATCAAGGTCGCGCAGACGATGGACCAGCAGCAGTGGACCGGGCCGACGTCGGAAGAAGTCACCATTAAGGGCGTGCTGTTTCCGCAGGAATACGGCGGGCAGGCGTCGCTCGACGGCATCATAGCCGCAGCGCAGGCCGGTACGCCCATGATGCTTGTCTCCGGCGACGACTACGAGGGCGTGATCCACGGCATGTTCACGGTGCACGGCGTCGACGAGGACCGCAGCTATCACAACGCGGCCGGCGCGGCGCGAAAGAACAGCTACTCGATCACGCTGAAGCGCTACGGCCAGTCTGTTGCTGGTGGCGGCCTGTTCTCGCCGATCCTCAATCTTTTCGGGTGATCTGATGCCATCGATCTACACGACGAAACAAGGGCAGACGGTCGATCTCGCTTGCCAGGACTTTTACGGACGCACTCGAGACGTGACTGAGGCGGTTCTGGATGCAAACCCCGGCATCGCTGCACTTGGGGCGGTTTTGCCGATCGGGACTGTCTTGGTTATGCCGGACATCGACACGCGGCCGGTTGCTCGCCCACTCGTCAGCTTGTGGGAGTAACCAATGAAGCCCAAAATCGAAATTACGATCGACGGCCAGCCTGTTGCCGGCGCCTTCTATGAGCGGCTGATATCCGTCAGCGTCACAGACAAGGAGGGCGTGAAGGCCGACACGTTCGACATGGAGTTGAACGACGGCCCGCCGCAGTTCCTCGCCATTCCGCGCAAAGGTGCGATCGTCGATATTCGGATTGGCTACGGCACGACCCGGTCTCTTGGCCGCTTCACGGTCGACAAGGTGACGCCGAAATGCCTGCCGTACTCCATGACGATCGGTGGCAAGTCCGCCGACCTGCGAAACGGCAAGCTTAAGGAGAAGCAGGAGCGGCACTGGGACAAGAAGAAGCTCAAGGACGTGGTGTCCGAGATCGCTGGCGAAAGCGGGCTGTCCGCGTCGGTGGATTCTGACATCGGAGACTTCGAATACGAGTGGATCGGCCAGCAGGACGAATCCAACCTTGAATTCATGCGGCGCCTCGAGCGGCGGCATAATGCGCTGTTCGCCATCAAAGACGGCAAGATGGTCTTCGCTAAGCGGGGCTCTGGGGTTTCGGCCACCGGCACGTTCGCCGGCACGGTCATCGTCACGCCCAACATGGTGGTGCAGGGTTCGTGCTCGTTCGAGGCCAATGACCGCACGAAATACAGCAAGGTCGTCGCCTACCACCAAGACAAAGACAAAGCCGAGCGCGTCGAGATCGAGGCGGACGGCGACGAGGACGGCGACAGCGTCTACCGCATTCCCGAACCGTATTCATCGCTGGAGGAGGCCGACAAGGCTGCTCAGGCGAAGGCGCGGGAGCTCAAGCGCGGCGAGGGCTCCGCATCCGTGACCGTCATCGGCGACACCTCAATAACCGCCGGTTCTGCGCTGCTGTTCAGCGGCGTGCGCCCCGGTCTGGACGGCGTGCCGTATGTCATCGACACGGCGACCCACAAGTACGACAAGTCGGGCGGCTATACGACCGCGATCAGCGCCAAGCTGTACGATGGCAAGTCAGGCAAAGGCGGCAAGGCTCCAGCAAAAGACGGCGCGACAAGCGGCGACGGAAAGACCGTTGGCGACACCGGGACCGTCGCGAAGGACTCGCCAGCCGGCACGCCAGCGACCCCGGACGGCTGGTCGAAGTACCAGCGCAACGGGCTGACGGACGCGAACTAAGGAGACGCGGAGTGACCGCGAAAACAGAAAGAAGCGCTAGAGAAGGCGGGGATTTGATGATGAGCAACGAACAGACGAGAACCGGCCATTGGGTCGTGTGCAATCCGGATGACCCGACGTTTCCTATCGAATTGGCACCAGGTCAATCGATCGTTGAACTTGTTGGATGCTGTATGCCTTTAGATCCGGCCATCGCTGAACTGTTATCTCTTCCCCCGATATCGGAAGAAAAACAGCCTGCGGACTGCTGCCGCTAATCTTGACTTCTACAGGCTCACCGTTCGCAAGCGTGCCGCGGATGGTGATGCCCGATCCCGGTGGATCGATGCGGACGATCACGGCATGGCTTCCGTTTTGGTGAAGCCTGTACCTGTCATGTGAAATCTGCGCTTCGCCCATCATCATCACGCCCTCCCTCTAGGCGCGCCATCCTCGCACTACGATGCAGGGTTGTCTAGGGCTTGGCGCGCGGCACAAAATCCACAAAGGAACTCACAATGGAACGTAGCAAGCTTTACGCTTCGCTGCGCACGACGCTTTTTAAGGGTGGAGTGACGCAGGCGCAGGTGTCTGGCATCGAGGGCATTCTCGATGCCTTCATGACTCACGGTGACGGCAAGCCGGACACACTGGCATATGCGCTCGCCACGGCCTACCACGAGACCGGCGGGCGCATGGTGCCAGTTCGCGAGGGGTTCGCATCCAGCGATGCCAGCGCCCGAGCCGCCGTCAATAAGCTCGCAGCAAAGCGTGGGCCGAAAAGCGCCGTGGCGAAATACGCCAAGCCGACCGGGCCGTACAACCACGTCTATTACGGGCGCGGGCAGGTGCAGCTTACGTGGCTTGACAACTACCAGAAGTCCAGCGCGGATGCCGGCGTCGACCTTGTCAAGGAGCCTGACAAGATGCTCGACCCAGTGGTTTCGGCGCGCGTCCTTATCAAAGGGCTGCTCGATGGCCGCTGGAACGGTGCCAAGAAGGGCCTGCGCTTCTATCTGGACAACGGCGACGTCGTGCAGGCGCGGCGCACCGTGAATGTGCTGGACAAGGCCGAGACGATCGCGGGTTACTTCCAGCACTTCCTTGCCGCAGTCAACGCGGCTGGATCCCCCGCGCCGAAGCCGGAAATGCCGCCCAGCGCCACGCCGACCAAAAAAGCTGGCTGGCTAGAGGTGCTTGCGGCGCTCATCATCGCACTCTTTCCGGGACGCTCGAAATGACCGTATGGCTTCGCATTCTTCTATACGTGGTCGCCGGCTGGCTGTATGGCTCCGGCTACATCGGTGACGAGGTGAAGGAACTCCTCACCACCGACCCCGCCGTGGCCGCCTCCATCGAGGCTGGTATCAGCGCGGCGATCGCATCGATCCCGGTTGCATGGTGGCGGTGGGCCAAGCGCAAGGGATGGGCAACGTGATCCAGCTTATCCTGAAATGGCTCGGCGGCGATCTCGCCACCGCGCTCACGCGAGCCTACGAGCTCAAGCTAAACGCCGCCAATGACGGCGAGCGCATCAAGGCGGACGTGTCCATCAAGGCCATCGAAGCCCAGATGGCGGCGCAGGCGAACAACGCGGCGGTTGTGCGCGAAGGCATGCAGCACAAGGCGTTCTGGATTCCCTGGCTCATTGCAGCCGTGCCGACCGCGGCGTGGTTCGGCTGGGGCATGACGGACTCGCTGTTCAACGGTACGCTTCCGGACGTTGCGGCGCTTCCGCCGCAACTCAAGGAATATGCGGACATTGTGTTCGCGAACATCTTCTATGTGGGCGGTGGTGTTGCCGGTGCCCAACTCATTGCGAAAGCGATTGGGGGCAGGAAGTGACAGCAGAACTATGGGCGCAACTTGTCGGCGGCGTCGGCTTCTTCGTGATGGTTTCCGGCACGCTCTGGGGCATCTGGTGGCGCATCGAGGGCGGGGTGGAGAAGGCGAAGACGGAGGTCGCGGCAGTGGCCGCGTCGGCCAACGCGCTGGCTTCCTTGACGCGGCAGGAGCTTGCGGAACATCGTCTGCATTGCTCCGAGGTGTTCGCCACGAAGCAGGGCATGCAGGAGCAAACGGCGCAGATCCTCCGATCGATTGAGGGGGTCGGCAACCGAATCGACGGCCTACACGAACGGCTCGACAGAATGTATGAGAATCCTCCGCGACCAACGCGACGAGCATCTTGATTAGAGCCCCCTCTGCCTAACGGTGGAGGGGGCTATTTTTGTTTTTGCCGCTTGACAAAATTGTAAAAATGAACTAGTGTTGAGAAATTGGCGCTACCACCGCCAATCTTTGCGGTCATTGCCGCCAAGCGGCGCCGCCTACCAAGCGGCCCTTACCACAAATAGAGGAGGCATCGATGAGTCTGTTCAGACGCATATCATTGCTTGCCGTTACTGCGCTGGCGGTTGCGGTCGTACTGTTCACGCCTACCGCTGCGGCGTACATGTTCCCGATCATGCCGGCCGCACAGACCGTCATGGTCGAGCGGTCTGCGTACCGCGAAGCGGTGACGGAAGACGCGGCGCTGCTGATCAAGCGCCCCAACGGTCTCGGTTCGGCCGTCTACATAGGGCAGGGGCGCATCGTCACTGCGGCGCACGTCGTGGTCGGCGCCAAGGTCGTCTCGCTGAAATCAAGCGATGGGCGCATCTCCTCTGCAAGCGTCGTGGCAATCGACGAAAAGACCGACCTTGCAATCCTTCAGACCAGCATGCGGCTTCTGCCGGCCAATCTGTCTTGCGCAGCCGTGCCCGTCGGGACGCCGATCGTCGCCATTGGCAATCCGCTGGGGCAGGAATTTGTCTCGGCCTATGGGCGCATCGCGGGGGCGGCGAGACCCGTTGCGACTAGCCGCCTAGTCTACGTCACCGACATGACGACCGTCATGGGGCAATCGGGGAGTGGTGTGTGGGCGGACAGCAAGGTGATTGGCATCGTCTCCGCCGTGATGCTGGCGCCGCTGCAAGTGCCCGGTCGCGATGGCGTCTACGTGCCGTCGCTCGTCGGCTTCGGGTTCGTTGTGCCGTCTACGCTGGTCTGCGAGATGATCGCGAAGTTGGATGCGGAACCAGCGAAAGGTGGCGCTGTATGACCGCCCGCCTCATCATCCTGAACGTCTGCTGGCTTGCGGCGCTGCTGGCGGCCACTATCCTCGGCTACACAGCCTTCGTCTTCAACGGCGACGGCTCCTATGTGTCTTACGTGATTGCCGCCATCCTGGCCTGCAGCGTCATTGCGGCTGGCTGGCGCACCGAACACATCCTGCCGGCCGCATGGCTCTGTGAAACGCTTGGCTTCGTCGGGACGCTGATCGGCATCACGATCGGGCTGGCTGGCGTGGACGTGAGCGCCCTGCAATCCACGGAAGGCGTGATTGCGGCTGGCAACGCGCTGTTCGGCGGAATGTCCACGGCGTTCTGCTCGACGATCACCGGGGCGATTGCGATGTTGTGGCTTTGGTCGGTGAGCAAGGTGGTGGGTGCGGGTAAGGGTGCGCCGCCCAATGTGACTAGTGTCGTCACGGTCAAGGCGGCAGAGTGATGCTGAAACTCGACGCGCTCTTCAACTTCCTCGGCGTCCTCATTTTCTTCATCGTCGCGCTGATTGCACAGGTCAACCCGCCGACTGATCCGCGGATCGACCCGCCGGGCAACATGATCGTCTCGGCGACATGGCCATCTGGCAAGATTGACGTGGATCTATGGGTGCGACACGGGCGCGAGCCGGCCGTGGGGTATTCGAACAAGTCGGGCAAAACGTGGTCGCTTCTGCGCGATGACCTGGGCGACGCGAATGACGGCACGCCGCTTAACTACGAGCACGCCATTTCACGCGGCCTCCCCGACGGCGAGTACATCGTCAATCTCCGTTGCTACGGCTGCGCCGGAAAGGTGCCGGTTCCTGTGGCCACGGAAGTGCGGCTGGCTACTGGCGAGTTGATCTGGTCCGGCGTTGTGACGCTGGTCAGCGACAAGCAGGAGAAGACCGCGCTGCGGTTCGTCATGCGGGCAGGCAAGGTCGTGCCGGGGTCGGCAAGCCATGTTTTCAGAGAGATAAGAGGAGCGAAGTGATGGCTAAGATTGAAATCGAGTGGCTGACGTCTAGTAGCGAAGACTGCGAGACCTGCGGCCCGTCCTACGCGGAAGGTGCATGGGTTTCCATCGACGGGGCTTCGGCTCTTAACCTAGAGCCCCATGCCTCATGCTTCGGCGGCGCAAGCTACGATCGAGAAGACGTGTATCGGCGCATTCTTGCTCACCTTGGCCATGAGGTCGTTGATCTATGACCCACGCCCTCCTCCTCTGGCTGGCCACCGTCATCGCCATCGGCGTCGTCGCAGCCGTCAACCCCAATCGCCGCCAGGCCATCGCCTTCGCAATCGTCGCAGCGGCCACCATCGCAATCCCTGTCGCTGCGCTAAGCTATCCGTCGTCGTGGCTGCCTTCAGGTCCGCAGACCGTCCTCGGCGCCCGCATCGATGTCGGGAAGGCCATCTATGTGATGCTGGACGGCCCGGAGCCCCGCCTGTTCGTCCTGCCGTACACCGAGCAGACGGCACAGCAACTCCAACAGGCGCAGGACGGTACGGCTGACGGCGAGGGCACTGTCGTCATGACGCAAGGCGAGGACGGCTCGCCGGGCTTCGCCGAAGAAGAGGCGGAAGGCCGCAACCCATCGAAGAGCGCGGAGGTGCCGCTGCTATGAGCGCCTTGATCCTTACTGAGCCCGAGCGGTCAGTCATGGTTGCGCAAACCATCTGGCTCTGCGGCGGGCTGACAGTCGCCATGGCTGCGCTGATCTTCTTCGCATGGTGGTTCTGGTATCCGGAGGTGTCTGACTTATGAACCTTTCCGCAATGTACCGCGAGATCGAGGCGCTAGGCGGCGCAACGATCATGGACGACTACGACGAAGGCTATACGGACGGCTTGAACGACGCGCTGGCCGTGCTGCGGAAGTTCGGCTTCGGCCTGGATATGGCGCCGGTAGCGGAATGGCGGACGATAGAGAGCGCGCCGAGGGATGGCACTGAAATACTCGGCGCGGTGGCCGGTTCGAGTGGAACGGCGAGCGTCACCTGCATGATTGAGGGTGAGTGGGAGTGTTCTGATTTTGACGAACATGACTACCTACCCTGCACTTGGTGGCCCACCCACTGGATACCGCTTCCCAGCCCGCCAACCAATGAGGAACCACATGACCACACCACCCCTGACCGATGAACAGCTTGCCGACGCCGTTGCCGCCATGCAGGCGCACGGCAACCAAATTGCTGCGGCATCCGCCCTTGGCCTTGCCAGATCCAGCTTGCAGAACCGCCTCAAGCGGGCGGCGGAGCGGGGGCTGCTTGGTCCGGCGGAGACGATGCCGGGCTTTGCCATCAAGAGCGTCGCGAGCAAGCAGGGCGACGCTTGGGTAAAGCAGACTAAGGCGCCGGGTGAGGTGTTCGAACTCCCCGTTGGTCAGGTTGTGAAAGGCGTGTCGGCCCTCGTGGATTCGGATGGGCGGGAAGTTGCTAAGTGGATCAAGACGCGGAGCGACGAAGCGGCGCAACAGGCCGCTATGCGGGCCGCCATTGAGGCGCTGAAAGATGAGATTCCTCGCGCCGAGCCGGTAGCTGCGCCCGCGCACACAATCGACGATCTCCTCAACCAGTACACGATCACCGATCACCACCTCGGGGCACTCGCATGGAACGAGGAGACGCGCGCGGGTGACTACGACCTTCGAATTGGTGAACAACTGATCATCGACTGGTTTGCAGCCGCGATCGCCCAGTCTCCGCCGGCTAAGCGGGCGGTTTTCGCTCAGCTCGGGGATTTCCTCCACTACGATTCGTTCAAGAGCATCACGCCTGAACATGGCCATCTGCTGGACAGCGACTCGCGCTACCCAAAGATGGTGCGCGCCGCTATCCGGATCGTCCGCAAGGTCATCCGTATGCTTCTGGAGAAGCACGAGCATCTGGACGTGATCATGTGCGATGCCAACCATGATCCGGCAGGTGAGGTCTGGCTGCGCGAAATGCTTGCCGCTTTCTATGACGACGAGCCGCGCGTCACCGTCGACACCAACCCAGGCACCTATTCCGTGATTGAGCATGGCAATGTTTCGCTGTTCTATCATCACGGTCATCGCCGTGGCGTCAAGAACGTCGACTCCATCCTCGTCGGCAAGTTTCGCAAGGTCTATGGCCGAACGAGCCTGAGTTACGCCCATACCGGACACAGGCATTCTGACGAGCTCAAGACGACCGACCTGATGAAGGTCGAGCAACACGAAACGCTCGCGGCTCCAGACGCCTACGGTTCCAACTGGCTATCTGGTCGATCGGCCAAGGTCATCACGTACCACAAAGATTTCGGCGAAGATGGACGCGTCATTCTGTCGGCAGCGCGCGTGATGGGGCGGTATGCGGCGGCCAACGACAACGTTCCGGTGAGGGCAGCGGCATAGTCACCGTTAGGGGCGCGCCAACGCAGCATCGCAACCCATCCATGAAGCGCGTGCCCCGCTTTTTTCAAGCCACCACCCCGCCGGCTACCAACCGGCTGGCTACCACCAAGAGGAGAGAATCACATGATGCCTGTTTTCAGAATCGCCAACGACAACACCCCGAACCACGCCGCCGCCATCAATCTGTTTGCGGCCGACTGCCATGCAGCAAGCCGCAAGGCCGGCTGGTACACGAACCCGACGACGGGCCTGGCGCTTGAGCGAAACGTGCCGGAAATGCTCTGCCTGATTCACAGCGAGATCAGCGAGGCCATGGAAGGCTACCGGAAGGACTTGCCTGACGACAAGCTGCCGCATCGACGCGCTGTGGAAGTCGAACTCGCCGACGCCATGATCCGCATTGGCGATCTGGCCACCTATCTCGGCTGCGACCTTGGCGGCGCGATCGTCGAGAAGATGGCTTTCAATGCGACCCGCGAAGATCACAAGCTGGAAGCCCGCAAGGCTGCCGGCGGGAAGGCGTTTTGATGGCCAAAACCTTCATCATCGCCGACCTGCACGGACGGCACGACCTGCTGCTCATGGCCATCGAACGCATCGAGCAATCCAGCCACAGCGGCGGCACGGTCGTCTTCACGGGCGACTATGTCGATCGCGGCCCAGCCAGTCGGCAGGTAATCGAAACCCTCATGGCCGGACCGCAGACGCCCCGCTGGAAGTGGGTATGCCTTCAAGGCAACCACGAGGAAATCATGCTGGCCGGCTGCATGGGCGTCCTGCACTGGTGGCTTCCAAATGGCGGCGGCGCGACTCTGATTTCCTACGGAGCCGAGAACGGCGGAGACGCGCGCGAGGCGCTGAAGCTTGTTCCGAAAGAGCATCTTCAGTGGATCCGTGACCTGCCGCTCTACTACGAGGATGCGCACCGCGTGTTCGTCCATGCCGGCGTTGACGAGACGCTCGACCTCGCCGATACGCCCTCAAAAGTCCTGCAATGGCACCTCTATGGCCGCGACTACCCGCACGGCTATCGCGGGAAGCACGTCGTTCACGGCCACGAGCAATACGAGGACGGCCCGGTTCTGAACGCCGACCGCTCGGATTTCGACACCCTCGCATGGTGGACGGGGCGGCTGGTTGTCGGCGTCTTCGACGATGACGTTCCGGGTGGACCTGTTTCGACGATCGAGATCAAGGGGCCGTCCATCCAGGAACTGCAGAAGGAGACCGCGTGATGGCTATACCGGAGTCGCAAAAACCTTATAACGAACTTGCCACCACCACCTTCGGCCCGCTCGAGAAGTATCGGCCGGCGAATGATAATGTGCCGGCAACGCATGTGGCGGCTGGCATGAGCGTGGACTCGGCCGGCAACATGCGGCCGATGCTTCCGCAGCCTGAATTCGACCGCGGCATCTACGTCGGGCTGAGACGTCCCCCGTCCACGGACAGCGGACATTTCCACGGCGACAACCCGCACATGGAGATGACGCCGGAGGATCGTCTGCCGCCCGGTCTCGCCCTCATGGCCGCAACCAATGGCTATATCTACCTCGGCTCGCCCTACAGCAAGTACGAGGCCGGCCACGATGCGGCGGCCCGCGTTGTTGCGGATGCTGCGGCATCTCTGATGCGGCGCGGCCTGGTTATCTACTCGCCGATTGCGCACGGCCATGCGGTCGCGGCTCATGGCCTGCCGCTCGAATGGGACTTCTGGAAGGCGCAATGCCAGCCGCTCATTGACGGGGCGTCCGGCCTGATCGTCCTCACCATGGACGGATGGCAGGAATCGGTCGGTCTGCAATACGAGATTGAGGAGTTCGTGCGGACCGGGCGGCCCATTCTGCACGTGTCACCGGCCTGGCTGGTGGCTAGTGAAGTGGGGAGGGTGGCGGCATGACCCACCAATTCTACGTCGGCCAGAAAGTGGCCTGCATCAATGCTACCTTCGCCCATGTCTCCATCGACCAGCAGATCCGAGAGGGCGAGGTCTACACCGTCCGCGAGGTTCTGCCGTGGAAGAACTATGTCGATGGGGAATACATCGGCCTGCGGCTCGTCGAGATCGATCGCGGCGTCTGCGGTGAATACGGCGACGTGGATCCACCATTCCATGCCCGTCGCTTCCGCCCGCTTGTGGCCGACCGCCTGGGTTCGCTCAGGGCGTTGCTTGTGCCGGGGCAACCGTTGGCGCCTGCGCCAGAGGAACCGCGCCGTAGGGCGCCAGTGAAAGAGGAGGAGAATGTGTGAACCGATGGTGCAGATACCTGCCGTACGCCCTAATCGTCTGGTTCGCCAAACATAAGCTGGAGCAATTCAAGACGGAGGCCGGTATTACAATGACCACCCCATTTTCAGGCGAGATCGTCGCCTTCCGCACAGAGGAGGAAAAGCCATGACCCACGAACCACAGCTTGCCGCCCTCGGCGCGGCGATCGGGAAGTGGGGTACTGAAGACAGCGCGTCTGCCTACCAGCGCGATCACAGGCCCCACGCCGCCAACGACAACTACCCCCGCGTCGTTGCGCTCACCGGCGCGGCCGGCAGCGGAAAATCCACGGCAGCCGACTACCTGATCCGTCACCACGGCTATGAGCGCGTGAAGTTCGCAGGCCCTTTGAAAGCGATGCTGAAGGCGGCAGGCCTCACAGACAATCAGATCGAGGGCACGGACAAGGAGAAGCCGACGCGGTTGCTGCAAGGGAAGACGCCGCGGCACGCGATGCAAACCCTCGGCCATGAGTGGGGGCGCAATTGCATCGGGGAGGGGTTCTGGGTGTTCTTGTTTGAGCACGCCGCGCTTCAGATCGTCGATAATGGTGGCCGCGTAGTCGTAGACGACCTTCGCTTCCCCAACGAGGCGGCCGCAGTGCGCGCCCTGGGCGGCGTCATCATCAAACTGGAGGGCAGGGGCGGCATTTCCGGCGGGCACGAATCGGAAAAGGGCTGCGGCACTTGGGATGGCGTCATAGTCAATGATGGCGGCATGGTCGATCTCTACGCCGGCGTCGAGGAAGCTATCAGGAGGGCGGCGTGAGCGCGCCGCCGCTGTAGCTATCTGCTGCTGCAACACTAAGCCCCGCCAGTCAAACGATGGGGTTCACCATAAGAGGAGAGCGATGCAACACGACAACGACAACATACCGGCCATCGACCGGCTCCTGACGCCAGAGGCCATTGCTGAGAGGATCACCGCTGCGAGTGGTGTTAGTATGTCGGCGCGCACTGTCTGGGAGAAAGCCAGACGGGTAGGTGTTTCAAGAAAGATAGGAAGAGCGATGCTCATCTCCATTGACGACATACCGGAATTGCTCAAAGAGGAAAAAACGAAATGGCGAAGTTATTCAAACGAGGGAAGGTCTACTACTTCGGCGTCAGTCGCCCCGACGGATACCACCGAGAAAGCACTGGCCTTACTTCGAAAAAGGAAGCTCAAGCGCTAGCTGAAGAGCGCGCCGCTCAAATAAGGCTGGCCGATCAGCGCGGCTTCGATGAAGAGAAGACGATAGCGGATGCGGCATACGCCTATCTGGCGGCAGGCAAGGACGGCAGGTTCCTTGGCCCCATCATCAAGAAGTGGGGGAAGCGCAAGCTGCGCGGACTAAAGCCGGAGTGGGTTCGTCAACACGCGAAGGATCTGTATCCAACCGCCTCTCCAGCCACATTAAACAGGCAAGTCCTGACCCCCGTGCAGGCGATAGTGAATTTCGCCTATCAGGACGAGGACGGCCGGCAGATCAAGATCAAGCGATTCCCTGTCGACCCGAAAAAGAAAGAGGCCGTTGATGCTGAGTGGCACGCCAAGTTCGCCGAGAAGTCAAAATCTCCAGGAATGACGGCCATGGCCCGGTTCATGTGGGAGACGGCGGCGCGCATCAGCGAGGCGTGCCGCGTCACGGCGAACGATGTTGACCTAGAGGCGCGGACGGTAATGCTCACCAAGACAAAGACCAAGCCTCGCCTGACGCGCATCTCTCCAGTCCTCGCAGAAATGCTTCGGCCGCTGATGGCCGTCGACCCCAAAAGGAACCGGCAGAACAAGAAGAAGGTGAACGGCCTCTTCGGCTACGCAAGCCGGCACGCCGTGTATAATGGGTGGAAGTCCGTGTGTGACGATGCCGGCATCACATATGCGCCGCCGCACTCTGCTGGCCGCGTCACGTTCGCCACGGAGCTTGTTGTCCGACGCGGTATAGACCCTGTTACCGCTGCACGCTTAGGTGGATGGGCCAGTCCAAAAGTGATGATGGATACGTACGCAAAGGCCGATCCGGCCCACGACGTCGTGGACGCCATCTTCGGCGAGAACGTCGAAAAAAGTGCACAAATCATGCACACGGAAGCATTGGAAAATGAAGAGGCTGATTTTATCAATGAAATCAGTGACTTGCAGGCAAAATCTGCCAGCAACCGCCCTTAGCAGGGGAGCGCCTTCGACCACTCGGCCACCTCTCCGCTCGCGGTTTCAGTATGCGGCATGGACTGGGATTGCAAGGCTTTTTTCGACTTTCCGGCGAAGATTTTACAGCTTGTCCCCGGATGTCAGGAAGGGGAGGCGGTGCTTGCGAAAGCCGGATTTCCAGCGCGTTTTCGCGAGGTTTCTGCGGGATTTTTTCTTGCCTCACTCCGGCGGCCGGCGGTCCCTCCGGGGAGGCCGAATGAGGCCGTGCGGGCCTGCCTCATTTCCCGGTCGGGATGATGGGGCCTTCTCGTGCCGAGCGATTCCCGGTGAAAGGAGACGCTACTTCGTGGCGCCGCGGGCGGCTCGCTCGAGGATCGGCACGCAGATATCGAGGTCGCCGGAGGCCAGATGCGCATAGCGCATGGTCATCTGCAGCGTCTGGTGGCCGAGCCAGGTCTGGACGCGCCGGATGTCGATGCCGCCCTGGACGAGCCGGGAGGCGCAGGTGTGGCGTAGGATATGCGGAACCACGTCCGGCTCCGTCCCAAGCCCGACCTCCTGCTTCGCCTCGTTCCAGGCGGCCCGGAACTGCGCCTGGACGATGTTCGCGAACGGTCCGCGCCTTCGTCTCTCGCAAGCTCGGACGGCGGCCGATGCCCGTTCGGTAAGAGGGACGGAGCGACTCCTGCCGCTCTTCGTCAGCCAGAAGGTGACGCGTTCGCCCTGTATATCCTGCCAGCGAAGGCCGATGCCTTCGCCGAGCCGTGCGCCGGTATCGATGAGGAAGATGCAGAATCGGCCGTAAAGATCGGATTTCTCCGAGATGGCCGCGAAAAGCCGCACTTCCTCTTCAGGCTCGAGAAAGCGGATGCGCCCCGCCTTTTCCTTGAGGCGCTTGAATTCCGGCAGGCTGCGGATATCGCCCATCTTGTAGGCCTTGCGCAGCAGCTTGCTCAGCGCGGCCATCTTCCTGTTGATCGTGGCATTGCTGTTGCCGCGCTGGCGCAGCCCGGCGACCAGCGTGTCCATCATCGCGTCGGTGAAGGCGGAAAACTCCGCGCCGAGCAGGATCTCATCGAGTTCGCCGATAAAAGAGGTCACATTGTATTTGTGGGAACCCGGTTCCCAGAGGATGTCCGCGTAACGGTCGAGAAGGGAGCGGAGGCGGGTGTGCCGGGCCGATCCCAGCCGCGTATTGTCCTGAAAATCGTATTTGAGGCTGTACGTCCCAGCCAATCGGATGGATTTCCCCATGTCAACCCCTTCTGCGTGCAGATTGATCGCGTATTGGTTGCATCTGAGGGTTGCGAAAGTACTGCGGATGCCCTCCCCATAAAGAGGGAGTTGAAAATGGAAAACCCGGCTTGAAAGCCGGGTTCCCGTTTTTGCGAAGCCAGACTGGCTTAGAAGTCGCGCTGCAGGCGGAGGAAGCCACGGGTGAAGTCTTCAGACTCACCGTCGACAGAGACGTTGTTGTAGTCAACCGTGCCGAGGAAATTCAGGCCGCTGACGACTTCGTAGCCAACGGTCAGACCAACGCGCCACATATCGCTGCCGCTGTAGAAGCCGCCCGGAAGACCCAGGCTCTTGGTGGCGGAGAAGGCGTTCGGGTTCAGATTGTCGAAGTACTGAACGGCGGGGGTGAACGTCAGCTTGTCCGTTGCCTTGAAGGCGTAGGAAGCAGCAACGGTCCACTCGGAAGCAGTCCAGTAGTCGTTCGGGTCGGAAGCCCAGATGCCAGCGAGCTGGAGGGTGCCCGGACCAACGTCAGCCGACAGGATAGCGCGGATTGCGCCTTCGTCAGCCCAACCGTCGTAACCGCCGAGAACGTCGAGGTTCACGCCACCGAGCGAGAAGCCAACCGTACCGGCAACGCCGAGGTCATGATGCGTGCCGAGCGTTGCGTCGTCTGCGTCGTGTGCCTTGCCCGAGAGTTCGTCGAGCGAGATGCCTGCACGCCAGGTGCCGCCATCGTAGGTGTAAGCGATGGAGTCGAAGTTGGTGACGTTGCCGAGCGAGTCGGTTTCGCCGTTGATGCCGCTATCCCACCAGCTGTAGAAACGACCGACCTTGAAGCCGCCGAGTTCGATATAGGCTTCGTCGATGAAGAAGCTGTTGCTTTCGCTGCCGTAGAGATCGACCGACTCGCCCTCAAAGTCGGTAAGGCCGATGCCATGGCTGCCGGAAGCAGCTTCGATGTTCACGTAGCCACGGAGCGTGCCGAGTTCGGTGTCGCTGCGGGCGTCGAGGTTGATATCAACCAGGGTGTGAGCGTCCCAGTCCGAGCGATCGTTGTCCTTGCCCTGGAAGAGCGTGCCGATTTCGTCACGACCGAACGAGGTCTGGAAGCGAACGAAGCCGCCGATCTTGAGGCAAGTTTCGGTGCCCGGGATGTAGAAGAAGCCGGTGCCGAAGGCGTCGCAGACGCGAACGTATTCCATGGGTTCCGGTTCGGCAGCGACGATGGCGTCGGCGGCCTGTGCGCCGGAAACTGCTGCGAGAGCCGCAGCGGAGCCGATGAGAAGGCTCTTGATGTTCATTTCTGACCTCCAGTCAAAAACGGCCGGGCGTGCGTTCGGCACGCTGGAGATCAACTTCTGGCGGACACTCTATATATATAAGGTGAGATCCGGCGGGCGATTTCGATGCCGGAAAATAGCATCTCAGAGTGGCATGGCAGTTTTCCCTCCCCAGGAAGAAGGGAAGCAAGCTGCGGGCCGCCGCTATATGGCGACGGCAGGGATTCGAGATGCATGCTCTTTTCGGCGCAAGGCCATGGCCGCGACTCGGTGTCGAATCGCAGGCCGGCAAGGGCGGCGATTCTCGCGCCCGGCACCATTTCATGAGAGAGAGGAATGCGGCTGCGGCCCGGAAAAAGGCCCACTCTGCCTCTTGAAGAACCGGTTTTGCCCCGTTCCTGCCGGGTTTGTGGCAGGGGGAATGTGGGGCGCGGCACTGCTAAGTGCCCGCTTCATAAGGATTTTTGTTAAGAATCTATAAACTTTTAGCTATCCGCTCGGCCATTTTGTGTCCTTTGCGCAACAGCGCTGTGCGAAGGCTGCCACAAATCCCGTCCTGTTTCAGTTTGGAGATTGCTTACCGGGGCGCGTCTTGTATTTTCAGCTTCGGAAGCAGGGGCGGTTGATCGTCCGCTTCCTGAACTTGGGGATGGGGCAGGGAACGCTGTCCTTCAGCAAAAAACCCAGACCCGTTTGAAACTTTTTGACTGGAGGTCAGAAATGAACATCAAGAGCCTTCTCATCGGCTCCGCTGCGGCTCTCGCAGCAGTTTCCGGCGCACAGGCCGCCGACGCCATCGTCGCTGCCGAACCGGAACCCATGGAATACGTTCGCGTCTGCGACGCCTTCGGCACCGGCTTCTTCTACATCCCGGGCACCGAAACCTGCCTCAAGATCGGCGGCTTCGTTCGATTCCAGACCTCGTTCGGTCGTGACGAATACTCTGAATTCTTCCAGGGTATGGACAGCGACCTTTCGGATTGGGACGCTCACACGCGCGTTGACATCAACTTCGACGCCCGTTCGGACACCGAACTCGGCACGCTCCGTGGCTTCATCAACATCGAAGCTAACTCGGGCAGCCATGGTGTCTCCGTTACCAACGTTAATGGCGTTGTTCAGCCTTACTACGCTCGTGAAGGCAACAGCTTCTTCATCGACGAAGCCTTCATCGAACTCGGCGGCTTCAAGGTCGGTCGTTTCTACAGCTGGTGGGATAGCGGCATCAACGGCGAAACCGACTCGCTCGGCAACGTCACCAACTTCGACTCCATCGCTTACACCTACGATGGCGGCACCTGGCGTGCAGGCATCTCGCTCGACGAACTTTCGGGCAATGCCGTGGACCCGAAGAACCTTGCTCTCGGCACGCACCACGACCTCGGCGTTGCCGGTACGGTTGGCTTCTCGCTCGGTGGCGTGAACCTCGACGTTCTCGGCGGTTACGACGGTTGGGCTGACGAAGGCGCAATCCGCGCTATCCTGTCGGCTGACGTTGGTCCGGGCACCTTCCAGCTCGCTGGCATCTGGGCTTCCGACCCGAACGTTTACTGGGCTGCTTCCGAGTGGACCGTTGCTGCTTCCTACGCCTTCAAGGCAACGGAAAAGCTGACGATCACCCCGGCCGCTCAGTACTTCGGCGACCTCGGCTTCAAGAGCGATGCTGACATGTGGCGCGTTGGTCTGACCGCTGGCTACCAGGTTGTTGAAGGTCTCGACCTGCTTGCAACGGTTGACTACAACAACGTTGACGTTTCCGGCGCAGACGACGAAGACTTCGTTCGCGGCTTCCTCCGCCTGCAGCGCAACTTCTAATCTGAAGTTAAGCTAAAGATTGACCCGCAGTCTCTTCGAGACTGCGGGTTTTTCATTTTTGGCGAACGGATCACGGCCGGCCGGAGAAAACCGGGCGCGCCGGTCTCATCCCCATTTTTGTTCGTTGTAAGTCGAATGAACCGCTAGAGGCGGTCCAGGAAGGTCTTTATCCGGGAAAACGGATCGGGATGGTGAAGGAGCGGGGCGTGACCCTGGCCTTTGGCGGTTGTCGTTTCCACGTTCGCACCATGCGCCGCCATGCGCGCCAGCGTCTCCTTCGAGAATAGCCGGGAATACTCGCCGCGCACCACGAGCAGGGGCTTGAGGGCGAGAAGCTCGAATTGCGGCCAGAGCGTCGGTAGCGGCTTGCTGAAATCGATGGCCTGCAATTGATCGGCCAGCTTCGGATCATGGTCGGCGGCGAGCCGGCCGTCCTTCTCCCGATAGATGGCTTCGGCCATTTCGAGCCAGTCGGCCCGCGTCAGCGCGGGGAATGTCGGGCCATGGATGGCCTCCAGCGCATCGGCGGCGTCCGCGAGGGTGGCCGGGAAGGAGCGTTTCCCCAGATAGTCGCGGATTTCCTTGAGGCCGGCGGCCTCGATCTCGGGGCCGATGTCGTTGAGCACGGCGCCGGCGATGAGGTCCGGCCGCAGGGCCGCCATGACATGCAGGATCAGCCCGCCGCGCGATGTGCCGACGAAAAGGGCCTCCTCGATGCCGAGCGCCGAACAGGCGGCGATGACGTCGCCGCATTCCACGGGGACATTGTAGTTGGCCGGGTTCTCGTCATCGGCGGAAAGGCCGCGTCCGCGGTAGTCGAGGCTGACGACGCGGCGGGGGGAGACGGGATCCTGCGACACCAGCAGGGCGAAGCGATGGAAGTCCCGCCCGTTCCGGCTGAGACCCGGCAGGCAGACGACGGCACGGCGGCCGCTTCCGCCGCCGGCCGGTGCATAGTCCCGCGCATGAAGCCGCAATCCATCCGGAGCGGAAATGAAACGGCTGGTGGAATGCGTCATGTGCCGGCGCCCGTATCTGGTTTGCGGCCAGACTAGAGAGGCCTTGAGGGCGAGGCAAGCCGCTCAAGCTGCCGGCGGCGATTACCGCCCCACACTCAAGTCGTGCACGATATCGGCCTTCTGGCCGAGCCGGGTCTTGTAGACCTGATAGTTCTCCATGACGCGCTGCACATAGCCGCGGGTCTCGGAGAAGGGGATGCGCTCGACCCAGTCGACGACCTCGTCGATGGGCTTGCCGCGCGGGTCGCCATAGCGGGCGATCCACTGCGGGACGCGGCGCGGGCCGGCATTATAGGCGATGAAGGTGAGCACGTAGGAGCCGCCGAAATCGCTGATCTGCTCGCCGAGATAATGCGCGCCGAGCGTGGCGTTGTAGGCCGCGTCCGTCGTCAGCCGCTCCTTCGAATAGGCGAGGCCGTAACGCTTCGCCACGCCTTCCGCAGTGCCGGGCATAAGCTGGAGCAGGCCACGTGCATTGGCGGGCGAGACTGCGGCGGGGTTGAAGGCGCTTTCCTGCCGGGCGATGGCATAAGCGAGCGCCTTGCCGGAGCCGGAAATATTGGCGCCGTCCGGGATGACGCCGATGGGGAAGGCGAGCGCCGCCACGTCGATGCCGCGCCCGAAGGCGATCTTGCCGATCTGCAGGGAAAGCTGGTGATTGCCTTCCTTCTCCGCCTGTGCGGCGAGAAGGGCGAGCTCGCCGGGACTCATCAGGTCACCGGCAAGCGCGCGGTAGAGGCTGTCGCCGCGCCAGCCGTGACCGGCGGCCTGCAGGCGGGCGATGGCCTGCACCGCCTCGCGCTGGTGGAAGCGTGCCCGTTCCTCGGCCGTTGGCGTCGGATATGAGACGTTCAGCGTCTTGCGGCCAAGCCGCGCGCCGGCAAGCTGGCCGTAGAAGGTGCCCGGGAAATTGGCCGCCTTGGAGAAATAGTCCTTCGCCTCGCCCGGGCCACCCTTTTCGGCCGCGCGGCCGAGCCAGTACCAGGCGCGGGAAACGGAGAGCGGGCGGTCGGAGGCTTGCAGGATTCGCCGGAAGTGCCTGGCGGCGGTCTTCGCCTCGCCAAGATCGCGCAGCGCATACCAGCCGGCATGGAACTCCGCCTCCACGATGTCCGCCGGATCGTCCGCGCCGTGGTGGGCGGCGACGCGATAGGCGTCGCGATAGTCGCCGAGATCGGCAAGGCCGCGGCTGACGATACGCTGCTCGTTCCACCAGGCACCGGGGTTGACGAGGCGAGCCGGCTCCTCCGGCATGGCGTCGAACAGTTTTGCCGCCGCGCGATACTCTTCCTTGTTCCGAAGGTTGCGGATGCGCAGATAGGTATAGGCCGGGTCCTGGTGCCAGCGGGCATCCACCGCCTTGATAAGGTCGCCGGCCGTCTTGCTCTTGCCGAGAACAGCCGCCCAGGCGCGGTAAAGCGACTGCGCCTTGCCGAGATCGCCGAAACGCTGCGCCTGTTCCGTGCGGTCGCGGTAGAGCAGCATGTCCATGCGCGCCTTGTGATCGGCGGCGGTGAGCAGCGTGCCGAACTCGCCGAGAATCTGGCTTTCGAGATCGGGCGAGAGCGTTTCCTTCTGCCAGAAGGATTGCAGGATCTCCGTGGCGCGCGCCGGATTGCCCGTCGCGACCAGCGCGCGGCTGAGCACGATGGCGCCCTCGGCCGTCTCCGGCCGCGTCGTGCCGAAGGCGGCAAGCACATCGGCCGTGGGTGGATTTTCCCGGGCGAGCGCCCGTTCGGAATGGGTGCGCAGCGCGGCGAGGCCCGGCCAGCCCTTCAGCTCGCGCTGGGCGTTCGCGATTTCCCAGGAGGGTACCCCGCGCTGGCCCGAAACGGCGATCGCCCAGGTCAGGATATGGCGGTCGAGGCTGCCCTCGGGCAGGCGGTCGCGCGCGGCGATGGCGGAGGCTGCATCGCGGTTGGAGAGTGCGTCGAGACCGTCGCGCAGGTCCGCGCTCACCGGCTGCATGCTGTCCGCGCGCGGAATGGCGCTTGTAATGAAATCCTTCGACGGCATGTCGGCGGCAAAGCCGAGCGGCTTCATCGCGGGTGTCGCGGCATTCTCCGCCTCGACGGAGGAGGGGCGCAGGGCAAGGCCGGCCACGCCGGCCAGCAGCAAGGTGCAAAGGATGAAACTGTTTCGCAAGATCATGCTACATCCCGGATACCTGCCAGCGGGCGGCGCGTCCGATCGTCACTTTCCGCCCGAATACCGACAATGATTAACCCTTTGTTGCCTTAACGAAACCTTAACCGCGGCCGTCACGAAGCCGTGAAGGCGGACCCTGACGAAGCGACGGGCCGGACAGGACGAATATTCGTTCGCCCGCGCCATTTCCGCCTTGTTCATGCATGAAAAACGCCTGCCGCGCCGCTTGCCGCATGACGGTCACATGATTATTGTGCGGCAGCTTTTTAACCACGGAATACGGCCAAAGCATGTAAGCCTCGCGGCTGCTCGGGCCTCAGGAGTTCTCGATGTTCAAGGGATCCATTCCCGCCCTCGTCACCCCCTTCACGAATGCCAGCACTGTCGACGAAGAAGCCTTCGCCGCGCATGTGGAGTGGCAGATCGGCGAAGGCAGCCACGGCCTCGTTCCGGTCGGCACCACCGGCGAATCGCCGACGCTGTCGCATGACGAGCACAAACGGGTGGTGGAGCTGTGCATCGAGGTTGCCGCCGGCCGTGTTCCCGTCATCGCCGGCGCGGGCTCCAACAACACGAAGGAAGCGATCGACCTTGCCCAGCACGCCGAAAAGGCGGGCGCGGATGCGATCCTCGTCGTGACGCCCTATTACAACAAGCCGACGCAGAAGGGGCTTTTCGCGCATTATGCGGCAATCGCCGAGGCCGTGAAGCTGCCGATCGTCATATACAACATCCCCGGCCGCTCCGTGGTCGACATGACGCCGGAGACGATGGGCGCGCTGCACAAGGCGCATCCGTCCATCATGGGCGTCAAGGATGCGACGGGCAAGATCGAGCGCGTTTCCGAACAGCGCATCGCCTGCGGCAAGGACTTCGTCCAGCTTTCCGGCGAGGATGCGACCGCGCTCGGCTTCAACGCCCATGGTGGCATCGGCTGCATCTCCGTTACCGCCAATGCCGCCCCGCGCCTGTGCGCCGATTTCCAGAAGGCGACGCTTGCCGGCGATTATGCCAAGGCCCTGGAATACCAGGACAAGCTGATGCCGCTGCACAAGGCGATCTTCATGGAGCCGGGCGTTTGCGGGGCGAAATACGCGCTGAACCGCACCCGCGGCCTCAACCGGACCGTTCGCTCGCCGCTGCTCTCCTCGCTTGAGCCGGCCACGGAGGCGGCAATCGACGCGGCGCTTCGCCACGCCGGCCTGCTGAACTGATATGGCGACGAAGGCACGTCCCACGACGATCAAGAAGGTTGTGGCGGAGAACCGCAAGGCCCGCTTCAACTACGAGATCATCGATACCTACGAGGCCGGTCTGGTGCTGACCGGCACGGAGGTCAAGTCGCTGCGTGAGGGCAAGGCCAATATCGCGGAATCCTACGCATCCGACGAGGACGGCGAAATCTGGCTGATCAACTCCTACCTGCCGGAATACCTGCAGGCGAACCGCTTCAACCATGAGACCCGCCGCCGCCGCAAGCTTCTGCTTTCCAAGCGCGAGATTCATCGCCTGCGCGTTGCGATCAACCGGGAAGGCATGACGCTCGTGCCGCTGAAGGTCTACTTCAACGACGTTGGCCGCGCGAAGATCGAGCTGGCTCTCGCCAAGGGCAAGAAGCTGCACGACAAGCGTGAGACCGAGAAGGAACGCGACTGGAACCGCCAGAAGGGCCGCTTGCTGCGCGAGCGCGGATAGGCCTGAAACGAAAAACGCGGCGCGCGATGGGCGTGCCGCGTTCTTGTCGGTCGAAGCAGGGCTTCGACAGTCTTTCCTAGAACTGATTGTAGATCTGCGCGATCACCGACTGGCGGGCGGCCTGGGCAAGCTGCGCGCCGGTCTGCTGTGCCGGCGCGTCCGGCGAGGGCGCGGGGTTGGTGCTCGGCGTGCGGGCGGTGAGGAACGACGACATCAGCGTGTTGAGGTCGTTGCTCTCGATGGCGAGGCGCGCCGTCGGGCTGCGTTCCGCCGCCACGCGGGCATCCGTGACCGCCGGCGTCGGGGAAACGGCTTGGGAGGGCAGGGCGGCAACGCCCGGCAGGCCGTTCGGCGCATAAAGGAAGCTGAGATCGCCGATCTCCTCCGCTATATCGGAGGGCGTGGCGACATGCGTGACCGGCTGGGGCTGGGAGAGCGCGGCGAGCGCTTCGACGGCGGGCCGGCTTTCGGCGGACGGGATGACCGCGCGCCTTTCAAGCGCGTTCGATGCTGCCCGGTAACTGCTGCCCGAAAGCGATACTGCGTCCACCATTCCTGGAATGTCCCAATGCGAAATAACTGTCGCTCTCGGGAATAGCAGGAGAGTCTTGCAGAACCCTAATGGGCGGCGCTGGCATTTGATTCAATGTTTAACGAAGCGTTGAACAGGCCGGATTTTCAGGTGTTCCGCGAGGCAGAAAACGGAACAATCCGGTTTTTCAGCCATCTTTCCACTCCGTATGGGCCATTTCGTACCAGACTTCGCCTTGCTCGCTGCCGGGGATAGGCGCGGGCCAGTCGATATGCTCGGTGCGCGTATGGCGCATGCCGAGTTTTTCCATGACACGGCGCGATGCGCCGTTCACCGCCATCGTGGTTGCCACGATCCTGTCGTAGCCGCCCTTCCTGAAACCCCAGTCGACAAGCGCTAAGGCGCCTTCCGAGGCCAATCCCTGTCCCCAATCCTTCCGGCACAGGCGATATCCAAGTTCGGCCACGGCCGCGTTCTCCGGCCAAAGGCAGAACCACCCGACGAAGGCGTCGCCGCCCGCGCGCCGCGCCGTCCAGACATGGGGTTCCGTTCCCCTTGGCATGAGGAACGTGCTGTTCGGATCGGGATTTTCAGGATCGACGGCGCATCCGCCATTCAGGAAGCGCATAACCTCGGGATCGCGCTCGAGATCGATGAAGTCGGTGCGGTCGCCCGGGTGACAGGGACGGAGCGTCAGTCGCGTCGTTTGCAAAACGGCCATTGTCGAACATCCGTCATATGATGTGTCCGAAACAGCCGTAGCGCGCCTTCCGGCCGAAGTCGATCAGTCGACGGCCGTTTCCACCGGCTCCGTGGCGCGCTGCGGGCGCTCGGAAGGGTCGCGGCCGATTTCGGCCTTCAGCGTGCCGAGATCGATGAAATAGTCGGCCTGGCGGCGCAGGTCGTCGGCGATCATCGGCGGCTGGGTCTGCATGGTGGAAACGACGGAGACCTTGCGGCCCCGGCGCTGCAGCGCTTCGACCAGCGTGGTGAAGTCGCCGTCGCCGGAGAAGATGACGAGGTGATCGACGGTCTCGGACTGTTCCATCGCGTCGATGGCCAGCTCGATATCCATGTTGCCCTTGATCTTGCGGCGGCCGAGCGAGTCGGTGAATTCCTTGGCCGGTTTGGTGACGACCTTGTAGCCGTTGTAGTCCAGCCAGTCGATCAGCGGGCGGATGGAGGAGTATTCCTGGTCTTCGATGAGTGCCGTGTAATAGTAGGCGCGCAGCAGATAGCCGCGTTTCTGGAAGGCCTTGAGGAGTTTCCTGTAGTCGATATCGAAGCCGAGTGTCCTGGATGCCGCGTAGAGATTTGCGCCGTCGATGAAGAGGGCGATTTTCTCGCGGGGGTCGAACATGGTGAAATCCTTTTAAATAGAAGCTGAAGATAAACGGCTGGACACGAAGCGGCTACGGCGTTCCGGGCACACTATCCAGTTGAATTAACTATTTTTCATATACTATTCATTTAGTGCAGCAAGGCTTGCTTTCCAAGCAAATCTGGGTTGCGAAAATGAATTTTCCGACCGGCATCGTTTCAGTAAATTCAATGGCTTCGGAATTGAGAAATAGTTCCCGCACCTTATCTGATTTGTCGGATGTTTCTCCGTTTTACCTTCCGTAACGGAAGGCTTCAATCAGAGGTTTCGCATATTGCCCGCGACACTCCGGCTGCGGGCCGGCGGCAAGGAAAAACTTGAATTTTCCTTCCATTGCCTGTATCGGCCATGCAAACTCCTGAAATTCTCGATCACAAAGGACAGGCAATGGCCCGTGTCACCGTTGAAGATTGCATTGACAAGGTAGACAACCGCTTCGAGCTGGTTCTTCTTGCAAGCCATCGCGCCCGCCTCATCTCGCAGGGCGCCGCCATCACCATCGACCGCGACAACGACAAGAACCCCGTCGTCGCCCTGCGCGAGATCGCCGACGAAACCCTTTCGCCCGACGACCTCAAGGAAGACCTGATCCACTCGCTGCAGAAGCATGTGGAAGTGGACGAGCCCGAGCCCGATCCGGCAAGCCTGATCGCCGACGATGCGACGACCGCGACCGTCGACGAGGACGAGGACCAGCCGGAAACCATCGCCTTCGACCGCATGTCGGAAGAAGAGCTGCTGGCCGGCATCGAAGGCCTCGTTCCGCCGGAAAAGAGCGACGATTACTGATTTCGGTAACTTACCGAAACCTTTGCTGTTGCGCATGCCGGTGCGCCCCACTTAAGCTTGGGGCGCACTTTTTTTTGCCCTGCGGGAGCGGGGAGAAAGCCGACCGAGGATGATGCGTCAATATGAACTCGTCGAACGGGTTCAGAAATACAAGCCGGATGTCAACGAGGCCCTGCTTAACAAGGCCTATGTCTATGCGATGCAGAAGCATGGCATGCAGAAGCGGGCGAGCGGCGACCCCTATATCTCGCACCCGCTGGAAGTCGCCGCGATCCTCACCGACATGCGCCTCGACGAATCGACCGTCGCCGTCGCGCTGCTGCACGATACGATCGAGGATACGAGCGCCACGCGCGCGGAAATCGATGAGCTGTTCGGCGAGGATATCGGCGCGCTGGTCGAGGGCCTCACCAAGATCAAGAAGCTCGACCTCGTCTCCAAGAAGGCCAAGCAGGCGGAAAACCTGCGCAAGCTGCTGCTCGCCATTTCCGACGACGTGCGCGTGCTGCTCGTCAAGCTCGCCGACCGCCTGCACAACATGCGCACGCTCGATCACATGTCGCCGGAAAAGCGCGCCCGCATCTCCGAAGAGACGATGGACATCTATGCGCCGCTCGCCGGCCGCATGGGCATGCAGGACATGCGCGAGGAACTGGAAAACCTCTCCTTCCGCCATATCAATCCGGAAGCCTTCGATACGGTCACGGGCAAGCTGGAGGAGCTTTCCAAGCGCAACGAAGGCCTGATCCGCAAGATCGAGGACGAGCTGCGCGAACTGCTCGTCACCAACGGCCTCGACGATGCTTTGGTCAAGGGCCGGCAGAAGACGCCTTATTCGGTCTTCCGCAAGATGCAGTCGAAGTCGCTGTCCTTCGAGCAGCTTTCCGACGTCTATGCCTTCCGCATCCTCGTCGATGACATTCCGGGCTGTTATGCGGCGCTCGGCATCGTGCACACGCGCTGGCGCGTCGTGCCCGGCCGTTTCAAGGACTACATCTCGACACCGAAGCAGAACGACTACCAGTCGATCCACACCACCATCGTCGGCCCCTCGCGCCAACGTATCGAGCTGCAGATTCGCACCAAGCGCATGCACGAGATCGCCGAATACGGTATCGCCGCCCATTCGCTCTACAAGGACAAGGAAGCGGCGAACGGCGAGGCGGCCCAATCGCCGCGCTCCAACGCCTACGCCATGCTGCGCCGGACCATCGAGTCGCTGGCGGAAGGCGACAATCCGGAAGAATTCCTGGAGCATACCAAGCTCGAACTGTTCCAGGACCAGGTCTTCACCTTCACGCCGAAGGGCCAGCTTATCACGCTGCCGCGCGGCGCGACGCCCATCGACTTCGCCTATGCGGTGCACACCAATATCGGCGATACCTGCGTCGGCGCGAAGATCAACGGCCGTATCATGCCGCTCGTCACCCGCCTCAACAACGGCGACGAGGTCGAGATCATCCGCTCCGGCATCCAGGTGCCGCCGCCGGCCTGGGAAGAGATCGTCGTTACCGGCAAGGCGCGCGCCGCCATCCGCAGAGCCACCCGCGCCGCCGTGCGAAAACAATATTCCGGCCTCGGCTACCGCATCCTCGAACGCACCTTCGAGCGCGCCGGAAAACAGTTCTCGCGCGATGGCCTGAAGCCGGTGCTGCACCGCCTCGGCCAGAAGGAGGTGGAGGACGCCATCGCCTCGGTCGGTCGCGGCGAGCTTTCCTCGCTCGACGTGCTGCGCGCCGTCTTCCCGGACTATCAGGACGAGCGCGTGACGGTGAAGCCAAGTTCGGACGAGGGCTGGTTCAACATGCGCAGCGCTGCCGGCATGGTCTTCAAGCTGCCGGGCAAGACCAAGGCGGCGCTCGAGGGCGCGGAAGGCGAGACCGGCCCGGAGGCGCTGCCGATCCGCGGCCTCTCCGGCAATGCCGAGGTGCATTTCTCCGTCGGCGGTGCGGTCCCCGGCGACCGCATCGTCGGCATCATGGAGAAGGACAAGGGAATCACCATCTATCCCATCCAGTCGCCGGCGCTGCAGAAGTTCGACGACGAGCCGGAACGCTGGATCGATGTGCGCTGGGATCTCGATGAGGCGAACAACACCCGCTTCATGGCGCGCATCGTCATCAACGCGCTGAACGAGCCGGGCACGCTCGCCGAGGTCACCCAGACGATCGCCACCAGCGATGTCAACATCCGCTCCATGTCGATGACACGGGTCGCGGCGGACTTCACGGAAGTCCATATCGACCTTGAGGTCTGGGACCTGCGCCAGCTCAACCAGTTGATCGGCCAGTTGAAGGAGCTTCAGTGCGTGTCGACCATCAGCCGCGTCTTTACGTGACGGTTCCATGCAAAAATGTGGCAGCCTGCCTCGATTGAGGCAGGTTTGCCCAGGTTTTGACCAGTAGCCATGCGCCCACCGCATGGCTGTATTGGGATAGTGTCGCTGGTGCCGAAGGGCGGGCGAACCTATCTTCTGCCTTGGGAGGTCAACCGAAAGGGGTTTACCAAATGCTCAAGCAGATCAAGAACTTTGCCCGCGCCCTGCGCGTTCCGAACGCCGACGAGCGCGAGATCGCCTATCTCAACGGCGCCATCGACCGTATCGACCTGGAATATCGCCAGCGTCAGGTTGACCGCGGCCTGTTCCGCAAGTCCTTCTAAGAGGCCATCGGCCATGTGGCGCACGTCGTTGCGCCACGGCGACCGCGTGTGGCGCCATGAGGGCGCTGCCATTGAAATGCCACCAACGGATCGGCTATGTCTTGACCATGTTGTTCAGACGCCGAAAAAAGGCCTCGTGGCCTGACCGGGTGCGCGAATTCTTCTGGCCGCGCAAGGGGTTCACGCGTCCCGCGCGCTACCTTGCCAAGCGAATCCTGCGCCTTTCGGCCTCGCCCCATGCGGTGGCCGCGGGCGTTGCGGCCGGCACTTTCTCCGCTTTCACGCCGCTGCTCGGTTTCCATGTCATCCTCGCGCTGGCGCTCGCCTATCTCATGGCCGGCAATCTGCTGGCCGCGGCGCTCGCCACGACCGTCGCCAATCCGGTGACCATCCCGCTCATCGCCATCGCCACCTTCCGGGTCGGGGAGGGCGTTCTGGGCATCCATTCGGCTGAGGCGGTTTCGGCCTCTGAACTCTTCCACATGCTGGAGCATCTCGAACTGTCGGAACTCTGGCAGCCCGTTCTCAAGCCGATGCTCGTCGGCGCCGGCCTTCTCGGCGCGAGCGCCGCCATGCTTTCCTATGGCGTGACGCGCTTTGCCGTGCGCTCATTCAAGGCCCGCCGCCACGCCCGCCTTATAGAGCGCGCCGGCCTTGCCCACGCCCCCGTTCTTTCCTCCGGAGACAAGACCCTATGATCATCGGCATCGGCAGCGACCTCATCGACATCCGCCGGGTGGAGAAGTCGCTGGAGCGTTTCGGCGCGCGTTTCACGGAACGCTGCTTCACCGAGATCGAACGGGCGAAATCGGACGGTCGTAAGAACCGGGCGGCCTCCTACGCCAAGCGCTTCGCCGCCAAGGAGGCCTGTTCCAAGGCGCTCGGCACGGGGCTGGCGCAGGGCGTGTTCTGGAAGGACATGGGCGTCGTCAACCTGCCGGGCGGCAAGCCCACCATGCGGCTGACGGGCGGCGCGCTGGAGAAGCTGAACCAGCTCCTTCCGGCAGGCCACGAGCCGCGCATCCACATCACCATCACGGACGATTTTCCGCTGGCGCAGGCCTTCGTCATCATCGAGGCGCTGCCGGCCGGAACGCCCGGATAACAGGCATCCCGCGTCTTTTTGACCGATACGATTTCCAACAGGCAACCTTTCCTCTATAGAGTGCCCCATGTTTGCAAATAAGGACAAGTCCGGCGTGGCAGAGAAGACTGAAAAGGCCGAAGGCGGCCTGTGGGAAAACGTCAAGGTCATCGTTCAGGCGCTGCTGCTTGCCGTGGTGATCCGCACGCTGCTCTTCCAGCCCTTCACCATCCCCTCCGGCTCGATGATGCCGACGCTGCTCGTCGGCGACTATCTCTTCGTCAACAAGTTCTCCTACGGCTATTCGAAATATTCGCTGCCGTTCTCGCCGAACCTGTTCTCGGGCCGCATCTTCGCGCGCGAGCCGAGCCGCGGCGACATCGTCGTCTTCCGCTTCCCGCCGAACCCGGACATCGACTATATCAAGCGCCTCGTCGGCCTGCCGGGCGACCGCGTGCAGGTGCGCGACAGCGTGCTCTATATCAACGGCCAGCCCGTGCCGCGCGAGCATAACGGCTTCTTCCGCGCCGACGACCAGTACGACACGGGCGAGGACGTCCCGGTCTTCCGCGAGACGTTCGATACCGGCGTTTCCTTCGACACGCTGGACACCCGTCCGGGCACCGTCGGAGACAACACGCGCGAGTTCATCGTGCCGGAAGGCCACTATTTCATGATGGGCGACAACCGCGACAACTCGGCCGACAGCCGCTTCGACGTCGGTTTCGTCCCCGCCGAGAACCTGATCGGCCGCGCAAGCCTGATCTTCTTCTCGCTGGGCCACGACACGTCCTTCAGCCAGATCTGGAAATGGCCGGCGAACCTGCGCTGGGATCGTCTGTTCAAGGTCGTTGAATGAAAGGCGCCATTCCGCTGAACGACGTCAACCGCAAGGCCCTCGAGGCGCTGATCGGCTACGTCTTCACCGACAAGGACCGCCTCGACCGGGCGATCACCCATGCGAGCGCCCGCCCCGGTCAGGGCAGCAACTACGAGCGGCTGGAGTTTCTCGGCGACCGCGTGCTCGGCCTTTGCGTGGCCGAGATGCTGTTCCGCACCTTCCGCGATGCGAAGGAGGGCGAGCTTTCGGTTCGCCTTAACCAGCTCGTCAGTGCGGAAAGCTGCGCCGCCGTTTCCGACGATCTCGGCCTGCACCGGTTCATTCGCACCGGCGCGGATGTGAAGAAGCTCACCGGAAAAGCCATGCTGAATGTGCGGGCCGATGTGGTAGAGTCGCTGATCGCCGCCATCTATCTCGACGGCGGGCTGGAGGCGGCGCGCGGCTTCATCCTTTCCAACTGGGAGGGCAGGGCCGCCCGCGCGGAAGGCGCGCGGCGCGACGCCAAGACGGAACTGCAGGAATGGGCGCATGCCCGGTTCGGCGTGACGCCGAGCTATCGGGTGGACGAACGCTCGGGACCGGACCACGACCCGCGCTTCACCGTGACGGTGGAGATCAGGGGTGTGAAGCCGGAAACCGGCGTCGATCGCTCGAAAAGGGCCGCCGAGCAGGCGGCCGCGACAAAAATTCTGGAACGCGAAGGCGTCTGGCCCAAGAGCCAGGCCGCGGATTGACGGACACCATGACAGAAGAAAACCAAAACCCCGCCGGTAACGGCAGCACCGTCGAGGGCGCGACCCGCTCGGGCTTCGTGGCGCTGATCGGCGCCACCAATGCCGGCAAATCCACGCTCGTCAACCGCCTCGTCGGCGCCAAGGTGTCGATCGTCAGCCATAAGGTGCAGACGACCCGCGCCATCGTGCGCGGCATCGCGATCCACAACAACGCGCAGATCGTCTTCATGGACACGCCCGGCATCTTCAAGCCGCGCCGCCGGCTCGACCGCGCCATGGTCACGACCGCCTGGGGCGGCGCCAAGGATGCCGATTTCATCATGTTCCTGATCGACAGCGAGCGCGGCCTGAAGGGCGACGCCGAGACGATCCTGGAAGGCCTGAAGGAAGTCCACCAGCCGAAGATCCTCGTCCTCAACAAGGTCGACCGGGTGAAGCCGGAGGATCTTCTGAAGCTGACGGCTGCGGTCAACGAGGTCGTCAAGTTCGAGCGCACCTTCATGATCTCGGCCCTTAACGGTTCGGGCTGCGAGGACGTGATGGATTACCTTGCCGCCGCACTGCCGGAAGGCCCCTGGTACTACCCGGAAGACCAGATCTCCGACTTGCCGATGCGCCAGCTCGCGGCCGAGATCACCCGTGAAAAGCTGTTCCTCCGCCTGCATCAGGAGCTTCCCTATTCCTCGCATGTCGAGACGGAGAAGTGGGAAGAGCGCAAGGATGGCTCCGTGCGCATCGAACAGGTCATCTATGTCGAGCGTGACAGCCAGAAGAAGATCGCGCTCGGCAAGAACGGCGACGCCATCAAGGCGATCTCCACGGCTTCCCGCAAGGAACTGTCGGAAATCCTCGAGCAGACCGTGCACCTCTTCCTCTTCGTGAAGGTGCGCGAGAACTGGGGCGACGACCCCGCGCGCTTCCGCGAAATGGGGCTGGATTTCCCGACGTCCTGATCGGGGCGCATATCGGGTTTGCCCCTCACCCTAACCCTCTCCCCGCAAGCGGGGAGAGGGGACTTGCCCCACGCGACGTTGGAAATTTGGGAGCCGGCGCGGCATATCCCTTCTCCCCGCTTGCGGGAAGAAGGTCCCGGCAGGGGGGTGAGGGGCAGCCCTCTACTCAACCGCTTCCAAGAGACCTCAAGCCCGCGCCCGGCGCTCCGGCTTCCGCGCTCCCTCGCGCGCCTTCTCCATCAACCGTTCCATGGCCCAGATGCCCAGGTCGTCGAGGGCGAGGGGGCGGCTGATCAGGTAGCCCTGATAGAGGTCGCAGCCCGCGGCGGCGAGCAGGGCCATCTTCTCCGTCGTATCGACGCCCTCGGCAATCACCGACATGTCCTGCGCATGGCAGAGCGCGACGAGCGCGCGCAGCGTCGGAAGGGCGGCCGAGCGGGTAAGGCTTTCGACCAGCGCGCGGTCGAGCTTGATGGTCTCGGCCGGATATTCGATGATCTGCTGCACCGACGTGTAGCCCGCGCCGAAATCGTCGATGGAGATGCGGAAGCCGCGCCCGCGCAGGATCTCGATGTTGCGGCGCGATTGCTCGCCGAGCTTCACCGCGAAGGTCTCCGTCAGCTCGATCTCGATCATGCGCGCATCGACGCCGTGGCGATCGGCGCAGTCGCAGAAATGGTCGCTGATCGACTTGGTGTAAAGCTCGGCCGAGGAGATGTTGATGCACAGGATCGTGTCGGCGCCGAAGAGCTTTTTGATCTGGCCGTATTCCGCCATCGCCCGGTCGATCACCCACCAGTCAATCTTGCTGAACAGACCCGTCGTCTCGGCGATGGGGATGAATTCGTCCGGGGTGACGTTGCCGATGAGGGGAGAGCTCCAGCGCAGCAGCGCCTCGCAGCCCGTCACCTTGCCGTGGCCGTCGACGATGGGCATGTAGACGAGGTGGAATTCCTCGTCCGGGTCGAGCACGCGCAGCTCCTCCTCGATGCGGCGCTGGCGGTTGCGCGTCTCGTGCAGCGAGCGCGAATAGCGGGCCGAGCCGTTCTTGCCCTGGGATTTCGCCTGGTACATGGCGGCGTCCGCATTGGCGACCAGTTCGGCGAGCGTGCGCGCATCTTCCGGATAGACGGCGATGCCGATGCTGGCGGTGACGGGATAGGCCTTGTCCAGCACCTCGAAGCCTTCGCCGAAGAGCGCGAGGATTTCGTTGGAGACTTCGGTGATCGCGCCGCTGCCCGGCTGGCAGCGCAGCATGATGGCGAATTCGTCACCGGAAAGGCGGGCGAACAGGCCCTGCGGCAGGCCGCGTTCGCCGACGATGCGCTCGACGATGGCCGAGATGCGGTCCGCGAGCGTCTTCAGCAGCTCGTCGCCGATCTTGTGCCCGTGCTTGTCGTTGACGAACTTGAAATTGTCCACGTCGATGAAGAGCAGGGTGCAGCCGATGCCTTCGGCTTCGGCTTCCCCGAGGATCTGCGTCGAGCGGATATTGAAGTATTCCCGGTTGGAGATGCCGGTCAGCGTGTCGGTCCAGGACGCGTTCTGCACGAGGTCGAAGGACTGCATGGAATGGTCGTGCAGCCGCTTGACGTTGACGGAAAGGCGGCCGATCTCGCCTGCTTCGCTCATTTCCGGCAGCGCGCTGCGGCTGCCGGTCATCACGTCCGTGAGCTGGCGGTCGAGGCGGGCGATGGGGTTGGTGATGTAGCGCCGCACGAGCAGCAGCACGAGGCCGATGGTGCACAGGCTCAGCGCGACGGCGCCGAGCGCCAGCAGTGTCTTCAGCGTCAGCAGCCGGCCTGCGAGGAAGGCCGGATCGGGCGTCAGGCGGGCGAAGAGCGAGGGGCCGAGCGTGGCGGTTGCCGCAAGCGCGCCGCGGGCGAGATACTGGTGCTGCCCGATCTCGATCGTCGCGCCGTATTCCTTCTCCAGCGCGCGCTTCATGTCGATGAAGGCCTTCGGGCGTACGGCCGTCTGCACGAGGATCGCGCCGCTCTTGGCGCTCGCCACCGGACGGTTGGAGGTGAGCGGGTCGATGAATTCCGAATGCACGATCAGCGGCTCGAGGCCGTGCGTGTCGAGATAGCTCCAGGACGACAGGCGCGGGCTGTCGATGACCTGCTTGGCATGGGTGATCTGCTGCGGCGTGATTTCGGCGAACGGATCGTCGCTGTCCTCGAAGTAGTAGTCCACCGTCAGCGGCGGGCGGATGATCGCGACGGAGATGAAGCGCTTGCGGTCGTCGGAGAGCGACGTGATGCTCTGCTGCAGCCTTACGCCGAGCGCGGTGTTGCGGTAGGCGGCGTCCGGCTCGTTGACGAAGAGCCGCACGGCCCCGCCCTCGACGAGCGAATAGATGAAGCTGCGGTTCTGCGTGACCTCGTTCTGGAAAACGGCGGTGAGCAGGCCCATCTGCTGCCACAGCCGCGCGCGCTCCAGCCCGAGGATCGACGCGCTCTGGACGTAGTAGATCAGCGCGGCCGCGAGCACGTAGCCAGCGAGCACGACCGGGAAGATGAGGGAGAGGGCGCGTTTACCGAGCGTCACTGAATTGGGCCAGACTGCTGATGATGCGGCGGCGGGCCTGGACCGATTGGACGGTCAGTTCCTCCTGAAGCTGGCTTTTCGCCAGGATTTCCGGTGCGGCATAGATTTCGGGATTGGATCGCATGTCGAGCGGAAGCAGCGCCATGGCGGCGGTGCTTGCGGTCGGCATGTTGAGCTTCTCGGCGTTGCGCGCGCCGTTCCGGGCATTGCTGATGTAATCGACCAGTTGCAGGGCGAGGTCCTTGTTGCTCGAGCGCGCATTAACGGCGACGCAGTCGAGCCAGGAGAGCGTGCCCTCCTTCGGCACGACGTAGCGCCAGAGGCCGGGCGTGCCGACCTTGTCGTTCAATGTGTACTGGTCGCCGCTATAGCCGAGCGCCATGTGGATGTTCGGCCCCTTGTCCGCGTTCTGGATGGAGGTGATGACATAGTCGTAGGTCAGCACATAGGGCGCCTGCGCCTTCATCAGCTCGTAGGCTGCCTTCAGCGTCTCGTTGTCGTTGGCGTTCACCGATTTTCCGAGCAGCGCCAGCGGTGCGACGAAGGCTTCGGCATAGTCGTCGTACATGGCGATATGGCCGCGCAGGCTTTCCACCGGCTTCATCATATCGGCCCAGGAGGTCGGCGGCGTGGCGATCCTGTCGGAGCGGTAGAGGATGCCCATCGTGCCCCAAAGATAGGGCACGCCATAGCCGCCGCAGCGCTTCGTCCAGCTTTCCGCGTAATCGGCCAGCGCCGGCACGTTCTCCATGTCGATGGCCATGATGACGCCGCGGTTGCCGTAGAGCTTCGCGCCGTTCTCGTTGGTCACGACCACGTCGACATTGCTGTTCGGGTCGGCGAGAATCTCGTCGCGCGCATCGCCACTGTCATAGAAGGTCTGGCGAACCTCGATGCCCGTTTCGGCGGTGAAATCCTTCAGGATCCGCTCGTCGATATAGGCTTCCCAGATGAGCAGGTTGAGCGTTGCCGCGCCCGCAGGGGCAGCCACGGCGAAAGCCGTCGATGAGACTGCTGCAAAAAATGCGCCATGCATGCCGAAGGCCCCGTTTTCCCCTGTGCCGGTGAGGATAGGCGGCAAGACTTTATGAAGAGTTACAACCGGTAAGCTCGTTTTCGCCTCTGCTCAACCCTGATACAGCCATGTTCCGCAGCATGACGCGCGAGAGTATATTGTGGACGCGGCTGCTTGCGGCCGCAGCGGCGGTTGGCCTGCCGCTTCGCGCTCACTATGGTCGCCGACCTTGCCATCGACAGGAGTTCCCCATGGCCCCGACGCCGCTCAAGATCGCCAACCTGATCGCCGCCGAGATCAAGGCCACCTCCGCGCAGGTTTCCGCCGCCGTGGGGCTGATCGACGAGGGGGCGACCGTGCCCTTCATCGCGCGCTACCGCAAGGAAGTGACGGGCGGCCTTGACGACACGCAGCTTCGCACGCTTTCCGAGCGGCTGACCTATCTGCGCGAACTGGAAGCCCGCCGCGCCTCCATCCTCGATTCCATCGCAGGGCAGGGCAAGCTGACGGACGAACTGGCTGCCAAGATCGCCGGCGTTTCCACCAAGGCCGAGCTTGAGGACATCTACCTGCCCTACAAGCCCAAGCGCCGCACCAAGGCCGAGATCGCCCGCGAGCGCGGCCTCGGCCCGCTCGCCGACGCTATCCTCGCGGATCGCGCGCAGGTTCCCGCGCAACTGGCGGAAAAATTCCTGTCGGCCGAGGTGGTGGACGTGAAGGCCGCGCTGGAAGGCGCGCGCGACATCGTCGCCGAGCAGATCACGGAAAATGCCGACCTCCTGAAGCGCCTGCGCGACTACATGAAGGACAACGCCGTCCTGCGCTCCCGCGTGGTGGAGGGCAAGCAGGAGGCCGGCGCCAAGTTCTCCGACTATTTCGATCACACCGAGCGCTGGGCGAACGTTCCCGGCCATCGCGCGCTCGCGATGCTTCGCGGCTGGAACGAGGAGTTCCTGTCGGTCGATATCGTCGTCGACCAGGAGAACACCGAGCCGGTCAAGCCCGTCGAGCGCATCATTGCCTCCTTCCATGCCGTCGGCACGAAGCCGGGCGACAAGTGGCTGGCCGAAGTGATCGGCTGGACCTGGCGCGTGAAGCTTTCCATGTCGCTGTCGCTCGACCTGATGCGCGAGATGCGCGAACGCTCGGAAGAGGAGGCGATCCGCGTCTTCGCCCGCAATCTCAAGGATTTGCTGCTCGCCGCGCCCGCCGGCACGCGCGCCACGATGGGTCTCGATCCGGGTATCCGCACCGGCGTCAAGGTGGCCGTGGTCGACAATACCGGCAAGGTCGTCGAGACGACGACGGTCTATCCCTTCCCGCCGAAGAACGATGTGCGCGGGACGCAGGCCGAGCTTGCGAGCCTCGTCCGAAAGCACAGGGTCGAGCTGATCGCCATTGGCAACGGCACGGGCAGCCGCGAGACGGAAAAGCTGGTCGCCGACATGCTCGCCCAGCTTCCCGCGCCCAAGCCCACCAAGGTCATCGTTTCGGAAGCAGGAGCTTCGGTCTATTCCGCCTCGGAAACGGCCGCCGCCGAATTCCCCAACCTCGACGTATCGCTACGCGGGGCCGTCTCCATCGCCCGCCGCCTGCAGGACCCGCTGGCCGAACTCGTGAAGATCGAGCCGAAGTCGATCGGCGTCGGCCAGTACCAGCATGACGTCGACCAGGGCAAGCTGTCGCGCTCGCTCGATGCGGTGGTGGAAGATGCGGTGAACGCCGTCGGCGTCGATCTCAACACGGCTTCCGCGCCGCTGCTCGCCCGTGTCTCCGGCCTCGGCAAGTCCTCGGCGGAGGCCATCGTCGCGCACCGCGATGCGAACGGCCCGTTCGAGAGCCGCAAGGAACTGATGAAGGTTTCCCGCCTCGGTGCGCGCACCTTCGAGCAATGCGCCGGGTTCCTGCGCATTCCGAACGGCAAGGAACCGCTCGACGCCTCCTCTGTGCATCCGGAAGCCTATGGCGTTGCCAAGAAGATCGTCGCCGCCTGCGGGCGGGACGTGCGTGCCCTGATGGGCGACAGCGCGGCGCTGAAGAAGCTCGACCCGAAGGTCTTCGTGGACGAGCGCTTCGGCCTGCCGACCGTGAAGGACATCCTTGCCGAACTCGAAAAGCCCGGCCGCGACCCGCGCCCGGAATTCAGGACGGCGACCTTCGCCGACGGCGTCGACGACATCAAGGACCTCAAGGTCGGCATGATGCTGGAGGGGACGGTGACGAATGTTGCCGCCTTCGGCGCCTTCGTCGATATCGGCGTGCATCAGGATGGTCTCGTGCACGTCTCCCAGCTTGCCGACCGCTTCATCAAGGACCCGCACGAGGTGGTGAAGGCCGGCGACGTGGTGAAGGTGCGCGTGACGGAGGTGGACGTGCCCCGCAAGCGCATCGGCCTGACCATGCGCAAGGACGGCGGCGCGCTGGTCGCCCGCGACAACGCCGCGCGTAACGACAGGAACGCGCAGATGAAGCCGAAATTCGCCCAGGCAGCGCCCAAGCCGCAGGCACCCTCGCAGGGCGCTTTCGGTGCCGCGCTGGCGGAAGCGATGAAGCGGAAATAAGCCCTAGTTTTCCTAATGGCTGCCGGCAGAAATCGTCGTTTGTCTTGACCCGCCCCGTTGCGCATAGTCGCGATGTGGGCGGGCCAAGACGGGCGAGCGGCGCAAGATGCGTCCTGCCCGAAGACAGGAAATACATGATGACGATCACATTCTCACGCCGGCAGGCGATTGCCGGCGCACTCCTTGCCGTTCCCGCGGTTTCCGCGCTGGCCGGCGGCGCTGGCGCGGCAACGGGCGGTGCGCTGGAAAAGCGGCTGGCCGAACTGGAGGCGCGCCACAAGGGCCGCATCGGCGTTGCCATACATAATCTCGCGACGGGTATCCGCATCGGCCACCGGGCGGACGAGCGGTTCCTGATGTGCAGCACCTTCAAGGCACTGCTGGCGGCGCATATCCTTGCCCGTGTCGACCGCAAGGAAGAAGCGCTTGACCGGCGGATCGTCGTCAAGAAATCCGACCTTGTGGACTGGTCGCCGGTGGTGGAAACCCGTGTCGGCGGCAAGGGCATCTCCATTGCCGAGCTTTGCGAGGCGGCGATCACGCTCAGCGACAACGCCGCGGCCAATCTCCTGCTCGCTGCCTCGGGCGGGCCGAAGGCCGTGACGGCTTTCCTGCGCGGCATCGGCGACGAGGTGACGCGTCTCGACCGCACCGAACCGACGCTCAACTATCGCGAAACGCCGGACGACGAGCGCGACACGACCACGCCAGCCGCCATGGCGGAGACGCTGCGCAGGCTGATCATCGGCGACGTTCTCTCGTCGCGCTCGCGGGCGCAGCTTGCCGCCTGGCTGGTGATGAACAAGACCGGCGATACGCGACTGCGCGCCGGTTTCCCGACCGACTGGCTGACCGGCGACAAGACCGGCACGAACGGCGACAAGCACGGCAACGCCAACGATGTCGCCATCGCCTGGTCGCCGGATCGCGGCGCGGTCGTCGTCACCGCCTTCTGCGAGATCCCCGGCATTTCCGGCGACGAGCGCAATGCCGTGATCGCCGAGATCGGCCGTATCGCCGCCGAGGCGTAGGACATCGCGGGGCGCTGCCGGAAGGCGGCGCCTCAGCCGTCCAGTTCGCCCTTGAGGGCCGAGAGCACGCTCATCGCATGGCCGGCATACTGGCTGATCCAGCGGTCGTGGATCGCCTGGATCGGCAGGGCGTTGAGGTGGTTCCAGCGCTCGCGGCCCTCGCGGCGCGGAATGATCAGGTCCGCGTCCTCCAGCACCTTCAGGTGCTGCATGACCGTGCAGCGGTCCATCTCCGGAAATTTTTCGCACAGCGCGCCCGTCGTCAGCGGCGCGTGCTTGATTGCGTCCAGCATTTGCCGCCGCTTTCCATTGGCGAGCGCCTTGAAGACGGCGTCCTCTTTCGATTCGCTTGACATGTTATGTTTTTATAACATATTTTGACGAAGCACAAGCGAACGCGGGCGGCTGCGCCCGAAGGAGGACGGCATGACGCTGGAATTTCGCGTGAACGGGCGGATCGGCCGGCCGATTGCCGAGGTTTTCGATGCGGTGGTCAATCCGAAGAAGCTGAGCGGCTACTTCACCACCATCGGCGGAGCGAGCGCGCCGCTCGTCGAGGGCACGACGGTGACGTGGTGGGGCATGGCCCCGGTCGTCGTCGACAAGGTGGAGGAGGACGCGCTCATCGTCTTCCGCTGGGATGCCATGGTGGAGGAAGGGGAGGAGCCTTACAGGACGCGCGTCGAGATGCGCTTCAAGCCCCTCGACGACGGCGGCACGATGGTGACCATCGGCGAGACCGGCTGGCGCGAGAACGCCCGCGGCCAGAAATCCTCCTACATGAACTGCGAGGGCTGGTCGCAGATGCTCGCCTGCATGAAAGCCTATGTCGAATACGGCATCAACCTGCGCGAGGGGTATTACCCGAGCGAGATGAAGGGCGTCGTCGCTTCCGAGCAGCAGGATTTCCTGTGACGGGGGAAGGCGCCGGCAGTCCGGTCTCTACGGTCCGGCGCCCCGATTCTAGATGTCCGCCCTCGGCACGAAGCCGTCGCTTGCCGCCGCCACCGGCATTGCTTCCTCGGCCGGCGCCTGGTGTTGCAGCACGACGACGCGGCTTCCGCTCGGCACCCGGCCGTAGAGGTCGATGATATCCTGGTTGAAGAGGCGGATGCAGCCGCTCGATACGGCCTTGCCGATCGACCACGGCTCGGACGTGCCGTGGATGCGGAACAGCGTGTCCTGCCCGTCCTTGTAGAGATAGAGCGCGCGCGGGCCGAGCGGGTTGGTCAGGCCCGGCTCCATGCCGTTCGCCCATTTGAGGTTCCGTTCCGGCTCGCGCTTGATCATGCTCGGGGTCGGCGTCCAGCGCGGCCACTCCGCCTTGCGGCCGATGCGGGCGACGCCCTCGAATTCCAGCCCCGACTTGCCGACGCCGATGCCGTAGCGCATCGCCATTCCTTCGCCCTGCACGAGATAGAGGAAGCGGTTCTGCGTATCGATGACGATGGTGCCGGCCGGCTCCATGGTCTGGTAGGCCACCTGCTGGCGGAAATATTTCGGGTTCACGCCGCTGATATCGATCGCCGGCATCGGGAAGCGTTCGTCCGGACGCGGCCCGTACATCGCGACATGAACCGGATCCGGCCCCTTCTTCTTCACCGGCGCCGCCGTGGTGGCGCAGCTTGCCAGGGTCGCGGCAAGGGCGAGGAGAGCGAGGGAGCGAAGAGCCACGGAGGCGCGGACGCGGGACACACACATGAAGACGGCACCTGTCATTTCTGATTTCAATCCGGCCTTTGCGGCCTTCGACCGGTTCTTCGGTGGCAAAGCGGGCAGGGGAAGGGCGAGAAGAAAGCGAAACTGTGGCAATGGCTTGGGTGTGGCCGGCAGGCAACGTGTCCCGCCGCTTGCCCCCGCCGCGCCAACGGCGTAAGGCTTGGACCATGCAATGGACTGATGAGGCCATCGTTCTGGGCGTGCGGCGCCATGGCGAGACCTCGGTGATCGCCGAGGTGATGACGCGCGGCCGCGGCCGGCATCTCGGCATGGTCAGGGGCGGGCGCTCGCGCGCCATGCAGCCGGTGCTCCAGCCGGGCAATTCCGTGGACGTGACCTGGCGGGCGCGGCTCGACGAGCATCTCGGCGAATTCCGCCTCGAGCCGCTGGAGCTTCGCGCCGGCCGCCTGATGGAGACGGCGACGGCCGTTTATGGCGTGCAGGCCATGGCGGCGCTGCTGCGCTTCCTGCCGGAGCGCGATCCCCATCCGCATCTCTACGAGGCGCTGTCCGTCATCCTCGATCACCTGCACGAGCCGGCCGACGCCGGCGAACTCTTCATCCGCTTCGAGCTTGCCGTACTGAACGATCTCGGTTTCGGCCTCGATCTCCTCGAATGCGTGGCGACCGGCAGCCGTGAAAACCTCTGTTACGTCTCGCCCAAGTCCGGCCGTGCCGTCTCGCGTGATGCGGGTGCGCCTTTCGCGGACAGGATGCTCGCGCTTCCCGCCTTCCTGGGCGACGAGAGCCGGCACGCCGCCGATGCCGCCGCGCTTGCCGACGGTTTCCGCCTGACGGCCTTCTTCCTCAACCGGCATGTCTGCGAGCCGCGCGGGCTGGAACTGGCGAATGCCCGCGACGGCTTCGTGCAGGCGGCGCTGAAGGCGCTCGCCCTGCCGCGAAACGATCAACCCAGAAAGGCCCATGCATGACGGTCGAAATCTATCCCGGGCTGACGGTCGGTAGCATCGGCACGCTGCCGCTCGATGTGGTCAAGCGTGACGGCGGGCTGAAGGTGTTGCAGGCGATGCTTGCCGGCGAGCTGCCCGCGCCGTCGATGGCGAAGACCCTCGCCTTCAGCATGACCGAGGTGGAGGAAGGCCGTGTCGTCTTTGCCGGCATGCCTTCCGCCGATCACCTCAATCCGCTTGGCACAGTACATGGCGGCTGGACGGCGACGGTAATGGATTCGGCGCTCGGCTGCGCGGTCTTCTCCGTCATCAAGCCGGGCGAGGCCTATACGACCATCGAATTCAAGCTGAACCTCGTGCGCCCGGTCCTGCCGGGCATGGGCGAGGTATTTTGCGAGGGCAGGATCGTGCATCGCGGCCGTACCATCGCGACCTCGGAGGCGTGGCTGCGCGACGGCAAGGGCAAGCTGCTCGCCCACGGCACGGAAACCTGCGCCATCTTCCCCATCGAGAACCTGACGCGCTGACGGTCGAAGAGATCGCCGGCCTGAAACGTAACCCGTTTTGGCAATAGGCAAGAACCGGGTAGTTTGCCGCCCGGACCATGCCGTTCTGGAGTCGTAATGCTGGAAATCCTATCGCTGGTCGCTATCGGCCTCGCCCTCTACACCCTCAATGCCTCGCGGGGCAGCGCGCAGAAGCTGGGCGAGGAGGTGATGCGCCTCAAGGGTGAGATCGAGGCGCTGAAAGCCGGCGGCTTCCCCGCGTCGCCGGTCCCGGTGGCCGAAGCCGCCTTGGAAACGGCCTCGCCCGCGATACAGGAAGAGACGGCGCCATCGGAGCAGGAAGAGTTCTCCAGTCCCTGGGCCGCCGCATCGGCAGACGAGGCCGGCAAGGGCCGTTCCATCTTCGGCGGGGCACCCACTCACGCGGCGGAAGCCGCCGAGGCAGGCGAAAAGGTGGAAGAGGCCGTCATGGCGCCTGTCGTCGCGCCGGCAAGGCCGAAGGAAAGCTTCGAAAGCCGCATCGGCGCGCGCTGGGCCGTCTGGGTCGGCGGCATCGCGCTCGCGCTCGGCGGCATCTTCATGGTCAAGTATTCCATCGAGGCGGGATTGCTCAGCCCCGCCGTGCGGTTGTCGCTGGCGGCGGCCTTCGGCCTCCTGCTGATGGCGGTTGGCGAATTCGTGCGCCGCCGCACCCAGCCGCTCATTGCCAACGCCTTCCAGAACGCCATGATCCCGGGCGTGCTGACGGCCGCCGGGTCCATCACGCTCTTCGCCGTCACCTATGTCGCCTATGCGTTCTACGGCTACCTCGGCGCACCCGCCGCCTTCGTGCTGCTTGCCATTGTCGCCTTCGCGACCATCGGCCTCTCGCTGCTGCATGGGCAGGCGCTCGCCGGTCTCGGCCTCCTCGCCTCCATGCTGACGCCGGCGCTGGTCTCGACTGACGATCCGAGCGCCTGGAGTCTCTTCGGCTTCCTTTCCGTCGCATGGCTCGCCACTTTCGCTGCCTCCCGCATCCGTGGCTGGCAGGTCGTGCCGGCGCTCGCCAATGCCGGCATGGCGTTCTGGGCGCTGCTCTATCTCGCCGGAGCCGGCAATGCCGAGGTGATGCCGGTCCTGCTCGCCATGCTCGTGCTCGCCCTCGGCCACGGCCTGATCTGGCCCGGCGGCGTGACGCAAGAGGACGGGCAGCCCGAGGTCGCTGCCCCGATCGCTCCGCTCGACCGCCTGTTCACCCCGCCGGCCGTCGCCGTGTCGCTCACCGGCGCGCTCGCCATGGCCTTCCCGGCGCTGATGCTGGCCAGCAGCGTGCCTGCGGTCGCCTCCGCCGACTATGGCTTTGCCGTGGTCGTCATGGCGCTCGCCGTTCTCGGCGCATCGCGCGGCTGGGCGGTCTATCCGGCAATCCTCTCCGCAATCGCCGCCATCGTCGGTACCGTGCGGATGGTCGGCCTGCCGGCCGCCGGACTGATCGGCAATTTCACGAACCTCGCGCCCCCGACGCTGGACGGCAGCGGGTCGCTGTCCCTCCCGGTTCCCGTCCTCGGCTCGGTGCCCGCCAACCTGCTGCTGGCGCTCGCCGCCGCCTACGCCGCTGCCGGCCTTGCCGCCGTTCGCCTGCGCCTTGCCGGCTCCGGTCCGTTCGCCGCGATCTGGAGCCTGCTCGCGCCCGCCGTCCCCTTTGCGATTGTCGCCATCAGCTTCTTCAATCTCGGCAATCTCTCCTTCGATCCGAAGCATGGCCTCGTCGCGGTCGTCTTCGGTCTCGTCTTCCTCGCCGCAGCGGAAGGTTTTTCACGCGCAAGGGATAGAGGCGGGGAGGGCCTTTTCATCCCGCAATGGACGCTCGCCGCAGGCGGCTTCGCCTTCCTCGTGCTGGCGCTGCATGCCCTGACCGACGGTCTTGCCACCACGCTCGGCACCGCGCTCCTCGGCACGGCCGCCGTCTACGCCACGCGCCTTCGCCGCTGGCCGGTGCTACCCTGGCTGATGGCCGGTGCCGCTGCCGTGGTCGCCGGCCGGATCGGTTTCGAGCCGACCATCGTCGGCGCGGCGAACCTCTCCCGGACGCCGGTCTTCAACCAGCTTCTCGCCGGCTACGGCATCCCGGCCGCGCTGCTCGCGCTCTCGGCCTTCGAGCTGCGCCGCTGGCCGGGCGAGCGCATCCGCAATCTCCTTCAGGCCCTCGCCAGCCTCTTCCTGTTGCTGACCGCCGCGATCCTCGTGCGTCACGGCATGAATGGCGGCGTGCTCGACAGTTCGACGCCGACGCTCGGTGAGCAGTCGGTCTATACGCTGCTGGTCATCGGCGCTTCGGCGATCATGATGTCGCTCGATCTCAAGGCGCCGAGCCCCGTCTTCCGCTACGGCTCGATGGTCGTCGGCGGGCTTTCGGTCCTCTCGGTGCTGAGCGCCCATTTCATCGGCCTCAATCCCTACGTGACCGGCGAGCTGCTTGGAAAATGGCCGTTCCTCGATCTCCTGCTCATCGGTTACCTGCTGCCGGGCATCGCCTATGGCGGCCTTGCCTGGTATGCGCGTGACCGCCGGCCTCTGCCCTATGTCGTCATGCTCGCGCTGTCGGGCGTGGCGCTCGTCTTCGCCTGGGTCACACTCTCCGTGCGCCGCTACTGGCACGGCGAGGGCATCGCGGAATGGAAGGGGTTCCTCCAGCCGGAGACCTATACCTATTCGGTCGTCTGGCTGCTGCTCGGCGTGCTGCTGCTGGCGGTCGGCTCGAAGGTCGATTCCAGGAGCATCCGCCTTGCCTCCGCCGGCCTCGTGCTGATCGCCGTCGTCAAGGTCTTCCTCGTCGACATGTCGAACCTCGAGGGTATCCTGCGCGCGCTCTCCTTCATCGGTCTCGGCGCGGTGCTCATCGGCATCGGCCTGTTCTACCAGAAGATCCTCTCGGGAAAGTCCGGGACGGACGAAAAGGCGGAATTGAACGGACAGGCATGACGGGCTAGGTCTCGGGCAGACAATCACGGATCGACCACGGATCGACCACGGATCGCATATGTCCTTCGCCTGCCTCGCCGCCGCCTTCTCGCCCCTCGGGGACCTTGCCGAGCGCCTGCTGCCGCAGGCCTTCGCCGCCGATGATGGCTCGCACGATGCCGCGCACCTCATCCGCGTCTGGAAGAGCGCCCGCCGCATCCAGGCGCAGGAGGGCGGGAACCTTCGCGTGCTGGCCGCCGCCGTGCTGCTGCACGATTGCGTGGCCGTGGAGAAGAATTCGCCGCTGCGCGCCGAGGCCTCGCGCCTTGCCGCCGAAAAGGCCGCCGGCCTGCTGACCGCCGAAGGCTGGAGCGGGGCGGATGTGGCGGCCGTGTCCCACGCCATCCTCACCCACAGTTTCTCGGCCGATATCCCGCCGGAAACGCTGGAGGCGAGGATCGTACAGGATGCCGACCGGCTGGACGCCATCGGCATGATCGGGGCCGCGCGCTGCTTCTACATCGCCGGGCGCATGGGCAGCGGCCTCTACGACCCGCTGGATCCGCTCGCCGAGCGCCGCCCGCTGGACGACAAGGCTTTCGCCATCGATCATTTCGAGGTGAAGCTCTTCAGGCTGGCGGACGGTTTCCGGACGGCGGCGGGCGCGCGGATGGCGAAGGACCGCACGCAGCGTCTCCGGGCGATCCGCGATATGCTTCTGGATGAAATCTGAAGAAAAACATGCTTTTGTGCCGCCGGATTGAATCGGTTCGGCAAAGCGTTGAATCAAAGCGTCAGGAAAGGTCGCCCCATGCAGGTCGAAGGCCTCAACATCCACCCGCTGAAGAGCGGCCGCGCCATCCCGGTCGAAAGCGCGACCATCCGCCTCGACGGCCTTGCCGGCGACCGGCGCTACATGGTCGTCGAGCCGGACGGTCGTTTCATCACCCAGCGCGAACTCCAGCCGCTCGCCCGCGTCGAGGCGACGGCGGTCGGCGAAAGCCTTCTGCTGGAAATGGAGGGCCGCCAGCTCCTCGCGAGCTTCGAGCCGGAAGACCGCCTTGACGTGACCGTCTGGGACAGCGCGGTCAACGCCGCCGTAGCCGACGAGGCCGTGAACGATGTGCTGTCGGATTGGCTCGCCCGGCCCGTCAAGCTCGTGCACATGGATGCCCTGTCGCATCGCGCGGAGGGCGAGGAATGGGCCGGCGCTCCTGCCCCCGTCGGCTTCGCCGACGGCTTTCCCGTTCTCGTCACCACGACCGGCTCGCTCGCCGATCTCAACCGCACGCTCGTTGCCAAGGGGCAGGAGCCGGTCGGCATGGACCGCTTCCGCACCAACATCCTCGTTTCCTGCGACGATCCCTGGGCGGAGGATCTGTGGGAAACGATCGAGATCAACGGCGTCGTCTTCGATTTCGTCAAGCCCTGCGCCCGCTGCATCATGACCACGCAGGACCAGATGACCGGCGAGCGCATCGGCGGCAATCCCATCCAGGGCCTCGCCGAAAAGCGCATGTCCGCCGAACGCCGCGTACCCGGCGTGCTCTTCGGCTGGAACGCGGTGCCGCGCGGCGAAGGCGAGGTCCGCCTCGGGGATACGGTGCGCGTGGTGAAGACGCGGGAGGAGCGCTGGCCGATGAAGGTTCGCTCTTAAGCGCGGGCGGCGCGCGTCCTTGTGATTCCGTGCCCGGGATATTATGTATATCCCGATGGGATATCACGTGAGGATGCAGCATGGCCAACTCGACTGTTTTCACCAGCAACCGCAGCCAGGCTGTTCGCCTTCCTAAGGCGGTCGCCTTTCCCGAAGATGTGCATACGGTCGATGTACTCAAGATCGGCCGCAGCCGTGTCATCGTCCCACAAGGCCAGAGATGGGATGACCTTTTCCTGAACGGGCCGCGCGTCAGCGACGATTTCATGAGCGAGCGGGAGCAGCCGGCGGCGGAAGAGCGCGAGTCTTTCTGATGCTGGCCTATATGCTCGACACCAATATCTGCATCTATGTGATGAAGACCTATCCGCCTGCGGTCCGCGAGAAGTTCAACGCGTTGGCTGAGCAGCTTTGCATATCGAGCATCACGCTTGCGGAATTGCACTATGGCGCGGAAAAGTCCGCGCGCCGGGCTGAGAACCTTGTGGCGGTCGAGCACTTTGTCGCGCGGCTGGAGGTTCTGCCCTTCGCCGCCAGGGCGGCCGCGCATTACGGGCAGGTTCGGGCGGAGCTCGAAAGGGCCGGCACGCCATGCGGTCCGCATGACATGCAGATCGGCGGCCATGCCCGCAGCGAAGGCCTGATCGTCGTTACGAACAATCTCCGGGAGTTTGCGCGCATGCCGGGGCTAAGGGCCGAAAACTGGGTGTAGCCAGTCCTCGCCGCCGTGCTGCGCGAGAACGTCACACCCATCCCCGCCGCTTGAAATACAGGAACGGCACGAGCGCGGAGAGCACCATGAGACCGACGGCCCAGGGGTAGCCGAGATGCCATTGCAGCTCGGGCATCAGCTCGAAATTCATGCCGTAGACGGAAGCCACCAGCGTCGGCGGCAGGAAGACGACCGAGGCGACGGTGAAGATCTTGATGATCTGGTTCTGTTCGAGATTGATGAGGCCGAGCGTTGCGTCGAGCAGGAAGTTGATCTTGCCCGAGAGAAACGCGGCGTGGTCGCCGAGCGAGGAGGCGTCGCGCTGCACGAGCTTCACGAGCTGGCGGATTTCCTTCGACGGCCGGCGGGCAGGGGTCTCGATTGCCGCGTGATAGGCCGCGAGCCGGGAGACGGAAACGAGGCTTTCGCGCACGCCGCTGAGGAAATCACCCTTGCGGCCGAGCTGCTCGATCACGGCCTCGAGGTCGCGCGTCTTCTTGCTCGACGTGGCCTTCTTGCTGCGGAAAACCTCGTGCGAGAGGAGGTCGATCTCATTGCCGAGCCGCTCCAGCACGTCCGCCATGCGGTCGATGACGGATTCGATGAGGCCGAGCATGACATCCTCGCCGGTCTCGTAGCTGTGGCCGTTGCCGCGCAGCGCCCTGTGACAGAAGACGGAGAAGGGCTTGGCATCCGCATAGCGCACCGTCACCAGCGTCGGGCCACGAAGGATGAAGGTCACCGGCATCTTGGCCGGCTCGTCGCTGTCGAGGTTGGTCAGCGCCGTCATCGTCAGGAAGGCCGCGTCGTCCTCCTGGTAGAGACGGGCGGAAAGCTCGATGTCCTCCATCTCTTCGCGCGTCGGAATCGAGATGTGCAGGGCGGCCTCGACCTCCTTCACATCCTCCGGCGTCGGGCTGAGCAGGTCGTACCACAGGGCAGGGGAAATCGCCTGCTCGATGGCGGGGTTGGAAATATCGCGCAGGCAAAAGCGGTCAGCCTTGCGGGCATAGATCTGCAGCATGCTTCACTCCTTTGAGGGCGTTCGCGCCGTCCGGAGCAAGGCTTCAAGCCGCTACCGGACAGGACGTTCGATTGCTCTCGATTGTCGACTGTCGGGGTCCATGGATCCTATCCGCGTTACATGGGCGCCGTATGACGCCTGCGGGGGGACATGCGCCCAAAATACAGCCGCGTCAAGCACATCCGCCGGAATGCTGAATCGGATTGTCCATCAATCCCATTGATCGCGCGGTCAATTAAATTCGCTTTCGTTCATCGATCTCCCGGCGTAGTTTTCGCGCACAGAATCCGGGAGATACCTATGTCCGCCCCATCCACATTTACGGCGCCCGCCGCGAGCCGGCCCATGCCCTGGCTCATCATCGTCGCCGGCTCGCTGATCGCCGTGCTCACCTTCGGCCCGCGCTCGGCGATGGGCTTCTTCCAGTTGCCCATGCTGCAGGATACCGGCTGGGACCGCACGACCTTCGGCCTCGCCATGGCCCTGCAGAACCTCGCCTGGGGCGTCAGCCAGCCGTTCTTCGGCGCCATCGCCGACAAGTTCGGCACCTGGCGCGTGCTGCTCGTCTCGGGCCTCGTCTATGCGCTCGGCCTCTTCCTGATGTCGCTCGGCACCTCGCCGCTCTGGCTGCATGTCGGCGGCGGCGTATTGGTGGGGCTTGGCGTCGGGGCCGGCTCCTTCGGCATCCTGCTCTCCGCCTTTGCGCGCAATGTCACGCCGGATCAGCGCTCCATGGCCTTCGGCATCTGCACGGCCGCCGGCTCGGCCGGCATGTTCCTCTTCGCGCCGCTGTCGCAGGGCCTCATCAGCGCTTACGGCTGGTCGGACAGCCTCGTCTATCTCGGCGTGCTGATGCTGCTCGTGCCGCTGATCGCCATTCCGCTGCGCGGCAACTCCTCCTCGGGCATTACCTCGGCCAACGAGTACAAGCAGACCATTGGCGAGGCGCTGAAGGAAGCCCTCGGCCATCGCAGCTACCTGCTGCTGGTCGCCGGCTTCTTCGTCTGCGGCTATCAGGTCGCCTTCATCACCGCGCATTTCCCCGCCTATCTCGGCGATATCGGCATCGATGCGCGCTACGCCGTGATCGCGCTGGCGCTGATCGGCTTCTTCAACATCATCGGCTCTCTTGCCGCCGGCTTCATCGGCCAGCGCTATTCGAAGCCGTATTTCCTCGCCTATATCTACATCGCCCGCTCGGTCGCCGTTTCGGCCTTCATCCTGCTGCCGAAGTCGCCGGCCTCCGTCATCATCTTCGCCATCGTGATGGGCCTGCTCTGGCTCTCCACCGTGCCGCCGACCAACGGCCTCGTCGCCATCATGTTCGGCACGAAGCATCTCGGTCTCCTCGGCGGCATCGTCTTCCTGTCGCATCAGGTCGGCTCCTTCCTCGGCGTGTGGATGGGCGGTTATCTCTACGACCATTTCGGCACCTACGATCCGGTCTGGTGGCTCGGCGTCGTGCTCGGTCTCTTCGCCGCCGTCGTGCACTGGCCTATACAGGAGAGGGGCGTCCCTCGCCCGGCGGTCGCCTGAGCCGAACGGCTTGCCCCGCCGGAAGGAATTCGGCGGGGCTTCTTGCAAAGCGTCACAAAAGTTTCTAAATCTGAACCACCGGCCATGCCGGTTTTGTTTTACGGCCATTATGCTCATATTGAGCAAAATGGCGAAGCCGCTGGAAACCAGCGGAAAGGGAGGGTTCCATGACCGTTCTGGCCCAGCATGCGGCGGAAGCCGAAGGCGTACGTCCGCTCACCGCCGCGGAGCGCTTCGGCGTCATCGAGAAACCGGACCTCACCTTCACGCCGGAGATCGCCCGCGAGACGGAGCATCTCTACGAGAAGGTCAAGCAGTTCATCCCCGCCTTCGAATGGCCGGTCTACGCGCCCTATGTCGCCGCCATCAACCGGCTGAAGAAGGAGCGCGGCGCGGTCATCCTCGCGCACAATTACCAGACGCCGGAAATCTTCCACTGCGTCGCCGATATCGTCGGCGATTCGCTGCAGCTCGCCCGTGACGCCACCAAGGTGGATGCCGAGATCATCATCCAGTGCGGCGTGCATTTCATGGCGGAAACATCCAAGCTGCTGAACCCGGAAAAGACCGTTCTGATCCCGGATGCCAAGGCCGGCTGCTCCCTGTCGGACTCGATCACCGGTGCGGATGTGCGCCTCCTCAAGCAGCGCTATCCCGGCGTGCCGGTCGTCACCTATGTGAATACCTCGGCGGATGTGAAGGCGGAGACGGATATCTGCTGCACCTCGTCCAACGTGCTGGCGGTTGTCGAAAGCCTTGAGAGCGACACCGTGCTCTGCATCCCGGATGAATATCTGGCGATGAACGTCGCCAAGCAGACGAACAAGAAGATCCTCACCTGGAAGGGCCATTGCGAGGTGCACGAGCGCTTCACCCCGCAGGAACTGCTTGCCTACAAGGACGCCCATCCCGGCATCGAGATCATCGGCCACCCGGAATGCCACCCGGATGTCATCGCCGTCTGCGATTTCGCCGGCTCCACCTCGGGCATGATCAATTACGTGAAGGACAACCGCCCTTCGCGCGTTCTGCTCGTCACCGAATGCTCCATGGCCTCCAATATCCAGGCCGAGCTGCCGGACGTCGATTTCGTCAAACCGTGCAATCTCTGTCCGCACATGAAGCGCATTACGCTGCCGAAGATACTCGACAGCCTTGTGAACATGACGGAGGAGGTTCTGGTCGATCCGGCAATCGCCGGCCGGGCACGCCTTGCCGTCGAGCGGATGGTGAACTTGAAGCAGTAACGGACGTATGGCCCGCACACGCGGCCCCTCATCCCCCTGCCAGGACCTTCTCCTCGTAAACGGGGAGAAGGGGCAGAACGGTGAGGTTTTCCTTCCTCGCCCCGCTTGCGGGGAGAGGATGCCGGCAGGCAGGTGAGGGGCGAGCGGCAGGCCGCGACGTCGGAGGAAAGACAAATGCCCATGGAAAGTTTCCGCCCGCAATCGTGGAACGGCATCGACGATATCGTCATCGTCGGCGGCGGGCTTGCGGGCCTGTTCTGCGCGCTGAAGCTGGCGCCGCGCCCCGTCACCATCCTCGCGGCCGCCCCCATCGGGCAGGGCGCGTCCTCCGCCTGGGCGCAGGGCGGCATCGCGGCGGCGATGAGTCCCGGCGATACCTTCGACAAGCATGTGGCCGACACGCTGGAGGCCGGCGCCGGCATTGTCGACGAGAAGATGGCGCGCTTCATGGTTTCCGAAGGTCCGGCGCGCATCCACGACTTGCTCGAATACGGCGTGCCCTTCGACCGCGATCTCGAAGGCAAGCTCCTGCTCTCCCGCGAGGCTGCCCATTCCGAGCGCCGCATCGTGCGGGTGAAGGGCGACATGGCCGGCAAGGCCATCATGGAGGCGTTGATTGCGGCCGTGCGCAACACGCCGTCGATCCGCGTGCTGGAAGGCTACGTGGTCGAGGAATTGGTGCGCGAAGGCCGCTTCATCTCCGGCGTGGTCGCCCGGCCGGATGCCGGCCAGTCGAAGAACCGCGTGCATTTCCCCGCCCGCGCCGTCGTGCTCTGCTCGGGCGGTGTCGGCCATCTCTTCGCCGTCACCACCAATCCCTGGGAGGCCTGCGGGCAGGGCGTCGGCATGGCCGCCCGCGCCGGCGCGATCATCGCCGACCCGGAATTCGTGCAGTTTCATCCGACCGCCATCAATATCGGACGCGATCCCGCGCCGCTCGCCACCGAGGCGCTGCGCGGCGACGGCGCGCATCTCGTCAACTCCGCCGGCCACCGCTTCATGCTGGATATCCATCCGGACGGCGAGCTTGCCCCGCGCGACATCGTCTCGCGCGGCGTCTTCGCCGAGGTACAGGCCGGCCGCGGCGCGTTCCTCGATTGCACCAGGGCCGTGGGCGCGCATTTCCCCGAAATGTTCCCGACGGTCTACGCCTCCTGCAAGGCGGCCGGCATCGACCCGGTCACCCAGCCGATCCCCGTCGTACCAGCCGTGCACTATCACATGGGCGGCGTGCTGACGGATGCGGAAGGCCGCACCTCCATCGACGGCCTGTGGGCCGCCGGCGAGGTCACCTCCACCGGCGTCCACGGCGCCAACCGCCTTGCTTCCAACTCCCTGCTGGAGGCTGTCGTCTTCGCCGCGCGCATCGCGGAAAACATCAAGGGCATGCTGCCCGAGCCAAAGATCAACGACTGGGGCAAGAATGCCGGCGAGAGCGACGATCTCGTGACCATCGAGGACAGCCCCGCGCTGACGCGCCTGCGCCGCATCATGAGCGACCGGGCCGGTGTCATCCGCACCCGCGAGGGCCTTGCCGCCGCCATCCGCGAGATCGCGGTGCTGGAGCGCGAGAACAGCCGCATGCGCTTCCACAACATCGTCACCACGGCCAAGCTGATCGCTGCCGGCGCCTATCTGCGCGAGGAAAGCCGCGGCGGCCATTTCCGCTCGGACTTCCCCGAGCAGAAGGCGGAATGGAAGCACCGTACCTTCCTGACCCTCGCGGATGCCGACAGGGTGGTCGCTGAGCTTGCGGAAACGGCGGCGGCGTAACGCCGCCATCATCGAATTGAAACGGAACAGGATACGCCATGACCACGCCCTATCTCCCCGTGCTTTCGCCGCTGATGGTGGAGGAGCAGGTCCGCGCGGCGCTCCTGGAAGATCTCGGGCGGGCCGGCGATATCACCAGCCAGGCGACGATCGCGCCGGAAATGATCGCGGAAGCGGAGCTGAACGCGCGTGAGGACGGCATCGTCGCTGGCCTCGATCTTGCCCGCGCGGCCTTCCGGCTGATGGATCCGGCGATCCGCTTCGACGCCTTCGTGAAGGACGGTGACCGGCTGTCGCCCGGCACGGTGATCGCCAGGGTCTCCGGTCCGGCGCGCGCCGTGCTTTCGGCCGAGCGCGTGGCGCTCAACTTCCTCATGCATCTGTGCGGCGTCGCCACTCATACGGCGCGTTTTGCCGAGGAGGTCGCCCATACGCCGGCCAGGGTCTGCTGTACGCGCAAGACCATCCCTGGGCTTCGGGCGCTGGAGAAATATGCCGTGCGCATGGGCGGTGGCTCGTCGCACCGCTACGGTCTCGACGATGCGATCCTTATCAAGGACAACCATATCGCCGTTGCCGGCGGTGTCGCCGGGGCCATTCGCGCCGCCCGCGCCTTTGCCGGCCATCTCGTGAAGGTCGAGGTGGAGGTGACGACGCTGGAGGAGCTGGAGGAGGCGCTGGAGGCGCAGCCGGATGTCGTGCTGCTCGACAATATGGGGCCGGAACTTCTGCGCCGCGCCGTCGAGATCAACCGCGACTGCGCCGGCCTTGCGGATACGGCCTATGCCACCGATCCGCGCCGCGTGAAGCTCGAAGCCTCGGGCAATGTGAACCTCAAGACGATCCGCGCCATCGCCGAGACCGGCGTCGACTACATCTCGACCTCCAAGATCACCATGGCCGCGCCGACGCTCGACATCGGCCTCGACGTCGTGGTGCGCTAAAGTATTTCCAGCAAAAGTGCGTAGCGGTCCTGCGTCCGGAAATATGGAAAGACAAAGAGATAGAGCGTTTTCGCTATTCGAAGGAAAGCGGACACGTTCTGGGAACGCACGATATTCAGGCCATGCCGGCCTGTGCTGATTGTCGCCCGGTGTTATGGAGCAGCTTACCGCATTCCGACCTTCAGGCCGGGCGCGGGGCGCTCCTCGAAGATCCGGCGGCGGAAGCGGAAGAGGGCGGCGGGACGACCGCCGGTGGCGGAGGTGGAGGCGCCGGTCGGCTCGACCAGCTCCGCTCCCTCGACGAGCCGGCGAAAGTTCTGCTTGTGCAGGTGCCGGCCGGAAATGGCCTCGACCGTCGCCTGCAGCTCCGTGAGCGTGAATTCCGGGGCCATCAGCTCGAAGATGACGGGGCGGTATTTGATCTTGCCGCGCAGCCGCGCCATGGCGGTCGCCAGGATGCGGCGATGGTCGTGGCGCATGGCGATGCCGGGTGAGGGCTGGCCGGGTTTCGCCCAGCCGTCGGTCACCGCTTCTTCCGCAAGGCCCGCCTCGTAAAGCAGCTCGTAGCGCTCCAGCACGCGCTCCTCGTCCCAGGGAAAGTCGTCGAGGCCGAAGGCAAGGCGCAGGCGCGTGCGCGGGGCGGGCAGGGCGCTCGTCCGCTCCTCGCGAGCTCCCTCCGCCGCCCAGCTCTTCAGGGCGGGCAGGATCGTCTGGTCGATCACCGCCGGGCGGCCCTGCCGCCAGTCCTCCCAGGGAAGATAGGCATACCAGTCGCGCCAGGCTGCGCCCGCCTCCGTCAGCCGCTCGTTCGCCTCGGCGTCGGTGCGCGTCAGCGCCAGATAGCCGACCGAGACCATGTGCGTGCCGGCCTCGTCGGGAGCCTTCTGGCGGCCGCGGTCGCCGAAAGTGTAGAGCTGCTCGATATAGCCGAGCTTTAGTGCGGTCTGCGCCTCCACGCTGGCGCGCAGGCTCGTCTCGAAGGTGCGGTGCTGCTGCGGATCGAAGGGGCCGAAGGGCAGGGCGTCGCGCCCGTGCGCGCCATCGCGGCCGGCGGCGAGGATGCAGGGGCTGCGGCCGGAAATCGCGACCACCGCCGCATTGAGGCCGATTTCGACCGGTGGGCGGGCGCCGGTATCCGTCATGGTGTGGCCGAGAAAACGAAGGGGCTGTCGCCGACATAATCCGCGCCGCGACCGATGGCCTTGACGGCGGCGATCAGCCGGCCGCCGCGATCGAGCACATGGTCGCCGATCTCGATCAGCCGCGCATTCGGCGTTGCCTGCACGGAGGCCCGGCGCAGGCGTTGCGCCAGTTCATGGTCGTCCTGATCCGGCGCGACGGCAAGCGCGGCGATGAGCGCTGCGGCGGGGGAGCGGGAAACGCCCATCATGCAATGCACGAGCAGCGGCGCCTGCCGGTCCCAACCAAGGGCAAAGCCGACGATCGCCGCGACATGTTCCTCGCCGGGGGCGACGAGATTTCCGGTGCCGGCAAACGCGATGTCGTTGACGCCGAGGATCAGGTGACGCTCGGCGGAGATCACCGCCGGGCGATGAAAACCCTGCTTCGGCGCGACGAGGCTCAGCATCTCGCGACAGCGATGGCGCACGGCCAGTTCCGCGATCTTGCCGAGCGGGGCGACGACGATGGTGCCCATCGTCACACCGCCGCCGCCAGGGGGCCGCGCTCGCCCTCCAGCGCCATGAAGCGCTCGGCGAAGCGCTTCTGCGCCTCGACGGCGGGAACCGGCACGATCTCGATCATGTCGACGGTGATGCCGCGCGGCGCGCCGAAGAATTTCGTCGCCTCCGCATGGGAGAAGCCGGCAAGCTCGGTGGCCTCGAAGAAGGCGGCGACCTGATCGGCCTTCTTGATCTTCGCCTTCAGCGTGGCGGGCGTTGCGGCCGGAAGGCCGAAGCGCAGGTGCACGGCCGCCTCCAGCCGTTTCTCCACGCTCTTGTAGCCGCCGCCGACGACGGCCTTGAAGGGCGAGATCATGTCGCCGATGACATATTCCGGCGCGTCGTGCAGCAGCGCCATCAGGCATTCCTGCGCGTTGCAGCGGTTCTGCCGGCGGAAGATCGCCTCGACGACGAGCGAATGCTGCGCCACCGAGAAGGCGTGGTCGCCGTTCGTCTGGCCGTTCCAGCGCGCGACGCGGGCAAGGCCGTGCGCGATGTCGGAAAGCTCGATATCGAGCGGCGAGGGGTTGAGAAGATCGAGGCGGCGACCGGACAGCATGCGCTGCCAGGCGCGGGCTTCCGTCTTGGGGCGTTCGCTCCCGCTCATTGCGCCGGTACCTCGGCGGCTTCCTCGGGGAAGGCAAGGCCGGCCCATGGCGGCAGCTCGACGGTGACGGGTGCGCCATCCGCCGTGATCGGCGTTCCGCCGCGCATGGCGTCCGCCGCGCGGTCGATGCGAATGATGGCAAGGCCGAGCGCGCCGGAAACGCTGCCGAGCGCGCCGATCGGCTTGCCGCCGGCAAGAAGCTCCGTGCCCGTCGCCGGAAGCGCGACCTCACCCCGCACGATGACCGGGCGGCGGCGCGCGGTGCCGCGATGCTGCATGCGGGAAACGACCTCCTGCCCGACATAGCAGCCGGTGCGGAAGGAAAGGCCGCCGCTGCGGTCGAGAAGCGCGTCGTGCGGGAAGGCGTCGGAAAGCGCATAGTCGCGGCCGGCCTCGGGCAGACCGGCTTGAATGCGCAGCGTGTCGTAAAGCGCGGCATCGTCCGCGCCGCCGCCGCCCATGCGGCGCGAGACGTCGAGGCCCGCTTTGGCGAACCGGAAATCGCGCGGCGCCTCCGTTTCCGCGTCGTCCCAGTTCACCGTCGCCTCGTTGCCGTCGACGACGGCAAGGTCGACCGCGGCGCGCAGCTTGTACAGGGTCAGCCGCTTGAGAAGCGCATCGCGCTGGTCTTCCGTCGTTTCGATCAGCAAGGCGTCATCGCCGTCGCGGCGGATCAGGAAGTCGAAGAGAATCTTGCCCTGCGGCGTCAGCAGCGCGCCGGGGCGAATCTCGTTTTCCTGAAGGTCGGGCAGGTTGGTGGTGATCAGCGATTGCAGGAAGGCTTCGGCATCCTTGCCGGAGATGCGGAGAAAGGCGCGGCCGGAGAGCGTAACGGAAGGCATGGGAGTATCCAGATTTCTCTAGCGCCGGCACGTCCGGCGCAGGGGGTGCGTCGCCGCACCTTTGACAGAGAGGTAGAACGGCCGGGCGTCTTTCGCAAGGTCATGGCCCTTGTCCGCCGGCTCCATATCGTTATGAAGAACGCCCGCGCAGCGAGGCCTACAGACAATGAAGACCATGCCGCCCCTTCCGCACGACGCCTGGTCCGCCTGGACGCCAGGCGAGCTTGCACGCCGGCTTTCCGGGGTTTGCCGGCCGTGGTGCGTCGTCGGCGGCTGGGCGCTCGATCTCTGGCATGGATGCGAAACGCGGGCGCATGAGGATCTGGAATTCACGATCCTGCGCCGCGACTTTCCCGTCTTCCGCGTCGCTTTCGCCGACCTGCGGCTCCATGCGGTCGGCGATGGTCGTGTGGAGCCGCTTGGAGAGGGCGAGGCGCCCGCCGAAGGCATCGCGCAGGTCTGGTGCGAGGATGAGGTGGCGCGCTGCTGGCGCGTCGATATGATGCTCGAGGACGGCACGCCGGAAACCTGGGTCTACAAGCGTGATCCTTCGATCCTCCGGCCGCGGGGCGAGATGGTGCAGGTAACTGCCGAGGGCATTCCCTATCTTGCGCCGCAGGCCATCCTGCTTTTCAAGGCGAAGTACCGGCGTGACAAGGACGAGGCGGATTTTGCTTGCGCGCTGCCGAAGCTGGACGCCGCGCAGCGCGGCTGGCTCAAGGCCTGCCTTGCGCACGCCCATCCCGGCCATGTCTGGCTTGAGGCCCTATAGGCTCATTCGCCGGTGACGAAGAACTTCCACTGTCCGTCCGGCGTGATGCCGACACGGTAGAAATTGTAGCTGCCGAATTCCTGCATGTCGGCATAGTCGCCCGCCGTCACGATGCGCAGGAGGTCCACCTTTTCCGGCGGCGTCAGGCTGGAGAGCGGCTTTTCGGCGAAATAGGGCCAGACATACATCTCGTCCGGCGTGCCCTTGCCGACATGCACGAAGCCGGTCGCCAGCACGTCGAGAAGGATCGCCAGCACCTCATTGCCGTCCGGATCGCCGGACTGGCCCTTCAGCGTCTCGACAGGGCTTTCGTTGCTTTCGACCAGCGAGACCTGCGTTTCCGTCATGCCCTTGCCGAGCAGCGGGGCGAGACGCTGGATATCGCCGGAGGCGGCGGCCTCGACGATCAGTTCGCGCATGCGGCGCACCGGCTCCGGCGCCTTCTCGATATCGCGAATCACCTCGACGGGCGCTTGCGGTGTCTCGTCGGGCTGCTCGTCGGTGACGGGTGGCTCGTCGGCAGGCTCCGTCACCGCGCCGTTCCTGCGGATCAGCGGGTCGGGCATCGGCAGTTCGAGCGGAGAGGTCTCCGGCTCTTCCTGCTTTTCTTCCTCGGGCGCGGCCTTCTCGTCTTCCGCAGGCTTCTGCGGTTCCTCGCCCGGCGCCTTCTTCAGCTCGCTGAGCGCGAAGGCGGGGCGGGGCGGCGCGATGAGCGCCGTCGTTCCCAAAAGCACCGACAATACGATGAGGCTGCTGCGAAACAGCTTTTTGCCGTCAGCCGACATCTGCATGACCTGTCTTTCCAGCCTATTGCAGGGTGCGTGCGGGGGAAAATTCGCCGGCCAGAAGGCGGGCGCGCAGCGAATCGAGCAGCGCTTCCGCTCCCTTTTCGCCATGGACGCGGATCGTCTCGCGCAGGGCGAGCGCGATGGCCGCGTCGGCGATGATCTCCGCCTCGATGCCATCCGCCATGCCGTCTGCCCAGGCTTCGTTCTGGTATTCCAGAGCGGCCTGCATCTTCTCGTGCACGATCATCTCGTCGATATCGTTGAGAGTAGGTTCCATAGATCGGTCCATGCGAGGCATTCAGTTCTTACTGCACTGTTAACGAGCTTAGCAGCCTTTTCCCAAAACGGCACTGGCTGCTGCGAAAACAGGTTAATTTATTCCTAATTTCCGAAGCGCGCGGTAATTTCTGTGGCAAGTGTTGCACCTTCGTTACGGTATCTCTCTTCTGCGACAACCGCCGAGTCGGTGCAAGCGGTATAGATGGCGGCGAACGAGCGGTATCCACGGTTGAAGGCTGCCGTCAGCTTCTCCTTGCGTCGGGGTTCCGCGCCGGCTTCCAGGTCGATGATGCGCTGCGCGGAGGCGCGCCAGTTGTCCTCGGCCTTTTCGGCGCACAGGTTGCGCAGATAGTGCATCGCGCCGAGGATTTCCGAAAGCCGCTCCAGTCGTTCGTCATAAGGTGCGGGTTTCTCCTCGACGGGTGCCGCTGCCGGGACCTCCTTGCCGGCGCTTTCCTTCGCCTGCTGGGCGAGGGCGGGCGCGACGAGGAGAAGGCCGAGGGCGACGGCGAGGCGAATCGCTTTCATGCCGTGGTCTCCAGCCGCTCGGCCTCGAGGCGTGCGATGCATTCGCGCACGCTGTCGGGAGCGGGGAGTTTTGCGATTTCCTCGGCCGTGTACCAGCCGACGCTCGCCGCGTCGTCGGCGGCGACGGCGACCGCATCGCGGTCGGCCTTCACCTTGAAGACGGAGAGGAAGAAGGAGGGGCTGCCGGGGCCGTCCTCGCGGCCGGGCAGGTCGTAGGTCGCGAAAAGCAGCGGCTTTTCGGCCTTTATGCCGGTTTCCTCGAAAAGTTCGCGTAGCGCCGTCTCGGCCGGCGTCTCGCCGTCCTCGCCGCGCCCGCCGGGAAAGGCGTACATGGCGTCCGAAGGCGGCTTGGTGCGCAGCACGAGCAGGTAGCGCCCGTCACGCTCGATGATGGCGGAGGAGGCGGGCTGGGGCTTCTTGGATTTCTTCATCGCGGTCCGGTTCGGTTGCGCTTCATTGACCCCTTATAGGCAAAGTGCGATGACGACGCCATGTGTGGACGATTTGCATTGCTGGCGAAGACGGACCTCGCCGAAGCCTATTTCGATCTTGCCGAAATGGACGACCTGCCCGCGCGCTACAATATCGCGCCGACGCAGCCGATCCTCGTCGTCGTCGCAGGCGAGCGGCAGGCGCCTGGCAGCAACCTGCCGGAGCGCCGGGCGATGCTGGTGCGCTGGGGCTTCATGCCCGGCTGGGTCAAGGACCCGCGCGAATTCCCGCTGCTGATCAACGCCCGTTCCGAAACGGCCATCGGCAAGGCCTCGTTCAAGGCCGCCATGCGCCATCGCCGTATCCTCGTGCCGGCCTCCGGTTTCTTCGAGTGGCGGCGGCTGGAAGAGAAGGGCGCGAAGGCGCAGGCTTATTTCATCCGCCCGAAACAGGGCGAGATCGTCGCCTTCGCCGGCCTGATGGAGACATGGTCCTCGGCGGACGGCTCGGAGGTCGATACCGGCGCGATCCTGACGACGGCCGCGAACAACGACATTTCCCGCATCCACGACCGCATGCCGGTCGTCATCCGCCAGGAGGATTTTGCCCGCTGGCTCGACTGCAAGACGCAGGAACCGCGTGACGTGACGGACCTCATGAAGCCCATCGACGACGGTTTCTTCGAGGCGATCCCGGTATCCGACAAGGTCAACAAGGTTGCCAACATGGGGCCGGACATTCTGGAGCCGGTGGAAGAGCGCATCGAGGATGCGCCGCCGAAAAAGAACAAGGGCGCAGAAGCGCCCCCATCTTCGGATCAGCTTTCGCTCTTTTGAGCAGTGCCAGCAACAGTGCGACGCGGTTTTGCGCCAGACAAGGTGCTCACTCGTAGAGCGACTGGAGCACGGCGGGCAGGTCGCGCTCGCGGCGTGGATCGGCAAGCTTCTGCTCAGGCTTGCACTGCATGGCCGCGACGACGGCGCGCAGGCCGAGCGGTTTGTAGCGTTCCTGCAGGTTCTCGTTGGCGGCGACAGGCTGCGCCGGCTTTTTCATTGCAATCGACATTTCACTCTCCTGAAGTTCGGTTCATCAGGCAGCCCCGTACGATTCCCCCGGTTGCTACCCCCATGACCCATGCATTTACCGGACCCTTTCGGCCAAATTCTGCTCAAATTTTGATCGCTCTGCGGCGAAGAGCCGAAATCCCCGGTTCCGCGATCACCAATTGTGAGCGGCGGACATATCGCACGATGTCCCGGCGCATGCCTGTCTCCTTGGTAACAGCTTGGGATGGAAGGTCGAACGGGCAGGAAATTCGCCACCCGGCCATCACGCCCGCTTGACCGCAGGCGCGTGCGGCGCGATAAAGCAGGCCATGAAAACGGTACTCTGCATTCGCCGGAGCATTATTCGCTAGCGCACGCGCTGGCCCGGCCGTTTTCGTCCCCCAAAATCCCCGGATGACAACGACCCGGCCAGCCGGGCGCACGCATTTTGGGAGATTCCTATGGCCGAAAAGCCGGTCCTGACGCTGTACAACACGCTCACGCGCTCGAAGGAGCCTTTCGCTCCGATCGATCCCGATAACGTGCGCATGTATGTCTGCGGCCCGACGGTCTACGACTTCGCCCATATCGGCAATGCGCGCCCGGTCATCGTCTTCGACGTGCTGTTCCGCCTGCTGCGCCATGTCTACGGCGAAAGCCACGTTACCTATGCCCGCAACATCACGGACGTCGACGACAAGATCAACGCCCGGGCGCTGCGCGATTTCGGCGGCGAGATCGAAAGCGGCTCGCTCTCCCTCAACGAGGCGATCCGCCGCGTGACGGAGAAGACCGCAAACCAGTTCCATGCCGATATCGAGGCGCTCGGTGCCATGCAGCCGACGCATGAGCCGCGCGCCACCGAGTTCGTCCAGCCGCGCGCCGACGGCAAGGTGGACATGATCACCCTGATCGAGCGCCTGATCGAGCGCGGCCATGCCTATGAGGCCAATGGCGAGGTGCTGTTCGACACCCATTCGATGGCCGACTACGGCGACCTCTCCAAGCGCAATCTCGACGAGCAGCAGGCCGGTGCCCGCGTCGCCGTCGATGCGCACAAGAAGAACCCGGGCGACTTCGTGCTCTGGAAACTCTCCTCGCCGGAAGAGCCGGGCTGGGACAGCCCGTGGGGCCGCGGCCGCCCCGGCTGGCATATCGAATGCTCGGCCATGTCCGCCGCCTATCTCGGCGAGGTCTTCGACATCCATGGCGGCGGTCTGGACCTGATCTTCCCGCACCATGAGAACGAGATCGCCCAGTCGCGCTGCGCGCATGGCACCAAGGTCATGTCGAATGTCTGGATGCACAATGGCTTCCTGCAGGTCGAAGGCCGCAAGATGTCGAAATCCGAGGGCAATTTCTATACGATCACGGAATTGCTGCACGAGGAGAAATTCGGCGGCCGCAAGTGGCCGGGCGAGGTGCTGCGCCTCGCCATGCTGATGACGCATTACCGCGAGCCGATCGACTTTTCCGTCAAGCGTCTCGAAGAGGCTGAGCGCCTTCTTTCGAAATGGCCCGCCGGCGGCGACCCGGCGGAGGGCCGGGTGGATCAGACGGTGCTGACCCCGCTCTTCGACGACCTCAACACGGTCGGTGCCGTGCAGGCTTTGCACGCGCTTGCCCAATGCGCCAACAGCGACCCGCTGATGCTCCCGGTCTTCGCCGCCAGCGCCCGGCTTCTCGGCGTGCTGCCGAAGAAGGCGGAGGTTTCCAAGGCGCTGGAGGAGAGCATTGACACGATCATCCAGCTCCGCCTCGAAATGCTGAAAGCGAAGAACTTCGCCGAAGCGGACAGGATCCGCGACGACCTTTCTGCCAAGGGCGTCCAGCTCAAGGACGGGAAGGACCCGGCAACGGGCGAGCGCGTGACGACGTGGGAGGTGAAAAGGTGACCACCCCCTTCTACACCGGCGGCTGCCAGTGCGGTGCCGTGCGCTTTCATGTCGAGGGCGCGCTTGGCGATGCGTCGGTCTGTCATTGCCGGATGTGCCAGAAGGCGAGCGGCAATTTCTATCTGCCGCTCGTTTCCGTGCGCGGCGCGAAGCTGACATGGACGCGCGGGGAGCTGAAGCGCTTCCAGTCTTCCAACCACGGCTACCGCGGCTTCTGCGCCGATTGCGGCACCCCGCTGACCTACGAGGCCCCGGACGGCGTGGCGCTGACCATCGCCGCCTTCGACGATCCCGCCGAGATCGCCCCGCGCATCCAGTGGGGTACCGAGGCGAAGCTGCCCTATGTCGATACGATCCGCGACCTGCCGGGCGAGGAGACGATGGCGGATCAGGAGGCGGCGTCCTTCCTGGCCGATCTCGTCTCCTACCAGCATCCCGACCACGATACGGACCGATGGCCGCCGGAGGACGTGGCATGAGCGCGCCGAAGCCGGAACTCGGCTTTCCCCGCAAGTGGCTCTATCTCATCGCCGGCAAGCTGGTCCTGATCACGGCCGTCGTCATCGCCGTCATTGCCTATTCCTCTTATCGCTGAAGGAGCCTGCCATGACCACGGAACAGGAAAAGATCAGGACCGGCGGCTGCCAGTGCGGCGCCGTTCGCTTCCGCATCCGCGGCGAACTCGGCCGCCCCTCGATCTGCCATTGCCGCATGTGCCAGAAGCAGTTCGGCGGCTTCTTCGGTCCGCTCGTCACCGCCAGGGGCGAGACGGAATGGACCCGCGAGGAACCGGCCTACTTCCAGTCCTCGATCAACATCGCGCGGGGCTTCTGCCGGCATTGCGGCACGCCGCTGACCTACAAGCACCCCGGCGGTCTGGAAATCGCCATCGGCGCCTTCGACGACCGCAGTGATCTCGCCCCGCAGATCCAGGTCAACTACGGTTCGCGCCTGCCATGGGTCGAGGCGATCTTCTCCGCTCCCGTCCATGACGACCCGGACTACTACAGCCAGCAGGAGAAGATCATCTCCTTCCAGCATCCCGATCACGAGACCGAAAACTGGCCCGCCCACGGAATGAAACTATGAGCGAACTGCGCAGCCTCTATCCCGAGATCGAACCCTATGCCTCCGGCCATCTCGATGTCGGCGACGGGCATGTCATCTACTGGGAACGGGCCGGCACGCCGGGCGCCAAGCCCGCTGTCTTCCTGCACGGTGGCCCCGGCGGCACGATCGCGCCGAGCCACCGCCGGCTGTTCGATCCGAAGCTCTACGACGTGACGCTGTTCGACCAGCGCGGCTGCGGCCGGTCCACGCCGCATGCCGGGCTGGAAGCCAACACGACCTGGCACCTCGTCGCCGACATGGAAAAGCTGCGCGAGATGGCGGGCGCGGAAAAGTGGCTGGTCCTCGGCGGCTCCTGGGGTTCGACGCTGGCACTCGCCTACGCGCAGAAGCATCCGGAACATGTCTCCGAATTGGTCCTGCGCGGCATCTACATGCTCACCAAGGCGGAACTCGACTGGTACTACCAGTTCGGCGTCTCGGAAATGTTCCCCGACAAATGGGAGCGCTTCGTCGCGCCCATCCCGCCGGAAGAGCGCCACGAGATGATGCAGGCCTATTACCGCCGCCTGACGGGCGACGACAAGGCGGTGCGCATCGCTGCCGCAAAGACGTGGAGCCTTTGGGAAGGCGAGACGATCACGCTCCTGCCGGAACCGGCAACGAGCGGCCGCTTCGGCGTGGACGAGTTCGCCGATGCCTTCGCGCGGCTCGAAACGCACTATTTCGTCAATGCCGGCTGGCTGGAGGAGGGGCAGCTTCTACGCGATGCCTACAGGCTCCATGGCATTCCGGGCGTCATCGCCCATGGCCGCTACGACATGCCGTGCCCGGCAAAGAACGCCTGGGCCTTGCACAAGGCCTGGCCGGAAGCGGAATTCTACCTCGTCGAAGGGGCGGGGCATGCCTATTCCGAACCCGGCATCCTCGACCGCCTGATTTACGCGACCGACAAATTCGCCGGCAAGAACTGAGACAGACTGCCTCCCGGGAGGGAACCGATGAAAGACCGTATCTACCTTTTCGACACCACGCTTCGCGACGGCCAGCAGACGCCCGGCATCGACTTTTCCGTCGAGGACAAGATCGCCATTGCCGGCATGCTGGATGCGTTCGGGCTGGACTATGTCGAAGGCGGCTATCCGGGCGCCAACCCCACCGATACGGCCTTCTTCTCGAAGAAGCGCACCGGCCGCGCGCAGTTCGTCGCCTTCGGCATGACGAAGCGCGCCGGTGTTTCCGCCTCAAACGACCCGGGCCTTGCCGCGCTCCTCGATTCCCGGAGCGACGCGATCTGTCTCGTGGCCAAGAGCTGGGACTACCATGTGCGCGTCGCGCTCGGCTGCACCAATGAGGAGAACCTCGAGAGCATCGCCGAATCCGTCAAGGCCGTGGTCGCCTCGGGCCGCGAATCCATGATCGACTGCGAGCACTTCTTCGACGGCTACAAGGCGAACCCGGACTATGCGCTCGCCTGCGCGAAGACGGCCTTCGCCTCCGGCGCGCGCTGGGTCGTGCTCTGCGACACCAATGGCGGCACGCAGCCTTCCGAGGTGCAGGCCATCGTCAAGGCGGTGATCGCCGCCGGCGTGCCGGGCGTAAACCTCGGCATCCACGCCCATAACGATACAGGACAGGCCGTCGCCAATTCGCTCGCCGCCGTGGAGGCGGGTGTGCGCCAGATCCAGGGCACGCTCAACGGGATCGGCGAGCGCTGCGGCAACGCCAATCTCGTCACGCTCATCCCGACGCTCGCGCTCAAGGAAGCCTATAGCGCCCGCTTCGAGACCGGAATCGACACGGAAAAGCTCACCGGCCTCACCAAGCTCGCCCACACCTTCGACGAGCTTCTGAACCGTTCGCCCGATCATCAGGCGCCCTATGTCGGCGCGTCCGCCTTCGCCACCAAGGCCGGCATCCACGCCTCCGCGCTCCTCAAGGACCCGCGTACCTACGAGCATGTCACGCCGGAAAGCGTCGGCAACCTGCGCAAGGTCATGGTGTCGGACCAGGGCGGCAAGGCGAACTTCATCAACGCGCTGAAGCTGCGCGGCATAACGGTGGCCAAGGACGATCCGAAGCTCGACCGGCTCATCCAGATCGTCAAGGAGCGCGAGGCCACCGGCTATGCCTATGAGGGCGCCGACGCGAGCTTCGCGCTTCTCGCCTACCGCACGCTCGGCACGGTGCCGGATTTCTTCCACGTCGAGAGCTTCCGCGTGATGGTCGAGCGCCGTTACGACGTCAACGGCCAGCTCAAGACGGTCTCGGAAGCCGTGGTCCGTGTGATCGTCGACGGCGAGACCATGATGTCCGTCGCCGAAGGCCACGGTCCGGTCAACGCGCTCGACCTTGCCCTGCGCAAGGACCTCGGCAAGTACCAGGCCGAGATCGCCGACCTGGAACTCGCTGACTATAAGGTCCGCATCCTCAACGGCGGCACCGAGGCCATCACCCGCGTCCTCATCGAATCGACCGATGCATCGGGCGCCCGCTGGTGGACGGTCGGCGTCTCCGACAACATCATCGACGCCTCCTTCCAGGCCCTGATGGATTCTATCGTCTATAAGCTGCTGAAGAACAGGGGCGAGGCGGGGCGCGTGGCGGCGGAGTAGAGAGGGGAGCTGTTTGATTTCCCGTGTGGACGATGCCATATTTGTCTACACAGGAGCAGGTCATGGCCCTCAACATTCGCAGCAGGCAGGTCGATGTGCTGGCTGAAAAGCTGGCAGCGCGCAAGCGCGTTACCAAGACGGAGGCGGTGCGCATCGCGCTGGAGAACGAACTCCGGCGTTCTGGCGAGAATGTTCCGCTCTGGGAGAGGCTGAAGCCCTTGCGGGAGCGCGTGGCGTCTGCGGAGAATACGGGCCTTCCCGCGGACAAGACTTTCTTTGATACGTTGAGTGGAGAGGACTGATGTTCGTCGACGCGTCGGTTATGATTGCGATCCTGACCGGCGAAGAGGATGGCGAAGCCCATGCGGTTCTGCTGGAAGATGCGCCGGAAAGAGTAACGTCCGTGCTCGCCACGTGGGAGGCGGCAGCCGGCTTGTTTCGCAAGAGGAAGCAATCCATGGGCGAGGCAAAGGCGATCGTTCAGGCTTTCATCGATGTCGCCGGGATCGAAGTGCTGCCGATCGACACACGGGATGAGGCGTTGGCTCTCGACATATTCGAGACGAACGGACGGCATGCCGTGCCGGAAAACGAGCGGAACCGTGCCCTGAACATGGCGGATTGCTTCCACTATGCGGTTGCCAAGCGTCATGACGCCGTGATGCTGACGAAGGATCGGGGCTTTACCTTCACCGATCTGAGAACAGCCGGAGTGGCCTCGCCCGAGTGAGCCTGTAACTCGCTGGGGCGGAATAAGGTTCAGCGCCGCTCACACATCCCTTCACCGGAATGAATTGGTACATTCACGGCTGTTGGAGTATTTCCGTCGGAAATCCGATAGATCGACGGGAAATGACACCATGGCCGACGCCAATTCCTCCAGCGGCCCCCAGACCGGCGATTCGCCGCGCGGTTTTGCCTTCGCCCTGACCGCCTATGTGCTGTGGGGCTTCCTGCCTTTCTTCATGAAGGCGGTGGCGCATATCCCCGCGCCTGAAGTGGTGGCGCATCGTATCATCTGGTCCGTGCCGCTCGCCGGTCTCGTGCTGGTCTGGCTCGGCCGCACCGCCGATATCAAGTCGGCGCTGCGCTCGCCGCGCATGATCGCCATGGCGACGCTGACGGCGGTGCTGATCACCATCAACTGGGGCATCTATGTCTGGGCCATCGGCGCGGGCAGGGCAATCGAGACGGCGCTCGGCTATTATATCAACCCGCTGTTCTCGATCTTCCTCGGGGCGGTGCTGCTGAAGGAGAAGCCGAACCCGGCGCAGATGGTGGCGATCGGCCTTGCCGCCTGCGCGGTCGCGATCCTGGCCTTCGATGCGGGCGGGTTGCCGTGGGTGTCCATCGGCCTCTGCCTCTCGTGGGGCTTCTATGCCTTCTTCCGCAAGACGCTGCCGATCGGCCCGAACCAGGGCTTCTTCCTGGAAGTGCTTCTGCTCAGCGTGCCGGCGATCGGCTATGTGATCTGGCTCGAATCGACCGGACAGGGCCATTTCGGCGACACCGGCACGGCTGACGTCCTTTGGCTGCTCTCCTGCGGCATCATCACGGCGATCCCGCTGATGATCTACGCCAACGGCGCGAAGCTCCTGCGGCTCTCCACCATCGGCATCATGCAGTATATCGCCCCGACGATGATCTTCGTCATCGCCGTCTTCATCTTCGGCGAGCCCTTCGGCACGGCCAAGCTCGTCGCCTTCGCGTTCATCTGGGTGGCGCTCGTCATCTATTCCGGCTCGATGCTAAGTACGGCCCGCGCCAGACGCCTCGCCGCGGCGGAGCTGAAGCCGGCGGAATGAAACGACAAAGCCGGAGGCGACGAACCTCCGGCTTTTCTTTTACCGTTTCGGGAAACTCTTCTCAGAGCCGTGCGATGATTCCGGCCTCGCCCTCGCGGTCGATCTGGCCGGCCCAGTGGTCGAGCAGCGTCGCGACGATCTCCCCCGGCTCGTCGATGACGAGCGGCTGGACTAGGTGGGCGGTGTGGATGAAGCCTTCGTCGGCCATGTGGCGGATGAGCTTGAGCATCGGATCCCAGAAGCCGCCGATATTGGCGAAGACCATTGGCTTGCGGTGACGGCCGAGCTGCGCCCAGGTCATCACCTCGACGATCTCCTCCAGCGTGCCGATGCCGCCGGGCAGGGCCACGAAGGCGTCGGCGCGGTCGAACATCTTGTGCTTGCGCTCGTGCATGTCAGGCGTGACGATCAGTTCGCTGAGCTGGCCCAGCGAATGGCGGGTGGCCTCCATATCCACGAGGAATTCGGGTATAATGCCGGTGACGCGGCCGCCATGCGAGAGCACGCCGCTGGCGACGGCTCCCATGACGCCCTTGGTGCCGCCGCCGTAGACGAGGCGCAGGTGGTTCTCGGCCATCGCCTTGCCGAGCTGCCTTCCGGCGTTGATATAGGCGGAATCGCGGCCCGGCTGGGAGCCGCAATAGACGCAGACGGATCGAATCGGCAGGGTTTGTTCGCTCATGGCGGGATTCAGCCACCCGCCCGGCGGCCCGTCAAGGACGATGGCGGAGAAAAAGCCCGGACAGGCGGCCGGCAGCGGCCCCGAAAGCTTGTGCGCGGCCCCCGGAATCGATAGCTGTTTGCTCAGGGACTCCCGGGAAACCGGGACAGAGAGAGAGTCGATGATGAAGAACAGGACTGGCCTGGTGGCCTTGATCGTGCTGGCGGTGGCAACGTTGCTCATGATCTTCCTCGTGCTGCCCAACATGAACAAGGAAAAGCCGGCGGAAACGCCCGTCGCGACGCTGGTCGGCAAGCCGGCGGAAGGCGGCGGCGAGACGACGGCCGCCGATGGCAAGCAGGCCCGCGCCAAGTCCGGCCAGACGGATGAAGCGCCGGCTGCCGCTGCAACGACCGAGGAGACCGCCAAGGCGGCGGAGACGCCCGCCGATCCTGCGGCCGCGTGGGTCACGCCGGCCTTCGATCTCCTGCGCGTCGAGCCGGACGGCTCCACCGTCATCGCCGGTCGCGGCCAGCCGAACACGAAGCTGGAGATCCGCAATGGCGAGACGGTCGTCGCGACGGCCGATATCGGCCCCTCGGGCGATTTCGCCGCGGTCTTCGACCAGCCGCTGGCGGCCGGCGACTACCAGCTCACCCTCAACACGAAGGACGACAAGGGCGCCACGAAGACCTCGGAAGAGGTGGCGACCGTCTCCGTGCCGAAGGACGGCAGCGGCGAGCTGCTCGCCATGGTCTCGCGGCCCGGCGAGGCGAGCCGCCTGATCACCGTGCCGGATACGGCGGCAAAGGCCGCCGATACGGCCACGACGACGGCCGGACAGGCTGCCGGCGAGGTCGCATCCGCGGAAGTCGGCGGAACGGCCGCCGTCTCGCAGACGCAGCAGGTTGCCGGCGACGCCGCGGCGACGGCCGCATCGGCCGTCAAGGCCGAGGCCCGTGTCTCGGCCGTCGAGCTGGAGGGCAAGCGCATGTTCATCGCCGGCACGGCCCGGCCCGGCGCGCTCGTGCGTATCTATGCCGACGACACGCTCGTCGGCGAGGCGAAGGCCGATGACGCGGGCCGCTATGTCGTGGACGGCGAGATCGATCTGCCGGTCGGTCGCCATAGCGTGCGCGCCGACGTGATGAGCGCGGACGGCAGCAAGGTCGATTTCCGTGCTTCCGTTCCGTTCGACCGGCCGGAGGGCGAGCAGGTCGCGGTCGTGGCGCAGGAGGGCGCGGCAGGCGATGCCGGTCCGGCGCTCGGCCTTATCGGCGGCGGCGCCTTCGACAAGCTGCGCGCCGAGGCCGACAAGGCGATCGCGCTCCTCAAGGGACTTTATGCGAACGGCCGCCTGCCGGGTGCGGAGGAACTGGCTGCGGCCCGCTCGGCGACGGAGATCGCGCTGAAGTCGCTGGCCGAATTCAAGCCGGGCGAGGAAGAGGGTGAAGCTGCCCGTGCCATGGCCGCCAAGGCTTCGGCCGCCGCGGCTTCTGCGCTCTCCCGTCTCCAGGCCTTGCCCGCCGATGCCGATGCTGTCGGCGAGGCGCTCGGTTCGATCGAGACGGCGGTCGCCGATGCGCTGGCCCCGGCTATCGACAAGGCGAAGGTCGCCGCGGGCGACGTCAAGGCCGCCGCGGATAATTCCATCGAACGGCTGGCAACGCAGGCCGCAACCCTCCAGCAGCAGTTCGCCGCGCTCTTTGCCGATGGCCGCAATGCCGACCCGGCGGAGATCCGGACCGCGCGCGTCGCGCTCGAGGATGCGCTGAAGGGCATCACGGGCTTTGTCGCGCCGGGGGATGCGGCGGTGGATGTCGCCGCCGCCATCGAGAAGCTGAAGGGCTGGGCCTCGACGGCGCTCGATCGTCTCGCCGCGATCCCGGCGGATGCGGGCAGGGATGCCTACCAGCCGGCGCTTGTCGCGCTCGAGGGCATGCCGTCGGTGACCGCCGCCGAAAGCGCGACGACCGCCGCCTCCGGGTCCGCGACCAATGGCGAAGCCGCCGCGGAAGAGCCGGCGACCGTGGAGCAGGCCCCGCTGAAGGAAAGCAAGACCTCGGTCATCATTCGTCGCGGCGATACGCTGTGGCAGATTTCCCGCCGCATCTACGGCAAGGGCGTGCGCTACACGACCATCTACCTTGCCAACGAGGACCAGATCGCCAACCCGGACCGTATCATCCCCGGCCAGGTCTTCGGCGTGCCGGACAAGACGGTGGAGAGCGACGCCGAGGCGGAGAAGCTGCATCGCAAGCGCGTTCGCGGAAATTGACCGCTGTTATTTCCCGCCGGCCGTTGCGAAACGGCCGGCGAGGTCCTATCTCCGCAATGCGGCGCCCCTCCGGGCGCCGCATTTTCATTCGGATAATCCGGTGACGCGCGTTCGCGCGGGAACCGGACATGAGACCGGGCGCAAGCCCGGTGGAGGCCAGCGTGGCAACGACGACGAAGAAAACGGTTTCGGCCGACCATAGCAATCTCCTCCAGACGCTGGTGAACCTGTGGCCCTATATGTGGCCTTCGGACCGGCCGGATCTGAAGATGCGGGTCGTCTGGGCGTCTGTCTTCCTGCTTGCCTCCAAGATCGTCCTGCTGCTCGTGCCCTATTTCTTCAAATGGGCGACGGATGCGCTGAACGACAAGCCGGATGCCGTCGGCCTGCTGCCGACCTTCCTGCTCGGCGCGGTCATGCTGGTGCTGGCCTATAACGGCGCGCGTATCCTGCAGGCCGGCCTCAATCAGCTTCGCGACGCGCTCTTCGCCAGCGTCGGGCAATATGCCGTGCGCCAGCTTGCCTATCGCACCTTCGTGCACCTGCATCGCCTGTCCCTGCGCTTCCATCTTGAACGGCGCACCGGCGGGCTGTCGCGCGTCATCGAGCGCGGCACCAAGGGCATTGAGACCATCGTGCGGTTCACGATCCTCAACAGCGTGCCGACCTTCATCGAATTCCTTCTGACCGCCGCCGTCTTCTGGCAGGGCTATGGGCTGCAATATCTGCTCGTCACCGCCGTCACCGTCTGGCTCTATATCTGGTTCACCGTGCGGGCGAGCGACTGGCGCATCTCCATCCGCCGCGCGATGAACGACAGCGATACGGAGGCCAATACCAAGGCCATCGACTCGCTCCTCAATTTCGAGACCGTCAAGTATTTCGGCAATGAGGAGATGGAGGCCCGCCGCTTCGACCAGTCGATGGAGCGCTACGAAAAATCCGCCACGCAGGTCTGGACCTCGCTCGGCTGGCTGAACTTCGGCCAGGCGCTGATCTTCGGCGTCGGCATGGCGATCATGATGGCCATGTCCGCCCTTGCCGTGCAGCGCGGTGAGCAGACGGTCGGTGATTTCGTCTTCATCAACGCCATGCTGATCCAGCTCGCCATCCCGCTCAATTTCATCGGTTTCGTCTATCGCGAAATCCGCCAGGGCCTCACCGATATCGAGCAGATGTTCGACCTGCTGGAAGTGGAGCAGGAAGTGCAGGACAAGCCGGGCGCGGTAGAGCTTGCCGCCGCCGACGGCGCGATCTCCTTCAAGGACGTGCATTTCGCCTATGACCCGGCCCGGCCGATCCTTAAGGGCATCTCCTTTGATGTACCGGCCGGCAAGACCGTCGCCGTCGTCGGCCCATCGGGCGCCGGCAAGTCGACGCTCTCGCGCCTCCTCTACCGTTTCTACGACGTGCAGGAGGGGGCGATCACCATCGATGGGCAGGATGTGCGCGACGTCACGCAGAAGAGCCTGCGCAAGGTCATCGGCATGGTGCCGCAGGATACCGTGCTCTTCAACGACACCATCGCCTACAACATCCGCTACGGCCGCCCCGGCGCTACGGACGAGGAAGTCACCGCCGCCGCCGAAGCGGCCCAGATCGGTCCCTTCATCCGGCACCTGCCGGGCGGCTTCAAGGCGATGGTCGGCGAACGCGGCCTGAAACTCTCCGGCGGTGAGAAGCAACGCGTCGCCATCGCCCGCACGATCCTGAAAAGCCCGCCGATCCTCATCCTCGACGAGGCGACCTCGGCGCTCGACACACGCACCGAGCAGGAAATCCAGGCGGCGCTCGACGTCGTGTCGAAGAACCGCACGACGCTGGTCATCGCCCACCGCCTCTCCACGGTCATCTCAGCGGATGAGATCATCGTGCTGAAAGACGGCGTTATCGCCGAGCGCGGCACGCATGGCGAACTGATGCAGCGCGACGACGGCCTCTATGCCTCCATGTGGAACCGCCAGCGCGAGGCGGTGCAGGCCGAGGAACGGCTGAAGCAGGTGCGCGAAAGCGACGACCTCGGGATCGTGACGCGCGGCGTTCCGGCGGCCGAGTGATCAGTCGCCGGGGGCGGCAAAGAGGATGAGGTTGCCGGCCGGATCGCGAACGATGACATTCCTCGCGCCCCACGGCTGCGTCGTCAATGCCAGGTGGAAGGGCACGTCCGCCGCCTGATAGTCAAGGAAAAGCCGCTCGATGGCCGCTGCGCTGTCGAGCGTGATCGATGCCGACAGCAATTCTTCACGCTCCCGCACGTCTCCCGCAAAGACCGGTCCTTCCACGAGCCGCAGGCAGAGCCGCGCCCGGTCCCGCTGCACGATGCCGTAGAACGGTGGGTCGCCGTAAGTGATGTCCAAGGCAAAGCCGAGCTTCCGCGTGTAGAAGGCGAGGGCAGCGGGAAAGTCGGTCACGTAGAGGACCGGTTCCGCGCCGCTGAGAAGGGGCTGTTCTTCCTGTGCGCCATACATTGCACCGGCCTCCTGCGTTCAGGCTGAATGTCAGCTTCCGACGCTAGGGCTGTCAATGCCGTGGGGCGAGGGGACGTTCGCCGTTTTCTCTCTTCCGCTGGCACGGCGCCCGGGCTCTATCCACCGCGCCGCATTGCCCCGGCGGGTTTTTCACGCTAGGTCGATGGCGTGAAATCATCAGGAGATGTCGGAAGATGAGTTTGGTCGATACGGTACGCAGCACCCTGGTGCCGATTCATCGGGAGGGCTGGAAGTTCGTGGCGATCTTCTTCGTCGTCTCGCTGCTGCTGGGTCTCCTCTGGGAGCCGCTGATGTGGATCGGCTTCGTCCTGACGGCCTGGTGCGCCTATTTCTTCCGCGATCCCGAGCGCCTGACGCCGCAGGATGACGATCTCGTCATCTCGCCGGCCGATGGTCGCGTCTCGGCCATCGCCATGGTGACGCCGCCGGCCGAGCTGGAGCTTGGCGACCAGCCGATGCTGCGCATCTCGGTCTTCATGAATGTCTTCAACTGCCATGTGAACCGCGCGCCGATGCGCGGCCGCATCGCCCGCGTCGCCTATCGCGCGGGAAAATTCCTCAATGCCGATCTCGACAAGGCGAGCCAGGAGAACGAGCGCAACGGCCTCGTCATCGAAAGCGCCCATGGCCCGATCGGCGTCGTGCAGATCGCCGGTCTCGTCGCCCGCCGCATCCTGTGCTGGTCGACGATGAACGACCATCTGGAAGCCGGCGAGCGCTTCGGCCTCATCCGCTTCGGCTCGCGCCTCGACGTCTTCCTGCCGGAAGGCGCCGTGCCGCGCGTCAGCCTCGGCCAGACGGCGATTGCCGGCGAGACGGTGCTGGCGGAATTCGGCGCGGCCAAGGGGCCGGTCGTCAGCCGCCGCGGCTGAGCGCTGCCTGCGATTGACCCTTCGCCACGGTGGCTCATCCAGGCTGGACGAGCCACCGCAGATGAAACGAACGAAGCGAAAAGCGATGGACACTCCGTTTCCACCCTATGAGCCGAATGGCCCGAACGACGAAGCCCGCGGTCCGCGCCTGCGGGAGATTCCGCTGCGCATCATCATCCCCAATGTCATCACGGTCCTGGCCATCTGCGCCGGCCTTACCGGCATCCGGCTCGCCTTCGAGAACCGCTACGAGCTTGCCGTCGGCATGGTGCTGCTCGCCGCCTTCCTCGACGGCATCGACGGGCGCATCGCGCGCCTCCTGAAGGCGACGTCGAAGTTCGGCGGCCAGATGGATTCGCTCGCCGATATCGTCAATTTCGGCGTTGCGCCGGCGCTCGTGCTCTATGTCTTCATCCTCGACCAGGCCCGCTCCTTCGGCTGGATCGCCGCGCTGATCTACACCATCGCCGCCGGCCTTCGCCTTGCGCGCTTCAATGTCATGGCCGAGCGCGAGACCAAGGCGCAGTGGCAGTCGGAATATTTCGTCGGCGTGCCGGCGCCGGCCGGCGCCATGCTGGTGCTGCTGCCGGTCTATCTCGGCTTCCTCGGCATCACGCCGGGGCCGCTCTTCGGCTTCCTCGCCTCCGGCTATACGGTGCTGATCGGCTTCCTGCTGGTGAGCCGCCTGCCGGTCTGGTCCGGCAAGTCCGAGGGCAGCCGTATCCGCCGCGACCTCGTCCTGCCCGCCATCCTGCTCGTCGTGCTCTATGTCGCCACGTTGATGAGCTTCACCTGGGAGACCATGGTGGTGACGGTCGTCGCCTATCTGGCGACCCTGCCGTTCGGCGCTCGTTCCTGGCAGCGCAAATATGGCGGCTGGACCGCGCCCGCGACGCCGGCCACCAGCGAGTTCCCCGAGGAACCCGACGGCCAGTAGGTCCGCGCAATCACATCCCTGTGAGCTTTCCCAAAGCCCTGCCCACAGCCCGTGGGCGGGGCTTGCTTTTTTGGCGTCGTTCGACTAACTAGCAAGCAAATAGATAGCAAGCTAATAATATTCGGACTACCAAGATGAACACGACCGACCCGCGCGAACGCCTTCTCGACGATCTCTCCCGCGTCCAGCGCAAGATGCGCGCCCTGTTCGACGCGCGCGTGAAGGAGAGGGGGCTGACGTTGCCCCGCGCCCGCGCCCTGCTGATCCTTGGCCGCGGCGCGCAGCTCAACCAGCGTGAGCTTGCTGAAGAACTCGATATCGAGACGCCGACGCTCGTGCGCCTGCTCGACGGCATGGAAAAGCAGGGCTTCATCGAGCGTCAGGCCGTGGAAGGCGACCGCCGCGCCAAGCAGATCGTCATGACAGACTACGGCGCGAAGGTCGCCAGGGAAGTGCTCGATCTCGCCCGCTCGCTGCGCGCCGACGTTCTGAAGAGCATCCCGACGGGCGACATGTCCACCACCGTCAAGGTCTTTGCCGTCATGGCGGAGAACATCGCCCAGAGCTGTCGGGAGAGCGTCGAGGCATGAGCGCCGTTCCCGCCAGCGACACGCGCGGGCAGGAGGATGCAGCGGAACCGGTGGCGCAGCAGCCGGCCGCCCCGCCGCCGGCTCCCCCCGTCATAACGCCGCGACGCGCCGCCGCCTGCATGGCGGCCTCGACCCTGCTCGCCATGACGCAGGGTTTCGGCATGAACCTTGTCGCCGCCAATATCCCGCAGCTCCAAGGCCCCTTCGGCGCGACCAGCGCGGAGGCCGTCTGGCTGATGGCGGCCTATATGGCGCCGAATGCCTCGCTGTCGCTCGCCCTCATCAAGATCCGCAACCAGTATGGCCTGCGCCACTTCGCCGAGCTCGGCATCGCCGTCTTCCTCGTCGTCTCGGTGCTGCACATCTTCATCACCGACCTGCATTCCGCCATCGTGCTGCGCTTCTTCGCCGGCATCGCCGCCGCGCCGCTCTCCTCGCTCGGTTTCCTCTACATGCTGGAGGCCTTCACCCCGGCGCGCAAGCTGACGGTCGGCATCTCGCTGGCCTTGACCAATATCGGCCTCGCCGCGCCATTGACGCGCCTCATCTCCCCCGCGCTCATCGAGCTTGGCGGGGTAAGGGCCTTGCTCCATCTCGAAGTGGCGCTCGCCATGCTCTCCTTCGCGGCGATCTATCTTCTGCCGCTGACGCCGATACCGCGCGCGAAGGTCATCGAGAAGCTCGACATCGTCAGCTATCTCTTCATCGCCATCGGCTTCGGATCTGGCGCCGTCATCCTCGTCACCGGCCGCACCTACTGGTGGATGGAGGCCCAGTGGATCGGCGAGCTGCTGGTCGTCATGATCGGCGCGCTGACGGTCGCGGCCGTGCTGGAACTCAACCGGGAAAAGCCGCTGATCGACCTGCGCTGGCTGTTCAGCCGCGAGGTCCTGCATTTTGCCGCCGTCCTCGTCCTCTTCCGGCTGATGCTGGCCGAGCAGACGGCCGTTGCCAGCAACTTCTTCCAGATCATGGGGTTGCAGAATGACCAGCTCACGCGTCTTTACGGTGTCGTGGCGCTCGCCACGCTTGCCGGTGGCCTGCTTTGCGCGGTCATCATGAAGCCGGGCCGCGAGCCGGGCATCCACATGATCGCTCTGCTCCTGATCGGTGTCGGCGCGTTCCTGGACAGCCATGCGACGAACCTGACGCGTCCCGAGCAGATGTATCTCAGCCAGGCGATGATCGCCGCCGGGGGCAGCCTGTTCCTGCCGCCCGCCATCGCTGCCGGCTTCACCATGGCGCTGAAGAAGGGACCGCAATATATCCTCAGCTTCATCGTCGTCTTCCTGGTGACGCAGAGCCTTGGCGGCCTTGCCGGCTCGGCGCTGTTCGGCTCCTTCATCACGCTGCGCGAAAAATTCCACTCGAATGTTCTGGCGCAGGCGATGACGCTCACCGATCCGCTGGTCGCCGCGCGCGTCTCGCAGCTTTCCGCCGCCTATGGCCGCACGATCACCGACGCCGCCGTACTGAAGGCCGAGGGCGTCGCGCTGCTCGGCCAGCAGGTGACGCGCGAGGCCAATGTGCTTGCCCATAATGACGCGTTCTTCGTCATCGCGCTGCTGGCGGTCGCCGCCGCCGCCGCGCTCGCCATCCACTGGATTTACATTCGTATCAAGGAGGCCGCCGCACCCGTCGAGGGGCAGGCGGCCGTCGAAGGTTGACCGACATGAAGCAATATATCCGCAACACCGCCACGACCCTCGCCGTCGTCCTCGGCATCGTCGGTATCGGCGCCGTGCTCTACGCCTGGCAGCTCCCGCCCTTTGCGAGCGATGTCCAGACCACGGACAACGCCTATGTGCGCGGCTACGTGACGCTGATCAGCCCGCAACTCGCCGGCTACATCACGGACGTTCCGGTGAAGGACTACGAGGCCGTCAAGGCCGGGCAGGTGCTCGCCCGCCTCGATGACCGCATCTATCGCCAGAAGGTCGAGCAGGCCAAGGCCACGCTCGCCAGCCAGACGGCGGCGCTCGCCAATTCCGAGCAGCAGGAAAACGCGGCGCGGGCGCGCATCGGCGCCAGTGAGGCGGCGCTTGCCAGTGCCAAGGCGGCCCGCCGCCGGGCCGAGGAGAACTGGAACCGCATCGAGGAGCTTTCCGGCAAGGGCATCGCCACCCAGAGCGACCGCGAACAGAGCCGCACCGCGCTCGACCAGGCGGAAGCGTCGGTCTCTCAGGCCGAGGCGAGCCTGGAAGTGTCGAAACAGGACCTGCAGACCATCATCGTCGGCCGCGATTCCCTTCGCGCGGCGGTGGCGGGTGCGCAGGCCTCGGTGGAGCTGGCGAAGATCGACCTTTCCAACACGGTCATCACCGCCCCGCGCGACGGTGTGGTGGGGGAGGTCGGCGTAAAGCTCGGCCAGTATGTCGCCGCCGGCACCCAGCTCATGGCCGTCGTGCCGCACGATACCTGGGTCATCGCCAATTTCAAGGAAACGCAGCTTGCCTATATCAAGCCCGGGCAGAAGGTCGAGGTCAGTGTCGATGCGTTGAAGCACGCAAGGCTGACCGGCCGTGTTGAACGCTTCTCGCCGGCCGCCGGCTCGGAATTCAGCGTCATCAGGCCGGACAACGCGACCGGTAATTTCACCAAGGTCGCCCAGCGCATTCCGGTGCGCATCGCCATCGACGAAGGGCAGGACCTTGCGAAGTATCTCGCACCGGGATTGTCGGTGGTGGTGACGACGGTGGTCGGGGAGTAGGCGGTAGCGCTGCCCCTCATCCGCCTGCCGGCACCTTCTCCCCGCAGGCGGGGAGACGGGAGGGATGCCACGCCTTCTGCAAGCGCGACGTTTTTTGACTGGGAAAGAGAGCGCCGCATATTCCTTCTCCCCGCTTGCGGGGAGAAGGTGGCGGCAGCCGGATGAGGGGCTGTCGGCCCCCGCCTCACTCCGGCAGGCGATAATCCAGCAGACGCCCTTGACGCATGTCGTAGAGCTTGCCCGTTTCCGCATAGTCGCGAGAAACCAACGGCAGGATCGCCTTCGCCACCTCGGAAGGATGCTGCACCGTCGAAGGATCCTCGCCGGGAATGGCCTGTGCGCGCATGGCGGTACGGGTCGCGCCCGGATCGAAGGAGGTGATGCGCAGCGCCGTGCGCTGCGTCTCGCCGGCCCAGGTGCGGGCAAGCGCCTCGACGGCCGCCTTGGAGGCGGAGTAGGGGCCCCAGAAGGGCTTGCACTTGTGCGCGGCGCTGGAGGAGAGGATGACGGCGCGGCCGGCGTCGGAACGCGCCAGCAGCGGCTCGACCGAGCGGATGAGACGCCAGGTCGCCGTGACGTTGATCGTCATGACCTTGTCGAACACCTTCGCCTCAACATGGCCGATGGGCGAGATCGTGCCCAGCACGCCGGCATTGGCGACGAGGATGTCGAGCTTGCCCCAGCGCTCGAAGATCGAGCCGCCGAGCTTGTCGATGGCCGCCATGTCGGCAAGGTCGAAGGGCACCAGCGTGGCGCTGCCGCCGATTTCCTTGATCGCATCGTCCAGCTCTTCCAGCCCCCCGACGGTGCGCGCGCAGGCGATGACATGCGCACCGGCCTTCGCCAGTTCCAGGGCGGTGAAATAGCCGATGCCGCGCGACGCGCCGGTGACCAGCGCGATGCGGTCTTTCAGGTCGATGCTCATGATGTCTTCAATTATCCGTTGCTTGCCAGAACCGAGACCTTCCGTCCCATCGTCTCGCCTTCCTTGTCAAGGAGGCGCGTCGGATAGTCGCCGGTGAAGTAGTGGTCGGTGAACTGCGGGCGGGCCGGGTTGCGGTCCTCGCCGCCGACGGCGCGGTACAGGCCGTCGATGGAGAGGAACTCCAGCGAATCCGCGCCGATATATTTCGCCATCGCCTTGACGTCGTTGTACTGGTTGGCGAGTAGCTTGTCGCGGTCCGGCGTGTCGATGCCGTAGAAGTCCGGGTAGAAGATCATGGGGCTGGCGACGCGCAGATGCACTTCCCTGGCGCCGGCTTCGCGGATCATCTGCACGATCTTCAGCGACGTTGTGCCGCGCACGATGGAATCGTCCACGAGGATCACGCGCTTGCCGGCGATCATCGCGCGGTTTGCCGAATGCTTCAGTTTCACGCCGAAGGCGCGGATCTGCTGCGTCGGCTCGATGAAGGTGCGGCCGACATAGTGGTTGCGGATGATGCCGTATTCGAAGGGGATGCCGCTTTGCTGGGCATAGCCGAGCGCCGCGGGTGTGCCGCCGTCCGGCACGGGCACGACCACGTCGCCTTCGACCGGATGTTCCTTGGCAAGGTTCATGCCCATGTTCTTGCGCGCCACATAGACGCTGCGGCCGCCGACGACCGAATCGGGACGGGCGAAATAGACATATTCGAAAAGGCAGAGGCGTTCGGGCTGCGGATTGCCGGACTTGCGCGCCTCGACGGTGATGGAGCCGTCCGGCTGGAGTTCGCAGATGACGATCTCGCCGTTCTCGACGTCGCGGACATACTTGGCGCCGATGATGTCGAGCGCGCAGGTTTCGGATGCGAAGATCGGCTTGCCGTCCAGCTCGCCCATGACCAGCGGGCGGATGCCGGTGGGGTCGCGCGCGGCGATCAGCTTGGTGCGGGTGATGCCGAGCATCGAATAGCCGCCCTCCATCTGGCGGATGGCGTCGATGAAGCGGTCGGTGGAGTTGGTGTAGCGCGAGCGGGCAATAAGGTGCAGCACGACTTCCGTGTCGGAGGTCGACTGACAGATCGCGCCACCGGCGATGAGCTGGCGGCGCAGCGTCAGGCCGTTGGTGAAGTTGCCGTTATGGGCGACGGCGATGCCGCCGACTTCCAGTTCGGCGAAGAGCGGCTGCACGTTGCGCAGCGCCACCTCCCCGGTGGTGGAGTAACGCGTGTGGCCGATCGCCATGTTGCCGGGAAGCTTCGCCAGCGTCACCGGGTTCGTATAGTGGTCGCCGACGAGGCCCATGTGCTTTTCGGTGTTGAACTGCTTGCCGTCGAAGGAGACGATGCCCGCCGCCTCCTGGCCGCGATGCTGGAGCGCATGCAGGCCGAGCGCCGTCAGCGTGGCGGCTTCCGGATGGCCGAGAATGCCGAAGACGCCGCATTCCTCGTGAAGCGTATCGCCGTCGAGATCGTCGTCGTGGCGGCCGGGGAACTCAAAATCGCTCATTGCTGCAAGCCTTTGCTCGGGACCGTAAGAGGTTGCACGGGTTACTCGGGTCGTCGCTGCGCCCGGCAGGGCCCATATGGGGTTTGCCGAAAGCATTTGCCACCGAGGCCCGGAAGCGTCAGTGGCTGATATCGTATCCTACCAAAAAATCGGGGAGCCTGCCTTGGTCATTTCGGGCTGCGGCGGCTCCCCTGATCGATTTATCCGTTGGTGGCGGGCGTTTCTTCGGCCGGAGCCTGGTTCGTGCCGCCGCTCGCGCCGTCCGGGTCCTCCGTCGCACCGCCTTCTCCCGCGCCGGCCTTGCCGCGCAGGCGGTCGAGGATCGTCGCGTCGGCGTCTTCCGGCAGCAGCGCCACGAGGCGCGAGCCGAGATTGTCGAGAAGCGGCTTGGACTTGGCCGTGGTGACCCAGGTCGGCTGCTGTTGCGGGGCGACCAGCCAGTTGAAGAACAGCATGGCGACGACGACGAGCAGGATGCCGCGGGCCGCGCCGAACAGGAAGCCGAGTGTGCGGTCAAGCGCGCCGACGCGGCTGTCGATGATGAAATCGGCGATGCGCATGGTGATGAAGGAAATCACGATGAGCGCGACGAGGAAGACGGCGGCGGCGGAGCCGACCATCGCGACCGTGTCGCTCGTCGTGTAGTCCTTCGCATAGGGCAGCAGCACCGGATAGAGGAAGTAGGCGGCTGCGGCAGCACCCACCCAGCTTGCGACGGAAAGCACTTCGCGCGAGAAACCGCGCACCATCGCCAGCACCGCCGAAAACAGCGCGACACCGATGACGATACCGTCGAGAATTGTGATGGGCATGTTCGTCCTACTCCAAACCCGAAATGTCGCCGGCCCCATATCCCGTGCGGGGCCAACTTAGCGGAAGGCGTCGCCGCCGTCCCGGTTCGGCACAGATGAAGTCCCGTTTCCCACAGGGCTTTGTCCGTGCCGGAGGGCGTCAGACGTCCTCGTCTTCCCGCTTCAGGGCGCTTTTCGATCCGGCAATGCGCGCCACCAGATCCGGCAGGCTGTCGATCTCGCTCCATCGGCCGCCTGCGCCCTTGGGCAGATCGGCGGAACCGGCGGGCAACACGGCCTGCGAAAAACCCAGCTTTTCGGCCTCCTTGAGGCGCTGGGCGGTGTGCGCAACCGGGCGAATGGCGCCCGACAGGCTGACTTCGCCGAAATAGACGCAATCGGCGGGAAGGGCAAGTCCGGCAAGCGAGGAAACGAGCGCGGACGCGACGGCAAGGTCCGCCGCCGGTTCCGAGATGCGATAGCCGCCGGCAACGTTGAGGTAAACGTCGTGCTGGCCAAGCCGCACGCCGCAATGGGCCTCCAGCACCGCGAGAATCATCGAAAGCCGCGCCGAATCCCAGCCAACGACCGCGCGGCGCGGCGTGCCGAGCGAGGTGGGAGCGACCAGCGCCTGTACTTCCACGAGCACCGGCCGGGTGCCTTCCATGCCGGCGAAGACGGCCGCGCCCGGCGATTTCGCATTGCGTTCGCCAAGGAAGAGTTCGGAGGGATTGGAGACCTCGCGCAGGCCCTTGTCGGACATTTCGAAGACGCCGATCTCGTCGGTCGGGCCGAAGCGGTTCTTCACCGTGCGCAGGATGCGGTAGTGGTGACCGCGGTCGCCCTCGAAATAGAGCACGGCGTCGACCATGTGCTCGACGACGCGCGGGCCGGCGATCTGGCCTTCCTTGGTGACGTGGCCGACCAGCACCATGGCCGCGCCCGTCTGCTTGGCGAAGCGGATCATCGCCTGCACGCCGGTGCGCACCTGCGTCACCGTGCCGGGCGCCGCCTCCGCCGTGTCGCTCCACAGCGTCTGGATCGAATCGATGATCACGAGGTCCGGCCGCTTGCCCTCGCCGACGGTGGCGAGGATATCCTCCACGTTCGTCTCGGCGGCGAGCAGCACGTCGGTCTCGGCGGCTTGCAGGCGCTGGGCGCGCAGGCGCACCTGCGCCACCGCCTCCTCGCCCGAAACGTAGATGATGCGATGCCCCCTTCGGGAGAGGGCGGCGGCGGCCTGCATGAGGAGCGTCGACTTGCCGATGCCGGGATCGCCGCCGATCAGCACCGCCGAGCCGCGCACGAAGCCGCCGCCGGTCGCCCGGTCGAGTTCACCGATGCCGGTATGGATGCGCGGGGCTTCCTCGATTTCACCCGACAGTGCCGTCAGCGCTACCGGCCGGCCCTTCTTCGGCACCTTGCCGGGGCCGGAGCCGATGCCGCCCATCGGGTCTTCCTCGACGACGGTGTTCCACTCGCCGCAGCCCTCGCATTTCCCGACCCAGCGGGAATGAGCAGTGCCGCAGTTCTGGCAGACGAATTGGGTGCGGGCTTTCGCCATGAAGATCGCTTTCCTGAATCACTGGAAAGCCCATTAGCACAAAACAGGAACATGTCCTATTTTTTCGCGGCCTCGTAGCGCCGTTCGTAGCGGTGGCCGAGGCCGGTCAGAAGTTCGTAGTCGATGGTGCCGCCAGCGCGGGCGACGTCCTCGATGGGCATGTTGCGGCCGAACAGCTCGATGAAGTCGCCGGCGCGCACGCTGCCGGGCGGCAGGTCGGTCACGTCGAAATGGGAAAGGTCCATCGTCACGCGGCCGGTCAGCGGCACGGCACGGCCATGCAGCACGCCACTTGCCCCGGCAATGCCCGCGGCGCGCAGCGGCACGCCGGAGCCGGAGAGGCTGCGCATGTAGCCGTCCGCATAGCCGATGGCCGCGACGGCGATGCGCGTGTCGCGGGCAAGCACCGTCGATGCGCCGTAGCTGACGCTCTCCCCGGCCTTGGCCTCGCGCACCTGCAGGATGCGCGCCTCGGCGGTGACGACCGACTTCATCGGGTTCGGGACGCCGTTGACCGCCGCCCCGCCATAGAGCGCGATACCGGGGCGGGTGAGGGTGAAATGATAGTCCTCGCCGAGGAAGACGCCGGCCGAGTTGGCAAGCGTCGCGTCGATATCGTCGAAGGCTTTCACGACACTGCGGAAGCGCTGGAGCTGCTGGCGGTTGAGCGGATGGGCCGGATCGTCGGCGCAGGCGAGGTGGCTCAGCAGCATGATCGGCGCGAAGCTCGCCGGCCGTGCGGCATCCTCGGCGAGCGCCAGCGCATCCTCGACGCTGAGGCCGAGGCGGTTCATGCCGGTATCGACATGCAGCACGCAGGGCAGGTCCCCGCCCTCGGCGATCGCCGCCATGAAGACGACGAGCTGTTCCTCCGAGACGATGACCGGCACGAGGTCGAAGTCGAAGAACAGCCGCTCGGAGCCGGCCCACATGCCGGACAGCACATAGATGCGCACATCCGGCAGGAGGCCGCGAAGCGCCGCGCCTTCGGCGGGCGTCGCGACGAAGAAATCCCGCGCGCCGGCATGATGGAAGGTTTTTGCCGCCGGCTCCAGTCCGATGCCGTAGGCGTCGGCCTTCAGCACCGCGGCCGTGCGCGCCGCGCCCGAGCGGCGGGCCATGGTCCGCCAGTTGTCGGCGAGCGCGGAAAGATCGATCGTCAGGCGGGCGTGATCCTCGCCGGCGACGGGCAGGGTGGGGCGTGCGTGCGGATGATGATGGCTCATGGCTATGAATACAGCCTGTGGACCGTGGCGGCAATATACCCGGCCGGCGCATTGCGGTGGCGATGCCCGCTCTCTAAGGTGCGCCGCAGAACGGGGAATTGCATGTGGCGTGAAACGCGGGCGACCTTCGGGGCGGTGATGCTGGCACTGGCGTGTCAGGCGGCGGCGCTCGCGCAGGAGGCGCCGACGGATGCCGACATGCGGCGCGCCCATGCCGTGCTGCTCGGCCTTGCGCAGGAGGGCGCCGAGCCGGAGCGCGACGGCAGCGCCGACATCTTCTACTCCATCGTCGAGACGCCCGAGGCACCGCGGCTGGTGACACGGCTGGAGGTCTCCGCCGCCCCCTGTCGCGCCCGCACGACCTCCGCCCTGCAGTTTCCGGGAAAATGGGCGACGCTGACCTTCGCTCTCGTCGATCTCAGCCGTGTTACGGCCGTCACGGCCTATGCCTCGGTCGAGGACATGATCGCCGAGGTCAATCCGGTGCCCTTCTCCGCCCCGCAGGCCGAGCAGATCGTGCTGACGGGCGCTGGGCTCTACTGTTCGAGCCGCATGTCGCTCTCGGGCGAGAACACGGCGGCGGACGGGACCTGCTCCGATCGCCTGGACCTGCCGATGACGGACGAGGAGCAGAAGGTGCGCGGCAGGGATGCGCTCGCCATCGTCGCGGGGGTCTGCAAGGCTCCGGCGTTTCGCAGGAAGTAGGAGCCGGTTCCCGGCTCGCGCCTCAATGCTCGTACTGGGTGAAGGACGGATCGGCGAGGTCGGTGAAGCGGGTATATTCCGACTGGAAGGCGAGCTTCACCGTGCCGGTGGGTCCGTGACGCTGCTTGGCGATGATGACGTCCGCGGTGCCTTTCACCGATTCGAACTTCATCTTCCACTCTTCGTATTTCGGGTCGAACTCGTCGCGCGGCTCGAGGTTCTTCACGTAGTATTCCTCGCGGAACACGAAGAGCACCACGTCGGCGTCCTGCTCGATGGAGCCGGATTCGCGAAGGTCCGAGAGCTGCGGGCGCTTGTCCTCTCGGCTTTCCACCTGACGGGAGAGCTGGGAGAGCGCGATGATCGGAACGTTCAGCTCCTTGCCGAGCGCCTTCAGGCCGGTGGTGATCTGGGTGATTTCCTGCACGCGGTTGTCGCTCGACTTGCCCGAGCCGGTCATGAGCTGGATATAGTCCACCACGAGGCAGTCGAGGCCGCGCTGGCGCTTGAGGCGGCGGGCACGGGCGGAAAGCTGGGCAATCGAGATACCACCGGTCTGGTCGATATAGAGCGGCACCTTCTGCATCATCTGCGAGCAGGCGACGAGCTTTTCGAAGTCGGCCTCGGAAATGTCGCCGCGGCGGATCTTCGAGGATGAGACTTCCGTCTGCTCGGAGATGATACGCGTGGCGAGCTGCTCGGAGGACATTTCGAGCGAGTAGAAGCCAACGACGCCGCCATTGCGGGCCTTGAACGAGCCGTCCGCCTGGATCTCCGGCTCATAGGAGGCGGCGATGTTGTAGGCGATGTTGGTGGCGAGCGAGGTCTTGCCCATGCCGGGACGGCCGGCGAGCACGATCAAGTCCGAGCGCTGCAGGCCGCCCATGCGGCCGTCGAGCGAATGGATGCCCGTGGAGATGCCCGAGAGGGAGCCGTCGCGCTCGAAGGCCTGGCCGGCCATGTCGATCGCCTGCGCCACCGCATCGTTGAACGACTGGAAGCCGCCGTCGTAGCGGCCGGTCTCGGCCAGTTCGAAGAGGCGGCGTTCGGCGTCCTCGATCTGCGTCTGCGGCGGCATGTCGAGCGGCGCGTCATAGGCGATGTTCACCATGTCCTCGCCGATATTGATCAGCGAGCGGCGCAGCGCCAGGTCATAGATCGCGCGGCCATAGTCTTCCGCGTTGATGATTGTCACGGCGCCGCCGACAAGCGCGGCGAGATACTGCGACACCGTCTGCTCACCGACCTTCACATCCGCCGGCAGGTGCGTCTTCATCGTGATCGTCGTTGCGATCTTGCCCATGCGGATCATGTCGCCGGCGATCTCGTAGATCTTGCGGTGCAGCGGCTCATGGAAATGGATCGGCTTCAGGAAGTCCGAGACGCGGTAATAGGCGTCGTTGTTGAGGATGATGGCGCCGAGCAGCGCCTGTTCGGCCTCGATGTTGTTCGGTGCCTCGCGGTGGTGCAGCTCCGCATTCTCGCGACCGGCCTGGCTGAGCTTGCGCACGGCATCGTTCATCGTCCCGAATCTCCCGTCCTGTTTCCTGAAGCCCGGTGGGTTTGGTTGCTTTGCCGCCGAGGGTCAAGCGGTTCCGACTCGTCCCATGCTTTAGGCCCGGTCTTAGACTTTTCCACAGGCGGCCGGGACACGGCAAGCCAGGATTGCGCCGGGCCTCTCCGGTTTCGGTTGACTCCCGCTCCGAATCTCAGCGCGAGGCTTCCCGCGGATATTGCCGCGCGCCGCGTGGCTCCGCCTTCGGGCTGCCTTCGTGCGAAAGCAGGCAGTCCTCGCCGCGGCCGATATAATCGCGCGTCAGCGGCATCGCCTGCTGATCGTGCGAAAGCTGGATCTGGAAGACGACGAGGTTCTGCCAGCGGAAGGCGCTTTCGGAGGCGGCAAGATAGAACTCCCAGATGCGGCAGAACTTCTCGTCGTAGAGTGCTCGGGCTTCTTCGCGCCGCGCCATGAAGCGTTCGCGCCAGTGGCGCAGCGTCTCGGCATAGTGGAGGCGCAGGATCTCCACATCCGTCACCGCAAGCCCGCTCTTCTCCACCGCCTGCATCACCTCCGAAAGGGCGGGGATATAGCCGCCGGGGAAGATGTATTTCTCGATGAACGGGTTGTTGGCGGAGGGCCTGTCCGTGCGGCCGATCGTGTGCAGCAGCATCACGCCGTCCTGCTTCAGAAGCGAAGCGCTCTTGCGGAAGAAGGTAAGGTAGTTCGGCCGGCCGACATGCTCGAACATGCCGACGGAGACGATGCGGTCGAACGGGCCTTGCGTGTTGCGGTAGTCCTGAAGGAGGAATGTCACCGCCTCCGATAACCCCGCCTCGCTCGCCCGCTTCACGGAGAGCGCGTGCTGCTCGTCGGAAAGGGTGACGCCCGTCACCTTCGCGCCGAGCTGGCGGGCAAGGTAGAGCGCCATGCCGCCCCAGCCGCTGCCGATATCGAGTACGCTCTGGCCGGGCCGGTTGATGTTGAGCTTGGCGGCGATGTGGCGCTTCTTGGCAAGCTGCGCGTCGTCCAGCGATTGGTCCGGCCGCTGGAAATAGGCGCAGGAATATTGCCGGTCCCGGTCGAGGAAGAGATCGTAGAGTTCGCCCGTCAGGTCGTAGTGGTGCTGCACGTTCCGGCGCGCGCGCACCACGCTGTTCTTTTCCCGCACCCATCGGAACAGATAGCGCAGCCGGTCGAGAAGGCGGTTCCAACCGGTGTCGTAGTATTTGAAATCGGGATTGCCGGTGAATACGGCCTTCAGGAAGCCATACATGTCGCCTTCGATGAGATCGATATCCCCGGTACCGTAATAGTGGCCGAGATAATAGGCGGGATCGAGCGCAAGGCCCCGCAGGGCCTTTTTCGTGTTGATGCGTAGATGGACGGGACTTCCTGTGCCATCGCCGAAGGCCTGGCAGCTTCCGTCCGGATAGGTGATTTTCAGATTTCCGGTCTCGACGAGGCGGGAAACGAGAGCCTGAACAATGAATTTCATTCGCTAAACTCCGTCGCGCTTAAAAATCTGGCGGAACGGGTCTGGGTCGGAAACCGGCCTGGGAAGCGGCCCGACCGCCAATCCAGTCTAACTAAGTATAAATATTGACGCGAAATCCGGGATTTCAACCCGTGCTTTTTGGCCCCCCGAAAGCAAACGGGCCGGCAGAGCCGGCCCGTCGCAGATATCAGGCTTCTTCGCCGTCGAGGTCGGCTTCCGGGTCGAAGAAATCGCCCGGCTTCAGTGCGTCTTCGTCAACGCCGTAGATGGCGTCGGCCGAGGTCAGGCTCTCGCCCTTTGCCTGGCGCTCGGCTTCGTCGGCCGAACGGGCAACGTTGACTTCGATCGAGATCTCGACTTCGGCGTGCAGGTGCAGGACGACCTTGTGCAGGCCGATCGCCTTGATCGGGGTGTTCAGCTCGACCTGGTTGCGGCCGACGTTGAAGCCTTCTGCCGAGAGCGCCTCGAGGATGTCGCGGGCAGCGACCGAGCCGTAGAGCTGGCCGGTTTCGCCGGCGGAGCGGACGATGACGAAGGTCTTGCCGTCGAGCTTTTCGGCAACGCCCTGGGCTTCCGACTTGCGCTCGAGGTTACGGGCTTCGAGCGTCGCACGCTCGGATTCGAAGCGCTTCTTGTTGGCTTCGTTGGCGCGCAGCGCCTTGCCGAGCGGCAGCAGGTAGTTACGGGCAAAGCCGTCGCGAACCTTTACGGTTTCGCCCATCTGGCCGAGCTTTGCGATGCGTTCGAGAAGAATGACGTCCATTTTCGAGTTCCTTTCTTTCAGTTCAGATATTCTGGTGTTTCTTTTCCGCCGGCGTGGTGGGCGTCAGCGCTATGGTGCGCCGCGTGTCCATCAGGCCGAGGAGAAGGATGGCGAAGATCGGTATCGTGAAGAGCAATACCGAAACATAGGCGAACCACAGGGCAACGACCCGCCACGGCTTGCCGCGCGTCCTGAAATGCAGGCTCGCGAAGCCGGCGAGCACGAAGCCGGCCCCGAAGGTGCCGCAGGCGAGCGCGCCGATGATCGCCGGCACGCCGCCCGTGAAGGCGAGGACGAGACCGGCGAGGAAGGGGAAGATGGCATTGCGGTGCATGCGCAGCGTGGATGGCATGTCCTCGCGCGGGCGCAGGCCCTTGCCCGAGGCGCGCACGATGAATGTCGCGACGTAATAGGCCGCGAACAGCAGGAACACCCACAGCGCGCCCTGCACCAGCGGCAGCGCCAGCGAGAAGATGGACTTCAACTGCGCGATGGCGGCGGCATCGGGATTGTAAAGCGGCTCCTGCGCCTTCAGCGTCTCGATGACGATGTCGACGAGCTTGCTGGCCATGTCGCTGTTGTAGCCGACGATCGCGCCGACGGCGATCATGCCGAGCGTCACCATGACGGCAAGGTGCGCGAGGATATTGGACAGCGGATACCAGGCGAGCGCATTGTCCGGCCCGCCGAGTTCGGAGGCGGGGCGCGCAAGGTTGGCAAGGTTGCTCAGCCAGCCGGCGGGGATCAGCGTGATGAGGACGATCAGCGCGGCGAAATGCGAGGAGACGAGCGCCGACGCGGTCAGGCCGCCGGCGACGACGGCGATGAAGGCGCTGGCATTGCCCCAGCCGAGGCCGGCGATCAGGATGGGAAGGGCGGACGCGGCGTAAAGCACGATCGCAAGCGACGACTGCGTGTTCGCGCTCAGCGAAAGCAGAGCGGCGGTCACACCGGCAACGAGGCCGGTCGCAATCGAGGATGGCGTCAGGGTCTTCACGTTTCGCTGTCCTGTCCGGTCAGACAGTTAGAGGAGTTTCCTGACAAAGCGATTCAGGAACGTTTCCCCAACATGGGTTTTGGCTTCGGGAAGCCGGCGGTTCCGATCCGCGCCCAACGCGGAAGGGAGATGGGGAAGGCGGCAAGCCGTCTTCCCCTTGAGTCATGTGCCGCGGCCCGACGTCGAGTCAGGCCGCAGGGTCAGCGTGATTACGCTACAACGTAGGGCAGCAGGCCGAGGAAGCGGGCGCGCTTGATGGCCTTGGCCAGTTCGCGCTGCTTCTTCTGGGAAACGGCCGTGATGCGGGACGGAACGATCTTGCCGCGCTCGGAAATGTAGCGCGAAAGAAGACGGACGTCCTTGTAGTCGATCTTCGGAGCGTTTGCGCCCGAGAAGGGGCAGGTCTTGCGACGGCGGTGGAACGGACGGCGTGCCGGAGCGGAAGAAACATCAGCCATAGTCTTAATCTCCTTCAGCTTCGATTATGCGCGGTCTTCGCGGGCCGGACGGTCGCCACGCGGCGGGCGGTCGCCGAAGTCGCGGCGCGGACGGTCGCCGAAGTCGCGGCGCGGGCCACGGTCGTCGCCATCACGGCGCGGACGGTCGTCGCGGTCGCGCTTCTGCATCATGGCCGACGGGCCTTCTTCGTGGGCTTCCACGGCGACGGTCATGTAGCGAAGAACGTCTTCGCTGATGCGCATCTGGCGTTCCATCTCGTGGATGGCGGCGGCCGGAGCGTCGATGTCCATCAGCGCGTAATGCGCCTTGCGGTTCTTCTTGATGCGGTAGGTGAGGGACTTGAGGCCCCAGTTCTCAACCCGGCCGACCTTGCCGCCGAAGGATTCGATCACACCCTTGTACTGTTCGACGAGAGCGTCGACCTGCTGGGCGGACACGTCCTGGCGGGCCAGGAATACATGTTCGTAAAGAGCCATGTGGCTTTGCCTTTCTTGCGTTTTAACTACACCCGAAACCGGCGCCAAGCCTCAACGACAGTTCTCAGGGGCCATAGGCCCGAAGCAAGAAAAGCGTTAATCCAGACGGTCGAGAGCGGAGACACGGGAGGCCGGAGCCCTTGGCCCCAAACGGCAGATCTTGTGATTTGCCGGCCCTCCGTTCAGCCACCAGCCGGTGACCCGGGTGTTTTGAACAGCGCGCTTATACGGATTTTTCGCGGGAAAGCAAGGCCCGTGCCGCAAATGCGCCTGCCCCATCGCGGGACAGGGTGGGAACCAATCGGGATGCGCTGCGTTTTTCCGTCGATCCAACAAGATGGAGTGAGAGACATGCAGGACCCCAACCTTGTCAATCGTCCCCCGGAAGATCGCCTGGAGGACCGCATGACGCCCCCGCTGGAGGACCGTGGCCCGACGGTCATCAGCCAGGGCGGCGGCACGGGTACATGGGCCGTGGCCGTGATCGCCGCCGTGCTCATTGCGGTGGGCATCTTCTATTTCGTCGGCAGCGGAACCCCGGGCGACGGCGTCGACCCGAACGCCAACACCTCGGCCATCGGCACGCAGAACGGCGCGCCGGCCGGTGGTGCGGCGAGCGATGGTCAGTCGGGCGGCGCAGCCGGCGACATGAAGCCGCTGGAAAGCCAGCCGGGCACAGTGCAACAGCCCGCAGAGGGCGGCGGCGCGACGACGACAACGCCGTAACGCCACCCGCATGGGGCACAAGGGAAACCCGCCGGAGACGGCGGGTTTCTTTTTTCGGGTTCTCCCTTGGAACGCAAGAAACTCTTTCAGGAAACGGGGGAGATTTCCTCCTCGGCCAACTCGGTTAGTTTCCCGTGCCCGAGCTGGAGGCTTCGGGAAATTCCAAATTGCCGGGAGGAGAAGCCATGGCGCACCACGACCATCGTGCCGAGGCACGAGATCGCACGATCGCGTGCAATGAAACTGCAAACCGATGGGAGGGCCGCTCGTGAACGCCCATACCCATCCGGAAGCACCGTCGACACCCGCAGACGACCTGGTCTTCGCGCTGGAGGACAAGCCGAAGCCGGTGATCGCGCTCCTTGCCGCCATCCAGCACCTGCTCGCCATCATCGTGCCGATCGTCACGCCTGGCCTCCTGATCTGCCAGGCCCTCGGCGTCCCGGCGCGCGACACCAACATGATCGTCTCGATGTCGCTGGTCATCTCCGGCATCGCGACCTTCGTGCAGTGCCGCCGCTTCGGTCCGCTCGGCGCGGGCCTGCTGATCGTCCAGGGCACCAGCTTCAACTTCGTCGGCCCGCTGATCGCCGGCGGCGTGCTCATGGTCAAGCAGGGCACGCCCGTCGAGGCCGTCATGGCGGCGATCTTCGGCGTGGTCATCGCCGGCTCCTTCATCGAGATGGGGCTTTCGCGCGTCCTGCCCTTCGTCAAGAAGCTCATCACGCCGCTCGTCACCGGCATCGTCGTGCTGATGATCGGCCTCACGCTCATCAAGGTCGGCCTCATCAGCATGGGCGGCGGTTTCGGCGCCATGCAGTCGGGCACCTTCGCCAATGGCGAGAACTTGCTTCTGTCGGGCACCGTGCTGGGCCTGATCATCGTGCTGAACCGCATTCCGGTCGTCTGGGTGCGCAGCGCCGCGATCATCATCGCGCTCGGTGCGGGCTATGCGCTTGCCGCCGCGCTCGGCCGCCTCGATTTCTCCGGCGTCCACCAGGCCGCCTGGTTCGAGGTGCCGACGCCGCTGCATTTCGGGCTGGATTTCTCCTGGGCGCTCTTTGCACCCATGGTCGTCATCTATCTCGTGACCTCGCTTGAGGCCATCGGCGACATCACCGCCACCAGCAAGATCTCGAATGAGCCTGTCGAAGGCCCGGTCTGGATGGAGCGCGTGAAGGGCGGCGTGCTCGTCAACGGCGTGAACTCGCTGCTTGCCGGTATCTTCAACACCTTCCCGAGCTCGGTCTTCGCGCAGAACAACGGCATCATCCAGCTCACCGGCGTCGCCAGCCGCCATGTCGGCGTCTATATCGCCGCCGTGCTGGTGCTGCTCGGCCTGTTCCCGACGATCGCCGGCGTCATCCAGGCGGTGCCGGAGCCGGTTCTGGGCGGTGCGGTCATCGTTATGTTCGGCGCGGTCGCCGCCTCGGGCATCAACATCCTCGCCGGCCTTCAGCTCGACCGTCGTGCGCTGCTGATCATCTCGATTTCGCTGGCGCTCGGCCTCGGCGTGTCGCAGGTGCCGGAATTCGTCTCGCACATGCCGAATTTCGTGAAGAGCGTGCTGGAATCGGGCGTTGCGACCGGTGGCCTCAGCGCGGTCTTCCTGAACTGGCTGCTGCCGGAAACGCAGGAACCCAAGCCCATCCACTGACGCCTGAACCGGGCGGCTGATTTCGGCCGCCCGGTCTTCTCTTTTTACATCGGCGCCGGATAGAGCCGGTGGATACGGCGGATGCCGTTCATCACATCGACTGAGAGCGTCAGGTCCGCCGCGCCGATATCCGTCTTCAATTGCTCCATCGACGTCGCACCGATGATGACGGAGGCCATGAAGGGCCGCGTCAGGCAGAAGGCGAGGGCCATCTGCGCCGGGTCGATGCCGTTTTCCTTCGCAAGCTCCACATAGGCGCGCACCGCCGGCTCCTGCAGCGGCTGGTAGCGGCCACCGAGATCACCGTTCTTGGTCAGGCGCGAGCCTTCCGGCCGCGCGCCGTCGAGATACTTGCCGGTCAGAAGCCCCGCGGCGAGCGGCGAATAGGCAAGCAGCCCCACCTCTTCATGATGCGACAGTTCCGCAAGGTCGAGGTCGTAGGTCCGGTAGAGCAGGTTGTACTCGTTCTGGATGGATGCGACGCGCGGCAGGCCCTTGTCCTCGGCGTGCTTGAGCATCTGCATCGTGCCCCAGGCCGTCTCGTTGGAAAGGCCGAGCGCGCGCACCTTGCCGGCCTTCACGAGGTCGCCGACCGTCTCCAGCGCCTCCAGCAATTCGGCCGCCACCTTCTCGCGGTCCTGCTTCGACGGGTCGTAGCCCCAGGCATTGCGGAAGTGATAGTGGCCGCGGTTCGGCCAGTGCAGCTGATAGAGGTCGAGGTAATCGGTCTTGAGACGCGCGAGGCTGTCGTCGATGGCTTCGAGGATGCCCGCACGGCTCATCGGCGCGCCGCCGCGGATATAGGGACGGCCGGGGCCGGCGACCTTGGAGGCGAGGATGACCTTGTCGCGATTGCCGCGCGCCTGCATCCACGAGCCGATGAAGCGTTCGGTGTCGCCATACGTTTCGGGGGAGAGCGGCGTGGTCGGATAAAGTTCGGCTGTATCGATGAAGTTGACGCCCTGGGAGAAGGCGTAGTCGAGCTGGTCGTGGGCTTCCTGCTCGCTGTTCTGCGAGCCCCAGGTCATCGTGCCGAGGCAAATCTCGGACACGCTGATGCCGGTCCGGCCGAGCGGATTGTATTTCATGGGAGGAAAATCCTGTCTTTGGAAAACGGCGCGAATGTAGGCCGGTCCTGACGAAGTGCAAGACGCAAAACCGCGATTCCCTGTGCGAAGGCCTTGGAAAGCATGGGCCGGTACGGGGCGAGGATGCCCGCACGCCTTGACTTGCGGGGCCGGAATGTGAATGGAAAAGGAAACATAAGACGGGAGAAACCCCTATGAGCGTAGCATTCACCTTCCCCGGCCAGGGCAGCCAGGCCGTCGGCATGGGCAAGGATCTCGCCGACGCCTTCCCCGAGGCGCGCGCCGTTTTCGCGGAAGTCGACGAGGCCCTCGGCCAGAAGCTTTCCACCATCATGTTCGAAGGGCCGGAAGAAACGCTGACGCTGACCGCCAACGCCCAGCCGGCGCTGATGGCCGTCTCCATCGCCGTCATGCGCGTTCTGGAAGCGCGCGGCCTGTCGCTGAAGGATCAGGTCTCCTACGTCGCCGGCCATTCGCTCGGCGAATATTCGGCCCTCTGTGCCGCCGGCACTTTCTCGCTGGCCGATACCGCGCGCCTCCTGCGCATCCGCGGCAATGCCATGCAGTCGGCCGTTCCGGTCGGCGAGGGCGCCATGGCCGCGATCATCGGCCTTGAGCAGTCAGACGTCGAAGCCATCTGCAAGGAAGCCTCCACCGGCGGCTCCTGCCAGATCGCCAACGACAATGGCGGCGGCCAGCTCGTCATCTCCGGTTCCAAGCCGGCCGTGGAAGTCGCAGCCCGGCTCGCCACGGAGAAGGGCGCCAAGCGCGCGCTGATGCTCTCCGTCTCCGCCCCCTTCCACTCCGCCCTGATGGCGCCCGCCGCCGACGCCATGCGTGAGGCGCTTGCTGCTGTTGCGGCCAAGGCTCCGGTCGTGCCTGTTGTCGCCAATGTGCGCGCCGCCCCGGTCAGCGACCCGCAGGAGATCGTCAAGCTCCTCGTCGAGCAGGTCACGGGCCAGGTCCGCTGGCGCGAGACGGTCGAGTGGTTCGGCAAGAACGATGTGACGACGCTCTATGAGGTCGGCTCCGGCAAGGTGCTGACCGGCCTCGCGCGCCGCATCGACAAGTCCGTCACCGGCATCGCCATCAACACCCCCGCCGATATCGACAGCGCGCTCGCAGCGCTCATCGGCTGATCTCTCTTTAAAGGAACGGAACCATGCTTGATCTTACCGGCCGCAAGGCTCTCGTTACCGGCGCATCCGGCGGCATCGGCGAAGAGATCGCCCGCGTTCTCCACGCTCAAGGAGCGCTCGTCGGCCTGCACGGCACCCGCGTCGAGAAGCTGGAAACCCTCGCCAACGACCTTGGCGAACGCGTCCACATCTTCCCGGCAAACCTATCCGACCGCGCCGAAGTCAAGGCGCTCGGCGAGAAGGCGGAAGCCGATCTCGGCGGCGTCGACATCCTCGTCAACAATGCCGGCATCACCAAGGATGGCCTGTTCGTGCGCATGAGCGACGAGGACTGGGATGCCGTCCTCGAAGTGAACCTGACGGCCGTGTTCCGCCTGACGCGCGAGCTGACCCACCCCATGATGCGCCGCCGCTACGGCCGCATCATCAACATCACCTCGGTCGTCGGCGTCACCGGAAATCCGGGCCAGGCGAACTACTGCGCCTCCAAGGCCGGCATGATCGGCTTCACCAAGTCGCTGGCCCAGGAGATCGCGACCCGCAACGTCACGGTCAACTGCGTGGCCCCGGGCTTCATCGAAAGCGCGATGACCGGCAAGCTGAACGACAAGCAGAAGGAAGCGATCATGGGGGCCATCCCGATGAAGCGCATGGGCACCGGCGCGGAAGTCGCGTCGGCCGTCGCTTACCTCGCCTCGTCGGAAGCGTCCTACATGACCGGCCAGACGCTGCATGTGAACGGCGGCATGGCGATGATCTGAAGCTGGCCCAAGCGCCCGGCGAAGCAGCATAAATTGCATGTTGACCGCTGGCGCGCCCGCCATTTTCAGGCTTTGCGGCAGGCATAAACCGTGTTAATCGGGCCATGACTGCCAGCAGTCGACCGGCAAAAGCCTGAGCGATCGGGCGATACGCAAAAGGATCGTCGATCCCGCATTGCCGGTTGAAGGGATTGCCGGATGTGTTCTTGAGGCACATCGGGCGTGTTGAGTGTCCGGTGCCGTGAAGGCGCCGATCAAAAAAACGAAGGTCGAGGAATCCGACATGAGCGACGTAGCAGAACGCGTAAAGAAAATTGTCATTGATCATCTGGGCGTTGACGCCGAAAAGGTCAGCGAAGGCGCAAGCTTCATCGATGACCTTGGCGCGGACTCGCTCGACACCGTCGAACTGGTCATGGCGTTCGAAGAAGAATTCGGCGTCGAGATCCCGGACGATGCCGCTGACTCGATCCTGACGGTCGGCGACGCCGTCAAGTTCATCGAGAAGGCCCAGGCCTGATCTGATTTCCGGCGGGCCGCTTTCGGGCGGCCCGTCCCGGTCTCCGTCCGGAGGCCGCACCTCTGCTTGAGGCAACGGATACGAATACAAAGGGTGGATCACGGACGATGAGGCGTGTCGTTATCACGGGTACCGGCATGGTATCCCCGCTTGGCTGTGGCACCGAAGTGACCTGGAGCCGGCTTCTCGAAGGCCGCAGCGGCGCCGCCAGGGTCACCGCCTTCGAGGTCGAAGACCTCCCCGCCAAGATCGCCTGCTCCATTCCCCTCGGTGACGGTTCCGACGGCACCTACAATGCCGACCAGTGGATGGAACCCAAAGAACAGCGCAAGGTCGATCCGTTCATCGTCTATGCGATGGCCGCCGCCGACATGGCGCTCGCCGACGCCGGCTGGCATCCCAAGACCGACGAAGACCAGATCGCGACCGGCGTGCTCATCGGCTCCGGCATCGGCGGTCTCGAAGGCATCGTCGAGGGTGGCTATACGCTGCGCGACAAGGGTCCCCGCCGCGTTTCGCCCTTCTTCATCCCCGGCCGCCTGATCAATCTCGCGTCCGGCCATGTTTCCATCCGGCACAAGCTGCGCGGCCCGAACCATTCCGTCGTCACCGCCTGCTCGACCGGCGCGCACGCCATTGGCGATGCCAGCCGCCTGATCGCGCTGGGCGATGCCGATGTCATGGTGGCCGGCGGCGCCGAATCGCCGATCTGCCGCATCGCTCTTGCGGGCTTCGCCGCCTGCAAGGCGCTGTCGACCGAACGCAACGACGACCCGACAGCGGCTTCGCGTCCCTATGACCGCGACCGCGACGGCTTCGTCATGGGCGAGGGCGCCGGCATCGTCATCCTGGAAGAGCTGGAACACGCCAAGGCGCGCGGCGCGAAAATCTACGCCGAAGTCGTCGGCTACGGCCTTTCGGGCGACGCCTATCACATCACCGCACCGTCCGAGGACGGCGACGGCGCGTTCCGCTGCATGACCATGGCGTTGAAGCGCGCCGGCATCCCGGCGAGCGAAGTCGACTACATCAACGCGCACGGCACCTCCACCATGGCCGACACGATCGAGCTTGGCGCGGTCGAGCGTCTGGTCGGCGATGCCGCCTCCCGTGTTTCCATGTCTTCCACCAAGTCGGCCATCGGCCACCTTCTGGGTGCGGCCGGTGCGGTCGAGGCGATCTTCGCGACGCTCGCGATCCGCGACAACATCGCGCCGCCGACGCTGAACCTCGACAATCCCGACGTCGAGACGAAGATCGACCTGGTGCCCCACAAGGCGCGTAAGCGCGAGATCAACGTGGCGCTGTCCAACTCGTTCGGCTTCGGCGGAACGAATGCCTCGCTGGTGTTGAAGCGCTACGAAGCCTGATCCCCGGCCGGGACGTGATGTCCCGGCGCGCCCGCACCCGAATGTGAAGAGCGGCTTGATCCCGCTTTTGCCGTATTGCTCTGCTGGAAGACGTCTAGCAATGCCCAAACCCATGAGGACAGTCCGTGAGCGACACGAACGATTCCGGCGAGATGCAGTTCGGTCGCGGCGAGGCCACTGGCCAGCCGCGCATCATCCCCAAATCCGCCAAGGAAGCCCTGCGCCCCGAACAGGTGCCCGAGCCGCCGAGCCGCCGCCGTTCGCGCAAGGCCCGTAGCCAGGTCGTCATCTTCCTGAATTTCGTCATGACGGTGGTGGTGTTCGCCACCATCATCGGCGTCGCCATCTTCTATTACGGCGTGAAGAGCTACGAGGAGCAGGGGCCGCTGACCGCCAACACGAACTTCATCGTTCGCGGCGGAGCCGGCACCAACGAGATCGCCGCCAACCTAGAGCGCAACAATATCATCACCGACGGCCGCGTCTTCCGCGTGCTCTCGCGCATCTATCTCGACGGCGAGACGCTGAAGGCCGGCGAATACGAGATCAAGGCCGGCGCCTCGATGCGCGAGATCGTCGAACTGCTGAAATCCGGCAAGTCGATCCTCTACAGCGTCTCCGTGCCGGAGGGCCTGACGGTCAAGCAGGTGTTCAAGCGCCTGGCGGAAGACCCGGTTCTTGAAGGCGACCTGCCGCAGGAACTGCCGGTCGAAGGCTCGCTGATGACCGATACCTACAAGTTCTCGCGCGGCACCAAGCGCGCCGACATCCTGCACCAGATGCTGGATGCGCAGAAGTCGCTGATCGACCAGATCTGGGAGCGCCGCGACGACAACCTGCCGATCGCCACGCGCGAGGAATTCGTCACGCTCGCCTCCATCGTCGAGAAGGAAACCGGCCGGGCGGACGAGCGCTCGCGCGTCGCCTCGGTATTCCTCAACCGGCTTGAAAAGGGCATGCGCCTGCAATCCGACCCGACGATCATCTACGGTATTTTCGGCGGCGAAGGTAAGCCGGCCGACCGGCCGATCTACCAGTCGGACCTCGAAAAGCAGACACCCTACAACACCTACGTCATCAAGGGCCTGCCGCCGACGCCGATCGCCAATCCGGGCCGTGCGGCGCTGGAGGCGGTCGCCAATCCGTCCCGCACCTCGGACCTCTATTTCGTCGCCGACGGCACGGGCGGTCACGTCTTCGCGGAGACGCTGGACGAGCACAACCAGAATGTCCGTCGCTGGCGCAAGCTGGAGGCGGAGAAGGCCACGCAAGCCGCCAAGGAGGCGGGCGCGACCGACCCGCAATGAGGGTTGGGCGAGATTGAGGAACGGCCCCGGCGCCTGGCGTCCGGGGCCGTTTCGTTTCCGGGCACACCTTTGATGTGGATCGCGGGCCGTTCCATGCGCTTGCCCGTTTCCAAGCCCGGGAAACTGCTTCACTTTGGCGGAGACGATGGCGCGCCTGCCGCGCGCATCCGGCCGCCCGCGCCATGACGGGCGCCATTGGAGGCTGACATGACATTGCAATCGATGACCGGCTTCGCGCGGGTCGAGGGGACGAGCGGACGCACCCGCTGGGCGTGGGAGCTGCGTTCCGTCAACGGCAAGGGACTGGACCTGCGCCTGCGCCTGCCGCCCGGGCTGGAAGCGCTGGAGGCGGATGTACGCCGGCTCGCGGGTGAAGCTTTTTCGCGCGGCAACCTCCAGATCGGTCTTGCGGTCAGCGTCAGCGAGGCGCAGGTCGAGGCCGTGGTGAACGAGGGGGCGCTGGCCGCCGTTCTGGCGTTGCGCGGCAGGCTCGCCGGCATCGTCGATCCCGCGCCGGTCAGGCTCGACACGCTGCTCTCGGTGCGCGGGATCGTGGATTTCCGCGAGGCCGAAGAGAGTGAGGCCGAACGCGATGCGCGCGACGGCGATATCCGGACAGGCCTTGCCGAGGCCGTGCGTTGTCTTGCGGATATGCGGCGCAAGGAGGGGGCGGCGCTCGCCGGGGTTCTGCTCGGGCAGGTCGCCCGCATCGAGGTGCTGACCGCGACGGTCGAAGCCGATCCCTCGCGCGGCGTCACGGCGATTGCCGAGCGGCTGGCCGCTCAGGTCGCAGCGCTGCTGCAGGGGGCGAGCACGCTCGACCGCGACCGGCTGCACCAGGAAGCGGCGCTCATCGCCACCAAGGCGGATCTGCGCGAGGAGATCGACCGGCTGAAGGCGCATGTCACTGCTGCGCGCGAGCTTATCGCCGGCGGCGGTCCCATCGGCCGCAAGCTCGATTTTCTCGCACAGGAATTTAACCGGGAATCGAATACGATCTGTTCCAAGTCGAACGCCGCTGCTGTAACGGCTGCAGGCATCGAACTGAAGGTCGTCATCGACCAGTTCCGCGAACAGGTCCAGAACTTGGAGTAGGCCATGGCCGAGCCGTCGAAACAGATCCATATCGAGCGCCGCGGGCTGATGCTCGTCATTTCCTCGCCGTCCGGCGCCGGCAAGTCGACCATCGCGCGTAACCTGCTGGAAGCCGATCCCGGCCTCAGCCTGTCGGTCAGCGTGACGACGCGCCAGCGCCGCGCCAGCGAGATCGCCGGCCGGCACTACCACTTCATCAACCAGAAGGAATTCGAACGCCTGCGTGACAGCGATGCGCTGCTCGAATGGGCCGAGGTGCACGGCAATTTCTACGGCACACCGCGCGAGCCGGTGGAAGCCGCCATGTCCGCCGGCCGCGACATGCTTTTCGACATCGACTGGCAGGGCGCCCAGCAGCTTCAGGAAAAGATGCCGGCCGACGTCGTCTCCATCTTCATCCTGCCGCCCTCGATGACCGAGCTGCAATCGCGCCTGCACCGCCGCGCGGAAGACACGGAAGAGGTTATCCAGACGCGCCTCGCCAATTCCCGCGCCGAGATCGAGCACTGGCGGGAATACGATTACGTCATCCTCAACGACGACCTCTCGGTCGCCTTCGACGCCGTGCAGAGCATCGTGAAGGCCGAGCGCCTGCGCCGCGACCGCCGGCACGGGTTGTTCGAATTCGTGACCAGGCTGGTGACGGAAAAGCCGGTTCTGTAAAATTTGCGAACGGGCAGCTCTGCCCCTCACCCTAACCCTCTCCCTGCAAGCGGGGAGAGGGGACGTGCCCCACGAACGGTTCTTGTCTGGGGAAACCGCACGGCATATCCCTTCGCCCCGCTTGCGGGGAGAAGGTGGCCGGATGAGGGGCTACCCCTCTTTATTTCAAAGCGCGTTGGCCAGCCGCACGAACTCTTCCACGCTCAGCGTCTCCGCCCGCCGCTGCGGATCGATCTCCGCCTTTGCCAGCAAGGCCTCGCCACCCAGCGATTTCACGCTCTGGCGCAGCATCTTGCGGCGCTGGCCGAAAGCGGCGTGGGTGACGCGCTCCAGCGCGCTCACATCGCAGGGCAGCGGATTGGCGACCGGCTCCAGATGCACCACCGAGGACGTCACCTTCGGCGGCGGCGTGAAGGCCTGCGGCGGCACGTCGAAGGCCATGCGGGCATCGGTGCGCCAGCCGCAGAGCACGCCGAGCCGGCCGTAATGGTCGTCGTTCTCCTCGGCGACGATGCGCAGGCCCACCTCACGCTGGAACATCAGCGTCAGCGATTCCCAGAAGGGCGGCCATGTCTTAAGCAGCAGCCAGTTGACGAGAAGCTGCGTGCCGACATTGTAGGGCAGGTTGGCGATGATGCGCACGGGTTCGCCCGGCGCCAGCGCCTCGAAATCCACCTTCAGCGCATCGCCTTCGATAACGGTCAATCGGCCCGGATAGTGCTCGGAAATCTCCGCCAGCGCCGGCAGGCAGCGGGAGTCGCGCTCGATGGCGATCACGCGCTTTGCGCCGAGCGCCAGGATGGCGCGCGTCAGGCCGCCGGGACCGGGGCCGACCTCGATCACCGTATGGTTCTCGATGGGGCCGGCGGTGCGGGCGATCTTCTGCGTGAGATTGAGATCGAGCAGGAAGTTCTGCCCGAGCGCCTTCTTGGCGTCGAGCCCGTGCCGCTGGATGACGTCGCGCAGGGGCGGAAGTCCGTCGAGTGCCGCCATCAGCGTGCCTCCCTTGCAATCCGCTCGTGGGCGGCGAGTTCATGGGCGAGCCGCAGGGCGGCAAGCAGGCTGTCGGGCTTTGCAACGCCCTTGCCGGCGAGTGCGAAGGCCGTGCCGTGGTCCGGCGAGGTGCGGATGAAGGGCAGACCCAGCGTGGTGTTGACGGAATCGTCGAAGCCGAGCGCCTTGGCCGGGATCAGCGCCTGATCGTGGTACATGCAGAGCGCAACGTCATAGGTGGCGCGGGCGGCATCGTGGAACATCGTATCGGCCGGAAGCGGGCCGACTGCGTCGATGCCGGCGGCCTTCAGCCGCAGGGCGGCGGGGCGTACGATGGCGTCGTCCTCCAGCCCCAGCGCACCGCCTTCGCCGGCATGCGGGTTGAGCCCGGCAAGGGCAAGGCGCGGCCGCGATATGCCGAAGCGCTGGCGCAGATCCCGTTCGGTGATTGTTGCTGTCTCAACGATGAGGTCTTCCGTCAGCGCGGCCGGAACATCCTTCAGCGGAATGTGGATGGTGACGGGCACGGCGCGCAGCTTCGGCCCGGCCAGCAGCATGACGGGCAGAAGGGAGGCCTGGCCCGTCGCCTTGATCGCGAGGTCCGCGAGAAATTCGGTATGGCCGGGGAAATTGAAACCGGCATCGTAGAGCACGGCCTTGGCGATCGGGTTCGTCACGACGGCGGCGGTGCGGCCGGCCATGGTGAGCGCGACGGCCTTCTCGATGGCGCCGGTGACGGCGGCGGCATTGCGAGAGTCGGGCGCGCCTGCGGCAACCGGGATGCTGCAATCGGAGGCAAGGACCGGAATGGCATTGGAAAACATGGCATTCGCCGTTTCCGGTTCGGCCATGGCAACGGCCGCCTGCAGGCCGAGGGCCGTTGCGCGATCCCGAAGGACCTGCGCATCGCCGATGAAGAGGAAGGGGGGGAGGGAAAGCGTTTCGCGGGCCGACCAGAGGGCCAGCGTGATGTCAGGCCCGATCCCTGCCGGATCGCCCATGGTGAGCGCCAGCGGCGGCGTGTTCGTCGTCGTCATGAGGCCCCTGCCGCTTGTGAGAAGCGCGCCCCGCGAACGGGGCGCCATGGGTCAGCGTTCGGTGATCGTCGCCTTTTTGCGCAGCTCGGCGACGTATTTCTTGCTGTTGGCGTCTTCCTCACCGCCCTTCGCCTTGGCGAGGTCCTCGGCGCGGAACACCATTTCGGCGGCGACGTCGTCGTTCACTTCGCGCTGCTTGCAGATCGCCAGATATTCGACGCCGCGCTCAGTGACACGCGTGCCGGTCGTCTGGCCCTTGGCCTTCTCGATCAGCGGCTTCCAGTCCTCCGGCATTTGCGGTGCCAGGACGCGACCGAGGTCGCGGATCGAGACATCGTGCATCGTCGCGGCGAAGGCCTTGGCCTGGTCGCAGCCGGGGAACTTGGCCCGGGACGCTTCCGCTTCCGCCTTGCGCTTGCCGAGAATGGCGTTGCGGCGTTTTTCCGGCACGACGAAAATGACCTGCTTGAGGAAGTATTCGGTCGTCACCGGCTTCTTGCCGCCGTTTTCCTGCATGCGTTCGACAAGGCTCTTGCCGTTGGCTTCACGGCCGAAGCGCGCATTGACGACGCGGGGCCAGCTCATCTGAAGGGCGATGAACTGCTTGAAATGCTCGGGGCCGACGCCGGCCTGGTTCAGGACCTTGGCGAGCTGCTCCGTGGACAGCTTGTTGGACGAGGCAAAGCGCGCATAGGCGGCATCGACCTCCGCCGTGCTGACGGAAGCGCGCTGCTTGAGGATCTCCGCACGCTTCAGCGTGTCTTCGATCAACTGTTCGCGGGCGACGCTGCGCAGGTTGCCCTTGGCGCGCTGCAGCTTGAGGAAGTTGACGCGGCGCTCGAGATCACCGCTGGTGATCGGCGTGTTGTTGACGACCGCGACGACCGAGCTTGCGGCCTGCACGCTGCCTGCCGGGACGGTGATCGTCACTGCTGCTGCCAGCGCAACGCCCATCATCATGGCGCGCATCGGAGATTGTCTGCCCATAATGCCAGTCCCTCTTTCAAATCCAACCTGCATCCGCGCGCCTGCCATGCGATATCGTCAACCGAACGCGCGAGGCGGCAGGCGCTTTGTCCCGATGTGCATAATACATGCGGCCAAACGATGACAAGAGCAGCTTGCGGGCCTGTCAGAAGCCCGTAAGCGTCGTCTCACCGATCTGGATGTCGCCGAGCGTGCGGAACATCAGGCGCGCGCCGATCGACCAGTCGTTCGCCTGGCTGCTCGATTTGTCGCGCGTCTGCTCGTAGACGATCGAGAAGACGGTGTCGCGGTCGTCATAGGAAAGGCCGACGCCGTTGCGCGAAACGATGTGATTGCCGATGTCGTAGGTGACGGAACCGAAGACGGACCAGTAATCGTGGAACTTGAGGGCGGCGGCGCCCTGAATTTCACTGGACGTGTCCGCCAGGCCGTAGCGCGGCTGGGCGCCGATGCGCGTATAGATGATTTCGGTCTCGAAACTGTCGCCATTGAAACGCAGCGAGGTATCGTTGCGGCGCAGCGAGAGATCGTCCTTGTCCAGCCGCGCGCTGGTGGTGAAGGAAATGCCGTTCGGCAGGTCGATGCCGGTCATGCCGACATAGTCGGACGCATCCGTTTCCAGCCCCGAATCCGAGCCGGCATTCACGAGATCCGAGGTGGCGAAGGAATTCACGCCGCCAAGATGGAAGGACTGGCCGACGATGCTGCGCAGGAGCACACCATTGTCGAAGGTGCCGGTATAGCGCAGGCCGAGATTGGCGCGCGTTCCGCCCTCGATCCGGTCGAAGCCGGAGAACTTGTCGCGCTCGAAGAGGTTGGTGGCATCGAAGACGAAGCTTTGCGCATCCTCGTTCGGCAGGCCGCCGGCATGGTCCTCGTCGGGGCGCGCATAGATCTGCGCCATCGGCTCGAAGAGATGCGTGCTGTAATCTGTCGTCACGAGGACCGGATAGCGAGCCTCCAGGCCTGCCGTCAGCATGGAACGGGTCGCGCTGTCGTCCGGCACGAAGGAGCCGGCATAGCCGACCGGCGGGCGCATATCGAGCCGGTGAACGTCGCCGCGTGCGGCGAGCAGCGGGGTCAGGACCAGGCCGCCCGGCACGATGAACTGGCGTTTCCATTCCAGTTCGCTGGTCAGCCGCGTCATGCCGCCTTCGAGGCCGCGGAAGCGGTCGACGCCGTATACCGTCGTATAGGTATCGGGGAGGTCGCGGTCGGTATTGGTGATGTTCGTCGTGACGCTGAGTTCACCGCCGAGCACGGGCTGCGGAACGATATATTCGTGGTCGAGCGTCTGCGCGATGGCCTGTTGGCGCTCCGCCTTGTCCTCGGGGTCGGCGTCCTGAACGTCGAAGTAGAAGGCGCGCAGATCGAAGCTGTTGCGGCGGCCAAGGCCGGAAAGGTAGCCCTGGTTCACATTGGTTGAGCCGGCGAAGCCCTTGATCTCGTAGGTGCGCGAGAAATTGTTGTCGCTCTGCGCCATTACCTGCCAGCCGAAGGTCCAGCGCGGATTGATCTGGAAGTGGCCGGTCGAGGCGACCATGCCGCGGAAGCCGTCTTCTTCCCAGTCGCTCGTATGGTCGGTGAAGTCTTCCGCGTTCATCTGCCGGATGCCGGCGGCGCGCAGCGTGACCTGGCCGTTATGGAAGCGCTTGCGGAACTCGCCTTCCATCAGGAAGCCCTGGTTGGTCAGGACGGTCGGCGACAGCGTGGCGTCCATGTCGGGCGCGATGGCGATGTAATAGGGCGCCGTGACGCCGAAGCCGAGCTTCTGCGTCATGCTGAACTGCGGGAAGAGGAAGCCGGTCTTCCGCTTGACGGTATGGTCCGGCACTTCGATCACCGGGATATAGGCGATCGGCTTGCCGAACATCTCGAAGCGGGCGCGTTCGAGGCGGATCGTCTTGGTGCGGCCGTTCTGCACGACGCGCTCGGCCTTGACTTCCCAGATGCCGCGATGGGTCGGGTCGGTGGCGCAGGGCGTACAGGCGGTATAGACGGCGTGGTTGAGGATCATCTCCTCGTCGTTGACGCGCTCGCCGCTGGTGGCGGCCAGCTTCGTAAGGTCGGTCGTCTCGATGCGCAGCGCATTGATGAAGCCGTTGGCGAAGTCGTCCGACATGTCCATCTCGTCGCCGTAGATGCGATTGCCGGTCGGTTCGATGAATTCGATGTTGCCGCGCGCCTTCAGCCGGCCCGTCTTCTGGTCGTAGACGACCTCACGGGCGACGAGCTTGTAGCCGCCGTAATCGATCTGCACGGCGCCGCGGGCGACGACCGTTTCGTTGTCATTGTTATAGACGAGTTCATTGGCCGCGAGCAGCAGCTTGCTGTCCTCGGGAATGTTCGGCTGCAGCGTCGAACTATCGACTGCCTGCGCATATGCGGGAAGGGAGAATGCGGGCATGAGGGCGCACGTGGCCGCACCTGCAAGCAGGGCGGCTTTCAACCACCGATTCTTTTTGCGGTCGCCTGCCGCCACTAGCCGTCCTCCTGATGCAGAAGAATCGTTGCCCCCAGGGACATTGCGACGACTACTGGGAGCCAGGCCGCAACGAACGGAGGAACAACACCGCTGCTTCCGAATGCCTTCACAAGCACGGTGACGACATAAAGCATGAAGCCCGAAAGGATTCCACCCAGAATCACCGCACGCGATTGATTAAACCGACTAAATTTCAAGGATACACAGGCCGCGATCAGGGTCATCGCAACCAGGAGCAGCGGCAGCGAAAGCATGGAATGGAACTGCGTTTCCATCGCATTCGTCGGGAAGCCGAAGGACCTTGCGGCCTCTATCTTTCGGCCGAGGTCGAAAAAGGCAATGCTTTCAGGCTTTTCCAGGCTCTCCTGAACGAATTCCCGTTTCAGGTTGGTACGAAGCTGTACCTCATCGAGACGAACGGGCAGTTCACCGGTTCGCGTCTCGTGCACATTCTTAAGAAGCCAGTAACCATCTTCCAAAGTGGCCGAGGCGGCATCCTGCCGAAGCACGATCCGGCTGTCGGAATCGAAGTGGATGACGGAGACGTTCACAAGCCGCGTTCCATTGTCGAGAACCGCCTTCGCGCCGATGATCGCCTCGTCCTTCCCGTAGATCTGGCGGATCCACGGAACGGCGTTTTCCGACCGGCCGCCACTCGTCGCGCCCCAGGAGGTTTCGAATTCCTGCGCCGTCCGGCTGCCCCAGGCCGCCAGCGGATTGAGCACGAGTACCGCGAGCACGCCGAACAGGAAAGCGCCGGCAACGAAGGGGCGCAGGAACTGCCAGACGGAAATGCCGGCCGCACGCGTCACGACCAGCTCGTAGCGCCGGTTCAGCGAGATGAGGGCGGCCATGCCGGCGAAAAGCGCGACGAAGGGCACGGTCTGCATCATGATCATCGGAATGCGCAGCGCCGTCACGAGCAGGCCGGTGGACAGCGTATAGCCGGGCAGGGAACCTATGCGGTTCGACATCTCGCTGAAATCGATGATGAAGATCAGCGCGAAGATGCCGAGCAGGAACCAGATCGTGGTGACGACATAGCGGCGGAAGAAATAAAGCCCGAGCGTGCGAATCATGGCTTGCCGCTCCCGCTCGCGGAGGCCGCTCCGGCTTTCCGGAAGCGCGCGAGCAGGCGCTCGCGCTGTTCCCGCAGGCGGTCGCTGATCGTTGCCGGAATGTCGAGGCTCTTGTTGCGCGCGAGATAGCGGATGGCGAGCGCCGCGGTGAGGATCGGGATCAGATACATGATCGGTATGAAATAGACTGATTCCTCGGCGCTGTTGGATGCATAGAAACTTGCCCAGCGCACGAAGAGCGCGGTCAGCAGCGCGGTGACCATGGGATGCATGCGCGCTTCGCGGTGTGAACGCGCATCGCCGCTGACGACGAGCGCGATCAGGCCGAAGACGATCGGGAACAGCCATTCGGTGAAGCGGCGGTGCAGTTCGGCGGTGAAGGAACCCGGATGGCTCTTGAGCTGCGGGTCGTCGGGATCCGGATTGAAGAGATAGGGCAGGTCGCGGTCCTTGGCGCGGATATTCGCGCTGCCGGTGCTCTGCGTCAGGTCGGCGAGGTCGAAGGCGTAGGATTCGAACTTGATGACGGAGACGTTGCCATCCGGCAGCTTGCGGTGCACCTCGCCGTCCTTCATCACCAGCGCCGAGGATTTCTCGTCCACCGCGCCTTCGCGGGCGTAATAGACCATCTCGAAGCGCGGATCGCGGTTGTCGGCGACGAAGATGCCGTGCAGCACGCCGCCGCCGCGCCGTTCAGCCACCTGGACATAAAGGCCGTCGGCGACCTTGCGGAAGGTGTTTTCCTGCACGACGGAGGAGAGCATGTCGGCATGCGCGGTCGCGATCATCTTGCGCACGGCCATGCGGGAATAAGGCTCGACGAAATTGTCGATGGCGAAGGAGACGAGGCTCGTCGCGATGGCAAGGACCATGATCGGCCGGATGATGGTCGAGCGCGAGCTGCCGGCCGAATTCAGCACGGTCAGCTCCGAATCGGCATTCATGACGGTGAGCGTCTGCGATACGCCGATGACGAGCGCGAAAGGCAGGATGATCGGGATGACCGAGGGCAGGATCAGCGTCGCCAGCTTCAGGAAGGCGAAGATCGACTGGCCGCTGTCGGTGACGAGGTTGATGCTGGTGAGCGCCTGCGTGACCCATACGATGCCGAGCAGCGGCAGCAGTGTCGCGGCGAACATGAGCGACGCCCGCCGCAGGATATAGCGCTCGATCAGTTTCATCGTTTGGTCCGTGTTTCCGACGGGCTGTTGCCGTTTCGGGTCATGACGCCATCGGTTTTGCCATGGCCATATAAGCTTTCTTCAGGCTGACGCCAGAGCCAAGAGTCTCCGCCCCGATGGAAAATTTATGACGAACAAGCGTGGCTAACGATCTCTAAACAAGCCGGCGCATCTTGCCAAGCGCTGTAAAAGCGACAAGGAATTGATGCGACCGGCGCAATTCCGGCGGGGCGCGAAGCGGCCTCGGGTCCGGTATTGCCTGGAAAATTGAGAGGCGCGTTTTCGCTATTCCAAGGAAAAGCACGACGCGCCGGTGGCCTTCGCGGCCGAACGAAAGGCCGCAAGGCCGCTATGCGGAGTAAGACATGACTTCCAGATTCGACATCGGTTTTGCCAAGACGGCCCGCGTCTCGGGCGGCCTTGCGATCCTTCTCCAGGTTGCCGGCGGCGAGGCGGCGGGCCTTGGAGACCTCGATCCGGAAGGTGTCGTCGGCCGGGCGGCTGGCGTTGCGAAATTCACCGGCAAGGCGCTGAAGAGCCTCGATGTGCTGGCGCCGCACGGCGCGCCTGCCGACCGCATCGTCGTGCTCGGCCTTGGCGAGGCGGACAAGCTGACGGCCCATGACTGGCTGAAGGCCGGCGGCGCCGCTGCCGCAAAGGTCGGCCGCGCCGAGAAGGCCGCAATCTATCTCGATGCGCCGGGCCTCACCGTCACGGCGAGGAATGCTGCCGATTTCGCCCTCGGCATGCAGCTCGGCGCCTACAGTTTCGACACCTACAAGACGAAGAAGGCCGATGACGACGAGGCGAAGAACGGCAAGAGCGTGAAGGTGACGATCGTCACGGCCGCCGCCGCCGCGGCCAAGAAGGCCAACGACATCTCGGATGCGGTTGCCGCCGGCGTGATCCTCGCCCGCAACCTCGTCAACGAGCCGGCCAACGTGCTCGGCCCGGTCGAATTCGCCGACAAGGCCAAGGCGCTGGAGAAGCTCGGCGTCGAGGTGGATATCCTCACCGAGCGCGAGATGAAGAAGCTCGGCATGGCGGCGCTGCTCGGCGTCGCTCAAGGCTCCGTGCGTCCGCCGCGCCTTGCGGTCATGCAGTGGAAGGGCGGCAAGGAGAAGGACCGGCCCATCGCCTTCATCGGCAAGGGCGTTGTCTTCGATACCGGCGGCATCTCGATCAAGCCGGCGGCCGGCATGGAGGACATGAAGGGCGACATGGGCGGCGCGGCCGCCGTCATCGGCCTCATGCACACGCTTGCCGCGCGCAAGGCCAAGGCGAATGTCGTCGGCATTCTCGGCCTTGTGGAAAACATGCCGGACGGCAATGCCCAGCGCCCCGGCGACATCGTGAAGTCCATGTCCGGCCAGACCATCGAGGTCATCAATACGGATGCGGAAGGCCGCCTCGTGCTCTGCGATGCGCTCTGGTACTGCAACGAGACCTTCAAGCCGCAGTTCATGGTGAACCTGGCGACGCTGACCGGCGCGATCATGGTCGCGCTCGGCAGCCATCACGCCGGCCTTTTCTCCAACGACGATACGCTGGCCGCGCGCCTCACCGCCGCCGGCCTTTCGACGAATGAGCGGCTGTGGCGCATGCCGCTCGGCCGCGAATACGACAAGATGATCGACAGCAAGTTCGCCGACATGAAGAACACCGGCGGCCGATATGCCGGCTCGATCACGGCCGCGCAGTTCCTGCAGCGCTTCGTCAAGGATACGCCCTGGGCGCATCTCGACATCGCTGGCACGGCGATGGGGTCGCCCACCGACGAGATCAACCGGTCCTGGGGCTCCGGCTTCGGCGTGCGCCTGCTCGACGAGTTGGTGCGGGCGAACTACGAGGGGTGACGGGCGCGTGAGCGAAGTCCTCTTCTACCACCTGACGGAATCCAAGCTGGAAGACGCGCTGCCGCCGCTGCTCGACAAGAGCCTCGAACGCGGCTGGCGCGTCGTCGTGCAGGCGGGAGACGCCGGGCGCCGCGACGCGCTCGACACGCATCTGTGGACCTTCCGCGAGGACAGCTTCCTGCCGCACGGCACGGACGAGCAGGCGTTCCCGGCCGACCAGCCGGTTCTCCTGACGACGACGCCGGAAAACCCGAACGCCGCCACCGTCCGCTTCCTCGTCGCCGGTGCCGAACCGCCACCGCTCGAGGGCTACGAACGCGTGATCTTCATGTTCGACGGCTACGACCAGGCCGAGGTGGAGACGGCGCGCGGGCACTGGAAACGTCTGAAAGGCGAGGGGCATCAGCTCACCTACTGGCAGCAGAACGGCGACGGGCGCTGGATGAAGAAGGCCTGACGGCTACGCGGCCCGGTTTTCCGCACGAGGCACGCCCGGCCCCTGCCTTCCGCAGGGCATGCGTGACCGTCTCCGGTAGATGCACAAGGGCATTTTCGCGACAGGGGGCAGGGATATTCATGCGAGAGACTGTCTTCGTCATCATTGCCTTAGCCTTGCTTTCTCTTGCAGGAAACGCAGGCGCGCAGTCTTGGCAGAAAGCCGATCCTGCATCTTCCGGCTGGTCCGTTGATGGGTTGGAGGTAGCCCAGGACTATGCCGCCATCTTGAAGCCCACGGCCGTCATGGTGGTGCAGGATGGCAAGGTGATCGCCAGTTGGGGCGATGTATCCCGCAAGGTGAATGTCGCTTCCGTCCGCAAGAGCCTGTTAAGCGCGCTTTACGGGATCGCGGTTTCGGACGGCCGTATCCATCTCGCCAGCAGACTTGCCGATCTCGGCATCGACGACAAGCGACCGGTCCTCACGGCGGCCGAGAAGCAGGCGACGGTGCGCGATCTGCTCATGGCAAGATCGGGAATCTACCACGCCGCCGCATATGAAACTGCCGATATTCGCCAGAAGCGGCCGGAGCGCGGCAGTCACGCCCCCGGCTCGTTCTGGTTCTACAACAATTGGGATTTCAACGCGCTCGGCACGATCTACCGACAGCAGACCGGCGAGGACATTTTCCAGAGCTTCGCGCAGCGCATCGCCAAGCCGATCGGCATGGAAGACTTTTCGGCGCATGACGGAAGCTATTCCCTCGAAAAGGCATCGGTCCATCCAGCCTATCCCTTCGCCATGAGCGCTCGCGATCTTGCGCGTTTCGGACAGCTTTTCCTCAACGGCGGCCAGTGGGATGGCCGGCAGATTATTCCCGCCGCTTGGGTGCGGGAGTCCACCGCAGCGCTGTCGCAGCCATCCGACCACAATAGCGGTTACGGTTATATGTGGTGGACGCTGCGCACCGATCAGTGGGGGCAGGGCGGTGCGTTCAATGCCGGCTATGGTGGGCAGGTCGTTGCCTATGTGCCGGAAAAGCGGCTCGTGATCGTGCAGACCGTGGATCCGAGCCGGAACAGGCGCGGCATAGAAATGCGAGATTTCTTTCAGCTCATGCGCAAGATCGCTGCGGCCGCGCCCTGATGAGCAATCACTTGTCGCGGAAACTCTAGATTTCGCGGAGCCTCGACTATCACTGGTTTTGCAGCAAGAACTCCGTCGCAAAATCGGAGTTTTGCGACGGAATGTACGCCCGTTTCGGCTGGGGCTGGCCCGTCCTCAATCGTGAAATGCTTCCACGAACTTGCGCCGCCCCAGCATGAAGGCATCCGCGACGTGGCGCAGCGGCGCGAGGTCAACGTCCGATTTGCCGGCCTTCACGATCTCGGCGAAGCGCTTGTAGAGCATCGGATATTCCTGCTCCGGCTCGTCGTGCACCAGCTTGCCGTCGATGGAGAGCTTCGCGCCGCCTTCGGAGAGCACCATCTCGCCGGCATCCGTCTTCGCGACGATGTCCCAGCTCTGCTTGCCGGTCTGGCGCCAGTCGAATTCGGCGGAAAGGTCGAGGCCCCTGGCGTCGGAGAAGGTCATTGCGGCGGCGATGGGGGCGTCGCGGTTTTCCGGGAACTCCAGCGTCGCGGCGGTGATGAAGACCGGACGCGGCAGGATGTGGGTGACGATGGAGAGCGCATTGATGCCCGGGTCGAACACGCCGAGACCGCCGGCCTGCCAGATCCATTCCTGATTCGGGTGCCAGTGGCGCACGTCTTCCTTCCAGATCACCCGCATGGAGCGGATCGTCGTGCCGGCGAGGAAGGTCCTGGCCGCTTCGACGGCCGGAGCATAGCGCGAATGCCAGCTCGCGAAGAGCGAAAGGCCCTTGGCGGCGGCGAGCGCCTCGAGGTCGGCGACTTCCGAAAGCGTCGCGCCCGGCGGCTTTTCGAGGAAGACGTGCTTCCCGGCGGAAAGTGCCTTCTCGGCGGCCTCGTAGCGATATTGCGGGGGCATGCAGAGCGAGACGGCGTCGATGGCCGGCACGGCGGCCAGCATCTCGTCGATCGACTTGAAATTGTCGATGCCGTCGACCGTGCCGTGGCGGCTCGCGGCGGCGATCAGCCTGTAATCGCCGTTCTTCGCGACGGCCGGAAGATGCTGGTCGCGCACGATCTTGCCGACGCCGACGATTGCGAGATTGATCGGTGACATGTCTCCACCCTAATTTGTATGATAAATCGGGTGCTGTTGTAGCAGAACCTTCGGCGGCGGCAAGGCCGCCTTTGCGCCGCTCTTTGCCTATCGTTTGTGCAATTGCCCGAAAGCCGTATTCGTCTTTCGTCTAATGCGGGCGCTGAGGCCGGGAAAACCGGGCTTCAGACTTGAAACCAGCCTTGAAATCGGCACTCTGGCTGTGCTTGGCACAAATCAAAATAACACGCTGAGCGGGGAGGAGTTCTCATGAAGACGCTGCTGGTTTTCAGCCGGCTGATCGACGCTGTCACGGAAAATATCGGCAAGGCCGTCGGTTGGCTGATCCTTGTCGCCGTCCTTGTCAGTGCCGGCAACGCCATCGTCCGGAAGGTTTTCAACACATCGTCGAATGCCTGGCTCGAGGCGCAATGGTATCTCTTCGGGGGCGCCTTCATGCTGGCCGCCGCCTATACGCTGGCCCAGAACGAGCATATCCGCATCGACGTCGTCTACGGCAAGTTCTCCCGCCGGGTGCAGCACTGGATCGACCTTCTCGGCCATTGCCTGTTCCTGATGCCCTTCGTGCTGCTGATGGTCTATTTCCTCGTGCCCTATGTGGCGATGTCCTTCCGTTCGGGTGAGGTTTCGTCCAGCGCCGGCGGGCTGATCGTCTGGCCGGCCAAGGCCATCCTTCTCGCCGGCTTCCTGCTTCTCGCCTTCCAGGGCGTTTCGGAGATCATCAAGAAGATCGCCATCATGCGCGGCGACATGGAGGACCCGACGCCCTACGTGCCGGCCCATGCCCCGCTCGACAACGCCGTCGCAGAGGAGAAGGGCGCATGATCGAGTTCATTGCGGAAAACCTCGCGCCGATCATGTTCCTGTCGCTGATCGTGTTCCTGCTGCTGGGCTATCCGGTGGCGTTCTCGCTGGCGGCGAACGGCCTGCTTTTCTTCGTCGTCGGCGTCGAGCTTGCGCCGCTGTCCGATTCGATCAACCTCTCCTGGCCGCTGCTCAATGCCATGCCGGAGCGGCTATGGGGGGTGATGTCGAACGACACATTGCTCGCCATCCCGTTCTTCACATTCATGGGGATCGTGCTTGAACGATCGGGCATGGCCGAAGATCTGCTCGATACGATCGGCCAGCTCTTCGGGCCGATCCGCGGCGGCCTTGCCTATGCGGTCATCTTCGTCGGCGCGCTGCTGGCGGCCACGACCGGCGTCGTTGCGGCCTCGGTCATCGCCATGGGCCTCATCTCCCTGCCGATCATGCTCCGCTACGGCTACGACCGGTCGATCGCCTCGGGCGTCATCGCGGCCTCCGGCACGCTCGCCCAGATCATCCCGCCCTCGCTGGTGCTGATCGTGCTTGCCGACCAGCTCGGCCGTTCGGTCGGCGACATGTATGCCGGCGCGCTCATCCCGGGCCTCGTGCTGACGGGCCTCTACATGGCCTATATCCTGCTCATGACCTTCCTGAAGCGGGATTCCATGCCGGCGCTGCCGCTGGAGGCGCGTTCGCTGGGGTCGGGCGTGACGTCGCTCGCCATCGCGCTGATCGTGGCGGCGGGCTTTGCCTATGCGGCCCATGTCTACCTCTATCCGACCCACGGCGAGAATGCCGATATCCTCGGGGCCACCGTCGGCGTCGCCTTCATCTATATCGTGGCGCTGGCCGACAAGGCGTTCAACATCAACATGATGTCGCGGCTTGCCCAGCAGGTCATCATCGTGCTCATCCCGCCGCTGGCGCTGATCTTCCTCGTGCTCGGCACGATCTTCCTCGGCATCGCGACGCCGACGGAAGGCGGCGCCATGGGCGCGGTCGGCGCGCTCGCCATGGCGGCGGCCAAGGGGCGGCTCAACATGGAGGTGGTGCGCGCGGCACTCACCTCCACGACGCGCCTTTCGGCCTTCGTGCTGTTCATCCTCATCGGCGCGCGCGTCTTCTCGCTCACCTTCTACGGCGTGAACGGGCATCTGTGGGTCGAGCACCTGCTGGTCTCGATGCCGGGCGGGGAGACGGGCTTCCTGATCGCGGTCAACGTGCTGGTCTTCTTCCTGGCGTTCTTCCTCGATTTCTTCGAGCTTGCCTTCATCATCGTGCCGCTGCTGGCGCCGGCCGCCGACAAGCTCGGCATCGACCTCATCTGGTTCGGCGTGCTGCTCGGCATCAACATGCAGACGAGCTTCATGCACCCGCCCTTCGGCTTCGCGCTGTTCTACCTGCGCTCGGTCGCGGCCAAGGTGCCCTATCTCGACAGGGTGACGGGCAAGATGACCGCGCCGGTGACGACGGGACAGATCTACTGGGGCGCGGTGCCCTTCGTCGGCATCCAGATCCTCATGGTGTCGCTGACCATTCTCTTCCCTGGCATGGTCATGCACTACAAGGGCGAGGGTACCGGCGTCGATCCCGCGACGATCAAGATCGAGGTTCCGGGCTTCGGCAGCGAGGGCGGTCTTCCGGGGCTGGGCCTGCCCGACGATGGCGGCCTCGGCCTGCCGGGCGGCCTGCAGCTTCCCGCCGGCAATCCGCTGGAGGGTGGCGAGAAGCCGGCCGAAGGCGGGGCCGACAAGCCCGCCACGGACCTATCCACCCCGCCGTCCTTCAACTGAGGGCGGAAGCAATCGAATGAGAAGGGCCGGCGCAAGCCGGCCCTTTTGCGTTCGAAAGGGCATATGCCGGAGCAAGCAAAAACCCCGGGGCATCGCTGCCCCGGGGTTTCCGTTTGCGCTTTGGATGAAGGCTTACAGCTTGCCGGCGCGCTGCTGGAGCATCATGAAGGTGTCGTAGTTGTATTCGGCGATCTGGGCGTTCAGGTAGAAGTCGCCGCGGAAGGCCTTGATCGAGTCCCAGATCTTCTTGAAGGTCGGGTTCGACGCTTCCATCTCGGCATAGACCGCGTTGGATGCGTCGAAGGACGCTTCCAGGATCTCCTTGCTGAACGGGCGAAGCTGGGTGCCGTTGGCCACCAGACGGCGAAGTGCCGGAGGGTTGAGCCAGTCGTAGGCCTGCAGCATGTTCGCGTCGGTCGCCTGGCAGGCCGTGCGCAGCAGCGACTGGTAGGTCTTCGGCAGGCCCTCATAGGCCGCCTTGTTGAACATGGCATGCACCGTCGGGCCGCCTTCCCACCAGCCGGGATAGTAGTAGTAGGGCGCGACCTTGTAGAAGCCGAGCTTCTCGTCGTCATAGGGACCAACCCATTCGGCGGCGTCGATGGTGCCCTTTTCGAGCGCGGGATAGATATCGCCGCCGGGGATCTGCTGCGGCACGACGCCGAGACGTTCCATGACCTTGCCGGCGAAGCCGCCGATGCGCATCTTCAGGCCCTGCAGGTCGGCGACGGTCTTGATTTCCTTGCGGAACCAGCCGCCCATCTGCACGCCCGTATTGCCGCCGGGGAAACCGACGAGGCCTTGCGTGGCGAGGAATTCGTTGAAGAGGTCGATGCCGCCGCCGTGGTACTGCCAGGCGTTCATGCCGCGCGCGTTGAGCGCGAAGGGCACGGCCGCGCCGAGCGCCCAGACCGGGTCCTTGCCCCAGTAGTAGTAGGAAACCGTGTGGGCGGCCTCCACCGTGCCGGCTGCCGCCGCGTCGGCGGCCTGAAGGCCCGGGACGATCTCACCGGCGGCGAAGACCTGGATCTGGAAATTGCCGTCCGATGCCTCGGAAACGTATTTCGACAGCACCTCGGCGCCGCCATAGATGGTGTCGAGCGACTTGGGGAAAGACGAGGCGAGGCGCCAGTTGATCTTCGGGGCGCTCTGCGCCAGCGCCGGGGCGGCGAGCACCGTGGCGGCCGCGCCACCGACGCCGGCCACACCGGCTTTCTTGATGAATGAACGACGATCCATAGTTTCCTCCCAATGGCGGACGGATGTCATCATCCGCCCTCGTGTCATCACGCGGGAGCTAAGCATGGCGGGGAGGGCGTTTCAAGCCGAGGGGACCAACATCCGGGAAGGCTCCCCTACGACTTTCGTCGTAAGGATTTCCCATCGCTATCCGCCTGTTTTTTGAGCGTTTATCGTGGGCGAGCGCGGCCGGTCAGCCGGCCATTGCCTCTTCATACTCGGCCGAAAGCTCCAGCCATTGATCCTCGGCCTCGCCGAGCTTGTCGACCGTCGCCGCGCGCAGTTTCGCCTTCTCGGCGGCCTTGGCCGGGTTCTTCTCGTAGAGCGCGGGATCTGCGAGTTCCGCATCAAGAAGCTGAATCTGTTTCTGCAGTTTCGCCGTCAACGATTCGATTTCGCTGATCTTTTTCCTGAGCGGGGCGAACTGGGCGCGCCGGTCGGCATTGGCCTTGCGCAGCTCCGCCTTGTTGGCCTCGCCGCCGGCGGAGGCGGTCTTGTCCTTCTCGTCCTTCTTGCCGGACTGGACGATGAGGCTGCGATATTCCTCCATGTCGCCATCGAAGGATTTCACGGTGCCGTTGTTGACCAGCCAGAGCCGGTCCACCGTCGCCTCGATCAGGTGGCGGTCGTGCGAGATCAGGATGACGGCGCCTTCATAGTCGTTCAGCGCCTCGATCAGGGCGCGGCGGCTGTCGATGTCGAGATGGTTGGTCGGTTCGTCGAGGATGAGGAGGTTCGGCGCGTCGAAGGCGGCAAGGCCCATCAGCAGGCGGGCCTTCTCGCCGCCGGAGAGGTCCTTGGCGGCGGTCGACATCTTCTCCGTCGCAAGGCCCATCTGGGCGACGCGGGCGCGCACCTTGGCCTCTGGTGCTTCGGGCATCAGCCGGCGCACATGCTCGACGGGCGACTGGTCGGGAATGAGGTCGTCGAGCTGGTGCTGGGCGAAGAAGCCGATTTTCAGCCCCGGCGCGCGCTTCACCGCGCCCGCTTCCGCCTCCAGCCGCCCGGAGATGAACTTGGCGAAAGTCGACTTGCCGTTGCCGTTCGAGCCGAGCAGCGCGATGCGGTCGTCATTGTCGATGCGCAGGTTGATCTGCTTGAGGATCGGCTTGCCCGGCGTGTAGCCGACCGCGCCGCCCTCGATGGCGATGATCGGCGAGGCGGGCTGCTTTTCCGGCTCGGGGAACGTGATCGGCTGCACATGCGTCTCGACCACGGCCGCGACCGTGCCCATGCGCTCCAGCGCCTTCACGCGGCTCTGCGCCTGCTTGGCCTTGGTGGCCTTGGCCTTGAAGCGGTCGATGAAGCTCTGGAGATGTTTTCGCGCGGCCTCGTTCTTGGCTTTCGCCTTCATCTGCAATTCGTCGGCTTCCGCCTTCTGGCGCTCGAACTGGTCGTAGGAGCCACGATAGAAGGTCAGCTTCTGCTGGTCGAGATGCACGATGGCGTTGACGGCGGTGTTGAGGAGGTCGCGGTCGTGGCTGATGATGATGACGGTGTGCGGATAGCGCCGCACATAGTCTTCCAGCCAGAGCGTTCCTTCGAGGTCGAGATAGTTGGTCGGCTCGTCGAGCAGCAGAAGGTCCGGCTCGGAGAACAGCACCGCCGCGAGCGCCACGCGCATGCGCCAGCCGCCGGAAAAGCTCTTGGCCGGGCGCTGCTGCGCCTCGTGGTCGAAGCCGAGGCCGGCAAGGATGCTTGCCGCGCGCGCTTCGGCCGAATGCGCGCCGATATCGGTGAGCCGCGTCTGGATCTCCGCGATCCGGTGCGGGTCGCTCGCCGTTTCCGCTTCCTTGAGAAGCGCGGCGCGCTCCTTGTCCGCGGCAAGCACGATCTCGATCAGGGATTCGTCCGTGCCCGGCGCTTCCTGCGCCACCTGCCCGATGCGGGCATTCTTCGGTAGCGATATCGTGCCGGCTTCGGAGGCGAGCTGGCCGGTGATGACGCGGAACAGCGTGGACTTGCCGGTGCCGTTGCGGCCGACAAGACCCACTTTCACGCCGCTCGGCAGCGAAAGGGAAGCGTTATCGATGAGGAGACGCCCGGCAACGCGGGCGGTGAGGCCGGAAATCGTGATCATGCCGGCTCTATAGAGCAATTCCCGTAAAAGTGCGAAGCGGTTTTGCGCGCACGATCACGGGAAGATGCGGAGCTACGCCGCGTTGCCCGCCCGGTAGGTCCGCCCCGACCGGTCGGCGACCTCGGCGGAGTAGATGCGCAGCGCGATGCCCGTTTCCCCCGCATAGGCGAGGGCCTGGTCCGCCTGATCGTAGAGCATGGCCGGGGATTTCGCCGAATCGCTCATCGAGACGCCGACGGTCAGTGTCAGGAAGCCCGCCGGCAGTTCGCGGTCCATGAAGGGGAAGGGTTTTTCCGCGACCCGCCCCGCCACGCGCCGGGCGATGTTGACGGCGATCTCGCGATCGACGTCGGACAGCAGCAGGCAGAAGAGGTCCGGCCCGGTGCGGGCGACGAAATCGTGCTTCTTGACCGACTGGCGGAAGATGGCGGCGAGGCGCTTCAGCGTCTTTTCGGCCGCGCCCGCCGGATGGGTCTCGGCGAATTCCTTGAGCTGCTCGACGCGGAAGAGCAGCAGCGCGGCGGTTTCCCCGGCCTCCTCCTGGAAGAGCGGCTTCAGGTGGCCGAGCAGGGCGGCATGGTTGGCAAGGCCCGTCACCGGGTCGTGGGTCAAGGCCTCGCGGCTGATGGAGAGGCCGGAGCGCAGGCCGTCGAGATGGGACTGGAGGTCTCCCATGCGGGCGGTGGCGGCCCGGTCGGCGCTGAGAATATCGCGGACCAGCGACAGCAGGCGCACCGTATCGCTGGAGAAATCGGAAATGCCGAGGACGGGATCGCGGCTCATGCGCGCGGCGATTTCCTCCAGTTCCTGAATGGTCGCGGCGCGCTGGCGATGGTTCTCCTCCGTCATGCGGGTGATTTCGGAAAGCAGGCGCACGGCCTCGCCGGCCGCCTGGCCGGCGGCGAGAACATTGTGGCTCGGCAGCGCATGGCGCAGCGCAATGGAATCGAGGGAGGCCTGGTCAGGCGTCTTGCCGAGCGCGGCGATCTCGCGTGCCACGCCCGCATTGCCGTTCAGCGCCTCGAACAGCAGCTCGTAATTGCGCGGCAGCGGCGAGATGCCGAAGCTGGCCATGACATGGGCGATGCGCGCCATGATCGGCGGAACCGCCTGCGGTGCGTCTTTCGGGGCGGAAGTTGTTTTGCTGGTCATGAAACGCCGTCGGCTGAAGGCGCGGGCAGGGACCCGCGCTCTGGAGGTTCTTGGCGTAACTATCGGATTGCGCGGTTAATTTTGCGTGTGCTGGATTGCAGATTCAACCGGATCGAGGCGGGCCTCGTCAGGCGGTGCGCCGGGCGAGCGGAATCACCCGCATGAACTGGTCGATCACCGTCGGGCGCGACGGGTTGGCGGCGCGGGGCGGCCGGTTCTGCTGCATCTCGCGCATGGCCGCTGCATAGCCTTCGGCGCGGGCTTCCTTCAGGGCGACCTCGAAAGTCTTCTCGATGACCGGATAGCACTCTTCCGGCAGATAGGCGTCCGGGGCATCGGTGCCGTAAACGCGGGCCATCTTGCAAAGCGTACTGCCGAGCAGGGCTGCCCACTCTTCGTTCGTTCTTGCCATTGCATTTCCTCTCTTCGGGCGAGGCGCGCGCCATTCGGCGTCGGCCCCAATGGCAGCGACTATCTCATTACCGATCGCCCGTGCCTGTCACCTGGGTGACAGGGCGGGACAGCCCCCGAAATCGGTGTAGAGCGCTTCCATACGCTACAACTGTATCACTACTGTTGCAGGAACAGGAAGATGCCGCTCACCCTAAAATTTATAGGTATTCTTTACCCTCGGTCCGCACGAAATAAATGAGGTCCAGTGCAAGGCTCGGGCCGCCGAGGGCCGTCAATATGCCGTGGCACTGGCCGCGGTGATGGGTCTGGTGGTTGAAAACATGGGTCAGCGCCGGCCCGAGCGGATGGGTGATGACCGCCGGATTGGTGAGCGGACTATAGGTGATGTCGCTCCGGATCTGCCCATCTGTCAGCGAATCGACAAAGGCGGCGAGGCGCGCATCCTCCGCCTGCCGCGCGGCCCAAAGCCCCGCGAAATCCTCGTGCAGCACCGCGTCGAGACTGGTCGGCGCGTCGCCCTCGCCGGTGAAACGCTTCAGCCAGATGCGGTCGGCGGTCAGGAGATGGTTGAGCGTGCGGTGAAGAGAGCCGAAGAACGCGCCGAGATTCCTGCGGAAAGCCTCGTCGTCGAGCTTACCCACCTCCGTGTAGAGGGTGCGGTTGGCCCAGGCGTTGTAGGCGGCGAACATGCGGTAGTGGTTGAGCATCGCGATCTCCATGACGGCGCGCATTATAGAGGAAGCAGCCATCGACCGCGTGAATGCGACCCATGAAATTATCTGATTTGCGCGCGGCGCGGCGCTGCGCTCCAATGCGCGCCGACCGAACGACGAGGCTTCGATGACCCGACTGCTCTACGCCCTTGCCGGCGCCGACAAGGCCCGCCAGTTCTCGCCCCATGTCTGGAAGACCGTGATGTCGCTCGCCCACAAGGGTCTCGACTACGAGACGGTGCCGGTGAGCTTCACCGATATCCCGGCCATCGAGAACGGCTGCACCGCGACGGTGCCGCTGCTGCGCGACGGCGAAAAGCTGGTGCGCGACAGTTTCGAGATCGCGCTCTATCTCGATGAGGCCTATCCCGACCGCCCCTCGCTCTTCGGCGGGGAGGGCGGCAAGGCGATGGCCCGCTTCATCGAGAACTGGTCGCAATCGACGCTGCACATGGCCGTCACCCGCATCGCCATCCTCCATATCCATGACCTGCTCGGCCCCGAGGACAGGGCCTATTTCCGCCGCAGCCGCGAGGAGCGGCTTGGCGCGTCGCTGGAGGATATCGCGGCGGCGGGCCGGGCGGAGGTCGAGGGCTTCGCCAAAAAGCTCCAGCCGTTGCGCAACATGCTGAAGGTCCAGCCCTTCATCGGCGGTGAGGCGCCGCTTTTCCCCGACTATATCGTCTTTGGCGCGCTGCAATGGCTGCGCACCACCGCGGGCGCCAAAGTGCTGGAGGCGAACGATCCCGTCGCCCTCTGGTTCGCGCGGTGCCTGGACCTGCACGGCGGCGTCGGCCATCGTGTGACGGCTGCATGAAAGTTTGAGACGGAACGCGCCAAACGCCGCCACCCCCTTGTTTTGCGGGGCGTTGGCGGCTATTGAACCGCCACTTTCACCGGAAAACCAAGGGAAACGGGAAAATGGCGATTGAACGCACCTTTTCGATGATCAAGCCGGACGCAACGAAGCGCAACCTTACCGGCGCGATCACCAAGATGCTCGAAGACGCAGGCCTGCGCGTCGTAGCTTCCAAGCGCGTCTGGATGAGCAAGCGCGAAGCCGAAGGCTTCTACGCCGTTCACAAGGAACGCCCCTTCTTCGGCGAACTCGTTGAAGGCATGACCTCCGGCCCGACGATCGTCCAGGTTCTCGAAGGCGAGAACGCGATCCTCAAGAACCGCGAAGTCATGGGCGCCACCAACCCGGCCAACGCTGACGAAGGCACGATCCGCAAGACCCACGCTCTCTCCATCGGCGAGAACTCGGTCCACGGCTCCGACGCTCCGGAAACGGCTGCCCAGGAAATCAAGTACTGGTTCTCCGACACCGAAATCGTCGGCTGAATCGGTTTGTCCGGCTGAGGCCGGAAGCCTTTGAAATGACTCTGGAACCGGGGCCGAAAGGCCCCGGTTTTTCATTGCCCGCATTTTGCCGTTTCGAAATGCGCGGGCGCCTTGCCGTCCTTGAAGACTTCCGGGTTCTTGTCATAGCCGGGGCCGACGACGAGCGGCTTGGCCGGAAGCACGCTCTGGTCGACATTGGAGGTCACGTCCACCTCCAGCGCCTGCAACTGGCCGCCGTCCGGCCCGACCACCGCGATCCTGACTTTGTAGGGCCGTCCCTTTTTCACGCAGGTCACGTCCGGGCTTTCCAGCACCACGCGCGGTAGGCCGGGGAAGATTTTCCGTTCCAGCGTCAGCGCCGCGCCGCCCGCCGGGTTCTCGAATTCGGCCTTCACGATGGAGCCGCCGGGCAGAGGCTGCGTCTGCTCCAGCGTGACGAGATAGGTCGCGTAGGCGAGACGGTAGTTGAAGACGAACATCCGGCCGGTCAGCTTCAGCGGCTCGGGGCCGGCCTCGCGCTGGCAGGCGGCAAGCAGCAGCACGAGCAGGATCGGCAGAAGTCGTTTCATGGCCGTTGGTCCTCTCGGTTGCGGCGATAGTGGCGGTTTGCCTTCGCCCGGTTGCCGCAGACGGCCATGTCGCACCAGGCGCGTGAGCGGTTGCGGCTGCGGTCGAGAAACAGCCATTGGCAGTTCGGGCAGATTTTCAGCCGCTCCGGTTCCGGCCGCGACAGCAGCAGGAGTGCGGAGCGGGCCGTCGCGGTATCGAGCGCCTGCGGCTGCGCGCCGGATCGGCGCAGCGTCGCCGCGCTGGCCTCGAGCAGGTCGGCAAGCAGCGCGGGCTTTCCTTCGCCCCGTGCTTCCGCGCGAAAGTGCCGGTCTATCGCCTCGCGCAGCGCGATCAATCCGGCGCGCGCCGTCTCGCGGGCCGGCTCCAGTCCGCCGAAAAGATCGCGTTCCGCTCCGTGCCGGTTCGCGCCGGTCGCGAAGGCGTCCATCACCGCCGGATCGGCAAAGCGGTCGATCCGCCGTTCCGGATCTGCGCGCAGCACGACGGAATTGGCGACATCGAGGGCGAGCGCGCCGCCGGAGAAACGATGCGGGGTCCAGGCGAAGGTCATGCGATATTCTAACTGGTAAAAGCAATTTTGCCAGTTATAATTTGTCGAAGCCCGGAGCGCCCATGGCCTATTTCCTGCAGCAGGTCGCCAATGCCGCGCCGGTCGCCGCGCTCTATGCGGCGCTGGCCTTCGGCTATTCCATCGCCTTCGCGGTGACGCGGCGGGCGGATATCGGCTATGGCGCGCTCTTCGCTTTCGCGGCGCAGATGTTCGTGCTGTTTGCAGGCTATGGCTGGAACCAGCTCTGGCTTGTACTGCCGGCCGCGCTAGCCTTCGGCGGGGTCGTTGCACTTGTCTATGGCGTCGGTGCCGGCCTCGTCATCGGGCGGCATGTCATGCGCCCGCTCGCCTTTTCCTCGGATAATACGGTGGTCGTCGCCGCGCTCGGCACCGTTCTGGTGCTGATGGAGACGGCGCGGCTTGCCTCCGATACGCGCAGCCTCTGGCTGCCGCCGCTTCTGGCGATGCCGGTGGTGCTCTGGAACGATCCGGCCTTCCCGGTCGTGCTCACCGTGCTGCAGCTGGCCAACACGCTGGCATTCGTCGCCATCGTCGCCATCGGCCACGTCTTCCTCTCCCGCTCGGCCTTTGGGCGGCGCTGGCGCGCGGTCTCGCAGGACCGGCGGGCGGCGGAGCTGTGCGGCGTGGATGCGGCGGGCGTCTATCTTGCGGCCTATGCCGGGGCGGCGCTGATCGCCAGCCTCTCCGGCATCCTCGCGGTTTCCTATTACGGCAACATGGATTTCGGCTCCAGCCTCGTCTTCGGGGTGAAGGTGCTGTTCATTGCCGCCATCGGCGGAGCCGGGGCGCCGCTCCGCTCCGCGCTCGGCGGCGCGGCGATGGGGGCCGCCGAAACGCTCTGGAGCGCCTATGGCGAATTCCTCTGGCGCGATTTCGCTATCTTCTCGGCGCTGGTGCTGCTGCTCGTGATCTTCCGGCGGGAGCGGCCGGCGCCGTAAGGCTCAGGCCCACTTGTCCCGCGCCCGGTCGTCGCTGTCCTTGGCGTCGACCCAGCCGCCGACGCTGCCGTGGGCAAAGTGCTCCTTCTTCCAGAAGGGCGCGGAGGTCTTCAGGTAGTCCATGACGAAGGACGCGCCGTCGAAGGCGGCGTGGCGGTGCGGGGCGGCGGCGATGACGAGCACGATGTTGCCGCCCGGCGCGATCCTGCCAACGCGGTGGATTGCCGTGATGCCGAGAAGCGAGAAGCGCTCGACGGCCAGCCGGCAGATGCGGCCGATCTCCGCCTCGGCCATGCCGGGATAATGCTCCAGCTCCAGCGCGGAAAGTTTGCCGCCCTCGTCGCGGCAAAGGCCGGTGAAGGTCACGACGGCACCCGCCGAGGCCCCGCCAGCCGTAAGGCGCGCCGTTTCGGCCATAACGTCGAAATCGTCCGTCTGGACGCGCACGACGACCGGAGCCGAAACGCCGCCGGCCATGGTTCAGCCCCCCGTCATCGGTGGGAAGAGGGCGATCTCGCGTGCGCCGGCGATAGGCTCGTCGTGCTCGACATGCTCGTGGTTGATCGCGATGCGGATGACCTTGTCATGCTCCAGCGCGTAGGCGTAGTCCTCGCCGAGCGTCTTGAGGTGCCGGAGCAGGTCGCCGCCGGTCTTGACGGAGGCGGGCAGGTCGATCTCTTCTTCGCCCTTGCCGATCCGTTCGCGCACCCAGGCGAAATAGACGAGCTTCGTCATCCTATTCGTCCACGATATGCTTCAGGCCGACGCGGAAATAGTCGTAGCCGGTATACATGGTGATGAGCGCGGCGACCCAGAGCAGGGTGATGCCGATCTCGGTCGTGTAGGGCAGGACCTTGTCGCCGGCGGGGCCGGCCAGCAGGAAGGCGATGGCGAACATCTGGATCGCCGTCTTCCACTTGGCGATGCGCGTCACCGGCACGGAGACCTTGAGGTCGGCGAGATATTCGCGCAGGCCCGAGACGAGGATTTCGCGGCACAGGATGATGATGGCGGCCCAGATCGTCCAGCCGGCGATCGTGCCGTCGGCGGCCATCAGCAGCAGCACGGAGGCGACCAGCAGCTTGTCGGCGATCGGGTCCAGCATGCGGCCGATATTCGACGTCTGGTTCCAGATGCGGGCGAGATAGCCGTCGAGATAGTCGGTGATCGAGGCGGCGACGAACAGCCAGAAGGCCGCCCAGCGCGCGAAGTCCGACGATTCCAGCCGTCCCTCGATGAAGAAGCACAGCACGATCAGGGGAACGGCCAGGATACGGCCGTAGGTGAGGAGATTCGGAATGCTATATGCGCGGGAAGCCATGGATTTTTCAGTCTCGACTGTCTGTGCGGGTAGATGAGGTCTTTGTGCGAGCGTCGTCAACCTTTGTTTCCGGCAATTCTTGGCGAATTTACGGAGGGTTGGCGGAAAAGCCGGAATATCGCCGTTAACCCGCCGCGTCGTCGTGGAAATGGTTGTAGACGATCCGCGCGACGCTCTCCGAAATGCCGCCCACGGCCATCAGGTCCGCCATTGCGGCGCGCGAAACGGCCTTGGCGGTGCCGAAGTGCTGGAGCAAGGCGCGCTTGCGCGTCGGGCCGATGCCGGCGATCTCGTCGAGCGGGTTCTTGACCAGTTCCTTCTTGCGCCGCGCCCGGTGCGAGCCGATGGCGAAGCGGTGTGCCTCGTCGCGCAGGCGCTGCACGAAATAGAGCACCGGATCGCGCGGCGGCAGCGAGAAGTCGGCAATGCCCTTCATGAAGAATCGCTCGCGCCCCGCCTCGCGGTCCGCGCCCTTGGCGACGCCGATGGCGATGACCTGGTCGGTAATACCGAGCTCTTCCAGAATCGCCCGCACCGCCGTCATCTGCCCCTGGCCGCCGTCGATAAGGATGACATCGGGCCAGGCGGGGAAGGGCAGGTCCACTGCGTCCGCGCCCGGGTCGGCATTGCGGTCCGGCAGGCCCTCTTCCTTGATGAGGCGCGAGAAGCGCCGGGTCATGACCTCCTTCATCATGCCGAAGTCGTCGCCGGGCGTGATGTCGGTCGATTTGATGTTGAACTTGCGATACTGCCCCTTCACGAAGCCTTCTGGCCCCGCCACGACCATGCCGCCCACGGCATTGGTGCCCATGATATGCGAGTTGTCGTAGATTTCGATGCGGCGCGGCACGGAGGGCAGCTTGAAAGTCGAGGCAAAACCTTCGAGCAGGCGCGACTGCGAAGCCGTTTCGGCGAGCTTGCGGCCATGCGCCTCGCGGGCATTGGCCACCACATGGTCGACAAGGTCCTTCTTCTCGCCGCGTTGCGGCACGGAGATCGTCACCTTGTAGTTGGACCGCTCGGAGAGCGCCTGCGAGAGCAGGTCGATTTCCTCGACCGGCTCGGACAGCAGAATCTGCCGCGGACAGGGCTTGTCGTCGTAGAACTGGGCAAGGAAGGCGTTGAGCACTTCCGCGCCGGTAAGCTGCGGGTCGGCCTTGGGGAAATAGGCGCGGTTGCCCCAGTTCTGCCCGGTGCGGAAGAAGAAGACCTGGATGCAGGAAACGCCGCCCTCGTGATGGATGGCGAAGACGTCGGCCTCTTCCACGCCGGCCGGGTTGATGCCCTGATGGCTCTGGACGTGCGAAAGCGCCGCCAGCCGGTCGCGATAGACGGCAGCGCGCTCGAAATCGAGGTCCTGCGATGCGGCGTTCATGGCCTCGGCCATCTGCGCCTTCACCTTCTGGCTCTTGCCGGAGAGGAAGTCCTTCGCCTCCTGCACCAGCTCGGCATAGTCCCGGTCGCTGATCTCATGGGTGCAGGGCGCGGAGCAGCGCTTGATCTGATAGAGCAGGCACGGCCGGCTGCGCGTCTCGAAGACGCTGTCCGTGCAGGTGCGCAGAAGAAAGGCGCGTTGCAGCGAATTGATGGTGCGCCCTACGGCGCCCGCCGAGGCGAAGGGGCCGAAATAGTCGCCCTTGCGGCTGCGCGCGCCGCGATGCTTGAAGATCGCCGGTGCGCGGCTGTCGCCTGTCAGGAGGATGTAGGGGAAGGACTTGTCGTCGCGCAGAAGCACGTTGAAGCGCGGGCGCAGGCGCTTGATGAGATTCGCCTCCAGCAGCAGCGCCTCGGTCTCGGTGCGCGTGGTGACGAATTCCATGTTCGCCGTCAGGCGAATCATCTGGGTGATGCGGTTGGAGTGGCCGCGGCCCTGCGCATAGTTCGTCACGCGCTTCTTCAGGCTGCGCGCCTTGCCGACATAGAGCACGTCGCCATCGGCGTTGAACATGCGGTAGACGCCCGGGCTGTTCGGCAGGCGCTTGACGAAGAGCTGGATCAGCTCGGCCCCGATCAGGCCTTCCGGCGCGTCGCCGCCCTCGTTCCAGTCTATGCCGGACGCGGCGACGCCTTCGGGCGGGCTTTCCTGAAGCTCGTCCTCATCGTCGGTCTCGTTCTCGTCATAGAGGATGCCGCCATCCTCCACCTTCCGGCCGTTCATTCCGCTATTCCCCAGACATCGGGTGTTTCCCAGGCAAGATGCTGCCCGCCGTCGAGCGCTATCATTTGCCCCGTAATGGAAGGCGTGTCGAACAAAAAGCGAACCGTGCGTCCAAATTCGTCCAGTGAAGGCCCGCGCCGGAGGATCAATCCCTCCACCTGCGCCCGGAAGGCCGCGTCGTCCTGCCGCTCGCTCGGCAGCGAGGGGCCGGGGCCGATGGCGTTGACGCGCACGCGTGGCGCAAAGCCCTGAGCCATGGTGCGCGTCGCCATCCACAGCGCCGATTTCGACAGGGTGTAGGAATAGTAGCGCGGCGTGGGATTCCAGACGCGCTGGTCGATGATGTTGACGATGGAGCCGGACATCTCGTCCGGAAGCTGCCGTACGAAATCGCGGGCGAGAATGGAGGGGGCCTTCACATGGACGGCGAAATGCCGGTCGAGAAGCGTATCGTCGAAGGCCTCGACCGTATCGGGCCGGAAGACGGAGGCGTTGTTGACGAGCAGGTCGAGCGGACCGAGCGCAGCGGTCGCTGCCTTGATGAGCCGTCCCGTCGCCGCGCCGTCGGCAAGGTCGCATCGCACGGCGACGGCTCTTCCTCCCTCGGCATCGATGCGGCGGGCAATGGCCTCCGCCTCCGCGATGGATTCGTTCGCATGGATGGCGACCGCGAAACCGTGCGCCGCCAGATTCTCGACGATGGCCTTGCCGATGCGCCTTGCGCCGCCCGTCACGAGGGCCGTCTTCAGGGGCTTGTTCAAGAAATATCCGTCCTGCCGATTCATTTGATTAACCGGTCAAAGATATAGACATCTCTGCGCAGGCTTAAACTCCCCCTGAAAATTGGTTGCAGAAAAATTAACTGCAAAAGGTGCTTCGAAGTAATTTGGAGTATATTTTATCGTATTCTTGGTTTGTTGAAATCGTGGTTAATGAATTCCCTGTTGTTCAAAAGTCACATCCCATTTGTGCCGCGTGTCTGCCACAATCATTTCACATTTTGGCTCTTTCATTTCCTCAATCTTTATTCAAATTCCCCTCAACCGGGCGGGACTGAACAGGAATGACGATGCCCGAAAGCCTCCCAAGAGAGGGCGTCGTTTAGTAAAGGAGAATAACATGCGTACACTTATCGCCACCCTCATCGCTTCGACCGTTTCCATGGTCGCCTTCCAGGCCGCTCACGCCGCTGACGCCATCGACGAAGTTCCGCAGGCTCCGGCCGCTGAATATTCCGAGCCGGTCGTCAAGAACTGGTCGGGCGCCTATGTCGGTGGTAACGCCACCTGGCAGAAGGGCAAGTTCAACGGCCAGGATCAGGATCGCGGCCATGCCCTCGGCGGCGGCCTCTACGGCGGTTACAACATGCAGAGCGGCCAGCTCGTCTACGGTGCCGAAGCCGACCTCAACTACTCGGGCGTCGACAACAACTCGCATGGCTTCACCGCCAAGCAGGGCGCGAACGGCTCGATCCGCGGCCGCGTCGGTGTCGACCTGAACCCGGTTCTCGTCTACGGCACGGGTGGTGTCGCCGCCTCGAACGTTGAAGTCGAGACGAATGCGGGCGCCAAGGACGATGCGACCCTGCTCGGCTGGACCGCCGGCGCCGGCGTCGAAGCCTTCGTCACGGACAACGTCACGGCTCGCGTCGAATACCGCTACAGCGACTACGGCAAGAAGACCTTCCACGGTGCGAACGGCCAGCGCAGCGGCTTCGAAGACCACAGCATCCGCGTCGGTATGGGCGTGAAGTTCTAAGCCTTAAAGGCTCTGGAAATACGGAAAAGGCCGCGGAGCGATCCGCGGCCTTTTTGCTGTGCTCAATCCTTGAACTTTGCGTAGTCGGGGAAGACGGCCTCGAAGCGGGCGAGGTAGCGCTTCAGCTTCGGCCGGCCGCGCTGCCATTTTCCGGCAAAGCGCAGACCGATGTAGCGCAGCATGGCGGCGAGCGCGAAGTGGCCGGCATTCGGCTTCTTGCCGAGACGCGGCATGTTGGCCTCCAGATGGTCGAGCGTGCGTTCCACCTTCTGCCACTGGCGGTCGATCCACGGCTGGTGGATCTTCTCCTCCGGCCGGGCGCGGCGCTCGTAGACGATGGCGAGCAGGCTGTCGCAGACGCCGTCGGCGGTCGCTTCCAGCACGTCGACCTCCGTGCGCTTGACGCTATTGCGCGGATAGAGCGAACCGCGCGTCTGGCGGTCGATGTAATTCATGATCGCGCGGCTGTCGTAGACGGCGAGGCCGTCGTCGGTCAGGAGCGTCGGAATCTTGCCGAGAGGGTTGGCCGCCAGAAGCTCGGCCGGGTCGGCATTGGTGTCGACCGCCACCGATTCGGCCGGAAGGCCGGCATAGAGCGCGGCCATGCGCACCTTGGTGGAATAGGGCGAGGCGTCGGAATAGAAGATCTTCATGGGCGGTTCCTGTTCTAGCGGATGGGCGGCTGTTCGATGGTCTTGGCGCGGCAGGCGGCGCGGTCGACGGCGGGGCAGGGACGGAAGGAAAGATCGGCATTCATGCAGATGCGGACCTCTTCCAGTTGCCCGTCGGCGCAGGTGACGGCGATGCCTCCGGCGGAGAGGCCGGAATTGGCGGCAATGAAGGCCTTTTCCACGGCTTCGGGCGCAAGACGCCGGCCGCCGTGCTGTTCTTCCAGTTCGGCGGGAATGCGGACGCGCTCGAAGGCGGCGCGGGTCACGGCGAAGTAGTCCTTCTGGCCAAGGCCGGAGCAACTGCCGTGCTTGCGCCATTGATGGCCGATCAGCCCCATGGAGGGAATGATGTCGAGCACGGTGCGGCCAAGGCTTTCCGGCACGCGGTCCGATTCCCGCGTCGAACAGTATTCTGGATAGCCGCGCTCGTTCTGCGGCCACAGGCCATGCACGATGAAGCCGTTGTCCTCGCCGCGCCGGCACTGCTGCGTCCTGCCGCTCGAATCGTTTTCGGCGCACCAGGTCGGCGACCACGAAAGCGACAGCACGTAGAAATCGAAGCCCTTGCCGAGCGGCACCTGCGTCCGTTTCTCCGGCGCGGCCCGATCCGTTCCCGCCTTCGGCTTCTCTGCGGGCTTTTCTTCACTGCAGCCGGCAAGCATGGCCAGCCCGGCGAGCAGCAGCCAGGCGGAGCGCGCAGCGATGGAGGAGGGCAGCCGGATCATCGGTGGGCTGCGGAGAAAGGCGTCATGAAGGTCTCCCGGTTCGGCGCGCGATTGTTGCCGCCGAACGCCAAAGGTCAAGAGGCCTTCGTTTCCCCCGCAAGCCAGAAGGCGCGCGCCGAGGCGAAGCGGTCCTGCGCCAGCTTTTCCTTGAGGAAGGGCAGCAGCACGTCGAGCTCCTGCTTCAGCGTGAAGGGCGGGTTGACGACGATGAGGCCGGAGCCGGTCAGCCCCGTCGTTTCGCGGTCGCTCTTCACGGAAAGCTCGGCGCACAGCATCTTGGGAATGCCCGTCTCCTTCAGCGCCTTGTGGAAGGCGGCGATCGGCGCATTCTTCTTCAGCGGATACCACAGGCAATAGACCCCGCCGGCAAAGCGGCGCACGGCCTTTTCCAGTCCGTCCACCAGCCGCTCGTATTCGCCCTCGATCTCGAAGGGCGGGTCGACCAGCACGATGCCGCGCTTCTCCTTCGGCGGCAGATGCGCGCCGAGCGAGAGCCAGCCGTCGAGATGCGTGACGCGGCTCTGGAAGTCACCGTCGAAGAGGCGATGCAGCGTCTCGTAATCATCGGGATGCAGTTCCATGGCCGAAAGCCGGTCCTGCGGGCGGAAGAGCATGCGGGCAAGTTTTGGCGAGCCCGGATAATGGGTTAACCCGCCCTGCGGATTCAATTCCTGAATGACCTTCAGATAGGGCGCGAGGATTTCAGCCACCGCGGGGGGCATGTCGCTTTCGAGAAGCCGGCCGATCCCGTCCAGCCATTCGCCGGTCTTCTGCGCCTCTTCGCTGGAAAGGTCGTAGAGGCCGATGCCCGCATGGGTGTCGAGCACGCGGAACGCCTTGTCCTTGCCCTGCATATAGGTGACGAGGCGCGCCAGCACGGCATGTTTGAGCACATCCGCGAAGTTGCCGGCGTGGTAGATATGGCGATAGTTCATGGAGCGCTGCCCGAAATCATCCGCAATGATGCGTCGATGAATTGTTGCGATGGTGACACGATTTGCCTTTTGGGCCTTTGCGCTCTGCAATATAGAAAAGCCATGAACGTTGCGACCCCCCATCTCGGAAAACCGCGGATCGGCCATTCGGCCTGCCCGCATGACTGTCCCTCCACCTGCGCGCTCGATGTCGAGATAAGTGCGGACGGCCGCATGGGCCGCGTGAAAGGCAGCCCCGACAACAGCTACACCGCCGGCGTCATCTGCGCCAAGGTCGCCCGCTATGCCGAACGTCTCTACCATCCCGACCGGCTGATGAAGCCGCTCGTCCGCAAGGGCGACAAGGGCGGCGGGGAATGGGGCGACATCTCCTGGGAAGCCGCGCTCGACGCCATCGCCGAGAACTTCGTCAAGGCCGAGCAGGCCTATGGCAGCGAGGCCGTCTGGCCTTACTACTACGCCGGCACGATGGGCCTCGTGCAGCGCGATTCCATCGATCGCCTGCGCCACGCCAAACGCTATTCCGGTTTCTTCGGCTCGATCTGCACCAATCCCGCCTGGACCGGCTACACCATGGGCGCCGGCACACTGCGCGGCCCGGATCCGCGCGAGATGGCGAAGTCCGACTGTGTCGTCATCTGGGGCACCAACCCGGTCTCCACGCAGGTCAACGTGATGACCCACGCCATCAAGGCCCGCAAGGAGCGCGGCGCGAAGATCGTCGTGGTCGACATCTACGACAACCCGACGATGAAGCAGGCCGATCTCGCGTTGAAGCTGCGCCCCGGCACCGATGCCGCGCTCGCCTGCGCCGTCATGCATGTCGCCTTCCGCGACGGCTACGCCGACCGCGCCTATATGGAAAAATTCGCCGACGACCCGGCCGGCCTCGAAGCGCATCTCGCGACCCGCACCCCGCAATGGGCCGCCGATATCACCGGCCTTTCCGTCGAGGAGATCGAGGCCTTCGCAGCGCTCGTCGGTCGCACGAAGAAGAGCTATTTCCGCCTCGGCTACGGCTTTACCCGCAGTCGCAACGGCGCGGTGTCCATGCATGCGGCGCTTTCCATCGCCACCGTGCTCGGCTCCTGGCAATATGAGGGCGGCGGCGCCTTCCACAGCAATTCGGATATCTTCCACCTGCGCAAGGCCGAGCTGACGCTGGCCAGGATGGTGGACCCCGATATCCGCATGCTCGACCAGTCGCAGATCGGCCGCGTCCTCACCGGCGATGCCGTGGCGCTGCGCGACCGCGGTCCCGTCACGGCCATGCTGATCCAGAATACCAACCCGGTGAACGTCGCGCCCGAACAGCGCCTCGTGAAGGAAGGATTCCTGCGCAGCAACCTCTTCGCCGCCGTGCACGAACACTTTATGACCGATACGGCAAAACTCGCCGATATCGTGCTGCCGGCCACCATGTTCGTCGAGCATGACGATATCTATCGCGGCGGCGGCCAGCAGCACATCGTGCTCGGCCCCAAGCTCGTCGAGCCGCCGCAGACCGTGCGCACCAATCTCTTCGTCATCGAGGAACTGGCAAAACGCCTCGGCGTCGCGCACCTGCCGGGCTTCGGCCTCACCGAGCGCGAGCATATCACGCGCATGCTGCCCTATTACGAAATGGACTTCGACGGCCTGCAGCAGGAGAAGTGGATCGATTGCCAGCCGGATTTCGAGGCCGCGCATTTCGGCAAGGGTTTCGGTTTCCCGGATGGAAAATTCCGCTTCCGCCCGAACTGGACGAACACGCCGGCCCCCAACAAGCCGCCGAAAGCGCTCGGCGCCTTCGGCCCGCATGAGGAACTGCCGACCTTCCCGGATTATGTCACCGTGATCGAGACGGTGGATGCCGAACACCCGTTCCGCCTCGCCACGTCGCCGGCCCGCAGCTTCCTCAATTCCACCTTCACGGAAACCAAGGGCTCGAAGGATCGCGAAGGCAGGCCGGAGGTGATGATCCACCCGCAGGACGCCGAGGCCCACGCCATCGAAGCCGGCGATATCGTCCGCCTCGGCAATGTGCGCGGCGATATCCGCCTGCATGCCAGGATCACCGGCGATGCCAAGCCCGGCGTGCTGATCGCCGAAGGCATCTGGCCGAATTCCGCTCATCTCGACGGCGAGGGCATCAATGTCCTGACCGGCGCCGATCCCGTCGCGCCCTATGGCGGCGCGGCCTTCCACGATAACCGCGTCTGGCTGCGCAAGGCCTGACGCCGAAGGGTTCTTCATGTCCGCAGAAAAGCAGTCTTCCATCCGCATCGTCGAACAGCAGACGGTCTGGAAGCGCTTCATCCATTTGCGCACCATCGTCCTCGAACAGACCCGCGCCGACGGCCGGGTCGAATTCCTCGACCGTGAGGTGCACGACCATGGCGCGGCCGCCGCGATCCTCCTCGTCGATCCCTCGCGCAGGACGGTCATGCTGGTGCGCCAGTTCCGCCCCGGCGCCTTCTTCGGCGGCCATGCGGATGGCTTCCTCCTGGAAATCCCCGCCGGCCTTCTCGACGATGACAGCCCGGAGGATGCCATCAGCCGCGAGGCGATGGAGGAAACGGGCTACGCCGTCAGCGACCTTCGCCATGCCTTTGACATGTATTCCAGCCCCGGCACGCTGACCGAGCGCGTGAGCTGCTTTGCCGCCCACATCGATTCCTCGAAGCGCGACGGCAAGGGCGGCGGCGTGGATGGCGAAGGCGAGGATATCGAGATCGTCGAAATGCCCATCGACGAAGCCTGCGGCCTGATCGCCACCGGCGGCATCGTCGATTCCAAGACGATCATGATGTTGCAATGGCTGATGTTGAACCGCGAGATGTTTGCCTGAGACATGGCAAGTGATTCCCTGCGGCTTTGCCCCTCACCCTGACCCTCTCCCCGCAAGCGGGGAGAGGGGACGTGCCCCGCGAAAGGTTCTTGCTTGGGGAAAAGAGGGCGGCATATCCCCTTCGCCCCGCTTGCGGGGAGAAGGTGGCCGGCAGGCCGGATGAGGGGCGGGCACCAAGGCGCTCGCCCGCCAAGCCTTGACAAACGGCCGCCACCATGCGCTTTTCCGCGCGATTTTCTTGGGTAGCTGCGCCGGGACCTTCCCGCGCGGCCTGTCAGCATTTCAGGATACCACGATGCACCGTTACCGCAGCCACACCTGCGCCGCTCTCCGCAAGTCCGATGTCGGCCAGACCGTTCGTCTTTCCGGCTGGGTCCACCGCGTTCGAGATCACGGCGGCGTGCTCTTCATCGACCTGCGCGACCATTACGGCATCACGCAGGTCGTCGCCGACCCCGATTCCCCTGCCTTCAAGAAGGCCGAGACGGTGCGCGGCGAATGGGTGATCCGCATCGACGGCCTCGTCAAGGCGCGCACTGAGGATACGGTCAACAAGGGTATGCCGACCGGCGAGATCGAGCTTTACGCGCAGGACATCGAAGTCCTGTCGGCCGCCAAGGAACTGCCGCTGCCGGTCTTCGGCGAGCCGGAATATCCGGAAGACGTCCGCCTCAAGTACCGCTTCATCGACCTGCGCCGCGAGACGCTGCACAGAAACATCGTCAAGCGCACGCAGATCATCTCCGCCATGCGCAAGGGCATGGGCGATGCCGGCTTTGCCGAATACACGACGCCGATCCTCACGGCCTCCTCGCCTGAGGGCGCGCGCGACTTCCTCGTGCCGTCGCGCATCCATGAGGGCAAGTTCTTCGCCTTGCCGCAGGCCCCGCAGCAGTACAAGCAGCTGCTGATGGTCGCCGGTTTCGACCGCTACTTCCAGATCGCGCCGTGCTTCCGCGACGAAGACCCGCGCGCCGACCGCCTGCCGGGCGAATTCTACCAGCTCGACGTCGAGATGAGCTTCGTCACGCAGGAAGACGTCTGGCAGACGATGGAGCCGATGATGACGGCCGTCTTCGAGGAGTTTGCCGAAGGCAAGCCCGTCACGAAGGAGTGGCCGCGTATTCCTTACGATGAAGCGATCCGCAAATACGGCTCCGACAAGCCGGACCTGCGCAACCCCATCGTCATGCAGGCCGTCACCGAGCATTTCGCCGGCTCCGGCTTCAAGGTCTTCGCGAACATGATCGCGTCGAACCCGAAGGTCGAAGTCTGGGCGATCCCGGCCAAGACCGGCGGCAGCCGCGCTTTCTGCGACCGCATGAACGCCTGGGCGCAGTCGACCGGCCAGCCCGGCCTCGGCTACATCTTCTGGCGCAAGGAAGCCGACAAGCTGGAGGGCGCAGGCCCGCTCGCCAAGAACATCGGCGAGGAGCGCACGGAAGCCATCCGCACGCAGCTCGGCCTCGATGACGGCGACGCCTGCTTCTTCGTCGCCGGCGACCCGGCCAAGTTCTACAAGTTCGCAGGCGAAGCCCGTACCCGCGCCGGCGAGGAACTGAACCTCGTCGATCGCGACCGCTTCGAAATGTGCTGGATCGTCGACTTCCCGTTCTACGAATACAACGAAGACGAAAAGAAGATCGACTTCGCGCACAACCCCTTCTCCATGCCGCAGGGCGGCCTCGAAGCCTTCGACAGCAAGGATCCGCTGGAACTCAAGGCCTACCAGTACGACGCCGTCTGCAACGGCTTCGAGATCGCCTCGGGCTCGATCCGTAACCAGTCGCCGGAACTGATGGTCAAGGCCTTCGAGAAGGTCGGCCTCTCGCAGGGCGACGTGGAAGAGCGCTTCGGCGGCCTCTACCGTGCCTTCCAGTACGGCGCCCCGCCGCACGGCGGCTGCGCCTTCGGCATCGACCGTGTCGTCATGCTGCTCGTCGGCGCGAAGAACCTGCGCGAAATCTCGCTGTTCCCGATGAACCAGCAGGCGCAGGACCTCCTGATGAACGCTCCGTCGCCGGCAACGCCGACGCAGCTTCGGGAACTGGCGCTGCGCGTCGTTCCGTCCAAGAAGGACTGAGCCTTTCGGCAGTTTTGGAAAAAGGGGCCGGCGGAAACGCCGGCCCCTTTTTGCGTGAAGAGACGCCACAATGCCGCGAATTCGCCGCCGGGCGATCCCAATTCCGCGCATAATCGGTCGAAATGTCCCCCTAGCGTGAACTCGCCTTAAACTGGCGATTCAAAGACTGGAGGGACTATCCATGACTGTGACGGAATCCGACGACCCCGTTCCGACTTCATCCCGACCATTTCCCCATCCCGAACAGCGCGGAAACGTAGCGACGCTGCTGCGCTCGCCGGGCGTCAAGTTCATCATGATCGGCATTATCTCCGTGGCGCTCCTCGTGCCGCTGCTCCTCGTCTGGGGCCTGACCGAGGAGCGCGCCCAGCGGGCGACGGAAGTGTCGAACCGCATCGCCAATGGCTGGGGCGGCGCGCAGGCGATCAACGGCCCCTACATAGCGGTGCCCTTCGACGTGCAGCGCAGCCGCGAGGTCGACGGGCGAACCATTGTCGAGCAGGTGACGGAATGGGCGCTGGTCATGCCGGAAACGCTTGACGTGACGGCGGACCTCAAGACGGAGGAGCGCCGGCTCTCGATCTATACGCTGCCGGTCTATAACGGCGCGCTGACGCTGAAGGGCCGTTTTGGCGCCAGCATGTTGCAGGACCTCTCGCAATTCCCCGGCACGCCGCAGCTCGACCGCGCCGTGCTCGTGCTCAACATCAACGACATCACTGGCATCCGCTCCGATGCCGGCGTGAAGATCGACAACGGCGCGGTCCGGCCCTTCGATCCGGGCATGCGGCAGATTTCCGCGATGACGGTCGTCGGCGGCGACGGCTACGCCACGCCGCAGACGAGTGCCGGCGTGCACCGGCCGATCGAGCGCGCGCTGATCGAAAAAGGTTTCACCTTCGAGATCGCCATGTCGCTCAACGGCTCGCGCAGCTTCGCGGTCGCGCCCGCCGGGCAGACGACGACCTTCTCCGCAAAGGCGAACTGGCCGCATCCCGGTTTCGAGGGACTTTTCCTGCCGGAAGAGAAAACGATCATGGCCTCCGACTTCGCCGCGAAGTGGACGATCCCTTACCTGGCTCGTGGTATCGACCGCGTCGCCGCCGGCTCGGCGCTGCCGCTGTCGAACAGCATGATGAGCATCAATCTCGTGGAGCCCGTGCAGTTCTACCAGGTGGTCTCGCGCACGCTGAAATACTCCATCGGCTTCATCTCGCTGGTCTTCCTCGCCGTCTTCGTCGTGGAGTTGAAGGGCGGGCGCATGGTGCACTGGATCCAGTACGTGCTGACGGGCCTCGCGCTCATCGTCTTCTACGTGCTGCTGCTGGCGCTTGCGGAGCATACCGGCTTCGCCATTGCCTATGCCATGGCTGCACTGGCAACGACGATCCTGATCGCCGCCTATCTCGGATCGGCCACGGGAAGCCGGCGGAATGGCATCGCGCTCGGCATCGTCCTGCTGTCCGCCTACGGCGTCATGTATCTCGTACTGCGCGAGGACGAATATGCGCTGCTCGCCGGCGCGCTCATCTCCTTCGTCTCGATCGCGACCACCATGTACGCGACCCGCCGCGTGGACTGGTCGGGGAGGGCACAGGCGGCGTGAGGCCACTCCCACACAAAAGAAAAAGCCCGGAGCGACGCTCCGGGCTTTCCAATCTCGAACGGTCGAACGGCTTACTGGTTCGCCGTGACGGTGACGCCAAGGACCTGCGGGATGGTCTGCGGCGCGCCCATGGCGGCGCCCATGATCATCGGGAACGGCACCGGCTCCTTCGGCTCGGCGCTGATCTTCAGGTTCTTCGGGTCGTCGAGGAAGGTGTTGACGGCGGCCGAGATCTGGTTCTGCAGGTCGGGCATGTTGAGCTGCGCGATCATGATCGGAACGAGACCCTTCAGCGACTGCGCCATCTGCTCGCCCGTCACACCCTGTTCACCGCCGGCATAGTCGAGCAGCTTCTTGGTGATGGAGGCGTCGTCGAAGGAGATCGAGGCGTTGTTGAAGGTGAGCTGCTGGACGAGGCCCATCATGGCCATGCCCATGGCGGCGTTGGCTTCTTCCTTGTTCGGGTTGGCTTCGGCGGTCTTCAGGGCTTCCTGCAGGTTCTTCATGAAGTCGAGCGTGTAGCCCGAGAAGGCCAGCGTGATGTTCAGGCGGCCGATATCCTTGAAGTCGAAGGCATATTCGTCGACGGCCAGCTTGCCGCTCGCCAGTTCCCAGCTGCCGGACATGGAGACCTTGCCATCCAGCGAGTGGATGCCGAGCTTGTCCATGGTTTCCTTGGCCTTCGGGTCCTCGACGGAGCTGAGGTCCGCCTTGAGGTCGGACAGGGTCGCGTCGAATTCGAGGCCGGCGTCGCCATCCATGCGGGTGATGTTCGTTTCCGCGCCGGACATGGAGAAGACTTCCTTGCCCTTGCTGCTGACGCTGACCGGGCCGGCGGATGCCGATTCGTACATCAGCAGCGATTCGAGCGTGCCGGGAACGATCGTGCCGGGAATGGTGACGCCGCTAATGGCGAGGTCCTGGGCCGTGATCGTCGTTTCCGCTTCGGTGACGTTGATGTCCTCGAAGGAAACGGTCTCGATCGTGTAGCCGCCTTCGCCGTCTTCCTCGACGCCTTCCATGGTGATCGTGCCGAGCTTGAACGGGGCTTCGGCGCCCGCGGCCTTCGCTTCCACGCCTTCCAGCGTGACGGTGGAGCCGTCGGCCTCGACGTTGGAAGAGGTGATGGATACGCCGCTGGTGGCATAGGTCGCATTCAGCTTCGTCAGCAGATCCGCGCCATCGAGTGCGAAGGCGGGGCTTGCCAGGGTGGCGAGCGCTGCGCCGGCGAGGAGGGCGCGGAAATGGGAGGTGCGCATCATGAATAGGCTCTCTTTCTGGATTTCTTGGACGGCTGCCTTGCCGTTACCGCTCCTATACGGGCGGCGCGGCAAATATATTCATGCCGCAGAGAGTTTCCACGGGATTCTCCGTTTCGGACGGGAGATTTCAAAGAAACGTCACAAAGCGCTATCCACAGCCGGATCGCCCGGATTCCTTGCCGCGAATCGGCCGAGCGGCTAGTCAAGAGGGATGGGACAAAACACTTTGCCGCCGGATGGCGGAGACGACAACATCCTGCCGGTCGACCTCAAGGCGGCGCTGGAAGAGCGCTACCTTGCCTATGCGCTGTCGACCATCACCCAGCGCGCGCTGCCGGATGTCCGCGACGGCCTGAAGCCGGTCCACCGCCGCATCATCCACGCCATGAGCGAGATGGGTCTCAAGTCCAACTCCTCGTTCAAGAAATGCGCGCGTATCGTCGGCGACGTCATCGGTAAGTTCCACCCGCACGGCGACCAGTCGGTCTACGACGCGCTGGTGCGCCTCGCGCAGGATTTCTCGCAGCGCTATCCCATCGTCGACGGGCAGGGCAATTTCGGCAATATCGACGGCGACAACGCCGCCGCCTACCGATACACCGAAGCGCGCATGACCGAGGTCGCGACGCTGCTGCTCGAAGGCATCGACCAGGACGCCGTCGATTTCCGCCCGACCTACAACGAGGAAGACGAGGAACCGATCGTCCTGCCGGGCGCCTTCCCGAACCTTTTGGCCAATGGCTCCTCCGGCATCGCCGTCGGCATGGCGACCTCCATTCCCTCGCACAACGCCCATGAGCTTTGCGACGCCGCGCTCCATCTCATCCGTAACCCCGATGCGGATGTGGAGAAGCTGGTCGAGTTCGTGCAGGGTCCGGACCTGCCGACCGGCGGCATCATCATCGACAGCCGTGAAAGCATCATCGAGGCCTACAAGACGGGTCGCGGTGGTTTCCGCGTGCGCTCGAAATGGGAGACGGAAGACCTCGGTCGCGGCGGCTACCAGATCGTCGTCACGGAGATTCCCTATCAGGTGCAAAAGTCGCGCCTGATCGAGAAGATCGCCGAACTGCTGCTCGCCCGCAAGCTGCCGCTGCTCGAGGATATCCGCGACGAATCGGCCGAGGACGTACGCATCGTGCTGGTGCCGAAGAGCCGCACCGTCGATCCGACGATCCTGATGGAATCGCTCTTCAAGCTCTCCGAGCTGGAAAGCCGCATTCCGCTCAACATGAACGTGCTCTCGATGGGGCGCGTGCCGAAGGTCATGGGCCTCAAGGACGTGCTGGTCGAGTGGCTGGCGCACCGGCGCGAGGTGCTCCAGCGCCGTTCGCGCCATCGCCTCGCCGCCATCGACCGACGCCTCGAAATCCTCGGCGGCTATCTCGTCGCCTATCTCAACCTCGATGAGGTGATCCGCATCATCCGCGAGGAGGACGAGCCGAAGATCTCCCTGATGGAGACCTTCTCGCTGACGGACGTGCAGGCCGAGGCGATCCTCAACATGCGCCTGCGCTCCCTGCGCAAGCTGGAGGAGTTCGAGATCCGCACAGAGTTCGACAATCTGTCGAAGGAGAAGGCGGAAATCGAGGCGCTGCTCGCCTCCGACGAGAAGCAATGGCAGACCGTCGCCTGGGAAATCGGCGAGGTCCGCAAGAAATTCGCCAAGGCGACCGAGATCGGCCGCCGCCGCACGCAGTTCGCCAGCGCCCCGCAAGCCGATGTCGAGGCCATCCAGCAGGCCATGATCGAGAAGGAGCCGGTCACGGTCGTCATCTCGGAGAAGGGCTGGATCCGCGCGTTGAAGGGCCATATCGCCGACACGTCCGGCCTCCAGTTCAAGGAGGGCGACGCATTGAAGGTGGCCTTCCCGGCGCAGACGACGGACAAGGTGCTGATCGTCACGACGGGTGGCAAGGTCTACACCCTTGGCGCCGACAAGCTGCCTGGCGGCCGTGGACACGGCGAGCCGCTGCGCATCATGGTCGACATGGAGAACGATCAGGACGTCCTGACCGCCTTCGTGCACGACGCGTCGCGCAAGGTCATCGTCGCCTCGCAGGCCGGCAACGGCTTCGTCGTTTCGGAAACCGAGATGGTCGCCAATACCCGCAAGGGCAAGCAGGTGATGAATGTCGGCATGCCGGACGAGGCCAAGCTCGTCGTGCCGGTGCGCGGCGACCATGTCGCCGTCGTCGGCGAGAACCGCAAGATGCTGGTCTTCCCGCTCGTGCAGCTCCCGGAAATGTCGCGCGGCAAGGGCGTGCGCCTGCAGCGCTACAAGGATGGCGGCATCTCCGACATCCGCTGCTTCGCCATCGCGGATGGCCTCACCTGGGATGACAGCGCCGGCCGCAACTTCGTTCGCTCGAAGGAAGAACTGGCCGAATGGCTCGGCGACCGCGCCACCGCCGGCCGCACCGTGCCGAAGGGTTTCCCGAGAAGCGGCAGGTTCAGCGGCTGATCAGCGGGAATAGGGGACGCTGACGTCGCGCAGGAAGCGCGTCAGTGCTTCGCAAGTTCGCGAAGTACGCCCTCGTATTTTTCCATTATGATGCGAGCGGCCTTCAGTGGCCGTTCGAGATCTTCATCGCTAGGCGGCGGTGGCTGGGGGGCTTCGCTTTGCGTCATCGTTTCTGTCCTCGGCACCTGCTTTTGGGAAGTATACCGCGTTACCCCGTGAACGGAAACTCCGCTGCCGTATCGTCATCCCTCGCCGCGCGGGCCTTCGAGCGCATCTGCCAGATCGAATGGGCGAGCAGCGCGAGGATGAGGATCGAGCCGCCGATGAGGGTCTGGTTGGTGGGTGTCTCGGAGAAGACGATCCAGACCCAGATGGGGGCGAGCACCGTTTCCAAGAGGTAGAACATGCCGACTTCCGGGGCGGAGAGGAAGCGAGGCCCCGTCGCCAGGCAGAAGAACGCGAGGGGGATCATGATGAGGCCGTTGAACAGGATGAAGCCCGGATGGGCGACCTGGAAGCCGGCCTCCGGCAGCAGGAGCAGCGCGGCAATGCCGGGGAAGATGGCGGTGACGAGGGGCACGAAGCCCATGTCCAGACGCGTGTGACGGCTGAGCGTGATGGCCGAGGCGAGCAGGAAGGCGGAGCAGGCCGCCATGGCGTCGCCGAAGAAATTGCCGCTTTCCAGGCCGTCATGCACGATCAGCGCCACGCCCGCGACCATCGCTCCCATGGTGAGAAGGGTCGCGTTCGAGGGGCGCTCGCCGAGGAAGATCCAGGAGAGGATCGCGGCGAACATCGATGTGAAGGCGAGGATGAACACGACATTCGCCGTGGAGGTGTTGAACACCGCCAGCATGAAGGTCAGCGAGTTGATGCCGTAGAGAACGCCGATCAGCAGGCCGATAGGGCCGGGGATCAGCGCCATGCGCCTACCGAGCGCGAAGCGGACGACGGACCATGCCAGCAGGGCGACCACGAAGGTCGCGATGCTGCGCGTCGCCAGCACCGACCAGACCTCGCCGTCGGACAGGCGGATCAGCGGAATATCGAAGGAGAGGGACAGGCCGCCGATGGCGGTTATGAGGAGGCCCTTGCGGTGAAGGGCGGGATCGCTGGCTGGGGGCACGTCGGAACCGATTCGGGCTTATTTCTCGGGGTTTTCGCCATCATAGCGTTCCCAGCCGCGTTGCATCAGGTGCTCTTGCGGCAAAAACTTCGTTTTATAGTCCATTTTTCGCGATCCCTTGACCCAGTAGCCGAGATAAACGTGCGGCAGGCCGAGCTGTTGGGCGCGGCGGATATGGTCGAGGATCATGAACGTGCCGAGCGAGCGGCGGGAAAGGTCCGGATTGTAGAAGGAATAGACCATGGAAAGCCCGTCGCCCATGCGGTCGGTGAGCGCGACGGCGACGAGTTCGCCCTGCGGGCGCTCCCGGAGGCCCGCGCCTTCCTCACGCACGCGATATTCGATGACCTTGGTGTGGACGTGGGTGTCCTCCACCATCATCGCATAGTCGAGCACGGACATGTCCGACATGCCGCCCTTCTGGTGGCGGGCGTCGAGATAGTGGCGGAACAGCGAATATTGCTCGCTGGACGGCTCTGCCGGATACTCGCGGGAAACGAGGTCGGCATTGTCCGCCAGCACCCGGCGCATGGTGCGTCGTGGCTCGAATTCGTTGACGAGGATACGGACCGAGATGCAGGCGCGGCAGGTCTCGCAGGCCGGGCGATAGGCGATGTTCTGCGAGCGGCGGAAACCGCCCTGCGTCAGGAGATCGTTGAGTTCCGGAGCGCGCTCGCCCACCAGATGCGTAAACACCTTCCTCTCCATCTCCTGCGGCAGGTAGGGGCAAGCCGCCGGCGCGGTGAGATAGAACTGCGGAGAGGATGTTGCCTGCGTATTCATCAGCCGTGAAGCGACTCCGTCGCTGTGTGACATTTCCAAGCCGGTAGGATTGGCCTAGTTCGGGAAAAGGTCAACTGGCGCGCCGCAGGTTTCGGCGCTTCTCAGTAGCGGTCGCGCCGAACCATCACGGTGCCGAGCAGAAGATCGTGCAGCAGGCGACCGCGGTCGGTGAAGAGGCCGACGAGCACGATGAAGGGCGTCAGCAGCGCGTTGCCGATCCAGAACAGCACGAGATGCACGATCGCCGTCAGGAAATCGACCGGCCGGCCGTCCACGCGGGCAAGCGCGAGGCCCATCACGTTCATGCCGGCGCTCGCCTGGCTCGGCCCACCCATCGTCAGGCCGAAATAGAGCATGGCGACGATGGCGAAGAGCGCCGGATAGAGGAAGAAGCCGAGACCGAAGGTCAGGATGCCGAGGAAGAAGACCACGACGGCGGCCGGAATCCAGAGCAGCGCGATGATCGCGTAGTCGATCAGGAACGCGAAGATCCGCCGTGACAGCACGCCGCGATAGGCCTGCCAGTCCGTCGTCGGAACCCGCGTTTCGTTGAAATCAGCGCTCATCTGCCTGTCTCCCGAATGGAACATGGAGTTCATATGGGGACGTCCCTGGGGGAAAACAACAGCTCCGGCCCACAGGCGCCCCCCGGGGCGTGGCGGTGATAGGATGGGCGAGGGGAGGCGTGAATCTCCCGACCTGCAAATTCGAAAGAAAGGGAGACAATCATGCGACTGTCGGAAAACAATCCGTGGATCCTTGTGAGTGGCGATTTTCGCAGGAATGCGCCTTACTTCGTGCCCTTCGGCGTATTGGCGTCCATCCTTCAGATTGTCGCCTACCACTTCAACAGGGCGAACTGGGGCGAAATCCTGCTGCTGGAACATGTCGCCTTCCATTCCACGGTCGTCTCGATCCTGTTCCTATGGACCGCAAGGCTGATTCTGGCGTGGCGCGGCAACGGGCGCGGAATGGCATGGCTACGGGATAGTGTGACCGATGTGGCGAATAGAGCCGTCGGTTTCGCTTCGGTGGCTGCTTCCGCTCTTTTCGGATTTGCGCTGGTTCCTGCGATCACCGGCGCGTTCTGGCATGCCGGCATGTTCATGCTTTGCAGCCTCTACTTCGCCAGCCTGGCCGAGGTTGCGGCAAACCCGTTGCCGGGAAAGGGGGAATCGAAAATCCACCCTATCGCGATGGGTGTGATCATCGGGATGCCGTTCGCCCTGTCGCGGACCGTATTCTAGCCTCGGGGGCGTTCAGCCCCTGCGGGCCAGATGCCGCGCCACGTCCATCGCGAAATAGGTGAGGATGCCGTCGCAGCCGGCGCGCTTGAAGGCCAGCAGGGTTTCCAGCATCACGCGCTCGCCGTCGATCCAGCCGTTCATCGCGGCGGCCTTGATCTGGCTGTATTCGCCCGAGACCTGGTAGGCGAAGACCGGCAGGCCGAAGGCTTCCTTCATGCGCCAACAGATGTCGAGATAGGGAAGGCCGGGCTTGACCATCAGCATGTCCGCGCCTTCCTCGACGTCGAGCGCGGCGTCGCGCATCGCCTCGGTGCCGTTGGCCGGGTCGATGTAATAGGTCTTCTTGTCGCCCTTCAGCAGGCCGCCGGTGCCGATGGCGTCGCGATAGGGACCGTAGAAGGCGGAGGCAAACTTGGTGGCATAGGACATGATGCCGACATTCTGGTGTCCGCTCGCATCGAGCGCGCGGCGGATCGCGCCGATACGCCCGTCCATCATCTCGGACGGCGCGATGATGTCGGAGCCGGCATCGGCCTGGATGACGGCGGCCCGCGCCACCAGTTCCACCGTCTCGTCGTTGGCGATGACCTCGCCGCGCAGAACGCCGTCATGGCCGTGGCTGGTGAAGGGATCGAGCGCGACGTCGGTGATGACGCCGATATTCGGCACGGCCTTCTTGATGGCGCGCGTCGCCGCGTTGATGAGGTTGTCGCTTTCCAGGCTGTTCGAGCCGGTCTCGTCGCGCAGGTGCATCTCGACATTGGGGAAGGTGGCGATGGCCGGGATGCCGAGATCGGCCGCTTCCTTCGCCGCTTCGACGAGCTTGTCCACGCTCATGCGGTTGACGCCGGGCATGGCGGCGACCGGATCGACGATATTGGTGCCGGGCACGACGAAGACCGGCCAGATGAGATCGTCGACCGTCAGGCGGTTTTCCTGCACGAGCCGGCGGGTCCAGTCGGCCTTGCGGTTGCGCCGCATGCGTCGGCCGCCGGTGATCTCGTCAACGATGTTCATGATGCCGTTTCCTCGCTTGGATGCGTTTTCCGCCTCCATATCACGCCGGCCGGGCCAATCAAATCGCGTGGCGGAGGCCACGCTGCGGCATATGGCCGTGCATGACATGGCGTTGCGGGCTTTATGCCGGCCGGCCTTGCCCTTACTGTCCGCGGATGGTTGCTGATTCTGCCAAAGGCCCGAGGCCAAGCCTGACCGAAACGCTGTTCATGCTGTTCCTGCGGCTGGTGGCGGTCGCCGCGCTTTGGTTCGCCGTGCAATACTGGGCGATGCTGACCGGCCTTTCCATCGAGGGCAAGGGGCGCTTCGACCTGCTGCCGCCGGCCTGGAAGGCAGCCGCCACGGCGCTTGCCGTGCTCTTTCCCGTCGCGGCGGTGGGACTATGGCTTCTGGTGTCCTGGGGACGGGTGATCTGGCTTATCGCGGCGGCGACCGAGATCGCCATGCACGAGCTCTATCCGTCCATTTTCGGCATCAACCGGTTGCTGGTCCTGATGCACCTTGCCGTCGCCGCGCTCTTCGTTCTTTTCCGCCTCGCGCTCTTCATCCAGCGCCGCCGGCAGGCGCGAGCGGTAAGAACTGATTCACCGTGAGACAGGGTCGCCTTCCGGTAAGGCGCTGTTAAGGCTGCGGTTTAAGTAGAATTTTAGATGCATTCGTTAGGTTCTCACTCAAGGCGGGAAAACAAACCACACCGCCAAACAAAACAGTGAGGCAGTAACAATGAACACCAAGATCAAGCAGCAGCAGGTTCCCGCCGTCGATCCGCAGGAAGACGCGATCCGTAACCTCTATCTCGAATCCCTTCACCTCGTCGAACGCCTTCACCGCCGCCTGCTCGACGTCATCAAGGACGAGTTCGACCGCGCCGGCCGCTCCGACGTCAACGCCGTCCAGGCGCTTCTCCTCTTCAACATCGGCAACTCGGAACTGACCGCCGGTGAGCTTCGTTCGCGTGGCTACTATCTCGGCTCGAACGTCTCCTACAACGTCAAGAAGCTGGTCGACCTCGGCTTCATCAACCACCAGCGCTCGCGCATCGACCGCCGTTCCGTCCGCATCAGCCTGACGGAAAGCGGCCAGGAGATCGCCGAGACCGTCGCCGGGCTCTATGAGCGCCATATCGGCTCGATCCAGAAGGTCGGCGGCATCGGCGAAGGTGAGTTCAACCAGATGAACAAGCTCCTGCAGCGCCTCGACCGCTTCTGGAACGACTCGATCCTCTATCGCCTCTAATCCGGGCGCCGTTTCCGACCTCCTCCGAAAGCCGGCCGCGTTCCCTGCGCGTCCGGCTTTTCACGTTTTCGTGCAGGGCGCTCGCCATGCCCGAAGGCCCCCGAGACACGAATTGGCCATATTGCTGTGACACCCGGACGATGGGCTTAAGTATGCGCGGGCGGCAGGGCCGGTTTGCGTTTGTTAACCCTGTTCGTGATAGCTGCATCGGGTATGGACCTTGGGTCTCGTGCCCAGGCGCACCCGCCGCTTTGAACGGCGTTTCAGGAGATGGTAGGATTGATGTCTCGCAAAACCGGATTTGATGTGTTCTCGCGCCGCGCATTCCTGCGTTCCGCCGCAACCCTCGGCGCTGCCGCCGTTGCCGGCCCGACGCTCGCCCAGACGGCGATGGACGACGTTCTCAACGCGCCGCGCCGCGGCAACTGGGACGACCAGTTCGACGCCAAGGCGTCGCGCAGTGCGGACGCCGTCACCTCGAACAATCCGATTCTCGGCTCCGGCGCCGTCTCGAACATCCAGCAGGCAATCTCCGATTACCAGCAGATCGTCTCCGCCGGCGGCTGGCCGAACGTCTCCTCGTCGCAGAAGCTGCAGCTCGGCGTGGCCGATCCCGGCGTGCAGTCGTTGCGCCAGCGCCTGATGATTTCCGGCGACCTGCAGCGTGAAGCCGGCATCTCCAACGCCTTCGATTCCTACGTCGACGGCGCTGTGAAGCGCTTCCAGGCCCGTCACGGCCTGCCGCAGGACGGCGTGATCGGCGAATACACGCAGAAGGCCATGAACGTGCCGGCCACGACGCGCCTCAACCAGCTCAACACGAACCTCGTGCGCCTGCAGGCCATGTCGGGCGATCTCGGCCAGCGCTACGTGATGGTCAACATCCCGGCCGCCTATATCGAGGCGGTGGAGAATGGCCGCGTGGCATCGCGCCACGTCGCCGTTGTCGGTCGCCTGAGCCGTCCGACGCACATCCTCAATTCCAAGATCTACGACGTCACGCTCAATCCTTACTGGACCGCGCCGCGTTCGATCGTCGAAAAGGACATCGTGCCGCTGATGCGCACGGATCCGACCTATCTGAAGCGCAACAACATTCGCCTGATCGACGGCAAGGGCCAGGAAGTGGCGCCGGAAACGATCGACTGGAACGCCGAGAAGGCGCCGAACCTGATGTTCCGCCAGGACCCGGGCAAGATCAACGCCATGTCCTCGACGAAGATCAACTTCCACAACCCGAACAACGAATACATGCACGACACGCCCCAGCAGGGCCTGTTCAACAAGCTGATGCGTTTCGAATCGTCCGGCTGCGTGCGCGTGCAGAACGTGCGCGACCTGATCACCTGGCTGCTGCGCGACACGCCCGGCTGGTCGCGTCAGGACATCGAGAGGGTCATCGACACCCGCGTCAACACGCCGATCAGGCTGGCTGTCGAGGTCCCGGTCTATTTCGTCTACATTTCGGCCTGGTCGGCGCGCGACCGCGTCGTGCAGTTCCGCGACGACATCTACCAGATGGACGGCGCCACGGAACTCGCGCTCCAGACCGGCTACAACCAGGAAGGCGGCCAGACCGTCGACAGCGACCTGCTGCCGCAATAAGGCGATTTGCCCGATGTGAAAGGCCGCTCCTTCTCCAGAAGGGGCGGCTTTTTTTGATTCCGACGCAGATGTGATGGGCAGTCGCTTGAAGGTGTGTCCTCTATGGGGTACATATTTTCAATGTTCACGCTGGTTGCGAGCAGCAAGTTCGAAAAATGGTTCGGTGGCCTGCGGGACTATCGAGCCAGCGCTCGCATTCGCCAGCGGCTCGCGCGGCTGGAGCAGGGACATTTCGGAGATGCCAAGTCCGTTGGTGAGGGCGTCAGCGAGCTTCGTGTCGATTACGGCCCGGGCTATCGCGTTTACTTCATGCGTAGCGGGTCTGTCGTCGTCGTTCTCCTGTGCGGCGGGCATAAGGGAAGCCAGGCCCGGGATATCGAGGAAGCGAGGCGCATCGCGCGGGAATGGAAGGAATGACAATGGAAGAGAAGATCACATTCAGGCCCTTCGATCTGGCGCACAGTCTCGACAGCGAGGAGGAGATCGTCGAATTCCTCAGGGTGGCGTTCTTGCAAGGCGATGCGGCGCATATCGCCCATTGCCTGGGCATCGTCGCGCGGGCGCGGAACATGGCGCAGCTCGCCCGCGATGTGGGCATGAGCCGCCCGGCGCTCTACAAGGCTCTGAGCGGCGAAGGAAACCCGGAATTCGCCACCGTCATGAAGATCATGCATGCGCTGGGCATCGGCCTTGCGCCGGTGTCGAGGAAGAACGACGAGGCCGCTTAGACCTTCCTTGCGAGTGAAGGGCGCATGTCGTTTTTATTTCACAAGGCGCGTGGAAATGGCGCAAACCGTGGAGCGGATATTGCCCTTGCCATGCGAGGACGATAAACACCGTGCCACCCACCCTTAAGGAGCCTCGAGGATGAGCCAGTCTTCCGCCACCGAAGTTTTCTTCACGCGTTCCCTTGCCGATACCGATCCGGAGATTTTCGGCTCGATCCAGAAGGAACTCGGTCGCCAGCGCCATGAGATCGAACTGATCGCCTCGGAGAACATCGTCTCGCGCGCCGTGCTCGAAGCCCAGGGCTCGATCATGACGAACAAGTATGCCGAAGGCTATCCGGGCAAGCGCTACTACGGTGGCTGCCAGTTCGTCGACATCGCCGAAGAACTGGCCATCGAGCGCGCCAAGAAGCTGTTCGGCGTCAACTTCGCCAACGTCCAGCCGAATTCCGGCTCGCAGATGAACCAGGCCGTCTTCCTTGCGCTGCTGCAGCCGGGCGACACCTTCATGGGTCTCGACCTCAATTCGGGCGGGCACCTGACGCACGGTTCGCCGGTCAACATGTCCGGCAAGTGGTTCAACGTCGTTTCCTACGGCGTGCGCGAAGGCGATCACCTGCTCGACATGGACGATGTGGCCGAGAAGGCACGCAAGAACAAGCCGAAGCTCATCATCGCCGGCGGCACCGCCTATTCCCGCATCTGGGACTGGAAGCGCTTCCGCGAGATCGCCGATGAAGTCGGCGCGTATCTCATGGTCGACATGGCGCATATCGCCGGCCTCGTCGCCGGTGGCCAGCATCCGTCGCCGTTCCCGCATTGCCACGTCGCGACCACCACCACGCACAAGTCGCTCCGCGGCCCGCGCGGCGGCGTCGTGCTGACGAACGACGAGGATATCGCCAAGAAGATCAACTCGGCCGTCTTCCCGGGCCTGCAGGGCGGCCCGCTCATGCACATCATCGCCGCCAAGGCCGTTGCCTTCGGCGAGGCGCTGCAGCCGGAATTCAAGGACTATGCCGCGCAGATCGTCAAGAACGCCAAGGCGCTCGCCGAGACGCTGAAGGCCGGCGGTCTCGACATTGTCTCGGGTGGTACCGACAACCACCTGATGCTCGTCGACCTTCGCAAGAAGAACGCGACCGGCAAGCGCGCGGAAGCCGCCCTCGGCCGCGCCTATGTCACCTGCAACAAGAACGGCATCCCGTTCGACCCTGAAAAGCCCTTCGTCACCTCCGGCGTTCGCCTCGGCACGCCGGCCGGCACGACCCGCGGCTTCAAGGAAGCCGAGTTCAAGGAAATCGGCAACCTGATCGTCGAGGTCCTCGACGGCCTGAAGGTCGCCAATTCCGACGAAGGCAATGCAGGCGTCGAAGCCGCCGTTCGGGAGAAGGTCGTCGCGCTGACGGACCGTTTCCCGATGTACCCTTACCTGTAAGGACAGCAGGTTCAGGAAAAGTGTCGCGCGGTTTTCCGTCCGGAGCTGCGTAGAAACAGGAGAGTTCATGCGCTGCCCCTATTGCAGTTCGGAAGATTCGCAGGTGAAGGATTCCCGTCCCGCAGAGGACGGGGCCGCCATTCGCCGCCGGCGCATCTGCCCGGATTGCGGCGGTCGTTTCACGACCTTCGAACGGGTGCAGCTCCGTGAGTTGATGGTCGTCAAGAAGACGGGCCGCAAGGCCCCCTTCGACCGCGACAAGCTCCTGAAATCCTTCGAGATCGCGCTTCGCAAGCGGCCCGTCGACCGGGACCGGATCGAACGCGCGGTCTCAGGGATCGTCCGACGGCTGGAAAGCTCCGGCGAGACGGAAATCGCTTCCGAGGAGATCGGCCTTCAGGTGCTTGAGGCGCTGAAGGCGCTCGATGATGTGGGCTTCGTGCGTTACGCCTCGGTCTATCGCGACTTCTCCCATGTCGACGACTTCGAGAAGATTCTTGCCGAAGTCGCTGCCAAGATCGCCCGGGACCCGGGCGCCGACGGCTAGATGTCTTCCCGCGCGGAAGACGAGCGTTTCATGGCGGCGGCGATCCGCCTCTGCCGCCGCAACCTTGGCCTGACATCCACCAATCCCTCCGTCGCCTGCCTGATCGTCAAGGAGGGCGTGATCGCCGGCTCGGCCGTGACCGCGCCCGGCGGCCGGCCGCACGCGGAAACGCAGGCGCTTGCCGCAGCCGGCGAAGCTGCCCGTGGCGCGACGGCCTATGTCACGCTCGAACCCTGTTCCCACCATGGCAGAACGCCGCCTTGCTCCGAGGCGCTGATCGCCGCCGGCGTCGCGCGTGTCGTCGTGTCGGTGACGGACCCGGATGAGCGCGTGGCGGGCAGGGGGCTTGCGATGCTGCGGGATGCGGGCATCGCGGTGGAGACCGGCATTCTGGAGGACGCGGGCCGGGAGGCGCTTGCGGCCTACCTCGCTAGACAGACGAAGAGACAGCCCTATGTGACTCTGAAACTTGCCGTTTCCGCCGATGGCATGCTCGGCCGGTTGGGTGAGGGGCAGGTGGCGATTACCGGGCCGGTCTCGCGCGGACAGGTGCATGTGTTGCGTGCCGAGACGGACGCGATCCTCGTCGGCATCGGCACGGCGCTCGCCGACGACCCGGAACTGACCTGCCGCCTGCCGGGCCTGGAAGCCCGCTCGCCGGTGCGCATCGTGCTCGATCCACGGCTGGAGCTGCCGGTGGGGTCGAAGCTGGCACGGACGGCGCAAAGCGTCCCTGTCATCGCGGTCGCGGAAAAGGACGGCAAGGGCGATCCTGCCTTCCTCGCCCGCCAGTCTGCGCTGGAGGCGCTCGGCGTCGAGGTGCTGATCTGCGATCCGCGCAAGCTGGATGCATTGCTCACGGCGCTTGCCACGCGCGGCATCTCCTCGCTGCTGGTGGAGGGCGGCGCGCGAACGGCGCAGTCCTTCCTCGATGCCGGCCTCGTCGACCGCGTTCTCCTGTTTTCGGGTGCGGTCGCCATTGGTAAGGACGGGGTCGCATCCCCATGTATGTCCGGGCGGATGCCGCCCGGATTTGCGCTGCGCCATGCGGCCCGCTATGGCGCGGATATCCTGCAGGAATACGAAAGAGACGATTGATGTTTACCGGCATTGTCACGGATATCGGAACGGTCGAGAAGATCGAGCCTATGAATGAAGGGGTTCGTCTGCGCGTGCGCACGAACTACGATCCCGCCACCATCGACATGGGGGCTTCCATCGCCCATTCCGGCACCTGCCTCACGGTGACCGCGCTGCCGGAAGAGGGCGCCAACGCCCGCTGGTTCGAGGTCGAGGCTTGGGAGGAGGCGCTGCGGTTGACCACGATCGGCTCCTGGACGGCGGGCACGCGCATCAATCTGGAGCGTTCGCTGAAGATCGGTGACGAGCTCGGCGGCCATATCGTTTCCGGCCATGTCGACGGCAAGGCTGAAATTCTCTCCGTCGAGGCGGAAGGCGACGCCACGCGCTTCCGCATCCGCGCGCCGGAAGGGCTGGAGCGGTTCGTCGCTCCGAAAGGCTCCGTCGCGCTCGACGGCACCTCGCTGACCGTCAATGCGGTGGACGGCGCGGTCTTCGACGTGCTCCTCATCCGCCACACGCTGGAGGTCACGACCTGGGGCGAGCGCAAGGCCGGCGACTTCGTCAATTTCGAAGTAGACACCATGGCCCGCTACGCCGCTCGGCTGGCGGAGTTTCCCGCGCCCAAGACCTGACGGGACGCTGCGCGCATCCTTGTCTCTGCCTCCAATTCCGAGAGGCGGCGGCTTCGCTCGAAGGGGCAAATGAAGCGCGATGGCGTGACATAAGCGTAACAGGGCGGGCTGCGTTACGTAACGGTACAACAAGATGTAGCATCGCTGCGCGTCAGGTAACGATATCGATACTTCTCCGCTTCTAGGGTGCCGTATCGGACCCCGGAGACCGCGCAAGCATGACGCCTGACTACAATACGCTCCTTCTGGCGATTGCCTTGTCCGGATTCTGCCTGTCGGCAACGCTGTTCGCCTCCTGGCTGTCGTCGCGGGTCGAGCGGTTCCTGCTGTCCTGGTCCATCGGTATCGGCTGCATCGTGCCGGCCGTGGCCGTCTACAGCATCTACTTCAGCAATCCGGATTTTCGCATCGGCTGCCTTGCTTTCATGCTGCAGTTCCTCGGCTTCGCCTTCATCTACGGCGCGGCCTACCGTTTCCGCACGGGAAGGAGCGCCCGCCGCCGCATGATCCTCCTCTTCGCGGCCTCGATGCTCCTGTCCGTGCCGTGGCTGGTCGCGGGCTACGACGGCATCGGCTTCATCATGCTCAATGTCATGATCGCAGGCGCACTGGTCGCGACGGCGCGGGAATATTGGCTCGGGCGGTCGGAAGCGCCGCGGCCGCTGACCGGCATGGTCATCCTCTACCTGCTGACGGCGTTCTCCTTCGTGCTATGCGCGGCCGCGCTCATTCACGACGGGAAATGGGTGATGGGGCATGCGCCGGACAATTGGGCGGAAAACCTCAATCTGGTCGTCGCGATCGTCGGTATCACCGGCATCGGCGCCATGTCGCTGGCGCTCAACCAGTGGCGCGTGGCAGGCAATCACCAGCGCGCGGCCAACACCGACGCGCTGACGGGCCTGCTCAACCGCCGCGCCCTCTTCGCGCGTCATGGCGAGGAGGCCGTCGGCCCGCACCGGGCGGCCATCGCCTTCGATCTCGATAATTTCAAGTCGGTCAACGACCACCATGGTCATGCGGCCGGCGACGTGGTTCTGAAGGTGTTCGCCGACATTCTCGGCAACGTCTGCGGCGCGGCGGCCAGCGTCGCGCGCCTCGGCGGCGAGGAATTCGTCGTCGTGCTCGACCGCACCCTGCCGGATCGCGCGCAGCACGTCGCCGAACGGGTCCGCGCAGATTTTGCGGCACAGCTCATTCCCATCGGCCGCCGCTCCATCTCCTGCACGGTGAGCGCCGGCATCGCCTTCGGAGGAGAGCATTGCACGAACTTCGACTCCCTGCTGAGCAATGCAGACAAGGCGCTCTACATGTCCAAGCGCAACGGCCGTAACCGCGTCTCGCTTGCCGCCTGATCGCCGGATTGCCGCCCCCGGCTCCTGCCGCAAGGCAGGCGCCGGAAGGCCGAAATCGCGGAGCGGGGCGGGAAAGGGCTTGCCAAGCATCGCCGGGCATGGTTTGACCGCCGCTTCCGCCCGCATTTGCGTGGCCTGCTTCCAATTTTCAGGTGATTCATGGCCAACACCGATAAACTTCATCTCCTCATCGTCGAGGCCCGTTTCTACGACGACATGGCCGATGCGATGCTCGACGGCGCCAAGCATGCGCTGGACGCCGCCGGCGCGACCTACGACATCGTGACCGTCATGGGCGCGCTCGAAATCCCTGCGGCGATCTCCATGGCGCTCGACGGCATGGAAAACGCCGGCACCTGGTATGACGGCTTCGTTGCGCTCGGCATGGTCATCCGCGGCGAGACCTATCATTTCGACATCGTCGCCAACGAATCGTGCCGCGCGCTGATGGATCTTGCCGTCAGCGAGGCCCTTCCAATCGGCAACGGCATCCTGACCGTCGAGAACGACGAGCAGGGCTGGGCGCGCGCCCGCCGCTCGGAAGGCGACAAGGGCGGTTTTGCCGCCCGCGCGGCGCTGACCATGATCGACCTGAAGAAGAAACTGGGCGGCGAACAGTGACCACCGACAAGAACCAGCAGCCGGTGAAGCCGGCCAACCAGCGCGGCGCGGCGCGTCTTGCCGCCGTGCAGGCGCTCTACCAGATGGATGTCGGCGGCACGGGCGTGCTCGAGATCGTCGCCGAATACGAGACGCACCGTCTCGGCCAGGAACTCGACGGCGACACCTATCTCAAGGCGGACGCCTCCTGGTTCCGCTCCATCGTCTCGGGCGTCGTGCGCGACCAGCGCCAGCTCGATCCGCTGATCGGTACGGCGCTGCAGGACGACTGGGCGCTGTCGCGCCTCGATTCGACGGTGCGCGCCATCCTGCGCGCCGGCACCTTCGAGCTGCGCGAGCGCAAGGATGTGCCCATCGCCGTGATCGTCACGGAATATGTCGAGATCGCCAAGGCGTTCTTCGAGGACGAGGAGCCGAAGCTGGTGAACGCGGTGCTCGACCGCATCGCCAAGCAGGTTCGCGCGGACACACGCAAGTAGATCGGCATCGGACATGAGCGCAGGCGCGGTAGAGGGTCTTGAACGAGAACTGTCGGCCGCGCGCCGCAACGTGTTCCTGCTGACATTCGCGCAGGCGTTGCTCGCCTCCTCGGGACCGATCGTCTTTTCCATCGGCGCCCTTGCCGGCTACAATCTGCTCGGCGAGGACAAGTCGCTCGCGACCGCCCCGCTGACCGGCTTCAACATCGGGGTCGCGCTCGGCGCCGTCTTCGTCGCCATCGCCGCGCGCATGCTCGGGCGCGCCCACGGCTTCATCGTCGGCGCGCTGGTGGGCGCGGCGGGCGGATTGACCGCTGCCATCGCGCTGTTCCGCGGCGATTTCTGGCTCTTCGCCCTCGGCTTCGTGCTCGTCGGCATTTCCAGCGGTTTCGCGCAGAAGATCCGCTTCGCGGCGGCCGATGCGTCGCCGTCCTTCTACAAGCCGCGCGCCATTTCCTGGATTCTTGCCGGCGGCGTCATCTCCGCCGTGCTCGGCCCGCAGGTCGTCATCCTCACCAAGGACCTGTTCGAGCCGGTGCTCTTTGCCGGCGCTTTCGTGGCGCTGGCCCCGCTCTGCGGCCTGGCGATCGTCCTCTTCCTCATGCTGCGCCTGCCCGACCACAAGGCGGCGGGCGCGGCGAGCGGCGAGGTGGCGCGGCCGCTGAAAGAGATCGTGCTGACGCAGCGTTTCCTGACGGGCATGGTCTGCGGCATCTCCTCCTATGCGCTGATGACCTTCATGATGACGGGCGCGCCGCTCGCCATGGTCATCGGCTGCGGCTTCTCGCCGGAAATGGCGACGCTCGGCATCCAGTGGCATGTGCTCGCCATGTTCGGCCCGAGCTTCTTCACCGGCATGCTGATCCAGCGGCTCGGCACGGAGAAGGTGGTGGCAGCCGGCCTCCTCATCCTCATGGCATGCGCCACCGTCGCACATGCGGGGATCGCGCTCTGGAATTTCTGGGGTGCGCTCATCCTGCTCGGCGTCGGCTGGAACTTCGGCTTCATCGGGGCCACGGCCATTGTCGCCTCCAGCTACCGGCCGCACGAGGCCGACAAGGTGCAGGGTTTCCACGACATCATCCTCTTCGGCGCGGTGGCGCTCGCCTCCTTCTCCTCCGGCAAGGTGTTCAACGCCTATGGCTGGCAGGCGATCAACCTGATGTTCTGGCCGATCACCGGCATCAGCCTCGTGCTCGTCCTCCTGCTGCTTATGCGCTCCCGCCGCGCTGCGGTATAATCGTTTCGCACCCGCCGTTTCGGAAAATCCGGTTTTTAGAAGCGCTTGCCGCAATGCGGCGACTTGACGCAACCGATTCGCAATCGCACTCTGGCCGCGCGCCGGCTCCCTGCTTGTGAGGAGGCAAGGGGGAGCGGACGCGTTTCGGCTGCGGGGAGAGGACCCCGGAGCCTCCAAGGAGGACAGAGCGAAATGACCATATTGCTTGGCGTTATCGCATGCGGGTTGCTTTCGGTGGTCTATGCCATCTGGGCGACACAGTCGGTGCTTGCCGCCGACCAGGGGAATGCCCGCATGCAGGAAATTGCAGGTTATATCCGGGAAGGGGCGCAGGCCTATCTCACCCGGCAGTACAAGACCATTGCCATCGTCGGGGTCGTCGTCTTCATCGGCACCTGGCTTCTGCTTTCCGCTACGGCCGCCATCGGGTTCCTGATCGGCGCCGTGCTGTCAGGCGTCGCCGGCTTCATCGGCATGCATGTCTCCGTCCGCGCCAATGTGCGCACGGCGCAGGCCGCGTCCGTCAGCCTGTCCTCCGGCCTCGACATCGCCTTCAAGTCGGGCGCGATCACCGGCATGCTGGTGGCGGGCCTCGCGCTTCTCGGCGTGTCCATCTACTACTGGATCCTGACCGGTGCTCTCGGCCAGGAACCCGCCTCGCGTGAAGTCATCGACGCGCTCGTCGCGCTCGGCTTCGGCGCATCGCTGATCTCGATCTTCGCCCGTCTCGGCGGCGGCATCTTCACCAAGGGTGCGGATGTCGGCGGCGACCTCGTGGGCAAGGTCGAGGCCGGCATTCCCGAGGACGACCCGCGTAACCCGGCCACCATCGCCGACAACGTGGGCGACAACGTGGGCGACTGCGCCGGCATGGCCGCCGACCTCTTCGAGACCTATGCGGTGACCGTCGTCGCCACCATGGTCCTCGCGGCGATCTTCTTCGCCGGTACGCCGATCCTTGCGAGCGCCATGATCTATCCGCTCGCCATCTGCGGCGCCTGCATCATCACCTCGATCATCGGCTCGTTCTTCGTCAAGCTCGGCTCGAACGGCTCGATCATGGGCGCCCTCTACAAGGGCCTCATCGTGACGGGCGTGCTGTCTATCCTCGGCCTCGGCGCAGCGACCTCGCTGACCGTCGGCTGGGGCAGCATCGGCACCGTGGCGGGCAAGGAAATCACCGGCACGAACCTCTTCATCTGCGGCCTTCTCGGCCTTCTGGTGACGGCGCTCATCGTGGTGATCACCGAATACTATACGGGCACCAACAAGCGGCCGGTGAACTCCATCGCCCAGGCGTCGGTGACCGGCCACGGCACCAACGTCATCCAAGGCCTTGCCGTCTCGCTGGAATCGACGGCGTTGCCGGCCATCGTCATCGTCGGCGGCATCATCGCCACCTACCAGCTCGCGGGCCTCTTCGGCACCGGCATCGCCGTCACCGGCATGCTCGGCATCGCGGGCATGATCGTGGCGCTCGACGCTTTCGGCCCGGTCACGGACAATGCAGGCGGCATCGCCGAAATGTCCCATCTGCCGCCGGAGGTGCGCAAGTCCACCGACGCGCTCGACGCCGTCGGCAACACGACCAAGGCCGTCACCAAGGGCTATGCCATCGGTTCGGCCGGTCTTGGCGCGCTGGTACTGTTCGCCGCCTATTCGAACGACCTCGCCTATTTCGCGGCGAACGGCGGCAAGTACCCGTATTTCGCGGATATCGGCACGATCTCCTTCGACCTCTCCAACCCCTACGTGGTGGCCGGCCTCATCTTCGGCGGCCTCATCCCGTACCTCTTCGGCGGCATCGCGATGACCGCCGTCGGCCGGGCGGCAGGGTCAATCGTGGAAGAGGTGCGCCGGCAGTTCCGCGAGAAGGCCGGCATCATGGCCGGCACCGAGCGGCCGGACTACGGCCGCGCGGTGGATATCCTGACCAAGGCGGCGATCCGCGAGATGATCGTGCCTTCGCTGCTGCCGGTTTTGGCACCGCTCGTCGTCTATTTCGGCGTGCTCGCCATCTCCGGCTCCAAGGCGTCGGCCTTCGCGGCGCTCGGCGCCTCGCTGCTCGGCGTCATCGTCAACGGCCTCTTCGTCGCTATTTCCATGACCTCCGGTGGCGGTGCATGGGATAACGCAAAGAAGAGCTTCGAGGACGGTTTCGTCGACAAGGACGGCACCCGCCATCTCAAGGGCTCGGAAGCCCACAAGGCCTCCGTCACCGGCGACACGGTCGGCGATCCCTATAAGGACACGGCCGGCCCGGCGGTGAACCCGGCGATCAAGATCACCAATATCGTGGCCTTGCTGCTGCTCGCCGTCCTCGCCTGAACCGAAAGGCGCGCAAACAAAAACCGCGGGGAGCGATCCCCGCGGTTTCTTTTTGATACCGGCCGAGCGTCAGTTGCTCATCAGGTTCTTCATCATGTTGCCGGGGCTTGCGCCGCCGCGCAGCAACTGGCCGAGGAACGTCGTCTCCGCGCCGCCCGTGGGCGTGACGCGCGCGATCATGTCGAAGACCTTGCCGTCCTGCATCGTGTAGTGCCCAAGGCGCTCGACATTGCCGTCCTTGTCGAAATAGACGGCGAGCACGCTCTGCTCGACGATCTTCGGCTTCATGAAGGCGGCGGAGCGTTTGCGCTTCTGCGAGATGTAGTAGAAGACTTCGTTGTCGAAGGTCGCGGTCGCGGACGGCGTGCCGAGCGACAGCAGGACCTGCTCGCGCGAGGAGCCGACCGGCGCCAGCGCCAGCGTTTCCTGGTCGACGACATAGCCTTGGTAGAGAACTTCGCTCGGACCCTGGCAGGCCGCAAGAACGGAAGCGGAGAGGGTGACGGCAACGGCGGCGTTACGCAACAGCTTCATATTCACATAATCTCTCTTCACAATTTCCCCGGGACTATGATGGCCGCGCAGCCATTGCAATTCATGCCTGCTTCGGTAAACCAGCTTCGAGCGTCATGCAACATGACTTGCGACGGCTCCATGGTTTGAATCGGGCAAAACTAGGCTTTATGATGATTTTCGGCCTGTTCGGCAAAAAAAACGGCAACCGGCGCATCGTCGAAAAGCAGTATGCGACCCTGACAAAGGCGGCGCGCCATCCCTATCTCTATGAAGCGCTTGACGTTCCTGACACGGTCATGGGGCGGTTCGAGATGCTGTCGGCGATGCTGATCCTCTATTTCCGGCGCACGCGCGCAAGCGCCACCTCCGGTCAGGAGATCGCCCAGGAGATCGTCGACGCCTTCTTCGAGGACGTCGACCATTCGATTCGCGAGCTTGGCGTCGGCGATGTCGGCGTGCCCAAGCGCATGAAGAAATTCGCCGGCATGTTCTACGGCCGGCTGGAATCCTACGCGGCGGCGCTGGACGCCGGGGACCGCGCGGGACTGGCGACGGCGCTTGCGCGCAATATTCATCCGGAGGCCGGCGACGCCGCGCCGACGATGGAGGCGCTGGCCGGATATCTCTTCATCGCCGAAAAGGCGATGGCGGATGTCGGGGAAAGCGAGATCGAGACCGGCGCGCTCTGGGTGGCTGAGCCCGGCCCGCAAGGATACGCCGCCTGAAGGCGGCTGGAAGGCAGACGATGAAGAAAGACGACGACACGCCGTTCTCCTATCCGGTCAAGGTCGGGCATATCTCGGCCAACCCGGTGGAGGTGACTATAAGCGCAGATGCCGGGGAGCGGGCGGGGCTGGCGAAGCTCTGGTCCATCCTGGAGGTGAAGGCGCTGACCGCGACCTTCGAGGTGCGCCGCTGGAAGCGGGACGGCGTGCGGCTCAAGGGCCGCGTCACCGCCGATATCGTGCAGGCCTGCGTGGTGACGCTCGATCCGGTGGAAAGCCATATCGACGAGCCGGTCGAGGTGGTCTTCGTGCCGGAAGGATCGAAGCTGGCACGGCTGCCGCTGGCGAGCGAAAGCGGCGAAATGCTGCTCGATCCGGATGGTCCGGACGCACCGGAAATCTTCTCCGGCGACAGCATCGATGCCGGCGAAGTTGCCGCCGAGCATGTGGCGCTCGCCATCGATCCCTATCCGCGCAAGGCCGATACGGGCTTCGCCGGCCATATCGAGAGCACGGACAAGGACGACCGCAAACCCTCGCCCTTCGCGGTTCTGAAGGACTGGAAAAAAGACTGAACGGCCCGGCAAGCGTCCGATAATTCAGTTGTGCACCCGGCGAAAAGCGGTATTTTGGCCGAATTCCGCTATGGTGGCCCTCGTGCCGCCGGGACAAGAAAATACGGCCAAGAAGGTAGGCAAGACTCGCGTGGTCAGAATTTCCGTCGACGTCATGGGTGGCGATTTCGGTCCGAAGGTCGCCATCCCCGGCGCAGCCAAGGCCCTCGAGCGCCATCCCGAAATCCGCTTCGTCCTCTTTGGCAATGCCGCTGAATGCGAGCCGCTTCTGGCGCAACACCCGAAGCTGAAAGCCGCAAGCACCTTCCATCATTGCGACGTCGCCGTCGCCATGGACGAGAAGCCGAGCCAGGCGCTGCGCCGTGGTCGCGGCAAATCCTCCATGTGGCAGTCCATCGACGCCGTCGCGAAAGGGCAGGCCGATGTCGCCGTCTCCGCCGGCAATACCGGCGCGCTGATGGCCATGTCGAAATTCTGCCTGCGCATGATGGCCAATATCGAGCGCCCCGCCATCGCCGGCATCTGGCCGACGCTGAAGGGCGAGAGCATCGTGCTCGATATCGGCGCGACCATCGGCGCCGACGCCAACCAGCTTTTCGACTTCGCGCTGATGGGCGGCGCGATGGCGCGCGCGCTCTTCGAGATCGACCGGCCGACGCTGGGCCTTCTCAATGTCGGCGTCGAGGAGATCAAGGGCCAGGAAGAGGTGAAAGCCGCCGGCCAGCTCATCCGCGAGGCCAATTTCGACACGATTGACTATTACGGCTTCGTCGAGGGCGACGATATCGGTCGCGGCACGGTGGATGTCGTGGTAACGGAAGGCTTTGCGGGCAATATCGCATTGAAGGCGGCGGAAGGCACAGCGCGGCAGATCGCCGAATACCTGCGCGCGGCCATGTCGCGCACCCTGCTGGCCAAGCTCGGCTATCTTCTCGCCAAGGGCGCGTTCGACCGCGTGCGCGAGAAGATGGACCCGCGCAAGGTCAACGGCGGCGTGTTCCTCGGCCTCAACGGCATCGTCATCAAGAGCCACGGCGGCACGGACGCCGAGGGCTTTGCCGCAGCGGTCGATGTCGGTTACGACATGGTCCGCAACGGCCTCAAGGACAAGATCGAAAACGATTTGCAGAAGTATCACGCGGGCCGGCCTGTCGAAGGCGCCCAAGGCGTGAACGACGGGGTATAGAATGATTCGTTCAGTGGTCCGCGGTTTCGGAACGGCGCTTCCGAAACGGGTAGTCACCAATGCCGAAATGGAAAGCATGGTCGACACGTCCGATGAGTGGATCGTGCAGCGCACCGGCATCCGCCAGCGCTACATCGCCGGCGAAGGTGAGACGACAGCTTCGCTCGGCGAGGCGGCCGCACGCGCGGCGCTCGACAGGGCGGGCCTGACCGCCGCCGATATCGACCTCATCGTCGTCGCCACCTCGACGCCCGACAACACCTTCCCGGCGACCGCCGTCAACATCCAGAACCGCCTCGGCATGCATCACGGCTTTGCCTTCGACCTGCAGGCGGTCTGTTCCGGCTTCGTCTATGCCGTGACGACGGCGGATGCCTATATCCGCGGCGGCCTTGCAAAGCGCGTTCTCGTCATCGGCGCGGAAACCTTCTCGCGCATTCTCGACTGGACGGACCGCACGACCTGCGTGCTTTTCGGCGACGGCGCGGGCGCCATCGTGCTGGAAGCGCAGGACGGGGCAGGCACCAATGCGGATCGCGGCGTGCTGACGACGCAGCTCCGGTCGGACGGTGCGCACCGCGACAAGCTCTATGTCGACGGCGGCCCTTCCACCACGGGCACGGTCGGCCACCTGCGCATGGAGGGCCGCGAGGTCTTCAAGCATGCGGTCGGCATGATCACCGACGTCATCGTCTCGGCCTTCGATGCGACCGGGTTTTCCGCCGAGGATGTCGACTGGCTGGTGCCGCACCAGGCGAACAAGCGCATCATCGACGGCTCGGCCAAGAAGCTCGGCATTCCGCTGGAGAAGGTCGTCATCACCGTCGATCAGCACGGCAACACCTCCGCCGCATCCATCCCGCTGGCGCTTGCTGCTGCGGCGGCGGACGGCCGCATCAAGGAAGGCGACCTCGTGCTTCTGGAAGCCATGGGCGGCGGTTTCACCTGGGGCGCGGTGCTGCTGCGCTGGTAGGGTGGGGCCGCTTCTACGCGGCCGCTTGACCCGAGGGGGCAAGGACAATACTCTTCCGCCACTAACCATACGCTTTCAATAGGAAATCGGTGAGGAACGATGAGCGGCAAGACGGTGACACGCGCAGATTTGGCCGAATCGGTTTTCCGGAAGGTCGGCCTTTCCAGAACCGAATCGGCGGAACTCGTCGAAACCGTGATCGATGAGATTTGCAACGCCATCGTGCGGGGCGAGAGCGTAAAGCTCTCCTCCTTCGCCACCTTCCAGGTGCGCGACAAGAACGAGCGCATCGGCCGCAATCCGAAGACCGGCGAGGAAGTGCCGATCTCGCCGCGCCGCGTGATGACCTTCAAGGCGTCCAACGTGCTGAAGCAGCGGGTGCTGAAATCGCATCTCTCCCGCAAGGCGAAGCAGAAGCCGGCTTCGCCCGCCTCCTGAGGCCTCTTGGCCAGATGCGGCAACCTCTTCGCGAAAGGGGAGGCCTGCGCTACCGGGTTGCCGTCGGATTCTGCGGTTTTTCGGCCGGCCGCCGCGACACATACGATTTGAAACTTGAATATCGCCCGACAAGCCGCTGAAATGAATGCGATTCGGCAGCGCCTTCGGCGTGCGTCAGTATGAGCTTTCATCGAGGATAGAATGGACAAGAGTCCGGACGCTTTCCGCACCATCAGCGAGGTCGCTGACGACCTCGACCTGCCGCAGCATGTGCTGCGCTTCTGGGAGACGCGCTTCACGCAGATCAAGCCGATGAAGCGTGGCGGTGGGCGGCGCTATTACCGGCCCGAGGATGTGGACCTGCTGAAGGGCATCCGCCACCTGCTGTACGATCACGGCTATACGATCAAGGGCGTCCAGAAGCTGCTCAAGGTCAACGGCAACAAGTTCGTGGCGGCGATCGCCAGCGGCGACCTTGCCACCGTCGAGGCCCTTGCCGCTGCCAGCCATGAGGACCCGACGCCGCCGAAGGCCGGCAGCGACGAGGACCAGATCGTCGGCCGCGCCAAGGCTCCCGCCAGCCGCCGCTTCTTCTCCTTCGTCGGCGGCGGCGACGAGCCGCCGGAAATCTCGCTCGGCAAGACGAGCGTCGGCAAGGAGGATCGCGCGCTGCTCCAGGAAGCGCTTTACGACCTCCTCGAATGCAAGCGCCTGCTCGATCAGGTGCGATAGCCCGCATCGCAATCCCCATACGAAAAAGCCCCGCCGATGGCGGGGCAAACAGGCGTCACGCTTGGCTCTTGTGACGCGGGGGAGTGTTCGCAAATGACAAGCGAACGGTGGCATTCTACGACTTTCGTCTAATGCGGGGGAAGGTCTGATTCGGCGAATCCGGTACGGCTGCGCAAAGAAATATCAGGAAATGGATTTGGGGACCCGTTGCGGCGGGTGTGATGTTGGAGCACGGGGCCGGGGCGGTTGCGGCCCTCCGCCGGAAAACCGGAACTCCATCGTTCCGTACCTGTGCATGGGATGCGATTTCGTGCGGCAGGGAAATTTCCGCTTGCATCCAAGTGCCCGAGACTATAGGGGTTTGCGCGGTCCGGAATGTAGCGCAGCCCGGTAGCGCACTTGACTGGGGGTCAAGGGGTCGTGGGTTCGAATCCCGCCATTCCGACCATTTTTCCTTTGATCATCGATTGATGCCGAAGTTCCATTCGTGGAACTTTTCGGCATGTTTTGCGTTTCCTCAGCGCCGGCCCGCGCGCCGGCATCATCTGGAGCTTGAGGAGACGCCCATGGAAGACGCAGGTATCGGCTGGATCGCGGCCATCATCATCGGAGGCTTCGCCGGCTGGCTCGCCGAGAGGTTCATGAAGAGCGACATGGGCGTGCTGATGAACATCGTGCTCGGCATTGTCGGCGCGATGGTGGCAAATCTTCTGCTGGGCCTGATCGGCGTGTCGCTGGGCGGCTGGCTCGGCTACCTCGTCGCCGGTTTCCTCGGCGCCTGCATTCTGATCGCGCTTGCGCGGGCTGTACGGCGCTAAAAATATCCGTGTGCGAAAAAGGGTTTTGCAAAGGCCGTCCTTCCGGGAGGAGGGGCGATCCCTTGAGTCAGGTGAGCAGGCTACGGTAGAGCGCTTCCGTCTCGCCGATCATCCGTGTCAGGTCATAGTCCCGGCTTCGGGCTAGGGCGGCCTCGGCGTAGGGCGCGAGGCGTCCGGGACGGGAAAAGGCCAGCATGGCTTCGGCAAGCGGGGCCGGGTCGTCGTCATTGGCGACCAGGAGGCCGTTTTCGCCGTCCTTCAGGACGGTCGAGGCCCCGCCGACATCCGACAGGATCAGCGGCTTTCCGGCGGCAGCGGCTTCCAGCATGGCATAGGACATCGCCTCGTAGCGGCTTGGAACGACGAGGGCGTCCATCGCCGCTATCGCCTGCGGGCCGGTGAAGTCGTTGGTGAGGTGGATACGTCCTGCATGGCGGCCGGCATCGATCTGCCTGCGCAGCGCTTCCCGCATCTCGCCGTCTCCGATCATCAGCAGCCTTGCATGCGGCGCGCGCTCGGCGAGGCGCTCGAAGGCGGCGACGAGGCGTTCGGGCGCCTTCTGGTGCGTCAGGCGGCCGACGAAGCCGAAGAGGAGGGCGCCGTCGGGAATACCGAGGGCGGTCCGCACCGGCGCGCGCGATCCGGCAGGCGGCGTCGCCACCCCGTTGACGATGAGTGTCAGTTTCTCGCGCGGTATGCCCAGGGTACAGGCATGGGCGTATTCGTCCGCCGAAACGCAAACCAGCCGGTCGGTGAAGCTGCGGGCGAGTATCTTTTCGATCGTGCCGAAGACCGCGCGGCCGACAGTGCCCAGGCCCGGATCCATGGTGCGGAAGGCATGCGGCGTATAGACCCGCGGCACATGCGGGCCGGGAAGGCGAATGCGGGAAAGCGCGCCGGCCTTGGAGCTGTGGCCGTGGACGATGTCGAACGGACCGGCGCGGCGCATGACCCCGCGCAGCGCCCACCAGGCGGGAAAATCCGAAAGACCCGGCATGCGCATCATGGCGACGGCGTGCAGACCGGCAAGGTTTAGTGCGGTCAGTTCCTCGACGAAGCGCCGGTCGGCCCTGACGGGTGAATAGATGGCGTGCACCGCATGGCCGCGCGCCTGCATGCCCCGACAGAGATCGAGGAAGTGGCGGCCGGACCCGCCGCCGCTCGGCTCCAGCACCTCAAGGAGGCGCATGGGCCGCGGACCCGTGTTCCCAGCGGTCGTCATGGGGTACCGGAGGTGGATGCTGCTTGCCGGTTGTGACGCCGCTCGAGCGCGAGACACCCCCAGATGACACCCATCAGCAGGTAGAAGTGACGCCAGTGGTCGGTGTCGATGACGAAGCCGATGGCGCTGTGGCCGACGATGGTGATGAAGGCGATCATCAGGAACGGCTGCCATGGCCGGTCGCGCAGCAACACCTTGAAGGCGGCCGAGAGCGTCCAGACGATAAGCGTCAGATAGGTGAGGAAACCGAGCCAGCCATAGGTGGTCAGCGATTTGAGGTAGATGTTGTGCTCGTCCTCCGGGAACATCTTGCTGAACACCATGGGGCCGATGCCGAGCGGCCGTTCCATGGCCATCAGGAAGCCGATGCGGTGGCGCTCGAAGCGGCCGAGATGACCGCTGTCATAGTCCTGAACGAGCTGGGTGCGGCTGGTGAAGAGGCTGGAAACCTTCTCGAACTGCAGCGCTACGATCAGCGCGAGGATCATCAGGCCGACCGCCGAAAGGCTGAGAACGAGGATTCTCAGACGGAAGGCGCCTGTGCGCTCCTTGAGCAGCATGACGAAGACGAGCGCGACGATGCAGAAGAGATAGAGCGCCCAGGCCGCGCGGGAGAAGGAGAGGAAGACGCCGAGCGCAAGGATGAGGAGACCGATGAGCTTGAGTGGCGCGGCGAGGATACGGCCGGCAAGCAGGCCGTGCACCAGATAGAGCGACGGAGCGATGAGGAAAGGGCCGAAGACGTTCGGGTCCTGGAAGGCGCCCTTGGCGCGGTCGTAGAGCGTGAAGGCCTCGGCGCCCGGAAAGGCGTGGAAGTAGCCGAGGATGCCGAGGAGCGAGGTGATGAGCGCGCTCGCCACCCAGGCCCGGAAGATGAGTTCCAGCCGGGCGGGCCTGGCCTCGATGATCGCGGCGAAGAACACGCTGGACAGCGCCAGGAACAGCGAGACGGCGATATACATCGGCCCGCCGGCGAGATCGTCCATCACCGTCAGCGAGAGCATGCCGCCGATATTGAACAGCACGTAGAGGATGAGCAGCGGCGCGACGCCGCGCGAGATGCGCAGGCCCACGATGGCCCACAGGCCGATGAGGCCCGCCATGAAAAGCTCATAGGGCGCCGGCTCGCTGATGACGAAGCCCGACAGGAACACGCCCGTCGTCACCAGCAGGGAGCCGATGATGCCGAGAGCCGCGAGCTGCGGCCGGAAAGACGGGGTGTAGGGGAGGGCCGCGTCGCTCAATAGGCGTTTTCCGTATTGAGCAGGCGGATCGGTGTCAGGAACAGGATTTTCAGGTCCAGCCAGAGCGACCAGTTCTCGATATAGTAGAGGTCGAACTCCGTGCGGAAGCGGATCTTGTCGTCATGGTCGATCTCGCCGCGCCAGCCGTTGATCTGCGCCCAGCCGGTGACGCCGGGCTTGACGCGGTGGCGGGCGAAGTAGCCGTCGACCACGTCGACATATTTGCGGTCGTGCGATTGCGCCTCGACGGCGTGCGGGCGCGGGCCGACGAGGGAGAGCTGGCCCTTCAGCACGTTGAAGATCTGCGGCAGCTCGTCGATGGAGGACTTGCGCAGGAAGCGGCCGACGCGGGTCACGCGCGGATCGCCCTTCGTTACCGCGGCGCGCGCCGTCGGGTCGGAAAGATGCGTGTACATCGAGCGGAACTTGTAGACCTCGATGATCTCGTTGTTGAAGCCGTGGCGCTTCTGCTTGAAGATGATCGGCCCGGGCGAGGAGAGCTTGACCGCGATCGCCGCGCCGATGAACACCGGCCAGAGCAGCGCGAGCGCGACGATGCTGAAGAAGATGTCGAAGATGCGCTTGGCGACATTGTCCCAGTCGGCGATGGGCTTGTCGAAGATGTCGAGCATCGGCAGGCTGCCGACCTGCGAATAGCTGCGCGGACGGAAACGCAGGCCCTTGGCATGTGCGGCGAGGCGAATGTCGACCGGCAGCACCCAGAGTTTCTTGAGCAGCGTGAGGATGCGTGTCTCGGCCGACAGCGGCAGCGAGATGATCAGCATGTCGATGCGGGCAAGGCGTGCGAATTCGACGAGTTCGGCGACGTTGCCGAGCTTGGGGTAGCCGGCGATGATCGAGGGCGAGCGGCGCTCGTCGCGGTCATCGAAGATGCCGCAGATGCGGATGTCGTTCTCCGGCTGGTGTTCCAGCGTGCGGATCAGCTCCTTGGCCGGCTCGCCGCCGCCGACGATGACGGCACGCCGCTCCATCGTGCCGTTGCGCGCCCAGCGGCGGATGGCATAGGCGAGCACCTGCCGCTCGATGATGAGAAAGACGGCGCCGGCCGCGAACCAGGAGGCGAACCAGACACGGGAATAGTGGCCGCCTGATTTGAAGAAGAAGAGCGCGAGCGCCATGGCCGCGAAGGCGGCGGCCCAGGCTGCCAGGATACGCGGCGTCATGCGCAGCGGCGAGCGGAGCGCGGGGACCTGGTAGGCGTCGGCAAGCTGGAGCAGCACGATGCCAAGCCCCGCGCCGCCGACGAGCACCGCCACGTAGAGGGCCCGCATGCTTACATCGAGATAGAGCGCGTGGATGATATAGCCGAGCGTGACCAGCGCCACGAACTCGCCGAGGCGCAGGAGGCCCGTGATCATGGCCGGTGAATAGGTATCCTCGCGGAATTGCTGCGCAATCTTGCGGGCAAGCGGATTGAGCTCGACCTCGTTGTCGCCGGCGTCGTCGGGCGTGCTGGTCCGGCTTTCGGAGATCTTGCGCCTGAAGGCTTCCGGATCGAAGGAGTCGGATTTGTCGACATGGTTCATGGCATGCACCTAGGGAGCTTTCCCCGGGGATAGCATGAAGGCCCTAAGAAACGTTTACGGGGCGGGGGCGCGGACGTTCAGGAAGGGTATCGCTTTCCGCCGCTCTGGCCGGCCAGCACCTCGCGGTAGAGTGCGAGAAGGGAACTCGACATGGCCGAGGCGGAGAAGGTGCTCTTGAAGGCGGCCGGTTCCGGCATGACCTTGCGCAGCCAGCCCGGATCGCTGACGGCCTGCGCCATGACGGCGGCAAGCGAGCGGACGTCTCCCGGCTCCGTGAGCGCGATGCTGTCGCGGCCGAGCACCTCGGGAATGCCGCCGACGCGGCTGGCGATGACCGGCTTGCGGGCGGCGAGCGCTTCCAGCACGATATAGGGCATGGCCTCGGCACGGGAGGGCACGACGACATTGTGGGCGAAGGCGAAGGCTTCGCGCGCCCGCATGGACGGCATGAGGGCGATGCGCCGGCCGAGGCCGAGCTGCAGCATCATCTGCTCGTATTTGCCCTTGTCCGGCCCGTCGCCGACCATCAGGGCCGAGAGCGGTCGGCCGACGAGGCGCTCGGCCTCGGCGAAGGCGTCGATGAAGATATCCGGCCCCTTCAGGTCGCGCAGCATGCCGATATAGAGGAAATCGACGGCGTCCTCGCTGGGGTAGACCGTATCGAAATCGCGGTCGTGGATGCCGTTGTAGATGCGTTCGGCGCGTACGCGTGGCTGGCCGACGCGACTGGCATAGGCCTCCTGCTCATAGTCGCAGACGAAGGTGAGCGCGTCGCCGAGCGGCTGGAGAAGTCGCTCGGCCGTCAGGATCGCCAGTCCCGCGGCCGTGCGGTTGGTGTAGTGCAGGCTGCCGCCATGCGGCGAATAGAGGCGGGCTACGCGATACCTGTTGACCCGCAGGGCTGAGCCGATGAGCCGGGCAATGGCGCCACCCTTGGCGCCGTGCCCGTGCAGGACATCCGGCTGCAAACCTTTTATTTCACGATAACTTTCCCGGAAGGCGCCGAAATCCCGCGGGCTGATGGACCGGCTGATCGGCAGGCGCACGAGACCGAGAGGAAGATAGGGGCGGATTTCATCGAACAGCGAATCCTCGAATGAGCCGCCCGTAAGACTGTCGCAGATGATGCCGACGTCATGGCCCGCCTTCACATGGAATTCGGCAAGGTCCCGCACATGGCGGAAGATACCGCCGATGGGAGACCGGAAACAATGAATGATGCGCAGAGGCCCATCGTCCGCCATGGTGCTCAGAACAGCCGTTCGCGGACATAGATCGTGTCGCCGGCCAGGATCGGGTCGGAGATGGAGACGCGGCCCGTGACGATCTTGCCGTTGATCTTGCGGGTCACGTCGACGTCGCGCTGGTTGGCGCGCGGCGAGAAGCCGCCGGCGACCGCGATGGCGTTCTGGATCGTCATGCCGGCCACGTAGCTGTACTGCCCGGCCTGGCCGACCTCGCCCATGACGTAGATGGAGCGGTAGCGGTCGACCTCGATGGAGATGTCGGGATCGCGCAGATAGCCCTGGCGCAGCTTAGCCGCGATGGCGCCTTCGAGTTCCTGGAGCGTCCGGCCGCGCGCCGGCACCGAGCCGATGAGCGGGAAGGCGACATAGCCGGCCTGGTCGACCGTGTAGGTGTTGCTGAGGCCCGGCTGTTCGAAGACCGTGATGCGCAGGCGGTCGCCGCTGTCGAGGCGATAGGGCTGGATCGTCGCCTCGTGGAAGGCCTTGGGGGCGGGGCGGTAGCCGCTGCAGCCGGAAACGGCCGGCGCCACCAGCGCGAGCGCCAGCAACAGGCCCTTGTTGAAGGTTGCGAAGCTCATTCGCGTGTTCCATCCCCAAATCAGAAGTCTGGCCGCTGTTATCGATCCGTTAGGGTTAATAGCTGGTAAAAAGTGGCGGGGCGTACACGGAATATTCGCGGCATGGGGGGCTGGCGCGCCCCGCGCCGGCTCCGGCCCGGTTAACACTTGAGTTACCATGTTTGTTTACCGTGCGCGGAAATCATCGTGTTTGGAGTGGGATATATGTCGGGCCTCAACAAGAGCCAGCAGGATGTCGATATCGACCTTGGCGGCCTGTTCGGCGCGATCTGGCGCAATCGCATGCGCGTGCTGCTGGCAACCGCCGCCTGCGCCGGCGTCGCCTTCGTCGGCGCCAGTCTGATCACGCCCCAGTACAAGGGCGAAGCCCGCCTGCTCATCGAGACGCGCGAGCCTGTCTTCACGACGGGGCAGGAGCGGGCGCCGAGCGGCGATGCGCAGACCGCCTTCGATGAACTGGGCATCGCCAGCCAGGTCCAGCTCCTGCAATCGGTCGACCTCATCAAGCAGGTCGCCCGCAACATGAAGCTCTACGAACTGGACGAGTTCGACACGACGGCAAGGCCTTCGGCGATTTCCGACGTGCTCGTCCTGCTCGGCATCAGGAAGAATCCGCTCGACCTGCCGCCCGAGGAGCGCGTGCTGAAGGAATTCGCCGAAAGGCTCACCGTCTACCAGGCGGAGCGCTCGCGCGTCATCGGCATCGAATTCGCCTCGAAGGACCCGGCCCTTGCCGCCGCGATCCCGAACGAGATGGCCAAGGTTTACCTGTCGCTCCAGAGCGGAGCACGGCTCGACACCAATTCGGAGGCGACGCGCTGGCTCGAGCCGGAGATCGCCAACCTGCGCGAGAAGGTGCGCGAGGCCGAGCAGAAGGTCGCGGAATACCGCTCGCAATCCGATCTCCTGCCGACAGGGGAGAACGCGACGCTCGCGGTGCGGCAGCTCAACGATATTTCCACGGAACTTGCCCGCGTGCGCGGCGAGCGCGCCAGCGCCGAGGCGCGGGCGGAGAGCGTGCGCGCGGTGCTGAAGAACGGCGGCGCGCCGGACACGCTGACCGATGTCGTTGGCTCTCAGATGATCCAGCGTCTCAAGGAGAGCGAGGCGCAGATCCAGGGCCAGATTTCGGACCTCTCCACCTCCATGCTCGACGGCCACCCGCGGCTGAAGGGGCTGCGCTCGCAGCTTGCCGGCATAAGGGGACAGATCAAGGCGGAAACGCAGAAGATCCTGTCCAGCCTCGAGAATGAGGCGAAGACGGCAGCCTTGCGCGAAACGCAGCTCACCCGGCAGCTCAATACGCTGAAGGCGAATGCGGCCCGGGCCGGCGAGGACGAGGTCGGACTAAACGCGCTGGAGCGCGAAGCCGCCGCCCAGCGCCAGCTTCTCGAAACCTATCTCGCGCGCTACCGCGAAGCCACTTCGCGCACCGACAGCAGCTCCAGTCCGGCCGACGCCCGCGTTATCTCCGCCGCGGTCCAACCGACGGAAGCCGCTTTCCCGAAGGTGATGCCGATCACCGTCGTCGGGGGCGTCGCCGGTTTCGCGCTGAGCGCCATCGCGATCCTGCTGGCCGAGCTTTTCAGCGGCCGCGCCCTGAAGCCGGTGGGCGGTGCGGCCACCGCGACGTCCTACCGCGAGGAGGAGGACGGGGAAGTGGAGCTTGTCGCCGCCGCGCCGGAGCCGGTCGCCCGCAAGAAGGCGGAATCCCCCGCCGACTATGTTGCCGCGCCGGATATCGAAGCGCCTGCCCGGTCTCTTCTTTCGGATATCGAGTCGGAAGACGTGGACGAGGATGAAAATGAGGATCTTGCCCCGCTGGCTGAGGACGATATGGTCGAGGAGGAGGAGGGCGACTATTCCATTGCGGCCGTCGCCCGGCACCTGATCGAGAACGACATTCCGGTCGTCGTCTCGGTCTCGCCCTCCGGCGACCGCGGCTCGACCGCGACGGTGATGCTGGCCCGCCGCGTCGCGGAGGAGGGCCGCAAGACGCTCGTCATCGACCTGACGGGTTCCGCCTGCCCGACACGCCTGATGGCGCAGTCTGTGCAGCTTCCCGGCATCACGGACCTGCTCGTCGGCGATGCCGCCTTCGGCGACATCATCCACGGCGACCGCCTGTCCGGCGCGCATGTCATTCCGCGCGGCACGGCCAACATCAAGCGCGCCATGCGCGGTATCGATCGTCTGGCGATCGTCGTCGATTCGCTTTCCGATGCCTATGACACGGTGATCGTCGAGTGCGGCCCGGCGGAAGTGGAAGGCGTGCGCCGCCTGACGCGCGGGCAGGAGACGGATATCGTCCTGTCCATTCCCGGTGCCGACGAGGACGACATCGTCGACCTGATCGGCGCTTTCGGCGAGGCGGGTTACAACGAGATCGTGCTGATGACGGGCGAGGGGAACGAGCCGCCCCGCCATCCCGGACGCCGGGCGGCCTAGTCCGCGTCGTCGCCCACATCCGTGCGGCCGAAGCGCAGGCGTTGCAGCAGCGCGTAGAGGCGCGGGTTTCGCTTGATGAAACGCTTGGCGGCGGCTTTCGCCCGGTGTGCGCCGGCCGCTATCCGGCCGGTCGCCGTGACCGGCCACAGGAGATCGTGCTGCGCCGTCTCGATCCTGCACCACGACCGCTTGTAGGGCTGGTCGCCGATGCCGAAATCGAAGAGGCGCGCACCTTCCGCGCACAGCTTCTCGATCGCAAGGTGAAACAGGAAATCGCCCGGGCTGGCATCGGCTGCGACGCCGTCGTCGATGGAGCCGAACTGGCAGATCACGTGATCGCCCTTGCGCGAGAGGCCGGTGACGGCGGCGATATGTCCGGCCTGCGCGCCGGAAAGTCTCAGGGCGTGCAGGCGGAGCGGATAGTCGGCGCCGGAGGCCGGGGTGACGGCGAGCCTGCGAAAGAAGGCGCGCGTCTCCTCGCCGCGAAACACGTCCGGCAGACCCATCGCTTTGAACCGTGCTGCCTTCTGGCTGAAGAAGACGTCGAGCAATGCGAGCGCTTCCTCCGGGGAGGTCGCCACAACATGCTCATAGCCGCCGGCCTCCGTGAGCCGCCGTTCGGAATTGCGCGCCCTCTTGCGCCGCCGCTTGGCGTTGAGCTGCGCCAGCGTCTTCTCGAAATCCTCGAAGAGCGCAAGCTGGAAGGCGGCGTTCTGGTTCAGCACGGCGGGCAGGTCCGCGAACGGGTTCCGCTCGCCGCGCCAGTCGAGCGGCATCTTTTCCAGCAGAAGAAGATCGAAGGACCGGGCAAGGTCTCCGCGCGCCCGTTCCAGCGCCTCGCGTAGCTGCGCCCCGCTTCCCGGAGCGCGGAATTCATCGGTATGGAGGCCGGTATTGATGTTGCTGAAGTCCGTCGCAAGCAGGCGGGCGACGCGCAGCGGGCCGCGGCGCACGATCTCCAGCGGCAGGATGAACTGGCTGCGCCCTTCGCTGACGCCCTCGATGATCATGAGGTCGCAGGCATGGGCCTGCGTCCATGCCCGGCACCAGTCGTAGCTCTGGTGAAGCGAGATGGAGGCGCCGGCCTCCATGGCGCGCCAGCGCTCGGCAAGCGGCTCCATCTGCGTGTGAAGGCGCAGGGTCAGCGGTGCGGCTGGCACATGCGGACAGTCGCCGGCCTCCCGCGAAGCGGGATCGGCAAGCGCGCACTCGGACGCCTCGATCTGCAACTGCATCAATCCCGACCCTTGCCCAGCCAGCGGCCGTGTCATCGCGGCACGACGATAGAGGCCGGGCCTGCAGAATGGTTTAAAGGCCGGCGATGGCCGGCCTGCGGCCCGGTGAATTCGGCCGGTGCGGTTAGCGGTTTCCTAACGCCGCTATTGGCCGCCCGGCTTGCCGGGCTTTTCCATCCACTTGATGATCAGCATCGCCGGCAGGATCCAGAGCAGGCCCGTAGCCGCGAAATAGAGGAGATGGATATACCAGGGCGAGGCCCCGAGCGTGGCGGAGGCGACGGTGGTCGCGACCAGCGCGTAGACGAGCACGAGGATGATGATCAGTACCGTACCGATCAGTTTTCTGAGGCGAGGGGGCATTGTCGGTCTTTCGGTCAATATGGGCGGTCAATACGGGCGGTAAATACGGCGATAAGCATGGGAGGGCAGGGCCGCGACGGCATGCCGCAAAGGTTCGGACCTTGTTTTGCACGGGCCGCTCGGGCAAATCAACGCTGGAGCAATCCGGGCAAGCCCTCTGCGAGCGGTTTTCCGCCAGGATTCCATGCAAAGGATTTGACCGGAACGGCGGCGCGCCCGCCGCTCCGGTGACAGGAGCCGCCAGAATGAGCGCCATGACCGCGACCGCATACCGCAGGGATCACGACACGGACAGGATCGACCGCAACCGCCGGCAGGTGCGCCGCTGGCTGGGCTTCGTGCTGTTCACGCTGTTCGTGCTGGTGCTGGTCGGCGGCGCGACGCGGCTGACCGATTCCGGCCTCTCCATTACCCAGTGGAAACCGATCCACGGCGTCATTCCGCCGCTCACCGCCGCGGAATGGCAGGAGGAATTCGATCTCTACAAGCGCATTCCGCAATACGAGCAGATCAACAAGGGCATGACCGTCGACGAGTTCAAGACGATCTTCTGGTGGGAATGGGCGCATCGCCTGATCGCCCGCTCCATCGGCTTCGTCTTCGCCATGCCGCTTGCCTTCTTCTGGCTGACGGGCCGGATCGAGAGGAAGCTGCGCTGGCCGCTCGTCGGGCTGCTGGCACTCGGCGGCTTCCAGGGCTTCATCGGCTGGTGGATGGTCTCCTCGGGGCTTGCCGAGCGGGTTTCGGTCAGCCAGTACAGGCTTGCCACCCATCTCACCATCGCCTGTCTGATCTTCGCCCTGACGGCCTGGCTGATGCGGGCGCTGTCGCCGCACAGCGACGATGCCCCGCCGACGGACGGCTCGCGCCGCATGGCCGGCATCATCGCCTGCATGGCGATCTTCCAGATCTATCTCGGCGCGCTCGTCGCCGGCCTCGATGCGGGCCTCAGCTACAACACTTGGCCGCTGATGGACGGCGCCGTCGTGCCGGGCGGCCTCTTCCTGCAGCAGCCTTGGTGGATCAATCTCTTCGAGAACCCGAAGACCGTGCAGTTCGTCCACCGCGTCGGCGCCTATGTGCTCTTCACGCTCGCGCTCACCCACATGATCGCCTCGCTGCGCGCGGCTCCCCGAACGACGCATGCCCGCCGCTCCCTCGTGCTCTTCGCGCTCGTCTGTCTCCAGGCGACCATCGGCATCCTGACGCTGGTCTGGCAGGTCCCGCTCACCTGGGCGCTTGCCCACCAGGGCGGCGCGCTGGTCGTGCTCGGCTTCGCCGTCGCCCATTGGCGCGGGTTCTACGGCGAGTATCCGCGGGAGATCGCGGACGGCTGATCCGTCAAGCCTGCTTGAGGACGCTGCGGACGGCGGCGACAACGGCAAGCTCGTTGTCGCGCTCCTCCACGCTGCCGTCTTCTTCGTGCCATGCGGCGGACAGGCAGCCATAGGCGAAGGCGTAGCGAAGGATCGTGCGGATGTCGCGGCCGAGCGTCTCGGCGAAAATGCCGGCCATCGCGGCGATCCGCTCCTCGTTCCGTGTCAGGTCGAAACGGTCGAGCGGATTGGAGAACATGTTGGCGACGTCGAGCGCCGCATCGCCGATCAGTCCCGCCGGATCGATGATCAACCAGCCGCGTGGGCCGTGGACGATGTTTTCGTGGTGCAGGTCGCCATGCAGCGGCTTGATATCCCGCTGGTCGGCGATCAGCGCGTCGGCGACAGCCGCTGCTTCCACATAGGGACTTACACGGCTTTCCCTGCGGTCCTGCTCGGCTTTGCTGAACAGGCTGGCAAAATAGCGCGGTAGCGGCAGCAGGCTCGCGGGTGGCGGCGTCTGTGAAGGATGGTGATATGCCCGCAGGACCTCGGCGGCGATGCGGGTCGCGTCATCGTCGCCTTGGGTTTCCAGGTGATCGCGCAGCGTCGTCTTGCCGGCGTGCTCCATCAGCAGCATGTCGTCCGAGCGGGCAAGCAGCCTTACGCAGCCGAAGCCGTTTCTCCAGGCCAGAAAATCCGCGCCACGCAGGCTGTCTTCCAGGACTTTTGGCTTCAGGTGCTTGACGACCGCGCTCGTGCCGTCTGAAAGCGCCACTTCATAGATGCTTCCGGCGGCGGTATCGGCAAGCGGCCGGGCGCTTTCGATCCGCCATTCAACGGGGAAGGACGGTAATCCGGCCTTCATCCCTTCAGCATCAGGTCCATGTTCTGAACCGCCGCGCCGGACGCGCCCTTGCCGAGATTGTCGAGCAGGGCGACGAGGTTGACATGCGGCGCGCCGGCGGTGCCGAAGACATAGAGCTTCATGCGGTCCGTATCGGCCAGTTCCACGGCGTTGACGCGGGCGAGGTTCGCGCTTTCCTTGAGATCGACGACCTCGACGATATCCTGTCCGGCATAGTGCTCGGCCAGCGCCTCATGGATCGCACCGAGAGAGGCGTGATCGTTGAGATCGGCGAGATAGAGCGGCACCTGCACGATCATGCCCTGCGCGAACTTGCCGACGGAGGGCGAGAAGAGGGGCGCGCGCGCCAGCAGGCCGTGAACCTGCATTTCCGGCACGTGCTTGTGCTTGAGCGGCAGGCCGTAGAGGAAGTGCGGCGCGTCGATATGCTCGGGATGGTCGGCATTCTCCATCTGAGCGATCATCTGCTTGCCGCCACCGGTATAGCCCGAGACGGCATTGACCGTGACTGGATAGTCCTCCGGCAGGATGCCGGCGAGGCGCAGCGGCCGCAGGAGGCCGATGGCTCCCGTCGGATAGCAGCCGGGATTGGCGACGTAGCGGGCACTCGCGATCTTCTTCGGCTGCTCGCGGTCCATCTCGGCAAAGCCATACGCCCAGTCCGGATCGACGCGGTGCGCGGTCGAGGTGTCGATGATCCGCACCTGGTTGTTGCCGGAAACCATGGCGACGGCTTCCTTCGCGGCATCATCCGGCAGGCAGAGGATCGCGACGTCGGCACTGTTCAGCAGGTCTTCGCGCATCTGCGCATTGCGGCGCTCGGCTTCGGGAATGGAGAGCAGCTCGACATCGCTGCGGCCGGCCATGCGCGTGCGGATCTGCAGGCCCGTCGTGCCGTGTTCGCCATCGATGAAGATCTTCGGTTTCATCTGCTGTCCATTTCCGTCGAGGTGGTGTCGTGTGGGCGGCCTGCACGCGCATCCAGGCGCACTGCAAAAGCTTCCTCCCACGCTATAGCCCCGGCTCCGGCCGCTTTCAATGCCGCCGCCGCATTTACCAGTTTCATGAAAGTTATGTGACGGCGCATACCATCGGTGGTATTTCCGGCAAAGGTTCCATCCCGCCGATGCAGACAGGGAAGTATCGTAATGAAAGTCATCCGCCGCTTCGCCGGTATTCTAGTTCACCCTGCGGCGGTATTTGTACTGGCAATCGCATTCGCAGGCATGCTTCGCTATCTTGACAAGCGCGGAGCCTATCTGCCATACACGGCGGCCGTGACGCTGACGCTTGCGGCAATGGCTTATATTGCTTCCAGGCGGCCGATTTTCTCGCTCTATACTGCTGGCGCCGTGACCTTGCTGATCGGGATTGCCTCCAAGGTGAAATTCGACCTCAAGGGCTTTGCGCTTCACTACTACGATCTCGTCTTTACCGGTGGAGACACGAGCGCTCTCGACTTCCTCGTCCGGAATTATGGCTATATCCTCTATATCGGGCTGGCGCTGATCGGCGTGGCGGTGGCGCTTCTTGCCGTTGTCTTCCTCGGCGACAGGCCGCGCGCGCCCCGCTTCCTGTGGCGAGTGGGCCTGGTGCCGGCCTGTGTGGGGCTGGCAATTTTGCTCTTCCCGAAGGCGACGCCTGAAAACCAGGGCTTCATGCCATTTATCGATGGATACAATGCGTCTGCATTCTATTTCTCGTTCGCGGACTTCGATCCGATGGGCAGGAAAGTGAAGCTGGCGGACCATCTCAAGGGAGATATCGGCGAAAGCCTTTCGGGTGCCGCAGACTGTGGCGTTGGGCAAAAGCCGGACGTCATGCTCGTACTCAGCGAAAGCCAGGCGGATCGGCCATCTTCCCGGAACTTGGCTTGCCGGAGGATTTCCGCGCGCTCTTCGCCTCCGACGATGGCAAGGTACGCCCGCTCTCGGTCGAAATTTTCGGAGGCGGCACCTGGGCTACAAACTTTTCGGTGCTGACCGGCCTTTCCCCGACCGATTTCAGTTGGCAGTCGCACTATGTGACGGAACTGATGGAGAACCGTATACGCGGCGCCCTGCCGGAAATGCTCGCGGCCTGCGGCTACCGCACAGTCACGATCATGCCGATGTTCCAGCAGTTCGTGAACGAAGGGGATTTTCTCCGCTCCATCGGGGTTCAGGAGGTTTACGATGCCGCGGCGCTCGGGCTTGCCGGCGTGGGGAACCTCACGGAGGACAGCACCTATTACGACTTTGCCGAAAAACTCATCGCCAAGCATCGGGCGACGGACCGAAGGCCGCTTTTCCTGGCGATCCAGACCATGTTCGCGCACGGGCCTTACGATGCCGCGCCGGATACGCGGGATGCCGGCCTCAAGGCGTTCTCGGATGATCCGCAGGTCGACAACTATCTGCGCCGCGTTCATGCCGCACGCGTCCAGCTTCATCGCTTCCTCGCCGAACGTCAGGCGGAGCCGGGACCACGCGGGACGGTGCTGCTTGAATATGGCGACCATCAGCCGATTGCGACCAAGCCCTTGCTGGAACAGCGCGGCGACCTTCGCCTCGCCGACCTGACGTCGCCGGCCTATCGCACCTTCCTGTCGATCCATGCGTTCGAAACGCCCGTGAACAAGCATCTTTTCGACAAGCCGATGGCGACCGGCTTCCTGGCCGCGACCCTGGTCGAGGCTGCCGGTCTACCGAGTTCGCCCTTGATGCGCAGCCTGGCGGAGCTTCGAAGGGCCTGCGGCGGCAAGTATCACGATTGTCCGCAGCGAGAGCTTGTCGACGCGAATCTCACGATGCGCGCCAATGGCGGCCTGCTCAAGCTCGACTGATGCTGCGGGGCCTTGCCGTCAGCGGCGCTCCGCCAGCTTTTCGGCGTGCAGGCCCAGCATGTACATGGCGATGTTGGAGCCGGCGATGGCGGTGATGTCCGCATGGTCGTAGGCGGGGGCCACCTCGACCACGTCGGAGCCGACGATGCTGAGGGCACCGAGCTTGCGCAGGACCGAGAGGATGCGCGCGCTGGACGGGCCGCCGGAGACCGGCGTGCCGGTTCCGGGGGCGAAGGCCGGGTCGAGGCAGTCGATGTCGAAGGTGAGGTAGGTCGCCCGGTCGCCGACATGGCGGATGATCGTGTCGGCGATCTCGGCTGCGCTCATTTCCTCGACGTCGTAGCCATAAAGAATGCGGATGCCGCAATCTTCCGGCGCATGGGTGCGAATGCCGATCTGGATCGAGCTTTCAGCGTCGATCAGCCCCTCGCGCACGGCGGTGCCGACGAAGGAACCGTGGTCGATGCGGCCCTTCTCGTCCGCCCAGGTGTCCTGGTGGGCGTCGAACTGCACGAGGGAGAGGGGGCCGTATTTTTCCGCATGGGCGCGCAGCAGCGGCAGCGTGATGAAATGGTCGCCGCCCAGCGTCAGCATGTAGGCGCCGGACTTCAGAATCTTCTTCGCCTCGCGCTCGATGGTGCCGGGCGTCTTCTGGTGGTTGCCGTAGTCGAGCAGGCAGTCGCCGTAGTCGATGACGGCCATGTCCTCGAAAAGATCGCGTTCGAAGGGATATTGCGGATCGTTGTCCATGATCGCCGAGGCGCGGCGGATGGCCTGCGGTCCGAAGCGCGTGCCGGGACGGTTGGAGGTCGCGGCATCGAAGGGAATGCCCCAGACGACCGCGTCGACATCCTTCAGGACCTTGGTGTAGCGGCGGCGCATGAAGGAGAGGATGCCGGCATGGGTCGGGTCCGAGGCCGCGCTCTTCAGCGTCTTGGCGGTGATGGCGTGGTCGATCGTCTTGTTGGCCATGAAAGTCCCTCCGAAGTGTGGCGGGACGTTCGCCAATCGCGATGCTTAAGGCAAGAGGTTTGTTGATCCCAAAAAGAAAAGGCCGGGGCGAACCCCGGCCTTTCCTGAAGAACAAGTCTTCCGAGCGATTAACGCTTGGAGAACTGGAACGAACGGCGGGCCTTGGCCTTGCCGTACTTCTTGCGTTCGACGACGCGCGAGTCGCGGGTCAGGAAGCCGCCCTTCTTCAGAACCGTGCGCAGGCCCGGTTCGAAGTAGGTGAGCGCCTTGGAGATGCCGTGACGAACGGCACCGGCCTGGCCGGAAAGGCCGCCGCCGGCGACGGTGGCGTCGATGTCGAACTGGCCGTCACGGGCAGCCGCGACGATCGGCTGCTGCAGGATCATCTGCAGGACCGGGCGTGCGAAGTAGGCTTCGAACGACTTGCCGTTGACGGTGATCTTGCCGGAGCCCGGCTTGACCCACACGCGGGCAACGGCGTCCTTGCGCTTGCCGGTTGCGTAGGAACGGCCCTGGGCGTCAACCTTCTTGACGTGAACCGGGGCGGAAGCGGCCGGAGCTGCAGCGGCGACGCCGAGGTCCTTGAGCGAGGAGAGGTCGGCCATTATCAGGCGCTCCTTGTGTTCTTGCTGTTCAGCGCGGCGACGTCGAGAGCGACGGGCTGCTGTGCTTCATGCGGGTGGTTGGAGCCGGCGTATACGCGCAGGTTCTTCATCTGGCGACGGCCGAGCGGGCCGCGCGGAACCATGCGTTCGACAGCCTTCTCGAGGACGCGCTCCGGGAAGCGGCCTTCGATGATCTGGCGAGCCGTGCGCTCCTTGATGCCGCCCGGGTAACCGGTGTGCCAGTAGTACTTCTTGTCGGAGTACTTCTTGCCGGTGAAGACGACCTTGTCGGCGTTGATGACGATGACGTTGTCGCCGTCGTCGACGTGGGGCGTGAAGGTTGCCTTGTGCTTGCCGCGCAGGCGGTTAGCGATGAGGGTAGCGAGGCGACCGACAACGAGGCCTTCGGCGTCGATGAGGATCCACTTCTTCTCTACCTCGGCGGGCTTCTGTACGAAGGTTGCCATAGGAGTAGCTCTTTCTTTAGGGTCCCGAGGCCTTGTGGGCGACGGGCGTTTCTTGTTGCTTGGTTTGGCCCCTTGCGGATGCCAAAAATCGAACGCGGCCCGTGGGGACCGCGATCTGGGGCGGCTTATAAGCGAGAGCCGATTGGGCGTCAAGGCACCGATTTCGGAGGCGCCTAAAGATACATCAATAAAAACAGTATTTTAGCATTGTGGTATTTATATACCACAATTTATCTCGGCGGAATCGAATAGGTCGCCGTCGCATGCGCCACCAGATCGTCGCCGTTCTCATCGAAAATGGAGGCTTCGACAACGGCTAGCCGCTTGCCGAGCTTCAGCAGGCGGCAGGTGCAGGAGAGGGGGCCGGGCTCCGGTTTGCGCAGAAAGTTGATGTTGAGATTGGTGGTGACGGCGAGCGCCACGGGGCCGATATGGGCGAGGACCGCGCACCATGCGCCGACGTCGGCGAGTGCGAACAGGGTAGGGCCGGAAATCGTGCCGCCCGGCCGCAGGTGCCGTTCGTTCGGCAGGAGGCGCATGGTGACCGTGCCGGGCGCGACCTCCATCACCTCGAAGACCTTGCCGTCCGTATGGAGCTGCGGAAAATCGGCTTCGAGGAAGCGGTTCAGCGCCTCCGGATCCATGATCGGCGTCAGTTGCATGGCCTTCGTCTCCTGTCGCCTGCTTTACAGACTGATTTGCCGGCCGCGGCAAGCCCTCCCAAAGTTCCTGTTCTCTGCTTGAAACCCGTCGTTTCGGCGCGTAGACCGCTCACGGATAACGACGAAGGAGACGGTGATGGCTGACGTGGTATCGTTCAGGAAAGAAGAGCAGGCGGGCCTAGTCCGCATCGAACGCGCCGAACCGATCCTGCGCATCACGCTCAACAATTCCCCGGCCAATGCGCTCTCTGTTGCGGTCCTCGAGGCTCTCGGCGCGGCGCTCGATGCCGTTGCCGCCGACGAGGCGATCCGCATCGTCGTGATCGCCTCGACAGGCAATGTCTTTTCCGCCGGCCACGACCTCAAGGAGTTGACCGCGCACCGCGCCGATGCCGACGGTGGGCGCGCCTTCTTCGAGAAGACCGTGCGCATGGCGGCCGATATCATGCTGAAGATCGCGGCGCTGCCGCAGCCTGTCGTGGCGGAGATCGACGGCCTTGCGACCGCCGCCGGCTGCCAGCTCGTGGCGAGCTGCGACCTTGCCATCTGCACCGACACGTCCACCTTCTGCACGCCGGGCGTCAATATCGGCCTCTTCTGCTCGACGCCGATGGTCGCCGTCACGAGGGCCGCTCATCCCAAGCAGGCCATGGAGATGCTGCTGACCGGCGAGACGATCGACGCCTCCACCGCCAAGGATTTCGGCCTCGTCAACCGCATCGTGCCGCAGCAGTACCTGCGCCAGGTGGTCGACAAATACGCCGCCGTCATCGCCGCCAAGTCGCCGCAGGCCCTGCGCATCGGCAAGGCCGCCTTCCGCGCGCAGGCCGGTCTGCCGGTCGCGGATGCTTACGATCTGGCCGTCGCGACGATGGTGGATAACCTGTTCGCCGACGATGCGAAGGAGGGGATCGGGGCATTTCTCGACAAGCGCATGCCGGAATGGGAGCGCAGGTAGCCTACGCCAGCTTCAGCACCAGTACGCCGCAGGCGATCACCGCGCCGGCAACGTAGCGCCAGACGCTCGCCTTCTCCTTGAGGATGACGACGGAGATGAGGAGGGCGAAGATGATGGCGGTCTCGCGCAGGGCCGCGACGGTGGCGACGGGAGCCTTTGTCATCGCCCAGAGTGCAAGTCCGTAGGAGGCGATGGAGCCGGCGCCGCCGAAGAGGCCGCGCGCCCAGTTGCGGCGGACATGGTTCCAGACCGTGACGCGGCCGCGGCGCGCGACGGCCCAGGCAAAGAGCAGCACCGGCGGCAGCAGCGCCATCCAGAGCGTATAGGAGACGGCGTTGCCCGAGGCGCGCGCGCCCGCACCGTCGACGAAGGTGTAGGTGGCGATCACGATGGCGTTGGCGAGCGCCAGCAGAATGGCGTTGCGGCTGCCGTGGCGCGCCTCGAAGGCAAGCGTCAGCACGCCGGCCGAGATGATGAGCACGCCCGCCATGGCGGCCGTCGTGAGGTGCTCGCCGAGCACCGCGCCGCTCGTCGTGGCGACCAGCAGCGGAGCGGCACCGCGCATCAGGGGATAGACGAGGCCGATGTCGCCGGCCCGATAGGCGGCGGCGACGAGCTGGAAATAGGCGAACTGCAGGAAGGCCGAGACGAGGATGAACGGCCAGGCTTCTGGTCTCGGCAGCGGCACGAAGGGCAGGAAGGCAAGGCCGACGACGCCTGCGCCCAGCGCCACCATCGCCGCGTCGAGCGATTTGTCCGTGCCGGATTTGACGAGGGCATTCCAGGTCGCATGCAGGGCCGCGCCGAACAGCACGAGAAAGAGGACGTCTAGCGGCAATCTGGGACCTCGGAGGGGCAGGCAGGCGGACGGGGAGACCCTTTCATCCGCCCAAAGCAGGCGATTTGCAATCGGCAATTTCGCTCTTCATGCCGCGCGGCCGCCAAAACCCGGAAATCTGTGCAGGATTGGCACAGGGACGATAGGTAAGGGCGCCGGCGGGCGGTCGTCTTCTTTAAGGTTTCGGGCTAGATTGGGGCGGTGAAGAAACGTGCGAGGCGGTCGCGAATGCCGGAGGAGGCTGCGATGAACCACGATCACTATGCCGACAGCTACATCCGCCACATCCTGAAGTCCGTGCATACCATCGCCGTGCTCGGCGCATCGCCGCATGACGGGCGGCCGAGCCATGGCGTGATGGGCTTCCTGCTCGGCAAGGGCTATCGCGTCATCCCGGTCAATCCCGGCCATGCCGGCAGGACGATCCTCGGCCAGACCGTCTATGCGCATCTGGCCGATATTCCCGAGCCGATCGACATGGTCGACGTTTTCCGCGCGGCGAGCCAGTTCCACGCGGTGGTGGACGAGGTCCTGGCGCTTCGCCCGCTGCCTTCCGTGCTCTGGGGCCAGTTCACGGTGCGCGACGATGCGGCCGCCGCGCGGGCCGAGGCCGCCGGCATCCAGGTCGTCATGGACCGCTGCCCGGTGACGGAATATCCGGTGATGATGCTCCGGGCGTCCTGAACGCCCGATATTGACTTCACGCAGCGTTACCCCAATTGTCCGCGCAACAAACGGGGCAACGCCATGAATCACGATTCCTATCCGGATTATTATCTCGCCGATATCCTCCGCTCGACGAAGGTGATCGCGCTTGTCGGCGCCTCGCCGAATCCGGAACGCCCGAGCTATCGGGTCATGGCCTTCCTGCTGCGCAAGGGCTACCGCGTCATTCCGGTCAATCCCGGCCAGGCCGGCAAGGAAATCCTCGGCCAGCCTGTCGTCGCGCGCCTTGCCGATATCGTCGAGCCGATCGACATGGTCGATGTCTTCCGCGCCGCCGATGCGTTGCCGGCCGTGGTGGAGGACGCGCTGGCGCTCTCCCCACCGCCCAAGGCCATCTGGGGGCAGCTCTCGGTGCGCCACGACGAGGCCGCGGCGACGGCGGAAGCGGCCGGCGTCAAGGTGGTGATGGACCGCTGCCCGGCCATCGAGTATCCGCGGCTCGTCGCCTGAGGGTTTCCCGCGCGCAAAGCGCTTCGCCGGGCTGGAACTTTCACGGAAAATCTTTCTTTGACCGGCCTTTAACTCTCTGAAATAGTCGCCCCGGATTTCACTTTGGGAGGCTATTTATGACCAGGAACAAGCCCGGATTTGCCACGCTCGCCGTCCATGCCGGCGCGCAGCCGGATCCGACGACCGGCGCGCGTGCGACGCCGATCTACCAGACGACGAGCTTCGTCTTCAACGACACGGACCACGCCGCCTCGCTCTTCGGCCTGCAGGCCTTCGGCAACATCTACACCCGCATCATGAACCCGACGCAGGCCGTGCTCGAAGAGCGTGTCGCCGCGCTCGAAGGCGGCACGGCCGCGCTGGCCGTCGCCTCGGGCCACTCCGCCCAGCTTCTCGTCTTCCATACGATCATGCGCCCGGGCGACAATTTCATCGCCGCGCGCCGGCTCTACGGCGGCTCGATCAATCAGTTCGGCAATGCCTTCAAGAGCTTCGACTGGCATGTGCGCTGGGCCGATACCGCCGATCTTGCGAGCTTCGAAAGCCAGATCGACGACAAGACCAAGGCGATCTTCATCGAGAGCCTTGCTAATCCGGGCGGCACCTTCGTCGACATCGCCGGCATTGCCGAGGTTGCCCATCGCCACGGCCTGCCGCTGATCGTCGACAACACCATGGCGACGCCCTACCTGCTGCGCCCGCTGGAGCATGGCGCCGATATCGTCGTGCATTCGCTGACCAAGTTCATGGGCGGCCACGGCAATTCCATGGGCGGCGTCATCGTCGATGGCGGCACGTTCGACTGGTCCGCTTCCGGCAAGTATCCGGCGCTTTCCGAGCCGCGCCCTGAATATGCCGGCGTCGTGCTGCACGCCACCTTCGGCAATTTCGCCTTCGCCATCGCCTGCCGCGTTCTCGGCCTGCGTGACTTCGGCCCCGCCATCTCGCCGTTCAACGCCTTCCAGATCCTCAACGGCATCGAGACGCTGCCGCTGCGCATGCAGCGCCATTGCGACAACGCGCTCGCCGTCGCCAAATGGCTGAAGGCTCACGACAAGGTCTCCTGGGTCAACTATGCCGGCCTCGATACGGACCCGAACCATGCGCTGCAGCAGCGCTACTCGCCGAAGGGCGCGGGCGCCGTCTTCACCTTCGGCCTGAAGGGTGGCTACGAGTCCGGTAAGCGCTTCGTCGAGGGCCTGGAAATGCTCTCGCACCTCGCCAATATCGGCGATACGCGCTCGCTCGTCATCCACCCGGCCTCCACCACCCACCGCCAGCTTAGCGAGGAGCAGCAGACCGCTGCCGGCGCCGGCCCGGATGTGGTGCGCCTGTCGATCGGTATCGAGGACGCCGCCGATATCATCGCCGATATCGAGCAGGCTCTCGCCAAGGCCTGATGCCAGTCGGGCGGCCCTCGCGGGCCGCCCTTTTCATTTCAGCGAGCGGGTAAAGCATGAGCAATGTGCAACTTTTCGACACCTCCGGCATCGAAGCGGAGGAGGGCCGTCCGGCCGCGGATCGACTGATCGCGGGCGACCCGGTCTTCACGACCTGGAACATCGAGGAGGCCGAGGGCGGTATCTATTCCGGCATCTGGCAATCGACGCCCGGCAAGTGGCGCATCCAGTATGACGAGTGGGAATATTTCCACATCCTCGAAGGTCATTCGATCGTGACCTCCGTGGACGGGGAGATATTCCACCTCAAGGCCGGGGACCGACTTATCTTGAGGCCCGGCTTCAAGGGAATCTGGGAAGTCGTTGAAACGACTCGCAAGGATTACGTCATCCGGCTGTAGTCACCAGGTCAGCTCCAGCGCCTCCAGCCCGTGGAAATGGTACACGTCCTTCACCACGGGCGCCTTGGCGATCTTCAAGCCCGGCAGGCGCTGGAAGAGGATCGGCAGGGCGATGTTCAGTTCCAGCCGGGCGAGCGGCGCGCCGATGCAGAAGTGGATGCCGGCGCCGAAGGATAGGTTCGCGCCCTCGTCGCGATCCGCCTTGAAGGCGAGCGGGTCGCTGAATTTCTTCGGATCGAGATTGGCGGCGGCGAGGATCATCGCGACCTTGTCGCCGCGACGGAACTGGATACCGTCGAGTTCCACGTCCTCAAGCGCATAGCGCTGGAAGATATGCACCGGCGCGGAGATGCGCAGGCACTCTTCGACCGTGCGTTCCGTCGCCTTCGCATCGGCGAAGAGCGCGGCCGGGTCGGCGTCGTTTTCGAGGATGGTGCGCACGGCGTTGCCGATCTGGTGCACCGTCGCCTCATGGCCGGCATTGAGCAATACGATGGTCGTTGAGATCAGCTCGTCCTCGGTGAGGAGCTGGCCTTTGTGTTCGGTATGGACCATGTGCGAGAGCAGGTCGTCGCGCGGCTCCGCCCGGCGTTCGGCGATGACGCCGCGCACATAGTCGGAAAATTCCTGCGCGGCCTTGTCGGCGGCAAGCTCGTCCTCGCGGGTGCGGCCGAACATGTACATGCGCACATAGGCATGCGACCACTTCAGCAGCTGCGGCCCCATATCGTCGGGAATGCCGATCATGCGGGCGATCATCGTCACCGGAAGGATGTCGGCGAAGGCGGTAAGCAGCTCGACGCGCCCGTCCTTCTCGAAGCGGTCGATGGCCTGATTGCAGAGATCCGTGATCTCGGGCGTCAGGCGCTCGATCATGCGCGAGACGAAGGCGCGGTTCACGAGGGTTCGCAGCCGCGTATGCTCCGGCGGCTCCAGCTCCAGCAGCGACCAGGCTTCGGCGGCATCGAAGTGCCGCACATGATCCTGCGGTTCCGGCATCCCGAGTTCTTCCCGCGTCGCCACGTGCAGGATCTGCCGGCCGAAGCGGCGGTCGCGCAGCAAGCCGTTCACATGGTCGTAGCCGGTGAAATACCACTGCTTCTGCTCCTCCCACCAGAAGGTGGGACAGTGCGCGTGCAGCGCCGCATAGACCGGATTGGGATCGCGGTAGAAATCGGGATTGCGGCCGTCGAGGGAAACCCGGCGGCTGGCGGCATCGATGGTGAGGAAGGGGAGGTGTGTCGTCGTCATGATGGCTATGACCTAGCGGATTTCATCCCGCCGGGAAAGCGTGACGATCCGCGTTCAACAGCCGCATCACTTCCCGACCGCCACGCCCTCCCGCCGCGGATCGGCGGCGCCCTTGAGGCCGTCGGCGGTAAGCTCGATGGCGTGCAGGCCGGAGTTCATGTCGCCGGCCTTCACCTCGTAGCCGAGCGCCTTCAGCGGTTCGGCCAGCTTTTCAGCATCGGTGCCCGCTTCGAGGTCATAGGGGCCGAAGCGGTTGATGAGGTGGGGCATGGCGACGATCTCGCCGACATCCATGCCCCAGTCGATATAGGCGATCAGCGCCTGGGCGACATAGCCGATGATCTGGCTGCCGCCGGGCGAGCCGATGGCAAGCAGCGGTTTTCCGTCCTTCAGCACGATGGTCGGCGACATGGAGGAGCGGGGGCGCTTGCCGGGTTCGACGCGGTTGGCGATGGGCACGCCCTCGTCATGCGTCTCGAAGGAGAAATCGGTGAGCTCGTTGTTGAGCAGGAAGCCGCCCGTCATCAGCCGCGAGCCGAAGCCGTTCTCGATGGTCGTCGTCATGGAGACGACGTTGCCGTCCTTGTCGACGATGACGAAGTGGCTGGTGGAGGGCAATTCGATGGCGGCGTCACGGCCGAAATTGAAGGCATGGTCCCATTCCGGCTTGCCGGCCGCTACGGCATCATCGCCAAGCGCCTTGTCGCCGTCCAGCAGTCTGGCCCTCTCGCCGAGATAGGCCTTGTCCAGAAGACCCTTGATCGGGGCGGGGACGAAATCGGTGTCGGCGAGATAGCGGCCGCGATCCGCGAAGGCGAGGCGCTGCGCGTCGCCGATCAGCCGCCAGCTTTCGGGATTGTCCCTGCCGAGCGCTTTCAGATCGAAATTCTCCAGCATGCCAAGCATCTGGCCGATGGCGACCGCGCCGGAGGAGGGCGGTCCCATGCCGCAGATATCGAGCGCGCGGTAGCGGACGCATACCGGCTGCCGTTCCCTCACCCGGTAGTTCGCAAGGTCTGCAAGCGATAGCACGCCGGCATTCTTGCCGGACATGCGCACGGTATCGACGATCGCCTCCGCGATGGGGCCTTTGTAGAAGGCCTCCGCGCCGCCCCTGGCGATGGTCGAGAGTGTTTCGGCATAGGCGGGATTTTTGAGCACGGTGCCGGCCTTGATCGGCGCGCCGTCGGAACCGAAGAAATAGGAGGCGGTCGCCTCGAAGGTCTTCAGGCCGTCGCCCTCGGCGGCGACAAGGCTGGCAAGGCGGGGAGAGACGGAAAAGCCGTCGCGCGCCAGTTTCTCCGCGGGGACGAAGAGGTCCTTCCAGTCCTTGCGACCCCAGCGGTTGTGTGCCTCCTGCATCAGCATGACGGTGCCGGGCGTGCCGACCGAACGCCCGCCGACGACGGCGTCGAAGAACTTCATCGGCTCGCCCTTGCCGTCGAGGAAGAGCCTGGGCGTGGCATCCATCGGTGCCGTCTCGCGGCCGTCGAGCGTGACGATGCGTTTCGCCGTCGCATCGTAGTAGACGAGGAACGCGCCGCCGCCGAGGCCGGAGGATTGCGGCTCGACGAGGCCAAGCACGGTCTGGACCGCGATCATGGCGTCGATGGCGCTGCCGCCCTCGGCCAGCACTTTTTCGCCGGCCTGTGCCGCCAGGGGATGCGCGGCGGCCACCATGTGCTCGTGCGCCGTGACGACCTTCGCCGCCGCAAGCCCGGTTGCGCGCTCGGGCGCAACGGTGTCCGAAGCCTGCTGGGCAAGCGCACCCGTGGTCGTCAGGAAGAAAAGCCCGAGGGCGACGAGGGATCGTTTCATCGTGATTGCCTCCGCTGGGGGCGATATAGTGCAGGCATTTGCAGGGTGGAGGCAAGGCGGATGGGGAATTCACCCTTTCTTCACCCTGTCGACGCCTGGCTTGTGGAAATCCTCGTCTGCCGTTGCGTGAGTTAACCGCAATCTCGCATAGAGCGCCGCAAAACGTGGGGCCGTCTTGAAGTCCGATACCCTGACACTCTATGTAGGGAAGACGAAACTTGCTGATTCCCAACGCTTGGCGAGGGTTTCAGGGCCACTTGAGATGAAGGATTGATATGAGAAATCCCGTAGATACCGCCATGGCTCTGGTGCCGATGGTCGTCGAGCAGACCAACCGCGGCGAGCGTTCCTACGACATCTATTCGCGCCTCCTGAAAGAGCGCATCATCTTCCTGACGGGTCCCGTCGAGGATCATATCGCAACGCTCGTCTGCGCCCAGCTTCTCTTCCTCGAGGCCGAGAACCCGAAGAAGGAAATCGCGCTCTACATCAACTCGCCGGGCGGGGTCGTGACCTCGGGCATGGCGATCTACGACACGATGCAGTTCATCAAGCCGGCCGTGTCGACGCTCTGCATCGGCCAGGCCGCGTCCATGGGCTCGCTGCTGCTCGCCGCCGGCCACAAGGACATGCGCTTTGCCACGCCGAACGCCCGCATCATGGTTCACCAGCCCTCGGGCGGTTTCCAGGGCCAGGCATCGGACATCGAGCGCCACGCCAAGGACATCCTCAAGATGAAGCGCAAGCTGAATGAGGTCTATGTCAAGCATTGCGGCCGCACCTATGAGGAAGTGGAACAGACGCTCGACCGCGACCATTTCATGAGCGCCGACGAGGCGAAGGACTGGGGTCTGGTCGACCGGGTCATCACGAGCCGCGAGGTTATCGAGGGGCCTGACGCCACGTAATCCCGATTGCGCTGCAGGGTCCGATGACGCTCGACGACTACAACGCCTTCTGCGCTTCGCTCCCCGCCACGACGCATGTCGTGCAATGGGGCGGGGCGCATGTCTGGAAGGTGGGCGACAAGGTATTCGCCATCGCCGGATGGAGCGAGGCGGAAGGACTTGGGGTCACGTTCAAGGTGTCCGAGCTTGCTTACGACATACTGCGCGAGCAGCCGGGATGCCGTCCGGCGCCCTATCTTGCCTCGCGCGGCATGAAGTGGATCCAGCGGCGGACGGGCGAATCGGTTGATGATGCTGCCCTGTGCGACTATCTAAGGGAGAGCCACGCTCTGGTGGCGGCGAAGTTGACGCGCAAGGCTCGCGCCGATCTCGGCTTATGACGAGGGTGTGAAGGGGCCTTACGCGATTGTAATGATCGCGGGGCTTTATCCTCGCCACAAAGCCGGTAATATTGGCCGTTAATGCTATGTTGATTTGTGAAGGCATAGCATTCGGTGTTTAGACGGGGAATGCGTTGCAATCGGTTCAAGGGCGTTGCCCGGGCCGGTCAGTACCCCTGGAGCCTTTGAAGGGCGCAAGCGCTTCCGACAAGGGTGATTTGAGTGGTCCGGCCATCTTGCGAGGGGTGGACGGCGTGCTGGAAGGAAAGTGATATGAGCAAGGTCAGCGGCAGCAACGGCGGCGACTCCAAGAATACCCTTTACTGCTCCTTCTGCGGCAAGAGCCAGCACGAGGTCCGCAAGCTGATTGCAGGACCGACGGTGTTCATCTGCGATGAATGCGTCGAACTGTGCATGGACATCATCCGCGAGGAGAACAAGACCTCGATGGTGAAATCCCGCGACGGCGTTCCCACGCCCCAGGATATCATCAAGGTCCTCGACGAATACGTCATCGGCCAGCAGCAGGCCAAGCGCATCCTGTCGGTCGCGGTGCACAACCACTACAAGCGCTTGGCGCATGCCGCCAAGGGCTCGGACGTGGAACTGGCGAAGTCGAACATCATGCTGGTCGGCCCCACGGGCTGCGGCAAGACCTACCTCGCCCAGACGCTCGCCCGCATCATCGACGTGCCCTTCACCATGGCCGACGCCACGACGCTGACCGAAGCCGGTTACGTCGGCGAGGACGTTGAGAACATCATCCTGAAGCTCCTGCAGGCTGCCGACTACAATGTCGAGCGCGCGCAGCGCGGCATCGTCTATATCGACGAAGTCGACAAGATCTCGCGCAAGTCCGACAACCCGTCCATCACCCGTGACGTTTCGGGCGAGGGCGTGCAGCAGGCGCTTCTGAAGATCATGGAAGGCACGGTTGCCTCCGTACCGCCGCAGGGCGGCCGCAAGCATCCGCAGCAGGAATTCCTGCAGGTCGACACGACGAACATCCTGTTCATCTGCGGCGGCGCCTTCGCAGGCCTCGACAAGATCATCTCCGCCCGCGGCGAGAAGACCTCCATCGGCTTCGGCGCGACGGTTCGTTCGCCGGAAGATCGCCGCGTCGGCGAAGTCCTGCGCGACCTGGAGCCGGAAGATCTGGTGAAGTTCGGCCTCATCCCGGAATTCATCGGTCGTCTGCCGGTTCTGGCGACGCTGGAAGATCTCGACGAGGATGCGCTGATCCAGATCCTGTCCGAGCCCAAGAACGCGCTGATCAAGCAGTACCAGCGCCTGTTCGAGATGGAAGACGTCGAACTGACCTTCCACGAGGACGCACTGCGCGAGATCGCCCGCAAGGCGATCGTCCGCAAGACCGGCGCCCGCGGCCTTCGCTCGATCATGGAGAAGATCCTGCTCGACACGATGTTCGAACTTCCGACGCTGGAAGGCGTTCGCGAAGTCGTCATCTCCGACGAAGTGGTCAAGGGTTCGGCCCGCCCGCTCTACATCTACTCGGAGCGTACCGACGAGAAGGCTAACGTTTCGGCCTGACCGGCCGCAAATCGCTTGAGGAAGGACCCGCCACGGCGGGTCTTTTCGTTTGAGGTCGACTGGTGATATTTCGTGACTGGCCGCTTTTGCCCGTTGAGGGCATGATGCGTGGGTGTTTCGACGCGTGAGGCGTTGCGAAACGGCACGCGCCGCGCGAATATGGAAGACTTCGATTCTGTTCTGCGTATGCTCCGGCAATGATTGTCGGGGGAAGGCCGCAAGTTCCGCGACAGCGCGGAAGACTAGACTTCCCATGTTGGTTCGTCTGGTTCGGTGCGGGGGTGGGGCACCCCGGCGCCGGGCTTGAAAAAGCGTTAGCCGCACGCCACTTGTGGATGGAAAAGATCGCCGGCCCGGTGTCCCAAGCGCCGACAGGACCGGTTCCCGGAAACGGGACGTTTGAAAGGAAATGACATGACGAAAAAGACGTCTGCGCCGCACGAATCCACGGCCTATCCGGTCCTGCCCCTGCGCGACATCGTGGTGTTCCCGCACATGATCGTGCCGCTGTTCGTCGGTCGCGAGAAGTCGATCCGTGCGCTGGAAGAGGTCATGGGCACCGACAAGCAGATCATGCTTGCCACCCAGATCAACGCTTCCGACGACGATCCGGAGACCGACGCCATCTACCGCATCGGCGCCGTCGCCAATGTTCTCCAGCTGCTGAAGTTGCCCGACGGCACCGTCAAGGTGCTGGTCGAGGGCCGCGCCCGCGCGGAGATCGACGGCTATACCGATCGCGAGGAGTTCTACGAGGCGATGGCGCATGTGCTGCCCGAGCCCGAAGAGGACCCGGTCGAGATCGAGGCGCTGTCGCGCTCGGTCGTCTCCGAGTTCGAGAACTATGTGAAGCTCAACAAGAAGATTTCGCCCGAAGTCGTCGGTGCCGCGAGCCAGATCGAGGATTACTCGAAGCTCGCCGACACGGTCGCCTCGCACCTGTCCATCAAGATCGTCGAGAAGCAGGAAATGCTCGAGACGACCAGCGTCAAGCTGCGCCTCGAAAAAGCGCTCGGCTTCATGGAAGGCGAGATTTCCGTTCTCCAGGTCGAAAAGCGCATCCGCTCGCGCGTCAAGCGCCAGATGGAGAAGACCCAGCGCGAATACTACCTCAACGAACAGATGAAGGCGATCCAGAAGGAACTCGGCGACGGCGAGGACGGCCGTGACGAGATGGCCGAACTGGAAGAGAAGATCGCAAAGGCCAAGCTCTCCAAGGAGGCCCGCGAAAAGGCGGATGCCGAGCTGAAGAAGCTGCGCCAGATGAGCCCGATGTCGGCGGAAGCCACCGTCGTGCGCAACTATCTCGACTGGCTCACGGGCATTCCGTGGGGCAAGAAGTCGAAGATCAAGACCGATCTCAACGCCGCGGAAAAGATCCTCGATGAGGATCATTTCGGCCTCGACAAGGTCAAGGAGCGCATCGTCGAATATCTCGCCGTGCAGGCTCGCTCGACCAAGATCAAGGGTCCGATCCTGTGCCTCGTCGGTCCTCCGGGCGTCGGCAAGACCTCGCTCGCGAAATCGATCGCCAAGGCGACCGGCCGCGAATACATCCGCATGGCGCTTGGCGGCGTGCGTGACGAGGCCGAAATCCGCGGTCACCGCCGCACCTATATTGGCTCGATGCCCGGCAAGGTCATCCAGTCGATGAAGAAGGCGAAGAAGTCCAACCCGCTCTTCCTGCTCGACGAGATCGACAAGATGGGCATGGATTTCCGCGGCGACCCGTCCTCGGCCCTGCTGGAGGTGCTGGATCCGGAACAGAACTCGACCTTCATGGACCACTACCTGGAAGTCGAATACGACCTGTCCAACGTCATGTTCGTGACGACGGCGAACACGCTGAACATTCCTGCGCCCCTGATGGACCGCATGGAAGTGATCCGCATTGCCGGCTACACGGAAGAGGAAAAGCTGGAAATCGCCAAGCGGCACCTGCTGCCCAAGGCGATCCGTGACCACGCGCTGCAGCCGAAGGAATTCTCGGTCACCGACGGCGCGCTGATGGCGGTCATCCAGCAGTACACCCGCGAGGCGGGCGTCCGTAACTTCGAACGTGAACTGATGAAGCTCGCCCGCAAGGCGGTGACCGAGATCATCAAGGGCAAGGCGACGAAGGTCGAGGTCACGGCGGAGAACATCCACGACTTCCTCGGCGTTCCGCGCTTCCGCCACGGCGAAGCCGAGCGCGAGGATCAGGTCGGTGTCGTCACGGGTCTTGCCTGGACGGAAGTCGGCGGCGAACTGCTCACCATCGAAGGCGTCAGCCTGCCGGGTGGCAAGGGCCGCATGACGGTCACGGGCAACCTGAAGGACGTGATGAAGGAATCGATTTCGGCGGCGGCATCCTATGTCCGCTCGCGCGCCGTCGATTTCGGCATCGAGCCGCCGCGCTTCGACAAGACCGACATCCACGTGCACGTGCCGGAAGGCGCGACGCCGAAGGACGGTCCGTCGGCCGGTATCGCCATGGCGACCGCCATCGTCTCCATCATGACCGGCATTCCGGTCTCGAAGGATATCGCGATGACGGGCGAAGTGACGCTGCGCGGCCGGGTCCTGCCCATCGGCGGCCTGAAGGAAAAGCTGCTCGCGGCGCTTCGCGGCGGCATCAAGAAGGTGCTGATCCCGGAAGAGAACGCCAAGGACCTGGCGGACATTCCGGACAACGTGAAGAACAGCATGGAGATCGTCCCGGTCTCCCGCATGGGCGAGGTGATCGAGCATGCGCTGCTGCGCCGGCCCGAGCCGATCGAGTGGGACGGCACGCTTGAAGCGGCCAAGGTTCCGCCGGTCGAATCGACCGACGACGGCGCCGGTGCCATCGCGCACTAGGCTCTTTTGAACGCCCAACTTCATAAAGACCGGCCTTCTGGCCGGTCTTTTTCGTTGAAAAGAGTGTGTAACCCCCGGATTCTCAGGCTTTTCGGACGAAATATTCTTGCGGGGCGAGGGCCGATGCGTATTCTGCCCCCGACTTGTATGAGTCGTTTCAAACCGTAAGAAAGGGGTGGAAACATGAACAAGAATGAACTCGTATCCGCAGTGGCTGAGAAGTCCGGCCTCTCCAAGACGGACGCAGCATCTGCTGTCGACGCCGTTTTCGAGACGATCCAGGGCGAACTCAAGAACGGCGGCGACGTTCGTCTCGTCGGTTTCGGCAATTTCTCCGTGTCGCGTCGCGAAGCTTCGAAGGGTCGCAACCTTTCGACCGGCGCCGAGATCGAGATCCCGGCTCGCAACGTGCCGAAGTTCTCGGCCGGCAAGGGCCTGAAGGACGCCGTCAACGGCTGATCCTCAGTTCGGGCAGAGCGGTTATCCACTCCGCCGCCAATCCTGAAGTTCAGGTCGGGGGTCCGGTTTTCCGGACCCCTTTTTATTTGCGGGGGAGAGGCGGGCGCATTGTCATGCGGCTGTAACACGCAGGCCTCAGAACCGCCGGGTTCCAATCGACCGGATTCCGGAGGCATTCATGAAAACCCGTTCGCTCACCGCTGCGCTGGCAGCGGTTCTCGCCGCATCGGTGGCCCCTGCCGCCAGCGCCGAGCCTGTATTCAACCGTATCGCGTCCTTCGCCGTTGCCGGAAACCTGCCGGAAGGCGTGGACAAGGCGACGCCGAGCTCATCCGAAATCATCGCCGCGTCCGAGGACGGCAACACGCTCGTCTATTCCGACAGCCCCAACAAGGCGGTCGGCTTCATCGATATCACCGACGCCAGGGCCCCGAAGGCCGGCGGCTCGGTCTCCTTCGACGGCGAGCCGACCTCCGTGACCATCGCCGCCGGCAAGGCGCTCGTCGCGATTAACACGCGTGAAAGCTTCGTCAAGCCCTCTGGCATTCTCGCCCAGGTCGATCTTGCCTCGAAGGCGGTCGATGCGACCTGCGACCTCGGCGGCCAGCCGGATTCCATCGCCCTCAACAAGGACAAGACCCTTGCCGCGATCGCCATCGAGAACGAGCGCGACGAAGAGGTCAATGACGGCGACATCCCGCAGATGCCGGCCGGCGACCTCGTTCTTCTCTCGCTGAAGGATGGCGTCGTCGATTGCGGTTCGATCAAGCATGTCGCCCTGACGGGCCTTGCCGAGGTTGCCGGCGAAGACCCGGAGCCCGAATTCGTTTCCTTCAACGGCCTCGACGAAGTCGCCGTCACGCTGCAGGAAAACAACCATATCGTCATCGTCGACGGCAAGACGGGTACGGTGAAGAGCCACTTCTCCGCCGGCACTGTCAGCCTCGCAGGCGTCGATACCAAGAAGGACGGTGCGCTGAAGTTCACCGACAAGGTCGAGGACGTTGCCCGCGAGCCCGACGCCGTGAAGTGGCTGGACGACGACCGCCTCGTCGTCGCCAACGAAGGCGACTGGAAGGGTGGCGCGCGCGGCTTCACCATCTTCGACAAGCAGGGCAAGGTTCTCTATGAGAACGGCCCGGCCTTTGAGCGCGAGATCGCCAGGATCGGTCACTATCCGGACAAGCGCAACAAGAAGGGCGTCGAGCCGGAAGGCCTGGAAGCCGCGAAATTCGGCGAGGACAACCTGTTCTTCGTGCTGGCCGAGCGCGCCTCCATCGTCGGCGTCTACAAGGATACCGGTGCCGAGCCGCAGCTTCTCCAGCTCCTGCCTTCGGGCATAGCACCGGAAGGCGCGGTCGCCATTCCGGGCCGCAACCTGCTCGTGACGGCCAATGAAGCCGACCTCGTCGAGGACGGCGGCGCGCGCTCGCATGTCATGATCTATGAGCGTGCGGAAGGGGAGGCCGCTTATCCGCAGATCGTCTCCACCGAGAAGGACGGCGAACTGATCGGCTTCGGCGCACTCTCTGGTCTTGCTCCGGTCAAGGACAAGCCGGGCATCCTCTATGCCGTCAACGATTCCTTCTACGCCTCGCAGCCGACGATCTTCACGATCGATGCCACGCAGAAGCCGGCGAGGATCGTCGATGCCCTTCGCATCACCCGCAACGGTGCCCCCGCGCAGAAACTCGACAGCGAAGGGCTGACGCCGGATGGTGAAGGCGGCGTCTGGCTGGCCAACGAGGGCGATGCCGACAAACTCTATGCCCACGCCATCATCCATGTGAACGAGAAAGGCGAGATCGACAAGGAAATCGCCATTCCCGCCGAGCTGCGCGCCGGCGAGAAGCGCTTCGGTTTCGAAGGCATCACCAGCGTCGGCGAAGGCGACGACATGGTGCTCTGGATGGCCGTCCAGCGCGAATGGGGCGATGACGAGAAGGGTTTTGTGAAGCTCGTCTCCTACAAGCCGTCCGATAAGGAATGGGGTGCGGTGCGCTATCCGCTCGACAAGACGGAAAGCGGCTGGATCGGGCTTTCGGAAATCACCGCGAACGGCGATCATGCCTATATCATCGAGCGTGACAACCTGATCGGCGAGGCCGCGAAGCTGAAGAAGCTCTACCGGGTCGCGCTTGCCGACCTGAAGCCCGTCAAGCTCGGTGGCGAGCTGCCTGTCGTGAAGAAGGAGGAGGTCCGCGACCTCATTCCCAATCTCAAGGCCACGAACGGCTATGTCGTCGACAAGGTGGAAGGTTTTGCCATCGATGCCGCCGGCAACGGCTATGTCGTGACAGACAATGACGGCGTCGACGACTCCTCGGGAGAAACGCTGTTCTTCGGCATCGGTCCCATCAACGCGATGTGATGCGCCGAACGGCATGAGCCGCAAACAAAAAGGCCGGGATCTCGCGATCCCGGCCTTTTTATTTTCGTTGCCACCCGGCTTAGCCGACGGCCTGCAGGGAGCGGGCGGATGACGCTGCGGACGGGTCGCCTGCGTTCCTGTCTCTTTCCCCTTGCAACTCCTCGGTCTTCTCGCTGAGACAGCGGATGATTTCCTTCAAGTGCTGCTTCTGGTCGTCGGTGAGGACGTTGAAGATCGCCTCGATCGTCTTGTGCTGCGGCTGCTGGGCGGCCGAAATGACGGTCCGGCCCATATCCGTGATCGAGACGATCTTGGCGCGGCGGTCCTTCGGGTCCGGCTCGCGCATGACGAGCTTGTCCCGCTCCAGACCGTCGATCGCTTCCGTCACCGTGCGGGGTGCGAAACCAAGCGCGCAGGCGATATCCGTCGACCGCTGCGGCCCCTGGCATTCCAGAAGAAGCAGGAACTTGCTGCGGGCGAGCGATACGCCTTCGTCCATCATGCACTCATTCACCAGGCGGCTCACCTGATGGTAGAGTTTGAACATGCCCTGGGAGATTTCTATCGTGCTATTCATGAGGGGAAATATAGGTATTATGAGGGACCATGTCAAATGATCGTGATATCTCTCGTTCATTTCGATCATAGATATTGAACGATGCCTGTAAATGTGTGCGGCCGGCCTGCAGGCGATTTTCCTTTCCTCTTCTCAGACTTTTGCGGCGCTGCGCGATTTCCTTCTGCATAACCTGCCTGCAACGCGCCGGAGATTGCCGCCAGCATTGACCCGGAGGAGGGCGGAGGCGATTGTCCGGCCATGCCTTTCCGCTTCATCCATACCGCCGACCTGCATCTCGATTCGCCGCTCGCCTCGCTCGCCCTGCGCAATGCCGATCTCGGCGATCTGGTGCGCGGCGCAACGCGCAAGGCGCTGGAGCGCATCGTCGATCTCGCCATCGCCGAAGAGGTGGATATGGTGATTGTCGCGGGCGATCTCTACGATGGCTCGCAGACCTCCATGGCGACGGCGCTCTTCCTGATGGGGGAGATGCGGCGGCTGGAGGCGGCGGGCATCCGCGTCTTCATCATTCGTGGCAACCACGATGCGCAGTCGCAGATCACGCGCGAGCTGACTTTTCCGCCGAACGTGCATGTCTTCGACGGGCGCGGCAAGCCGGTGAAGGCGGGTGCGCTGGCGAGCGGCCGGGAGGTTCACGTCCACGGCATCAGCTTCGCCCAGCCGCATGCCCCGAACTCGCTGTTGCCGGCCTTCCGCGCGCCGGTGCCGGATGCCGTCAATATCGGCCTCATGCACACCAGCCTTGCCGGCGCGAGCCGCCACGATCCCTATGCGCCGGTCGGCATTTCCGACCTTGCGGCGCATGGCTTCGATTACTGGGCGCTCGGCCATATCCATCAGCGCCGGGTGCATTCGCAGGATCCGTGGATCGTCATGCCCGGCAATCCGCAGGGCAGGGACATCAACGAGGGCGGGCCGAAGGGTGTGACGCTCGCCACCATCGCCGAGGACGGCACGATCTCCTGCGAGGAGCGCCCCATCGCCATCGCGGTCTTCGAGCGGCTTTCCGTCGATCTCTCCGGCATCGAGGACTGGCATGGCATGCTCGACCGTGTCGAGGCCGCGCTTGGCGCGGCGAAGACCGCCGCCGGCGCGCATCTCGTCGCTCGCCTGGCCTTGACCGGGACGACGCCGCTTGGCTGGCGGCTGCGGCGCGACGAGGACCTGCTTTCCGGCGAACTCCAGAACCTTGCCGCCTCGCTCGGCGATTGCTGGATCGAGGCGGTGGAACTTGCTGTGGTCCAGCCACAGGCCGTCGCGGAGGCCGATGCCGGTCCCTTGGCGGAGCTGGGCCGCCTGATGCATGACGATGTCGCGGTAAGCCACGCTTACCGCGAGGAATTGCGCGAGACGCTGGGCGATCTCCTGCGCCAGCTTCCCAGGGAGGCGCGCAGCCTGCTCGCGCCGGATGAGGCGGCGGAGGACGCTCTGCTCTCGGAGCTTGCCCTTCAGGGAGCCGACGCCGTACTTGCCCGCCTCGGCGGCGAGAGCGGGAGGGCATAGGATGCGTCTCGACCGCCTCGATCTTGTCCGCTACGGCAAGTTCACCGACCGTAGCCTCGATTTCGGCCTGGCGGAACCCGGAAAGCCGGATTTCCACCTCGTCTACGGTCCCAACGAGGCCGGCAAGTCGACGCTGTTTTCCGCCTATCTCGACCTGCTCTTCGGTATCGAGAAGTCGAGCGCCTACGGCTTCCTGCACGCCTATGGCCTGATGCGCGTCGGCGGCCGGCTTTCCATCGGAGGAGAGCGGCACGAGGCCTATCGCTTGAAGCGCAACCAGGCCTCGCTGGTATCGGCCGATGACAGGCCGCTGCCGGATACGCTCTTCGCGTCCGTGCTGGGCGGCATGGACCGCAATGCCTATCGCACCATGTTCTCGCTCGACGACGAGAGCATCGAGAAGGGGGGCGAGGACATCCTGAAGAGCGAAGGCGAGCTTGGGGCGATGCTCTTTTCCGCCAGCTCCGGCCTTTCCGACATGGCGACGGGTCTTGCGGCGCTCAAGTTGGAGGCGGACGAGTTCTACCGCCCGTCCGGCCGCAAGCATGACCTGTCCGCGCTCAAGGCCGAGATCGAGACGCTCGCCGCCGAGCGCAAGGCGCTGGATGTCGCGGCGCGCGACTATGGCGCGCTCGTGCGCGAACGCGACGCGGCCCTGCAGCGCCATGAGGCGGTGACGGCGGCCCGTGCCGAGGCGCGCATGGCGCTGGCCCAGCTTGAACGCAGCCTTTCCGCTCTTCCCGGCCTGCGGCGCCTGCGCGCGCTGCGGGCCGAGCTCGGCGCCTTCGACCTCGGCGCTTCGCCGCCCGCCGGCTGGCGCTCCCTGCTGGCCGAACTTGCCCGCGAGGAGGCGCAGATCGCGGCGCGGGCGGCGCGGGCCGTCACCGAGCGCGCGCAATGGGACGAGGAGCGCGCGGGGCTTGCCGAGGACGACGCGGCGCTGGCCGCCGAGGCCGACATCGCGGCTCTGTCCGGCTCCGCCCTCGAAGCCCGCTTCCGCACCGCCGCCATGGACCTTGCCGCCCGCGAGGCCGAGCGAGACGGGCTTGCCGCGACCATCGGTGCGGCCATCGTCGCCCTCGGCCTGCCGCCGGAGGCCGATGCGGCGGAGATCGTGCCTCCCGCCGGGCTGGTCGAAAGGCTCAATGCGCTTCTCTCCCGCCATGCCGCATTGACCGAACGCGGCGAAAGCGCCCGGCGCGAGCAGGCGGAGGCGGAAAAAGCACTGGACGCCATCCTTCGCTCCGGCGCGGCGTCGACGGAGGAAACCGGGAGCGAGGAGGCGCTTCAGGCCGCCCTTGGCGCGGCCCTCAAGGCTGCCCGCTCTGCCGACCTGCCGGCCCGCCTGCGGGAAAGCCGCCGTCACGTCCTCTTTTCCGAGCAGGATGCGCAAGCCGCATTGGCGCGCCTTGCGCCGTGGGAAGGCGATGCCGCGATGCTGGCGGCCATGAGCGTTCCGACGCCGGAGGTTCTCGACAGCCTGCGCAATCGGCATGACGGCGCGACCGAGGCCCTGCGCCGGCAAAGCGAGCAGGTCGCCGCCCTGGAACTGGAGGTCGCTTCGGCCCGCGCCGCGCTCGATGCGCTGCAGAAGACAACCGGCGCGGCCGGCGAGGAACAGGCATCGCACTTGCGCTCGGCGCGCGAGGCCGCATGGAGCGCGCATCTCGGCGCGCTCGACATGGGGTCTGCCGTGGCATTCGAAAAGACCATGCGCGAGGACGACCGGGCGACGGAAGCGCGCCTGCGCAACGCCGACCGGCTTTCGGAAATCCGCGTCGTGGAACGCACCATCGTCGAGGGAGCCGCGCGGCTCGATGCTCTCGGCGGCGAGACGGCCCGCCTGCAACGGGCGAAGGCGGATATCGATGCGGAGGTGGCCTCGATTGCCGGTCGCATCGGATTTTCCAAGGCGTCCCTGGCGGATCTAACGCTCTGGCTCGGGCAGCGGCTGGCGGCGCTGGACGCGCTGGAAAGCCTCGCCCGGCAGAGGGGCGAGGCGGCGCTTGTGGAGACGGAAGCGCGCGCGCTCGTGACGCGGCTTGCTGCATTCCTGCCGGCCGGCATTGCCGCGCAGACGCCGCTGGACGAGGCGCTTTTCCTCGCCGAGGACCGGCTCGAGGCGTTGAAAGCCGCCGCTCAGGCGCGGCAGGCCGTTGCCGAGCGTCTGGCTCGGGCGAAGACGGACGCCGAAACGCGCGGGAAGGCCGCGGAGGCGGCGGCTGGCGAGCTTGCCGCGTGGCAGGCGGCATGGGACCGCGAGATTGCCGGAAGCTGGCTTGCGTCCGACGGTGCGCCGGCCGGGCCGGACCGTCTCGCCGCGCTGCTGCCCGCCTTACAGGCGCTCGGCCGCAATCTCGAGCGGCAGCAGGAACTGGACCGCCGCATCGCCGCCATGCGCCGCGACCAGCAGGACTATCGCGCCCATGCGGAACGGCTTGCCGCGCGTCTGTCCGAGCGGTTCGATGCGAACGATCCGCTCGCCACCGTCGCGGGCCTTGCGGGTCGTCTGGCCACGGCGCGGACGATTCGCGAGCGGCGTGAAGCGATAGACAAGGCGCTGGCGCGCCTTGCCGAGGAGGAGGGCGCGCTGGAGGAGCGGCGCGCCGTTCTCGTCTCGCGCCAGTCCGAAGTCTTTTCCTTCCTCGGCTGCGATACGCTGACCGAGGCCGAAATGCTGCTCGAAGCCTACCGCAGGCGCGACGAGGTTCTAGGCCGCGTCGAGGATGCGGCGCGCACGCTGTTGCAGCAGATGCGCGCCGAGACCGTCGAGGAGGCCGAGGCGCTGCTTTCCGCAGTCGACGACGACCAGCTTGCGGGCGAGAAGGCCGATCTTTCCATGCGCCTCGATGCGTTGGACCGGGAGGTGCAGGAACAGCACCTGGCGCGGGCGCGGGCGGAGGAGGCGTTGGCCCGGATCGCCGGCAGCGACGCGGCGGCGGCGCTGGAGGAGAAGCGGCGCACGGCGCTCATCGACCTTGCGGACAGATCGCGCCGCTACCTTGCGACCCGCGCCGGCATCATGGCTGCGGAGCAGGCGCTGCGGCTCTATCGCGAGCGTCACCGCAGCGCGATGATGGAGCGCGCCTCGAAGACCTTCCGCGCGATCACCGGCGGCGAATATACGGGGCTTTCCACGATGCTGGAGAAGGACAGCGAGTTCCTCGTCGTCAATGCGGCCGCCGGCGGCTCCAAGCTGGCGAAGGACCTTTCCAAGGGCACGCGCTTCCAGCTCTATCTCGCCCTGCGCGTCGCCGGCTATCACGAGATTGCCGCCAGCCGGGAGATCGTGCCCTTTATCGCAGACGACATCATGGAGACCTTCGACGACCGGCGCGCGCTGAACGCGCTCAGCGTGATGGGCGAGATGGCAAGGGGCGGGCAGGTGATCTATCTTACGCACCATCAGCATCTGCGCGACCTTGCGCTTGAGGCCTGCCCGGACGTGAGGCTGCATGAATTGTGAAGGCCGAAACGTCGATATACCAGGCGGCCGGCAAGGCCGCGAACTTGACTCGACGGATGGTAAATGGTTCTTGGCGCACCATTACGACCGTGGCGAAGCATGCTTCGCGGGCGCCGCGCCCTGGATGAACGGACAGGCATGACGATGAGAACCGGGAAAGAGGCGACGATGTGGGAGCGAGGTCTTGCGCCTGCCGGCTTCCTCGTGCTGCTTTTCACCCTGTTCCTCTCGCAGTTCTCGCTGCCGGACAGCGTCGTCGGGCCGCGCCATCCGCAGCGCGCGGCAAGCGAGGGCGGCGTCGCTCCGTCTCCGCTGACCGCCGCTGCCGATGAACTCTGGTTCCCCGCCAGCGGCCATGCCGAACGGCGCGCCGCCAAGGCGAAGACCGGTCTTCCCGACGGCGATGCCGGCGGCAAGGCGCTCCTTCCGGGCGCGGGCCGGCTGATCTACCCCTTCGAGACCGTTGCCGCGGAAGCGTTTCCGGCGATGGACGATCCGGCGCAGGCCCGATCCGGCCCCGTATCCTTCCGCAGCCGCGCGCCGCCGGTTCGCGCCGCCTGAGGCCCTGTGGCGTTTCCGACGCCGCGCCATTCGATTGAAATTCCGATCCCCACGGAGGACGCCGGCCCACGATGCCGCGTCCTTCCGGCAGTTGAAGTGGAACATCCCATGAAAACCTCCAAATGGGCATTGTTTGTCACCGCCGCCATCATCCTTTTCGGGGTGCTTGCGGCCGTGCCGAACGTGCTGACGCCTGAACAGCAGGCGAAATTCGGGCGCTACCTGCCCGCCAATCCCGTCACCCTCGGCCTCGACCTGAAGGGCGGCTCGCACCTCGTTCTCGAAGTGGACGCCGCCGCGCTCCGCAAGGCGCGCATGGACGTGCTGCTCAACGATACGCGCGCCATTCTGCGCACCGCCGGCGAACGCGCCTCGGCCGCCCGCCTGAGCGGTACGACGCTGACGGTCACGCTGCCGGATCAGGAGGCCTTCGACAAGGTTCTGCCGGAAGTGCGCAAGCTCGCCGCACCGACCTCGACCCTCGGCTTCGGCGCCGGCTCGTCCGATATCGACGTCGCGACCAGCGGTCTCGTCATCAACGTCACGCTGACGGAAGCCGGCGTCAACGAGCGCATGTCGGCCGCCGTCGAGCAGAGCCTCGAGATCATCCGCCGCCGCGTCGACCAGGTCGGCGTCGCCGAGCCGCTCATCCAGCGCGTCGGCGGCGACCGCATCCTCGTCCAGCTCCCGGGCCTGCAGGATCCGACGCGCCTGCGTCAGCTCCTCGGCTCGACCGCGCAGATGAGCTTCCACATGGTCGATCAGACCGTGGACCCGAACGGCGTCGCCCCGCGCGGCGTGATGATCCTGCCTGGCGCCAACGATAACAACAAATACGCCGTCGAAGAGCGCGTCGCCATTTCCGGCGACCGTCTTGCCGACGCCAAGGCCGGCTTCGACCAGCGCACGAACGAGCCGATCGTCTCGTTCAGCTTCGATTCCACCGGCGCGCGCCAGTTCGCCGAAATCACGCAGGCCAATGTCGGGAAACCCTTCGCCATCGTCCTCGACGGCAAGGTGCTGACCGCGCCGGTCATCCGCGAGCCGATCATCGGCGGCCAGGGCCAGATCTCCGGCAACTTCAACCCGCAGGAAGCGACCGTGCTTTCGGCGCTGCTGCGCTCCGGCGCGCTGCCGGCCCCGCTCACCATCATCGAGGAACGCACCGTCGGCCCGAACCTCGGTTCGGACTCGATCCGCATGGGTCTCTATACGGGTCTCGCCGGCCTTGCCGCCGTCGTGGTGCTGATGCAGGTGCTCTACGGCTCCTGGGGTCTTATCGCCAATCTCGGCCTCGTGCTGCACACGATCCTCACCATCGGCCTGCTCGGCATTCTCGGCTCCACGCTGACCCTGCCCGGCATTGCCGGTATCATCCTCGGCATCGGTATGGCGGTGGACGCCAACATCCTGATCAACGCCCGTATCCGCGAAGAGACGGCGGCGGGGGCGGGGGCCATGAAGGCGCTCGATGTCGGCTTCAACAAGGCCTATGCCACCATCGTCGACGGCAACATGACGACCATGGTCGGCATGATCCTCCTCTTCATGTTCGGCTCGGGTCCGGTGCGCGGCTTCGCCATCACCATGATCATCGGCCTTGCGATCTCGATGTTCACCTCGATCACCTTCGTGCGCTTCCTGATGCGCGAGGCCGTGATCGTGCGGAAGATGAAGAAGATCGAGATCCACTCGCTCTTCGGCAAGGTCTGGGAAATCCCGACCTTCTCCTTCATGCGCGGCCGCTATATCGCCATCGCCATGTCGGCCTTCATCTCGACGAGTTCGGTCATCCTGTTCTTCACGCCGGGCCTCAATTACGGCATCGACTTCGTCGGTGGCATCCAGGTGGAAGCGACCTCCAAGACGCCGATCGACCTCGCGCCGCTGCGTGAGAAGATGGAAGGCCTCAACCTCGGTGAAGTCGCGTTGCAGGAGTTCGGCCAGGGCACGTCGGTCCTCGTCCGTGTCCAGCGTCAGCCGGGCGGTGAAGAGGTGCAGACCGCAGCTCTCCAGAAGATCCGCGATGGCGTTGCCGAAGTGATTCCGGACGCGAACTTCGAGCGCACGGAAGTGGTCGGCCCGACGGTCAGCACCGAGCTTGCCCGCTCCGGCTTCCTCGCCGTTGGCCTCGGCATGCTCGCCATCCTGATCTACATCTGGTGGCGCTTCGAATGGCACTTCGCCGTGGGCGCCATCGCCACGCTGGTCCTGGATATCACCAAGATGATCGGCTTCTTCTCGCTGATGCAGATCGACTTCAACCTGACGGCCATCGCCGCCGTGCTGACGCTGATCGGCTACTCGGTCAACGACAAGGTGGTGGTGTACGACCGTATGCGCGAGAACCTGCGCAAGTACAAGTCGATGCCCTTCTCGGATCTCATCGACCTGTCGATCAACCAGGTGGTCATGCGATGCATCTTCACCTCGCTCGCCGTCGCGGTCTCGCTGCTGCCGATGGCGATCTGGGGTGGCGATACGGTCAAGCCCTTCGCCTGGCCGATGCTGTTCGGCGTCATCGTCGCGACGACCTCGTCGATCTATATCGGTGGCCCGATCCTGCTGTTCCTCAACCGTTTCTGGAAGGACCGCGAGGGATCGCGGGCGCCCGGTTCGGCCGGAACGCCGGCCGCGGAAAGCTGAAACAGAAACGGGCGCCCTCGGGCGCCCGTTTTAGTTTCAGGAGAAGCGTGCGGGACTGAAGGTCTCCGCCCCGATGCCCTCGCGGGCCAGCGGCTCCGGCACCGGCTGTCCGGCAAGGAGCGCGGCGGCGAGGCTGCCGAGCGCCGGGGAGGTGAGGATGCCATAGCCGCCCTGGCCGGCCAGCCAGAAGAAGGTCGGCTCGTCCGGCGCGGGGCCGACGACGGGCAGGCGGTCGGCGGCAAAGCTGCGCATGCCGGCCCAACTGCTGAAAACGCGCCGCACCTGCACGGTCGTCGCCTCTTCCACGTAATGGGCGGCATAGGCGATATCGAGTTCTTCCGGCTGTACGTCGGCCGGCTCGCAGGGCGTCTCGTCGGCGGGCGAGGCGAGCAGGCGGCCGCCCTCCGGCTTGAAATAGAAGGTGTCCTCGATCTCGTTCATTTCCGGCAGGCGGCCGGCATCGATGCCTTCGGGAAGATCGATGGTGACGGCCGTGCGCCGGTTCGGCACGACCCCGAGGGGGGCGACGCCCGAGAGCGACGCGACGCTGTCGGCCCAGCCGCCGGCCGCGTTCACCAGAATGTCTGCCGCGATGGTCTCGCCGTTCGTCTCGATCAGCCATTTATCGCCGATCCGGCGCGCGCTCGAGAAAGCACGGTTCTCAAGGATCTGCGCGCCGTTGTGCCGGGCGTGGCGGGCGTAAGCCTGCAGCAGGGCGTCGACTTCGATATCCCAGTAGCTCGGGTCGAAATAGGCGGCAGCGCAATAGGCGGGATTGAGGATCGGCGCGCGGGCAAGCAGCGCCGCTTCGTCGAGCCACTCAACGGCCACGCCGAGCGCCGTCGCTTCCTCGAAGCGCTTGCGCACGAGCGCCTCCTTGCCGTGCGTGCCGAAGATGACGCTGCCGCGCGCAATGAGGAGGGGAACAGCGGCAAAGCCTTCGGGCGGCGTCGTCATGAAGGCGTGGCTGGCCCGGGCAAGCGCGTTCACGAGGGGCGGGTTATCGCGCAGGGTGAATTCGGCGGCCGACCGACCGGTGCTGTGGTAGCCGAGCGCGCTTTCCTGCTCCAGCACCGCGACGGACCGGTGCGGGGCGAGAAAATAGGCGAGCGAAATGCCGGCAATGCCGCCGCCGATGATTGCGATGTCGAAAGTCTGCATGATCGCCTCCTGTCGTTTGTTCATCTGGCGTAGGGAAGCGTCCGGCATTCTTCAAATTTATAAGAGTGAAGGTCGATATCAGCCGGATTGATGCGGCTCGCCCCAGCGCCACGGCTCGACATCCGCCACATGGGCAAGGAAGGCCCGCTCCGCCGGGTTGAGCGCCGAGCTAGGATTGGTGATGCGGAAGGTTTCCGTGACCGGCAGGTTCTCATGCGGCGGCAATTGCCAGAGTTCGCCGGCGGCCAGAGCCGGCCCGGTGAGGTGGATCGGCAGCATGCCGATGCCCGCATTGGCGACGACGAGCCGCAGCACCTCCTCGACATTGAAGGCGAGCGCGCGCACCTGCTGGCCGAAGGAGCCGACCGCGCGCACCGCCGTCACCGGTCCCATATGCGGCCCGCCGAGAACATCGGCAAGGAAGCTGACATAGGGTTCGCCCCGCAGATCCTCCAGCCGGGCGTCCGTCGCGCCGAACAGCCGATGCCCGCGCCCGCAATAGAGCGCACAGCGCTCGTAGCAGAAGGGCGCCTTGTCCAGCCCGTCCGGAATGATGCCGTCCGAAAGGCCGAGCGTCGCCACGCCCCGTTCCACGGAGCGGATGACGTCGGTCGTCGTCTCGACCGTCACGCCCACGGTGACGCGCGGATGCAGGCGGAAGAAATCGGCGATCGCCTGGTCCCAGGCCGGGTTCAAGGCATGGCTGACGGCGTGGATGGCGATGTGCCCGGCAATGTCCTCGCCGGAGGAGACCATGGCTTCCGGCAGCCGCACGATGGCGGTGAAGATGTCGTGGCAGAGCGTATGCAGTCGCTCGCCGGCTTCCGTCAGTTCGAAACGGCCCGGGCCGCGGTCGATCAGCCGGTGGCCGACCGATTGCTCCAGCCGCTTGAGCGCCATGCTGACGGCCGGCTGCTGCAGGAGCAAGCGATTCGCCGCCCGCGTGATCGAGCCTTCCTCCACCACGACGACGAAGGTGCGCAGCAGGTTCCAGTCGAGATTGTGGGCGAAGCGTTCGAGGCGATTGATCGGCATGTCCCTAGCTAGGACGGCGGCACGGGGGAAGGCAAGAGTGGAGATGTCTTTGCACTGCGCGCGGGCTGCCTCAGCCCGCCGCCGCGATCTTCTTCCCGCAGGCAGGGAGAGGGGGAATGGTGCGCCGCCTCGCTCAAGGGTTTCGCGTAGAGGGAAGAAAGCCGTGCCGCACGTTTCCTTCTCCCCGCTTGCGGGGAGAAGGTGGCCGGCAGGCCGGATGAGGGGCGCGCTACGCCCCCGTATCTTACTTCATCGTATAGACGTCGATGGAGAAGTACTTGTCGTTGATCTTCTTGTAGGTGCCGTCTTCACGGATCGCCTGGAGGGCGGCGTTCAGCTTCTCGCGCAGGTCGTTGTCGTCCTGGCGCACCGCGATGCCGACGCCTTCGCCGACGAACTTCTTGTCGGTGATCGGCTCGCCGATCAGCTCGCAGCAGGCCTTGCCGTCGTCGTTCTTGGTGACCCAGTCGAGCAGCGGGATCATGTCGCCGACCTGCAGGTCGAGGCGGCCATTCACCATGTCGAGGTTCACTTCATCCTGCGTCGGGTAGAGCTTGATATCCGCGTCGGGATAGACGGCCGCGGCGTAGTCCGCCTGCGTGGTGCCCTGCTGGGCGCCGATCGTCTTGCCCTTCATGCCCTCATTGGTGAAGTCCGTAATGCCGGAATTCTTCGGCGCGGCATGGGTCATGGCGGCGAGGTAGTAGGGATCGGTGAAGGCGACCTGCTTCTTGCGCTCGTCGGTGATGAACATCGAAGCGATGATCATGTCGTATTTCTTGGCGAGAAGGCCCGGAATGATGCCGTCCCAATCCTGGCCGACGACTTCGCATTCGACCTTCATCTTCTCGCAGAGCGCAAGGCCGATCTCGACGTCGAAGCCGCCGAGCTTGCCGTCGGCGTCCTGGAAGTTGAAGGGCGGGTAGGCGCCTTCCGTGCCGATCGTCAGCGTCTCGGCCGAAGCCTGGGCCGAAAGGAGGGTGGAGGCCGCAAGAGCCATTGCGAGCAGTGTTTTCTTCATGGTCGTTCCCCTGTTCTGATTGTGACCGGAGGCGACGGTAGCGCGCGGGCGCGCATAAACGAAATAGATAGCCATGATGTTCGCTATTATTCTCGTTTATGCGCTCTCCCATCTTACCAGCGCTGGTGCACGTGCGGCGCGACGAGGCGATCGTAGACCGCGCGCGTCGCATCCATGACATCCTGCGGGATGGCGGGCAGGCTTGCGGCCGCCGCATTGGCCTTCGCCTGTTCACCATTGCGTGCGCCCGGGATGACGACGCTGACGGCATCCGCCATCAGGATCCAGCGCAGCGCGAAGGCGGCCATGCTTTCGCCCGCCGGCACCAGCGCACGGATTTCCTCGACGGCTTGCAATCCCGTCTCGAAAGGCACGCCGGCAAAGGTCTCGCCGACGTCGAAGGCGTCACCGTTGCGGTTGAAGTTGCGGTGGTCGTCGGCGGCAAACGCGGTGTCCCGCGTGATCTTGCCGGAGAGCAGGCCGCTTGCCAGCGGCACGCGGGCGATGATCGCGACCTTGCGGCGGGCGGCCTCCTGGAAGAAGAGCCGCGCCGGGCGCTGGCGGAAGATGTTGTAGATGATCTGTACGCTGACGACGCCGGGATATTCGATGGCCTTCAGCGCTTCCTCGACCTTCTCGACGCTGACGCCGTAATCGGCGATCTTGCCGGCGGCCTTGATCTCCTCCAATGCCTGGAAGACCTCGGGACGGTAATAGACTTCGGTCGGCGGGCAATGGAGCTGCACGAGGTCGAGGCATTCGACGCCGAGGTTCTTCAGGCTGCGGTCGATGAAGCCTTCGAGATTGGCCTTGTTGTAACCGTCAGCGACATGGGGGGAGAGCCGGCGTCCGGCCTTGGTCGCCACCATCGGGCGCTCACCGCCACGTTCCTTCAGCACGTCGGCGATGATCTTTTCCGAGCGGCCGTCGCCATAGACATCGGCGGTGTCGATGAAGGTCATGCCGGCATCGAGTGCGGCGTGAAGGGCGGCGCGGCCGTCCGCCTCGCTGACGTCACCCCAGGCGCCGCCGATCTGCCAGGCGCCGAAGCCGATATCCGTGGTGGTGAAGCCCGTACGGCCGAATGTGCGATGTCTCATGAAAATCTCCCGGCAAAAAATGAATTTGCCGGGAGGTAACATCCCGGGAAGGGACGGACAAGGAACGCCGGTCAGGCCGGCGTGATTTCGACGAGGTAGAAGGCGGCGCTAGCGCCCGCCGGCACCACTTCCGCCTCCTCAGCGCCATCGAGCACGAGGGCGTCGAGTGGCTGGAGGCCGACGAGGCCTTCCGCCGTGGAGACGCCGAGCGGTTCGAGCGCCAGCAAGAGACGCTGGCCCGACGATGCCGGGAGCGCCTTCGCGCCCTCGGCGATGTGGTGCGCGAGGCTGTGCCCGAAAACACCGCGCCGCGTCATCACGTTGAGGTCGGTGATCGGCCCGCCGGGAAGGCGTGCCGTGGTCGGCGCATCGGCCGGGAAGGGGAGCGGCGCGGACTTTGGCGTCAGCAGCCTCTCGCCAAGCCCTTCGATGGACAGTTCCATGCCGTCGCCCGTGAGCACCGCCAGCGTGCGGTCGATGCCGGGGAAGACGGAGAAGGGACCGTCGCTCGCCACGCCCGCCATGCTGACGCGCCAGCCGAAATCCGAAAGGCTTGCGCCTTCCGGATGGACGATCACCTCGACCGTCTCGCCGCCGCCGTTCTTCCACGGCATGCGGCGATGGTCCGCGTTGCGGAGCAAGAGGCTCATCAGTTGCCCAGGATGCCCGGCAGGCGCAGGCCCTTTTCACGGGCGCAGTCGAGCGCGATGTCGTAGCCCGCATCGGCGTGGCGCATGACGCCGGTCGCCGGGTCGTTCCACAATACACGGCCAACACGCTCGGCGGCTTCATCCGTGCCGTCGCAGCAGATGACGACGCCCGAATGCTGCGAGAAGCCCATGCCGACGCCGCCGCCGTGGTGGAGCGACACCCAGGTCGCGCCGGATGCGGTGTTGAGCAGGGCGTTGAGCAGCGGCCAGTCGGATACGGCGTCGGAGCCGTCCTTCATCGATTCCGTCTCGCGGTTCGGCGAGGCGACGGAACCCGAATCGAGATGGTCGCGGCCGATGACGATCGGAGCCTTCAGCTCACCGTTCTTGACCATCTCGTTGAAGGCGAGGCCGAGGCGATGGCGGTCGCCGAGGCCGACCCAGCAAATGCGCGCCGGCAGGCCCTGGAAGGAGATACGGTCCTTCGCCATGTCCAGCCAGTTGTGCAGGTGCTTGTTGTCGGGCAGCAGTTCCTTCACCTTGGCGTCGGTCTTGTAGATGTCTTCCGGATCGCCCGAGAGAGCGGCCCAGCGGAACGGACCGATGCCCTTGCAGAACAGCGGGCGGATATAGGCCGGCACGAAGCCCGGGAAGGCGAAGGCATTTTCGAGGCCTTCTTCCTTGGCGACCTGGCGGATGTTGTTGCCGTAGTCGAAGGTCGGGATGCCCATGTCCTGGAAGGCGATCATGGCTTCGACATGCTCGCGCATGGAAGCGCGGGCGGCCTTCTCGACAGCCTTCGGGTCGCTTTCGCGCTTTGCCTTCCACTCGGCCATCGTCCAGCCCTTCGGCAGGTAGCCGTTGATCGGGTCGTGGGCGGAGGTCTGGTCGGTGACCATGTCGGGGCGGATGCCGCGGCGGATCATCTCGGGAAGGATCTCGGCGGCGTTGCCGAGCAGGCCGACGGACTTGGCTTCGCCGGCCTTCGTCCAGCGGTCGATCATCGCCATGGCTTCGTCGAGCGTCTCGGCCTTCTCGTCGATGTAGCGGGTGCGCAGGCGGAAATCGATCGAGTCCGGGTTGCACTCGACGGCAAGGCACGAGGCGCCGGCCATGACCGCGGCGAGCGGCTGGGCGCCGCCCATGCCGCCGAGGCCGCCGGTGAGGACCCACTTGCCCTTGAGGTTGCCGTTATAGTGCTGGCGGCCGGCTTCCACGAAGGTCTCGTAGGTGCCCTGAACGATGCCCTGCGAGCCGATATAGATCCACGAGCCGGCCGTCATCTGGCCGTACATGGCAAGGCCCTTCTTATCCAGCTCGTTGAAGTGATCCCACGTGGCCCAGTGCGGCACGAGGTTGGAGTTGGCGATGAGAACGCGCGGCGCATCCTTGTGCGTGCGGAAGATGCCGACCGGCTTGCCGGACTGCACGATCAGCGTCTCGTTTTCTTCAAGGTCGCGCAGCGAGGCGACGATCCTGTCGAAATCGGCCCAGGTGCGGGCGGCGCGGCCGATGCCTCCATAGACGACCAGTTCGTGCGGGTTTTCCGCGACGTCGGGGTCGAGGTTGTTCATCAGCATGCGAAGCGGCGCTTCGGTCAGCCAGCTCTTGGCGGTGCGTTCGGTGCCGGTGGCGGCGCGGACTTCGCGGATGTTGTGGCGGGGATTGTCGGTCATGGCTGGTTCTCCCGGATCAGCGTGTGAGGGTGGAGGCGAGCGCCTCGATACGTTGCAGAATGTCTTTCAGGGGAATGCGGAGCCGCGCGGCCTTCTCTTCGTCAAGATCGAAGGGCGGGACTTCCGTGGACAGATGGCTCACCTGCGCGAGCTCCATCTGGATGGCGTGCACGCCGGTTTCCGGCTTGCCGTAATGGCGCGTCGTCCAGCCGCCCTTGAAGCGGCCGTTGAGGATGCTGGTATAGGCCTCGGCCTTCGCGCAGACTTCGAACGTCGCCGCTTCGATTTCCTTCGCGCAGGTGCGCCCCATGTCGGTGCCTACGTTGAAATCCGGCAGCCGGCCTTCGAACAGGAAGGGGATCAGCGAGCGGATCGAGTGGCAGTCATAGAGGATTGCCACGCCATGGATCGCCTTCACGCGCTCGATCTCGGCGGCGAGGGCCGCATGATAGGGCGCATGGAAATTGGCGAGCCGGTAGGCGATGTCGGCCTCGGTCGGTGCCTCGCCGTCCTTCCAGATCGGCTTGCCGTCGAAATCCGTTTCCGGAACGAGGCCCGTCGTGTTCTGGCCGGGATAGAGGCTGACGCCAGCCGGATCCCGGTTGGCGTCGACGACATAGCGGTGGAACGTGGCGCGCACGGTCGTCACGTTCGGCAGCAGGCCATCATAGAGGCGTTCGATGTGCCAGTCCGTATCCGCGAGGATGCGGCCATTGTCGTTCAGGCGCTCCCGGATATCGGCGGGAACGTCCGTACCGGTATGCGGGAAGGCGAGAATGACGGGCGAGGTGCCCTGGTGGAGTTCGAAGAGCGCCATGTCAGGCTTCCAGAACCGGCAGGATACCCTTGGTGACGGAAGCGGCGAGCGCGCCCGAGGAGACGAACGTGCCGGCGGCGGCGAGGTCCGGCGCCATGTAGCGGTCTTCCTCCAGCGTCGGCACGACGGTGCGCAGCGCGGCGACGACCTTCTTCAACTCCGGGCTGGTCACGAGCGGGGCGCGGAACTCGATGCCCTGTGCGGCCGTCAGCGCCTCGATGCCGATGATGGCGGAGAGGTTTTCCGTCATGCGCAGCAGGCGATGTGCGCCGTGGCAGGCCATGGAGACATGGTCTTCCTGGTTGGCGGAGGTCGGGGTGGAGTCGACCGAGGCCGGGTGCGACATCTGCTTGTTTTCGCTCATCAGCGCGGCCGAGGTGACTTCCGCGATCATCAGGCCGGAATTGAGACCCGGCTTCTTGGCGAGGAAGGCCGGGAGGCCGAAGGAGAGGGCGGGATCGACCAGAAGCGCGATGCGGCGCTGGGCGATGGCGCCGACTTCGCAAGTCGCGATCGCGATCTGGTCGGCGGCGAAGGCGACCGGCTCGGCATGGAAGTTGCCGCCCGAAACCACGCTGTTGTCCGAAAGGACGAGCGGGTTGTCGGTCACGGCATTGGCTTCGATCTCGAGCGTATGGGCGGCCGAGCGCAGAAGATCGAGGCAGGCGCCGTCGACCTGCGGCTGGCAGCGGATGCAATAGGGGTCCTGCACGCGCTCGTCGCCGTTGATGTGGCTTTCGCGGATGACTGAGCCGGCCAGCAGCGCGCGGAGCGTCGCGGCGGCGTCGATCTGGCCCTTGTGGCCGCGCAGCGTGTGGATATCGGGGTGGAACGGCGCGGAGGACCCCATGGCGGCGTCGGTGGAGAGTGCGCCGGTAACGAGGGCGGCCTGCGCGGCGCGATGAGCGCGGAAGAGGCCGGCAAGTGCAAGGCCGGTCGAGACCTGCGTGCCGTTGATGAGGGCAAGGCCTTCCTTCGCGGCGAGCACGACCGGCTTCAGGCCGGCCTTTTCGAGCGCCTTGCCGCCTGACAGACGTTCGCCGGCATAGATGGCTTCACCTTCGCCGATCATAACCGCTGTCATGTGGGCGAGGGGGGCAAGGTCGCCGGACGCGCCGACGGAACCCTGTTCGGGAATGACCGGAATGACGCCCTTGGCCTGCATGGATTCCAGAAGACGGACGATCTCGATGCGAACGCCGGACGCGCCGCGGCCGAGCGAGATGAGCTTCAGCGCCATGACGAGGCGAACGATGTTTTCCGCGAGCGGTTTGCCGACGCCGCAGCAGTGCGACAGGATCAGGTTGCGCTGGAGCGTGGCGACGTCGGCCGGGGCGATCTTGATGGAGGCGAGCTTGCCGAAGCCGGTATTGATGCCGTAGACCGGCTCGTCGCCGGCGGCGATTTCCGCGATGCGTGCGGCGGCCTTCTCGATGCCGGCGTCGAAGGCGGCGTCGAGCTTTGCGGCCTCGCCGGTCCAGTAGATGGTTTCAAGGGTCTTGAGGGGCACGGAGCCCGGGTGAAGCGTGATCGTCATGGTTCATTCCCCGATGCAGCTAAGGCTGCGGCTTGACTGAATTAATTTCCGCTGCGGATGCGGGCGTGCATGGGGTTGAAGCCCATGCGATAGACCAGTTCCGCCGGCCGGCCGATGTCCCAGAGGACGAAGTCCGCCCATTTTCCGGCCTCCAGCGTCCCCACCTCGTCGACCAGCCCGAGCGCGCGGGCGGCTTCGCGCGTCGTTCCGGCGATGCATTCCTCGACGGTCATGCCGAAGAGGGTTGCGGCCATGTTCATGGTGAGGAGGAGGGAGGTGAGCGGCGACGTGCCGGGATTGGCGTCGGTTGCGACGGCCATCCGGACGCCGTGCTTGCGGAAGAGATCGACCGGCGGCTTCTTCGTTTCGCGGATGAAGTAGAAGGCGCCCGGCAGGATGACGGCGACGGTGCCGGCCTTGGCCATCGCGGCCGCGCCCGCATCGTCGGTATATTCGAGGTGATCGGCCGAAAGCGCGTTGTAACGGGCGGCGAGTTCCGCGCCGTGAAGGTTGGAAAGCTGGTCGGCATGAAGCTTGACCGGCAGGCCATGGGCCTTCGCGGCCTCGAAGACCTCGGTCATTTCCGCCGTCGAGAAGGCGATACCCTCGCAGAAGCCGTCCACGGCATCGGCAAGCCCCTCGGCCGCGACGGCCGGCAGCATCTCGGTGACGACCTTCTTTATATAGGCGATCTTGTCGCCGTTCATCTCCGGCGGCAGCGCATGGGCGCCGAGGAAGGTCGTGCGCACGGTGATGTCGCGCTCCTCGGCGATGCGGCGGGCCGCACGCAGCGACTTCAGTTCGTTTTCCGTATCGAGGCCATAACCGGACTTCATCTCGACCGTCGTCACGCCCTCGGCGATCAGCGCGTCGAGGCGGGGCAGGGTTTCCCGTACCAGATCGTCCTCGCTCGCCGCGCGCAGCGCCTTGACGGACGAAACGATACCGCCGCCGGCCCGCGCGATCTCTTCGTAGGATGCGCCGGCAAGGCGAAGCTCGAACTCATGGGCGCGGTCGCCGGCATGCACGAGATGGGTATGGCAGTCGATGAGGCCCGGCGTGATCCAGCGGCCCTCGCAGTCGATGTTCTCGGCGCAGGAGAATTCGCCGGGAAGCTCGGCCTCCGGACCCGCGAAGGCGATGCGGCCGTCGACGACCGCGATGGCGCCGTTCTCCACGATGCCGAGGCCGGGCATATCTTCCCTGAGCGTGGCGAGTCTGGCGTTACTCCAGACGCGAGCGTTTTCCTTTGCCGTCATCGTGATTGCCTCTTCCCTGTGATGGATATAATGTATATACATAATCATGCCGGACGCAAGCGGCAATTTTCGGGGTGGGTATATCGGGAGAGGAGACTGGCCATGGCCGTCATTCATGCAAGGCAAGCGCTTCTGGCGAGCGGCTGGGCGAACAATGTGCGTATCGGCATCGAGGGCGGACGCATCGTCGCCATCGAAAGCAGGGCCGCCGCGCCCGGCGACGAGCGTCACGACACGATCGTCGCCGGCATGCCGAACCTGCACAGCCACGCCTTCCAGCGCGGCATGGCGGGCCTTGCCGAAACGCGCGGCCCGGGCAATGACAGTTTCTGGAGCTGGCGCAACGTCATGTACCGCTTTGCGCTCTCCATGACGCCGGACGACGTCGAGGCCGTCGCCGCGCAGCTCTATGTGGAAATGCTGGAGGCCGGTTTCACCCGCGTCGGCGAATTCCATTACCTGCATCACGACAAGGATGGCGGCCATTACGGCGATATCGCCGAGATGGCCGCGCGAATCGCTTCCGCCGCGTCCGCGACGGGCATCGCGCTGACGCTGCTGCCCGTCTTCTATGCCCATGCCGGCTTCGGCGGCACCGCGCCGGGCGAGGGGCAGCGCCGCTTCATCAACGACCGTGATTCCTATGCGGCCCTTCTGGAACGCTGCCGCGCCCTAACGGATGCGCTGCCGAACGGCGTCACCGGCGTTGCGCCGCACAGCCTGCGCGCCGTCACGCCCGATGAGCTGAGCGCCGTCGTCACGATGGCCGGTGACGCGCCGGTCCATATCCACATAGCCGAACAGGTGAAGGAAGTGGAGGATAGCGTCGCCTGGTCCGGCCGCCGTCCGGTGGAATGGCTGCTCGACAACCAGAAGGTCGACGGCCGCTGGTGCTTCATCCACGCGACTCACATGACGGATGCCGAAACGCTCGGCATGGCGAAAGCCGGCGCCATTGCCGGCCTCTGCCCCGTGACGGAGGCCAATCTCGGCGACGGCACGTTCCCGGCGCCCGATTTCCTCGCTGCCGGCGGCCGCTATGGCGTCGGCTCCGATTCGAACGTGCTGATCGGCCTGCCGGATGAACTGCGCCAGCTCGAATATTCCCAGCGCCTCCATCATCGCGCCCGCAACGTGCTGGCTGCGCCCGGCGGTTCGACGGGCCGCGCGCTCTTCGACGGCGCGCTTGCCGGCGGCGCGGCGGCGCTGGGCGTCGAGGCCGGGCTTGCGGTCGGCAATGCGGCCGATTTCGTCAGCCTCAAGGCCCGCCACGGCCTTGACCTTGCCGGCGACGGACTTCTCGACGGCTGGATCTTCGCCAATGGGGCGGCGGTCGATTGCGTCTGGGTGGACGGCCGCAAGCAGGTCGAGGGCGGCCGGCATGTTGCGCGCGAGGCCGTCGGCCGGCGTTTCACGGCGACCATGCGGGCGCTCGCCGAGGGCTGAGGGTGCTATTGAAAGGCGCCGCGGCCTTTTCTAAAACACGTGCTGGCCGGGCGAATCCATGCCCGGCGGAAGCGGAGGCGGCCATTTCCATCGTTGAGGACAGAACGGGACCGGAGGCCAGGGAGCCGTCGCTGCACCGCCGCATCCTGGAGGATGTGGAGGGCCGGATTCTTTCCGGCGAATGGCCTCCCGGCTACCGCATTCCCTTCGAGCACGAGTTGACCGAGCAGTACCAATGCTCGCGCATGACGGTGAACAAGGCGATCACCGAGCTCGTCAAGCGCGGACTCATAGAGCGCCGCCGCAAGTCCGGCAGCTTTGTCACCCACCCGCATGCCCAGTCCGCTGTCCTCGAAATCCACGACATCCGCCTGGAGGTCGAATCGCTCGGGCTTCCCTATCGCTACCAGCGCCGCACGCGTCTCGACCGCACGGCGAGGGCCGCCGACCGGCGCCTGATGGACCTGCCGGATGCTGCCCGGCTCACGGAAATCTCGGCCCTTCATTTCGCCGGCGCGCATCCCTTCTGTCTGGAAGACCGCCTGATCAACCTCAAGGCCGTGCCCGAGGCCGCCGGCGAGACCTTCGAAGATCTTGCGCCCGGTCCCTGGCTGATCAGCCGCGTGCCGTGGAGCGCCGCCGAGCACCGCATCCGCGCCGTCGGTGCCGATATCCGCGCCGCCGAACTCCTGGCCATCGCCCCCGGAACACCCTGCCTGGTCGTCGAGCGCCGCACCTGGAGCGGCGGCCTCTATGTCACCCATGTACGCCTGACCTATCCGGGTGAAATGCATGAACTCGTGGCCGAATTCGCCCCGACGCATCCCAAGCAGCCTTGAGGGTGGACGAGAAGCCTCCACTCTGTCACAAGGTTTCCGGAACGCGACTGCCGGTATTTATAGATCGGGGTCGGGCGACCGATTGACGTCACGTCGCTGCCGCGAGATCACGCTGGCCGTTCTGCATTTCGCCTAATCCCATTCTCATTCATCCGATCTTGCCGGACCCTTGGTCCGGCGCAGGCCCGCAGGACCGTCAGCCATGAGCAAGAAAACGAAACTGGAGCATTCCGAGCTTTCGGGAGAATTCACCGAAGACGGAATCACGGTCCTCGTCGACATCTCCCGCCCCGCCGGCACGCAGAACGACTGGAAGCTGGAAGTCATCACCCAGAACGAAGACCTCTTCGAATGGGACGAGCCCTTCGCCACAGACCGCGAGGCCTTCGACGAATTCCTGGCGACCGTCGCAAGGGACGGAATCGGCTCGTTTCTGGAAGAGATAGAGGAAGACGACGCCCCGACGACGCATTGAGGTACGAGCCTGCCGCAGGCAGGCTGAAATGACAAAAGCCCCGCTTTTGCAGGGCTTTACATATATTCTTGAAGAGAAAATGGTGGGCGATGAGAGACTCGAAGTCGCCTATCCTCTAGAATCCTCACTGAAAACATTTAGCTTTTCGGCGTGGCGTTTCGGAAAACCATAGCAGTGAAACCTAACAGGTTCAACCTATGGAGACCGACTTATGACCACCAATTCCTTCGACGCCATCTACAAGCCATCCGTCGCTGAAACCGTCCACATGCTGAGGAACCCACAGCTTGCCATCGGATGGGCGCTTGAACACCTCCCGCACCAGATGGTGGAATTCTTCACAGAGTGGAAAGCCCACGAGGACGAATACCTCTGGTCCATCAACATGACGGCCTGGGTGGAGTCCACTCGGGACGACGAGACCCCTGAAGAAGCCGCTTAATGCCGCACTAGCTTGGTGTGGAACTCGGAGGGGCGGCGCATTCTGCCCCTCCCATATTGCGACCTTGGGAGAGTATCTTGTCCAGCAATCGCCCACTTCACGCCTACCTCGACGCAGGCCGGTACATGATGGCCATGTCCACCGAGTTTGAGCTACCGATTTCCATATGGGTCACGTACCTGGGAGCCGCCATCTGGTCCGAAAGGCGTATTGGAGAAGTCCCGATGAGCCTTGAAGAGCTTGCCGCCAGAACCGGAAAGACACCTCAGGCGACATCTGCCCACCTTCGATACTGAACCGCGCCGAGTTTACCGGAGACCGTTTGGTTTAAGTTATGCGGCCATGGCTGGCGCGTCCAGCATGGCATGGTATCGTTCTTCTGCCTCGGCTGGCGGTATGTTGCCGATGGGCTCCAGAAGGCGTCGGTTGTTGAACCAGTCCACCCATTCGAGTGTGGCGAACTCCACGGCTTCGAAGTTGCGCCATGGTCCCCGGCGATGGATGACCTCGGCTTTGTAAAGGCCGTTGATCGTTTCGGCGAGAGCGTTGTCATAGGAATCACCGACGCTCCCGACAGACGGCTCGATGCCCGCCTCCGCCAGCCGCTCAGAATAGCGAATCGACACGTATTGCGAGCCGCGGTCGGAATGATGAACCAGCCCGCCCCGTTTGACGGGCCGCCGATCATGAAGTGCCTGCTCCAGAGCATCGAGGACAAAGCCCGCATGGGCAGTCCGGCTTGCCCGCCAACCGACGATACGTCGGGCAAAGGCATCGATCACGAAGGCCACGTAAACGAAGCCCTGCCAGGTCGCGACATAGGTGAAATCGGATAACCACAGCATGTTCGGCGCGGGAGCCTTGAAGTGGCGATTGACGCGGTCGAGCGGACACGGGGCAGACTTGTCCGATACAGTGGTTTTGATCGGCTTGCCACGAATGATGCCTTGAAGACCCATCATTCTCATGAGCCTTGCGACGGTGCAGCGAGCGATATCGAAGCCTTCTCGCTGCAACTGTCGCCACACTTTCCGCACGCCATAGACCTGGAAGTTCTCGTTGAACACCCGGCGTATCTCGACTTTCATAGCCATATCGCGCCGGGCGCGGGCCGATAGGCGACCCACGTCCGTGCGCTTGGCGACGACTTCATAATAGGTGGACGGGGCAATCGGCAGCAGCCTGCAGATCGGCTCGACCCCGAGCACCGAGCGGTGTTCGTCGATGAAGGAAATCATCGCTTCATTGGGCGGTCGAGCTCCGCCATCGCAAAATACGCAGAGGCTTTGCGCAAAATCTCGTTGGCCTGACGAAGCTCGCGGTTCTCCCGCTCCAGAGCCTTCATCTTCTCGGCGACGTCACTCGGCAGGCCAGCTCGCTTGCCGCTGTCCACCTCAGCCTTCTTCACCCATTCATTGAGCGTATGCGCCGAGCAGCCGATCTTGGCAGCTATGGAAGACACGGCCGCCCACCGCGAAGGATGCTCTGCTTCATGCTCGACAACCATTCGAACGGCGCGGGCGCGCACTTCGGGAGAAAACTTGTTCGTCGTCTTGCTTGTCATAGACCCTACTTCTCACAAGTTGGGGTCTCCGGCAAACCCGGTGCGGTTCAATCATTATGTATTTTTAGAGGGGTGGTCCAATTCTCAGGTATCCCCAGGACGTGGCAAATCTCCATGCGCTGCGCAAACAACCATGAGGTGACTTTCCTCTTGGAGCGTCCTCCTGTGAGGCGTTCCAATACGTGATTCATTGCCCTCTCAGCTTCATGGTGGCAACGGATCACGGCCCCGATGTCATCTCCTTCAAGCAGGGCAGGCAGTAGTCTCTTTGCGTCAATCGTGTGCTGTACAGTTGACTGGCCTATGTCCACGCTTTGTGTCTCTCTTGGCATCGTCTGGTCGTAAGCGGTCAGCCGATGGCGTCAGGCTTGAAGTTCCATGGCATAAGCGCCTCGATATCCGCTACCGGCCAGCCTTGAGCGATGCGGGTCAAGGTCTGGGATAGCCAGTTCAGCGGATCGACGCTGTTCATTCTGCAGGTCTGCAGCAAGGTGGCCAGCGTGGCCCATGTCCGTCCACCGCCCTCACTTCCGGCGAACAGACTGTTCTTTCTCGTAATTGTTTGGGGCCTGATCGCGCGTTCGACTATGTTGGAGTCGATTTCGATACGGCCGTCCATCAGGAAGCGTTCGAGGGCCTCACGCCGCGTGAGCGCGTAGCGGATCGCCTCAGCAGTTTTGGATTTTCCCGAGACCTTACCCAGCTCCTTTTCCCACAGCTCGAAGAGGCTGGTGACGATGACCGAGGACGTTTCCTGACGGCGGCGGGCTCGGGTGCCGGCGTCCTTGCCGCGAACCTCGTCCTCGACCTTCCACAGTTCGGTCATGGCGACGATGGTGTCTGTCGCCGTCTGCGAGACCCCGCTGATGTGCAGGTCGTAAAACTTGCGCCGAAGATGAGCCCAACAGCCCGCCAGCTGGATCGTCTCGTTGCTCCCGGTCTTGGCCCGCGCCTTGGCCAGGTTGCTATAGGCCGAGTAACCGTCGACCTGCAGGATGCCGCTAAAGCCGGAGAGATGCCGCGCCACGCACTCGGCGCCTCGGCTGTCTTCAAACCGATAAGCAACCATCGGCGGGCTGGTTCCGCCGTAGGGTCGATCATCGCGCGCGTAAGCCCAAAGCCAGGCTTTCGTCGTTTTCCCTGAGCCGGGCGCCAAGGTGGGCAAGGTCGTTTCGTCGGCAAAGACCCTTTCGCCCTCTTTGACCCGCTCGAGGATATAATCGGCGCAGATCTGAAGCTCGAAGCCCAGATGCCCCATCCATTGGGCCATCAAATTCCGGCTGATCTCGACGCCGTCGCGCAAATAGATCGCCTCCTGGCGGTAAAGTGGAAGACCGTCGGCGTATTTGGAGACGGCGATATAGGCGAGCAGCCGCTCCGTCGGCAGGCCGCTTTCGATGATGTGTGCCGGCGCCAGGGCCTGGATCACGCCGTCGCGTGCCCGGAAAGCGTATTTGGGGCGGCGCGTCACGATGACCCGGAACTTCGGCGGCACGACATCCAGCCGTTCTGAGCGGTCTTCCCCGATCAGAACCTTCTCCAGCCCCGCGCACTCGGCGGGGACGTCCGGTTCGATCACCTCCTCGATGCGTTCGAGATGAGCGGCAAAGCCCTTGCGCGGACGCGGGGCGCGTTTCGGCTTGTCACCGGAAGCGCGATCAAGTTCGCTCTGGATCGCCGAAAGGCCGGTCTCGATCTCCTCGAAGGCAAAGGACACTTGCTCGTCGTTGACGGCCAGGCGCAGCCGCTCGGAACGCGTGCCATGTTGGGTGCGCTGCAGAACCTTCAGGATCGATGTGAGGTTGGCAATCCGCTCGTTGGCGCTTTTCTCGACCGCTTCCAGTCGGGTGATCTCGGCTTGTGCCGCGACAAGCCGAGCCTCGTTCGCAGCCCGTTCCTCGGCCATCGCTGATATCATCGCTTTCAGCGCATCGACGTCGTCCGGCAGGTCGGGAATGGGCAAAACCATGGGAGGCAATAGAGCACAAAAGCAGCCGTTTTCCCAACCATTACAGCGACATGATTCATCTTGCCGCAGGCCGATATCAGCCCGTCAGCAGCGGTCGCCGAACCTTGGCCGGACGGATCTTCTTCCAATCCATTCCAGCCAGCAGCGCCATTAGTTGCGAATGGTCGAGACGCACCCGCGCCGCCGATATGCCCGGCCAGCAGAAGCTGTTCTCTTCCAGGGTTTTCGAATAGAGACAGACCCCGCTGCCGTCCCACCAGACGATCCGGACACGGTCCGCCCGTTTCGATCTGAACACGTAAAGCGCGCCATTGAACGGGTCGAGGCCGCCTTCCCGCACCAGCGCCATCAAGGATGCGGCCCCCTTGCGGAAGTCGACCGGCTGGCACGACACGTAAACCACAACGCCGGAAGCGATCATGCCTTGCGCACCGCGCCGATAATTCCCGCCAACTGATCCGGATCAATATCCCCGCGCACCCGAACAACGACATCACCCAGAACGATCTCTACGGTCGCGCTGCCGCCCGTCTCAAAGCGCGCGAACTTCACCGGCTCGCTTTCCGACATGGTTCGATCGCCCAATGGCGCCGTCAATGGCGCCAGCGCCCCCGAGGAAAGTGCCTTCCTGCGCCATGCGTAGAGTTGCGACACGTCCAGTTCATAGGCGCGTGCAACCTCCGCCACCGTCCCTCCCGGCGAAAACGCTTCCGCCACAAGCCGCGCCTTCTCGTCATCAGACCAATGCCGCGGCGAACGTCGCGACGGCGTCGCCGTCAAAACTTCGAAGGTCCGAACCTGATTCACCTTGTCGCTCATATGACTCTCCGCATGACTCATGCAGAAAATGAGCTTCCACCGACAAACGCGCTACGTGGGTTTGCCTAACCGCTTACGTCTGGTCTGTGAGTTTGGTCACTTGAAGTCCTCCCTAACCCATGGTCGATTCTCAATACCATCGATCGCTTTAAACGTGCCGTCAAACAAAACATGAACGGAGCGTCGTCACCGGATCGCCGCAAAGGGTGCCTCGCGCGACATCTCCAATTTACGTGGCAACGCGGCGGCTTCCCCCCTCCACCCTCAGGCCCCGGCAGCATGGTGCCCAGACCGGAGGGGCGATCCATGAAGCACAACACCGGGGCACCCTCCGGACCCTTCGAAACTACCTGTAACATCCACAACCAACGTTGACATTGGATATTTGATGATTCAGAATCCTCTCAATACCCGGAGAGGCGCATGAAACGGTACGTCATCTATACGCGAGTGAGCACGGCGGAGCAGGGCAAGAGCGGCCTGGGTCTGGAAGCGCAAGAGAGGGACATCCATCTCTTCCTCCAGAACTTCTCGGAGACGCCCTGGGAGATCATCGGGGAGTTCCAAGATGTTCAATCTGGCAAGGTGGACGACAGGCCAGAACTCATGAAGGCCCTGCAATTGGCCCGCAAGGAAAAGGCGGAGCTACTTGTGGCAAAGCTGGACCGCTTGAGCCGCGACGTGGAGTTCATCGCCAGGGCCATCAAGCAGGCAACTATCCGGGTGGCCTCAATGCCCCATGCGGATAACTTCCAGCTTCATATCTATGCGGCCCTCGCAGAGCAGGAGCGGGAGTTCATCTCGAAGCGCACGAAGGCGGCTCTCCAGGTGGCGAAGGAGAGGGGCCGGCAACTGGGTGGCCTCCGTGACAAGACCATGAAGCGCAATGAGGCGATCCAGGAGAAGGCCAGGGCGGAGGCCGAGAAGGCCATGAAGATCGTCGGACCATTAAGAAGCGCGGGGCAGACCCTTGCTGCGATTGCCGGGACGCTTAATGACATGGAGGTGAAGACTTCAAGGGGAGGCCAGTGGACGGCCATGCAGGTAAAGAGGGTCTTGGACCGGACGGCGGCATAGTCTCTTAGAGACTGCTTGCAGTGAGTCCGAACGTGCCTTCGAGCTTACTAACGCCCAGTAGTTCGACATTAGGATATTTTTGCGCCAACGATGCTAGAGCAGCCCTGTCTTCAGAAGAAGTGTATCCATCCGAGGAGGGCCGCGGGATTTTGGGCGCCGCGCGTGGTAACGTCGGTTCATGGAGATCGATGAGGACAAGATCGACGATGCCGTCTTGGCGCTGTTATGGCTGACGCTGCATAACGAGCGTTGTGCCTGGAAGGGCTTCGACTGGGCAACGACGGATCGGCTTCACAAGAAGGGCTTGATCGGCGACCCTGTCAACAAGTCGAAGTCATTGATCCTGACCGATGAAGGCTTGGAGCGTTCGGAAGCGTTGTTCCGGGAGCTGTTTACGCGGCCGCCGCAATAGCCGTCCCTTTGTGTGTCTTCCATTGCCAAGGCAGCAGTTCGTGCAGGCGGGAGACGGGAAGATCGGCGATGCGAGCGAACACATCGGCGAGCCACGCTTTTGGGTCGACGTCGTTGAGACGGCAAGTCGTGATCACGGAGAGCATGATGGCGGCTCGATCGGCCCCACGCTGGGAACCGGCGAAGGTCCAGTTGCGGCGCCCGAGCGCAATTCCTCTCAGCGCGCGCTCGGCGGCATTGTTCGTGAGACAAATCCGGCCATCTTCCAGGAAACGGGCAAACCCATCCCAGCGCTTCAGCATGTAATCGATCGGCTCGATCACCTCGGACGATTTGCTGAGCGTGGCGCGCTCCCGTTTCAGCCACTCGTGCATGTCATCGAACAGCGGCTTGCTCTTTTCCTGCCGCGCGGCCAGTCGTTCTTCGGCGCTCAATCCATTGATCTGGCGCTCGATCTCGAACAGCGCGTCGTAGCGTTGGACGGCCTCCAATGCGATCGGCGAGATCGGCTTTCCTTTGCGTTTGCGGTTACGGGCACTTTTCTGGATGTCGGCCAGTTCAAAGAATTTGCGCCGCGCGTGCGCATGACAAAAGGCGAAGGTGATCGGTACCGCTTTCTTTTCGGCGACACTGAGCGGCTCGAAGCCATTGTAACAATCACTCTGCAGAATACCGCCATACTCGGCCAGGTGCTTCTGCGGGTGCTCGCCGCGGCGGTCGCTCGACGCATAGTATATGGCCGCCGGCGCTGCCGCGCCGCCGTAGGGTCGATCATCGCACACGTACGTCCATATTCGCCCGGTCGTGCATTTGTCTTTGGCCTGGATGGGAATGGTGGTGTCGTCGCCAAAAAGGCGCTCGGCCGCGAAGACATGCGCCTCGATCAGATCAAAGATCGGCAGGAGCGCGGCTGTGCCATACCCGACCTGGTCGGCCAGCGTCGAGGTCGAAAGCTCGATGCCCTCACATTTGAACCGGGTGCTCTGGCGGTTGAGGGGGCTATGCATACCAAACTTGTCAAAGAGGATCGTCGCCAGCAGATGAGGACCGATGAAGCCGCGTGGCGTGGCATGGAACGGCGCCGGCGGCTGGCTGATCGCCTCGCAGTCTCGGCAGGTAAATTTCTCCCGCACCGTCTCGATCACTTTGAACCGGCGCGGAACCTCCTCGAGCGTCTCAGTGACGTCCTCGCCCAGTTTCGACAGGCGCGACCCGCCGCAGCATGCACAGGTGACTGGGGGATCGATCACCACGCGCTCACGCTCGATATCCTCCGGCCACGGCTTTCGGACCGGCCGTTTGCGCGTGAACGACCGCACGCTCGAGGTCTTGGCGGCAGCCGCCTGCGCTGCGGCTTCATCTTCCGTCGCCGCCATCACCAGTTCTTCGAGCTGCAATTCCATCTGGTCGATCAGGCGCGCCGTGCGCTCGGATCGCCGGCCGCGCAGTTCCCGCTTCAGCTTTTCGATCGCCAGTTCCAGACTGGCAATCAAGGCCTCACTGTCCGACAGCATGGCCTGCGCATTGGCGGCTTGCGCCACTGCCATGTCCCGCTCGGCGACGACGGTATCGCGCTCGGCGACAACGACGTCGCGTTCAGCCTGTAACATCTCGCGCTCGGAAAGCAGCGCCAGATAGGCGTTCGCAAGGTCCGCAGGAAGATCCACAGGCTTCGAAGTCATGAAGCCATTCGATCAGATTCACTCAATATTTTCAATGCAATAATGCTATCCGACCCGTGTCGGACGCCAGGTTTCCTGCGGATTGCGCCAGTCGATCCCGGACAACAAATAAGATAATTGCGCCGGTGAGATCGCTACCGCGCCGCCCTCCATATTCGGCCAGATAAACCGGCCCTTCTCCAGGCGCCGCGTAAAAAGGCAGGCGCCCAGACCATCATGCCAGATGATCTTCAATATATCCGATCTGCGCCCCCTGAAGACGAAGAGATGCCCTGACAACGGATCATGCTTCAGCACCTCCTGCACCCGAAGCGCCAGGGAGGGAAAGCCACAGCGCATGTCCGTATACCCCGTCGAAAGCCAGACCTTGACCCCTGTTCCCATCGGAAACGGATTCACCGCAGCGCCTCCAGTCCGCGCAGGATCCGGAGCAGCGCTTCAACGTCGACATCGCGGTCCACAATCACACGGCGACCATTCGCGCTGACAACCTCCATCCGGCTGGCGTTCGGCAATGACCCTGCTGCTGGCTCTACCTCTGGCACAAGTAGCGCCGGGACAAAGCCACCGACAGGAGACCCAACATCCAGTTGCCACACTCGTGCGAGCCGGCGCCATTCATATAACTGAGAACGCGATATTCCATGTCGCCGCGCCGTCGTCGCACACAAGCCAGGTTCCGAATAGCTCTCGGCGACAATCTGGAGCTTCATCTCTTTGCTAAATCGACGACGCCGACCCGTGTCGACAATCTCAACTCGATCCATAGCCGCACTGTCCTTTTTGACGTCAATAAGGACAGTCAGTGCCAGATCCGGCAATTCCTACAAGGCGGCCCACCTCGGATGCGTACGAAGAAGTTCGGAGACCAAAAATGAGGCCGTCTAGCTCGTTACGCCCAAATGGAACGTCTTCGTACATTTCACCAGGGCGCCTCCCGCCGCCGCTATTCAGACGCCACTCCTCCTCATAGGCCCATGTTTTCGATTTAGTGTAGACGGCTCTATCCATTATCCCGGCCTTATCGAGAGTTCCTACGCCTGCAAAGATGTCTGCGATTTGCTCTTCGCTCACAAGCGGCGGCACCTCGTCTACATAATTGATCGGCTGTGCAGCGCCATACGGACTATCAAAGGCCGGGATAGAGCGAAACCGAAGGACAACACCCCTGTGGGAGTCCGCATAGTGAGTCCACATCAGACTGTTATCGAGCCGCACAGTCATGCAAAGTATTTTAAGGTCTTCCAATATCTTTGCGGCATCTTTGTTGACCTCGGGGAGGACCCGAAGCATCCGTGAAAAGCCTTCTTCAAACGCTGGCCCGAATTTATTGAACAATTCATCCTTGCTCATTGTGACGCTAGTGCGAAGGAGCTTGAAAAGTGCTCCCAAAGGATTCTGCGGATCGGGGTCGCGCCTTCCTTCATAGACGTCCCAAAGGCGCTCCAATGCCAGAGATTTGACTGTCTCTTGGTTGGCCGTAATCTTCATGTCGAACTGAACATCAAATGGATCATTGAAGAGGGACGGTGCGGACCATCTAAGTGTACGGCTTTCAAGTACGATCTTCGCTGTAGACGCCGACATATATTTGTAGAAATGGAGGCGATCATTACTCCAGCTTTCAGGCCGAACGTGGACTGTTTGGTATTCCATCCCTATCGCCTCCTATCTTCTTGAGGTGCAATATGTCCGGCACCTTGTCCATTGCAGCGGCAAGTCCCGGCAACATTAACTCACTCTTCCCGTACAGATCACGCGATTTCCCGGAAGCTCGTCCGGTTATGTACTCTCGCGCCGAATCGGGCATGCCGGCCAGAGCGCAAAGGTCTTCAAAGAAGTGACGCCATCCGTGGTTCGGAGACAACTCCGTCCTCTTGATGCCCACCTTGTCGCGAACCCATTCCGACATGAGCGGCTGGATGCGCTGACTCTCGAAGAGAGGACCCTTCCCGACACGCTGAACGAACTTCATGAAACCCTCAAGCTCAAGGGACGGATGGACGGGAATGCGCCGCTGACTAGAGGCCGTCTTCAAGCTCCGTCTTCCGGATGTAGACACCCGGAAGAACCACCGCCCGTCCACCTGGAAGAAGTCCTCCGCCGTCAATTGGCCAGCCTCTTCGATACGCATGCCCGTGTAGGCACATATCCATGGCAACCACCGCCTCCGGTGCTCTGTCTCCTTGGAGGCGGCTTTGAGCACCGTCACAGCCTCGTCAATGCGGTACGTGCGGGCGTCACTGTCGAGCATCACAAAGTCGAGCTTTTCGAGCCCTTCGAGCGGGTTTCCATTCGGGTGGAAGTCATCACGTAGCAGGCGACGCCCCCACCTTATGATTGTGGAAATGCCCGCCACCTTGCCGTTGATGGTGCGGTTGCTGAGGTCTCCCTTGGTCTGCATTGCGGTTCGCCACCGCTCTGCCTCATCCCGCGTAACCGTCCGCGCGTCCGTGGAGGCGGGCTTGGATAGACCCTGGGACCTACGCCAGTCGGCAAACTCTTCGCCATGCTTGGAGTACTTGCGCACCGTCGCTTCGGGGAAAGGCTTGGCGTCCTTCCCGAGCGCCCTCCGTGCTTTCTCCGCATCCACAATGCCCGTGAAGGTGAATTTGGTGTCTACCTTTTCCGAGCTACCGCGTGTCTTTGGCGTAGCAACGAATGCAGGCGCGGCCTTAAGCTCCCTCACATCGTCGTATATCCCGCCGCGCATTGCTTCCAGACCGCGTTCGGCCGCACCCATAAGGCGGGCCATCTCCAGGTTTACCAGCCGCCGTGTCTCGGAATCGACATCGAGCCCCTTAGAGGCGAGCGCCGCGTCCGTGTCCGCTCCGTGGATAGCTTCCAGCGTTGCCGCCAAGGCGGGTGCGAGGACCGCCCTCATGCCTGGATATTTCTCAAGCAGCCGGAAGGCGAGTGATGAGCGCCGCTCACCATCCTTTGTCCGCAGAAGGACCTGGAGGTCCTTTGCAAAGGCAGCGCGTTGGGAGGACTGCATACTCCGCGTCATCTCAGACCAAGCGGCATCGTTCCCAGGAATTGATTCTGGAAGGTTTCGCGGGGAGGGGGTAGAGAATGGATCATCCTCGTGGGCCGAGAGGAACGCCTTGGCGTGGTCTGCCGCGAGGGCCATTTGCTGCTTAGGGGAAAGCGCCTGGGGGCCGTCCCTCAAGAGCGTAGTCCAGGATGCGAGCCTCTCGTCCCACAAGGTCAACATGCGGCGGTAACTTACCGCTGCTTCGTCGCGATCCGCGTGGCCTGTGGACTTGGCGAATTCCTGACTTCTCCCCAGGTCGCGGACGCCAAGGGCGAGGAGGCGGCCGCGTTGACGCCAAAGTTCCTCAGGGATTCGGAATCGTCCCTGCCAAATATCAGAGCTTTTACGCTTGAAGAGTCCCCGCATCAGTCGCTGTCTACCAGACATTCCCGTAGCACATTCCCATAGCAGTCCGCATTGACGGAAACCACGGGAAACGCTAAGGTTTTGGAACTGCTTTGGAAAAAAGTGGTGGGCGATGAGAGACTCGAACTCCCGACATCCTCGGTGTAAACGAGGCGCTCTACCAACTGAGCTAATCGCCCGCCGCGTTGGTGGCTGTGATCTATGCGGAACCGGATCGAACCGCAAGAGGCAATCGCAAAGTTTTTTGCATTTTTTTGAATGGCCCCATGAAGATGGACAAGGGTGTGGAAACATTTCGGCCCGCGTCATTCTTTTGTCTTGAAACCTGCTTGACACCCAAACACGAACCCCGTAGTTAGCCGCTCATCGAACGGCTCAGGCCGCTCGGGACGGGTGCTTCGCCATCCGGACGCTTTCGAGAATGCGGGTGTAGCTCAGTCGGTTAGAGTGCCGGCCTGTCACGCCGGAGGTCGCGGGTTCGAGCCCCGTCACTCGCGCCACTCGAAAGGCCGGACGAACATTCGGGACCGCAAGGTCAAGAAGATGCGCGGGTGTAGCTCAGTCGGTTAGAGTGCCGGCCTGTCACGCCGGAGGTCGCGGGTTCGAGCCCCGTCACTCGCGCCATTTCTTCCTTCTCTCAGTACGTTATCGCTGTTTTCTCATCTTCTGCTGGAAGCGTTTTGGCGGATGATTCTCGTTGTCTTCCGTCTGGTGGCTGGCGAGAGACTCGCTTTGTGCCGGCCGGTGGCGCCGGGTGTTTGGCGGGAGCTGGAAGTCTTGTGGGGGATGGGGATGGGTATGCGCCGGTCCTACGCTGCGGCGAAACGTCCCGCACGTTGCCTTCATGAAATCGTAACGATTTAAATGGCTTTGCCGCCAGCCTTTCCAGCGGGTCGGGAAAAGAACACAATGATTGCGGCGAAAGCCGGACAAAGCCTTGCGCGGGGACGCTCGCTGCGCTAACGACATCCCGTTGCAACATACTTTATCGGCTTGCAGGTCTTCGACCAACAGGCGTCTCTCCGGCGCCACGAGCAGGCAGGATGGACGCCAATGACTGAACTTCTCGGTTCCTATATCCCGATCGCCATCTTCATCGGTATCGCGCTCGTGATCGGCATTGCACTGCTGGTCGCGCCGTTTGCCGTGGCATACAAGGCCCCCGATTCGGAAAAGCTTTCCGCTTACGAGTGCGGCTTCAATGCGTTCGACGATGCGCGCATGAAATTCGATATCCGCTTCTACCTGGTGTCGATCCTCTTCATCATCTTCGACCTGGAAGTCGCCTTCCTCTTCCCCTGGGCTGTTTCCTTCGGTGAGCTGGGCTGGTTCGGCTTCTGGTCGATGATGGTCTTCCTCGGTGTCCTGACCATCGGCTTTATCTACGAATGGAAGAAGGGGGCGCTCGAATGGGAGTAGCTCATACGAACAACACGCTCGTTGCGCCTGCGGCCAAGGGGATCATCGATCCCAACACCGGCAAGCCCGTCGGCAGCAACGACGCTTTCTTCGGCGAGATCAACAACGAACTCGCCGACAAGGGTTTTCTGGTCACCTCCACGGATGAGCTGATCACCTGGGCACGTACCGGCTCGCTGATGTGGATGACCTTCGGTCTTGCCTGCTGCGCCGTGGAAATGATGCAGCTTTCGATGCCGCGTTACGACGTCGAGCGCTTCGGCTTTGCGCCGCGCGCCTCGCCGCGCCAGTCGGACGTCATGATCGTCGCCGGCACGCTGACCAACAAGATGGCGCCCGCGCTCCGCAAGGTCTACGACCAGATGCCGGAGCCGCGCTACGTCATTTCGATGGGCTCCTGCGCCAATGGCGGTGGCTACTATCACTATTCCTATTCGGTGGTGCGCGGCTGTGACCGCGTGGTGCCGGTCGACATCTATGTACCAGGCTGTCCTCCCACGGCGGAAGCGCTCCTTTACGGCGTGCTGCTGCTGCAGAAGAAGATCCGCCGGACCGGTACGATCGAGCGTTAAGGGCAGGGGACTTTAGACATGAGCGAAGCCCTCCAGGAGCTTTCCTCCTACATCGGCGAAGCGGCCGGCGGTCTCGTCGCCTCCGCCGATATCGCCTTTGGCGAACTCACCCTGAAGACGGATGGCGCGCGCGTCATCGCGCTTCTGACCTTCCTGCGCGATGACGTGCAGTGCGGCTTCGTCAACCTCGTCGACATCTGCGGCGTGGACTGGCCGGCGCGCGCCGAGCGCTTCGACGTGGTCTACCACCTCCTGTCGCCGCGCCAGAACCTGCGCATCCGCGTCAAGGTCGCGACCGGCGAGGATCAGCCGGTTCCGTCTGCCTGTGCGGTCTATCCGGGCGCGGACTGGTTCGAACGCGAAGCCTACGACATGTACGGCATCCTCTTCACCGGCCATCCGGACCTGCGCCGCATCCTCACCGACTACGGTTTCGAGGGGCATCCGCTGCGCAAGGACTTTCCGACGACCGGTTTCGTGGAGGTGCGTTATGACGACGAGGTCAAGCGTGTCGTGTACGAGCCTGTCGAACTGAAGCAGGAATTCCGCAACTTCGACTTCCTCTCTCCCTGGGAAGGCACGGATTATGTGCTGCCGGGCGACGAGAAGGCGAAGACGAACTGATTTTGGGTCGGCGGCCCGAACGGGCGGCGGCTTCTGGAGCAAGCGGCATGAACGAGCACAACGTTCGTAATTTCAATATCAACTTCGGCCCGCAGCATCCTGCGGCGCACGGGGTTCTGCGTCTTGTCCTCGAACTCGACGGCGAAATCGTCGAGCGCGTCGACCCGCATATCGGTTTGCTGCATCGCGGCACCGAGAAGCTGATCGAGACGAAGACCTACCTTCAGGCCGTGCCCTATTTCGACCGCCTCGACTACGTGGCGCCGATGAACCAGGAGCATGCCTTCGCGCTCGCCGTCGAGAAACTGACGGGCACCGAGGTTCCGATCCGCGGCCAGCTCATCCGTGTGCTTTATTCCGAGATCGGCCGTATCCTCTCGCACCTCCTCAACGTGACGACCCAGGCCATGGACGTCGGCGCGCTGACGCCGCCGCTCTGGGGCTTCGAGGAGCGCGAGAAGCTGATGGTGTTCTACGAGCGCGCCTGCGGCGCGCGCATGCACTCGGCCTATATCCGTCCGGGCGGCGTCCACCAGGACCTGCCGCACGAGCTGGTGGAAGACATCGGCAAGTGGATCGACCCGTTCCTCAAGACCGTCGACGATATCGACGAACTGCTGACCGGCAACCGCATCTTCAAGCAGCGCAACGTCGATATCGGCGTCGTGAAGCTGGAAGATTGCTGGGCCTGGGGCTTCTCGGGCGTGATGGTGCGCGGTTCGGGCGCGGCGTGGGACCTGCGTCGCTCGCAGCCCTACGAATGCTATTCCGACCTCGACTTCGACATTCCGATCGGCAAGAACGGCGACTGCTACGACCGTTATGTCATCCGCATGATCGAAATGCGTGAATCGGCGAAGATCATGCGCCAGTGCGTCGATCGCCTGCTCGGCGACGCCAAGGTCGGCCCGGTCTCCTCCATCGACGGCAAGATGGTTCCGCCGAAGCGCGGCCAGATGAAACGTTCGATGGAAGCGCTGATCCACCACTTCAAGCTCTACACGGAAGGCTACCATGTGCCGGCCGGTGAAGTGTACGCGGCCGTGGAAGCGCCGAAGGGCGAGTTCGGCGTCTATGTCGTCGCCGACGGCACCAACAAGCCCTACCGCTGCAAGATTCGCGCCCCGGGCTATGCCCACCTGCAGGCCATGGACTTCATCTGTCGCGGCCACCAGCTCGCCGACGTCTCGGCGATCCTGGGTTCCCTCGACATCGTGTTCGGCGAGGTTGACCGCTGATGCCGAACGCAGCCCTTGCCGTGACCGCCGCGATCCCGACCGCCGCCGCCTTCGCTGAGGCCGGTGCCCGGGGTGGTGCGTCCGCAGGCTGTGCTTTCGTATTCCTTCAGAACGACACGCCGGCCCACGGTCGCGCTTCCGCTTACAAGGCGGGAACGCGGCGCCGGCAGATTAACTGAGACAAGGCGTTACAGAATGTCCGTTCGTCGACTAGCCGATGACAATGTCCAGCCCGCCAGCTTCGCCTTCTCCAAGGAGAATGCGGCCTGGGCCAAGGCCACGATCAACAAGTACCCGAAGGGCCGCCAGCAATCGGCGGTCATTCCTCTGCTGATGCGCGCGCAGGAGCAGGACGGCTGGGTCACGAAGGCGGCCATCGAATCCGTCGCCGACATGCTCGACATGGCCTATATCCGCGTGCTGGAAGTCGCCACCTTCTATACGCAGTTCCAGCTTCTGCCGGTCGGCACGCGCGCCCATGTGCAGGTCTGCGGCACGACGCCCTGCATGCTGCGCGGCGCGGAAGACCTGATCAAGGTCTGCAAGAATCGCATCCACCCGGAACCCTTCCACCTCAACGAGAGCGGCACGCTTTCCTGGGAAGAGGTCGAGTGTCAGGGTGCTTGCGTCAATGCGCCGATGATCATGATCTTCAAGGACAGCTATGAAGACCTGACGCCGACGCAGCTTGAGCACATCATTGACCGCTTCGACGCCGGCAAGGGCGCTGACGTCACGCCGGGCACGCAGATCGACCGCATCTATTCCGCGCCGGCCGGTGGGCTCACCAGCCTGAACGAGCCGGAGCCGGCAGCGAAGAAGACCGCGACGCGCGCCAAGAAGGCCGACGAGGACAGCGTCAGCGTTCCCCCGTCGAACGCCGCCCGAGCCAAGACGGATGCGGAAGAGACCGATCCGAAGCTGAAGACGCCGGCGACCGCCAAGGCGGACGCTGCCGCCAACACCAAGGCGAAGGGCGACACGCGCGCCGAAGGTGGCGATGCCGCAACCAAGCAGCCGGTCGCGGCCGCTGTCGGCAAGCCTTCGCTGGAAGACAAGAACCGCCCGGCCGGCATCGAACGTCCGGCAACGCTCGACGACCTCAAGCTCATCTCCGGCGTCGGCCCGAAGATCGAGGGCACGCTGCACGAGCTCGGCATCTTCACCTTCGCGCAAGTCGCGGGATGGAAGAAGGCGGAGCGCGAGTGGGTCGACGGCTATCTGAATTTCAAGGGCCGCATCGAGCGCGACGACTGGGTCAAGCAGGCCAAGGCGCTCGCCAAGGGCGGTGAAGCGGAATACATCCGCGTCTTCGGCAAGAAGCCGCGGTAAAGGGGTGAAACATGCTTAAGGACCAGGATCGCATCTTCACCAATATCTACGGCACCAAGGACAAGTCGCTGAAGGGCGCCATGTCCCGCGGCCATTGGGACGGCACCAAGCAGCTTCTCGAAAAGGGCCGCGACTGGATCATCAACGAGGTCAAGGCCTCGGGCCTGCGCGGCCGTGGCGGCGCCGGCTTCCCGACCGGCCTCAAGTGGTCCTTCATGCCGAAGGAATCCGACGGCCGTCCGCATTACCTCGTCGTCAATGCCGACGAATCCGAGCCCGGCACCTGCAAGGACCGCGATATCCTGCGCCACGATCCGCATACGCTGATCGAGGGCTGCGTCATCGCCTCCTTCGCCATGGGCGCGCATGCGGCCTATATCTACGTGCGCGGCGAGTTCATCCGCGAGCGTGAGGCGCTCCAGGCTGCCATCGACGAGTGCTACGATGCCGGTCTGCTCGGCAAGAACAACAAGCTCGGCTACGATATCGACATCTACGTTCACCACGGCGCCGGCGCCTATATCTGCGGTGAAGAGACCGCGCTGCTCGAAAGCCTCGAAGGCAAGAAGGGCCAGCCGCGCCTGAAGCCGCCGTTCCCGGCCAATATGGGCCTCTATGGCTGCCCGACGACCGTCAACAACGTCGAATCCATCGCCGTCACGCCGACGATCCTGCGCCGCGGCGCAAGCTGGTTCTCCAGCTTCGGCCGCCCGAACAATGTCGGCACCAAGCTGTTCATGATGTCCGGCCACGTCAACAAGCCGTGCACGGTCGAGGAAAGCATGGGCATCTCCTTCAAGGAGATGGTCGAGAAGCACGGCGGCGGCATTCGCGGCGGCTGGGACAATCTTCTCGCCGTCATCCCCGGCGGCGCATCGTGCCCGGTCGTCAAGGCCGAGGACATGATGAACGTCACGCTCGACTTCGACGGCCTGCGCGAGGTGAAGTCCTCCTTCGGCACCGGCGGCATGATCGTCATGGATCGCTCGACCGACATCATCAAGGCGATCTGGCGCATCTCGGCCTTCTTCAAGCACGAGAGCTGCGGCCAGTGCACGCCCTGCCGCGAAGGCACGGGCTGGATGATGCGCGTCATGGAGCGCATGGTGCGCGGCAATGCGCAGAAGCGCGAAATCGACATGCTCTTCGACGTGACGAAGCAGATCGAGGGCCACACGATCTGCGCGCTCGGCGACGCTGCGGCCTGGCCGATCCAGGGCCTCATCCGCAACTTCCGCCCCGAGATCGAGGCGCGAATCGACCAGTACACCGCCAATGCCATGGCGCATGGCGCGGTGCTGGAAGCCGCGGAGTAAGGCGATGAAGAAGCCGGTTGGACAGGATGCGAATGCGACCCACGTCCCTCCGGCTGAAGCTGCCGGCGACGACCCGTTCGGTCTGGCGCCGTGGCTGAAGGAAATGCCGGACGTGCCGCTGCATCCGCTGATGGCGCATCCGATGGCGGCGATGGCCGCCACGACTGCGATCGGTTTCGGCCTTGCGGGGCAGATGGCCGGGGCGATGCTGGGCGTGATGCAGAGCGCGGCGGAGCGGACGAAGGTGATGCTGGACGAGGCGGCGGAACTCGCCGCCAAGGCCGACGCCTCAAGGGAAACGGCAGCGCCGGTGAAGGCGAAGCCGGACCTGCGGGTGGTTCCGAAGGCCGAAATGCCGGCGAGGGAACCGGAGACGAAGGTGGCGCGTGAAAAGAGCGCGACGCCGAAGACGGTAGAAGCAAGGCCGGCGCGCAAGGCGCCGGCGGCGAAAGCCGGGAAAGCCGATGACCTGAAGGCGATTTCGGGCATCGGGCCTAAGCTGGAGCAGGTGCTGAACGGCATGGGCTTCCGGCGCTACACCGACATCGCGGCCCTTTCGGACGCGGATGCGGCAAGGATCGAAGCCGAACTCGGCCTCGACGGGCGTATCGCCCGCGACGGCTGGGTGGAGCAGGCAAGGACGCTGGCGAAGGGCAGGGGCTAGAACCCGCCGGAACCGGCAGATGGAACAAAGGCCGAAGGGAAGGGCGAAGGCCCGGAACGGAAGCTGGAGAATGGCGCTGGCAGGGCGGGGGTTCCCCGCGTCAGAAGCGGGATTGAGATATGGCAAAGCTGATAGTCGACGGAAAAGAAATTGAAGTCCCGGATCACTTCACGCTGCTTCAGGCGTGCGAGGAGGCGGGTGCCGAAGTTCCGCGCTTCTGTTTCCACGAGCGGCTGTCGGTTGCCGGCAACTGCCGCATGTGCCTCGTCGAGGTGAAGGGCGGCCCGCCGAAGCCGGCGGCCTCCTGCGCCATGGGCGTGCGCGACCTGCGTCCCGGCCCGAACGGCGAGCCGCCGGAAGTCTTCACGACCACGCCGATGGTCAAGAAGGCGCGCGAAGGCGTGATGGAATTCCTGCTGATCAACCACCCGCTGGATTGCCCGATCTGCGACCAGGGCGGCGAATGCGACCTGCAGGACCAGGCGATGGCCTTCGGCATCGACAGTTCGCGCTATGCTGAGAACAAGCGCGCGGTCGAGGACAAGTATATCGGCCCGCTCGTCAAGACGGTCATGACGCGCTGCATCCACTGCACGCGCTGCGTCCGCTTCACGACGGAAGTGGCCGGCATCAGCGAACTCGGCCTCATCGGCCGCGGTGAGGACGCCGAGATCACCACCTATCTCGAACAGGCGATGACCTCCGAACTTCAGGGCAACGTGGTCGACCTCTGCCCGGTCGGTGCGCTCACCTCCAAGCCCTTCGCCTTCACGGCCCGTCCGTGGGAGCTGAACAAGACCGAATCCGTCGACGTCATGGACGCCGTCGGCTCGGCCATTCGCGTCGATACGCGCGGCCGTGAGGTCATGCGCATCCTGCCGCGCGTCAACGAAGAGATCAACGAAGAGTGGATCTCCGACAAGACCCGCTACATCTGGGATGGCCTGAAGACTCAGCGCCTCGACCGCCCCTATGTCCGCAAGGATGGCCGTCTCCAGCCGGCAAGCTGGGCGGAAGCCTTTGGCGCCATCAAGTCCGCCGTCGCCGGCAAGGCGGGCGACCGCATCGGCGCCATCGCCGGTGACCTCGCCTCCGTCGAGGAAATCTATGCGCTGCGCGAACTGATGACCGCACTCGGCTCGACGAATGTCGACTGCCGCCAGGACGGCTCGGTGCTCGACCCGTCGCTCGGCCGCGCCAGCTACATCTTCAACCCGACCATCGAAGGCATCGAGCAGGCCGACGCGCTGCTGATCGTCGGCTCCAACCCGCGCCTCGAGGCGGCCGTGCTCAACGCCCGCATCCGCAAGCGCTGGCGCATGGACAACTTCCCGGTCGGCGTGATCGGCGAGGAGAGCGACCTGCGCTACGGCTACGAATATCTCGGCGCCGGCACGGACACGCTTTCCGGCCTCATCGACGGTTCGGTCAAGTTCGCCGCCAAGCTGAAGAAGGCCGAGCGTCCGATGATCATCGTCGGCCAGGGCGCGCTGTCGCGCGCCGATGGCCTTGCCGTTCTCTCGGCCGTCTCCGCGCTTGCGGAAAAGGTCGGCGCGGTGAAGGCGGACTGGAACGGCCTTGCCGTTCTGCACACCGCAGCCTCGCGTGTCGGCGGCCTCGATCTCGGCTTCGTGCCGGGTGAGGGCGGCAAGACGGCGGCCGACATGCTTACTGGCACGGACGTGCTCTTCCTGCTCGGCGCAGACGAGATGGACTTCTCCAAGAAGACCGCCTTCACGGTCTATATCGGTTCGCACGGCGACAACGCGGCGCATGTCGCCGACGTCATCCTGCCGGGCGCGACCTATACCGAGAAGTCGGGCACCTGGGTCAATACCGAAGGCCGCGTCCAGATGGGCAACCGCGCCGGCTTCGCACCGGGCGATGCCCGTGAGGACTGGGCGATCCTGCGTGCGCTTTCCGACGTGCTCGGCAAGAAGCTGCCCTTCGATTCGCTGGTTCAGCTGCGCGCTAAACTCTATGCGGCGCATCCGCATTTTGCCGCGATCGACGAGATTGCAGCCGGCGATATCGCCGATCTCTCCGCCCTTGCGAAAAAAGGCGGGACGATGGCGAATTCCGGGTTTGCGTCTCCGGTCAAAGACTTCTATTTGACGAACCCGATAGCGCGCGCCTCCGCGGTCATGGCCGAATGCTCGGCGCTTGCCCGCAACAATTTCAAAGCCGCGGCGGAATGAGCGCGAAGGAATAAGACGTTATGGACGCTTTCATTTCGACCTATGTCTGGCCCGGCGTGATCATGGTGGCGCAGTCGCTGCTGCTCTTGGTCGCCCTGCTGGTCTTCATCGCCTACATCCTCCTTGCCGACCGCAAGATCTGGGCGGCCGTGCAGCTTCGCCGCGGCCCGAACGTCGTCGGCCCGTGGGGTCTGTTCCAGTCCTTCGCCGACCTTCTGAAGTTCGTCTTCAAGGAGCCGGTGATCCCGGCGACGGCCAACAAGGTGATCTTCCTGCTCGCCCCGCTGGTCTCCGTGACGCTGGCGCTCGCCACCTGGGCGGTCGTGCCGCTCAACAACGGCTGGGTGATCGCCAACATCAATGTCGGCATCCTCTACATCTTCGCGATCTCCTCGCTCGAAGTGTACGGCATCATCATGGGCGGCTGGGCTTCGAACTCGAAGTACCCGTTCCTCGGCGCGCTGCGTTCGGCCGCGCAGATGGTGTCCTATGAAGTGTCCATCGGCTTCGTCATCGTCACCGTGCTGCTCTGCGTCGGCTCGCTGAACCTGACGGATATCGTGATGTCGCAGAGCGACGGTCTCGGCACGCGCCTCGGCCTGCCGGCTTCGTTCCTCGACTGGCACTGGCTGTCGCTGTTCCCGATGTTCATCATCTTCTTCATCTCGTCGCTCGCCGAGACGAACCGTCCGCCCTTCGATCTTCCGGAAGCCGAATCCGAACTCGTCGCCGGCTTCATGGTGGAATACGGCTCGACCCCGTACATGATGTTCATGCTCGGCGAATATGCCGCCATCTGCCTGATGTGCGCGCTGATGACGATCCTCTTCCTCGGCGGCTGGCTGCCTCCGGTCGACGTCTGGTTCCTCAACTGGGTTCCCGGCATCATCTGGTTCGTCCTGAAGGCATCCTTCGTCTTCTTCATGTTCGCGATGGTGAAGGCCTTCGTGCCGCGCTACCGCTACGACCAGCTCATGCGTCTCGGCTGGAAGGTCTTCCTTCCGATCTCGCTCGCCATGGTCGTCATCGTTGCATTCGTGCTGAAGCTCACGGGCTGGTCCGCATGACCGCCCGGAACCTCAGCAGCATTGGAGCTTAAGCATGGCTAGTCTTTCGCAAGCCGTAAATTCGCTGTTCCTCAAGGAATTCGTCGGCGCGTTCTTCCTGTCGATGCGCTACTTCTTCCGCCCGAAGGCGACGGTGAACTATCCCTTCGAAAAGGGCCCGGTCTCCCCGCGCTTCCGCGGCGAGCACGCGCTGCGCCGCTACCCGAACGGCGAGGAACGCTGCATCGCCTGCAAGCTGTGCGAAGCCATCTGTCCGGCCCAGGCCATCACCATCGAAGCCGGCCCGCGCCGCAACGACGGCACGCGCCGCACGGTGCGCTACGACATAGACATGGTGAAGTGCATCTATTGCGGCTTCTGCCAGGAAGCCTGCCCGGTCGACGCCATCGTCGAAGGTCCGAATTTCGAATTCTCGACCGAGACGCGCGAAGAGCTCTACTACGACAAGCAGAAGCTCCTCGATAACGGCGATCGCTGGGAGCGGGAAATCGCCCGCAACATCGCTATGGATTCGCCTTACCGCTGATCGGCGGACGGGCAAAATGAAAGCAAGTGCCTGACGAAAGGTCGTCAGGCTTCGACGGGGGAGGGGGACCTCTTCCGGGGAAGACGAAAAGGCACCAAAATGGGTCTGCAGGCTCTATTCTTCTATCTGTTCGCCTTCGTGGCGGTGGCGTCCGCCTTCATGGTGATCGCGTCCAGGAACCCGGTCTATTCCGTGCTGTTCCTGATCCTCACCTTTTTCAATTCGGCGGGCTTGTTCCTCCTGACGGGCGCCGAGTTCCTGGCGATGATCCTGCTGGTCGTCTATGTCGGCGCCGTCGCGGTTCTCTTCCTCTTCGTCGTCATGATGCTGGACATCGACTTTGCCGAGCTGCGCGCGGGCGCGCTGGAATATGCTCCTGTCGGCGCGCTGATCGGCATCATCCTGGCGATCGAACTGGTCGTCGTGGTCGGCGGCTCGACGCTCTCTCCCGAGATCGCCGCCAATGCCTCGATGCCGATCCCGCCGGTCGCCGAGCGCCAGAACACCGCCGCCCTCGGCGACGTGCTCTATACGAACTACGTCTACTTCTTCCAGATCGCCGGCCTCGTGCTGCTCGTCGCCATGATCGGCGCGATCGTGCTGACGCTGCGTCACAAGCCACATATCAAGCGCCAGAACATCTCCCAGCAGGTCGCCCGCACGCCGGAGACCGCCGTCGAGGTGGTCAAGGTGAAGCCCGGGCAGGGTATCTGAGGCCGCGCGGACAAGGAAAAGCATCATGGAAATCGGTATTTCCCACTATCTCACCGTCAGCGCCATCCTGTTCGTCCTCGGCGTCTTCGGCATCTTCCTGAACCGGAAGAACGTCATCGTCATCCTGATGTCGATCGAGCTCATCCTGCTTTCGGTCAACATCAACATGGTCGCGTTCTCGCACTTCCTGAACGATATCGTCGGCCAGGTCTTCGCGCTGTTCATTCTGACCGTCGCGGCTGCGGAAGCGGCCATCGGTCTTGCAATTCTCGTCGTCTTCTACCGTAACCGCGGTTCGATCGCCGTCGAAGACGTCAATATGATGAAGGGCTGATCGGGTCATGGATACCATCATCAAGGCAATCGTCTTCCTCCCGCTGATCGGCTTCCTGATCGCCGGCCTCGGTGGCAACGCCATCGGCGCCAAGGCGTCGGAATATGTCACGTCCGGCTTCATGATCATCGCGGCCGCGCTGTCGTGGATCGTCTTCTTCAACGTCGCCATGGGCGAGACGGAGATGATCAAGGTCAGCGTGCTCACCTGGATCCAGTCCGGCAGCTTCGATGTCGAATGGGCGTTCCGCGTCGATACGCTGACGGCGGTCATGCTCGTCGTCGTGAACTCGGTCTCGACGCTCGTGCATGTCTATTCCATCGGCTACATGCACCACGATCCGCATCGCCCGCGCTTCTTCGCGTATCTGTCGCTCTTCACCTTCGCTATGCTCATGCTGGTGACGTCCGACAACCTTCTCCAGATGTTCTTCGGCTGGGAAGGCGTGGGTCTGGCCTCGTACCTGCTGATCGGCTTCTGGTACAAGAAGCCCTCGGCCAGCGCCGCCGCCATGAAGGCCTTCATCGTCAACCGCGTCGGCGACTTCGGCTTCGCGCTCGGCATCTTCTCGGTCTTCGTGCTCTTCGGCTCGATCAACTTCGAGACGATCTTTGCGACCGCCGCGACCTACCTGCCGGCCGAAGGCGCTGCTGACGCCGCAGAGCCGGTCATCAACCTCTTCGGCATGAGCCTCGACAAGTCGCAGGCGCTGACGGCCACCTGCCTGCTGCTCTTCATGGGCGCGATGGGCAAGTCGGCGCAGTTCCTGCTGCACACCTGGCTGCCGGACGCCATGGAAGGCCCGACCCCGGTCTCGGCCCTCATCCATGCCGCGACCATGGTCACCGCCGGCGTCTTCCTCGTCGCCCGCATGTCGCCGGTCTTCGAACTGTCGCACAACGCCCTGATGGTCGTGACGCTCGTCGGCGCCATCACCGCCTTCTTCGCGGCGACGGTCGGCCTCGTGCAGAACGACATCAAGCGCGTCATCGCCTATTCGACCTGCTCGCAGCTCGGCTACATGTTCGTGGCGCTCGGCATCGGCGCCTATGGCGCGGCGATCTTCCATCTCTTCACGCACGCCTTCTTCAAGGCTCTGCTGTTCCTTGGTGCGGGTTCCGTCATCCACGCCGTCGATGGCGAGCAGGACATGCGTTACATGGGTGGCCTTCGCAAGCACATCCCGGTCACGTTCTGGATGATGACGATCGGCACGCTGGCACTGACGGGCGTCGGCATCCCGGGCACGATCATCGGCTTCGCCGGCTTCTTCTCGAAGGACGCGATCATCGAATCGACCTTCGCCTCGCACAGCCCGATCGCCGGTTTCGCCTTCGTCATGCTGGTCATCGCCGCGCTCTTCACGAGCTTCTATTCCTGGCGCCTGGCGTTCATGACCTTCTTCGGCAAGCCGCGCGCTTCCGCTGATGTCATGCACCATGTCCATGAATCCCCGGCCGTGATGCTGATCCCGCTCTACCTGCTCGCCGCAGGCGCGGTCGCAGCCGGCGTGATCTTCGTGGAATATTTCTACGGCCATCACTACGAGGAATTCTGGCAGGGCGCACTCTTCACGGGTGCCGAAAACCACCTCGTGCACGAGTTCCACAACGTCCCGCTCTGGGTGAAGTGGAGCCCGTTCGCCGCCATGGCCATCGGCTTCGTCACCGCCTGGTACATGTATATCCGGTCGCCGGAAACGCCGAAGGCCCTCGCAGAGCAGCACCGCGGTCTTTACCAGTTCCTGCTCAACAAGTGGTACTTCGACGAACTCTACGATTTCCTCTTCGTCCGTTCGGCGAAGGCGCTCGGCAAGTTCCTCTGGAAGAAGGGTGACGGCGTCGTCATCGACGGTCTCGGCCCGAACGGCATCGCCGCCCGCGTCGTCGACGTCACCAACCGCGTCGTCCGCCTGCAGACCGGCTACCTCTATCACTACGCATTCGCGATGCTGCTCGGTATTGCAGCACTCGTCACCTGGATGATGCTCGGGAGTTCCCTCTGATGACCGATTGGCCCATTCTTTCAGCGGTCACCTTCCTCCCGCTCGTCGGTGTGGCGCTCCTGCTGCTGACCCGCGAGGACAGCCCGTACGGCCGCCGCAACATCCTGAACGTGGCGCTGCTGACGACGGTCTTCACCTTCGTGCTCTCGCTCTTCATCTGGGTTGGCTTCGACTATTCGAACCCCGGTTTCCAGATGGTCGAGAAGCATGAATGGCTCGGCACCGGCATTTCCTACCACCTCGGCGTCGACGGCATCTCCATGCTGTTCGTCATCCTTTCGACCTTCCTGATGCCGTTCTGCGTGCTCGCAAGCTGGAACACCATCGAGAAGCGCCTGAAGGAATACATGATCGCCTTCCTGCTTCTGGAAGTGTTCATGGTCGGCGTGTTCGTCTCGCTCGACATCGTCCTCTTCTACGTCTTCTTCGAAGCGGGCCTCATTCCGATGTTCATCATCATCGGCGTGTGGGGCGGCAAGGATCGCGTCTACGCATCCTACAAGTTCTTCCTCTATACGCTGCTCGGCTCGGTCCTGATGCTGCTCGCCATCATGGCGATGTACTGGCAGGCCGGCACGACCGACATCACGGAACTGCTCGCTTACAATTTCCCGGCCCATATGCAGACCTGGCTGTGGCTCGCCTTCTTCGCCTCCTTCGCGGTGAAGATGCCGATGTGGCCGGTCCATACCTGGCTTCCCGACGCGCACGTTCAGGCGCCGACGGCAGGCTCGGTCATCCTGGCCGGCGTTCTCCTGAAGCTCGGCGGTTACGGTTTCATCCGCTTCTCGCTGGCCATGTTCCCGCTCGCCTCCGACTATTTCGCGCCCTTCGTCTTCGCGCTGTCGGTCATCGCCATCATCTACACCTCACTGGTCGCGATGATGCAGGACGACATCAAGAAGCTGATCGCCTATTCGTCGGTCGCCCACATGGGCTATGTCACCATGGGCATCTTCGCGGCGAACGCGCAGGGTCTCCAGGGCGCCATCTTCCAGATGCTCTCGCACGGCATCGTCTCCGGCGCGCTCTTCCTTTGCGTCGGCGTCGTCTACGACCGGCTGCACACCCGCGAGATCTCCGCCTATGGCGGCCTCGTCAACAACATGCCGAAATACGCCGTCGCCTTCATGATCTTCACCATGGCGAATGTCGGCCTGCCCGGCACATCCGGCTTCGTCGGCGAAATCATGACCCTGCTCGGTGCCTTCCGCGCCAACACCTGGGTTGCGCTCTTCGCCACGACGGGCGTCATCCTCTCCGCCTCCTACGCGCTGTGGCTCTACCGCCGCGTGATCTTCGGTGCGCTCGAGAAGGAAAGCCTGAAGTCGCTGCTCGACCTGTCGGGCCGTGAAAAGGCGCTGCTCTACCCGCTGGTGATCCTGACGATCTTCTTCGGTGTCTATCCGGCGCCGGTCTTCGATGTGACGGCGGCTTCGGTCGACGCGCTTCTCAATCAATACTCCGCGGCTCTGCAAGCGGCGCAATCCGTTGCGCTCTCGGCGAACTGAGGACGGGACCAAACATGACTGCTGATACTCTCCTTGCCAGCCTTCAGCTCTCGACGCCCGAGATCATTCTCGCCGTCGGCGCCCTGGTCCTGCTGATGATCGGTGTGTTCTCGGGCGAGCGCTCGGGCACCACCGTCACCGGCCTTGCCGTCGCCCTGTTCATCATCGCCGGTCTCTGGCTCGTGCTTGCCACGGGCGAGGGCCAGGCCTATGGCGGCGCCTTCGTCTCCGATGCCTTCGCCAAGTTCATGAAGGTGCTGGCGCTGATCGGCTCCATCACCGCAATGGTGATGACCGTCGGCCACGCCCGCTCCGACCAGCTCGACCGTTTCGAGTTCCCGGTCCTGATCGTGCTCTCGACGCTCGGCATGCTGCTGATGATCTCGGCCAACAGCCTGCTGTCGCTCTATCTCGCGCTGGAACTCCAGTCGCTCGCCCTCTACGTGGTGGCTGCGATCAACCGCGAGAGCCTGCGTTCGACGGAAGCCGGCCTGAAGTACTTCGTGCTCGGCGCGCTCTCCTCGGGCATGCTGCTCTATGGCATGTCGCTGGTCTATGGCTTCACCGGCCATATCGGCTTCCAGGATATCGCCGCGGCACTTACCGCCGAGGGCCGCTCGCTCGGCCTCGTCTTCGGTCTCGTGTTCATCCTCGCCGGCCTTGCCTTCAAGATCTCGGCCGTGCCGTTCCACATGTGGACGCCCGACGTCTATGAGGGCGCGCCGACCCCGGTCACGGCCTTCTTCGCCGCCGCTCCGAAGGTCGCCGCCATGGCCATGCTGGTGCGCATCGTCATCGACGCTTTCCAGCCGGTCGTCGCCGACTGGCAGCAGGTCGTGGTCTTCATCTCGATCGCCTCGATGCTGCTCGGCTCCTTCGCCGCCATCGGCCAGCGCAACATCAAGCGCCTGATGGCCTATTCCTCCATCGGCCACATGGGCTACGCGCTGGTCGGCCTTGCCTCCGGCTCCATGGCCGGTGTGCGCGGCGTCGCGCTCTACATGCTGATCTACATGGTCATGACGCTCGGCACCTTCGCGATCATCCTCGCCATGCGCCGCAAGGAAGGCGGCAATGTCGAGGAGATCAGCGATCTGGCGGGCCTCTCCTCGACCAATCCGTTCATGGCGACCGTCATGACGATCCTGATGTTCTCGCTGGCCGGCATCCCGCCGATGGCAGGCTTCTTCGCCAAGTACTTCGTGTTCATGGCGGCCATCGAAGCCCAGCTCTATGCGCTCGCCATCATCGGCGTGCTCTCCTCGGTCGTCGGCGCCTACTACTATCTGCGCGTCATCAAGGTCATGTGGTTCGACGAGCCGACCGGGGAATTCGCCCGCACCTCGGGCGAGCTGAAGCTGGTCTTCGGGCTCTCCGGCCTCTTCGTTCTCGGCTATGTGCTGATCGGCGGCCCGATCGGCAATGCGGCCGAAGCTGCGGCGCGGACCTTCTTTTGAGCGGGTCTGACAATCCTCGCCGGATATCGCTCGACGATTTCCGGCACGAGGCGCTCGCGGATGTGGGCTCGACCAATACGGAATGCCTGGAGCGCGCCCGAAAGGGCGCGCTTTCCGGTCTCTGGATCACCGCCGACCGGCAGACCGGCGGTCGCGGCCGGCGCGGCCGGGCCTGGTTTTCCGAGCCGGGCAACCTTTATTCCTCGCTGTTGCTGATCGACGCCGCGCCGATGGATCGGCTCGGCTCCCTGCCGTTGGCGATTGCCGTCGCCGTGCAGGATGCCGTCAGCCGCGTCATGCCTCTCGGTGCACCCGAAGTGCTGGTCAAGTGGCCGAACGATATCCTCATCGAGCGCCGCAAGGTCTGCGGCATCCTGATCGAGGGGGAGGCCCTGCCGGATGGCAGGCACGCGCTGGTGATCGGTATCGGCATCAATGTTTCGGTCGCACCGGGTGCAGGCCTGTATCCCGTCGCGACCTTGCGGGATTTCGGCGTCTCCGCATCCCCGGACGAACTCTTCGCCCATCTCTTCCGGTCGATGGCGGAAACGCTGGCGCTATGGAACCGCGGCCGCGGCATCGCCTCCATCATGGAGCGCTGGAAAGAGGTGGCGGGCGGCATCGGGGAAAACATCACGGTCAATCTGCCCGACCGTTCTATTTCCGGGCGCTTTGCCGGAATTGATGATACAGGTCTCCTGAAACTGGAGACGGATGATGGCGGCACGCAACTGATCGCGGCCGGCGACGTATTTTTTGGATAGGAATTTTTGAAGGCGATGGCAAAAGAAGACGAACTGGTGTTCCTGCCGCTTGGCGGCGTCGGCGAAATCGGCATGAATCTGGCGCTCTACGGCTACGGCCCGAAGACGAACCGCCAGTGGATCATGGTCGATTGCGGCGTCACCTTCCCGGGACCGGACCTGCCGGGCGTCGATCTGGTGCTGCCCGATATCCGCTTCCTCGCGGAACAGCGCAAGAACCTCAAGGGTATCATCATCACCCATGCGCACGAGGACCATTACGGCGCGCTGAACGACCTCTGGCCCGGCCTCAACGTGCCGGTCTATGCTTCACCGTTTACGGCCGGCATGCTGGAAGCCAAGCGCGACTACGAGCGCAGCCGCGTCGAAATCCCGGTGACGATCTTCAAGCAGGGCGACCGCATCAATGTCGGCCCCTTCGAGATCGAGGCCATCGGCGTCAACCACTCCATTCCCGAACCGATGTCGCTGGCGATCACGACGCCGCTCGGCACGGTCATCCATACGGGTGACTGGAAGATCGACCTCGATCCCTCGCTCGGTCCGCTGACCGACGAGGCACGCTTCCGCAAGCTCGGCGACGAGGGCGTTCTGGCGCTGATCTGCGACAGCACCAATGCGGTGCGCGACGGCATCTCGCCGTCCGAGCATGAGGTCTCCGAGAGCCTGACGAAGATCATCGAGGCGGCCGAGGGCAGGGTGGGTATCACCACCTTTTCTTCGAATGTCGGCCGCATTCGCTCCATCGCGCTGGCCGCCGAGGCCGCCGGTCGCGAAGTGCTGCTGCTCGGCAGCTCCATGAAGCGCGTGACGGACGTGGCGCGCGATATCGGCCTCATGGAAGGTCTGAAGCCCTTCATCGCCGAGGACGAGTTCGGCTATATCCCGCGCGACAAGGTCGTCGTCATCCTCACCGGCAGCCAGGGCGAGCCGCGCGCCGCGCTGGCGAAAATCGCCCGCGACGAGATGCGCAACGTCGCCTTTACCGATGGCGATACGATCATCTTCTCCTCGCGCGCCATTCCCGGCAACGAGAAGGCCATCAACGATATCAAGAACGGCCTGATCGAGCAGGGCATCAACATCATCACCGACGCCGAGGCGCTCGTGCATGTCTCCGGCCATCCGCGCCGGCATGAATTGCAGCAGATGTACGGCTGGGTGCGTCCGAAGATGGTCGTGCCGGTGCACGGCGAGGCCGCGCAACTGACGGCCCATGCCCAGCTTGCCGAACAGTCCGGCATCGGCGAAGTGCCGCGCGTGCGCAACGGCGATGTGCTGAAGCTCGCTCCGGGCGCGCCCGAGGTCGTCGATCACGCACCCTTCGGCCGCATCTTCAAGGACGGCAACCTGATCGGTGATTATGAGGAGATGGGCATCGGCGACCGCCGCAAGCTCGCCTTCGTCGGCCATGTCGCCGTCAGTGTCCTGCTCGACAGCCGCTATGATTTCCAGGGTGACCCGGAGGTCGAGCCTTTCGGCCTGCCGCAGTTCGACGACGAGGGCGAGGACATGGGCGACACGCTCTATGACGCCGTGCTCGGTGCGGTCGAAAGCATTCCGCGCGCCCGCCGCAAGGACCTTGAGATGGTGCGTGAGGCCGTGCGCCGCGCGGTGCGCTCCACGGCGAACGAGATCTGGGGCAAGAAGCCGGTCGTCACCGTGTTCCTGACCAAGGTGTGATGCGGGGCGGTTAAGCCGCCCCTCCGCCTGCCGGCAGCTTCTCCCCGCAAGCGGGGAGAAGGCGGTTGCAACATTTCAGCCGCAGCTTGCGGGATATCGGCTCGCGGCAGCGGGGTGAGCGGCCGTCCGCAAGCTTGGGATTCGAGGGTGCGACGGCACGCCACCCTTACGCCATTTGAATTTCCAGGGCAGACGGCGTAAAAGGCCGCCTGTCGCACGAGGACCGTCCATGCAGCTCTTTTCCTACTTCGCCGTTTATTTCATCGTCTGGTGGATGACGCTCTTTGCGATCCTTCCCCTGGGGCTGAAGACGCAGGCGGAGGCCGAGGAGGTTGTGCCCGGCACGGTCGAGAGTGCCCCGGCGCGCTTTCGCGGCGGCCGCGTGGTGCTGCTGACGACCATCGTATCCGCCGTTATCTACGGCGCCTGGTATATCCTGTCGGTGCGTTTCGGCCTTGGCATCGACGCCATCCCGCAGATCATGCCGAACTTCAAGTAGCATGCCGCAAAGGTTAACCACGGCATGCCGCCCCGGGTAATTCATTCCGGGGGCTTCGGACTGTACTGGAAAAGTCTTCCTTTCCCATTCGTCGGCGCTCGCCTCATCGGGCAGGCCCACGCGGCGTTTTCGGCAGGTCTCTTCGCCAGGTCCGGCTTCCCATGCGCGGGGTAATGCCGCCGCGCCGCCGGGCTGCGCGACCTTGCCGCATGGACACGCTGTCCAGAGTTGCTAAATGGAAGGGGCTTTGATCGAAAGGCAAAAAAAAACAAGGCGTAGAGCCTTGTTTTACAGGTATCGCGTGATCTTTATCCGTTGTGCGGTGGCAGCGTCTGCGCGCGCCAAAGATCTGATCCTCCCAAGACTTGACCGCGAAATTGGCTGGAATTTGTACTTCCTGCCTGTTTTGTGGCCTGAAACTAGCCCAAAGCTTGGGCGTTGTCATCCGCTTTTTTTGCATTTTTGCTACAGTGGAATAAAGTTTTTCGATTGACAACCATTGCGCAATTTTCGTTATTGGCGGCCCTGTTTTTCCGCCATCCTCGGCGAAACCGCCCAAGAGCGGTGGACAGTGCTTCCCACCACGACGCCCACTCGGCCTGCCGGGTTTCCTTCCTCCGGCGAAGCGTTTATGAACGCGTGAAAATCAACGTCATTTTGCCCGATTCCCGAAATAGGGCGGATCAGTCACACCGGAAACCGATATGCGCCTTTCCCGCTTCTTCCTGACCATCCTCAAGGAAAACCCCAAGGAAGCCGAGATCGTCTCCCACCGGCTCATGCTGCGTGCGGGCATGGTCAAGCAGCAGTCCCAGGGCATCTATACCTGGCTGCCGCTCGGCAAGCGCGTTCTCGACAAGGTGAACGCCATCATCCGCGAGGAGCAGAACCGCTCCGGCGCCGTCGAGCTCTTGATGCCGACGCTGCAGTCCGCCGAACTCTGGCAGGAAAGCGGCCGCTATGACGCCTATGGCAAGGAAATGCTGCGCATCAAGGACCGCCAGGAGCGTCCGATGCTCTACGGCCCGACCAACGAGGAGATGATTACCGACGTCTTCCGTTCGTTCGTGAAGTCCTACAAGGACCTGCCGCTCAACCTCTACCATATCCAGCTCAAGTTCCGCGATGAGATCCGTCCGCGCTTCGGCACCATGCGCTCGCGCGAGTTCCTGATGAAGGACGCCTATTCCTTCGACCTCAACCGCGAAGGCGCCGTGCATGCCTATAACCGCATGTTCGCGGCCTATCTGCGCACCTTCTCGCGCATGGGCCTGCGCGCTATTCCGATGCGTGCCGACACCGGCCCGATCGGTGGCGATCTCAGCCACGAATTCATCATCCTCGCCGATACCGGCGAGTCGGAAGTCTTCTGCCACAAGGACTTCCTGAACTTCGACATTCCCGGCGTGGACACCAACTTCGACGACGTCGCGGGCCTGCGCGCCATCTTCGACAAGTGGACCTCGCGCTACGCTGCGACCTCCGAAATGCACGACGCGCCGGCCTTCGAGGCGATCCCGGAGGGCGAGCGCCTGTCGGCCCGCGGCATCGAGGTCGGCCACATCTTCTATTTCGGCACGAAATATTCCGAAGCCATGGGCGCCAAGGTGCAGGGCCCTGACGGCAAGGAACATACCGTGCATATGGGTTCCTACGGCATCGGCCCGACGCGCCTTGTTCCGGCGATCATCGAAGCCTCGCATGACGAGAACGGCATCATCTGGCCGAAGGCCGTCGCACCGTTCGAAGCCATCGTCATCAACATGAAGTCGGGCGACGAAGCCTGCGACGCGGCTTGCGAAAAGATCTACGGCGCGCTGCTGAACGCCGGCGTCGACGTGCTCTACGACGACAAGGACGAGCGCGCAGGCGCCAAGTTCGCCACCGCCGACCTCATCGGCGCGCCGGTGCAGGTCATCGCCGGCCCGCGCGGCGTCGCCAGCGGCGAGGTCGAGATCAAGGATCGCAAGACCGGCGAACGCGAGACGCTGACCATCGAGGCGGCCATCAACCGCCTGACGTCCGGCAACTGATGCGAAGCCGGCGGTAACGGGAGGAAACATGGCTGACGCAGCGAGCGGTGCATCTGCAACCGAGGCTCAGGCCTTCAAGAAAAGCCGCCCGTTCTCCGCCTTCGAGCGGATGGTCGCCTGGCGCTACCTGCGCTCGCGGCGCAAGGAAGCCTTCATCTCGGTCATCGCCGGCTTCTCCTTCATCGGCATCATGCTGGGTGTGGCGACCCTCATCATCGTCATGGCCGTCATGAACGGCTTCCGCACCGAGCTGATCTCGCGCATCCTCGGCATCAACGGCCATATGATCATCCAGCCGATCGATACGCCGCTGAACGACTACGCCAAGCTCGCCGAGCGCCTTTCAGCCGTCCCGGGCGTCACCATGGCGATCCCGCTCGTCGAGGGCCAGACGCTGGCGCAGGGCACGGTCGGCGGCGGTTCGGGCGCGCTGGTGCGCGGCATCCGCGCCGACGATCTCGCCAAGATGAAGGCCGTCTCCGACCATATCAAGGAAGGCGATCTCGTCGGCTTCGCGACTGGCGGCGTCGCTATCGGCTCGCGCATGGCCGAATCCCTCGGCCTCAGCGCCGGCGGCCAGATCACGCTCGTCGCGCCGGAAGGCGATGTGACACCGCTCGGCGTGAACCCGCGCGTGAAGACCTATACGGTCTCGGCCGTCTTCGAGATCGGCATGTCGGAATACGACGCCTCGATCATCTACATGCCGCTGGAGGAAGCGCAGCTCTACTTCAACTCCGAGGGCGTCGTGCAGTCGATAGAGCTGTTCGTCTCGCATCCGGACGCCGTGGACGATCTCCGCCAGCCCATCGAGGCGGCGGCCGAGCGGCAGATCTTCATCACCGACTGGCGCCAGCGCAACCAGACCTTCTTCTCGGCCCTCCAGGTCGAGCGCAACGTCATGTTCATGATCCTGACGCTCATCGTGCTCGTCGCCGCGCTCAACATCATCTCCGGCCTCATCATGCTGGTGAAGGACAAGGGCAGCGATATCGCGATCCTGCGCACCATGGGCGCGACATCGGGCGCCATCATGCGCATTTTCTTCATGACGGGCGCGGCCATCGGCACGGTCGGCACCTTCGCCGGCGTCCTGCTCGGCGTCCTCGTCTGCCTCAATGTCGAATCGATCCGCCAGTTCTTCTCGTGGATTTCCGGCACGACGCTGTTCAACCCGGAACTCTATTTCCTCAGCCAGCTTCCGGCCGACATGAATTTCGGCGAGACGGTCTCGGTCGTCGTCATGGCGCTGGCGCTGTCGTTCCTCGCGACGATCTTCCCCGCCTGGCGCGCCTCCAAGCTCGACCCCGTCCAGGCCCTCCGGTACGAATAGGAAAGAACGCATGGCTGCGCGCGTCGCTTTGGAACTGAAGGGCATCGAACGGCATTACGGCCAGGGCGAGACCGTGCTGTCGATCCTGAAGGGAGCCGATTTCGTCCTGAAAAGCGGCGAGACCGTCGCGCTCGTCGCGCCTTCGGGCACTGGCAAGTCGACGTTGCTGCATGTCGCGGGCCTGCTCGAGAAGCCCGATAGCGGCGAGGTTCTCGTCAACGGCCATTCCTGCGCCGATCTTTCCGACGACCAGCGCACCGCGATTCGCCGCAGCGAGATCGGCTTCGTCTACCAGTTCCACCATCTCCTGCCGGAATTCACCGCGCTGGAGAACATCATGATGCCGCAACTGATCGGCGGTCTCTCCAAGGGCGAGGCGCGCGAGCGCGCCGCCCAGTTGCTCGACTATATGCGCATCGGCCACCGCGCCGATCATCGTCCTTCGGAGCTTTCCGGCGGCGAGCAGCAGCGTGTCGCCATCGCCCGCGCCGTCGCCAATGCGCCGCTGGTGCTGCTTGCCGACGAGCCGACCGGCAACCTCGATCCGGAAACCGCCGGCTACGTCTTCGAGGCGCTGGAAGCGCTTGCCCGCCAGTCCGGCCTTGCCTCGCTCATCGCCACGCACAACCACGAGCTTGCCGGTCTCATGGACCGCCGCGTGACCATCGAGGATGGCTTCGTGCGCGAGCTCGCCTGAGTCTCGCGCACGTCTCGTCCGGTCATTCGTCCAGCCCGCAGATCGAGCGGGCGATCCCGTCCTTCCAGTCCTTGAGCAGCATGAACTGCGCCTTGCCGGCGACAGGGCCTCTATGCGTCTTGCCCTTGCCGGTCAGCACGTTGAGGTCGCATTCGCTGCCGCCGTTCGGATCGAGTGTGTCGTAGGACGAATAGGTATAGCCGGCGACGATGAAGTCGAAATTGCGATAGGCGACGGTCAGCGACTGCCGCCAGCGGTCGCGGCCTACCGCGTCGTTCTTCGTGGTGATCGTGAAGGAGCCGTTGGCGAGTGCCGTCAGTTCCGGCTCCTGCCCGTACATGGTGAGATTGCCCCAGACGGAATTCGGTGCGGCAAGCGCCAGCGTCAGGCGATTTTCTTCCGGCTTGGCGAGATAGACATAGACCCCGTTGTCCTCGTCGCCGCCGTCGCCAGGCGTCGCCACCACGGCAAGATCCGGCGTGCCGTCCTTGTTCCAGTCGCCGCTCGCCATGGCGATGATCCGGTCGGCAGGAAACTCTTCGGCGGCTGCCATAGCGGGGAGCGCGGCCGAAAGCAGAAGGGCGGCAATCCAGGGCTTCATTTCGTGTCCTCCATGTGATCGGGCGACCTTATTGCGGCGACAAGCGCCGGTCCAGAGGGGCTGTGGAAAGCTGTTGACATTGAAACAAAAAGAGAACAAAATAAAAACATAAAAGGAAAGGGAGCCACAATGACCGATTTTCTTCGTGATCTTGCAGCATTCACCTCCATGCTCATGTTCGTCGCCAGCTTCTCCGTCATCCTCTTCGGGATGTAACGTCTCCCTGAACAATCGTGTATCCGCAATGCATCCCGTGCGTGGAAAGCGGGTGCAACGGGCAAAGCCCTCTGGACGAGCCGGGTCCGAATCCGTTTAAGCTTCCTGCCTTGACCGGAAGGAAGATGAGATGGCGGACGCAGCGCAGACGACAGAGGGCGGGATGATCGCGGAAGCGCCGGAATTCGTGCATCTGCGCGTGCATTCGGCCTTCTCGCTGCTCGAAGGCGCCTTGCCGATCAAGAAGATCATCGGCAAGGCCATATCCGACCAGCAGCCTGCCATTGCCATCACCGACACGAACAACCTGTTCGCGGCGCTCGAATTTTCGCAGAAGGCGGTCGGCGACGGCATCCAGCCGCTGATCGGCTGTCAGCTTTCGATCGACATGGAAGACGAGGGCGAGGGCGGCGAGCGGCGCGGGCCGCAGGCGCAGCTCGCCAAGCTGCCGTCCATCGTTCTCCTTGCCGCGACCGACGCGGGTTACACGCGCCTCGTCGATCTTGTCAGCCGTGCCTATCTCGGCGGCGAGAGCGGGCAGGCGATCCGCATCGCCTATAGCTGGCTGGTGGAAGAGGGAACGGAAGGGCTGATCGCGCTGACGGGGGCGCTCGGCGGCCCGGTCGACATGGCCTTCCTCGCCGGCCAGCCTGCCGTTGGCAAGGCGCGGCTTGAGGCGCTGAAGCGGATCTTCGGCGACCGGCTCTATATCGAGCTGCAGCGCCATGGCCGCTATGACCGGCAGCATGAGCGACGCATGGTCGAGCTTGCCTATGCCGAGGACGTGCCGCTGGTCGCGACCAACGAGCCGTTCTTCCCGGCGCCTGATGATTATGACGCGCATGACGCGCTGATGGCAGTTGCGCATAACGCCATGGTCTCGGACGACAATCGTTTCCGCCTGTCGCCGGACCACTATCTCAAGAGCCGCAAGGACATGGCAAAGCTCTTTGCCGACCTGCCGGAGGCGCTTGAGAACACGGTGGAGATCGCAAGGCGCTGCTCCTTCGTCCTGAAGACGCGCGGCCCCATCCTGCCGCGCTTCACCGGCGCGACGGACGATGCGGAGGAAGCCGAGCGCGCGGAGGCAGCGGAATTGCGCCGGCAGTCCGTGGAAGGTCTTGAAAGCCGCATGGCGCTGCTCGGGCTGACACCCGGCTATACCGAGCAGGACTATCGCGAGAGGCTGGATTTCGAACTCTCCGTCATCGAGCGTATGAAGTTCCCCGGCTACTTCCTCATCGTTGCCGACTTCATCAAATGGGCCAAGCAGCATAACATTCCCGTCGGGCCGGGCCGCGGTTCGGGCGCGGGCTCGCTCGTCGCCTATGCGCTCACCATCACCGACGTCGATCCGCTGCGCTTCTCGCTGCTCTTTGAACGCTTCCTCAATCCGGAACGCGTCTCGATGCCCGACTTCGACATCGACTTCTGCCAGGATCGCCGCGAAGAGGTGATCCGCTACGTGCAGCAGAAATACGGCCGTGAGCAGGTGGCGCAGATCATCACCTTCGGTTCGCTGCAGGCCCGCGCGGCGCTGCGCGACGTCGGCCGCGTGCTGGAAATGCCCTACGGTCAGGTCGACAAGATCTGCAAGCTCGTGCCGAACAACCCGGCCAACCCGACGCCCCTCTACAAGGCCATCGAGGAAGAGCCGAAGCTGCAGGAGGAGGCGGAAAAAGAGCCGGTCGTCGCGCGCCTGCTCGATATCGCCCAAAAGATCGAGGGCCTCTACCGCCACGCCTCCACCCACGCCGCCGGCATCGTGATCGGCGACCGGCCGCTCTCCAAGCTCGTGCCGATGTACCGCGATCCGCGCTCGGACATGCCGGTCACCCAGTTCAACATGAAATGGGTCGAGCAGGCCGGCCTTGTGAAGTTCGACTTCCTCGGCCTCAAGACGTTGACCGTCTTGAAGACGGCGGTCGATTTCATCCGCAAGCGCAACATCGAGGTCAATCTCGAAAGCCTGCCGCTCGACGACCAGCTCACCTACGAGATGCTCTCGCGCGGCGAGACGGTCGGCGTGTTCCAGGTGGAAAGCGCGGGCATGCGCAAGGCGCTGATCGGCATGCGGCCCGACTGCATCGAGGACATCATCGCGCTGGTGGCGCTCTACCGTCCCGGCCCGATGGAGAACATCCCGGTCTATAACGCCCGCAAGCACGGCGAGGAGGAGATCGAGTCGATCCACCCGATGATCGACCATCTGCTCAAGGAGACACAGGGCGTTATCGTCTACCAGGAACAGGTGATGCAGATCGCCCAGGTCCTCTCCGGCTACTCGCTCGGCGAGGCCGATCTTCTGCGCCGCGCCATGGGCAAGAAGATCAAGGAGGAGATGGACAAGCAGCGCGCCCGCTTCGTCGACGGGGCGGTGAAGAACGGCGTGTCGAAGCCGCAGTCCGACCTGATCTTCGACCTGCTCGCCAAGTTCGCCAACTACGGCTTCAACAAGTCGCATGCCGCCGCCTACGCCATCGTCTCCTACCAGACGGCCTATCTGAAGGCGCATTACCCGGTCGAGTTCCTCGCCGCGTCGATGACCTACGATATGTCAAACACGGACAAGCTGAACGACTTCCGGCAGGATGCCGGGCGCCTCGGCATCGAGGTCATCCCGCCGTCGGTGCAGACGTCCTTCGCCCATTTCGAGACGGGCGAAAGCCGCATCTACTACGCGCTCGCCGCCATCAAGGGCGTAGGCGAGGCGGCCGTGCAGCATATCGTGCAGGTGCGCGGCGATGCGCCCTTCAAGAGCCTCGAAGACTTTTGCGTGCGCATCGATCCGAAATTCGTCAACCGCCGCGTTTTCGAAAGCCTCATCGTCGCCGGCGCCTTCGATTGCTTCGGCCATGACCGCGCGGCCATGATCGCCGGCCTCGACCGTCTGCTCGGCGCCGCCCAGCGCGCGCAGGAGAACAAGACGAGCGGGCAGGGCGATATCTTCGGCATGGGCGCGGCGACGGGGCCGGAGGTCATCACGCTGCCCGCCTACACGCCCTGGCTTGCCTCGGAGAAGCTGCACCGCGAGTTCCAGGTGCTCGGCTTCTACCTCTCGGCCCATCCCCTCGATACCTACGCTCCGATCCTCGCCAAGATGCGCGTGCAGACTTTTGGCGATTTCTCCGCCGCGGTGAAGCGCGGCGCGACCGCCGGCCGCCTTGCCGGCACGGTGACGTCCAAGCAGGAGCGCAAGACCCGCACCGGCAACAAGATGGGCATCGTCGCCTTCTCCGATTCCTCCGGCCAGTTCGAGGCGGTGCTGTTCTCCGAAATGCTGAACCAGTACCGCGACTTGCTGGAGCCCGGCAAATCGCTTGTCATGACCGTGCAGGCGGAAGAGCGCCCGGAAGGCATCGGCCTGCGCATCCAGACGCTCCGCTCGCTGGAGGAGGAATCGCTCCATACCCAGAAGGCGCTGCGCGTTTATGTCCGCGACAGCGGCCCCCTGCGCTCGGTCGCCGCTCATCTCAACACCAAGGGCGACGGCCTCGTTTCCTTCATCGTCATCAAGGACAGCGGCCAGCGCGAGATCGAGGTGGAGCTGACGGAACGCTTCCGCATCTCCCCCGAGATCGCGGCCGCCATGCGCTCGACGCCGGGCGTGCTGGATGTGGAGCTCGTGTGAGGAGAGCCCTGGCGCCTTGCGCGCCAGGGGATGACGTTTAGCTCAGTGGCGTTACGTGGATGCTCCGTGCCTCTCAGGACAGGGCGCGGCGAAGAAAGTCGTTCAGGCGCTCCACAGCCGGGCTGGCTGATCGCGGGTTGCGCAGGATGCTGATTTCCAGCTCGTCCAGACGCGGCAATCCCTCATTGGCTCCGATGATCCGCAAGGAAGGCGGCACGCTGCACAGCGCGAGGCCTGCGATGGCAAGACCGGCCTGCACGACCGCGACAAGACCCAGCAGGCTCGCGCTCGAATAGGTGCAGCGGTAGGCGCGGTCGCCTTCCGCAAGGGCCTTCAGGACGTTGATGCGCGCGGTGCAACCGGGTTCGAAAAGCGCGACGGGAAGCGGCTCGATATCCCAGGCGATATGGGACGGCGATGCGACCCAGACGAAAGGCTCCCGCCGCAAGATCTCGACAGGCTGCTCGGCCAGACGCGTAACGATGGCAAGGTCGATGCGCCCGTCTTCGACGGCCTTCGTCAGCGCGGTCGAAGGCTCGCACACGAGTTCCACCGTGACCCGCGGGTGCTCCGCCGCAAACTGGGCCAGGGCCGGCGGGAGCAGGAAGGCCGCGTAGTCGTCCGGAACGCCGAGGCGCACGCAGCCGCTCTCCTCCGGCCGCGTGACGCTTGCCCATGCCTCGTCCGACAGTTTCAGGAGCCGGCGGGCGTGGACCAGAAAATCCGAGCCGGCCGCGTTGGGCGTGACGGCCTTGGGACCACGGATCAGGAGCTGCTTGCCGACGGCCTGTTCCAGCCGTTGCATCTGCATGCTCACGGCAGACTGACTGCGCCCGATCCGCGGAGCGGCATTGGAAAAGCTGCCCGTTTCGACGACGGCAACAAAGGTTCGCAGCAGATCTATATCCAAGGGGTTCGTCATGGTGCTATCAGTATAACGAATAGAGCTCTCCAAATCTATTCGTTTGATTGAGTTTCGCCGGACGGCGATAAGTCCTCTCAACCTGTTTTGAGAGGTCAGCATGGAAAAGACACGCGACACCAGTCTCCCCGCCGCAAAGCTCGTGGCCGCGATGGTAATCGTCGGCACGGTCGGGGCATTCGCGGTCGAGGCCGGGCTTGATCCGGTGACGACCGTTTTCTGGCGATGCGCCTTCGGCACCGCCTTTCTCGGGGCATGGTGCCTGATACGCGGCTATTTGCCGGACAAGAGCCTCTCACCGGCCCGGCTGGTGCTTGCCGCGCTCGGCGGCGTCTGCATGGTCTTGAGCTGGACAGCGTTCTTTGCCGGATTTGCGATGACGTCGATCGCGACGACGACGATCGTCTACCATATTCAACCCTTCTTCGTGGTCCTGATCGGCGTGCTGTTCCTCAAGGAGCGGATTACGCTCGACCAGATCGTCTGGATGGTCGGCGCGTTCATCGGCGTCGTTCTCGCAAGCGGCCTTGCCGTTTCCTCCGGCGCGGTCGACCCAACGTGGGTGGCCGGGATCGCGCTGACGCTTGCGGCCGCGCTGCTCTATGCGATTGCCACCATTCTTGCGAAGGGCCTCGGGCAGCAGCGCCCGGAGGTGACGGCCTTGTGCCAGACCGTCGTCGGCACCATCCTGCTGGCGCCATTTGCCGATCTCTTCCGTTCCGTCCCAGCGGCGTCATGGGGATGGCTTCTCGGCATCGGCATCCTGCACACGGGCATTGCCTATGTGCTGATGTATTCAGCCTATCCGAAGCTGTCAACGCCGGTTATCGGCGTGCTGACCTTCATCTATCCGCTGGTCGCGATTCTGATCGACTGGATCATATATGGCCACCCGCTCGGGATCGCGCAGGCGCTCGGCATGATGTTGATCGCCCTCGGAACGCTCGGCGTGCGACTTGGCTGGCGCTTTCCGGTCGGCCGGACCGCGCCAGTCTGAAGGCTCTCCCGGTCAGTTCACCACCGTGACCGACGACCTCTTCTTTTTCTTCTTCTTGCCCTGCACGACGGAGGCATCCGCCTTTTGCACCTTGCGGGTCACGGTGATGAAGTCCGTGCCGTCGCCGGTTTCCGGGCCGAGGCCCGTATCGGAGATGGAGAGGGACGCGCCTTCGCCCATCAGGCCGGAAATGCGGCTGCGCATGTCCTGCGGGATATCCAGGCGGTCGAGCGTCTTCGTCAGGGCGTCGGGCGCGCTCGCGTCGGCCTCGGTGGTGATGCCGAGGCGCTTCAGGGTCGCGGGCGAAAGCTGGTTGTCCATGCTGACGCCATACCATTCGGCCTTGCCCTTGTCGGCATCGACTTCACGGGCGAGCAGGAAGTGGGTTCCGAGCGCGATCTCCGGGTTGCGGATGGTGATCGGCTCTTCGACCAGGGGCTTGAATTTCTGGCGCACGAGGATCTGGCCGTTCGGCGGCGTGCCCTTGCCGGCCTTGGCATAGACGGCGGCGAGAAGCTCCTGGGTCACCATGCCGTCTTCCTTCTGGCCTTCGGCAAGCTGGAAGGCGCGAATGGCGGTCACCGTCTGCTTGCCGTGGCGCCCGTCCGGCACGCCGGCATCGTAGCCGAGCGAGGTCAATAGCGTCTGCAGATCGATCATCATTTCCCGATCACCGCGACGGGTGATGAGGATGCGGATCGGGTCCTGCTCGGTCTTCTGCACGACGGGTGTGAGGACCTCCGGCTTCGGCTCGGTCATCGCCACCTCGACGCTCTTGCCGCCGGTCTCGATCAGCGTCGGGCGCAGGCCGGCATCCGCGAGCAGCGGCGTATCCGGCACCACGATGGAGGGCTTGAAGAGCAGTTCATGCACGATGCGCTGCGGCGCCGTCTCGCTGTCGGTGATCAGCACATGGCCGCCGCGCCGCGTGACGGAGAACAGAGTTTTTGCGAAATCGTTCGGCAGGCGCACGCAGCCGTGCGAGGCCGGGTAGGAGGGCACGCTGTTTGAAGCGTGCAGCGCGATGCCCGACCAGGTGAGCCGCTGCATGAACGGCATCGGCGCGCTGTCATAGATGTTGGAGAAATGCGTGCGCTTCTTTTCGAGGATCGAGAAGATGCCGGTGGGCGTCGAATGGCCGGCTTTGCCGGTGGAAACGCGCGAGGTGGCGACCACAACGCCGCCATCGTAGATCTTCAGTTCCTGCAGGTCCTTCGACACCATGATCTGGAGCGGACCTTCGAGCGTTCCGCCGAGCGCGGTGGCGCAGCTCAGCATCAGGCCAAATATGCTCATGCCAGTGGCGAGGCGAAACTTCATGTTACCCATCCGTACGCAATACAAACCGGCTGGGAGGCTAGTGCATCTCGCTTAAGGAAGGCTTGATGCACCCCGGCGCTCCCCCGATCCGTGCCATCCCGATGCAGTCAAGAACGCCGGACTGCCGGGATTTATTCGCCGGGATCGCCGGTTTTGCCTGACGTCTTCACGGTCAACTTTCCGTGAAAGCGCTCGGGGCCGGATTTGCCGAATGTATAGCCGGTCTCCACGCTCGCCTTGCCGAACTTGTCGCGCAGCGTGTTCATCGCGGCTTCCGCCGCGGCGCGGCGTGTTGCTGCCGGGTCGACCAGATCGGGCGGGTCGGCGCGACCGGGATCGGCAAGGTCGGTGACGCCGATGCCGATCAGCCGGAATTTCGTGCCGTCCGTCTCCTTGCGCAGCAGTTCCATGCCGATGCGGAAGATCTTGTCGGCCAGCATGGTGGGATCTTCGAGCTTGCGGTTGCGCGTGCGGCCCTTGAAGTCGGCGGTCTTCAGCTTGAGGACGACCGTATGGCCGGCGATGCCGGATTTGCGCAGGCGCACGGCCACCTTCTCGCTCAGCCGCCGCAGATGCGCGACAAGCTCGTCGTGGCTGGAAATATCGTCGAAGAAGGTGGTTTCGGCCGAAACGCTCTTGGCCGGATCGTTCGGGTGCACCTCGCGGTCGTCCTGCCCGCGCGAGAGGTTGAAGAGCCGCTTGCCCATTATGCCGTAGCGGCGCATCAGGTCGGTTTCCTCCATGGTCTGGAGTTGGCCGACGGTGCGGATTCCGTCGCGCTCCAGCGTCTCGGCAAAGGCCTTGCCGACGCCCCAGATGAGGCGCACCGGCTTTTCCCGCAGGAAATCCAGCGCCTCGGCTTCGCCGATGACGGAAAAGCCGCGCGGTTTGTTGAGGTCGGAGGCGACCTTGGCGAGGAACTTGCAGTAGGAAAGGCCGACAGAGATGGTGATGCCCACCTCCTTCTCCACCCGCTGCACGAAGCGCGCCAGCACGCGGGCAGGGGGATCGTGGTGCAGCCTCTCGGTGCCCTTCAATTCGAGGAAGGCCTCATCGATGGAGATCGGCTGCACCAGCGGTGTCAGGTCCTGCATCATCGCGCGCACCTGCCGCCCGACCGCGACATATTTCTCCATGTTCGGCTTGATGACGACGGCGTTCGGGCAGGCCTCCAGCGCCTTGAACATCGGCATGGCCGAGCGCACGCCATGGATGCGCGCGACATAGCAGGCGGTGGAGACGACCCCGCGCTTGCCGCCGCCGATGATGACCGGCTTGTCGGCAAGCGTTGGGTCGTCGCGTTTCTCGATCGCCGCGTAGAAAGCGTCGCAGTCGATATGGGCGAGCGTCAGGCCGTAGAGTTCATCATGGTAGAGGAGGCGGGGGCTGCCGCAGGCGCGACAACGGCGCAGCCCGGCAGGCTGCCCAGAGAGGCAGTCGCGGCAGAAGCCCGGAAAACGCGTGTCGGCGGTGCTCATGATGTAGAACAAATATTGAACATCGCGACATTAAGGCTTAAATTCGCGAGTCTCAATAGCCGCCGGGGCCGAATGCATGACCGTACACAGGCCTGCCGCTCAGAAATCGCCTCCGTCGTTCGGTCCGGAAAAGACCGCATGGGCATGCACGACCGCCTCCGGCCTAATGCCCGTCGCCTCGCTGAAGGCGAGCAGCGTCGGCTCGTGGCTCATCAGGAAATCGACGAGGCCGGCGAGGAACCCGGGGTCGTTCATGGCGTTGCGAACTTCGGAAGGCATCACGCCGGTCAGCGCGAGGAAACGCGACAGAAGCTCAGGCTCACCCGCAAGCCAGCCGAGGATGGCGACAGCGGTTACTTCCGCGTTCTGCGCCGCGGTTGTATCTTTTTGGCTTTTCATCGGTTTTCCTCGGGAAATTTACCTTTTAATCAACCAAGTGACGCTAACGTGGCAGCGGTCAGGCTGGGTGATTTCGGCTTTGCCGCAACTTATCCATCTCCAGGCAGGTTGCAAGGCCGGTCAGAGGAACAGGGACGCACGATGCCCAAGCAGGTCATGATTGTCGAGGACAACGAGCTGAACATGAAGCTCTTCCGGGACCTCATCGAGGCATCCGGCTACACGACCATCCAGACCCGGAATGGCATGGAAGCCCTTGATCTTGCGCGCAAACACCGCCCGGACCTCATTCTCATGGACATCCAGCTTCCCGAGGTCTCGGGCCTCGAGGTGACCAAGTGGCTGAAGGAAGACGACGAGCTTCACGTCATCCCCGTGATCGCCGTGACGGCCTTCGCCATGAAGGGAGACGAGGAGCGAATCCGGCAGGGCGGCTGCGAGGCCTATGTCTCCAAGCCGATCTCCGTTCCGAAGTTCATCGAGACGATCAAGACCTATCTCGGCGACGCATGAGGCGGATATGACAGCACGCATTCTCGTCGTCGACGACGTTCCGGCCAATGTGAAACTTCTCGAGGCCCGGCTGCTGGCCGAATATTTCGACGTGCTGACAGCCGAGAACGGCTACGAAGCGCTGTCGCTCTGCGAGCGCACCCAGGTCGATCTCATCCTGCTCGACATCATGATGCCGGGCATCGACGGATTTGAGGTCTGCGAGCGGCTGAAGGCCAATCCGCGCACCGCCCATATTCCCGTCGTCATGGTCACGGCGCTCGACCAGCCGTCCGATCGCGTGCGCGGCCTCAAGGCCGGCGCCGACGATTTCCTCACCAAGCCGGTCAACGACCTGCAGCTCATGTCGCGCGTCAAGAGCCTGGTGCGCCTCAAGACGCTGACGGACGAGCTGCGCATGCGCGCGATGACCGCGCGCGCCATCTCGATGGAAGAGGGGCTGGATACCGATCTCGGCAACGAGCCGGGCGACATCCTGCTCGTCGACGGTCGCGCCAGCTCGCAGGAGCGCATCGCCCGCGCGCTGAAGCCGATCGCCGACGTCACCTGCATGTCCGATCCGCAGGCGGCCTTGTTCCAGGCGGCCGAGAGCAACTACGAGCTTGTCATCGTCAATGCGAATTTCGACGACTACGATCCGCTACGGCTCTGCTCGCAGCTCCGCTCGCTGGAGCGCACGCGCTTCCTGCCTATCCTGCTGATCGCCGAGCAGGGCGACGACGACGTGGTCGTGCGCGCCCTCGATCTCGGCGTGACGGACTATCTGATGCGTCCGATCGATCCGAACGAGCTGATCGCCCGCAGCCTCACCCAGATCCGCCGCAAGCGCTGCAACGACCGCCTGCGCACGAGCGTGCGCCATACAATCGAGCTTGCCGTCACTGACGGCCTGACGGGCCTGCACAATCGTCGCTATCTGGACAGTCACCTGAAGCTGTTGATCGACCGGGCGATAGCGCGCGGCCGGCCGATGTCGGTCTGCATCACGGATATCGACCGCTTCAAGCTCGTCAACGATACCTATGGTCACGATGCGGGCGATGCCGTGCTCCGTGAATTCGCCAACCGTGTCCGCTCCACCGTGCGCGGCGCGGACCTTGCCTGCCGCTATGGCGGGGAGGAGTTCGTGCTGGTGATGCCCGATACGTCCGCCGAGATGGCGGCAGGTGTCGCCGAGCGCCTGCGCTCCATCGTCGAGCGGGAGCCGTTCCGCATTCCCGGCACCGATGCCTTCCTGCCGATCACCGCTTCACTCGGCATCGCGTCCGTCCTGCCGGAAGGCGACAGCCCGGAGGCGTTGCTGAAGCGCGCCGACGCTGCCCTCTACGAGGCCAAGCGCTCAGGCCGGAACCGGGTTGTGGCCGCCGCCGCCTGAGCCGTTCCGGGACCATCCGGCTCCCGTTTGTCCACAGGCATTGAAGAGACGTTGCGCGCTCGTCTGCAATTTCAGGCACTTATCGTGCGGACACGCGCGAGGCGGACTGGTGGCGCAGTGCGACTGCATACATATGCTGCGGCGGATTTCGACAATAAATCGCATGATTTATTTTTGATGAGCCTTATCAAGGGCTTGCTTTTGTGCAATCTGACCGTGTGGCTGCCGGGACCTTCATGGAGGTTGTGAGGCCCTACCGTCATGGTTGCCGGCAAGGGCGTGCTGTATTGTTGTTTTCCATAACGGAATTGCCGCCGGATGAGACAGTTGCAACTTCGGCGGTTAACTATGAGACAAGGACGCGCTGCCTGAATATTAAGAATTCGTTGATTTTTTTTCTTTTTCGCGCGATGCTCGTTTTGTGGGCGGCAGATAAAGCCGCACAACCGGTTACCCCATGATGCTAGGTCCGCCGCATCTCCTGGGTCGTGGGGTCGGTCGGTCAGCCATGACAAAAACGGAATCCTCGTGCCGTCGTCATGCCTGACCGACCCCCATTTCAACGCCGCTCCCGATCAGGGGGCGGCGTTTTTGATTCGGGCGGTTGCAATCCGGGCAGGGGCGGCAGCCGGGAGCGCGGCAAAAGAAAAGGCGCCGGACGTTTCCGTCCAGCGCCTTTGCGAACCTCGTAAGGCTCCCAAGATTACTTGATCTTGGTTTCCTTGAATTCGACGTGCTTCTTGACGACCGGGTCGTACTTCGTCTTGGTCATCTTGTCCGTCATCGTGCGGCTGTTCTTCGTCGTTACGTAGAAGAAACCGGTGTCGGCCGTCGACAGCAGCTTGATCTTGATGGTGGTAGCCTTGGCCATGGTCGTCCTGCCTTTATGAAAAACGAAGCCGCGGACAGCCAGTCTGCTCCACGGCTTAAATCTGGGCGGAAACTACAAATCGCGCCCGAAAAGTCAACCCCGTTTCGGCCGGAAAACCATCCGCCCGAGAGAAAGTACGAGGTAAAAGCCGAAGAAGGCGACGATGGCCCAGGCAAAACCGTCATTGCCGGAGACATCCATGGCCGCGCCGATCACCTGGGGGCCGACCACGGTGCCGACCGCGTAGCAGAAGATGAAGGCGGCATTGGCGGCCGCAAGGTCCGCGCCGACGAGTCGCGAGCCGAGATGGCTGAGGCCGACCGTATAGAGGCCGGCGACGCATCCGCCCCAGGCCAGTAGCATGCCGGCCATCAACAGCCAGTTGTGTGAGATGAGCGGCAGGGAGAGGGAGCCGATGAGGCCGATGGCCGCCATGATGGTGAGCAGGCTCCTGCGGTCGCGCATACGGTCGGAGAGCAGACCGAGGGGGATCTGGAAGGCCATGCTGCCGACGCTCATCACGGTGAGCAGCAGCGCCGCCTGCGCCTCGGAGAAGCCGGCGCGGGTGGCGTAGATCGGCAGGAAGGAAAGCCCGCCCACCTGGACGGCACCGAAGATGAAGACGGCCGCCGTCGCCGTCGGCACGAGCAGGATGTAGCGCATGAAATGCAGCTCGGGCTTCTCATCGATGATCGGGCTTTCGCCGCGGGCGATGAAGATGGGCAACGCGGCGAGAAGGATGATGACAGCGCCCACCGTGAAGGGCAGCGCGCCCTCGCTGCCGATCAGCGAGAAGAGCAGCGGGCCGGTGGCGAAGCCGAGCGCCAGCACGGTCGCGTAGATGCCGAGCACCAGCCCGCGCCGGCTCGGCGGGGCGGCGGCGTTGATCCAGAATTCGGAGAGGATGAAGAGCATCGTCGTCGCGCCGTGGAAGACGATGCGGAGCGGGAACCAGAGCCAGAAATTCTCGATGTAGTAGAAGCCGAGACCGCTGACGGCCGCCATCAGGACGGCGCCGATCATGGTGGTTGAAGTGCCCCATTCATGGGCGAGGCGCGTGGTGAAGGGGGCGGCCATCATGGCGGCGATCCCCGCCATGGCGGAGTTGATGCCGATGAGCGTGGAGGAGATGCCGCGCTTCTCCATGATGAGGGACAGGAGCGGGAGGCCGAGGCCCATGGCGATGCCGACGGCGGAAATGGCGGCGATGGCTGCAATGAGTGACCGCCAGTGAATATGCTCCACCGGGCCGGAGGTTCCCGATTGCGGCTGCGTCATATGCTGTCGATCCTCAAAGAAGGTCCCGCAGAAAGCGCCCGCGCTGGGTGTGGTACAGCGGCGCGGCCCTTCCGAAGGGGAGAGACTTGTCTTCCTGAAGGCTTTTTTGAAGCTCTTCAAGGATCAATACGGTTATGTCGGGCATCTCGATGCCCGCGGGATCAAAAATATCCACCCAGCGCACGTCTTCCAGCTCGTGGCTGGCGGCCGCGCCTGCCGGGTCGATGTCGGCCTCGTCGGCAAAAAGCGTAAAGAAGCGTGTGTCGAAGCGGCGGACCATGCCGGCAGGCGTGATGGCGCGGGCAAGGAAGCGCAGGCGCGAGAGATCGGGCCGGAAGGGCAGCGCGGACCCGGCCGAATCGATGAGCGGCGCGCCCACGGCGATTCCGGCCTCCTCATAAAGCTCGCGCAGCGCCGCGACGCCGAGCGCGCGCAGCCGCGAATCGGGACAGCGCGTGCCCGTCTTCAGCGCCAGCCGTTCGCGAGCGTGCGGATTGAGCGGATTGGCGACCGGAATGCGGCGGTCCTCCGCATCGCGCCGGCCGCCCGGGAAGACGTAGACGTTAGGCATGAAGACATGCCTGCTGCTGCGCCGGCCCATGAGCACGCGAATACCGCTCCCCGACCGGTCGAGGAGCAGGATGGAGGCGGCATCGACGGGCCGGATGGCGCTCATGCCTGCCGGTCGCCATAGGCGGCAGGTTCTTCCGTCTCCTCGGGCGCGGCGCCGAAGCCGTGCATCTTCAACGCCCATTGCAGGCCGATCGCACCGCCCTTGACCGGCTGCAGCAGAAGCAGCGAGAGGATGAGCGTGATCGGCACCCAGATGGCGAGATGCTGCCACGTCGTGAGCGGCCAGATGAGGTCCGTCCCCATATAGCCGCCGACGACGATGTGGCCGACGATGGTGATGACGAGATAGGGCGGCAGGTCGTCGGCGCGCTGGTGGGTATAGTCCTCGCCGCAGGCCGCGCAATGATCCACCGGCTTGACATAGGCGCGGAAGAGGCGGCCGGTGCCGCAGGCCGGGCAGCGGCTCAGAAGGCCCCGCTTGATGGAGCGTCCGACGGGGCGTTCCTGGGAAGGGGCATCCGGCGCGCCGCCGAAATGCATCGTGCCGCCGGTCGTCTCATTCGCCTGCATGTCCATGTCCTTCCTGCCTGTGCATCGGCTCCGGCCTAGCGTCTCCCGCGCGGCGGGCGCGTGCCCGGCTGGCGCTTCGGCGCGCTGTTCCTGCGCCGGCCCGACTTGTGGAACGAGCGCACCGCCGTCGGCATCTTGCGCCCTTCGCTGATCATGTCGAACCGGAGCGAGCCGGCAAGCGGAACCGCTTCTGCCAGCTTCACGCGCACCTCGTCGCCGAGACGGTAGCCAAGTCCGGTCTTCTCGCCTGAAAGCGCCTGATGGGCCTCGTCGTAGATATAATAGTCGCGTCCGAGCATGGATATAGGCACGAAACCGTCGGCGCCATATTCCGGCAGAGTGACAAAAAGTCCCGCCTTGGTGACGCCGGAAACGCGCCCGTCGAACTCCTCGCCGATACGGCCGGCGAGGTGATGGGCGATCAGCCGGTCCACCGTGTCGCGCTCGGCCGCCATGGCGCGGCGCTCGAAGGTGGAGATTTCGGCGGCGATGTCGTCGAGCACCGCTTCCTCGTCCGGCGTGATGCCCCCTTCGCCAAGCCCGAGCGAACCGACCAGCGCCCGGTGCACGATCAGGTCCGCATAGCGGCGGATCGGTGAGGTGAAATGGGCGTATTTCATGAGGTTCAGGCCGAAATGGCCGATATTCTCGGGACTGTAGATCGCCTGGCTCTGCGAGCGCAGTACCATCTCGCTCACCATCTGCTCGAACGGCTTGTCCTTGGCCTTGGCGAGGATGCCGTTGAAGTGGTTGGAGCGCATGTTGCCGCCCTTGGCGAGCGAGATGTCGAGCGTCTGGAGAAACTCGCGCAGCACCTCCTGCTTGGCAAGCGAGGGGGCGTCGTGCACGCGATAGACGAGCGCCTGCTTCTTCTTCTCCAGCGTCTCGGCGGCCGCGACGTTGGCCTGGATCATCATCTCCTCGATGAGCTTGTGCGCATCGAGCCGCGGCGGCACGAAGACCCGGTCCACGGTGCCGTCTTCCTTCAGCAGGATCTTGCGCTCCGGCATGTCGAGTTCGAGCGGCTGGCGACGGTTCCGGCCGACCGTCATGATGCGATAGGCCTGCCAGAGCGGCTTCAGGATCGTCTCGAGGATCGGGCCTGTCTTGTTGTCCGGCGCGCCGTCTATGGCGGCCTGCGCCTGTTGGTATGACAGCTTGGCCGCGCTCTTCATCATGATGCGGTGGAAGGTGTGGCTGGCCTTGCGGCCCTCGTGGGAGAAGACCATGCGCACGGCCAGCGCCGGGCGGTCGACGCCCTCCTTCAGCGAGCAGAGATCGTTGGAGATGCGCTCCGGCAGCATGGGCACCACGCGGTCGGGGAAATAGACCGAGTTGCCGCGCTTCAGCGCCTCGCGGTCGAGCGCCGATTTCGGGCGCACATAGTAGCTGACGTCGGCGATGGCGACGGTGACGATCACGCCGCCCGGATTGTCGGGCGAGGTATCCAGCTCGGCGAAGACCGCGTCGTCGTGGTCCTTGGCGTCGGCGGGGTCGATGGTGATGAGCGGGAGGCTGCGCCAGTCCTCGCGGTGCGACATGGTGGCCGGGCCGGCGGCTTCCGCCTCGCGGATGACCGCGTCGGGGAAGATATAGGGAATGCCGTGGGCGTGGATGGCGATCATCGAGATCGCCTTTTCCGAGGCGACCGAGCCGACCACGCCCTTGACCTGCGCGCGTGGCAGGCCGTAGCGGCCCATGCGCACGACGTCGATCTCGACGAGATCGCCGTCCCTGGCGTCCGCCGTGAACTGTGCGTCGACTTCCATTTCCTCGCCGCGCCGGTCGATGGGCATGATGCGCCCGCCGCCGCCCGCCATGGAGCGGAAGACGCCCATGCCGGAATTCTTCTTCTTGTCGAGAACCTTGATGACGCGGCCTGTATAGGTCGGCCCGCCGCGTTCCTTCGCGGGGAAGATTTTTGCGAGCACCCGATCACCAAGGCCGGCCACCGGGGCCTTGTCCTTGCGCGGGCCGCCCGACTGGCGGATCAGCACGGCGGGGGCGACGCCCGCGTCGTCGAGCCATTCGGCCGGGCGGCCGATCAGCTCGCCGTCGACGTCGCGCGTGGTGATGTCGAGCACGGTGACGGGGGGAAGCGCGCCGGGCCGCACCAGCGACTTGCGGCGCTTTTCCAGAAGCCCGTCTTCCTCGAAGGATTTCAGCAGCGCCTTCAATTCGACGCGCGCCTCGCCCTTCAGGCCGAAGGCCTTGGCGATCTCGCGCTTGGAGGCCTGTTCCGGGTTCTCGGCGATGAAACGCAGCAGCACGTCGCGCGGCGGGACGGCGCCATGGATGACCGGGGTGTCATTGGCAGGCGGCAGGTCACGGCCCGCGCGGCCGGGCCGCCTTTCGTGTCCTGCCCGGCTGCGTGGTTCCTTCGTCATGGCCTCAAGCCTTCTTTGCCTTGGCTGCTGTCTTGGGCTTGGCCGCAGCCTTCGCCTTCGGCTTCGCCGTCTTGGTCTCGTCGGACTTAGCCTTGGCCGTCTTCGCCTTTGCCGGGGCCTTCGCCTTGCCCTTGGCAGGCGTCTTGCCCGCCTTCTCGGCGATCAGCACCAGCGCCTCTTCCAGCGTGACGCTGTCGGCGGCCTTGCTCTTCGGCAGGGTGGCGTTGACCTTGCCCCAGTTGACATAGGGGCCGTATTTGCCGTCGCGAACGGTGATCGCGCCGCCATCGGGATGATCGCCGAGCGTCTTCAGCGCGGCCGGCGCGGCGCGTCCGCGGCCCGGACCCTTCGACTGCTTGTCGGCGATCACCGTCACGGCGCGGTTGAGGCCAATGGAGAACACGTCCTCGACGGTCTCCAGGTTCGCATAGCTGCCGTCATGCAGCAGGAACGGCCCGTAGCGGCCGAGGCCCGCCGAGATCATCTTGCCCGTCTCGGGATGCTGGCCGATGTCGCGCGGCAGCGAGAGCAGGGCAAGCGCCTTCTCATGGTCGATGCTCGCCGGCGTCCAGCCCTTCGGCAGGCTGGCGCGCTTGGCCTCCTTGCCGTCGCCGCGCTGCACGTAAGGCCCGAAGCGACCGGAGCGCAGCGTGACGTCCTCGCCGGTATGCGGGTCCTTGCCGAGGTTCTGCGGCTCGTTGGAAGCCGCAGCCTCCGCATCCGAGCCGCCATCGGCGGAAAGCTGGCGCGTGTAGTTGCATTCCGGATAGTTCGAGCAGCCGACGAAGGCGCCGAACTTGCCGAGCTTCAGCGAGAGCTTGCCGGTGCCGCACACCTGGCAGATGCGCGGATCGCTGCCGTCCTCGCGCTTGGGGAAGACGAGCGGGGCGAGTTCCTCGTTCAGCGCATCGAGAACGTTGGTGACGCGCAGTTCCTTGGTGTCCTCGATCTGGGCGAAGAAATCCTTCCAGAAGTCGCGGAGAACCTGCTTCCAGTCGAGTTCGCCGGCCGAGATCTTGTCGAGCTTCTCTTCGAGATCGGCCGTGAAGTCGTATTCGACATAGCGGGTGAAGAAGCTTTCGAGGAAGGCCGTCACGAGGCGGCCCTTGGCTTCCGGGATCAGCTTGCGCTTGTCGATGATGATATATTCGCGGTCGCGTAGCGTCGCCAGCGTCGCGGCATAGGTCGACGGGCGGCCGATGCCCAGCTCTTCCATCTTCTTGATGAGCGAGGCTTCGGAGTAGCGCGGCGGCGGCTCGGTGAAGTGCTGCGTGGCATTGATCTTCTGCTTGGCGACCGCCTCGTTGGCGTTGATCTCGGGCAGGCGGCCGTCCTCGTCACCGTCGTCCGACTGCTCGCCGTCTTCCTTCTGGTCCGTATAGGCGGCGATGAAGCCGTCGAAGCGGATGACGGAGCCGGTGGCGCGCAGGCCTGCCTTGCGCCCGCCATTGTCCGCCTCGATCTCGACGGTGGTGCGCTCGATCTCGGCCGACGCCATCTGGCTGGCGATGCCGCGCTTCCAGACGAGGTCGTAGAGGCGGAGCTGGTCGGGGTCGAGATAGCGGCGCACCTGGTCCGGCGTGCGGTCGAAGGAGGTCGGGCGGATCGCCTCGTGGGCTTCCTGGGCGTTCTTGGCCTTGGTGGAATAGAAGCGGGGCTTTTCCGGCACGTAGCGCGCGCCGAACTGCTCGCCGACGGCCCGGCGGGCCGCGTCGATCGCCTCGGGAGCCATCTGCACGCCGTCGGTACGCATATAGGTGATGAGACCGACCGTCTCGCCGCCGATGTCGATACCTTCATAGAGCCGCTGCGCAACCTGCATGGTGCGCGAAGCCGAGAAGCCGAGCTTGGAGGAGGCGGCCTGTTGCAGCGTGGATGTGGTGAAGGGCGGTGCGGGGTTGCGCTTCGTCGGCTTGGCCTCGACGCTTTCGACCCGGTAGGCCGCGCCGTCGAGCAGCGTCTTGAGGCGGTTCGCCTCCTCGCCATTGCCGATGGACTTCGCCTGCAGGCGCTTGCCCTCGGCCGAGACGAGGCGCGCCTCGAACTCATCGCCGCGCGGCGTCTTCAGGAGGGCGGAGAGGTTCCAGTATTCTTCCGAGACGAAACGCTCGATCTCGGACTCGCGATCGCAGACGAGGCGCAGCGCGACGGACTGCACGCGGCCAGCCGAGCGCGCGCCGGGCAGCTTGCGCCACAGGACGGGCGACAGGTTGAAGCCGACGAGATAGTCGAGCGCGCGGCGGGCAAGATAGGCGTCCACCAGCGCGATGTCGATATCGCGCGGATTGCGCATGGCGTCGAGCACGGCCGATTTGGTGATGGCGTTGAAGACGACGCGCTGGACCGGCTTGTCGCCGATGACCCGCTTCTTCTTGAGCACGTCCAGAACGTGCCAGGAAATGGCTTCACCCTCGCGATCCGGGTCGGTTGCGAGAATGAGGCCGTCGGAGGATTTTACCGCGTCGGCGATGTCCTTCATGCGCTTGGCCGATGCGCTGTCGACTTCCCAGGACATTTCGAAGTCCTCGTCCGGGCGCACGGAACCGTCCTTGGCGGGCAGGTCGCGCACATGGCCGAAGGAGGCCAGCACCTTGTAGCCGGGGCCGAGATACTTGTTGATCGTCTTGGCCTTGGCAGGCGATTCCACAACTACAACATTCATCGTCATTTTCTCTGATGCCGGGCGCCGCGCGATCGGACGCGGGGCGAAAGGGGCGTTTGTCCGCCGGAAAGTCGTGGTCTCGACATGAACAGGGAAAGCGTCCCGGTCAAGAGGTGGGGGCAAAATTTAGCAATACAACGCGATGCAACCATATGGGGATATTTTTTGGTGCGCACCAATAGATGCAACTTGCCTTGCAAGATATGCAACCAATAAGAGAAATGAGTGATGTTGCAATTATTGATATTGGTTGTATGGTCGTATATGCATGAATTTCGCAACCTATGGGGGATTTTTGCATCGTGGATGCAACGGGGGTGCCATGAACCTGAAGCCAGCCAAACCCGCCCAGCCGCAGCATGGGGTGGAAGAAAATATCGCCTATGTGCGCCAGATGCTGGGTGAGTTGCGCGCCGTCGCGCACAACGAAGGCGCCGACATGCTGCGGTACTTCATCGAAATGGCCTATGTGGAGGCAGGGGACATCCTGTCCGGCTTCCGGCCGCTGTCAATCCGGGAGAATCGAGACCGTACCCCCGGCGTGCCGTTGAATCCGGCCGGCAAGGTCAAGCTCTAGCAGCACCAGATAGACGGTCGCCGGCGCGATGCCCGTGTGGCGGATGATGTCGTCGATTTCAGCCGGCACCTGGCTCAGGGCGTCCGCGACGCGCTCGCGCTCGCCGTCGTTCGGCGGTGCGATCAGGCCCGGCCTTGCATCCCGCGGCGGCTCGCTTGCGCCGGGGCGCGGGGCAAAAAGATCGGGTTCGCAAAGCGGGCGAAGCGCCTCCAGCACATCCTGCGGCGTCGTGACGATCGTCGCGCCGTCCTTCAGGAGGCCATTGGTGCCTTCGCAGCGCGGATCGAGCGGCGAGCCGGGCACGGCGAAGACCTGTCGGCCGAAATCCCCCGCATTGCGCGCCGTGATCAGCGAGCCGGAGCGCATCGCGGCCTCCACCACGACGAGGCCGAGCGACATGCCGGCGATCAGCCGGTTGCGGCGGGGAAAGTCGCGCGCCCGCGGCTCCCAGCCGAAGGGCATTTCGCTGATCGCAAGGCCCTGCCCATGCGTGAGTTCATCCAGAAGGCCGATATTTTCCGGCGGATAGGGCTTGTCGAGGCCGCCCGCCATGGCGGCGACGGTGCCGGTGTCGAGGCTGGCGCGATGGGCCGCCGTGTCGATGCCGCGCGCAAGGCCGGAGACGATCGTGTAGCCGGTGCGGCCGATCTCTCGCGCCAGCAGGCTTGCGAATTTCATGCCGGAGATCGAGGCGTTGCGCGCGCCGACGATGCCGACGGCCGGCGCCGCGGCAACCGCGCGGTTGCCCTTGACGGCAAGCAGCGGCGGCGCGCCGTCGATCTGGCGCAGGAAAGGCGGATAGTCCGGCTCGCCGATGCCGACGAAGGCCGCGCCGTGCCGTTCCGCGATCTCCAGTTCGCGCTCGGCTTCGCCTCTGCTGGCCACACGGATGCTGCGCGATGCCCCGCCGCGGCGGGAAAGCTCCGGCAGCATCTCCAGCGCCGTCTCGGCGCTGCCGAAATGATTGATCAGTTCGCGGAAGGTGACCGGTCCGACATTGTCGCTGCGGATGAGCCGCAGCCAGGCGATCCTCTGTCTTTCCGTCAGCGCAATTCCCCGTGTCCCTGCGCTGCGGTCGTCCATGGCTATCCCTTGCTGCCGATCCTGCTTTCGGTGCCGTTGAGCAGGCGGCCGATATTGGCGCGATGCTTCCACCAGGTGATCACGGTGAGGATGGCGAAGAGCAGCGCCACCTTCTCGTTTCCGGTAAACCACAATACAACCGGAGATACGGCGGTTGCAACCAGGGCCGAGAGGGACGAATAGCGGGTGAGGTAGGCAAGCCCGATCCACACCACCGCAAAGACCGCGACCATGACCGGCACGAGGCCGAGCAGCACGCCGACATAGGTGGCGACGCCCTTGCCGCCCTTGAAGCCGAGCCAGACGGGGAAGAGATGACCGAGGAAGGCCGCGAGGCCCGCCGCAATGCCGGCGTCGAGGCCCCAGCGCGAGGCGATGGCCGCCGCCGCCGTGCCCTTCAGGGCATCGAGCAGCAGGGTCGCTGCGGCGAGTTTCTTGTTGCCGGTGCGCAGCACGTTGGTCGCGCCGATATTGCCGGAGCCGATCTGCCGCACGTCGCCAAGCCCGGCCATGCGGGTGAGGATCAGGCCGAAAGGAATGGAGCCGAGAAGATAGCCGAAGGCGAGGGCGGCAAGCGTCGGCAGGCCGCCGAGCTGCCAGGTGAAGATGTCGGTCACGTCAGTTCTCCCCCGAAACCTTGCTTGGGCCGCCCGCCGGGACTGTCCCTTCCGGCGAACGGCGGCGCGGACGCTCAGCCGAGCGAGTGCACCCGTTTGCCGGCAACATAGGTGCTAACGGCGCGCCCCGTAAAGCGGGCATCTTCGAACGGCGTGTTCTTCGAGCGCGAAACGAAGCAGTCCTTCGTGGCGAGCCACGGCTCGTCGGGATCGATCAGCACGATGTCGGCGCGCGCGCCCGGTGCGAGCGTTCCGGCATCGAGGCCGAAGATCTTCGCCGGCCGCGTGGAAAGCGCATCGATGAGGCGCATCAGCGGGACTTCGCCGCTGTGATGCAGCCGCAGCGCCGCCGCCAGCATGGTTTCGAGGCCGATCGCGCCGTCCGCCGCATCCGCGAAGGGCAGGCGCTTGGTGTCGACGTCCTGTGGATCGTGCGAGGAGACGATGATGTCGATCTCGCCCCTCGCCAGCGCATCCACCATCGCCTTGCGGTCATCCTCGCCACGCAGCGGCGGGGAGAGCTTGAAGAAGGTGCGGTATTCGCCGATGTCGTTCTCGTTCAGCGTCAGGTGATTGATCGAAGCCGCGCAGGTGACGTTCGCGCCGCGCTCGCGGGCGATCTTCACCGCTTCGGCCGATTCCGGCACCGAAATCTGCGCGGCATGGTATTTCGCGCGGGTGAGGGCGGCGATACGCAGGTCCCGCTCGAGGGGGATCAGTTCGGCCTCGCGCGGCGTGCCGGAAAGGCCGAGCCAGCTCGCCAGCAGCCCCTCGTTCATGACGCCGCCAGCGCCGAGATGTCTGTCGCGGGTCTCCAGCGCGATGACGCTGCCGAATTCGCGCGCATAGGTCATGGCGCGGCGCAGCACCTGCGCATTGTGCATCGGGTTGCGCCCGTTGGTGAAGGCGACCGCGCCGGCATCGCGCAGCAGGCCGAATTCGGTCATCTCCTCGCCAGCGAGGTGCTTGGTGAGCGCCGCGGCAGGATGCACGTTCACGACGGCCTTGTCGCGCGCCGCCTTCAGCACGAACTCGACCAGCGCGATATCGTCGATGACGGGATCGGTGTCCGGCATCACGATGAAGGTGGTGACGCCGCCGGCCGCCGCCGCGCGGGAGGCGGATTCGATGGTCTCGCGGTGCTCGCCGCCCGGCTCGCCGGTGAAGACGCGGGCATCGACGAGGCCGGGGGCGGCGATCATGCCGCGCCCGTCGACGGTCTCGGCGCCCTCGGGCGCGCCCTGGTTCTGTGCACCGCTGCCGATCGCGGCGATCCTGCCGTTCTCGATGACGATGGAACCGTTCTCGTCGAGATTGCGCGAGGGATCGAGAATGCGGAGGTTTTTCAGGACAATGGTGCGGGTCATGCGCGGGCACCCTGGTTCTGCGAGAGAAGAAGCGTTTCCATAACGGCCATGCGGACGGCGACGCCCATCTCGACCTGCTGCTCGATCACGCTCTGCGGGCCGTCGGCGATCTCGGAGGCGATCTCGACGCCGCGGTTCATCGGGCCGGGGTGCATGACGAGCGCGTCGTCCTTCGCCGCCTTCAGCTTTTCCGCGTCGAGGCCGTAATAGTGGAAGTATTCGCGCACGGAGGGCACGAAGGCGCCGGACATGCGCTCGCGCTGGAGGCGCAGCATCATCACGACGTCGGCGTCTTTCAGGCCTTCCTCCATCGAGTGATAGACCTCCGCGCCCATGTCCGCGATGCCGGAGGGTAGCAGCGTCGCCGGGGCGACGACGCGCACCCGCGCGCCCATGGCGTTGAGGAGGAGGATGTTAGAGCGGGCGACGCGCGAATGCAGCACGTCGCCGCAGATGGCGACGATGATGCGCGAGAGCTTGCCCTTGGCTCGGCGGATGGTCAGCGCATCGAGCAGGGCCTGCGTCGGATGCTCATGCTGGCCGTCGCCGGCGTTCACCACCGAGCAGGAGACTTTCTGCGCCAGCAGCGCGGCGGCACCGGCCGAGGAGTGGCGCACCACCAGCACGTCGGGGTGCATGGCGTTCAGCGTCATCGCCGTGTCGATCAGCGTCTCGCCCTTCTTCACCGAGGAATTGCCGACCGACATGTTCATCACGTCGGCGCCGAGGCGTTTGCCGGCAAGCTCGAAGGAGGATTGCGTGCGGGTGGAGGCTTCGAAGAAGAGATTGATCTGCGTCAGGCCCCGGAGGGTCGACGTCTTCTTCTCTCGCTGGCGGGAGATTTTCACCGCCTCGTCGGCGCGGTCGAGCAGGTGGGTGATCTCCTGCTCGGTCAAACCCTTGATACCGAGAAGGTGGCGATGCGGAAAGAAGTCCATGGGACCGCCTCAACTGTCGTGGATACGCGGGGTCTATAGAGCGTCGATCCCGCCCCGGCAAGGCGAAGAGGGCGAGCATTCGCGCCTTCCCACGCTTTTGTGCGGGGCAACGGTGCCGCAGGGCCTTGCGCCCCGTTTCGCCCCGCCGCGACTTGGGCTAGAACCCGCTCATGACTCGCGACACCGAACAGAAATTTTCCGATCTCAACCAGCCCTCTCTCTGGTCGGGCATCAACGCCTATCGCTCCGACCCGCTGCTGGTCGATGCCACCGACGCCATGCCCAAGCCGCTGCGCGACGAGTTCGACGCCATCGGCCGCTATGTGACCTCGCCGGAGGCGCAGGAGCTGGCCCGCATGGCGAACGAGGGCGTGCCGAAGCTGCGCACCCACGGGCCGCGCGGCGAGCGCATCGATACCGTCGATTTCCACCCGGCCTGGCACGCGCTGATGCGCCGCTCCATGGTGAGCGGCCTGCATTCCTCGCTCTGGGAGAACGTGCCGGACGAGCAGGGCCGGGCGCACAAGGCGCGCGCCGTGCGTTTCTACCTGACGGCGCAGCTCGAATGCGGGCATCTGTGCCCGCTGACGATGACCAGCGCCTCGGTCGCCGCGCTTTCCGCCTCGCCGCAGGTGCAGCGCGAATGGGGTCGAAAAATCCTGTCGCGCAAATACGATTCGGCCAACAAGCCGGCCATGCAGAAGAGCGCCATCACGCTCGGCATGGGCATGACGGAAAAGCAGGGCGGCACGGATGTGCGCGCCAACACTTCGACGGCCGAGCGGGTGGGCGAGGGCGTCTATCGCCTCTCCGGCCACAAGTGGTTCATGTCCGCGCCGATGAGCGACGGCTTCGTCATGCTGGCGCAGACGCGCGAGGGCGTCGGCTGCTTCCTCGTGCCGCGGCTGCTGGAGGACGGCTCCAGCAACGGCCTGCGCTTCCAGCGCCTCAAGGACAAGATCGGCAACCGATCGAATGCCTCCTCCGAGGTCGAGTTCTCCGAAACCTTCGGCTTCCTGCTCGGCGCGCCCGATGCGGGCATCCGCACGATCCTCGACATGGTGACGCTGACGCGGCTCGACTGCGCGCTGGCTTCTGCCGGCATCATGCGTGCCTCGCTGGCGGAGGCCGTGCACCATACGCGCGGCCGCAGCGTCTTCGGCAAGCCGCTCGTCGCCCAGCCGATCATGACGCGTGTTCTCGCCGACATGGCGCTCGACGTCGCCGGTGCGACCGCGCTCGCCTTCCGCCTCGCCGACGCCTTCGACAAGGCGCGCGACAGCGCGGAGGATGCCGCCTATGCCCGCATCATGACGCCGGTCACGAAATACTGGTGCTGCAAGATCGCGCCCGCCCTTATCTACGAGGCGATGGAGTGCATCGGCGGCAGCGGTTATGTCGAGGAGCGGCCCATCGCGCGGCATTACCGCGAAGCACCGGTCAATGCGATCTGGGAAGGCTCCGGCAATGTCATGGCGCTCGACTTGATGCGCGTCATCGGCCGGGGCAGGGACCTCTTCGAAATGCTCTTCGCCGGGCTCGCCCGTGATCTCGGCCCGGCCGGCAAGAAGACGGTGGACGTGCTGCGCGCCTGCCTGTCGCTCTGCGAGCGCGACGAGGGCGCGGCCCGCATGCTGGTGGAGCAGCTGGCGCTCGCCGCCGCCGCCGCCGAACTCTACCGCGCCGGTGCCGGCCGCGTCGCCGATGCCTTCCTGGAAACGCGCCTCGCCTCCGGCTGGCGCTCGACCTATGGCATGCTCGATTCGCGCTTCGATTCGGCCTACATCGTCGACCTGCTCTATCCGCCGGCGAGATAGGCGGTCGCCGTCAGCACCATCGGAATGGTGAAGAAAGAGGCGATCGTCTGCAGTGTCGCGACGGCGGCGTAGAGCGGTGCGTCGCCGCCCATCTGCTTGGCCAGCACATAGCCGTTCATCGCGGTCGGAACGCTCGCGCCCATGGCGATGGTGAGGAGCTGTTCGCCGCGAAGGCCCAGCGCATAGGCCGCGCCCGTCATGATCAGCGGCATGAAGACGAGTTTCAGCGCGACGGGCAATAGCGCCAGCGGGCGGGGCCGCATCGCATCCGCCAGCTTCAGCCCAGCGCCGACCATGATCAGGCCGAGGCTGAGCGAGGTGTCGGCGACGAACTCCACCGTCTGCATCAGCGGCGCATAGATACGGACCCCCGACAGGTTGACGAGAACGCCGAGCACGGAGCCGATGATCATCGGATTGGTGAGGATCTTCTGCGCGAAGGTCTTCAGGCTGCGCGAGCCGCCGCCGAACCAGACAAGCACGGCGATATTGTAGAAATTCAGGGGGATGATGATCAGCGTCGCCACGAGCGCGACGAGGGCGAGACTATCCGCACCGTAGAGCTTTTCACCGATGGCGAGCGCGATGAAGGCATTCCAGCGCGTCGAGGTCTGGAAAACGGTCGTATAGGACGCGCCGGAAACCTGCGCTGCGCGAAAGAGTGGCCAGCAGAGGATTAGCACCAGGGCGATGAACGTCACGGAGCCGATGGAACCGAGCGCGATCGCGCCCGCGTCGATGCCCGAAAACTCCGCCTTGGCGAGCGTGATGAAGAGCAGCGCGGGAAACAGCACGAAGAAGCCGAGTTGTTCCAGCCCGTTCCACATGTCGCGGTCGATCTGTCGCCAGCGCTTGAGCAGCGCGCCCAGCACGACGAGCAGGAAAACGGGGAGGATAGTTTCGAAGATGGCGAGCATGGAGCACCGGCGGGACGCGATGCCTGCTCATTCCATGCCGCAGCGCTCATGGCAAGGGCGGGGCAAGGGAGGGGCATGGCCGGAGGCCGTGTGGAAATTAACCTTAATAACGGGTTTGCGTTGCGCGGCGAAGGTTAACCGGCAAAGGTGCTGTTTACTTGGTGTTAACCATGTAGGCGAGTACCTGATATGGCCAGAACGGCCCGCATTTCGGTCATGACGACCCTGTTTTCCTTCGCGGCGGTGGATATCGTCGTGCCGCTCCTCGTGCTCGTTGCGGGCGTGGCGGTCAGCGAGGCGATTTTTGCGGCTGGCGATCTTCTCGCCCTGAAGAGGAGGGCGGCGGCATGAAGTGGTTCCTGATTCTCTGGGCAGGCCCCATCGCGCTGCTTGGCAGCTGGTACGGGCTTTCCTACTACGACATGAGCTTCGGCATCTTCATGCTGACGCGCGATGCGCATGATCTGGTCTTCCGCATCTACGGCCACATCCTCGGCATTCCTCCGGAAAGCATCCCGCCGCTCGTGCTGCGCGCCATCATCTTCGACAGCCTGCTGGTCTTCGCCCTTATCGCCTTCCGTCGCCGCAGGAAGATTGCGGCATGGTGGCAGGCGCGCCGTCAGTCCTCTTCCCGCGCGGCTCTTGCCAGCGACGAGAGCCTGTCCAGCGCGCCCTGAAGGATGAAGGACGCGGCGGCCGAATCGATGCGTTCGGCCCGCTTCTTGCGCGAGACGTCCATTTCGATCAGCGTGCGTTCCGCCGCCACCGTCGAAAGCCGCTCATCCCAGAAGACGAAGGGAATGTCGGTCTTGTCGGACATCGAGCGCACGAAGGCGCGCGTCGCCTGAACGCGCGGGCCGGCGCTGCCGTCCATGTTCATCGGCAGGCCGATGACGAAGGCGACGACCTTCTCCTTTTCGGCAAAGGCCAGCAGCACTTCCGCATCCTGCGTGAATTTCACGCGCTTCAGCACCGGCCGGGGCGTTGCCAGACGCCGGCCGAGATCGGAGACCGAAAGACCGATGGTCTTGGTGCCGAGGTCGAGGCCGGCGATGGGCTGGCCGGGCGCAAGGGCTTCCGCCAGTTCTTCCAGTGTCAGCGTCGCCATTGGAGGTTCCTCAGCGCTTGCGGACGAACTCGGTGCGCAGCACCAGTCCCTTGATGGCGTCGTGCCGGCAATCGATCTCTTCCGGATTGTCGGTGAGGCGGATCGTCTTGATGACGGTGCCCTGTTTGAGCGTCTGCCCCGCGCCCTTCACCTTCAGGTCCTTAATGAGAACAACCGAATCGCCATCGGCCAGCACATTACCGGCGGCATCGTGCACAACGTTCGCCGCGGCCTTCTCCGCCGCGATCTCCGAGGCCGGACGCCATTCGCCGGTTGCTTCGTCATAGATGTAGTCGTCATCGCTCATGGCGGGGTTCCTTCAATATGATGTAGGTCACGCTTATAACGTTCGCGCCGTGGATGGAAACGGCCTTGGCCGCTCTATATTGGGAACTGGCAATCAAACGGGAGAATACGCATGAAAATCACCTGGCTCGGCCATTCCGCCTTCCGGATCGAGACGGCGAAGGCCCGGATCCTCATCGACCCGTTCTTCACCGGCAATCCCGCCTTCGACGAATCGACCCGCAAGGATGCCGTCGCCGGACTCACCCATGTCCTGCTCACCCATGGCCACGGCGACCATGTCGGCGATACGATCAAGATCGCCGCGGAGACTGGCGCGACCGTTCTGGCCAATGCGGACCTTGCCGCCTGGCTCGGCGCGAAGGGTGTTGAAAAGGTCGACATGGGCAATACCGGCGGCACCGTGCATTTCGACGGCTTCTCGACCACCTTCGTCAACGCGCTGCATTCTTCCGCGCAGATCACCGAGGACGGCGTTTCCCATTCGCTCGGCAACGCCAACGGTCTCGTGCTGCATTTTGAGGACGAGCCGACGCTCTATCACATGGGCGATACCGATATCTTCTCCGACATGGCGCTGATCAACGAACTGCACCAGCCGGAAATCGGCCTCCTGCCGATCGGCGACCGGTTCACCATGGGCGGTGCCGTGGCGGCGCTCGCCTGCCAGCGCTTCTTCAAGTTCGACACCGTCATTCCCTGCCACTACGGTTCCTTCGGCATCATCGACCAGACGGCCGACCTCTTCGTGCAGGCGATGGACGGTGCTTCGGCGAAGATCGAGGTGCCGAAGGCCGGTGGTTCGGTGTCGTGCTAAGCGGCTGGAAAAGCGGCGAGGGGGCATGGAAGCGACCATTCCCCCGTTGCGCCCCTTGGGCTTGGTCAGTATAGCGGGGAGGAAATTTCCTATCGGAGACCATCCATGTCCGTAGATCTAGCCACCGTGAAGCGCGTCGCGCGCCTTGCCCGCATCGCTGTCAGCGAGGAAGAGGCAAACCGCATGACCGGCGAGCTGAACGGCATCCTCGGCTTCGTCGAGCAGCTTTCCGAGGTTGATGTCGAGGGCGTCGAGCCGATGACGTCCGTCACGCCCATGGAGATGCGCAAGCGCGATGACGTCGTCAATGACGGCAACAAGGCGGATGCCATCGTCGCTAATGCGCCGTCGTCCGACCGCAACTTCTTCCAGGTTCCGAAGGTGGTGGAGTAATCCTTGCCCGTCACCCTCGCCATCGAGAGCCCCTTGCAGGATGATGTTCGCACGCTGATCGCGGAGCTGAACACGGTCCTGCTCGAACTCTCGCCGCCGGAGGCCTGCTATCACCTGACCGTCGAACAGATGGCCGAGCCGACCGTCACGGTCTGGATTGCCCGCGATGGGGATGCCGTTATCGGCTGTGGCGCGCTGAAGCGTCATTCCGATGAAATCGGTGAGGTGAAGCGCATGTTCACCCGGCCGGAATGGCAGGGGCAGGGCATCGGCCGCCGCATCCTCGGCGAGATCGAGGCCATCGCCGAACGGGAAGGGCTCGAAACCCTCGTCCTCGAAACCGGCGACCAGCATCCGGCCGCCTGGGCGCTCTACGAGAAGGCGGGCTTTGCCCGCTGCGGCCCTGTGCTCGACTACCCGGATTCGCCTTATTCCGTATTTTATCAAAAGCAGCTTCGTGCTGCCTGACCCGAAGTGACCGCACCATGACCGATCTGACCCGCCTCACCATTGCCGAAGCCCGCGAGAAGCTTTCCTCGAAGGAGATCAAGGCCGTCGAGCTGACGGACGCGTATCTGGCTGCGATCGAAGCGGCCAACCCGGCGATCAACGCCTACGTCACCGTCACGCCCGAAAAGGCGCGCGAAATGGCGAAGGCGTCCGACGCCCGTCTCGCCGAAGGCAAGGCCGGTGCGCTGGAAGGCATTCCGCTCGGCATCAAGGACCTGTTCGCCACGGAAGACGTGCACACGCAGGCCTGCAGCCACATCCTCGACGGCTTCAAGCCGAAATACGAATCGACCGTCACCCAGAACCTCTGGAACGACGGCGCCGTCATGCTCGGCAAGCTGAACATGGACGAGTTCGCCATGGGCTCCTCCAACGAATCCTCCTATTACGGTGTCGTCAAGAACCCGTGGCGGGCAACGGGCTCCAACGCCGACCTCGTGCCCGGCGGCTCTTCGGGTGGCTCGGCCGCTGCCGTCGCTGCGTTCCTGTGCGCCGGCGCGACCGCGACGGACACCGGCGGCTCGATCCGCCAGCCTGCCGCCTTCACCGGCACCGTCGGCATCAAGCCGACCTACGGCCGCTGCTCGCGCTGGGGTATCGTCGCCTTTGCCTCCTCGCTGGACCAGGCCGGCCCGATCGCCCGCGACGTGCGCGACGCCGCGATCCTCCTGAAGTCCATGGCGAGCGTCGACAAGAAGGACACGACCTCCGTCGATCTGCCGGTGCCGGATTATGAAGCCTCGCTCGGCCAGTCGCTGAAGGGCATGCGCATCGGCATTCCGCGCGAATACCGCGTCGACGGCATGCCGGACGAAATCGAAGCGCTCTGGCAGCAGGGCATCGCCTGGCTCAAGGATGCTGGTGCCGAGATCGTCGACATTTCCCTGCCGCACACGAAATATGCCCTGCCGGCCTATTACATCGTTGCTCCGGCGGAAGCCTCGTCGAACCTCGCCCGTTACGACGGCGTGCGCTACGGCCTGCGCGTCGACGGCAAGGATATCGTCGACATGTACGAGAAGACGCGCGCCGCAGGCTTCGGCCACGAGGTCAAGCGCCGCATCATGATCGGCACCTACGTGCTCTCGGCCGGTTACTACGACGCCTATTACCTGCAGGCCCAGAAGGTGCGCACGCTCATCAAGCGTGACTTCGAACTGGCCTTCAATGCCGGTGTCGACGCCATCCTGACGCCCGCCACGCCGTCCTCCGCCTTCGGCATCGCCGACGAGGACCTCGCGGCCGATCCGGTGAAGATGTACCTTCAGGACATCTTCACGGTGACGGTGAACATGGCCGGCCTGCCGGGCCTTTCGGTTCCCGCCGGCCTCGACCACAAGGGCCTGCCGCTCGGCCTGCAGCTTATTGGCAAGCCCTTCGAGGAGGAAAGCCTCTTCAAGACGGCCCATGTCATCGAGCAGGCCGCTGGCCGCTTCACGCCGGCCAAGTGGTGGTAAGGGGCGCATAGCCCTCGATCATCTTCGTGGATAGCGGTTGGCGTCTCTCGCCAACCGCTATCCACAGTGCTTTGATGGCGGCGGAGAGAGCTGCCGCATGATCACCGTACGCAACGCGCTTGAGGAAGATGTCCCGGCCCTGATCGGGATCGGCGTCCGCGCCTGGGAGCAGGCCATCGTCGGCGTTCCCGTTCAGGTGCGGCGCGACCATGCCCGCAATGCCTTCCAGCAATTCCTCGCCAATCGCTGGCTGCGCGTGACCGTCGCCGATCTCGACGGCCAGCTTTCCGGTTGGGCTTCGCGCGAGAAGCTGGACGACGAAATCAGCGATCTCTGGGTCGATCCCGCGCAGCAGCGAAAGGGCCTCGGTTCGGCCCTGCTTGCCGCGATGGAAACCGAGATCGCCGCGGCCGGCTTCGAGGCGGCGCGTCTCCAGACCCATGCGCGCAACCTTGCGGCCGTCGGCTTCTTCCAGAAGCATGGCTATGGGGTGAGCTGGCTTTCTGTCGATTACTCGGAGCGCCTCGATCGCAACATCGAATCGGTTGGTCTGCGCCGGCAGCTCGTGATGGACGGACCCATCGCCTACGGACCGGGCGGGTTCTGAGGCGAAGAGGAGGCGGGCTTTCGCCGCGCCTCCGCCACTTTCTACTGGTTGTCGTGCTGGGCACGAACCAGTTCCAGCCCCCGCTGCGTGATACGGTAGGGCTTGCCGCCGGAGGAGGCGATGCACCGCCGGCGCTTCAGCCTGCGGAAGAGATCCATGTCAAGACCGCTTGCCCGCCAGCCGTCCCGCGTGATGCAGGTGACCGTCGTGATCTTCCGGGTGTCGTCGTCTTTTTCGATGTCGATCCTGCCGCCCTGGGCGAGCAGGTGAAGGATGCGCTGTTCGGCGCGCGAAATGTCCATTGTCTTGAGAATCCGTCCAGCGTTCGAATGAACGCGAAAAAACGTTCCGCCATCCGATGGGTGGCAGGGCTCATCGTTTTTTCAGACCCTGCGCGCAAGCTGTGGCGGGCAGGGTCCTCAGCGGGTCTCAGACAAGTTAGACATCAAAACTCCATGACGGATGCTCCGGAAATACCCGGAGCATCCGCAAAGGTCAATGTGCGGGCCAGATCAGCGAGTGATGCAGGAAGACGCCGGTCTTCACGCCATTGGCCGAGGCGAGCGAGATATTGGCCGCGCCCAATGCGATATCCCCGGCGGCATAGAGGCCGGGCAGGGAGGTCTGGCCGGTATCGTCCGTGTGGAGGATATTGCCGATGGGCGTTTCCTTCAGCTTCAGGCCGCGTTCGGCCGGAATGGCGCTGCGCACCCGCGCCTCCGGCATGACGAAGAGCGCCTTGACCAGCGTCGGGATGCCGGGACCGGTTTCGACGGAGAGCATGTCGTCCGGCCCGTCGGTTACACCCGTGACACGGCCCGGCCGCAGCTTCACGTTGCGCTCGGCGAGAACGGCGAGGGCTTCGTCGTCCGGTTCCGGTACTGCATTGGTGAAGAGCGTGACATTGCCCCAGTCGGCGACGACGGCCGCAAAGCGGGCTGCCTCCGCCGTGCGCGCCAGGACGCCGATCGGTCCGCCACCCACCTCGTAACCGTGGCAATAGGGGCAATGCAGCACCGTCTTGCCCCAGCGCTCCGCAATGCCCGGAATGAGTGGCAACTGATCCTCGAACCCGGTGGCGAGCAGCACGCGCCGCGTATCGATCCGCTCGCCATCGCCGGTGATGACGGAGAAGGCATCCCGTTCACCGTCCAGCCGCTCGGCGGGGGTATCGCGAAATGTGACGGTCTCATAGGCGGCAAGCTGGCGCCGGGCATCGGCGAGGATATCGCTTCCCGGCCGGCCATCCTGCGCGAGGAAGCCGTGCGAGCGGGAGGCGAAGCGATTGCGCGGCTCCCCGGTGTCGAGAATGGTGATGCGGCGGCGGGCGCGGGCGAGCTGCATGGCGGCGGAAAGGCCGGCAAAGCCCCCGCCGATGATGATGGCATCTTCGGTCATGGTTGATCCTTTCTATGGAGCGAGCGGCATCGTTCGGCCGGCGGGCGCCGTCCGTGCGATGCAGGGTATCGGGAGTGACTGCGGTTTAGCCGGTATCGGGCCGGCAGTGCCTTGCCGCTGCGCGGAAATCGACCGCGAGGTCGGCGAGCGTCGTGCCGGCGAAGCGCGCCATCAGGATCGCCTCGGCATCCCTAAGCGCATCGCCGATTACGCGGTTGACGGATTGCTCGACCACGCAGCCCGGCATTTCCGTCGCCGGGCCGATCTGGAAGAGGATCGGCTCTCCCAGCGCATTGTAGATGTCGAGCAGCGAGATTTCGGCAAGCGGCCTGGCAAAGTGCCAGCCGCCGCCATGGCCCCGGCCGGACTGTACGATGCCGGCGTCGCGAAGCCCGGCCATGGTGCGCCGGACGACGACGGCATTGGTGTCGAGGCAAAGCGCGAGATCATCCGAGGTCATCGGCTCGTTGCGCTCGGCCATGTGCATGAGTGCGTGAAGCACGGCGGAAAGGCGGCTGTTTCTTTTCATGTAACAATAATAGTTACGAATCTCGCCGCATGTCAACACATGCCGAAAAGGCGCGTCAGCCGGCGAGCAACATTCGATAGAGGGAAGGGCCGAAGATCAGGGCTGCCGGGATCAACAACGCATGGAGAATCAGGATCGCCATCAGCCGCGTGCGAAACGGCTCCTTGCGCGTCTTGTGCCGTAGGATCCGCTGTGCGGCAACGGCGCCGAGGCTGCCCCCGAAGAAGGCGAACTGCAGCAGTCGCGCTTCGGAAACGCGCCAATGGCCGTCGTGCGCGGCTTCCTTGTCCCACCAGTAGAGGCAGAACGTCACGATGTTGAAGAGAACAAGGATGATCGGAAGCGTCGCTATCGTGTCCATGACACGCTTTTAGCCGATCATCCTTGCGGCTTGGCTAACGAGGGCGGACGGCACCCGCTGAAAACCTTGCGCCGCCTGCCCATATGTTCTACCGAGACAGCACCGAAGACACCACAAAAAGAGCCTGCAATGACCCTCGTCGACGTCCGCACCCCCGATCCGAAACGCTTGATCCCCGGCGCCACCGGCGACTGGGAAGTCATCATCGGCATGGAGGTGCACGCGCAGGTCCTTTCCAATTCGAAGCTCTTCTCCGGCGCATCGACGGAATTCGGCAAGGCACCGAATGCCAACGTCTCGCTGGTCGATGCCGCCATGCCGGGCATGCTGCCGGTCATCAACGAGGAATGCGTCAGGCAGGCGGTGCGCACGGGCCTGGGCCTGAAGGCGCAGATCAACCACCGCTCGATCTTCGACCGCAAGAACTACTTCTATCCGGACCTGCCGCAGGGCTACCAGATCTCGCAGTTCAAGGACCCGATCGTCGGCGAGGGCAAGATCGTCATCTCGCTCGGCCCGGACCGCCAGGGCAATTTCGAGGATATCGAGATCGGCATCGAGCGCCTGCATCTGGAGCAGGACGCCGGCAAGTCGATGCACGACCAGCATCCGACCATGTCCTATGTCGACCTCAACCGCTCGGGCGTCGCGCTGATGGAGATCGTCTCCAAGCCGGACATGCGCTCCTCGGACGAGGCCAAGGCCTATATGACGAAGCTGCGCTCCATCGTGCGCTATCTCGGCACCTGCGACGGCAATATGGACGAGGGTTCCATGCGCGCCGACGTCAACGTTTCCGTGCGCCGCCCGGGCGAAGCCTTCGGCACGCGCTGCGAGATCAAGAACGTCAACTCCATCCGCTTCATCGGCCAGGCCATCGAATATGAAGCCCGTCGCCAGATCGGCATTCTGGAGGATGGCGGCAGCATCGACCAGGAAACCCGTCTCTTCGATCCGGGCAAGGGCGAGACGCGCTCCATGCGCTCGAAGGAAGACGCGCACGACTACCGCTATTTCCCCGATCCGGACCTGCTGCCGCTGGAATTCGACAACGAATTCGTCGGCAAGCTTCTGGCCGACCTGCCGGAACTTCCCGACGACAAGAAGATCCGCTTCTTCAAGGATCTCGGCCTTTCCGTCTACGACGCCTCGGTGCTCGTCTCGGAGAAGGCGATCGCCGACTATTACGAGGCCGTGGCCGCCGGCCGCGATGGCAAGATTGCCGCGAACTGGGTCATCAACGACTTGCTGGGCGCCTTGAACAAGGACGGCAAAGCCATTGAAGAGACTCCGGTTTCGCCCGCCCAGCTCGGCGGCATCATCGATCTCATCAAGGACGGCACCATCTCCGGCAAGATCGCCAAGGACCTCTTCGAGATCGTCTGGAACGAGGGCGGCGAGCCGGCCGAAATCGTCGAGACCCGCGGCATGAAGCAGGTCACGGACACCGGCGCCATCGAGAAGGCCGTGGACGAGATCATCGCCGCCAACCCCGATCAGGTCGCCAAGGTCCTGGCCAAGCCGACGCTCGCCGGCTGGTTCGTCGGCCAGGTGATGAAGGCGACGGGCGGCAAGGCCAACCCGCAGGCCGTTCAGGCCCTCGTCAAGGCCAAGCTCGGCATCGAGGAGTAATCCGGTGTTCTTTGTCCGCACGGCTTCGGAGCGCGATCTGGCGAAAGTCAGCGCGCTTCTGGCCGAGACGTGGCACGCGACCTACGATGCGCTCTACGGCGTCGACAAGGTCAGCGAGATCACCGCGCGCTGGCATTCCGTGCCGGCGCTCAAGACCAAGCTGGAACGCAAGGACAGCGAGTTCGTCGTCGCCGACAATGGCAAGGAACTGGCCGGCATGGGCTATGTCGCCATGTCGAAGGACCGGCCGAAGGTCGCCTTCCTCCACCAGCTCTATGTGCTGCCGCGCTACCAGCGTCAGGGCATCGGGCGCGACATGTTCGCCGAGCTTGAAACCTGCTTCCCGGATGCGAAGACCATGCTGCTGGAAGTCGATCCGCGCAACGACGCGGCCGTCGCCTTCTACTATGCACACGGCTTTGCCAAGGTGGGCGAGGCGCAGCATACGGCGGACAATGTCTCCGGCGTGCCGCTGGATGTGTACGAGAAGCCGCTTGGCGGTTGACGCTCACGAAAAGCCGTGGGCGAAGGCGCGGGAATCGCTGGACATTCCAGCGTCTTGGGGCCATAAGCGGAAGAAATATCGTCCGTGACGAGCGGGCAAACCATCAGTCTCGGGCCGCGCTTCCGGCATGGCCCTGCCAAGGACGCCACCCATGAGCCTTCTCAAGCAGATTTTCACCTGGTGGAACGGTCAGACGATCGGCACCCGCTTCCATACCTGGCGCTTCGGCACCAAGGTCGGCCAGGATGAGTTCGGCAACGTCTACTATCAGGGTGGCGGCAAGGACTCCGAAGGCCGCACGCGCCGCTGGGTGATCTACAATGGCTATGCCGACGCCTCCGCCATCCCGCCGGGCTGGCACGGCTGGATGCATCACCGCACGGACGTTTCCCCGGCCGACGAGAGCTACAAGGCGCGCGAATGGGAAAAGGCGCATCGCGCCAATCCGACTGGCACCTCGCAGGCTTACCGCCCGCCGGGTTCGCTTGCCGCTGCCGGCGAGCGCCCGCGCGTTACCGGCGACTACGACGCCTGGACCCCGGGCAACTGATACCGATTTGGCCACATTTCGCCGGTAGCTGGAAGCCACCGGCGAACGCCGGAACGGATCAGGAGACGGCTTCATGACATCAGGGTTTTCACGGGCAAACGCCGGGCGGCGCTTCGGTTCGGTGGTGCTTGCGGCTTTTGTCGCAGGGCTTGCCCTGACGCCCGTTGCTGCATCGGCGGCGCGCATCGAGAACCCGGTCGCCGCCTTTTCCGGCATCGACAAGATCACCGGCCGCATCACCAATTTCGACGTCTATATCGGCGAGACCGTGCAGTTCGGCGCGCTTCAGGTGACGCCGAAGGTCTGCTACAGCCGTGACGATACCGAGGCGCAGAAGATCACCTCCTTCGTCGAAGTCGACGAGATCACCCTCGACCGCAAGATCCGCCGCATCTTCACCGGCTGGATGTTTGCCGACAGCCCCGGCCTCAACGCCGTCGAGCACCCCGTCTATGACGTCTGGCTGACCGAGTGCAAGGCGAAGTCGGACGTCCCGCCGCCTGATGACGCCAAGGCGAAGGCGCAGTAGCACCCAGTGTTCGGCGTTGGAAAAGGGCAGATAATCGGCGCCGTTTGTGTGGTTTTTTTGACGGCTATAGTCGTATGGATGGTCGCTCTGGCCTCTCAAATCAACGACCATATCGACCGTTGTGATGACGCGACGTCTGGAGGATATATCCTTGATCCTCAACGCCGGCAGGTTGAATGCCGGTAACCTGAAAAAGCATGGATTTGGAGATGAGTCGCCTTAAAACGGCAGGTGCGGCGAGGCCAGCGCGTTCGCCAGCATGTCTTCATAATCGATCTTCGGCACGTCGATGGCCCCGAACGTCTTCAGGTGTTCGGTGGTGAACTGCGTGTCGAGCAGGCGGAAGCCGTTCGTCTTCAGGCGTTCCACGAGATGGACGAGACAGATTTTCGAGGCGTCGGTGCGCCGCGAGAACATGCTTTCTCCGAAGAAGGCAGCGCCGAGTGAGACGCCGTAGAGACCGCCAACGAGCTGATCCCCCTCCCAGGCCTCGACGGAATGGGCATGGCCCATGCGGTGCAGGGTGCCGTAGAGCGACTTGATCTTCGCGTTGATCCAGGTCGACGGCCGGTCCGGCGCGGCCTGCGCGCAGGCCGCGACCACCGCGTCGAAGGCCGTATCGAAACGGATGTCGAAGGGGACTTTGCGGATCGTCTTGGCAAGGCTGCGCGAGACGTGAAATCCGTCGAGCGGGATGACGCCCCGCATGTCCGGCTCGACCCAGAAGAGCTCCGGGTCGTCCGCCGAATCGGCCATCGGGAAAAGCCCGATGGAATAGGCGCGCAGAAGAAGTTCCGGGGTGATCTCCGGATGCCGTCTGCGTCGCCCTGCCATCGACCGACGCCCCTTAAGCGTCGGTCTTGCTGGCCAGATAGTTCTCCAGCCAGTGGATGTCGTAATCGCCGTTGGCGATGTCCTGGTTGCCGATCAGGTCCTGGAAGAGCGGCAGCGTCGTCTTGATGCCGTCGATGACGAACTCGTCCAAAACGCGGCGCAGACGCATCATGCATTCGACGCGGGTGCGGCCGTGCACGATGAGCTTGCCGATCAGGCTGTCGTAGTAGGGCGGGATGCGGTAGCCCTGATAGGCACCCGAATCGACGCGAACGCCAAGGCCGCCCGGTGCATGGAAATGCGTGATCGTGCCCGGGGAGGGAACGAAGGTGCGCGGATCCTCGGCGTTGATGCGGCACTCGATGGCATGGCCGGAGAAGACGATATCCTCCTGGCGGACCGAAAGGCCCCCGCCGGAAGCGACGCGGATCTGCTCATGCACGAGGTCGATGCCGGTGATCGCTTCGGTGATGGTGTGCTCCACCTGAAGACGAGTGTTCATTTCGATGAAATAGAACTCGCCGTTCTCGTAGAGGAACTCGATCGTGCCGGCGCCGCGGTACTTCAGCTTCTGCATGGCCTCGGCGCAGATCTGGCCGATCTTCATGCGCTGCTCGACATTGAGAGCCGGGGAATTGGCTTCTTCCCAGACCTTCTGGTGGCGGCGCTGCAGCGAGCAGTCGCGCTCGCCCATGTGCACCGCGTTGCCCATGCCGTCGCCCATGACCTGGATTTCGATATGACGCGGCTTGCCGAGATACTTTTCCATGTAGACGGCGTCGTTGCCGAAGGCGGCGAGCGCTTCGGAACGGGCGGTCGAGACGGCCTCTTCAAGGTCTGCTTCGGTCCGGGCGACCTTCATGCCGCGTCCGCCGCCGCCGGCGGTGGCCTTGATCAGCACGGGGAAGCCGATCTTGCGGGCGATCTCCAGTGCGTCTTCCGGCTTCACCTCGCCGTCGGAGCCGGGAACGACGGGAATGCCGAGTTCCTGCGCCGTCTGCTTGGCGGTGATCTTGTCGCCCATGACGCGGATATGCTCCGCCGTCGGGCCGATGAAGGTGATGCCGTGCGCGTCGAGAATCTCCGCGAACTTGGCGTTCTCCGACAGGAAGCCGTAGCCCGGATGCACGGCGTCAGCGCCGGTGATCTCGCAGGCGGCGACGATCTGATGGATGTTCAGGTAGCTTTCGCGCGACGGCGGCGGGCCGATGCACACGCTCTCGTCGGCAAGACGCACATGCATGGCGTCGGCGTCGGCCGTCGAATGCACGGCGACCGTGGCGATACCCAGCTCCTTACAGGCCCGAAGGACCCGGAGGGCGATTTCGCCGCGGTTGGCAATGAGGACTTTGGAGATCATGGGACCCGCCTTATTCGATGACGATCAGCGGTTCGCCATATTCGACCGGGCTCGCATCCTGCACGAGGATTTCAGTAACCTTGCCCGAGCGCGGCGCGGGAATCTGGTTCATCGTCTTCATGGCTTCGATGATGAGGATGGTCTGGCCTTCCTTGACCGTCGAGCCGACCTCGATGAAGGCGCGCGCCCCCGGGGCCGGAGCGAGGTAGGCGGTGCCCACCATCGGCGCCGTCACGGCGTTCTTGTTGCTGCGGGCATCGGCCGGGGCGGCAGGCGCAGCGGCGGCAGCCGGCGCGGCGCTGACGGCGGCGACGGGTGCGGCGATCGGAGCCTGGACATATTGCGGGGTGCCGGCGCGCGAGACGCGGATGCGCAGGTCGTCCTGCTCCACTTCGATCTCGGTCAGGTCCGTCTCGTTGAGGATGTTGGCGAGATCGCGGATCAGAGCCTGATCGATGCCGTGTTTCTTGTCAGCCATGGAAATGAGCCTCTGGTTCTTCTTATGTCGTGATGGACGAAAGCGCATGGAGCGCGAGGATATAGCTATGCGCGCCGAAGCCGCAGATGACGCCCTTCACGGCGGGCGCGATCATCGACGTGTGGCGGAATTCCTCGCGGGCATGCACGTTGGAAAGGTGCAGTTCGACGACCGGTATCTTCACGGCGCGGATGGCGTCGTGCAGCGCGATCGAGGTGTGGGTATAGGCACCGGCGTTGATGGCGATGCCGGCGGCGATATCGCCGGCCTCATGGATCCAGTCGACCAGATCGCCTTCGTGGTTGGACTGGCGGAACTCGACGGCATAGCCCAGCTTCCCGCCCTCCGCCTTGCAGAGCGCTTCGATATCGGCGAGCGTCTGGCCGCCATAGATACCGGGCTCGCGCTTGCCGAGGGCGTTCAGGTTGGGGCCGTTGAGCACGAAAAGGGTTGAAGCCATTCGCAATTCCGCATGCTGGATAGACAATTACCTATAGACCGGCGGTTTGCGTGAGGAAAGCCCCAAGCAGCGGGGCTTTGCCGGTCGAAAGGGCTGTCCACAAGCCAAAGGGCCGCTATGGCCGGCGTGACGGGAAGAACGCGCGGTTCTCAGCAGGTCGCCTTGCCGCAGGAGCGGACATTGGCGATCTTCTGCTTGAGTTCGTCCACGCCGACGGCGCCGAAGACCATCTCCTCGCCCAGCACGTAGGAAGGAGTGCCGGTGATGCCGAGATCATTCGCCAGCGTATAGGCTTCGCGCACGGCGTCGTCATGCGGCTTTTCCGTCATGGTCTTGCGGATATCCGCCTCGGCAAGGCCCATGGTGGCGGCAAGCGCGATGGCGCTTTCTTCCGTCGCGCGGCCTTCGCCGCCGAGGAGGGCACGGTGGAACTCGCCGTACTTTTCCGGAGCCAGATCGCGCACCGCGGCGCTGACCTTGTGGGCGGCGGCCGAATCGGGGCCGAGGATCGGCAGTTCCTTGAGGACGAAGCGGACGTTCTGGTCCTCCTTCAGGACCTCGTCCATGTCGGAGAGGGCGCGCTTGCAGTAGCCGCAGTTATAATCGAAAAACTCGACGATCGTGACGTCGCCCTTCGGATTGCCGAGCGCGATGTCGTAAGGCGAGGAGAAGATCGCCTTCGCATTGTCGGTGATCGCGGACTGGGCCTTCGCCTGCTGCTGTTCTTCCTGCTTCTTCTGCAGGGCTTCCTGCACGTCGATCAAGATTTCCGGGTTCTCGACGAGATATTCCTTGATGAACTCGCCGATTTCCTTCTTCTGCGCATCGTCGAGGGCGAGAGCGGGAAGGGGGGCTGCGGCCGCGATGGTAAGAGCGACGGTGGCCGCAAGCTTGGTCTTGAATGTCATGTCTGTCCTGTCCTCGTCCGTGATGCGCCGGAGAACTGCCACCGGCGGGGCCTGCGCGTCAATCCGCGCGGCACGCTTTCAACGACCTTATGGTTCGCCGCGCGCAAACGATAGGGCAAAAGCGGCGGATTTTCGGCCCTCGCGGGATTGTGAACGTGGGCGTCTTGCGGCAGGAAGGCGGCATCTCATGAACCGGAAGAAAAGCCCATGAAACTCTCCCGCCGCGGCGCCGTCGAACCCTTTCACGCCATGGATGTGCTCGCCGAGGCGACGAAGCGCCGGGCCGCCGGCCGCCCGGTGATCTCCATGGCCGTGGGCCAGCCCGTCCATCCCGCGCCGGAAGCTGCCCGCGAAGCCGCGCGCCGTGCGCTGGAGATCGGCCGCATCGGCTATACGGACGCGCTCGGCCTGCTTTCGCTGCGCACCGCCATCTCGGATTTCTACAAGGCCCTCCACGGCGTTTCGGTCGATCCCGGCCGCATTGCCATCACGACCGGCTCTTCCGCCGGCTTCAACCTCGCCTTCCTCGCGCTGTTCGATGCCGGAGACCGGGTCGCCATCGCGCGCCCTGGATATCCTGCCTATCGCAATATCCTCGCCGCGCTCGGCATCGAGACGGTGGAGATCGAGGTGAGCGCGGAAAACGGCTTCACGCTGACGCCGGAGGCATTGGAGGCGGCGGGCCGCATCGATGGCGTGCTGCTCGCCAGCCCTGCGAACCCGACGGGCACCGTGACCGGCCGCGCCAACCTTTCGGCGCTCTCCGCCTACTGCCGGGACAACAGCATCGCCTTCATCTCGGACGAGATCTATCACGGCCTCACCTTCGTCGGCGAGGAGGCGACGGCGCTGGAATTCGGCGAGGAGGCGGTGATCATCAACTCCTTCTCGAAATACTATTGCATGACCGGCTGGCGGATCGGCTGGATGGTGCTGCCGGAAAAGCTGGTGCGTCCGGTCGAGCGCATCGCCCAGAGCCTCTATATTTCCGCGCCGGAACTCTCGCAGATCGCGGCGCAGGCGGCCCTCGGCGCGGAGGCGGAGTTGAACGTCTACCGCGATGCCTACCGCGTGAACCGTGATTTCCTCGTTAAGCGCCTGCCGGAACTCGGCTTCTCCATCGCCTCGCCGATGGATGGCGCCTTTTATGCCTATGTGGATGTCCGCCGCTTCACCAACGACAGCATGGCCTTCGCCCGCCGCATGCTGGCCGAGACCGATGTCGCCGCGACGCCCGGCATCGACTTCGATCCGCTGGACGGCCATCACACGATGCGGTTCTCCTATGCCGGCTCCTTCGAGGAGATGAACGAGGCGGTCGACCGCCTCGCGCGCTGGCTCGCCTGAGATCGGAAAGCGATTCCGCTTCAAGGCTTTGCGATGCGAAGCGGAATCGATCTTTCAGGCACCTGATTCACTTTCTCAGACGCGGTTGATCGAGACGCCGCCATCGACCAGCATCGCCGTTCCCGTCGTGAAGCTGGAGGCGGGCGAGCAGAGGAAAAGTGCGGCTTCAGCGATTTCCTCCGGCGCGGCGATGCGCTTGAAGGCGTTGAGGCCGGCGACGAATTGCAGCGCCTCGGGCGTGTTCGCCACGTCGCGGCCCATCGGCGTATCCGTCGCGCCCGGCAGCAGCGCATTCACGCGAATGCCCTTCGGCCCGTATTCGGAAGCGAGCACCTGCACCAGGCCGACAAGGCCGGACTTGGACGCGGCGTAGGCCGCAAGACCGGGAAAACCTGCCGTGTAGCCGACGAAGGTGGACGTGAAGACCAGGCTGCCGCCGCCGCGTGCCTCCATCGCGGGAAGCTGGTACTTGGCGGCGAGGAAGCCGCTCGTCAGGTTGACGCCCAGAACCGCCTGCCATTCCGCCATGGAGAGCGCGGTGAGGGCGCCGACCGGCCCCGTCGTGCCGGCATTGTTGAAGGCTATGTCAAGGCCGCCGAATTCCGCCTGCGCGGCATCGACCAGCGCCTCGTGATGGGATTCTTCGCTGACGTCGCCGGGAACGGCGACGACCGCGCCGCCGGCCATACGGATTTCCTCGGCAACCGCCTCCAGCCGTTCGCGTCCGCGTGCCGAAAGCACGACCTTCGCCCCCTGCCGGGCGAACAGCAGCGCGGCGGCGCGGCCGATGCCGGAGCTTGCGCCGGTGATGATGGCAACCTTGCTATCGAGATATGTCATGGGAAGCTCCTCTTGGTTCTGACGACAGCGATGTCGCAGAAGGAGAAGGGAGCAGCCACCCGATTCCCGCGCAAGAAAAAGGCCCGGCAAAACCGGGCCTTTTCGATTTCATAATATAAGCAGGCTCTTAGAAGAAGCCGCGACGCTGCCACCAGCCGCCTTTCTTGGGCTTTTCCGGTTCATCGTCCGTTGCCGCTTCCTTGGTGGCCGTCGTGGACTTCACGACGGGTTCGGAGGCGATCTTCGAGAGGTCGCGGTTGGCGCGTACGGGCTTGGCCGGCTCTTCGAGATCGGCGGCGGCCTGCTCGACTTCCGGTTCCGCCGACGTTGCGGTCTCTTCCACGGCAGCCGGTGCGGGCTGGGCCTCGACCTCGCTGCGGGCAGCCTCGTCGGCAACGGCTTCCTCGGCCGCCTTGGCGCGGCTGCGGCGAGCGCGCTTCGGCTTGGCAGGCACTTCCTCGACGATGGCTTCGGCCGGGGTTTCCTCGGCAGCGACAGCCACTTCGGCGACTTCCGCCTCGACGGCTTCCACCGTCACGGCATCGCCGTCGTCGTCATCGCCTTCCGCATCGTCGGACCCTTCGGCGCCGGCTTCGACGGAGCCGTCTTCGGGACGGTTGCGGCGGCCGCCGCGCTTGCCACGACGGCGGCGCTTGCGGCGCTGGTCGCTGCTCTCGCCGGCTTCGGCCTGGGTCGCTTCCGTACCCTCCTCGCCATCGCCATCGCCTTCGGCGTCATCGTCGTCGAGTGCGTCGTCATCGCCGGCCTGTTCACCGCCGAAGGAGGCGGTGTCCGTGCCGTCGCCGTTCTCGCGGCCACGACCGCGACGGCGGCGGCGGCGCTTGCGCTTGTTGCGGCCGTTCTCGTCGGAGGAGGCGGACTGCGCGGCGGCGGCGGCCGGGCGGGCTGCTTCTTCCTCTTCCTCGTCGATCTCTTCCTCGATCACGACGTCTTCTTCTTCCGGCTCCGGCTCGAAGTGCAGGATCTGCTCGATCTTGACCGGATTCTCCACAGCCTCGCCGCGGTCGATCGCGAAGTGCTGTGCGCCTACATGGGCATCCGCCTCGATGATGATGGCGACGCCGAAACGGCCCTCATAATCGATGATCGTGCCGCGCTTGTGGTTGAGCAGGTAGAGCGCGATGTCCGGCGTGGTGCGGACGGTGATGTTGTGCGTGGTGTTCTTGAGGAGATATTCCTCAATGCCGCGCAGGACATGCAGCGCGACCGACGACTGCGAGCGGATATGGCCCGTGCCGTTGCAGTGCGGGCAGGTCTGCATCGTCGATTCGAGAACCGAAGCGCGGATACGCTGGCGCGACATTTCGAGCAGGCCGAAATGCGAGATGCGGCCGACCTGGATGCGCGCGCGGTCGTTCTTGAGATGGTCCTTCAGACGCTTCTCGACGGCCCGGTTGTTGCGCTTCTCCTCCATGTCGATGAAGTCGATGACGACGAGGCCGGCAAGGTCGCGCAGGCGCAGCTGGCGCGCGACTTCTTCCGCCGCTTCCAGGTTCGTCTGGAGCGCGGTCTCCTCGATGGAGTGCTCGCGGGTCGAACGGCCGGAGTTGACGTCGATCGAGACGAGCGCCTCGGTCTGGTTGATGATGATGTAGCCGCCGGACTTCAGCGTCACCTGCGGCTGCAGCATGCGGTCGAGCTGGGCTTCGATGCCCGAGCGCGAGAAGATCGGATGCACGTCGCGGTAAGGCTGGACGACCTTCGCGTGGCTCGGCATCAGCATCTTCATGAAGGCTTTCGCCTCGCGGTAGCCTTCCTCGCCGGCAACGACGATCTCACTGATGTCCTTGTTGTAGAGGTCGCGGATCGAGCGCTTGATGAGCGAGCCTTCCTCATAGACGAGGCAGGGCGCGGTGGAGGCGAGCGTCAGCGTGCGGACGTTCTCCCACAGGCGCATCAGGTATTCGAAGTCGCGCTTGACCTCGACGCGGGTGCGGTTCGCGCCGGCGGTGCGCAGGATCACGCCCATGCCCTGCGGAACCTCGAGGTCGCGGGCGATTTCCTTCAGGCGCTTGCGGTCCTGAAGGTTGGTGATCTTGCGGGAAATGCCGCCGCCGCGCGCCGTATTCGGCATCAGGACGGAGTAGCGGCCGGCGAGCGAAAGGTATGTGGTGAGAGCCGCGCCCTTGTTGCCGCGCTCTTCCTTGGCGACCTGCACGAGCAGGATCTGGCGGCGCTTGATGACTTCCTGGATGCGGTACTGCTTGCGCGGCTTGCGCTGCACGCGATCCGGTACCTCTTCCATGGCGTCTTCGGCGCCGACGGATTCGATGACTTCCTTCTCTTCGCCGTTGTGATCGTCGTCATCGTCGTCGTCATCGCGGCGGCGACGGCCGCGCGAGCGCTCGGCGGGCTCGGAGATTTCGTCGGTGTCGACGGCCATGGCCATCGCGCCGCCGGGCGTCTCGTCCTCGCTGCCTTCGGTGGAAGCGGCAGCCTCTTCGGCGGCCGGGGCTTCTTCCTCGGTCTTCGCCTTGGCCTTGCGGGTGCGGCGCGGCTTCTTCGGCTTTTCGGCCGGAGCCTCTTCAGCGGCAAGGTCAGCGGACGCTTCGACGACTTCCGGCTCGGCCGGGGCCTCGACTACGGTTTCTTCGACGGCGACGACCGCCTCGACTACGGTTTCTTCGACGGCGACGACCGCCTCGGCTTCGGCCTCGACCGGCGCTTCGCTCTCATCGGAAGCGCGCGTGCCCGTCTCGATCGGCTCGATGTCGTCGTCGCGGCGATGTTCCTCGGCTTCGGCCTTCAGGAGAGCCTGACGGTCGGCGAGGGGGATCTGGTAATAATCCGGGTGGATTTCGGCGAAAGCCAGGAAGCCGTGGCGGTTGCCGCCGTAGTCGACGAAGGCCGCCTGGAGCGACGGTTCGACGCGCGTGACCTTGGCAAGGTAGATATTGCCGCGGATCTGCTTCTTGTGTTCGGATTCGAAGTCGAATTCTTCTATGCGGTTCCCGCGTACGACGACAACCCGCGTCTCCTCAGAGTGAGACGCATCGATAAGCATTTTCTCTGCCATGTAATTTGAGCTCCTCGGCGCAGCCGCAATCCTGGCGGCGAGCTGTTCCCTGAAAGGGATGAGCCGGGGGAGGAGAGGGATGCGCCGGATAAGTAAGTTCCCGTCAGGCCCCGGTGAGGGGTAAGCGGACGGAGGGTGGTCGGTACGCGAGCGTCCCGGTGCCTGTTACCCTCTGATAGAATCCGCCGTGACAACATCAACGTCCAACGAGAATGCCAGTGCCATAGACCCATAGGGTCCGATGAAGTTGCCCTTGGGTAAGGGCGAGTGGTGGAAATCCACCTTGACTGTTCCGGCCACCGCCGGTTTACGCGATCTAATCGGCCGGGAAAAAGTGGTGCGACGGCGGATGAAGGCCCGGTTCGGCGCCAAGATCCCGAAGGGGTGGCTGCCTGCTCTAAGCGATTCTATCCCGTCTATTCTTTTTCCCTGATTTTGCTTTTATGGCGGATATGTCACAATGGCAAGGGAAAAGCCAAAAGCGTCATAATCTTGATGGATTTGCCATGATCTGTGCGCCGCGCCGCGCACGGCCGCCTCCGGCAAGCTTCGGTTAACCATATGGGGGCATCTATGGACTTCGTCCAGCGCCGCGCCGCGCGGGTTTCACGCGTTCGAACGGACTGCAAGTGGTGATGCCAAGCTTTCTGACCAAGACCCTTTATCGCCTTGCCATGGGGGCGTTCGCCGCAAGTCTCTGCCTTGCCGTCGTGACGCCTGTGCTCGCCGTTTCCGCTTCCGCCGCGCCGCTGCTCGCCTTCGGCGCCCGCATCGCCGGTGACGACGCCCGCACGCGCCTCGTCATCGACTTCGACCGCAAGCCCGACTTCAAGGTCCACTACGTCGCCAATCCCTATCGCATCCTCATCGACCTGCCGGAGACCGATTTCGGCATCAAGGCAGAGGAACTGGAGGCGCGCGGCATCTTCTCCGACATCCGCTACGGCACCATGGCCGCCGGGCGCGCCCGCATCGTGCTGACCGCCTCGCGCCCTGTCGGCGTCGTGCTGGCGGAGGTGCAGGAAGAGCAGGGGGCGGAAAGCTATCGCCTTGTCATCGACACGGCCATCGTCACCGGTGAGGTCTTCCAGGGCCAGATGGACAAGCAGAGCTGGCAGGCATCCGCGCCCGCCGCAAGCGAGGAAACGCCCGTGCTGTTGCCGGGCAGCCGGCCGGACGGCCCCTTCGTCATCGCCGTCGATGCCGGTCACGGCGGCATCGACAACGGCGCGCGCGGCGGCGCGACGAAGACGGAGGAGAAGAATGTCACGCTCGCCTTCGCAAGGGAGCTTGCGGACGCCCTTAACAAGCTGCCCGGCACCAAGGCCATCCTGACCCGCGACAAGGACGAGTTCCTCTCGCTTTCCCAGCGCGTGCAGCTTGCCCGCGGCGAGGGCGCGAACCTCCTGATCTCCATCCACGCCGATACGCTGAAGCAGAAGGATATCCGCGGCGCGACGGTCTACACCATTTCCGACAAGGCTTCCGACAGTCTCGCCGCAAGCCTTGCCGAGCGGGAAAACCTCTCCGACCAGATCGCTGGCATCTCCTTCACCGATGAGCCGGCCGAGGTCGCCGACATCCTGCTGGACCTGACGCGCCGCGAGACGCAGGCCTTTTCCATCAATCTCGCCCAGAGCGTCGTCGGCACCTTCAAGGACGAGGTGCTGCTGATCAACAACCCGCACCGCCATGCCGGCTTCCGCGTGCTGACCGCGCCGGATGTGCCCTCGATCCTGCTGGAACTCGGCTTCATGTCGAACAAGGACGACGAGCAATTGCTGATCGATCCCGCCTGGCAGAAGAAGGTTGCGGGCCTCGTCGCCAAGGCGGTGGAGGAATACCGCGAGACTGTGGTCGCCAACGGCGGTTAAGCTTGTCCTTAAAAACGTGGGCGCCGGATCGGCGAACATGCTAGTCTTTCCTGTGCCGGAAAAGTGACATCGCCGCCCATTGTGCGGGTAGCGAAGCCATCGGGCATGCTGTAAGCCCTATTTTCCTCACAATCCGATCGCTAGACGGAAGCGGAAACTGGGGACGAGTCGTCTTCGACGGGCAGGGCGCGGCGGCTGGATCCAGCCGGAGCGGCACAGGCCGGGCAGCAGGTCTGTCCGATGAATTCATAAGCATAAGGCACCGGTAACTGGCTCATGATCAGACTGATTGGATATTTCTTCGGGATTGGCGCCGTATTCTTTCTCGGCGTGGCGGCAATGGTTGCCCTCTATCTCGGAAGTGTCGCAAAGGATCTCCCCGATTATGAGGTGCTCAACAGCTACGCGCCGCCGGTGACGACGCGCGTACATGCCGGCAACGGCGCGCTGATGGCCGAATATGCCCGCGAACGCCGCCTCTACCTGCCGATCCAGGCGATCCCGGACCGCGTGAAGGCCGCCTTCCTTTCGGCGGAAGACAAGAATTTCTACCAGCATCCCGGCGTCGACGTGACGGGCCTCTTCCGCGCCATCGTGGTCAACCTGCAGAACATGGGGTCCGGCCGCCGCCCCGTCGGCGCGTCGACCATCACGCAGCAGGTCGCGAAGAACTTCCTCCTGTCCTCCGACCAGACCATGGACCGCAAGGTCAAGGAAGCGATCCTCTCCTTCCGCATCGAGCAGGCCTATTCCAAGGACCGCATCCTCGAACTCTACCTGAACGAAATCTTCTTCGGCCTCAATTCCTACGGCATCGCCGGCGCGGCGCTCACCTATTTCGACAAGTCCGTCACCGAACTGACCATCGCCGAGACCGCCTATCTTGCAGCCCTGCCGAAGGGGCCGTCGAACTACCATCCCTTCCGCCGCGCGGAAGCGGCCATCGAGCGCCGCAACTGGGTCATCGACCGCATGGTGGAGAACGGCTACGTCACCCAGAGCGACGGCGCGGAGGCGAAAGCCCAGCCGCTCGGCGTGACCCCGCGCCACCGCGGCACCTATCTCTTCGCCTCGGATTACTTCTCCGAGGAAGTCCGCCGCCAGATCATCGAGCGCTACGGCGACAACGCGCTTTACGAAGGTGGCCTTTCGGTGCGCACCTCGCTCGACCCGCGCATCCAGGTCGCGGCCCGCAAGGCGCTGCAGCACGGTCTTCTAAGCTATGACGAGCGCCGCGGCTTCCACGGCCCGATCAAGACCATCGAGATCGGTGGTGACTGGGGCGTGGAACTGGCCAAGGTCGACGCCTTCTCCGACGTGCCGGAATGGAAGCTCGCCGTCGTGCTTGCCGTCGACGACAGCGGCGCGGATATCGGCCTGCAACCGAGCAAGGAAGCCTCCGGCAAGGTCGTCGAGGAGCGCGTCACGGGCCGCATCGAGGCCAAGGCGATGACCTGGGCCTACCGCTCCGCCAAGGGTGATCGCAAGACGGCGAAATCGCCGGTCGGCGTGCTCAGTGCGGGCGATGTCGTCTATGTCGAGCCGGTGGAAGGCGGTACCTATCGCCTGCGCCAGCCGCCGAAGGTGCAGGGCGGCCTCATCGCCATGGACCCGCATACCGGCCGCGTGCTCGCCATGGTCGGCGGCTTCTCCTACGGCCAGTCGGAATTCAACCGTGCCACGCAGGCGATGCGCCAGCCGGGTTCCTCCTTCAAGCCCTTCGTCTATGCTGCCGCGCTCGACAACGGCTATACGCCGGCCTCGGTGGTCATGGACGCGCCGTTCGAGATGGTCGCCGGCGGCCAGGTCTGGCGCCCGCAGAACTACGGCGGCGGCTCGGCCGGCCCGTCGACGCTGCGTCTCGGCATCGAGCGCTCGCGCAACCTGATGACCGTTCGCCTTGCCAACGACATGGGCATGAACCTCGTCGCAGAATATGCCGAGCGCTTCGGCATCTACGACAAGATGCTGCCGGTGCTCGCCATGTCGCTCGGCTCGGGTGAGACGACGGTGATGCGCATGGTCTCGGCCTATGCCGTGCTCGCCAATGGCGGCAAGCAGATCAAGCCCTCGCTGATCGACCGCATCCAGGACCGCTACGGCAAGACGATCTTCCGCCATGAAGAGCGCACCTGCGAGAACTGCAACGCCACCGACTGGGAAAACCAGCAGGAGCCGGAACTGGTCGACAATCGCGAGCAGGTGCTCGACCCGATGACCGCCTACCAGATCACCTCGATGATGGAAGGCGTCGTCACGCGCGGCACCGCCGCCGGCAAGATCAAGCTCGACCGCCCGACGGCCGGCAAGACCGGCACGACCAACGATGAGAAGGACGCCTGGTTCGTCGGCTATACGCCGGACCTTGTCGCGGGTCTCTATATCGGCTTCGACAGTCCGGCCCCGCTTGGCCGCGGCGGCACCGGCGGCTCGCTGTCCGCGCCGATCTTCAACGAGTTCATGCAGGCTGCGGTGGAGGGCACGCGGCCGACAAAGTTCATCGTGCCGGAAGGCATGCAGTTCATCGCCGTCAACCGCAAGACGGGCATGCAGGCCTATGAGGGCGATCCGGACACGATCATGGAAGCCTTCAAGCCCGGCACCGGCCCGGCCGACGTCTTCTCGGTCATCGGCGGTGACGAATATGCCACCCCCGAGGAAATCCTGAACAGCTCGCCGCAGGCCAACCAGGCCGTGACGGGCGGCAGCGGCGGCCTGTTCTGATCCATCCGATCCCTGTTCGAGGGCGGGCGCGGGGCTTTACATCCGCGCCCGCCCTCTCTATTTCGGGGCCACCGAAACCTGAAGCATCGAAGAAACGGACATGCGCGCGGAAATCGAGAATATCGTCGACGAAATCAAGCAGGCCATAAGCCTGCTGAGGAGGCATCTTTGACTGGGATCAGGCGGTAAGACGACTGGACTGGTTGAACAACAAGGCAGAGGATCCCAACCTCTGGAACGATGCCCAGGAAGCCCAGAAGCTGATGCGCGAGCGCCAGCAGCTGGACGAGAGCATAAATGGCGTAAGAGCCATCGAGCAGCAGCTCCGGGACAATATCGAACTCATCGAAATGGGTGAGGAAGAGGGCGACGATTCCGTCGTCAAGGATGCCGAGGACGCGCTGAAGGCCGTCAAGGTCGAGGCCGCGCGCAAGCAGGTCGAGGCCATGCTTTCGGGCGAGGCGGACACCAACGATACCTATCTCGAAGTGCATTCCGGCGCCGGCGGCACGGAAAGCCAGGACTGGGCGAACATGCTGCTGCGCATGTATACCCGCTGGGCCGAGCGCTCGGGCTACAAGGTGGAGCTGCTGGAAGTCCACGACGGCGAAGAGGCAGGCATCAAGTCCGCGACGCTTCTCGTCAAGGGCCACAACGCCTATGGCTGGCTGAAGACGGAATCGGGCGTGCACCGTCTCGTGCGCATCTCGCCGTATGACAGCAATGCGCGGCGCCACACCTCGTTCTCGTCGATCTGGGTCTATCCGGTCGTCGACGATTCGATCACCGTCGAGGTGAACGAAAGCGATTGCCGTATCGACACCTACCGTTCGTCGGGCGCCGGCGGCCAGCACGTCAACACGACCGACTCGGCCGTGCGCATCACGCACATCCCGACCGGCATCGTGGTCGCCTGCCAGCAGGAGCGTTCGCAGCACAAGAACCGCGCCAAGGCGTGGGACATGCTGCGCGCCCGCCTCTACGAGCAGGAGCTGAAGAAACGTGAGGACGCCGCCAACGCCGAAGCCGCCTCCAAGACGGATATCGGCTGGGGCCACCAGATCCGCTCCTACGTCCTCCAGCCCTATCAGCTCGTCAAGGACCTGCGCACGGGCGTCGAAAGCACGGCCCCCTCGGATGTGCTCGACGGCGAACTGAACGAGTTCATGGAAGCCGCTCTCGCCCATCGCGTCAATGGCGGCGCCGATGCGGTGGTGGACGACCTGAGCTGAGTTCGGCAGGGATCGAATGGATGACGGGCGCTTCGGCGCCCGTTTTCAGTTGGTGGCGCGCTCCACCTTGACCGCGCCGAGGTCGTCGATCAGCACCGTCCAGCTTTCAGGCTCCACGGTCTTAGGATCGGTCTTGAGATAGACCGTGGCGAAGAGACCGGGCTGGGCGGTGACGCCCGAAGAGTTCTCCGGGCGGATATCCGTCACATAGGGTTTCATCGCTGAAAACTCTTCCAGCACCGCCGAGGAGGCGATCTTCGGGCCGGTCGCGGTCGCCTCGATCTGCTGGAGATGGATCGCGGCCGTTCCGTCCGGCTGGCGCACGGCGATCAGCTTGTAGTAGCCGCGGCGCAGGCCGCCTGTGGTCGTTTCCGGCTTTGCTGCGTCGCCATCCTCGGCCGGCGCCTCCCAGAAGCCGGTGCTGACCACGAAGGTGATCGTCTCGCCAACCGGCGAATCGCCCTCGGCCGAAGCCGGCGCGGCGAAAAGGAGAAAGGCGAGGGCGGCGGCGAGCATATGCCGTTTCATGACGAACTCCTGTCCTGAACCTGTCGCCGCCTCAATAATCGAATTGTTCGGCGAGAATCCGGTCGGACCAGGAATGATCGGGATCCGAAAGGATGCGCGCCGAGAGGCCGGCCGATTCGGCGATGCGCACCGAGATCACCGACTTGACCTCCGTATTGTCGGCCACCGCATTGACCGGCCGCTTTTCCGCCTCCAGCACCTCGATCTCCACCGTCACCTTGTTCGGCAGCAGTGCGCCGCGCCAGCGGCGGGGCCGGAAAGCGCTGACGGGCGTCAGGGCGAGAAGCGGTGCCTCCAGTGGCAGGATGGGGCCGTGGGCGGAGAGATTGTAGGCCGTGGAACCTGCCGGCGTCGCCAAAAGCAGGCCGTCGCAGATCAGTTCCTCAAGCCTCACACGCCCGTCCACGCTGACGCGCAGCTTGGCCGCCTGGTAGGACTGGCGGAACAGATAGACCTCGTTGATGGCCAGCGCCCGGCGTTCCTGGCCGCTGGCGTCGCTCGTGGTCATTTCGAGCGGGCGGAAGGCGTTTTCCACCGCGGTCTCGATGCGCGCCTGAAGGTCCCTGGTGTCGTAGCGATTCATCAGGAAGCCGATGGAGCCGCGATTCATGCCGTAGACGCGCTTGCCGGAATTCATCGTCGTGTGCAGCGTCTGAAGCATGAAGCCGTCGCCGCCGAGTGCGACGATCACGTCGGCCTCCTCGGGATCGGCATTGCCGTAGATGGCGATCAGCTCGTTGCGCGCTTCCTGCGCTTCCGGCGCCTGCGAGGCGACGAAGGAGAGGGAGGTGAAGTTACGCGTCATGCCCTGATCCGCATCCTCGCTGCAAAGCCCCGCCGGGTGCGGGCTGGCCTTTGTCGCACGCCTTCACGGTCCATGCATCTGAAAAATACCAGAGGCATCGATGCAAAAAGGCGGCGGCGTTCGCCGCCTGCGTCAAGCCTTGCGGGCCTTTTCCTGCGCCTCGAGGCGGTTGAGCACGGCCTGACCGGCGGCCGCGGCCTGAAGCGGATTGGCGAAGGGACCGTTCACCGGATAGGTGACGCCACGATAGGTGAGGGCGAAGAAATAGAGCCCCTTGGCGTCCTTCTCCACTGTGATCTTGGTAATCGGGTTCCTGGCATCCGGGTTCTTGTCTGCCGCCACGTCCGTTCCTCCGCATGATCGCCGCGCCGCTACGTAACCGCGCGCTGAGCATGCCTATAGGGCAGAGCGCCGCCTACGGCAATGGAGGCTGCGCAAGGAGACCCCGGCGCCGGGATGGTGTCATTGAAGCCGTAGTTCGAGCTGCTTCTTGCTCTTAAGCACATAGAGCGGCTTGGCGACGGCCGCGGCCTTGCGCTGAAGCTCAAGGCGGTTCTGCATCTGCCGCTCCCGCAAGGACCGGCAGGCTTCCAGAAGGGCATGTCCGCGTTCCAGGGTATCGTTCTGCATGATCGCGACCTCCAATGTTCTCTATATGTTCTATTCTGGTGAAAGAGTCAAGAGATGGGCGCTGGCGGCGGGCTCAGAATGTGGTTCGAAGGAAATGGGACAGGCTTTCGGCAATTCCCTGGGTATACGCGCCGTGGTTCTGCGTGAAATCCCAGACGATGGCGCAGGCGATCGCAAAGACGGCGATGACATATCTCATGGGCACCCCGCACGACAGGGAGGGGCTGCGCCGGAAAATCGGGCGCGGTCCTGTAACGGCCATGGTGCGCCCTGCGGTAGCGCAAGTCCATTGAATTTCGGGATTTTGTCTACACATGGCCGCGCCGGCCGGTAATCGGCGACGAAGAGGAGAGAGTGGTGCCCCCAGCAAGACTCGAACTCGCGACCCCCTGATTACAAATCAGGTGCTCTACCAACTGAGCTATAAGGGCACTCTGCGAGGGAGTTAGCATATTCTCCGCCGCTGTAAAGCGAAAAGGCCGCCTCAGATCGACCAGTTGCTGTCGGAGGCGCCTCGCGGGACGATTTCCTGGCAGCGTTCCATGGAGCGCGGCAGGTTTTCTGCGAGATGGTCGATGAGGGCGCGTACGGCCGGCAGCATGCCGTGGCGCGAGGTGAAGACGGCGTGGACGGCCGATTCCGCGCTCGACCAGTCCGGCAGGACCGGGGTCAGCAGGCCGGCGCGGAAGCCGCGCTCGACGATCATGTCCGGCAGCAGCGCCAGTCCCACGCCCTCGATTGTCGCCCGTTCCAGAACGGTGAAGTCGGAACAGGTCAGCACCGGCGAATGGGAGACGTCGTGCACCTCGCCATTGGTGTGGAACAGTGTCCAGATGGCGCGTGGATTGTTCTCCTGCATCGACAGGGTCGGCACGCGGCCAATCGTATCGAGGTCGATGGGGCCGTGACGCTCCAGGAAACGGGGGCTGGCCGCGAGGTAGCGGCGGGTGCCGCCGAAGCGGCGCACGATCAGCGACTGGTCGGTGTCGTAGCTGTCGCGCACGCGCAGCGCCACGTCTATCCGCTCCTCGATGAGGTCGACCGGCCGCCCGGTGGTGAGGATCGAGAGGCGCACCAGCGGATAGCGCCGCATGAAGCCCGGCAGGATATCGGCAACGACGGGGGCGAAGCCGGGCGGCATGGACATGCGCACCGTGCCGGCCGGCTCCGCCTTGGCGACGGCGACAACGGCCTCCGCCGCCTCCACGCCGGACAGCACCGCTTCGCAGCGCTCATAGAAGGACTGGCCGATATCGGTGATGGAGAGCTTGCGGGTCGAGCGCTCGATGAGCCGCACGCCGAGCTGCTCCTCCAGTGCGGCGATGCGCTTGCTGATCTTCGATTTCGGCACGGACAGCGCATTCGCCGCCGCGGTGAAGCCCTTGTGCCGAACCACGGCGGCGTAAAGCGCGAGATCGTTCAGGTCCTGCATGGCGTTTTCTCCGATGGTCTCCTGATTATTGTTTCCATCAAGAAACAGTCAATTGGATTTTTGCCGTCTAATCATGTGATTGTTTTCGGATCATATGGGTTTCATCAAATTTCAAGCAAAGGTGCTGACCCATGAACCTCCTTCACATCGATTCCGGCATTCTCGGAGACCATTCCGTTTCCCGCCGCCTGACCGCCGCTGTCACTGCCCAGATCAAGGCCGAGCAGCCCCGCGCGACCGTCGCCTACCGCGACCTCGTCGCCAGCCCGCTGCCGCATCTTTCCGGCGCGCATCTGATGGCGGCCAACGCCGCGCCTGAAGATGTCGACGCGCAGATCGCGGCCGACGTCGCGGAAAGCAAGGCCGTGCTGGACGAGTTCCTCGCCGCCGACACCATCGTCCTCGGCGTGCCCATGTACAACTTCTCCCTGCCGAGCCAGCTCAAGGCCTGGATCGATCGCGTTGCCGTCGCCGGTAAGACGTTCCGCTACACGGCCGAAGGCCCGGAGGGGCTTGCCAAGGGCAAGAAGGTGATCGTCGTCTCCACCCGCGGCGGCCATTACAGCGCGGGCCCGGCGGCCGTCATGGATCACCAGGAAAGCTACCTGAAGACTGTGCTCGGCTTCCTCGGCATCACGGATATCGAGATCGTACGCGCCGAAGGCCTGAATCTCAGCGCCGATTCGAAGGTCGAGGCCATTTCGGAGGCCGAGCGCGTCATCTCCGGCCGCGGCAGCCTGAAGCTCGCCAGCTAAGGGACACGTCCCGCAACGCAAAGGCCCGCCGGTGGAAGCCGGCGGGCCTTTGCGCATTCAGGACGACGATTCAGCCGAACAGGTGGCGATGCGAGGCGTAGAGCGCGATGGCGGCCGCATTCGACACGTTGAGCGACTTGATCGCGCCGGGCATGTCGAGACGGGCGAGGGCCTTGCAGGTGGCGCGCGTCTTCTGCCGCAGGCCTTTGCCCTCCGACCCCATGACGAGCGCGATGCGCTGGCCGGAAAGCGTGCCTTCCAGCGGGGCGGGGCCTTCCGAATCGAGACCGACGGTCTGGAAGCCGAGCTTGTGCAACTCTTCCAGCGCATCCGAGAGATTGGTGATCTGGATATAGGGAATGAGTTCCAGCGCGCCCGAGGCGGTTTTCGCAAGTACGCCCGATTCGGTCGGCGAATGGCGCTGCGTGGTGATGACCGCGCCGGCGTTGAAGGCGACGGCCGAGCGCATGATGGCGCCGACATTGTGCGGGTCGGTGACCTGGTCGAGCACGAGGAGGAGCGGCGAATCCTTCAACGCCTCCAGCCGGCGCACCGGCAGCGGCCGTGTTTCCAGCATCACGCCCTGATGGATGGCCTCGGGGCCGAGCACCTTGTCGAGGTCGGAGGGAAGCACCGTCTCGACCGGATAGGGCAGGGTGGAGAAATCCGGCAGCTCCAGCCGCTGGGCGGCGTTCTGGCTCACGGAAAGCTTGACGATCCTGCGCTCGGGATTGTCGAGCGCCGCGCGCACCGTATGCAGGCCATAAAGGAAGACCTGGTCGGGGGCGACGGCCGGCGGCTTCCAGCCATCGGCCTGCCGGCGGCGGCGGTCGTCCTTGGGCGTCGGGATCTCCCCGCGCTCGCGCCGCTGGTCGCGATGCGCGCGGCGAAGCTTGGCGTAATGGGTGTCTTTTGCGGACTTGCCGCCGGTATCGTCTTTGCTCATGCCGCTTCTATAATGCATGTCGCGCAAAAGTGTGCAGCGGTTTTGCACAAGCCGCGAAAAATCGGGCGGCAAGCGAATGCCGCCGCTTGGGCTCCGGCATGGGGATGACGACATTTTTCGCAATTTTTTCCGTGACGTCGTGTTGACAGGATGAATTGTGCCCGTCATATACCGCGCCAGATCGAAGGCGCCGCCGCAGGGCACAGCCGAACGGTCGATACTGGTCGCTTGATCCCGCCGGAATATGGAGGGATGCCCGAGTGGTTAAAGGGGACGGACTGTAAATCCGTTGGCTCAGCCTACGTTGGTTCAAATCCAACTCCCTCCACCATTCCGTTGCTCGGATCAAGACCTCCCGCGGGTATAGCTCAATGGTAGAGCAGCAGCCTTCCAAGCTGAATACGCGGGTTCGATTCCCGCTACCCGCTCCATCGGTCGCCCCCTGAAACTGATGTGTTGTTCGGTCTCGCCGCATCCGTTTGCGGTATGTGGCGCTCCTCTGCTCCGGCGAGAATCCTGAAGCCGCTCGACTCTTTCCTCAATTGGTCTCATGATCTTTCTCAGCGATGGGGAGGGGATCATGAATGTGAAATCCTGCATTGTTGTCGCCTTCGCGGTGGCCCTTTCGGGTTGCAGCCAGACCGCAACAAAAGACGTGACGCCGTCGACGCCGGCCTATGCGCTGACGCAGACGGATACCGAGACCGTCCAGGCCGGCGTGCGGGCCTCCCTCAAGGACCCGGCATCCGCGACGTTCGGCCCGATGAGCGCGACGCAACGGGCCGATGGCGTGATAACGGTCTGCGGCTATGTCGGCACGGCGCCCTTCATGGGCGTCCTGACGCTTGCGCCGAAGCCGGTCTTCGACGTGACCGGGGTCGGAAGCGATGATGAGAAGGCCGCGTTGACGACGACGTTCTGCCAGAAGGCCGGAATCGTTCTGGCGGCGCAGTAGGTCGCCGGTTCGAGGCGATTGCCGGTTTTGGAGGCCTTGCCGGCAGGATATGCCGGTTTGGTCCCGTCGCTTTTCGTGCCCGGGCGGCGGGGCTGTATTCCGGCATAAGGCGTTGCCTTGAAAAACCGATTCGGCATCCCGACTTATGGCAAATCCGGCTTGCCCCAGCTCGTTTCCGGCGGATTTCATTGTGCATTTAAGGCTTGCGCATTCGTTGCGAAAGCCTTAAACGCCTGCCAAACCGGACGGGCCGGTTAGCCCAACTTTCGTTCAGTAGGAAAAAGACATGGCAAAAGGTAAGTTTGAGCGCAACAAGCCTCACGTAAACATCGGCACGATCGGCCACGTTGACCATGGCAAGACGTCGACGACCGCCGCGATCACGAAGTACTTCGGCGAGTTCAAGGCGTACGACCAGATCGACGCTGCCCCGGAAGAAAAGGCCCGTGGCATCACCATCTCGACGGCACACGTCGAGTATGAGACGGCCAACCGTCACTATGCGCACGTCGACTGCCCCGGCCACGCCGACTACGTCAAGAACATGATCACCGGCGCAGCCCAGATGGATGGCGCGATCCTCGTCGTTTCGGCTGCCGACGGCCCGATGCCGCAGACCCGCGAGCACATCCTGCTCGCCCGCCAGGTCGGCGTTCCGGCTATCGTCGTGTTCCTCAACAAGGTCGACCAGGTTGACGACGCCGAGCTTCTCGAACTCGTCGAGCTGGAAGTCCGCGAACTTCTGTCGTCCTACGAATTCCCGGGCGACGACATTCCGATCGTCAAGGGTTCGGCTCTTGCCGCTCTGGAAGACTCGAACAAGGAAATCGGCGAAGACGCGATCCGCGCCCTGATGGCCGCTGTCGACGACTACATCCCGACGCCGGAGCGTCCGATCGACCTTCCGTTCCTGATGCCGATCGAAGACGTGTTCTCGATCTCGGGCCGTGGTACGGTTGTGACCGGCCGCGTCGAGCGCGGTATCGTCAAGGTTGGTGAGGAAATCGAAATCGTCGGCATCCGTCCGACGACGAAGACGACCTGCACGGGCGTTGAAATGTTCCGCAAGCTGCTCGACCAGGGCCAGGCCGGCGACAACATCGGTGCGCTGCTGCGCGGTGTTAACCGTGACGGCGTCGAGCGTGGCCAGATCCTGTGCAAGCCGGGTTCGGTCAAGCCGCACAAGAAGTTCAAGGCTGAAGCCTACATCCTGACGAAGGAAGAAGGCGGCCGTCATACGCCGTTCTTCACGAACTACCGTCCGCAGTTCTACTTCCGCACGACGGACGTAACGGGCATCGTTACGCTTCCGGAAGGCACGGAAATGGTCATGCCGGGCGACAACGTCACGGTTGACGTCGAGCTGATCGTTCCGATCGCGATGGAAGAAAAGCTGCGCTTCGCTATCCGCGAAGGCGGCCGTACCGTCGGCGCAGGCATCGTAGCCTCCATCGTCGAGTAATTTCGGGTCCTTGACCTGAAGAGAGCCCCGCGGGAAACCGCGGGGCTTTTGCGTTTCGGGCGCTTGCGCCGGTGGGGCAGGGCGCTGGCCGGAATAAGCACTGATTTGTTGTAAGAAATGCGTTTTTCGGGCTTGCAAAGTCCGCCCCAGCGCCGTAAAGACCCCATGCCTTGCCGGTGACGGGTGCTTTGCTTCCGATGCGGCAGGCGACTAGGGGTATAGCTCAGTTGGTAGAGCGGCGGTCTCCAAAACCGCAGGTCGGGGGTTCGAGCCCCTCTGCCCCTGCCATTTCCTGCCGGACAGCGCGGACCACTTGCAGCGACGGTCGTAAATGGCGTGGCGGCTTCCACCGCCTAAATTCGTTAAAAGTCCGGTTGCCTCTTGTGAAAAAGGGAATCGGGCTTTATGTAGGGCAAAACAGACACGCGGTGCGTGGGGCTGAGAGTTCAGCTTTACGCGCCGTAATGGCGTGGACATTCAATGGCATCGAAAACGAATCCGATTGCGTTTCTGAAGCAGGTACGCTCCGAGACGGCGAAAGTGACTTGGCCCTCGCGGCGCGAGACGATGATCTCGACCGTCATGGTCTTTGTCATGGTCTTCCTTGCCGCGGTGTTCTTCTTTGCTGCGGACCAGTTGATGGGCTGGCTTATCGGCCTCGTCCTGAACGCCGGCGCCTGATTGGTTGGAGATGAACATGGCTTCCCGTTGGTACATCGTCCACGCCTATTCGAATTTCGAGAAGAAGGTCGCTGAGGACATCGAGAACAAGGCTCGCCAGAAGGGTCTTGATCACCTGTTCGAAAAGATCCTCGTGCCGACCGAAAAGGTTGTCGAGGTGCGTCGTGGCCGCAAGGTCGACTCCGAGCGCAAGTTCTTCCCCGGCTACGTGCTGGTGCGGGCGAACCTGACGGACGAGGCGTACCACCTCATCAAGAATACGCCGAAGGTCACGGGCTTCCTCGGTTCCGACAACAAGCCGGTTCCGATCCCGGACAGTGAGGCCGAGCGCATCCTGTCGCAGGTTCAGGACGGTGTCGATCGTCCGAAGCCCTCCGTCTCGTTCGAGATCGGCGAGCAGGTTCGCGTTTCCGATGGTCCGTTCGCTTCGTTCAACGGTATCGTCCAGGACGTCGACGAGGAGCGTTCGCGCCTCAAGGTGGAAGTGTCGATCTTCGGTCGCGCCACCCCGGTCGAGCTGGAATACGCTCAGGTCGAGAAAATCTGATTTCGGCGGCGCCTTCCGGGCGTTGCTGTTTCGAAATCCAATCCTCCTCGTGAGGGTTGGTGGCGGAAGTTTCCGCCGATCGCGTGGAAGGGAAGGCGGCCTTTAGCCGGGCGCCCGGACCGCACCACGCAACCGCAGCCGCCGGTCCCTGGATCGGCATCAAGGGCCGGGCAACCGGCCGCATTCTGAAAGGCAGAGAAAATGGCTAAGAAAGTTGCAGGCCAGCTCAAGCTTCAGGTCAAGGCAGGATCGGCAAACCCGTCCCCGCCGATCGGCCCGGCGCTTGGTCAGCGTGGCATTAACATCATGGAATTCTGCAAGTCGTTCAACGCGGCTACGCAGGAAATGGAAAAGGGTATGCCGATCCCGGTCGTCATCACCTACTACCAGGACAAGTCCTTCACCTTCGTGATGAAGCAGCCGCCGGTGACCTACTTCCTCAAGAAGGAAGCCAAGATCCAGTCCGGTTCGAAGACCCCGGGCAAGGGCGCGACGGTCGGCAAGCTCACCAAGGCTCAGATCAAGTCGATCGCCGAAGCCAAGATGAAGGATCTCAACGCCGCCGATATCGAAGGCGCGATGGCAATGGTCGAGGGCTCCGCCCGCGCCATGGGCCTGGAAGTGGTAGGTTAATATCATGGCCAAGATTGCAAAGCGCATCCAGAAGATCCGTGAAGGCATCGATCCGACCAAGCTCGTCGCCCTGTCGGACGCAATCGCTCTCGTCAAGGAGCGTGCCGTCGCCAAGTTCGACGAAACCGTCGAAGTCGCCATGAACCTCGGCGTCGACCCGCGCCACGCAGACCAGATGGTCCGCGGCGTGGTCAACCTGCCGAACGGCACGGGCCGTGACGTTCGCGTCGCCGTCTTCGCACGTGGCGCCAAGGCTGACGAAGCCAAGGCCGCCGGAGCCGACATCGTCGGTGCGGAAGACCTGCTCGAAATCGTCCAGGGCGGCAAGATCGACTTCGATCGTTGCATCGCGACCCCGGACATGATGCCGCTCGTCGGTCGTCTCGGTAAGGTTCTCGGCCCGCGCGGCATGATGCCGAACCCGAAGGTGGGTACGGTCACCATGGACGTCACGGGCGCCGTCAAGGCTTCCAAGGGCGGCGCTGTCGAGTTCCGCGTCGAGAAGGCTGGTATCATCCATGCCGGCATCGGCAAGGCTTCCTTCGACGCCAAGGCTCTTGAAGAGAACATCAAGGCCTTCGCCGACGCCGTCATCAAGGCGAAGCCGGCTGGCGCCAAGGGCAACTACGTCAAGCGCGTAGCCATCTCTTCGACGATGGGCCCGGGCGTAAAGATCGACCCGTCGACGGTCGCTTAATTTCGGTTCGGCCTCGGCCGGATCGCAACAGAATTCCCGGCCGGTCTGGCCGGGAATTTCCGGGGAAACCCGGAACTCCTGTCCGAGATTGCAGGTGGTTAGACCTTAATCACGTTGCCTGCATGAGACGGGTGAGACCTGAATTTCACTCAGCGTCGGATGACGCGGAATTCGGTTCGAACCTACCTTGCCTGTGCCGCGGCTCCAAGCCGAGCGCGGGGGGACAGGATCCTCGAGCGTCGCTCGGGATCAGCTTTTTGAGATGATCTCTAGCGGCAAAGGCAAACCCGGCAGGTTCCGTGAGAATTCACGGTCCTGTTAACTGGAGATAGGCAGTGGAAAGAGCGGAAAAACGCGAATTCGTCACGGAGCTGAATGAAGTCTTCAAGGCTTCCGGTTCGGTTGTCGTGGCCCGCTATGCCGGCATCACCGTTGCACAGATGAACGATCTTCGTACGAAGATGCGTGCAGCTGGCGGTACCGTCAAAGTCGCGAAGAACCGCCTGGCCAAAATTGCCCTTCAGGGTACGGAGTCGGAAGGGATGTCTGATCTCTTCCAGGGTCAGACACTCATTGCATACGCAAATGATCCGATGATCGCTCCGAAGGTAGCCATGGATTTCGCCAAGACCAACGACAAGCTCGTTGTTCTCGGTGGTGCCATGGGTGCGACCACACTCGACGCAGAAGCAGTCAAGTCGCTTGCGACCCTGCCTTCGCTCGACGAGCTTCGTGCAAAGCTCCTGGGCCTCATTGCAGCCCCGGCAACGCGCGTCGCCACGGTCGTTGCAGCACCGGCAAGCCAGCTTGCCCGCGTGTTCGCAGCCTACGCCAAGAAGGACGAAGCCGCGTAAGGCGGTTTTTCGCTGTAAATCAAACAACCCAGTTCGAACCGAACAAAAGGAACTACTACAATGGCTGATCTCGCAAAGATCGTTGAAGACCTGTCCGCCCTGACCGTCCTGGAAGCCGCTGAGCTTTCCAAGCTTCTCGAAGAGAAGTGGGGCGTTTCGGCTGCAGCTCCCGTAGCTGTTGCTGCTGCTGGCGGCGCTGCTGCTCCGGCTGCTGCTGAAGAAGAAAAGACCGAGTTCGACGTTATCCTGGTTGACGCTGGCGCCAACAAGATCAACGTCATCAAGGAAGTCCGCGGCATCACCGGCCTCGGCCTCAAGGAAGCCAAGGACCTGGTCGAAGGCGCTCCGAAGCCGGTCAAGGAAGCCGTTTCCAAGGCTGAAGCCGCTGACCTCAAGAAGAAGCTTGAGGACGCCGGCGCCAAGGTCGACGTCAAGTAATACCGGAATACGGTGGGAGAGGGTTTCGACCCTCTCCCATTGGTCCTTTCCGCTGAACTGATTACCCAAAAGCCGCAAAAACGGCTTTTGGGTAATGGGTTCTTCAAGAGGATGGTCTTCACCGCGCGATTGGGCAATCCGGCCCGTCAACCGGCAGCAAGACGAGTTTGAACCAACCCATTGGTCGACGGGATCGACTGGCCAGCGAACCCCGTCCGTTGCAGGCCCGGATGCAAATTTGAAGGAGCGACGATGGCTCAGACCCTTTCGTTTAACGGTCGTAGGCGCGTACGCAAGTTTTTTGGTAAAATCCCCGAAGTCGCTGAAATGCCGAACCTCATCGAGGTTCAGAAAGCGTCTTATGATCAATTCCTGATGGTTGAAGAGCCCGCCGGCGGTCGTCCGGATGAGGGCCTTCAGGCCGTTTTCAAGTCGGTTTTCCCGATCACAGACTTCTCCGGCGCTTCCATGCTCGAATTCGTTTCCTACGAGTTCGAACAGCCGAAGTTCGACGTCGAGGAATGCCGCCAGCGTGACCTGACCTACGCAGCGCCGCTCAAGGTGACGCTGCGCCTCATCGTGTTCGATATCGACGAGGATACGGGCGCGAAGTCCATCAAGGACATCAAGGAACAGAACGTCTACATGGGCGACATGCCGCTCATGACCGACAACGGCACGTTCATCGTCAACGGCACCGAGCGCGTCATCGTTTCCCAGATGCACCGTTCGCCGGGCGTGTTCTTCGACCACGACAAGGGCAAGAGCCATTCTTCCGGCAAGCTGCTCTTCGCCGCCCGCGTCATCCCGTATCGCGGTTCCTGGCTCGACATCGAGTTCGACGCCAAGGACATCGTGCATGCGCGCATCGACCGCCGCCGCAAGATCCCCGTCACCTCGCTGCTCATGGCTCTCGGCATGGACGGCGAAGACATCCTGTCGACCTTCTACACGAAGTCGCTCTACCAGCGCGACGGCGAAGGCTGGCGCGTACCGTTCAATCCCGACGCGCTGAAGGGCCAGAAGGCCGTCGCGGACATGATCGACGCCGACACGGGTGAAGTGGTCGTCGAGATCGGAAAGAAGCTGACCCCGCGTCTGCTGCGCTCGCTCTCCGAAAAGGGCCTGAAGGCCCTCAAGGCGACCGACGAAGACCTCTACGGCAACTACCTCGCCGAAGACGTCGTCAACTACGGCACCGGTGAGATCTACCTGGAAGCCGGCGACGAAATCGACGAGAAGACCCTGCCGGTCATCCTGTCGGCCGGTTTCGACGAGATCCCGGTTCTCGACATCGACCACATCAATGTCGGCGCCTACATCCGCAACACGCTTTCGGCAGACAAGAACGAGAACCGCCAGGACGCTCTGTTCGACATCTACCGCGTCATGCGTCCGGGTGAACCGCCGACCATGGATTCGGCCGAAGCCATGTTCAACACGCTGTTCTTCGATGCGGAGCGTTACGACCTCTCCGCCGTCGGCCGCGTGAAGATGAACATGCGCCTCGACCTCGACGTCGCCGACACGGTCCGCACGCTGCGCAAGGACGATATCCTTGCCGTCGTGAAGATGCTTGTCGAACTGCGCGACGGCAAGGGCGAGATCGACGACATCGACAACCTCGGCAACCGCCGCGTCCGTTCGGTCGGCGAACTGATGGAGAACCAGTACCGTCTCGGCCTGCTCCGCATGGAGCGCGCGATCAAGGAACGCATGTCCTCGATCGAGATCGACACGGTTATGCCGCAGGACCTGATCAACGCGAAGCCGGCGGCCGCCGCCGTTCGTGAATTCTTCGGTTCCTCGCAGCTCTCGCAGTTCATGGACCAGGTGAACCCGCTTTCGGAAATCACCCACAAGCGCCGTCTTTCGGCCCTTGGCCCGGGTGGTCTGACCCGTGAGCGCGCAGGCTTTGAAGTCCGCGACGTTCATCCGACCCACTATGGCCGTATCTGCCCGATCGAAACGCCGGAAGGCCCGAACATCGGTCTGATCAACTCGCTCGCAACCTTCGCCCGCGTCAACAAGTACGGCTTCATCGAAAGCCCGTACCGCAAGATCGTCGACGGCAAGGTCACGACGGACGTGGTCTACCTCTCCGCCATGGAAGAGGCCAAGTACCACGTCGCCCAGGCCAACTCGCCGCTGGAAGCCGACAACTCCTTCGCTGAAGAGTTCGTCGTCTGCCGTCACGCCGGCGAAGTCATGCTCGCTCCGCGCGACCAGATCAACCTCATGGACGTTTCGCCGAAGCAGCTCGTTTCGGTCGCGGCGGCGCTCATCCCGTTCCTTGAGAACGACGACGCCAACCGCGCGCTCATGGGGTCGAACATGCAGCGTCAGGCCGTGCCGCTTCTGCGTGCGGAAGCGCCGTTCGTCGGCACCGGCATGGAGCCGGTCGTCGCTCGTGACTCGGGTGCGGCCATCGCGGCCCGCCGCGGCGGCGTCGTCGACCAGGTCGACGCGACGCGTATCGTTATCCGCGCCACCGAAGACCTCGATCCGTCGAAGTCGGGCGTCGATATCTACCGTCTGCAGAAGTTCCAGCGTTCCAACCAGAACACCTGCGTCAACCAGCGCCCGCTGGTCACTGTCGGCGACGTTCTGAACAAGGGCGACATCATCGCGGACGGTCCGTCGACCGACCTCGGCGACCTCGCGCTCGGCCGCAACGCGCTCGTCGCGTTCATGCCGTGGAACGGCTACAACTACGAAGACTCGATCCTGATGTCCGAACGCATCGTCTCCGACGACGTGTTCACCTCGATCCACATCGAGGAATTCGAAGTCATGGCCCGCGACACCAAGCTGGGTCCGGAAGAAATCACGCGCGACATTCCGAACGTCTCGGAAGAAGCGCTGAAGAATCTCGACGAGGCCGGTATCGTTTACATCGGTGCAGAGGTTCAGCCGGGCGACATCCTGGTCGGCAAGATCACCCCGAAGGGCGAAAGCCCGATGACGCCGGAAGAAAAGCTCCTGCGCGCCATCTTCGGTGAAAAGGCTTCCGACGTTCGCGACACCTCCATGCGCATGCCCCCGGGCACCTTCGGCACGGTCGTCGAAGTTCGCGTCTTCAACCGCCACGGCGTGGAGAAGGACGAACGCGCGATGGCGATCGAGCGTGAAGAGATCGAGCGTCTGGCGAAGGACCGTGACGACGAGCAGGCGATCCTCGACCGTAACGTCTACGGCCGTCTGATCGACATGCTGCGTGGCCACGTCGCCGTTGCCGGCCCGAAGTCCTTCAAGAAGGGCACCGAGCTTTCGAACGCCGTCGTTTCCGAATATCCCCGCTCGCAGTGGTGGATGTTCGCCGTCGAGGACGAGAAGGTTCAGGGCGAGATCGAAGCCCTCCGCGGCCAGTACGACGAGTCCAAGTCGCGCCTTGAACAGCGCTTCATGGACAAGGTCGAAAAGGTCCAGCGCGGCGACGAAATGCCCCCGGGCGTCATGAAGATGGTCAAGGTCTTCGTCGCTGTGAAGCGCAAGATCCAGCCGGGCGACAAGATGGCCGGCCGTCACGGCAACAAGGGTGTCGTCTCGCGCATCCTGCCGATCGAGGACATGCCGTTCCTCGAAGACGGCACGCATGTCGACATCTGCTTGAACCCGCTGGGCGTGCCTTCGCGCATGAACGTCGGCCAAATCCTCGAAACCCACCTTGCCTGGGCTTGCGCCGGCATGGGCAAGAAGATCGGCGACCTGCTCGACGAGTACCGCAAGACCATGGACATCTCGGACCTGAAGCGCGAGCTGACGGAAGTCTACGAGAGCGAAGCCAAGGACGAAGTCGCTCACTTCGACGACGACGCCCTAGTCAAGCTTGCCGAGCAGTCCCGCAAGGGCGTCTCCATCGCAACGCCGGTCTTCGACGGTGCGCATGAGCCCGACGTCGCCAGCATGCTGGAGCGCGCAGGTCTTGCCTCTTCCGGTCAGTCGGTTCTTTACGACGGCCGTACGGGTGAAGCCTTCGACCGCCAGGTCACCGTCGGCTACATGTACATGATCAAGCTGAACCACCTCGTGGACGACAAGATCCACGCCCGTTCGATCGGCCCGTACTCGCTCGTTACCCAGCAGCCGCTGGGCGGCAAGGCGCAGTTCGGCGGCCAGCGCTTCGGGGAAATGGAGGTCTGGGCGCTCGAAGCCTACGGCGCCGCCTACACGCTGCAGGAAATGCTGACCGTGAAGTCGGACGACGTCGCGGGCCGCACCAAGGTGTACGAGGCGATCGTGCGTGGCGACGACACGTTCGAGGCGGGCATTCCGGAGAGCTTCAACGTTCTCGTCAAGGAAATGCGCTCGCTCGGTCTGTCGGTCGAACTCGAGAACTCGAAGGTCGATCCGAACGCGGAAGCCGGCCAGCTTCCCGACGCGGCGGAATAAGCCTGATCTGGTGCGCGCCTTCCGGCGCGCACCGTTTCCGCCTCCGCCCGGTCGGGCAGGGGCGGCTCATCCGTTTCAAGCAGCCTTGCGGCACCCGGGTATCGCCGCAATTGGCTGCTAAGCAGAGGGCCACTGGCCCACGAAGGAGATAGGCATGAACCAAGAGGTCATGAACCTTTTCAACCCGCAGGTGCCTGCGCAGACGTTCGACTCCATCCGTATTTCGATCGCGTCTCCGGAAAAGATCCTGTCCTGGTCGTATGGCGAGATCAAGAAGCCGGAAACGATCAACTACCGTACGTTCAAGCCGGAACGCGACGGCCTGTTCTGCGCGCGCATCTTTGGTCCGATCAAGGACTACGAGTGCCTGTGCGGCAAGTACAAGCGCATGAAGTACAAGGGCATCATCTGCGAAAAGTGCGGCGTCGAAGTCACGCTGTCGCGCGTTCGCCGTGAGCGCATGGGCCATATCGAGCTCGCCGCTCCCGTTGCCCATATCTGGTTCCTGAAGTCGCTGCCGTCGCGCATCGCCACGCTCCTCGACATGACGCTGAAGGATGTCGAGCGCGTTCTCTATTTCGAGAACTACATCGTGACGGAGCCGGGCCTGACCGCGCTCAAGGAAAACCAGCTTCTTTCCGAAGAAGAATACATGATCGCCGTCGATGAATATGGTGAAGACCAGTTCACGGCGATGATCGGCGCCGAGGCCATCTACGAGATGCTCGCCTCGATGAACCTCGAGAAGATCGCTGGCGATCTGCGTTCGGACCTTGCCGACACCACGTCGGAGCTGAAGCAGAAGAAGCTGATGAAGCGCCTGAAGATCGTCGAGAACTTCATGGAATCCGGCAACCGTCCGGAATGGATGATCATGAAGGTCGTTCCGGTGATCCCGCCGGACCTGCGTCCGCTCGTTCCGCTCGACGGCGGCCGTTTCGCGACGTCGGACCTCAACGATCTCTATCGCCGCGTCATCAACCGCAACAACCGTCTGAAGCGCCTCATCGAGCTGCGCGCGCCGGGCATCATCATCCGTAACGAGAAGCGCATGCTTCAGGAATCGGTTGACGCCCTGTTCGACAACGGCCGCCGTGGCCGCGTCATCACCGGCGCCAACAAGCGTCCGCTGAAGTCGCTGTCCGACATGCTCAAGGGCAAGCAGGGCCGCTTCCGCCAGAACCTGCTCGGCAAGCGCGTCGACTATTCCGGCCGTTCGGTCATCGTGACGGGTCCGGAACTCAAGCTGCACCAGTGCGGCCTGCCGAAGAAGATGGCGCTCGAACTGTTCAAGCCGTTCATCTACGCCCGCCTCGACGCCAAGGGTTTCTCCTCGACCGTCAAGCAGGCCAAGAAGCTCGTCGAAAAGGAAAAGCCGGAAGTCTGGGATATCCTCGACGAGGTTATCCGCGAGCATCCGGTTCTCCTGAACCGCGCACCGACGCTGCACCGCCTGGGCATCCAGGCCTTCGAACCGATCCTGGTCGAAGGCAAGGCCATCCAGCTGCACCCGCTCGTCTGCACGGCCTTCAACGCCGACTTCGACGGCGACCAGATGGCTGTTCACGTCCCGCTCTCGCTGGAAGCCCAGCTTGAAGCGCGCGTGCTCATGATGTCGACGAACAACATCCTGCATCCGGCGAACGGCGCACCGATCATCGTTCCCTCGCAGGACATGGTTCTCGGCCTCTACTATCTGGCGATCCAGAACCAGAACGAGCCGGGCGAAGGCATGGCCTTCTCCGACATGGGCGAACTGCACCATGCTCTGGAAAACAAGGTCGTCACACTGCACGCGAAGATCCGTGGTCGCTTCAAGTCGGTCGATGCCGACGGCAAGCCCTACACGAAGATCTACGAGACGACGCCTGGCCGCATGATCATCGGCGAACTGCTGCCGAAGAACGGCAACATTCCGTTCGACATCTGCAACCAGGAAATGACCAAGAAGAACATCTCCAAGATGATCGATACGGTCTACCGTCATTGCGGCCAGAAGGACACGGTCATCTTCTGCGACCGCATCATGCAGCTCGGCTTCGCCCATGCCTGCCGCGCCGGCATTTCGTTCGGCAAGGACGACATGATCATCCCGGAAACCAAGGTGAAGATCGTCGGCGATACCGAATCCCTGGTCAAGGAATACGAGCAGCAGTACAACGACGGCCTGATCACTCAGGGCGAGAAGTACAACAAGGTCGTCGACGCCTGGGGCAAGGCCACCGAAAAGGTTGCGGAAGACATGATGGCCCGCATTAAGGCCGTCGAGTTCGACCCGGAAACCGGTCGCCAGAAGCCGATGAACGCGATCTACATGATGTCCCACTCGGGCGCCCGCGGTTCTCCGAACCAGATGCGCCAGCTGGGCGGCATGCGCGGCCTCATGGCTAAGCCGTCGGGCGAGATCATCGAAACGCCGATCATCTCGAACTTCAAGGAAGGCCTGACCGTGAACGAGTACTTCAACTCGACGCACGGCGCCCGTAAGGGTCTGGCAGACACCGCCTTGAAGACCGCGAACTCCGGTTACCTGACCCGTCGTCTCGTCGACGTCGCGCAGGATTGCATCGTCACGCATGTCGACTGCGGCACCGACAAGGGCCTCACGATGACGGCGATCGTCGACGCCGGCCAGGTCGTGGCTTCCATCGGCACCCGCGTTCTCGGCCGTACGGCCCTGGACGATATCGATCATCCGGTCACCGGCGCTCGCATCGTCGATGCTGGCAAGATGATCCTCGAGGCCGATGTCGTCGAGATCGAAAAGGCCGGCATCCAGTCGATCCGCATCCGCTCGGCGCTGACCTGCGAAATCCAGACCGGCGTCTGCGGCGTCTGCTACGGTCGCGACCTTGCACGCGGCACGCCCGTCAACATGGGCGAAGCCGTCGGCGTCATCGCGGCTCAGTCGATCGGTGAACCGGGCACCCAGCTCACCATGCGTACCTTCCACCTTGGCGGCACGGCGACCGTGGTCGACCAGTCGTTCCTGGAAGCATCGTATGAAGGCACGGTGCAGATGAAGAACCGCAACATGCTGCGCAACTCCGAAGGCGCACTCGTCGCGATGGGCCGCAACATGGCGATCACCATCCTCGACGAGCGCGGCGTGGAACGTTCCTCGCAGCGCGTCGCCTACGGTTCGAAGATCTTCGTCGACGACGGCGACAAGGTGAAGCGCGGCCAGCGTCTCGCCGAGTGGGACCCCTACACCCGTCCGATGATGACGGAAGTCGAGGGTACCGTTCACTTCGAAGACGTCGTCGACGGTATCTCGGTTCTGGAATCGACGGACGAATCCACCGGCATCACCAAGCGTTCGGTCATCGACTGGCGCTCGACGCCGCGCGGTACGGACCTGAAGCCGGCCATCGTCATCAAGGACAAGAATGGCGCTGTCGCCAAGCTGTCCCGCGGTGGTGAAGCCCGCTTCATGCTCTCGGTCGACGCGATCCTCTCGGTCGAACCGGGGCAGAAGGTCTCCCAGGGTGACGTTCTTGCCCGCTCGCCGCTGGAAAGCGCCAAGACCAAGGACATCACCGGTGGTCTGCCGCGCGTTGCCGAACTGTTCGAAGCCCGTCGTCCGAAGGACCACGCCATCATCGCTGAGATCGATGGCACGATCCGCTTCGGCCGCGACTACAAGAACAAGCGTCGCGTGCTGATCGAACCGGCGGAAGACGGTGTCGAGCCGGTCGAGTACCTGATCCCGAAGGGCAAGCCCTTCCACCTTCAGGACGGCGACTACATCGAAAAGGGTGACTACATCCTCGACGGCAACCCGGCCCCGCACGACATCCTGGCGATCAAGGGCGTGGAAGCACTCGCTTCCTACCTCGTGAACGAAATCCAGGAAGTCTACCGACTGCAGGGCGTTGTGATCAACGACAAGCACATCGAGGTGATCGTTCGCCAGATGCTGCAGAAGGTCGAGATCACGGATGCTGGCGACTCGACGTACATCGTCGGCGACAACATCGACCGCATCGAGCTGGAAGACGTCAACAACGCCCTGATCGAGGAAGGCAAGAAGCCGGCTTACGGCGATCCGGTCCTTCTCGGTATCACCAAGGCGTCGCTGCAGACTCCGTCGTTCATCTCGGCCGCTTCGTTCCAGGAGACCACCAAGGTCCTCACGGAAGCTGCGATCGCCGGCAAGACCGACGGCCTGCAGGGCCTCAAGGAAAACGTCATCGTCGGCCGCCTCATCCCGGCCGGTACGGGCGGCACCATGACCCAGATCCGCCGCATCGCGACGGCTCGCGACGAGATGATCCTCGACGAGCGCCGCAAGTCGACGGGCGCTGGCGTCGCCACCCCGATGCTGGCGGACCTCGCCGGCGGCGAAGGTGCCGCAGCCGAGTAAGGCTGACGCTACGACAATGCAGAACGCCGGGCCTAGCGCCCGGCGTTTTCATTCGGCGGGGAGAGCGGTTTGCCGATCCCAAACGAAAACAAAAAAGCCGCCCGGCGACCGGGCGGCTTTTTGCATTTCGGGAGTAAAGGCTCAGGCGAAGCGGATGATCGCGACTTCCCCTTCGAGCGCGCCCCGGTAGGCGGAGGCATGCGGCTCGTCTTCCGGCTCGCCGGTCAGGGTGCCGATCTGGTCGAGGTCGGCTTCGAGGAAACCTTCTTCGGAAAGCGCGTTCAGGGCCTCCCGCACGGCGCTGTCGTCGTCCGGCGCGCGCAGCATCACGTGGATGTCGATGCCCTCGTCGCCCTCGCGCTCATAGGCCTTGCCGATGATGATGAAGACCATCGGCTCGTCGAGCGTGTTGTTGTCGTTGTCGGCGCTGGACGTCATGGCGGGTTCCTTTCGGGATCGGGTTGTGCTCGTTCTATAAAGGGTAGGGCGGCCGGACCCAAACGCAAAATCTCCAGCCCTTCAAAAAGGTGAAAGAGAATCGGTGGATGTGCCGTGGCGGCTCCGACTCTTTCCGGTTGATTCCGCCTTCATGCTTTCTTAATGTTCTCCGGCAGTCGCCTCGGCCCTTGTTGCCAGCGCCGAAACGCGGCAGGGCAGGGGCTGAAAGCCCGGCTTTTCAGGCGGGTCAGCCATTCCGGCCCGGGATTCTTTGGCCTCGCCCCTTGACCTTTTGCCCTTGAGACAGTAGACCGCACGCCATCAGAGCCTATGTGGGGCTGGCTGGTTCGGAATGACTCGTTCTGAAGTTCGCCTCAAACAGGGCTCGACGCACGTTGAGAACATGAATGCTGCACGCATGACGCGGTTATAGCGCGTCCTCTGCCTAACGAGGTCATCCACCAAGGTGGATCGGCCTTTTATTGCGCATGAACACGCGTGTGGCCACGAGCATTTTGCAGGCAAGCGGCATGCTTGGCGTCGCATAAATGCGGCAACCGAGTATGCCGGGGCGGTCCGCCGCTCCAAAACCGCCCGCAAGGGTAACAGACACGATTAAGGGATGGTTCTATGCCTACCGTAAACCAGTTGATCCGCAAGCCGCGCCAGGCGTCGGTTAAGCGCAACAAGGTTCCTGCCCTGCAGGAAAACCCGCAGAAGCGCGGCGTTTGCACCCGCGTCTACACGACGACCCCGAAGAAGCCGAACTCGGCTCTGCGTAAGGTCGCCAAGATCCGCCTGACCAATGGCTTCGAAGTCATCGGCTATATCCCGGGCGAAGGCCACAACCTGCAGGAACACTCCGTCGTCATGATCCGTGGCGGCCGCGTAAAGGACTTGCCGGGCGTGCGTTACCACATCATCCGCGGCGTTCTCGACACCCAGGGCGTCAAGAACCGCAAGCAGCGCCGCTCCAAGTACGGCGCGAAGCGTCCGAAGTAATACAGTAACCGGCGCCATTTCGCTGGTCAGAACCTTTTGAAGAAAGACGAAAAGTATGTCCCGTCGCCATAGAGCAGAAAAGCGCGAGATCAACCCGGACCCGAAGTTCGGCGATCTCGTCGTCACCAAGTTCATGAACGCCATCATGCTGGACGGCAAGAAGTCCGTCGCCGAAACGATCGTTTACGGCGCCTTCGATGTCGTTCAGGGCAAGGCCAAGCAGGATCCGCTCGGCGTGTTCCACTCGGCTCTCGACAACGTCGCTCCGCACGTCGAAGTGCGCTCGCGCCGCGTCGGTGGTGCGACGTACCAGGTTCCGGTCGACGTTCGTCCGGAGCGTCGTCAGGCTCTGGCCATCCGCTGGCTGATCGCCGCTGCCCGCAAGCGTAACGAAACGACCATGGTCGAGCGCCTCTCCGGCGAACTCATGGACGCAGCGAACAACCGCGGCAGCGCTGTCAAGAAGCGCGAAGACACGCACAAGATGGCTGACGCCAACCGTGCATTCTCGCACTACCGCTGGTAACCGATACTAACGTCTCGAAAGGAGTCCCCGATGGCTCGCGAATACAAAATCGAAGACTACCGTAATTTCGGTATCATGGCGCATATCGACGCCGGCAAGACGACGACGACCGAACGCATCCTCTACTACACCGGCAAGAACCACAAGATCGGCGAGACCCACGACGGCGCCTCGACGATGGACTGGATGGAGCAGGAGCAGGAACGCGGCATCACGATCACGTCTGCCGCCACCACGACCTTCTGGAAGGGCCGTGACGGCAAGGCTCGCCGCTTCAACATCATCGACACCCCCGGCCACGTCGACTTCACCATCGAAGTCGAGCGCTCGCTGCGCGTTCTCGACGGTGCGATCGCCCTTCTCGACTCCAACGCAGGCGTCGAGCCGCAGACGGAAACCGTCTGGCGTCAGGCCGAGAAGTACAACGTTCCGCGCATGATCTTCTGCAACAAGATGGACAAGACCGGCGCTGACTTCTACCGCTGCCTTGACATGATCAAGTCGCGCCTCGGTGCGATCCCAGTCGCCATGCAGCTGCCGATCGGCGCCGAGACCGAGTTCAAGGGCGTCATCGACCTGATCGAGATGAACGCTCTCGTCTGGCGCGACGAATCGCTCGGCGCCCAGTGGGACGTCGTCGAGATCCCGGAAGACCTGAAGGAAAAGGCCGAGGAGTACCGCGAGAAGCTCATCGAGACCGTCGTCGAAGTCGACGAGGCCGCGATGGAAGCCTATCTCGAAGGCAACTACCCGGACAACGACAAGATCCGTGAACTCGTCCGTCGCGGCACGATCGACGTGAAGTTCCACCCGGTCTATTGCGGCACCGCGTTCAAGAACAAGGGCGTCCAGCCGCTTCTCGACGCCGTCGTCGACTTCCTGCCGTCGCCGGTCGACATCCCGGCCATCAAGGGCATCGACGTGAAGACGGAAGGCGAGATCGAGCGTCACGCCGACGACGCCGAGCCGCTTTCCATGCTCGCCTTCAAGATCATGAACGACCCCTTCGTCGGTTCGCTCACCTTCGCCCGCATCTATTCCGGCAAGCTCGAAAAGGGCACGTCGGTCATGAACACGGTCAAGGAAAAGCGCGAGCGCGTCGGCCGCATGCTCCAGATGCATTCCAACTCGCGTGAAGACATCGAAGAAGCCTTCGCAGGCGACATCGTTGCTCTCGCCGGCCTCAAGGACACGACGACGGGCGACACGCTCTGCGATCCGCTGAAGCCGGTCATCCTCGAGCGCATGGAATTCCCCGAGCCGGTCATCCAGATCGCCATCGAGCCGAAGACCAAGAACGACCAGGAAAAGATGGGCCTCGCCCTGAACCGCCTGGCCGCCGAAGACCCGTCCTTCCGCGTCAAGACCGACGAAGAATCCGGCCAGACGATCATCGCTGGCATGGGCGAACTTCACCTCGACATCATCGTCGACCGCATGCGTCGCGAGTTCAAGGTCGAAGCCAACGTCGGCGCTCCGCAGGTTGCTTACCGTGAGACGATCACGCGCAAGACCGAGAAGGATTACACGCACAAGAAGCAGACCGGTGGTACCGGCCAGTTCGCCCGCGTGAAGCTCGTCTTCGAACCGAACCCGGATGGCGAAGATTTCGTCTTCGAATCCAAGATCGTCGGCGGTGCTGTTCCGAAGGAATACATCCCGGGCGTTCAGAAGGGTATCGAAAGCGTTCTGTCCTCGGGTCCGCTTGCAGGCTTCCCGATGCTCGGCGTCAAGGCGACGCTCATCGACGGCGCCTTCCACGACGTCGACTCCTCGGTCCTCGCCTTCGAAATCGCATCGCGCGCCTGCTTCCGTGAAGCATCCCGCGAAGCCGGCGCCCAGCTTCTGGAGCCGATGATGAAGGTCGAAGTCGTGACGCCGGAAGACTATGTCGGCGACGTCATCGGCGACCTGAACTCCCGTCGTGGCCAGATCCAGGGCCAGGAATCGCGCGGCGTCGCCGTCGTGATCTCCGCCAATGTGCCGCTGGCGAACATGTTCAAGTACGTCGACAACCTGCGCTCCATGTCGCAGGGCCGCGCCCAGTACTCGATGGTCTTCGACCATTACGCGCCGGTTCCGTCGAACGTCGCACAGGAAATCCAGGCTAAGTACTCCGGTCAGAAGTGACCGGGGTGCACCCCTCAAGAATTTGAACGAATTTCCCTCAAGGGATCAGGAACGGAGAGCCGGAAATGGCAAAAGGTAAGTTTGAGCGCAACAAGCCTCACGTAAACATCGGCACGATCGGCCACGTTGACCATGGCAAGACGTCGACGACCGCCGCGATCACGAAGTACTTCGGCGAGTTCAAGGCGTACGACCAGATCGACGCTGCCCCGGAAGAAAAGGCCCGTGGCATCACCATCTCGACGGCACACGTCGAGTATGAGACGGCCAACCGTCACTATGCGCACGTCGACTGCCCCGGCCACGCCGACTACGTCAAGAACATGATCACCGGCGCAGCCCAGATGGATGGCGCGATCCTCGTCGTTTCGGCTGCCGACGGCCCGATGCCGCAGACCCGCGAGCACATCCTGCTCGCCCGCCAGGTCGGCGTTCCGGCTATCGTCGTGTTCCTCAACAAGGTCGACCAGGTTGACGACGCCGAGCTTCTCGAACTCGTCGAGCTGGAAGTCCGCGAACTTCTGTCGTCCTACGAATTCCCGGGCGACGACATTCCGATCGTCAAGGGTTCGGCTCTTGCCGCTCTGGAAGACTCGAACAAGGAAATCGGCGAAGACGCGATCCGCGCCCTGATGGCCGCTGTCGACGACTACATCCCGACGCCGGAGCGTCCGATCGACCTTCCGTTCCTGATGCCGATCGAAGACGTGTTCTCGATCTCGGGCCGTGGTACGGTTGTGACCGGCCGCGTCGAGCGCGGTATCGTCAAGGTTGGTGAGGAAATCGAAATCGTCGGCATCCGTCCGACGACGAAGACGACCTGCACGGGCGTTGAAATGTTCCGCAAGCTGCTCGACCAGGGCCAGGCCGGCGACAACATCGGTGCGCTGCTGCGCGGTGTTAACCGTGACGGCGTCGAGCGTGGCCAGATCCTGTGCAAGCCGGGTTCGGTCAAGCCGCACAAGAAGTTCAAGGCTGAAGCCTACATCCTGACGAAGGAAGAAGGCGGCCGTCATACGCCGTTCTTCACGAACTACCGTCCGCAGTTCTACTTCCGCACGACGGACGTAACGGGCATCGTTACGCTTCCGGAAGGCACGGAAATGGTCATGCCGGGCGACAACGTCACGGTTGACGTCGAGCTGATCGTTCCGATCGCGATGGAAGAAAAGCTGCGCTTCGCTATCCGCGAAGGCGGCCGTACCGTCGGCGCAGGCATCGTAGCCTCCATCGTCGAGTAAGTCTTAAGGCTTCAGGCCGCTGAAATAGGAAGGGCAGGATCGCATCCTGCCCCTCCGGTCTTTGATAATTTAGCGGACTGGCCTTTCGGCATTGTGTTTTCGTGCGCCTTCCTTTATGGGAAGCGCCAGAATCAAAAAAGCGCATTCCCCAAGAGAATCGCGCCGATAACGAACTAAGGAAAAGTCGTATGAACGGCCAGAATATCCGCATCCGCCTCAAGGCGTTTGACCACCGGATCCTTGATGCCTCCACGCGTGAAATCGTGTCGACGGCAAAGCGCACCGGCGCAAGCGTCCGCGGTCCCGTTCCTCTCCCGACCCGTATTGAAAAGTTCACGGTCAACCGTTCGCCCCACGTTGACAAGAAGAGCCGTGAACAGTTCGAGATGCGCACCCACAAGCGCCTGCTCGACATCGTAGATCCGACGCCGCAGACGGTCGATGCTCTCATGAAGCTCGACCTTGCGGCCGGTGTGGACGTAGAGATCAAGCTCTAAGTCCTGGCGCAAGCCGAATAACAAGGAAGGTACGTGGCGAAAGCCGACGTCTTCTAAAAACGGGAAACCCGAAGGCCTTCGAGCCCGAGTGGAATCCTTAAACCAAGAGGCATGACGGGGCGTCACGATCCCGCCAGGACTTCTAAGAGGATTGAACCATGCGTTCAGGTGTGATTGCACAGAAAGTAGGGATGACTCGCGTCTATAATGACGCAGGTGAGCACATCCCCGTAACAGTATTGCGACTGGACAACGTCCAGGTCGTTGCCCAGCGTACGCAGGACAAGAACGGTTACACGGCCGTCCAGCTCGGCGCCGGCTCTTCCAAGGTGAAGAACACGGCAAAGGCGCTCCGCGGCCAGTTCGCCGCTGCAAGCGTCGAGCCGAAGGCCAAGCTCGTCGAATTCCGCGTTTCGGAAGACAACCTCATCGAAATCGGCGCGGAACTGACCGCCAGCCATTTCGTCGCCGGCCAGCTGGTCGACGTTACCGGCACCACGATCGGTAAGGGCTTCGCCGGCGCCATGAAGCGCCACAACTTCGGCGGTCTTCGTGCAACGCACGGCGTTTCCGTTTCGCACCGTTCGCACGGTTCGACGGGTAACAACCAGGACCCGGGCAAGGTCTGGAAGGGCAAGCGCATGGCTGGTCATATGGGCCAGACGCGCGTCACCACCCAGAACCTCGAAGTCGTCTCCACCGACGAAGAGCGCGGTCTCATCCTCGTCAAGGGCGCAGTCCCGGGCTCCAAGGGCGCCTGGATCGTCGTTCGTGACGCCGTCAAGTCCGGCACCCCGGCAGACGCTCCGCGTCCGGCCGCCGTGCGCGCCGCAGCCAAGTAAGGGAGCCTGATCATGGATCTCAAAGTCACGACCCTCGAAGGGAAGGACGCCGGCAAGGTCTCCCTCTCCGACGCGATCTTCGGCCTCGAGCCGCGCGAAGACATCATTGCCCGCGTCATCCGCTGGCAGCTCGCCAAGAAGCAGCAGGGCACGCACCAGTCGCTGACCCGCGGCGAAGTCGCTCGCACCGGCTCCAAGATGTACAAGCAGAAGGGTACGGGCCGCGCTCGTCACCATTCGGCTCGCGCTCCGCAGTTCCGCGGCGGTGCCAAGGCTCACGGCCCGGTATCCCGCAGCCACGCTCACGATCTGCCCAAGCAGGTTCGCGCGCTCGGCCTGCGTCACGCTCTCTCGGCCAAGATCAAGGCTGACGACGTCATCATCATCGACGATCTCGTCGCTGCAGAAGCAAAGACGAAGGCTCTGGCCGGCGCATTCGCTTCGCTCGGCCTCACCAATGCCCTCTTCATCGGCGGCGCGGAACTTGACGGCAACTTCAAGCTCGCAGCACGCAACATCCCGAACGTGGATGTCCTGCCGATCCAGGGTATCAATGTTTACGACATCCTGCGCCGCGGCAAGCTCGTGCTCTCCAAGGCTGCTGTAGAAGCCCTCGAGGAGCGGTTCAAATGACGGATCTTCGCCACTACGATGTGATCGTATCTCCTTCGATCACCGAAAAGTCGACGCTGGTATCCGAAAACAACCAGATCGTCTTCAACGTTGCCAAGCGCGCTTCCAAGCCTGAGATCAAGGCTGCGGTCGAAGCACTCTTCGGCGTCAAGGTCACGGCTGTGAACACGCTCGTCCGCAAGGGCAAGGTAAAGCGTTTCCGCGGCTTCGCCGGCCGGCAGGGAGATGTCAAGAAGGCTATCGTCACGCTCGCTGACGGTCAGTCCATCGACGTCTCCACCGGGCTCTAATCGGGCACTCGGCTAAAGAGGAAACAAGAAAATGGCATTGAAACACTTCAATCCGACCACTCCGAGCCAGCGCCAGCTGGTCATCGTCGACCGGTCGGGCCTTTACAAGGGCAAGCCCGTAAAGGCTCTGACCGAAGGCCTCTCCAAGAGCGGCGGTCGTAACAACCTCGGTCGCATCACCGCCCGCTTCATCGGCGGCGGTCACAAGCGCACCTACCGTCTCATCGACTTCAAGCGTCGCAAGTTCGACGTCGAGGGCACGGTCGAGCGCCTGGAATACGACCCGAACCGCACGGCGTTCATCGCTCTGGTGAACTACGCTGACGGCGAACAGGCCTACATCCTGGCCCCGCAGCGCCTGGCAGCCGGCGACAAGGTCATCGCCTCCAACAAGGCCGTTGACGTCAAGCCCGGCAACACCATGCCGCTGCAGTACATCCCGGTTGGTTCGATCGTTCACAACGTCGAAATGAAGCCGGGCAAGGGCGGCCAGATCGCCCGCTCCGCCGGCACCTTCGTCCAGCTCGTCGGCCGCGACCAGGGCATGGCGATCCTTCGCCTGAACTCGGGCGAACAGCGCCTGGTTCACTCGTCGTGCCTCGCAACGATCGGCGCCGTATCCAATCCGGACCACGGCAACATCAACGACGGCAAGGCCGGTCGCACCCGCTGGCGCGGCAAGACCCCGCATAACCGCGGCGTCGTCATGAACCCGGTCGACCACCCGCACGGCGGTGGTGAAGGCCGCACCTCCGGTGGTCGCCATCCGGTGTCCCCGTGGGGCAAGCCCACCAAGGGCAAGCGCACCCGTTCGAACAAGTCCACGGACAAGTTCATCATGCGCTCGCGCCACTTGAAGAAGAAGTAAGAGAGGTAGTCAGGAATGGCTCGTTCAGTATGGAAAGGCCCGTTTGTTGACGGCTATCTTCTCAAGAAGGCTGAGAAGGTTCGTGAAGGCGGTCGTAGCGAAGTGATCAAGATCTGGAGCCGTCGCTCCACGATCCTGCCGCAGTTCGTAGGTCTCACCTTCGGCGTCTACAACGGCAGCAAGCACATCCCGGTGGCCGTCAACGAAGACATGGTCGGCCACAAGTTTGGTGAATTCGCTCCGACGCGGACCTACTACGGTCACGGCGCGGACAAGAAGGCGAAGAGGAAGTAACGATGGGTAAGGCTAAAGCCGAACGTCGGCTGAAGGATAACGAGGCGCAGGCTATCGCGCGCACGATCCGCGTCAGCCCCCAGAAGCTCAACCTGCTTGCTGCGCTCATCCGCGGCAAGAAGGTCGACCGCGCTCTCGCCGAGCTTGAATTCTCGCGCAAGCGTAGCGCCGAGACCGTCAAGAAGACGCTTGAGTCCGCGATCGCCAACGCAGAGAACAACCACGACCTCGACGTCGATTCGCTGATCGTCGCTGAGGCCTATGTCGGCAAGTCGATCGTCATGAAGCGCTTTGCCGCTCGTGGCCGCGGCCGTGCATCGCGGATCGAGAAGCCTTTCTCGCATCTGACGATCGTCGTCCGTGAAGTCGAAGCCAAAGGGGAGGCCGCATAATGGGCCAGAAGATTAATCCGATCGGTTTCCGCCTCGGCATCAACCGTACCTGGGACAGCCGTTGGTTCGCCGACAACGCCGAATACGGCCAGCTGCTCCACGAAGACCTGAAGATCCGCGCTTTCGTCATGGAAGAGCTGAAGCAGGCCGGTATCGCCAAGGTCGTCATCGAGCGTCCGCACAAGAAGTGCCGCGTCACGATCCACTCGGCTCGCCCGGGTCTGATCATCGGCAAGAAGGGCGCGGACATCGAGAAGCTCCGCAAGAAGCTTTCCGAGATGACGAACTCCGAAACGCACCTCAACATCGTTGAAGTGCGCAAGCCGGAAGTCGACGCAACGCTGGTCGCTCAGTCGATCGCCCAGCAGCTCGAGCGCCGCGTGGCCTTCCGCCGTGCGATGAAGCGCGCCGTTCAGTCGGCCATGCGTCTTGGCGCCGAAGGCATCAAGATCACCTGCGCCGGCCGTCTCGGCGGTGCGGAAATCGCCCGTACGGAATGGTACCGCGAAGGTCGCGTTCCGCTTCACACGCTGCGTGCGGACATCGACTACGGTACGGCTGAAGCCGAAACCGCATTCGGCATCTGCGGCATCAAGGTCTGGATCTTCAAGGGCGAAATCCTTGAGCACGACCCGATGGCCTCTGAGCGTCGCGCCAGCGAAAGTGACAGCCAGGGTCCCGCAAGCCGTGAACGCGGCGATCGCGGCGACCGTCGTCGTGAAAACGCGTAACAGTCGCGTTTGGCAGCCAATATCGGAGAAGTAAAAAAATGTTGCAGCCAAAGCGTACCAAGTACCGCAAGCAGTTCAAGGGCCGCATCAAGGGTGTCGCCAAGGGCGGCTCCGAGCTCGCTTTCGGCGAGTTCGGCTTGAAGGCTCAGGAACCGAACCGCGTGAACGCTCGCGAGATCGAAGCGGCCCGCCGCGCGATCACCCGTTACATGAAGCGTGCCGGCCGTGTGTGGATCCGCGTGTTCCCCGACACCCCGGTTACCGCAAAGCCCACGGAAGTCCGCATGGGTAAGGGTAAGGGTTCGGTCGAATACTGGGCAGCCAAGGTCAAGCCCGGCCGTATGATGTTCGAGATCGACGGTGTTTCCGAGGAAATCGCGCGTGAAGCGCTTCGCCTCGGCTCGGCCAAGCTCTCGGTCAAGACGCGCTTCGTACAGCGCATTGCAGAGTAAGGAGCGAGCGCCATGAAAGCCGCAGACGTCAAGGCGCTGAGCGCCGACCAGCTCAACGAAGAGCTTGCCAAGCTGAAGAAAGAGCAGTTCAATCTGCGCTTCCAGAAGGCCACCGGCCAGCTTGAAAAGACCTCGCGTATCAACGAAGTCCGCAAGGACATCGCGCGCGTCAAGACCATTGCCCGCCAGAAGGCGGCAGAAGCCAAGGCCTAAGGACCAGAAAAATATGCCGAAACGCATTCTGCAGGGCACCGTAGTCAGCGACAAGAACGACAAGACCGTTGTCGTTCGCGTCGAGCGCCGCTTTGCCCATCCGCTGCTTCAGAAGACCGTTCGCCGGTCCAAGAAGTACAAGGCACATGACGAAACCAACCAGTACAAGGTCGGCGACGTCGTTTCCATCCAGGAATGTGCACCGATCTCCAAGGACAAGCGCTGGACCGTTGTAGCGGCCCAGGCTTAAATCATCAGAATTCGCGCCCGGCCCTTGCGTCTGGCGCGAAATCCTGTATGAAGCAGCGCAAGGACGCTCGGAATCACGAGCGTTCTTTTGCTTTGAGCGCACGGAAGGTCCATCGGCTCGCCGAAGTGGAAACCACCTTGGCAACACACCATCCCGCGCGAAAACATGAATTTCCATAAGCTGGAACAGGGGGCTAACACCCAACCGGTCCGGTAAAACAAGAAGGCGACCTGACATGATTCAGATGCAGACTAACCTCGACGTCGCGGATAATTCCGGCGCACGTCGTGTCATGTGCATCAAGGTGCTGGGCGGCTCCAAGCGCAAGTACGCTTCGGTCGGCGACATTATCGTCGTCTCGATCAAGGAAGCTATTCCGCGCGGCCGCGTGAAGAAGGGTGACGTGATGAAGGCGGTCGTCGTACGTACCGCCAAGGACATCCGTCGCGCCGACGGCAGCGTCATCCGTTTCGACAGCAACGCCGCTGTCCTGATCGACAACAAGAAAGAGCCGATCGGCACCCGTATCTTCGGACCGGTTCCGCGCGAACTTCGCGCCAAGAACCACATGAAGATCATCTCGCTGGCTCCCGAAGTACTGTAAGGAGCGATGGCTATGCAAAAGATTCGCAAGGGCGACAAAGTCGTCGTACTCACCGGCAAGGACAAGGGCCGCACCGGTGAAGTCGTTCAGGTAATGCCGAAGGAAGACCGCGCGGTCGTCAAGGGTATCAACCTGGTGAAGCGTCACCAGCGCCAGACCCAGACCCAGGAAGCCGGCATCATCACCAAGGAAGCTTCGATCCATCTGTCGAACATCGCGATCGCCGACCCCAAGGACGGCAAGCCGACCCGCGTCGGTTTCAAGGTCGAGGGCGACAAGAAGGTTCGTGTAGCAAAGCGTTCGGGAGTGTCGATCGATGGCTGACACCAAGTATGAGCCGCGCCTGAAGAAGGAATACGTCGAGCGTATCCGCAAGGCGCTTATGGAGCAGTTCTCCTTCGCCAACGAGATGCAGATCCCGCGCCTCGACAAGATCGTCATCAACATGGGCGTAGGCGAAGCCACGGCGGACTCCAAGAAGCCCACCGTTGCAGCTGCCGACCTCGCAGCGATCTCCGGCCAGAAGCCGGTCATCACGCGCGCTCGTAACTCCATCGCGGGCTTCAAGGTCCGTGAAGGCATGCCGATCGGCGCGAAGGTCACCCTGCGCGGCGCCCGCATGTACGAATTTCTGGATCGCCTCGTGAACATCGCGCTGCCCCGCGTACGCGACTTCCGTGGTCTGAACCCGAAGTCCTTCGATGGCCGTGGCAACTTCGCCATGGGTATCAAGGAGCACATTGTGTTCCCTGAGATCAACTACGACAAGGTTGATCAGATGTGGGGCATGGACATCATCGTTTGCACGACGGCAAAGACGGACGACGAAGCACGGGCTCTTCTGAAAGAGTTCAACTTCCCGTTCCGCGCCTGACCCGTAACGACAAGCGTAAAGAAGGATAACTGTTATGGCTAAAACCAGCGCAGTAGAAAAGAACAACCGTCGCCGCAAGCTTGTCGCCAGCCAGGCTTCCAAGCGCGCCGCTCTCAAGGCGGTCATCATGAACCAGTCTCTTCCGATCGAAGAGCGCTTCAAGGCAACCCTGAAGCTTGCCGAAATGCCGCGCAATGGCTCCAAGACCCGCATTCGCAACCGTTGCGAAGTCACGGGCCGTCCGCGCGCTTTCTATCGCAAACTCAAGATGTCGCGTATTGCGCTTCGCGAACTGGGCAATCTCGGCAAGGTGCCGGGTATCGTCAAGTCGAGCTGGTAAGGAGACGGGAACATGGCAATGACTGATCCCCTGGGCGATATGCTCACCCGTATCCGCAACGGCGCCGCTCGCCGCAAGTCCAGCGTTTCCACGCCGGCTTCCAAGCTGCGTGCACGCGTCCTGGACGTCCTTCAGGCTGAAGGCTACATCCGCGGATATTCGGAAGTCGAATTCGGCAACGGCAAGGCCGAGCTGAACATCGAACTCAAGTACTATGAAGGCGCATCGGTGATCCGCAAGATCGACCGCGTCTCCAAGCCGGGCCGCCGGGTCTATGTCTCGGTCAAGTCCATTCCGCAGGTCGCGAACGGCCTCGGCATCACCATCCTTTCGACCCCGAAGGGCGTGATGGCCGATCACCAGGCACGCGAACAGAACGTTGGTGGCGAGATTCTTTGCTCTGTCTTCTAAGACAGGGCACGGATCTCCATAACGAACAGACAGGATAAAACAATGTCTCGTATCGGTAAGAAGCCCGTTCCGGTTCCCGCTGGCGTCACCGCGACCGTTGACGGTCAGAAGGTCACCGCGAAGGGCCCGAAGGGCGAACTGTTCTTCGTCGCCAATGACGAAGTTTCGGTCAAGCTCGAAGACAACTCGGTTGTCGTTCAGCCGGTCAACCAGTCCAAGGATGCACGCTCGAAGTGGGGCATGTCCCGCACGATGATCGAAGGCATCTTCAAGGGCGTGAAGGACGGCTACGAGCGCAAGCTCGAAATCAACGGCGTCGGTTACCGCGCGTCGCTTCAGGGCAAGAACCTGCAGCTGGCACTCGGCTTTAGCCACGACGTCGTCTACCAGACGCCGGAAGGCATCACGATCGCTGTTCCGAAGCCGACCGAAATCATCGTGTCCGGCATCAGCAAGCAGCAGGTCGGCCAGGTCGCTGCGGAAATCCGCGAGTACCGTGGCCCCGAGCCTTACAAGGGCAAGGGCGTCAAGTACGCGGAAGAACGCATCGTCCGCAAGGAAGGCAAGAAGAAGTAAGGATCACGCGAAATGGCTAGCACTAAAGAAGCTCTCGTGCGCCGCGCCAACCGCGTGCGCCGTTCCATCAAGGCGGTCGCCAACGGCCGTCCGCGCCTGTCGGTTCATCGCTCGTCGAAGAACATCTACGTACAGGTCATCGACGACGTGGCCGGCAAGACCCTTGCCGCCGCCTCGACGCTCGACACCGATCTGCGCTCGTCGCTGAAGACGGGCGCCGACACGGCAGCAGCCGCTGCCGTCGGCAAGCTCATTGCCGAGCGCGCAGTCAAGGCCGGCGTCAAGGACGTCGTCTTCGACCGTGGCGCCTTCCTCTATCACGGCCGCGTCAAGGCTCTTGCCGACGCAGCCCGTGAAGGTGGTCTGAACTTCTGATCGATCGGTCGGGCGCGAAAGCGCCCGTCGACCAGCTCAGTAGGGTACTGGTCGCTTCCGTTCACAGAATGGAGGCGACTTTCGTCAATCTGCCGATTGCACCCGGAAAAGAAAAAGGAAAAGGACAATGGCACAGGAAAAGCGCGGTCGCGATGACCGCCAGAACCGCGAAGAGCGCGACAGCGAGTTTGTCGACAAGCTCGTCGCGATCAACCGCGTCGCGAAGGTCGTCAAGGGCGGCCGTCGTTTCGGTTTTGCAGCTCTCGTCGTCGTCGGCGACCAGAAGGGCCGCGTAGGCTTCGGCCATGGTAAGGCTCGTGAAGTTCCGGAAGCAATCCGGAAGGCCACCGAAGCCGCCAAGCGCGACCTCATCTTCGTTCCGCTGCGCTCCGGCCGCACGCTGCACCATGACGTGCACGGCCGCCACGGCGCCGGCAAGGTTCTGCTTCGTTCGGCCAAGGCCGGTACCGGTATCATCGCCGGTGGCCCGATGCGCGCCGTCTTCGAAACGCTCGGCGTTCATGACGTCGTCGCCAAGTCGACCGGTTCCTCGAACCCGTACAACATGATCCGTGCGACGTTCGACGCTCTCAAGAGCCAGATGCACCCGAAGGACATCGCAGCTCAGCGCGGCATGAAGTACGCCACGCTGCAGGCTCGTCGTCAGTCGGCTGGCGTTGCTGCTGAAGAATAAGGAGCACTGATCCATGGCTAAGAAAGAAACCGCCAAGAAGACGGTGACTGTCGAGCAGATCGGCAGCCCCATCCGCCGTCCGGCCATCCAGCGCGCCACGCTGGTCGGCCTGGGCCTGAACAAGATGCACCGGGTTCGCACGCTGGAAGACACTCCGTCTGTCCGCGGCATGATCCGTGCCGTCCAGCACCTCGTTCGCGTCGTCGAAGAGAAGTGAGGGGATAGATCATGAAGCTGAATGAAATCAAGGACAACGAAGGTTCCTCGAAGAGCCGTAAGCGCGTAGGTCGCGGTATCGGTTCGGGCAAGGGCAAGACCGGTGGTCGCGGCGTCAAGGGTCAGAAGGCCCGTTCGGGCGTCGCCATCAACGGCTTCGAAGGCGGTCAGATGCCCATCTACCGTCGCCTGCCGAAGCGCGGTTTCAACAACATCTTCGCGTCCGACTTCGTCATCGTTTCCCTGGACCGCGTCCAGAAGGCAATCGATGCCGGCAAGCTCGACGCCAAGGCGACTGTTGATGCGGCTGCTCTGAAGGCTGCCGGCGTCATCCGTCGCGAAAAGGATGGCGTGCGCATCCTCGCCGACGGCGAACTGAAGGCCAAGGTCGCCTTCGAAGTCGCCGGTGCCTCCAAGCCGGCGATCGAGAAGATCGAAAAGGCTGGCGGTTCGGTGAAGCTGCTGGTCGCAGCAGCGGAAGCCGCAGAATAATTCGACGAAATAGTCGCCCGGTGTGCTTCACACCGGGCGATTTTGCTCCCATATGTGAGCCTCACAACGACGGCCAGGATTCTTATCCCCGCTGTTGTCCGGACAAAAAACCAGGGTGAGGCCGGGATTGCTTGACAATCCGCGTTTCAACCGGTTTAGGCTCCATCCGCCCGATTTGCCGCACGGCAGAAGGGCACGACCAATTTCAGCATCGGCGTCGTCGGTCCGGGGAGGGCTGGCCGCAGGTGCCAACGGATCAGCCATTCCGGACCTGGCCGGGCTTCACCGCCGCCGGATCGGCTACGCGGAGAAATGCATGGCTTCGGCAGCGGAACAACTCGCCTCTAATCTCAACTTTTCGACTTTCGCCAAGGCGGAAGATCTGAAGAAGCGTCTCTGGTTCACGCTGGGCGCGCTGCTCGTCTATCGTCTCGGCACCTATATCCCGTTGCCGGGCCTCAATCCCGATGCCTTCGCCCAGGCCTTCCGCGGCCAGTCGGGCGGCATTCTCGGCCTCTTCAACATGTTCTCCGGCGGCGCCGTCGAGCGCATGGCGATCTTCGCGCTCGGCATCATGCCGTACATTTCCGCGTCGATCATCGTGCAGCTGATGACCTCCGTCGTTCCCTCACTGGAGCAGCTGAAGAAGGAAGGCGAGCAGGGCCGCAAGATCATCAACCAGTACACCCGCTACGGCACGGTGCTGCTCGGCACGCTGCAGGCCTACGGCATTGCCGTCGGTCTTGAGAGCGGGGCAGGGCTGGTCAACGATCCAGGCTGGTTCTTCCGCATCTCCACCGTCATCTCGCTGCTCGGCGGCACCATGTTCCTGATGTGGCTCGGTGAGCAGATCACCTCGCGCGGTATCGGCAACGGCATTTCGCTGATCATCTTCGCCGGCATTGTCGCCGCGCTTCCGAACGCGCTCGCCGGCACGCTGGAACTCGGCCGTACCGGCGCGCTTTCCATCGGCGTCATCATCGCCGTCGTCGTCATGGCTGTCGGCGTCATCGCGCTCATCGTCTTCGTGGAACGCGCCCAGCGCCGCCTTCTGATCCAGTATCCGAAGCGCCAGGTCGGCAACCGCATGTTCCAGGGCGATACCTCGCACCTGCCGCTGAAGCTCAACACCGCAGGCGTCATCCCGGCGATCTTCGCCTCGTCGCTGCTGCTGCTGCCGGCAACGCTGGCCGGCTTCTCCAACACTTCCGAGCTGCCGTCCTGGGCCACGTCCGCCATCGCGGCGCTCGGCCACGGCAGGCCGCTCTACATGGTGCTCTACGCCGCCATGATCGCCTTCTTCGCCTTCTTCTACACGGCCATCGTCTTCAATCCGAAGGACACGGCCGACAACCTGAAGAAGCACGGCGGCTTCATCCCCGGCATCCGCCCGGGCGAGCGCACCGCCGAGTATATCGACTACGTGCTGACCCGTATCACGGTCATCGGCGCGGCCTACCTGATGTTCGTCTGCATTCTTCCGGAAATCCTCATCGCGCAGACCGGCGTGCCGTTCTACCTTGGTGGTACGTCGCTTTTGATTGTTGTCAGCGTGACCCTGGATACTGTAGCACAGATACAGGGCCACCTGATCGCTCAGCAGTATGAGGGGCTGATCAAGAAGTCGAAGCTGCGTGGCGGAAAGAGGGGACGATGAGACTGATTTTTCTGGGACCGCCGGGCGCTGGCAAGGGGACTCAAGCCAAGCTCCTGACGGACAAGTACGGCATTCCGCAGCTTTCCACCGGTGACATGCTGCGGGCGGCCGTCGCCGCCGGCACGGATGTCGGCAAGCGCGCCAAGGCCGTCATGGACGCCGGCCAGCTCGTCTCCGACGCCATCGTCAACGAAATCGTTTCCGATCGCATCGATTCGCCGGACTGCGCGAAGGGCTTCATCCTCGACGGTTACCCGCGGACGGTTCCGCAGGCCGAGGCCCTCGACCAGATCCTCGCCGGCAAGGGTATCGCGCTCGATGCCGTCGTCGAGCTGAAGGTCGATGAGGACGCCCTGGTTCGCCGCATGGAGAATCGCGTGGCTGAAACGATCGCCGCCGGCGGTACGGTCCGCTCCGACGACAATCCGGAGGCCTTCAAGCGCCGGTTGACGGAATACCGCGAGAAGACCGCGCCGCTGTCGAAGTACTACGCTTCGACGGGCAAGCTCCAGACGGTCGACGGCATGGCCAATGTCGACAAGGTGACCGCGCAGATTGCGGGAATCCTCGAGAACGCCTGATATCAGGTTAAAAAGGACGGCCGGGGAGTTGACTTTTTCGGCCGATTCCCCTTAAGACAGCGCCAACTCGCGACATACCATTGCGATCGGCGCGGATTTCCAGAAACGAAGTCCGGGTTCGGTCGTTTTCGACATGTCCCGAACATCAGATTGAGCGACACGGCCTTGAGGCCGTTTCAAATGAAGAAAACCACTTGCCGGATGGCAACTGGAAGCAAGGAGAACAGGCGTGGCACGTATCGCTGGCGTCAACATCCCGACCGCAAAGCGCGTTGTCATCGCGCTCCGCTACATCCACGGGATCGGCCCGAAGTTTGCACAGGAAATCATCGAGAAGGTCGGTATTCCGGCTGATCGCCGCGTGCATCAGCTCACGGACGCAGAAATCCTGCAGATCCGCGAAGCCATCGACCGCGACTACCAGGTCGAAGGCGACCTGCGTCGCGAGACCTCGATGAACATCAAGCGTCTCATGGACCTCGGCTGCTACCGCGGCCTGCGTCATCGCCGTAGCCTCCCGGTTCGCGGCCAGCGCACGCACACGAACGCCCGTACCCGCAAGGGTCCGGCCAAGGCCATCGCAGGCAAGAAGAAGTAATTTCCCGGAAACGGGGAACGGGAGGCTGGCGCTTCGCGCCGGCCTCTTTTGAGTTTCGAGCGGGGCCTTGTGTTTCATCAAGGGTCCCGGTCGGTGGAGCTGCTGGTGCTACGGCAGTGACGATATCGCCGCAGACGAAAGCCCTCGGGCCTGTCTGCAAATACTGTTCAGGGCAGGGGTTTCGTCCCGGCCCGGTGGAGCCGCTGGAATTACGGCGGTGTCGAGATCAACGAAAGGACTATCCATGGCCAAGGAAGCCGCACGCGTCCGCCGTCGCGAACGCAAGAACATCACCTCGGGTGTTGCTCACGTCAATTCTTCGTTCAACAACACGATGATCACCATCACCGACGCACAGGGCAACGCGATTGCCTGGTCGTCCGCCGGTGCAAAGGGCTTCAAGGGTTCGCGCAAGTCGACCCCGTTCGCTGCCCAGATCGCTGCTGAAGACTGCGCCAAGAAGGCCCAGGAACACGGCATGAAGTCGCTGGAAGTCGAAGTCTGCGGTCCGGGTTCCGGCCGTGAATCGGCTCTGCGCGCCCTCCAGGCTGCCGGCTTCATGATCACGTCCATTCGCGACGTGACCCCGATCCCGCACAACGGTTGCCGTCCGCGCAAGAAGCGCCGCGTCTGATCATCGACTTCAAACGACCGTGGAGGCCAGCCGGCTTCCGCGGTTCTTCGGGGCTCGGCCGTCACGATTGGATGGTGGCGGCGAACGGAAGGCAAAACATATGATCCAGAAAAACTGGCAGGAACTGATCAAGCCGAACAAGGTGGAATTCACCTCCTCGGGCCGCACCAAGGCAAGCCTTGTTGCCGAGCCGCTGGAGCGTGGCTTCGGCCTGACGCTCGGCAACGCGCTGCGTCGCGTGCTCCTGTCGTCGCTGCGCGGTGCGGCTGTTACCGCCGTGCAGATCGACGGCGTCCTGCACGAGTTCTCCTCCATCCCGGGCGTCCGGGAAGATGTGACGGACATCGTGCTTAACATCAAGGAAATCGCCATCAAGATGGATGGCGACGATTCCAAGCGCATGGTCGTGCGCAAGCAGGGTCCGGGCGTCGTAACGGCTGGTGACATCCAGACGGTCGGCGACATCGAGATCCTGAACCCCGACCACGTGATCTGCACCCTCGACGAGGGCGCGGAAATCCGCATGGAGTTCACGGTCAACAACGGCAAGGGTTACGTCCCGGCCGACCGCAACCGTTCCGAAGACGCGCCGATCGGCCTCATCCCGGTCGACAGCCTCTACTCGCCGGTCAAGAAAGTGTCCTACAAGGTGGAAAACACCCGTGAAGGCCAGGTTCTCGACTACGACAAGCTGACGATGACCATCGAAACCGACGGTTCCGTCACCGGCGAAGATGCGATCGCGTTCGCGGCCCGCATTCTCCAGGACCAGCTCTCGGTCTTCGTCAACTTCGACGAACCGCAGAAGGAAGCCGAGGAAGAATCGGTCACGGAACTGGCGTTCAACCCGGCGCTCCTCAAGAAGGTCGACGAACTGGAACTTTCCGTCCGTTCGGCGAACTGCCTGAAGAACGACAACATCGTCTACATCGGCGATCTCATTCAGAAGACCGAAGCCGAAATGCTTCGCACTCCGAATTTTGGTCGCAAGTCGCTCAACGAGATCAAGGAAGTTCTCGCTTCCATGGGCCTGCACCTCGGCATGGAAGTGCCCGCATGGCCGCCGGAGAACATCGAAGATCTCGCCAAGCGCTACGAAGACCAATACTAACCATCAAACGGCAGGCTACCTGCCTGCATGTGAAGGAGAACCGAGATGCGCCACCAGAATTCCGGTCGCAAACTCAACCGTACCGCCAGCCACCGCAAGGCGATGTTCGCCAACATGGCTGCCTCGCTCATCCAGCATGAGCAGATCGTAACGACGCTTCCGAAGGCGAAGGAAATCCGCCCGATCGTCGAGAAGCTCGTCACCCTCGGCAAGCGCGGCGACCTGCACGCTCGCCGCCAGGCGATCTCGCAGATCCGCGACGTTGCCGTCGTTTCGAAGCTCTTCGACGCGATCGCAACCCGCTATGCCAACCGTAACGGCGGCTACCTGCGCATCATGAAGGCCGGCTTCCGCCATGGCGACAACGCCCCGCTCGCCGTCATCGAGTTCGTCGACCGCGACGTCGATGCCAAGGGCGCAGCCGACAAGGCCCGCGTTGCCGCTGAAGCAGCCGCTGCCGAAGCTGCCTGATACGACAAGCATTCTTGCGAATGCCATGAAGCCGGGCGCATCAGCGTCCGGCTTTTTTGTTGCCCGGAATGTGGAACAAGAACTTGGAAACCATGTCCCTAGGCATTGTTTTTAGCCCTCGGCTCTAGAATTCGATCGAGATTTAATCGAGTTCGAGTGATGGGCGAGAATTTTGCGTTCCTGCTGCCGGTGGTCCTTACGCTGTTCGGCCTGGTCTTCCTGGTCGTCGGGCGCTTCGGCAATCGCGCCGCCCTGTTCTGGGGCGCTGGCTATCTTTGCGCTACCTTCGGCTTTCTGGTTCCGCTCGCGGAAACCGTCCTACCCATTCCTCTCGTGGCCCTTTCGGCGGACGCCGCGTTTCTCTCCGCTTTCTTTCTCTACAGCCATGCTCTGGCCATGCATTTCGAAGGGCCGCGGCGTGTTGCCCTTCGTGCGGGCGTGGCCGCCGTCGCCTATGCCTGTGCCGGCGCCGCGGTTCTCATCGGCCAGAGCCTGCGCGTCGAGCTCTTCGTCAACGATATCGCCTGCGGCCTCCTTCTGACGATCGCCGTCGTCTCCGTTCGGCGGCGCGCCGGCTCGTGGATGGACCGTGCGCTCCTTTGCGCGGTGATGTTCGTCGTGCTGGAGGTGAGCGTTCGCACCGTTGTCTTCTTCGTCATGACGCGCGGCGTCGCCATGGGTGAATTCATCGGTTCGACCTACGCCTATGTCATGCAGATCACGGCTACGATCGGTGCGCTGGTCATGGCGCTGGCGGCGCTCGCATCGGTCGCTCTGCGGATCGTCGAGCGGCATCGCAAGGCCGCCGAGGAGGATCCGCTGACCGGCCTCCTCAATCGTCGCGGCTTCGAGCAGCTCGTAAGCCGGAACGGAAGTGCGCGCGGTGGAGAGGCCGCCATCATCGTGGGCGATATCGACTGGTTCAAGTCGATCAACGATCGGTTCGGCCATGCGGCGGGGGATGCGGCGATCCGAGAGGTCGCGGCGGTGCTCGGCGCGCTTTCCTGGCCGGAGCTGGCCGTCGCCCGGTTCGGCGGCGAGGAATTCATCGCCTACCTGCCGAACTGCCGCCTTCAGGACGCCCATACCCTGGCCAATACGGTGCGCATCGCCATTTCGGAACGCGATCTGGGCGGAATCGGTATCGACCGCTCGATAACCGCAAGCTTCGGGGTCGCCGTGACGGCGGCCGGGGATCACACGATCCACGACGCCATCAGCCGCGCCGACCGGCTGCTCTACCTCGCGAAAAGCAGCGGCCGCAACCGGGTCGTCAGCAGCCCGGCCGATATCCCCGCGCAATCCGGCCCGAAATTCTTCGTCGTGTGAAGGCTGCTATGGCGAGAGCCTATGCGGAGCGCGCCTCGCCGCGGACGTCTGCGCCATTTGGCCGACCGCGTTTCTTTCCGCGCGTCATCGGGCGGATCAGACGATAGGCGAGAAGCAGGGCCACCAGCGCGATATAGGTCCAAGGCTCGACCCCTACCACCTTCACCGACATGGCGAAATGCAACGCTCCGGCCGCCGCGATGAGGTAGATCAACCGATGCAGCTTCACCCAGCGCGGCCCCAGCCGGCGGATCGACCAGCCATTGGACGTCAGCGCCAGCGGGAGCAGCATCACGAAGGCGGCCATGCCGATGGTGATGAAGGGGCGCTTTGCGATATCGGCAAGGATGGCGGCGAAGTTCAGGTACTGGTCGAGCACCATATAGGTGAGGAAATGCATCAGCACGTACCAGAAGGCCAAAAGGCCGAGGGCGCGGCGGTAGCGGATCCAGTTGATGCCGAAGAGATCGCGCAACGGCGTGATCGCCAGCGTCGCCACAAGGAAGCGCAGCGCCCACAGGCCGAGGAGATGCTCGAATTCCTTGACCGGATTGCCGGGCAGCCGGCCCGTAGCGCCCAGCCAGAAGCCGTAGGCGGCAGGCAGCAGGCCGATGGTGTAGAGCAGCCAGATCGACGCCGCATGGTATTTGCGGGGCAGGGCGGGCAGGGATGCCATCAGTAGTTCGCCCGCAGGTCCATGCCGGAATAGAGGCCGGCGACCTCGTCCGCATAGCCGTTAAACGGTAGCGTCGGCCGGCGGTTGGCGCCGAAGAAACCGCCTTCGCCGATGCGGTTCTCGCTCGCCTGGCTCCAGCGCGGATGATCCACCTCCGGATTGACGTTGGCGTAGAAGCCGTATTCCCCGGGGGCGGAGAGGTTCCAGGTGGATGGCGGCTGCTTGTCGGTGAGCGTGATCCTGACAATCGACTTGATGCCCTTGAAGCCGTATTTCCACGGAACGACAAGGCGGATCGGTGCGCCGTTCTGGTTGGGCAATGTCTTGCCGTAGACACCGACGGCGAAGATCGCCAGCGGATGGCGGGCCTCGTCGAGCCGCAGGCCCTCCACATAGGGCCAGGGCAGGGACTGGAAATAGCCGGACTGGCCGGGCATCTCCTCCGGCCGCACGACGGTCTCGAAGGCGACATATTTCGCATCGCCCAGTGGCTCCACCTTGTCGAGCAGCGCGGCGAGTGGAAAGCCGACCCAGGGAACGACCATCGACCAGGCTTCCACGCAGCGCATGCGGTAGACCCGGTCCTCGAGCGGCATGGCGAGCAGTTCCTCCAGCCCGAATTCCTTCGGCTTGCCGACAAGACCGTCGACCTTCACGGTCCAGGGCGTCGGCTTGAATTTTTCCGAGTTGGCCAGTGGATCGCCCTTGCCCATGCCGAATTCATAGAAGTTGTTGTAGCCGGTCACATCCTTTTCCGGCGTCAGCGCCTCGTCGACGGTGTACGGGCTTTTCGATGCCTTCAGCGCCTCCGCGAAGGCCGGTGTTCCGAAGGCGGCCAGCGCCCCGCCGGCGGCCGTGGCGAGAAACGAGCGGCGACTGAAGAAACAGCGCTCCGGCGTGATCTGCGATGCGGCGATGCGGGGCGGGCGGTAGAGGGACATGGCGGGACTCGATCCGTTCGGTTGCTTGCCTGATCAGTAGGTAAAGAAGACCTGTGTTGTTTCAACGGCCGGACCGTTTTCCCGGCGACCACTTTTTCGTGCGCGCTGCGTGAGCCGGCGCGAGCGAAAGACCGCGCGGTTTGCCTTTTTTCCTGCGAAATCCTATCTGATCGTTACGCAGAAACGAAGGAGACTCGTCCATGCCGAAAGTCCGCATCCTGCTTGCCGCCCCACTTGCCGCCGCCCTTGCGCTGGCGGCGCCCGCCACGGCTCAGGACCGCACCGTGCCGCAGTCGCATACCGAGATGCAGCTCTCCTTCGCCCCACTCGTCAAGCAGGTCGAGAACGCTGTCGTGAATGTCTATGCCGAGCGCGTGGTGGAGCGTCGCTCGATCTTCGAGGGCGATCCCTTCTTCGAGGAGTTCTTCGGCCAGCGCATGCCCAATCGCAGCGAGAAGCAGTCCTCGCTCGGCTCGGGCGTGATCGTCGGCGCCACGGGTATCGTCGTGACGAACAACCACGTCATCGAAGGGGCCAGCGATATCAAGGTGGCGCTGGCGGACGGCCGCGAATATGAAAGCACCGTCGTGCTGAAGGACGAGCGCGTCGACCTGGCCGTGCTGAAGATCAAGGTGAGCAAGGCGGACACCGCGTTCACGGCGCTGCCGCTCGGCGACAGCGACGCGGTCGAGGTCGGCGACCTCGTGCTAGCCATCGGCAATCCCTTCGGCGTCGGCCAGACGGTGACGAGCGGCATCGTCTCGGCGCTCGCCCGCAACCAGGTGCGCTCGGGCGATTTCGGCTTCTTCATCCAGACCGACGCCTCGATCAATCCCGGCAATTCCGGCGGCGGCCTCATCAACATGAACGGCGAGCTGATCGGTATCAACACCGCCATCTTCTCGCGCGGCGGCGGCTCCAACGGCGTTGGCTTCGCCATTCCCGCCAATCTCGTGAAGACCTTCGTCGCAAGCGCCGAAAACGGCAGCGCCACCTTCGACCGTCCCTTCGTCGGCGCGACCTTCGATGCCGTGACGTCGGAAGTCGCCGAAGCGCTCGGCCTCGACCGCGCGCGTGGCGCGCTCATCTCCCGGGTGCAGCCGGGCAGCCCGGCGGAGAAGGCGGGCATGAAGCCCGGCCAGGTCGTGACTGCCGTCAACGGCATTGCCGTCGAGCATCCCGATGCGCTCGGCTATCGCCTCACCACGGTCGGCATCGGCGGCACGGCGCGCATCACGGTCATTGCCGACGGCAAGGAGAAGGAACTGACGCTTTCCCTCGACCGCGCACCCGAAACGACGCCGCGCGACGAGCGGCTGATCGAGGGTCGCAATCCCTTTTCCGGCGCGGTGGTCGCCAATCTCTCGCCGCGCGTCGCCGAAGAGCTGCGCATGCCGACCAACGGCACGACAAGCGGCGTGGTGGTGACCGAGGTCAATCGCGGCTCGCCCGCTGCCCGCATCGGTCTCCAGCCGCGCGATATCGTCATCGAACTGAACGGCACGGCGGTCACCTCCACCGAAACGCTCGCCTCGCTCGTCGGCGAGGACCCGTCGATCTGGCGCGTCGAGATCGAACGCGACGGCCAGCGTATCCGCCAGTTCTTCCGATGAGCGACCTTTTCGCCCCGCGTGAACCGGAGGAGATGGCGGCAAAACGGCCCCTGGCCGACCGCCTGCGCCCCCGCACGCTGGGCGAGGTCACCGGTCAGGCGCACCTGACCGGGCCGGACGGCGTTCTTTCGCGCATGATCGAGGCCGGCTCGCTCGGCTCGATGATCTTCTGGGGACCGCCCGGCACCGGAAAGACGACCGTCGCGCGGCTGCTCTCCGGTGAGACGGGGCTGGCTTTCGAGCAGATTTCCGCGATCTTCTCCGGCGTCGCCGATCTGAAGAAGGTTTTCGAAGCGGCCCGCCAGCGCCGCATGGGCGGCCGCCAGACCTTGCTCTTCGTCGATGAGATCCATCGCTTCAACCGCGCCCAGCAGGACAGTTTCCTGCCCGTCATGGAGGACGGCACCATCGTGCTGGTCGGCGCCACGACGGAAAACCCGTCCTTCGAGCTGAATGCCGCTCTTCTCTCTCGCGCCCGGGTGCTGACGTTCAAGCCGCATGACGAGGAGAGCCTTGAGGAGCTTCTGAAGCGTGCGGAGGCCGTCGAGGAAAAGCCGCTTCCTCTCGACGAGGAGGCGCGCGCCTCGCTGTTGCGCATGGCGGATGGCGATGGGCGGGCGGTGCTGACGCTGGCCGAGGAGGTGTGGCGGGCGGCGCGCGCCGGCGAGACCTTCGGGCAGGACGACCTCTTCCGCATCGTGCAGCGCCGCGCACCAGTTTACGACAAGTCGCAGGACGGGCACTACAACCTCATTTCCGCCCTGCACAAGGCGGTGCGCGGTTCTGATCCCGACGCGGCGCTCTACTATCTCACGCGTATGCTGGATGCCGGCGAGGATCCGCTGTTCCTGTGCCGCCGTATGGTGCGCATGGCGGTCGAGGACATCGGCCTTGCCGATCCGCAGGCGCTGGTCGTCTGCAACGCGGCCAAGGACGCCTATGATTTCCTCGGCTCGCCGGAAGGGGAACTGGCGCTGGCGCAGGCCTGCGTCTATATCGCCACGGCTCCGAAATCCAACGCGGTCTACACGGCCTATAAATCCGCCATGCGCGCGGCCAAGGAGAACGGTTCGCTGCTACCCCCCAGGCATATCCTCAATGCGCCGACAAAGCTGATGAAGGGGGAAGGATACGGCGAGGGCTATCGCTACGACCACGACGAGCCGGACGCCTTTTCCGGCCAGGATTATTTCCCCGAGAAGATGGGGCGTCGCACCTTCTACGATCCGCCGGAACGCGGTTTCGAACGGGAACTGCGCAAGCGGCTGGAATGGTGGGCGAAGCTACGGCGGGAGCGCGGCTGAGGTCAGGCGGCGCCGAAGCGCGGGGCGGGCTTCTGCGGGGCCTGCGGCACCATCTTGATCGAGGATTCCGCCTTGCCGGCATGGCCCTCCATGTCCACCACCACATGCCAATGGCCGCTTTTCGGGATCTGCAGCCGGATCGGCGACTGCTTCGCAACGCCGCCGAGGAACTTGTGCTGGCGCGCATTCTTGAAGAGGTCGAAATTGGCATGGGTCATCAGCCGGACATTGGCGATAGCCGAAAGCGTGATCTCGATCACCGTGCCGCTGCGCTGCATGTCGAGATCGTAGTGCGTATAGGGAAAGCTGTGCGCCATGAACTGTCCGGATTATCTGGTGTTTCGCTAATACGATGGCATGGGCCGGTTAACGTTCCCTTCTTTCGGCATTAGCAATAGCTGCATTCTTTCAATGTGTTGCTTGAAAAAGCGGAATCGATCCGGCAGCGTCTTGATTCATGGTCGCAGGTTCGCCGAGCCAAGCCGGTCAGAGCGATTCCGTCCAGGCCCGCACGGCTCCCGCCATGGTGGCGAGGTGGTCGGCGGCGGAAAAGCCGGAAACGCTCTTGCGCGGCTTCAGGTCGTGGTCGCCGTCCTCCAGCCAGAGGAAGCGAATGCGTTCCGGCAGGCCGTAGCCCGGCACCTCATCGTGGGTGCCGAAGGGGTCGCGTGTGCCCTGGCAGATCAGGGTGGGAACCGACAGCGTCATCAGGTGCGCGGTCCGTAGCTGCGTCGGCTTTTCCGGCGGATGGAACGGGTAGCCGAGGCAAAGGAGGCCGGCGACGCTGCCTTCCGCATGGAGCGCGTCGGCAACCATGCTGGCGACGCGTCCGCCCATGGACTTGCCGCCGATGACGAGCTTGCCGCTCGCCTTGAGGGAGGCGACGGCCGCGCGGAACTCCGGGTTCAGCGTCTCGGCTTTCGGCGGCGGCCTGCGGCTGCCGTCCGTCCGCCGCGCGGCCATGTAGGAGAACTCGAAGCGGGCGACGCGCAGGCCTTCGCGGGCAAGCGCAGCGGCGGCGGCGTCCATGGCGGGCGAATCCATCGGCGCGCCGCTGCCATGGGCAAGCAGCAGGGTGACGGGTGCGTCCTGCGGGCCTGTGAAGAGGAAGGGTGGATTCATGCCTGCCCTGTTTCAGTCGTCGTTGACGTCGCCCGGTGCGATGGGGTCGCTGGCGGGAAAGGTTTCCTTCAGGGCCTCGTCGAGATAGGCATCCTGCTCAGCCTTGGGGCTTTTCTCTTTCCTGCTGGCCCGTTCCTTTTCCAGCGAGGCCTTCGGGCTGTTCTTGTCCGTCGCCATCGTCTTCTCCCTGTATCGATCCCGCTCAATATAGGGCGCTTCTCGGCCGAAGCGAGAGCTTTACGTCTGTGGCAGCGTGAGTTCGGCGATAACCGGCAGGTGGTTCGATCCGAAATAGGGACCGACCCGGCGTTCGTGCAGCAGGATATCGGGGGAGACCGCGATATGGTCTATCGACGCGCCGATATAGGCGAAGGTGTCGAGCCGCATCGAGAAGCGGGTGACCGGCTGCAGCCAGCCGCCGGCCGTGGAGGTCAGGCCCGCCTGCTTGAGGAAGCCGCGGAAGAAGGGCGACCATGTCGGCGTGTTCCAGTCGCCCGCGACGATGACCGGCGCCTTTTCGAGGTCGCCCTTTACCGCGTCGGCGGCGGCGGCCAGATAGGCGTTGCGGTCGCGCCATTGCCAGAGCCGGCGCGGCGTTTCCGGATGAAGGGCATAGAGGAAGAGCGGGCGTCCGTTGAGGTCGAGTTCGAGCCGGAGCGGCTGCTTGTGGGCATATTCCTCGGTGAAGGCGCGCTGCAGCGTGGTTTCCGCACGGATGGGCAGCGTCGAGAACACTTGAAGGTTTTCGCGCTCACGGCTCTCTGCGCTGCTTTCATAGGGGTAGAGTCCGGAAGCGGAAATGGCTTGCGCCCAGTCGGCCCTGGTCTCCTGCAAGACGACGATGTCCGGTTTTTCCAGGCGTAGCAGGTCGATGAAGACGGCAGGGTCCTCCGCGTTCTCCACGAAGAGATTGGCGGTGAGTACCTTCAGGCCGGCTCCCGCCGTGGCGGAGCGGGCCGTCGGCACATCGAGGGCCGGGATGGCCGCGATGGCGAGGCCGGCAAGAGCGATCACGATGGCCTTCACACGTCGCGTCAACAGCGCCGCGAGCACAAGGAACACGCCGGCCGCTCCCACATAGGGCCAGGCGAAGGTGAGGAGATCGACCAGCCAGAACCGGTCGGCGGCCAGCACGACGATGCTGACGGCGAAGAGATAGGCGATGACGCCCGGCAGGACGAGGACGCGATAGGCGAGGTCGAGCGGTCCCCGGCGGCGGTCTGTCGGCATCGGCTGTTCCTTCTGCTGTGCGGGAATGCGGGCCGGATCGATTCCCGTAGCGGGAGACCTGCATGTACCGCGCACATGCCGATGCTGCAATGACGGTCGGGGAGAGGAAGCGTCGGGAGGGAGCTTGCCCTGTTCAGAGCGCGTCCAGATTGATGCCGATGGTGATCGCCCCGATCACCGCGCCGGTCTTCGGGTCCCTGATGGGAAGGCTTGCCTGCGACTGCATGAGCTGGGTCGACTCGTCCCGCCCTGCTTCCTCGATGTAGAGGATGCTGCCCTCGAAGCTCTTCTGCCATTTCGCCTCGTCACCCTGCCAGTAGTCGGAGGTGACGTCGCTCTGGCCGACATTGAGACCGCGATTGTCCATGACGAAGATTTCGGTGATCACGCCCTCGGCCGCGCGCTGGCGGTCCTTGAGGTAGAGCGAGAGGGGATTGGAAAGCTGGGCATCGATCATCGGGCGCGTCGGACTGGAAAGCTCTGCCTGCCAGCGGGCATCGAGCATCTCGATGCCGGCCTTGCCGAGCCTGGCATGGGCGCCGTTCTGCGCGAGGATCGCATTGATGATCGCCGGCTCGTCCAGCCAGGGCCGGACATTGGCCTCGATATAGTCCGCAACGGCTGCGGTGCGGATATCCGTCTCGGCTCCGGCGGGGCTGAAGAGAAGGGCGGCGGCGATGAGGGCCGCCGGGAATATCCGCCTTCCATGCTGCATGAATGCCTGTCCTCCCCGGCAACGACGATGCGTGGATAAGGAGTATCTTTTATACGGATTGCGGAAAGATTAAGCCGGTGGATGCGGTTCCGCGTCCACCGGCCTGAATGACCGTCAAATCAATGCATTGCCGCGCGGCCTTGACTCACTTTCGAGCCTTGGCCGATCAGGTTCGGGCGCCCTTGGCGATCGGCTCCTGATAGGTGAAGCCCATGTCCCACGGGAAGTAAATCCAGGTGTCCTGGCTGACCTCGGTGACGAAGGTGTCGACCAGAGGACGGCCCTTCGGCTTGGCGTAGACGGCGGCGAAATGCGCCTTCGGCAGCATGGCGCGCACCTGCGCGGCGGTCTTGCCGGTGTCCGTGAGGTCGTCGACGATGAGGATGCCTTCGCCACCATGCTGGGTGAGTTCCGGCGAGATGCCCTTCAGGACATGCATGTCGCCCTGCGAGACATAGTCATGATACGAGGCGACGCAGACCGTCTCGATCAGGCGGATGTTGAGTTCGCGGGAGATGACGGCGGCCGGCACGAGACCGCCGCGGGTGATGCAGACGATCGCCTTCCACTCGCGGTCGCCATCCGCCAGCCGCCAGGCGAGCGCGCGCGCATCGCGGTGAAACTGGTCCCAGGATACGGGGAAGGCTTTGTCGGGCAGCGACATGACAGGCTCCTGATAGGCGGAAAAAGAAGATTCCTTCTCTCTACTGCAAGTCGCCGGTCAAGGAAATCGTCGCCCGGCCACAGAAGCCGGGCGATCCACAGGCAAGTCCGTCTCAGCGTGACATCAGCACCGGCACGCGCGCGTCGCGCATCATGGCGCTTGTGACGCCGCCGAAGAGGCGCTGGCGCAGCCGCGAATGGCTGTAGGCGCCCATGACAATGAGGCCGGCATCGATTTCCGTTGCTCGACGGTTCAGCGTTTCTGCGACCGAATGGCCGCTGGAGGTCCCCGAGGTGACGGTGGCGTTCACGCCGTGGCGGGCGAGCGTCGCGGCAAGCTCCGCCCCGCTGAAATCGCGCGACTGCATCGCGGTTTCCGGTGGGTCGACGGCGAAGATCTCGACGTCCTTCGCGGCGGTCAGGAACGGCAGGGCGTCGAAGACCGCGCGCGCCGCCTCCCGCGAGCCGTTCCAGGCGACGAGCGCGCGGTCGACCGGCTCGGGACCGGCCGGCGCATTGGAGACGAGATAGACGGGCCGCCCGCTCTCGTAGAGAAGATCCTCGATGTCCTCCCGCGCAGGGCCGTCGAGATCCGGGTCGAACTGGCCGGCAATGACGATATCCGCGCCGCGCGCGCTGTCGATGACGCCCGCCGAGGCATAGCCGGCGGTGCCGGTGAAGAGCCGCCATTCATAGGAAATGTCGTCGCGCGCGCAGCGCGAGCGGAATGCCTGTTCGACCTCCCGGGACTGTTGCTGGGCGCGCTCCTGCAATTCGAGCACGGCGTTCGGATCGGGATATTCCATGGGCGCGATGAGCGTGACCACGACCGGGGATTCCGCGTGGATGCCGATGATATGGCCGCCGGTCCGGCGCGCGAGGGCGAGCGCGTGATCGGTTACCTTGCCGGCGTCTTCCGCGGCGCTCAGCACTGCCACGATGGTCTTGTAGGTCATTTGGGCCTCCTGTCGGGTTCACACGAAACCTGCGCCCGCCGCGCCGCCGGGACCTTGATCCGGATCAAGATGCGGCCTTGGCCGCGGCGATTTCGGCGATCATTGCGAGTATATCACGTTCGGCCGCTTCCGCCGGGGCTTCTTCACGGCTGCGGATGACGATTTCCGTCGAGAAGCGGTTCTCCGAGAAGCGCGGATAGGAGCCGATGCTGGTTTCGGGGTGGTTCTTCTGGATCCCGGCGAGCGCGCTGCCGATATCACCCTCGCCGAAGGGCGAGGCGACGGAGCGCGACAGCATGGGCTGGCCGCCCTCAAGCTTCGGCACGACGGTGCCGAGCATGGCGGTGAAGACCTGCGGCACGCCGGCCATGACATAGACATTGCCGATATGGAAGCCCGGCGCGGTGGAGACGGCGTTCTCGATATGCACGGCGCCCTCGGGCATGCGGGCCATGCGCTGGCGGGCTTCGTTGAATTCCACGCCCCGGCGCTCGTACATCGCGCCGAGAAGCCGCATGGCCAGCGGATCGTGCAGGCACGGCACGCCGAAAGCCTTCGAGATCGCGTCCGCCGTGATGTCGTCATGCGTCGGGCCGATGCCGCCGGAGGTGAAGACATAGGTGTAGCGCGCGCGCAGCGCGTTCAGCGCCTCGACGATGGCGTCCTCCTCGTCCCCGACGATCCGCACCTCCTTCAGGTCGATGCCGGCGAGGAAGAGCATGTCGGCGAGCTGGCCGATATTCTTGTCCTTGGTACGCCCGGAGAGCAGTTCATCGCCGATGGCGAGCATGGCGGCGGTGGCGATCGTGGTGGAACTCATGGGCGCTCTCCGAAGTTCGGACAGAAATGCCGACCGAAGGCGGGGGCATTGTCAATGACGGGTGAACAGTCTGTCGACCGTGCCGCTTCGTGCCGCGGTCATCTCGAAGTGCTACATCCAAGGCGAGGCCGCAATCAAGCGGAAAGCCCCTTTGCAACAGGAGACGACGATGGCGAAAGTTCTGGTTCTTTATTACTCGGCCTACGGCCATATCGAAACGATGGCCTATGCCGTGGCGGAAGGCGCCAGGTCGGCCGGTGCGGACGTCACCGTCAAGCGCGTGCCGGAACTGGTGCCGGACGATGTCGCCAAGGCATCCTATTACAAAATGGACCAGAAGGCCGAGATCGCCACCGTCGCCGACCTCGAGAACTACGACGCCATCATCGTCGGCGCCGGCACCCGCTTCGGCACCGTCGCCTCGCAGATGCGCAATTTCTGGGATCAGACGGGCGGCCTTTGGGCGCAGGGCAAGCTGGTCGGCAAGGTCGGCTCGGTCTTCACCTCCTCCGCCACCCAGCACGGCGGCCAGGAATCCACTATTCTCGGCTTTATTCCGACGCTGCTTCACCACGGTCTCGTCGTCGCCGGCCTGCCCTATGCGTTCCAGGGGCAGATGGGCGTGAACGAAGTCAAGGGCGGCTCGCCCTACGGCGCCTCCACCATCACCGACGGCGACGGCTCGCGCCAGCCCTCCGAGGTGGAACTCGAAGCCGCCCGCTACCAGGGCGCACATGTGGCGAAGATCGCCGGCAAGCTTTCGGCCTGACGTTCTCCTGAAACGTCGCTGAAAAAGAGGGTGCGGCAAGCGTCAGGGGCCGCGCCCTTTTTTCTTGGGAATCCTCGTTTTCGTGGGGCGCCCTCTCAAGAATTAATACAACCAATGAGTTTGTATTTTATATTGCAACCATAGATGCATTGTGTAAGTTAACGCTGTCAGCAGCCAGTGGAGGAGAAAATCATGGCTATTTCGGTGGGTGGAACCGTCACGATAACCATTCGGGATCTGGAGCAGATTCCTGCGGATGCCGAAGCGGCGCGGGCCTTCGTGCTTGGCGATCTCGGGGAGGCGGTCTACGCGAAGATCATTGCCGCAAAGGAGCTCGTCGCGTCGGGGGCTGCACAGATCACGCAGCGCGATGCGGCGCTCGCGGTAGAGGCGCGGGATATCTCCGTCGGGATTTCGATCAGCGGAAGTTTCTGAGTTTCAAGACGGCACCGCCGCCGTCCGGCGGCGGTGCCGCTTCGGGAGGAGCGGATATGAAGCGTGCGCTTTTGGTCGGAATAAATCAGTACGAACAGGCCCAGTTCAATCTGGCGGGATGCGTCAACGACGTCCTCGAGATGGGAAAAATCCTTAAGGAAAACTACGGATTCAGCGACGGGGACATGCGGGTCGTGACCGATGCGCAGGCAACACGCTCCAACATCATGGAAAGCTTGACGAACCTGCTTTCCGGGACGAGCGCAGGAGATCAGCTTCTCTTCTACTTTGCTGGTCACGGGACGCAGAAGGGCTTCGAGGTCGATGGCGAACCGGCTGGGCGTGATCAGGCGATCGTCCCCTACGAGATAACCATCAACAGTCTTGTCACCGACAACGAACTGTTCGGCATCATCGCGCCCCGCCTGGCGCCGGATGTCAAGTTCACGGCGTTCTACGACTGTTGCCACTCCGGCACGATGATCCGTTTCGTCGAATTCGACGAGAACGGAGGGCTTCAGACCCTGCAGAACCGGTGTATCGACGTATCGGGCCTGCCGGAGGCAATGCGCGCGGCCGAAGTCGGACCCTACAATGTGCTCTCCGCCTGCAAGGATGAGCAGACGGCGGCCGACCTGAAAATCGAAGGCGTTTCCCGCGGGGCATTCAGCTATGCCTTGCAGTCCGTGCTGCGGGAGGAACCCGGTATCAGGATCGCCGATTGCGAGGATCGGGTGCTTGAGCGGGTGAAGACGGTGAGCTCCCATAAACAGGAGCCGCAATATTACTACGTCGAGCCGAATGCCAGGGTTCTCGGCTGACGATCAGGACAGGCTCAAGGGATGGTGCGGGCGGCGGGGATCGAACCCGCACAGCCAAGGCCGAGAGATTTTAAGTCTCTTGCGTCTACCAGTTTCGCCACGCCCGCGTGGTTTGCGTTCTCGATTGCCGGGGCGGGTCAGTCAAGACCGCAAATCTCAAAAAGCCTTTCCCAGGTAAATAAACCTGCCGACGCTCCCTTATGGTGGCGGGCAATTTGGACGGTAAGGAGGAGAAATGCGTCGGAAAGTCGTATTCTGCTTGGCAATGTCGGCGTCGGGAGCCGCGAACGCTGCTTCCATCTGCATCGATGGAAGCTTCATATTCACCGGGGATACACGGGTCATAAGCATCTATGACGAGGTGTGTAAGGTGGATAGAGGAAACTTCAACATAGTCGGGGGAGGTTACACCCACGGCATTGAGGTGTGCTTCAACGATTCAGGCAATGCGTCCGTCATCTATCGTAACGTGACGAACAACGGCCCCACCGTGAGAGCTGGATGGCTCAAGGACGGCGATTGCATAAAGCCATAATAGACCGAAGTGCGGATATGTAATGCGAGGATTACGGGCTGTAGGTGATGCTACAGCCCGTATCGCGTTGCGCTCAACCGCTGATCGCGTTGAACACCAGATAGAACAGCGCCGAGATCGCCGCTGCCGAGGGCAGGGTGATGATCCACGCCCAGACGATGTTGCTGGCGACGCCCCAGCGGACCGCGGAGACGCGGCGTGCGGCGCCGACGCCGATGATGGCGCCGGTGATCGTATGGGTGGTGGAGACCGGGATGCCGAGCCAGGTGGCGCCGAAGAGGGTGAGAGCGCCGCCGGTCTCCGCGCAGAAGCCCTGCATCGGGTTGAGGCGGGTGATCTTCGAGCCCATCGTGTGCACGATGCGCCAGCCGCCCATCAGCGTGCCGAGCGCCATGGCGGCCTGGCAGGTGATGACGACCCAGAAGGGCACGTAGAACTCTCCGCCGAGATACCCCTGCGAATAGAGCAGCACGGCGATGATGCCCATCGTCTTCTGCGCGTCGTTGCCGCCATGGCCGAGCGAATAGAGCGAGGCCGAGACGAACTGCATGACGCGGAAGGTGCGGTCGACGGCGAACGGCGTCTGGCGCACGAAGATCCAGGAGACGATCAGCACGAGGACCAGCGCCAGGAAGAAGCCGAGGGCGGGCGACAGGAAGATGGCGCTCGCCGTCTTGAGAAGGCCGCTCCAGACGACCGCGTCGAAGCCCGTGCGGGCAAGGCCCGCGCCGACGAGACCGCCGATGAGGGCATGCGAGGAACTGGAAGGGATGCCGAAGATCCAGGTGACGACGTTCCAGATGATCGCGCCCATCAGCGCCGCGAAGATGACGAGCGGGCTGACGATGGAGGGATCGATGATCCCCCTGCCCAGCGTCTCGGCGACATGCAGGCCGAAGAACAGGAAGGCGATGAAATTGAAGAATGCCGCCCACATCACGGCATATTGCGGCCGCAGCACGCGCGTCGAGACGATCGTGGCGATGGAGTTGGCGGCATCGTGCAGGCCGTTCAGGAAATCGAAGAGCAGCGCGATGCCGATGAGAGCGATCAGCAGCGGAAGGGCGAGGGTGGCGTCCATCAGACGTTCTCGATCACGATACCGCTGATTTCATCGGCAACATCCTCGAAGCGGTCGACGACCTTCTCGAGTTCGCCATAGATCTCGCTGCCGATGATATAGGCCATCGGATCGGATTGGCCGAACCGCTTGAAGAGATCCTTCAGGCCCTGCTCATGCAGCTCGTCCGAGCGGCCTTCGACGCGGGTGACTTCTTCCGCGATGGCGCTGAGACGGCCGGCATGCACGCCGACCTTGTCGAGCAGCGGAATGGCCTCGGCGATGAGGTGGGCGGCCTTGACGACCGCTTCGCCCATTTCCTGCATGCCGGGCTGGAAGCTCGTCTGCTCGAAGAGGCGGATGGTCTTGACCGTCTTATGCATCATGTCGATGGCGTCGTCCATCGACTGGATCAGGTCCTTGATGTCGCCGCGGTCGAAGGGCGTGATGAAGCTGCGGCGGACGGCGAGCAGGACCTCGCGCGTGATCTCGTCGGCCTGGTCTTCCAGTTCGACGATGCGGTCGCAGTGTTTTTGAAGGTCCGGGCCGCCGGCAAGCGCCGAGCGGAGGGCTTCGGCGGCGCCGACGACGGTGCGGGAATGCTGCTCGAAGAGATCGAAGAAACGGTCCTCGCGCGGCATGAATTTGCGAAACAGCGAAAGCATGGATGCCCCTTATGTGGCTGGGGTTGTCATGCGGCTGTCATAATTGAGCGGAAAGGCGCTGAAAAGCACTGATTCGCCGCTTGTCACAATTCTCTTGCGGTGCGGTAAACAGGCCCGGAGGGTATCAGGGCACGATCTTGAACGGTTGCTCGCTGATGGCGACGGCGCCGCTCGCGCTGTCGCGGAAGCGGTAGCGCAGCACGTAGTCGCCCGCCGGCGGGCTGCTGAGATTGAGCGTCAGCTTGGCGAAGACTTCCTGGTTGCGCACGCTTCCCTTGAAGTCGAAGGAGCCGAAGGCCTTCTGTTCGGCGAGTTTCGCGCCCTTCGGATCGAGCAGTTCCAGATCGACGGTGAAATGCGATTCCAGGAGGCCGCCATCGACGGGACGCCAGGTGAGGCCGACCGGCTCGACATAGGAGATCAGCGCTTCGCCCGCCTTGAAGCTGGTATCGGCGCGGGTGGCGTACATGCCGTAGCCCTCCGGCGGCGCGGAAACGAAGATCGCCTTGCCGATGGAGAAGGGCAGGGTGGCGGCGAAGGCGCCGTAGGCGTCGCGGATCGTGTTGTGCGCGCCGACCGTATCGCCGGCCGCCGCCTGCTCCTCCGCCTTCTTCGCCGCATCCGCGAGGGGGCCGGCCAGCGCGAACGTCGGCGCAAGGGCGGCGACAAAGGTCAGACGCATCAGGGACTTCCACACGGACATTCAGTCTTCCTCCAGCCGCATGCCGGCCAAGATGCGAAGAAGCGTGACAACAGTCAAGGACGGGGCCGCTCTTGTCAGTGCTTCCAGAAGAGCGGCGTCAGGATCACGAGGACGGTGAGGATTTCCAGACGTCCGAGCAGCATCAGGAAGGACAGCAGATAGAGCGCCGCATCGTGGAAGCCGGCGAAGGTGCCGGCCGGCCCGATCGCCTGCGTGACGCCCGGGCCGACATTCGAAAGCGATGTGGCCGCGGCCGAGATCGCCGTCAGCACGTCGTAGCCCATGAGGGCGAGCAGGATCGCGCCGATGGCGGAGATGGCCACGAAGGTGATGAAGAACAGAAAGACGTTGCGCTGCAGGTCCGCGTCGACCGTCATCGGCCCGTAGCGCACGGCATGGATGCCGTCGGGATAGATGAGGCGGTAGAGGCCGGTACGGATGAAGTTGAAGAGGATGATCAGGCGATAGGCCTTGATGCCGCCCGCCGTCGAGCCGGAGCAGCCGCCCATGAAGGTGGCGACGAAGGCGAGCGCGACGATGAAATGGCCCCATTGGGTGTAATCGTCGCTGGCAAAGCCGGTCGTCGATAGAATGGACGAGACGGTGAAGAAGGAATGGGCGAGGGCTTCGTGGAAATCGACGCCGTTCTGGAGGCGCTGGAAGACGCTTGCCGCGATCGAGAACAGCGCGAGGTAGCCGAGGAACACACGGATCTGCGGATCGCGCCACGCATCCACCCGCCCGCGCACCACGATGAGGATCAGGACGGAGAAGGGCAGGCTGCTCAGCGTCATGAAGAAGGTGGCGGCCCATAGCAGCGGCAGGCTCTTGAAATAGCCGAAGGAAGCGTCGTGCGTCGAAAGCCCGCCGGTGGCGACGGTGGACATGGCGTTGTTCAGCGCGTCGAAGCGGTTCATGCCGAGCGCGGCATAGGTGATGGCGCAGATGAGGGTTATCGACACATAGATGGCGAGGAAGGCGCGGGTATAGCTGGCGATGCGGGCGAAGGGCTTGTCGGCCGTGTCGGACGATTCGAGCTTGAAGAAGGACATGCCCCCGACGCGCAGATACGGCATGATGAAGAGGCCGAGCGCCAGGATCCCGATGCCGCCGAGCCAATGCAGCAGCGAGCGCCACATCAGGATGCCGGGCGGCGCATGGTCGAGGCCGACGATGACGGTGGAGCCTGTCGTGCTGATCGCGGATACCGATTCGAAGTAGGCCTGCGCGAAGGTGAGCTTCAGCGAGGAGAGCCAGAGCGGGATCGCGCCGATAAAGGTCGCGCTCAGCCAGAGCAGGTTCACCACCAAGAAGCCCATCCGCTTGTTGAAGGGCGGCGGGCCGGCGCGCGTCGCGACGGCTGTGGCAAGCGAGAGGCCGCCGGTGAAAAAGGCGGACAGTAGGAAAACCTCCCAGTCGGGATGCCCGTAATAAACGTCGATGAACGCCGGGATGAGCATCGCCAATGAAAGATAGGCTCCGCTGATGGCGGCGATGTTGATGGCGGACCGGAAGATCGTGGCGTTCAAGGAAGATGGTCCTGCAAGCCGGCTGGGTTCAAGGTCTGGTCTCGAAGGGCCGCGCGGCCAGGAGGGGCGGTGTCCAGTGCTGCGATCGACAACTTTTTGTTTTTCGCATCGTTTTTTACCGAAAACCGCTGTCCACTGTTCGGCACGATGCTATAGCCTCTGCATTGTCCAAACTCAAGGATGGCATCGAACGGCATGAAACCGGACGTCGACGCGGCCTGCGAAGCGTTGCGCGGGCTTTTCCCCGAAACACCGCTCCAGCTCAACGAACACCTTTCCGCCCGCTACGGCGCGGAGATCTACCTGAAGCGCGAGGACCTCTCGCCGGTGCGCTCCTACAAGATACGGGGCGCCTTCAACTTCTTCCGCAAGGTTCTGGCAGAGCCGGATGGCGCGCGCAGTTTCGTCTGCGCCTCGGCCGGCAACCACGCACAGGGCTTCGCCTTTGTCTGCCGGCATTTCGGCGTGCCGGGCGTGGTCTTCATGCCCGTGACGACGCCGCAGCAGAAAATCGACAAGACGCGCATGTTCGGCGGCGAGTTCGTGACGATCAGGCTCGTCGGCGACTTCTTCGACCAGTGCTACAAGGCTGCCCGCGACCATGCGGAGGCGACCGGCGCGCTGATGGTGCCGCCTTTCGACCATGCGGATATCATCGAGGGGCAGGCGACCGTGGCGGCGGAGATCGTCGCCCAGCTCGGTGAAGGCAAGCTGCCGGACCTCGTGGTCCTCCCTGTCGGCGGCGGCGGCCTTGCCTCCGGCGTCACCGGCTACCTCGACGGCATGATCGACCCATCGAGCTTCCTGTTCTGCGAGCCGGCCGGCGCGCCGAGCCTCAAGCGCAGCCTTGAAAACGGCGCGGTGGTGACGCTCGACCAGGTCGACAATTTCGTCGACGGCGCCGCGGTCGGTGAGATCGGCGCGCTGAATTTCGCGGCGCTCAACCGCTTCTCCGCCGATCAGGTCATGCTGCTTTCGGAAAACGCGATCTGCGTGACGATGATCGACATGCTGAACGTGGAGGGCGTGGTGCTGGAGCCCGCCGGCGCGCTGTCGCTGACGGCGCTGGATGCGCTCGGCCGTGAGGCGCTGGAGGGCAAGACGGTCGTCGCCGTCGTCTCCGGCGGCAATTTCGACTTCGAGCGCCTGCCGGACGTCAAGGAACGGGCGATGCGCCATGCGGGGCTGAAGAAATACTTCATCCTGCGCCTTGCCCAGCGCCCCGGCGCGCTGCGCGACTTCCTCAACATGCTCGGCCCGGACGACGATATCGCCCGCTTCGAGTACCTGAAGAAATCCGCCCGCAACTTCGGCTCGATCCTCATCGGCATCGAAACGAAGGCGCCGGAGAATTTCACGGCGCTCACGAAGGCGTTCGACGCCGCCGGCATGCGCTACCAGGACATCACCGAGAACGAGATTCTCGCAAACCTCATCATCTAGGGACACGGCGCCGGCCGTGCGTTTCTCTTGGAGCGCGCGGCCGCCTGTGCTAGCAATCGACCATGGCATCGTTCTTTTCAAAACTCTTCGGTCGCGGCGGCGGCTCGGATGCTCCGGCAAAGGTTGCCGAGGAAACCGAGACCTATAACGACCTTCTCCTTGTCGCTGCCCCCATTGCTGAAGGCGGTCAGTATCGGCTCGCGGGCCGCATCGAAAAGCAGGATGGCGAGCGCGTGCTGATCCGCACGTTCATTCGTGCCGACCTCTTCTCCTCGCGGGACGACACGGTGGCCTCGACCTTCCGCAAGGCCCGGCAGATCGCCGACCAGCACGGCGCGTCGCTGTTCGGCGACGGCGCGGAGAGCCGGCAGGTCTAAATAATCCGGATGCTTGGCAGGAAGACGCTGGAGAACCGGCGCGATTGCCTGTATCCGCAGAAGATGACTTTTGGCGATTCTCCCCGTGTCCCAAGGCGGGGATAGTCGAAGATTCGCGGACCGATCATGGGTACAGAAAACCTGATCCTGCTTCTCATCGAAGCCGGGTTCTATTTCGTCTTCATGGTGGGCATCCTGCATCTGCGCCATCAATTGGGCATCGGCGTGTTCATCGCCGCGCTTGGCGTGATGCATTTCCTCGAGACCTATCTCGCCGCCGTCTTCTACGTCGAATTGCCTTTCGGCGTGATCTCGCCCGGCTCCTCGGTGCTGTTCTCCGGCAAGCTGATGATGATTCTTCTTCTCTATGTGAAGGAGGACGCCGCCGTCGTGCGCGCGCCGATCTACGGCTTGCTCGCCGGCAACTTCCTGACGGTGGGGCTGAGCTTCCTCCTGCGGCATCACCAGACGGTGGGCGCGGTGCCGGGCCGCATCGCCGACCTCGCCTTCATCGACGAGATGGGCTGGCTGATGCTGTGGGGCACGACGTTGCTCTATCTCGATGCTCTCGGCATCATCCTGCTCTACGAGCGGCTCGGCCGGGTCTTCAGGAAGAGCGTGGCCCTGCGCTTCTTCGTCTCCGGCGTCGTCGTGCTCACCTTCGACCAGATCGGCTTCTTCGCGGCGCTGCATTTCCTCAACGGTGCGCCGGTCGCGGTCTTCTGGGGTGGCTGGGTCGCCAAGATGATGGCGGCCTGCGTCTATGCGGTGCTGATCACGGTATACCTGCATTATTCGCGCCTGTCGGCCATTCCCGTCTCGCCGCGGCCGATCGCGGACATCTTCGCCGACCTCACTTTCCGCGAGCGTTACGAGGACCTGCTCGACCGTTCCGGCCGCGACGCGCTGACGGGCATCTACGATCGAAGCCGGCTGGAATTCGAGGCCCCGCGCGTGCTTTCGGCCATGCTGGCGGCGGGTAAGCCGCTGGCGCTGATGATCATCGACGCCGACCATTTCAAGGACGTCAACGACCGCTTCGGCCACCTTGCCGGCGACGGGGTGCTCAAGGACATCGCCGCCTGCCTGCAGCGCACGCTACGCGGCGGCGACCGGATTTTCCGCTTCGGCGGTGAGGAGTTCGTCGTGCTCTGCGAGGATATCGTACCGGAGGCCGGGACAGGGCGAGCCGAGGCGTTGCGCCGCGCCGTGGAGACGGAAATCCGCCGGCCCGACGGCCTGCCGGTCACGGTCAGCATCGGTGTCGCCAACAGCTATGGCGACGGCACCACGCTCAATGCCCTCCTGTCGGCCGCCGACGCGCGGCTCTATGCGGCCAAGGACGCCGGCCGCAACCGGGTTATGGCCGGCGAAAACGCCCGGCTGCCCTAGACCCCGACATTCGGCCGGTCGATGATCTCGCGCAGCGCGAAGCTCGAATTGATCTTCACCACATGGGGCAGCGCCGAGAGCCAGTCGCGGTGGATGCGCTCGTAATCCTCGAGGTCCTTGGCCGCGACACGCAGGATATAGTCGTATTCGCCGGACATCAGGTAGCAGACAAGGACATTGGGACAGAGCTTCACCGCCGCCTCGAACTCCGCCAGCGTCTTGGCGAACTGGCCGGAGAGCGAGATGTGCACGATGGCGATCATTTTGTAGTCGAGCGCCTTGGGCGAGACGCGGGCGTGATAGCCGTTGATGACACCGGACTTTTCGAGAATGTCGAGGCGGCGCGAACAGGCCGATGGCGACAGGCCGACGCGCTCGGCAAGCTCGGCATTGGAGATTCGCCCGTTCTGCTGAACCGCCTTCAGGATCGCAGCATCGATAGCATCCAGTTGCGCCATTCGAATTTTCTCCGAAAACTCCGCTGATAATCGAAGAATATTCGATAGGCGCCCCTTTCGCCAAGGGGCTTTGCAAGGACATTGCGCGCATCCTCTGCTTCCATGATGTCTCCGCCGAACCGGCGGCAAGAACGGGAACGCACCACATCACTGGGAAAGGAACGCGCATGCGTGTCGGTTGTCCGAAGGAAATCAAGAATCATGAATATCGGGTGGGTCTCACGCCCGGAGCCGTGCGCGAATATGTGGCCCACGGCCATGAGGTGATCGTCGAGACCAAGGCCGGCGCCGGCATCGGCGCGGACGATGACGCCTATCGCGCCGCCGGCGCGAGGATCGTGCCCACCGCCGCGGACATTTTCCAGAAGTCCGACATGGTGGTGAAGGTCAAGGAACCGCAGCCCGCCGAATGGGCGCAGCTCCGCGACGGACAGATTCTCTATACCTATCTCCATCTGGCCCCCGACCCGGAACAGACGAAGGGGCTTCTCGCCTCCGGCGTCACGGCCATCGCCTATGAGACGGTGACGGACGACCGCGGTGGCCTGCCGCTGCTCGCGCCCATGTCCGAGGTCGCCGGCCGTCTCTCCATCCAGGCCGGCGCGACGGCGCTGCAGAAGGCCAATGGCGGCCGCGGCATCCTGCTCGGCGGCGTGCCGGGCGTACTGCCGGCCAAGGTCGCGATCATTGGCGGCGGCGTGGTCGGCCTCCATGCGGCGAAGATGGCTGCCGGCCTCGGTGCGGATGTCTCCATCCTCGACCGTTCGATCCCCCGCCTGCGCCAGCTCGACGACCTCTTCGGCGGCCGCGTTCACACGCGCTACTCCACCATCGACGCGCTGGAGGATGAAGTCTTCTCCGCCGATCTCGTCATCGGCGCCGTGCTCATCCCCGGTGCCGCCGCGCCGAAGCTGGTCACCCGCGAAATGCTGTCGGGCATGAAGAAAGGCGCGGTCATCGTCGACGTCGCCATCGACCAGGGCGGTTGCTTCGAGACCTCGCACGCGACGACCCATTCCGACCCGACCTACGAGGTCGATGGCGTGGTGCACTATTGCGTCGCCAACATGCCGGGCGCGGTGCCGGTCACCTCGGCCCATGCGCTCAACAACGCGACCCTGCACTATGGTCTCCAACTCGCCGACAAGGGCCTGAAGGCCATTGCCGAGGACCGGCACCTGCGCGCGGGCCTCAACGTGCACAAGGGCCGCGTGACGAACCGGCCGGTCGCCGAAGCGCTCGGCTACGAGTCCGTCGCGCCCGAGGCAGTGCTGAACGTCGCTTGAGACGATAGAGGCCCGGAGTGATCCGGGCCTTTTCTTGCCGCGAATCGAAACCGCCGGCACAGGGCCGGCGGTTCGAAGCGAAGCGGAAGGTTCAGCGCACGAACTCGTCGATGCGGCGAAGCGTGACGCGGCGGTTGCGCCACTCCTCGTTCTGCGTCGGCACCAGCAGGTATTCCTCGCCGTAGCCGACGGTCTCCAACGCACGGTAGGGAAGGCCGAATTCCTCGACGAGGACCCGTTTCAGTGATTCGGCGCGGCGTTCCGAGAGGATCTGGTTCGATGCGGCCGAGCCGACGGCGTCCGTATGGCCCTCGATCAGGAAAACGGCGCGGCGGCGGCGATTGAGGAGCCTTTCCATCGCGCGTGCGATCTGGCGCACCTTGCGGTATTCCGACCGCGGAATTTCGGCCGAGGCGAAGGCGAAGTTGATCGACTGGATGTTGATCGACGGCGCCGCGCCGCGCAGGTCCGGACGACGCTTGAATTCGCGCACCGTCACCCGTTCCTCCTCGCGCATGCGGCGGGCGGGGGCGGCGTCGAGACGGCGCAGGATCATGTCTTCCGAAGGGGTTTCCTGTGCAAGCGTCGCACGCGAAAAGGCCGGAACGGCGAGGGCGGTGGCGAACGCGGTCAGGAAGGTACGGCGTTGCATGGAGGTCTCCTTCGGTCTGGATCGTCTGTTGGCTGGAAATTGCCATGGGCGACCTGAAGGGAGGCTGAACCGCCTGTTAGGCTTCGTTCATAATGCTTAACGCCGCTCGGCCGGGGGCAGGCAGTCGCGCTTGGCGAACGCCAGCAGTTCCGCGTCCGAAAGCGGCATAACCTCGGCCTCCAGCATGCCGACCGGTGAAAAGCCGAACATCTGGTAGAGCTGCAGCGCGCGCGGATGATCGAGGCTGTTGGTGGTGACGGTCACGCGTTTCGGCCCGCTCGCCCAGGCGGCGTAAAGCGCCTGGAGCAGGAACCATTTGCCGATGCCAAGCCCGAGCGCTCGCTCGAAGAGGCCGAAATGCGAAAGCTCGATCGTGTCGTCGTCGACTTGCAGCAGTTCGAAGAAGCCGGCTGGCGCGCCGTCGACATAGAGCACGGTGACGCTATTGCGCTTGTCATGGAGCGTCGCGGCCAACGCCTCGTCGTCCATGCGCAGCCGGTCGACCCAATGCCAGCGGCTGCCGACCTGCCGGTAGAGGAAGCGATAGAAGGCCAGCGGGATTTCCGGCGCGCCGAGGATCGCGGTCTGCACATTGACCGGCACCGGCAGGCTCTGCTTCGGCGGCGCGGTCATCTCCAGCGACGTGATGGTGACGGCTATCGGCGCGGACTGGACCTTCTTCGCCATGGATCAGTCCTTGCCCGCCGCGGGACCTGTCACGACGGGCGTATCCTCGCGTCCGCCCCATTCCGTCCAGGAGCCGTCGTAAAGCGTGTTGTTCTCGTGGCCGAGCGAGTGCAGGGCCAGCGTGATGATCGCCGCCGTGATGCCGGAGCCGCAGCTCGTGACGACCGGCCTGGAAAGGTCGATGCCCGATGCCTCGAAATGCCGGCGCAGGCTTTCGAGGTCCTTGAACCTGCCGCCTTCGGAGAAGGTGCCGGAGGGCATGCTTTTCGCGCCCGGCATATGGCCGGAACGCATGCCGGCGCGCGGCTCCGCCTCCTCGCCGGTGAAGCGGCCGGCGCCGCGCGCGTCGGCGATCTGCCTGGATCCTGTCGTCACGATGCCGCGCATCTCCTCGAAGGAGGTCACGGCATAGGGGTTAAAGCTGGTTTGGAAGGTGGCGGGGGCCGGCTCCGGCAGGTCGGTTTCCAGCGGCCGTCCTTCCTTCTTCCAGCCGTCGATGCCGCCATCCATGACGAAGACGTTCTTCGCGCCCATGGTGCGGAACAGCCACCAGACGCGCGGCGCGGTGAAGATGCCGGGGCCGTCATAGACGACGATGGTGTCCGTATCCGAAATACCGAGCTTCCCGACCTCGACGGCGAAGACGTCCGGCGAGGGGATGGTGTGCGGCAGCGTGCTGGAATGGTCGTGGATCGCATCCTGGTCGAAGAAGACCGCGCCGGGAATGTGGCCTTCGGCATATTCGACCGCGCCGTTTCTGTTCTGCGCAGGAAGATACCACGACGCGTCGACGATGCGGAATTCCGGCGCGCCGAGCTGCTTCTCCACCCAATCCGCCGAAACGACGAACCTGCTCTTTTCGTTGGACATGTCTTGCTCCCTTCAAGCCTCGGAACCCGGCGCACCGAAGCGGATGCGGAACCGGCGGTTCTCCTTGCCCTTCTTTTCGATCTTGGCGATGTGGATCGCGCCGACTTCCTGCGTTTCGGAAACATGGGTGCCGCCGCAGGGCTGGCTGTCGACGGAGGAGTTCTCGCCGATGCACACGAGGCTGACGCGGCCGAGGCCCATCGGCGGGCGCACGTTCTTGGATTTCACGATGCCTGGATTGGCCGCCAGTTCCTCGTCGGTGATCCACTGAACGAAAATCGGGTGATTCTCCTCCACGAGCTTCATCAGCTTCGCCGTCACCTCGTCCCTGTCGATGGTTTCCGTCATGTCGAAATCGACGCGGCTGTCCTCCTCGCCGACCGCCGCGCCGGTGATCGGGAAGGGGCAGACGACGGAAAGGAGATGGCAGGCCGTGTGCATGCGCATCAGCCGGTAGCGGCGCGCCCAGTCTATATGGGCGACGACCGTCTCGCCGACGATGGGAAAGGTCTCGCCCTCAAGGGGCCGGTGAATGATGATTTCCTTGGTCGCGCCCGTCACGGCCGGTCCGAGCGCGATGCGGCTGCCGTCGGCGCGCTCCAGAAAGCCCGTATCGCCCGGCTGGCCGCCGGAGGTCGCATAGAAGCAGGTCTGGTCCAGCTCGATGCCGCCGTCCTCGTGCACCGCCGTCACCACCGCCTCGTTTGTCGAAAGATAGAAATCGTCGCGAAAGAGAGCGGTGGTGGGAAGGGACATGAGACCTATTCGACCGGCTGATAAGGGACCTTGATCCCCGATTTCGCCTTCAGCCAGCCTGGAACCGGCAGGCCCTTCGAATCGAGGAAGTCCGGGTTGAAGAGTTTGGACTGATAGCGGTTAGCATAGTCGCAGAGGATCGTCACGATCGTGTGGCCGGGACCGAGGTCCTTCGCGAGGCGGATTGCGCCCGCGATATTGATGCCTGAGGAGCCGCCGACGGCGATGCCTTCATTCTCGATGAGGTCGAAGACCAGCGGAACGGCCTCGGAATCCGGGATGTTGTAGGAGTAATCCGGCGTGAAGCCTTCGAGATTGGCCGTGATGCGGCCCTGGCCGATGCCCTCGGTGATCGAGCTGCCGGAGGATTTCAGTTCGCCGCTCTCATAATAGCTGTAGAGCGCCGCACCATCCGGATCGGCAAGCGCGATCTTGATGTTCGGGTTCTTCGCGCGAAGGCCGGCGGCGACGCCGGCAAGCGTACCGCCCGAGCCGACGGCCGAGACGAAGCCGTCGACCTTGCCGTTCGTGTCGCGCCAGATTTCCGGCGCGGTCGTCTCGATATGGGCGTTGCGGTTGGCGACGTTGTCGAACTGGTTGGCCCAGATCGCGCCGTTCGGCTCGGTCTTCGCAAGCTGTTCGGCGAGGCGGCCGGAAAGCTTCACATAGTTGTTCGGGTTCTTGTAGGGGACGGCCGGCACCTCGACGAGTTCCGCACCGAGCAGGCGCAGGGCGTCCTTCTTTTCCTGGCTCTGCGTCTCGGGAATGACGATGACGGTGCGATAGCCGAGCGCCTGCGCCACCAGCGCAAGGCCGATGCCCGTATTACCAGCCGTGCCCTCGACGATGACGCCGCCGGAGCGCAGTGCGCCGGAGCGTTCCGCCGCGCGGATGATGGAGAGCGCCGCACGGTCCTTCACCGACTGGCCGGGATTGAGAAACTCCGCCTTGCCGAGGATTTCGCAGCCCGTCGCCTCCGATGCGCCCTTGAGGCGGATCAGCGGCGTGTTGCCAATTGCATCGAGGACGGATGGAAGAATGGACATGGCAGACGGGCCTCGCATTATGTATCTGGACTGAAAACGTCTTTTCCGCCCGCAAGCGCCGCTTTGCAAGAAATCCTGTTTCTTGTGAAAGGGCTTCCAGAGCCATTTTTTCCACCCGACGCCTCAGGCGAGGGGTCGCGTATAGACCACCTGCCGCACATCGATGTTTTGCGCCCGAAACCCGGCCTCGCAATAATAGAAATAGAATTCCCAGAGCTTGCGGAAGCGCTCGTCGAAGCCGAGCGGCACGATGCGCTCCCAAGCGGCGCGGAAGCGGTCCCGCCATTCGGCGAGCGTGCGGGCATAGTCGTGACCGAAGCCGATATCGGAGGCCGTCGACAGACCGAACTGCCGCCCCAGCGAGGAGAGGTGCTCGCGGGTCGGCAGCATGCCGCCGGGAAAGACGTATTTCTGGATGAAGTCCGGATTGGCCCGGTATTCCGCATAGGCCTCCTGCAGGATGGTGATGATCTGCAGGCCCGCCCGTCCGCCCGGCTTCAGGCATTCGTGCAGCTTGGAGAAATAGGCCGGCCAGTATTTTTCGCCCACCGCCTCGAACATTTCGATGGAAACGATGCGGTCGTAGGTGCCGGTCTCGTCGCGGTAATCCTGGAATTTCAGTTCGACGCGGTCGGCAAGGCCGGCCTTCGCCATGCGCTCGCGGGCAAAGGCGAGCTGTTCCCGGCTGATCGTCAGGCCCGTGACCTTGCAACCGATCTCGCCGGCCGCAAATTCCGCAAAGCCGCCCCAGCCGCAGCCGATTTCCAGAACGTGGTCACCCGGTCCGATTCCGGTCGCCTCCGCCAGCGCGCGATATTTTGCGAGCTGCGCGGAGGTGAGGTCGTTCGCGCCGCGCGAATAGAGCGCGGAGGAATAGGTCATCGTCGGGTCGAGCCATTGGGAATAGAAGGCGTTGCCAAGGTCGTAGTGTGCGGCGATGTTGCGCTGCGAGCCGCGGCGGGTGTTGGCGTTCAGCCAGTGGCGGAATTTCTCGAGCAACAGGAAAAGGCCGCGCGGGCCGTTCGTATAGTCGCGCACGACCTTCGTGTTGATGAGGACCAGTTCGAGGAAGGCGCCGGCATCCGGGCTTTCCCAGTCGCCGTCCATATAGGTTTCCGCGACGCCGATTGTGCCGCCGCTGACGGCGCGGTGCATGAGGTTCCAGTTATGGAGCGTTACCGCGGCATGCGGGCCGGGAGCGCTCCCGGCGATCACGAAGGTCTGTCCGCCCGGTATCGTCATTGCCAGCGTGCCGGCTTCGAGGCCGAGCAACCCGCGAAGAACCATCTGGGCGCGAAAGGGCAATCCCTTCGTGCGCGCCGAGAAATTATCGGCCGTCAGCGGCTCATGGCCCGAAAATACCGTTCCTGAAATCATTTCAGTCGTCATCGATTGCCCCTCTGTCAACCCGACGCAAGGGAAGGCTAGCCGCAATAGATCGGAACGCCAAGTCGTGAATCGTGACAGGCCGGATCAAAAAAACGGCCGGATCGGTCGACAAAGGGGCGGGCCTTTAACGAACTGTTAGCAAGCATGGTTAATTTTGCGTCTATCCGGTGCGTTGCGGAACGGAATGCCTGCGCGCCCGTTTGGACGGAAACTGGAGACGCCACGATGCTTTTCGGACTTTTTCACGCCACCCCTACCGACGACGATGACATTGCCACTGGCACCTATGCGGACGGGGTTGTCGGAACGCCGCTGAGCGATGCCTCCGGCCGCCTGCGCGATCGCAGCCAGGCCTTTCGCCGCACCGCCCATGAGCGGGACTACGGCACGAGGCGCGCCGCCGCCCAGACCGGCGCGGGCATGATTCCCTGAAGTCGGCGCGCGCCGGGACCGAAACGTCTCGGCGTGCTTGTCCGACTGAAGCGCGCTTACCGTCAATGAATGATCGGGAGATCTGCTTTTCGCGCCTCCGGCCGAAAAGCAGAAGGGCCGCGCTAGTCAGCGCAGCCCTTCAAAATCTGGCTCGCCGGGGTCGACGAAGATGCGAACTATCTCTTTCAGATTCCCGCCGCGACCCCGAAAAACCCGCCCCAGCAGAGGAAGCGCGATCGTGACCGTGCTGAGCGCATGCGTCTGGCGGGCGGTCCGATGCCGTCGCTGCGGGAGAAAGCCTACGCATTCGCCCGCCAGCGTACGATCGTGAGGACAAGCGATTTTACCGCCATCGGTATCCCGCGGCACTATCTCGCCTGGATGTGCGAGGAGGGCTGGCTGGTGAGGGAAGGCTACGGCCTCTATCGCGCAGCCGAGCGAGAAGCTGCCTGATGGAAGCTTCGTCCGCGGAAATGTCAGGCCGCGCCGTGTTCGCCGTGGGCCCGAGCGGCTTTGACGACATCGACAATCCGGCCTTCGCGCAACGCATCGATCGGGCGCTGGCCGCCGAGGCGAGCGTCGTCGGTCAGCATGAAGTTGACCCGCATCCAGGGCTCCTCGATCGTGAACGCCTCGACCACGGCGCTCATACCGGGAAGCAGTCCGGTGCCGGTGATCTGGAAGGCGGGATAGGCGCGCTCGCCATCGACATCGAGCCAAAGGAGGGGCTGGGCCTCAAGTTCCTCGGGCGTCAGGCCGATCCGACCTGCGAACTCATCGCGGGACAGAACCCCGCCTTCCATGACGAGCATGCCGCGCTTCATAGCCGAACCGCGGGTGAAGGCCTCAGCCAAGACGGCGGTGTCAGCTATGGTTCCTGCTTGCATGGATGATCCTCCTGACCTCATCGGCCTTTGATCCCGACGAAGCCTACGAAAGAAACGGAGCCAGAGCCAGGATCGTTCATGGGCACGCCGTTTCTGGCGACGCGCCCACGAACTTCTCAGCCTATGTCGTTAGCGCCTATCCCGGTTCGCCGCATTCGGCACACGGATCGCTTCGTTGTTCGGATCGAAGGTTGGCCTGCCCCTATTGAGTGGTCCGGGTTCAGTCTAATGCATTGTCGGCCTTTGGGCCTGGTCTGATAAGGCCGGAAGCAGAGGCACGATAGCCTCTGGAGCCGGCGGCTTGTACTTGTGACCGACTCGCGTGGAGTGTCCGCTTCCGGCACTGAACCCAAGTTCCGCTAGTGACTCGTTTCGGACCTTCAGCATGTCAGCTTCGCGTCCGCACGATAAGCTGACATGCCCGGGAGCTTCAGTCTTTTCTGGCGGAGTGCGCATTGCCCATCGGCCATATCCAGGTGTCCAACTCCGATGGCACGCAAACGCTGAAGCGGCAGCGCGACGCGGTGTTCGCGACCAACCTTTCCGGTCGATAACGTCCTGGTCATTTTGCCGAGCTTGCGGATTAGCCGCGAACCACCTGCTCAAGACCAGCCCCGGCGAGCCGGGCGGCGGCGAGCAGGCGATCGAGATCGTGCCCGTTGCGAGCGCTGGCGGACAGGCCGGCCATGACGGTGCTCATATAGTCGGTCACGCGCTCGGCCTGTTCGGGATGGCGCGCGGCGACGAAGCGATGGATCGCCTCCTCCGCCGCCGCAAGGAACGTTCCGGCCGCCTCGCGTGCCTCGCGGTCGGTGCAGCGCACACCCTCGATAACGAGGCACCCCGCCGCGTCCGGATCGGCGGCATAGCGCCGCGCCGCCGCTTCCAGCACCGCGACGAGGCATTCCGCGACCGGGCGATCGGCGTTCAGCAGATCGAACAGCGGGATCGCGCCGGTACCGGCATAGCGATCGAGAATGCGGCTGTAGAGCTCGGCCTTGCTGCCGAAGGCGGCATAGAAGCTGGGCGGGTTTATCCCGATCGCCTGAGTCAGGTGCGCGATGCTGACGGCATCATAGCCACGCGAATGGAACAGCCGCTGGGCGGTCGCGACCGCTTCGTCCGGGTCGAACAGGCGCGGTCTGCCGCGTGCGCGGGATAATTTTGTATGAACCACTACAAATACCTTGACGGGTCTTTCAAGTCGTTTATGTAGCGAGTCGTAAGTTATTGATCAAGGAAAGTCCGATGGGTGTGTTTGAGGCGAAATCCGTTCTCGTGCTGGGTGGCAGTCGGGGGATCGGCGCGGCGATCGTTCGGCGTTTTGTGGCAGATGGCGCGAAGGTGACCTTTACCTATTCCGGTTCGCCTGACGCGGCCCACGCGCTGGCGGCCGAAACGGGCAGCACCGCTGTCGAGACGGACAGCGCGGATCGCGACGCGGTGATCGCGCGCGTGAAGGACAGTGGCGCGCTCGACGTGCTGGTCGTCAATGCCGGAATCGGTGTTTTCGGCGATTCTCTGGAGCAGGATCCGGACGCAATCGACCGGCTGTTCCGGATCAATATCCACGCGCCCTATCATGCCTCGGTCGAGGCCGCGCGCCAGATGCCCCAGGGTGGCCGGATCATCGTCATCGGATCGGTGAACGGCGACCGGATGCCCGTTCCAGGCATGTCCTCCTACGCGCTCAGCAAGTCTGCGCTGCAAGGGATGGCGCGCGGGCTGGCACGCGACTTCGGGTCCCGCGGGATCACGATTAATGTGGTGCAGCCCGGCCCGATCGACACCGACGCCAATCCGGCGGACGGACCGATGAAGGAGCTGCTGCACAGCTTCATGGCGATCAAGCGCCACGGGCGGCCAGAGGAAGTCGCGGGCATGGTGGCGTACCTCGCCGGCCCGGAGGCGGGGTTCGTTACGGGCGCCATGCACACCATCGACGGCGCGTTCGGTGCCTGATCCGACCTCGCCCGCGCCGATGACCACCATCGGCATCATCGGCGCGGGCGAGGTCGGCAGCCAGATTGCCCGCGCCGCCATCGCCAACGGCTATCGGGTTGTCATCGCCAACTCGCGGGGGCCCGAAACCCTGGCCGGGCTGGTCGCGGAGCTCGGGCCGCCTGCCCGCGCCGCGACCGCTGCCGGTGCGGCGGAGGCGGGAGAATTCGTCGTGATCGCGGTCCCGCTCAAGCTGGTCAACGACATGCCCGTGGCGCAACTGGCGAACAAGATCGTGCTCGACACCAACAACTATATGCCGTGGCGCGACGGGCGCTATGCCCTCGTCGATACCGGCGCGAAGACCGAGCACGAACTGCGGCAGGATCAGCTGCCAACGTCCAAGGTCGCGAAGGCGTTCACGCATATCCAGGCACCGCGCCTGTTGCTGTCGGCGCGGCCCGCTGGCACGCCGGGGCGGCACGCGCTGTCGGTGTCGAGCGACTATCCCGAAGCGGTGGCGCTGGTCACGCGACTGTACGACCAGTTCGGCTTCGACACGGCGGACAACAGCCCGCTTAGCGAGTCCTGGCGGAGCGCTCCGGGTCAGCCCGCATGGCACGCGCACGACCATCAAACGCGTCCCGCGCTGATTGCGAACCTTGCCAAGGCGACACCGCTCCCACCGAGATAGGGCAGACTGCCTCTGCCCGACCACACCGCCCATGCCTACGAGGTCTTCGCCGTTCTCGCCCGCGCCGGCATCACGTTCATGTCGGCCTGCGCCTGCCGCGGTCGGTATCGCTGAGAGGGCAGCAGCGATCCGCGATCCCGCCGACAAGGCCTATCTGCCGGCGCGTCCGACCGGACAAAGCCCTGGTCGACCTGGTCGACGCCGCGCAACGCCTGGAACACTCCCTCTGTGCACCAATGGCATCCCCCTCCAAAGCCGGCCTTCGCCATCATCACCTCGCACGCCCAGGCGTCATTCCTGACGTAGGTTTGCCCGGTAAAGCGCTAGCGGCTGATTTCGAAGAGGAACCAGGCACGGCGCTCAGCCTCGTCCGTCCAAGCATCGATCAGGCCGGACGTCGCATTATCCTTCGCCTTGTCCGCGACGTCCTTTGCGCGGCGAAACGACTCGACCATGTGGAGATTGTCGGCGCGGAGCTCACCCAGCATGTCCTGCGGCGTCACGAACTCAGCATCATTGTCCTTGATGGTCTGGTGGCGCGCGATATCGCCGATCGATCGTATGGTGGTGTTGCCCGTTTTTCGGGCGCGCTCGGCGATCGCATCGGTGGCGGCGAGGATCTCTGCGGCCTGCTCATCAAGAAGCAGGTGATAGTCCCTGAAGTAGGGTCCGGAGACGTGCCAGTGGAAATTTTTTGTCTTCAGGTAGATCGCGTAGCTGTTCGCCAAAATAATCTTCAGAGCGTCGGCGACAGTCATCGCCGCGCATCCGTCAAGATCAGAAGGTGTTGGAAGGGTGGCGTCATTATTGTTCGTCATCGATTAGACTTTCTCAATCTGGCTTACACGGGATCCAGCGCCGATTCCCCCACGGATGGCGATGTATAGAAGATGAATTCATCGCCAGACGAAGTCCAATGATCAGCGGCTATAGTTTCGATGCCTTTGAGCGACATGCGCAATCGTTGGGGGGCGGGTGTCGCAGGCGGACCGGTCGGCCTGGACCTCCACCTGCCCGTCAGGGGTCCGGTCGGAAATCCAGCACGAACGCCACGACCTTTTCGGCGGACATCTCGCACGGCTTCAGCAAGGTTTTGTCTGACGTAACGCGGTAGAGGTTGAAGCTGACAATGTCGGTCCCGGCCAACTCCCTGGCGAACAGGCTGTTGCGGCGCCCATCCCCGGATCGCCGGACAGTCAGGCCGAAACGCCGGCCTTCGTAGGCGCCTTCGCTGTATCCCTCCGCAAGCTTGGCGAAAGCGGCATCGAACCCGGCATGCTCCATCTCAATCCACCCGTCTTGATCCGGCAGAGACGCAAGGATTCGACGCTGTTGGCGCCGAACGGCCCGGGGCAGTGTCCTTCAGCCGAGCCGCTTCGGGATGGGCGGAAGATCTGAGATGCCGGCGCTTGCACAGGGCCATCAGCGAAGCCGCCGCCTGACCAGTCTGCTATGCAACGTCCACGCCCTTCCAGAAAGCGACGTGATCCCGAATGCCCTCGGCTTCCGGCGTCGGATCGGGATAGGTCCAGGCCGCGTTCGCGTTGAGCGCATCGCCCACACGAACATGGAAGTAGCGCGCGGTGCCCTTGATCGGACAGACGGACGTGTGCGGGCTCATCTCAAGCAGGCTAAAATCGACCGCCGACGGTGGGAAGTAGTGGTTTCCCTCGACGACGACCGTCTCGTTGCTTGTGGCGATGGTGGCGTCATTCCAGATAGCTGAGACCAACGGACTCTCCTTTCCCATTCAAAAACCGGCACGAGGTCATGGGGTGTCTGCCCGGGCCGCGCCCCCTCAGTTGGCGCGCGGCGTGCGCCCGAGGAGTTTGTCGAGTTCGCCTCTGACATCGAGCTCGAAAAGCTCGTCGGAGCCACCGACATGCGTGCCGTTGATGAAGATCTGCGGCACGGTGTTTCGACCCGACGCTTCCGTCATGGCCTGCCGGTGAACCGGATCCGCCTCGATATCGAGTTCCTTCCATTGCACGCCCTTCTCCTTGAGGAGCGTCTTCGCCCGGCGGCAGAACGGGCACCAGTTCGTGATGTACAGCAGCACATCAGTTGTCATATCGCGTCTCCGACAGTTGGAAGCGGATCGCTGTCATGGCGTTGATCTACCGTCAGCCGCGTTCGAGGAGGGCGACTGTGCCTTGACCGCCGTCGGCGCAGATGCTGACGATTGCGCGCGATCCGGGCGGCATGGCCCAAAGTTCCTTCACCGCTTGGCTGAGGTCGCGCGCGCCTGTAGCGCCGAACGGATGACCCAGGGCGACCGAGCCTCCATTGGGATTGACGCGGTCCCAGTCGAAATCGCCCATAGCCGCCTGGACACCGGCTGTCGCGCGCACCCACTCCCGATCGGTGATGGCCGCGACGTTCGCCAGGACCTGGGCTGCGAAGGCTTCGTGGATTTCCCAGAGTGCGATGTCGGAGAAGCTGAGTTGATGCCGCGCGAGCAGGCGCGGAATGCCATAGGAGGGCGCCATCAGCAGGCCCTCAGTGTGGAGATCGACGGCAGAGATCTCGTAGTCGACGAGCCGCGCGTAGGGGGTGCCCGCCGGGAGTCTCGCCACACCGGCTTCGGTAGCGACCCAACACCCGGCGGCTCCATCCGTAATCGGTGAGCTGTTGCCGGCGGTCAGGGTTCCCCTCCCGCTGTCGCGATCGAAGGCGGGCTTGAGTGCGGCCAGCCGTTCGGGCGACGTATCGGCGCGCGGGTTCGCATCGCGCGCCAGCTCAGGCAGCGAAATCACGAGATCGTCGAAGAAGCCACGTTCCCAACCAGCGACTGCCCGCTGGTGGCTCTTGAGCGCCCAATCATCCTGCGCGACGCGCGAGACCCGCCAAGCCTTGGCGGTCTCCTCCATATGATCACCCATCGTCCTTCCGGTGATCCGGTTGGCCCAGCCCTTTGTGGGGAGCACGTAGTCTCGTGGCGTCAGAGACTGGAGGGCGGCAAGCGCGGCGGTCGCATCCTGCGCAAAGAGGTCGGTGAGCCGCTTCGATGCATCGGCCGTCAGGGCGATTGACGGCCGGCTCATGACTTCGGATCCGCCGACCATGGTGAGGTGGGTTCCTCCGCCCAGCATCCCTGCCGCAGCGAAGGTCGCCGTCATGCTGGTCGAGCATGCCAGGACGACGGAGAACGCCGGAACAGTCGGATTGAGCTTGGCATCAAGCCAGGTTTCGCGAGCAATATTGCTCCAGCCCAAATTCGGAATCACGGTTCCCCAGACGAGGAGATCGGGCTCCGCCTGCGCCGCCATCGCCTGTACGACAGGCACGGACAGAGAGATGGCGTCGTAAGCCGCCAACGCGCCTCCACCGCGGCCGAAAGGGGTCCGAAGGCCGGCTGCAACGAAGACGGGTTTGGCAAAGCGGCTCATTATGATCTCCAAACTATTTCTGGGCTGCACTTCCGCGACGGCGGAACGCGCAGTCGCTTGGGCCGCTAACCACCGTAGCGCTCGGTTTTGATAATGGTGGGGTCCAGGCCGGCCAGCAGCGCGCCCTCGGTCGCGATGTTGACGAAACCGTTGGACCCGCAAACGAATACTTGTGTGGGCTTTCGGTGAAGCCGGGCCAGAATTTCTTGGACCATCACGCCGTCGATCCGTCGCGCAAAGTCCGATGCGCGGACCGGGTTCTCGCGCGTAATTGCCAGCGCCAAGACGAATGCCGGATCGCTGACTTCGATGGAATGAAGCTCTTTTGAGAAGAGAACGTCTTCAGCGGTTCGTGCGGACAGGAGCAGCGCTGTCGGCACGACCTGGGCTAGTGCGCGGCGCTGCCGGATCATTGCCATCAACGGCACGAGGCCCGAGCCTGCCCCGATCAACAGCACTGGGTCTATGGCAGGTTCAGGCCATAGAAAATGGCCGCCGAGCGGACCACGAAGCTCGATTTCGTCGCCGATCGCTGCGACATCGTGAAAGAACGGCGAAACTTCGCCATCCGGTAGGCGCTCGATAGCGAGCTCGACGATCGGAGACGAGATTGCCGAAGACGCGATCGAGTAACTCCGCATCGCACTGTAGCCACCGGGCGCGGTCAGCCGGACATCGACATGCTGCCCTGCGATGTGCGCGAACGGTTTGCTCAACCGAAGGAAGAAGCTCTTGATACTCGGGGTCTGTTGGACGATTTCGTCGATTACGCATGGCTGCCACGCGATTTGCGCGCCGTTTTCAGTCATTGGTGTATCGTTGCTCGCGCCACGGATCGCCGTAGATGTGATAGCCGCGCAGCTCCCAAAATCCGGCCTCGTCACGCGTTGTGAATTGCAGCGCGTTCACCCATTTGGCGGACTTCCAGAAGTAAAGGTGCGGAACCAGAAGACGCGCCGGCCCTCCATGATCGCGGGGAAGCGGCTTGCCCGCATAGTTGAGGGCGACCATCGCTTTCCCGGAGAGAAGATCCGCCAGCGGGATGTTTGTCGAGTAGTTATCGTAGCAGTGCGCCAAGACGAAATCGGTGGGCCGATCGAGCCCTGCATCTGCAAGGATGTCTTCTACGAGTACGCCCTCCCACGCGGTATCCAGCTTGGACCAGGACGTGACGCAGTGAATGTCTCGGGTCACCTTGGTCTTCGGTAGAGCGTTGAACTCGCTCCAATTCCACACTTTGACCGGCTTCGGACCGATCTTGACGGTGAATTTCCAATCGGAGGGCTCCACGTTCGGCGTTGGCCCGGCCGTCAGAACAGGGAAATTCTCCACGAGATGCTGACCCGGCGGAATCCGATCGGACCGGTCGCCGCCTGGACCGCGGCCTGTGAAACCTCTGGTGACCATAGCGAAACCCCCTTGCTTGTCACGACAGACCAGAACCGGATTCAGTTCAGAATTCTGTAAAAGATCTTTGCGCGCACAACCGCCGAACGAGCCAATTCACTGAAAATCAGAATACCGGATTCTCTATTAGCGTAGAGAAAAGTGTTGGACCATTTTGAGTCGTGGTTATGCGTGAAGACTATAGCGTCAGTCCAGTATGATTTCCCAATACCCTGTCGCTATAGTTTCGATAGCTTCGAACCGGCATTGCAGGCGTATCCCCGTCAGCGGATTTCGAGCGGACGCCGTCGCTTGCCAACGTTGGTGTGAGACCGGCGGGCGAGATCGCCCCTGCCAACGCGACCGCTGAGAGGTCGACTCCTCAACCGCTTGGGCGCTTATCGCCTCCATCCGGATGCTCACCCGCCGAACAGCAATAAACCGCTATTTTCGATAAAGTTCTGAATCCGGCTCCGAGGTATGGAAACTATGTCGTACCGCTATTGGATATGTTGCGCGCATACCTTCATAGTCTGACACGCGAAATCTTTGCATCCTGAGTATATTTCGGAGGAAATTTCGATCTGATCGATAAGACTTCAGGATACAGCAAGCTGGAGACACCGATGAAAGCCGTTGGTTACAAGGTTCCGGGACCCATCGCCGAGGACGCCTCTCTGGTCGACATTGATCTGCCTCGGCCTGTCGCTGAAGGAGGCGATATCCTGGTTGAGGTGAAGGCTGTCTCGGTCAACCCGGTCGACTACAAAATCCGCAGCAGCACGCCGCCCGCTGATGGCGATTGGAAAGTGCTGGGATGGGATGCGGCCGGGATCGTGCAAGAGGTCGGCCCCGAAGTGACGCAGTTCGCGGTAGGCGACGAGGTCTATTATGCCGGATCGCTCATAAGGCCGGGCACCAATGCGGAGTTCCATCTCGTCGACGCCCGGATCGTCGGTCGTAAACCCGCGTCGCTCGACTGGGCGGAAGCGGCGGCGCTGCCACTCACGACGTTGACGGCCTGGGAAGCCATGTTCGATCGCCTGGACGTGACGAAGCCCGTTCCCGGGGCGGCGCCGGCGATCCTCATCATCGGTGGTGCGGGTGGGGTCGGGTCGATCGCCATCCAGATCGCTCGACAGCGCACGGATCTCATCGTCATCTCCACCGCCTCTCGGCCGGAAACCCAGGAGTGGGTTAAAGGGCTTGGGGCTCATCATGTCATCGACCACTCTCGGCCGCTCGCGCCACAGATTGCCGAGCTCAACATCGGCGCTCCCGCTTTCGTGTTCTCGACCACGCATACCGAGCAGCATGCATCCGACATCGCCGAACTGATCGCCCCGCAAGGACGGTTCGGATTCATCGACGATCCCAAGGCGCTCGCCGTCATGCTGTTCAAGCGCAAGGCAGTGTCGATCCACCACGAGCTGATGTTCACACGGTCGCTCTACGGCACGCCCGACATGGATGAGCAGGGCAAGATCCTCAATTCGCTGGCGGTGCTGGTGGACGACGGCAAAATTCGCACGACGCTAACCGAAAAATTGTCGCCAATTAATGCCGCCAATCTGAAGACGGTGCACGCACTGATCGAAAGTGGCGCAGCAAGAGGCAAGATTGTCCTCGAAGGCTTCTGATGACTGCCACCGCCGAACGTCTTTTCTAACCTCAAGAACGCCGGACGGATTACGCCACGGCGAAGGAAATTCCATGACGAAATCCATTGCCACCGCCTCGATCAACCGCGAAACCGCCGTCGCCCTCATCGACGCGGCGATCGCCGCGGCACGTACAATCGGCATCCCGGCTGCGGTCGCCGTCGTCGACGCCACCGGTAACCTGCGCGCGTTCGAGCGCACTGATGACGCGCCGTTTCTCACCGTCGATGTTGCCATCGACAAGGCTTGGAGTTCCGCCTCGTTTGGGTATCCGACCCATGTCTGGAACGACTATGTTTCGAACGATCCGAAAGTGGCGCCGCTAGCCTATCGCCCCCGGATGGTCGCTGTCGGCGGAGGCTATCCGATCCTGGATGACGGGAAGTTGATCGGCGGGATCGGCATCTCCGGAGGCAACTATCAGCAGGATCAGGATGCGTGCGTCGAGGCACTCACGAAAATCGGGTTCGAGCTGCCAGCCTGACGACTTTAAGGCCATCGCCAGCGGCGGTGGCCTGCAGATCCGACCTTATGAAAGACTTTAAGATGGAAGCGTTCGTCGTCTTCACCCGCGAAGAAACCACCGATCCGGAAGAACTCGCAACCTATTCTTCAGGCGTCGGCCCATCGTTCGATGGCCACGACGTAACCTTTCTCGCCGCTTATGGCGCGATGGAGCATTTGGAGGGGCCGCCCGTCGAAGGGGCCGTAATTTTGCGGTTCCCGACGATGCAGGCCGCCCGTGATTGGTATCATAGCCCCGCCTACCAAACCATCGCTGCGCACCGTTTCGCCGGTTCCCGCTATCGCGCCTTTGTCATTGAGGGGCGGCGGTGACACGCCGACGGAAGAACGGTGGCGCTGGCCACGAGGTATCTGTCGGCGAACTCGCATCCTACAACCTGTAGGGGATCAAGGCGGTGAGGTTCGTGTGCCATCGCCACACGCGACCACTCATCGGACTTCTGCATCGGAATTGGAGGATCAGATGAGCGTCGACGAACGACAAGCCCCCGAGCTGCGGGTGCAGAGATGGATTGGCGTGGGTGGAGAAAGCATCGCGCCGCTCAAGCTATCGGATCTCGGCACCGGCCCGAAAGTCCTCTTCGCCTTCCAGCACTGGTGCCGTGGCTGCCATTTGCATGGATTTCCGACGCTACAAAGGTTGCATGGTGCATTGAGCGCCAAGGGCGTGGGCTTCGCGGTGGTCCAGACCGTCTTCGAAGGAGCGGATGAGAACACCTTCGAGAAGCTGCGCGTGAACCAGCTCAAGTATGCGCTTCCTGTCGCGTTCGGTCACGACGAGCCACCTGCCGGCGCGACGCTTCCCACCTTCATGGAGGACTACCGCACGCGGGGAACGCCCTGGTTCTCCGTGATGGACGCTGGCGGCCGCATCGTATTCTCGGACTTCCATCTCGACGCCGATCAGCTCGTGAAGGGACTGGATCTGGTGTAACCGATGCGGCGCTGGGTCATCCTGATTGCCACCCATCTTGCGATGCTCGCCATGGGCTTCGCGGGCGGTGTCTACACGCTGCCGATCCTGACCGCCCCCCAGGCCCCGGACGCGGCGGACTTGCGGACCATCTCAGCCGAGACGCTCTACGCAGGGCGTCTGGCCCGCGATCTCAAAGGCAGCGACCTGCTTCACTGGGGGGAAGGCGAGATCCGGGTCTCGCGCGACCGTATCGCCCATATCGGGCGCCTCGCCCCTGGTCCTGACTACAAGCTCTACCTCGCACCACGTTTCGTCGACACGAAGGAGGCCTTTCTCCTGATCAAGGACAGATCAGTCCGCGTGGGCGACGTGAAGACGTTCAACGGCTTCATCGTCGAGGTGCCTGCCGGCATCGATGTCCGTGCCTACAACACGGTCGTCATCTGGTGTGAAGCATTCGACCAGTTCATCAGTGCGGCAGAGTATCAACCCTCAAGTCAGGCCCGAGAATGAGCCCGGCGATGGATACCATGAGGTCGGCGGGCAAGCGCGGCCTCGTTCTCGCGCCGGTGGCGGCGCTGCTGCTGAGCGTCGCCGCTCTGCTGCTGGGCAATGGCCTGCTGAGCACGCTCCTGATCGTGAGAGCCGGCCATGAGGGGTTCTCGACCGGCGCGATCAGCGCGATGATGTCCTTCTACTTCGCGGGTTTCACGATCGGCGCGCTCGTGTTGCCACCGATCATCGTCTCCGTGGGACATGTCAGAACCTTCGCCGGCTTCGCGGCCATTGCCTCGATGACCGCCCTTCTCCATGTGGCGTTCGTGGAGCCGGTCGCCTGGATGCCGCTTCGCCTGACTACCGGCTTCGCCTACGCGGGCATGATCCTCGCAACGGAGAGTTGGCTCAACGCCCACGCATTGCCATCCACGCGCGGGCAGCTCCTGTCGATATTCGGAGTTGTCTCTATGGGCTCATGGGCAATCGGGCAGGCGTTACTCAACATCGCACCGCCCGCCGACGTGACATTGTTCCTCATCGTGTCGCTGCTGATATCAGCGGCGGTGGTTCCGATCACCTTGCTGCCCAGTCATCCGCCGGCCCAGGTGGAACAGGAATGGGTCGCGTTCAGGGACCTCGTCCTCGTATCACCTCTCGCTGCGGCTGGCGCTTTCCTGGCCGGCCTGGCTATCGGTGGTTTCTGGGGCATGGGCGCGAACTTCGCCCAGAGCATCGGCCTCGATGTGGGCGGTATCTCCGCCTTCATGGCTGCGGTTCTTGGTGGAACGCTTGCCTTCCATTGGCCACTCGGTTGGCTTTCGGATCGAGTGCCCCGGAATCTTGTCATCGCCGGTGCGGCGCTGGCGTCCGCAGCGTCTGCCATCGGCGTAGCGTTGGCGGTGGAAGCGCCTCTGCCGCTGCTCCTTGCGGCGGGTGCGCTGTTCGGCGGCTTTGGCATCCCGATTTATTCGTTGTGTCTCGCCGTCGCAAACGACGATCTTCCGGCCGGTCGGCTACTCGGCACCGCGCGCGGGCTTCTGTTGCTCAACGGGATCGGGACAGCCGCTGGCCCCCTAATAGGAGCAGCTGCAATGAATATCGTCGGCCCTGGCGGCCTGTTCCTTTATGCGGCGGCGTTGCTCACGCTCCTGGCAGTGCTGGCCATCGCCCGCAGGCAGCCGAGGCGCGCCAACCAGGCCAAGGCGGCCCCCCGTTCTCCGAGCACGCCGATGATAACCGGATCTCTCGATACGATGATATGCATGGAGAAGCGGGCGCAGGGCGTGCGGGATTAGCGCGGCACGGCGCCTGCACGAACCGCGGGGTCAGGCGATGATAGCTGTTACGCGAATTTCGATACGCATGGTTGGAAGCCCCAGCGCTTCGATTCCCAACTGCGTCCAGATTGGAGCGCGGTCGGGCATGTAGTGGCGATACAGCTTGGCCATTGTTTCGTTGATCACGGGAGGGAATCCACCGACGTGATAGGAATTGACGTGGACCACATGCGGCCAGCGTGCTCCGGCGGTCGCGAGCGTCCGTTCCACGTTCTTGAACGCCTGCTCGATCTCTTCCTCAATCGACTCCGGAATGACGAGATCGTCGTTCCATCCGCCCTGTCCGGAGATCTCCACGCGGTCACCAATGCGCATTGCCTGAGAATAATGAAGCGCGTCATGCAGGCGCGTCCCGTATCCGGGGGTGATGAAGAATGAAGGTGTTGTCATGAGTTTGCCTTTGATGAGCCAGGTCAATGCGGCTGCAAGTGACCGTATGCATGCAGAAAGAGATGCAGGGCGTTCGGCACTAGCGCGCCGGCTGCGGTGGAGGGCTTTATTCCACGTCTTCTACGGTGAGGTCCCGGCCGTTGAACTGCACGGTCTCCCCGGCTCGGGCACCCTCGATCGCTTCGAAGATCGGCGCCATCGTGGAAATGCCCATGAGCTCACGCCCCTGACAGGTAAACTTGCTCGTTGACACCGCGATCACAAAGTGGCGGCCGGACAGCTTGACGACAGCGCCTTCGTTGACGGCCAACTTGGGGCCGAAATCGATTGTCCTGAGCTTTTCGAGTTTATCCGCGTAGTCATGGAGCGTGTCATCGAGCGCTTCAGCGAAGTCGCTCGCGACCTCGGCCTGAGCTAGTTCGTCGTTTTCGATCGGTTCGCTCCGATCGAGCCGAGCGGTAGAGACATAGTCCAGGTAGTTTTCGCGAGCGCTGTGCAACGCTGCTGTCTCCAGCAAGAGCATAGTTTCTCGTATGTGGTCCTTGTTCCAGTCCATAATCACCTCCTAATTTTCGATGTTCTTAAAGTTCAGCCTGCAGATGTGTGGGCCAGGAAGGTCAGCCTTTCCGGCTAAGCGACACCGCTATTCGTCGCTGATGACGTCTTCGCCCTGGTATGGAACCCTGATCAGCCGAGCATCTCGAATGATGCTCGTGACGAGCCAGACATATTCCTGCTCGGCGGTATCGAAGCCGAGGATGCTGAAGGATTGGCCGAAAGGGCATGGCGGGAAGTCTGGAAAGCCTTCGCGCAGAACGTAACGCTCGGGATCGCTGTGAAACTCGCTCTTGTAGACTTTCCGTAGTCCGTGCTTGCTCGGCGCGTCCTGGTCACCTGCCGGTGCTGTTTCCCGATGCGCCACAAGGCGCTCGGACAAGTCGCGGGGGCAGATTTCGTGGAACACGTCGAAGGCGTCGATCAACAGGCCTTTATGCTCTGTCGCCGGATCGGTGATCGCGTAGATGTTGGAGGCATCTTCGCCGTCGTCCCCGCTCTCGAGGCGCAACGCCGCATCGACGCGAATGCTGCATGCATCGAGGGTTGACCCTAGTTCGAGATCGACGAGATTGCCGTCCTTGACGCGGTATTCGCGGTCATAGCCTTTGGCGATGAATGACTGGACTGCTTCTAGAACATCGGTCACCTGGGAGGTCATGGAAGCACCTTCATCTTGAACTGGATTGGACACGCTCGCGCACAAAGCGCGCTGTGACTCGGCGGCGGACGGAGAAGCTCGCGAAGTGCGTTACTCATAGCCACTTGGCCTTCTTGAAGCGCATGAACAGGAGAAGGCAGAACACCGCTATCACTCCGAGCACGACGAAGTAGCCATATGGCGTGTCCAGTTCCGGCATGTGCTTGAAGTTCATGCCATATATTCCGGCGATCGCCGTCGGGACCGTCAAGATCGCCGCCCAGGCCGCGAGCTGGCGAGTGACCACACCGATCCTTTGCGCTTCCAGAAGGCTGCTGGCCTCGAAGACCGTGGACAGGACATGCAGGAGGCCGTCGACCATGGACTGCACTCGGTGGACATGGTCCGCGACGTCGTGGAAATATGGTGTCATTTCGGAGCTGATGCAGGGAAAGTGGCCGCGAACGAGCTTTCGCACCAGCTCGGCCATAGCCCCGAGCGTGCGCTGGAACCGCGTGAGTTCGGACCTTAGTTCGAAGATTCGCGCCACCTCTTCTGGCCCGAGGAAATCGTGCAGCGACCGTCGCTCCATCGCCAGGACGTCGTCCTCGATCATTTCGAAGATGGGCAGATACTGGTCGACCACTCGGTGCAAGATCGCGTGCAGCACATAGTCGACACCCTTGCCGAACTGCGTCGGCGATGCCTCGAGTTGCTCCCGAAGTTTGCCCAGCGCTCCGGCATTGCCGTGCCGCACGGTGATAAGGTGATTGTGACCGGTGAAGATCGCCATCTTGCCGTAGCTGATCCGGTCGCCGACCAGCTCGGCGGTCTGGGCGACGACGTACAACTCATCGTTGTAGACCTCGAGCTTGGGCGGGCACAGCGGGTGCATGGCGTTGTCGATCGCCAAAGGATGGAGGTTATACGTCGTCTGGATCGCGCTGAGTTCGTCTGCGGTGGGCTCGCTAAGCGCGATCCAGCAGAAGCCCGAGCGATTCTCGTTTAGTTCGACGTGCTCATCGAGCCTGATTTCACGGACTCGCTTACCTTCGTTGTAATAATATGCGGCGATAATGGTCATGCAGGCCTCGCAGGAATTCGCAGGCCACGCTGTACAGCCGGTCGCGCCAGCCCGCGTTCGAGCCATGCCTGCACGTTCGAATAGCTGCTTAGGCCGAGGATGTCGCCCGCTGCGTAGAATTCGACCAGCGCATTCACCCAGCCAAACGTCGCAATGTCCGCGATCGAGTAATCATCGACAATCCATTCGCGGCCCTCCAGCCGGTGATCCAGGACCCCGAGAAGACGCCTGGATTCATCAACAAAGCGCTGCCGAGGTCGCTTGTCCTCATAGTCCTTGCCGGCAAATCGCAGGAAAAAGCCTAGCTGTCCGAAGGTCGGCCCAACGCCCGACACCTGAAAGAACACCCAGGCCAGAGTCTCGTACCGCTGGGCGGGTGTTGTTGAGATGAGCTGCCCCGTCTTGTCGGCCAGATAGATGAGGATCGCACCGGTTTCCCATATGCCAATGGGCTGGCCGTCAGGGCCAGCCGGATCGATGATCGCGGGTATGCGGCCGTTGGGATTCAACGACACGAACGCTGGATCCTTCGACTCGTTGTTCGAGATGTCGACGAAGTGGGGCTCATACGGCAGGCCAGTCTCCTCCAGCATCATCGAGACCTTGACGCCGTTGGGCGTGGGGGCCGCGTATAGTTGCAAGCGATCCGGATAAGATGCTGGCCAGCGCTGCGTGATGGGAAAGGAGGAGAGGTCTGTCATATCTGGATCCTGGCACTGCGACGGCGGCTGAATGGAATGATCTGCTTCAAGGCCGGGTCCGACGACCGCGTCGATTGACGCGGTCGTCGGAGGTTGCGAACCGGATCGGCGCGGCACTGACGGCAGCGAAGCCTATTCCGCTGCAGCCCCGGCCGCAGGGCTCACATCGCCGGCCTCATGCCGCTTTGGAAGAACCCAGTCGGGACGGACGAAGTGGCAGGTGTAGCCGCCCGGCCGCTTCTCCAGATAATCCTGGTGATCGGGCTCGGCCTCCCAGAACTCGCCGACCGGCTGGACCTCGGTCACCACTTTGCCATCCCACAGCCCCGAGGCATCCACATCGGCAATCGTATCCTCGGCGACGCGCTTCTGCTCCTCGTCGACATAATAGATGCCCGACCGATAGGAGAGCCCACGATCATTGCCCTGGCGGTTCAGCGTCGTCGGATCGTGGATCTGGAAGAAGAATTCCAGGATGTGCCGGTAGCTCGTCACTGTCGGGTCGAAGACAATCTCGATCCCCTCGGCATGCGTGCCGTGATTACGATACGTGGCGTTCGGAATATCGCCGCCCGTGTAACCCACACGGGTCGAGATGATGCCGGGCCGCTTGCGGATCAGATCCTGCATGCCCCAGAAACATCCTCCTGCGAGAACAGCGCGCTGATGCATGTTAAGCCTCCTCTACTTGATCGAGATATTCACCATATCCCTCGGACTCCATCTCGTCGCGCGGGATGAAGCGAAGGGACGCAGAGTTGATGCAGTAGCGCAGACCGCCGCGGTCGGAAGGACCGTCCGGGAACACGTGGCCCAGATGGCTGTCGGCGTGTACCGACCTGACCTCCGTCCGGACCATGCCGTGTGCACTGTCCCGCACCTCGTTCACGTTTGCCGGAACGATCGGCTTGGTGAAGCTGGGCCAGCCAGTACCCGAATCGAACTTGTCCGTTGAAGCGAACAGCGGCTCTCCCGACACTATGTCGACGTAGATGCCAGGCTCCTTGTTGTCGTTGTGCTCACCCGTGAAGGGCCTTTCGGTCCCCGAATCCTGGGTAATCCGGCGTTGCTCGGGGGTCAGGCGGTCAACTGCTGCCTGTGACTTCTCAAACTTCATGATAGTCTCCAATATTTAATCTAGAGAGCTCGACACACTGTCATTTATCTTTGCAGTCATTGCACCGACTATCGCAGTGCGCCCCAGATTTATCCAATACGCTGCGCGTATAGTTTCCATAGCGCCGAAGCTCTTCACGTCGTGATTCAGTTCCACTCATACCGGGCTGCCAGCTGCGCGATGTTCCGTATCTCGACCGTTGCCGTGGAGCCGGATACGGTCGCGATCACGACTTCGCGCTCCAAGACAAATCCGTCGATCGGCCGAGTGACGAGGCCTTGCACGGTCGGCGATCGTTCCGGAAGAATGCATATGGCGTGGCCGTCAGCGACGACCCGTTGCACCCAGTCCTCGCGATCTGATCGAAAGCGAGGTCGCATGAGCAAGTCCCGTCGCGCGAAGTGATCGAGGATCCGATCGCGAAACTCGCATTTCAGGCGATCGACGAAAGGAAACTCGAGCAGGTCTTCGCCGCGCACGATCTCGTTGGCAGCCAAGGGATGGTTTGCAGAACAGCCGAGCACGAAGCGCTCCCGAAATAGAGGATGCACATCCAGCTTGCGTTCCGGTCTTGTTTCACGCGGCATGATGCACGCGTGGTATTTTCCTGAAAGCACCTCCGATGTGTCCTCGTTCGACTGGAGCGAGTGCAGCTTGATTTCGATGGATGGCATCTCCGCCAATGCGCTCTCGAAGAATGCCGTAAATTCCTTTGGTCCGACGGTGGGCGCGACGGCGACATCCAGCACGCGGTGCCCCCCCATCGCCCAGTGCTCCGAGTGATTGCGAACGCTCTTCATCGCGACCACCATACGCCGGAATTCTGCCTCGACGTCATGGCCAAGGCCAGTCAGGCGGCTGTTCTTCCCGTCGCGATAGATCAGCGGCCCGCCAAGCTCATCTTCCAAGCGGCGGATCGCGCGGGTCAGACTTGGCTGTGACACACCGCTCAAGCGAGCGGCCGCTGTGAAATTCAGCGTCTCGGCCAAGTTGATGAAATAGCTGACTTGATTGAGTTCCATAGTCCTTTGGCCCACGCGCCTGACTGATACCTCTTCCGTGAGACCGCCTTTGGAAAGCAGGTCGCAGAAGTATGCTTGGCGCATATAATCATGGTATAGGGGCTTGTCTATATGCGCCAGACATATAAATGATAGCCTGAGATGACGATTAGCGGTTGGCGGTGCGCTCCGCTCAGCTCCGTCGAAGGTTCTGAGAGCGCAACCGCCGAGCCGCGTGCTGGAGGTTTGATGGACATGGCAGGAAGATCATTTACGTTTGTCAGTGGGGCTGGCTCTCCGCTTTCCGGGCACCTCGAACCGCCGGAAGGGACGCCGCGGGGCTGGGCGATCTTCGCCCACTGCTTCACGTGCGGGAAAGACAGTCGCGCCGCTGTTCACATCTCGCGCGCGCTGTCGCGTGCGGGCATCGGGGTCTTGAGGTTCGATTTCGCCGGGACCGGGATCGGCGGTGGGACGGGAGAACCTGTGAACTTCGCGTCGGACGTCGAGGACCTTCGGGCCGCCGCAAAGGCGATGGCGGCGGCGGGCATGTCACCGTCCCTCCTCGTCGGGCACAGCCTGGGTGGCACCGCTGCGATCGTAGCCGCCGCCGACATGCCTGATGTTGCGGCGGTCGCGACGATTGGTGCGCCGGCCGACCTTCAGCATATCTTGCGCCTCTTCGGACCGAATGATCTGAACACCATCGCGAGCGAGGGCGAGGCCTCGGTGGAGATTGCCGGTAGGCCGTTCCTCATTCGCCGAGGGTTCCTTGAGGCGGTTGAGGGGATCGACGTCGAGAAGGCCATTGCCTCCCTGCGACGGCCGGTGCTGGTCATGCACTCTCCGCTGGATCAGGTGGTCGGCATCGACCACGCGTCGCGCATCTTCGTCGCGTCCAGGCACCCTAAAAGCTTCATCTCGCTCGACAACGCGGATCACCTTCTCACCGACGTCGCGGACGCGAACTACGCCGCGGCCATGGTGGCGGTTTGGGCGAGCCGCTTTCTCCCACCACTCAGCGCGGATCTTCCGCAGGTCGAGGTTGCGGAGGGCGTCGTCGCCACCGAAACTCTTGCAGGGACGTTCCAGCTCAAGGTCCGCAGCGGCGAGCACACTCTGTTCGCCGACGAGCCAGCATCGGTCGGTGGCCTCGGGACCGGACTATCTCCCTATGAACTCGTATCTGCCGGCCTCGCAGCCTGCACGGTGATGACGATGCGTCTCTATGCGAACCGCAAGGGCTTTCCGCTCGAACGGGCGAGCACGACCGTGCAGCACGAGAAGGTGCCGGACATGATGCCACCCGACCGGTTCACCCGCACCATTGTCCTCGATGGGCCGCTGAGTGATGATCAGCGCGCTCGGATCCTCGCGATCGCTGATCGGTGTCCCGTCGATCTGAGTCTCATCCGGGGTTCGGACGTGCAGACCGAACTCTTGAGCGCCAGTCAGGCTGCGGATCCCGCGAGGCTGGCTTGACCGTGGCGCACACGGAGGAGGGCGAACGGACTGTGAGCCAATCGCCTACCGGCAATAGGGCGGCCGCGACAGAGCGAGCAATTCTCGCAGGCGGCTGCTTCTGGGGCATGGAGGATTTGCTGCGCCGAGCCAGGGGAGTCATTTCGACGCGTGTCGGTTACACGGGTGGAGAAATGCCTGATCCGACCTACGCGAGACATTACGGCCATGCGGAAGCAGTGGAAGTGACCTTCGACCCTTCCGTTCTCGCCTATCGCTCGCTCTTGGAACTCTTCTTCCAGATCCATGACCCCACGACCTACGAGCAACAAGGCAGCGATGTCGGTCCGAGCTATCGATCGGCGATTTTCTACACCACCGAAGTGCAGAAGGAAGTCGCCCTCACAACTATCGCGGAAATCGAGGCATCAGGAAGCTGGCCTGGCCCGGTCGTGTCGGAGATCAACCCAGAAGAACCCTTTTGGGAGGCGGAGCCAGAGCACCAAGAATACCTGGTGCGCTATCCTGGGGGCTATAGCTGCCACTTCGTGCGCCCGACCTGGCGGTTGGACCGCTCAGACGAACGCCCAGCTGTATACTTGACAGAAAGAGTTGATGATGACCGAAACCGTGACTAATCAGGCCGCCTGGCAGAAAGCGCCGGGGCAGCCACTGAGGATCGGTGTCACCGCTCTGCCGCATCTGGCGGCGAACGAGATATTGATCCGCAACGCGGCCATCGCGATCAACCCACTCGACTGGATTCTGCAGGACGTCGCGCTTTTGCCATGGCTCGACTATCCCGCGATTCTCGGCAGCGACGTCTCCGGTGAGGTCGCGGCGGTCGGTGGCGCGGTTCAAGGTCGGCGATCGAGTCATCGGACAGGCGGTCGGGACAACCGTAAATCAACCTGCGCAGGGTGCGTTCCAGCACCACACGATCGTGCTGGACCACATGGCGGCGCCGATCCCCAACAACATGGCCTTCGCTGATGCGGCAGTCCTCCCGCTTGGCCTTGGCACCGCCGCAAGCGGGCTCTACGGAACGGACACAGTTGGCTCTCGCGCCACCGTTACACTCGCCGACCGCGCGTCCAGAGGTCGTTCTGGTCTGGGGTGGATCGTCGAGCGTTGGCTGCAACGCCATCCAGCTCGCGGTGGCGTCGGGCTACAGGTGCGTCGCCACCGCTTCGGCGCGCAACGCCGGCCTGTTGAAGGAGCTGGGTGCAAGCGAGGTTCTTGACCACTCGAGTCCAGCCATCGTGGAAGACGTGATTGAGGCAATGCGCGGGCGCAGTCTCGCTGGAACGCTTCACGCGACCGGTCACATGAAAGACTGTTTTGCCGCAATTGCGAGATGCGAGGGCTCGCGCCGGGTGGCAGCGACGCTGGCCCCGCCCGACGAGCGTCCATTTGGAGTCGAGGCGACGCACATCTCCGGGACGAGCCTCAAGGATGACGAGGTTGGTCCAATGATCTACCGCGAATTCCTGCCGCAGGCTCTCGCGGCGCGCACGTTCGTCCCCGCCCCTCCGGCGAAGGTCGTGGGCCAGGGCCTTGAAATGCTCCAGGCTGCCTTGGAAGCCCTGAAGGCGGGTGTATCCGCAACGAAAATCGTCGTTACCCTGCCTTGAGTGACCAGCCAGGCGGTTTTTCGCGTTCGCAGTCTGAGGTGGCCCGCACTTTGCCGATTGGGAAGCTCTACCGGGAAAACGCGCTTGGGACGCGCGCTGCGCTCCTGCCGGAGCATGCGTTCCCGAAACCTGTTCCCGACTGCTTTTCCCCGAAACTACCTATCGGACATAGAGAAATGGGAATGCAGCGAGTGGTTTGAACGGCCGCTTCCGAAACCGCGTTCCGATCAATTGAGCGGCTAAAAGTGGGGCGATCACCGACATATTAGAATGAGACCGCCATGCCCGATCGGCCGGCTTGACGCGTAGCCAAAAGAATGCGGCTGATGGTAGGCTCGCTGACATTATGAAGCCCGCTATCTGAGCAGCGTTGAGCTGCCGCAATTGCGAGTCTCCTACGCGTCGTCGTTCTTCTCGCGGTCCACACCTCGCTCATGCAATTCGGCATCGACGGGGCAGTTCGTGCAGCCCTCGTAGCAGCACAAGCGGCAGATGCGGTATGACTGCTCGAGGTTTTCCAAGCGATTTCGGAGAACGCGTTCAGCGATGTCCGATAAGGTTTTCAGTTCGTCTGGATTAAGGATCGATAGCCCTTCGGCAATCACTTGATCGCGCGAGGCCAGGACCTCGTCGCTCGCGACCTTGCCAGTTGGAGTAAGATAGAGGGATCGCGCGCGCCCGTCTGTCGAATGCTCCCTGCGCTCGATCAATCCCTCGCTTACCAATCTATCCACCAGGCGAACAGTTCCAGCATGTGAAAGGCCCACCCCGATCGCAAGCATACGGATCGAGAGCCCGGGCTTGTGCGCGAGCAACGCCAGCGCTGAGGCGGCGGGTCCAGCTTCCGGCGCCCGCGATGAACTAGCGCGAACGATGTCGTCGCTGATCATGAGTGCGAACGCCCCGAAAATGTTTCGATCTCGAGGTCCATCCATTGCCACATCTATATGTGCGCGGAGCATAGACAGCAAGCCATACCGTGGTCCTCTTCCTCCGCGCGGCTTGTGGAAAATGTCCTGTTTTAAAAGGGTTTCGGAGGATTTCGACTGATCGAGCGCGCCGAAAAAAACGGGTCCGGCTCATTAAGGCCGCGGAACCTTTGATACCTGGCGGCTATAGGGCAAGCCTTTTCGCTCGGAATCGCCGTAGGTCGCGCCCGAGAATCACTCCGCGTCAGCGCTGTCATCCAGGCCGCGCAGGTGCAGATCAGCGAGACCTGGCTTGTCCCCGGCGTCGCACTTCCATCGTGTCACCGCGCGCGATCACGATTGTATCGATCCCATTGAGGAACAGTCCGTGCTCCACGACGTCGGGGATTGCGGCGATCGCTGCTACGATTTCGGTCGGCACGGTTATCTCGTCCAGGGCCGCGTCCATCCGTACAGGCTGGACGTTTGCCAACGGGCTATAGGCCCACCCGGAGCGCCAGCCCTATCAAGTCAAAATCCCGCAAGGTCGCGCGTTTGCTGGGTAAAGGCATCGCCGATGAGGATGGCTTCGTGAGGCAGCGAAGCGCGAGCCAGCCGCTCGACATATCTCGCTTATTAGTATATGCGTCGCGCATATACTGCAACGCCTGCCCGAAGCACGTAGACGACGTTCGTGACGTTCCCACGGGACCACTGTTGAGGAATTTTAGATGAGCATTTTCGACCGTTATGAATTTCTTGTCCCCGAGCACGGTCGGAGGGATCTTGGCCTGCTTAGATGGTCTCTCGTGATCGTATTTCTGTGGTTCGGCGCGATGAAGTTCACAGCGTACGAGGCCTATGGTATCGCCCCGTTTATCGAACACAGCCCGATCATGAATTGGCTGGGCATGTTCGGGATGCAGGGGCAAAGCTATTTCATCGGCGTTATCGAGTTATCGACCGGTCTCGTTCTGATCCTTGGTGCATTTCGTCCACTCTTCTCTGCGCTCGGCGCACTGATGTCAGCGGCGACATATCTGATCACGCTGACCTTTTTCATCACCACCCCCGGTGTAGCGGAGCCGACCGCCGGCGGCTTTCCTGCGATTTCGGCTGCACCAGGGCAGTTTCTACTGAAGGACGCAGTTCTGCTGGCGGCGTCCCTCGTGCTGCTGCTTGCTTCGGTCCGCCACAGAGGCGCGCTTGTGCCCTCGTGACCGGGGTCATTTCGTGAAGGCGGGCGCGCAAATCCTGCAGAACTTCCGTGGGGCATGGATGCTCCGTCGTGATATCCAGCCCGGAGGCGCTCAGCTGCATGGCGACGCGGTCTTCGCTCCCGTCGGCGAAGGCGCGCTCGCTTGTCGAGAGAGCGGCATTCTCACGCTGGCAGATGGCAGTGAATTCTCCGCATACCGGCAGTATTGCTATCGCTTGAGCGAAGACATTGTTGTCGTCGAGTTCGCAGACGGACCTCATATCGGGACGCAGTTCCTCAGCTTGAGTTTCGCACGGACGGAAAGCGGGTTGAAAGCGAGTGACGTCCATGCCTGCGGAGATGACACCGACCATGCAACCTGCAGGATGCTGGGGCCGGCGGCCTTTGAAGTGGTCATCATGGTCCAAGGGCCTGCAAAGGCATACGAGCTAGTCAGCCGATACTCCCGGTCGGGATAAATGCTCATGTCAGGTGGGAGAATCCTCTGTTGCCCTTATCATGGTCTTCAAAGGCGGCGCTGGAATAACTTACCACGCGCTGCAAATCCGAAGACGATTGTCATCGTCATCAGAACGTAGGCGACTATCCCACCAGGTGAAAGAGTCGGAACCGCTGCGAGGATCAATCCATCATTCCCGCCGGGTATGAGCGCAATGCCGATACCCATCAATGTGCCGCCGACGACAGATCGCAGAATGCCATTGGCTGTCGGCAGTTGGAGACGCAGATTCCCTTGGCGAAAGGAGGCGGTGAGGGCGCCTGCGATCGAAGAGATCACCGCAGTGAGCGCGACCTCGCCGGCCGGCGACATTCTGAGAGGAAGGCCACGTTGAATCAGGTCTGCGAAGGTCCAGGCCGGCGAGAGTGCATATAGAAGTCCACCAGTGATACCGAGTCCAATCATCGAAGCGCCGAACGACCAACCCGGCTTTGTTCGCAGAACGCTCTTCATGGAAACGAAAACGAGTGCCAGCACGAGCACAGCAAGGAAGGCTAGGAGAGTAACGAGGCCTGTTACGCTTGGTCTGGAGATCAAGCTTGGCCATGTTGCGTCGTAGTCGAACCTGCCATGGTCGGCAGCCAAGATACCAATCGCCAATCCCAAGGGTAGAGCTAGAAGTCGCATCTCCCCATCCCCAAGCCGCGCCAGCGATCCGAGCAGGCATGTGTCATTAATGAGTGCGCCGAGGCCGAAGGCTATAGCGCCGATGAGCAGGAAGAAATTGATGCTGGTCGAGGGTGCGAGTGTTGCGCCCAGTGTTCCCGTCCAGACTATCGGGACCGCAACCAGGCCTGCCGCTGCCGACGCTGCGAGAAATCCGACGAACATTCTCGGCGGCTGTCGTCTGTGTAACTCATGAGCGGCCACCACTAAACAGGTTCCGCCTTGGTTCGCGGCATATCCGAACCCGAAGGCAAGTACGCATAGAAGAAGTTCGAGCGCAAACGATCCCACTATATCAAGCCTGCCTGATCATATCGTCAGCCGTTTGGTGCGACGTTCCGGCGTCGTGAGCGCCCGGCTTTGCTTTACTACGGGAAGGCGCGATCCTGCTGTAGCCGCACAGATGGCAAAGGCTGATCGAACCATCCTTGTCGAAGCCGTTTGCCACAAAGAGCCGCTCCGACAGCACGCCTAGAATGTCGAGGTCATTGGGCGAAAGGGGCGAAACACATTCGGAGATCACCTGCTCCCGTGCCTTGAGCAAGGCTTCCGTTATCTTCTTCCCTGAATTGGTGAGGTGAATGAAGCGCGCGCGCCTGTCGGCGATATGTCTTCGTCGTTCCACCAACTGTTCGTGCTCGAGCCTATCGATCAATCGCACCGTTCCGGCATGAGAAAGCCTGATCCGGCTTGCCAATACGCTGATCGGCAGGCCGGGCTCCATGCTGAGAAACACCATCACCGCGGTCGCCGGGCCGCTTGGTGAAAAGGAGGCCGAGACACTGGCGATGCTGTCAGCAACCGCCAGCGCCAGTGCACCAAAATGGTATTTGGCGACCTCAGGCTCCATGCCGCAATAATATATGCATCGCGCATAGACATCAAGTGTGCGAAAATGTATGACCGCCGCATGCATCTATGGCAGATTCGGACATGGTCATGCTCATTGAGGGGCTCAGCTCGGATTCCACATCTGAGATCAACGGACGTGCTTGTACCCCAGGCGCTAGCGGGGGTGGGCTCGATGAAAGTGGACGCGCATGGATGCCTCTCACCGGGCGCAGGCGGTTCGCCAATGAGATCGCCGGTATGATCGGACGGGTCTCATGCCCGATCTGACTCTTGATCTCCGATACCTGAAATACGCCGTTCAGGTCGCCGAGGCCGGCAGCTTCCGCCGAGCGGCGGAACGCCTATCGGTATCGCAATCCACCGTCAGCCGACGTGTGCAGCTGTTTGAGCGCCAGCTTGGCTTTTCTCTCTTCAAGCGTACGCGAGCGGGGGCAGGGCTGACTCCAGAAGGTGAACGCTTCCTTCAACAAGCGGTGGTGGGAGCGCGCTACCTTCGTAACGCCGCAACGGAGATCCGTTCCGCGCGAAAACTCATAACCGGGCTAGTGAGGTTTGGAATGCTTGAAGCGTTTCCGGCGTGCCCGATCATCGACATTCTCGCGGCATTCAGAAATCGACATCCGACGATCGAGGTAAAGCTTGAGGAAGGCACTTCAGAAGAAAACTCTTTGGGGGTGAACCGCGGGTTACTGGACGCAGCAATCAGCCTGAGTGCGAGCAAAAGCCCTCAGTTCCAAGTTCGACGTCTCTGCGAACCAGATCTGTTCGTGGCATTGTCCCCGCTTCACGAGTTGGCAGCACGGCCACAGCTGTCGTGGGAGGACATTTGTGACGAAGTCTTCCTCGTTCGCTCGGATGGTGCTGGGCGTGAGCTTGCTGGCATACTCCGGCGCATGGTGGGCGCCGGAGACGGAGCGGTTCAACTCTCGATCCAACAAGTCAGCCGAGAAACCCTGCTGACGATGGTCGAACAGGGCTTCGGCTTGACCATCACCAGCGTGATATACCGGCCGGATATCGCGTTGATCCCGCTCCCATCGGCTCGGGCGCCGACGGCCGCTATAATTTCGTCCAGAGACAACGACAACCCGACTCTGCCGCTGCTGCTGAAGTGTTTCGACACCCCCTCTAGCATTAGAGCGGGGACCACGGACTAATCGACGCTCCCCGGCGTCAACGTTCGCCTGGCTTTGGCGAAGCCACGGTCTGTCGCGATGAACCGTTGTAACATCGGGACGATTAACCGAGCTGGGTCAACAGCGGACTGACCTTGCTCTCGGCCCAATAGGTGGGCGTAGTCAATAAGGTCCTGGTGGAGAGCTGCGGGTAGCTCGACCTGTACCTTAAGTGGCTTTTCGTCCGCGATGGGGCCTAGCTTAAGCTTCGACATCATCACCCTCCATATGGCTCCAGCACCAAGTCTCGCGTCACGATAACGCGCACGGGAAATCCGGGCCGAATAGTGATTGTGGGCGCGACGTTGAGCTGACGCCTTACAATCTGCTGCCCTGCGTCGTTGATGGTGTCCTGCCCACCGTTCCGGATCGCCTGAGCGAGCCGATCGTCGTTGTCGACCGCGAGTTCGGCGCCGACGCTCAGCAGTGTCGACAATCCCGCAGCCTTGGCCAGATCCCACCAATGGTAATCGACGCCATCCTGAAGCCCTGCGAACCCTTCAGCGTCAGCGCCAGGCTGGCGCTCGAGAACGATCGAGCGCCCGTTCGGGAAGACGAGCCGAGTCCAGACGAGCAGGACGCGGCTCTGGCCGAACTGCACGTTGTTGTCGTACTGCCCGACCACACGAGTGCCTTGCGGCACAAGCAAGATACGGCCGGTCGGGCTGTCGTAGATGTTCTCGGTGACCTGCGCGGTGATCTGGCCGGGTAGATCGGATCGGATGCCGGTGATCAGCGCCGCGGATATCACTGCTCCCGCCTGAAGGACGTTCGGCGATACTGGCGCAGCGACGCGATCGGGCGCAACCGTCCTGCGATCGGCCGCCACGTTCAGAAACGCGTTCTGCCGGTCCTGCGCCGAGGGCGTGGCGGGCGGCGGAGCGAGGCCAATGCTCGCCAAATCCGGCCCCGGCGCGAGCGCTGGGGCAACTCCCGCAGCAGCGGGGGCGCCCCGGCTTTCCGATCCGGAGAAGAGACGGCTGGTGCGCGCGGTCTCGATTTCCTGAAGGCGGCGCTGCTCTTCCGGGCTGATGCCGGGATTGGGCGCGGCCGTCCCGGGTGTTGGCACCGGCTGTCCGCGATCCTGGGTACTGAGGATCGGCCGGCCGAGGTCACCGGGAAGAGGGGGACCGAGCTGCGGCACGCCACTGTAATCTCGCGGCAGGCCGGCCAGTCCGTCAGCGGTCGAGCGGTTCTCGGTCGAATAGAGTTCGTCGTTCGGCCGACCGGCGTCACGGGTCTGAAGCGCGTAGATCAGCGCACCTCCGAGCCCGACGCTGGCGACAAGACCGAGGCCGGCGAGAACCTTCCGCGATAACCGGGTGACGCGGGGCGGTTCGGCCCGCAGCCGCATCGGCGCAGGCCCGACCGGCTCGCCGGTCAGGGGCTGCGCATCGTCGTCCGGCACTTCCTCATTCCGGGGCGGGTTCTCGCTCACGAGGTCGGCCTCCCGTCTGTGCGGACGATCCTGACGCGCTTCTGCTCGCGGCCGGAGCCGAAGCGAAGTTCGGCAGCCGCGAACAGACGATCAACGATCATGTGGTGGCCGCGAACGCGATAGTTCACCAGCTCGGAGGTGTTGCCCTCGGGGCCGACGACGAAGAGTGGCGGCATCTCGCCCTGACCGATGCCGCGCGGAAACTCGATAAAGACCTGGCGTCCGTCGTCGAAGGCGCGCAGCGGCCGCCACGGCGCACGGTCGCCCTCGATCGCATAGCGGAAGTTGACGTTCGCGAGATCGACGCCGCTCGCCACCGGCTGGGCCGCCTGCGCCTCGGCGTTCTGGCGGCGCAGCGCAATGAGCTGGTCTTGCGGATACTGCCATGAGACCGACGCCATATAGGTGCGCTCTGTCGAGCGCAGTTCCATGTGATAGGTGCGCATGTTGGTGTTGATGACGAGGTTGGTCATCAGGTCGGCGCGGGTGGGCTTTACCAGGATGTGGATCTGGCGCGTTGCCCCCGATCCGCTCTCGGTGTCGCCGATGATCCAGCGCACTGTGTCGCCGGCGGCCACCGGGCCTGCGCCGACAAGCTGCTCCCCGGGTTGGAGCGCGATGTCGGTGATCTGCCCGACGGCGGTATAGACTTGATAAAGCGCCCCTTGGGTCCACGGGTAGACCTGCATCGAGTTAATGAAGCCGTCGCGCACCGGCTGGACTCGTGCCGCCTCGTTTGCTTGGTTGACGCGAGCGGTCGGATTAGAAGGCTCCGGGGCACGCCGCGTCTCCTCCACACGCTGCAATTGGCCAGGCAGCGGCAGCGGCCGGGGCAGCTCGACCACGGTGACCGGCGCGGGTGGATCGACGGTCTGCACCGCCGGAGCCGCATTGTCGTAGGAAATCTCCGGCGGCGGATTGGTGGTCGCGCAGCCCGCGAGCGCGGTCGCCGCTAGCAGAACGACCGGGAATGCGGCTCTACGGAGAGCCGGGAGTACGAGTGTGTGTGAAGCCGGGTTTCCGGCTTTACGGAAATACGGCTTCATTGCCCAAGCTCCCGTGACCAGTTGATGGCGTTGACGTAGATGCCGAGCGGGTTCGCTCTGAGCCGGTCGGCGTTTCGGGGGATCTGCACGACGATCGTCAGGATCGCGGTCCAGCGCGTGGTCTCGGCGAGCTGGCCATTTTCGTATCGGCGCTCGACCCACGCGACGCGGAAGCTGTCCGGGGACGCGCGGATGACGCTGGAGACGTCGACAGCGACCTGCTGCCGGCCGACCCGTGTAAAGGGGTCGTTGGAGCGGGCGTAGTCATTGAGCGCCATGGCGCCGCGGTCAGTCGTGAAGTCGTAGGCGCGCAGCCAGTTCTGCCGGACGATGATCGCATCGGCCGGAATGCTCCGGACCTGCTCGATGAAGCGCGCCAGGTGGAAGGCAATCTGCGGATCGGTCGGACGATAGTCGGCCTCGGCGGGCGCGACGGCCTGCGCCTGACCGATGCGATCGACCTGCACCACCCAGGGTACGATCGTCCCGCGTGCTGACTGCACGACGAGCGCGGTGGCGAACCCGGCCGACAGGATCAGCGAGCCGAATGCCATGAGCCGCCAGTTCTTGGCCTGCACGCGCGAGGCGCCGATGCGCTCATCCCAGACCTGGGTGGCGCGTTGATAGGGCGTCTCCGGCTCGGGGGCCTTGCCATAATGGGTAGAGGGTCGTTTGAACATCAGCGATCGCCTTCGGAAAGATTGATGGAAGAGCCGCCGCCGTGGGCATCACCTGAGCGGACGGCATGGGCCGTGGCCTGGACGGCATGGGTCATGTGCTGGGATCGGCGCATCCGCTGCGCCCAGGCCGGCGGACCGCCTGCGTTTGTGGAACCCGCGGCAGCGGCGCCATCACCGGCCGCGTCACCGCCGATCGAGCCCATGGTGGAAGTGCCGCCTGTCGCCTCGAAGGCGGCCTTGCCGCCAGTGTTGAAGCTTGAGCGCATGCTTTCGGCGGCACGCGATGCGGCGCGGCGCAGGGGCGAGACGGCGGCGCTGCCGCCGGCACGGGCGACCCCGCCGAGACCGGAAGCGACGCCGGCCGCGCCGGACTGCCCGGCTGCGCCAAGGCTGTAAGCGGTGGACGCGCCGCCAGCGATCGCAGCACCGCCACGAGCGGCGGCGGCCGCACCACCGGCCAGCGCAGCGCCACCCGACGCGGCGGCGCCGACGGCGCCAGCGCCGAGCGCGACCATGCCGCCCGCGGCGATGCCCGTGCCGACCGCTGCGCCGGCGCTGAGCTGGGGACCACCGGAGACGATGCCGCTTGCAATACCGGGACCGAAGATGCCGAGGCCGAGCAGCGACAGCGCGGCGAGCACGATCGCCATCGCTTCGTCGATTGTCGGATTCTGGCCGCCGAAACCGGATGTGAATTCTGAGAAGAGCGTCGAGCCGATGCCGATGATGACGGCCAGCACCAGCACCTTGATGCCGGAGGAGATGACGTTGCCGAGCACGCGTTCGGCCATGAAGGCCGACTTGCCGAACAGGCCGAACGGGATCAGCACGAAGCCGGCGAGCGTCGTCAGCTTGAACTCGATGAGCGTGACGAAGAGCTGAATGGCGAGGATGAAAAAAGCGAGCAGCACCAGCGCCCAGGCCAGGAACATGCAGGCGATCTGGATGAAGTTCTCGAAGAACGACCAGTAGCCCATGAGGCTGGAGATGGAATCGAGCAGCGGCCGTCCGGCGTCGAGCCCGGTCTGAGCGACCTTGCCAGGGCGCAAGAGGTCGGCCGTGGTGAACCCGGTGCCGCTAGCCTTCAGGCCGAGGCCGGCGAAGCTCTCGAAAATGATACGGGCGAGGTTGTTCCAATTGCCGATGATGTAGGCGAACACTCCGACGAACAGCGTCTTCTTCACCAGGCGGGCCATGATGTCGTCGTCGGCGCCCCAGCTCCAGAACAGCGCCGCCAGCGTCACGTCGATGACGATCAGGGTGGTGGCGATGAAGGCGACTTCGCCGCTGAGTAGCCCGAATCCGCTGTCGATGTAGCGGGTGAAGACCTCAAGAAAATGGTCAATGACGCCGGTGCCGCCCATGATCTTATCTCGCCTCGTCGAGCTGCGGCGGCGCGATCGGTGCGGCGGGCTCGATGGCCGGCTGATCGGTGCGGTCCGATTGGGGTGTGAGAGTGTCTCGCGGCGCTGGCGGGATGTCCGGCAAGCGCTCGGCAGGTCGCGCGCCGGGCGCGAGGAAGCGGTTGCGGTTTTCGGCCCAGGCCCGCAGGCACGCCGGATCGCGCGGCCCCGCTTCGCCGAGCACCTGGCAGCGGATCAGTTCGTCGCGCAACGGATCGCCCTGCGCTTGGGTGGTCCGGCCGGACGGCCACGCCTCCCGCACTTCCTCTGTCCGGTTCATCTCGATCGCGGTCGCGGTGATCGCGACGGCCACAAACACGACAGCGCCAAGCCGGGCGAGCATCTTGCCGTCCATGGCTGCGCCCTCAGTTGCCGTTCGGGAACATGCGGGCGTTGCCGGGCTGATAGCCGGTGCCCGGCGTCAGGAAGCGCCGGCGCTGTTCGCGGCCCTGTTCGGCCGCTGCCGCCCGTTCGGCCTCGGAGAGGCTCTGTGCGCGGCCATTGGCGGCGACGACGGCGGTGAGATCAGCGAGCTGCTGTGCTTGCAGGGCGAGAAGCTGATTGCCGGCTTGGGTCGCCTGCAACGCGCCGGTCGCGCCCTGGCTCTGGCCGACCAGCGCCGACATCTCGCTGCGATTGGTGTCGATGTTGCCGACGACGCCGGCCTGGACACGCATCGCGTCCTGCAAGCCGCCAACCGTGTTCTGCCAGCGCTCGCGCGCTCCCGCGACGAGCGCCTGATCGGAGGCCGACATCGACGCGTTGCCGTAGGTGGTCTGGAACGCGCGGTCGATCTGCTGGACGTTGAGGGCGATGCCCTGCGCCTCTTGCAGGAGCTGCTGCGTGCGCTGCACCGACTGCTGAAGCTGTTGGAGCGAGGAATATGGCAGGCTGGCGAGGTTGCGGGCCTGGTTGATCAGCATCGTCGCTTCGTTCTGAAGCTGGGTGATCTGCTGATTGACCTGCTGGAGGGTGCGCGCCGCCGTCAGGACGTTCTGCGCATAGTTGGTCGGATCGTAGACGATCCATTGCGCAGCGGCGGGAGTGCTGAGGATCGGCGAAAGCGCGATCGGCGCGGCAAGGAGCGCTGCGGTGATACGCAGTGCAAGCGAGCGGGATTGAGTAGAACGGGTCATGGGCGTGTCTCCGGATCGGTTTGGGGGATGACGTTGGGAAGGTCGGCGACGAGGTCTGCGGCCCAGGCGAGCCGGTTCTCGGCAAGCCATTCGGCAAGGAAACCATCCGTGCCGCTGCGGGCGTGGATCGCGGCGATCAGCGCCTGGTGCTGCTTCGACGAGGCGGCGCAGAGCGCCAGCGCCACGTCCGACAGGCCCAGCTCGAAGAGCCGGTTGCCGCGGCGGGACTGGCAGTAGTAATCGCGTTTGGGCATCGCCCGGGCGAGGATCTCGATCTGACGATCGTTCAGCCCGAAGCGGCGATAGATCGCTGTAATCTGCGGCTCGATCGCGCGTTCGTTGGGGAGCAGGATGCGGGTCTGGCAGCTCTCGATGATAGCCGGCGCGATCGCTGAGCCGTCGATATCCGAGAGCGACTGCGTAGCGAAGATGACGCTGGCGTTCTTCTTGCGCAGCGTCTTGAGCCACTCACGGAGCTGGCCGGCGAAGCCCTCGTCGTCGAGCGCGAGCCAGCCTTCATCGACGATCAGCAGCGTCGGCCGACCGTCGAGGCGGTCCTCGATGCGATGGAAGAGATAGGCAAGCACGGCGGCAGCGGCGCCAGTGCCGATCAGCCCTTCGGTCTCGAAGACCTGAACATTGGCTTCGCCCAGATGCTCGGCCTCGGCGTCGAGCAGCCGACCATAAGGACCGCCGACGCAATAGGGCCGCAGCGCCTGTTTCAGGTCGTTGGACTGAAGGAGAACCGACAGGCCTGTCAGCGTTCGCTCGGTGACCGGCGCGGACGCTAGCGAGGAGAGTGCTGACCAGAGATGCTCCTTCACCTCGGGCGTGACCGGCACGCTCTCGCGCATCAGGATCGCGACCAGCCAATCGGAGGCCCAGGCGCGCTCGGCGACATCGTCGATGCACGCGAGCGGTTGAAGCGAAACGCTGTCGTCTGAGCCTTCGGTGAGGCCACCGCCAAGATCGTGCCAGTCTCCGCGCATGGCGAGCGCGGCAGCGCGGATCGATCCGCCAAAGTCAAAGGCGAAAACCTGCGACTGCGGATAGCGCCGGAACTGCAGCGCCATCAGCGCCAGCAGCACCGACTTGCCGGCGCCCGTTGGCCCGACGATCAGCGTGTGGCCGACATCGCCGACATGGATGGAAAGCCGGAACGGGGTCGAGCCTTCGGTTCTGCCGTAAAGCAGTGGGGGTGCATCGAAGTGCTCGTCCCGTTCCGGTCCCGCCCACACCGCCGACAGCGGGATCATGTGGGCGAGATTCAAGGTGTTGATCGGCGGCTGCCGGACATTGGCGTAGACATGGCCGGGCAGCGAGCCGAGCCAGGCGTCGACCGCGTTGATCGTCTCGGGCATGGCGGTGAAGTCGCGGCCCTGGATGACCTTCTCGACCATCCGCAGCTTTTCAGCTGCGATGCGCGGGTCCTCGTCCCAGACGGTGATAGTCGCCGTCACATAGGCCTGGCCCGCATAGTCGGCACCCAGCTCCTGCAATGCCATGTCGGCGTCGGCGGCCTTGTTGGCCGCATCGGTATCGACCAGCGCAGAGGCCTCGTTGGTCATCACCTCCTTGAGGATGGCGGCGATCGACTTGCGCTTGGCGAACCACTGACGCCTGATCTTCGTCAGCAGCTTGGTGGCGTCGGTCTTGTCGAGCAGGACGGCGCGTGTTGACCAGCGATAGGGAAAGGCCAGCCGGTTCAGCTCGTCGAGGATGCCGGGCGTGGTCGCGGTCGGGAAGCCGACAATGGTGAGGATGCGGACATGTGCGTCGCCGAGCCGGGGTTCGAGCCCGCCGGTCAGGGGCTGATCGGCCAGCAGCGCATCGAGATACATCGGCGTCTCGGGCACGCGGACGCGGTGCCGCTTCGTCGAGACGGTCGAATGCAGATAGGTCAGCGTCTCGCCGTCATCGAGCCAGGCGCATTCCGGCATGAAGGCGTCGATGAGCTGAAGGATGCGATCGGTGCGGTCTGCGAAGCCGCGCAGGATCTCGTGCGCATCGACGCCGGCGTGATCGCGACCCTCATAGAGCCAGGTCTCGGCCCGCGCCGCGTCTTCGGCCGGCGGCAGATAGAGGAAGGTGAGGAAATAGCTGGACTCGAAATGCGCGCCGGCTTCCTCGAAGTCGGCCTTGCGTTCGGCGTCGACGAGGGCGGATGCGCTGTCGGCGAACATGCTTGCCGGATAGGTGGCGGCGCCATGGCGCTGCGCCTCGACGAAGATCGCCCAGCCGGAGCCGAGGCGACGAAAGGCGTTGTTGAGCCGGGCGGCGACGGCGACCAGCTCGGCCGGCACGGCGCTGTCGAGGTCCGGGCCGCGGAAGCGCGCGGTGCGCTGCAGGCTGCCGTCCTTGTTCAGCACGATCCCTTCGCCAACCAGTGCGACCCAGGGAAGGAAGTCGGCGAGCCGGGTGTTGCGGTTGCGATATTCGGCGAGGTTCATCATCGTCGTTCCTCCTCAGACCGACAGGTGGCCGGGGATGCGCAGATGCTTGCGCACGACGTCGACGAACTGCGGATCGCGCTTGGCGGCCCAGACGGCCGCGAAGTGGCCAAGAGCCCAGAGGCCCAGGCCGACCAGCCAGAGGCGAAGACCAAGGCCGAGGGCTGCCGCAAGCGTGCCGTTGAGAATGGCGAGCGAGCGCGGCGCGCCGCCGAGCAGGATGTGCTCGGTCAGCGCCCGGTGAACTGGAACCGAGAAACCCGGCAGTTCGCCGCCATGGTCAGCGCCGTTGGCCATCAGACGAGCGCCCCGCCGCCGAACGAGAAGAACGACAGGAAGAAGCTGGACGCGGCGAAGGCGATCGACAGGCCGAAGACGATCTGGATCAGCTTGCGGGCACCGCCGGACGTGTCGCCGAAGGCGAGCGTCAGGCCGGTGATGATGATGATCATCACGGCGATGATCTTGGCGACGGGCCCCTCGATCGATTCGAGGATGGACTGCAGCGGCGCTTCCCACGGCATGGAGGAACCGGACGCGTGCGCGGCGGGCGCCATCGCCAATGAGACGAATGTGACGGATACCGCTGTCGCGATATGGCGGCGGATGCGCAGGGCGTGCTTGATCATGACGGGTCTCCTGTGAGGGGCTGGGTTGCGGGGGTGACGCGGTAGTCGCCGTCGGAGCCGAGGCCCTCAATGCGGGCGAGTTCGGCGAGGCGGCGCGATGCGCCGCGGCCGGAGAGCACGGCGATGAGATCAATCGTCTCCGCGATCAGGGCGCGCGGGACGGTGACGACGGCTTCCTGAATGAGCTGCTCCATGCGGCGGAGCGCGCCGATGGCGGTGCCGGCGTGGATGGTGCCGACGCCGCCGGGATGGCCGGTGCCCCAGGCCTTCAGCAGATCGAGCGCCTCGGCACCTCGGACCTCGCCGATCGGAATGCGGTCGGGGCGCAGGCGGAGCGAGGAGCGGACGAGATCGGAGAGCGAAGCGACGCCGTCCTTTGTCCGCATGGCGACGAGGTTCGGCGCGGCGCATTGCAGTTCGCGCGTATCCTCGATCAGGACGACGCGATCCGAGGTCTTGGCGACCTCGGCGAGCAGCGCGTTGGTAAGGGTCGTCTTACCGGTGGATGTGCCGCCGGCGACGAGGATGTTGCGGCGGTCTGCGACAGCCTGGCGTAGCGTCTCAGCCTGACCTGCGGCCATGATGCCGGCGGCAACATAGTCGTCGAGCGTGAACACGGCGACGGCGGGTTTGCGGATCGCGAAGGCGGGCGCGGACACAACGGGCGGCAGCAGCCCCTCGAACCGCTCTCCCGTTTCGGGCAGCTCGGCCGAGACGCGCGGGGCGCCGGGATGAACCTCGGCGCCGACATGGTGCGCGACGAGACGGATGATCCGCTCGCCGTCCGAAGGCGACAGCAGCTCACCCGTATCGGAAAGCCCTTCGGAAAGCCGGTCGACCCAGAGCCGCCCATCGGGATTGAGCATCACCTCGACGATCGCAGGATCTTCCAGAAAGCGGGCGATCGCCGGCCCGAGGGCCGTGCGCAGCATGCGGGCACCGCGAAGGAGCGCTTCCGATTTCTGGTGAGTTGCCGCCACGTCGTCCCCGTTCTCTTGCGGGACCGCGACACGCGGCCCTGGATCGGGGATGAGTAGAAGAGGCAGAAATTAGGGCCTGACAACAACCGTGCTGTGGTCGTCGTACTGTGGCGTACAAATACAGGGAAACGGCGGAACGCAGGAATACTTGTGGTAGGCGCGGTCGTAATTAATCCGCGTCGCGCGCGGGCGCGATGTCTTCCGAAATCTCCTGGCGAAGCTTCGGCCCGTGAGCGAGTCGCCGGCCGAGAGCGGTGACGAACGCCTCGTAGCGCTCGCCTGCTTTCGAGCGCGCCGCAGCCTGTGCGGGCTCCGGCAGCGGCGGGTTTGTCGTCAGCCAGAAGCGGATGAACACGGCCAGCGTTTCGACGCTGATTCCGAGATCGCGCTCCATCCGCGCCATTCGCCGGTCGATCTGGTCGAGCCGCTTCGTCGTCGCAGCCTCCTGCCGTTCGGCAGCATCAGGCGACAGAAAGGAGGCGATGCCGGCTTCCGCGATCAGCGAGAGGGATTGATCACGACGGCCCGCGTGCGCGGCGAGCGCCTTCATGACCTCCGGTTCGAGATATACAGACAGGCGCTGCTTTTTGGGGGGCTTCGCCATTGTGCCTCCTAAAGATCGATGCCGTCGCCGGGATCAAGCGACGCCTGCCGCGCCACCTGGCGCATCGTCTGGTTCATGCGCGAGAGGCGCGCGGCGTCCTCGTCGGCGTCGTCGCGGGGATCGATCTCAAACTCGTTTTCGATGGGTTGCTTTGGCTCGACGGGTTTTGAGCGACTCAACTCCGGCTGGTGCCGGCGCTCGGAGTCGGTCGTATCCTCGTCCTCCGATCCGTCGCCGCTAGCGGCCGCTGCCATCACCGGTGTCGCCGGAAGAGGCAGCGTGCTCCAGTCGTCCGGTCGTGCAGTGGTCGGCTTGACGAGATTCGGCGGCGGCAGGATGCGCTCCTGAAACCGGCGATCCTCATAATATCGCGCCTTCTTCGCGCGGATCGGCGGGGTGCCCGCCACCATGACGATTTCGTCGGATGGCGGAAGCTGCATGATCTCGCCGGGCGTCATCAGTTGCCGGGCTGTCTCCGAGCGCGAGACCATCATGTGACCGAGCCAGGGCGACAGGCGATGACCGGCATAGTTCTTCATCGCGCGCATCTCGGTCGCGGTGCCGAGCGCGTCGGAGACACGCTTGGCGGTCCGCTCGTCATTGGTCGCGAAGCTGACGCGGACATGGCAGTTGTCGAGGATCGAGTTGTTCGGTCCGTAGGCCTTCTCGATCTGGTTCAGCGACTGGGCGATGAGGAAGGCTTTGAGACCGTAGCCGGCCATGAAGGCAAGCGCGCTCTCAAAGAAGTCGAGGCGGCCGAGGGCCGGGAATTCGTCGAGCATCAGGAGAAGCCGGTGGCGGTTGCCCTTCGCGTTCAGATCCTCCGTGAGCCGCCGGCCGATCTGATTGAGGATCAGACGGATCAGCGGCTTGGTCCGGTTGATGTCGGATGGCGGCACAACGAGGTAGAGGGTGGTCGGATGCTTGCCGCCGACGATATCGACGATGCGCCAGTCACAGCGGCGTGTGACCTCGGCGACGACAGGATCGCGATAGAGGCCGAGGAACGACATCGCGGTGGACAGCACGCCGGACCGCTCGTTGTCGGATTTGTTCAGCAGCTCGCGAGCGGCGCTAGCGATCACCGGATGCGGGCCAGCCTCGCCGAGATGGGCGGTCCTCATCATGGCGGCGAGCGTCGAGTCGATCGGCCGCTTCGGGTCGGAGAGGAAGGCGGCGACGCCAGCCAGGGTCTTGTCGGCCTCGGCGTAGAGGACGTGCAGGATGGCGCCGACCAGCAGCGCGTGGCTGGTTTTTTCCCAGTGGTTCCGCTTCTCCAGCGAGCCTTCTGGGTCGACCAGGATATCGGCGATGTTCTGGACGTCGCGGACCTCCCACTCGCCGCGGCGGACCTCGAGCAGAGGATTGTAGGCGGCCGACTTCGTGTTCGTCGGATCGAACAGCAGCACGCGGCCGTGCCGGGATCGAAAGCCCGCCGTCAGCGTCCAGTTCTCCCCCTTGATGTCGTGGACGATGGCCGAGCCCGGCCAGGTCAGCAGTGACGGCACGACCAGGCCGACGCCCTTGCCGGATCGCGTGGGAGCGAAGCACAGCACATGCTCGGGACCATCGTGACGGAGGTAGTCGCGCTCGAACTTGCCCAGGATCACGCCATCCGCGCCCAGGAGGCCCGCGGCACTCACTTCGCGAGCATCGGCCCATCGGGCGGAGCCGAAGGTCTCGGCGTTCTTGGCTTCGCGCGCCCGCCACACGGACATGCCGATCGCGACGGCGATGGAAATGAAACCGCCCGACGCGGCGATATAGGCGCCTTCGATGAAGATCGGCGGAGCATAGGCATCGTAGAAATACCACCACCAGAAAAAGGCTGGCGGATAGTAGATCGGCCAACCGGCCAGTTCGAACCACGGAAGTCCAAGCTGTGGCTGGAAGCCGAGCCGATAGGCCGTCCATTGCGTCGCCGCCCAGGTTGTCATCAGCACGATCAGGACGACGGTGAGGATCTGGCCCCAGAGGATTTTGGTCGCCGACATGGCGGGCACTCCTTTCTTGATTGGGCTACATGCCGAGGCCGCGGTTGCGGCCGAAGCTCCAGTCGACGCCACCGGCGCCGTGCGACACGCCGGAGACGTGCTGACCGACCTGGCGTTCGAGGGACGGCGACCAGGGCACGAGCTGGAATCCGAGGCCGTCATCGATCATGGCGAAGCGGCCAGACGCGAGCGCGAAGCGCTGCCGGTAGGTGCCCGCCACATACTCGCCCGTTGCGGCCTTCGAGAATTGTCGGCCGGTCTCGGCCGCGAGCTTCTCGCCAAGGGCGTCGACCTCGCGCTGCCGCAGCATGTCGATCAGCCCGGGTGAGAAGCTGACGCCCCGTGTTTGTCGCTCGGCGAGACCTTGACCAACGAGATGGTCGGCACGGCGGTCCATAGCCTGGCGCACCTCGGCGCCGAAGCCGCCGCCGCCGAGCGGAACGGGCTCACGGGCGATCGCCTGCCGGTCGAGCCAGGTCGCGCCGGTTGCATGGACTTGCCTCTCGATGTCGAGATCGGAGCGGATGGCGAGCGCGACCCGTCTGCGTCCCTGCGCGTCGTCGAATTTGCGCAGCTCGACGATCGAGCCCGGCGCGCTATCGCCGGCCGCGTCGAGGTCGGGCAGCTTGATATGATGGGTCCGTCCGTCCGTGCCATCGACCACGGCGTAGGCGGTGCCCTTCAGCTCATCGTCGAGACCACGATCGACCAGCCGGCCAACGACAGGATCGTTGAGGCTCTCGCCGGCGAGCACATAGCTGGCGGCGCCGCGCTCGATACCGCGTTCCGTCAGGCCGCGGTGAATGCGTTTGATGATGTCGCCGCGCTCGCCCAGTTCGCGCAGCGTCGCCTCGGCATTCTCCGATACGACCCATTGGCCGGGGCCGACCTGATCCGCAAGGCCGAGCGTCTCCAGCTTCCGCAGCCGGCCGACCTTCATCGCGTGGAACTCGTCGGGCTGGCGATCGGGATGCGGGGCGAGATCGACGACGCCGGTGCGATAGGCGTCGCGCGAAAGCTGGCGGTCGAGATTGGTCCAGCGTTCCGACTCGATCTGGCGTTCGAGATTGCGGCGTATCTCGTGATCGGTGCGCGGCCCCAACTCTTGGGTGGCGAGATCCTGCGCGCGGGCGCGCATGCCTTCCTTGATGTAGTCGCGCGAGATGACGAGGTCCTGGCCGTCATCGGTGCGCCCGCGCAGGATGATGTGGACGTGCGGATTATCCGTGTTCCAGTGATCGACACCGACCCAGTCGAGCTTGGTGCCGAGATCCTTTTCCATCTGCCCCATCAGGTCGCGGGCATAGGTCTTGAGGTCGGACATCTCCGTCGCGTCCTCGGGCGAGACGATGAACCGGAAATGATGCCGATCATCCTGGGTCCGCTCGGCGAAGGCCTTGGGATCGGCGTCCTCGGTCTCGGGACCGAACAGCCGCGCCTTCTCCCCATCCCGGGTGACACCCTCGCGCCGCAGGTAGCTAAGGTGGGCGGAAAGCGGCGTGGCCCGCGCGCTATGACGGACGACGCGCGTCTTGATTACGGTGTTGCGCGATCGGCTGGTGAGCAGCCGGTTGGCCTGCACCGTCGCGCGCTGGCCGCGCCCGAAACGCGAGCGGTTGCCCGAACTGATCGTGCCGGACCGCGAGACGCTGCCGCCGGCGCGCTGCGCAGCCGCCAGCGCTTGGGCGATGAAGGGTCGCGCCTGCTGCGCGCGGGTCGAGCGGATGCGGCCTGGCCGGATGCGGAAATCGTCCTCGCTGCTCATGGCCGAGGCCCCGCACATCGCGCAATCGCGCGGTAATCCTTGGCGAAATGGCGGATGCGCAGGCTGCGCCGATCAGGCGCACCTCGCGCCAATGCGCCATAAGTCCCTGAAAACACACGACCGCACCAAGCCGCACCTCGCGCGCTTTTATCTCGCCATCGTGCGGTTGTGTTGCCTGCTCTCCCTCCTCGGACCGCCATCCTTCCGCCAGAGCACGCTATTCCACGAAATACTGCGAGCACCGTCATCGCGGCCCCCCATCGCCGTTTCGGGCGACAAACAGGCCTGCGGATTGCGGAGCGATGGCTGTGACATCGCGCACCGGAGTTGCAGCCGGGGTCTCATTCGACGCGCTATCGCCGGTCGTCGAAACAGCGGTGGCGGCGCGCTCGGATTGCACGATGAACAGCGGCGAGCGCGTCCAGGCGTTGGGATCGGCGGTCGCGACCGTGACGGGAGCAAGCGCGTCTGCGCCGCCGATAATGGGCGCGAGCGCGGCGACATAGGCGCGGGTTTCAGCGGGCAACGGACGGCCAGCAAGATACTCTTCATAGCGGCCGGGACCAGCATTATAGGCCGCGAGAAAGCCCGGCGAACCGTAGCGGTCGTGCATCTCGCGCAGGTAGGCGGCGCCTGCCAGAATGTTGTCGCGTGGATCGTAAGGATTCGCGCCGAGCCGGTGACGGGCGCGCAGATCAGCCCATGTGGCGGGCATGACTTGCATCAGGCCCATCGCGCCGGCCGACGAGATCGCCCGCACGTCCCCAGCGCTTTCGACGCGCATGACGGCGCGTATCCAGTGCTCGGGAATGCCGAAGCGTTGCGCGGCCTCGGTGATGAATGTGGCGTAGGGAGCGACGCGAGAGGGGCGCTCGGCGGACACCGTCTGCGCATTCGCATTGGCGCAAAGCGGTGCGGAAAGCAGAAGGCCGGAAAGGAGAAGGAGGACTGTGCGCCGGGCGGTGTTTGACCGCCCGGCGACAGCTTTGGGGAGCGGGACCGACATCGTTCAGTCCCGCTCTGCGCGCTTGGGCGGACGATTCCAGTGCAAGCCCCAGGCGGACTTGTCGTCGGCGGACTGGAAGAGGTTAGCGCGGATCGGATGACCGAAGGTCGGATCGTCGATCTGCAGCGAGACGTAGTCGCCGGCCTTCTCGCCAGTGCGCTTCCAGCCCGCACCGATCTCCGCGCCGGTTTCGTTGTTCATGCTGTCGAGAACATGGACGCGGAAGTCTGGCGCGTTCTCGGCATCGGACGGTTCGGCCGGAACGATGATGATGTCCTGGTGCAATGTCAGCGTCATTAGGTGGCCGATGAAGCCGTCATTTTCGCTCGTGAATTGACCGATGAGGGACATGGGTTTCTCCTTGGCTGTGCGGTGGACGGGGTCATGGGCGTGCCGTCACCGCGTCGGCGCGCGCCAGACGAAGCGGTCATCGCCGTCCTCGTCGGTGTAGAGGGGGGTGGCCCGGCCGATGACCGAGCTGGTGGGGAGCGGGCCGAAGTAGCGGCCGTCGAGGCTGTCGCGGACCTGCCAGTTCATCAGGAACAGCTCGTCGTCGGCGATGACGCGACACCCCTGCCAGATCGGCAGTTCGCGGCCCCGACGATCACGGTCGAGCGCGTCGCCGATGGCGTGGCCGTCGACGGTGATCGTGTGGCCCGATCGGCACACACGTTGACCGGGCAGACCCGCGACCCGCTTCAGCAGCGGCACGCCGCGTGGCAAATATCCGCCATCGGCAAGGAACGTGGCGATCGGCTCCGGTGCCGCTACGGCGACGAGGTCGGTCGCTTCCAATACGTCGCTGGCGCTGATCGCATAGAGGCCGATCGGCGTGCTCGCGGAGGCATTCCAGATCAGCTTTGGCGCGAAGGAGATGATCGACAGGACGCCAATCAGCATCACCGCGAAGTACGTCGTCATGACGTATCCAATGCGGCTCATGGCATGATCCTCCGGCGCAAGAGGAAGGCGCGATGCTGCTGCGCGTCGTAGGCGCGCGGTGCTTCACCGGCCGTCAGACGGTTGTGAACGTGTCGCCAGTGATCGGGCGAAACGTCGATCGCTTCGATGCCCCGCGCCTCGATCGCATCGATGAGCTGGAGCACGCGCTCGACCTTCGGCCAGCCATCGGCGCGCAACAGGATGTCGCCGCCGGGGCGCACGAATGGCAGGGTCTGGCAGCGCTCGCCCGCAGCGACGGCGCGCACGATGTCGAGCCGAGAAAGTGCGGTGCCGTAGTCGTTGGAGGTCCAGCGAACGAAGGCGAAAACACTGTCCGGTGCGAACGACACGACGCGTCGGCGGCGGTCGAGGATCTGTTCGGCGATCTCGCGGCCGAACCTGATCCAGAATTCGATCTTCTTCTCGACCCACGTCAACTCGACATGGGTCAGTGCATCGGCCGCTGGCGCTGGCGGCAAGCCGGTGCGCAGCGACGGGTCGGCGACACCGATCATCGCGGCTCTCCTTCGCTGGTGGGGAACTCGCGCTCGAACAGCGCGCGCAGCATGTCGGCGACCGTCTGTCCGCGCTGGAAGGCGGCAATCTTGATCCGGCCGCGCATGTCGGCGGTGACGTCGATCGTCAGCCTGGCGGTAAATTCGGCGGCGGGGTCCGCGCGCGGCGATGGACGGTCTGGCGCCTTGATCCAGCTTTCCGGATCGGCAGGCCGGGTCGCAAAACTGCGTTTCGAGGACCGCTCGCTCATGTCGCGATCCTCGTGACTTCGGCGGCGAGCGCGGCAATCTCCCGCGCGGCGGGCGATGTATCGTCCTGCTCGGCCGCGAGCCGTCCGGTCTGCACGACATCGGCGAAGGCGATGCGCTGACCGATGGTGGTGAGGAGCGGCGGGGGATCGTGTTCAGCGAGCGTCTCAGCGGTTTCGCGGGCGAGGATCGTGCGGGCGGCACAGCGGTTCAGTACGAACCGCGCCTTGAGGTCCGGTCGATAGATCCGCGCTTCGCTGAGCAGCGTCAGCATCTCGGCAGACGCCCAGCCGTCGAGCGGTGACGGCTGCACCGGGATCAGTACAAGATCGGCAGCCAGCAGCGCCGAACGCATCAGACCGGCGACACGCGGCGGTCCGTCGATGACGACATGATCGACATCGCGCGCCAGTTCCGGCGCTTCGCGGTGGAGCGTGTCGCGGGCCAGGCCGACAACACCGAACAGCCGCTCCAATCCCTCACGGCCGCGCTGCTGTGACCAGTCGAGCGCCGAGCCCTGTGGGTCGGCGTCGATCAGCGTGACGCGCTGCCCATGCCGAGCCCATTCACCGGCGAGATGGAGGGCGAGCGTCGTCTTTCCGACGCCGCCCTTCTGGTTGAGGAACGCGACGATCATGACGGTCTCCCGGCGATCGGGGACTCGTCCACAGCGGTCGAAAAACGCATTTGCGTTAGAAAGATTCCGTAGGAATCTAGGTTAGATAAGTTACGGGGCTCGCAAGCGGCTGATTCAGCGCGATGAATCGACGATTCCGGTCCCCGATAGCACGAGAGTCCGGTCCCCGATGGCACGATAGCGCCGGTCCCTGATAGCACGAGATGATTCACAGCTTATCCCCAGGTCGAGTTGTCGAGCGGCGACGGCGGCGCGGGATGCCGAGCGCGTCGGGATCGGTGGGTACGAAGAACAGGATTTCGGGGCCGCCGAGGCACTGCTCGATGGTCAGGCGATAGCCCGGCAGCGGCTGGCGGCGCACGATGTCGCGCAGGTCGTAGGCGAAATGCTTGAGCGGCGAGAGACTGCCGGACTTGGCGTGGAGATGCGGGAAGTCGAAGCTCCAGCCGTGTTCCTGCTTGCCGCCGTGCTTGCGCACGAGGCGGTAGAGCCAGCGCTCCAGACCGCCGGTCAGCCTGAAATAGTTGCGGTCGATCGTCAGGACGAGCGCGTCGTCAAGGACCGCGCCGTAGAACCAGTCCGGCACGATCAGTTCGAGCCCGAGCGGGCGGCCGCGGTGATCGGCTCGCTCCTTCCATTCATTGATCCAGGAGAAGCGGTGCATCCGCCGCTCGGTCGGCTGGCGGATTGAGGTCGCTATGGTGGTGGACTGGAGGCGGTCGAGCGCGGCCTTCAGCCGGTCGTAATCGCGCAGCGAGACACCGCGTCCAATGAAGTTCAGAATCTCGTAAGGCGTGGTCGCCATCAGGCGTGACGGGCGCAGGCCGACGTCACGGGCCTCGACGATTTGTGAGGCCGCCCAGATCAGAACATCAGCGTCCCAGATCGTCGCCATGCCGTGCTCGGGCACGGCTTCGACACGGATTTTCACCGAACCCGCCTTGAAGTCGATCGGCGTCAGGCGCTTCGACTTGGCAAGCGAGAAGAACGGATAGGCCATGAGGTCCTGCGCGTCGCGCGGCGCGAGATCGCCGGACAGCGCCCGGAACAGATCGAGCTGCGCACGCTCGTCGTGCTGTGTGTGACGGGACGACATGGCGTGTCGTCTCAGCGCGGCTGGCGGCCGGCGAAGCGGCGATCCGACGGCTCCTGCCGCTTGGCGGGGAGCACCGTGCCGCGCGGATCAGAGGTCGAACTGACGAGGCCGCGATCGGCCCACGTCTGGAGATCCTCTATGGCGTAGACGACTCGGCCGCCGAGCTTCCTGTAAGCCGGGCCGGTGCCGTAGGTGCGGTGCTTCTCCAGTGTGCGCTCGGACAGTCCGAGGAAGCGAGCGGCCTCCTGCGTGCGCAGGTAGCGTGGCGGGATGCCGGCGGTCGTATCGGCCATTGTCGAGCCTCCGTGGTCTCATCGGGGGCCGCTGCCGTCAGGCGGCGGTTCGAGAGCACGGTGGCGTGAAGACGGTGGGTCGGACGATGTCGGAGATAGGAATCTAGTTTCGACACGCCGCAGGCGGTCGATGGCGGGCTATGATCGGCGGGGTCGGCGCAGGAGGGAGCGGTAGCCGCCTTCAACGAGTTTCACGCCGTCGCGCGCCAGCCGGATCGTGACTTCGCGCAGCGCGTCCCCGGCCCAGGAGGCGGCGTCGATTTTATGACCAGGGAACAGAACCTCCCCGATCGATCGATATGTCGCGCCGGCACGACGTCCATCGACCGCACGCAGCATTTGGCGCGCGCGCTCGCGGCGCTGAGGCGTCATTCGAGGGTCGTTCGGGACGCGCTTGCCTTTGATCGCGCTCCAGAACCGGGTCAGCGCGGTCTGTCGATCCGGTGTGAGGTCATCGAACATGACCATCGCCGCGAGCGGGTTCTCGTCCTGCGGGTCCGCGAGCGTGACGTCATACTGCTCGCCGCAGATATCGAGCCTGAGATGAGCAGGGTCGTGCTGGAATATGGTACGGAGGCGTAACTCGTCGGCAGTGATGGAAAACCCTTCAGGGCGCGGACCTGCGGCGAACATTATTGCCGACGGATCGACTTGAGGGGTCCAAAAAATCTGCTGGGCATGAGCCGCGATGAGAGGGTCGGCGCCGAAATCGCAACCCCCATAGGTTCGCAAATTCTTCGGCCGTTTCGAGTGAGAGTCGGCCGCTGGACACAAGCTCCTGATAGGCTTTCCGGTAGTCGGGGTTTCGGCGCAGAAATTCCCAGGCAAGGTTACCCGGAGTTAGATTGTCGATATAGTTGTAGGCGGTCTCAGACCGCCAACTTTCATCTTCGGACATCCTCCACCGCCTCCGCGAAATTATGACGCAACGCGAGTCAAGCAGCGATCACGATCCCAAGTTGAGCGTGGCGTGTGAAGAACGAAGTCGGATCAACGTGATGCAGGTTCTGCATCACCTCAATGGAGGCGGGGGCCGAGAAGCTCGCAAAAGCCGTTCTCGGTCATCCATTTCGCGCGAGCGAGGTGTGCGGCATGAATTTTCGCTGCACGGTCGGGGTCCGCTGCGGGATCGAGGCCGAAGAGAAGCTCGACGACTTCCTCCCAGGTCGCGCCGTCCGCCTCGGCGTCGAGCAGCCTCAGGTACAACTTCAGATGCGCCTGGTCATAGGCGGTGAGCGCCGCGCCGAGCGGCGGTTCGTCCAGATATTCTGCGTTGGTCACGATGAGCCCCACGAGTCATTCGTATCCAATTTGGAGCGGTTTGTTAACTGTAATGATATCCCGCGCCATACCGCCGCGGTTTGACGCAAAATCAGGATGGTCGGGCGAGTTCGCCCGAAAAAGTCGTCAAGGGTTGTCCTTGTCACCAACCAGCATCACTCCCACGCTTTGGCCGGAGTTGAGCAGGACGATGCCACCGCCTTCAAAGGCTCGACGGACCTGATCGCGTGTTGATTCGTACACCTCGAGCCCGCTGTCGGATTCAAGGCGCTTCAACGCGGTCAGTGATACCCGGGCCTTGTCAGCGAGCGTCTCCTGTGTCCAGCCGAGCAACGCGCGTGCGGCCCGTGATTGTCGGGCGGTGATCATGCATGATCACCTCCCACTCGGACCTACGCGTACGCCAGAACTACGGCTTCTCTATTCGGGCCAATCGGATAGCGAGGCTTCCCGCGCGCTCCGCTGGCTCATTTACATACTATAGTTGATAAACTCAAAGTATGTAAATCACGATCCTCCTGCGCATGGATATGCGCAAATTGGTCGGCCGGAACTTCGCCCGCCTGCGTCGGGAGAAAGGCCTGACCCAGGAAGAGGTCGAAGCGCGCTCCGGTTTCAGTCAACAGTATCTCAGCAGCCTTGAACGCGGCCGGAGGAACCCGACCGTGATCACGCTTCTCTATTCGGGCCAATCGGATAGCGAGGCTTCCCGCGCGCTCCGCTGGCTCATTTACATACTATAGTTGATAAACTCAAAGTATGTAAATCACGATCCTCCTGCGCATGGATATGCGCAAATTGGTCGGCCGGAACTTCGCCCGCCTGCGTCGGGAGAAAGGCCTGACCCAGGAAGAGGTCGAAGCGCGCTCCGGTTTCAGTCAACAGTATCTCAGCAGCCTTGAACGCGGCCGGAGGAACCCGACCGTGATCACGCTTTATGAATTGGCTCAGGCCCTCGGCGTCAGCCACATGGAATTGGTCCGGCCCGACGATCAGCTTTGAGCCGTATTCCCGCGAGGATCATGCTTCTCTTCGTGGTCGGCACGAGGCCGCCACAGGATGGGATCAGAAGAGCCGGCGGAGCAATCTATAATGCGGCTTCGCGTTGGACATGCCGACGCTGCCAAGTCGTATTTGCGAACTCACCGTCCCTCGTCCCCTCGCAGGGAGACGCCTCAGTCAGACTTGCGCCTGACCGAACCTATGTCAGAGGAGCGGCGGCCTCTGGCCGCTTACCCCAGTCGAACTCAGTTCCATCCACCCACATGCGATGCAGTATGACACCGATGCGGCGAGCGAGGGCGACGATCGCCTTCTTGTGGCCTCGACGTCGCGAGACCTGAGCAGCCCAAGCCTTTAGGGTGGACCAGCGTTTTACGCGAGTCAGTAGCACCTGTGCTGCCTCGTAGAGCGCGCTGCGCGTCATGGCGTCACCCCATCTCGAAATGCGGCCGGTGCGATCCACTTCGCCGGATTGGTGCTTGCGCGGCGTCAGACCAAAATGGGCACCAACGGTTCGCGACCGAGTGAAGCGAGATGGGACATCGACCGTTGCCCGGAAGATGAGCGCTACGAGCGGGCCGACCCCCGGCACCGTCATAAACCGGCGCGAAACAGTGTCGTCCCGCGCGAGACGGACAAGCAAATCGTCCAACCGACCGAACTGCTCCCGCAGCGATCGCCGCGCCAACAGGAGCGTATCAGCGACTATGTGTAGGTCGCTTCCTGCGATCAGTTCCCGTACTCGCGGCTCGAAATCGCGCGCCGTGACTTTGCCGAGGTGATATCCGAAGTTTCGGATGAGACCACGGATTTCATTTTCAACATCCTGGAGCTTGTTTCGCAGGAGTTGGCGGGCCGTCAGGACGGTCCGAAGGCGCTGGCTTGTCGGCGTCTTGACGTGGACGGGTTTGAAGAGGCCGACGCGCATCATCTGCGCGATTCCGCGCGCATCATGCCGGTCGGTCTTGTTGAGTTGCGCGGAGAGAGCCGCCTTCATGTGCCGGGTCTCTACACACACGATGGGAATGCCGGCTTCGGCTAAATGCCCATAAATGTGCTGAGACAGCATCCCTGCTTCGAGACCGACGCGGACGACTGGAAGCGGGAGCGACAGGATATGCTGCGCAATCTCTTCCGGATTGGATGAAAGCTTTCGTTCATGCGCTACCTGCCCATCGGCGTTGACAACGCAGAGATTGATTGTTCGGGCGGAAACATCCAGCCCAATATAATAGCTTTGAGACATGCCGAACTCCTCCGAATCAAGAGTCGACACGTCTCATAACCAATCTACAGACCATTTTGTAAACTACGACTATTTCAGTCGTTCTCGGGACTAGACTGGCCCTTGGGCCGCGACGAGCCATCACCTATTGCATCGTGCGCCTCCTTCAGGATATTCCAGCCACCCTTGAGCACGATGCCGCCAACCAGCAACCCGATGATTAGGTCAGGCAGCGGGGACGCGAAGAACATGACCGCGGCACCCGACGCGACAATGCCGGCGTTCGCCAGCATATCGTTCGTCGTAAAGATCCAGGACGCTTTGAGATGCACACCTCGATCCCGATGCGACCGCAGCAGTTTTAAGCAAACTACATTAAGCGCGGCATTGGCGAGAGCCGTGACGATCATGGCGAGGCCGATTGGCTCGGCACCCACGAAGAAACGGCGAAGCACCTCCACGAACAATGCAAGTCCAAAGGCGATCAGAAGCAAACCCGAAAGACGCGCCACTCGCACCTTTGCCACGATCGTCCGGCCGACGGCATAAAGGCTGACGGCATAAACGCCGGCATCTCCCAAATTATCCAGGGCGGCACCCAAGAGACCTGTCGAGTCTGCGATAACGCCGACGACACCGGCCACGATCACCTGCAAGAAGTTTATGGCAAGAACCCAGATAAGAGTCCTGCGTTCGGCGGCATTGCTCGCGTCAAGCTCGATTTCACCTTCTTCTTGTTGTTTTTCACTCATACACGTTTCCGATATTTTGCATCTCAAGTGAAATAGCCCAAAGCAACCGCCCAGATGAGTACGATACCGAGAACACCTCGGTAAATAACAAACGGCCAGGCGGAAAAACGCTCGAGAACGCGCATCAGCCCCCAAATCGCACAGAACGCGGAAATAGAAGCCACGACGAGCCCGACAAGAAGTAGTGACCAGCCGTCGGCGGAAAGCTGCACTTTGTGGAGTTCCCAGAGCTCCTTGAAGCCAGCCAGGGCGATTGCCGGCAGGCCAAGAAGGAATGAGAACCGCGCCGCCTCATCTCGCTTCAGGCCGAGGGCGAGCGCCGCAGTCAAAGTCGAGCCTGAACGCGAAACGCCAGGAATCAGCGCTCCGATTTGAGCAATTCCCACGATCATTGCATCGATGGCCGATGTGTTCTCAAGCGTTCGTCGGTGCCGGGCAAAAATCTCCGCGAGCGCCAGGAGGACAGCCATGACGATGCACGCCCAGCCGATGACTTCGAGAGTACGAAGCGGCGAGCCGCACGCGTTCAACGCTCCAGACAAGGAAAGGCCGGCAATACCGATCGGGATCGTGGCAAGGAGAATTCCGACCGAGAAGCGGAAGTGTCGATCTCGGAAATCCCGATTTGCGACGGCACGCAGCGAATTGGTGGCTAGTTGGCTCACGTCGCTCCAGAAATAACTGACGACTGCAGTAAGCGCTGCAAGCTGCATGGCGGCTGAAAAGGCTGAGCCAGGATCCTGCCAACCGAGCAGCGCAGGCACGATCCGCATATGGGCGGTCGAAGAGATCGGTAGCAACTCGGTGATGCCTTGGACAAGTCCGAGCAGGGCGACCTTGCCATAGCCTAGCGCCACGAATCCGGTGTCGACGCCTTGAGTACACGCTCCCGTCATTCTGGCTCCCGGTTGTTGCGCGGCGCGGGCGCGCCCCGATGAATCACGCGCCAAAGTTCGGCGGGGGTTCTGAAGCCGACTGACGAGTCGCAGCAATTCGCGGCAGCCAGCGAGTCCCTCAACCGATCGCTCCCAGCATCGGAAACGTCATCAGCATCCAAATGGCGATCTCCTGCAACCTCCCGGTCATCATCAAAACGCCGACGCCGATCATGACCGCACCACCGCCGATGTTCAGCGCGGCACCGACGCGGCGCATGCGCTTCAATGCGGCTGCCGCGTTTCCCATGAAGAGGGCCGTGAGGAGAAACGGCACACCGAGGCCGAGGCCGTAAGTTCCGAGAAGAATCGCGCCGTTGCCTGATGACGTCGCGGTTACCGTGAGGATGGAGCCCAATACCGGGCCAATGCAGGGCGTCCAGCCGAAGGCAAAGGCGACACCCAGCAGGAAGGCGCCGACCGGTCCATTGACCTGGCGCGGTCCGTTCCATCGGCGGTCGGTCATGAGTATCGGGAGGCGAAGGAGCCCCGTCATCGCCAAACCGAAGACAATGACCAGAGCTCCGCCGATCAGGTTGGTTTCCATCTGGAAGCGTTGGAGAAGGCCGCCGAGGGCCATCGCGCTGACTCCAAGCAGCACGAATATGGTCGTGAACCCGAGCACGAACAGCAGCGCAGGGCGGAAGATGTGAAGCCGGGATACCGCATCACTGCTGCCGGTCGTGCCGGCGCCACCAGCGACATAGGACAGGTAGCCCGGCACGAGCGGCAGGACGCAGGGTGAAAGGAAGGAGATAGCGCCGGCAGCGGCCGCTGTCGCCAGCCCGAGCAACGATATTTCCAGCGCCGCCATGCTCAGCGCTTCCCGTTGCTAAGCGGCTCCTGCGTGCGAAGCACCGGTTGGGTCGAAAAAAGCGATCCAGCCAGGAGCAGCGCGACGCCAATGCTGATTGCAACATCCGCCATGTTGAAGGTCGGCCAATGCCAGTTGCCTATGTGAAAATCGAGAAAGTCTGTCACCGCGCCTTGATGCACGCGGTCAACGATGTTGCCGGCGGCGCCGCCGGCGATCAAACCGAGAGCCGTTGCTTCAATGGTCCTGCGGGTCCGCATTGCCCAAACGAGAAGACCGACCGTGATCGCCACTTTGATCCCGGCCAACACCAACGGATGCTCGAGGAAGACATCTTGGAACATCCCGAAGCTGACTCCGGTGTTGAAGCCGAGCGTCAGGTTGAAAAAGGGCACAACCTCGATCACGCGTGGCGGGACCATGACGGCATTTATGATCAACCACTTCGTAGCAACGTCGAAAAGAAGCGCGGCCACAAATGCGCCGCCAACCCATATCGCGATATTTCTAGCGGGACGTTCGGCCACGATGATTCCTTGTGTTCTTCGGGTTCTGATCGGCATTTCTGTCGTCAGCGGCCGCCCCAATACAGGGCGGCCGCTATTGGCTCAATGCGCAGTTGCAGGGCGAGCCACAGTGGAATGCTGGCGCTCCTGTGCTCGAACCTTTGCGCCGCCGACTGGGCCACCATCTCTCTGGCGCTGTTCCCGATTGAGGAGCCGCAAACCGTTGAGAACGACCAGCAGGGAGGCCCCAACATCGGCGGCGATCGCGCCCCAAAGGGATGCGAGACCGATCACCGTCAGCACTGTGAACAACAGCTTCACGGCGATCGAGAAGGCGATATTCTGCCGAATGACGGCGAGCGTGGCTCGTGAATGGCGCACGAGCCAGGGAAGTCTGGAGAGGTCGTCCGACATCAGGGCGACGTCTGCCGTTTCGATGGCTGCGTCGCTCCCCATTGCGCCCATGGCAATGCCGAGATTGGCGCGGCCCATGGCAGGGGCGTCATTGACCCCGTCACCCACCATGGCGACGACGCCATAGCGCCGAACCAGGTCCTCGACGGCCGTGACCTTGTCGCCGGGCAGAAGTTCCGCGCGAACTTCATCAATGCCGGTCTGCTTGGCAATCGCCTCGGCGGTGGCCCGATTGTCGCCTGTCAGCATCACCACTTTTTCCACGCCCGCCCGATGCAGCGCGGTGACGATATCCTTGGCTTCAGCCCTCACAGCATCGGCAACAGCGATCAGTCCCCAGACTTCCTGGCCGTCGCCAACGGCGACAATGGTCCGGCCAGCGCCGGAAAGTGTGTCGGCGCGTTCCAGGATGGCCGGTGAGCCGACCGCGCGTTCATCGAGGTAGCGGCGTGACCCAAGCCAGACTTCGCGACCGGAGACGCGGCCGGTCATGCCGCGACCCGTGATGGCCTGGACGGCCTCGGCCGGTTGTGCGGCAATGCCGTTTTCTGTTGCCCTCGCCAAAATAGCGCGGGCGATGGGGTGCTCGCTGCGCGCCTCGAGGGCTGCTGCTAACCGAAGAAGGTCATCCTCGTTTCGGCTGCCGAGCGCCAAGATCTCCACGACCTGAGGACGTCCTTCGGTGAGCGTCCCCGTCTTGTCCATGGCGATTGCTTTCAAGCGCGCCGGCGTCTCGAGATGGACGCCGCCTTTCACCAACACGCCCTGCTTCGCAGCTCCCGCAAGGGCAGCCACAATGGTCACGGGCGTCGAGATGACAAGGGCGCAGGGGCAGGCGATCACGAGCAATACGAGGGCGCGATAGAACCAAACCTCCCAGCCACCACCGAGCAACAGCGGCGGCACCAAAAAAACGGCTATCGCGAGCGCCATAACGACGGGCGTATAGACGCGTGCAAATTTCTCGACCCACTGCTCGCTGGGAGCCCGCCGGCCCTGCGCGGAGCCGACCATGCGGATGATCTGCGCGAGCGTGGTATCGCTTGACGCCTTGGTGGTCACGACGTCCAGCGCGCCTTCGCCGTTGATGGTGCCTGCAAAAACGTCGTCTCCTTCCGATTTGAAGACCGGGACGCTTTCGCCGGTGATCGGTGCCTGGTTGACCTCACTCTCTCCGGCGGCCACACGGCCGTCGAGCGGTACTTTATCGCCAGGTCGAATAATGATGTGCGAACCGACACGGACTTCGGCTGCCGGCACGTCTCTCTCCGTGCCGTCTTCAAGCATGATGCGCGCGGTCGGCGGCGCGAGCTCCATCAGGGCCGCCACGGCCCGCCGCGCTCGGCCGAGGCTCCAGGCCTCGAGAGCAAGGGCGAGCGCGAAGAAGAACGAAACCGTTGCGGCTTCGAACCAAGCGCCAATTCCGATCGCACCCACGACGGCGATCACCATCAGGAGGTTCATGTCGGGACGCAGGCGCCTGGCCGCGAGCCAAGCCTTCGGGGCCACGTAACGCACAGCACAAAGCGCGGCGAGCGTATAGAGAATGACGCTTAGCAGCGGCGTTGCACCTGCACCATGTTCGCCTGCCTCGAAGGCCGCGATGATTCCACCTCCGACCCAGGCGTGAACCGCAAATCCGATCGCGACGAACAGGCCGCTCGCAGCAGTCAGCCATGATTGAATGCGTCTGCGCCGCTCTTCTGCCCGTGCCCCTTCGCTGGTGGCGCCCTCGGTCCAGGGCTCCGCCTGCAGGCCGGCGCGTACAACGGCCTTCTCGATCTTGGCCTCCAAGGCGGCGTCAGGCGCCATGTCGATCGACATGCGGCCGTTAAGAAGGTCGAAAGCGAGCTTGTCCTCACCAACGAGCGGGCCGACTTCGCGCTTCAGGGCGGCGATCTCGTCGGCACAATCCATGCCATGGATTCGATAGACAACGCCGCCAGGCAGATTGATCGGCGGCGGGCTGAGGGCTTCCTTCACGTTGGTCGCGCAACCGCACGCGGATCCTGCGGCATCGCAGGTTGCCTGCTCAGCAACGGCCGGCGCTGTCCACAGCTCAGCCCGCATCCCGGTTCGCGCGACCGCCTGTTCGATCTCTTGGAGGGTTGTCCCGCTCTGAGGTGCAATGGTCATCGCACCCTGCGAAGTGTCGAAGGCGAGCTTATCCTCGCCAACGAGCGGTCCCAGTTCCCTGGTCAGAGCAGCCACCTCATTCTTGCAGTCGAGGCCGCGCACACGCAGGAGCATGGTTTCGGCCGAACCATCCTGGATGAGAGAGCCTGACATCCCGGTTCTTGAGATGCCGCTCACGAGTTCGTCGATCGAGGCACGGTGCTGAGGCGCGACCGTCATCAACCCCTTTGCTGTGTCGAAGGCGAGCCAGTCCTCACCGCCAACCAGAGGGCCGATTTCGCGCTTGAGCATCGCGACCTCGTTTTTGCAATCGAGGCCCTCGACCTTGAACAGCCACGCCGACGCGGAGGACTTATCCAGCTCAGCCAGCAATTGTGCCCTCATTCCAGTGGTAGCGACCGCCTGCTCAATGGTATCGAGTGCCGGAGCGGTCAGGCCCGCGACCTCCATGACACCGCCCTTGGTGTCGAACGACAACTTGTCCTCGCCACCGACGACGGGACCGACCGCGGCACGAAGCATCCGAACTTCGTTCTGACAATCCAAGCCCTCAACCTTGAAGCGTAACGTGCCTAAGGTGCTTCTAGCCTCGGCTTCAATAGTCATTGCGGTCTCCTAAATTTGCTTATTCTCTCGAGCCCGGCTCGAATCCTTTCACGCACCATACATTCTGTAGTGGCTACAGGAGCAAGAGGCCTTTCAATCGTTTTTTGCCGTCCAAGCGAGCGACAGACGTCAGCGTCCGGCGGCTATCAGCCCGACCACAATTCCATAGCTCGCGATTATTGAGGCGCCGGTGAGCGCCATGCCAAAAGCCCGGCCTGAGACTCGTTTGGCGTAGCCGAATGCAAAGGTGATGCGGCCAACCAGAAACAGAGCAACCAGCAGCGGTATGAGCACCAGTTCGGTTTCTCGCAGAAGCGCTGCTAGGGTCAGATGTGCGCCAAAAGCCAGTACTGTCTGCTCCAATGAATTCTGCAGCACCGCGGCACGCACGGCGATTGCCGGGCTGGGTTTGCCGAACGCCGAGCCCCGTATATCCGCCGGCGAATAGAACCTGCCTCTGCTCACCGCGCCGACGCAGCCGGCCAGCCAGAGAAACATGAGAATACTCGCCTTCAACGTGAACGCGATCCGCTCACCGAAGTCCATCTCTGGGCTGAGGCCGAACAATTCAGGAGGCAGCCAGGCATAGCCAACCACAAGGACGACCGCCGCGAAGGCGAGCGCGACGGCTGAGGCTCGGACAATGCCCACCTGGTCAGAACTGAGCCTCTTGAACACTGTCCTTGCTCCTTGTCGTCCTCCGCCGCCTGCCTGTGGTGATGAAAGACCGGGGGCGACCACTCATCGCGCGTGGGTTCACACGCCCCGATCATAGGTATATAAATCCTGTAGTAACTACAGAATCAACCCTTGCGAGGGGTCGAGGCCGTGACTGAACCCGGTCGCCGTAACAGCGGTCACGGCCACTTGGTGCCGAGATCGGGCACCGCAAGAACACGAGATGAGACCGGCGGATGAGCTTCTATTCGATTTATCAGCAGGGTTTCGTTCGCGTGGCTGCCTGTACACCGAAATGCGAAGTCGCCGATCCCAGCTACAATGTCGCTGAGACGCTCGCGCTCGCCCGCGACGGTGCGCGCCAGGGTGTTGCGCTGATGGTGTTCCCGGAATTGGGCCTCTGCGGTTACGCGATTGACGATCTTCTCGGCCAAGCCGCGTTGCTGCAGCGGGTGGAACAAGCGATCGAGGAAGTCGCGGCCGCGAGCCGCGAGCTTTCGCCGGTTCTGCTCATCGGCGCGCCGCTGGTGCGGGAAGGACGACTCTACAATTGCGCTGTCGCCGTCCATCGTGGGCGCATTTTGGGTGTTGTTCCCAAAGGACATCTGCCGAATTATCGGGAATTCTACGAAAAGCGTTGGTTCGCTTCGGGCCGAAACTTGAAAGGCGCTACCATCGAGATCGCTGGTCAGTCCGTCCCCTTCGGAATGGATATGATTTTAGCGGCCGAGGATTTGCCAGGCTTCGTCTTCCACGTCGAGCTGTGCGAGGACGTATGGGGACCGGCTCCGCCCAGCGACTTTGCCGCGCTCGCTGGCGCTCTCATCCTTACCAACCTCTCGGCCAGCAACATCACTGTCGGCAAGGCCGAAACCCGCCGGCTGCTCTGCGCAACCCAATCGGCGCGGTGCTGGGCTGCATACATCTATTCCGCGGCCGGTCCGGGCGAGTCGACGACGGACCTCGCTTGGGACGGTCAAGCCTGCATTTATGAACTCGGGCAGCTGCTGGCAGAGACCGAACGGTTCCCGCAGGACTCGCAAATGGCCATCGCCGATGTCGACGTTGATAGGCTCAGACTGGAGCGCCTGCGCACCGGCACCTTCAACGAGGCGGCCATCGCACAAGCTATGCCTGAAGACAGGTTCCGGCGTATCGGCTTCCGGTTCGAGCCGTCGATGACGGACCTCGGGCTGCGCAGGGCCGTCGCGCGCTTCCCCTATGCTCCAGCCGATCCGGCACGCCTCGACCAGGACTGTTATGAGGCCTACAGCATCCAGGTCCAGGGGTTGATGAAGCGCCTTCAGGCGACGGGCATCCGCCGCGTCTGCATCGGGGTCTCCGGTGGTCTGGACTCCACTCACGCGCTGATCGTGGCGGCGAAAGCGTTCGACCGGCTAGGCTGGCCCCGGTCCGACATTCTCGGCTTCACGATGCCGGGCTTCGCGACGGGGGAGGCCACCAAGGCAAATGCCTGGACGCTGATGCGTAGTCTCGGCGTCACCGCCGAGGAGATCGACATCAAGCCGTTGGCGCAGCAGATGCTGGCGTCACTTCAGCATCCGTTCGCGCAAGGCGAGCCGGTTTACGACGTGACGTTCGAGAACGTGCAGGCGGGCCTGCGCACGGACATCTTGTTCCGTGCAGCCAACCAGCGAGGCGCCATGGTGCTTGGCACTGGCGATCTGTCCGAAATCGCGCTCGGCTGGTCGACCTACGGTGTCGGCGACCATATGAGCCACTACAACGTCAACGCGTCGGTGCCGAAAACACTCATCCAGCATTTGATCCGCTGGGTGGCACAGTCAGCCGCCTTCGATGAGGCAACGAACGGCACGTTGCTCTCCATTCTTGACACTGTGATTTCGCCAGAACTCGTGCCGGCCGGCGAAGGCGGCGCCTTACAAAGTACGGAGGAGAAGATTGGGCCTTATGAACTGCAGGATTTTACCCTGTTTTATTTGACGCGCTATGGCCTGAAGCCGTCGAAGATCGCTTTCCTGGCCTTCCATGCCTGGCGTGACGCCACCGCCGGAGCTTGGCCTCCACAGTATCCGGAAGAGCGCCGTCGCGCATATGATCTGCCCACAATCAGATCGTGGATGGAGGTGTTCCTCTATCGCTTCTTCACGATCAGCCAGTTCAAGCGCTCGGCGTCGCCGAACGGCCCCAAAGTCACTGCTGGCGGCTCGCTGTCGCCGCGCGGCGATTGGCGCGCTCCGTCGGATGGCAACGCCCGCCTCTGGTTGGAGGAGTTGCGCGCTCACACGCCGTCGGAATGAACGTGCCCTGAGGGTTGGCGCTCAGCGGCCAACGGCAATCGGCGCACGGATGCCGATGACGCTTCCGCCCAGTTGTTATCCCTACTCGAACCACCGTTACGGAATGAATTCGCCATGATCACCATCGGAGCCTTGTCACAACGGACAGGCGTCAATATCGAGACAATCCGCTACTACGAGCGGATCAATCTCATCCCGCCGCCGCCCCGCACAGAGAGCAGGCGGCGCCTCTATGAAGCAGAGGATGTTCGGCGACTGACGTTCATACGCCATTCCAGGGATCTCGGCTTCGACATCCCGGCTATTAAGACGATGCTCGCTCTGCAGGAAAGGCCAGAGTCCTCTTGTGAGCAGGTGAGCCGAATTGCCACCGATCAGCTCGAAGCCGTCGAGGTGCGGATCCGACGCCTTCTCGGACTTAAGAGCGAGCTCACTCGGATGATCAAATCGTGCGACAATGGGAAAGTCGCATCGTGCCGGATCATAGAAGTTTTAGCTGACTCACCCAACTCGCATGATGCCCCCTGAATCGCTGAGGAATTCAGGAACATCCACGACTTTGTTGGCTAGGGAGTGCCCGAATACCCCATCTATAATAGTCGCTCTTGCTAGAAAAGACCAGCGGTTCTGGCTTTAGCGGGCGCGATTCTGGTGTCCAGAACCAGAGGTGATTCGCTCCACCGTCAGGCGTTTGGCCCCGCCCGGATTGTCCGGGCGGGGCGTCGCGCTGGTCCTACTCGCCGTTGCGGCGGCCGTTCGGGCGGGACCAGATGAGGCTGAAGCCTTCGCCTTCATCGTCGTCGAAGAGGTTGGCGTAGATCGGGGCATTGAAGCTGGGATCGTCGAGCTTCAGGCCCAGATAGGCGCGCCCCTCGTTGGAGGTCTTGGACCAGGCGGCGCCGATCTCGGCGCGGCCGACGAAGACGCGGTGGCTGGGGGCGTTCTCTCCGGTAGCGCGGGCCTCGGAGACGATGCGGACGTTCTTGGTCTGCAGGCTGAGGGTGACGATTTCGCCGGTGTACTGTAAGCGGTCAGCCGATGGCGTCAGGCTTGAAGTTCCATGGCATAAGCGCCTCGATATCCGCTACCGGCCAGCCTTGAGCGATGCGGGTCAAGGTCTGGGATAGCCAGTTCAGCGGATCGACGCTGTTCATTCTGCAGGTCTGCAGCAAGGTGGCCAGCGTGGCCCATGTCCGTCCACCGCCCTCACTTCCGGCGAACAGACTGTTCTTTCTCGTAATTGTTTGGGGCCTGATCGCGCGTTCGACTATGTTGGAGTCGATTTCGATACGGCCGTCCATCAGGAAGCGTTCGAGGGCCTCACGCCGCGTGAGCGCGTAGCGGATCGCCTCAGCAGTTTTGGATTTTCCCGAGACCTTACCCAGCTCCTTTTCCCACAGCTCGAAGAGGCTGGTGACGATGACCGAGGACGTTTCCTGACGGCGGCGGGCTCGGGTGCCGGCGTCCTTGCCGCGAACCTCGTCCTCGACCTTCCACAGTTCGGTCATGGCGACGATGGTGTCTGTCGCCGTCTGCGAGACCCCGCTGATGTGCAGGTCGTAAAACTTGCGCCGAAGATGAGCCCAACAGCCCGCCAGCTGGATCGTCTCGTTGCTCCCGGTCTTGGCCCGCGCCTTGGCCAGGTTGCTATAGGCCGAGTAACCGTCGACCTGCAGGATGCCGCTAAAGCCGGAGAGATGCCGCGCCACGCACTCGGCGCCTCGGCTGTCTTCAAACCGATAAGCAACCATCGGCGGGCTGGTTCCGCCGTAGGGTCGATCATCGCGCGCGTAAGCCCAAAGCCAGGCTTTCGTCGTTTTCCCTGAGCCGGGCGCCAAGGTGGGCAAGGTCGTTTCGTCGGCAAAGACCCTTTCGCCCTCTTTGACCCGCTCGAGGATATAATCGGCGCAGATCTGAAGCTCGAAGCCCAGATGCCCCATCCATTGGGCCATCAAATTCCGGCTGATCTCGACGCCGTCGCGCAAATAGATCGCCTCCTGGCGGTAAAGTGGAAGACCGTCGGCGTATTTGGAGACGGCGATATAGGCGAGCAGCCGCTCCGTCGGCAGGCCGCTTTCGATGATGTGTGCCGGCGCCAGGGCCTGGATCACGCCGTCGCGTGCCCGGAAAGCGTATTTGGGGCGGCGCGTCACGATGACCCGGAACTTCGGCGGCACGACATCCAGCCGTTCTGAGCGGTCTTCCCCGATCAGAACCTTCTCCAGCCCCGCGCACTCGGCGGGGACGTCCGGTTCGATCACCTCCTCGATGCGTTCGAGATGAGCGGCAAAGCCCTTGCGCGGACGCGGGGCGCGTTTCGGCTTGTCACCGGAAGCGCGATCAAGTTCGCTCTGGATCGCCGAAAGGCCGGTCTCGATCTCCTCGAAGGCAAAGGACACTTGCTCGTCGTTGACGGCCAGGCGCAGCCGCTCGGAACGCGTGCCATGTTGGGTGCGCTGCAGAACCTTCAGGATCGATGTGAGGTTGGCAATCCGCTCGTTGGCGCTTTTCTCGACCGCTTCCAGTCGGGTGATCTCGGCTTGTGCCGCGACAAGCCGAGCCTCGTTCGCAGCCCGTTCCTCGGCCATCGCTGATATCATCGCTTTCAGCGCATCGACGTCGTCCGGCAGGTCGGGAATGGGCAAAACCATGGGAGGCAATAGAGCACAAAAGCAGCCGTTTTCCCAACCATTACAGCGACATGATTCATCTTGCCGCAGGCCGATATCAGCCCGTCAGCAGCGGTCGCCGAACCTTGGCCGGACGGATCTTCTTCCAATCCATTCCAGCCAGCAGCGCCATTAGTTGCGAATGGTCGAGACGCACCCGCGCCGCCGATATGCCCGGCCAGCAGAAGCTGTTCTCTTCCAGGGTTTTCGAATAGAGACAGACCCCGCTGCCGTCCCACCAGACGATCCGGACACGGTCCGCCCGTTTCGATCTGAACACGTAAAGCGCGCCATTGAACGGGTCGAGGCCGCCTTCCCGCACCAGCGCCATCAAGGATGCGGCCCCCTTGCGGAAGTCGACCGGCTGGCACGACACGTAAACCACAACGCCGGAAGCGATCATGCCTTGCGCACCGCGCCGATAATTCCCGCCAACTGATCCGGATCAATATCCCCGCGCACCCGAACAACGACATCACCCAGAACGATCTCTACGGTCGCGCTGCCGCCCGTCTCAAAGCGCGCGAACTTCACCGGCTCGCTTTCCGACATGGTTCGATCGCCCAATGGCGCCGTCAATGGCGCCAGCGCCCCCGAGGAAAGTGCCTTCCTGCGCCATGCGTAGAGTTGCGACACGTCCAGTTCATAGGCGCGTGCAACCTCCGCCACCGTCCCTCCCGGCGAAAACGCTTCCGCCACAAGCCGCGCCTTCTCGTCATCAGACCAATGCCGCGGCGAACGTCGCGACGGCGTCGCCGTCAAAACTTCGAAGGTCCGAACCTGATTCACCTTGTCGCTCATATGACTCTCCGCATGACTCATGCAGAAAATGAGCTTCCACCGACAAACGCGCTACGTGGGTTTGCCTAACCGCTTACGGTGTACTCGTTGTTGCCGGTCTTCTTGAAGGTGCCGATGGTCGCCATGGTAGTTCTCCTTGAACTCTGTTCCGAGCCCGCACCATTGCGGCCTCGATGGCGATCGACAGGCCGGAGGCGATTGACGGCGCACCCCGCAGGGGCCTGACAGCAAAGGAGGGGCTTTCTTGGCTCGCGAGGAATGACGGCGCAGCCGGCAGGGGAAGAAAGTTTCGACGCCGCTGTTGCGGCATAGGCGATCGAGGCGCAGCCGACCTTCGGCCAGATCAGCCCATTGAAGAGGCCGTTTTGGAGCGGTCGACCTGACAGAGACGCATCACAGGAGAACGCGGCGACCACCCCGAACCGATGGACCGTGACGACGCCTGACACCGCGGTTCAAACCAGCTCCGGCGGACGCTCCGTTCCGCCGGCTCCTGCCCGTCGCCCACGCGATCGCCCCCTCTCAGCACTCGCACCGTCGTTGGACGCGCCGTCAGGGCATTGCCCCCAGCACCGTCACCGAGGGCATGGCGCGTCAGTTGGGTTAGCCGTTGATCCGATCAACGCGATTGCGAACGACCCTGCCGACGAAGAGCGCGACACGTAAGACATCAACCCACCGTCCTGCCGCCGCCGGCAACGATGTCAGGCGCGCGCGACGTTCTGCCCGGTTGGCCCGGGCGCGGCCATTGCTGTCACCCGAATCAGCGCCGTGACACCAACGGCGACTGCGCCGATGACGGAGAAGATGATCCGCCAGGTGTCGGAGGGCATGGTGTGTTTCACGATGCCATGTGTCGCATGGTAGCCGGCGAGCGCCGCGGGTGCGACGAAGGCGAGTGCGATCGCGAGCCGTATCCAGAGCGGACGAATGAAGGCGAGCAGGAACTGCCCGAGGCCGAGCGTCAGCGCGGCGGCGGCGAGGCCGACGAGGATTGCCCCGAGCCAACCGGCGCCGGTCTGGAAGGCCCAAGTCCCGGCACTGACGCCCGCGAAGAACGGAAGCGCGAAGACAGCCAGTGTGAATAGAAGCCAGCACAGGGCGCCGATCGCCACGATGCTGGAGAGGATGCCGATGAAAACCATGGTGGTGTTCTCCGTGAGATAGAGGTCTGACGGTCGCGCCTCCACCACCACCACGGCGCGTTGCCAGTATAGCCGAAGAGAAGGCGGGACGGGAGCGGAAATCCCGTAGGATTCCCGCTTGCAGTCGCGACGCCTTGCCCGCGGTCAGCGGGCGAAGGGATCGATCTCGTGAACGATGGCGGCGAATTCGCCGTCATATTCGCCGGCGGGCATGACGCCCATGGTGCCGTCGCCGGCCTGGAAGATGACGATCGAGACCATGAGGGTGGTGGCGAGGCTGAAGGCGAAGGCGTGAGCTTGATTGAGGGACATGTGACCGGCTCCTGTCTTGGAGGCGGGAGACCATCTCCCGCGCGACAGGCGCCCGATGTGTCCGGCCGATGGCCGCAATCACCGCGTAGGCGAAGCTGGAGCGGCGGCATGCTCGCATAGCCGACCCTTTACGGGTTGATGGCGTCAGGCCAGCGGCTGGACCAAGGATTAGCGCAATGGAAGCGGCAGATGGTTTTCCGCCTTGACCGGGGCCACAATGGGATTTCCCGCTCAATGCTTTCACTCCATAGCATCGCCGCCGTGCTCCCAGTCGTGATGCTGCCGAAACGGGCCGGTATGGTCATGCAAAGCGCAACAGCCGAAGAGAACGCCCGTGCCGAAGCTTCCCAAGAAGAGCGATTTCCCGGTGAGCCAGGTGCGGCGCTATCTGGAGCCCGGCCCGATCGTGCTGCTGTCGTCGAAGTGGCAGGGCGCGACCAACATTATGACGCTCGGCTGGCACACGATCCTGGAATTCTCGCCGTCTCTGGTCGGCCTGATGATCTCCGGCGGCAATCACAGTTACCGCATGATCCGCGAGAGCCGGGAGTGCGTGATCAACCTGCCGACGACGGCGCTGACCGATACCGTGGTCGGGATCGGCAACACGTCGGGGGCCGAGATCGACAAGTTCGCCAAGTTCAATCTCACGCGGCAAGAGGCGAGCAAGGTCGATGCGCCGTTGATCGGCGAATGCCATGCCAGCTTCGAATGCCGCCTTCACGACGACGCGCTGGTCGACAAGTACAATTTCTTCATCTTCGAGGTGGTGAAGGTGCATGTCGCCACGTCGCCAAAGCATCCTGAGACGCTGCATTACACCGGCGATGGCGTGTTCGTGGTGTCCGGCAAGGTCATCAGCCGCAGATCGCTGTTTCGACCCGAGATGCTGTGAGAGGCGGCGCTCACGCGCCACCTCCCTTCGGGCGGAAGTCGAACAGCGGGATGCCGAGCTTCCTCGCCTTGTCGGCGAGATTGTCCTGAATGCCGGTGCCAGGGAAGACGATGACCCCGATCGGCAGGACGTCCAGCATCTGATCGTTGCGCTTGAACGGTGCGGCCTTGGCGTGTTTCGTCCAGTCGGGGGCGAAGCCGACCTGCGGCACCTTGCGGGCGTCGGCCCATTTGGCCGCGATCTTCTCGGCGCCCTTCGGCGACTTGCCGTGCAGCAGCACCATGTCGGGGTGCTTGGCGTGGACCTGATCGAGCTTGGCCCAGATCAGGTGGTGATCGTTGAAGTCGAGCCCACCGGTAAAGGCGATCTTTGCACCGGCAGGTAGTAGCACCTGATTGTCGGCCCGCTTCTTCGCGGCGAGGAAGTCGCGGCTGTCAATCATCGCCGAGGTCAGGTTGCGGTGGTTGACCATCGATCCGCTGCGCGGTCGCCAGTTCGATCCGGTGTGGCGCTCGTAGTGCTCGGCGGCCTGGTCGCGCATCAGCTCGAAGGCGTTGCGGCGTTCGATCATGGTCTGGCCCTCGGCCGTCAGGCGTTCCAGCTCGACGGCCTTCACTTCGCTGCCGTCCTGTTCGCGCTGGCCGCGGCGCTGCGCCTGCTCGTTGTCGTCCAGCTCGCGCTCGATCCGGTCGGTGGCTCGGTGGAAGACGTTGACCGTCGACCAGAGGAGATCGTCGAGGTCGGGCTCGAGGCGGGTGTCCTCAAAGGTGACGATCAGGGCGTCAAAGATGTCGGCGATGGCGCCGGCGACATGGTCGCCTTCCGGAAGCGGTCGGGGATCGGGTTCATCCGTGAAGGGACGGTAGCCGTAAAGCTGGAGTTCGCTGAGGACATGGTCGGTGGGTGAAGAGGCGTGGTGCGGTTCGTAGTCGTCGTGCTCGCTCATCGGGATGCTCCGTCGGTTCGACCGCGACCCTCGCGGCCTTCATGGCGACGAAAGCCGGCGGGCGGGCCGGACCTGCACCCGCAGCGAGGCGGAGGGCCGGAGCACAGCGGAGGATGACGAAGGCGGGCTATTTTGCCTCGCGATGGAAAGGCCCGCAGGGCCGCCGGAAAATAGTCCGCCGCAGGCATTGCGGGTCCGGGCCGTTTGCTGGCCGATCGCCCTCTCGAAGGCCGGGGCGCGGTTCTCTCCGACATCAAGATCATCCGAGCGACGCCGACGACGGCGCTCCCGCCGTCTGCATTCTCCTGTCGGCCTATGCCGCCAGCGCCATGAAGCGTGCGACGTCCTGGGGCGCGATCTGCACCCGGGCCGCTGCCCGGAGGCTGTCCAGACCAGCCAGGCGGAGATCCTCGTTGAAGTCGCCCAGGCGCGGAGATACCACGACCGCCTCGATCCCGGCGGCGTTCGCCCGTTCGATCAAGGTCGTCATCGCACCGTCGCCGGCCGGATCATTGTCGCGGGCGATGTAGAGCCGGCGCAGCGTGTCGGGGAACAGGATGGCCGAGAGATGCGCCGCCGAGAGCGCCGCCGCCATCGGCATGGTGGGCAACGCCATTCTGAGCGACAGCATCGTCTCTATGCCTTCGCCCGCCGCCATCACTTCGCCCGCCACACCGAAGCGAACGGCGTGTCCCAGGAGGTCGCCCATCGCCCGTCTCGGTGTGTCGATCGGGGCCTTGTCCGAGCCGTCAGGGGCGAGCCAGGTGCGATGCGCGCCGGTCTGATGCTCGGCGAGATCGGTGACCGATGCGATCATCGCCGGCCAGGTCTCGGTCGGGGAATGCTCGTCGGGCCGGTAATAGCACCGGGGATGAAAGCGAAGGCTTCCGGTTCCGTGCAAATCCGCAATGCCGCGTGTGCGCAGATACGTCTTTACGAGCGTGCCCGAAATCGGCTGCGCCATGGCAAAGAGCCGCCGTGCCGCTTCCAGTGATCCGGTCGGCGCTGGTGATTTGCGCTCGCCGCCATGCGGACGGTCCGGTTCGGGATGCGGCATTGACAAGAAGGTGCGCGCCTCATCGGCGACGTCCTTGAAGTCGACCAGGCCGCAGCTCTCGCGGATGACGTCGAGCAGGTCGCCATGCTCGCCAGTGGCGGCGTCGGTCCATTTTCCGGCAGCGCCCTTGCCGTTTTCGCCGCCCTTCAGCCGCACGAACATCGAGCGGCCGGGGGTATTGCGTGCGTCGCCGACCAGCCAATAGCGGCCTTCGCGATGCCCGGCGGAGAGATAATGGCGGCACACCGCCTCTGCCTGTCGGCCGAGACGGATTGCCAGTTCGGAAGCGTCCTGTCGTGCCATCACGCAGCCTCCCGCTCACCGATGCGCTCGACCGGATAGCGCTCCAGCACCTTCGCCAGGATCGCAGCGCCGGTCGCATCGGTCGGCACGAACATCCGCAGCGTCCACGAGATGATTTCGTGGAACAGGCCGTAGGCGCGCAGGCGGTCACGCATGGCGTCGGTGAAACCGGACAGCTCGATTCGATTGGCGCCCATGACCCGGACGCGGCGAAGCTGAAGACCCTCGGTGAGATCGAGCACGGTCTTGCCGTCCATCAGCGCCATGAAGGCGTCGTCCGGCGTCAGGGTCGATGTGCTGGCGGCAAGCGCGCCGGCCACCCAGGCGGGAGAGACGCGGCGGCCGACGATACGCTCGCCGTCGTCGGTCTGGAGCCGATAGACCCGTGTCGACTCATTCGGCAGCCGCTTCCAGATCGGCAACAACAGCCCGCTGACGACATGGATGGTGCTGTCGGCATATTCCGGCACCTCGGCCACCTCAGCGTTCCATGCCGCGGTGAAACCGGCCTGATCGGCGTCGACCCAGTGGGTCTCGCCCATCATCTTAATGGGGACGTTCTGCGCCTCCATCGGCCGGATCAGCCGCACGCGACGTTCGATCTCGCCATCGTCCAGCATGATGCTGGTGGTCGGTATCTGCACGGCTGCGCGGCCCGAGCGCTCGTTGATCAGCAGTCTCGCGCCGGGGCCATCGAGACAATCGAGCGCCTCGACCAGCGTTACCGGCCGGTTGCGCTGGCGCTGGGTGATGGTCAGCAGCCGAGCCTCGGCCCCAGTGCCGGGATGAACGTGTATCGTCCGGCGATCGGTGACGATGAAACTCTCGGCCTGCAGCGTCTCCAGCCCGACATCGTAGCTCCCCGACGCGATGGCGCCTTCGATCTTGGCGTTCAACAGCCGCTCGAACGCCGTGAACAGGACGCCCTGAAGTTCGATGGTCAGGGCCAGCAGCCGGTTGAGAAAGGTGGTGATCGGCGGCAGTTCGTCCTTGATGCCGGTGGAATCCATCAACGAAAGACCAGTGGCGTCCTCGAACATCTGGAGCGAGCACCCCTCGACCTTGCCGCGCACCAGCAGCAGGTAGAGCTGCCGCAGGGCGTCGCGGGCGTAGTAGCTCTCCAGATTGTCTTCGGGTCGGAACAGGCCCTGGCCGCCGGTCTGGCGCTGTCCGCGCGTGATCGCGCCCAGCGTGTCGAGGCGACGGGCGATGGTCGAGAGAAAGCGCTTTTCTGCCTTCACGTCGGTCGAGATCGGCCGGAACAGCGGCGGCTGCGCCTGGTTGGTCCGGTTGGTGCGTCCGAGACCCTGTATGGCGGCGTCGGCCTTCCAGCCCGGCTCCAGCAGATAGTGGACGCGCAGCCGCTGGTTCCGCGCCGATAGGTCGGCGTGATAGCTGCGGCCGGTGCCGCCGGCGTCGGAGAAGATCAGGATGCGCTTCTGATCGTCCATGAAGCCTTGCGTCTCGGCGAGATTGGCCGAGGCGGCGCGGTTCTCCACGGCGAGGCGATCGATTCCGCCGGGGCTGGACTTGCGGACAATCCGGCGCGAACGTCCCGTCACCTCCGCCACGACATCGGTGCCGAAACGTTGGACGATCTGATCGAGCGCGCCGGGGACCGGCGGCAGCGAAGCGAGCCGTTCGATCAGACGGTCACGGCGGGCGATGGCGTCGCGGCTCTCGACCGGCTGGCCGTCGCGAAACACCGGCCGCGACGACAGATTGCCCTCGCTGTCGGTGAATGGCTCGTAGAGCTGCACCGGGAAGGAGTGGGCGAGATAATCCAGAACATACTCGCGCGGAGTGATGTCTACCCGGACGTCGTTCCATTCCTCCGTCGGGATCTCAGCGAGACGGCGCTCCATCAAGGCTTCGCCGGTCGACACGATCTGGATCACGGCGGCATGGCCGTCGGCCAGGTCCTGCTCGATCGACCGGATCAAGGTCGGGGTCTTCATCGACGTCAGCAGATGGCCGAAGAATCGCTGCTTGGCGGATTCGAAGGCCGAGCGGGCGGCGGACTTGGCCTGCCGGTTCAGCGTGCCGCCGTCGCCGGTAATGTTCGCTGCCTGCATCGCCGCGTCGAGATTGTTATGGATGACGGCGAATGCCCCGGCATAGGCGTCGTAGATGCCAGTCTGCTCAGGCGTGAGCTGGTGCTCGACCAGCTCGTATTCGACGCCGTCATAGGAGAGTGAGCGGGCAGTGTAGAGACCGAGCGAGCGCAGGTCGCGGGCCAGCACTTCCATCGCCGCGACGCCGCCATCCTCGATCGCCTCGACGAATTCAGCACGGGTCGAGAACGGGAAGTCCTCGCCGCCCCAGAGACCAAGGCGCTGGGCGTAGGCGAGATTGTGGACGGTGGTCGCGCCGGTCGCCGAGACATAGACGACGCGCGCATTCGGCAGCGCGTGCTGGAGCCGGAGGCCCGCGCGGCCCTGCTGCGAGGCGGCGACGTCACCGCGTTCGCCCTTGCCGCCAGCGGCGTTCTGCATGGCGTGGCTCTCGTCGAAGATGATCACTCCATTGAAGTCGGAGCCCAACCATTCGACGATCTGCTTGACGCGGGAAAGCTTCTCGCCGCGGTCGTCGGACCGTAGCGTGGCATAGGTGGTGAATAGGACGGCTTGCGAGAGCGTGATGTCCTTGCCCTGCGGGAAACGCGATAGCGGCGTGATCAGCAGCCGTTCCATGCCGAGCGCCGACCAGTCACGTTGCGCGTCCTCCAGCAGCTTGTCGGATTTGGAGATCCACACCGCCTTGCGGCGCCCCTGCATCCAGTTGTCGAGGATGATGCCGGCAGACTGGCGGCCTTTGCCGGCACCGGTGCCGTCACCGAGCATGAAGCCTCGGCGGAAGCGCACGGCGTTCGGCGCATCGTCGGGCGCGGCCGAGACGACGTCGAAGGTCTCATCGAGCGTCCACGAACCGGCGAGGAAGTCGGCATGCGCCTCGCCGGCGTAGATGAGGGTTTCGAGCTGGGCGTCGGAGAGGAGCCCATCATTGACGATGTTCGCCGGCAGCCGGGGCCGATAGCTCGGCTTGGGCGGCGCGACCGAGGCCATCGCCACGGATTGCACCAGCTTGGTCGGATGGGGCTGAGCACCGGGGATACGGATCGCCTGCAACCCGTAGTCTTCATAGATCGCGTCGGTGATCCGGCCATCTTCGGCAGGCGTCCAGTCCACGATCTCATAGGCGAGTTCGACGCCTTCGGGTTCGCTAACAGTGCGGAGGGGAGAAGATGTGGCGGCGCGCGCGAGATAGCCGCGAACGGTACTCGGCGCGGCTGCCGGGACGGCGGCGGGAACCGAGATGCCGGTATCGACCGGCAAACGTCCCGGAACATGCTCGCCGATCCAGCCGATCAGGGTGGCGACGTCGGGTGCAACGCCTGGTGATGCCGGGAATGCGACGGCGTTTTCCGCCGGGGCCTTGTCGATCACGGTCAGGCGAGTGTCGATGGTCGTGCCATGCTTGGCATAGACCGCACCGTCGATCGCGGCGGTGAATACCACGCGGCCATGTTCCTGAAGTCGGACGAAGGCGTCGCGCCAGGCGGGCGCATCCGGTGAGAAGCTCGATCCGGTGATCGTCACCAGCCGCCCGCCATTGGCCAGTCGCGCCAGCGCGGAGGCGATATGGCGATAGGCGGCGTTGGCCATCCGGCCCGTCACGTTCGCCATCACCGAGAACGGCGGGTTCATCAGGATGATGCTGGGCACGCTGTCCGGCGCGAGATGATCGTCGATCTGGGCCGCGTCGAAGCGGGTGACGGCGATGGCCGGAAAGAGGGATGCCAGGAGGTCGGCGCGAGTGTCGGCCAGCTCGTTCAGCATGAGCGCGCCGCCGGTAATCTCCGCCAAGGCGGCAAGGAGTCCCGTGCCGGCAGAGGGCTCCAGCACGCGATCAGCAGGCGTGATCGCCGCAGCGGTTAGCGCGGCGACGCCGAGAGGAAGCGGCGTCGAGAACTGCTGGAATGACTGGCTCTCCTCCGATCGCCGTGTGTGGGTGGGAAGAAGGGTGGCGATCTTCGCCAGCATCGGCAGCGCGGCGGCCGGAGAGCCGGCTTTGCGGAAAAGCGCATTGCCGTACTTGCGGAGGAAGAGGACCGTCGCGACCTCGCAGGCCTCGTAGGCTGACTTCCAGTCCCAGGCGCCCGTGGTATCGGAGGCACCGAACGCCGCTTCCATGGCGGCGCGCAGGATCTGCGCATCGACGCGCTGACCGCGTTCGAGATGGGGAAGCAAGAGCTGTGCGGCTCGGAAAATAGCAGCAGAAGGATCAGGGAGACCGCTGAGGGGAAGCGGCGCTGCCAGCGGAGCTGCCGCTGATGCAGGGATCATCGTCATGGGAAGAACCTCGGAGAGCGGATTGGGACGAACCGGCGGCGCTCTCTCTCGACCGGACCGGCTCGAACCCGTCCCGGCCAACCTCTCACTCTGGCGCGCGGTATGACCGCCTGACCGCGCGGCCTTCCGAGGTGGGCCGTGCGGCGCTACACTCCTCCATCCAGCACATGGCGAAACTCGGCCCCGGCGATCGGGGACGCATGTCCGCCCGACCGAGCGAGGCCCCGAAGGGAGACGGTGATGAAGGGAAGTGTGATCGGCATGGTGGCCGGAGGATGCCTCGTAGTGGGCTTTGGCGCAGGCTTCGCGCTCCGCCCGGTGATCACGCCCGGCGGCGCATCAGCCGCCGCTGTCGCTGGTGTCGCACAGCCGACCGAGGACGAGGCCATCGCGGCCGTCCGTCGCCATCGCCTTTTCACGGGGACGTCGCTGGCCAATGCGACGCTCAAGCTCGGGGAATGTTCGCCGGGCGGTGTTGGTCCTGGCGTGACGTGCATGACGCAGCTCACGATGGATTCCACGCGGGCGAACGCTACGCCGCAGAACCGGCCAGTCGGCTTCGCGCGCGTCAACGGGCAATGGGAAGTGGCTGTCTGGTAGAATTCAGGCAGCTATTTCGCCGCCCGTATTGGGCGGAAGGTAGGCGTCGTAGGGATTGCCATCAGCCAGATGGCCGAACGGCGTGAACATATAGTCGCCACCGTCACGGCCGACCGCACAGATGACATAGCGCGGCTCGCCGGTCGCGGCGTCCGTGCATTCCATCAACGCCAGATCGCCACTTTCCGCGGCGCGCAGCAGGGTTTGGAAATTGGCGCGCGCATGGTCGGGGATCATCGCGCATCTCCTTCGGCGAGCCAGCGGCCGGTGCTGATCCACTCGATCGTGCGGCCGGTGGAGAGATCGAGCAGATGGGCGCCGCCGGAGAAACCGTCGACGACAGGTTCCGAGGCGACGCCGGCCCACTGAAAGCCCCAGGTGCCGGTGAGCCCGAACGTCTCCGCGCAGCGGGTGACGAAGGTGATCAGCAATTGCGGATCGGCGGTTCCGGGGTCGCGAAGCCAGAGGCGCGTCGCGCCGTGCTTGGGTGTCAGGGAGAGCAGGAACGGCTCGGCGGGCGGGTCCTCGCGACCGTTCTCGGCCATCAGCGCGATGTAGAGGTCGAAGGCCCGCGCGACATTGGCGACCGAGCCGACGTCGAGCAGGCAGGAGAAGCGGGTGAGAAAATCGGGCATGTCGGGCTCCTGAAACGAAAAGAGCCCGGCGCTGGGCCGGGCTCGGATGGGTCGGGATGGTGGTTGGAAGGGTCAGTAGCCGAACTGCCAGGACGGCCAGGATTGGCCGTCATCGGTGGCCGCCACGGCTTGAGCCAGGTACTCGGGATTGCCCTCGACCACGGTGGGGTCGCGGACAGGCGTCTCGTCGATGACGGTCACTCGGACAACGAGGTCATCCTCGACCTCGACATGGACCGGCACGAGGTACTGGAAGACGACGTGCCGGGTTGGCGTAGGGCTGGATTGCGCCATGCGGAAGGTCCTTCAATTGGAGGAAGGTGCGGAGCGGCCGAAACCGCCCCGCGAGCCCATCATTCGGCGGCGACAAGGTGACGTTCGTCGTCGTCGCCGTTGGCCGGCGTTTCCGGATCTTCGTCAGTGCTCAGGAAGTCGGGCAGCTCGGCCGCCTCGGCTTCCCCGCCGCTCTGAGCGTCCGATGCAGGATCGGCTGCGAGATCAGCGAGTCGAAGCGGTTCGGGCAGCCAGCCGGTGTCGACCAACAGCCGCTCGGCCTCCTTGGCCATGTCGCCCTTCTTCAGATGATCGATAAGCTGCGCTGACGCGTCGCCCTTGGCTTCACGCACCGCTTCGAGAATGCGCGGCTTGGTCACCCGGCTGAGATAGTTGTCGACGGTCGGGCGCCATCCCGCTTCCGCCATGTCGAGACCGACAGCGCGTGCGATCCGATCGGCCTGCTTCAGCCGGCGCTCCAACCCGTGCTGAGAGATGCCGGAGCCGCCGTAGCGGTCGACCTTCTCGGAGAGGGCATTGACGCCGTAAGAGACGCAATGCGCCAGCAGGGCCGTCCGGCTGGCGTCGTCAAGATCGACCAGCCAGTTCCACAAGGCATCCTCATCCTGCGGGATGTCGGCCTCCCAGCCTTCCTGCCGTTCCGCCACCGACTTGGCGGACGTGCTGTCCTTCAGGTCGGCGGCCTGGACAGAGAAGAAGACGTGACGGACCGAGATCTCCAGGCACCCGCCGGAAGACGAGGTGCGGTGGAAGGTGTCGAGCACCAGCTTGTGCAGCAGCGCCGTGATGGCGACGTGCGGGTTGCCTGCCAGCGCATCCCGCAGCGCGAGGGTGCGGTGGGCCGTCAGCTCACTGACCAGGCGTTCGGGCAACGGCTTGACGACGTCGTCCTCCTCGTCCTCCGGTTCGGGCTGGCCGCCGATGGTGATGACCGCCCGCATCGGCTGCGCGTTCGGTGCGGGGCCTTCGGTTTCGCCGTCGCCGTTGGTCTCACGCTCGATGGGCGCCTCGTCCTCGGGACGGACATAGCCGCGCTCGACGGTCAGTCGGCCCGAGCTGTCGATGCTGACAAAGGCGCCAGCGCGCGCGATCTCGGCCGGATCGTAGAGGGTCGGCCGGTTCTGGAAGGCGGCGATCGCCGTCTCGATCTCCTCGAGCCGCAGATCGACCGCCTCCGGCAGGTCCTCGCCATCGTCATGCTCGGCGTAGAGCCGGTCCAGTTCCTCGGTCAGGGCCTCGTATGCGGCCTGTTCGTCGGCGGAGAGTTCGGAGCGTTCGCCCGCGATCCGGCGCAAACCGGTGGTGTGGCCGTAGGGGAAGTCCAGCGCGGCATCGATCCAGCGCCAGCCCTCAGCCGCGAGTTCCTCGGCAGCGGCGCCGATCTTCGCGGTGGCGAGGGTGTCGAGCAACGCCGGATCCTGCAGCCATCCGCCGTCGTCGGCCTGGAACAGGTCGCGCAGCGTTGCGCCGCCCGCTGCCTCATAGGCCTCGATCCCGACGAATTGCGCACGACGATCAGAGGCGCGCACCGCGCCCTCGGTCAGCATGCGCCGGATCTCATAGGGCTGGCGGCTGTAGGATCGCTGGATGGTCTCCCACACCTCCATCTGCCGGGCATGGTCATGCGACACCGTGAAGGCCATGAGCTGGTCAAGTGCGATGCCGTCCTCGGCATAGACGTCAAGCAGCGCCGGAGCGACCGAGGCGAGCCGCAGTCGCTGACGGACCACGGCCGGGGTGACGTAGAAGCGGGCGGCGATATCCTCCTCGCCCATGCCGCGCCCGATCAGCGCCTGGAAGGCCTTGAACTGATCGAGCGGATGGAGCGCCTCGCGGTGGACGTTCTCGGCAAGGCTGTCTTCCTCAGCCGGGATCGCGGAGGCCGCGTCGCGGACGTTGCAGGGGACCGGTGCGGTCTTTGCGAGACGCTTGGCCTTGACCAGCAGTTCGAGCGCCCGGAATCGGCGACCGCCCGCTGGGACCTCGAAGATGCCGGTTTCCACACCCTCGCCGTCGAGCACAGGGCGGACGTTGAGGTTTTGAAGAAGACCACGGTGGCCGATATCCTCGGCCAGTTCGGAGATCGAGACGCCGGCCTTGGTCTTGCGGACGTTGGCCTGGCTCAGGATGAGCTTGTTGAAGGGGATGTCGCGACGCTCGCCAAGGGACGCGATCTTCTGAACGGCGGTTGCCATGTCGGGATACTCCACGACGGGCGGCCGAAAGACTCTCTCTCAGCCTCCAACCCGTCACGAAGCGAAGCGCCGCCCTCTTCCTCTAAAGGGGGCAGCGCCACGGACCGGCAAACCGGAAAGAGACGGAAGCGCAAAGCCGGAGACACGGAAAACCGCATCCCCGACTTCGCGGAAATCAGGCCGCTCGATCGAGCAGCTTCTTGGCCTTGCCTTCCATGTCGAGGCGGGCGTCCTGATGCGGCTTGTCGCGCGCGACGGCAGTGATGCCCTGCACGAAATCGAAGATGCTCTCGGGCGGACGGCCTTCCTCTGCCAGGACTGTGTCGATGATCGTGCCGGTCTCGGCCTTGGAGAAGCCGCGTCGGCGCAGGAAGTCGGTGCGGTCTTCGTCCGTCCTGGCGACGATCCGCTCGCGGGCGGCCTTGATGCCATTGACGAAAGGCAGGGGTGAGGAATTGGCGAAGTTCGCCAGCGCTGGCGCCGCCTCATGGGCGAAACGGTTGGCTGCATATTTGCTGTGGCGGATGCTGATCTCCTCGAAGTCCTCCACGCCCCACAAATTCCGATTCTGGCAGACCGCGCGGAGATAGAAGCTCGCCATGCCGAGCGTCTTGGCGCCGACCTCGGAGTTCCAGCAGTAGAAACCCCGGAAGTAGAAATCCGGCGAGCCGTCTGGCAGGCGCCCGGCCTCGATCGGATTCAAGTCGTCGACCAGGAACAGGAAGACGTCGCGGTCGGAGGCATAGAGCGTCGTCGTATCCTTGGTGATGTCCACGCGCGGATTGTAGATGCCGGTCGACCAGTCGAGCACGCCCGGCACTTTCCAGCGGGTGTCGCCCGTGCCGTTGCCGGCGATGCGCTGCACGGCCTCGACCAGCTCGTGGTCGAAGATGCGCCCATAATCCGGCCCGGTGACGGCGCGCAGCTCGACCCGGCCGTTGTCGGTTTCGAGTGTCTTGATCTGCTCGGCCCGATTGGAGGTGAGGCCATACTGCAGGTTGATGGCGGCAAGTGCGGCAGGGAGCTGTCGCAAATAGGCGGCGGGCGCACCGACTAGGCTGGCGAGCTGGCCGAAGGACCAGTGTGTAGGCGCGATTGCCGCATCGGTGCCCGGCAGGATCAGCGCCAGCCGCTCTGAATCGTTGCGGTTCGCCTCGACGTGGATGAGCGCGCTCTCCACCACCCGCGTCCGGCTGCGTTCGGTACGGTCGCGAACCGTATGGGCCAGCTCCGACAGGGAGAGGTAGCGCTCGTCGGCCGGACGCGAGAACCACTCCGACGAGACGCGGCCGATCCGCTCCCCCCGGCTGACATCGACCTTGTAACCGCCGTTCGAGTCGCGGCGAGCGTCGAGGACCTGCATGTTCATGGGATCAATCTCCATGACGGGCGTCGGAGACCTCTTCTCCAACCTTCAACCCGTCACGGAAAACCGGTCCACTCTCTCACTCTCAGCGGGGCGTTGCGGGGCAGCCGCCCCGCAGAAGGGGTCGGCCGAGACCGAGGGCTCGGACGCAGGGGAAGGCTTTCCCCTTCGGCCGCTTCGAAAAGCTGATCGTTCAGATTGCAAAGGTGGCTTGCGCCGATTTTTCCCGCAGCCGCGAAACGGCGAAAGCCCCTGCCGGCAGCGGCTTCAGCAAGTCCTCTTCGCGCGTGGTGAGATCGAGCCAGGCCAAGCGCTGATCGCGTCGTAGGACGGCCATCTGCCGATCATGATAGGGCGCGACATCGTCGTTCGCCGTGGTCGTCAGGATCGCATAGGCCTCCGGCCAATCCTGCGTCACCGGCCGCCAGATGCCCGCGAAATAGAACCAGTCGCCACTCGTCAGCGAGAAACTGTAGTGCTTATCCCGGCTGCGATGGCGGAATTCGGACGCAGGGATGAGGCAGCGATGGCTCGGGAAAGTCCGACCCTCCGCCCGGGTGACGGTGAACGGCCGCCCGCCATTCTCGCGGGGCTGAAGTCCCCACGGCAGCTCCACCATCTCAACATCGCCGCCGTTGCGCCTTATGATTACCCGGCGTTCGCTGAGGGATGCTTCGGAATCGAATACCGTCGCGCTCATGATCTGTGAACATAGCCAGAACACAGCGGCCGGACAAGAGCGGTCGAAGCGGAGGACACATGTGCAATGACTACCGACTTATGGTGGACGTGGCGTCGATCGTTGAGGACTTCGCCGACCTCAAGATCAAGATCCGCTTCGGCGAAGGCACGCCGAACATTGAAGCGCGCGAGGACATCAAGATCACCGACATGGGTCCGATCGTCCGAACGGTCGAGGGCGTTCGCGGCGACGGCGACATGCTGCAGCGGCGATGGAGCTGGCCAGGCCAGAACAAGCGCCCGGTCTACAATTTCCGCTCCGATGGCCGCGAATTCACCTCGAACCGCTGCCTGATCGTGGCTGATGGCTTCTACGAGTTCACGGACCCCGCCGAGAAGGGAAAGAAGCGGAAGGACAAGTGGCTGTTCACCAAGCGCGGCCAGCCGATCATCTGCATCGCCGGCATCTGGCGCGCCACGAAGGATGTCGGCGAGGCCTTCACCATGCTCACGATGGAGCCCGGACCCGACATCGCGCCCTACCATGATCGGCAGATCGTCATCCTCGAACGCGACGCCTGGGCCGATTGGCTTGACCCCTCGGTTCCGGCTCAATCACTGATCCGTCCGTTGGCGGCCGGCACGCTGCAAGTGGAGCAGGTTGGATGACGCGTTCTACCGGAAATCCCGTGTCTTCACTTTGATCGAGTCGATGTGGAGGTCGGGAATGTAGATGTCGCGCGTGCGCAGGCCCTTTGGCGCCAGTCCACGCGGATCGGGCGTCGGCGAGCCGTGATGGAATTCATCGCCGCGTCCGTGCGGCAGCGGAAAGGCCGCATCCCGATCACCGACGCTGGCCAGGTCGGCCGAGAGATCGGTGAGGCGCTGTGCGACCAGATGCACGACTTCGCCCTCGCGCTGGATGCGTCCGCGCACGGCGAACATTCCGGCCGACAGGATGATACGGCGGTTCTTCTCGAAGACCTGCGGCCAGACGACGAGGTTGGCGATGCCGGTTTCGTCTTCGAGGGTTATGAACATCACGCCCTTCGCGCTGCCGGGCCGCTGCCGGACCAGCACGATGCCGGCGGCCTCCAGCCAACGGCCGTCGCGGGCATCCATCGCCTGCTGACAGGTGAAGATTCGCCGTCGGCGCAGATCGTCGCGCAGGAAGGCGACCGGGTGGCTGCGCAGCGACAGCCCGATATGGCCGTAGTCCTCCACCACCTCCGAGCCTGCCGTCATGGGCCGAAGGCTGACGGCGGCCTCACTGATCTCGGGCACGAACTGCTGTTCATGGGCGGTGGCGGCCGCGAAGAGGGGCAAGGGTTCATCGCGTAGCGCTTTTATTGCCCAGAGCGCCTCACGCCGCGCCATGCTGAGTGACGGGCGGAAGCCGTCGCCCTCGGCGATCTGCACCAGGGCGGCGACCGGCACGCCGGCGCGGCGCCATAGATCGTCGATCGAGGCAAAGGGCGTATCAGCCCGCGCGCTGACGATGGCGGCGGCGTTGGCGTTCGCCAGCCCCTTGACCATGCGCAGGCCGAGACGGACCGCGAAGCGGCCATCGTCGCCGGTCGGCTCCAAGGTGCAGTCCCAGCGCGAGGCGTTGATGCAGACCGGCCGGACCTCGACGTGATGGTCCTGGGCGTCGCGCACGATTTGAGCGGGGGCATAGAAGCCCATCGGCTGGGAATTGAGCAGCGCCGCGCAGAAGATGTCGGGGTGCCAGCATTTGAGCCACGCCGAGGCGTAGGCGATTAGCGCAAAAGAGGCTGCGTGGCTTTCCGGAAACCCGTAACTGCCGAAGCCTTCGAGCTGCTTGAAGGTGTGTTCGGCGAACTCCGGTTCATAGCCGTTGTCGACCATGCCGTTGATGAGCTTGTCCCGGAAGTGGGAGACGCCGCCGGTGAACTTGAAGGTCGCCATCGACTTGCGCAGCATGTCGGCCTCGCCGGGCGTGAAGCCGGCGCATTCGATCGCGACGCGCATCGCCTGTTCCTGAAACAGCGGGACGCCGAGCGTCTTGCCGAGCACCCTCTCCAGTTCGGGCTTGGGATAGTGGACCGGCTCCAGCCCCTCGCGGCGGCGCAGATAGGGATGCACCATGTCGCCCTGGATTGGGCCGGGCCGGACGATGGCGACCTGTACGACGAGATCGTAAAAGGTCCGCGGCCTGAGGCGCGGCAACATCGACATCTGCGCGCGGGACTCGATCTGGAAGGTGCCGAGGGTGTCCGCCTTCCTGATCATCGCATAGGTGCGCGGGTCCTCAGCCGGGATGGTCGCAAGATCGAGTTGGACCCCCTTGTGGTCGGCCAGGAGGTCGAGGCCGCGCTTCATGCAGGTCAGCATGCCCAAGGCCAAGACGTCGACCTTCATGAATTTCAGCGCATCGATGTCGTCCTTGTCCCACTCGATAACCTGGCGATCGACCATGGCGGCGGGTTCGATCGGCACCAGCTCATCGAGCCGGTCATGGGTCAGCACGAAGCCGCCGGGATGCTGGGAGAGATGGCGTGGCGCGCCCATGAGCTGGCGGGCGAGATCGAGAGCGAGGCGAAGCCGGCGATCGCCGAGGTTGAGGTTCAGCTCTTCGACCTGCTTGGGCTCGACGCCTTCCTCCGACCAGCCCCAGACCTGCGAGGACAGGGTCTTGATCAGGTCCTCGGTGAGGCCGAGCGCCTTGCCGACGTCACGCAGCGCGCCCTTTGAGCGGTAGCGGATGACGGTCGAGCAGAGCGCGGCATGGTCGCGGCCATAGGTCTCGAAGACCCACTGCATAACGATCTCGCGCCGCTCATGTTCGAAGTCGACGTCGATGTCGGGCGGTTCGCGCCGCTCCTCGCTGACAAAGCGCTCGAACAGGAGGTCGTTACGGCCGGGATCGATCGAGGTGATGCCGAGCACATAGCAGACGGCCGAATTCGCGGCCGAGCCGCGGCCCTGGCACAGGATGTCCTTGGAGCGCGCGAACCGCACGATGCTGTTCACCGTCAGGAAATAAGGGGCGTATTGCAGCTTCTCGATAAGCCTCAGCTCGTGCTCGAGCGCGGCGCGGACGCTGTCCGGCAGGCCCTCGGGGTAGCGTTCTGCGGCACCTTCCCAGGTCAGCTTGGCCAGCGTCTCTTGTGGCGTCAGCGCCGGGTCGTCGCGTTCCTCGGGGTATTGGTAGGCCAGCTCGTCGAGCGAGAAGCGGCAACGCTCCGCGATCTGCAACGTGCGGGCCAGGGCCTCGGGATAGCGGCCGAACAGCCGGTGCATCTCCTCCGGCGGTTTGAGGTAGCGATCGGCGTGCCGCTCACGCCGTTCGCCCAGCGCATCGATGGTGACGTTGTGACGGATACAGGTGACGACGTCCTGAAGGATGCGGCGGTCGGGCGCGTGGAACAGCACGTCGTTGGTGACGATGGTCGGCACCCGCATCCGGGTCGCGAGGTTGGACAGTTCGTGCAGACGGAGCTGGTCGTTCGGCCGGCGGCGCAGCGACAGTGCCATATAGGCGCGGTCGCCAAAGGCCTCGCGCAACCGCCGCAGGCGCAGGCCGCATCCGTCGTCGGCGTGGTCCGGCAAGAGAACGGCAAGTAGGCCCTCGCGATAGGCGACGAGATCAGCCCATTCGAGATGACATTTCGCCTTGCCGCCGCGCTTCTTGCCGAGCGACAGCAGACGGCAGAGCCGCGAATAGGCTGGTCGGTCGGTCGGATAGACCAGCACCGACATGCCGTCGGCGAGGTCGAGACGGCAGCCGACGACGAGGCGTACGCCCGTCGTCTTTGCCGCCTCATGGGCGCGGACGATGCCGGCCAGCGAGTTGCGGTCGACGATGGCCAGCGCCTCGATGCCGAGCAGGGCTGCGGTGGCGAACAGCTCGTCGCAGCCGCTCGCGCCCCGCAGGAAGCTGAAATGGGAGGTGACCTGGAGTTCGGCATAGCGGGGGCCGATCATCCGAACACCCCATGCAGGAACCAGCGGTGCGATCCAGTGGCCGCATCCTCACCATCGCCGGCGCGGTAGATCCAGTAGCGTTCGCCGGCGTCATCCTCGATCCGGAAATAGTCCCGCACGGCGACCAGTTCGGCGTCGCGCTTCCACCATTCTCCGAACAAGCGCTCGGGGCCGTCGGCGCGCTTCACGCGTCGCCGGACACCGCGCCAGGTGAAGGACACCGGAGGATGATCGGGCAGCAGCGCGACGGTCTCGATCAATTCGGGACGATCGAGCAGACGCGGCGGTCGCGGCCAGTCGCCGGACCATGTCGCCCCGGTCTCGGGCGACATGGCGGGCACGCGACAGACGGAGCGCTCGGGGACGTCGCTGGCGACCGGCGCGGCGCGATAGATGCGACTGCCGCCAACCCGGTTGGCGAGCGTATCGACGAGATCGGAGACGTCCGGCACGGTGTCGTCGATAAGGGAGGTGATGGTCTGCTTGCCGTCGATCGGTTCGGCGATTGTCGCTGTGAGCGTCAGGATTTCGATACCGAAGCCGGGTTCGATGGTCTCGATCTTGTCGCACAGAAGCCGGGTCAGGCGCTTGACGTCGCGCACCGGCAAGGCCGTGCCGACGCGGACCGCCTGCATGATGTTGTCGACGCGATGGCAGAGCAGGTCGAGGCGCCGCGCGCCGAGGCCGCGTTCTTCGAGCGCCGCGCAGAGCTGGACCACCAGCTTGCCGATATAGCGGGCGATGGTCTCGGCCGCGCCGATCGGTTCAGGAAAGCTACGGCGGACCTCGATCAGGTCGTCCGGCCGGATCGGGTCGATGAGTTCGGGCGCGAGGCCGAGCGCCTGGTCGATCCGGCGGCCTAGCTCGGGTCCGAAGCGAAGCGTGAGCGGGGCGCGCGGCTGCGCGACTAGATCGCCAATGCGGTCGAAGCCCAGCGTCCGCAGATTGTGGACCAGGGCCGGCGGCAGCCGGAGCGCCTTGATCGGCAGCGGCGCGATCGCGGCTTCGACGGCTCTCGGCGGGGAGATCAGGGGCGACCGGCCGGCGTATCGCGCGAGGGCGTGCGCCGCGCCCCAGGTGTCGGCGACGGCGGCGCGGGCGACGATCCCCGAGCCCGCCAGGCGGTCGACCATGCCCGACAGCATGGCGTGTTCGCCGCCGTGCAGATGATCGGCGCCGGTCGTGTCGATGACGATGCCGTCAGGCAGGCAGGCGGCGACGATCGGGGCGTAGCGTTGCAGGACCCAGAGCGCGAGGCGGTCGAGTGCCTCGGCGTCGGCCGTGGGAGCGGCGTCCTGAACGAGGAGGCCCGGGACGAGGACCTGGGCCCTGGTCGCCGGCATCCCCACGCGCAGGCCGGCGGACTGGGCCGCGGCATCCGCCGCGACCACCACCCGCCTTCTCCCGTCATGGCCGATCAGGACGAGCGGCGCCTCAGCCGGAGGCGCCGCGTCGCCGGCCGTCCTGCGCACGCGATCTGTTGACCATGTGGGCAGGAAGAGCGAGACGACCCGTGTCATCGCACGCCTCCAATTCGAAATCAGCACTCTCGCCCGCGCGAGCGCGGATCAGCTCGACAAGCCAGCGGTGTCGGCCGACTCCCGGAACGGGCAAAGTGGGTGAAGGCAGGGCCGAGACCCGCCAGCGGGTCATGGCGGCGGTTGGCTGGCCGAAGTCCGTGGCCTCCGTTTGTCGCCGCCAGCGGCGTAGCGCCAGGCCGATTGCACCGGTGCCCTCGGCGGCGAGTTGAAGGCGACGCGAGGCGGTCATCGACAGGCGGCCGATTTCTGCGACGACGGCGCCGAGTCCGCCATGACGCAGGCCTTCCTCGACACAGGCCAGGACGGTCTTGTCGTCCCCGGCCTCAACATAGATCACGCGATCTGGCGGGAGACCGGCTTGGGCCAACGCCGGTGCGAAGAGGTCGGGACGGGTGATGCACCACAGCACCTTGCCCTTGGTGCGCGCAGCAATCCCGGCGGCAAAGAGCGCGGCGGCGGCACCGTCGATCGCGCCGTTACCGCCGCCCGCGATCTCGTGCAGCGCGCCGAGCGCCAGGCCTTCGCCGGGGAGTCGTGAATCCACCTCGGCAATTCCAAAGGGAAGCACCGATTTGACGCGCCGGCTTTTGCCTTCGATCTTCTCGATCTGCGCGCGCAAGGATTCTATGGCGGGCTCGGGCCGCAAGTTCGTTCCTGACCTCCAAGGGCGGGTTGACAAGCATGTTCGCTATTTGTTCTACTTTTCGATTGGAAGAGTCAAGGTGGTCGCGGATTCGATCACGTTTCCGATCACGGGTGAGGGAGCTATCCCAGACCGACCTTATATCGGGCAAACAGTTCGCCGAGACGGTCGCGGTTTGATAGTATGGGCGTGGAAGCGATCACAGCCAGACGGTCGTGCGCCCGCTCGAACAGCGCGACGCAGAGTTCCCCGTTGTCGTGGTTGGAGCGGTAAACGACGCCATCGGCGCCAGCCGAATGATCATGGATGGCGCGCGACCACTCCTGCGCAACCGAGTGCGGACCGCTGGTTACAATGCCTGTAGCACCGATGCGAGCCAAGCCAGGGCCGTGAACCGAGACGAGCCGCAAAGGCGATGTGACCTCGATCTCGCAGAATGATCGGGCCTCAAGAAAGCTTAGTGCAACGAAACGGGCGCCGATAGAGCGAAGGCACGTTTCGGCGAACGCGCCTTCAATCGTTTGTGAGAGGTAGGAGACGCCATACTGGCGTGTCGGATCATCAAAGCGGTTGCCGCCAGAGGACCCGAAAAAGATCGGGCTAAGTTCCGTGCGATGGATGCGGACCAGCCGAGCGCCTTTATCGATGATCTCTATGGGCAGATCGCGGGCGGCGAAATCGGCGGGCGGCAGCGGTCTCGGATCAGGCGGCGCCATGTTCGCCGTAAGCCGCTGCCGCCCTGACAACCTCATCTGTCTGACCTTTGCGGAGCAGATCGATCGGTCGCTGGCCTTCGAGCCTGGCGTCGCCAGTCAGCATGAAGTTGACTCGCATCCAGGCATCTTCGACGGTGAAGGCGTCCAGCACGTCGCGGATGCCCCGCAATAGCCCATTCTTGCCGATCTGAAACGCGGGGTAGACATAGCCGTCGCCTACATCGAGCCAGAACACTTGGCTGCGCTCGCGTTTACGGCCGAGACCCTGCGGCGTGATGCCAAGGTGCTCAGCGAGCTGCTGCGCGGAAAGAACACCGCCTTCGGCTTTGAGCATTTCCCGCTTCATTTCGGAGCCGCGCAATAGCGCTTCGGTCAATGGGTCGGGCCGATCGGGCAGAATCTCGGCGCCGATGGCTGCCGCCTCGTGAAGTGAGCTGAAGAGAACGTCAGTGTCCGTTGACGCGCCGACCGCCGCCAGGAGCCGATCACGCGGCATGCGCTCGGCGATGCGCGCGAGGGCCCTGCCGCTACGCAGCACGAAAGCCGCTACGAGATCCTCGCTTGATCCGGGTTCGGGGCGCCGGACACGCGTCGACGCGGCAGAGGTTGGTTCGCCGGTGAAGTTCGTTGCGCGGCTGCGACGACGCTGAGTACCGGCTGAAGCGGGAGGCGTCATGAGATGAGATCCCTTGAGAATGTTCAATTGTCCTGCTATATATAGCTCATGAAAATGGAAACTTCAATCACCCGCGCAGACCGAAGCCAAACGTCGCCGATTCTTGGAATTTGCACTATTCCAGAGCCCGAAAACGACGGCAGGCGTAACCGCATGGCGTCCGGAGTATCCAAATTCCCGATGCAAAGAATGCCAGTAAATCATTGATATCAGTGAAGTTTAGATAGGAGTATGCGATTATGCGCTTATGTCAAACGAAAGAGAACATCTGGCATCGGCCATCATCGTCAGTCTCCACGACTACTATCCTGTTGGTTCTGACGACGTCGAGCCCAGGAAGCGGCGCCGTTCGTCGGCCGCCGCTGTTCGCCGCCCGCGCGCTCTGGAGCGGAATACGAAAGTCACCCACGACTGGACCGCAGGGATGCAGGTCACGGAGGCCGAACTGGATGTGTTCGAAGCGCATTTCGGCCCGTTCCTTGATGAGCTGCTGGGGCCGCAAGACTGAAATCTTGAACGGAGGATTGTCATGAACGCCAACGCGACACCTGCCTTGGCGTCGACAGGACGCGCCGCCTTGTATCTGAGGGTTTCGACGGGGCGGCAGGCCGAGAATGACCTTTCGATCCCGGACCAGCGCCGGCAGCTTCAGTCGTATTGTCAGGCGAAGGGTCTGGCTGTCGCGGCGGAGTTCGTGGAGCCGGGGGCCTCCGCCACCGACGACCGCCGTCCCGAGTTCCAAAAGATGATGGACGCAGCCACGCAAAAGCCGGCGCTGTTCGATACGATCATCGTCCACTCCTTCTCCCGCTTTTTTCGCGATCAGTTCCAACTGGAATTCTATTTCCGCCGTTTGGCGAAGAACGGTGTCCGCCTCGTTTCGATCACGCAGGATCTCGGCGACGATCCGATGAGCGTGATGATGCGCCAGATCATGGCGCTCTTTGACGAATATCAGTCGAAAGAGAACGCGAAGCATACGCTGCGGGCGATGCGTGAGAATGCGCGGCAAGGCTTTTGGAACGGCTCACGTCCTCCGTTCGGATATCGTATTGTCTCCGCGGAACAGAGAGGCATCAGGGTCAAGAAGCGCATCGAGCCCGATCCCATGCAGTTGGAGACGGTGCGGCTCATGTTCCGGCTGGCGCGCCTCGGGGGAGAAGACGGACCCATGGGGTCCCGGCAGATTGCGGACTATCTCAACATTCGAGGGATACGCACCCAGACGGGAGGCCGCTGGGGTGTTGGCGCAGTTCACCAGATCCTGACGCGCGAGACCTACATCGGTCGGCACCGCTTCAATGTATCCGGAAAGCGTCGGGGAGAGCGCAAGTCGGAGGACGAGATCGTCGATGTCGAGGTCGATCCGATCATCGATGCCGACGAATTTGCCGAAGTTCAGGCGATCATGCGGTCTCGCAGCCCCCAACTGAAGGCTCCGCGCTTTGTAGCGGCCGGCACGCTCCTGGGCGGCGTTTGCTATTGCGCCGACTGCGGTGGAGCGATGACACTGCGGACGTCAGGCAAGGGGAATCAATACCGCTACTACACGTGCTGCACGACCGCCCGACAGGGGAAGACGGGCTGCAAGGGCCGAACCATCCCGATGGACGTCCTAGATGACAAAGTTGTGGGCTGCCTGGAGGAGTTGCTTCTTGAAAAGGGGCACCTCGAAGAGCTGCTCGCTGGCGTGCTGGAGCGTCGGGAGGCGCACGCCGACAATCTCAAGGATCGAATCGTCGCCCTTCGTAAGCAGGCTGCGGACGCTGAGGCCAAGCTGACCCGTCTATACGAGGCCATCGAGAACGGACTCGCGGAACTGGATGATTCCAACCTCAAGGGACGAATCGCGGAATTGAAGCGGATGCGAGACTCGGCGCGCGCCGACGCCGACCGGGCTGAGGATCGCGGCGAAGGAAAGACGAACCAGATCACACCTGAGCTATTGGAAGCCTTCGCAAGCGAGGCCCGGCGTCAGATCAGGACGAAAGATGGGAGCTTCCGACGGCACCACGTTCAGACGCTTGTCCAGCGTGTCGAGGTCGGAGCTGACGAAATAAGGATCAAAGGCTCGAAACCCACGCTCCTCCAGACGCTCGTAGCGTCTGGAGGAAACCGTAGAGTGGAAACTGCGGGAATCGGCTTTCGCAGTTTCAATCCGAAATGGCTCCCCGGGCCGGATTCGAACCGGCGACCTGTCGATTAACAGTCGAATGCTCTACCGCTGAGCTACCAGGGATCATCCGCTCGCTGCGGAGTGAGCGCGTAATACAAATGCTTGATCGATTTGCCAAGCGCTTTTTGACAAAAAAATGCACCGGCCTTGATTGATTGTGGAGAAGTCTCCAACTGGGAGAAGGAAGAGCCTTGGAAAACCGGGCTTTGCAGCCAGGTGAGCGGTAAATGACGGCGCGGAAAACAAATATGCATTTCGGGATCGATCCCCGCACGCGGGAGATCGTCATCGGTTCGTTCCGCATGAAACTGCCGGAATCGCGCTGGTCGCGCACTGTTATCGGCGTGCTTCTCGTCTGCGGCGGCCTGCTCGGCTTCCTGCCGGTGCTCGGATTCTGGATGGTGCCGCTCGGTCTCCTCGTGCTTTCGCACGATTCTCCCTATGTGCGCCGCCAGCGCCGCCGCCTCGCCGTCTGGTGGGCGACGCGCAAGGCCCGGCGCAATGGGCGCTGAGTCCCGTTGCCTCGCGCCAGCGGACCTGCTCTAACCCCTCGCAGCGAATTTCGGGTGAGGGGACCTGCATGGAACTGCTGCTGAAGGGCTTTGGTATCGGGATCGGCGCGACGGCGCTCATGGACCTGTGGGCGGTATTTCTCTGGAAGGTTTGCGGCCAGGCGCGACCCAACTGGGCGCCCGTGGGGCGCTGGTTCTGGCACCTGAAGAACGGCACCGTCTTTCATGACGACATCGCCAGGGCAGAACCCTATGCGCATGAGCGCGCGCTCGGCTGGATCGGCCATTATGCGGTGGGCATTCTCTATGGCGTCGTTCTGGCGCTGCTTGCGGGCGCGGCCTGGTTTGCATCGCCCACCTTCCTGCCGGCCTGGATTCTCGGCATGGTGACGGTGGGCGCCGGCTGGTTCCTGCTGCAACCCGGTCTCGGTCTCGGCATTGCTGCCTCGAAGCTGCCGAACGCCAACAAGGTGAGGCTGTTCAACCTCGTCTCCCACACGGTCTTCGCGCTGGGACTCTATGGCACGGCGCTGCTGATCGCCTGCGTTGCCTGAGAAAAAACGCCACCGCGGCGCAAGCAGCGGTGGCGTTTTCCGTTTAGCGGGCCGCGGCGATGCCGAGGATGAGGCCCGTGGCGACACTCATCAGCAGGTAGCTGTCGTCCACCTTTACCCATTGCTGGCCGCGAGCGGGCTTGCGCAGGCCGTGGCGATGGTAGTCGCGGACGGGCGGACGGCGCTTCCAGTCGGAATAGCGCTCGCCCTTGCGCCAGTCATGGCGCTTTCTGGCGCCGTGCTTGTCCCAGGAGGAGGAATAGCCGGGCTTGCGGTCGTGGCCGTAATGCTGCTGGGCCTGCGCCATCGGCGCGGCGGCAAAGGAGAGTGCGACGGCTGCAAGAAGGGTTCGGGTCAGGACTTTCATGGTCGGTTCCTCGTTGTCGATGAGAGGAACCTAGGACCGATCCGATGAATGAAAACTGAACGCAACATTACAATTCTGTAATGAAAACATGCCATTAACTCCTGTGTCCGCTTTGTGGCAACTGCCTTACGACGCCGTGTGAGGCAGGGGCGCCTGCGGAATCGGGAATGCCCAGTCGTAGACGATGTTGAAGACGAAGGCATAGGCCAGATAGAAGGCGACCACGGTCAGGTCCAGAATGAGCGCTGTCAGCAGCCCGATGCCGAGATACCAGGCCATGAACGGGATGAGGAGGGCGATCAGGCCAAGTTCGAACAGCACCGTATGGAGCACGCGGATCGGCATCGTCTTTATCACGCTGCCGCGAAGGCGCAGCATCGCCCGGTCGAATCCCAGGTTGAAGACGAAATTCCATACCGTCGCCGCCGTGGCGGAAACGATGCCGATGACGCCCATATGCCCCATGGGCTGGTCGAACAGGAAGGCGGCGCCCGGCGTGAAGACCGCAAGGCCGATGATTTCGAACATGATCGCATGACGAACACGATCGCTGAAGGTACGCATGGGTTTTCCTCGACGTTGTTGGCGACACTTCTATCTGATATTCTGGTCGAGAAAAGTTAGATACTATCTGGAATTCCGATAGATGTCGGTGTCACTCGATCAACTGGAGGCGTTCGTCGCCGCCGCGGAACATGGTTCTTTCTCGGCCGCCGCGCGGCATCTGCGCAAGGCCCAGTCGGCCGTGAGCCTGCTCGTCTCCTCGCTGGAAGACGATCTCGGCGTCAAGCTGTTCAGCCGCGCCACACGGAACCCGACGCTGACGGAGGCCGGCAAGCGGCTGCTGGCCGAAGCGAGCCTCATCCTCGACCGTCGCGAGCACCTGATCGGCGTCGCCAGGAGCTTCGAGAGGCGTGTGGAGACACGGCTTTCCGTGGCTGTGGACGAACTCTATCCCGAACCTGCCGTCGGCGCGCTGTTTGCGGCTTTCGCCGAGCGATTCCCCCATGTCGAGCTGGAGCTTTCCTTTCCCTCCACGCGGGATATCGCGGGGCTGGTGCTCGAAGGGAAAGCGGACCTCGGTGTGAAATGGCGGGAGGAGGACCTGCCGCCGGCGTTCGGTTTCCACACCATCGGCTGGGTGCCGCTCATTCTCGTCTGCGGGCGCGGCCATCCGCTGGCCACCGCGCCCGTCACCTGGGAGGAACTGCGCCGCCACCGCCAGATCATGGTGACGACGCGCAGTGGCGGGGCCGAGACCCACCGTCTGCGCGTGGCGGCGGAGGTCTGGTGGGTCGGCAGTCACTGGGTCATCCTGCAGATATTGCAGCGGGGCATCGGCTGGGCGCTGATTCCCGCGCATATCCTCGCCAATTCCCCGCTCGCACCCGAACTTGCGACACCCTCGCTGCAATTTGACGGCGGGGCCCATCCCGTCGCGCTCGAACTCATCTGGAACAAGCAGCGCCCCGCCGGCCCCGCCGCCCTGTGGCTGCGCGAACAGTTCGCGGCGACCGGGATCCGGAGCGGGGAGATCGAGGGCATTCCACGTCTGGCGGATGTCGTTAAGGTGATTTGACCTTTGCCGGCGGAAGCCTCTCGGAAATCCGCTGCCTGTTGATGGTGACGGCTGCTTCCGTCGGCGCCCAGTTACCGCACCACTCTTCCGGTATGCCTGCAAGCAAGCCGGTCGGGTCCGTAAAGCTTGGCGAATAGCCACGCCTCTGCATTTCCGCGATCAAGGCTTCCTGGCGTCTGGCTAGATAGCCGAGGCGTGCATAGAAGAATCGGACATGCCCGGACCCAAGCCGGTATTCGGTAGGATTGCGCGGATCATCAGGCCTCTCGCCGCGTAGGATTGCGGCTCGCACCAGGCCGAATATCCGCGGAAGTTCACGGTATTCGGCGATGAGATGAGCCGAGGTAAGTTCTTCCGGCGGGACACAATTTATCCGAGTCAATGTGACGGTGCCCTGGCAAGCGGTGGCATAAATATCCTGATCGGATTCACCACTACGGGACGCTGGGGTGAGTGGCAACACAGCGCAACATGAAAATACCGCGAGGTGTCGCCCTTTAGGGGCTAGCTTACTGATATTGCTGGGGGAAATTGGAGGCCTCGCCGAGAATCGAACTCGGGTGCAAGGATTTGCAGTCCTCTGCGTCACCACTCCGCCACGAGGCCGTCCGTTTGCTATAAAGCGTGTGGTGACGGGCGTTTAGAACGAATTTAGAGAGGGCGCAAGGGGCATTCAACACGAATGCCAAGCTTTTTTGAGGGCAGGTGGCGCGCCCGTCGGCGCGCCTTGCGGCGTTACTGCGCCGGAGCGCCTTCGAGGCCGACGAGGGCAATCTTGCCGTAGCCGGCGGCGCGCAGGAGGTTCATCACGTCCATGACGCTGCCGTAGTCGACGGCCTTGTCGGCGCGCAGCAGGATACGGGCGTCCTTGTTGCCTTCCGTCACGGCGTCGAGCGCAGGGCCGAAATTGTCGCGCGCGATCTCGCCATTGCCGATGGAGACCGTCAGGTCCTTCTTCAGCGTCATGAATACCGGCTTGTCCTCACGCGGCGTCGGCTGGGCGACGGAGGAGGGCAGGTCGACATTGATATCGACGGTGGCGAGCGGCGCGGCCACCATGAAGATGATCAGCAGCACCAGCATGACGTCGATGAACGGCGTCACGTTGATTTCGCTGTTTTCCTCGAGGTCGTCGCCGATGCCTTCCTTGATCTTGCCGGCCATGGCGTCACCCGGCCTTGGCGACGCGCTCGGCGCGCTGCGCGGGATGGCGCATCGCGCGGCGCACGTCGAGGTCGCGGCTCGCAAGCCGCTCGATGGCGGCGGAGGCGTCGGCGAGGTTCTGGCGGTAGCCGGTGATGGCGCGGGCCAGGAAGTTGTAGATCACCACGGCGGGAATGGCGGCGACAAGGCCGATGGCCGTCGCAAGAAGGGCTTCGGCGATGCCGGGAGCGACGATGGCGAGATTGGTGGTCTGCGCCTTCGAGATGCCGATGAACGAATTCATGATGCCCCAGACGGTGCCGAACAGGCCCACGAAGGGCGCGGTCGAGCCGATGGTGGCGAGAAGGCCCGTGCCCTTGGCGATGCGGCGCCCCGCATGGACTTCCATGCGGGTGAGGCGCGAGGCGATGCGCTCCTTCACGCCGCCGTCGGAGACGTGGTCGAGGACGGCCTCCGAAGCGTCCATCTCGTCGCGCGCGGCACGCGTCATGCGGCCGACGACGCCGCGGTTGCCGCCGACGGCTTCCTCGCCGTCCTCCAGGCCGCGGGCGGCGGTGAGCTGGCGCACGGCCCGGCTGGCCGAGCGCTGTGCGCCGCCAAGTTCGGCGAGCTTGACGAGCAGGACCGTCCAGGTGACGACCGAGGCGAAGGCGAGGCCGATCATCACGCCCTTGACGACGATATCGGCCGCCATGAACATGCCCCAGGGGGAAAGATCGTGCGGCAGGCCAGCCTGCCGCTCGCCGGCGATGTCGAGCGTTGCCGTCTCCTCGTCATCGGCCGGGGCCGTCATGTCGGTTTCGGTAGTGGTTGATGCGCCGGCCGCGTTTTCGACGGCCGTCGGACGCGACGTCGTATCCGTCGTCGCGCTGCCGCTTGCCGCCGTGCTTGCGGATTGTCCGGCTTCCGGCTGGCTGTCCGTCTGGACCGCGGGGGTCTCCTGCGTCTGCGCCGAAACGGCGTGCGGAGCGGCAAGCCCCATCAGGATGATCGCAAAGTACAGTCGAGACCGTTTCAGCACGGCATATTCCTCTTGCATGGCGCAGTTCGGGCGACGCCCGTTTGAAAGACAGGGTGTGCGGCACCCTGAAACCTCCGTGCTCAATACGACATTATGCCCGGCGCAGGCAATAATATGTTGAGTAATTTATTCATGATAAGTTGGGAAATCACAGGTCGCGCTTTTTGCGCGCAACCGCCTGCCGCCTATGGACACCCGCCCCGAAACCGCACTAAGAGAATTGCAACGCATCCGGCACGGGCCGGGCCTTTGCGCCGGTCTTCGCCGTTTTATTCTAAGGGCCAGAGATGATTGACTACAAAGCAGCGCGCACGAAGATGGTGGACAACCAGATCCGTACGACGGATGTGACGTCGCATGAGGTGCTCGACGCCTTCCTGACGGTTCCGCGCGAAGAATTCGTGCCCGCGGCTGTAAAGCCGCTCGCCTATATCGACAACGATATCCAGCTTGCGCCCGGCCGCTTCCTCATGGAGCCATCGCCGCTCGCCAAGCTGATCCAGCTCGCCGATATTGCCCCGAACGATATCGTGCTGGAAGTCGGTTGCGGCACCGGCTACGCCTCGGCGCTCCTGTCGAAGCTCGGCAGCTCGGTCGTGGCGCTGGAAAGCGAGGCCGAACTTGCCGCGAGCGCGACGGAAACCCTCGCCCGCCTCGGCTATGACAATGTCGCCGTCGTTTCCGGCGACCTTGAGGGCGGATATGCCCCGGAGGCCCCTTACGACGCCGTCTTCGTGCACGGTGCGGTCGAGTTCGTGCCGGAGGCGCTGTTCGCGCAGCTTCGCGATGGCGGCCGCCTCGTCGTGGTCGAGGGCTACGGCAATGCCTCCCAGGCGCGCCTCTATATCAAGGAGAGCGGCCGCGTGGCCGAGCGCAACGCCTTCAATACGGCTGTCAAGCCGCTGCCGGGCTTCCGCAAGGCGAAGGAGTTCGTCTTCTGACACTGCTGCATGCAGCGTGAAATCCAAAGGCCCGTCCGCTCGTGCGCGGCGGGCCTTTTTCGTTTCCCTTGGCAGCGCAAACAAATCTGTGCATCACTCATGGCATTGTGATTCGCAGCGATTTAGTTCGCCGACGAACTCGCCTAGGGTTTTCGGGATGTCGGGTATGGCTCCGGAGCAATTCCAGCAAAAGCGCATTGCGGTTTTGCAGTCGGAATGCGCTGAACGAGGGGCCGGCTGCGGACGCCGCAGAGAACGGGGATAGAAATGGCTCAGCCGAATGTAGCGCGTGAACCGTCCATGGATGAGATCCTGGCGTCGATCCGCAAGATCATCGAAAACAACGAAGCACAGCCCGACCTTGCCGCGGATGCCGACGAGGACGAGGGTTTTGCGATCACCACTGAGAGCCATGCGAGCCTCATGGATCATCCCGCCGTGGTCGACCGCTTCCATTCGGAAGAGGAGCAGCGCACCGTGGTGCAGCCGTTCCAGCGGAGCGAGCCGGGGCAGGGCAGTCAGCCGGCCCTGTCGCTGGCCGACGTCGCCGCGCGCGTGCGGGCTGCATCCGAGCGCCATGTCGCCGCCAACCGGGAAAATGCAGAGCCGGCCGCCATCGAGCCGGAACCGGTGCGCGAGGAAAGCCCGCTTGTCGCCGCCGGCCTGACCGAGGCGAGCCGTCCTGTTCCCGCCGAAAAGGTGGAGCCTGTCATGGAAGAGACGGTGACCATCGAGCCTGTTCTGGCGATTGCCGAGCCTGCGGCTCCGAGCCGCGATATCGCCGCCCTCGTTTCGCCCGCGGTCGGCGAGCGTGTCGCGCAGTCCTTCGGCGCGCTGGCCGAGGCCATCGACGCCGGCCCGCGCCGCTCCTTCGACGAGATCGCCGAGGACATGCTGCGTCCGATGCTGCAGGAATGGCTCGATGATAACTTGCCGACGCTCGTAGAGCGGCTGGTGCGCGAAGAGATCGAACGGGTGGCGCGCGGCCCGCGCCGCTGACCGACGCCGCCGTTCTTCAAGGAAAAATGAATTGAGCCGCGCCGGAACCCCCGGCGCGGCTTTTCTTCTGGTATTGTTGACTCCACGCCGGCCATCCGGTTTACAAATCCCACCGACAAACAGCAGGCCACGCACGAAAATGCTTGAAAAAAATTATGATTCCGCAGCGGTCGAGCCGCGAATTGCCAAGATGTGGGACGACGCGGACGCCTTCCGCGCCGGCGAGGGGGCAAAGCCCGGCGCCGAGACCTTCACCATCGTCATCCCGCCGCCGAACGTGACCGGCTCCCTGCATATGGGCCACGCGCTCAACAACACACTGCAGGACATCATGGTCCGCTTCGAGCGCATGCGCGGCAAGGACGTGCTGTGGCAGCCGGGCATGGACCATGCCGGCATCGCGACCCAGATGGTCGTAGAGCGCAAGCTTGCCGCCGAAAAGCTTCCCGGCCGCCGCGAGATGGGCCGCGAGGCCTTCGTCGAGAAGGTCTGGGAGTGGAAGGCGGAATCGGGCGGCCTGATCTTCAACCAGCTGAAGCGCCTCGGCGCCTCCTGCGACTGGTCGCGCGAGCGCTTCACCATGGATGAGGGGCTTTCCGAGGCCGTTCTCGAAGTCTTCGTCTCGCTTTACAAGGAAGGCCTGATCTACAAGGACAAGCGTCTTGTGAACTGGGACCCGAAGCTCCTGACCGCGATCTCCGACCTCGAAGTCGAGCAGGTCGAGGTCAACGGCAATCTATGGCACTTGCGCTACCCGCTGGAGCCGGGCGTCACCTACCAGCATCCCGTCGCCTTCGACGAGGACGGCAAGCCGACGGAATTCGAGACGCGCGATTATCTCGTCGTCGCCACGACCCGTCCGGAAACCATGCTGGGCGACACCGGTATCGCGGTGAACCCGGAGGACGAACGCTACAAGTCCATCGTCGGCAAGCATGTCATCCTGCCCATCGTCGGCCGCAAGATCCCGATCGTCGCGGATGAGTATCCGGATCCGACCGCCGGCACCGGCGCCGTCAAGATGACGCCCGCGCACGACTTCAACGACTTCGACGTCGGCAAGCGCCACGATCTGCGTCAGGTCAACGTCCTGACCATCGACGGCAGGATCACGATCAAGGACAACGAGGATTTCCTGGAAGGCCTCGATCATCCCGCAGCGCTGCACGGCGCATGGGACGAGCTTGAAGGCAAGGACCGCTTCGAAGCGCGCAAGATCATCGTCACGATCTTCGAGGAGGCCGGCCTTCTCGACAAGATCGAGCCGCACAAGCATACGGTTCCCCACGGCGACCGCGGTGGCGTGCCGATCGAGCCGCGCCTGACCGAGCAATGGTATGTCGACGCCAAGACGCTCGCCCAGCCGGCCATCGCCTCCGTCCGTGAGGGCCGCACCAACTTCGTGCCGAAGAACTGGGAAAAGACCTATTACGAGTGGATGGAGAACATCCAGCCGTGGTGCGTCTCCCGCCAGCTCTGGTGGGGTCACCAGATTCCTGCCTGGTACGGCCCGGACGGTCAGGTCTTCGTGGAGAAGACCGAGGAGGAGGCGCTGCACGCCGCCATCCAGCACTACATTGCCCATGAAGGCCCGTGGAAGGCCTGGGTCGAGGAGAAGCTGGAGAATTTTGCGCCGGGCGAGATCCTGACGCGCGACGAGGACGTGCTCGACACCTGGTTTTCCTCGGCCCTCTGGCCGTTCTCGACGCTCGGCTGGCCGGAACAGACCAGGGAGCTGGAGAGATATTACCAGACCGACGTTCTCGTCACCGGCTTCGACATCATCTTCTTCTGGGTCGCCCGCATGATGATGATGGGCCTGCACTTCATGAAGGACGAGTTCGGCAATCCGGTCGAACCGTTCCACACTGTCTATGTTCACGCGCTGGTGCGCGACAAGAACGGGCAGAAGATGTCGAAGTCGAAGGGCAACGTCATCGACCCGCTCGAGCTGATCGACGAATACGGTGCGGACGCGCTGCGCTTCACGCTGGCCATCATGGCCGCGCAGGGTCGCGACGTTAAGCTCGATCCGGCCCGCATCGCCGGCTACCGCAACTTCGGCACCAAGCTGTGGAACGCCACGCGCTTTGCCGAGATGAACGGCGTGAAGGCCGATCCGAAGTTCGTGCCGGAGACGGCGTCGCTGACAATCAACCGCTGGATCCTGACCGAGCTTGCCCGCACGGCGCGCGACGTCACCGAGGCCATCGAGACCTACCGCTTCAACGATGCGGCCGGTACGCTCTACCGCTTCATCTGGAACCAGTTCTGCGACTGGTACCTGGAACTCCTGAAGCCGGTGTTCATCGGCGAGGACGAGGCCGCCAAGGCGGAATCGCAGGCCTGCGCCGCCTATGTGCTGGAAGAGACCTACAAGCTCCTCCACCCCTTCATGCCCTTCATGACGGAAGAGCTGTGGGCGCATACCGCGGGCGAGGGCGTGACGCGCGACAGCATGATCTGCCACGCTTCCTGGCCGACGCCGGCCTATGCGGACGACGCGGCGGCCGACGAGATCAACTGGCTGGTCGATCTTGTCACCGGCATCCGTTCCGTCCGCGCCGAGATGAACGTGCCGCCGAGCGCGACGGCTCCCCTCGTCGTCGTGGGCGCCAACGCGCTGACGAAGGCGCGGCTCGCCACGCACGATTCGGCGATCCGCCGTCTTGCCCGCGTCGAGGACATTCGTCTCGAGGATACCGCCCCGAAGGGCGCTGCGCAGATCGTCGTCGGCGAGGCGACCGCCTGCCTGCCGCTCGGCAGCCTGATCGACCTTGCCGCCGAAAAGGCCCGTCTCGAAAAGGCGATCGACAAGGCGAAGGCGGAGGCCGCGCGCATCGAAGGCAAGCTGTCGAACGAAAAGTTCGTCGCCAACGCCAAGCCTGAAGTGGTCGAGACCGAGCGTGAGCGCATGGCCGAGCTTGACCAGCAGCTCGCAAGCCTCTCGGTAGCGCTCGCCCGCGTCAGCGAAGCGGGTTGATTCTCCACTCCCACCACTGGAAGACCTGAAAACCGCGCCGGAAGCCCCGGCGCGGTTTTCTATTCGCGGAGGGGAATGCAAAATTTCGGTTGTGTTCAAAATGTGACACGATTGTATCCGTGCGCGAGAAAATTCTAAATTTTCCCTGTTTGTAGTTCTTGCGTGGAATTTTATTTCAGTTGCCTTGAGTGTTGAGGGGCTTCAGAAAAATCTTACGTAATTTAATGACTGCTTCCCGCAAATCATCGATGGGAAGTGGGGTTTGCCAAGGCGGCGCGGGTCTTCGATAGTCCTTTTCGGATAGGCGCAGGACGAGGAAACTGTAGTTTGTGCCGGGATTTCGCAGGGGAGGATTTCATGCGTAAGAATAAACTTGGCCTCGGCGCGATGGCGGCGATCTCGCTGCTCGCGGCCACGTCCGCTCATGCCGGCGGTCTGGAGCGTGGCGGCTACAATATCGATCTGTTGTTCGATCCCTCGGACTATGCGGCGGAAGCGGCAGTTACCTATGTTAATCCGCAGCGCAAGCTTAATAACGTTCGCGACAGCGATACCGGTTTAAATCCCATAGGTGGCGGTAACTTGAATAATCGCCCGAACAACGGCATTGGCGCGACAGAAGGTTACTGGGTTCCGCGGGTCGGTTTCAAGGCTTCGATCGGCGATGCCGTCAACTGCATGGCTGATTATTCCGAGCCTTGGGGCGCTCACTTGAACCAAGGAGCCAATTGGGCCGGCGCAAACGAGAATATCGAAATCAAGATTGATACCGAAAACTATGCGGCGACTTGCTCCTACTCCTTCGATGTCGGGCCAGGACAATTGCGCCTGATCGGTGGTGGTTTCTATCAGGAGGTATCTGGCTTCCAAGAGCGCCTCGTGGCTGATCCCATTGGTCTTGGCCTTGGTCCGCTCACGGGCGTTGGCCGCCTTGATATGAAAGGTGATGGCTGGGGCTGGCGTGCGGGCGTAGCCTATGAAATCGAGGAATATGCGCTGCGTACAAGCCTCGTCTATAACAGCGCCGTCGATCTGGATAATCTCAGCGGCACCCTGAATTTGACGCAGCTTCCGGCAGGGGTGACTCCTATTACGGGCAAGATTACTCCGGTCTACGGTTCCGTCAGCCTGCCGGATTCGCTTGAGTTCAAGTTCCAGACTGGTATCGCTCCCAATTGGCTGGCTTTCGGCTCGGTCAAGTGGACTGATTGGAGTCAGCTTCAGAGCATACCCTTCTGTGCCAAGGGAACGGGGCCTTGCGTTCCAGGCCTCCCAACGGGTTCATCGAATCCTGAACTCACCTCGATCGACCTCCTCTATCGTGACGGCTGGACGGTTAGCGGTGGCGTTGGCCACAAGTTCAACGACCAGTGGAGCGGCGCTCTCAGCCTCACCTGGGACCGTGGCGTGAGCACGGGTGTCGGCACGCATACGGATACCTGGACCGTTGGCGCCGGCGTGTCCTATGCCGCGACCGAGAATATCGAACTGCGCCTTGCCGGTGCTCTCGGCCTGCTGACGAGCGGTTCGTCCGGCGCGACCACCAGGGACGGTCGTACATACGGTCAGCGCGCGTCCTACGACTTCGACAACGACCTCGTGACCGCAATCTCGACCTCGCTGAAGATCAAGTTCTGATCAACGGCACAGGCTGACAAGGATTGGAATCGGGCCTGGCGTCATCGCCAGGCCCTTTTTCTTGGTTAATGTTTTCTTGCCTTCCGGCCCCTTGAATGGGGAAATCACAGCGATGCCTGAAAATATGTGACGGAATCGCAACACATTGTTTTCCAGAGTTTGCTACACCCATGGGCGCGCGTCCAAATGTCCATTTCCCGCCACAAACGGGGCGCAGCGATAGGGACATGTAGACGCGTGGAGCCACGCCAAGGAAACGATGAGCCAGCCGATGTCATTGCCGCCGGAACTGTCGGACGATCGCACGAGACCCGTGCGCTTCCGGCCCGGCGCAAGGAAGAAAGCAAGGCGCGGAATTGTAGACCTGATGCCCAAGTCCGAGTTGATGCCGATGAAAGTAGTGGTAATGGGCCTTTGCCTTTCGCTGTCCTCCTGGATGGCGCCCCAGGCCCTCGCATTCGATCCGCAGTCCGGCGTCAGCAAGGAGAGCGGTCCGTTCGACCTCTTCAAGTTTGGGTTCTTCTCCTACAAGGAGGGGCGCAAGGACGATGCCGTCGAGGCCTATCGCTACGCGGCGGAAAAGGGCCATACCGGCTCGCGCTGGGCGCTCGCCAACATGTATGCCGATGGCGACGGTGTGCCGGAGAACGATCTGGAGGCCTTCAAGATCTACAGCGAGATCGCCCAGGCCGGCGTCGAGCCGGGTTCCGAGGATACGGGCTACTTCGCCAATGCGCTGATCGCTCTCGCCAGCTACTACCGTCGCGGCATTCCCGACAGCCCCGTCAAGATCGACCTTGCGCAGGCGCGCCAACTCTATTTCCAGGCGGCCTCCGCCTTCGGCATTCCTGAAGCCCAATTCCAGCTCGGCCGCATGATGCTGACGGGCGAGGGCGGCTCCGTCAGCGTGCATCAGGCCAAGAAGTGGCTGAACCGCGCGCGCAGCAAGGGCCATGCCGGTGCGATGGGCCTCTTCGGCAACATCATCTTCCAGGAGGGCGACGCCGCCCGGGGCCTCGCTTTCATGACGGCCGCTCTCGACCATTGCCCGCCGAAGGACTGTGGCTGGCTGCAGGCCAATCAGGAAGAAGCCTTCTCCGTCGCCAGCGAGGCGGATCGCCGCAAGGGCGTCGCGCTCGCGCAGAATATCCGGGCCAATCCCGAGGAATAAAGAGCCTGCCCGCAGGCGGCCGGTGGAGCGGCAGGGCTTCAGTCGGCTCTTTCGTCATGTCGAGAGGCTGCCCCGAACATCTGCAACATCTCAGCTCTTCGCTGTATCGATAGATACCCTGCACAAGGCCGAGGATGGCGGCGCTCTGTAAGACCTGTCCGGCCTCAGGCCGCGAAATCCAGCACCGCCACCACCGGAACGTGGTCCGACGGCTTTTCCCAGTTGCGCACATGCTTCTCGATGCCCGTCGAGACGAGGCGGTCGGAGGCCTCGGCCGACAGCATCAGATGGTCGATGCGGATGCCGTTGTTCTTCGGCCAGCACCCCGCCTGGTAATCCCAGAACGTATAAAGCGGCGCGGCATCCGTGGAAGCGCGCACGGCATCGGTGAAACCGAGATTTTCGAGGCGGCGGAAGGCCTGGCGGGTCGGCGGCAGGTAGAGCGCGTCCTTCTCCCACACCTTCACGTCCCAGCAGTCGTGCGGCTCGGGAATGACATTGTAGTCGCCTGCGAGAATCAGCGGTTCCTCCAGCGCGAGCCGGTCCTCGGCGAAGGCGGCGAGTCGGTCCATCCACGAGAGCTTGTAGGGATATTTCACCGGATCGTCCGGCGGGTTGCCGTTCGGAAGATAGAGGCAGCAGAAACGGATGACGCCGCCCTCGACGGAGAAAACGCCCTCGATGAAGCGGGACTGCTCGTCGCCGTCGCCGCCGGGAAGGCCGCGGTTCACCTCGTCGGGGCGGATTTTCGAAAGGAGCGCGACGCCGTTGAAGCCTTTCTGGCCATGGGTCTCGACATGGTAGCCGAGCGCTTCGATCTCGGCGCGCGGAAAGCCCTCGTCGACGGTCTTGATCTCCTGCAGCCCGACGATGTCGGGATTGGATTCCTTCAGCCAGGCGACCAGATTGTCGAGGCGTGCCCGCACGCCGTTGATGTTCCAGGTGGCGATCTTGATCGGCATGCGGGTTTTCTTCCTGATGGTTGCGGTCAGATCGAGAAGCTGGTGCCGCAGCCGCAGCTCGCGACGGCGTTCGGATTCCTGATCTGGAAGGACTGGCCGAGCAGGTTATCGACGAAGTCGATCTCCGAGCCGTCCATGTAGACGAGGGAAAGCTGGTCGATCAGCACCCGGGCATCGTCCTTTTCGAGAAGCAGGTCGTCGTCCTGCCGGTCTTCGACGAGGTCGAACTTGTAGGAAAAGCCGGAGCAGCCGCCGCCCTCGACGGAAACGCGCAGCGCCTGCTTTTCCGGCGCGGCGCCGAGGATGGACGCGATGCGCCGTGCGGCGGCGTCGGAGATGGTTACGGACTTGTCGGTCATGTCTGCCTCCTGCCGGGGTCAAGATCCGGAGAGAATCGCTTGCCTGTTGCGGTGGGCCAGCCTTGCGCCCCAAACCCGGCTCTGCTCGAAACGCTTCCGGCAAAACCTTGAAAAGGCTTGCATTTCATGCGCAGCTTGCAGGCGGGCTTGCCGCTATGCACACTATAGGTATGAAGGCATTGAGGCCGCGTCAATGGGCGGCGTGAATGCAGGTGACGAATGACGTTTGACAGACATGCGCTGGGCTTCGGCGCCGGACAACGCGCCCTCTATGCTTCCGACCCCTGGGCGACCCGCGGTCGGCTTTTCCCGGAGGGGGAGAGCCCGACGCGCTCGGACTTCCAGCGCGACCGCGATCGCATCGTCCATACCACCGCCTTCCGCCGCCTCAAGCACAAGACGCAGGTCTTCATCGCCGCCGACGGCGATCATTACCGCACGCGCCTGACCCATACGATCGAGGTGGCGCAGATCGCCCGCGCGCTGGCCCGCGCCCTGAAGCTCGACGAGGACCTGGCCGAGGGCGTCGCGCTGGTGCACGATTTCGGCCACACGCCCTTCGGCCATACCGGCGAGGATGCGCTGCATGAGGTGCTGGAGCCCTTCGGCGGCTTCGACCACAATGCGCAATCGCTGCGCATCGTCACCAAGCTGGAGCGGCGTTACGCCGATTTCGACGGGCTGAACCTCACCTGGGAAAGTCTCGAAGGCCTCGTCAAGCACAACGGACCGCTGATCGGCCCGACCGGAAAATGCACGCACGGGGAAGACGTGCCGCGGCCGATCCTCGAATATTGCGCTGTGCACGACCTGGAGCTTGGCAGCTTTGCCAGCCTGGAGGCGCAGGTGGCGGCCATCGCCGACGATATTGCCTACAACACGCACGATATCGACGACGGTCTGCGCTCCGGCTTCCTCGATTTCGAGATGCTGGAGGAAGTGCCGTTCCTCGCCAGGCTGATGAAGGAAGTGCGCGACCGCTATCCGGGGCTTGAGGATGCACGCTTCACCCACGAGATCATGCGCCGGCAGATCACGGCCATGGTCGAGGACGTCATCAGCTATGCACAGCAGGCGATCCGTGAGGAGCGTCCCGAAAGCGCCGAGGACGTGCGCAAGGCCCATCGCTGCCTTGCCACGTTTTCCGAGGAAATGTCGGTGACGGACAGGCAGATCAAGAAGCTGTTGTTCTCGCGCATCTATCGCCACCCGGAGGTGATGCGGGTGAGGGCGAATGCCGCCTCGATCCTCACGGACCTCTATCACGCCTATATGGACGACCCGCAGCTCATGCAGGGGCACTACTGGGTGGACCGCATCGCGACCATGCCGGAATCGGCGCGCGCGCGCCATGTCGGCGATTATCTTGCGGGAATGACCGACAACTACGCGATCAACACACATCGCCGTCTGTTTGACCATACCCCCGAATTGCGATAGTCACCCGCCCACCTGAACTTCTTCGCAGGCCTGGCCCCCAAAGGGGCCGCTGCGCGCGGATGGATGAGATGAACCTTTTTACAGATTTCGACAGCAGAATCAAAACCGTACTCGAAAGTCTCGAGATCGTGCGTGAAAAGCGATCCGAACTCGACTTCGGCCGCATCAGCGTCGAACCGCCGCGCGACCAGAGCCATGGCGACGTCGCGACCAATGCGGCGATGGTTCTTGCAAAGCCCCTCGGCCTCAACCCGCGCGCGCTCGCCGATCTCATCGTCGCCGAACTGAAGAACGACCCGGAAGTCGCCGACGTGAGCGTTGCCGGGCCGGGCTTCATCAATGTCCGTCTTTCGGTCGCCTACTGGCAGAAGCTGCTTGCCGCCGTCGTCAAGGCCGGCGCGGACTACGGGCGCGGCTCGCTCGGCGCAGGCCGCAAGGTCAATGTCGAATATGTCTCGGCCAATCCGACAGGTCCGATGCATGTCGGCCATTGCCGCGGCGCGGTGGTGGGCGATGCGCTTGCCAACCTGCTCGCCTTCGCCGGCTATGACGTGACGAAGGAATACTACATCAACGACGCCGGCTCGCAGATCGACGTGCTGGCCCGCTCCGCCTTCCTGCGTTACCGCGAGGCGCTGGGCGAGACCATCGGCGAAATCCCGTCGGGCCTCTATCCGGGCGACTATCTGGTCCCGGTGGGCGAGGCGCTGGCGGCTGAGCATGGCACGTCGCTGCGCGCCATGCCCGAGCAGCAGTGGATGCCGATCGTCAAGGAAAAGACCATCGCGATGATGATGGCGATGATCCGCGAGGATCTCGCCGCCCTCAACGTCCACCACGATATCTTCTTCTCTGAGCGCTCGCTGCACGCCGGCAACGGCGCGCCGATCCGCACCGCCATCAACGACCTCACCTTCAAGGGCCATGTCTACAAGGGCGTGCTGCCGCCGCCGAAGGGGCAGCTTCCGGAAGACTGGGAAGACCGCGAGCAGACGCTCTTCCGCTCGACGGAGGTGGGCGACGATATCGACCGCCCGCTGATCAAGTCGGACGGTTCCTATACGTACTTCGCCGCCGACGTCGCCTACTTCAAGGACAAGTTCGACCGTGGCTTCGACGAGATGATCTATGTGCTCGGCGCGGACCATGGCGGTTACGTCAAGCGCCTGGAGGCCGTCGCCCGCGCCGTCTCCGAGGGGAAGGCGAAGCTGACCGTGCTGCTGTGCCAGCTCGTCAAGCTCTACCGCAACGGCGAGCCGGTGAAGATGTCGAAGCGTTCCGGCGATTTCGTCACGCTGCGCGACGTAGTCGAGGAAGTCGGCCGCGATTCGGTGCGCTTCATGATGCTCTACCGCAAGAACAGCGAGCCGCTCGACTTCGACTTCGCCAAGGTAACCGAGCAGTCCAAGGACAATCCGGTCTTCTACGTGCAATATGCCCATGCGCGCTGCATGTCGGTGTTCCGTCAAGCCGCGGAAGCCTTCCCGGGTCTTGATATCGCCTCGCTCGATCTTGCCGGTGCGATCGCCGGAAACATCTCGGATCCGAGCGAGTTGCAGCTTCTGGCGAAGCTCGCAGAATATCCGCGTGTCGTCGAAGGCGCTGCACTGGCTCAGGAGCCTCATCGCATCGCGTTTTATCTCTATGATCTTGCCAGCGCGTTCCATGGACACTGGAACAAGGGTAAAGAGCAGCCGGAATTACGGTTTGTTAACGATAAAAATAGAGAATTGAGTATCGCCAGACTTGGGCTGGTGCACGCTGTCGCGTCTGTTCTTAAGTCGGGCCTGTCCATTACAGGCACCGCAGCACCGGACGAAATGCGATAACGTCACCATTTACCCACAATAAGCTGGCAAATGCGTTTTTGTAGCTTGTGAGTGGGAAGCAATATGGCAGACAAGAACTTCGCGCGAAGCGGAACCGCTGACACGGATCTCTTGGCAGACGACGATCCGTTGAGCGAGCTTGCCCGTCTCGTCAACTTCGAGCCTCGCCCGGTCCAGGGCGTCGACCGGTCCTTTGCCGAGGGCGCGCAGCCTGCGCCCCGGCATGAGAACCCCGTCCTCGCCCTTGAGGACGAACTTCTCCGCGCCTTCGAACAGTACGATGCGCCTTCGAGCTACGTCGCCGTCGAGCCTGTCGTTGCCGAAAGGGCCGCGCCGCTTCATGTCGAGCCGGTCTTCGAAGCGCCGGCGCCGGTGCCGGTCGTACAGGAGCAGGCATTCGTCATCGATGAGGCGCCGACGCGGGATTTCTCCGCCGACCGCCCGTATCATCGCGAGCCGGCTTTCGCCGATGCACCGTCCTTTGATCCCGCGCCGGAAACGGTTGCCGATCCGGCGCTGCTTCTCGCCGACGAGCTGGAAACGTCCATCCACGATGTTCCTTCGGTCGAGGTCGAGCCGGCCATCCATGCCGGCCAAGTCTTCGCCGACCGGTTCGAGCCGCGTTTCGAGGAGCCGGTGCGCCAGGACGCAGCCGTCGAGCCGCATTTTGCCGAGCCCGTCCATGCCGCCGAACCGCAGCCGACGTTCCTCGGTCTCCAGCCGCTTTCGGCGGACGAAGGCTTTGCGGACGAGATCGGCCTCGATCTGGAACGTGAGCTTGAACTTTCCATCGGCGACGGCTTTGCCGACGATCTGCCGGCCGACGCATCCTTCGTCGAGCCGCTGCCGATTGCCGTTGCGGCCGTCGAGACGCACATCGAGCCGGGTTTCGATAGCTGGACTCCTGCCGCGGCCAGCATCGGACAGGCGGAACCTTTTCATGCCGAGCCTGCTGCTTATGCGGGAGAGGAGCCGCAATTCGTAGCGGACCTTCCGCACGAGACGCGGGAAGAGCGCGCCCGCTCCGCGGCCGAAGCCGAGGCCGCCTGGCAGGTTCAGGCGAGCGAACCCGTCTTTGAGGCGGAGCCGGTCTATCAGGTCGAGTCCATCGAAAAGGGCGAAAGCTACGATCACGACGACCTGCTTGCAGAAATCGAGAGCTTCCCCATGCCGGAGACCCGCTCTCCGCTCGCGGTCGCAACGGTTGCGGCGGCCGCCACAGCGGCGGTGCGCGGGAACACGCCGGCCAATATTTCGGCCATCTTCGGCCGCGCGACGCCCCGGGTCCACCGCGAACCGGCCGTCGAGCAAGTCGCGATGCCCTTCGTCGAACCCGTGATCGCGCCGGTGCAGGCCGTGCAGACGCCTGTCGTCGAAGCGCGCCGAGAGCCGGTTGCGGCAGCAACACCGGTCGCCGAACCCGAACTCGATTTCGAGAACATGGAGTTCGACCTTTCCGATATCGACCTCGATCTGTCGGATTTCACGCTGGATGAAGGCGCTGCGACGCCGGCGGTCAAGCCGGTCGAGGAGAAGGTCGCCGTCGTGCCGCAGCCGGTCGCTTTCGAAACGCCCGTGCGCCGCGAGCCGGCCGTCGCCGTTCCGGTTTCCACCTATACGAAGCCCCAGCCGGTCGCCGTCGAGACCAATGACGGCGCGCTGCCCTTCGACCCGACGATGATCGCCGAGACCGACGTGGGCGTCTCGCCGGTCACGGAACTCGACGTACCGCAGCTTCCCGTCATCGAGAAGGAAAAGCCGCCGGTCTACCAGCCCGACTACGATCTCGATATCGATGCGGAAATGGCGCAGCTCTTCAGCGAGCCGGCGGCAAAGCCGCGCGTCGAGGACATGCCGGCACGCGCTGCTGTCGCCGGAGCGTCCGCCGCCGTCGCTCAGCCGGTTACGCAGATCAACGATGTCGATGATTTCGAGCGCGCGCTGGAGGAAGACTTCCGCCGCTCGCTGAGCCAGCCCGAGCGCATGGCGATCCCGGTCGATCCCGGTCAGGCGAACGTCCTCTATGCGGGTGACGGCTATGATGACGAGGCCGCGCGTCCGCGCCGGGGCCTGATGATCGCAGCATCGATCGCCGGGCTTCTGCTGGTTGGCGGCGCTGGCGCCTATGCCTGGTCCGCCTTCACGGGCGGTTCGGCCGGCTCGGGTGAGCCGCGCGTCATCCTTGCCGACAAGGATCCGATCAAGGTCGTGCCGGCTGAAAAGGGCGGCAAGACCGTGCCGAACCAGGACAAGGCCGTTTATGACCGCGTTGCCGGCGACACCGCCAATGCGCCGCAGCAGGAACAGCTCGTCACCTCCACGGAAGAGCCGGTCGATGTCGTGCAGCGCACGCTGACGCCCGAAACCCTGCCGTTCGACGGACCGGAGGACGGCACCGACATGGCGGATGCCGCCGACGACCAGAGCCGCCTGCTGCCCGGCGTCGACGAGCCGGAAACGGCCTCGGCCGAGACGGCCGGAAAGCCTGTCGTCTCGCCGCGCAAGGTCAAGACCATGATCGTCAAGCCGGACGGCACGCTCGTCGCCCGTGAGGATACGGTCGCCGCGCCGGCCGAGGAAACTGCGGATCTCGACGCGAAGGCGACTGCGACCACCGGCAGCGCGTCCGGCGGCGCGACGGCCAATGCCGTGATCGACTCTGATGCGTCGCTGCGCGCGGAACAGACGGCAGGGGGCAAGCCGCGCTCGGCGCTTGCCGAAGTCGCCGATACACAGGTCGACGACGCCGCGCCGGTGCGTACGGTGAAGACGACGACCATCGGCGCCGATGGCACGGCGGCCAAGGGCGGCAAGGCGCCGGTTCCGGGTACCCGCCCGGCCGACCAGCCCGTCAACGTGGTCGAGACCGTCACCGAGAACGGCAATGTCGCGGCCAAGCAGACCGCTGCGGCTGCCGAGACCCAGAAGACGGCCGAACAGACCGAAGTCGCCGCCGTCGCCCCGGGCAGCTACGTCATCCAGATCGCCTCGCTGCCTTCCGAGGCCGAGGCGCAGAAGACCTACAAGTCGCTCTCTTCTAAGTTCTCGGGCGTCATCGGCGGCCGTGGCGTGGATATCAAGAAGGCGGAAATCCCCAATAAGGGCACGTTCTTCCGCATCCGTATCCCCGCCGGCTCGCGCGAGGAGGCCAACGCCCTCTGCGCCCGTTACAAGAGCGCGGGCGGTAGCTGCCTCGTCACCCGCTGAGGCTTGCATGGACTTTTCCAAGGGGCGCGGACCATGTCCGCGCCCCTCGTCTTTTCCAATCCAACATCTAAGATTGCGGACATGAGCGAATCGAAATCCTTCATTTCGGGCTGCAAGGGCCTGAGCCTCACCGCCGACGAAAAGGCCTTCTTCCGCAGCGAGCGGCCCTGGGGCTTCATCCTCTTCGGCCGCAATATCGGCGAGCCGGCGCAGGTCGCGGACCTGACGGCGGAAATGCGCGACTGCATTGGAGGCGGCGCCGATATCCCCGTCCTGATCGACCAGGAGGGCGGCCGCGTCCAGCGCATCAAGCCGCCTTATGTCCAGCAATATCCGAATGCCGCCGCGCTTGGCGCGATCTATCGCGCGGATGCGGAAAAGGGATTGCGTGCCGCCTGGCTGATGTCGCGCCTGCACGCCTTCGATCTCCTGCGCCTCGGCATCAACGTGGACTGCCTGCCGGTGCTCGACGTCGCCGTTCCGGGCGTGCACGATGTCATCGGCAACCGTGCCTACGGGCAGGAGCCGGAGATCGTTTCGATCATGGGCAAGGCCGCGGCCGAGGGCCTGAAGGCGGGCGGCCTGCTGCCGATCATGAAGCACATGCCGGGCCATGGCCGCACCATGGTCGATTCGCATCACGACCTGCCGGTGGTTCATGCGAGCCGAGAGGAGCTTGAAGCCTGCGATTTCGTGCCCTTCCGCCGCATGAAGGACGAACTGATGGCGATGTCCGCGCACATCGTCTTCACCGCCATCGACGCCGACAATCCGGCGACGACCTCTGCGAAGGTGGTGGAGGAGATCATCCGCGGCTTTATGGGCTTCGACGGCCTGCTGATGTCCGACGACGTCTCGATGAACGCGCTTCGCGGCGATATTGCCGAAAGAACCCGGGGAATCGTCGCCGCCGGCCTCGACATGGTGTTGCATTGCCATGGCATCATGGAGGAAATGATACAGGTGACCGAGAACGCTCCGCCACTTTCGGGCGAAAGCCTGCGGCGGGCGAATGCGGTGCGCGCGGCCTTCCCGGCGCCGGATGGGGCGGACGAGCAGGCGCTGCGCGACGAATTCAACGCCATGATCGCGGTGGCCTGACGGCTGCGACCGCGTCGAAGAGGGGCGATGTGCAGGTAACGGGGTCGAAGCCATCGAGGAAGGGTCGCGGCGCGGATGCGCCGATGGAAGACCTGTGGCAGGACGATGCCGGGGGGCGGGGCCTTTCCGAGGAAAGTCTCGTCGTTGACCTTGCCGGCTTCGAAGGCCCGCTCGACCTGCTCCTGCACCTTGCCCGCACGCAGAAGGTGGACCTGACCCGCATCTCTGTGCTGGCGCTTGCCGAGCAGTATCTCGTCTTCATCGACAAGGCGCGGAAGATCCGCATCGAGCTTGCCGCCGATTATCTCGTCATGGCGGCCTGGCTCGCCTACCTGAAGTCGCGCCTGCTGATCCCCAAACAGGCCAAGGACGACGGTCCTTCCGGTGAGGAGATGGCGGCGAGCCTTGCCTTCCGCCTCAAGCGGCTGGAGGCGATGCGCGACGCCGCTACCAAGCTGGTCAACCGCAACCGTCTCGGCCGCGACGTCTTCGCTCGCGGCATGCCGGAGCATATCCTTACCGAGCGCCGCTCGGCCTTCGAGGCCTCGCTCTACGATCTCCTCAATGCCTACGCGTCGCTGCGCCAGCGCCATGCGGTCACGCAGGTCACCATCGAGAAGCGCAGCGTCTGGTCGCTTTCCGACGCCCGCGAGATCCTGCAGCTGCTGATCGGCGATTTCGAAGACGACTGGACGGCGCTCGACCATTTCATGCTGCGTTATCTGAGCGATCCCGCCGAGCGCACGACGGCGATCGCCAGCGCCTTCGCCGCAACGCTCGAACTCGTGCGGGAGGGGCGGCTGGAGCTTCGGCAGGACGGTGTATTCCAGCCGATCTATCTTCGCCGTGGCCCGAAGGCGGGCGAGGACGGGGAAGACGGGGGCGGGCAGCGTGATTGAGGACGAAGACGTTTCCGGAGAGACGGAGAGCGGCATCGTCGTCGATCCGCGCCGGCTGCATGAGGCGGCGCGGATTGCCGAGGCGCTGGTCTTCGCCTCCGCCGGGCCGGTCTCCGAGACCTATATCGCCGAGCGATTGCCGCGCGGCGTCGACGTGCAGCATGTGCTGCGCGAATTGAAGGGGCTTTATGCCGGCCGGGGCGTGCAGCTCGTGCAGGCCGGCGATGCCTGGGCCTTCCGCACCGCGCCGGACCTCTCCTTCGTCATCCGCACCGACGAGACCGAGGTGCGTAAATTGTCGCGCGCCGCGCTCGAAGTGCTGTCGATCATCGCCTACCACCAGCCGGTGACGCGTGCCGAGATCGAGGACATTCGCGGCGTGCAGACCTCCAAGGGCACGCTCGACGTGCTGATGGAGGCCGGCTGGGTGCGTTTTCGCGGTCGCCGCCGTTCGCCGGGCCGCCCCGTCACGTTCGGCACGACGCGCGATTTCCTCGACCATTTCGGCCTGGAGGAACTGCGCGACCTGCCGGGTCTTGAGGAATTGAAGGGTGCGGGCCTGCTTTCCGGCCGCATCCCGTCGAATTTCCAGGTGCCGCTGCCGCTGGGCGAGGACGAGCTTGCCGAGGACGAGGATCCGATCACCCAGCTCGACCTCGAGGAACTCGGTCTCTTGACACCGGGCGGAAAAGAAGACGAATAGGCGAAGCTTATAGGCCTCGGCTCTCCGGCCGGCGGCAGGGAAAGACTTCGACAATGGCTTCGGACCCGTCAGGCGGGAATGGTATCGAGACGAGACGGGCATCGGCGGTCACCTTCGCGGCGCGCCTCGCCTTCGAGGATATCCATCACAGCTACCACAGCAAGGAAACGATCCGCGGCATATCGCTGACCGCGGAGCCGGGGGAGGTGCTGTGCCTGCTCGGCCCGTCCGGTTCGGGCAAGACGACCCTGCTGCGGATTGCGGCCGGCATCGAGGCGCAGACCTCGGGCCGTGTGCTGCTCAACGATCGCGAGATCGCCGGTCCCGCCGTCTTCCTGCCGCCGGAGCGGCGCGGCGTCGGGCTGATGTTCCAGGATTTTGCGCTGTTTCCACATATGTCGGTGCTCGACAACGTGCGTTTCGGCCTGACGGCCCTGCCGCGCGCCGAGGCGGAGGCGGAGGCGCAGGTGGCGCTGGAGCGCGTCGGCCTTGCGCATTATGCGCAGAAATATCCACATGTCCTGTCGGGCGGCGAGCAGCAGCGAGTGGCGCTTGCCCGCGCGCTTGCGCCGCGCCCCTCGGTGCTCCTGATGGACGAACCGTTCTCTGGGCTCGATTCGCGCCTCAAGGACTCGATCCGCGCCGATACGCTGGCGATTCTGCGCCAGTCGCGCGCCAGCGCCATCGTCGTCACCCACGATGCGGAGGAGGCGATGCGCATGGGCGACAGGATCGCCCTCCTGAAGGACGGCCGGCTCGTGCAGGTCGGCACGGCCGAGGAACTCTATCTCAACCCGCAGAGCATCTTTGCCGCCGCCTTCTTCTCCGAGATCAACGAATTCTCCGGCCATGTGCGCGGCGGCGTCGTGGAAACGCCGCTCGGCAATGTGGACGGCAAGCGTTTCGCGGACGGACAGACGGTGCGCGTCGCCGTACGCCTTTCGGGCCTCACCGTGCACGAGAAGGACGGCGAGACGCCGGCGCGCATATTGTCGCGGCGCTTTCTCGGGGTGGTCGAGCTGCTGGAACTGGCGGTTCCCGGGGCGGACAGGCCGATCCGCGCGCGAGTGCGGGCTGATCAATTGGCACCCGGATTGCGCGACGTCACGCTTTCGGCTAACCACCGCGACATACTGGTATTTGAAAAAGATGGCCGAACGTCTTAAATCGGGGTTCAGGTTTCAACGGGAGTTAAGGGAATGGGTTCTTTCAGCATCTGGCATTGGCTGATCGTTCTGGTGGTTGTGCTGCTGCTGTTCGGCCGCGGCAAGATTCCGGAACTGATGGGTGACGTCGCCAAGGGCATCAAGAGTTTCAAGAAGGGCATGGCCGACGAGGAAGCCTCTGCGGCCGATACGTCCAAGACGGTCGAGCACAAGGCCGACGAGGCCAAGTGATCGCATCCGGCCGGGAACCCCGGTTCCCGGCCCTTGAGGACAATACCCTATGCTTGATGTCGGCTGGACCGAAATACTCGTCATCGCCATCGTCCTGATCATCGTGGTGGGTCCGAAGGACCTGCCGCAGATGTTGCGTACGTTCGGCCGCATGGTCTCCAAGATGCGCGGCATGGCGAGCGATTTCCGCCAGCAGTTCGACGAGGCGCTGCGCGAAGCCGACCTCGACGACGTCAGGAAGACGATCGGCGAGGCGCAGAAGCTCAATCCGCTGAACACCATCCGCGATGCGGTCAATCCGCTGCGCCAGATGGGCGACGAGATCAAGTCCGATCTCCAGAAGGCGACGAGCTTCACGTCCACCCCAGCCGGAAATCCGGCTGAGGGCGCCTCCGACATTCCCGCCGCCGTGTCATCGGAAGCGGGTAAGCCGGCTTCCGCCGAACCCGTCGCCGCAGCGCCGCTGAAGGCCGGGCCGGTCGCCAAGTCTTCGACGAAGAAGGCCGAAGGCGAGGGCGTGAAGACGGCAAAGCCGCGCAAGGCGGCTGCCAAGCCCGAGGCTGAGGCGAAGGCTACCTCCAAAAAAGCTCCGGCCAAGAAGGCGGCCTCCGCAAAGCCGAAGACCGTAAAGACCAAGAAGGACGAGGCATGAGCGGCGATCTTGACGACAAGCCCCAGCCGCTCATCGAGCACCTGATCGAGCTTCGCCAGCGCCTGCTCTGGGCCGTTGGTGCGTTCTTCGTCGCCTTCCTTGTCTGCTTCTATTTCGCCAAGCAGCTCTTCAACCTGCTCGTCCTGCCTTTCAAGTGGGCGGTGGAATGGGCGGGGCTTTCCCATCGCAATGTCGAGCTGATCTATACGGCGCCGCAGGAATTCTTCTTCACGCAGATCAAGGTCGCCATGTTCGGCGCGCTGGTCATCGCCTTTCCGGTGATCGCCCAGCAGATCTACAAGTTCGTCGCTCCCGGTCTTTACAAGAACGAGCGCGCCGCCTTCCTGCCGTTCCTGATCGCATCGCCCATCCTCTTCCTCATCGGCGCGGCGCTGGTGTACTTCTTCTTCACGCCCATGGTCATGTGGTTCTTCCTCGCCATGGAACAGGGCGGCGGCGAGGGGCAGGTCTCCATCCAGCTTCTGCCGAAGGTTTCCGAATATCTCAGCCTGATCATGTCGCTGATCTTCGCCTTCGGCCTCGTCTTTCAGCTTCCGGTCATCTCGTCGCTGCTGGTGCGGTCGGGCTTCATCGACTCGAAGGCTCTGGCGGACAAGCGCAAATACGCCATCGTCATCGCCTTCGTCGTTGCGGCCGTGCTGACGCCGCCCGATCCGGTTTCCCAGATCGGCCTTGCGCTGCCGGCCATCCTTCTCTACGAGATTTCCATCTACACGGCCCGACTCATCGAACGGCAGCGGGCGCGCGCCTCGGAAGCGCAGGATGCGGAAAACGAGGTCGTTGCAACGCCGGACAAAGCCGATTGAGGCTTCGTCGGCGGCGTTGCCGCTAGTCGCTGCCGGGCGTGGATGGGCTTCAATCCACGGAAGCGCCTGGAACGACAATGCTTGATATCAAATGGATCCGCGACAATGCCGCCGCCCTTGACGCCGCCCTCGCAAAGCGCGGCGCAAGCCCTCTCGCCGAGGCGCTGATCGATCTCGACGAGAAGCGCCGCGCCGTCATCCAGAAGGCGCAGGACATGCAGTCGCGTCGCAACGCCGCCTCCAAGGAGATCGGCGCGGCGATGGCTGCCAAGAACGCCGAGCTTGCCGAAAAGCTGAAGGCCGAAGTCTCGGCCATCAAGGACCAGCTTCCGGCCGCCGAGGAAGAAGAGCGCCAGGTCACGGCCGAGCTGAATGACGCCCTGTCGCGCATCCCGAACATTCCACTTGATGACGTGCCGGTCGGCTCGGACGAGACCGGTAATGTCGAGAAGCTGAAATGGGGCAGCAAGCCCGGCTGGAGCCACAAGGCGCTGGAACACTATGAGATCGGCGAAGCGCTCGGCTACATGGATTTCGAGGCCGCCGCCAAGATCGCCGGCTCGCGCTTCACCGTGCTGAAGGGCCAGCTTGCCCGTCTCGAACGCGCGCTTGGCCAGTTCATGATCGACGTGCACACGCAGGATCACGGCTATACGGAAGTCCATGCGCCGCTTCTCGTGCGCGACGACGCCATGTTCGGCACCGGCCAGCTTCCGAAGTTCTCCGAGGACCTGTTCCGCACCACGGACGGCCGTTGGCTGATTCCGACCGCAGAAGTCTCGCTCACCAATCTCGTGCGCGAGGAAATCCTGGAGCAGGAGAAGCTGCCGTTGCGCTTCACCGCGCTGACGCCGTGCTTCCGCTCGGAGGCCGGCTCGTCGGGCCGCGACACGCGCGGCATGCTGCGCCAGCACCAGTTCATGAAGTGCGAGCTGGTCTCGATCACCGATGCGGAAAGCGCCGTAGACGAGCACGAGCGCATGACGGCCTGCGCCGAGGAAATCCTGAAGCGCCTCGGCCTGCATTACCGCGTCATGACGCTTTGCACCGGCGACATGGGGTTTGGCGCGCGCAAGACCTACGATCTCGAAGTCTGGCTGCCCGGCCAGGATACGTTCCGCGAAATCTCGTCCTGCTCGGTCTGCGGCGATTTCCAGGGCCGTCGCATGAATGCGCGCTATCGCGGCAAGGACGACAAGGCGACGAAGTTCGTGCACACGCTGAACGGCTCGGGCACGGCCGTCGGCCGCGCGCTCATCGCCGTCATGGAAAACTACCTCAACGAGGATGGCTCGATCACTGTGCCTGATGCGCTGCTGCCCTATATGAGCGGGCTGAAGAAGATCGACAAGGCTGCTTGAGCGGGGACGGGATGCGTATCCTTCTGACCAATGACGACGGTATCCACGCCGAGGGCCTTGCGGTCCTCGAGCGGATCGCCCGCGAACTGACCGACGACGTATGGATCGTCGCGCCGGAGACGGACCAGAGTGGCCTTGCCCATTCGCTGACGCTCTCCGAGCCGCTGCGCCTGCGCAAGATCGACGACAAGCGTTTCGCGTTGCGCGGCACGCCGACGGATTGCGTCATCATGGGCGTGCGCGAAGTGCTCGACGAGAAGCCCGACCTTGTCCTGTCCGGCGTCAATGTCGGTGCGAACATGGCGGACGACGTGACCTATTCGGGCACCATCGCCGGCGCCATCGAGGGCACGCTGCAGGGCATCAAGTCCATGGCGCTGAGCCAGGCCTACAACCATGCCGGCGGCCGCGTCGTGCCGTGGGAGGTCGCCGAAGCTTTCGCGCCGAAACTGATCCGCCAGCTCATGGACGTCGAATTGCCCGACTGGACCTTCTTCAACCTCAACTTCCCGAACTGCGCGCCGTCCGATCTCCAGGGCATCGAGGTGACGAGCCAGGGCAAGCTCGATTTCGGCCTGACGATCGAGGAACGCGCCGACGGCCGCGGCTTGCCCTATTACTGGCTGCGCTTCGGCGAGCGGAAGGGCGACTTCCGCGTGGGCACGGATATCCATGCGGTGAAGAACCACAAGATTTCCGTGACGCCGCTGAAACTCGACCTCACGGACTACACGGTGCTCGACCGGGTGCAGCGGGCACTCAGCGCAAGGGGTGACGATTGAACACGGGGCGGGTGATTGAGAAGGAAGGTTTTGCCGCGCTGGCTCTGCGTCTGCGCGGTGAGGGCATCAACAATCTCGACCTCCTCACGGCCGTCGAGCAGACGCCGCGCACGCTCTTCGTGCCGCCGCAGTTTGCCGGCGAAGCTTATTCAAGCCGCCTCCTGCCGCTCGATTGCGGTTCGTTCGTCGAAGGCATCGACCTTGCCGTCCGGCTGCTCAACCTGCTCAATCTCAAGGCCGGCCAGCGCGTGCTGGAGGTCGGCACCGGCAGCGGTTTCACCGCCGCCGTCATGGGCCGGCTCACCGAGCGCGTCCTGACCATCGACCGCTACCGCACGCTCGTCGCCAATGCGCAGCAGTCCATGGAGAAGGCCGGTATCCGCAACGTCATCGTGCGGCAGGCCGACGGCAGCAACGGCATGCCGGGCGAGGGGACCTTCGACCGCATTCTGGTGACCGCCGCCTTTCCGGCCCTGCCGCGCTTCTTCGCCGAACAGCTCGTTTCCGGCGGCATGCTGATCGCGCCCGTCATGACCAGCGAAACCGAGTGTCGCATGCTCAAGCTCGTCAAGACCGGCAGCCGCTTCGACCGTGAGGACCTTTTCGCGGTCCCCTATCTGCCCATCGTGCCCCAGATGGCACAGGCCCTCTAGCAGATTTCCAGTCGTTTTCCTCCGGCTCGGCAGGCGCCCGCCTGCTGAGTCTTTTACCGTTTTCGCCGGAAAGCCGGCGTTCCAGCGGCGTGCGCCTGCACGCCGCTGGAACGCCGGTTTTCCAGTTGGTTCGGCCGCGATGGAGAGGGAAATGTACGTTTCGAACAGGATTGCCAGCGGCTCGACAAGCGACAGCCTCGCGTATCTCGCGACACGGGCTGCCGGAAGCGTTGCCGAGGAGAACGCCGAGGCGGGATCGACGGCTCATCTGGCCGGCGGCAGCTACGACCCCTCCGCGCTGGTCAGTCTGTCCGTGGACGCGCTTCTGGTGCTGAGCGCCACGCGGGAAGAGACGGCTTACGGTCAGCCCGCCCTTACCGAGGCAGAGCGGAACAATCTCGACACGACGGAACTGGAAAAGCGTGAACACGCCGCCTACGGCCGCTTCCTCGACGAGGGAGATCGCAAGGCCTATCTGCGTGCCTATATCGAATATTTCGACAGCATGCCGGCGCAGGATCAGCGTAGTTCGCGCTATGCCGGCACGCGCGAACCGGCCGTGGCAGCGCTTCGCGCCATTGCCTATAACGAAAGCGCCCTCGACATGACGGCACCGGATGCCGCGCTGGAGAATGTCTCTGAGCCTGATGACGGCAGGTCTGCACGCCGGGCAACGCCGATCGCCGCAATCTTCCAGCCGAGTGCCGGCGATTTCGAGAACGCCGCCCGCTTCGGCGGCCGGATCTCGCGCGCCGACAGCATGTACGCGACGGGCTTCTGACCTGCCCATTCCGGGCATGGTTATCAATTCATCAAAAAACAGATGCGGATAGTCCGGCTTTAACCGGGCAGTAACTCTAACGCGCTTTAATCGGCCTACATCAAGTAGCGTACCGATTGGGTAGTTTCATGCGTAAGAGTGTATCGCCGAGTTTTGGTAGGACCGCGACCCGTCTTATGGCGGCTGCCCTGCTGGCAAGCGTAGCGACCGGGTGCAGCTCGGACGTCAGCCGCTTCGGCGGCCTTTTCTCCAGCTCCGGTCAGGACAATATGACCACGAGTTCGGTTCCGCGCCGCACGCTGTTCGGCGGTGGCGGCGGCAATCCTGTTCCGCGCGGCGATGTCGGCAATGGCGGGCAGCAATATGCCGCCGGCAACCAGATGGGCACCCGCAACGAGGCGCTCAATCAGCCGTTCCCGGATCAGGGCAACGTTTCCTACGACCCGATCAATACGGCCACGACGGCCGGTTCCGGCACGCGCTTCGCGACGACGCCGATGAGCGTTCAGCGCGGCGAGCTTGCCGATCCGACCGCGGACGCCCGCCGTTCGGCCGAGCGTCAGGCCGCCCTGGCTCAGGATTTGCCGCAGCGCAAGGCCAAGGCCGTTGCGGAGGACGTGGATACGCTCAAGACGGCGACCGTCAAGAGCAAGGCGGGCTGGTCGGCCAACAATGGCCCGGTCGTCATGCTGCGCCAGGGCGAAAGCGTGAAGACGCTCGCCAACCGCTACGGCGTGCCGGAAAAGGAAATTCTCGCCGCCAACGGTCTCAAGCGCTCCTCGGATGCCGAGCCGGGCCAGCGGATCGTCATCCCCACCTTCAGCACGACGGCGAGCGCCGCCAAGGCTTCGACCGATCATACCCTCAAGGTCGACAACAAGCTGCCGACGCCCGAGCGTAACGGCGAGCAGAACGTCGCCATCCTGCCGGGCACGACGACCCGCGACAAGGTGAAGTCGGAGAGCGGCCAGACGAATTCCAACGTCGCGGATGCCGGCGAAGGCAGCGGCAAGGGCGGCTACGAGGTCAAGCCCGGCGATTCGCTCGCTAAGATCGCGCGCAGCAACGGCGTTTCCGTCGCGGCGCTGAAGAAGGCGAACGGCATCGACACCGCATCGATCCGCATCGGCCAGAAGCTCGTCATTCCGGCCGGCGGCGCAGCCGTCGAGACGGGGACCGACAAGACGCAGACCGCATCCATCCCGGTCTCCAAGGAAAAGAAGATCGAAACGGCCGAGAAGAAGCCGGAAGCCTACAAGGCGCCTGTGAAGACCGTTTCGGTGACGGAAGCGACGGAAAAATCCGACGTGACCGACGAGGCCCCCGAATCGACCGGTATCGGCAAGTACCGCTGGCCGGTGCGCGGCGCGGTCATCGCCGGCTACGGCGCCAATGTCGAGGGCAACCGTAACGACGGCATCGATATCTCGGTTCCCGAGGGCACGCCGATCAAGGCCGCCGAGAACGGCGTGGTCATCTATGCCGGCAGCAGCCTGAAGGAACTCGGTAACGCGGTCCTCGTGCGCCACGACGACGGCACGGTCACGGTCTACGGCCATGCCGGCGACCTCAACGTCCAGCGCGGCCAGAAGATCCAGCGCGGCCAGACGGTCGCCACGTCCGGCATGAGCGGCAATGCCACCCGCCCGAAGGTGCATTTCGAGGTGCGCAAGAACGCGACGCCGGTCAACCCGATGACCTTCCTCGAATAGGCCGGGCGACTATCTTTGAAACGCAAAGGGCGGCTCCATGGGGCCGCCCTTTGCGTTTGGAGCCGATCCGGTCACTTGTTGAGCGATTTGCCGAGGCGGCCCGCCAGGTCCTGCACATATTGCCAGGCGACTCGGCCTGAGCGCGAGCCGCGCGTGGTGGCCCATTCGAGCGCCTCCGCGTGGAGCTGTTCCTGCGGCAGGTCGAGGTCGAAATGGCCGGCATAGCCGTCGATCATTTCAAGATATTCCGCCTGGCTGCACTTGTAGAAGCCGAGCCAGAGACCGAAGCGGTCGGAGAGCGAGACCTTCTCCTCCACGGCTTCCGACGGATTGATGGCGGTCGACTGCTCATTCTCTATCATGTTGCGCGGCAGGAGGTGCCGGCGGTTCGAGGTGGCGTACAGCAGCACATTGTCCGGCCGGCCCTCGACGCCGCCGTCCAGCGCCGCCTTGAGCGACTTGTAGGACGTGTCGTCATGATCGAAGGACAGGTCGTCGCAGAAGATGATGGCCGGGAAGGGCGCATCCTTCAGCACGTCGAGAAGCGCCGGCAGGGTGGCGATATCCTCGCGATGCACCTCGATCAGCTTGAGGCCGCTTCCGGTCTCCCTAGCCGCGAGCGCGTGCACGGACTTGACCAGCGAGGATTTGCCCATCCCGCGCGCGCCCCACAGCAGCACGTTGTTGGCCGGCAGGCCGCGCGCGAAACGCACCGTATTGTCGACGAGGATGTCGCGCACATGGTCCACGCCGCGGATAAGGTCGATGTCGATGCGGTTCGGCCGCTTGACGGGCTGCACCTGAAGGCGTGCCGGCGCCCAGACGAAGACGTCGGCGGCGTTCCAGTCGTTGACGGCAGGGGCGGGGCCGGCGAGGCGTTCCAGCGCGGCGGTGATGCGGCCGATTTCGGCCAGCAGATGCTTGACGTGATCTTCCTGCAAGGTCTTTCTCCTCATGCTGCTAGCCGGGTAGCATGCGCCGGCAGGTCGCGAAAAGAGGTAAAGCGCTTGAAAAACGAGAGCTTCGCGGTCTCGTGTGTTGCAATCAATGGCCGCTTGCCTATATTCCGGCAACCGAAATGGCCGCTCAGGCGGCAAGAATCCCAGATTTCAAGGAGTAACTGATGTTCATTACCGAGGCCTTCGCCCAGACGGCGGCACCCGGCGGGGCAGCAGGCGGCGCGGACATTCTCATGTCGATCCTGCCGTTCCTGCTGATCTTCGTGGTGATGTATTTCCTCATCATCCGCCCGCAGCGCGCTGCCATGAAGCGTCGCGAGGAGCTTCTGAAGAACATCCGCCGCGGTGATCAGGTCGTGACCGGCGGCGGTATCGTCGGCAAGGTCACCAAGGTCGTCGACGATAGCGAGCTTGAAGTCGAAGTCGCCGAAGGCGTCAAGCTGCGTGTCGTGCGCAGCGGCGTCAGCGAAGTCCGCGTCAAGGGCGAACCCGTCAAGGAATAAGCTTGGCCTGCCGCCAGGCCGGGGATACTCTCGGCCGGCGGCCCGACTGGTTTTCAGCCGGCGCCGATGCCGGACCCTAGACGAGATCGCGATGCAGCAATCCGCCCGCTGGAAGACCGTTTCTTTCTGGCTCGTCCTCGTGGCGAGTCTTGTCGTCATCCTACCGAGCCTGTTGCCGGCGCGCATGGCCGCCGGGCTTCCGGAATGGATGGGCGAGCATCGCCTCGTTCCTGGCCTCGACCTGACCGGCGGCTCCCGTCTCGTCCTCGAAGTCTCACGCGCTGACATGACCGAAGAGCGGCTGCGCGCCGGCGTCGGCACCATCGGCAATGCGCTTCGCGCTGCAGGCGTTCCCTATAGCGATCTCAACGGCTCGGAAGGCGCCATCGATGTGACGGTGACGGTGCCTGAGCGCATCGATGCGGCGCGCCAGACGCTCACGGGCCTTGATCTCGGCGCCCTCAGCGAACCGGAGAACGGTCAGTTTCGCATCGTCCTGCCTTCCGAGGCTATCGACGAGGCGGTCGGCGCTGCCTCCCTGGGCGCGGTGGATGCCGTGCGTCGCCGCGTCGAAAGCCTCGATATCCCGTCTCTTCTGGTGTCGCGCGGCGAGCGTGACCGTATCGTGGTCTCCATGCCGGGGCTGACCGATCCGCAACGCGTCAAGGACATGCTGGCGCAGGTCGGCCGGCTTTCTGCCCGGCTGGTCGACGACAGTATGCCGGTCAACACCGCGATCGAGGATGGCCCGCCGGAAGGCTCCGAGGTGCTCTATTCCACCGGCGAACCGCCGGTCGGCTATCTTGTGAAGCGTGACGATCTCTTCACGGCCGTCGACGTGGCCTCGGCCCAGCCGGCGGCGAACGGCGAAGCCTTCGTTGAATTCGTCCTCAAGGCGGAGGCCGCCGAGCGGCTGGCGGCCTTCACGCGGGAAAACAGCGGACGGACTATCGCTGTCCTGCTCGACGATCAGGTCATCTCGACCTCGCAGATTCAGGGCGCCATCGTCGATGGCGTCGGCCGCCTTTCCGGCGACTTCGACGCCGAGGGCGCGGCGAACATCGCGCGCATTGTCGCGAGCGGCCCCTTGCCCGCGCCGCTCACCATCATCGAGGAGCGCTCCATCGAGCCGGCGCTCGGCACCACGTCGGTCGGAACGGTCCTGCTCGCGCTTGCCGCCGCCGTCGCGGCGGTCGTCGCCTTCATGACCATTTTCTACGGCGTGCTTGGCGTCATCGCCTCGCTCTCGCTATTCTTCAACGTGCTGGTGACCTTCGCCGTTCTGGCGCTCGTCGGCGCGCCGATCTCGCTCTCCATGATCGCCGGCGTGGTGCTCACCGTCGGTGTCACGGTCGATGCCAGCGTGCTGATCTTCGAGCGCATCCGTGAGGAGGTCAGGAACGGCCGTTCGCTGGCCGATGCCGTCGCCATCGGCTTCGGCCGGGCGCGCAGGACGGTGGTGGATGCGTCCGTCACCATGCTCATCGCCGTCACGGTTCTCCTCCTGCTGTCCGCCGCGCCCGTCCGCGCTTTCGCGCTCACCGTCGCCATCGGCCTGCTCGCGACGCTCTTCACGACCTTCACGCTGACGCGGGGCCTCGTGCGGGCATGGCTCGGCCGCAGCCACGCGACCCACCTGCCGAAGGGCGTGCGTACCGGCGTCTTCGACCGGCTCAATCTGCGTTTCATGGCTGTGCGCAACGTGGTGTTCCTGGCGACGGCGGCGCTGTCGCTGGTTATCGCGGGCCTGCTGGTGCTCGGCGAGCTACGCCTCGGCATCGATTTCACCGGCGGGGCAGCGGTGGAGATCCAGGCCAAGTCCGGCAACGCGGACCTCTTCGACATTTCCGCGCGCCTCGCGGACGCCGGTATCGACGTGCAGAGCATAGACACCCATGGCAACGACCGCCGCGCGCTGGTGCGCCTGTCCTCGATGGGCGAGGGCGAGAATGCCGAGCAGACCTCCGTGCTCGTTGCACGCGGCGAGCTTGAGGACGCCTATGATTTCCGCCGCGTCGAGGTGGTCGGCCCCGCCATCTCGGGCGAGCTGATCGACACGGCGACGATCGGCTTCGTCGCCGGTCTTCTCGCGCTCGTCGCCTATATCTGGATCCGCTTCGAGTGGCACTTCGCCATCGGCGCGATCATCGCGCTGGCGCATGACGTGTTCTTCACGCTCGGTTTCCTTGCCATAGCCAATATCGAGTTCAATGTCAGCGCCGTCGCGGCGCTGCTGACGGTCGCCGGCTATTCGCTGAACGACACGATGGTCGTCTATCATCGCATCCGTGAAAACCTCCGGCATTTCAAGCATATGCCGCTGCCGATCCTCATCGACGACGCGATCAACCGCACGCTTTCGCGTACCGTCCTGACCTCTGCGACGACGCTGATCGCGCTGGCCGCGCTCGCGATCTTCGGCGGCGAGGCGATCCGCACCTTCGCGCTGACGCTGCTCTTCGGGGTGGCGATCGGCACTCTTTCCTCCATCTATATTGCCGGACCGGTCCTCATCCTGTTCCGCCTTCGGCCGGAACACTACCGTCCCGGCAAGAGCGGCAAGGGACCTGTGACGGAAGCGACGGGAGCCAATGGCTAAGGGCATCGAAATCCGGGAGGCGCATTTCCCCGGGCGTGCGCCGATCGACGCATATGGCAATGGCGGCTTCCGCTTCGCCGACATGTCGCATCGCGGCTCCATCCTCTGCCTGCCCTCGGGCATCCACGGTTGGGACAAGACCGAAGAGACGCCGCTGACGCTCGCCGACCTTACACGCGTGCTGGACGAGGCGGGCGATATCGAGGTTCTGCTTGTCGGCACCGGCATGGAGATTCGTCCGCTGTCGCCGGAAATCAAGGCGGCGCTGCGCGAACGGAAGATCAGTTCCGACCCGATGAGCACGGGCGCGGCCGTGCGCACGTTCAACGTCATGCTGGCCGAGGGCCGCGCGGTCGCCGCCGCGCTCATCGCGGTGTGAGCGGAAGGCGGATTACGGACGTGACGGGCAAGGAACAGGAAAATTACGCGCACTGCCTTGCAGTGCTTCGCGACACCGATCGTGATCGCTATCTGGCCTGCCTGCTGGCGCCGGTTGAAAAGCGTGGCGCGCTGGCGGCGCTTTATGCCTTCAATGCCGAGATCGCGCGGGTGCGCGATCTGGTGCGCGAGGCGCTGCCGGGTGAAATCCGCCTGCAATGGTGGCGTGACCTTCTGGAAGGCTCCGCCGATGGCGACGCCATGGCCAACCCGCTCGCGGCGGGCCTGCTCGCCTGCGTGGAGGAGCACCGCCTTCCCGTCGCCGTGCTGACGGACATGATCGAGGCGCGCATCTTCGACGTCTATAACGACCCCATGGAAAGCCGCTCCGCGCTGGAGGGCTATGCCGGCGAGACGGCCTCGGCGCTCATCCAGCTCGCAAGCCTCATCCTCGATCCGCAGAATGCGCCGCAGTCGGCCGTTGCCGCCGGCCATGCCGGCGTGGCGCAGACGGTGGCCGGAACCCTGCTGATGCTGCCGATCCACCGCCGGCGGGGGCAGGTGTATCTGCCGGCCGATCTCATGGCCGCCACGGGCCTGACGCCGGAAGCCCTCCTCGGTGGCAGCGACAAGGCCGCCGCGGCGCGCGCCGTCGAGGCTTTCGCCGGCCTCGGCCGCGAGCATCTGGCCAAGGCGCGTGCCGCCAACGGCATTTCGGTGGCCAATCGCCCGGCCTTCCTGCCGGTCGCCCTTGTGCCGCATGTCCTCAGCGCGGCGGAAAAGGCCGGCGCGGATGCGCTCGAACGCTCCCTGCAGCCGTCGCAATGGCGGCGGCAATGGTGGATGTGGCGCGCGCTTCGCGGCAGCCCGTTCTGAGCAGGACTGCGCTGCGCGGCCAAAGTTCTTGACGGGACGCCAAACTGGCGCAAGCCTTGTCCGCTACAGCGACGGGACGTTTTCGCCAAGGAGTGCCGAGATGCTCTGGACCATCACCATTGCCTGCCTGTTGCTGGCGGGCCTGATCTTCCGTCAGAGTTTCCGCAAGCGGCACGAGGCGGCGGAGACACTGGGCGAGGATGCGGGACTGGCGATCCTTGAATTCGGCCGGGCTTTCCCGGGAGAAGCGATCCGCGCCGTGATCACGACGGCGAACGGCCGTACGGTCTTCCTGCGACTGCACGATGGCAAGGCGGGCTGCATGCACGCCCACGGCCATCACTATGCCTGCCACCTTATCGAGCCCGGCACGGTGCGCGTTTCCAGCGCCGGCCCGAAGCGGCTCGAGGTGCGCTTCGCCAATGCCGCCTTCGAGGGCGGCACGTTCGAGTTCAGGGACGAGAAGCAGGCGGCCGAGGTCTCGCTCTGGCTGCTCGGCAGCTTCATGCCGGGCCTTGCCGGCCAGAATCCGCAGATATCCGGCCAGCCGGGCTGAGGCTCAGCGCCCGAGCCAGCGGGCGCAGTCTTCCAGCGCCCGCGCGGCGGTCGCGTGCTTCTTGGCGAGCGCCTTGTCCTTGCCGCGAAAGCGCTTCACGCCCTCCGGCTTCGTCACCGTGCCCGGTTCCAGTGGGGGGAACAGGCCGAAATTGACATTCATCGGCTGGAAGGAACGCTTGCCCGGCTCGTCGTCGGAAACGATATGGCCGCCGGTGATGTGGTTCAGCAGCGCGCCGAAGGCGGTGGTCTCGGGCGGCAGCGACGGCGTTTCGCCGCGCCGCTCGGCAGCGGCGAAACGGCCGGCCAGAAGACCGATGCTGGCGCTTTCGACATAGCCCTCGCAGCCGGTGATCTGCCCGGCGAAACGCAGGCCCGGCCGGCCCTTGAGCGTCAGCGAGCGGTCGAGCAGGGTTGGCGAGTTGATATAGGTATTGCGGTGGAGGCCGCCGAGGCGGGCGAATTCCGCATTCTCGAGGCCGGGGATGAGGCGGAAGATCTCCGCCTGCGCGCCGTATTTCAGCTTCGTCTGGAAGCCGACCATGTTGTAGAGCGTGCCGAGCGCATTGTCCTGCCGGAGCTGGACGACCGCATAGGGCTTGACCGTCGGGTTATGCGCGTTGGTGAGGCCCATGGGCTTCATCGGGCCGTGGCGCAGCGTCTCGCGGCCGCGCTCGGCCATCACCTCGATCGGCAGGCACCCGTCGAAATAGGGCGTGCCTTCCCATTCCTTGAACCCGGTCGTGTCGCCCGCGATCAGCGCGTCGATGAAGGCGTTGTACTGCGCCTCGTCCATCGGGCAGTTGATGTAATCCTTGCCCGTGCCGCCGGGGCCGACCTTGTCGTAGCGCGACTGATACCAGCAGATATCCATGTCGATGCTCTGCGTGTGGACGATCGGCGCGATGGCGTCGAAGAAGGCGAGCGAATCGGCGCCGGTGCGTGCCTGGATCGCTTCGGCAAGCGAGGGGGCGGTGAGGGGGCCGGTGGCGATGATCGCCTGATCCCAGTCCTCCGGCGGCAGGCCCGTCACTTCCTCGCGCTGGATGGTGATCAGCGGATGGCTTTCCAGCGCGGCGGTGACGGCGATGGAGAAGCCGTCGCGGTCGACGGCGAGCGCGCCGCCGGCAGGCACCTGGTTGGCGTCGGCCGAGCGCATGATCAGCGACCCGGCAAGCCGCATCTCCGCATGCAGCACGCCGACCGCGTTGCTGGTGGCGTCGTCCGAGCGGAAGGAGTTGGAGCAGACGAGTTCGGCAAGGCCGTCCGTCTTGTGGGCATCCGTGCCGCGCACGCCGCGCATTTCATGCAGGACGACGGGAACGCCGGCTTCGGCGATCTGCCAGGCTGCTTCTGAACCGGCAAGGCCGCCGCCGATGACGTGGATGGGGCTGAGGGAGGAGGTCTTTGTCATGGGCGGTTCGTTACCATGGCGGCCGGCGCATTCCAAGGAAAAGCGCTCCGCGCCTCTTCATGGTCCCGGAATCAAAAACGGCACCATGCGGTGCCGTTTGAAGTGTTCCTCGCGCGTCGCCGTTTCCGGCCGCAGCGGCGGAAACCAGCGATGTCTTAGCGGAACGAGCGCGAAGCGATGTCGCGGATGTCGTAACGGGTCAGGCCGATGTCCGAGAGCGTGTGGTTCGACAGGTTGCCGAGCTCGTTCATGGTGCGGCGGTAGGACATCCAGTTCTTTGCAATGCGGATCGGGTTCATGATCGTCTTCCTCGAAGTGTTTGGCCGGGAGGTCTGTCTCACCGGCTCGTGACGCCTATATAGGCGATAGCCTTGTCAATGTGCAGTGCAAAGAGAATGGAGCTGCTATGCATTTGTGCAATAAGACGCCCGGCGATGATGCAGATGCATCACATGCAGTCGCAACAGGCTGAAAAACAGGCGTTTTCAGCTGGATAGCCATATGTTCTGCCGAAGTTTCAGGCTGCTCCATCTTGTCGCATATGATTGTTTGCGACATTGTGCGCCGCAAAAAGACGCGCAAACGAAAACGCCCTCCGGCGGGAACCGAAGGACGTTCGAATTGGGATCCGGAAGGATCTGGTCGGCTTAGTTGGAAGCCTTGCGGGCGATATACGGGATATCGCTGCGGCCGATGCCGAGGTCGCGAAGTTCACGGTCCGTCATGCGGCCGAGTTCGCTGACGGTCTGACGGTACTTGCGCCAGTTGTTGAAAGAGCGTGCCAGGTTCATGTCTTTACCCCTTTCTTGGGCTTCCTGCTGGGCGGCCGCTCGTCTTTGGCGCCGCCCCGATCTGTTGATTTGGAATATACGCTGCAGTGCAAAAATGAACAGCGCTGGAATGGCACGGCACCTATGCGTAATTCGCATGTCAAGCGGAAATTTTGGCAAGAATCTGGCCAAAATTCGCGCTTTTGTCACAAAGGTTAAGGCCAGTTATGCATTGAGGTTGGGAAGGCCCCGAAAAGCGAACGCCCGCCGGGGGAGGAAATCCGGCGGGCGTTGCTGATATCGATTGGCAGCTTGGGAGGAGGAGGAGGAGGGGCTGCCAATCCTGTTCGGGGAACGCTGGGAGGAGGAGTGCGTCGCCCGATCGATGGCTGTCCTGTAGCGCTGGCCGCCGACGCACGCCAGCGTCCGGTCGGAATGGCACCCATGCGTCGTCCGCATATGTGGGCCTGGTTGCCAAGCGGATGAAAAATATTGGAATTGGCGCCTGGGGAAAACAATAACGCCCGCTGGGGGAGGAGGTCCAGCGGGCGTCATATTGGTGATTGGCAACTGGGAGGAGGAGTGTTGCCAATCGTATCGGAGGGACGCTGGGAGGAGGAGTGCGTCGCTCCGAATTCCGGTGGATCATCTCTGATCCGATGTCTGCAGTATAGCCGCGGCCCCGATTTTGTGCAGTGCAATATGGGAATGGATGATATGCGCCCCTTGCATGCCCTGAACGGGAAGGCCATTCGGCTCCGTTATTGCCAAATCTGCCATGGATTTCTTTATTCTCCGTTAATCCTGATCGGTCTTGGCGGCAGTTTTGCGCATATTTCGGTGAAGACATGCCGATTTCGCGATTTTTGCCGAGATTGCGAATTTCCTGTGCCCCTATATCGTCCGTGTTGACAGGGCCGGAGTCGGTCTGTGCGAATGTGGAGCGGGAACGGATGTACAGGGGCAGGCTGGAACGCGATCTCAAACTCTGGGCGACGCAGGGCCTTATCGATGTGGAAACGGCCGGCCGCCTGCTCAGGGAATACGACAGCCGCGAAAGCGCCTTCAGCGTCGGCCGCGTGCTGATGATGATCGCCGCGCTTCTTGTCGCGGCGGCGATGCTTCTGCTCGTCGCGGCGAACTGGGATGTCATTCCCCGCATCGTCCGGCTTGTCGGCGTCCTCGCGCTGATCTGGGGGGCGTACCTTGCCGGCGGCCTCCTGATCGCGCGGGGCGCCGAGCGGCTGGCCGCTGCCTTCCTGATGCTCGGCACGCTCGCCTTCGGCGGCGCGATCGCGCTGGTGGGGCAGATGTACCATCTCTCCGGCGATACGTTCCAGGCGATGCTCGTCTGGTTCGCGGGCGCAGTCGTGGCCGCGGCGCTCTTCCGCTCCGGCGCGGTCGCCGCGATTGCCGGCTTTCTCGCCTTCGTCGTCGCGGGCGCGCACTGGACGCAGTCCTATAGTGCCGACGAAACGGTGCTGCTCTGGTTGATGCCGCTGATGGCTGTCATTGTCATCCTGCTGGTGCGCTACAGCGGGGCCGACCGGGTGCGCCATCTCGCCTATCTGCTGCTCGTCGCCTGGCTCGCCTATATATATGGCGAGAACGAAACGCCCGGCACCGCGATTGCCATCGCCGCTTTTGGCGCGGTCGCCTATCTTCTCGCCGCCGTGCCGCAATCGCCGCTCCACGCGCTTGCGCGTAGCGCCGGCGCAGCGCCGGCCTTCTATTCCTATCTCGTGCTGCTCCTCGGCCTTCTCGTGCTGCATGCCGAATTCAACGGCGTGGCGGACCGGCTTTTCGTCGGCATCGTCACGCTGGGCGCGGCTATTGCCGGCATTGCGCTTTCCGGCAAGGAGAACGGCGCGGTGCGTTATCTCGGCTATGCCGCCTTTGCCGCCGAAACGCTGTATCTTGCCTCGGAAACCATCGGCTCGATCATTGGCACTTCCGGTTTCTTCCTCGTCGCGGGCCTCGTGGTGGCGCTGATCGCCTGGGCGGTGATCGCGCTGGAGCGGCGCCTTTCCAATGCCGAAGCGAAGGTGGAGGCCTGAGCCATGACCGAATCCCGTTTCTTCCGCGTTCCGCCGCTCGTTGCCGCCGTCGTCGCGGCCGCGCTCCAGACGGCCGTCATCGGCTATATGGTTGAAGGCCGCGCCTCCATCCTGCGCAGCGGCGCGGACATCCGGCTGAAGACGCAGCCCGTCGATCCGCGGGACCTTCTGCGCGGCGACTATGTGATCCTGTCCTACCCGATCTCGACGATTCCGAAATCCATCGTGACTGGAGAGGGGCCGAAAGGCGGTGCATGGACGCGCCTTTTCGTGCGCCTGAAGCCGGGCGCGGACGGGCTTTGGGCGGCGACCGAGGCAAGCTTCGCCACCCTGCCGGCGCAGGAGGGCAGCGTCGTGCTGCGCACGCTTCCCTTCGATTATTACACCGGGGCCGACGGCGGCATGCCCGATACGCTCTTCGTGCAATACGGTATCGAGCGCTATTATGTGCCGGAAGGCGATGGCAAGGCGCTGGAGGACGCCCGGAACCAGGAAGAGCTGGAAGTCGAGGCCCGGGTGTCGAGGGACGGCACCGCGCAGATCGCCCGGCTGATTCTCAAGGGCGAGCCGATCTACGAAGAACCGCTCTATTGAAGCGGGATCGACGCGCTCGATCCCCCCGCATTTTTCCTTTGATCCACCGAAAACGGATGATATAGAGACGCCGCGCTCGGAAGGCGTCATGAGCAGCGGCATCGGCCCGCTCGTGGCACGGCGGTTTCTCGAGGCGCGGGTATGGTGAAATTGGTAGACACGCCAGATTTAGGTTCTGGTGCCGCAAGGCGTGGGAGTTCAAGTCTCTCTACCCGCACCAGAGCCACCGGACACGGAAACGGAGGTTTCCGCGCCGTGTGGAGCATGAGAGCGCCATTTTGCTTGCCAAAAGGCCATCGAATTCAGTAAAGCCACAGCCGGCAAATGGACCGGCGGGGTGCTCGCCATAACCGGAAGGCCGGTTTGAGCACCGCCAACTCGAAATGAAGGTTTGAACATGCAGGTTATCGAAACGCTCGCTGAAGGGCTGAAGCGCGAAATCAAGGTCGTCATCCCGGCCAAGGACATGGAAGCTCAGATGAACGAGCGTCTTGAAGACGTGAAGGGCCGTGTCCGCATCAACGGCTTCCGTCCGGGCAAGGTGCCGTTCGCACATCTCAAGAAGATGTACGGCAAGTCCGTCATGGCCGAACTCGTCAACGAAATCGTCCGCGACCGTCCGTCCGCGATTCTCTCCGAGCGCGGCGAAAAGTCCGCCACGCAGCCGGAAGTCGGCATGACCGAAGACCAGGCCGAAGCGGAAAAGATCCTCGCCGGCGAGGCAGATTTCGAATTCACCCTGTCTTACGAAGTCATTCCGGCCATCGCGCTGAAGGACAATTCCGGCATCGCCGTCACGCGCGAAGTCGTTGACGTCGACGCCAAGGAAGTCGACGACCAGATCCTGAAGATCGCCGAAAGCGCCCGTTCCTACGAGACGAAGAAGGGCAAGGCCGCCGACGGCGACCGCGTTACCATCGACTATCTCGGCAAGGTCGACGGCGTCGCCTTCGACGGCGGCAAGGACGAAGACGCAGAACTCGTCCTCGGCTCCAACCGCTTCATCCCGGGCTTCGAAGAGCAGCTCGTCGGCCTGAAGGCTGGCGACGAGAAGGTCATCACCGTTACCTTCCCGGCTGACTACCCGGCCGCAAACCTTGCCGGCAAGGAAGCCACCTTCGACATCAACGTCAAGGAAGTCGCTGCCGCTGCCGACATCGAGATCAACGACGACCTCGCTTCCAAGCTCGGCCTCGAATCGGCCGACAAGCTGCGCGAAATCGTCCGCGGCCAGATCGAAAGCCAGTACGGCTCGGTCACCCGCCAGAAGGTCAAGCGTCAGATCCTCGACCAGCTCGACGAGATGTACAAGTTCGACACGCCTTCGCGCCTGGTCGACGCCGAGTTCGAAAACATCTGGCGTCAGATCAACACGGACCTCGCACAGTCGGGCAAGACCTTCGCTGACGAAGACACGACCGAAGAAGCCGCTCGCGAAGAATACCGCAAGCTGGCCGAACGCCGCGTTCGCCTCGGCCTCGTTCTCTCAGAAATCGGCGAAAAGGCCGGCGTCCAGGTAACGGACGAAGAGATGCAGCAGTCGCTCTTCCAGCAGCTCCGCCAGTTCCCGGGCCAGGAAAAGCAGATCCTCGAATACTTCCAGAAGACCCCGGGCGCAGCCGCTTCGCTCCGCGCACCGATCTTCGAAGAGAAGGTCGTCGATCACCTGCTCGGCGAGATCAAGGTAACGGACAAGTCCGTTTCCAAGGACGAGCTGATGGCTGACGACGAAGAAGGCTCCGACAAGGACGCCAAGAAGGCCGCGCCGAAGAAGAAGGCTGCCGCCAAGGCCGAAGCTGCGGAAGGCGAAGATGCCGCTCCGAAGAAGAAGGCCCCGGCCAAGAAGAAGGCCGCTGAAGGCGACGCCGAGTAATCGGCTCTTGCAATCACAAACGAAAAGGCCGCCCTCGGGCGGCCTTTTTGCATTTGAGCGTTGCGATGGGTGAAGCGCCGGAGCGCCGTCACTCCTGCTGCGAGAGGTCACCCATGCGGTTCCAGGCGTCGAGGCCGGCGATCTTGTAGGCTTCGGCGAGCGTCGGGTAGTTGAAGGTGTTTTCGACGAAATATTCGACGGTGCCCTTCAGGTTCAGCACGGCCTGGCCGATATGCACCAGCTCGGTCGCGCCTTCGCCGACGATATGCACGCCGAGCAGACGGCGCGTCTTCAGCGAGAAGATCATCTTCAGGAGGCCGGAATTGAGGCCCATGATGTGGCCGCGCGACGTCTCGCGGAAACGCGCCATGCCGCATTCATAGGGAATGCCGCGCTCCTTGACTTCCTCTTCGGTGAGGCCGCAGGTCGAGATTTCCGGTACCGCATAGATGCCGTAGGGGAAGTATTTCGGCGGCTCCTTGGCGATCGCCCCAACGGCGACGCGGGCGGCGATGCGGCCCTGTTCCATGGAGGTGGAGGCAAGGCTGGGGAAGCCGACGACGTCGCCGGCGGCATAGATATGCGGCACCTCGGTCTGGAAGGTTTCCGGGTTGACGCTGAGGCGGCCGCGCGAATCGGCGGTAAGGCCGGCGGCGGCAAGGTTCAGGCTGTCCGTCGCGCCGACGCGGCCGGCGGCATAGAGCACCATGTCGCAGGTGACATGGCGGCCGTTGTCCAGCGTGATCTCGCACTTCCCGTTTTCGAGCTTCTCCACCTTGTCGGCCTTCTGGCCGAGGATGAGCTTCATGTTGCGGTCGCGCAGGTCGTGGATGAATTCCTCGACGATCTCGCGGTCGATGAAGTCGAGGATGGTCGGCTTGGGATCGATGACCGTGACCTGCGTATCGAGCGCGGAGAAGATCGTCGCATATTCGATGCCGATGACGCCCGCGCCGATAACGGCCATGGAGCGCGGCAGTTCCTTGATGTCGAGCAGTTCATCGCTATCGAGGATGCTGGCGCCGTCGAACGGAATGCTCTCCGGCCGGTAGGGCTTCGTGCCGACGGCGAGCATGATGCTCTTGGCCTGCACATGGATGGTTTCGCCGTCGTCCTTGACGATTTCGAGCGTATCGGCGGCGACGAACCGTGCCTTGCCCCGGATGTGCTGTACGCGGTTGCGGGCGAACTGATGCTCCAGCACCTCCACCTCATGATCGAGCGTGATGAGCAGGCGGCGGCGCAGGTCGTCGGCGCTGATTTCCTGCTTCACGCGGTAGGCGCGGCCGTAGAAGCCGCGCTCACGCCAGCCGGAAAGGTTGAGCGCCGTTTCGCGCAACGTCTTGGAGGGAATGGTGCCGGTATGCACCGAGACGCCACCGACGCGCTTGCCCTGTTCGATGACGAGAACCTTGCGCCCGAGCTTGGCTGCCTGGATGGCGCCCCGGCGGCCTGCGGGGCCGCTGCCCACGACGACGAGATCATATTCCTGCATGTGAGATTGCCCCAGTCTTTGCGGGAAGGCCGTTGCCACGCGGCAAACGTCTTCACCGAGCAATTTTCGTCGACCGAATATGGCGGGAAACCGTTTCAAACGGATGAAAGCCCGCCCCCGGCTTTGGAATTTCACATAAGTCTCAGTCCTTTGAGACTGGCGTGCCCGTCCTTGCCGATGATGATGTGGTCATGGACAGTGATACCAAGCGGACGGGCGGTTTCCACGATCGTCTTCGTCATGTCTATGTCCGCCCGCGACGGGGTCGGGTCACCGGAGGGGTGGTTATGGACGAGAATGATGGCGGTGGCGGAAAGTTCCAGCGCGCGCCGCACCACCTCGCGCGGATAGACCGGCGTGTGATCGACCGTGCCGCGGCCCTGCACCTCGTCGGCGATCAGCGCGTTGCGCTTGTCGAGGAAGAGGATGCGGAACTGCTCGCGCGGCTCGTGCGCCATGGCGGCATGGCAATACTGGATGACGGAGGACCACGAGGCGAGCACGGTCTTGTTGCGGATCTCGCTCTTCAGCGTGCGCTGGGCGACGGCGGAGATGAGCTTGAGATCGAGCGCCACGGCCTCGCCAATGCCCTTGACCTCCTGCAGCAAGGCGGGCGTCGCGCCGAAGACGCCGGAAAGCGTGCCGAATCGGTCGAGCAGCGCCTTTGCCACCGGCTTGGTGTCGCGACGTGGAATGAGGCGGAAGAGGAGGAGTTCGAGGATTTCGTAGTCGGCGAGGGCGGTGTCGCCGTTGTCGCGGAAGCGGGTGCGCAGGCGCTCGCGATGGCCGTGATAGTGTTTGTCGTCCGCCTGCGGCACGGGCTTTGCCGGGGTGGCGCGGGCCGGTCGCTCGAAGAAATGGCCGCGCTCGTCGCCACCGTCGAAGAGATCGTCAGCGGGCGGCACGGCGTCCTCCACCTCGGAGAGGGAAGGAATGCCGGTGCGTCCGCGCGATCCCGTCATGGGCGGCCTATGCGGGAAGGCCGGGGCGGTCGAGGCCGCCGGGCGACAGGGTGAATATCTCGCAACCATCGGTCGTGACGCCGACGGTGTGCTCGTACTGGGCGGAAAGCGAGCGGTCGCGCGTGACCGCCGTCCAGCCGTCCGAAAGCACTTTCACATGGGGGCGTCCGAGATTGATCATCGGCTCGATGGTGAAGATCATGCCTTCCTTCATTTCCGGCCCTTCATTGGCGCGGCCGTAATGCAGGATGTTCGGCGCATCGTGGAAGAGCCGGCCGACGCCGTGACCGCAGAAGTCGCGTACCACCGAGCAGCGTTCCGCTTCCGCATAGGTCTGGATGGCCTCGCCGATGGCGCCGGTGCGTGCGCCGGGCCTTACGGCGGCGATGCCGCGCATCAGGCATTCATGAGTGACTTCCAGCAGGCGCTCGGCGGCGCGCTTGATCTCTCCGACCGGATACATGCGGCTCGAATCGCCGTGCCAGCCGTCGAGGATGAAGGTGACGTCGATATTGACGACATCGCCCTCGCGCAGCGGCTTGTCGTTTGGGATGCCGTGGCAGACGACGTGGTTGATCGAGGTGCAGCTCGATTTGGTGTAGCCGCGATAGTTCAGCGTCGCGGGGAGTGCGCCGTGATCCATGCCGAACTCGAAGACGAAGCGGTCGATGACATCGGTGGCGACGCCCGGCTTGACCAGCGGGTAAAGCTCATCGAGGCAGCGGGCCGTGAGCTGGCAGGCCTTGCGCATGCCGGCGAAGGCGTCCGCGTCGTAGAGGCGGATCACGCCCGTGTTCTTGAGCGGCGCGGAGGTCGCGTCGATATAGGTCACCATGGTCGAACTTTCACTCGTCTTTGAAAGACCGTCATAAATCAGCGACACCGGGTTCGTCCATGGCGATCGACGCCACAGGCCGGATTTGCTCCGAAGTAACGGCACATTTGACCGCATAGGCCTCGACGCCACGCGAAAGCGCGCGCCGGAAGCCGCTGGCATAGAAGGGGTCGAGATCGGCGCAGATGCGGAAGGTGTCGCAGTCCTCGCGCTGGATGAGATAGAGCATGATGGCGCGGAAGCCGGCCTCGGCCATGTCGCCCAGCTCCTCCAGATGCTTTGCGCCGCGCGCCGTCACCGTATCGGGAAATTCGGCAAGGCCCGGCGTGCGGCGGAAATGCACGTTCTTCACCTCGACATAAGCCTGCGGGCGGGTATCGCCGGACAGGAGGATGTCGATGCGCGAGTTGCGGCCGTATTTCTTCTCCCGCTCCAGCACCGGATAGGTGCCGAGATCGGCAACGAGGCCGGCAAGGATCGCTTCCTCCGCCAGCCGATTCGGCAGGCCCGTATTGATACCGACGACGGTGTCGTCCGTTTCCACGAGTTCGAGGCGATGGCGGTGCTTGCGCGTCGGGCTGTCGCTCTCCGACATCCAGACGCGCGAGCCGGGTGCAGTGAGGCCGCGCATGGAGCCGGTATTGGGGCAGGAACCGGTGATCGCCGTCCCGTCATCAAGGATGGCGTCGAAAAGGAAACGCTTGTAGCGCTGCACGAGGGTGCCGGAAACCAGCGGCGGATCGAACTTCATGGAGCGTCAGGCACGCACGCGCACATAGGAGCCGGGAGCTTCTTCAATGGAGTTCATCTTCCCGCCGGTCTTGCGGGCCGGCACCATGCGGTCGTCCTCGGCCTTAATCCATTCGTGCCAGTGCGGCCACCAGGAGCCGGGCGTTTCCTCCGCCTTCTTCACCCAGTCCTCGAACTCGCCCTTCACCGGGCCGCCGGTCCAGTACTGGTACTTCATCTTGTCGGGCGGGTTGACGACGCCGGCGATATGGCCGGAGCCGGCCATGACATAGGTGACCTTGCCACCGAAGGACTTGCTGCCGACGAAGACCGATTTCGCCGGCGCGATATGGTCCTCCTTGGTGGCGAGATTGTAGATCGGTATCTTCACGTCCTTCAGCGAAAGCTTTTTGCCGGCCAGCACCATCTCGCCCTTGGAGAGGGTGTTATTAAGATAACAATTCCTCAGATAAAACGAATGGTTGGCGGCAGGCATTCGCGTGGAATCTGAATTCCAGTAGAGCAGGTCGAAGGGCATAGGTTCCTGGCCCTTCAGGTAGTTGTTGACGAAATAGGGCCAGATCAGTTCCGAGGCGCGCAGCATGTTGAAGGCGGTCGCCATCTTGGAGCCGTCGAGATAGCCGGTCGCCTTCATGCCCCTTTCGATGACACCGATCTGGTCCTCGTCGGCAAAGACCTTGAGATCGCCTGCATGGGTGAAATCGACCTGGGTGGTGAAGAGCGTGGCGGTGCGGATGCGCTTGTCGCCTTCCTGTCCGTGCAGGGCGAGCGTGGCGGACAGCAGCGTGCCGCCGACACAGTAGCCGATGGCGTTCACCTCTTCCTCGCCCGTTGCCTGTTTGATCGTATCAAGCGCGAAGCCGATGCCCTCGCGGGCATAGGATTCCCAATCCTTGTCCGCATGCCGCTCGTCCGGGTTCACCCAGGAGATGACGAAGACCGTATGGCCTTGATCGACCGCCCATTTGATGAAGGATTTCGCGGGGTTGAGGTCGAGGATGTAGAACTTGTTGATCCATGGCGGGCAGATGAGGAGAGGGCGCTTCAGCACCTTGTCCGTCGTGGCGTCGTACTGGATCACCTGGCAGACATCGCTCTGCGCCAGCACCTTGCCCGGCGTCATCGCCATGTTCTCGCCGATGGCAAACTTGCTGGTGTCCGTCTGGCGCATCTTGAGGTCGCCCTTGCCGGCGGCGATGTCCTCGGCGAGCATCTTCATGCCACGCACGAGGTTCTCGCCGTTCGAGGCGACCGTCTCGCGGTAGAGCTGCGGGTTGGTGGTGACGAAGTTGGTCGGCGAAATCGCGCTCGCGATCTGCTTCACATAGAAGCCTGCCTTGTGGCGGGTGTGCTCGTCGAGGCCGTCGGCGTCGGCGACCAGCTTTTCCGCCCAGTCGGAGGTTACGAAATAAGCCTGCCGCAGGAAGTCGAAGAACGGGTTCTTCACCCAGTCTTCGTCCGCGAAACGCTTGTCTTTGGCGTGCGGGTCGGGTGTCTGGTCGCTCTCCTGGCCGCCAAGCCTGTTCAGCGTGCGCGACCAGATGTTGAAATAGCTGCCGAGCAGCATGGTCTGCGCCTCAAGTGTGCGGCGCGGGTCGGCAAGCCAGTATTCCGACACTTTGGAGAGGGTCTTGACCATGTCGACCATCGGCTCGGCGACGGTATCGACCTTCTCGCCGCTCTCGCGGGGCGCGAGCCATGCAGACGCGGCCTTGCCGAGCTGTTCGACGGTGCGGGCGAAATTGACTGTCAGCGCCTCGGGATCCTTGACGATATAGGGCTCGATGGCGGCGGGATCGAAGGGCTGAAAACCGGGCTTGTCCCCGGCTGCAACGCGTTCCTTCGCCTTGCGTTCCTCGGACATCGTTCCCTCCCGATTTTATTGTTACGTTTGTATTTTTACATTCTGTTCGAAACAGATTACAAGGGCCTGACAGCCTTTCGCCGCAATATCCGGAACCGGTGGTTTCGACAGGAGCATACAGCCACATGGCGTTCGAAATCAGGCGCTTGAGCGCCGTTCTTCTCATGGCCGCAACGTCGGCGGCCCTCGTTTCCTGCGCCTCTTCCGAAGCGCCCGCCACGGTCAATGCCGGCGCCAACCGCGCGGACACCTATCCGGATATCACCGCGATCGTGAGCGCCGAGACGAAGCAGATGAGTGACGAGGAAGTCGCCGATTACGGTTCGCGTCTCTCGGCGCTTGCAAGCCGCCGCAAGTCGGGTACGATTTCCGACGCCGAGTACCGTCGCCAGCTTGCCGAATTGCAGGCGCTGCGCGACAACCACGGCAAGGCCGCGCTTGCCGAGATCGAAGGCACGAAATAGCGCTTGCGTTTCTTGCCGTTTGGCAGCAAAGCGGAAGACGGCCATTTGGCCGCCGGCGCGGGCGGAGCGCCTTCATTTTGAACGCTTTCGCCCTTATCCGGTCATTTGAATCGCGTGGAGTTTCGTCGTCCGGCCGGACTGCCGGAGGGCTCCGCGCCCAACGGGGTTAGAGATGGAAGAGTTTCACAAGGTCCGGCGTCTGCCGCCGTATGTTTTCGAACAGGTCAACCGTTTGAAAGCAAGCGCGCGAGCGGGCGGCGCCGACATCATCGACCTTGGCATGGGCAACCCCGACCTGCCGACGCCGAAAGCCATTGTCGACAAGCTGTGCGAAGTGGTCCAGGACCCGCGCACGCACCGCTATTCCTCGTCCAAGGGCATTCCCGGCCTCCGCCGCGCGCAAGCCGCCTATTACGCCCGCCGCTTCGGCGTGAAGCTGAACCCGGAGACGCAGGTCGTCGCGACCCTCGGCTCCAAGGAAGGCTTCGCCAACATGGCGCAGGCCATCACCGCGCCGGGCGACGTCATCCTCTGCCCGAACCCGACCTATCCGATCCACGCCTTCGGCTTCCTGATGACCGGCGGCGTCATCCGTTCCATTCCGGTGGAGCCGGACGAGACCTTCTTCCCGCCGCTCGAGCGCGCCGTGCGCCACTCGATCCCGAAGCCGCTGGCGCTGATTCTGAACTATCCGTCGAACCCGACGGCGCAGGTTGCCACGCTCGATTTCTACAAGGACGTCATCGCCTTTGCGAAGAAGCACGACATCATCGTGCTTTCCGACCTTGCCTATTCGGAAATCTACTTCGACGACACGCCGCCGCCGTCCGTGCTGGAAGTGCCGGGCGCCATGGACGTGACGGTGGAGTTCACCTCCATGTCGAAAACCTTTTCCATGCCCGGCTGGCGCATGGGCTTTGCCGTCGGCAACGAGCGTCTGATCGCCGCCCTGACGCGCGTGAAGTCCTATCTCGACTACGGCGCCTTCACGCCGATCCAGGTGGCCGCGACCCATGCGCTGAACGGCGATGGTTCGGACATCGCAGAAGTGCGCAATGTCTACAAGCGCCGCCGCGACGTGATGGTCGAGAGCTTCGGCAAGGCCGGTTTCGAAGTGCCGCCGCCGGCCGCAACCATGTTCGCCTGGGCGAAGATCCCGGAAAAGTTCCGCCATCTCGGCTCGCTGGAATTCTCCAAGCTGCTCGTCGAGAAGGCGGATGTCGCCGTCGCCCCGGGCGTTGGCTTCGGAGAGCTCGGCGACGATTACGTCCGCCTCGCGCTGGTCGAGAACGAGCACCGCATCCGCCAGGCTGCGCGCAATATCAAGAAGTTCCTTTCCACGGCCGACGAGACGATGCACAACGTCATCTCGCTGAACGCCCATCGCTAATGAAATCCGCCCTCCGCGCTTCCAGCGGAGGGCTTTTCCAAAAACGCATAGGACATGACCATGGCTGATGCCCTGAAGATCGGCATTGCGGGCTTGGGGACCGTTGGTGCCTCGCTCGCGAAGATTCTCGTCGAACGCAGGGACATGCTTCAGACGACGTGCGGCCGGCCGATCGAGATCGTCGCCGTCACGGCGCGCACGAAGGGTCGCGATCGCGGCGTCGATCTGTCCGCGGCCGAATGGTTCGACGATGCGGTTTCGCTCGCCGGAAATGCGAAGATCGACGTCTTCGTGGAATTGATGGGTGGGTCGGGCGACCCGGCCTATTCCGCCGTTAAGGCGGCGCTGTCGCGCGGCGTCCATGTCGTGACGGCCAACAAGGCGCTGCTTGCCGCCCACGGCGTCGAGCTTGCCGGCATTGCCGAAAAGCACGGCTGCATCCTCAACTACGAGGCGGCGGTTGCTGGTGGCATCCCGGTCATCAAGGCGCTGCGTGAATCCCTGACGGGCAACACGATTTCCCGCGTCTATGGCATCATGAACGGCACCTGCAACTACATCCTCACCAAGATGGAGAAGGAGGGGCTGTCCTTCGAGGCCTGCCTGAAGGAAGCCCAGCGCCTCGGTTATGCCGAAGCCGACCCGGCCTTCGATATCGAGGGCAACGATACGGCGCACAAGCTTTCGATCCTGACGACGCTTGCCTTCGGTACGAAGATCGCGGCCGACGACATCTATCTCGAAGGCATCACCAACATCTCCATCGACGACATCCGCGCCGCCGCCGATCTCGGCTACCGCATCAAGCTGCTCGGCGTGGCGCAGAAGACCGATACGGGCGTCGAACAGCGCGTTCACCCGACCATGGTGCCGCTCGACAGCGTCATCGCGCAGGTGGACGGCGTGACGAATGCGGTCGCCGTCGAATCGGACATTCTGGGCGAACTCCTGATGGTCGGCCCCGGCGCCGGCGGCAATGCCACGGCCTCCGCCGTGCTCGGCGACATCGCCGACATCGCCAAGAGCCGTCCGGGCGCACAGACCGTTCCGGTCCTCGGCCGCCCGGCCGCGGCGCTTGCGCCCTACAAGCGCGCGCAGATCCGCAAGCATCACGGCGGCTATTTCATCCGCCTTTCGGTGGAGGACCGCACGGGCGTCTTCGCCAGCATCGCCAGGCACATGGCGGAGAACGGCATCTCGCTGGAATCCATCGTGCAGCGCGCGCAGTCCACGGCCGAATCGACCGATCCGAAAACGATCATCCTCGTCACCCATGCGACGATGGAGGATTCCGTCCGCAAGGCCGTCGCTTCCATCAAGAGCGAAGGCTACCTCGTCGGCGAACCGCAGGTGATCCGCATCGAGCGGCCGAAGGCGGCTTGATTTTCGCTTGTCACCGTAAACCATCCAGTGCCCGCCTCCGCCCTTGCGCCGGAGCGCGGGCACTGGTCTTTTAGGCCAAGCAGGAACGCCGCCATGAGCATGTTGGAAAACGCAGATCCCGTCAGCCGGGCCTTTCTCGGCGTCGAGCGCTCGGCGACCGGGCAGCGCTGGGTGGCGAGGCTCGACCAGGTGGGGGAGAACCGCGCGCTGGCGATGAGCCAGACCCATGGCCTGCCGGACCTCATCTCCCGCGTGCTTTCGGGGCGGGGCGTTGCTTTCGAGGGCGCACTGGAATTCCTCGATCCGACGTTGCGCCGGCTGATGCCGGAACCCTACAGCCTGGTGGATTGCGAGGCGGCGACGGAGCGGCTGGCGCGCGCCATCGAGCGGCGCGAGCGGGTGGCGATCTTCGGCGACTACGATGTCGACGGGGCGTCGTCCTCCGCCTTGCTCTATCGTTTCCTGACGCATTTCGGCGTGCCGGCGGAAATCTATATCCCCGACCGTATTTTCGAGGGCTACGGCCCGAACCCCAACGCCATCGGCCAGCTCATCGACCGGGGTGCACAACTGATCGTGACGGTCGATTGCGGTTCCACGAGCCACGAATCGCTCGCCGTCGCGAAGGAGCGGGGCATCGATGTCATCGTCATCGATCACCATCAGGTCGGTGAGGAGCTGCCGCCGGCCGCGGCGCTGGTCAATCCGAACCGCGAGGACGACCTGTCGGGACAGGGGCACCTGTCCGCCGCCGGTGTCGTCTTCCTCGTGCTGGTGGCGCTGCAGCGGCTTCTGCGCCAGCGCGGCGATGCACGGGCTACGAGCTTCGACCTTCTCTCCATGCTCGACCTTGTGGCGCTGTCCACGGTCTGCGACGTCGTTCCGCTGAAGGGGCTGAACCGCGCCTATGTGGTCAAGGGCCTCGTCGCCGCGCGCCATCTCGGCAATGCGGGCCTGACGGCGCTGCTGAAGCAGGCGGGTATCGGCGGGCCGGTGACGCCCTATCATCTCGGCTTCCTCGTCGGCCCGCGCATCAATGCCGGCGGGCGCATCGGGGACGCGGCGCTCGGTAGCCGCCTGCTGACCATTGACGAGCCGGGTGAGGCCGAACGCATAGCGAAACAACTCGACGAGCTGAATCGCGAGCGGCAAGCCATGGAGGCCGCCATGCTGGCGGAAGCCGAGGCCGAAGCGCAGGCCGAATACGGAACGGGCGACAACGCCTCGGTGATCCTGACGGCCCGTGAGGGCTGGCATCCGGGAGTCGTCGGGCTGCTCGCCTCGCGGCTGAAGGACCGTTTTCGCCGCCCGGCCTTCGCCATCGCTTTCGACCCTTCCGGCAAGGGCACCGGTTCCGGCCGCTCGATCAGCGGTTTCGACCTTGGGCGCATGGTCCGTGCGGCGGTGGAGGAGGGCATCCTCGTCAAGGGCGGTGGCCACGCCATGGCGGCGGGCCTGACGGTGGAGCGGGAAAAGCTCGGCCGCCTGCGCAGCTTCTTCGAGGAGCGTACGCAGCGCACCGTGCCGAATCTGGTGGCGACGGAAACCCTGAAGATCGACGGCGCGCTCAGCGCCTCGGGCGCGACGCTGGCGCTCGCCGATCAACTCGAACAGGCCGGTCCCTACGGCTCCGGCCATCCGCAGCCCATCTTCGCGCTGCCGGCACACCGCGTTCGCGATGTGCGGCCTGTCGGCGTGAACCATCTGCGTGTCGGCCTCGAAGGCCCGGATGGCGGCCGGCTCGACGCCATGGCCTTCCGCGCGGCGGAGGCCGATCTCGGGCTTTTCCTGATGAAGGAGCGTGGTCAGACCGTGCATCTGGCCGGCACGCTCTCGGCCGATAGCTGGCAGGGAAACCAGCGTATCCAGTTCCGCATCATCGACGCAGCGAAAGCGTTCTGAAGCGCGCTGGACTGTCGAAATTCGGGGAGGGAAGGTGGCACGCCCTAGGGGAGTCGAACCCCTCTTTCCAGAATGAAAATCTGGCGTCCTAACCGATAGACGAAGGGCGCGTGCGGTGGGCGTTTTCTAGTCGGGAGCGCGGATTCGCGCAAGTCCCTAAATGCAGGAATTTTCAGTTTTTTTCGCTGGCGCAAGCATATGGCTGCGCGCGTTGCGGAGGCACGGTTCAAGGGTTTGCGAAGGGAGAGGGTGGCACGCCCTAGGGGAGTCGAACCCCTCTTTCCAGAATGAAAATCTGGCGTCCTAACCGATAGACGAAGGGCGCGTGCGGTGGGCGTCTTCTAGTCGGGACGCGGCGGATGCGCAAGACGGAAAATCATGTTCCGCGCAACTTTTTCAACAGCGCGCACGGATGGTTCAGACAGATAAAACGGCTTGTTTCAGGGGAGGGAACCGTGGCACGCCCTAGGGGAGTCGAACCCCTCTTTCCAGAATGAAAATCTGGCGTCCTAACCGATAGACGAAGGGCGCGTGCGGTGGGCGTCTTATAGAAGGGCGCTTTTTAATGCGCAAGCGGGAAAAAGCCGTTGCGGCAAAAAAATGGAAAGCCGCCCGAAGGCGGCTCTGGATGGCGAAAAAACCATCGATCGCAATGGCTTGGCATCTACCGTCATTTGCGCCGGCGGCAGCGCCAGTTCCAGTCGCGCTCCGGGCCGACGTCGATATGCACGGATTCGGTATGGCAATAAGTGCCGACGCCGCCACGTCCGGGCATGCTGCGCAGATATTCCGCCAGCTCCCATTTGGTGACGCCCGCGATCTGGATATCGGCCGCCTCGCAGCGCGTGTGCAGCGATTGCTTGGCGCGGTTCACCTTGATGTCGCGCAGGCCTGAGGTGACGATGATCGGCTTGTCGTAGTGCTTCTCGATCGTCTTCAGCACCTGCAGCAGCTCCGGCTTGAAGCAGCCCGTCTTCACCTTCTCGGTCTGCAGCCAAAGGCCGTTCGGCGCTAGGCGTGCGAGACCGGCGAGCGAGGCCACTTCCTTGAACTGCGGCGTACCATCCTCGACCTCTTCGGCTTCGGAGTGATCGTTGGTGTCGGTGGAGAAAAGGGCGTTGGCGCCTTTAACGCCGGGCAGGGTGCCGAGTGAGGCCGTCTGCATGGCGCCGGCGCTGTTACGGTTGAGCGTGCGGCGCGCCGTTCCGGAGAATCGCTGACCGTCGAACTGTTCCGCCTGTCCGCTCTTGTCGGCGAAGAGGGAACCGTCCGGCAGCGCATCGGCCGTCGCCGGCATGGCGAGCGCCCGGTCGGCGGCGTTGCCTGCCGCCGGCTCTTCCACAAGCGCGGTGCGGGCCGTCTTGGGGATAGGAATATTCGCCGGCAACACGACGGCCTGGCCGTCCTCGAAGGTCGCGACCTGCTGGCCCGTTGCGCCGACCGGCGGCATGTCCTCGACGGGCAGGCGGCCGGTCTGGTCGGTGCCCTGCTGGGCTGTCCCGGCATAGAGGCTGTTTACGGCGGCGTTCGTGCCGGCGGTCTGGCCTGCATAGGCCGAGCCCGCCGGGCTGACCTGTCCGCCGTTGGAATAGATACTGGCCTGACCGGCATTGAGTGCCGCCGGCTGCATGATCGCACCGGCCATGTCGCGCGCGGCTTCGCCGCCCGCCTGCTGCTGATCGGCCGTTGCATCTGCGGCGACGCCGGAAGCCTGCGTCGATGCGCCGGCGACGACAGGCGTCGTGGTCTCCGCCGCGCCGCCTTCGGCCACGGTCTCTTCTTCCTGCGCGGGCGTCATGTCCGCGCGCATATCGCTGGAGACTGCGGAAACGCAGCCCGAGAGTGTGGCGACCGAAACGGCCAGCAGCAATCCATACCGCAGCGTTTTCAAGACCGGCCGCTTTCCTTGCATGTCCTGCAAAGGCTTTCCCCCGCTTTCGACGTTCGTGCCCCCGGTCTTGCCGCCGTCGGGCCATTTCTTCAAACAGTCGCAACCGCAATCGAGAAAGCCGGACGGGCCAGGCTGCGGTTGCCGCGATGTTACCGTTTCGGCCAAGGGTGTAAAGGCCGAAGCGCTGAAGCCGTGAAACGCAGAACGGGAAGCAATCCGGCCCAAAAACGGCCAAACGCCCCCTCACGCTGGCGAACGACCGGAATCGCAAGAAAATCCCGGTCAAATACGGCGAAACAATGGTTTGTGACGGAGGGTATAGGACGCAAGCTTTACCCGGAGCTTGCGTCCCGGCCGTTTACCAGGCGCCCGTATTGCCCATCGAGACCCACGGCTCGGCCGGTGCAAGGCGTTCGCCCTTCTGCAGGATTTCGATGGAAATGCCGTCCGGCGAGCGCACGAAGGCCATGTGGCCGTCGCGCGGCGGGCGATTGATCGTGACACCGCCGTCCATCAGCTTGCGGCAGAACGCATATATATCGTCGACCTCATAGGCGAGGTGGCCAAAATTGCGCCCGCCGGTATAATCCTCGCTGTCCCAGTTATAGGTGAGTTCCAGGCAGGGGGCGGCCTTGTCGCGCGCTGCCGCGACGTCCTCGGGCGCGGCGAGGAAGATCAGCGTGAAACGGCCGTTCTCGTTCTCGTGGCGGCGGACTTCCTGAAGGCCGAAAAGCGTGCAGTAGAAATGAAGGGACTGGTCGACATCTTTGACGCGGACCATCGTATGAAGATAACGCATTGGAAAATCCTCTGAAAGGGAATCGCCCGGAAGGTTAGGGTTTTGTCAGCTTCAGGCAAGCCTTGCGGCCTACCAATGCGATCGGCAAAACTTTCAAAGGGGCTTGCGCATTCGCATCGGGACAATGTTATTCTGATTATCAAGAATCAGTTAACCGTAACTCATGTGACGCGTAAACGAGGGGCTGGCAGGTCATGGTGGACAGGGTGTCTTCAAAGGAAATCACGATGCGTGATGACCAGGGCAACGACGCTGTCGATCTGATTGAGATCACCGGCGTCATCAAGTGGTTCGACGTCGCCAAGGGCTTCGGCTTCATCGTGCCGGACAACGGCATGCAGGACGTTCTCCTGCATGTGACGTGCCTGCGCCGCGACGGCTACCAGACGGTTCTGGAAGGCACGCGCGTCGTCGCCCTCATCCAGAAGCGCGACCGCGGCTACCAGGCGTTCCGCATCCTTTCCATGGACCAGACGACGGCCATTCATCCCTCGCAGCTTCCGCCGGTCAAGACGCATGTGCAGGTTACGCCGTCGAGCGGGCTGGAGCGCGTTCTCGTCAAGTGGTTCAACCGGACCAAGGGTTTCGGCTTCCTGACGCGCGGCGAGGGCACGGAAGATATCTTCATCCATATGGAGACGCTGCGTCGCTTCGGCCTTACGGAGCTGCGCCCCGGCCAGGTCGTGCTGGTGCGTTTCGGCGACGGCGACAAGGGCCTGATGGCCGCGGAAATCCACCCGGACATGCCGGTCGCCGGAAACAGGGCGCACTGATGTCAGCGGCTTTCGCACGCCCCTTCGGCTTCGCCCGTCTGGCAAGCGCCGTCCTGGCGCTTTTTCTTTGCCTGTCGTTCAACGCTGCGGCCGGCGAAAAATTCGACAGCCAGCCGCTGACCATTGTCACGAAGGACGGCAAGAGCCATACCTTCACGGTGGAGCTCGCCGTGACACCGCGCCAGCGCGAGCAGGGATTGATGAACCGCCGCGAAATGGCCGATGACCACGGCATGCTCTTCGCCTTCGGCGAGACGCGGCAGGTCTATATGTGGATGAAGAACACCTATATCCCGCTCGACATGCTCTTCATCGGCAAGGACGGCAAAATCCGCACCATCAGGCAGAATGCCGAACCGCTTTCCGAGGCGATCATCGATTCGGGCGGCCCGATCGATTATGTGTTGGAACTGAACGGCGGCACCGCGAAACGTCTCGGCATCCGCGCCGGCAACCGCGTGCGGAATGAACTGATGGATTCGCTGCGCAAGGGACAATAACAGGCGCTCATCTTCTCCGCTCTGGGAAGATGGGAGAACCGCTTGCGGAATTGGCGCTACCGTTCGCCTTCTGCCCGGGAAGAAAAGAGGCCCGGTAACAGGCCTCCTTTTATAAGTGATGCCAGGTAGTTGCCGTGAACTAGCTGGGCGGGACAACGCCCGCCCGTACCCTTTAGTTTCTTATGTAATCGCAGATCGTTTTGAAGCCGGCGGCGAGCAGTCGCGCCTGAGCCGCACCGTTATGGCATTGCGTCATGGAGGTGAGACGAAAGGCGCGCTGGCACTTCCCTTCTTCCGCAGCCTTTACGGCGTGCTCCATGACGCAGGCGCGGTTCCCTTTGCCAAGACAGGCATCCACGCCGAGTTGCGCATAGGCGCCATCGCAATCGGCAGGGCCGGTGTCCTGCATGGCCCAGCTTACATCGTTCTGCCATGAGTCTTGAGCGAATGCCGCGCCGCCGATTGCGGAAAACAGGCACAGCAGTAATACTTTACGCATCGTGGTTTCCTCCAGCCCATTGGTTCCATAGCGCGATGCCGCCATCGCCCTCGACATGTCTTTTCTGTCGCGGCTTAGGTGTCAGATTGTTTTGTTCGTGGATCGCTCTACCATTGGATGTAATCATCCGGCTGGGTGAAAAGCAAGTGAAAATTGCTTTCGCGTAAAATGCAACTTTGTAGCGCAAATCTGCAGGATGCGTCGCCACCAATGCAAAGGAAACGCGCAACAATGCTCATGTTGGAAATGGCGACCCCTGCAGGGCTCGAACCTGCGACATTCTGCTTAGAAGGCAGATGCTCTATCCAGCTGAGCTAAGGGGCCGGAGGGACCTTAGTGGGTCCAGGGCTGCATGCGGTTGAAGCGGAAGTTATCCGGGTAGGCGACGCGCTTGCGGGTCGATTCCTTCGGTTCGATCAGGCGGTATTCGATACCGTTGCGTTCCGCATAGGCAATCGCTTCCTCGCTCGTTTCGAAGGTCAGCTTCACCTGCTGGTACATGTCGCCCGAGCTGGTGTAGCCCATGATCGGATCGATCGTCCGCGGCTTTTCGGCATCGAACTCCAGCACCCAGAGGTGAGTCTTGGCCTTGCCGGACTGCATGGCTGTCTTGGCGGGACGATAGATCTTCGCGGTCATCGAAGCGGCTCCAGAATTCTCGCATACGGACACGCCGTTCCGCCGGCGCGCGTTCGGGAATGCATAACCCAGATTCCGTAAAGGGGGAATGACTGGAAGGAACATTCGGCATCGAGACGCCCGCCGGACGTGGTCGGAGTGGAGAGATTCGAACTCCCGACCCTCTGGTCCCAAACCAGATGCGCTACCAGACTGCGCTACACTCCGTCCGTCCCGGCGATGGGGAGATACACGCATCCGGCTCCCGTCGCAACAGCAAATGGGTGGTTTGACACACTTGTAGAAGGAAATGCGGCAAGGCCTATCGGGGCGGCCGTTCAGGGGCCGGCCGCGGCCTCCTTGAGTTCGCAGGCGCCGGTGCCGATCGTCATCGTATTGCCGCGCCAGTCGATGGTTCCACCGAGCCAGGCACGCAGCCAGATAGCGGGCAGCAGGAGGTCGCGGACAATCAGCGCCGGGATCGACAGGAGCGAGAACCGCCAGCCCTTGGCGCGGGCGAGGGCGGCTTCCGGCAGGTAGATACCGATGAAGACCAGTAGAGCGGCGAGCGGCAGCGATGCGCCGGCAAGGGTGGCGGCGGCGAGGGCAAGCAGCAGGGGCGGCAGTATGCCGAGCAGGATCTCCGGCGCGAAGAAGCGGGGGAAGGTGACACGGCGAAGGCGCGACCAGCGGCATTGGCGCGACCAGATTTCCCGCCCGGTGCGCCGCCCCAGCGGCTGTTCGAAGGGGGAGGAGACGAGGTGGACCTTGAGGCCGAGACGGTTCACCAGCTTGGTCGAGGCGGCGTCTTCGGCGATTTCCGCATTCAGGGCGTGGATGCCGCCATTCGCATCCAGCAGCGGCTTGTGCCAGAGCATGCTCTTGCCCTGCGCGAAGCCGAGGCCGAGCGCTTCGCCGGCATATTGCCAGCGCGCCTGCTGGGTATTGAGAAACATGCATTCCACCTCCGCCCAGAAACCGTCCGGCCGGGAGCCGAGCGGCGTGGAGCAGACGAGGCCGGAATCGCGGCGCCAGCCGCCCACGAGATGCTGGATATAGTCCGCCGGCATCAGCACGTTCGAATCGGCGAGGATCACCCAGGCGTGGCGGGCCGCCTGCCAGCCCTTGACGCAGTTGTTGAGCTTCGGGTTCGCGCCGACGCGGTCGTCGCCGACGAGGATGCGCGCTTCGATGTGCGGATAGGCGGCGGCCGTCTTCTCGATCATCGCGACGATCGGATCGTTGCCGTGGGCGACGCAGAAGAGCAGCTCATAGCGCGGCCAGTCGAGGCGGAAGGCGCGAGCGAGTGTCTCGCCCGAAAAGCGCTCGACGCCGCGCACGGGGATGACGACGGAGACCGGCGGCTTGCCGCCGAGGGCCGGCGGCGGCGCGCCGGCGGGTTTCAGCCGTTTTCCGGCGATAAGGATGCTGGCGAGATTGGTCGCAACGAGGGCGCCGGAGGCAAGGGCGAGGGCCTGGGCCATGTCCATTCAGGCATACTCCGATGGGCGCCGGCCGTCTTGCGGCCGCTGCCGGGTGCATTCACGCGGCAAGAGACACCATCGTCCCATGACAGGGGCATGACGGTGCGCGCCCCTCGGCCGGAATGCGCCGTCCGGATCGATGGGCCGAACAGCGCTTCCCGCGTGGTTTCAGGAGGTTATGACAGGAATTCGGCAGTCGTCGTGACCGTGCCGTAGCCGAATTCGAGGGCGGACATGATCGTGGCGTGGACCTGCGCTGCCGGCACGACCGAATCGCCGAAGGCCTTGTCGCGGGTCGCGCAGGCGTCGTGCACGACGGTGAGGCCGTAGCCGAGATCGGCCGCCGCGCGCGCCGTGGCGTCGATGCACACGTCGCTCATCGCGCCGACCACCACGACGTCGCTGACGCCGTCTGCCTGAAGGGTCTCCTGCAGTGCCGTCTCACGGAAGGAGTTCGGGTAGGCCTTGACGATGACCGTATCGCCCGTTTGCGGCGCGACGACCGGGATCGGCTGGATGCCGTCCGTGTTCGGCGCGAACAGCGGGGAGTCGGCCTCCTTCGAGATGTGGTGGACATGCACGATGCGGTCGCCCTTCCGGCGGGCCGCCTCGACGACGCGGGCGGCATTGGCGGCGGCCGTGTCGATGCCGGTCAGCGCGAAACTGCCGGTGGCGAGATAGTCCTTCTGGAGATCGACGACGATAATGGCGCGTTTGCTCATGGGAAATCCTTTCCTGACGGAGTGTCATGGACATATTGCCCCGGGTCTGCCATCGCTGACTATTGGCGATACCGACATAATTCAGGGTGGAAATGACATGGCTGCTTCGGTGGAGATCGGTCTGGTGATCTATCCCGGCGTGCAGATGGCCGCCGTGCTTGGCATGACCGATCTGTTCAATGCCGCGACGGAGCTTGCCGGCCGCAAGGGCAAGGCCGGTCCGAGGTTGTGCGTGAGCCACTGGCGGCTCGATGAGGGCAAGCCGGTCCGCACCGGCGTGGGCGATGTGTCCGGCGAAGCGTCCCGGCCCTGCGTGCTCGTGCTCCCGCCGGCACTTGGCGATCCGATCCGGCGCGAGGACGCCGCGCCCTTTGCCGCATGGCTCTGCGAGTGTCATGCAAGCGGCATCCAGCTTGCCTCGATCTGTGCGGGCGCTTTCCTGCTGGGGGAGACGGGACTTCTCGCCGGGCGGACGATCACCACCAACTGGGTGATCGCGGAAACGTTCGAACTGCGCTTCCCACAGGTGCGGGTGGATACGGACCGGCTGCTCAGCGACGACGGCGATATCGTCACGGCGGGCGGCGTCATGGCCTGGGTCGACCTCGGGCTGAAACTGATCGACCGCTTCCTCGGGCCAACGGTGATGCTGGAGATTGCACGACAGTTCGTCATCGATCCGCCGGGGCGCGAGCAGCGTTACTACAGCACCTTCTCGCCGCGCCTGCTGCATGGCGATGCGGCGATCCTGAAGGTGCAGCATTGGCTGCAGGCGACGGAGGCGCGGGAGGTGGGTATCGATGCGCTCGCCGCGCAGGCCGGACTGGAGGAGCGGACGTTCCTTCGCCGTTTCCGCAAGGCGACGGGCCTGACGACGACGGACTATTGCCAGCGGTTGCGCGTGGCGAAGGCGCAGGAGCTGTTGCAGTTCGGCGCGCGCTCCGTCGATCTCGTGGCGAACGATGTCGGCTATAACGACCCCGGCGCGTTCCGGAAGGTCTTCGCCCGCATTGTCGGGCTGACGCCGGGGGAATACCGCAAGCGCTTCCGCTCCTGACGAGCCTATTCCGGCCGCTGGCGATTGCGCACAACCGTCACGGTACATGGCGCATGGGCCGCGATCTCGCCGGAGACGCTGCCGAGCATGGAGCGCATCGTCGATTCGGCGCGCGCGCCGAGGACGATGTGATCGACATAGTTTTCCCTGGCATATTCGAGGATGGCATCGGCCGGCGAGACGGCCTCCAGCACATGGAAGGTGATGCCGCCGCCGGGTGTCGGAAGGTCCGTCGACCAGTTGCGCAGTTGCACGAGGCGCAGGACGTGCTTGTTGCGGCCCTCCTCGTCCAGCGAGGTGTCGATGGCGATGCGGTTGATCTTCAGGACATTGATGCAGGCGATGCGGGCGTCCGGCGTGTTCTCGATGATGCGGGCGACGGTTTTGCGCTTGGCGTCATCGAGGTCCGGTGCGTTGCCGGCAAGGTCTATCGCCACGGCGACGATGGGCGCGTTGGCGAGCTGCGCTTCCGCGGTCTGCGGTTTCACGGTTTCGATGGGCACCGGATTGAACCGGCGGCGCAGCACCGTGCCGAGCGGGTCGCGTTTCATCTTGTCCGCGCGCGCCGTCAGCTTGACGGCGGAAAGGTCCTGCAGGTCGAGGGCGAGCTGGGCGGCGCTCGGATAGCGCCAGGCCGGGTTCACCTCCAGGCAATGCAGGATGATCTCCTGCAAGGCCGGCGGGATGGCGGCATTGCGGGCGCGGGGCGGCAGCGGATCGCGCCAGAGCCGGCGTTTCAGGCCCTTCAGGCGCTGCGGATCGCCGAAGGGGCGCTCGCCGGTGGCGAAGAAATAGAGCATGACGCCGAGCGCGAAGAGATCGCTGCGGAAATCGCTGCGCGTGCCGAGCACCTGTTCGGGCGCCATATAGGGCGCGGTGCCGTAGGGCAGGCGGAACTGTTCGTCCATCAGGTCCGGCAAGTGGATGTGGCGTGCAAGGCCATAGTCGATCAGCACCGCCTCGCCGGTCTCGCGGAACATGACGTTGGAGGGCTTCAGGTCGAGATGCACGACATGCTGGCGGTGCAGCGAATCGAGCGCCACCGCCACCTTCGCGCCGATGGCGGCGACCTCTTCCGGCGGCAACGGCAGGCGCTCCAGCAGCGGATAGAGCGAGCCGCCGGGCAGGCGCTCCATGACGATATAGGGCAGCATCGCAAAGTCGCCGTTGGCGATAAAGCGCGGCACATGCGGGCCGGAAAGGCGCGGCAGGATCATCTGCTCCATCTCGAAGCCGACGATGGCCGCCGGGTCGTCGCCTTCGCCGATCACCGGCACCTTCATCAGGATCGGGATGTCGATATCCGGCCGGCTGACCTTCCAGATCCGCGCCATGCCGCCGTTATGGGCGATATCCTCGATGACGAAGCCATCGATCTCGTCGCCGGGTTTCAAGCGTGCTTTCACCATCTAGCGTCCCCGGAACAGGCGGTCGGCGAGCGAGGCCGGCAGGCCCGCCGCGTGAATCTTGCCGGCGGCCTTCCCCACGTCGTAGGCGGCGCGCAGGAAGCGCAGCGTCGCGCTTGCCGTATCGTAGAGCGCGAAGGCGGCGGCTGGGTTGCCGTCGCGCGGCTGGCCGACGGCGCCCATGACGGCGAGCCACCGGCGCTGCGGCAGAAGCGGCACCGGCGTTGCGGCGACGGGACAGAAATACGTGACCTTGCCGCCCGGCGCGGTGCAGTAGAGCGCCGGCTTGTGCACATGGCCGCAGAAGCTGACGGGTGCCGTGCAGGCGGCAAGGTGTTGCCCGGCGTCGCCCGTATCAAGCACATAGTTCCAGTCGGCCGGTGCGCTGGCATCGGCGTGGACGAAGAGACAATCGCCTTCGCGGGCGGTGAAGGGCAACGCGGCCAGGAAGGCGCGCGTGCGTCCGCCGAGCTGCCGGCGCGTCCATTCGAGAGCGAGCGTCGCCGTCGGGTTCATCGAGACGGAAGGATTGCCGACGGCATCGTCGTGGTTGCCGCGCAAAACGATCGCGCCCGTTTCGGCAAGCGCCATCGCCCGCTCGGCGCACCATTCCGGGTCCGCGCCGTAGCCGACGATATCGCCGAGCAGCACGAAGCGTTCGGCGCCCGCGTCCTCGGCGGCCGCCAGCACGGCCTCGAAGGCCTCGCGGTTGGCGTGGATATCGGAGAGGATGGCGAGCAGCATGGCGATCCGATCTGTAGTCGTCGTAGACCATAGCGTGCCTTGCCCGCCGCAGCCATTCGACGGAAGGGGAATATCGCGGTGCGTGACTGGCGGTTCGTCAAGTTTTACCGCGTGTCAGGGCGAAGAGGTCGGCATCCGCATCGCCGTGGCCGGCAATGTCCGCGGAGACGATCTCGGCGGCGATCTGGCTGAAGGTGATGCCGTTTCCGCCGAATCCCATCACCGCGAAGACATTCTCGTGGCCCGGAACGCGGCCGATCAGCGGAAGGCCGGTGCGTGTCGTCCCGAAGGGCGCGGCCCAGATATGGTCCGGCTCCGGAAGGGAGATATCGAGCAGCGCTTCCAGTTTCCTGCGAATGGTCCTCGTCTTGCTTTTCAGCTTGCGCGGCGAGGCATAGGCATCCTCGCTTTCCTCGTCCTCGCCGCCGGCGATCAGCCGGCCGTCGCGGGTGCGGCGGAAATAGAGATAGGGATCGGCGCCTTCCCAGACGATGCAGTCGCCCAGCCAGTCCGGCAACTTCGTGGCCGGTGGGGTGGCAAGCGCCCAGGTCGAGACGATGGCATGGTCTTTGTTCGCCACCGCCTCCAGAAACTCATAGCCGGAGCAGAAGACAACGTGGCGGGCGGAAAGCAGAGCGCCCGTGGCGGTTGCAAGGAAAACACCCTGCGGCGTCGAGCGCATGTCGGTGATTTCGAGTGGACTTGCGATCTCCACGCCTTGCCCCGCCGATGCCCGCAGGATGCCGGCCGCCATCTGCGCGGGATTGCCGGAGGCCGATATATCGCTGAGGATTGCGGCGGTGCGGTCGATGGAGAAGGTGCTGGAAAGATCGGCGGCGGCGAGGAAATCCGCTGCGATGCCGGCGGCATGACGGGCCTCGACTTCCGTGTGCAGCGCCCGCCGGCCATAGGCATCACCGGCAAGAAACAGCGTCTTCTTGCGCTCGAAGCCGCAGGAGATGCCGGTATCCGACACGATATGCGTCAATTGCTCGACGGCGCGGGCAGAGCGCCGCCACGCGCGCCGGGCCTTCTCCTCACCGATCATGCCGGCAAGCCTGTGGAGCGGAATATCGATCTCGTGCTGGATCATCGCGGTGCTGGCAAGCGTGCTGCCCCGCACGGGTTCGCGCCGATCGACGACGAGAATGGAACGCCTGCCGTCCGCCAGAGCATGCGCCATCAGTGCCCCGGATATGCCGGCGCCGACGACGATGACGTCGTAATCGGCGCGTGACGGCCTTGATCGTGTTTTGAGGGAGATGCGCGGCGAATCCGCCCAAACGGGACGGGACTGGTGCAGATCGCGTTGCCGGGTGATATCGCGGGACCGGGAAATGTGCAGCCTCCATGGTTGAAGGTCGTTCGAAATGGCGGGCGGGCGGAAAAGTTCCCGCCATGTTTCAAGCACGGTACTGGCGCTTGCATTGCGCGGCGAAAGCAGGCAAAGCAAGCGCGCCTGAAACACGACAGGATTTTGCCCATGACCGTGAGTTCGAGAACGCCCCGCCCGATCGACCATCTGGTGCTGCCGGTATCCGAACTTGCCCTTGCCCGCGACCGGCTGACGGCGCTTGGCTTCACCGTCGCGAAGGATGCCCGCCATCCGTTCGGCACGGAGAACTGTTGCGTCTTCCTTGCCGACGGCAGCTACCTCGAACCGCTCGGCATCGCCAATCGCGAGGAATGCGAGGCGGCGGCGCGCGAGGGTAACGCCTTCGTCGCGCGTGACCAGGCCTTCCGTTTCCGTCGCGGCCTCGATGGCTTTTCCGGTATCGCCATGGCGACCGGCGATGCCTTCGAGGATGATCGGCGCTACGCGGCGGCCGGCCTTTCCGGCGGCGAGGTTCTGGAATTTTCCCGCGATATGCTGCTGCCTGATGGAACGAAGGCGACCGGCAGCTTCCGCCTTGCCTTCGCCGCCGACCTGCGCAGCCCGGATTTCTTCTTCTTTGCGTCCCAGCGCGTCGTGGCGTTGCCCTCCGACCGCAAGGCGCTGGAGGCGCACGAGAACGGCGTCGTCGCCCTTGCCGAAGTCGTGCTGTCGGAACAGAACCCGACCGACTTCCAGTATCTGGTGCAGGAAGCCGCCGACGAGCGCGAGGTCGAGGCGCTGTCCTTCGGCATGACTGTCGAGACGCCGCGCGGTCGTATCACTGTGCTGAACGACGCCGGCCTCGAAGGCTTCTACGGCATTGCGCCGGTCGCCGGCGCGGATCGCGGCCTCAAGGGGCAGGCGGTCGTCTTCAAGGTTTCCAGCCTGTCCGATTGTCGCCGCCTGCTGACGGAGCGCGGCGTCGCCTTCCGGGAACGGGATAACCGTCTTCTGGTGCCGCCGGCGCCGGGGCAGGGCGTCCTCTTCGTCTTTGGAGAATGAGATGAATACCAATTCCACCGTTATTGTCGGCGAAGGCGCCAGGAAGGTCACCTTCGCGCAAGACAAACGCTTCTCGCTGATCGCCGGCCCCTGCCAGATGGAGAGCCGCGACCATGCCTACATGATCGCCGGCACGCTCGCTGAACTCTGCGGAAAGCTCGGCATCGGCCTCGTCTACAAGTCCTCCTTCGACAAGGCGAACCGCACCTCGCTGTCCGGCAAGCGCGGCATTGGGCTTGAAAAGGCGATGGAAATCTTCGCCGATCTCAAGAAGGATTTCGGTTTTCCGGTGCTGACCGACATTCACACGGAAGAGCAGTGCGGCCTCGTTGCCGGCACGGTCGATATCCTGCAGATCCCGGCCTTCCTGTCGCGCCAGACGGACCTACTCGTCGCCGCGGCGAAGACCGGCCGCACGATCAACGTCAAGAAGGGCCAGTTCCTCGCGCCCTGGGACATGAAGAACGTGCTCGCCAAGTTCACCGAGAGCGGCAATCCCAACGTGCTGCTCTGCGAGCGCGGCGCATCCTTCGGCTACAACACGCTGGTCTCCGACATGCGTTCGCTGCCGATCATGGCCTCGCTCGGTGCGCCGGTCGTGTTCGACGCGACCCATTCGGTGCAGCAGCCGGGCGGGCAGGGCGGCTCCTCCGGCGGGCAGCGCGAATTCGTCGAGACGCTGGCCCGGGCGGCGGTCGCCGTCGGTGTCGCCGGCCTCTTCGTCGAAACGCACGAAGACCCGGATCATGCGCCTTCCGACGGGCCGAACATGGTCCACCTCAAGGACGTGCCGAGGCTTCTCGAAAAGCTGCTCGCCTTCGACGCAATCGCCAAGGCCTGACACTTCAAACGGATGACACGGAGACGTGCCATCCGTTTTTTCTGGCGCCGACGCGCCATTGTAATTTCCGCATGGTCGATTAAAAGTGGATTTTAATCGATTTATAAACCCCGAAACCAGGACGATATCCATGACTGCTATCATCGACATCATCGGCCGCGAGATTCTCGACAGCCGCGGCAATCCCACCGTTGAAGTGGACGTGCACCTCGAAGATGGCAGCTTCGGCCGCGCGGCCGTTCCGTCGGGCGCCTCCACCGGCGCGCATGAAGCCGTCGAACTGCGCGACGGTGGCACGCGCTACCTCGGCAAGGGTGTCGAGAACGCCGTCGCCGCCGTCAACGGCGAAATCTTCGAAGCCATCGGCGGCCTCGACGCCGAAGATCAGATCCAGGTCGACCAGACGATGATCGAGCTCGACGGCACGCCGAACAAGGCACGCCTCGGTGCCAACGCCATCCTCGGCGTCTCGCTCGCCGTCGCCAAGGCCGCCGCCGAAGCCGCCAACCTGCCGCTCTATCGCTATGTCGGCGGCCCGAACGCTCGCGTCCTGCCGGTGCCGATGATGAACATCATCAATGGCGGCGCTCATGCCGACAACCCGATCGATTTCCAGGAATTCATGATCGTTCCGGTTGGTGCCGAGACGATCCGTGACGCCGTGCGCATGGGCTCGGAAGTCTTCCACACGCTGAAGAAGCAGCTCGCCGCCGACGGCCACAACACGAATGTCGGCGACGAAGGCGGCTTTGCGCCGGGTCTCGCCTCGGCTCCCGCCGCTCTCGACTTCATCATGAAGTCCATCGAGAAGGCCGGCTACCGTCCGGGCGAAGACATGTTCATCGCGCTCGACTGCGCCTCGACCGAGTTCTTCAAGGACGGCAAATACGTGCTGGAAGGCGAAGGCCGCACGCTGGAGCCGGCCGCCATGGCCGATTACCTCGCCGAACTGGCAGCCAAGTACCCGATCTTCTCCATCGAGGACGGCATGGCGGAAGACGACTGGGACGGCTGGAAGACGCTGACCGACAAGATCGGCAAGAAGGTGCAGCTCGTCGGCGACGACCTGTTCGTGACGAACTCCGCACGCCTGCGTGACGGCATCAAGATGGGCGTCGCCAACTCGATCCTCGTCAAGGTCAACCAGATCGGCTCGCTCTCCGAGACGCTCGACGCCGTCGAGACCGCGCACAAGGCGAGCTACACCGCCGTCATGTCGCACCGCTCGGGCGAGACGGAAGACTCCACCATCTCGGACCTCGCCGTCGCCACCAACTGCGGCCAGATCAAGACCGGTTCGCTCGCCCGTTCCGACCGTACCGCCAAGTACAACCAGCTCATCCGCATCGAGGAGCAGCTTGGCGCACAGGCCCGGTTCGCAGGGCGCAGCATCCTGCGCGGCTGATTGGAGAAACAGTTTCTCCGAAACGACGAAACCCGCATCTGACGATGCGGGTTTTGTTTTTTGAAGGGGCGCGAACGGCCCTTTTTAGAGGCGCTCGCTACGCCTTTTGCCGCCCGGCCAACCCGCCGGCGCAGTCCCGGCGGGCAGGGTGGACGGCGATGAAAAAGCGGATGGTGTGAGGTCGGCGAGGGAGCGGAGAGGGGGCTTCACCGGGTCGCGTCACGCGCCAGGCCCGTCGCTCCAAATCACCCTTTCTCCCCCGTCAGATACCTTCGGAGCCGAACCCGGGGCGATTGCGCGGGCGGTGCTGCCCGGCCCCGTCCAGGGCGGCTGCCGGCGGCGCTCCGTATCTGCCGCACGCGCTTTTTCCTGCGCATCCCCATCATGGTCAATGATCGGTTAACCCCTTGGCGTTAGTATCGAATCCGTATTGCGTATCAGGGCACGGACATGTGGACCAAGCATCATAAGAAGCGGAAATTCGGCCGTTTGGCGCTACCGGTAATTACAGTCGCATTCCTTTCCTACTTCGGGTATCATTCCATTCACGGCGACTTGGGTCTGCGCGGAATGGAGGATTTCGAGCGACAGAGAGTGGAACGGCAGGCGCGTCTGGACGTGCTCGTGCGGCAGCGCCAGATCCTGGAAAAAGAGGTGGCTTTGATGAGTGACGGCTCGCTCGAGCGCGACATGCTCGACGAAAAGGCGCGCTCGTATCTCAACATGTCCCGGGCCGACGAAATCGTTATTTTCCACTGAAAAAGTCGATTAACTGAAATCTGGTTAATCATAAATCTGCCTTAGTAATCAGCGGCTTGCGAAGAATATAAGCCATGCATTTATAGCATTGCTGCGCTGGGCTTTCTCCCCTATGGTTTTCGCCAAGAGGCAAACATAGGGAGGTACGAATGGCTCCGCGCAAAAACGCGTCCACGTCCAGCCGCAAGCTTGCGGCAAAGCCTGCGAAAAAAGATTTCAACGGCGGCATCATCGCCGACTTCTCCAAGGAAGACGACCTGAAGGCCTACCGCGAGATGCTGTTCATCCGGCGTTTCGAGGAAAAGGCCGGCCAGCTCTACGGCATGGGCTTCATCGGCGGCTTCTGTCACCTCTATATCGGCCAGGAAGCTGTCGTCGTCGGCATGCAGATGGCGCTGAAGGAAGGCGACCAGGTCATCACCGGCTACCGTGACCACGGCCACATGCTCGCCTGCGGCATGAATGCGCGCGGCGTGATGGCGGAGCTGACCGGACGCCGGGGCGGCCTTTCCAAGGGCAAGGGCGGCTCCATGCATATGTTCTCCAAGGAGAAGCATTTCTATGGCGGCCACGGTATCGTCGGCGGCCAGGTGTCGCTCGGCACGGGCCTCGCCTTCGCCAACCGCTACCGCGGCAACGACAACGTCTCGCTGACCTATTTCGGCGACGGCGCGGCCAACCAGGGCCAGGTCTACGAAAGCTTCAACATGGCCGCGCTCTGGAAGCTGCCGGTCATCTACATCATCGAGAACAACCGCTACGCCATGGGCACCGCCGTCTCGCGCGCCTCCGCCCAGACGAACTTCTCCGAGCGCGGCACCTCCTTCGGCATTCCGGGCTACCAGGTCGACGGCATGGACGTTCGCGCCGTGAAGGCCGCGGCCGACGAGGCTGTCGAGCATTGCCGCTCCGGCAAGGGTCCGATCATTCTCGAAATGCAGACCTATCGCTATCGCGGCCACTCCATGTCGGACCCGGCGAAATACCGCTCGAAGGATGAAGTGCAGAAGATGCGCTCCGAGCACGACCCGATCGAGCAGGTGCGCGCGCGCCTTCTGGAAAAGGGCTGGGCGAGCGAAGACGATCTCAAGCAGATCGACAAGGACATCCGTGACGTCGTCGCCGACAGCGCCGATTTCGCGCAGGCCGATCCGGAGCCGGATGCATCCGAACTCTACACCGACATCCTGCTGTAATCCGGGGAGGGACACCAATGCCAATCGAGATTCTCATGCCCGCCCTGTCTCCGACCATGGAGGAGGGCACGCTCTCCAAGTGGGTCAAGAACGAGGGTGACACCGTCAAGTCCGGCGACGTGATCGCCGAAATCGAAACCGACAAGGCGACGATGGAAGTCGAAGCCGTCGACGAAGGTGTGATCGGCAAGATCCTGATCGCCGCCGGCACCGAGGGCGTCAAGGTCAACACCGCGATCGCCGTTCTGCTGCAGGATGGCGAAAGCGCCGACGCTGTTGCCGCGCCGAAGGCCGCCGCCGCGGAAAAGCCGGCGGAAGCCGCTGCGCCTGCTGCAGCTCCGGCTGCCGCGCCCGTTCCGGCTGCGCCGAAGGGCGAAGTCGCGTCCGATCCGGATATCCCGGCCGGTACCGAAATGGTCATGACGACGGTGCGCGAAGCGCTGCGCGACGCCATGGCGGAAGAAATGCGTCGCGACGCCGACGTCTTCGTCATGGGCGAGGAAGTGGCCGAATATCAGGGCGCCTACAAGATCACGCAGGGCCTTCTTCAGGAGTTCGGCGACCGCCGCGTCATCGACACGCCGATCACCGAGCACGGCTTTGCCGGCCTCGGCGTCGGCGCCGCGATGACGGGTCTGAAGCCGGTCGTGGAATTCATGACCTTCAACTTCGCCATGCAGGCCATCGACCACGTCATCAACTCCGCCGCCAAGACGCTCTATATGTCTGGTGGCCAGATGGGCGCGCCGATCGTCTTCCGCGGCCCGAACGGCGCGGCAGCCCGCGTCGCCGCCCAGCACTCGCAGTGCTATGCGGCCTGGTACAGCCATGTTCCCGGCCTCAAGGTCGTCATGCCCTACACGGCAGCCGACGCCAAGGGCCTGCTCAAGGCCGCCATCCGCGATCCGAACCCGGTCATCTTCCTTGAAAACGAAATCCTCTACGGCCAGAGCTTCGAAGTGCCGAAGATGGACGATTTCGTGCTGCCGATCGGCAAGGCCCGCATTCACAAGAAGGGCAACGACGTCACCGTCGTCTCCTTCGGCATCGGCATGACCTATGCGCTGAAGGCCATCACGGAACTTGAGAAGGACGGCATCGACGTCGAACTGATCGACCTTCGCACCATCCGCCCGATGGATCTGCCGACCGTCATCGAATCGGTCAAGAAGACCGGCCGTCTCGTCGTCGTCGAAGAGGGCTTCCCGCAGTCTTCCGTCGGCACCGAGATCGCGACCCGCGTCATGCAGCAGGCCTTCGATTATCTCGATGCGCCGATCCTGACGATTGCCGGCAAGGACGTTCCGATGCCCTACGCCGCCAATCTCGAAAAGCTGGCGCTTCCGAATGTCGGCGAAGTCGTCCAGGCGGTCAAAACCGTCTGCTACAAGTAAGGGGAGGGTTGAGGTATGCCGATCAACATTACGATGCCGGCCCTTTCGCCCACCATGGAAGAGGGCAATCTCGCCAAGTGGCTCGTCAAGGAAGGCGACACCGTGAAATCCGGTGACGTCATCGCCGAGATCGAGACCGACAAGGCGACGATGGAAGTCGAAGCCGTCGATGAAGGCGTTGTCGCCAAGATCGTCGTGCCGGCCGGTACGGAAGGCGTAAAGGTCAACAGCCTGATCGCCATCCTCGCCGCTGACGGCGAAGACGTGGCTGCCGCCGCTGCCGGCGGTGGCAGTGCCGCTGCTCCGAAGGCGGAAGCACCGAAGGAAGCCGAAAAGCCCGCTGCTGCTGCCGCAGCCCCGGCCGCCGCTGCGCCTGCGACGGCAGCCGCCGCTGCCGGCCCGCGCGTCGGCAACGGTCTCTTCTCCTCGCCGCTCGCCCGCCGTATCGCCAAGGAGGCCGGGATCGACATTTCGGCCGTCACCGGCTCCGGCCCGCATGGCCGTGTGGTCAAGAGCGACGTCGAGAAGGCCGTGGCCTCCGGCGGCGCCAAGCCCGCCGCTGCTGCGGCCCCGGCTGCTGCTGCCGCGTCCGCTGCGCCTGCCAGCGCTCCGAAGGGCATGTCTGAAGATGCCGTGCTCAAGCTCTTCGAGCCGGGTTCTTACGAGCTCGTGCCGCATGACGGCATGCGCAAGACCATCGCCAAGCGCCTGCAGGAATCCAAGCAGACGATCCCGCACTTCTACGTCTCGGTCGACGTCGAACTCGACGCGCTGCTCGCGCTACGCGCCCAGCTCAACGGCTCCGCCCCGACGGACAAGGACGGCAAGCCGGGCTACAAGCTCTCGGTCAACGACATGGTGATCAAGGCCATGGCGCTCGCGCTGCGCGACGTGCCGGACGCCAACGTCTCCTGGACCGACAGCAACATGGTCAAGCACAAGCACGCGGATGTCGGCGTCGCCGTCTCCATTCCGGGCGGCCTGATCACCCCGATCATCCGCAGCGCCGAACTGAAGACCCTGTCCACCATCTCCAACGAGATGAAGGACCTCGGCAAGCGCGCCAAGGAACGCAAGCTGAAGCCCGAGGAATACCAGGGCGGCACGACCGCGGTCTCCAACATGGGCATGATGGGCGTGAAGAACTTCGCCGCCGTCGTGAACCCGCCGCACGCGACGATCCTGGCGGTCGGCGCGGGCGAGGAGCGAGTCGTGGTCAAGAAGGGCGAGATGGTCATCGTCAACGCGATGACCGTGACGCTCTCCACCGACCATCGCTGCGTCGATGGCGCGCTCGGAGCCGAGCTTCTCGGCGCCTTCAAGCGCTACATCGAGAACCCGATGGGGATGCTCGTCTGATAGCGGGGTGCGGCCATGAAAACGGTTCTCTGCTACGGTGACAGCCTGACCTGGGGCTACAACGCGGAAACGCTCGACCGGCACGCCTTCGCGGATCGGTGGCCGAGCGTTCTCGCCAAGGCTCTCGGACCTGACGCCACCGTGATAGCGGAGGGTCTCAATGGCCGCACCACCGCCTATGACGACCATCTGGCGGATTGCGACCGCAACGGCGCGCGCATCCTGCCGACGATCCTGCACAGCCACGACCCGATCGATCTCGTGATCATCTTGCTGGGCGCCAACGACATGAAGCCTGCCATCTGCGGCACGGCCTTCGGTTCGGTGCAGGGCATGGAGCGGCTGGTGTCGCTGGTGCGCCACCACGCCTGGTCGTTCGGTGCGGAAGAGGGGCCGGAAGTGCTGCTCGTCTCGCCGCCGCCGCTTTGCGAAACCGCCAACACCGTCTTCGCGGCGATGTTTGCCGGCGGCGTGGAGCAGTCGGCCATGCTGGCGACGCTCTATGCGGACCTTGCGGACGAAACCGGCTGCGGCTTCTTCGATGCAGGCTCCGTCGCTGAGACGACGCCGCTCGACGGCGTGCATCTCGATGCGGCCAATACGCGGGCGATCGGCAAGGGTCTGGAACCGGTCGTGCGCATGATGCTCGGACTCTAAACATATAGGACAAGACGCGGCGCTTCGTTCCCGCGCAACAAGTGAGGCAGGAAACGACATGGCTCAATCCTACGACGTCATCGTAATCGGTTCGGGTCCGGGCGGCTACATCGCCGCGATCCGTGCGGCGCAGCTCGGCCTGAAGACGGCCATCGTGGAGCGCGAGCACCTCGCCGGCATCTGCTCCAACTGGGGCTGCATTCCCACCAAGGCGCTGCTGCGCTCGGCGGAAATTTTCCATTACGCCCAGCATCCCGGTGACTATGGCATCAAGGTCGAAGGCTCGGTCACGCCGGACCTCAAGGCCATCGTCGCCCGCTCGCGCGGCATTGCCCAGCGCATGAACGGCGGCGTCGGCTTCCTGATGAAGAAGAACAAGGTCGATGTCATCTGGGGCGAGGCCAAGGTCACGAAGCCCGGCGAGATCGTCGTTTCCAAGACGACCAAGGCAATCCAGCAGCCGCAGGCACCCGTTCCGAAGAACGTCCTTCCCGAAGGCACCTACACGGCCAAGCACATCGTCATCGCCACCGGCGCCCGTCCGCGCGCGCTGCCGGGCATCGAGCCTGACGGTAAGCTGATCTGGACCTATTTCGAGGCGATGAAGCCGGAGGAAATGCCGAAGTCGCTGCTCGTCATGGGCTCGGGCGCCATCGGCATCGAGTTTGCTTCCTTCTATCGCACGCTCGGCGTCGATGTGACCGTCGTCGAGGTGATGAAGTCCGTCATGCCGGTCGAGGACGTCGAAATCTCGGCGCTCGCCAAGAAGCAGTTCGAAAAGCAGGGCATGAAGATCCATCTGGAGGCCAAGGTCGCCAAGGTGGAGAAGGGCGCCAACTCGGTCACCGCCCATGTCGAGATGAAGGACGGCAAGATCGAGAAGATCACGGCCGACCGCATGATCTCCGCCGTCGGCGTGCAGGCCAATATCGAGAATATCGGCCTCGAGGCGATCGGCGTGAAGACCGACCGCGGCTTCATCGCCATCGACGGCTACGGCAAGACGAACGTTCCCGGAATCTATGCCATCGGTGACGTCGCCGGCCCGCCGATGCTCGCCCACAAGGCCGAGCACGAGGCCGTCATCTGCATCGAGAAGATCGCCGGCCTGCCGAACGTCCATCCGATGGACAAGTCCAAGATTCCGGGCTGCACCTATTGCCACCCGCAGGTCGCCTCGGTCGGCCTCACGGAAGCCAAGGCCAAGGAACAGGGCCGCGACATTCGCGTCGGCCGCTTCACCTTCGCCGGCAACGGCAAGGCCGTCGCGCTCGGCGAGGACCAGGGCATGGTCAAGACGATCTTCGACAAGAAGACCGGCGAACTGCTCGGCGCGCATATGGTGGGCGCGGAAGTGACGGAAATGATCCAGGGCTTCGTGGTCGCCATGAACCTGGAGACGACCGAGGAAGAGCTGATGCACACGATCTTCCCGCATCCGACGATCTCGGAAACCATGAAGGAAAGCGTTCTCGACGCCTATGGGCGTGCACTGAACGCTTGAACGTGCTAAAGCCCGCCTCCACATGAGGCGGGCTTTCGAATTTCGGTCCGCAAGACGGGCGCAGAAGCCCGCTAGGAAGTGGATAGACATGGTCACCATTCTCGACCGCACCAATCCTGACCCGAACGTTCCGCGCGTTCGCCACCCGGAAAAGGCCCATCGGCCGGATACCGAGGTGCTGCGCAAGCCGGAATGGATCCGCGTCAAGGCGCCGGTCTCAAAAGCCTATCAGGAAACGCGCGATCTCGTGCGCAGCCACAAGCTGGTTACGGTCTGCGAGGAAGCGGGCTGCCCGAATATCGGCGAGTGCTGGGACAAGAAGCACGCGACCTTCATGATCATGGGCGAGATCTGTACCCGCGCCTGTGCCTTCTGCAACGTGGCGACGGGCAAGCCCAATGCGCTCGACATGGAGGAGCCGGAAAACGTCGCCAAGGCCGTCAAGCAGATGGGCCTGTCGCATGTCGTCATCACCTCGGTTGACCGCGACGATCTGGAAGACGGCGGCGCCGAGCATTTTGAAAAGGTGATCTGGGCGATCCGCGCCGCGTCGCCCGCAACCACCATCGAGATTCTGACGCCGGACTTCCTGAAGAAGCCGGGCGCTCTGGAGCGCGTCGTCGCCGCAAAGCCCGACGTCTTCAACCACAATATGGAAACCGTGCCGGGCAACTATCTCACGGTTCGCCCCGGCGCGCGCTACTTCCACTCCGTCCGCCTCCTGCAGCGCGTGAAGGAACTGGACCCGACCATGTTCACCAAGTCGGGCATCATGGTGGGCCTCGGCGAGGAGCGCAACGAAGTGCTCCAGCTTATGGACGACCTGCGCACCGCCGACGTCGACTTCCTGACCATCGGCCAGTACCTTCAGCCGACGCGCAAGCACCACAAGGTCGATCGTTTCGTGACGCCGGACGAGTTCAAGTCCTACGAGACCGTCGCCTATACCAAGGGTTTCCTGATGGTCTCCTCCAGCCCGCTGACGCGCTCCTCGCACCATGCCGGCGACGACTTCGCCCGCCTGCGCGCCGCCCGCGAGAAAAAACTTCTCGCCGCCGCGGAATAGACTTTTCCGCCGGTCTCCTTTAAGCCCCGCCGTCCTGCAGGACGGCGGGGTTTTTCGTTTCGGAGGCGGCGATGACTATCACGATGGAGGAAGCGGCGGGGCGCTTGAAAACGGCCGAGCGCGTGCTGGTCATCGGCTGCTCGGGCAGCGGCAAGAGTACCCTGGCGCGCAAGCTCGCCGGACGGATCGGCCTGCCTTACGTTTCAATGGACCGCGAAATCTTCTGGCTGCCGGGCTGGCAGTCGCGGCCGCGCGCCGAGGCTCTGGCGCGTCTTGAGGCGGTCGTTGCCGGCGAACGCTGGATCATCGACGGCACCAGCCCCGGCACCCTGCCGCTGCGCCTGCCTCGCGCCCATCTCGTGCTCTGGCTTCGTCCGCCGCGCTATATGTCGCTCTACGGCGTCGTATCGCGCTGGCTGCGCTATCGCGGGCGCTCGCGGCCGGAAATGGCGGATGATTGCCCGGAGAAGATAGACCGCGAATTCCTCGCCTATGTCTGGAATTTCGAAAAGACGGAAAGCCCCGAGATTGCGGAAAATCTTGCGGCATTTGGACCCGACGTGCCGGTTTGCGTGTTGAAATCGCGGCGGGAGAACGACCGGCTACTTGCAAGACTTGCCGCGGTTCATTAGCTCTCGGCCATGCCCCAGTTCGAAACCCGCAGGCCCGTTCCCCACACGCCAGACCAGATGTTCGATCTCGTCGCCGATGTCGAGCGCTACCCGGAATTCCTGCCGCTCTGCGAGGGGCTCGCGATCCGCTCGCGCAAGGAGCGCGACGGCAAGGAACTGCTGATCGCGGACATGACGGTCGGCTACAAGGCCATCCGCGAAACGTTTACGACGCAGGTCCTGCTGAACCGCGCCGAACGGGCCATCGACGTGAAATATATCGACGGGCCGTTCCGCTACCTCGACAATCGCTGGCGCTTCGAGCCGACAGCGGACGGCGGCTGTTCGGTGCATTTCTTCATCGACTACGAGTTCAAGAGCCGCATTCTCGGCGCGCTGATGGGGTCGATGTTCGACCGCGCCTTCCGCATGTTCACCGAGGCCTTCGAAAAGCGTGCGTCGGCGATCTACGGCGGCTCAATCAGCTGATATCTCCACCAGCATTTCCAGCGCGGTGCGCACGGTAGCCAATCGCACGGCGCTGCGGCCGATATCGCCGTAACGCATTTCGCGGTGAATGCTCTTGCCGTCTTTGCGGGCGGCGAGATGGACGAGGCCGACAGGCTTTTCCTCCGAGCCACCGCCCGGGCCGGCAATGCCGGTCACGGCGACGGAAACGTTGGCGCCGGAATTTCCGATGGCGCCTTCCGCCATCTCCAGGGCGACCTCACGGGAGACGGCGCCATGAGCCTTCAGCGTCGCATTGGCAACGCCGATCATTTCCCGCTTGGCCTCGTTGGAATAGGTGACGAAGCCCCGGTCGAAGACCAACGAGGAGCCGGCGATCTCGGTAATGACGCCAGCGATCAGCCCTGCGGTGCAGGATTCGGCGGTGGCGATCATCAGCTTGCGCTCGGTGAAATCCGCGACGATGCGGCGGGCGGCATCCTCGATATCGTCGGGCCAGATGCTCATGCGTCGGTTCCCCTGTAGACGACGGTTGCGGTGGCGATGGCGGCGATGCCCTCGCGCCGGCCGATGAAACCGATCTTCTCATTCGTCGTCGCCTTCACCGAGCAGCGGTCGATGGAAATGCCGAGGAAATCGGCAAGGTTCTGGCGCATCGCATCGCGGTGCGGCCCGACCTTCGGCGCTTCGGCGATCAGCGAGACGTCGGCGTTCATGATCGTGCCGCCCCTGGCGCGCACGATGCCGGCGGCATGCTCGAGAAAGATGCGCGAAGCGGCGCCCTTCCATTGCGGATCGGACGGCGGGAAATGATCGCCGATATCGCCCGCGCCGCAGGTGGCGAGCAGGGCGTCCGTCAGGGCGTGCAGCGCCACGTCCGCATCGGAATGACCGGACAGTTTCTGGTCATGCGGGATGAAGAGGCCGCACAGCGTCACGCCGTCGCCCTCGACGAGCTGGTGCACGTCGTAGCCGTTGCCGGTGCGCACATCGGGCAATCCGTGGGAAAGGCGCTGGTCGGCCATGGCGATATCCTTCTGCAGCGTAAGCTTGACGTTACCGGCGCCGCCTTCGACGAGGTGCACGCGCACGCCGGCCCATTCGGCAATCGAGGCGTCGTCGGTGAAATCCGCGCGGCCGGAAGCCGCGGCTCGGCGATGGGCTTCCAGAATGGTCGGGAAGTGGAAAGACTGCGGCGTCTGCGCGGCGAAGAGGCCGGAGCGGGAGACGGTTTCGGCGACATTGCCGTTGGCGTCGGCCCGTTTCAGCGTATCCGCGACGGCGATGGCCGGCAGGACGGCGCGCGCGCCGTGCTGGAAGGCGGTCAGCGTGCGCTCAAGGATGGCCGGCTCGACGAAGGGGCGCACGGCATCCTGGATGAGGACATGGCTGACGGCGTCCGCGGCCAGCAATTCGAGGCCTGCGAGGACGGATTGCTGGCGTGTCGGACCGCCGTGAACGACGGTGAGGCGGTCGCCGGCGGGCAGGGCGGCGGCGCGGGCGGTCTCGAACAGCGCTTCGTCATCGGGGTGTATCACCACGACGATACGCCGGGCGTGCGGCCAATTGACGAAGAGGTCCAGCGTATGGGAGATGACCGGCCTTCCGCCGATGCGGCGGTACTGTTTTGGGCCTTCGGCATGGCTGCCGGCCCGTTCGCCCCGACCGGCGGCAACGATCACAACACCGCAGGAAAACGCGTTTTCCGCCTGCATTTCGGTCCATCGCCTCCCGTTTCAAAGCGTTTTGAGGTGGTTTAGCCGGAAGGGCGGTGCAATTCCAGCGCTTCACGGAAAAATGCCGGATCGCAGGATTGCGGCTTGGCAAGAACGACAACAATGTCTAAAAATAGTGCACGGAAATGATCTGCTTGAAAGATGAGCATTTGGCGACCCCCGATCTCTCAGCGCCGCTGGCGATAGGCAACCAGACCCTGCGCAACCGCGTGGTTCTGGCGCCGATGTCCGGCGTTACGGACCTGCCGTTCCGCGATCTCGCCTGGCGTTTTGGCGCCGGCCTCGTCGTGACGGAGATGGTGGCGAGCCGGGAACTGGCGCTGAACGCCCGCGAAAGCTGGTCGCGCATCCGCAATTGCGGCATCCAGCCGCATATGGTGCAGCTTGCCGGCCGCGAGGCGCACTGGATGGCGGAAGCGGCGCGGATCGCCGAAGGCGAGGGCGCCGATATCGTCGATATCAATATGGGCTGCCCGGCCAAGAAGGTGATCGGCGGCTATTCCGGCTCCGCCCTGATGCGCGATCCGGACCACGCGCTCGGCCTGATCGAGGCGACCGTCAAGGCCGTGAAGGTGCCGGTGACGGTGAAGATGCGGCTCGGCTGGGATCATGATTCGCTGAATGCCCCGCATATCGCCTCGCGCGCCGAGGCGGCGGGCGCGGCGATGATCACCGTGCACGGGCGCACCCGCATGCAATTCTACGAGGGTAGAGCCGATTGGGACGCGATCCGCGCGGTGCGTGATGTGCTCTCCATCCCGCTCGTCGCCAATGGCGATGTCGATACGGCCGCGGACGCGCTGGAAATCCTGCGCCGTTCGGGCGCCGACGCCGTGATGGTCGGCCGTTCGGCGCAGGGCCGCCCCTGGCATCCGGCTGTTCTCGCCGGCGCTTGCGCGCATCCCTCGCCGGAAGAGGTCGCGGCGCTTGCCGTGGAGCACTATCGCATGATGCTTGATTTCTACGGCGTCGAAGGTGGCCTTCGCCATGCGCGAAAACATGTCGGCTGGTATCTGGAGCGCTTCGCGCCGGCCCTGACGGGACCTGCCAAGGCCGAGATCATGACGGCGCGCGACACCGATTTCGTCGCCGGCCGGCTGGCGGAGGCCCTGCTGGGCGGCGCGGCGCAGACCCTGGGAGACGCGGCATGACCGGAAAGCCGGCTGACCCGAATGCGGCCAAGGCCCCGGAACTGGCGCTTGCCGTGCTCAACGCCATCCAGAACCCCGTGATCCTCGTCGATGCCGACGGGCTGATCGCCTTCGCCAACTGGGAGGCGGAATCCTTCTTCGGCGCGAGCGCCAGCCATCTCGCGCGCCACAAGGTCTCGACCTTCATTCCCTTCGGCAGCCCGCTCCTGACGCTGATCGATCAGGTGCGCGAGCGCCGGGCGCCGGTCAACGAATACCGCGTCGATCTAAGTTCGCCGCGGCTCGGCGCGGAAAAGCTTGTCGATATCTATGTCGCGCCGGCGACGACGGAGCCGGGATCGGTGGTGGTCGTCATCCAGGAACGTTCGATGGCGGACAAGATCGATCGGCAATTGACCCATCGCACGGCCGCGCGTTCCGTGACGGGCCTTGCTTCCATGCTGGCGCACGAGATCAAGAACCCGCTCTCCGGCATTCGCGGTGCGGCGCAGCTTCTGGAAACCTCCGTCATCGACGAGGACCGGGCGCTGACGCGCCTCATCTGCGACGAGACGGACCGTATCGTTTCGCTGGTCGATCGCATGGAGGTGTTCTCCGACGAGCGGCCGGTCGATCGTGTGCCGATCAACATCCATGCCGTGCTCGACCATGTGAAGGCTGTGGCCAAGGCCGGCTTCGGACGCAAGATCAGGATTACCGAGCTTTACGACCCGTCGCTGCCGCCGGTCTATGCCAATCGTGACCAGCTCGTGCAGGTCTTCCTCAACCTCATCAAGAACGCCTCTGAGGCCATCGGCGACCGGCCGGACGGCGAGATCCAGCTCACGACGGCCTACCGTCCCGGCATCCGCCTCTCGGTCGCCGGAACGCGTGAGAAGATATCGCTGCCGCTGGAATTCTGCGTGCACGACAACGGCCCCGGCGTGCCGGGCGATCTGCTTCCCCATCTCTTCGATCCCTTCATCACCACGAAGACCAATGGCTCCGGCCTCGGCCTCGCGCTGGTCGCCAAGATCATCGGCGGCCATGGCGGCATCGTGGAATGCGACAGCCAGGGATCGCGGACCACCTTCCGCGTGCTGATGCCGGCCTCCCGCGGCGTCAGCGAAGACGACGACATTTCCAAGATCAAAGGACATGATTGATGACAGGCGCCACAGTCCTCGTTGCCGATGACGATGCCGCGATCCGCACGGTGCTCAACCAGGCCTTGAGCCGCGCGGGATACGACGTGCGGATCACCTCCAACGCGGCGACCCTGTGGCGCTGGATCGCCGCCGGCGAGGGCGACATCGTCGTGACCGACGTGGTCATGCCCGACGAGAACGCCTTCGACCTCCTGCCGCGCATCAAGAAGGCCCGGCCTGACCTGCCGGTGCTCGTCATGAGCGCGCAGAACACCTTCATGACGGCGATCAAGGCCTCGGAGAAGGGCGCCTACGACTATCTGCCCAAACCCTTCGACCTCACGGAATTGATCGCTATCATCGGTCGAGCCTTGTCCGAGCCGAAGCGCAAGCCCGCGCATTTCGACGACGACACGCAGGACGGCATGCCGCTCGTCGGCCGCTCGGCGGCGATGCAGGAAATCTACCGCGTGCTCGCCCGCCTGATGCAGACGGACCTGACGCTGATGATCACCGGCGAATCGGGCACCGGCAAGGAACTCGTCGCCCGCGCGCTGCATGACTACGGCAAGCGCCGCAACGGCCCCTTCGTGGCGATCAACATGGCGGCGATCCCGCGCGACCTCATCGAATCGGAACTTTTCGGCCACGAGAAGGGCGCCTTCACCGGTGCGCAGAACCGCTCGACCGGTCGCTTCGAGCAGGCCGAGGGCGGTACGCTCTTCCTCGACGAGATCGGCGACATGCCGATGGACGCGCAGACCCGGCTTCTGCGCGTGCTCCAGCAGGGCGAATACACCACCGTGGGCGGGCGCACGCCCATCCGCACGGATGTGCGCATCGTCGCGGCGACCAACAAGGACTTGAAGCAATCGATCAACCAGGGCCTCTTCCGTGAGGACCTCTATTACCGCCTGAACGTCGTGCCGCTGCGCCTGCCGCCGCTGCGCGATCGGGCGGAGGACATTCCCGATCTTGTGCGCCATTTCGTGCAGCAGGCGGAGAAGGAAGGGCTGGACGCCAAGCGCTTCGACCAGGAGGCGCTGGAGCTGATGAAGGCGCACCCCTGGCCGGGCAATGTGCGCGAACTGGAAAACGTCGTGCGCCGCCTGACTGCGCTTTATCCGCAGGATGTCATCACCCGTGAGATCATCGAGGCGGAGCTTCGCGCCGATATCCCCGACAGCCCCATCGAAAAGACCGTGACGCGCAGTGGTTCGCTGTCCATCTCGCAGGCCGTCGAGGAGAACATGCGCCAGTATTTCGCGAGCTTCGGCGACAGCCTTCCGCCTGCGGGCCTCTACGACCGCGTGCTCGCCGAGATGGAGTATCCGCTGATTCTCGCCGCCCTGACCGCCACGCGCGGCAACCAGATCAAGGCGGCCGACTTGCTCGGCCTCAACCGCAATACGCTGCGCAAGAAAATTCGCGAGCTTGGCGTGTCTGTGTACAGAAGTTCCCGCTCTGCTTGACTTTGCGGCAGGGGGCGTTGCATTTTAGCCACAATCTGTTGCTTGAGGGTAACAGAGGGGTGGCGGCCGAATAAGTCCGTTCTTCCGGCCGTCAGGACCATGGAGGCGGATGCGGCCGGTTCTCTCAGCCGGCGCCATCCCGGACAACAAGAGATAATGCCGACGCCGAAAGGCATACGGCCGGGGAAGCGAAGCCGCAGATGACGGAAGGCGATAGCCTGCTTTCGAATGAACAGGGTGGCAGCGCGGTTTCCGATCGTCGCGCCTCCTTTGCCCTGCCGGGCCTCATGCTGGCCGGCGGCGCGCTGGTTGCCGCAACGATTTCGCTGTTCATCCTGCTCGGCCTGACACCGATCAAGCCCGAACCCAATGTCGTCATCGCTTCGGCGACGATCAATGCGCTCTTCGTCGTCGGCCTGATGTTCCTGATCGGCCGCGAGATCCTGCGCCTGCTGCGCGCGCGCAGTCGCGGCCGCGCTGCTGCCCGCCTGCATGTGCGCATCGTGGCGCTGTTCTCCATCGTCGCCATCACGCCGGCGGTGCTCGTCGCCATCTTCGCCTCCATCACGCTCGATGTCGGCCTCGACCGCTGGTTCTCCATCCGCACCCAGTCTATCGTCAGTTCCTCGTTGAACGTCGCGCAGGCCTATGTGCTGGAGAACGCGAGCTACCTGCAGGGCCAGACGGTCTCCATGGCCAACGACCTCGAGCGCAACCGGCAGCTCTACAGCCTTGACCGTACCGGCTTCATCGACCTGATGACGCGGCAGGCGCGCGGGCGCGGCATGCTCGGCGCCTTCCTGCTGCGTGCCGACGGCTCCACGATCCTGAAGGCCAACATCCCGACCGAGAGCCCGTTGCCGCCGATTCCGGAGGATGCCCTCAGGGCATCGGCCGCCGGACAGCCGACGCTGATCCCGCCGGGCACGACAAACCTTGTCGGCGCCATCATCAAGCTCGAGAACATCCCGAACGCCTTCCTCTACACGGTCCGCACGGTGGACCCCGAAGTCATGCGCTCCATGCGGATGATGGAGGAGAACACGGCGGAATACCGCGCACTGGAAGCCGGCCGCACGCCGCTGCAGATCGCCTTCGGCGTCCTCTATCTCGGTTTCGCGCTGATCGTGCTGCTCGCCGCCATCTGGACCGCCATCGCGGTCGCCGACCGGATCGTGCGGCCGATCCGCCAGCTCATCGGCGCGGCCGACAGCGTCGCTTCCGGCAATCTCGACGTCAGCGTGCCGGTCCGCGTGGCGGATGGCGACGTCGGCAATCTCTCGCGTACCTTCAACAAGATGATCGCCGAGATCCGCGCGCAGCAGGACCAGATCCTCGACGCCAAGGACGAGGTGGACCATCGCCGCCGCTTCATCGAGGCCGTGCTGTCCGGCGTGACGGCCGCCGTCATCGGCGTGGAGGAGGACGGGCGGATCACCATCGCCAACCTTTCTGCGGAAATCCTGCTCGGGCGCGACGTCAACGCGCTCATCGGCATGCCGCTGGCGGAAGCCGCGCCGGAGATCGCCGCCGTGCTCGCCGAAGGTTCGACGCGCTACCGCAACGACCACCGCAAGCAGATCAACATCATGCACGGTGGCAAGGAGCGGACGCTGAACGTGCAGGTGACGCGCGAGGAGGCGAAGGATGCGCAGGAATCCTATGTCGTCACCATCGACGACATCACCGACCTCGTCATCGCGCAGCGCTCGACCGCCTGGGCGGATGTGGCGCGCCGTATCGCGCACGAGATCAAGAACCCGCTGACGCCGATCCAGCTTTCCGCCGAACGCATCCGTCGCCGCTATGGCAAGCAGATCGACCAGGAGGACCGCGCGGTCTTCGACCAGTGCACGGACACCATCGTGCGGCAGGTCGAGGATATCGGCCGCATGGTCGACGAGTTCTCGGCCTTCGCGCGCATGCCGAAGCCGACCAAGGAGCGCTCCGACCTGCGCAGTATCCTCAAGGATGCCGTGTTCCTGCGCGAGATGGGCAATACCCATGTCGTCTTCCGCAAGGAGCTGGGCGATGTGGCGCTGTCGGGTCTGTTCGACGCGCGCATGCTCGGCCAGGCTTTCGGCAATCTCATCAAGAATGCGGTGGAGGCCATCGAGGCTTTGCCGCCGGAAGCCTCGCGTGACGAGCGCAAGATTCTCGTCCGCGCCGAGGCGGACGATGCGGGACGCCGCTTCGTGGTCGATGTCATCGACAACGGCAAGGGCCTGCCGACCGAGAACCGGCATCGCATTCTCGAACCCTATATGACGATGCGCGAGAAGGGCACGGGTCTTGGCCTCGCAATCGTCAAGAAGATCATCGAAGACCACGGCGGGCAGCTCGAGCTGCATGATGCGCCTGCGGACTTCGATCACGGCCACGGGGCGATGATCCGCGTGATCCTGCCCTATGAGGAAACGGTGGCCGCCGATGCGGACAAGAAGAACAAGGAAATGAGCCATGGCCTCTGATATTCTTGTGGTGGACGACGAGGAGGACATCCGCGAGATCGTCTCCGGCATCCTTTCCGACGAGGGGCATGAAACGCGCACCGCCTTCGACAGCGACAGTGCGCTCGCCGCCATCAGCGATCGCGTGCCGCGCCTCGTCTTCCTCGACATCTGGATGCAGGGCAGCAAGCTCGACGGCCTCGCGCTGCTCGACGAGATCAAGAGCCGCCATCCGGACCTCCCGGTGGTGATGATCTCCGGCCACGGCAATATAGAGACCGCCGTTTCGGCGATCCGGCGCGGCGCCTACGATTTCATCGAGAAGCCCTTCAAGGCCGACCGGCTGATCCTGATCGCCGAGCGGGCGCTGGAAAATTCCAAGCTGCGCCGCGAGGTGACGGAACTGAAGAAGCGCTCGGGCGATCCGGCCGAGCTGATCGGCACCTCCGTCGCCGTCTCGCAGCTTCGCCAGAACATCGAGAAGGTCTCCCCGACCAACAGTCGCATCATGATCCTCGGCCCCTCCGGCTCCGGCAAGGAACTGGTGGCGCGCATGATCCACCGCAAGTCCAGCCGCGCGGGCGGGCCGTTCGTCGTGCTGAATGCGGCGGCGATCACCCCGGAGCGCATGGAGATCGCGCTGTTCGGCACGGAGGGCACGCCCGGCCAGCCACGCCGGACGGGCGCACTGGAAGAGGCCCATGGCGGCATCCTCTATCTCGACGAGATCGGCGAGATGCCGCGCGAGACGCAGAACAAGATTCTCCGCGTGCTGGTCGATCAGCAGTTCGAGCGCGTCGGCGGCTCCAAGCGGGTGAAGGTCGATGTGCGCATCATCTCCTCCACGGCCTACAATCTGGAAAGCCTGATCGCCGAGGGTGGCTTCCGCGAGGACCTCTACCATCGCCTCGCCGTGGTGCCTGTGCGCGTGCCGCCGCTTGCCGAACGCCGCGAGGACATCCCGTTCCTCGTCGACATGTTCATGCGGCAGGTCAGCGAGCAGGCCGGCATCCGCTCGCGCAAGATCGGCGACGATGCGCTGGCCGTCCTGCAGGCGCACGACTGGCCTGGCAACATCCGCCAGCTTCGCAACAATATCGAGCGCCTGATGATCCTCGCACGCAGCGACGGTCCTGACACGCCGATCACCGCCGACATGCTGCCGACGGAAGTCGGCGACATGCTGCCGAAGATCTCCACGCAGGGCGATCAGCACATCATGACCCTGCCGTTACGCGAGGCGCGCGAAATGTTCGAGCGCGATTACCTCATCGCCCAGATTAACCGCTTCGGCGGCAACATTTCCCGCACGGCCGAATTCGTCGGTATGGAGCGCTCCGCGCTCCATCGCAAACTGAAGTCGCTTGGCGTATAAGCCCCTCCGGGATTTGAGGGATTCGACGATATGAAGGTCATCATCTGCGGCGCCGGGCGCGTCGGTTACGGCATCGCGGAGCGCTTGTCCGAAGAGGGCAACGACGTGTCCGTGATCGACAACCAGCCTTCGCTCATCGCCGCCATCACGGAAACGCTCGATGTCAGCGGTATCGTCGGCCATGGTGCGCATCCCGAGGTGCTGGCGAAGGCCGGCGCGGACCAGGCCGACATGCTGATCGCAGTGACGCTGTTCGACGAGATCAACATGGTCGCCTGCCAGGTCGCCCATTCGCTGTTCAACGTTCCGACCAAGATCGCCCGCATCCGCTCACAGAACTATCTGGCGCCGGAGTATTCCGACCTCTTCTCGCGTGAGAACCTGCCCATCGACGTGACCATCTCGCCGGAGGTGGAGGTGGGCAAGATGGTGCTCCGACGCATCTCCTTCCCCGGCGCGACGGATGTCGTGCGCTTTGCCGACGACCGCATCGTCATGGTCGCCATCGAGTGCATGGAGGATTGCCCGGTCGTCGAGACGCCGCTGAAGCAGCTCAGCGAACTGTTCCCGGACCTCAACGCCACCGTTACCGGCATCTATTCCAACGGAAAGCTCTCGGTTCCGAGTTCTTCCGACCAGCTTCATTCCGGCGATCTTGCCTATGTGGTCTGCGACAAGGGGCATGTGCGGCGCACGCTCGCGCTCTTCGGGCATGAGGAGCAGGAGGCGGCCCGCATCGTCATCGCCGGCGGCGGCAATATCGGCTACTTCGTCGCCAAGGCCATCGAGGACTACCAGCCGAAGACCCGGCTGAAGATCATCGAGAGCGACCGCGAGCGCGCCGTCGCCATTGCCGACAAGCTGCGCAACACCGTCGTCCTGCACGGTTCGGCGCTCGATCAGAAGATGCTGATGCAGGCCGATATCCAGGATGCGGATCTCATCGTTTCGCTGACCAACAACGACCAGATCAACATTCTCGGCAGCGTCATGGCGCGGCGGCTGGGCTGCAAGCAGAACCTCGTCCTGATCAACGATCCGGCTTATGAGGACTTCACCAAGACCCTCGGCATCGATGCGCATATCAACCCGCGCGCCGTCACGATCTCCGGCATCCTCCAGCATGTCCGCAAGGGCCGCATCCGCTCGGTCTACGCCGTGCAGAAGGGGGCGGCCGAGGTGATCGAGGCCGAGGCGCTGGAAACCTCGCCGCTCGTCGGCAAGCCGCTGCGCGAGATCGAGCTGCCGCCCGGCATCCGTATCGGCGCGGTCTACCGCGACCAGACGGTGATCCGCCCGGACGGCAACACGAAGATCAAGGCGAAGGACCGCGTCGTGCTCTTTGCCGCCGCCGGGGCCGTGCGCCATGTCGAGCAGCTCTTCCGCGTCAGCATCCAGTATTTCTAGGAAAGCCATGCCCCGTTTCGCCTATGTCAACGGCCGATATGTCCGCCACGCGGATGCCGCGGTGCATATCGACGATCGCGGCTTCGTCTTCGCGGATAGCGTCTACGAGGTCTGCCAGATACAGCAGGGCTTCATCGTGGACCTGACGCGCCATCTCGATCGGTTGGACCGGTCGCTGGGCGAACTGCGCATGCGCTCGCCGATGCCGCGCGCCGCGCTGGTCGCCGTCATGCGCGAGGTGCTGCGCCGCAACCGCGTCGTCAACGGTATGGTCTACTGCCAGGTGACGCGCGGTGTCGCCCGTCGCGACCATGTCTTTCCCTCGCCGGACGTGCGCCCCACGCTCGTCGTCACGGCGAAATCCCTCAACCCGGCGGCGAACGCCGCGAAATACGCCGCCGGCATCAAGGCGGCAACGGCGCCCGATAACCGCTGGGGCAGGGTGGACATCAAGACGGTCGGCCTCCTGCCGAACGTGCTGGCGCGCCAGCAGGCGAAGGAAGCGGGCGCGCAGGAGGCGATTTTCGTCGATGCGGACGGTCATGTGACGGAAGGCGGCGCGACGAACCTGTGGATCGTCGACAAGGCCGGAAAGCTCGTCACGCGCCCCGCCGACCATGCGATCCTGCGCGGCATCACGCGCACGACATTGATGGACGTTGCCGCCAAACTCGGCATCGAGGTCGAGGAGCGGCGCTTTACCGTCGCGGAAATGCTGGAAGCCCGGGAGGTTTTCGTCACTGGGGCGACGACGATCTGCCTCCCGGTCGTTTCCGTCGACGGCAAGACCATCGCCAACGGCCATCCCGGCATGACCGCGCAGAAAATCCGGGAGGCTTTTTTCGCCGTTGCGGAGAAGACCGCGATTTGATACCAAAATCGGCGGTCCGGCTGTCAAGCCGGGCCTGGGGACATTTATTTTCAGTCAACCGGTCTCAAGGGCCGGCAATCAGAAAGAAGCGGCGCCATGGCGGAACGTTCTCAGAACCTGCAGGATCTTTTTCTTAATACCGTTCGCAAGCAGAAGATTTCCCTGACGATCTTCCTCATCAACGGGGTCAAGCTGACCGGGGTTGTCACCTCCTTCGACAATTTCTGCGTGCTGCTCCGTCGCGACGGTCATTCGCAGCTCGTGTACAAGCACGCGATCTCCACCATCATGCCCGGCCAGCCGCTGCAGATGTTCGAGACCGAGGAAAGCGGCTCCTGACAGGACCCAAGACCATTAGCAAATCCGACATAGCCAAGGATTCCATCGTTCCGGACGCTGAAAAGCACCGGGACGACATGCGTGCCGTCGTCATCGTGCCGGTGTTGAAGGCCGCGCGCGGAAAACCCGATCCGGCGGCGCCCGCGCCCCGGTCCGACGAGGCGCGTCTTGAAGAGGCCATCGGCCTCGCGCGCGCCATCGACCTGACGATTGCTGCATCGGCCATCGTGACTGTCAGCCAGCCGAAGCCCGGCACGCTGCTCGGCACCGGCAAGATCGCGGAGATCAAGGCGCTGCTCGACGCGCACGACGCCGGCCTCGTCATCGTAGACCATCCGCTGACGCCGGTGCAGCAGCGCAACCTGGAAAAGGAATGGGCTGCGAAGGTCATCGACCGCACGGGCCTCATCCTCGAAATCTTCGGACGCCGCGCCTCCACCAAGGAAGGCACGCTGCAGGTCGAGCTTGCCCATCTCAATTACCAGCGCGGCCGTCTCGTTCGGAGCTGGACCCACCTTGAACGCCAGCGCGGCGGCGCGGGCTTCATGGGCGGCCCGGGCGAAACGCAGATCGAAGCCGACCGCCGCCTGTTGCAGGACAAGATCGTCAAGCTGGAGCGCGAGCTGGAGCAGGTGCGCCGCACCCGCCAGCTTCACCGTTCCAAGCGCAAGAAGGTGCCGCATCCCATCGTCGCCCTCGTCGGCTATACCAATGCCGGCAAGTCGACGCTGTTCAACCGCATCACCGGGGCAGGGGTTCTGGCCGAGGACATGCTCTTCGCCACGCTCGACCCGACGCTGCGCCGTATGAAGCTGCCGCAGGGCCGCACGGTCATCCTCTCCGATACCGTGGGCTTCATCTCCGACCTGCCGACCCACCTCGTCGCCGCCTTCCGCGCGACGCTGGAAGAGGTGCTGGAGGCGGACCTGATCCTCCATGTGCGTGACATGTCCGACCCGGATAACGGCGCGCAGTCCTCGGACGTGCTGCGCATCCTCGCCGATCTCGGCATCGACGAGAAGGACGGCGCGGAACGCATCCTCGAAGTCTGGAACAAGATCGACCGGCTGGAGCCGGAGGCGCGCGAGGCGCTGGTGCAGAAGGCCGGGACCCAGCCGAACGTGATGGCCGTCTCCGCCATTTCGGGCGAGGGCGTCGATGCGTTGCTGGCCGAGATCAACCGGCGGCTTTCCGGCGTGCTGGTGGACCGCGATGTCATCGTGCCGGTCATGCAGTTGCAGCTTCTGCCGTGGATATACGACCATTCGATCGTCGATGCCCGCGAGGACCTCGAAGACGGCAATGTGCGGCTGGAACTGCGATTGACGGAAACGGAAGCGGCGGAACTGGATCGTCGTCTCGGCATCGGTCAGAAGCCGGTGCGTGAGGATTGGGAGCGCTGAGGGAGACAGTGGGCCTGTTCGCGCACGGCCCCTCATCCCGCTGCCGCGACCTTCTCCCCGCAAGCGGGGAGAAGGTCGCGGCAGCGGGATGAGGGGCAATCCCTCCTACTTCGCCAACTGCCGCTCGATCCCCTTTGCCGCCTGCCACAGCTCTTCCATCCGCTCCAGCGTCGCCTCTTCAAGGCTCTCGCCATTGGCTGCGAGCGTGTCCTCGATATGCGAGAATCGGTTGCGGAACTTGGTGTTCGTGCCGCGCAGCGCCATTTCCGGGTCCGCGCCGACATGGCGCCCGATATTGACGAGCGCGAAGATCAGGTCGCCGAGTTCGTCTGCGACGGCCTTCTGGTTGCCGTCACGCAGCGCCTCGCGCAGTTCGCCGATCTCCTCCTCGATCTTGTCGAGGATCGGCGCGGGCTCCGACCAGTCGAAGCCGACCTTGGCGGCGCGTTCCTGAAGCTTCAGCGCCTCGACGAGCGCCGGGAAAGAACGCTGGACGGAGCCAAGATGATGATGGAGCGGGTCTTCCGGCAGGCCGCGCTTCGCACGGCGCTCCCGGCGCTCCTGCTTTTCCGCCTGCTTGATCGCATCCCATTGCAGCTTCACCGCCTCGGGCGTTTCCGCATCCGAGCGGGCGAAGACATGCGGGTGGCGGCGGATCATCTTGTGCGTCACGGCCTCCACGACATTGCCGAAATCGAATTCGCCCCGCTCCTCTGCCATGCGCGCATGGAAGACGACCTGCAGGAGAAGATCGCCCAGCTCCTCGCAAAGGTCGTCCATGTCGTTGCGCTCGATGGCGTCCGCGACCTCGTAGGCTTCCTCGATCGTGTATGGCTTGATCGTCTCGAAGGTCTGCACGATGTCCCACGGGCAGCCGGTTTCCGGCTGGCGCAGGGCGGCCATGATTTCGATCAGGCGGTCGATGTCGCGGCTCGGCTGCATGGCGGTTCTCAGTTCAGCGGGATGTTGTTGCCGGCCTTGCCGGACTGGTAGCTGTCCGAAAGGGCGTCGTAAGCCGCGCGGATTTCGGCGTCCTGCCGGCGCAGCCCCGGCTTGTCGGCCTCATCGGACGTGGCGATGAGATCGGCGATGGCGGCGGAGTGCCAGAAGGCGTTGGTCTTGGCATAGCCGCCCGGATCGAGCCGGAAGACTTCCTTCAGGATACGCAGGTCGTGCGGGATGGCGAAGCTGTCGCGCGAATCCTCGTGGCTGAAGAAATAGTAGAAATTGTCGAAGCCGGCCCAGGTGATGGCCGAAAGGCACATGGAGCAAGGCTCGTGCGTGGAGAGGAAGATATAATCCTTTGTGTCCGGCTTCTCGATGCGCTCGTAGAGGCGCTTCAGTGTGTGCACCTCGCCGTGCCAGAGCGGATTTTCCGTCTCGTTGTTCGTCTCGGCCAATACCAACGAGAGGTCCGACTTGCGCAGGACGGCCGCGCCAAAAACCTTGTTGCCGGCAGCGACGCCCTCGCGCGTCAGCGGCAGGATGTCGAATTCGATGACGTCGAGGAGGCGTTTGGCGAGGGCGGCCTGATTCATGGCGGAAGTCCCGGGTTCTGAAGTCTATGAGGCATCCTTAGCGGTCGCTGCGGCGGGCAGGCAAGGGCGGCCGGTGACTTATGCTCAAAATGCGGGACCTCTGAGCAAAACAATACGCCCCTTCAAGGCCATTGGAATTTCTGTTTCTTTTGTTCCTTGCCGGTTTTCGCGATAGTGCGCACACTTTAACCGGACCAGGCCATGACCGAAACGCAAGACAAGCTTACGACATTCCCGGCATTCTTCCGCGTCAGCGGCAGGATGGTCGTTGTCGTCGGCGCGGGCGACGAAGCCTTCGCCAAGGCGCGCCTGCTGTTCAATACGGATGCCCGGATCGTCGTTCTGGCTGAGGAGCCGGAAGCCGATTTCGCCCGCTTCATCGCGGAAAAGGGCCTCGATCTCGTCCGTGTACTCTTCTCGAAGGATGCCATCGCGGGCGCGACGCTCGTCTTCGCGGCAACCGGTGATGCGGCCGCCGACCGCGCTATCGCCGCGACTGCCCGGGAGTTGCATATTCCCGTCAATGCGGTCGACCAGCCTGACCATTGCGATTTTTTCACGCCGGCGCTGGTTAATCGCGCGCCGGTCGCCGTCGCCATCGGTACGGAGGGCGCAGGCCCGGTGCTTGCGCAGATGATCCGCGCCGAGGTCGACCAGGTTCTTTCACCGTCGCTCGGCCGGCTCGCGAGCCTTGCCAACGGCTACCGCGAAGCGGTCGACCGCATCCTGCCGCGCGGTGTCACCCGCCGCGTCTTCTGGCGTCGCTTCTTCCGGGGCGCGGTCGCCGATGCCGTCAACAACGGCGATATCGAACTGGCTCGCCGTTCCGCCAATACGCTCCTGAATTCGCAGGGCAGGGCTGCCGGTCATGTCTGGCTCGTCGGCGCCGGTCCCGGCGCGGAGGACCTGCTGACGCTGCGCGCCCAGCGGGTGATGATGGAAGCCGACGTTATCGTCTTCGATGCGCTCGTGCCGCAGGCCATCGTCGACATGGGCCGCCGCGATGCCGAGCGCCTGTCCGTCGGCAAGCGCAAGGGCTGCCATTCCAAGTCGCAGGAAGAGATCAACGATCTGCTCGTCGACCTCGGCAAGTCGGGAAAGCGCGTCGTGCGCCTGAAATCCGGCGATCCGCTCGTCTATGGTCGCGCCGGTGAGGAAATGGCCGCGCTCCGCCAGGCCGGCATCACTTACGAGGTCGTGCCCGGCATCACCTCGGCCTTTGCCGCCGCTGCCGATTTCGAGCTGCCACTGACGCTGCGCGGCGTCGCCTCCTCGCTCGTCTTCACCACCGGCCACGACCTGACGGGCGCCGTGCTGCCGGACTGGGCGCGGCTTGCGATTTCCGGCGCTACGGTCGCCGTCTATATGGGGCGCACGGTCGCCGCCTCCGTCGCCGCGCGGCTGATGGATGCCGGTCTTCCTGCCGAAACCACCGTTGCCGTCGTGGAAAATGCCAGCCGCCGCGAAAAGCGGCTGCTGCACGGCACGCTGAAGGACCTTCCGGGCCTCGAGCACCGCGACGAGCTTTCCGGCCCGGTCATGGTGATCATCGGCGAAGCCGTCGCCGGCGCCAATTTCGAACATTCCGAACCGCTCGCCGCCCGCGCGCCGGTTCGCGTCACAGCAGCACTGGGAGCATGACATGGCCGACAAGGTTCTGACAGCCAACCGCCTTTCCGACGGAATTTCCGTCTGGCTGGATGCCGCCGGCACCTGGAACGAATCGCTCCAGGCGGCTTTCGTCGCGCGCCACAAGGAGGCCGTCGAGGCGCTGGAAGCCACCGGCAAGCAGGCCTTCGCCGATAACAAGGTGGTTGACGTCAACGTCGTCGATGTAGAGGAAATCGACGGCGTGCTGCGCCCGCTGCGCATGCGCGAGCGCATCCGCGCGCTCGGCCCGACCATTGCCTATGCCGCCGGCTATGTCGGCCTGACCGCGACGGCCGCACCGGCCTGAGGATTTTGCATGTACCGCTACGACGAATTCGATCACGCCTTTGTTTCCGGCCGCGTTGAGCAGTTCCGCGACCAGGTCACCCGCCGTCTTTCCGGCGAACTGGCGGAGGATGCCTTCAAGCCGCTGCGCCTGATGAACGGCGTCTATCTCCAGCTTCACGCCTATATGCTGCGCGTCGCCATTCCCTACGGCACGCTGAATGCGCGCCAGATGCGCATGCTGGCCCATATCGCCCGCAAATACGACCGCGGCTATGGCCATTTCACCACGCGCCAGAACATCCAGTACAACTGGCCGAAGCTTTCCGAGCTGCCCGATGCGTTGGCCGAACTTGCAACGGTCGAGATGCACGCGCTCCAGACCTCGGGCAATTGCATCCGCAACGTGACGGCCGACCATTTCGCCGGGGCTGCGGCCGACGAGGTCGCCGATCCACGGCCCTATGCGGAAATCCTGCGCCAGTGGTCTTCCGTCCATCCGGAATTCTCCTTCCTGCCGCGCAAGTTCAAGATCGCCGTCACCGGCGCGGAGCGCGACCGCGCGGCCATCCAGGTGCACGATATCGGCCTGCACCTGAAGAAGAACGAGAAGGGCGAGATCGGCTTTGCCGTCTATGTCGGCGGCGGGCAGGGCCGTACGCCGATGATTGCCAAGAAGATCCGCGACTTCCTGCCGGAAGAGGACCTTCTGTCCTACACGACCGCCATCATGCGCGTGTACAACCTGCATGGCCGCCGCGACAACAAGTACAAGGCGCGCATCAAGATCCTCGTGCATGAGACGGGCGCAGAGGAGCTTGCGCGGCAGGTGGAGGTGGAGTTCGCCGACCTCAGGGACAGCGAGCTGAAGCTGCCGGAGCGCGATGTCGCCGCCATCTCCGCCTATTTCGCGCCGCCGGAACTGGCGCCGCGTGCCGAAGGCTGGGCGAGCCTTGCGCAGTGGAAGAAGGCCGATGAGGACTTCGCCCGCTGGGTGCACCAGAACGTGCAGCCGCACAAGCACCCCGACTACGGCATGGTGACGATCTCGCTGAAGCCGATCGGCGGTATTCCGGGCGATGCGACCGACGCGCAGATGGAAGCCGTTGCCGACATTGCCGAGGAATATGCCTTCGACGAGATCCGCGTCAGCCATGAGCAGAACCTCATCCTGCCGCATGTGGCGCTGGCCGATCTGGAGCCGATCTATCGCGGCCTCGTCGCGGCAGGGCTTGCGACTGCCAATGCCGGCCTCATCACCGATATCATCGCCTGTCCGGGGCTGGACTACTGTGCGCTTGCGAACGCCCGCTCGATCCCGGTCGCGCAGGAGATTTCCACGCGCTTCGGTGCGCCGGAGCGCCAGGCCGAGATCGGCGAACTGAAGATCAAGATTTCCGGCTGCATCAATGCTTGCGGCCACCACCATGTCGGCCATATCGGCCTTCTGGGTGTCGAGAAGAAGGGCGAGGAGCTTTACCAGATCACCCTTGGCGGCTCGGGTGACGAGAACACGTCCATCGGTGAGATAATCGGCCGTGGCTTCGAGCCGGAGAAGGTGACGGACGCCATCGAGGTGATCGTCGATACTTATCTCGGCCTGCGTCTAGACCCGTCCGAAATCTTCCTCGACGCCTATCGTCGTGTGGGGCCGCAGCCGTTCAAGGATGCGCTCTATGGCGACAAGACGGCGGAAGCGGCCTGAGGAGAACGGTCATGACGAAAATCTGGAACGAATCCGGCTTCGTGGCCGACGACCCGTGGATCATCGAGACCGAAGAGGTGCAGGCCGGCTCGAACGAGAAGGCCATCCTCGGCCTCGACGCTTTTCTTGCGAAGACGGACGGGACGGGCCTCGGCGTGCTCATCAACCCGGCTGATGACGTACGCAGGCTGGAAGGTCATCTCGACCGGCTGGCGCTGGTGGCGGTCGCGTTTCCGGCCTTCAACGACGGCCGGGCCTTCAGTCATGCCTCGCTGCTGCGTTCGCGGCTCGGCTTTACGGGTGAGGTGAGGGCGGTCGGCGACGTACTGATCGACCAGATCCCGCTGATGCTGCGCTGTGGCGTCGACAGTTTCGCCGTGAGCAATGCAACGGCGCTGAAGCGACTAGCGGAAAGCCGCCTGCCGGGCATCGACAACCACTACCAGCCGACCGCGCGTCCCTCGCAGGATGTCGGCTCCTATAGCTGGCGGCGGCGGGCCTGATTTCAGGCCCGTTTTCCGCTCCCGGCCAGCGAATGGCCGCAATCGCGGTATAGTCTTGAGCAAGATCAAGGACAACGCCGACGCTCTGCGCGAAAAGAAGCGTGCGGCAAACTATTGCGCGGCCAATCGGCGCATTGGAACGGTATACCTTCCTTTGCCGCTCAACATGTAATATCTGCCTATCGTCAATTTTTTCCGACGCAAGCCAGGATCGATCCCGAAATGAACGCACCTGCCAAGACCGAAGAATTCGTTCCCGCCATCCCCGCCGGCGTCTTTGCCGAGACGGTGACGAGCGTGCAGCACTATACGGATCGTCTGTTCCGCTTTCGCATGACGCGCCCGGAAAGCTTCCGCTTCCGCTCGGGCGAATTCGCGATGATCGGCCTGATGGTCGGAGACAAGCCGGTCTATCGCGCCTATTCCATCGCAAGCCCCTCCTGGGACGAGGAACTGGAATTCTTCTCGATCAAGGTGCCGGATGGCCCGCTGACCTCGCATCTCCAGCAGATCAAGGTGGGCGACACCGTGCTGATGCGCAAGAAGCCGACCGGCACGCTCGTCCTCGATGCGCTGACGCCCGGCAAGCGGCTCTACATGTTCTCCACCGGCACCGGCATCGCGCCCTTCGCGAGCCTCATCCGCGATCCGGAGACCTATGAGAAATTCGACGAGGTCATCCTGACGCATACCTGCCGCGAGGTCGCCGAGCTGAAATACGGCTTCGACCTCATGGAGGAGATCCGCAATCACGAATTCCTGTCGGAAGTTGTCGGCAACAAGCTGCGCCACTATGCGACCGTGACCCGCGAGGACTTCCCGTTCCAGGGCCGCATCACCGACCTCATCACCAACGGCAAGATGTTCGCCGACCTCGGCGTGCCGCATTTCGACCCGGCGGTCGACCGCGGCATGATCTGCGGCTCCGCGGCGATGTTGAAGGAAACCAAGGCGCTGCTGGAGCAGGCGGGCCTCACCGAGGGCGCCAACAGCAAGCCCGGCGAATTCGTCATCGAGCGCGCCTTCGTCGACTGAGCGGCCAGATATTCCTTGAAAAGGCGCCTCCGGGCGCCTTTTTTGTGGGCGCTTTTCCGGTCAGTCGGACAGGTGGTTCAGCAGGTCGCTCATCGCGGATGCGGCGGCGGGGCCGTCGCCATTGCGAATGGCGCGGATGACCTTCACGTGCAGGTCCACCGAGCGGTCCATGTGCCGATGATCGGCGCGGGCGAACCAGAGGCGGCGCGAATGCGTCTGGAGCGGCGCGAGCGCCGCCGTCAGGAAGCGGTTGGGGCAGGCTTCCTCCATGATCTCGTCGAAGGACTTATCGGCCGCGAGAAACCCTTCCATGTCGGACTGGATCGAGCAGGCGGTCATCGTCTGCGCGCAGGCGATGAGGCGGTCGCGATGCTCGTCGCCGGCATGGCGGGCGACGAGGTCGGCGGCCAGCGGCTCGAGTTGCCGGCGCGTTGCCATCACCTCGGCGTGGTCGTCGGGGCGGATCGCGGCGATCTGCAGCCCGGCGCGGGGACGTACGGCGATCAATCCCTGCCATTCCAGCTTCTGGATCGCCTCGCGAACCGGCGTCCTGCCGTGGCCGGCAAGCTCGATAAGCTGCTTTTCCGTGACCAGCGAGCCGGGTTTCAGCTTGAGCGTGACGATGAGGCCTTCAAGGGCGAGATAGGCGAGGTGGGCTTGCGACGCCGCGGTATCCGTCATTCCGGTATCCTGATTGATATATCACATGGTCGCATGTCGCAAAACGAATGGCAAGCCAACTGATATATCAGGGGCGAGAGGTGCATGAGAAGCGATCGGCGGCGCATGCATTGAGCGGGATGACGCCGCGTGCGTTTCCACGGACATTTTCTCTTGCGTATGAAGCCTTCCTGCGCGTTTTCCCCCGTGCCCTGGAAAGACCCGAATAAAGCCGTGCACCGGCCCGTCGATAGGAGGATTGCGGTTGACGAATGTCATGGGCCTTGCCAGCATGCCCGCCACGTCGAACCGTTCAGTTGCATTTGTGGGGGCATGGATTGACTGCGGGTTCAATCATCGCGACGCTTCTGATCGTCTTCGCCGGCCTTCTGGCCGTGCCGGCCGTCAGCCACACCAATGCAGGCACCACCGTTTCGCTGATGGCCTCCTCCATGGCTTTCGTCGCCATGGGCCTCGCGCAGTTCATGGCGACGCGTCCGCCCTTCATCGAACGGCTCTTCGGCGGCCTCGACCGTATCTACCAGTTCCACCGCAAGGTCGGCATCGCGGTGCTCTGTCTTATCCTCGTGCACTATTTCGTCACACCGGACTTCCAAGGGCTTTCGCTGACGGGCGATCTCAACAAGCTCGCCAAGACGGCGGGCGAATGGGCCTTCTGCGGCTTCGTCCTCCTGCTCGTCCTCAGCCTCCTGAAGGGCGTTCCGAAGACGCGCCTCCAGATTCCCTACCAGTACTGGCGCTTCACGCACCGCTTCATCGGCCTGCTGTTCGTGATGGTCGCCTTCCACCAGATGTTCATCAAGCGCCCCTATGACGGTACGGTGCTGCTGGCCACCTATCTCAACGCCTTCGCCCTCGTCGGCATCGTCAGCTATGCCTACACGCAGCTCCTGCCATGGCTGCGCACGCGAAAATACGCGGTGGCGCAAGTCGAGCGCCACGATGGCGCGACCATCATCACGGCGCGGCCGACAGGCCGCAAGCTGCGGGCGCTGCCCGGCCAGTTCGGCTTCTTCCGGGTAAACAAGTCCGGCCTTCGCGAGCCGCATCCCTTCACCATCGCCGGCATCGAGGACGACGGGACCGTGCGCTTTGCCATCAAGCCGCTGGGCGATTACACGAAGGCCCTGCGCGAAGCGGTCGCGGTCGGGGACGGGCTGACGCTGGAGGGCGGCTACGGCCACTTCAACCACAGGCGCGGCGGCAAGAAGCAGATATGGCTCGCCGGCGGCATCGGCGTCACGCCGTTCCTCGCGATGGCGGGGCGGCTGAAGGGCGACGAGGGGCAGGATATCCACATGGTCTATTGCGTGCGCGACGGGGCCGAGGCCATCGGTCTCGATACATTCAGGACGCAGGCCGAAAAACTCGGCAATTTCAGCTTCATCCTGCACAATTCGTCGACGGACGGCCGTCTCGACGCCGCCCGGCTCGTTGCCGGCACCAGCATGAATCCCGCCGAGGCGGACCTCTGGTTCTGTGGCCCGCCGCCGTTGCGGATGGCCATCGAAAAGGGGTTGAGGGAATTGGGCAAGACGCCACGGCGCGTCGAGTTCGAGCGTTTCGAGTTTCGGTAAGAGAATTCCGGCCGGCCCGCCGGCCTCATGAAGCGAGGGAACACGCCATGCGCCTGTTCAGCACATCCATCGTCCGGCTTGGCGCTGCGCTCGGCGTTGCCGCCGCCATCATCTGTCCGGCGGGGGCCTTTGCCGTCGACCAGTTCGCGGTGGATGCCTACGGCACCTATCAGGCGAATGCCGAGAAGGGCAAGATCCTGTTCGGCGCCGCCGGCTGCGGCGCCTGCCACGGCTCGGGCGACAATACCGAACTCCTCTCCGGCGGCATGGAGATGCAGACGGCGATCGGCAAGTTCTTCGCGCCTAATATCTCCGCCCATCCGAACGGCATCGGCGGCTGGTCGAATGCGGACTTCCTGAACGCCGTCATGGTCGGCCTGAAGAAGGACGGCGACAACCTCTATCCGGTCATGCCCTACACCTCCTATGGTGGCATGAAGCCGGAGGACGTGCTGGACATCAAGGCCTATATCGAGACGCTGCCGCAATCCGACGCCGCCTCGAAGGAACACGAGATCGCCTTCCCCTTCAGCCGCCAGACGACGATCACGCTCTGGAAGCGCAGCCACTTCACCGTTCCGGCCTACCAGCCGCGCGAGGAAACGCAGATGGAGCGCGGCCGCTACCTGGTGGAGAATGTCGGCGGCTGCGGCGATTGCCACACGCCGCGCACCACGACCTACGGCCTCGACCTTGCCCGCGCCTACGAGGGCGAGAAGGGCCTGACCGGCGCCGTCGCGCCCGATATCACCAAAGCGCGCATGAGCGGCCTCGCCTCGCATGAGATTTTCACGAAGGGCCTCATCGCGGAGGGCAACAAGCTCTCCGGATCGCCGCTGTCCGATCCGGTCATGCGCCGCATCGCACATGGCCTGTCGATGCTGTCCGACGAGGACAAGCAGGCCATGTACGCCTTCCTCGCCGACCGCGAGGTGAAGGTGACGCCCGTCGAGACCAGCGCCACGCCGGTCTGCAGCGAGGCAACCTCCGAAAGCGCGCTCGCCGCGGGTGGGGGGAGCACGGAATTCGCCTCGGCGGCCGATGCCTTCATCGGCAAATACTGCCGCAACTGCCACGGCCCGGGCGAAAGCTCGCAAGGCTCCTTCCCCTCGGGCGATCTTGCCTCGATTGCCGCCAATCCGGCTTTCGTGACGCCGGGCGACGCCGCCAAGTCGTTGCTCTATACCAGCGTCACCAGCGGCCGCATGCCGCTCGGCAAGCGCCCCGACGACGCCGAGGTGCAGAGCCTGGCCAACTGGATCAATTCGCTGAACCAATCCGCCATCCCCACCGCCGTGTCGGCGACGCAGGTCAAGCGCGCCCGCCCGATGCTGAAATATCTCGATTTCGTCGAACTGGCGCTGCGCGATATCTCGAAGGTCAGCGAGCACGACCAGCCCTTCATGCGCTATTTCAGCTATCGCGACCAGTATAACGGCATGATGAGCTGCGAGACGCACGAGACCTTCCTGAAGCGCATGAAGGTTCTGGCGGGCGGCTTCAAGAAGCTGCTGAACTCGCTGTCCTACGGTCCGCAGCTCGTGCTTCCCGAAGAGGTCGAAGGTTCGGATGGGTTGCTTGTGCGCATCGACCTGCGCGATCTCGAATGGAGCCAGGACGACTACGATTTTCTGATCAACGAATATGTCTACGGCGTCGATCCGGAAAGCGACGCGCAGCTTCATGCGCTGGCAAAGGCGACGCAGACCCAGCTACCGATCATGCGCGTCGACTGGTTCATGAGCAACGGCGCGCGGCCCAAGGTCTATAATCGCCTGATGAAGCTGCCGACCAACATCCTGGAGCTGGAACAGCGCTTCGGGGTGAATGTCGAGGACAATATCGTGCGCCGCCGCATCGTCCGCGCCGGCTTCGCCGACGGTTCATCCGGCGTCTCCGACCATAACCGCATGCTGGAACGCCACGACATGCCCTTCGGCGGCTATTACTGGAAGTCCTACGACTTTGCCGGCGATGTCGGCCGCCAGGTATTGAAACGCTTCCCGGCGGGGCCGCACGGCGTTCCGCTGGCGGCGGGCCTCGAACCCTTCGAGCATGACGGCGGCGAAATGATCTTCTCGCTGCCGAACGGTTTGCAGGGCTATTATCTGTCGACCAACAAGGGCGATCAGCTCGACGTCGGCCCGACCTCGATCGTGTCCTTCCGCAAGCGGCCGATCGGCAAGGGCGTGGAGATCGTCAACGCCCGGTCCTGCTTCGACTGCCATTTCGACGGCATCCTGTCGAAACGCGACCAGCTTCGTGAGCATATCGAGACCTCGACGCTGTTCTCCAAGGACCAGCAGGACGAGCTGCTGGCCGTCTATGTGCCGCAGGAGAAGCTGAATGAGGTCTACAAGCGCGACACCGATCGCTTCGTCGCCGCGCTCGACCGCCTCGGCATCACGGAAACCACTGCAGGCGGCGGCAAGACCGGCCTGAAGGCGCCCGGCGGCGCGGAGATCTTCACCTACTTCGCCGACAAGTACGAAGACCAGCTGGATTTCGAGCAGCTTGCATCCGAGTTCGAGATGACGCCTGAGGAGTTCGCCTCGGATATCCGCCGCATCGCCGACGTCAATGCCCTGCGCATCGGGCTCGACTGGGTCGCGACGCTCGAGGCCGGCGCGACGATCCCGCGCGTGGAACTGGAAGAGCAATACGCCTTCATGCTGGAGCCGCTTCGCCAGCTCAGGCCGCTGAAGCACGGCGTCAATCCGGACATGCCCGCCGACATCACGCACCAGCAGCAGGTGGCAACCAGCGACCAGGCGAGCGTGGCCTATATGGTGCCGGCCTACAAGCAGGACGACAAGGCGCAGGCCGAGAAGGTGAAGCTGGCCCTGCATGTCGCCTCGACGCGGGCAAGGGTCGGGGACCGCCTGAGCTTCGAGCTGAGCACGAACCATGCCTGCGAACTCCAGGTCGTCTATGTGGAGGATACCGGCAATGTCGAGATCATCCCGGACGTGATGATCGGCAGCACGACGCTGAACCCGGGCGAGCGCCGCCTCATCCCGCAGCCCGGCACCGGCAACCTGACCTTCGATTCGCCGTCGCCCGGCGAAACCATGATCGCCGTCTGCAAGGCCGGCGGTCTCGGCGACCGCAAGCTTACGGTGGACAGGGCAAGGCAGCTCGTCGCCGGCTCGAAGCAGCCGACGACACGCGGGCTTGCCATCAACCTTGCCAAGCAGGCGGAGGAGGACAACGGGGCGAGCGGCCTGCAGATGGTGACGTTCGAGATCCGATGATAAGAACGGCAGGGGCCTTACGCCCCTGTCATTTCCAAAGGCTATGAAGGCAGGGCCGACGATGCTGATGCAATCCCTTCGCTGCGGGGCAGTTACAGATGTAAGGCCGCGCGGCGCCTTTGCCGGAATGGCCGTCGCGGCGACACTCTTCCTGCTGGCCGGCGCCGCGCCGGCGGCTGCCGCCTGCGAGGCCTTCACCGGCGTCGTCGAGGCGTTCAATGCGGGCGACGAGGCGAAGGCCCGCGCCTTTGCCGCAGCGGCGGGCACCGCCAATTGCCGCGCAGGCGAGCGCACGCTGATCGGCCGCATCGCATCGCTGACGACCTTCAACCGCATCACCACGGCAGTCGGCAACGGGGAGAGACTTTCAGATCATCAGGCGTTGCTCGAGGAGCTTCAGAAACAGTATGGCGGCCCCTGGCAGGTCTACGATGCGCTTGGAGATCTCGCGCGCGAACGCAAGGACTACGAGCAGGCCGCACGCCTCTACCAGCTTGCGCTGGAAGACAGCGCGAACGAGACGCTGACGCCGGACTGGATGGCGCCCGACGCGCAATACATCCTGCGCCTCGACAGGCTGGCCAGCGAGATGCGCCTTGCCGCGCCGCGTCCCGTGCAGCTCGCCATGCGCGGCGGCTGCAAGATTTCCTTCCGCGGCGTCAAGATAAAGAAGAAATCGACGCCGGTGCGCTATGTCTTCGGGACTGCGGATTTCACGCCCGAGGGCGTGGAGGCCGCCAAGGACCTTGCCGAATGCCTGAAGGCCGTCAAGCCCGCCTCGATCCGGCTGATCGGCCACACCGATTCGGTTGGTTCGGCCGAGGCGAACTATACGCTTTCGCTGGCACGCGCCGAAACGTTGAAAGCCTATCTCGCCGATGTCGGCTATGCGGGTGCGATCACCACCGAGGGCAGGGGCGAGGACCAGCCCTTCAAGCCGGACGACGCCACCACTTATGACACGGAAATGCTGAACCAGCTCAACCGTCGGGTGGAGGTGGACGTGGAATGATGCGGACGCTACCCCGCCTGCTGGCGCTTTCCCTCGCTTTTGCCTTTCCCGGGCCGGCTCTCGCGGCGCAGACCTATGCGCTGGTAGTCGGCGCCGACCATTATCCGAACGATGTGAGTCTCGACGGCGCCGTGCGCGATGCGGAGGACGTCTACAGGTCGATGACTGCTGCGGGGTTCACGGTCGTCAAATTCACCGACGCCGAGGCGCGCAAGGACGTGATCCGCAAGGCCTGGACCGACATGGTGGCGACGGCGACGGCGGACGATACGATCATCTTCACCTATGCCGGCCATGGCGCGCAGATGCCCGAGCTTGTCGCCGGCGACGAGGCGGACGGGCTGGACGAATTCCTCCAGCTTCCGGGCTTCGACCGCAATCGCTACGAGGAAACGTCGAACGAGATCATCGTCGACAATGAGATGAATGCCTGGTTCGCCGAGGCGGAGGGCAAGGGCGTGCATGTGCTCTTCGTGTCCGATAGCTGCTTTTCCGGCGGCATGAGCCGGTCCGTGACGGGCAAGAGCCGTCTTGCGCCTGCCGTGACGGTCAAGCTCTCGGCCCCCTCGCAGGAGGCGATCGACGGGGCGAGCCTCAAGGAGATCGATTTCAAGCAGGTGACCGTGCTCGCCGCCTCGCTGGAAAGCCAGCCGACCCCCGAGGTCATCATCGACGGCGAGCCGCGCGGCGCGCTGAGCTGGAGCTTCGCCCGCGCCGTGGAAGGCAGCGCCGACCGCGACGGCAACGGCCTTATCACGCGCATCGAGCTGGAGGACTACATCTTCTCGAACGTGAAGAACCGTTCGGAGGCCCTGCAGGTGCCGAACTTCATGCCGCAGGTGGCGCGTTCGGAGAGCGAGGTCGTGGTAACGCTGACCCGCGGCCTTCCGGCCGGAGCCGCAAGCGATACGGCCGCCGCCGACAGGATCGTGAAATCGGCCGGTGAACTCGGCTGGACCGGCAGGATCGCCCTCCGCATCGATGGCGACGCTGCAAGGCCGAACAATGCCGATGGCACCGGCACGCCCTTCCTCTGGGATGTGGCAAGCGGCGTCTTCTACACGCCGAACGGCGATGTCGCGGCGGAAAATGTCGGGCCGGATCGCATCCAGGCCGTGGTGGACAAGTTCGTCCTCCTCGATTTCCTGAAGGCCATGGCGAGCCAGAATCCCGGCTCCGTCTCCCTGACGCCGGCGAAGGATATCTACGCTGCCGGCGACCGCCTGCGCTTCGATGCGCCGCCGGGCCGCTATCCGAACATGCTGGTCTTCAACCTCGCCAATACCGGCGAGGTGCAGTTCCTCGACATGCAGGTGGCCGGCAGCGGCGCCTCGCAGTTCAAGCTGACGGATGTCGAGGTCGTCAGGCCCTTCGGTGCCGACCATCTCGTCACCATCTGGACCGCCGAGCCGATCGATGCCATCGGCGCGGTTCTCGCTGACAGCAACGTGACCGCCGACGCCCTGCTGCAGGCACTGGCGACGCGCCTCGACGGCAAGGCGGCGAGCGTCGCCATCCAGCCTCTCTATACGCGGGAAACGCTCTGATGATCCGCTGCGCCGCCGTCCTGCTTTCGCTCCTGCTGGCGTCCGGCGCAAGCGCGGCCGACCGCGCGCTCCTGATCGGCATCGGCACCTATGCCACCCTGCCGGAGAAGCTATTCCTCGAAGGGCCGAAGAATGACGTGCCGCTGATCGAGAAGCTGCTCAGGGAAAAGCAGGGCTATGCGGCCGATTCGATCCGCATCCTGCGTGACAAGGATGCGAGCCGCGCCGCGATCCTCGCCAGTATCGACGAATGGCTGGTCGCCGGCACGCAGCCCGGCGACCGCGTCTATCTCTATTTTTCCGGGCACGGCCTTCAGGTCAAGGATCAGGATGGCGACGAGGAGGACGGGCTGGACGAGGCGCTGTCGACCTATGACATCGTCGCAGGCGACGGCGACTGGACGAACGTGATTCTCGATGACGAGATCGACGCGATGCTCGCGAAGCTCAAGGACCGCGCCGTCTCCATCGTCATCGACGCCTGCCACTCCGGCACGATCTCGCGGTCTCTTTCCGCACAGGTGGGCGATGCGATGGAAAGCGCGCGCTTCCTGCCGCGCCCCCGCGCCAAGCCGGTGGACGAGGTGAAGACGCGCGGCCTGCGCGTCGATCTGGCGATCGTCGACAAGCCCGATGTCGCAAAGCAGAGCGGTGTCGAGGCCTGGAGCGCGGCGTCCTCCTATCAGGTCGCCTGGGACGATACGCGCCTGCCGCCGGAGGAGCGCCACGGTGTTTTCACGCTCTCCTATGTCGACGGCCACGAGATCGCCGCATCCGACAGCAACGGCAACGGCATCGTCTCGAATGCCGAGTTGCTCGACTATGTGAAGAAGCAGTCGCAGGCCTATTGCGCCGGACAGGACCAGTGCCAGGGCCTCGATCCCCAACTCGAGGTCAATTACGCGCTACTCGGCGCCAGCGCCGTGTCCCCGGCCGCCGAGACCGGCCAGCAGACATCGGATTCCGGCAAGGTCGAGGAGGTGAAGATCGACAATACCCAGCAAACCGCCTATGTCGCGGCCGACCCGGTCGAGGCCGTCGGCGATATCCTCGGCAAGGCGCAGACCGGCGATGTCACGGTTGCGCTTTCCTCCGACCGCCTGAAGAGCGGCGACACCTTCCGCATCACGGTGACGAGCGTCACCGGCGGGCATCTCGTCCTCTACGACGTGGACAAGGACGGCAAGGCGACGCAGATATTCCCCAACGAAGCGGCGCAGAAGATCACCCGCCTTGCCGCAAATACCCCGATCACCATCCCCGACGACTATTATGGCTTCGATTTCGAGGCGGAAGGCCCGAGCGAGAACGTACTGGTGGCCATCGTCGTCGCCGACGACGTGGACCTTACCAGGATCGCCCCGAGCGACTACGGTCTCACCAAGGAACTCGACGCCCGAACCACCATCGCCGAGATCGCTGGCACGTTGAACGGGACCTGGACCCGTGACACCGAGAACCGCAGCGTGAACTGGTCGCTCGGGCTCTTGAAATACACGGTCTATTGAGAGGCTGATCCGGGTGTGCCTCAGGCCTGAAAGAGCTTTCTCACCCGCTCGGAGGATTCGGGTGTCCCGTCCGCAGCAAGGGAAAGAAAGTACTGAACCTGCCATTGCTGCGTTCGTATCGCATCTTTCGCCGTCGGCCGGCACCAAGGAGGATAGACGCGGATGGCCCGCTTTCCTCCTTTGCCGTTGCGCGACATGATGTTCTTTTCAAGCAGGATCTCCCGATTGAAGATAAACTGCCCTCGGTGTTCGGCATCCGAAACGCTGATCACGACGAACGTCACGCCGTCCGCGATATCCAGCGGCGCGATCTCATCCTCCGTCGTCGGCCGTTTCCAGATCGTCACGAACTGCCCGACCTTGGTCGGCGTCGTCCTCGCGATGCGGAAGGCAACGGCATGACCGTCCAGACCGAAGCGGCAGGCTCCGTATTCCGCGCTCTCGGCCTCGCGCCGGGCCGGGTGAGTCACGCTCATTCCAGCGGACTCATATACATCACGGATAGCGTCGTTCAGCAGGTCCAGGGCGGAATCCGGCATGTTCTTGCTTATCGTCATAGCGGTCCATGTGTGCCCAGCGATCTCTGCAAATTTCAGGACGTTACGGGCTGAGTGGTGGTGAGCGCGCAGGGATTCGAACCCTGGACCTACTGATTAAAAGTCAGTTGCTCTACCGGCTGAGCTACGCGCTCCCAAGCGGTGCGAAGGGCGCCCCGCGGAAGTGCGCGGAACATAGGCAGGACGATTTGCCGGGTCAACCCAGAAAATGGGGCGGAAAACAGCTTTTGCTGCATTTCGCCGCGTTCTCCAAAAGGTGATTGGCAGGAGAGGTTCGCGGCGGCTATCTGAGAGCGCAAACGGAGGCGTGGGCGGGTTGTCGGACAGCCCTGGCCGCATTCCTCCGGTCCTTTCGGAGTGGTCCCTTGTCGATTGCCGATATTTCCCTTTTGAGCGCGCTTCTTGCCGGGGCGCTGTCGTTCCTTTCGCCCTGCGTGCTGCCGCTCGTGCCGCCTTATCTGTGCTATATGGCGGGCATTTCGGTGGATCAGTTCCGTGGGAACGAGGCGGTGGCCGTGCGGCGCGATACGCGCGGCGCGGTGCTTCTGGCGGCGTTCTTCTTCACGCTGGGATTCGCCACGGTCTTCATCGCGCTCGGCGCGGGAGCCTCGACGATCGGCATGGTGCTGCGCCGGCATCTCGATGTCCTGGCGCAGATCGGCGGCGTCATCATCATCCTGATGGGCCTGCATTTCCTCGGCGTGCTGCGCATCGGGCTCTTTGCCCGCGAGGCGCGCTTCCAAGGTGGCGGCAAGCCGGCGACGGCGTCCGGCGCCTATCTGATGGGCCTTGCCTTCGCCTTCGGCTGGACGCCCTGCATCGGGCCGGTGCTCGGCGCGATCCTCGGCGTCGCGGCAGCACGCGAGACCGTGGGCGACGGGGCGATCCTGCTCGCCGTCTACTCGCTGGGTCTGGCCGTGCCGTTCTGGATCGCGGCGGGCTTTTCGGGGGCTTTCATGCGCTTCCTCGTGCGCTTCCGTCGCCATCTCGGCACGGTTGAGAAGGTGATGGGCGTGCTTTTGATCCTCACCGGCCTTGCTTTCATCTTCGGATATATCAGCGCCGTCGCCATCTGGTTCCAGCAAACGTTTCCCATCCTCTCGCAAATCGGCTAGTCGGAGGTATCAGCCTCAGCGAGCGGGAGCAGGCCTCGGCCCATGGCGGACATTATCGGACTCGTGCTGCCGTTCTTCGGCATGATCCTGCTCGGTTACGTGGTCGCGCGGATCACGAAGCAGCCGGTCGAGGCGCTCGGCTGGCTCAACACCTTCATCATCTACATCGCGCTGCCGGCGCTCTTCTTCAAGCTGGTGGCCAAGACGCCGGTCGAGCAACTGACGCGCGTCGATTTCATCCTCGCCAATATCAGCGCCACCTACCTGATCTTCGGACTGATCTTCGCCACAGGCCTCTGGCTGCGCCGCGCCACGGTCGGCGAGGCGACGATCCAGGGGCTTGCTGCCGCCTACGGCAATATCGGCTATATGGGGCCGGGGCTTGCGCTGCTGGCCTTCGGCGAGCCGGCGGCGGTGCCGGTCGCACTGGTCTTCTGCTTCGAGAACATGCTGCATTTCACGGTCGCGCCGGCGCTGATGGCGCTTGCGGGCGGCGAGAAGCAGCCCCCGCTCAGGATTGCCGGCGGCGTGCTGCACAAGATCGTCACGCATCCCTTCATCATCGCGACGGCGGCGGGCTTTGCCGCAGCCTTCGCCGGCTTCGAGCCGCCGGCGCCGTTGCAGCGGCTGATCGATTATCTCGCGCAGGCCGCCGCGCCCTGCGCGCTCTTCGCCATGGGCGTGACGCTCGCACTGCGGCCGCTGAAGCGGGTGCCGGTGGAGATCGGCTACATCGTGCCGGCGAAGCTGCTGCTGCTGCCGGTGACGATGTATCTCGTGCTGGGACTTGCCGGCAATTTCGATCCGGTCTGGGTATTCACGGCCGTGCTGCTCGCGGCCCTGCCGACGGCCACGAATGTCTTCGTCATCGGCCAGCAATACGGCGTATGGCAGGAGCGGGCCTCCGCGACCATCCTCATCACGACCGTGCTATCCGTCGCGACGGTGACGATCCTGCTCTACCTCATCAAGTCAGGCCTGCTGCCGGGTGATCCGTTCCCGTAGACCGCTGCGCAGGGCCTTCAGCGAGCCGAGCGGCTCGATACCCTCGCGCATGACGATGCCGCGCAGCGGCCCGAGGGCGGACAAGAGGTGCAGTCCGGCGGATCGCAGGAATTGCACGGGCAGGAAATCCGAAAGCAGCGAACGGTTCAGCAGATCGACGCTGAGGGTGCGCGAGCGGATATCGGCCTGCCGCTTGCGGTCGAAGCGCTCGCCGATATCGATATCGTTCGCCGGCTCACGATCGGCGATAAGCTCGCGCAATGCCATGATATCGCGAAGGCTGAGGTTGAGGCCCTGCGCCCCGATCGGCGGAAAGGCATGCGCGGCCTCGCCGACGAGCGCGATGCGCCCCTTGCCGAATCGCTCCGCCGTCATGCCGGAAAGCGGGAAGCTCTGCACGCCGCCTTCGACGGAAACCTTGCCAAGCATGGACTGCATGCGCTCCTCAACGGCCCGGCTGAGGTCCGGTAGCGGCAACGCGCGCAGCCGTGCCGCTTCCTGCGGCGGCAACACCCAGACGAGGCTGGAGCGCCGGCCGGGCAGGGGCACCTGCGTGAAGGGGCCGCTTTCCGTGTGGAACTCCGTGGATACGTTGCCGTGCGGCCGTTCGTGCGAGAAATTGAGCACCAGCGCGGCCTGCGGATAGGACCATGCCTTGACGCCGATGGCGGCGCTCTCGCGGATCTTCGACTTGCGGCCGTCGGCGCCGATCACGAGGGAGGCCATGACGCGCTCGCCATTGTCGAGCGCCAGCTCCACGCCGGTCTCGAAGGCGTTGGCGGCCGTCACGCCGCTTTCGACGCGAACGATGGCGTTCGTCGCGGCGATGCGCGCATCCAGCACATCGAGGAACGGTGCGTTCGGAATGTTGTAGCCGAAGGCGGCAAGCCCGACTTCGCTGGAACGGAAGGCGACCGGCGGCGCACGCAGCAGCCGCGCAGTGCCGTCGAGGATCTGCATGGTCTCGAGCGCGGCGGCATGGGGGGCGATCTCGTCCCACAGGCCGAGCGTGCCGAGGAAGGCGATGGACTGGTCCATGAGCGCCGTCGTGCGGCCATCGGCGGCGCGGGCGGGCGGGGCGACAAGGGCGACGCTGCGTCCCGAATCGGCAAGCGCGAGGGCCGCGAGATTGCCGGCAAGGCCGGCGCCGACGACGGCGATATCGAATTGTCTCATGACCGGCCTCCGAGGCGGAAAGCGTTACCCACAGATTTGCGGTGCTTGTACTGCGCCAAGACTAGGCCCGCAAAGGGGCAATTTCCATGGGATGAATCCGCGCAGCCGGAAGAACCGCCGGGCGGACAGGCGATTTTCTCTGGCGGCGTCGGACAATCAATGCATATTACCGGCAGTAACCGCACAAGAGGGCAGGTTCGGCGGCGCGCGGCCGGGCAAAAGCCCCAAGGGATGGACAGCGAACGGCAATGAAGTTTTTCAATTACAAGCGCGTGCCCTACGCGGAGATTCGCGCCTTTTCCGTTCATATCCTGACGGCGTCCGGCTCGTTCCTCGCCTTTCTCGGCGTCGTGGCCGCGGCGGAACACCGTTTCGTCGACATGTTCTGGTGGCTCGGCCTCGCGCTGCTCGTCGACGGCATCGACGGGCCGATCGCCCGCAAGGTGCGCGTCAAGGAAGTGCTGCCCAACTGGTCCGGCGACACGCTGGACAATGTCATCGACTACGTGACCTACGTGCTCCTGCCGGCCTTCGCGCTCTACCAGGGCGGCATGATCGGCGAGCCGTGGTCCTTTGTCGCCGCAGGCGCCATCGTGGTGTCCAGCGCCATCTATTATGCCGACATGGGCATGAAGACGGACGAATATTTCTTCTCCGGCTTCCCGGTCGTCTGGAACATGGTGGTGTTCACGCTCTTCGTGATCAAGGCGAGCGAGCTGACGGCGTCGATCATCGTCTTCGTTTCCGTCTTCCTCACCTTCATGCCGATCAATTTCCTGCATCCTGTGCGCGTCGAGCGCCTGAGGTCGGTGAACCTCGCCGTCTTCTTCCTCTGGGCCGGCCTTAGCGGCTATGCGCTTCTGCTTCACTTCGATACGCCGGCCTGGGTCGTCTGGGGCGTCGTCGCGACGGGGGTCTATCTCTATGTCATCGGCGCGGTGCTGCAGGCCTTTCCCGCCCTCGGCCGGCGCTAGAACAATCGGGAGCATGACATGACCAAGGCGATCGTCATCCGCAGTCTCGGCGGGCCGGAGGTTCTGAAGCTCGAAGACGTGCCGCTCGGCGCGCCGGGACCGGGCGAAGTGCAGATCAGGCAGGCAGCGGTCGGCCTCAACTTCATCGACGTCTATTTCCGCACGGGCCTCTACAAGACCGATCTGCCCTTCGTTCCGGGCAAGGAAGGCGCCGGCACGGTTACTGCGCTCGGCGAAGGTGTCACGGATTTTGCGATTGGCGACCGGGTCGCCTATGCGTCCGCGGACGGCGCCTATGCGGCGGAACGCAACGTCGCGACGAAGCATCTGGTGAAGGTGCCGGACGGCATCCCGCTCGAGACGGCGGCGGCCATGATGCTGAAAGGCATGACGGCGCAATATCTGCTGCTCCAGACCTACAAGGTGAAACCCGGCAGCGTGATCCTGTTCCACGCCGCGGCCGGCGGCGTCGGCCTGATCGCCGGCCAATGGGCGAAGGCGCTCGGCGCGACGGTGATCGGCACGGCCGGTTCGCAGGCGAAGATCGATCTCGCGCTGGCCCATGGCTACGATCATGTCATCGATTACGGCAAGGAAGATTTCGCCGCGCGGGTGCGTGAACTGACGAACGGCGCGGGCGTCGACGTCGTCTACGATTCCGTCGGCAAGGATACGTTCCCCAGGTCGCTGGACTGCCTGAAGCCGCGTGGCCTCTTCGTCAGCTTCGGCAATTCCTCGGGGCCTGTCGATGCCTTCAACATGGGGTTGCTCGCACAGAAGGGTTCGCTCTTCGCCACGCGCCCGACGCTCTTCGCCTATATTGCGACGCGCGCGGAACTCGATGCATGTGCAAACTCGCTCTTTGATGTTGTGCAAGGCAACAAAGTGCGTATCAATATTAATCAGACTTATCCGTTGGCCGAAGCTGGGCGGGCGCACACGGATCTGGAAACAAGAAAAACGAGCGGAACGACATTGCTCATCCCCTGACAAGGACCCGAACGGGCGCTGGGGAATGGGATCGCAGGGGAAGAGGGGGCAGAGTGTCAGCCGTTGGAGCATCCGAGGGCATGGGCAGTCCGTTATTGGCTGTTCGCAGCCTGACAAAGCTATTTGGTTCGTTCGCCGCCTGTAACGGCATCGACCTTGCCATACAGCCCGGTGAAATTCATGCCCTTCTGGGCGAGAACGGGGCTGGCAAATCCACCCTCGTGAAGATGCTTTTCGGCGTGCTCGCGCCGACGAGCGGCGAGATTCTGTGGAAGGGCGAGTCCGTTCGCATCCCAAGCCCCGGCGCGGCGCGGCGTCTCGGCATCGGCATGGTCTTCCAGCACTTCTCGCTTTTCGAGGCGCTGACGGTGGCGGAGAACATCGCGCTCTCGCTGAGCCCCGGAATCTCCCTGTCGAAAGTCGCCGAGGAGGCCGCCCGCCTCTCGCATCTCTACGGCCTGCCGCTCGATCCGAACGCGCATGTCGCCGATCTTTCGGTGGGCGAGCGCCAGCGCATCGAGATCGTGCGCGCGCTGCTGCAGAACCCGGAACTCATCATCCTCGACGAGCCGACCTCCGTGCTGACGCCGCAGGAGGCGGACCGGCTGTTCGAAACGCTCGACAAGCTCAAGGCCGAGGGCCGTTCGGTGCTCTATATCAGCCACCGGCTGGAAGAGGTGCAGCGCATCTGCGACCGCGCCACGGTTCTGCGCCACGGCAAGGTCACCGGTGCATGCGATCCACGCAAGGAGACGCCGGCTTCGCTCGCCCGCATGATGGTCGGCAGCGACGTCGCCTCGGTCAGCGCGGCCGGCACGAACGCCAAGGGCAATGTCCTCTTGGAGGCGCGGCATCTGAGCGTGCCGGCACGCACGCCGTTCGCTGTCGCGTTGAAGGATGTCGGTCTGAAGGTTCGCGGCGGCGAGGTCCTTGCGATTGCCGGCGTTGCCGGCAACGGGCAGGGCGAGCTTTTCGATGCGCTTTCCGGCGAATTTCCCGTCGCGGACGCATCGGCCGTCTTCATCCGTGAAAAAGCCGCCGGCAATCTCGGCATCACCGCCCGCCGCCTGATGGGCGCGGGTTTCGTGCCGGAGGAGCGCCATGGCCATGCGGCCGTTCCAGGCCTGCCGCTTTCCGACAATCTCGTGCTGGCGCGCAGCCAGTCCGACCGCAAGACATTCCTTGCCGGCGGCATCCTCGGTGTCATCCGCCACGCCGTCGTGCGCCTCGCCTCGCGCCGCATCTCCGAAACGATGGACGTGCGCAAGAGCGGGGAGGATCCTGCGGCCGGCTCGCTTTCGGGCGGCAACCTGCAGAAATATATCGTCGGCCGCGAACTGGACCGTCAGCCGGCCGTGCTGATCGTCAACCAGCCGACCTGGGGCGTCGACGCGGGCGCGGCGAGCCGCATCCGCCAGGCGCTGGTGGACCTCGCCAAGGCGGGGTCCGCCGTGCTGGTGATCAGCCAGGACCTCGACGAGATCTTCGAGGTGGCGACGGAAATCGCCGTCATCAGCGAGGGAAGGCTGTCGGACGCCTATCCGGCCCATGAACTGACACGCGAAAAGATCGGTCTCCTGATGGGCGGCATGCACGGCAAGACGGAAGGCGAAGGGGCGGCCCATGCGCATTGAACTCGAAAAACGCCCCAATCCGTCCCGGCTCTACTCCGTCCTCTCGCCGTTCCTCGCGCTGGGGCTGACGGTGATCGCAGGCGGCATCATGTTCGCGCTGCTCGGCAAGAGCCCGGCATCGGCGCTCTACAGCTTCTTCATCGAGCCGCTGCTCGACGTCTGGTCGCTGCACGAGATCGCCATCAAGGCCGCGCCGCTGATCCTGATCGGCGTTGGCCTGTCCGTCTGCTACCGCTCGAACAACTGGAACATCGGCGCGGAAGGGCAGTTCATCGCGGGCGCGATTGCCGGCGCCATCGTGCCGGTGGTCTTCCACGAGTGGCATTCGCCGCTCGTCCTGCCGCTGATGCTCATTTTTGGGATGGTCGGCGGCGCGCTCTATGCCGCCATCCCCGCCTTCCTCAAGGCGCATATGAACACCAACGAGATCCTGACGAGCCTGATGCTGGTCTATATTGCCCAGCTCTTCCTCGACTGGCTGGTGCGCGGTCCATGGCGCAGCCCGGATGCCTATAACTTCCCGGTGACGCGCGACTTCGCGCCGGAAGCGATCCTGCCCGAACTCGTCTCCTCCGGCAGGGCCAATCTCGGCTTCGCCTTCGCCATCATCGCGGCCGTCGTGCTCTGGATCATGATGCGCTACACGCTGAAGGGCTTCGAGATCACCGTGCTCGGCCAGTCGGAGCGGGCAGGGCGCTTTGCCGGCTTCTCTTCCAGGCGCATGATCTGGTTCTCCATGCTGCTCTCGGGCGCGCTCGCCGGTCTTGCCGGCATTTCCGAGGTCAGCGGCACCATCGGCAAGCTGCAGCCGATCATCTCGCCCGGCTACGGCTTCACCGCCATCATCGTCGCCTTCCTCGGCCGCCTCAACCCGCTCAGCATCGTCGCCGCGGGCCTCTTCCTCGCGCTCACCTATGTCGGCGGCGAGGCGGTGCAACTGACTCTCAGCGTCTCCGACAAGGTCACGCGCGTCTTCCAGGGGCTGCTGCTGTTCTTCGTGCTCTCCTGCGACACGCTCATTCTATACAAGATCCGGCTGGTCTTCTCCCGCCTCGGCCGCGGCAACGAGGGGGAAGCGCACTGATGGGCATGATCGAGGCAATCCTTCTCACCGTGATCACGGCGGCGACGCCGCTGGTGCTTGCTTCCGTCGGCGAACTCGTCACGGAGCGCACCGGCGTGCTCAATCTCGGCGTGGAGGGCATGATGGTGATGGGCGCGGCCATCGCCTTCGCCGCAACGCAGATCACCGGCTCGCCCTATGTCGGCATCCTCGCCGGCATTGCCGGCGGCGCGCTGTTTTCCCTGCTCTTCGGTTTCCTGACGCTGACGCTCGTCGCCAACCAGGTGGCGACCGGCCTTGCGCTGACCATTCTGGGCCTCGGCGTCTCGGGCCAGATCGGCGAACCCTATGTCGGCATGTCCGGCGCAAGGCTCGAGCCGATCGCGATCCCGCTTCTTTCCGATATTCCCTTCATCGGCCCGCTGCTCTTCCGGCAGGATATCATTTTCTACATTTCGATCGCGCTGGTGATCGGCGTGAACTGGTTCCTGTTCAAAAGCCGTGCGGGCCTGAAGATCCGCGCCATCGGCGACAACCATGCCTCCGCCCACGCGCTCGGTATCCATGTCATCCGCACGCGCTATCTCGCCGTGATGTTCGGCGGGGCCTGCGCGGGCCTTGCCGGCGCGCAGCTCTCGCTGGTCTATACGCCGCAATGGGTGGAGAACATGTCAGCCGGGCGCGGCTGGATCGCGCTGGCGCTGGTGGTCTTCGCCTCCTGGCGGCCGTGGCGCGTGCTGCTCGGCGGCTATCTCTTCGGCGCCGTGTCGATCAGCCAGCTTCATGCGCAGGCCTTCGGCATCGGCATCCCCTCGCAGTTCCTGTCGGCGCTGCCCTACGCCGCCACGATCATCGTGCTCATCCTGATCTCGCACAATCGACGCATGACGCTGATCAACACACCCGCCTCTCTCGGCAAGCCGTTCGTTCCCGACCGGTGAGAAAGACGGAAAACGACCACTCCAACCTCAGAGGATAAAATGAAGAAAATCATTCTCGCTCTCGCAACCTCCGCCGCCGTCCTCGGCTTCGCCGTCGCGGCAAGCGCACAGGACAAGACGAAAATCTGCTTCATCTATGTCGGCTCCAAGACGGATGGCGGCTATTCGGAAGGCCACGACCGCGGCCGCCAGGAGCTCGAAAAGGCGATGGGCGACAAGATCGAGACCGCCTTCCTCGAAAACGTACCGGAAGGCCCGGATGCCGAACGCGCCGTCGAGCGCATGGCGCGCTCGGGCTGCGCGCTGGTCTTCACCACGTCCTTCGGCTTCATGGACGCGACGATCAAGGTCGCCCAGAAGTTCCCGGACGTGAAGTTCGAGCATGCGACCGGCTTCAAGAGCGCCGAGAATGTCGGCACCTACAACGCCCGCTTCTACGAAGGTCGTTACATCCAGGGCGTGATCGCCGCCAAGATGTCCAAGAAGGGCGTCGCCGGCTACATCGCCTCCTTCCCGATCCCGGAAGTCGTGATGGGCATCAACGCCTTCATGCTCGGCGCGCAGTCCGTCAACCCGGACTTCAAGGTCAAGATCGTCTGGGCCAACACCTGGGCCGATCCGGGCAAGGAAGCCGACGCCGCCAAGGCGCTGGCCGACCAGGGCGTCGACATCCTGACGCAGCATACCGACTCCACCGCCCCGATGCAGGTCGCCGCCGAACGCGGCATCCATGCCTTCGGCCAGGCCTCGGACATGATTGCCGCCGGCCCGAACACCCAGCTCACCGCCATCGTCGATACCTGGGGCGCCTATTACATCAAGCGCACGCAGGCGGTTCTCGACGGCACCTGGAAGTCGGAGCAGATCTGGGACGGCCTGAAGGACGGCATCCTGACGATGGCGCCCTACACGAACATGCCCGACGACGTGAAGAAGGCCGCCGAAGACGTCGAGGCGAAGATCCGCTCCGGCGAGCTGCATCCCTTCACCGGCCCGGTCAAGAAGCAGGACGGCTCCGAATGGCTGGCTGCCGGCCAGGTTTCGGATGACGGCACGCTGCTCGGCATGAACTTCTACGTCGCCGGCGTGGACGACAAGCTGCCGCAGTAAGTCGCGGCTTATGGAACGGCGGAAAGGCGCTCCGGACGGGAGCGCCTTTCTCGTCTGGCGAGAGGGCCGCATGCGCGGAAGCGGGCGAGGCCCTATCCCCTTGTTTGTACGTGGCTGCAAGTGCAAAACCGCTTCGCACTTTTGTTGGATTTGCTCTATACCAGCGCAAGGCTTCCGGAACAGAAGGGGTGTTTCGGACCGGAGGAGGGGACGATTTTTGCGCAAGGGATTGCTTGAGACGGTCATCAACGGGCTGAACACGCGCACCAGTCATGCGCAGGTGGTCAACGAGTTGGGCCTTGCCATTATCGCAGGGGAATATCCTGTCGGCGCGACGCTGCCGGGCGATGCGGAGCTTGCGGCGCGCTTCAAGGTGTCGCGCACCGTGCTGCGCGAGGCGATGAAGACGCTTGCCGCGAAGGGCCTTGTCGTTCCGCGCGCGCGCATCGGCACGCGCGTCACGCCCAACACGCAATGGAACCTCTTCGACAGCGATATCCTGACCTGGTATTTCGCCGTCGGTATCGACGAAAGCTTCCTCCTGCACCTTTCCGAAGTGCGCCTTGCCTTCGAGCCGCATGCGGCGGCGCTTGCCGCGCGCCACGCCACCGAGGCCGACATCAGCCAGATGATGCGCCTTGCCGTGGCCATGGGCGATACGTCGCACACAGCCGAATCGCTCGCGCTGGCGGACCTGAAATTCCATCTCTCGGTGCTGGACGCCTCGCGCAACCCCTTCCTGCGCACGGTCGGCAGCCTGATCGAGGCCGCGCTCGTCGGCGCCTTCAAGCTCAGCTCCCCCGCCGCCGATCTCGGCAAGATGGGCGAGGTGGCAGCGACTCACATCCGCATCGTCGAGGAAATCGACCGGCGGGATGAGGAGGGCGCGCGCCGCGCAATGGAGAACGTCATCCGTGTCGGCCGCGAACGCGTGGTTCAGGCTCTGCGCGAGGAAGAATAGCCCGGCAGGAAACGGGTGGCCCGCATGACGGGCCGCCTTGGCGAATCAATCGTCGTTGCTGGCGTTCAGCTCTTCCGGCCGCTTACCCTCGCTGGAGGCATGCGCCGCCACGAGCTGTGCAGACCCCATCGCCTGATAGAGATTGAACAACGCTTCGCTCGCCCGTGCGGCGAGACGGAACCAGTCGGGATTTCCGGCAATGGCGGGGTGGTGGAGGAGCTGGTCGTCGACGAGGTCGAGCACGATGGACGTCGTGTGCACCGCCTCGTGGAAGCCGAAGGAGCCGGACGCATAGTGCGCCAGCAGCTCCGGTGGCGTCATGGCGCGCTCGTCCGCCAGAAGGTCGAGCTGTTTCAGCCGTTCGTCCTCGAGTTCGATATCGGTGCTTTCCAGCATGTCTGTCTCCGTTGCCGTTGCTGGGTCAGAAGTAATCGAGCCGCACCCGCCGGCGGATCAGGAGGATCGAGCGGTCCGGCTGGATCTGGTAGGTCTCGAAGACCTCCCGGCCGGGGCGATCGCGGAACCGGTGTTCGAACGTGCTGCCGACGGGCGCCTTCGTCAGTCGCGTGCGCGGCTGGTGGCCGCCATAGGTGATGCTGCCGGGAATAGGCTCGATGCCGACGCCAGTCGTGGGCGTGCAGGCGCAAAGCGCGAGGACGGCGAACAGGGACAGGGCGGTGCGGATCATGTCGGGAACCTCTCACCGTATAATCTAGCACATTGCACGCCAGAGAAAACGGGCGGCCGAGGCCGCCCGTTCCGGAATGTTCAGCCCTGGGGCGTCAGCGTGACCGAGGTGCCGGTCGCCGCGAGGTTGAGGCCGATCTGGCCGCTGATGCTGACGGTCTGCAGGTGGATCGATCCCGACGTACCGCCGATGAGGACGTTGGTGCCGATGCCGACGCCGACCGTCGCCTCCGCCGTGGCGCCCTGATAGAGGCCACCGAGCGAGCCCTGATGGTAACCCGCCGTCGGCGCGAAGACCGCCCAGACGATGCGGCCCTGCGTGGTGAAGCCGAGATCGACGCCCATCTTGCGGATAACGCCGCTATAGCTGTCACGCTCGCCGTTGCTCGCGCTGAACACGCAATCGACGGTCTTGGCCGAGCCAAGCACATAACCGACCCCGCCGCCGACATCGCAGGTCAGCATGCCGATCTTCACGCCGCCGCGTGCGCCGTTGTCCACATAGGTCGGCGCCTTGTCGCGGTAAACCATGTCCGCTGCGCCGGCCGTCGTCGCGAGAGCCTGCGCAAGCGTCAGGGCCAGCACGGTTCCAAGCTTCTTGTTCATCTGTGCACTCCTTCTAGCTGGCACGATAATGGCGAATCCGGTGCATTGGTTCCCGGCCGCAAGGTTACCTCATGGCGAAGAACGTGGCGGAGTGTGGGCGAACGGTCCGCCCGCCACAGGAAGTTGCGCCTGCCGGCGGCTCCCACGGGGCCGGCACGAAAAAAGCCCGGCCGAGACGGCCGGGCTTCGTGTTTTCAGCGTCGCTGCGTTCAGCGCTTGGAAACCGGCACGTAATCGCGCTTGGGCGCGCCGATATAGAGCTGGCGCGGGCGGCCAATGCGCTGTTCCGGGTCCTCGATCATCTCGTTCCACTGGGCGATCCAGCCGACCGTGCGCGCGAGCGCGAAGAGCACCGTGAACATGGTGGTGGGGAAGCCCAGCGCCTTCAGCGTAATGCCGGAATAGAAGTCGATGTTCGGATAGAGCTTCTTCTCGATGAAGTACTCATCCGTCAGCGCGATGCGCTCCAGCTCCATGGCGACTTCCAGCATCGGGTCGTCCTTGATGCCGAGTTCGCCCAGAACCTCGTGCGTCGTCTTCTGCATGATGCGCGCGCGCGGATCGTAGTTCTTGTAGACGCGATGGCCGAAGCCCATCAGGCGGAACGGATCGTTCTTGTCCTTGGCCCGCGCGACATATTCAGGAATCCGCTCCACCGAGCCGATCTCGGCCAGCATGTTGAGCGCCGCCTCGTTGGCGCCGCCATGGGCCGGACCCCAGAGGCAGGCGATACCGGCCGCGATGCAGGCGAACGGATTGGCGCCCGAGGAGCCGGCAAGACGGACGGTGGAGGTGGATGCGTTCTGCTCGTGGTCGGCATGCAGGATGAAAATACGGTCCATGGCGCGCGAGAGCACCGGGTTCACGGTGTATTCCTCGCACGGAACGGCAAAGCACATGCGCAGGAAGTTCGACGCGTAGTCGAGATCGTTCTTCGGATAAACGAAGGGCTGGCCGATATGGTACTTGTAGGCCATGGCAGCGATCGTCGGCATCTTGGCGATCATGCGCAGCGAGGCGACCATGCGCTGGTGCGGATCGGTGATGTCGGTCGAGTCGTGATAGAAGGCCGAGAGCGCGCCGACGCAGCCGCACATGACGGCCATGGGATGGGCGTCGCGGCGGAAGCCGGTGAAGAAGCGGCTCATCTGCTCATGCACCATGGTGTGGTGCGTCACGCGGTAGTCGAAGTCGTCCTTCTGGGTCTTGGTGGGCAGTTCGCCGTACAACAGAAGGTAGCAGACTTCGAGGAAGTCGCCATGCTCGGCAAGCTGCTCGATCGGGTAGCCGCGGTGCAGCAGCACGCCCTCGTCGCCGTCGATATAGGTGATCTTGGATTCGCACGAGGCGGTGGAGGTGAAGCCGGGGTCGTAGGTGAAGGCGCCGGTATGCTTGTAGAGCGTGCCGATGTCGATCACATCGGGGCCGATCGTCCCGGATCTCGTCGGCAGGTCGACCGTCTTGTCACCGATGGATACACCCGCGCTTTTTCCTGTCATAACGATCCTCCGTTGTTTCGAATGGCGGCACGAAAGCGTGCCCGGCCATGAACATGTTCGTTTTGCTAGCCCATTTACGGCACCCTGCCAAGCGATACGAAAGGCAAATTGTGCATTGCGGAAACAGGCTTTCCGGCAACGCAATATCTACCCTTTATGCGAAGTTGCAAGCAACCTTTGAGAGTGCTCTTCAGATTATGGAGGGCGCATCCTTTCTGTCTGGCTTAGCAATTGTCATATATACTGGCGATTGAAGATTTCCTCGTTCGATTGCACAATGGAAAGGGGATAGAGGGGCCGGGACATGGCCGAGGGGAAGATCGCGGAGCGCGAGGAGGCGCCCGAAGCCTATGGCTGGCGGGCAACGGTCGAACATGGCGGCGCACCGCCGGTGTCCTTGCCGCCGTCGCCTCGAAGAACATGGTCCGCCCGACTGTCGCGTATGGTCGCCCGGCTCGGCAGTCGGCTGCCGGAGCGGCGGACACTTGCTCCCGACTTTGCGCAGGAGCGGGCGCATGGGCATTTCTTCCTGTTCGTTCCCGTCTTCCTTGGAGTGGGGGCGGCACTCTGGTTTGCCATCGCGTCCGACCCGTCGCCCCTCATGCTGGGACTGCTCGCCTTCGCGACATTCTGGCCTGCCTGGCGGTTGCGTCACCGGGAAGACTGGACTGCGCTGGCCGCGGGCGGCGTGTTCCTGATCCCCGTCGGCATGTTGCTGGCGGCGGCCGAGAGCCAGCGACTCGATACGGTCATCCTCGATGCGCCGGTAACGACGGAGATCGCCGGCCGGGTTCTGTCGCGGGAAAGCGACGAAAGAGGCGCCATCCGCTATCGTATCGCGCTTGAGACGACGCGCGACCCCGCATTGAAGCGCATGCCGGAGACCGTGACGCTGCTTGCCCGAAGCCGGCACCCCTCTGTTCCCATCGGCGGCGGGATCAAGGGACGGGCGCGGCTCAATCCGCCCTCGGGGCCGGCACTGGCAGGTCTCAACGATTTCGCCTTCGACGCCTATTTCGCCGGTAATGGCGCGGTCGGTTACTTCTACAGCAAGCCGGAAACTTTTCCGGTCGCTCAGGCGCGCATGACCGACCGGATACGGCAGGAGATCGCCACCTGGCGAAACAACCTTACCGAGCATATTCGAGGCCGCATCGGCGGCGATGCCGGCGCGATCGCCGCCGCCCTTGTGACGGCTGAACAGCGCGCCATCGATCCCGAAACAGTGGAGGCCCTAAGGCAGGCCGGGCTTGCCCATGTCCTCGCCATTTCGGGTCTCAACATGGTGCTGGCCGCCGGCACGTTCCTGGTCGGCGCGCGCGTGCTCATGGCCGCGATCCCCGGCTTCGCCGAGCGTTACCCCGTAAGGAAGATCGCCGCCGCCGGCGCGCTGGTCATGGTCACGCTCTATATCCTTGTCTCGGGCGGCGCGATCTCGGCAGTGCGGTCCTGGATCATGATCTGCGTGATGCTCGTCGCCGTGCTCGCCGGCCGCTCCGCCATCAGCCTGCGCAATGTGGCGATCTCCGCGATCCTCATTCTGGCGGCCACGCCGTCGGCCGTCACCAATCCCGGGTTTCAGATGTCCTATGCGGCGACGCTCGGCCTAGTCGCCGGCTATGCGGCCTGGCGGGAGAGGCCGGTTCGGCGGGAGAGCCGGGGAGGGCCGCTGCGGCTTTTCGGTGGTTCGCTCGGGCGCCTCTTCGGCGGGCTTCTCCTATCGTCGCTGATCGGCGGCTTTGCGACGCTGATCTATTCCATCGGCCACTTCCATCGTATCCCGGCCTATGGCCTCGCCGGCAACCTGTTCGCCATGCCGGTCATCAGCACGATCGTGATGCCCTTCGGCCTCATCGCCGTGCTGCTGATGCCCTTCGGCCTGGATGCGGTCCCGTTCGCCATCATGGGAAAAGGCATCGAGTGGATGATTGCCCTGTCGAACTGGGTTGCCGGCTGGAAGGGGGAGGTCGTCACCGGCCGAATTCCACCGCTCGCCTTCCTGCTCATCGGCGTGGGCGGTGGTCTCGTCTGCATCCTGCGCACACGCCTGCGCCATGTCGGCGCGCTGCTTGTCCTGTCGGGTATCGGCGTCGCCTTTTCGCCCGGCGGCCGCCCCGCGCCGGAAGTCCTGGTCTCGGAGGACGGCCGCCTTGTCGCCATCCTGTCCGGGGAGGCAACGGCGACGAACCGGGTCCGGCCACCGGGCTTCATCTACGATCAATGGCGGCGTGCGCTCCGGCTCGGCGATCTGGTCAAGCCGGACATGCGCAAGACGGCGGGACTGACGCTGGAGACCGAGGTGAAAGCGGAGGGGCGGGAACAGCCTCGCCGCAAGGCGGATCGGCAAAAGGCAAAAGCCGCGCTGGCCGGCGCAATCGATGCCTCGAAGAAGACGGGCCGCTTCGTCTGCGAAGCAAAGGCCTTCTGCGCCGCCGTCTCGCCCAGCGGCTGGCGGATCGTCACGATCGAGGACACCGCTTTCCTCGGCGTTGCCTGCGACGGGTCGGATCTCGTCGTCGTACCCTTCGCCCTGCGGCTCGATACCTGCCGCTCCGGTGCGCGACTTATGACCGCCCGGCACTTGCGGCGTAGCGGCGCAATGGAAATCCAGCCTGCCGAAGGAGAAGCGTCTTCCGCGCTCTCCAACGCCGAATTCACGGCCGCGGTCGGGACGCTCAGCCGCCCATGGTCACGACACCGCACCTACGACTGGCGCAAGGCAACCTTCGAGCCGGAAGCGGATGATCAATTGTAGCGGCGGATGAGGCCGACGAGCTTGCCCTGGATCTTCACACGGTCGGGGCCGAAGATACGGGTCTCATAAGCCGGGTTGGCGGCTTCCAGGGCAATGGAGGCACCCTTGCGGCGGAAACGCTTCAGGGTCGCCTCCTCGTCATCGACGAGCGCCACGATGATTTCGCCCGGATTGGCGCTGCTTGCATTGCGGATGATCACCGTGTCGCCATCGAGAATGCCGGCCTCGATCATCGAGTCGCCCTTGACCTCCAGCGCATAATGCTCGCCGCTGCCGATCATCTCGGCCGGCACGGTGATGTCGTGGGTGTTGTTCTGGATGGCAGAGATCGGCACGCCGGCGGCGATGCGTCCCATGACGGGAACGGAGACGGAAGAAGAAATCTCCGCCGGGGCCGTGCGCTGCGCGGGAGCGGCCGGCGGGGCGGCCTGCTTGCCACGGCTGCCCTCGATGACGGACGGCGAGAAGCCACGGCGAGGCTGCAGGCTCGGCGAATAGGCATCGGGAAGCTTGATCACCTCCAGCGCGCGCGCCCTGTTGGGCAGGCGGCGGATGAAGCCGCGCTCCTCCAGCGCCGTGATAAGGCGATGGATACCGGATTTGGAGGCGAGATCGAGGGCATCCTTCATCTCGTCGAAGGAGGGCGGAATGCCGGATTCCTTCATACGCTCATGAATGAACAGCAGGAGTTCCTGTTGTTTGCGCGTCAGCATGGCCTCTCCACCGAGAATCGTGAAACAAATCCAGAACAGACACTATCTGTTCCATATGTGTTCCGCAAGGGGCTGCTGATACAATAATGTTTCTCAGGGTGCGGGTTCGCGCAGAAGCAGAACCTTGCACGGCGCTCCCACGGCCATGGCCGGAGCCTGGGGCGGCCGGACCAGCAGGCCTTCCGCTTCCGCGAAGGTCTTCATCATCGAGGAATCCTGCTTGCCGAAGGGGGTGACGAGCAGTTCGCCGGCGGGGCCGCGAGCCAGGCGGGCGCGGACATAGTCCTGCCGGTGGTCGTTTTCCTTGACCGGCACCGCCGTGACGGCGTCCCGCAGGCGGGTTTTCGGCGGCAGATGCGCAAGACGGCGGACGAGGGGTTCGAGGAACAGCAACGAGCAGACGAGACTGGAGACGGGGTTGCCGGGCAAGCCGACGACTTGGATCTCGCCGAGGCGGCCGACCATCAGCGGCTTTCCGGGACGCATGGCGATGCGCCAGAAGTCGAGCTCCATGCCGGCTTCGCCAAGCACTGGCTGGACAAGGTCGAAATCGCCGACGGATGCGCCGCCGAGCGTCACCAGCACATCGATGTCGAGGGAAAGGGCATTCCGCACCGCTTCGAGAATTGCCTGCTTGTCGTCACGGACGATGCCGAGATCAACGATCTCCGCGCCGGCGCTGCGGGCGATGGCGGCGACGCCATAGGTGTTGGATGCGATGATCTGGCTTGCACCCGGCGACGTGCCCGGCGGTACCAGCTCGTCGCCGGTCGCCAGAAGGGCGACGCGGGGACGGGTATATACGGTCAGCTCCGCATGGTTCATCGCGGCAGCGACGGTGAGGCGGCCCGGATCGAGCATGTCGCCGGCCTTGAGGACGATTTCTCCTTCGGAGAAATCCTGGCCACGGGGGCGGATATGGCGGCCCTTCGGGGTGAGGAAGGTCGTGCGGATGCGGCCGTCCTCCAGCACCTCGGCATCTTCCTGCAAAAGCACGGTATCGGCGAAGGCGGGGAGCGGCGCACCGGTGAAGATGCGCACGGCCTCGCCCGGACCCGCAGAGCCTTCGAAGGCGTGGCCGGCCGCGGAGGTGCCGACGACCTTGAGGACGGCGCCGAGCACGGCGATGTCCGCATGGCGCAGGGCGTAGCCGTCCATCGCGGAATTGTCGAAGGGCGGCTGGGTAAGGCGGGCGGCTACATCCTCCGCAAGCACGCGGCCCTCCGCCTCATGAAGCGGGACCTTTTCCGTCCGTCGCACCGGCCTTGCCGCGGAAAGCAGGCGTTCAAGGGCATCGGCAACGGGCAGAAGGGCCATCAGGCGTCTCCGCGTTTGTAGTCACCGGAACGGCCGCCGGACTTTTCGCGCAGCCGCACGCCGCCGATCTCCATCTCGCGGTCGGCGGCCTTGGCCATGTCGTAGATTGTGAGGCAGGCAACGCTGACGGCCGTCAGCGCCTCCATCTCGACGCCGGTGCGGCCGGTAAGTTTTGCCATCGCCTCGACGCGCAGGCCCGGAAGGGCGAGATCCTCGCGGATTTCCACCGCCACCTTGGTCAGCATCAGCGGGTGGCAGAGCGGGATGAGGCTGGAGGTCTGCTTGGCGGCCATGATGCCGGCAAGGCGCGCCGTGCCGATCACGTCGCCTTTCTTGGCGTCGCCCTTAAGAATGAGGTCGAGCGTCGCAGGCGCCATGCGGATGAAGGCCTCGGCGACAGCGATGCGCACCGTTTCGCCCTTGTCGCCGACATCCACCATGTTGGCTTCGCCGGAGGCGTCGATATGCGTGAGCTTCGTCATTCGGCGGCCAGCATGCCGGCATTGCCGGTCAGGAGTTCGCGCGTTGCGGCCGCCACGTCTTCCTTGCGCATCAGGCTTTCGCCGACGAGGAAGGTGGAGATGCCGACCTTGCCGAGGCGCTGGCAGTCGGCATGGGTGAAGATGCCGCTTTCGCCGACGAGCAGCCGGTCTTCCGGCACCATGCCGGCGAGCTTCTCCGAAACCGCAAGATCGACTTCGAAGGTGCGCAGGTTCCGGTTGTTGACGCCGACAAGCTTGGACTTCAGCTTGAGCGCGCGCTCCATTTCGGGTTCGTCGTGCACTTCGATCAGCACGTCCATGCCGAGCGAGAAGGCGGCGTCTTCCAGCATTTTCGCGGCATCGTCGCTAAGCGAGGCCATGATCAGGAGAATGCAGTCCGCACCCCAGGCGCGGGCTTCCAGCACCTGGTAGCTGTCGAACATGAAGTCCTTGCGCAGCGCCGGCAACGCGCAGGCGCCGCGTGCGGCGGTCAGGAATTCCGGCGCGCCCTGGAAGCTCGGCGTGTCCGTCAGCACGGAAAGGCAGGCCGCTCCGCCGGCCTCATAGGCTTTCGCGAGGGCCGGCGGATCGAAATCCGGGCGGATGAGGCCCTTGGAGGGGCTTGCCTTCTTGATCTCGGCGATGAGACCGAAGCGGCCTTCGGCCTTCCTGTCCTTCAGGCTCGCGAAGAAGCCGCGCGGCGGCTCCTGATCACGGATGCGCGCGCGAAGCTCGGCGGGGGCGACGCGCGCCTTGGCGGCGGCGATCTCTTCCAGCTTGTAGGCTTCGATCTTCTTCAGAATGTCGGTCATGGCCAATCCTAGTCCGTCCCGCCCTCGTTGGAAACCGCAACGAGGCGTTCCAGCGCGGCGCGGGCGCGACCGCTTTCGAGGGATTCGCTCGCAAGCCTCATGCCGTCGCCGAGCGTCTCAGCCTTGCCGGCGATGACGAGCGATGCGGCGGCGTTCGCCAGCGAGATATCGCGATACGGCATATGCGCGCCGCCGAGCACGGAAAGCAGAGCGGCCGCATTGTGCGCGCCGTCGCCGCCACGCAGGTCATCGAGCTTCACTTGCGGCAGGCCGAAATCGGCGGGCGTCAGCTCGAAGGTGCGGATCTTGCCGTTCTCCAGCGCCGCGACCTGCGTTACGCCGGTCGTGGTGACCTCGTCGAGGCCTTCACCATGCACGACCCAGATGCTTTCCGAGCCGAGGTCGCGCATCACCTCGGCGATCGGCACCAGCCATTGCGGCGAGAAGACGCCGAGGAGCTGGCGCTTGACACCGCCGGGATTGGAGAGCGGGCCGAGCAAGTTGAAGATCGTGCGCGTGCCCAGTTCGACGCGCGACGGGCCGACATGCTTCATGGCGGGGTGATGCAACTGCGCGAACATGAAGCCGAGGCCGGCATCGTGCACGCAACGGGCGATATCGGCCGGGCCGATATCGAGCTTGACACCAAGGCAGGAGAGGGCGTCCGCCGTACCCGACTTGGAGCTGAGCGCCCGGTTGCCGTGCTTGGCGACGGGAACGCCGGCGCCCGCGACGATGATCGCCGCGAGCGTCGAAATGTTGTAGGTGCCCGCGCCGTCGCCGCCCGTGCCGACGATGTCCATGGCGTCTGCCGGCACGTTTACCGGCAGCATGCGGGCACGCATGGAGCCGACGGCGCCGTAGATCTCGTCCACGGTTTCGCCGCGCACGCGCAGGGCCATCAGGAAGCCGCCGATCTGCGAGGGCGTGGCGGCGCCCGACATGATGATCTCGAACGCGCCGCGCGCATCCTCGCGGTCGAGCGCGTTGCCGGCGGCGACCTTGGCGATATAGGGTTTCAGGTCGGACATGCGGCTCCCTTTCCCTTACCGCGCGAGGCTCTGTTCGGCGAGCGCACGGTTGATGGAGACACCGTAGGCCGACTGGAGCGAGCTGACCATCTGGTCGAGGATGTCATCGCCGCTGGTGCGCGCGACGGCCTGGATCTGCTGCTCGTCGTTGGTCAGCGCGTCGGTCGCCGCATCGTTGACCTCGGTCACCTTCAGGAGGATCTGGCCTTCGCCGTCGACACCGGGCGTGCTGGCAACATGGCCGAGCGGGCCGGCGAAGGCGGCAGCCACGGCGGCCGGGCCGAGGACCGGATCTTCGGCGCCGCGGTGCAGGCCCGTCTTGTTCTCGACCGCCATGCCGAGTTCGCCGGCGATCGCGGCGAGGTCGCCGCCCTTGCGCACGCGCTCCGCCAGCTCTTCCGCCTTCTTGGCGAGCGCCTGACGCTGCTGTTCGGCGGTCCAGTCCGCGACGACGCGGTCGCGAACTTCATCGAGCGTGCGGTCGCGATCCGGGATCACGTCGAGCACCTCGTACCAGGCATAGCCCTCGCGGCCGACATTGAGCGGCTGCGTTTCCATGCCGACATCTGTCTTGAACACTTCGCCGAGCAGCGCTGCCTCTTCCGGCAGGCCGGCGACTTCCTCGCCCTTCTGGTCGTTGCCCTGCGCATCGATCGCCTCGACGGTCACGGCCTTCAGATTGTTCTTGGCCGCAGCTTCGACGAGAGTGAGGCCTTCGGCGCGGCTGTCCTCGATGCGGTCGTGCACGGCGAGGATGCCGTCGGCAGCCTCCGCGAGCGCCAGTTCGTTGCGCAGTTCTTCCTTGACCTCGTCGAAGGTCTTCAGGACTTCCGGGCGGATGTTCGTCACGCGCAGGATGATCGGGCCGAAGGTGCCGTCGATGACCGGCGTCGTGCCGCCGTTCTCCGCGACCGCGAAGGCGGGTTCGGCCAGTTTCTGGTCCGGAACGTTGGCCTTGGTGAAATCGCCGAGCAGGACGTCGGCTGCCGTCTTGCCCTGTTCGGCGACGATGGCGTCGAAGGTCGTGCCTGCGGCAAGCTTGGCCGCAGCGGCATCGGCGCTGGCGCGATCCTTGAAGGTCAGTTGCTCGATGGTGCGCAGCGCCGGCGTGCGATACTTTTCCTTGTTCTTCTCGTAATCGGCCTGAAGCGCCTCGTCGGTGATGGCCGAGGCGTCCATGATGTCCTTCGGCTCCAGCGAGATATAGACGAACTTGCGATATTCGGGCGCGCGGTATTTCGCCTTGTTCTGTTCGAACCAGGGCGCGAGCACATCGTCGGCCGGTGCCTTGACGGGGTCGATATTGGCATTGCTGAGCAGCAGGAAGTCGATGCTGCGCGCCTCGTTGCGATACTGGCGCAGCGCATCCGTCAGCACATCGGGTGCCTTGTAGCCGTCCGAGATGGCTTCGACGACCTGCGTGCGGATCGCGACCTGGCTGCGGTTGCTGATATAGTCGCTCTCGCGCAGGCCCGCATTGCGCAGGATCGCCGAGAAGGCGGCGCGGTCGAACTGGCCGCCGGCGCCGTGGAAGGCCGGATCGTCGGCGATCAACTGGGCGAGGCGGCCTTCGGAAAGACCGAGATTCATGTCGCGCGAAAGCTGGTCGAGCGCAGCGCCCGCGACGAGTTCGGCGAAGACCTGGTTCTCGATGCCGAAGGCGCGGGCCTGCTCGGCGTTCAGCCGCATGCCGAGGCGCTGCGACATGGCGCCGACCTGGCGCTCATAGGCAAGACGGAAGTCCGTCGGCGATACCTTGACGTCGCCGACCGTGACGACGGCGCTCGACGTGCCGGTGACAAGAGAACTCGAAACGCCCCAGACAGCGAAGGAACCGACCAGTACGATCAGCAGGGCTTTTGCCACCCAGGTCTGGGAAGCGCGTCTCAGGGCGTCGAGCATCGTCTAAATTTCCTCATATACGCGGTCATGCGGCCGGAGATCGTCTCTTAACGGAAAGTTTGCGGGAATAGAAGTCCGCAGCATGCCTGTGGCGCCCGGCGGGAGCGGGGCATGGCGCAAACGCGTTGCCCAAGGTCAATTTCTTTTGCCGGCAAAAGAAATTTTTATGAAATTATTGGCAGAATCCGGCCCTATTCCGCTGTCACAATTTGAAAATCCGTGATCGGATGCAGGATTACCCCGGTGAGTCTGTCGCCGGCCGTCGCGCAGGGAGATAAAGAGGTGGAATCCACGGTCGTCATGATCAACCTTTTCGGCGCGGTGGCGCTGCTCCTGTTCGGCCTCGCGCAGGTGAAGGACGGCATGACGCGGGCCTTCGGGGTGAAGCTGCGCTCCGGGCTGGCGCTCGGAACGCGCGGTCCCTTCCGCTCCTTCTTCGGCGGCTTCGTTGCAACCGTCGCCCTGCAAAGCTCGACCGCCACGGCGCTGATGATCGCCTCCTTCGTGGAAAAGAACCTCGTCAGGGCGCGGATGGCGCAGATCGTGCTGCTCGGCGCCAATGTCGGCACCGCCGTCACCGCCTGGCTGGTGGCAACGGGCATCGAATCGGTCTCGCCCCTGATCATTCTCGTCGGCGTCGTCCTCTACAAGTCGAGCAGTTCGACCGCCCGGCAGGGTCTTGGCTCCGCGCTCGTCGGCATCGGCCTCATGCTCCTGTCCCTGCATCTGCTGAGCCTCGCCACGGAGCCGATGCGCCAGTCCCCGGCGCTCGCCGCCTTCCTGAAGCTGCTCGACGGTGCATGGCCGGCCGCGCTCGCCTTCTCGACGGTTCTCGCCATCATCTCCTCTTCCAGCCTCGCGGTCGTCGTGCTGATCCTCTCGCTGGCGGGTATGGGCATCCTCTCACCTGCATTGACCGTCATCCTCGTGCTCGGCGCCAATCTCGGCGGCGCCGTGCCGCCTGTCATCGCCACGGCGAAGGCGGCGGCATCCGCGCGGCGCGTGACGCTCGGCAATCTCCTGGTGCGCGGTATAGGCTGCCTCGCCGTCCTGCCGTTCGCCGGGCAGGTCGCCGAGCTGCTGGCGCTGTTGCCCATCCCGGCCGCAAAGCTGCCGGTCGATGTGCACCTTGCCTTCAACCTCGTCGTGGCGCTGGTGATGTGGCCGCTGTCCGGCGCGCTGTCGCGGCTCATGGAAAAACTGGTGCCGGAAGAAAAGCAGCCGGAGACCGGCCCGAAATATCTCGACGATTCGGCGCTTGCCAGCCCCGTCGTCGCGCTGTCCGGCGCGACGCGCGAGGTGCTGCGTGTCGGCGATCTCATCGAGGCCATGCTGATCCGCACCATGCGGGCCTTCAACGACAACAACCTGTCGCCGCTTGCCGATATCGGCGAGTTGGAACGCCAGGTCGACGCCTTGCAGCAGGAGGTGAAGATCTACCTCTCGCGCCTTGGACGGCAGGGCGTCACCGGCGAATGCGCCGCCCGCTCCATCGTCATCATCGACTATGCCATCAATCTCGAGCATGTCGGCGACATCATCGAGAAGGGCCTTCAGGAGCAGGTGCGCAAGAAGATCGTCAACGGCCTGAAATTCTCCGAGGACGGCTACAAGGAACTCGCCAACCTCTTCAACCTGACCATCGAGAACCTGCGCATCGCCCAGACCATTTTCGTGACCCGCGATTCCGGCCTTGCCCGCCAGCTCATGGAGGTGAAGGTGGATGTGCGGCGCATGGAGAAGCAGTCGTCGGAACGCCATCTGGAGCGCCTGCGCGATGGCCGGCTGGACAGCCTCCAGACCAGCTCGCTGCATCTCGACATGCTGCGCGACCTCAAGCGCGTCAACGCCCATCTCGTCTCCGTCGCCTATCCGATCCTCGACGAAAACGGCCTTCTCACCGAAAGCCGCCTGCGCAGCAACGCGAACTGAGGCATGAAGAAATCCCTTTGTCTCTTTCCATGGCTTTTTGCTAAGGAACGGCGAGAAAGACCGACGTACGAGGGATTCCCATGACCGTAGACCGCACGAAACGCAATTGCCTGGCCGTCATCCTCGCGGCCGGCGAGAGCACGCGGATGAAGTCCTCACGCTCGAAGGTGCTGCACCCGGTCGCAAACCGCCCGATGATAGCCCATGTCGTCGATGCGCTCGCCAAGGCCGGTATTTCCGAGATCGCGCTGGTGCTCGGCCGCGACGCGGAAAAGGTCGAGGCGGCGGCGCGGAATGCGGCCGTCGCAAGCACGGTCCACCTCCAGACCGAACGGCTCGGCACGGCGCATGCCGTACTCGCGGCCCGCGAAGCCATCGCCAGGGGCTACGACGATGTTCTGGTTGTCTTCGGCGATACGCCGCTGATCACCGAAACACCGCTGATCGCCGCGCGCGACGGTCTTGCGAACGGCGCGGATGTCGTCATCATCGGTTTCGAGACGGCCGATCCGACCGGCTACGGCCGGCTGATCACGGAGAACGGCGAACTGCTGGCGATTCGCGAGCACAAGGATGCCAGCGAGGCCGAACGCACCATCACCTATTGCAATGGCGGCCTGATGGCCATCGACGGCCGCAAGGCGCTCGACCTGATCGACCGGATTGGCAACGCCAATGCGAAGGGCGAATACTACCTCACCGATATCGTCGAGGTGATACGCGCGGCCGGGGGCAGGGCAATCGCCGTCGAGGCCCCCGAAGAGGAATTGACCGGCTGCAACACGCGCGCCGAGCTTGCCGTCATCGAACGCCTCTGGCAGCAGCGCCGACGCCATGAAATGATGATCGACGGCGTCTCGATGATCGCGCCGGAAACCGTCTTCCTCTCCTTCGACACAAGGATCGGCCGCGACGTGACGATCGAGCCGAACGTCGTCTTCGGCCCCGGTGTGACGGTGGAAAGCGGCGCGCTCATCCATTCCTTCTCCCATATCGAAGGCGCGCACGTTTCTGCCGATGCCGAGATCGGTCCCTATGCCCGCCTGCGGCCGGGCGCGAATCTGGGGGAAGGGGCGAAGGTCGGCAATTTCACCGAGATCAAGAAAGCCGAGATCGGCCCGGGCGCCAAGGTCAACCATCTCAGCTATATCGGCGACGCCTTCATCGGCGCGCATACCAATGTCGGCGCGGGCACGATCACCTGCAACTATGACGGCATCAACAAGTTCGTGACGCGCATCGGCGAAAACGCCTTCATCGGCTCCAACACAGCGCTCGTCGCACCCGTCAGCGTCGGCAACGGCGCCTATGTCGCCTCCGGCAGCGTCATCACCGCCGATGTGCCGGACGACGCCGTCGCCTTCGGCCGCGCCCGGCAGGAGAACAAGGAGGGCCGGGCTGTGCTCATCCGCGAGCGCAACCAGGCCATCAAGGACGCGAAGAAGAAAGCGGCCGAATAATCCGGGCATTGGGCGCGCCCACATTACCGCCTGCAATCGAAAGTGAGCATGGCCGTGTTGCGTCGCGATAAAAAAGCTCTACGAAGGGCGCGACACAGCATTTCGAAAGAGCGGAGCGGCCCATGTGCGGAATTGTCGGTATCGTTGGAAACCAGCCTGTCGCGGGTCGGCTTGTCGATGCCCTGAAGCGCCTTGAATACCGGGGCTACGATTCCGCCGGCGTCGCCTCCATCGTCGACGGCAAGCTCGCGCGCCGCCGTGCCGAGGGCAAGCTCTTCAACCTTGAGAAGCGCCTTTCGGAAGAGCCGCTGGGCGGCACCATCGGCATCGCCCATACGCGCTGGGCGACGCACGGCGCGCCGACGGAGAACAACGCGCACCCGCATTTCGTCGAAGGTGTCGCTGTCGTGCACAACGGCATCATCGAGAATTTCTCCGAGCTGAAGGACGAGCTTGCCGCCGGCGGCGCGACCTTCGTCACGCAGACCGACACGGAAGTCGTCGCGCAGCTCGTCGCGAAATTCCGCCGCGACGGCCTTGGCCGCCGCGAGGCGATGCATGCCATGCTGCGCCGCGTCACCGGGGCCTATGCGCTCGCCGTCATCTTCGAGGACGACCCGTCCACCATCCTGGCTGCCCGCAACGGCCCGCCGCTCGCCATCGGCCATGGCCGGGGCGAGATGTTCCTCGGTTCCGACGCCATCGCGCTCGCCCCCTTCACCAGCGAGATCAGCTATCTCGTCGATGGCGACTGGGCCGTGATCGGCCGCGACGGGGCCTTCATCTTCGATATGGATGGCAACCGCGTCGAGCGCCCGAAGCAGGTCTCCTCGGCCGCCGCCTATCTCATCGACAAGGGCAACCACCGGCATTTCATGGAAAAGGAAATCCATGAGCAGCCGGAGGCGATCTCTCACGCCCTCAGCCACTATGTCGATTTCCTCGCGCATACGGTACGCCCGGTCGCAGCAGACATCGATTTCGCCAGGGTGCCGAGCCTTGCCATTTCGGCTTGCGGCACGGCCTATCTCGCCGGCCTCGTCGGCAAATACTGGTTCGAGCGTTACGCTCGCCTGCCGGTCGAGATCGATGTCGCCTCGGAGTTCCGCTATCGCGAGATTCCGCTGAACCCGGCCTCCGCCGCGCTCTTCATCTCGCAGTCGGGCGAGACCGCCGATACGCTGGCCTCGCTGCGCTACTGCAAGGAGAACGGCCTGAAGATCGGCGCCGTGGTCAATGCCAAGGAATCGACCATCGCCCGCGAATCGGACGCCGTCTTCCCGATCCTCGCCGGCCCGGAGATCGGCGTCGCCTCCACCAAGGCCTTTACCTGCCAGCTCGCCGTGCTCGCCGCGCTCGCCATCGGCGCGGGCCGGGCGCGCGGCACGATCAGCGAAGCCGAGGAGAAGGAACTGGTGCATCATCTTGCCGAGATGCCGCGCATCATGGCAGGCGTGCTCAACACCATCCAGCCGGCCATCGAGCAGCTTTCGCGCGACCTGTCCAAGTGCAAGGACGTGCTCTATCTCGGCCGTGGCACCAGCTATCCGCTGGCCATGGAAGGCGCGCTGAAGCTCAAGGAAATTTCCTACATCCACGCCGAAGGCTATGCCGCCGGCGAGCTGAAGCACGGCCCGATCGCGCTGATCGACGAGAACATGCCCGTCATCGTTATCGCCCCGCATGACCGCTTCTTCGAAAAGACCGTGTCGAACATGCAGGAAGTGGCTGCCCGTGGTGGCCGGATCATCTTCATCACCGACGAGAAGGGGGCGGCCGCCTCCAAGCTGCCGACGATGAAGACCATCGTGCTGCCGAATGTCGACGAGATCATCGCGCCGATGATCTATTCGCTGCCGATCCAGCTTCTCGCCTATCACACCGCCGTCTTCATGGGCACGGACGTGGACCAGCCGCGCAACCTCGCCAAGTCGGTCACCGTCGAATGATCGTCCGGCCGGAACGCGAAGGCGATATCGACGCCATCCGCATGCTGACGGAAACGGCCTTCAGGACCGCGCCGCACGCCGATGGCACGGAACATCTGATCATCGACCGTCTGCGCGCGGCTGGAGTGCTTACGCTTTCGCTGGTGGCGGAAGCGGATGGGACCATCGTCGGGCATGTCGCCTTTTCCCCGGTATCGCTTTCGGATGGCAGCAGGGGCTGGTACGGCCTCGGCCCGATTTCGGTCGATCCGTCGCGGCAGGGCGAGGGAATTGGCGGCAAGCTCATCGGCGAAGGGCTGGAGCGGCTGAAAGCGCTCGGTGCGACGGGCTGCGTGCTCCTCGGCGATCCCGCCTACTACAGCCGTTTCGGCTTTAAGCCGGATCCCAGGCTGACGCTCGACGGGGTGCCGCCGGAGTATTTCATGCGTGTGGCGTTTTCCCCGGTTTACGGCGCGGGAAGCGTTTCCTATCATCCGGGCTTCTACGGCTGAGCGGCTGCCTCACACTGGACCTTAGATGACCGACCTCGTCCCGAGACAGTCGCTCGCCATGCGGCTGCGCAACAACTTCCTGACCGGCCTCGTCATCTGCGCGCCGATCGCCATCACCATATGGCTGACCTGGTCCTTCATCCGGTGGGCCGATAGCTGGGTGAAGCCCTATATTCCGGCGCACTACAACCCGGAGAACTATTTCCAGTTCGCCATTCCCGGCTTCGGCCTGCTGATCGCGCTGGTGCTGATCACGCTGGTCGGATTCCTCGGCAAGAACCTCATCGGCCGCACGGTGGTGGAATTCGGCGATTCGCTGTTCAACCGCACGCCGCTGGTGCGCACGGTGCACAAGAGCCTGAAGCAGATCTTCGAGACGGTGCTGAAGGACAAGGGCAACTCCTTCAACAAGGCGGCGATGATCGAATATCCGAGCCCCGGCCTCTGGTCTGTCGTCTTCGTGGCGACGGATGCGCGCGGCGAGATCGCGACGAAGTTCCAGTCCATGGGCAAGGACATGGTCGCCTGCTTCCTGCCGCCGACGCCGTTCCCGACGGCCGGCTTCCTCGTCTACGTTCCGCGCGAAAAGCTCGTGCCGCTCGACATGAGCGCCGAGGACGCCGCCAAGCTCATCATCTCGGTCGGCCTCGTCACGCCACCGGAAAAGACGTTGCAGCTCCTCGAAAGCGAGGAGCAACGCAAGGCCAAGGCGAAAGCAAAGAAGAAGGGATAAGGGGGAGCCGTCCCGGAACCCGAGACGGCTCGCAACAGCCTATTCCTTCGTAGCGGCGTTCTGTTCGTCCAGAATGATCTGGTCCGTTGCCGCGGGAAGGCGGGACTGCTTTTCAGTGGCCACGACGCTTGCGGTCGTGATCGACTTGTCGACCTTGGCTTCCGCCGAGGTCTTGTTGTGCCAGGCGCAATCCGCAAGGGCTGCGGATGCCGAAAGGCCGAGGATTGCTGCGACTGCGAGAACTGTCTTCATGGCATTTCTCCTCCTTCGCGGGTGAGGAACAAGTATGCCTTCACGCGCGGTCTCGGCGAAATCACGATTTTGTGGGCCTCATCCGGCGCGCAGGAACCGGATCGCCTCGTCGCGGCGGTAGAGATAGAGCAGGGTGCGGATCGCTTCGCCCCGCTCGCCCGTCAACTCCGGGTCGCGTTCGAGGAGATAGGCGGCGTCCTTGCGGGCTATTTCGAGAAGATCGCCATGCGCCTCGAGGCTCGCCACGAGGAACCCCGGCGTACCGGACTGCCTTGTGCCGAGCAGCTCGCCTTCTCCGCGCAGCTTCAGATCCTCCTCCGCGATGCGGAAACCGTCCTCCGTCTCGCGCAGGATGGAAAGCCGCGCCCGCCCATTCTCACTCAGCGGCCCCTTGTAGAGCAGGATGCAGCTCGACGCCTCTTCGCCGCGTCCGACCCGCCCGCGCAACTGGTGGAGCTGGGCGAGGCCGAAGCGCTCGGCATGCTCGATCACCATGATGGAAGCGTCCGGCACGTCGACGCCGACCTCCACGACGGTCGTCGCAACCAGCAGCCGCGTCTCGCCACTCTTGAAGGCGAGCATGGCCGCATCCTTCTCCGGCCCGCTCATGCGGCCGTGCACGAGGCCTGCGGCGGGGCCGAAGATGCTCGCCAGCGTCGCATGCCGCTCCTCGACGGACATCAGTTCGCTTTCTTCGGTTTCCTCCACCAGCGGGCAGATCCAGTAGGCTTTCTTGCCCTCGGCAAGCGCGGCGCGCAGGCGGTCGACGATATCGCCCACACGTTCCTGCGGCACGACGACAGTCTGGATTGGCTTGCGGCCGGCGGGCTTTTCCGTGAGCTTGGAGACGTCCATGTCGCCGAAGGCGGCAAGGACGAGGGTGCGCGGAATGGGCGTCGCGGTCATGACAAGCATGTGGGGTGAGATGCCCTTGGCCGTCAGCCGCAGGCGTTGGTGCACGCCGAAACGGTGCTGCTCGTCCACCACGGCGAGCACGAGATCCTTGTAGGCGACATTGTCCTGGAAGAGCGCGTGGGTACCGATGACGATCTGCGTCTCGCCTGAGGCGATGCGTTCGAGGATGGCATCCCGCTCGCGGCCCTTCGTACGGCCGGTGAGGACGTCGATGGTCACGCCAGCCGGAGCGGCCATGCGCGCGAAAGTCGTGAAATGCTGGCGGGCGAGAATTTCCGTCGGGGCCATCAGCACGGCCTGCCCGCCGGATTCGACGGCGGCCAGCATCGCCATCAGCGCCACCGCCGTCTTGCCCGCGCCGACATCGCCCTGAAGCAGCCGCAGCATGCGCTGCTCGCCGGCCATGTCTTTCAGCACTTCGGCGATTGCCGTCTCCTGGCTGTTCGTCAGCGAAAAGGGCAGGGCGTCGATGACCGGGCGGCTCAGCGCCCCGGTTGCGATCACCGGCCGGCCGGCGACCTTGCGCAGGCGCTGGCGCACGAGGGCGAGCGAAATCTGGCCCGCGAGGAACTCGTCATAGGCAAGCCGCCTGCGGGCGGGGGCCTGCGGATCGAGGTCCGTTTCGTCGCGTGGATCGTGCATGCGATGGAAGGCGTCGAAGGCCGAGGAAAAACCCTGCCGCTGCATCAAGGTCGCGTCGATCCATTCCGGCAGGTGCGGCACGCGGGCTAGCGCAGCCTCCACCGACTTGCGCAGCACACGCGATGTAAGACCGGCAGTGAGGCCATGCACCGGTTCGACCAGCGGCACGTTGTCGGCTTCGCCGAGCCGCGCCATATAGTCGGGATGCACCATGGAGGGGCGGCCGTTGAACCAGTCGACCTTGCCGCTCACCACCACCGTCTCGTCGATGGGCAGCGCCTTTTCCAGCCAGTTGCCCTTGACCCGGAAGAAGGTGAGCGCCAGTTCCCCGGTCTCGTCGTGCAGGAACACGCGGTAGGGCTGGTTGGACCGGCCGGGTGGCGGCTGGTGGCGGTCGACGCGGCCGGTAATGGTGACGATGACGCCGGGCGGCGCGTTCGCGATACCCGGCTGGTTGCGCCGGTCGACAATCGAATGCGGAAAATGGAAGACGAGATCGACGACTCGGCAATCCTCCACGCTCTCCTGCCCGAAGAGGCGCGCATAGAGTTCCCCGAGCTTCGGGCCGATGCCGGGGAGCGAGGAGAGGGGAGCGAAGAGCGGATCGAGCAGGGCGGGTCTCATGGCCGGCAAAATCGCCGGAGATCATGCCTTTGGCAAGGCTGACAAGCGGCTTTTGCCGGTCTATAGAAGCGCCAATCACGTTGCGGGTTGAAAAGCGAGGACGATCATGACGGGAACGACACGCTCGAGCGCCGAGATCGACCCGCGCCGCAAGCGCATCCTCTTCCGCTGCTGGCACCGCGGCATCCGCGAGATGGATCTGGTGCTCGGCGCCTTCGCCGATGCCGAGATCGCCACGCTATCCGAGGCCGAGCTGGACGAGCTGGAGCGCATCATGGCAGAGGAAGACAACGACCTCGTCAAATGGGTGACCGGTGAGAAGCCCGTGCCCGAAGAATTCCAGCGCGGCCTCTTCCCGCGCATCGCCGCCTACCGCCCCGATTTTTCGCCGCTCTTCAAAGACGATCGCGCATGATCCCCGGATTTTCTCCCGAACGCATTGCCGGCGCCGGCCGGCCGATAACCATCGGCGCCGTGCCCTCCGGCGTCGAGCCGCTAATCCTCGCCGATCTCGCCCGCAAGACCGGCCCGGTCGCCTATGTGCTGTCGGACGGCCAGCGCATTTCCGATCTGGAACAGATGCTCGGCTTCGTCGCGCCCGATATTCCGGTGCTGACGCTGCCCGGCTGGGACTGCCTTCCCTATGACCGCGTCTCGCCGAGCGCCGAGGTTTCCGCGCGCCGGCTTTCCGCGCTCTCGGCGCTGATCGCCCACCAGAAGAAGCCGCATGCGGCCATCGTGCTCGTCACGGTCAACGCCATGCTGCAGAAGACGGCGCCGCGGCCGACCATCGAAAGCCTTGCCTTCTCGGCGAAGCCCGGCAACCAGATCCGCATGGACGATATCGCCGCACGGCTAGAGCGCAACGGCTTCGAGCGCGTGGCGACCGTGCGCGAGGTCGGCGAATTCGCCGTGCGCGGCGGCATCCTCGACGTCTTCGTGCCCGGCAGCCTGGAGCCGCTGCGCCTCGATTTCTTCGGCGACACGCTGGAATCGATCCGCTCCTTCGATCCCGCCAGCCAGCGCACGACCGGGCAGGCCCGCTCCCTCGATCTCAACCCGATGAGCGAGGTGACGCTGACGCCGGAGACGATCTCGCATTTCCGCAAGCAATATCTCTCCTCCTTCGGCGCGGCGACGCGCGACGACGCGCTCTACCAGGCTGTTTCCGAGGGCCGGCGCTATGCCGGCATGGAGCACTGGCTGCCACTGTTCTACGGCGAGCTGGAAACTGCCTTCGACTACCTTCAAGGCTTCCGTATCGTCACGGACCATACGGTACGTGAGGCAGCCATCGAGCGCTCCCGCCTCGTGCGCGACTATTACGACGCGCGTCTCGCCTCCGCCACGCCCGGCAAGGGGCAGGTGGCGCAGGCGACGCCCTACAAGCCCGTACCGCCGGGCCTCCTCTATCTCGACGCCGAGCGTTTCGCCCGCGAACTCGACGAACGAGACGCCATCCGCCTCTCGCCTTTCAATGAGCATGAGGGCGAGGCGCGCCACGTCGAGACCATCGCGGCGCGGCCCGGCATGCGCTGGGCGCGGCCGGCCGGCAGCGAGGATGCCGACGGCGCGCGCGTCAATGTCTTCGACCAGGCGGTCAAACACATCGCCGACAAGCGGGCCTCCGGCGCGAAGGTGCTGGTGACAGGTTGGTCGGAAGGCTCGCTCGACCGCCTCCTACAGGTACTTGCCGAACATGGCCTCGGCAATGTGGTGCCCGTCGAGAAATTCGGCGATCTCCGCAAGCTGAAGCCGGGCGAGGCAGGGTCGGCCGTACTCAGCCTCGAAAGCGGCTTCGAGGCGGGCGATATCGTCGTTATCGGCGAGCAGGACATCCTCGGCGACCGCATGGTGCGCCGCGCCAAGCGCCGCAAGCGGGGCGCGGATTTCATCACCGAGGTCGCCGGTCTCGACGAAGGCTCCATCGTCGTCCACGCCGAGCACGGCATCGGCCGCTTCGTCGGCCTGCGCACCATCGAGGCCGCCGGCGCGCCGCATGCCTGTCTTGAACTCGTCTATGCGGACGACGCAAAACTCTTTCTGCCCGTCGAGAACATCGACCTCCTCTCGCGCTACGGCGGCGAGGGGACCGATGCACTGCTCGACAAGCTCGGCGGCGTCGCCTGGCAGGCGCGCAAGGCCAAGCTCAAGAAGCGCCTGCTCGACATGGCGAGCGGCCTCATCCAGATCGCTGCCGCGCGCCTCGTGCGCCATGCGCCGGTCCTGGCCGCGCCGGATGGCGTCTACGACGAATTCGCCGCCCGCTTCCCCTATGACGAGACGGACGACCAGGCGAACGCCATCGACGCCGTGCGCGAGGATCTCGGCGCGGGCCGGCCGATGGACCGGCTCGTCTGCGGCGACGTCGGTTTCGGCAAGACGGAAGTGGCGCTGCGCGCGGCTTTCATCGCGGCGATGAACGGCGTGCAGGTCGCCGTCGTCGTGCCGACAACGCTGCTCGCCCGCCAGCATTTCAAAACCTTCTCCGAGCGCTTCCGTGGCCTGCCGATCCGCGTGCAGCAGGCCTCCCGCCTCGTCGGCTCGAAGGAGCTGGTGCTGACCAAGAAGGAGCTTACCGAAGGCAAGACGGATATCGTCGTCGGCACCCATGCGCTGCTCGGCTCGTCGATCAAGTTCGCGAATCTCGGCCTCCTCATTATCGACGAGGAGCAGCATTTCGGCGTGAAGCACAAGGAGCGGCTGAAGGAGCTGAAGAGCGACGTGCATGTGCTGACGCTCTCGGCGACGCCCATCCCGCGCACCCTCCAGCTCGCCATGACGGGCGTGCGCGAACTCTCGCTCATCACCACGCCGCCGGTCGACCGCATGGCGGTGCGCACCTTCATCTCGCCCTTCGATCCGCTCGTCATCCGCGAGACCTTGATGCGCGAGCATTATCGCGGCGGCCAGAGCTTCTATGTCTGCCCGCGCCTCAGCGATCTCTCGGAAATCCACGATTTCCTGCGCCAGGACGTGCCGGAGCTGAAGGTCGCCGTCGCGCACGGCCAGATGCCGGCCACCGAACTCGAAGATATCATGAACGCCTTCTACGAAGGCCGCTACGACGTGCTGCTCTCAACGACCATCGTCGAATCGGGCCTCGATGTGCCGACGGCGAACACGATGATCATCCACCGCGCCGACATGTTCGGCCTCGCCCAGCTCTACCAGCTTCGCGGCCGTGTCGGCCGCTCCAAGGTCCGCGCCTTCGCACTTTTGACCCTGCCGGTCAACCGCACCTTGACGGGCACCGCCGAGCGCCGCCTCAAGGTGCTGCAATCGCTCGACACGCTCGGTGCGGGCTTCCAGCTTGCCAGCCATGATCTCGATATCCGTGGCGCGGGTAACCTCCTCGGCGAGGAACAGTCCGGCCATATCAAGGAAGTTGGCTTCGAGCTTTACCAGCAGATGCTCGAAGAGGCGGTCGCCGAGATCAAGGGCGACGAGGAAGTCGCCGACAGCGGCTGGTCGCCGCAGATTTCCGTTGGCACGCCGGTCATGATCCCCGACGACTATGTGCCCGACCTGCACCTGCGTCTCGGCCTCTACCGCCGCCTCGGCGAAATCACCGAGCTCGGTGACATCGACGCCTTCGGCGCGGAGCTGATCGACCGCTTTGGCCCGCTGCCGCTGGAGGTCCAGCATCTCCTGAAGATCGTCTACATCAAGTCGCTCTGCCGCGTGGCCAATGTCGAAAAGCTCGACGCCGGCCCGAAGGGCGTCGTCGTGCAGTTCCGCCACAAGGAATTCCCCAATCCGGCGGCACTGGTCGGCTATATCGCCAAGCAGGGTACGCTGGCGAAGATCCGACCCGACCAGAGCCTCTTCCTCGCCCGCGACTACCCGACGCCGGAAAAGCGCCTGACGGGTGCCGCACAGGTGATGACGCAGCTTGCGGGATTGGCGAAACAGTAGGAATCAAAAAAGCCGCCCGGATATCGCCGGACGGCTTTTCCAAACTCTGTTGCTAACTCAGTTCTTCCCGACGCGCTCCTGCGCCTTCATCGCCGCGATCTCGCGGAAGGCGTTGGTCAGCACGTCGACGGACTGCGCGCCCATCACGGCATATTTGTTGTCGATGATGAAGCAGGGGACGCCGGTGACGCCCATGTCGCGGGCCATGCCGATCTCCTCCTTGACGGCATCGACGTCGGCGCCGGCAGAGAACAAGGCGGTGACGACGGCGCGGTCCATGCCGGCGCTCTCGGCGACGTCGAGCAGGACGGCGCGGTCGCCGACATTGCGGCCTTCTTCGAAATAGGCCTTGAAGAGCGCGAGCGCGACGCGGCTCTGGACGTCCTGTCCCTCGATCATCGCCCAGCGCAGCAGGCGGTGGGCATCCAGCGTGTTCGGACTGATCTTCACCGCCGGAAAATCGAAGTCGATGCCATCTTCTGCGCCGAGGCCGGCCAGCATGTCATGGGCGCGATTGACGGCGTCCGCACCACCGAGCTTTTCGGCAAGGTGCTTCTTGTGGTCGACGCCTTCCGGCGGCATGTCTGGATTGAGCTGGTAGGGGCGGAACGTCACCGCGACGGCCAGTTCCTCCTTCACGTTGTCGATCGCCTTTTCAAGCCGCTGGCGGCCGAGATAGCACCAGGGGCACACGACGTCCGAGACGACATCGATCGTAATGGCTTCCATCCGGTTTTCCTTTCGATGGGCCGGAAAATTCCGGTTGAGACTTTGCGCCGAGATAGGCTGGCTTGCCCCCGCTTTCAACAGGTTACCTCAAGGTAACCCCAAATCTGGGGATACCCTCTTTATTGCGCCCGCGCATCCCACCATGCGGGGAACTGGAAACCGTAGAGCGGAACCGTCTCCGGCCGCGCGATATGCCTGGAATGGGCCACCCATTGCTCGCCGAGGTGATAAAGCGGCACGACATAGTAGCCCGAAAGCAGCATCCTGTCGTGCAGGCGCACGGCCGAGCGGAAATCCTCCGCGGTGCGCGCCTGCAGCATGGCCTCGATGATGCGGTCGACGTCGGGATCGGCGACGCCGGCGAAATTGGAGCTGCCGTCCCGGTCCTTCGAAATCGATCCCCAATAGCTGACCTGATCGATACCGGGTGAAAGCGAGGAGGGGAACGCCTTGATGATCACGTCGTAATCGAAGGTCTGGCTGCGGCTCTGGTATTGCGAATCGTCCACCGTGCGGATCGATGCCTTCACGCCGAGGGCGGTGAGGAAGCGCTGGTAGGCGAGCGCCAGCTTCTCCTGATCGGCGTTCTGCGTCATGATCTCGAAGGTGAGGGGCATACCCGCCGCATCGACCATCTGCCCGCCCTTGATGGCGTAGCCGGCCTTCTGGAACAGGTCCATCGCCTCGCGCAGCACCTTGCGATCCCGGCCGGAACCGTCCGTCTTCGGCAGGAGATGCGTGCCGGCAAGGATATCCGGCTCGATGCGGGAAATGGCGCGGCCGGCAATCTCGCGCTCGCGCGTATCGGCGGGCGCACCCATCGAGCTGAGGTCGGAATTCTGCCAGTAGCTCTGGGTGCGCTTGTAGGCGTTTTCGAAGAGGCTGCGGTTGACCCATTCGAAATCGAAGACGAGCGTCAGCGCCTTGCGCAATTCCTGCTTCTGGAACAGGGGTCGGCGTGTGTTGAACACGAAGCCGAGCATGCCGGAAGGTGTCTTCGGCTTCACGCTGTCCTTGATCACGGCGCCGGAAAGCGCGGACGGAAAATCGTAGCCCCGCGCCCATTTCGTCGGGTTGCCCTCCTGGAAGAGATCGATTTCGCCCTTCTTGAAGGCTTCGAACAGCGAGTTCTCCTGAAGAAAATACTCTACGGAGATCTCATCGTAATTGTCGAAGCCGACCTTGGCGGGGATATCCTTGCCCCAATAGTCGGGATCGCGCGCATAGATGATCTTCTCACCCGGCTTTACTTCTTTCACCTTGTAGGGACCGGAACCGAGCGGCGGGGCGAGCGAGGTGCGGTCGAAGGTCTGCACGTCGATGGCGTGCTTCGGCAGAATGGGCGAAAGCGCAAGCAGCAGCGGCAGTTCGCGGTCCGCCTTGTCGCTGAAGGTGAAGCGAACGCTTTGCTCGCCGACCTTCTCGAGCTTGTCAACGGCCTCAAGCCGGCGGCTGAAGGGCGCACGCCCCTTGTCGCGCAGCAATTCGAAGCTGAAGATCACGTCCTCCGGCGTCACCGGCTCGCCGTCCGCCCAGCGCGCCTTGGGATTCAGGTTGAACTGGATGAAGGTGCGGTCGTCGTCCCATTCCACCGTCTCGGCGAGAAGGCCGTACATGGTGAAGGCTTCGTCGCGTGAGCGCTGCATGAGCGATTCGTAGACAAGGTTGCCGAATTCCGGGTCCCACATGCCGCGCGCGGTCGTGCGCATGCTCTTCAGGATGAACGGATTGAGGTTGTCGAAAGTCCCGACGACGCCATAGGCGATGCGCCCGCCCTTCTTCACGTCGGGGTTGACGTAGCTGAAGTGCTTGTAGTCCGGCGGCAGGGCGGGTTCGCCGTGCATTGCGATGCCGTGCACCGGGGCGGCGTGGCCGAAAGTGGCCGGCAGGCCGAAGAGTGCGGCGGCAAAGGCCATCAGAAAGGGGCGCAAGGGTGTCTCCTCGTCAGGTCCGGATGATTCTCGCTCATTATACCCGCCGCAAGGGCGCGCAGGGGAAATAGAAGGGAAGCCGGAATTTCGCAAGGAAAGGCTGGATATCCGCTGCGGCGCATTGTAACAGGTTACGCCGAAGCGGGTCATGCAAATGCCTCATTTCGCCGACAGGAGAGCGCACGGCTGACCAGATGCCCGAGAGGGGCTTATGGGAGGGGCGCCGTCGCTCCGGCACCGGATTTTCAGGAGACCGAACTCGTATGATCTTCACATCGAATCTCATCAAGCGGACCGTGCTTTCCGCCTTCGCTGCCTCCGTTGCCATGGCCGCCGCGCCGTCGGCATCGCTGGCACAGCAGCAGGCCGCGCCGAAGGGCTGGTTCAAGGTCTGCACCAAGCAGGAAGACAATGACGTCTGCATCGTGCAGAACCTTCTGACCGCGTCCAGCGGCCAGCTCATCACGGCCGTCGGCCTCATCACCGTCAGCGGCAAGACCAACCGCAAGATCATGCAGGTCTCGGTTCCGAGCGCGCGCCTGATCCCGGTCGGCATCCAGATGCAGATCGACGGCGGCAAGGCCCAGAAGCTCGACTACGCCATCTGCATGCCCGACAAGTGCGTCGCCGAAGTGCTGCTCACCGACCAGATGCTCGCCAGCCTCAAGAAGGGCGGCGAACTGGTCCTGACCTCGGTCAACTTCCAGCGCGCGCCGAACCCGATCAAGTTCTCGCTCGAAGGCTTCACCGGCGTATTCGACGGCGAGCCGATCGAGCAGTCGCAGCTCGAAGAGCGCCAGCGCCTGCTGCAGGAAGAAATGCAGAAGAAGGCCGAGGAAGCCCGCAAGAAGCTCGAAGACGCCCAGAAGGCTGCCAAGAGCCAGTAATCCGCGGCTTCGCAGGATACGAAAAACCCGGCCATCGGCCGGGTTTTTTATTGCCGGAACGAAGGCGAGAGGCGGCTAATGGAAGATGCCGCTCTCCTCCTTCCAGCGATAATGCCCGTGATCGACGTTCATCAGCGCACGGACCTGCGGGTGGCGGATCGGCTGGCCGCTGTCGTCGGGCACGAGATTCTGTTCCGAGACATAGGCGACATATTCGGACTCCTCGTTCTCCGCGAAGAGGTGATAGAACGGCTGATCCTTCGAGGGCCGGATTTCGGCCGGAATGGAATTCCACCACTCTTCCGTATTGGCGAATTCGGGGTCCACGTCGAAGACCACGCCGCGGAAGGGGAAGACCCGGTGGCGGACCACGTCGCCGATGGCAAATTTTGCGTTACGCATCTTCATGGCGTACCTACCTTTCCGCTTATATTTGGGTAATTGCGCTGAAACATCAATAGTTCCATGCATCGCATCCGTTCTTCTCAGCTGGGGACGGCGCTTGCGTGTCCGGGCGTTTCGGCGTACCTCGAAAAGCGAATGTCTCAGCGGGTCGGATAGCATGAACAATCAATGGGGCAGGAGCGGCAACGGGCCGGGAACGGGTGGCGGCTCCGGCATCGGCGGCATCCTGTTCGCCTCCGTGGTCTGCCTCGTACTCGGCGCGGCCGGCGGCTACGGTGCTTTCCGCGTGCTGGGCGGCGCGCCTCCTTCGGACGAAATCGGCCAACGCGACCAGCGTATCGCCGAGCTTGCCGGGGAACTCGATACGCGCGTCGCGGAAGTCGAGGCAGGCAGCGAAAAGGTAAGGGCGCTGACGGCGGAAAACGGTGCGCTCACCCGGCAGATCGAGGCCCTGCGCAAGAATGCCGGCGCCTCCGACGCAGCCACCACCCTCGCCGAGAATGCCCGGCTCACGCAGGATATCGTACCCGGCCTGAAGAACGAGTTGCAACTGGCCGGCCAGCGCGTCGCCGATGCCGAGGCCCTGAAAAAGCGGGCGGAGGAGGCGGTGCGCGACCGCGAACGCCAGCTTTCCGTCCGGGCCGACCAGATCGCGCGGCTGGAAACGGCGCTGGATCAGGCGCACAGCCAGGCAGATGCGGCCAAGGATACCGAGACCGAGCGGCTGTCGGCCGAGGCCGATGCATTGCGCCGGCAATTGAAGGAAGCGCAGCGCGACGCCGAAACGGTCCGCACGAAGGACCTGCCGACGCTCAAGGCGGAGCTTGCCCGCAAGGACAGCGAGATTGCCGCGCTGAACGCCCGCATCGACGCCCTCGAAGCCGCCCGTCCGAAGGGAGAGGCCGGCAATAGCGGCACGCCGGCGCTGGACAATGCCAAGCCCGCCGATAGCCGCAGCCCGCGCAACGCCGCCCTGGTGGCGGACGCAATGAACGATACGCCCGGTCTCGACCGTCTGACGAGCGGGCAGCGCGACCAGCTCGAACGCGTGCTGGTTTCCGGCGAGTGCGTCACCAATGCGCTCGGCGGCGTCTTCAAGCGCGTGCCCGTGCTGACGCTGCGCAACCTGATGCGCGACCTCGACAGCGACTGCTAGTTCCGTCGGCAGCTCTGGCTGCCGGTTTCATGGGAAGGAGACTTGGATGAAGCGATCTGTTCTGGCGGCCGCAATCGGCCTTGCGCTTTCGGCGGGCGGCGCGCCCGCGCAGGAATTCGAGCGCAACATCATGACCGGCGGCCCGCAGGGCACCTATATCAAGATCGGCCGCGACATCGCCGCGCTCGGCGCCGAATGCGGCCTGAAGCTCAATGTCGTCGAAAGCGCCGGCTCGCTGGAGAACTTCGTCGGCGTGCGCAACCGGCGCAACACGCAGTTCGGCATCGTGCAGAGCGACGTGCTCGAATACCTGAAGACCTTCGAGGCAAACGACCCGGAGGTACAGAAGGCGGTGAAGGGCGTGCGCATCATGTTCCCGCTCTACAACGAGGAGATCCACGTGCTGGCCCGCAAGGACATTTCCAGCATGAAGGACCTCGCCGGCAAGAAGATCGCCGTCGGCAAGAAGGACAGCGGCACGTTCCTGACGGCGACGCTCATCATGGACATCCTCCAGGTGAAGGCCGGTGAGCGCATGGACATCAACCCCGACGAGGCGCTGCCCAAGCTCCTTTCGGGCGAGATCGACGCTTTCTTCTACGTCGCCGGCGCGCCCGCATCGCTCTTCACGGGCAATGCGATCGACAAGGCGAAATTCCATCTCGTGCCGATCACCGAGGCGCCGCTTCTGGCGACCTATACGCCCTCGCGCATCGAGGCAGGCACCTATTCCTTCCAGGACCAGCCGGTCGATCTCATCGCGGTGAAGGCCGTGATGATGACCTACGACTACGACATCAAGCGCAACGCCTATCATCGCGACAGCTGCAAGACGGTGGCCGATTTCTCGAGCCTCATCATCGGCGGACTGGACAAGTTGAGGACGACGGGCCATCCGAAATGGAAGACCGTCGATCTTACGGCCCTGCCGCCCGGCTGGCAGGTCGGCGTCTGCGTCAAGGCCGGCATGGCGCTGGACTACAAGCCGAGCTGCAAGCCGAACGCCGGGACCACCGGCGGCGCGGGCGACGAGAACGAGGAATACCTGAACCTCTTGAAACAACGGCTTCAGAAATAACCCCTTCGCAGGACAACAAAAAACCCGGCCGATGGCCGGGTTTTCCGTCTCGGGAGACCTCCCGCCGAAGGACGGGAGGACTGTCGCGCCGATCAGGCGGAGTAGTACATGTCGAACTCGACCGGGTGCGGGGTCATTTCGAAACGCATGACTTCCGCCATCTTCAGCTCGATGTAGGAGTCGATCTGGTCGTCGTCGAATACGCCGCCGGCCGTCAGGAACTTGCGGTCCTTGTCGAGGTTCTCGAGAGCTTCGCGCAGCGAGCCGCAGACGGTCGGGATCTTCTTTAGCTCCTTCGGCGGCAGGTCATAGAGGTCCTTGTCCATGGCCTTGCCCGGATGGATCTTGTTCTTGATGCCGTCGAGGCCGGCCATCAGCATGGCGGCGAAGCCAAGATAGGGATTGCCGAGCGGGTCGGGGAAGCGGATTTCGACGCGCTTGGACTTCGGACCCGTGCCGAACGGAATGCGGCACGAGGCCGAGCGGTTGCGGGCCGAGTAGGCGAGCAGAACCGGCGCCTCATAGCCCGGGACGAGACGCTTGTAGGAGTTCGTCGTCGGGTTGGTGAAGGCGTTGATGGCCTTGGCGTGCTTGATGATGCCGCCGATGAAATAGAGGCAGCTTTCCGAGAGGCCGGCATATTCGTCGCCGGCGAAAGTCGGCTTCGAATCCTTCCAGATCGACAGGTGCACGTGCATGCCCGAGCCGTTGTCGCCGAAGATCGGCTTCGGCATGAAGGTGGCCGTCTTGCCATAGGCATGGGCGACCTGGTGCACGGCGTATTTATAAATCTGCACCTTGTCGGCGCTGCGCACCAGCGTGTCGAACTTGACGCCGAGCTCGTGCTGGGCGGCAGCCACTTCGTGGTGCTGCTTTTCGACCGTGACGCCCATCTCCGTGAGCACGGTCAGCATTTCCGAGCGCATGTCCTGGCAGCTATCGACCGGGGGAACCGGCAGGTAGCCGCCCTTGACGCGCGGACGATGGCCGAGGTTGCCGGTCTCGTAGTCGGTGTCGTCGTTGGAGGGCAGCTCGGACGAGTCGAGCTTGAAGCCGGTGTTGTACGGGTCGGCCTTGTACTTGACGTCGTCGAAGATGAAGAATTCCGGTTCCGGGCCGGCATAGACGGTGTCGCCGATGCCCGATGCCTTGAGGTAGGCTTCGGCCTTCTTGGCCGTGCCGCGCGGGTCGCGGTTATAGGCTTCGCCCGAGACCGGCTCGAGGATGTCGCACAGGATGACCATGGTGGACTGCGCGAAGAACGGGTCCATGTGCGCCGTCGCCGGGTCGGGCATCATCACCATGTCGGACTCGTTGATGGCCTTCCAGCCGCCGATCGAGGAGCCGTCGAACATGACGCCGTCGGCGAACATGTCTTCGTCCACGACGCCGACATCCATCGTGATGTGGTGCAGCTTGCCGCGCGGGTCCGTATAGCGCAGGTCGACGAATTTTACGTCGTTTTCCTTGATTTGCTTGAGGATGTCATTGGCAGTCGTCATTAGCGAAGTCCCTGTATGTGATGACGAGAAAGAGCCGCGGCCGGAATGGCCCGGCGGGATTAGATGGCGTCGACGCCGGTTTCGCCGGTGCGGATGCGGATGACTTCTTCGACGTTGGAGACAAAGATCTTGCCGTCGCCGATACGACCGGTCTGGGCCGCGTTGCGGATCGCCTCGATGACGGCCTCCGCGTTTTCGTCCGCCAGAACGACCTCGACCTTCACCTTGGGCAGGAAGTCGACGACGTATTCGGCGCCACGGTAAAGCTCCGTATGCCCCTTCTGACGTCCAAAGCCCTTCGCCTCGGTGACGGTGATGCCCTGCAGGCCGACTTCCTGAAGAGCTTCCTTCACCTCATCGAGTTTGAAAGGCTTGATGATCGCTTCGATCTTTTTCATGAGAAGATGTCTCTCCGCTTCCCCTGTTTGCGCGGGCCATGCCCGCTGCTCACTTCAAATGCACGTAGCATGCCAAGTTGAAGCAGGATGCGTGCCAGATGGAATGAAATCCGTTTTCCAGGCGCTCCCGCTCGTCCTCACGCGGGCGATGATGCGGCTTTCCGGGCAAAAGGACCAGAGGGAATCTGCCTAAAAAATGTATCCTTCCGCGGCCGCGTTTCGATTGCGGCGGCATGTCGGGCGGGACCAGCGCCGAAAGCTGTAAATTTGAGCATATCCAATATGCATCTGCATAAAAAATGATCTTTGCCGTGCAACGAGGATACGGGCTTGTTTCCGGCGCGTCTTTGCGGGCATCCTGCGGACATGCACAAGGAAATCCAGACGCTGATCCTGTCACCCGAGGATATGGGGCGCATCGACCGGGCTGCGGCCGCATCCGGCCTTTCCTCCTATGGGCTTATGGAGCGCGCGGGGCAGGCGGTCGCGGCCGCCGTGCTACGCCGCTTTCCGGGCGCACGGCGCTTCGCCGTCCTGTGCGGGCCGGGCAACAATGGCGGCGACGGTTATGTCGCCGCGCGGGCGCTGCGCGCGGCCGGGGCCGATGTCTCTGTATATGCGCTCAGCGATCCCGCCGCACTGAAGGGTGACGCCGCGATGGCTCATACGGTCTTTGCCGGCCCCGTCGCGCCGCTGGCCGACTACCGCGCCCGGGCAGGCGACGTCGTTGTCGATGCACTGTTCGGCGCGGGGCTGGCGCGGGATGTGCCGGAAGCGGCCATTGCCGTCATCGACACGGTGCGCCGCCATGTGCTGCCCGTGCTTGCCGTGGACCTGCCGTCCGGCATCGACGGACGGACGGGGCAGGTGAGGGGCGTGGCCTTCGAGGCTGCCGCGACCGTCACGTTCATGTGCCGCAAACCCGGTCACCTGCTCCTGCCCGGAAGGGAGATGGCGGGCGAGGTGGAGGTCTTCGACATCGGCATTCCCGCGCGCCTGTTCGCCGGGCATGCCGGCCATATGCGGATCAACACGCCCGATGCGTGGCGCGCGGCAATGCCGGTGCTGACCGGCGCGGCGCATAAATATGTCCGAGGGCACCTTGCCGTCTTCTCCGGCCCGGCGACCGCCACCGGCGCGGCGCGGCTTTCCGCCATGGCCGGCCTTCGTGCCGGTGCGGGGCTTGTCACCGTGCTGTCCTCGACCGGCGCGCTTGCGGCGAATGCCGCCCATCTGACGAGCGTGATGCTGAAGGCCATGATGGACGGTGCGGACGACCTCACCGCGCTTCTGGACGACGATCGGCTGAGGACCTTCGTTCTCGGCCCGGGCTTCGGCGATGCGCCGGCGGCCCGCCGCCATGTGGAGCAGATCGCAGCGGCCGGCCGGCGCCTTGTGCTGGACGCCGATGGGATCAGTGCTTTTCGCCAAGACCCGGAGAGGCTCTTCGCGCTCTTTTCGGATGGGGAGTCACGGCTGGTCCTGACGCCGCACGATGGTGAATTCGCGCGGCTTTTCCCCGATCTTGCCAGTGACACCACGCTGTCGAAGGTCGAGCGCGCGCAGAAGGCCGCCGCTCGCGGAAACGCCGTCGTCATTCTGAAGGGCGCGGATACGGTGATCGCATCGCCGGACGGACGGGCGCTGATAAACGACAACGCCCCGCCCTGGCTGGCGACGGCCGGCTCGGGCGACGTGCTGGCCGGGATTGCCGGCGCGCATCTGACACTGGGCATGCCTGCCTTCGAGGCCGCGGCCGCGGCCGTGTGGCGTCACGGAGAGGCCGGGCGCTTGGCAGGCGAGGGCCTGACGGCGGACGATCTCATCAACAACCTGAATGGCCACGATCAAATCAAATGACTTTGCGGAGGCCGCTATTCCCGCTACAGCGGTTACACGCAACGCAGAGCCGTTCCGGCGGAATTTCCGCCGCCCTGCGCGTAAGAATTCCGCGGTGACCCACCCGCCTGCACCGTCGCGAAACAAGCCGGGAGCCGTGACCATGCCGTTGATCGATGTCGTCCTTCTTCTCCTGGTCGCGGTGGTCTGGGGCTTCAATTTCATCGTCATCAAGATCGGCCTCGAGAACTTCCCGCCGATCCTGTTCTCCGCGCTCCGCTTCCTGTTCGCCGCCGTGCCTCTCGCGCTCTTCCTGCCGCGTCCGGCGGTGTCCTGGCGAATCGTGCTCGGCATCGGCCTCGTGCTGGGCGTCGTGAAATTCAGCCTGCTGTTCATCGCCATGGATGTCGGCCTGTCGCCGGGGCTTGCGTCGCTCCTCCTGCAGTCGCAGGTCTTCTTCACCGTCGCATTGGCGGCCGTATTCTACGGCACCCGCCCGCGCCCCGCGCAGGTCGCCGGCATCCTGCTCGCCTTTGCGGGCATGGCGGTGATCGCCGCCACGGTGGATGCCAGCTTCACCTATCTCGGCCTCGGGCTGGCGCTTGCGGCCGGCCTCGCCTGGGCCTTCTCCAACATGCTGACCCGCGCGGCCGGAAACGTCGACATGCTGGCGCTGATGGTCTGGGCCAGCCTTGTGCCGCCGGTGCCCCTCGCACTTATTTCATTGGCAACGGAGGGACTGGAGCGCGATATGGCCGCCCTGCAGGGGCTTTCCTGGCAGGGTATCGGCGCCGTCGGCTATATCGCCTATGTCGCGACGATCTTCGGCTTCGGCGTCTGGGGCCTGATGATCCGCAGGCACGGCGTTTCCACGGTCGCGCCGTTCTCCCTGCTCGTGCCGATCTTCGGCATGAGTTTTTCCGCCCTCGTGCTGGGCGAGAGTTTCGGCCCCTTGCGCCTTGCCGGCGCTTTGCTCGTCGTCTGCGGCCTTATCCTGACCGTGCTCGGCCCGCGCCTGATCGACCGGCTGCGTGCCGCTCCTGCAGCCCAAAAGGCCGGATGATCAGGCCTTCGGCTGGCTGCGCGCCTGCAAGGCCCGCGCGCCGTTTGGCGCATTCACCTTGCCGGAGGTGATGAAGAAGGCGAAGACATCGCGCGGCTTGCCGGCCGGCTTCGTCTGCGGGTCGATCTTCGGCAGGTCGGACGGCTCGCCGCCGCCGGCCCAGCCCTTCAGCCGCACCGCCCATTCGTCCAGCGCCGCTTCCGGATAACAGGTCGCGATATCGTCCGACCCTTTTTGCAGGCGCGCATAGACGAAATCCGCCGTCACGTCGGCGATCTCCGGATAGTCTTCGTGCTGCGCATAGACGATGGCCGCCTTGTATTTGCGGGCGAGCGCCGCGAATTCCGGCACCATGAACGTGTCGTTACGCACCTCCAGCGCGTGTTTCAGCGGCAAGCCATCCAGCTTTTCCGGGAGCAGCTTCAGGAACCCTTCGAAATCGTCCGGTTCGAACTTCTTCGTCGGCGGAAACTGCCAGAGGATCGGCCCAAGATGATCGCCAAGCTCGGTCAGGCCCTGCGTCAGGAACTTCTCGACAGATTCCCCGCCATCCGCAAGCACCTTGCGGTTCGTCGTGAAGCGGCTCGCCTTCAGCGAGAAGACGAAGCCGTCCGGCACCTCGGAGGCCCATTTGGCGAAGGTCTCCGGCTTTTGCGAGCCGTAATAGGTGCCGTTGACCTCGATGGCCGCAAGCTCCCGGCTGGCGAATTCGAGCTGCCGCTTCTTCGGCAGCTTTTCCGGGTAGAAGGTGCCTTCCCATGGCTCGAAGGTCCAGCCGCCGATGCCGGTGCGAATGGTGCCGGTTGCGCTCATCATCGTTCTCCCGTGTGACTGGTCACTCCGCCGCGATCCGCTTCATCGGCCTACGCTCCAGCAACTCCCTGAGGAACTGGCCGGTATAGGAACGCTCGACCTTGACGACGTCCTCGGGCGTGCCTTCCGCGATCACCTCGCCGCCGCCATCGCCGCCCTCGGGGCCGAAATCGATGATCCAGTCGGCGGTCTTGATGACCTCCAGATTGTGTTCGATGACGACGACTGAATTGCCCTGGTTGACCAGTTCGTGCAGCACTTCCAGCAGCTTGGCGACGTCGTGGAAATGCAGGCCCGTCGTCGGCTCGTCGAGGATATAGAGCGTGCGGCCGGTGGAACGCTTGGAAAGCTCCTTGGCGAGCTTGACGCGCTGCGCCTCGCCACCGGACAGCGTGTTGGCCTGCTGGCCGACCTTGATATAGCCGAGGCCAACCTGATTCAGCGTCACCAGCTTGTCGCGCACGGCGGGCACGGCGGCGAAGAACTCGACACCTTCCTCGACGGTCATGTCCAGCACGTCGGCAATCGACTTGCCCTTGAAGGTGACGTCGAGCGTCTCGCGATTGTAGCGCTTGCCGTGGCAGACGTCGCAGGTCACGTAGACGTCGGGCAGGAAGTGCATCTCGATTTTGATGACGCCGTCGCCCTGGCAGGCTTCGCAGCGCCCGCCCTTGACGTTGAAGGAGAAGCGACCCGGCTGGTAGCCGCGTGCCTTGGCCTCCGGCAGGCCGGCGAACCAGTCGCGGATCGGCGTGAAGGCGCCGGTATAGGTCGCCGGGTTCGAGCGCGGCGTGCGGCCGATGGGCGACTGGTCGATATCGATGACCTTGTCGATATATTCGAAGCCGTCGATGCGCTCGTGCTCGGCCGGGATTTCGCGCGCGCCCATGATGCGGCGGGCGGCAGACTTGTAGAGCGTCTCGATGAGGAAGGTCGACTTGCCGCCGCCGGACACGCCCGTAACGGCGGTGAAGACGCCGAGCGGGATAGAGGCGGTTACATTCTTCAGATTATTAGCTTTCGCCCCGATGACCTTGATTTCCTTTTTCTTCTTCGGCTTGCGACGCTCGCCTGGAACGGCGACGGACAGTTCGCCGGAGAGATATTTGCCGGTGAGCGACGCGGGATTGGCGATGACTTCGTCGGGCGTGCCCTGCGCGATCACCTCGCCGCCATGAATGCCGGCGGCGGGGCCGATATCGACCACGTAGTCCGCCGTCAGGATCGCGTCCTCGTCATGCTCGACGACGATCACCGTGTTGCCGATGTCGCGCAGGTGCCTGAGCGTATCGAGCAGCCGTGCATTGTCGCGCTGATGCAGGCCGATGGACGGCTCGTCCAGCACATAGAGTACGCCCGTCAGGCCGGAACCGATCTGCGAGGCGAGGCGGATGCGCTGGCTCTCGCCGCCAGACAGCGTGCCGGAATTGCGCGACAGCGAGAGATATTCGAGGCCGACGTCGTTGAGGAAGCGCAGGCGCTCGCGGATCTCCTTGAGGATGCGGACGGCGATCTCGTTCTGCTTGGCGTTGAGATGCTCCGGCAGCGCCTCGAACCAGTCGCGCGCCACGCGGATCGACATCTGCGTCGTCTCGCCGATATGCAGCTTGTTGATCTTCACCGCCAGCGCCTCCGGCTTCAGGCGATAGCCGTTGCAGGCCGGGCAGGGGGCGGCCGACATGTAGCGCTCGATCTCCTCGCGCGACCAGGCCGAATCCGTTTCCTTCCAGCGGCGCTCGAGGTTCGGCACGATGCCCTCGAAGGTCTTCACCGTCTTGTAGGAGCGTGCGCCGTCCTTGTAGTTGAACTCGATCTTCTCCTTCGTGCCGTGCAGGATGGCGCTTTGCGCATCTTCCGACAATTCCGACCAGCGATTGGAGAGCTTGAAGCCGTAGGCCGCGCCAAGGGCTTCAAGCGTCTGGTTATAGTAGGGCGAGGAGGACTTCGCCCAGGGTGCGATGGCGCCGTCGCGCAGCGTACGCTCGCTTTCCGGCACGATCAGGTCCGGGTCGATTTTCTGCTGGCTGCCGAGACCGTCGCAGGTCGGGCAGGCGCCGAAGGGGTTGTTGAACGAGAACAGCCGCGGCTCGATTTCCGGGATGGTGAAGCCGGAAACCGGGCAGGCGAATTTTTCGGAGAACAGCACGCGCTCATGGGTCTCGTTCAGCGACTTGTTGGCCGAGCCACCCGCCGCCGTCTCCTCGACGGGCAAGGGCTTGTCGGCGAATTCGGCAATCGCAAGCCCCTCGGCGAGCTTGAGGCAGGTCTCGAGACTGTCCGCGAGGCGCGAGGCGAGGTCCGGACGCACGACGACGCGGTCGACCACGACGTCGATATCGTGCTTGTACTTCTTGTCGAGCGCTGGAACGTCGGCGATCTCGTAGAACTGACCGTCCACCTTAACGCGCTGGAACCCCTTCTTCATCAGCTCGGCGAGTTCCTTCTTGTACTCGCCCTTGCGGCCGCGCACGACGGGCGCGAGGATGTAGAGGCGCGTGCCCTCGCCGAATTCCAGCACCCGGTCGACCATCTGGCTGACCGTCTGGCTCTCGATGGGCAGGCCCGTCGCCGGCGAATAGGGCACGCCGACACGCGCGAAGAGCAGGCGCATGTAGTCGTAGATCTCGGTGACCGTGCCGACGGTCGAGCGCGGGTTCTTCGAGGTCGTCTTCTGCTCGATGGAGATGGCGGGGGACAGGCCGTCGATCTGGTCGACATCCGGCTTCTGCATCATCTCCAGGAACTGGCGGGCGTAGGCCGAGAGGCTCTCGACATAGCGGCGCTGGCCCTCGGCATAGATCGTGTCGAAGGCGAGTGAGGATTTGCCGGAGCCGGAAAGCCCCGTCATCACGATCAGCTTGTTGCGGGGCAGGTCGAGGTCGATGCCCTTGAGGTTGTGTTCGCGTGCGCCGCGAATGGAAATGGTCTTGAGTTCGCTCATGGTGTCCAGCGTCAGAAGGTCGTTGCACATGGCAGAAGGGATCGGCCCCTATGTAGGGATTGATGGGAGCCTGTCCATGCGCGGTCAGAAGATTCCGTGCCCGTTTCCGATTCGGTTGACAAGAGTGTAGGGAATTATTAGAACAAAAAAAGAACAAAAATTCGCAATTGATCTGTGGATTACCACCTCTGCGGGGCGGCGCGGGCGCGCGCCAGTCGATAAGATGCCGCATTCATGTAGTGGAATGAGGTCGGGCCTTCTGCCCGCGCGACAACGGGAATTACGGGTATGGCTGGAAGCGTCAACAAGGTGATCTTGATCGGGAATGTCGGGGCGGACCCGGAAATCCGCCGGACGCAGGACGGCCGGCCGATCGCCAACCTGCGCATCGCGACGTCCGAGACCTGGCGCGACCGCAACAACGGCGAGCGTCGCGAGAAGACGGAATGGCACAATGTCGTCGTTTTCAACGAAGGTCTGTGCAAGGTCGTCGAGCAATATGTGAAGAAGGGCGCCAAGCTCTATATCGAGGGCGCGCTGCAGACCCGCAAGTGGCAGGACCAGACCGGCAACGACCGCTATTCGACGGAAATCGTGCTGCAGGGCTTCAACTCGACGCTCACCATGCTGGACGGTCGCGGTGAAGGCGGCGGCGAGCGCCGCGGCGGCGGCGATTTCGGCGGCAGCAGCAACTATGGCGGCGGCGCGCCGAGCTACGACGACTACGGTTCGCGTCCGGCTTCTGGCGGTGGCGGCGGCGGCGGCAGCCGTTCGGGCGGCGGTTCGATGGCCCGCGACATGGATGACGACATTCCGTTCTAGGAAAGAGTGGTCGACGTTTTGTAAACTAAGACACCCAACTATCTGAATTCGTTATCAGAAAGTAAAGTTTACAGTTTTTCGTTAGCTGCCGAATTCCTGTCAGGTGAGTAGTGAGAAAATTTGTAAACTTTGAATGTCGCCTCTTTGCTGGATTTGCCGTTTGACTGGCGGGCAAATCATTGATAGTTGATACCATTGATCGGCATGCTGTCTGCATCCCGGTCAATGGTGTTTTGTTTTGCTCGGTAAATCTGGGTCTTAAGCGCCATTGATCGGCATGCGGACAGCATGCCGATCAATGAAAAATGCAAATACACTTATTGTTCGGTGGTCCCGCTTCTCCGACGGAGAGCGGATGCCCTTCCTAGTAAGGGCATCTACAGGCTTACCTATTGAAGCGCCGAGTTTCTGGATCACTGCCCACCGGCGGCCGTTAGGTATCCAACCCAACACACTTTTCAACGAGCTCCGCTCCCTTATGGTCTTCTACCTATGGGCGGACCTGCAGGGCATCGATATAGTTGAGCGCCTGCATGACGGGACGTTCTTCGAACTCTCCGAAATAATAGACCTCGTGAACACATGCGGCTGGAAGCTGGGTGATCTGCTGTCAGCGGTCGCTAGACGGTCGTCTGGCTTGACTACGCTTACCAGACACATGCCGAAAAGTGGCGTCGGGTCCGGCGAGAAGCGAAATCGGCTTAGCGTCGTTCGTTCTTTTCTTGAGTTCACCAGCGCCGACTATCTCTCGCGCCTCCAGTCGTGGCCAAATCGATGGGCGTTATATCGCGATATGCGGGTCGAATGCCTGGGCCATCTCGCGACCTATATCGAAGGCCTACGCGCGCCGAAACGAGAAGACGTCGGCGAGAGGGAAGGACTTGATGCCGGGGTGCTGGTGCTGCTTTGCGCGGTCATTGACCCGGACCACCCAGACAATCCCTTTGAACCCAAAGTCCGCTTTCGAAATTTTGTGATGATCCGGTTGCTGATCGAGCTCGGCATCCGGCGCGGGGAGCTTCTCGGCATCATGCTCCACGACTGCGACGTGTCCGGTCCGAGAGGCTACATCACCATCCATCGTCGACCCGACAATGTCCTCGACAGGCGCATAGCACCAGGGGCAAGCACGAAAACCGCCGCGCGAAAGCTCGAGCTAAGCCCGCGAACGACGCAGTTGGTCTACGAGTGGATCGTCCACTACCGATCCAAATTGCCGGGAGCTGCAAGGGGCAAGGGTCAGTTTCTGATTGTCAGCATACCGAAGGGCCAACCCATGTCGCCATCCAATGTCAACAAGATATTCGAGGCGCTGCGGAGGCGCGTCCCGGAACTGCCGAAAGAATTTTCACCCCATCTCCTCCGGCATTCGTGGAACGACACTTTCTCCGAGCTCATCGATAAGAAGGGCATCTCCGAGAACGACGAGGTGAAGTTCCGACAGAAGATCATGGGCTGGCGAGACGAGGCATCAGCGAGGTTTTACCTGCGGAGAACCGTTGGCCGCAGGGCCAACGAGGTTCTCATGGAGATGCACGATGATCTTGATATTCGCGTTAAAAAGGCGGGGCAAGAGCGATGATATCGCCACTGGAAATGGACCCATCGAAGCTGATACCGCCACTGCCTTCGGCGGTCACGACACATGACGGAGTCGTGTTCGACCCTCGACAAGACGATTGGCGCGTCGGTAGTCTTGCCACAAAGGCGCGAATAAGGTTCGATGTTTTCGACCGTCTATCAAGCAGAATGGTGCACTGTTTGAAATGGGGGCTGATTATCGCCCTTCAAAATACATCGTGCTCACACGCAGTGAACTTATACGCCCGCTTCAAGGCCTTCTATAGATCAGTCATCGAGGCGACGGATACAATCCACGATGAAATAGAGTTGTCTCATATCCTGACGTATAGAGGTCGGCTCAGCGCGTCGACGGAGTGGTACCTGGGCGTCATACGCATTTTGCTGAACGAGATGGGCAATCTCGGTTTTGGCATCGCGTCCGAACAGGCGGTCGAATACCTCTCGACCTCTACCATCCGTGGCAACATTAAAGGAACCTCGGTCCGAACGCGCGATTCCGAAAAGGGTTCATTCACAGACACCGAACTTCTCACGATACAGTCAGCGCTTAACGATGCATATGCGAAGGGCGACATTGACCTCACTGCGTTTGCGATCACCTGGCTCTTCCTCGCCTACGGACTGCGTTCAGTTCAGATCGCTGCCCTGAAAGAGAAGGACCTACTGGTCTCTGAAAACGATGAGGGGCCTCTATATGCGCTTCGCGTGCCACGGGCAAAACAGCAGGGTGAAAAGGCGAGAGATTCTTTCAAAATCCGGTATTGCGGCAAGCAAGTCGGTACGTTGCTGGAGCATCTGAAAAAGAACAACGAAGCGCGTCGCCGAGAGCTTGGTCTCTCCGAGGACGACTGTCCGATGTTCATCGCAAACGAAGAAGGGAAGCTACCTGGCCTTCGCTTTCATATGAACTCCAGCGGCATATCCAATGTCCTGAACTATACAATCCGTAAGGTAACGGGTCTCAGGACGAACGCGCGTAGATTCCGCATCACCTTGGCCCAACGCGCCGTCGATGACGGCAAGGATAAGCACACCGTCGCGGAACTGCTCGACCACTCCGACACGCAGAACGTCGAAGTTTACTTCGAAGCTAGCCCGGCGATGGTCCTGCGCCTCGATCGTCATCTGGCGATGGAAATGGCACCGCTCGCTCACGCGTTCGCCGGCGTGGTTGTGACCACCGAAACGGAAGCGTTGCGCGGTGACGATCGCTCCAGCCGCATCTTCGACAGGTCGCTCAACAACGTCTCGGATGCGCTCGGGACGTGCGGTCAGATGAGCTTCTGCGGGCTGGCTGCACCAATTGCCTGCTACACCTGTCGCCACTTCCAGCCATGGCTCGACGGCCCGCATGAGGAGTTCATGACGGTGCTCATCACCGACCGTCATCGTATGGAAGCGGAAGGTTATTCCGCCAAGATTTACACCATCAGGGATCGGACCATTCTGGCAGTCGCCGAGGTCATCAAACTCTGTGCCGCGGAAAAAGAAATCAGAGCCGAGGTGGCAGCATGACCGGAAACGTCGTCAAATTCGTAGCCGAAGGGGTCGAATATCCCGCGGACCGGCTCCAGAGCTTCATCGCGCTGGCGAGAACAATCGACGTGCTTATCCCTCAAGACGCATGGCCGGAGGACGTGTGGCAGGTCGGCGCTTCGTTTGTGACGAAGGGCCAGAATCGGGACAATCGCGCTCTGGCGTTCTACAATCGTGATACTATCCTGACTAACAGGCATGAGATCATCGGCGGTGCGCCACTGGCGGACGGCATCAAAGAGTTCGCGAAAGCCTATATCCGATACCAGCATTCGTCCTCCCCGGTCGCTTTCGAAAATACCGCGAAGCGGCTGGATGCATTGCAGTTCATCGAGGCGGCGTTCAGGTCTCTAGGCACCGCACCCGTCATCGAGAATCTAAACGTCACCGTCCTGAACACCGCCGTCGCAATCGCGAAGGACGGTGTCGGAGCCGGCCGCCACTATCAGTTCGCAATCTATATCCAGCAGGTTTATCGGTTCTGTATGGAGCGTAAGTTCCTGAATGCTCCGTTCCAGTGGAAACACGGGGTGACGAAGCCAAAGGACAAGACGGAGGCGCTGGGGCGCGAGGCCAAGGAATGGCGTGAGAAAAAGCTGCCCAGTCCAGAGGCCTATAGGGCGCTGGCACATATTTTCCGGCATTCGGAGACATTTGTCGATCGGCTATACTCGGCGATCAGCGCGATCTTCGTCTCAATACCGATTAGAGCTCACGAGGTTCTGCAGCTTCGCGTGGACTGCGAGGTGTTCGACACAATCAAGGACCCTGACAGCGGCAAACTGGTGGATGCGTACGGCATCCGCGTTTTCCCGGGTAAGGACAACCCTCCTCAGGTCAAGTGGGTCCCGACACAGATGGCGTCGGTCGTGCAGGAAGCCATTGCGCGCATCCGCGAGATGTGTGCGGATGCGCGTTCAGTGGCTGCGTGGTACGAGGCCAATCCCGGAGAACTGTGGCTTCCGGTTGAGCTACAGAGGTTCCGCGCATCCGACTGGCTCAAGCGTGAGGATGTGTCGAGGTTGGTGGCAATAGAAAGTAAGGTCGCTATTGCCCGTTGGGTCCGGCAGCAGGACGTGGAATGGAGACCGGGTTCCACCAATTCGACTAAAATGAGAGAAGTGCGGATATCGTCACTGGCAGCACGCCTGCTTCAAAAGCTGCCAAAGGAATTCCCCAATTTCAATGGGGCCGATGATCAGAAGTATTCCCATACGCTGATCCTGCTCCTCTTGAACCAAGTGCACACGAGCAAGCCGAGGTATCCCGGGCTGGTAGAGCAGGTGACCATCCAGTCTTATGATCACTGGCTCTCCGGCCACGGGAAGAGGCCGAGCGTGTTTGACCGCTGGGACTTCAAGGAACGAGACGGTTCTCCCATTCGGATCAGCAGCCATGGCTTCCGCCATTGGTTGAACACGGTTGCCCAGTTGAAGGGGATGAGCGACCTGGATATCGCGAAGTGGAGCGGCCGCAAGGTCGAGCAGAACAAAGCCTACAACCATGTGTCTTCCGACGAGTTCCTTGACCAGGTCAGGGCGGCGCTGGATGACGGTAAGGGAACGGGGCCGATGTTTGAAGCCGCCAAGGTCACCGGCATCAAACCGCCTGTTGATCACCGCGAGTTCCTCGACGCTCAGATCGGTTCGGCCTTGGTCACCGAACTCGGCATATGCGTGCATGACTATTCGCTCTTACCGTGTCAGACGCACGGCGATTGCCTCGATTGCTCCGAAAATGTCTTCATCAAGGGAGACCTCAAGCACAAGGAGCGCGTGGGCAAGCGCCTCTCGCTGACCGAGAAGCAACTTGCAGATGCTCTTCTGGCGATGGGCGACGACTTCTATGGGGCCGACAGGTGGGTTCAGGCCCATCAGAGAAGCGTTGAAAAACTGCGCGGGATTCTTGTGATCCACGACGATCCCTCCATTCAAGACGGAACGGTCGTGAACCTAGCCGGCGGATCAAAGGACAGCGAAGTCGCAATGGCACTTCGTGACCGGCAGGATGCAAAGGCATCACGTCCGGAGTCCAGTGTGTATCCCGCCGAGGAGGCGGCGGAAGACGATGGCACCCTGGCCGCGATGTGGGAGGATTGATCGATGGCGAAGGCCCAACTTACGGACGACGAGATCGACCGGATAGTCGCACTCCTCATCTCCTGGCAGGGAAAGTTGAGTTGGGAACTGCTGACGCAGCAGGTAGGGTGCATGCTCAAACGGCCCTTCACACGTCAGGGATTGGATAAACAGGAAAACATCCGAACTGCCTTCCAACAGGCGAAGGATAGGCTTCGTTCTTCGCCGGTGACAGTGCCGCCTTCTGAGATGTCAGCCGAACTGGCTTTGGCCCTTGGCCGGGTAGAAAGACTGGAGGCGGAGATTGCCGTCCTGAAGGCGGAAAGGAACCGCTTCCTCGAGAAATTCGCCACTTGGCAGTACAACGCGCGAAGTAAAGGCCTGTCCGAGGCCGGCTTGAACATGCCATTGCCGAGAGTGGAGCGCGACCGGAGTACGGCGGAATGAGCTTGAACCGTTTCCAACAGATTAGCGAAGAGAATTATGCGAAGCTTGAAACATATGTCGAGCGCCTGCAAGCCGCCGGATTGAAGCTACCGAGCCGTGGCGGCAGGGTGAACAAGACCGCCGTCGCGACGGCCTGTGGCTTTAACAGGGAAACGTTCGACCAGAATGCCCGCTTCGAAAAACGGCTGATGGAAGCTGTCGAGGATTTGGGGCTCGAGCCTCCGAAATCCGCGGAGACACCTGCCACCACCCGCGATTCCGGTGACAAGGCGCGAATAACGGCGCTCGAACAGCAGGTGGCATCGTTGCGAAGCGAGAATCTCGAACTTCGCCATAAGGTCGCCCGGTATGAGCACTCGACGCAGACGGGCAGGAGGGTCATTCCTTGAACGTGATGCCGCGCGGCAAATACATCGTGGAATTCCTGGCCTCGCGGCCGGAGTTCGCCGGTGTCGGAAAAGCGACGGCCGCGAGGCTCTGGAAGCACTTCGGTGCCGATCTCTACGCCGTCCTCGGTGGCGGCGACATCGATCGGCTGGCGGAGGTTCTGGATCGAAACCAGGCCGCCATCGTCGCCCAAGCGTGGGCAAACCAGATCGCCCTGGCCGACTGCGTGGTCTTCTTCGACGAGAACGGCATCGATCCGAAGGTTGCCCGCAAGGCCGTGGACTTCTGGGGTTCTGACGCATTGACGAAGATCAGGGACAATCCCTATCGTTTGCTGACGGTTTGCTCCTGGGGGCAGGTCGATCGGGTTGCCTCCGTACTCGGTATTCCCGCGGCCGATCCACGAAGGCAGGTGGCGGCCGTCGAGTCGGTTTTGTACGACAGGTTGGATCGAAAACATACCTGGTGTTCGCACCGGGAACTGGTTGTCCAGACGGCAAAACGTCTGAGCGTCAGCATCGACAGCGCCGAGCGCGCCCTCGCAGCGGCTGTGGGAGATCGCGCAGCGCTCCCGATCGCTGGCGGCTACCAGCCTGCCGGCGGGGCCTATATGGAGCGTTTTATCGAGAGCCGCATCGAAGAGCATATCGCAGCCGTAGACGAGAGCGATCTGTTCCTTGACGGGATCACGGCGCAGGATGTGGCGCGCTTCCTCGACGGGTTTGATCCGTTGGGTTCCTTGACCGGTGAGCAGAGGGAGGCCGTTATGATGGCGATCGGCCATCGCTTCTCGCTGTTGATCGGTGGTGCGGGCGTAGGCAAGACCACCGCGCTGAAGGCGGTGAACGCCGCGGCGCGCAATTTTGGCATGAAAGTCTACCAGCTTGCCATTGCCGGACGGGCCGCCAAGCGGATTTCCGAGGCGACCGGCCAGCATGCGCAGACGGTCGCCTCTTGGCTGAAGGGTACGGCGGACGGGAGGCTCGAACTCGGCCGCCACACGCTGGTCATCATCGACGAAGCGTCGATGCTTGACCTTCCGACCCTCTACCGAATCCTGTTCCATCTTCCGAAAGAAGCCCGTTGCCTGCTGGTTGGAGATACCGCCCAGTTGCCGCCCATCGGGTTCGGCCTGACACTTCACAGGCTTGTCGAAGAGACGCGGATACCCCAAACGGAACTGACGCGCATTCTCAGGGCAGCTGAAAGCACAGGGATTCCACAGGTGTCTGTCGCCATACGTGGCGGGACATTACCCCATCTCCCTGCCTATTCATCGCGCCGCGGGGGGTGCAGCTTCATCCGCGCGAACGGGAGAAAGGTCATCCACGCGATCGAGGACGTTCTGCACGATCTTCGAGGCGAGGAGGTTCAGGTCTTAGGTTCGGTCTATGCTGGCCCTGCCGGAATTGACGCCATCAACGCCTATTTCCACGCGGAACGGGTGGCGACCGGCGCTCCGTCGATGAATGGGTTCGCCGACGGCGATCCCTGCATCTGGACTGTAAACGACTATGATCGGAACCTCTGGAATGGTTCGATGGGTCGAGTGGTCCGCCTCGACGGGAATACCCTGGTCGTCGAGTTCGAAGGCGAAAAGCACCGGATCGGTCCAAACGAGGTCGAGAGACTGGCGCTTGCATACTGCATCAGCGTGCACAAAGCGCAGGGTAGCCAGTTCAAAAACGTCATCATGTCGGTACAACCGTCCGCGAATATGGATCGCGCCATGATCTATACGGCTGTGACCCGCGCGACCGACCGCGTCATTTTAATCGGGATCGAGCCTGATCTCGTCAGTTCCGTTGTCCCTTACCCCCGTTCCCTTGATAGGAACGTTGCGCTGGCCCTGACCGATGGTAGCCAGAGGCCAGGATAATTCAATGCCCGCGAACATAGGCCGGAGTTGACACACGCCCGGCGCGCATAGGCTCTTTCGGAGGGCATGCCCCGCAAGGGGGATGGCCGCAGCGACGACGGAGCGTGAGAAGAGCGCGCCGGGGGTGCGTCACCGAAGCGCGGGGCCACGCGACTAATCGGAAGCACCGGTCGCCGGAGGCGATCGGAACGAGACCCGTGGCTCGTTCCGAAGGCGCTGAGATTCGCCGTGGGGAAGCTGAGGGAAACTCCGGGCGGGCGGCAGGCGCGGACCAATATCATCCGAGCTTGATATTGGATTCGGAGAATAACTGTGACTTGGAAAAGCCGCTGCGCCCAAGGTGTCGCCGAGACGGCCGTTGCTACATATAGAGCCGGGGACCGGCAACTACCTTTGAAAACAATGTCGGCCGTCAGGCCGGGCTTGTAGAGAGGCGTTGCTGAAGTTCGCGGGGATCGAAGCGAGGGAGTACCAGTCAGCCGGTATCTGAAGACTTCGGCAAAATCTGTTTTGTCGTCATCACTCCGACCCCGAAGTATCGATCGTTTTCTTCGTCCCTCCATCCCACGAAAACGATGCCGTGCGTGCGGTAGAACTCCACGATTTTCCGTCTCACCTCTGGGGAGCACTCACCACTTGCTTCGATTTTCGTGAGGGTTTGACGATTCAAGCCGAGTTCGGCGGCCGCCTCTTTTGCGGTTATGTCGAGAAAGGCGCGCGCTGCGCCTAAAGCGAATTCAGCGCCATTGGACCTGTACTGCATGTGCTCATCCGGCGGCCTGACGGGGGATCGGGGGTCGCGCCAGCGCACGCCAGACCCGGAGACAATTCCCGACCCGATGTCTACCGTCCCGACGAACTCCAGGCCCTGAGATTCATAGTATTTCCGTAGCCGCAGATTTGATCGGTCGGCCTGTCGCGAATCCGCCTCGGCATCCCTCATCGACCGCTCGTTAACCCCCGCGCCAGCGCATATTTCCGTGCGGGATAGCGGCAACAGGGCGCGTGCCGCCCGTAACGCAGCTGCAGTGATTTGCGTCTTCATAAGAAGCCATCAGCCGGCTGTCGGCCCGAAAGTCAAGAAAATCAAAATAGGGTCTTTAGTTTCCGAAAAGGACGCCATATGACATCATTTGTGGAAAAAAAGATTCCGTAAAAGATTTGAGGGTGAACATGGTTGCTTCAACAATCGCGCAATTCGGAATGTCGCCAGTCGAACTGGCGAAGCACCTACGCCAACTCGCTCGAGACATCGAGATCGGCTCTCCGCCGACTGGAGAAAAAATCGTCGAAATCCGTGAATGGACACCGGCACGTCGCGCTGTCCTGTGCCTTGCGGGGCGGCCCGTCGGCCATCCTCTGCTGCCGGACAGCAAGCCCATTTTTACGTCCGAACTCTTTCTTCTGGACCCCGAGCGCCGGTTGGCGCGGACATGGTCTCGTTGGTATCGGCTCCTTGACGAAGTGGGTCCCGAATACTGGACCGGAGGTCGCGCGGAGCGGCCATGAGAGTGTCGCTCGCAGTGTATAAGCCGGATTTGATCATTGACCCCGAATTCGAGGTATATGTCGATAAAATGCGCGCGATGAAGTCACGACATCCCTGGCGCCAAAACGTAGCCGGCCCGCGGAGCCGACCGATCACCGTTCCCGACTTTATGGCATATTGCTGTGTAGGAGCCGCGTTGCGGCCTTATACCAATCCTTGCCGCGGGCTTTTTGCGATCCTTCTTGTAGAAGGGGATGATGTTGAATCTTACATGGCCGGAGCGAGGCTATATCTGCGGCATGTGGGCGGTGAGTATGCTGACTCCTGGCTTAAAACTACATCTGACCGTCGCTTCGAGCACACCGTAGATGAGTTGCTTGAGCGTCCGATAGATAAGAGCTACGCATTCATCGTCGTCAGCGACAAGCATCAGATCAGCGACAAGGCACGCCTGTTTTCGGATGCCGTCGTTCGGGTTAGCAAGCCTTCAAACAGGCAGATCATTGCGGCGTTCGCACGGTTTGGCCATTCCCTTACGGAGAGCGACCTCCGGATGATAGCGGCAGAGTCGTGGGAGCGATTGCGTCTCGCGTTTCTTCCAGGTCGGAGCGTTGCTGCCGGTTTACAGCGTCTGCGCGCAGAGCGGTCGTCGTCCGAACCGGATTCCTCAAATGCGGCAGTGAACGGTCCGACGTTGCATGACCTTCACGGTTTCGGTGATGCCGGGCACTGGGGTATCGAGTTGTCTCGGGATGTCGCCGACTATCTTGACGGGAAGCTGGCCTGGTCGGACGTGGACGTCGGTGTGTTGGTCTCGGGCTCCCCGGGGGTGGGAAAAACAACTTTTGCGGAAGCGTTGTCCAGAACATGTCGATTGCCGTTGGTATCAGCATCCGCGGCCCAGTGGCAGGCCGCCGGGCATTTAGGCGACTTCTTGAAGGCGATGAGGCAAACTTTCCATGAAGCCAAGTCGAAGGCACCATGCATTTTGTTTGTGGATGAAATCGATTCGTTTGGCGACCGCTCCGTACACGGACACCACGACGACTATAAGCGCCAGATTATAAATGGTTTTCTAGAATGCATTGATGGCATAGAGCGCCGCGAAGGGCTGATAGTCATCGGCGCTACTAACTTTCCCGACATCCTCGATCCTGCGATACGTCGTGCCGGACGGCTCGACCGGCATATCCATATTCCGATGCCGGATGCCGCGACGCGTCTTAAAATCGCAGAGCAGTATGCGGGATTGATTTTTCCGGCGGAGTACCTGGAAAGGTTCGCTCGGACAACGCACGGGATGACAGGTGCGGACATCAGCTTGCTGATCCGCAATGCTAGGCGCGTCGCGCGTCGGCGATCAGAAGCATTGGTCGTGGAGCACATTATGGGTTGCTTACCAGCACTCCAATCGTTGTCGGCCAATACTCTACACAGAACAGCCATTCATGAAGCTGGGCATGCAATTGCCGGCCTGGCGCTCGGCCTCGGCCCCCTCGAGGCGATTGTCATCCGTGAGGATATCACCGTTGGGGCGGTGGAATCGGTTGGAAAGACGCTATTCGCAGGAGACCCCGCGGAACGGCGCTCGCGCAGTCACTACCTCAACCATATCGCAGTCTTGATGGCAGGTATGGCTGCGGAAGAACTCGAATTCGGAGAATCCTGTGAGGGGGCAACCGGGGGCGTGGACTCTGATCTCGGGCGCGCGACTGAAATTGCAACCCTCGTCGAGGTCTCGTTCGGATTAGGCAGCACGTTGATCATCGAGACCGTATCAGAGAAGCGATTGTCCGATCTGCGAGTACGAAACCCGGAAGTCCGCGCGGCAATCAATGAAATATTGAAGGAGCAGTATGAGAGAGCTCGAAACATCCTGGTTGAAAATCTGGACGCGCTGAGGGAAGTGGCAACGGAGGTGCTGAAAGTGCGGCACCTTCAAGGTGGCGCTGTCACGACGATCATTGAAAGACACCGGGTACACTCGGCCAGGAAACGCCAGGACGAGGCAGATCGAGGGAAAGTCAGTGCGGCCCTGGCGATACTCGACCGCGTTCCCGACAACGATCCCGATCAGGGAGACGAAGTACCCAATGATGATACCTTATCGGAATGTCGTTCGTGACTGACGCGCGGCGGGGTGAGAAACCGCTTTCGAGTACGTCCACATCGCGCCACGCGTCAAAATGCAGACCTTAGCCGCTACGAATACAGTTCAATCCTTGCATGCAGATGGCGACGAGATAGTTCGTTGCAGGCGTAGCGGTGGGCGGCGTTCGTCTGGTTTGATCCTGATCCGCCGCCCGATCGGCCTTGCGCCAATTTCATCCAATACCGCTCCCAGCGATAGCTTGCTTTCTCCATCACGCTGCGGCTTCGGTTTAGACCGTTTTGCCATCGCTTCATCTCCATCCATCCATTCGTAACCTGGTCGCATTCGCGACCGTAAACAAGTCTTTCGCTCTGCACCTCGAAAAAATATTCAACGCGGCCGGTCACTTAGCGGAGATACCTTAGAGTCTGATTCGATTGGCGTTTCCGACAGGAGACACGACAACTCCCGAATTTTTGGGGATTCCAGCTGGCTTGACTCCCTATACGAATAGGAACAGAAAGGGAACACCAACATGTCCGGGACAGGAAGCCATAATCAACGCGAGCCACGGAGGATCGTGATCGTCGACACATGCAATTCCCGGCTCCTGGATGACGTTAGGGAGCGTATCGCTCATATCGAGGGGGCGCGTCGCGTCGCGCTACGAAGTTGCCGTTCGGCGTTCGCGAGATTGACGAACGGCTGCCGGGCGGAGGGCTGACTTACGACGGCATCCATGAGGTGTCAGGTGGTGGTACGGTCGATGGTGCGGCAGCCTGCCTGTTTGCGGCGGGGATTGCAGCGAGGATGAGGAGGATGAAGACCGCACATCTTCCCCAGCGTCTTTCGAAGGTTGGATGAATGAGCGATCCGTATTTGGCAGCCTTACGTGCGGCGAGGGTCGGCCTCTTATTCTCTCACCCGGAGGAAGGAATGGCTCTTGCGCGCTTGATACCGCGCGAAGTGGCGAACTCAGTGAATGGACTTGAATGCATCGGCGGCGACCTGCTGTATGAGCGCGAGTATGTCAAGTCGCTGACGCACGCTGAGTTAAAGACTGCTTTGCTCGGTATCGCCATAGAAGCCCGGTATTGAGAGCAGTTGCCACAAGATTCCGCTGAGGGCTGATGTGATTTCGCCGAAAAGGTTTGTCTCTGCACTGCCTAGTTGAGTCATTCCGCTGGTTTTGATTTGTCCATTTTGGGTTTCCTGAAATCGACAGAGGTTTGTTTCCGCGGAGGTAACCACTCATTTTGATGTTCTAACGTTTGCAATGCCGATTAGGTTGTCCATCGTCACATCAACCCGGACTGTCGCCGCACAAGTGCGGACTCGTCGCCGTATAAGTCCGGATTCCGAACCCGCGTGGACAATTCTAAAGCCATATCGCCCCACCTTGTTTGATTCGAGCTTAGTGAACTTGGCGGGTGGCGATCTGTTCGGTATGAACGAGGTCTTGAATTCAGGTTTCGGCGCTAGTGACCTTGGGTTTCACCATCGGGGACGTCGGGCGTGGCTGGGCTCCACCTGCTGTTAACCTGCTGTTGATAATAACTGGCCAGCTGTCAAACTTTGAGAGACTGGAGTTGAGTCGTGCCGCGTGGGAGAAAACCGAGAGACAACAACCCTGTTACCAAGGCGGCAAAGCCTGGCCCATCTATCGCCGCTACACTTTTTGCGGCCGCCGACAAGCTGCGCGGTAACATGGATGCGGCTGAATATAAGCATGTTGCACTTGGTCTGATTTTTCTGAAGTACATCTCGGATCGATTCGATGCCCGCATTGCCGAAGTCAAGGCGAACCCAGAGGAAGCCTTCCTCCTCGACGACCCGGATGCTGCTCGTGATCTCATCATTGGGGCCGACATCTTCTTCGTGCCCGAAAGCGCGCGCTGGACGTTTCTCAAGGAGAACGCCACCAGCACCAAACCGACTATTGGCGAGCTGATCGACCAGGCTATGGTCGCTATCGAGAAAGAAAACCCCACGCTCAAGGGCGTGTTGACCAAGAATTACGCTAGGCAGGAGCTGGATCAGACTAAGTTGGGCGAGGTCCTGAAGCTCTTCTCTGACATCAAGTTCGAGGACGAACACCACGGGCAGGATGTGCTGGGCAGAGTCTATGAATATTTCCTCGGCGAATTTGCTAAGCTCGAGGGCAAGCGCGGCGGGCAGTACTACACGGCTGGCAGCGTAGTAAAGCTGCTCGTCGCCATGCTGGAACCTTTCAAGGGTCGCGTCTATGACCCCTGCTGTGGGTCGGGAGGTATGTTCGTGCAGTCCGAGCGCTTCGTGGAGGAGCATGCGGGCAAGCACGTTGACCCTAAAAAGGCACGCGACCAGATCGCTGTCTATGGACAGGAGTCCAACGCAACCACATGGCGGCTCGCCAAGATGAACCTTGCCATCCGGGGCATCGAGGCGAACCTCGGGTCCAAGTGGGCGGACACCTTCCACGAAGACATGCACAAGGGTCTCATGGCGAAATACGTGCTCGCCAACCCGCCCTTCAATGACAGTGACTGGGGCGGCGATAAGCTCAAGGGCGACGCCCGTTGGCGTTATGGCGTGCCCCCTGCAGGCAATGCCAACTTCGCCTGGTTACAGCACATCATCTACCACCTTGCGCCCGATGGATACGCAGGCGTGGTGCTGGCCAACGGCTCGCTCTCCAGCCAACAGTCTGGCGAGGGTGATATCCGTCGGGCTCTAATCGAGGGCATCACTGTTAGCGAATCCGGAAAGCAATTACACTATCCGGGCCTCGTTGATTGTATTGTGGCGCTACCAGCGCAGCTCTTTTCCACCACACAGATACCAGTCTGCCTGTGGTTTCTCACCCGCGACAAATCGAATGGCCTTTCGCGAGACAAGAAGCGTATCCATCCGAGGAGGGCCGCGGGATTTTGGGCGCCGCGCGTGGTAACGTCGGTTCATGGAGATCGATGAGGACAAGATCGACGATGCCGTCTTGGCGCTGTTATGGCTGACGCTGCATAACGAGCGTTGTGCCTGGAAGGGCTTCGACTGGGCAACGACGGATCGGCTTCACAAGAAGGGCTTGATCGGCGACCCTGTCAACAAGTCGAAGTCATTGATCCTGACCGATGAAGGCTTGGAGCGTTCGGAAGCGTTGTTCCGGGAGCTGTTTACGCGGCCGCCGCAATAGCCGTCCCTTTGTGTGTCTTCCATTGCCAAGGCAGCAGTTCGTGCAGGCGGGAGACGGGAAGATCGGCGATGCGAGCGAACACATCGGCGAGCCACGCTTTTGGGTCGACGTCGTTGAGACGGCAAGTCGTGATCACGGAGAGCATGATGGCGGCTCGATCGGCCCCACGCTGGGAACCGGCGAAGGTCCAGTTGCGGCGCCCGAGCGCAATTCCTCTCAGCGCGCGCTCGGCGGCATTGTTCGTGAGACAAATCCGGCCATCTTCCAGGAAACGGGCAAACCCATCCCAGCGCTTCAGCATGTAATCGATCGGCTCGATCACCTCGGACGATTTGCTGAGCGTGGCGCGCTCCCGTTTCAGCCACTCGTGCATGTCATCGAACAGCGGCTTGCTCTTTTCCTGCCGCGCGGCCAGTCGTTCTTCGGCGCTCAATCCATTGATCTGGCGCTCGATCTCGAACAGCGCGTCGTAGCGTTGGACGGCCTCCAATGCGATCGGCGAGATCGGCTTTCCTTTGCGTTTGCGGTTACGGGCACTTTTCTGGATGTCGGCCAGTTCAAAGAATTTGCGCCGCGCGTGCGCATGACAAAAGGCGAAGGTGATCGGTACCGCTTTCTTTTCGGCGACACTGAGCGGCTCGAAGCCATTGTAACAATCACTCTGCAGAATACCGCCATACTCGGCCAGGTGCTTCTGCGGGTGCTCGCCGCGGCGGTCGCTCGACGCATAGTATATGGCCGCCGGCGCTGCCGCGCCGCCGTAGGGTCGATCATCGCACACGTACGTCCATATTCGCCCGGTCGTGCATTTGTCTTTGGCCTGGATGGGAATGGTGGTGTCGTCGCCAAAAAGGCGCTCGGCCGCGAAGACATGCGCCTCGATCAGATCAAAGATCGGCAGGAGCGCGGCTGTGCCATACCCGACCTGGTCGGCCAGCGTCGAGGTCGAAAGCTCGATGCCCTCACATTTGAACCGGGTGCTCTGGCGGTTGAGGGGGCTATGCATACCAAACTTGTCAAAGAGGATCGTCGCCAGCAGATGAGGACCGATGAAGCCGCGTGGCGTGGCATGGAACGGCGCCGGCGGCTGGCTGATCGCCTCGCAGTCTCGGCAGGTAAATTTCTCCCGCACCGTCTCGATCACTTTGAACCGGCGCGGAACCTCCTCGAGCGTCTCAGTGACGTCCTCGCCCAGTTTCGACAGGCGCGACCCGCCGCAGCATGCACAGGTGACTGGGGGATCGATCACCACGCGCTCACGCTCGATATCCTCCGGCCACGGCTTTCGGACCGGCCGTTTGCGCGTGAACGACCGCACGCTCGAGGTCTTGGCGGCAGCCGCCTGCGCTGCGGCTTCATCTTCCGTCGCCGCCATCACCAGTTCTTCGAGCTGCAATTCCATCTGGTCGATCAGGCGCGCCGTGCGCTCGGATCGCCGGCCGCGCAGTTCCCGCTTCAGCTTTTCGATCGCCAGTTCCAGACTGGCAATCAAGGCCTCACTGTCCGACAGCATGGCCTGCGCATTGGCGGCTTGCGCCACTGCCATGTCCCGCTCGGCGACGACGGTATCGCGCTCGGCGACAACGACGTCGCGTTCAGCCTGTAACATCTCGCGCTCGGAAAGCAGCGCCAGATAGGCGTTCGCAAGGTCCGCAGGAAGATCCACAGGCTTCGAAGTCATGAAGCCATTCGATCAGATTCACTCAATATTTTCAATGCAATAATGCTATCCGACCCGTGTCGGACGCCAGGTTTCCTGCGGATTGCGCCAGTCGATCCCGGACAACAAATAAGATAATTGCGCCGGTGAGATCGCTACCGCGCCGCCCTCCATATTCGGCCAGATAAACCGGCCCTTCTCCAGGCGCCGCGTAAAAAGGCAGGCGCCCAGACCATCATGCCAGATGATCTTCAATATATCCGATCTGCGCCCCCTGAAGACGAAGAGATGCCCTGACAACGGATCATGCTTCAGCACCTCCTGCACCCGAAGCGCCAGGGAGGGAAAGCCACAGCGCATGTCCGTATACCCCGTCGAAAGCCAGACCTTGACCCCTGTTCCCATCGGAAACGGATTCACCGCAGCGCCTCCAGTCCGCGCAGGATCCGGAGCAGCGCTTCAACGTCGACATCGCGGTCCACAATCACACGGCGACCATTCGCGCTGACAACCTCCATCCGGCTGGCGTTCGGCAATGACCCTGCTGCTGGCTCTACCTCTGGCACAAGTAGCGCCGGGACAAAGCCACCGACAGGAGACCCAACATCCAGTTGCCACACTCGTGCGAGCCGGCGCCATTCATATAACTGAGAACGCGATATTCCATGTCGCCGCGCCGTCGTCGCACACAAGCCAGGTTCCGAATAGCTCTCGGCGACAATCTGGAGCTTCATCTCTTTGCTAAATCGACGACGCCGACCCGTGTCGACAATCTCAACTCGATCCATAGCCGCACTGTCCTTTTTGACGTCAATAAGGACAGTCAGTGCCAGATCCGGCAATTCCTACAAGGCGGCCCACCTCGGATGCGTACCAAGAAGCTACGCGATCGGACAAATGAAATCCTGTTTATCGACGCACGCAATCTCGGCATCATGGTCTCTCGCACGCTAAAGGAACTAACGGACGACGACATCTCAAAGGTCGCCGACACTTACCATGCGTGGAGAGAGATCGGCGGGCTTTATCAGGATGTGCAAGGTTTCGCCAAATCCGCGACCCTCAAGGAGGTCGAGGCGCAGGGCTTTGTACTGACGCCTGGGCGCTATGTCGGCACTGAGGCAGCAGAAGAGGATGCCGAGGGCTTCGACGCCAAAATGACGCGGCTAACCAAGGTGCTGCGCGAGCAAATGGCCGAAGGCGTGGCGCTGGACGAACGTATCCGCAAGGCGCTAATGGGAGTCGGCCATGGCTGGTGAGTGGACCGTCGCGAAGTGGGGCGAGATAGCTACGCTGGCTTATGGCAGAGCCCTAAATGGTTATTCAAAAACTAAGGGCATTGCGCGGGTCTATGGCACCAACGGCCCAATCGGCTGGCATGACGAAGCACGCTGGGATGGTCCCGGCGTCATTGTGGGGCGAAAAGGTGCCTATCGTGGTGTTCACTACAGTACTGCCCCCTACTGGGTGATCGACACGGCATATTCACTGCGCCCGAAGGTCGATCTAAATCTTCGATGGGCCTACTATCAGCTCAAGTATTTGGACGTGAACAACATCGACGATGGGTCTCCAATTCCGTCGACCACTCGGGACGCATTCTATGTCCAAAATCTTCTCTTGCCGCCTCGGGAGGAGCAAGATCGAATCACAGAACTACTTTCTTCGCTCGATGACAAGGTCGACGCGAACCTGCGCACCGCGGCAACATTAGAGGACATAGCGCGGGCGGTGTTCAAGAGCTGGTTCGTCGATTTCGACCCGGTCCGCGCCAAATCCAAGGGCCACCCCACGGGCCTGCCCGACACCACTGCAGCCCTCTTCCCTGACCATTTCGAAGAAAATGGTCTACCGGCGGGTTGGGGTAAGGTTCCACTCCTCGAACATGCGCGCCTTATTTCCGGAGGAACGCCGAAGACTGATGAACCAGCATATTGGGATGGCCCTGTTCTTTGGGCCAGCGCGAAGGACGTGAGCCAGTGTGCTGATCGATTCCTCATAAGCACTGAACGCACCGTCACGCATCGCGGACTTCAGGAAAGCGCCGCGCGTTTAGTCCCCGCGCTTTCAACCGTGGTTGTCGCGCGCGGAGCGACCACAGGCAGACACTGCGTCTTTGGTCGAGAAATGGCCATGAACCAGACCTGTTATGCACTGCATTCTGAGGCTAAGAGGCCGTTTTGGCTCGCCTGCACGTTCTCAGCAATGGTGAACGACCTAGTACGTGGCGCGCATGGCTCAGTGTTCGACACGATCACTACCACCACCCTTAAGACGGCAAAGGTCATATACGGCGGCGACGAGATTGTTTCGGCGTTCGAGCGTACTGCGCAACCGATTTATGAACGCATCCTCAACCTTGTCGAAGAGTCAGCTACGCTGCGCGCGGTCCGCGACACTCTGCTACCTAAGCTGATCTCCGGTGAACTCCGCATCAAAGACGCCGGAGCTACAGAGGTGGCGGCATGACGGAAACGCGATTTGATTTGAACTGGCGTCTCTTTGCTGACCCGCCAGACGAACCTGAAACGCAGTACGGCGCGATGTTGGTCAACTACAGCGGCAATACCGCACGTGACACCTACGACATGGTCACGTCCTACCGCGCTGCGGCGTTCCGTCTGCTGGATGCGGCAATGAAACATGGCGAAGCATGGGAGAGCGTCGACCCGATCTTGTTCTGCTTCCGGCACGCGTTGGAGCTAAACCTCAAGAGTCTTCACACTGGTGCACGCCTGCGCACACACGGCCTCAAGCCTATGGCAGACGCGCTGCACGAACGGCTGTCCTCACGCTACCCGACCGTTCAGGTCAACTGGCTTCGCGATCGTATCCACGAGTTCGACACAGTCGACCCGCGCTCGACGGCCTTCCGCTACGATGACGCCGCGTCTCCTGCTACGCCACCGGAGCTATGGGTCGATTTCGCCAAGCTCAGGCACATCATGAACACGATGTTTGACGCGCTGGACACGGTCCGCCGCCATGACTTCGAGCTGGAACGGGAAAGAGCCTGACGCATGCCTTACACGCTGCAGATGCTCCGCGCACTCATGGAAACCCACCCCGACCGGGCGGAGCCGCTGCGTATACATGTCGAAGCGCTGGAACGCAGCATCGAGATTCAACCTGCGTTCTGTCTCCAGAGTGTCCGCACGCTGTTCGAGGCCGCACACGCTACCATTGGGCCGCGTCTTGGCGTCGCGTTTGGAAAAGACGATAATTTTCAACAGCGAACGCGCGCGCTTCTCAACGCGATGGACTTTTCCGTAGCGGATCACCCCGATACCGCGAAAATCAATGAGACGATCACGAAATTGCTCGGCAGCATCAACGGCGCGGCACTGGCCCTCGCCGAACTGAGCAACATTCCCAACATGCGCCACGGCGGCTCGCTGGATTGGGGCACCTTGCAGCGTCAGCATGCCTTAATGCTGGGGGGCCTGTGCGACAGCCTGGTTGCTTTCCTCTTCGATGTCGCCTGGAGCCGGACCGCGCCTGAAGACGTGGCAGGGCACCAGCCGGACTACGGCGACCATGACGCGTTCAATGCCTATCTCGACTCAGAGTTCGATCCGGTAGAGATCGCCGGTGCAACCTTCGATCCCAGCTACGTGCTGTTTCACCTTGATGAAACCGCTTACGATGCGGCGCGGATCGACTGGCAGGCCGAGAGCGCGGCCGAAGCCACTGACGACAAGGAGGTTGCTGCATGACACGGGTGTGGTGCGGGCGCGCAGACCGGGGAGCCTACACCGACGCCTTCGGGCGACGTGGGTTTGTTGCTGTAAGCGGGAGCGACCCGATTCACCTTTCTCCTGTGACGTCCCACCATATGATGGCGCGGTGAGGTAGCTGTGAGCAACACTTACTCTACTCCTCCCGATAGTCCGCGCCTGGAACTAGCTGAAGAGGCCGTCGAATTCGCGGCGCTCTCATGGTTCGAGTTGCTTGGATGGAGGAGCGTGCCTGGTGACTACCTCGCGCCGGACGGCCCCATGGGCGCGCGGGCAGATTATCGCGAGGCGATCCTTGAGCCTGAACTGCGCAGCGCCATCGCCTCCCTGAACCCAGAGGCGACGGCCGACATGGTCGATTCGGCCGTGTTAAAAATCAAGGCATCGCAGAGCCAGGACCTCATCGAGAACAACAGGCTTTTCCACCCGTTCCTCGTCAGCGGCGTGCCTGTCGAAGTGAACGAGAAAGGTACCACACGCACCGTAGGCATCAGGATCGTCGATCAAGAGAATCCACTGGCTAACCGATTGCTCGTCGCCAACCAATTTATTGTGAAAGGCGAAAGGGGTACTGTTCGCGCGGATGTCATAGCTTTCGTCAATGGCCTGCCCGTGGCAATACTAGAGTTGAAGAGTCCTTCCGACGCGTCCGCAACGCTGGAAAAGGCGCATAACCAGCTAACCACCTACAAGACGAGAGCACCCGAGTTGATGCGCGCCAATCAGGTGCTGGTCATCAGCGATGGCAGCAACGCGCGCATTGGCTCACTGACGGCGCAATTGGATCGGTTCGCCCCGTGGCGAACTATTGATGGCACGGACTTTGATGACGCTGGACGCTCAGAGCTGGAAGTGTTGATCCGTGGCGTGTTCGCGCCTGAGCGGTTCATCGAACTAATCTCCGATTTCGTCGCCTTCGAGGTCAAGGATGGTACCGTCAAGTCTAAGAAACTCGCGGCCTACCATCAGTTCCATGCCGTCAAGAAGGCGCTGGCCTCGACCCTCACCGCGGCTCAGTCCGGCAGCAGAAAGGGCGGTGTTATCTGGCATACGCAAGGTTCTGGCAAGTCACTGACCATGCTATTCTTTGTGCGTCAACTTCAACTCGCCAGGGATTTGAAGAACCCAACTATCGTTCTGGTGACGGATCGCAATGATCTCGACGACCAGCTTTTCGGTACTTTCGCCGATCACGGGGCGGCTCTACGGGGCACCCCTCGGCAGGCTGGTACGTCGGAAGAGATGCGCCGCCTTCTTGCGGTCGATATTGGCGGTCTGGTTTTCACGACCATCCAGCGCTTCAGAGGTGAGGATGGCTCGCATCCCCTTCTCACCGACCGCGGCAACGTGATCGTCATCGCCGACGAGGCGCACCGCACACAGTATGGCTTCAAGAAGCGCTATGTCGAAAGCGATGGTGGCATGCGAGAAGTAGTTGGTTTCGCCGACTATCTCCGGCAGGCACTTCCGCATGCGACGTTCGTCGGATTTACAGGTACACCGATCGAAGAACGGGACCGCGACACATACGGCACTTTCGGCGATGTTATTGACACTTACGATATGACGCAGGCAGTTTTAGACAAAGCCACCGTACCCATCCACTACACGGCTCGTCTTGCCCGTCTGCATCTTGCCCTTGATGACGAAGAGCGGGCCCAACTCGACGCGCTTGCCGAGGAACTTGCGGAAGGTGACGACTCTGCCGTGGAACGCATCAAGGGCAGGCTTGCGCGGTTTGAGGAAGTCGTGGGTGCTCCTGATCGGGTTGCGCAGATTGCCGCCGATATTGTGGAGCACTTCAGTACGCGACGCGATGCGATGGCAGGCGGTAAAGGAATGATCGTGACGGTCAGCCGTCGAGTCGCTGTGATGCTTTACGACGAGATCGCCAAACTACGACCGGAATGGGTGTCCGCTGATGACAAATCCGGCCTCTTGAAAGTAGTCATCACCGGTAACCGTTCTGACGATCCTCAACCGTTGCAACCTCACTTGCGTACCAAATCTCGTTTGGAGGCATTGGCGTCTCGCTTCAAGGACCCTTCGTCCGGTTTTGATCTAGTTATCGTGCGCGACATGTGGCTGACTGGTTTCGATGCGCCCTCCCTGCACACACTCTACATCGACAAGCCTATGCGTGGTCATGGCCTCATGCAGGCGATCGCGCGGGTGAACAGGGTCTGGGGTGACAAGCCCGGTGGGTTGGTCGTTGATTACTTGGGAATCGGTACTGAACTAAAGGCGGCCCTGGAGAAGTACACGCAGGGCGACCGAGACCAAGTGCGTATGGACTCTGACGAGGCCGCACGTCAGACTATCACGCTGCTGGAAAGCGCGCTGGTACTGCTAGACGGTGTCACATGGAAAGACTTCTTTACATCGCCTCCTACGACCCGCCTTACGATCTTGAAGCAGTGTTTGGAACACCTTCTGGCAACCGACAGACGTGATACTTTCATCGACATGGGCTTCAAGCTGGAAGTCGCCTATGCGATCAGCGCGGGTGACGATCGGGTAAAGGGCCGCGCGCATGAGATAGCCATGGTCGTTGCTCTCCGTGCCAATTTGGCGAAGTACACATCAGGCACAGGCCGTAGCCGCACCACAGTTGAACGGGACATCCGCCAACTGCTGTCAAAAGCCGTGATGGCAGATGGTATCCTCGATGTATTCAGGTCCGCTGGCCTTGATCAGCCAGACCTCTCCATCTTTTCCGATGAGTTCCTTGCCGAAGTGCGCGGCACCAGCCAGAGGAATTTGGCTGTCGAGACTTTACGCCGCTTGCTGGCCGATGAAATCAGTGCCCATACCCGCACCAACATCGTTCAGGCCCAGAAGCTGAGTGAGCGATTGGACGAGACGCTGCGCAAATATCATAACCGCGCCGTCGATAGTGTGCAGGTCATTGAGGAATTGATTGCACTTGCCAAAGAAATACGAGCCAGTGGCGCGCGGGCTGCGGAGCTGGGACTGACACAAGAGGAGGTCGCGTTCTATGAGGCACTCGCCGAAAATGGGTCTGCCCGCGAACTAATGGCTCATGAGACCCTGCGCACATTGGCACGCCTGTTGGTGCAGACCATCCGCGACTCCGCAACCGTGGACTGGACGCGTAAAGAGGGTGTGAGGGCCAAGATGCGCATCGAGGTACGGAAAATGCTTGCTCGATATGGCTATCCCCCCGACTTGCAAAAGGCTGCTGTGGACTTGGTTGTCCGTCAGGCCGAAGCTATTGCCGCCGATTGGGGGTAGAGGTACCGCCACCATATACTTGTTTCCGAGGAGGCTGAACTGTAGCCAGTGAAGTAGTTGTGCCTAGCAGGGCGGTATCCGCTTCCCGACTATTCGGATTTCCGTGTGGGAACGCATATCCACTGAACACGGTGACATGGGGATGAGTTGCGAATAGCCAAAAACCAGCGCAGAGAGACTGGATCACCGCGCTGGTTTTTATCTGTAGCCTGCAATACTGAGTGGGCGCGGGGACTATACCTAAGCGGCTCTGGAAAGCTCAGCAGCCTTCTTTAGCCGTTCACGGAGGGCGGTGTCCTTCTGAACAATCACTTCGTTGGCTTCTCTGAAAACCTCGGCCTCGACGAGCGCCTCCTTGCCGAGCTGCTCGCGATCAACAAACCACCGTGCTACAGCGGGCCAGCTCCAGAGCGGGCTTTCATCCGTAATCTTTGCTACCGGTGCGGGAAAATCCTTGCCGCGCGTGCCTTTTGCATAGTGGCTGATCGCACTTCTGGTGGTACCGGCACGGTCCGCAATTTCAGACAGATTGACAAGCGGATCGGGTTCCACCCGGTCAACCGAAGCCCCGGTTGACCGCACATCCTCAATCGCGGAGGAAATTGCTTCTTCAATGGATTCCGCCTCTCGGGCGAAGTCGACAATGATATGTCCTTTCTGAAAGGCAATCAGCGCATCATCACAGCCCGCCGCATAGAAACGATCTTCGAAGTCATCCGCATTCGGGTCAAGACCAGAAGCGATAACGCTAAACTCGTATGTCTTCATCGCTTGTCTCCTTTAACTTGTGTGGACATCGGTCCACTGCCCGAATGATCTGCTTGGCATGGTTTTCAGGATTTCTGGGGGTCCCATTCACACCAAACTGGCATCCGTCACGATCCGCATGCGCACAGTACAATCGACCCCAATGACCTTGCTTTCGCCATACCCAGCCTTTCGACTCTGCATAACCAACTGCGTCCTCGATCTCTTTGTTCGGATGACGAGGCCTGCTCATTCAATGCCTCTATAGATGGCACCTGTGTAAACATATGTCAACACAAATTGTTCCTTGCAACTTTAGTAATCAATCCGCGCCTTTCTTCTACCGCTCGAGGCAACCAAAGGCCAGATACAGAAGTTCGGAATGCGGTGCAGGGCGGGCGTGTTCGTAGCAGAAGCGTTCACACGGAAATCCGAATAGCCGCTTCCCCTCGAATGACGACCATCGGCGGACTTTGATAGCGAAGCAGACACCTTTGTTCGCTCGAGAAGACACCGCCTGTAGAGCCGCTTATTTTCCGGCGTTTTGCGCAAGAAAGCTGGGAATTGCCCTACCAGCGCGTGGTTGCATTCTCGGCATGTCGACCGACTTGCGGTATCGTCGACGCGACTCACGGAATTCCACGAGAGGGGTTTGCCAAGGGCTCATGAGCCAGCTTTCGCTTAATTTCGCGCCACTCTCCATAACCGGCGACACATCAGTCCGTGTTGGCCGGCAACCGTTTGATGCGGAGCGTCTTGCCGATCTGAGGGCCGAATTCGTCGACAGCCATGTTTTTCACCGAAGCGGCGTTGACGATACGATCATCGACATACCCATTGTCGATGGGTCCGTTCCCCTCGGTACCGTCAGTGAAGAAATTGACCTTCTGAAGGAACGCCGGCTTTGGCCGACGCTCTTTTCCGCCGCATTGCTGCGTGCGTTCGGCGGCGTTCGCGACATCCTGTCCGACCGTCCGGTCAGTGTAGTTGGGCCTGTTGGCCGTGGGTATCTCCTTCATCCGGAGCTTCCCGAATGGATTCAACGTCGTACGCTCCTTCGTTTCGATACCAGAACTATCCACGCTGACGGAAGAAGCACGCTCGGAGTCGTTTGCGAAACCAAGTTGAAGAGCTTTCTCGCTGCGCCGTGTTCTGTCCTCCTCGAACACGAGATTCCGCTCTTGGGACGGTATGTCACCATACGGCAACCCGCTGCGGATTCCCGCGTCCTAGATCGTGTGCGACTCGTCGGAAAAGTTGTCGCGGTGGACGGCGACATTCTGTCTCTCACCGACAACGCCGAAGGATACGAAACGGTGAAAACGGGAGAAGCCTTTCTGGAACCTCGCCGGGAAATAATGGAAGATGTCGTGAATTGCCTCCTCGGGCGGCGGGCGCGGTCCGTTCTGGATGAAGCCGAGCGTCATGCCGCATCATTTCATTCTGGCCCCGGGCGACGAGACCAGACTGCGGACGCGTTGAAGTATCTCCGGGAGAAGGCAAACATCGAGGCCGTGCCTGGGGCAAAGTTTGTGGTAGGAGAATTGCTATCTAGCCGCAGCCGGTCGTTTCCGAAGACCGAGAATATCTTCTCCCCCACCTTGCTTTTCGACCCGAGCGGAACTCGAAAAGACACATGGAAAGAGCGCGGACTTAAGGAAAGCGGGCCTTTCGACCAGCGGACTTTCAGTCCCAAGCAACTGCGGATCGCTGTGGTTTGCCAAGCCAGGCACGAAGGCCAGGTCGACGGATTCCTGGCCAAATTTCTCGAGGGAATGCCGAACGCCCTCACGGGGGCGAAAAAAGAGGCACGGTATGGAGACGGCTTCCTACGACGCTTCCACCTAGACAAGCCATCCGTGAATTTCTTCACGACGGCAGGTTCGTCTGCAGAGGACTATTTGGTCGCGAGCAGGGCCGCGCTGTCAAAATCGGCCGATGAGGGGTTCAAATGGGATTTGGCTATTGTCCAGGTGGAGGAAGAGTTCAAGGCTTCTGACGGAGGCGACAATCCGTATTACGCCACCAAGTCAGTTTTCCTGAAGCGGGATGTCCCGGTCCAGAGCGTTCGACTGGAAACGATGGCCCAACCTGATGGAGAACTTGTGTTCTCGCTCAATCATCTGAGCCTCGCCACTTACGCGAAACTCGGAGGCACCCCTTGGCTGCTTGCAGCTCAGCAGACGGTAGCCCACGAACTGGTTATCGGTCTTGGTTCTCATACCGAGTCGTCCAGCCGAATTGGCGCCGGAAAGCGGTATGTCGGGATAACGACGGTTTTTTCGAGCGACGGCAGCTATTTGCTGAGCGATAGAACGGCCGTGGTCCCCTATGAAGACTATGCCGCGGCGCTCTACGACACTCTCAAGCGCGCGATAACGACCATCCGGACCCAAGACAATTGGCGCAGTTCCGACAAGGTCCGACTCGTGTTCCACATGTTCAAGCCACTGAAGGATGTCGAAGCGGAAGCCGTTGAGAGGGTCGTCCACGACCTAAAACTTCAGGACGTGACCTTCGCGTTCGTGCATGTCGCGCCCGATCATCCTTTTATCGTGTTCGACCATGCACAGAGCGGATATGGGTTTCGCGATCCCAAAAAGGGGGTGCTCGGACCCACGCGTGGTTTGCATATCAAGCTGGGGGACCGGGAATCCCTCGTCGTCTTTTCGGGTGCTTCGGAACTCAAGAAGCCGGAAGACGGAATGCCGCGACCTTGCTTGTTGAAACTTCACCGCCTTTCGACCTTCACCGACATGACATACATCGCCCGCCAGGCTTTCGCGTTCGCGGGTCATTCGTGGCGAATGATGTCACCGGAGCCGTTCCCTATTACGATCCGCTATTCTGACCTTATCTCGGAACGTTTGACCGGGCTGGCCGCCGTCCCGGGTTGGGATGCCGAGGCTGTTAAATTCGGCCAGATCGGGCGAACATTGTGGTTCCTATAGCGACGATAGCGCTGGCTGACGTTCACGACGCGCTGCGCGCCAAGGCGCAGGTATCGGACGATCTACCATGCCACGTCGGGGCCTTCTGCGCTTGGGTCACCGGGAACGAAGCCAACTTGCGAGCGCAGGTGCGGCGCGCGCTGGATTTCGACGGGCAAGCCAGGCATCCCGAGCACATCGCGGCACTCGGTTTCGGCGCGGCAGGGAAGGTGCTCGATGAAACCCAGCTGTCGCTTATGAACGAAGAAATCAGACATCTATCAGGTCGCAATTTCTTCTCGCCCGGCCGGCCGCTACGCATCGAGGCAGATGGTATCGGCCTTCTAGGAATCGCCTTGGGAGCCGCGGACGGCCAGACCGGAGGGCCGTGGCTCGCCAATCTCCTTCAACAGGCATCATCCTCAACCGATCCATGGCAGCAGGGCTTGATCCGCGCCGCCCGGATTGTTTGCGGCGAGGCGAATATCACCGTCTCGCCTCCCGAGCTTTCGGTCGCGTTGGCCGAGGTTCTCGGTCGGCAAATGAACAGCGAAGATGTAGAGCCGGCTTGGCAAGCTGCCGTTCAGATGCTGCCTCATGGCGACGGAGTGGCGCGTGATGCCGTTCGTCTGGCTGTTTTCGAGTTTGCACTTGCAAGATTGGCTCACGTGTCCGTGGGGGCTGCGGGGATCGACGACCTCAAGGCGCTTCTTCGCAATTCGGGTCGGGCACTCAAGCTATGGAGATACGAGGACAAGCCTCGGACTGCGAATTCCGCTCCCGCGCGCTGGAACGTAGAAAACGAGTACCACGTCCAGTCGTTTCTCTGGGCGATTCTGGCTCCGGTGTTTGCCGACCTCGAGGACGAGGAAAACCTTCCGTCCGTCGGTCACAAACATCCACGAGCCGATCTAGGGATTCCTTCCTTGCGGACAATCGTCGAGGTCAAGTTCCTCCGCTCCGCAGGCCAGGCCGCGCTTGCTAAAGTCACAGAGGAAGTAGCGGCGGATACCAGTCTCTACCTGAGCACTGATAGCGGCTACGACAACATCATGGTCGTGGTCTGGGACGACAGTGCGCAGACAGAGCAGCACCACGAACTAAAATCCGGACTGGAGTCGATCGGGGGGACTACCTGTGCCGTGATCATACCTCGACCTCTGAAAATGAAGCGATGAAGATTGACGGTAGGAATCTTGATTGGACCGCTCCGCTAACCGGACACGACTGGCGTGACGATGAGCTTATGCTGGCAGTCGCATGGCTTAAGAGCCTGGTACCGCATCGTGAAATAGAGCGGCGGCTCGAAGCTGCGAAAACGCGCCTCGCAGTAGCCAGGCAACGCCAAAGAGATGGAGAACGCTCCGTTCTGTTCGACGAGAGCGACACGATCGCATGGTATATTCTTCAGGCGGAATCGTTCGCAACGGACCGGATGTATGTCGCCCCCGAGGGCATAATGCGTGCCGTGCCGTATCTTACCCGCATCGGGAAGGAGCTTCCGCTCATGCTTTCCGTAAAAGGTGCGGAAGAGCGTGCAGCGCGGATGATGACCTCGGATAAAAGTCAGCCTGACGGAGCGCTTTTCGAATTGCTCGTCAGTCTGGCGTGGAAGCGCAACGGCTGGAAAAATGTGGAGTTCCTGCCCGAGAAAAGGGGGATCGCGAGAACGCCGGACCTTTTGGCATCGAAGCCTCGTACAAGGTGGGCTATTGAATGCAAGCGAATGGTTCCATCGACGTATGCGAAGAGTGAACGTGCGGCAGGGATGAAACTCGCGGAGCCGGTTCATACCCTCATGCTCGAACGCTACTCATCCCACGTCGTCGAGGTGATCTACAACGTCGAGCTTTCGGATATTCCGGACGACTATCTCGTACGCATGGTCGATAGGGCCTTGAAACGCAAGATTTCGCAGGCATGGAGCGACGAAATCTCGAAAGGAATTGTCCGGCCGGTGGAATGGAGCCTCGTACGTGGCGTGATGGCCCATGATTTTGTCTATTACGGCGGCAGCCGGATGATCGAGCTTCTCACAGGACGATATGAGGAAGATGCGGACTACAGCATGGCTGCGAAATGGCGGCCAAGAGCCGACAAGCCGGAATACGCGGACGCGATCTACCAGGCTAGCGTCGTCGTTTGGGGCGGCGTTGCGGCAGAAGCTTCTCGTCGCAAAGCAGGACATTTCCGACGCGTCTTAGCAAATGCGGAGGGCCAGCTGCCTCCCGATATTCCTGGCGTTATTCACGTTGGGATCGAAAGTAAATCCGGTAGGTTCGTCGACTTTTTCCGGGATATGCAAAATCGCTCGCAGGCGCGATCATTCCAGCCCACGACCTCGCATCTGCGTTGGGTGTACGCAAATCATTTCATACCCGAGGACACCACGCGCCGCGACGAGTCTTGGGCGATGACTGAGACGATGGCGCCATATCGGGTGGGGAAGCACGGCACAAAGTCTCCACTTCCCGGGCATATGCTCGTGTCACCCGAAGACGAAACCGTTCCCGGGCCGCACTGGAAGGGGCCATGGAATTGAGCGGATACGGCGTGTCCTTGGAAGGTCCGGTCGAAACACTGCCTACAATTAATTCGTGACGCCTCCCTATCAGACCATTGCCACGTTATTAATTTGACGCGAGAATTGTAAACATAGGAGGCGAATGCGGGTCACCAATGAGAGCGAAGTTTACAAATTTGAGGAGTGAGTGCCAAAGAAGTACGCTGGAAACCCTGCTTTACCGGGTCTCTCTCTCTCAGTTTGCAATTTGGACTCTCTATTACCGTTCTGAGAACGGGAACGAAAGGCCGGCCTGAGCGCCGGCCTTTTTCTTTGGCGCCCGGCATTCTCGCGCGAAGGGAGGCATGGCATGCGCGATGAAAGGACGGAAAGGGACGTGCTTTTCCTGCGCCCCGGCGAGGGGCGTGCCTATCCGCTCGGGCGGATGAATGCCGTCTTCAAGGCGGATCACGGTGAAACGGACAGCGCCTACAGCGTCTCCGAATGGTGGCTCGAACCGCAGACGACAGGGCCGGGCGCTCACGCCCATGATGAGAATATCGAGCTTTTCTACGTGATCGAAGGTGTCGCCAGCATCCTTGCCGGCGCGGAATGGCTGGAAGCGCCGGCGGGCAGTTTCATACGCATTCCGGCAGGCGTGCTGCACGATTTCGAGAACCGCACGGATCGGCGGGCCGGCCTGCTGAATGTCTTCCTGCCCGGCGGCTTCGAGGAGAATATGCCAGCCATCGCGACGTGGTTTGCCGAGAACCCGCCCGTCAGCCGGTAAACACCGACTTCACCCCGTCCACCACGAACTGCACGGCCAGCGCTGCGAGGATGACGCCGAGCAGGCGCGTGAGGATGGCGCGGCCGGTATTGCCGAGGAAGCGGTCAATGCGCTCGGCGATGACCAGCGACAGGAAGAGGATGCCGATACAGAGCGCGAGCACGCCGATGAGGGCGCCGCGCTCCAGGGCGGAGGGGAAGGAACCGGAGAGCAGGATCGTCGCGGAGATCGCGCCGGGGCCGGCAATCAGGGGCAACGCGAGCGGGAAGACGGCGATGTTGTGGATATGGTCGCGGGTGATCGCCACTTCGCTGGTCTTCTCCTTCCGCTCGTTGCGGCGCTCGAAGATCATCTCGAAGGCGATCCAGAAGAGCAGGAGGCCGCCAGCGATGCGGAAGGCGCCGATGGAGATGCCGAGGAGCGACAGCACGCCCGCGCCCGTCAGCGCGAAGACGGCGAGGATGCAGAAGGCGATGAGCGAGCCGCGCAGCGCCACCTGCTTGCGCTGCGGCCGCGTCATGCCGACGGTGAGGCCAAGGAAGATCGGCGCGAGGCCCGGCGGATCGATGGTCACGAGCAGGGTCGTGATCGCGTTGACCACGAGATCGAGATTGAGCATGCGGGCGTTCCCCTCGCCATTGAGCGGCCGTTTCGTCGGCCTTGTCGGCGCATTGTTAGGCGAGCGTGGCGCGGAAGGGAAGGGCGGCCGGAAAGTCGCGCCTTTCAGGTCATGAAAATGCGCAAATTGGCGGATTTCCTGGGAAAAGCCTGTTCAAAACCCTTGGCAAAATTGGCGCTTCCAGCCTCGGTAGGCTATAAAATTGCATCTGATTCTGAACAACGATCGTGACCGAAATTGACAGAACAATCGACACCCGGCGGCAAGAACCCTCCCGGCATTGAGCCGATCTCCATCATCGAGGAAATGCAGCGGTCCTATCTCGATTACGCCATGAGCGTGATCGTGTCCCGCGCGCTGCCCGATGTGCGCGACGGCCTGAAGCCCGTTCACCGGCGCATCCTCTACTCGATGAGCGAGATGGGCGTCGACTGGAACAAGAAATACGTGAAGTCGGCCCGCGTGACCGGTGACGTGATGGGTAAATACCATCCGCACGGCGACGCCGCGATCTACGACGCCTTGGCGCGCATGGCGCAGGACTGGTCGCTCCGCCTGCCGCTCATCGACGGCCAGGGCAACTTCGGCTCCGTCGACGGCGACCCGCCGGCCGCCCAGCGCTACACGGAATGCCGCCTGGAAAAGGCCGCCCACTCCCTGCTCGACGACCTCGACAAGGAAACGGTCAACTTCCGCGACAACTACGACGGCACGATGAGCGAGCCGGTCGTCGTTCCCGCCAAGTTCCCGAACCTCCTGGTCAACGGCGCGGGCGGCATCGCCGTCGGCATGGCGACGAACATCCCGCCGCACAACCTCACCGAGGTCATTAACGGCTGTATCGCGCTGATCGACAATCCGGCGATCGAGCTGCTCGACCTGATGCAGCACATTCCCGGCCCCGATTTTCCGACCGGCGCGCTGATCCTCGGCCGCGCCGGCATCCGCCAGGCCTATGAGACGGGCCGCGGCTCGGTCGTCATGCGCGGCCGTGCCCATATCGAGCCGATGCGCGGCGACCGCGAGCAGATCATCGTCACCGAAATCCCCTATCAGGTGAACAAGGCGACGATGATCGAGAAGATGGCCGAACTGGTGCGCGACAAGCGCATCGAGGGCATCTCGGACCTGCGCGACGAATCCGACCGCGACGGCTATCGCGTCGTCATCGAATTGAAGCGCGATGCCAATGCCGACGTCATCCTGAACCAGCTCTACCGCTATACGCCGCTCCAGACCTCCTTCGGCTGCAACATGGTGGCGCTGAACGGCGGCAAGCCGGAGCAGATGACGCTGCTCGACATGCTGCGCGCCTTCGTCGCCTTCCGCGAGGAAGTCGTCAGCCGCCGCACGAAATACCTGCTGCGCAAGGCGCGCGACCGCGCCCACGTCTTGGTGGGTCTCGCCATCGCCGTCGCCAATATCGACGAGGTGATCAACCTCATCCGCCGCGCGCCCGATCCGCAGACGGCGCGCGAGCAGTTGATGGAGCGCCGCTGGCCGGCCAAGGATGTCGACGCGCTGATCCGCCTCATCGACGACCCGCGCCACCGCATCAACGAGGACCTCACCTACAATCTCTCCGAGGAGCAGGCCCGCGCCATCCTCGAACTGCGCCTTGCCCGCCTCACGGCGCTTGGCCGTGACGAGATCGACGAGGAACTCAACAAGATCGGCGAGGAGATCAAGGACTATCTCGACATCCTCTCCTCGCGCCTGCGCATGATGAACATCGTCAAGGAAGAGCTTGCCGCCGTGCGCGACGAGTTCGGCACGCCGCGCCGCACCGAGATCGCCGAGGGCGGCCCGGACATGGACGACGAGGATCTCATCGCCCGCGAGGACATGGTCGTCACCGTGTCGCATGCCGGTTACGTCAAGCGTGTGCCGCTCGCCACCTATCGCGCGCAGCGCCGCGGCGGCAAGGGCCGCTCCGGCATGGCCATGAAGGACGAGGATTTCGCGACGCGCCTCTTCGTCGCCAACACGCATACGCCGGTGCTGTTCTTCTCCTCGCGCGGCATCGTCTACAAGGAAAAGGTCTGGCGCCTGCCGATCGGTACGCCGCAATCGAAGGGCAAGGCCCTCATCAACATGCTGCCGATCGAGCCCGGCGAGCGCATCACCACCATCATGCCGCTGCCCGAGGACGAGACGACGTGGGAAAACCTCGACGTCATGTTCTCGACGACCCGCGGCACGGTCCGCCGCAACAAGCTGTCCGACTTCGTCCAGGTCAACCGCAACGGCAAGATCGCGATGAAGCTCGAGGAAGAGGGCGACGAGATCCTCAACGTCGAGACCTGCACGGAGCGCGACGACGTGCTGATGACGACCGCGCTCGGCCAGTGCATCCGCTTCCCGGTCGATGACGTGCGCGTCTTCGCCGGCCGCAATTCGGTCGGCGTGCGCGGCATCACGCTGGGCAACGGCGACCGCATCATCTCGATGACCATCGTCAAGCATGTCGATGCCGAGCCATGGGAACGCGCCGCCTACCTGAAGCGCTCCGCCGCCGAACGCCGCGCCAGCGGTGTCGACGAGGAGGATATCGCGCTGGTCGGCGAGGACGTCGGCGAAGTCGGGGATCTTTCCGATGAGCGCTACCAGCTTCTGAGGGAGCAGGAGCAGTTCGTGCTCACGGTCTCGCAGAAGGGCTACGGCAAGCGGTCGTCCTCCTACGACTTCCGCACCTCCGGCCGCGGCGGCAAGGGCATCCGCGCCACCGACACATCCAAGACGGGCGAGATCGGCGAACTGGTCGCCGCCTTCCCGGTCGAGGAGAAGGACCAGCTCATGCTCGTCTCCGACGGCGGCCAGCTCATCCGCGTACCGGTCGACGGCATCCGCATCGCCAGCCGCGCGACGAAGGGCGTGACGATCTTCTCCACGGCCAAGGACGAGAAGGTGGTTTCGGTCGAGCGCATCAGCGAGCCGGAAGGCGACGACGACGCGGAATCGGCGGAAACCGAAGGCGATATCGAAGCCGGAGACGCAGCGCCGAGCGCAGAGGAATAGGCGCAAGCCTTCCTCAAGACATGAAAAAGCCGGACGGGCAGGGAACGACCGTCCGGCTTTTCATTTGGTGCGGGCAGCCTGGAGGGTGCTGCCCGCCTTGACGGCGGCATGACGGCGTTGCCTTGATGGCCGCAATTCCTGATGCAAAACCGCTTCGCGCTTTTGCTGGAATTGCTTTAGACGCCGAAGCCGCCTGCTTTCGTTTTCAGCTTCATCGCCTTCAACTCGGCGCGATCCCGTTTCAGGTCGAGAATCGTGCGCGCGAAGTCGAAGGTGAAGACGACGCTGATGAAGACCGTCGACACGATGGTGAGCACTGCCATGATGCCATTCACCTCAGCGCAGCCACTTGCCGCGCACGGCGGCCTTGGGCGCAGCCGGGCGATCTTCTTCGCGCAGCGCATGGATCGTTGCCGCGGTCAGCGCGATGAACATGGTCATGCAGAGAAGGGCGAGTGCCATTTTCGTATTCCTTCCAGCCTTAAGGAAACGCGTTACTTGTTCCGTTGCGTTCGGTCAGGGTAATGCGCGGATGCGAACTTTGTTCCAGACCTCTATGCTGGCACTTAAACATGACGTGCCTGAAATGGTCTTGAACGGCCCATTCACGCGGGGTTCATGTTCTTCACAGGGGACAGTCGCGGCTGCGACAGGCCGCGCCCTTGCGGAAAAAGGCGGTCCATGACACAAGGCGGCAAACGGGACCCCGCCGATGACAGTCGCCTTCTATCCTGGCTCTTTCGATCCGATCACCAACGGTCATATCGACGTTCTGGTGCAGGCGCTCAACGTGGCGCCGAAGGTTATCGTCGCCATCGGCATTCATCCGGGCAAGACACCGCTCTTCACCTTCGAGGAGCGCGCCAGCCTCATCCGCCAGTCCATTGCGGGCGTCCTGCCGGAGCGGGCAGGGGATGTCAGCGTCGTCTCCTTCTCCAACCTCGTGGTCGACGCCGCCCGCGCGCATGACGCGCCTCTCCTGATCCGCGGCCTGCGCGACGGCACGGACCTCGATTATGAGATGCAGATGGCGGGCATGAACCGTCAGATGGCGCCGGGTGTCCAGACTGTATTTCTGCCGGCGGGCGTTTCCTCGCGGCCCATTACCGCCACATTGGTCCGCCAGATCGCGGCGATGGGCGGCGATGTCAGTGCCTTTGTCCCGGCGCCCGTGCTTGCGGCCCTCAAGGCCCGCCAGAAGAGCTGAGCCACAACCTGAACCCCTCAAGGGAGCTATCATGCGCATTCTCCGTCACGCCTTTGCAGGAGCCTTGTTCCTGGCGACCGCCACGAGCGCCTTCGTTGCCCAGGCCGCAGATTTCATCACGATCCAGCTCAAGGACGGCCCGGTCGTCATCGAGCTGAACGACAAGGCGCCCAAGCACGCCGAGCGCATCAAGGCGCTGGCCGCCGCCGGCGAATACGACAACGTCGCCTTCCACCGCGTCATCAAGGGCTTCATGGCCCAGACCGGCGACGTGCAGTTCGGCGACATGGAAAACGGCTTCCAGCCGCAGGCGGCCGGCACGGGCGGCTCCAGCCAGCCGGACCTTCCGGCCGAGTTCTCCGATATCCCGTTCGAACGCGGCACGGTCGGCATGGCCCGCGCGCAGGATCCGAATTCGGCCAATTCGCAGTTCTTCATCATGTTCGCCCCCGGCGACTTCCTGAACGGCCAGTACACGGTCGTCGGCAAGGTCGTTTCGGGCATGGAGAATGTCGACAAGATCAAGCTCGGCGACGACGCCAACAACGGCTCGGTCACCGATCCGGACCGCATGATCAAGGTCACCGTCGGCAAGTAAGCCCCCACATTTCGATTTTCGCCTGTTGCAATCGCAGAACCGCGACCCATTTGCGGGGCAGGCTTTAGAAGGAGAGAGACCATGGCCGAGATCAAGGATCCGGAAAACACCATCATCATGGAAACCACGAAGGGGAAGGTGGTCATCCAGCTTCTTCCGGATCTCGCACCGGGACACGTCGCGCGCATCAAGGAACTGGCGCGCGAAGGCGCCTATGACGGCGTCGTCTTCCACCGCGTGATCGAGGACTTCATGGCCCAGACCGGTGACGTCCAGTACGGCAAGACCGGCGGCAAGGACTTCAACCCGGCCCGCGCCGGCATGGGCGGCTCCGAAAAGCCGGACCTCAAGGCCGAATTCTCCAACATGAGCCATGTGCGCGGCACCTGCTCCATGGCCCGCAGCCAGATGCCGAACTCCGCCAACTCGCAGTTCTTCATCTGCTTCACCGACGCGCCCTGGCTCAACAAGCAGTACTCCGTCTGGGGCCAGGTCGTCGAAGGCATGGAGAACATCGACAAGATCAAGCGCGGCGAGCCGGTGCGCGATCCCGACACCATCGTTTCGATGAAGGTTGCCGCCGACGTAGCGGCCTGATAGAAAACCGACGTTTTCGACCGCGCTCGCCACGGCGGGCGCGGTTTTTCTTTGCGCTTTTCAAGGACCGGCACCATGGCTGCATTCCTCTGGGCGCTGCTCGGCATTGCGGCCGGCGCGTGCATCGCAATTCAGGCTCCCATCAATGCCATGCTCGGCCGCGGGCTCGGCATGCCGGTCGCCGCCGCCTTCATCTCCTTCTTCGCGGGTGCGCTGCTGCTTGCTCTCGTCGTCGCCGCCACGACCGCCTTCGAAGGCCGCTCGCCCGACTGGCGCGGGCCGGACCTCTGGCTGTATATCGCCGGCGGCGCGCTCGGCACGGTCTATGTCACGACCGCCATCTACCTGACCCCGCGTATCGGGGCCGCCGCCGTCATGGCCTTCGCCGTTTCCGGCCAGCTTCTCGCCGGCATCCTGCTCGACCGTATCGGTTTCCTCGGCATGGCGGTGCGTGAAATCTCCGTGGGCCGCGTCGCCGGCGCCGGAATGCTCGTTGCCGGCGCGCTGATGATCCGCTTCCTCTGAGATATTTCATGCGCGTCGACCTCTTCGATTTCGATCTGCCGGAAGAAAACATCGCGCTGCGCCCGGTAACGCCGCGCGAGGCGGCAAAGCTGCTCGTCGTCCAACCGGAGACCGCGACACCCTATCGGGACTTCACCGTCGGCGACCTGCCGTCGCTGCTGCGCGCCGGCGATGCGCTGGTCTTCAACGATACGCGCGTCATTCCCGCCCAGCTCGAAGGCATCCGCCATCGCGAAGGGGCGGGCGGCCAGAAGGTGTCCGCTACGCTGCACATGCGTATTGCCGGAGACCGCTGGAAGGCTTTCGCCAAGCCGGGAAAACGCATCAAGCCGGGTGACCGGATCACCTTCGGCGCGGGCGAGGCGCTTTCGGCCATCATTGAGGAGAAGGGCGAGGGCGGTGAAGTTACCCTGCATTTCGACGCCTCCGGCCCCGCGCTGGACCGCGCGATTGCGACGGTCGGCCATATCCCGCTTCCACCCTATATCGCTTCCAAGCGCGCCGACGACGAGGCAGACCGCAAGGACTACCAGACGATCTACGCCCGCGAGGAAGGGGCCGTCGCCGCCCCGACCGCCGGCCTCCATTTCACCGATGCGCTCTTCGAAAAGCTCGACGCGCTCGGCGTCGAACGGCATTTCGTGACGCTGCATGTCGGCGCGGGCACCTTCCTGCCGGTCAAGGCGGACGATACGACCGAACACGTCATGCATGAAGAGATCGGCTACGTCTCACAGGAGACGGCCGCCGCGCTCAATGCCGTGAAGGCGAGGGGCGGGCGCATCGTCTCGGTCGGCACGACGTCGTTGCGCCTTCTCGAAAGCGCGGCCGATCCCGATGGCACAATCAAGTCCTGGTCCGGCGCGACGGGTATCTTCATCACCCCCGGCTACCGCTTTCGCACGGCCGATATCCTGATGACCAACTTCCACCTGCCGAAGTCGACGCTCTTCATGCTCGTCTCGGCTTTCTCCGGCCTCGAGACGATGCGCGGCGCCTATGCCCACGCCATTTCGACCGGCTACCGCTTCTATTCCTACGGCGACTCCAGCCTGCTTTTCCGGGACCACCGATGACCGATACCTTCCAGTTCAAGCTTCTCGCCACCGACGGCAAGGCCCGCCGCGGCGAGGTCTCCATGCCGCGCGGCACGATACGCACGCCGGCCTTCATGCCCGTCGGCACGGTGGGCACGGTCAAGGCGATGTATCTCGACCAGGTGCGCGAGCTTGGCGCCGACATCATCCTCGGCAACACCTATCACCTGATGCTGCGCCCCGGCCCGGAACGCGTCGCGCGCCTCGGCGGCCTGCACGAGCTGATCCGCTGGCCGCACCCGATCCTCACCGATTCGGGCGGCTTCCAGGTCATGTCGCTCTCGGGGCTGCGCAAGCTCGACGAGCAGGGCGTCACCTTCAAGAGCCACGTCGACGGCGCGCTGCATCACATGTCGCCGGAGCGCTCCATCGAGATCCAGGGCCTGCTCGACAGCGATATCCAGATGCAGCTCGATGAATGCGTGGCGCTGCCGGCATCCCCGAAGGAAATCGAGCGCGCCATGGAAATGTCGCTGCGCTGGGCCGAGCGCTGCAAGGTGGCCTTCGGCGACCAGCCGGGCAAGGCGATGTTCGGCATCGTGCAGGGTGGCGACATTCCGCAGTTGCGCGTGCGGTCCGCGCAGGCGCTGGCCGAACTGAACCTCAAGGGCTACGCCATCGGCGGCCTTGCCGTCGGCGAGCCGCAGGAGGTCATGCTCGACATGATCGACACCACCATCCCGCACATGCCTTTCGAGAAGCCGCGCTATCTGATGGGCGTCGGCACGCCGGACGACATGCTGAAATCCGTCGCCCGCGGCGTCGACATGTTCGACTGCGTGATGCCGACCCGCTCCGGACGCCACGGCCTTGCCTTCACCCGGCGCGGCCGCATCAACCTGCGCAACGCCCGCCATGCCGAGGACATGCGCCCGCTGGACGAGGAATCGAACTGCCCGGCCGCCCGCGACTATTCGCGCGCCTACCTGCACCACCTCATCCGCGCCAACGAATCCCTCGGCGGCATGCTGCTGACGTGGAACAATCTCTCCTACTACCAGGATTTGATGGCCGGAATCCGCAAGGCGATCGAGGAAGGCCGCTTCGCCGACTTCATGGCGGAAACGCAGGAGAACTGGGCAAGGGGCGACCTCGCCCCTCTCTGAAACAGGTCATATCTCCGGCCCCGGCGCGGCGCGCACCATATGCACGCCGTTGATCCTGTAGCTGCCGTCCGGCTGCTTCAGGAGCTGGTAGAGCGCCGTCCAGTCCTTGCCGTCCGGGCCGGAGATCAGCACTTCCTGCAGCACCATGTCTCCCTCGACCTTCGAACGCCCGAAGGCGAAATTGCCCGCGCGATAGACCGGCGCATAGCCCTTCTTCACCATGTCGAAGAAGGCGCCTTCCGTTGGGAATTTTTCACGAATCGTCGGTGAGGCAAAGGAATAGGCCGTCCTCGCATCATCCTTCAGGAAGGCGGCGATCTGCCTCTGGATGATGTCCTGCGCCGTGTCGACAGGCTCTTCAGCCATCGCGGCAGACAGCGGCAGGCAGATGCAAAGGAACATGGCGGCTGGCATTTTCATGACGCACACTCCCTCCGGAAGTATCAGGATAGCATGCCTGCGCGCCGGGGTGCGCATCTTCTTTGCAAAGGATATAAAGTATATTTAATACTTCAAAACAATAATTTACATAAAAAAATTAAAGTAATCTCGATGTTTCGCTACCGGGTGAGGGTCTATATCTTTCGAAAGATGATCACCTCGGAGTCCTGATAGGGAGAGCGGGCGAACGCCTGGAAGCCATGCCGTTCGGCAAGGCGTATGGACGCGACATTGTCCGGATCGATGATGCAGGTGACCTGTTTGTCGGGATGGTTCGTAGCCGCCCAGGGCAGCATCGTCCGCAGCGCCTCGCTGGCATAGCCGCGCCCCTGGAAATCCGGATGCAGGCCCCAGCCGGCTTCCAGCGTATTCTCTATGCTGGGCGTGAGGGCGCGCCGCATCTCGTGGAAGCCGGCTTGTCCGATGAACCGGTCGGAGGCCTTGTCGATGACCGCCCAGAACCCGAACTTCATGGCCTGCCACATGCCGATATGGCGCATGAGCCGCGTCCATGACTGCTCGCGCGATTGCGGCACGCCGCCGACATAGCGCACCATCTCGGGCAGCGCCCACATCTCGGCCATGGCATCGAAGTCCTCGATGCAGGAGCCGCGCAGGATGAGGCGATCGGTTTCAAGGACAGGGATATCGGACATCGGGAATCACACGCAAGTCGGCGGTTGAACAGACGAAAGGAACAGGAATTTGCCCGGGCGAGGGCGCTTGTTCAAGCCACAGGCAACAGGCGGTGGAGGGAGGATACGAATCATTGCACTCTGGGGTGGCGATGCTAAGGTTTCCCGAGAACGACAGGAAACCGCAGAGCGCGCGAACGGTCACATTCCAACCGGAGCCATCCGGCCGGAATACTCACGAGCGCCTCAGCCAACCCGCCGAAAGCCTGCGCGATGCAAGAGGACCACGATGCGCCGAAGCCGCGCGAACAAGGACCGTCATCGGGCGTGATCTTTCTCTCGGTCCTTCTCTTCGCCGTCTGGCTGGTCATCAACGCCTCGTTCGAAGTGCCGATCCTCATTATCGGCGTGCTCGTGTCGGTGGCGCTGTCTTTCGTCTTCATCCGCCGCAGCGCTGTCTGGAACATTCCGGTCACACCGGCGAGGGTCCTTCATTTCATAACCTATACCGGCGTCTTCCTCGTCGAGCTGGTCAAGGCCAATATCGAGATGCTGCGTTATGTCTATTCCCCGCGCATCGACATCCGCCCGGGCATCGTCAAGGTGAAGATGCCGCTCAAGACCCCGCTCGGCCGGCTCGCCCTTGCCAATTCCATTGCATTGACGCCCGGCTCGCTCGTCATGGACCTGCGAGGCGACGATCTCTTCATTCATTTGCTCGACGTAAAGACCGCCGACCCGGAAGAGGCGGCGCGCGCGATCACCGGCCCCTTCCACAAGCATCTGGAGGCGGTGTTTGGCTGATATCATCCTGAAGATCGCCGTCGTCCTGATCTTCTTCAGCATCGTCTTCTGCGTGCTGCGGCTGGTGATCGGGAAAACCGCGGTCGACCGCGTGGTCGCCATCGACCTTCTGACGGTCGTCACGATCTCGCTCGTGGTGCTCTACGCGCATATTTCGGGGCGCTTCGTCTATGTCGATGTCGCGCTGGTTTACGGCCTCCTGAGCTTTCTGGCGGTTCTCGCCATTGCCCGGTTTCTGGAACGAAGGCCCTGATCGCGATGGTCGAGTTGCTGATCCTGTTGATGTGCGGCGGCATCCTGGCAAGCGGGGTGCTGGCCGTTGTCCTTGGCAACCTGATGGCGGCCATGGTGAGCGCGGGCCTTGCGAGCCTCTTCGCCGCGGCGTCCTATGTCCTTCTCGCCGCCCCTGACGTCGCCATGGCCGAGGCGGCGATCGGCTCAGGCCTTTCCACGCTGATCTTCCTCTACACGATCCGCAAGACGGGCGGCGGAGGGGCTGCAGATGATTGAGCTGGCCGGCAGCATCGTGATCCTCATCGGGGCGTTCTTCCTGTTTTCCGCCGGCGTCGGCGTATTGCGCATGCCGGATGTCTTCACACGTATACAGGCAGGCACAAAGGCATCGACGCTCGGCAATATCCTCGTGCTTGCCGGCCTCGGTCTCCATCATCCAGATTGGGCGCTGAAGTTGCTGATCATCGCCTATTTCGTGCTGCTGACCAACCCGCTGGGCTCCCACGCGCTGTCGCGGGCCGCGCACTCCATCCGCACGCCCATGGCGGCGACGACCGTCGTCGATGCGCTGCGCGACGATAGCGACAGCACCGGCGGGGAGCGGTCATGAGACGCTTCTTCAGCCTGGTCGCCGTGCTTGCCTTCGCCGGCCTCTTCGCCAGTCTTGCCGTCGATTACGACGAGCGCAGCGCGGTCTCCTCGCTCGCCAGGCACTATCTGACAGAGGTTCCGGCCGATCTCGGCGCCCCCAACATCGTCACTGGCATCCTCATCACGTTCCGCGGCTTCGATACACTGGGGGAGGTGGCGGTCCTGTTCATGGTGGCGGCGAGCGTCGGGCTGCTGCTCGCGGGCAAAAAGGAGAGCGGCGAGCCTGTGGAGGAGGGCGACGACGTGGTGGAGCCGCCCCCGAGCGAACTGGTACGCAACGGCGCGGAGATCGTCCTTCCCATGATCTTCCTCTTCGGCGCCTATGTCATCCTGAACGGCCACCTTTCGGCCGGCGGCGGTTTCCAAGGCGGCGCGGTCGTGGCCTCCGGCGTCATGCTGCTGATACTGGCCTATCCCGCCGGGGCGATCAATCACGCCGTCCTCAGTGTGACGGAATCGCTGGCGGGCGTGGCCTATGTCCTGATCGGCATTCTCGGGATTGCGCTCGGCAGCGGCTTCCTCGACAGCCATATCCTGCCGCGCGGCGATTTCGGGGCATTCATCAGCGCGGGCGCCATTCCGGTGATTTCGGCTCTCCTCGGCATCAAGGTGGGTGCCGAACTGAGCGTCATCATCGATCGGTTTCGCAGCTAGACGGGACGGGGAGCGCGATGGGATTGCCGATTTCGCAGATATTGCTTTGCACGGGGTTCGTCCTCATCCTCATCGGATTCTGGGGGATGCTGACGCATCGCAACATCCTGCGCATCATCATCGGCTTCTCGCTCATCGACACCGGCATGCATATCGTCCTGGTGGCGACCGGCTACATCACCGGCGGGACCGCGCCCATCGTCGATGCGGCGCTGTCGGCCTCGGATGCGGCCACGCGCGCCGTCGATCCGATTCCCTCGGCGCTCGTGGTGACGGCCATCGTGATCGGCTTTTCCGTCAACGCCATCCTGCTGGCCTTCGCCATCAGGCTCCATGCCGCGAAGAAAACCCTGTCGGTCGACGCATTGACGGAGTCTAAATGGTAGACGCCCTGGTCCATCCGATAAACATCTTCCTGCTCGGCCTAGGTGGCGGCTTCCTTATTCCGCTGCTTTACAAGATCGGCAAGCCGCTGCCGGCCATCGGCTTCGTCGTTGCGCTCGTCGGCATGACAACCATTTCCTGCATCGGCCTGTGGCGGGTCCTGGAGGCCGGCGCACCCGTCGATATCCTGACGGCCGGCAGCGTCCCGCCGTTCTCCATCAACCTGCGCTTCGGCCCGTGGGAGGCCTTTTTCGCGGCCTGCGTCAACGTCGTCGCGGTTCTCGGCGCCTGGCAGCTCCGGAACCGGCTGCGCACCAGCTACGCGGCCCTGCTGCTCTACCTGATCCTCGTCATGGGGATCAACGGCATGGTCATGACGCGCGACCTGTTCAACCAGTTCGTCTTCCTGGAGATCATGTCGATCGGCACCTACGGCCTCCTCGGCATGGAGCGGACACCGGCCGCCTTGTCCGCCAGCTTCAAATACATCATGGCGACCGTGGTCGCCTCGTCCTTCTTCCTGCTCGGCGCAGGCCTTCTGTACCACGTGACCGGCACGCTCAACATCGACGCCATGATCGCGGGCAGGGGGGAGATCACCGGCGCCATCGGCATCAGCGCGGTGCTGTTCGTGCTTGCCTGCCTGGTGCTGGAACTGAAGCCGTTTCCCGCCAACGGCTGGGGGCTGGACGCCTACGAGACGGCGCCCGGCGGCGTGGCGGCGCTGATCTCCGTCGGCGTCTCTGCTGGCGTGTTCTTCGCGCTCTTCAAGCTGCTGCCGCTGTTCGAGGATTATCTCGGCATCCTCGCCCTTTCGGGCGGCGTGACCTTCCTGTTCTCCAATCTCGCCGGGCTGCGGCAGACGAACGTGCAGCGCATGCTCGGCTATTCCTCCATCGCGCAGATGGGGCTTCTGCCGCTGGCCCTCGCGCTCCTCCACCAGCTCGGCGCAGAACAATCGCTGCCGCTGGTCGTCGGCGGTCTTTTCGTCAACCATCTTCTGGCGAAGGCGGGCCTGTTCTGGCTGGCGGCCGTCGTCGCGCGTCCCGACGTCGACCGCTGGTCGGGCCTCGCCGGCAATCGCCTCGTCCTGTCCGTTCTCGCCGTGCTGGTGGTCGCGATCGCGGGCCTGCCGCCGTTCCCGGGTTTCTGGGCGAAATGGGAACTCGTCATGCAGGCCGCCGCCGGCGGGAAATCCGTCTGGATCGCCGTTATCCTGATCGGCTCGCTATTCGAGGCGGCCTATATGTTCCGTTGGTTCAAGCATGCGACGCGCCCGGACGTTGCGGCAGACCGTTCGGCCGCAATCGACCTTCCGCTGGCCAACCTCGTTCCGGCGCTCGGCGCGGCCGTGCTGTTGTTCGCCGCCGGTTTCGTCGCGGCCACGTTTGCAGGCGCGGCCTCGCTGTGGCTGTTTGCGCCGCTCTATGCCGGCGGCGTGCTGTTCCTTCTCGACGCCCTTCCGGGGCGCGTCAAATGCGGCCTCATGCTGATAGTCGTCACGCTCTGCGGAGCGTGGATCGTTCGAGACGTCACGGGCCTGCGCGCGCTCTTCGCCATCCTGCTGCTTGCCGGCGGTGTCGTGCTGGCCTTCGCCAGCCTCTACCGTTCCGATATCCGCCGCGGCTTCCATGCGATGATGGCGGTGCTGCTCCTGTCCATCGCAGCCCTGTTCCGCGCCGATACCGGTCTCGAATTCTTCTTCCACTGGGAAATCATCACGCTCTCGAGCTATTTCCTCATTGCCCAGCGGCCCGGCGCGCATCCTTACGTGCTGCAGTTCCTGTTGTTTTCGCTGGTTTCGGCCTTCTGCCTGCTCGCGGGCTTCGGAGCCGCCGCCAGCGCGAACGGCAGCCTGTCGCTTCAGGCCCTTGCGACGGCGGGACCGGAGGCCACGCGCGCCTTCATGCTGCTTGCGATCGGGTTCCTGATCAAGGCGGGGGCAGCCGGCGTCCATGTCTGGCTACCCGGCGCCTATGCCGAAGCCGATGACGACCTGTCGGCGATGCTTTCGGCCGTCATCAGCAAGGTCGCGGTCTTCGGCCTGTTCATGGTGACCTATCTCGCCATCCGTTCCGACGCCGGCCTTGAAATGGCGCATCTCATGGGATGGATCGGCATGGCGACGACGATCGCGGGGGCGGTCATGGCGCTCCAGCAGACCGACCTGAAGCGCATGCTCGGCTATTCCAGCATGAGCCAGATCGGCTACATCGTCACCGCCATCGCGCTGATGAGCCATCTCGGCTGGGTCACCGCATTCTACCTTGTGGCCAATCACCTGATGGTCAAGGGCATCCTGTTCCTCGCGGCGGCAGCCGTCATCCTGCGCACCGGGACACGGCAGTTCGACGAAACCGGCGGGCTGGCGCGCAGTATGCCGTTCACCTTCGCCCTCGTTCTCGTCGCTCTCGTCTCGATGTCAGGCTTGCCGCCGCTTGCGGGCTTCGGCGGCAAATGGCTGCTGCTGAGCGCCATGATGGACAAGGGATGGTACGGCCTCGCGGTCGCCGGCGCGATCGCCACCTTCATCGGCTTCCTGTACATGTTTCGCTTCGGCTATTCGATTTTCCTCGGACCGAAGAGGCACGCGCGCGATGTCGTCGCGGAAGCACCCCTGGCGCTCCTGATTCCGCAAGTCCTGCTGGCCGCGGCGATTTTCCTGCTCTCGTTCTTCCCGAAGCTGGTGATGGACCCGGTCTCGGCGGCCATCGACCCGTATTTCGCCTCGACGCTGGTCTGGAAGGGCATGTCGCTCGAAACCATCTACGGCTACTGGAACCCGCTGCCCGTCATGGCCGTGAGCGTTGGCATTGCCGCAGTCTTGCTTGCGATTTTCCTGCTGGTCTACAAGACGGCGAGGGGACGCGGGACGTCGGACGGCACGGCCCATTTCTTCGCCTTCTACAGACGCGCCTTCGCGCCTCTCGGCATACCGCTCGCAACCCGCCTGTGGGACGGCGTCTGCGATGCGACAATCGGTACGGCCGGACTGGTGCGCCGCGTCTACACCGGCAACGGCCAGACCTATGTGCTCCATGTGCTCTATTATGTCCTGGCGTTGTATATCCTCGGCACGCTGCAGTTGCTGCCAGCCTGACTGGCGAGAACAGCGTGATAGCAGCGTCGCAGTAACTAGGCGCGGCTGAAATTACTGGCAAGTCGCACTTCATGTGAGTTCAAGCCGAGACGCGACTTGCGGGCTCGGTGATCCTATCCTCGCGACCGCATCTGCGCGAGCAGCTTCTGGCGGAAGACTTCGGCGGGCGTTTTGTAGCCGAGGCATTTGCGGGGCGTCGTATTCAATCGATCGCAGATTTCTTTGAGGTCATGGTCGGTGATGGAGAGCGGATCGACATCCCTCGAAAGCCATTTCCTGGCCCGGCCATTCGTATTCTCGACGGTGCCTTTCTGCCAGGGTGATTGCGGATCGCAGAACCAGGTCGCAGAGCCGATCCCGGCCTGGAGATAGGCCCAGTCGGTGAACTCCGTCCCGCGGTCGAAGGTGATCGAACGGCGGGCGCGATGGGGCAGGGCCTGCAGCACGCCGATGAGCCGTTGCATAATCGGCCGCGACTGCCGGTCGTTGTTGCGGAGAAGAACGGCGAAGCGGCTGACGCGTTCGACCAGCGACGTCACGTTTGCCTTGCCGAACTTCTGGCGAAACTGGATGAGGTCGCATTCCCAGTGTCCGAGCTGCCTTCGATCGGCGACCACGTCCGGGCGGCGCAAGATGTTGAGATCCGGGCTGAAGCGCTGGCCGTGTCGGCGTCTGGCATGCCGCGGCCGACGTCGTGCACGATGTTCCGGCAGATGTTTCCAGAGCTTGATGGCGTGTCCGTCAACCGAATAGGCGAACTTGTAGATCGTTTCATGGCTGACGGAGATCGGATGGCGCTCCAGCCGCATCCGACCCGCGATTTGCTGCGGCGACCAGCCATGCATGATCCGCTCGATGACGGATTGGCGGACATGCGAGAAGCGCGCAAGCTTCCTGAGCTTGGTCCGACGCTCGCAGGCCGTGTCATGCGCCGTCACGCAATGGTAGCCACTGAGATCGGGCCATTCCTTGTCGATGTAGGCGTTTCGACGGACCTCGCGGAAGATCGTTGAGCGATGGCGCCCAAGCTCTTCGGTGATGATGTCGATGCTCACGCCAGCATGACGCCAGCGCGCAATCCTCCGGCGTTCGTTCAGGTCTATATGAGAGTAGGTGCGTTTCATGGCAGCGTCCTTGCGACGAACAACCCATTGGTATCATTTGCAAGTCGCACTTCATCCTTGAACCCACCCCTGCACCCTAAAAAGATCGCATAAGATAGATTATGGAACAATCATCGATGCCAGCTTGCTGCCGGCAGCCCACTCCCGCACAATTCCGCCTTGACCCGGGACCGCCCGGGGCCTTAAGCGGAACGGCAGACGGAAACAACAGCGAAAGCCTGCCACGATGAGCGATTTGCGCATTCTCTCCGACGCCCATATCCCGGAACTGCCGAACCGCTACAAGGGCAAGGTTCGCGAGAATTACGATCTGCCGGACGGCAGCCGCATCATCATCGCGACGGATCGCCTCAGCGCCTTCGACGTCATCCTGACGTCCATTCCCTTCAAGGGCCAGGTGCTGACGCAGACGGCGCGCTACTGGTTCGAGGAAACCGCCGATATCTGCCCGAACCACGTCCTGTCCTATCCCGATCCCAATGTCGTCATCGGCACGCGGCTCGATATCCTTCCCGTCGAGATCGTCGTGCGCGGCTATCTTGCCGGCACCACCAGCACATCGATCCTGACGAAATACCGCAAGGGCGAGCGCGAGATGTACGGCATCACGCTGCCGGACGGCCTCAAGGACAATGAGGAGCTGCCTCAGCCGATCATCACGCCGACCAGCAAGGCCTTCGACGGCGGCCATGACGAGCCGCTGTCCGGCGCGGAAATCCTGGCCCAGGGTCTGCTGACGGCCGAGCAATGGGAAACAGTCTCGCGCTATGCGCTGGCGCTCTTCGCGCGCGGTCAGGCCCGGGCGGCCGAGCGCGGACTGATCCTCGTCGACACCAAATATGAATTCGGCACAGACAAGGACGGTCGCATCGTGCTCGCGGACGAGATCCACACGCCGGATTCGAGCCGCTACTGGATTGCCGACAGCTACAAGGAAAGCTTCGCCAAGGGCGGCCGACCGGCGAGTTTCGACAAGGATTTCGTGCGTGCCTGGGTCACGGAACGGTGCGATCCCTACAAGGATCCGATCCCGGAAATCCCGCGTGACCTCATTGAGCAAACGTCGAAGGTTTACATCCAAGCCTTTGAACAGATTACAGGAAAGACGTTTACGCCCGATCTTTCCGGCGACACGGTTCTCGACCGTATCCGCACCAATCTGAAACCTTACTTCGCCTGATCTGCGGAAAGCACGGTTTCGAAGCTGAGACCATCATACGCCGGCTCCACATGGGCCGGCGTTTCCTTTTGCACGGCGTCGTAGTCGAGCGGCACATGCATATGGGTCAGGATCGCGCGCGCCGGGTTCAGCCGCTCGATCCAGTCCAGCGCCTGGCTGAGCGACAGATGGCTCGAATGGTAGCGGTACTGCAGCGCGTCGATAATCAGCGCGTCGAGACCGGAAAGGCGCGGAACGGTCTCGTCCGGAAAATCGCTGATATCGCTACAATAGGCGACGTCGCCGATGCGGAAGCCGAGCGAATGGATCGAGCCGTGCACCTGGAGGAGGGGCTGGAACGTGATAGCGCCCCCTGCCCCTTCGATGGTCACCGGCGCATCCATCGGGTCGATCAGGTTCTCCGTCACGATGGGCGGATACATGCTGCCGGGCGGCGTTTTCAGGCAATAGCCGAAGCCCTCGCGGATGCGCTCCATCGTCGCCGCGTCGGCCCAGATCGGCACCTGCTGGTGGTTGTGCAGCACGAATCCGCGAATATCGTCGATGCCGTGGATATGGTCGGCATGCGGGTGGGTGTAGAGCACGGCGTCGATGCTCGTCACGCCAGCAGCGATCATCTGCGTGCGGAAATCCGGCCCGGTATCGATGACGACCGTCGTCTTGCCGTCCGGCCCGAACTGCTCGACCAGGAAGGCGGCGCGGGTGCGGCGGTTCTTCGGATTGGCGGAATCGCAGGCACCCCAGTCACCGGTGATGCGCGGCACGCCAGGAGACGAGCCGCAGCCGAGAATGGTGAAGCGCCGCACATAGGCCACGGCTACACCCGCGGCATCTTCGAGAAGATGCGGAAGGCGTTTTCAGTGGTGATGCGGGCGATCTCATCCGCGCTGACGCCGACGGTTTCGGCGAGCACCGCCGCCGTATGCGCCGTATAGGCCGGCTCGTTGCGCTTGCCGCGGAAGGGTTTTGGCGCAAGGTAGGGTGCGTCGGTCTCCACCAGCATGCGCTCCAGCGGCACGGTCTTCGCGATCTCCCGCAGCTCTTCCGATTTCGGGAAGGTCAGGATGCCGGAGAAGGAGACGTAGCCGCCCAGCTCCACGCCAACGCGCGCCAGCTCGGCGCCGGAGGAGAAGCAATGCAGCAGGAAGGGAAAGGCCCCCTTCCCCGTTTCCTCGGTCAGGATCGCCGCCATGTCCTCATCCGCCGAGCGGCTGTGGATGACGAGCGGCAGGCCGGTTTCGCGGGCGGCGGTGATATGGTTACGCAGGCCGATAGCCTGCGCATCGCGCGGCGCATTGTCATAGTAATAATCGAGACCCGCCTCGCCTATCGCCACCACGCGCGGATGTTTCGAGAGTTCGATCAGCTCGGAAACCGGAATATCCAGTTCCTCATCCGCATTATGCGGATGCGTGCCGACCGAGCAGAACACCGACGGGTATTTTTCCGCAATCGCCAGGATCGCCGGGAACTTCCGCACCCGCGTCGAGATGGTGATCATCTGCTTCACGCCGGCCGCGTGTGCGCGCGCGACGATATCGTCGCGCTCCGCCTCGAAATCCGGGAAATCCAGATGGCAATGCGTATCGATCAGCATGCCGTCAGGCCTCGGGAGCGACATAGCGCGGAAAGACCGGCGCCGGGGCTTCCAGCGGTGTGCCGCTGACAAGACGACCGGCTTCGCCGAGGGCTGCAAAGTCGCGCTTGTCGGCAGGCGCGGCGACGAGGTTCAGCAGCTTGCAGCCCGATTCCGGCATGAAGGGCTGCAGCAGGATCGCGATCTGCCGCACCACTTCCGCCGTCACATAGAGCACGGTGCCCATGCGCACGGGATCGGTCTTCTTCAGCGCCCAGGGCGCTTCGCCGGCGAAATAGCGATCCGCCTCGGAGACGACGGCGATGATCGCCGCCAGCGCTTTGTGGATCTGCTGCTTGCCCATCTCCTCGCGCGTGATCGCATGCAATGCATCGACGGAGGCGAGCATCGCGCTATCGGCTTCAGAAAGGTCGCCGCATTCCGGCACTTTGCCGTCGCAGTTCTTGACGATCATCGACAGCGAGCGGCTGGCAAGGTTGCCGATGCCGTTGGCAAGGTCGGAATTGATCCGGGTCGCAATGCCCTCTTCGCTATAGCTGCCGTCCTGGCCGAAGGAGACTTCGCGCAGGAAGAAATAGCGGATCGGATCGAGGCCGAAATGGCTGACGAGGTTGACCGGGTCGACCACGTTGCCAAGCGACTTCGACATCTTCTCGCCCTTGTTGAGCAGGAAGCCGTGGGCGAAGACGCGCCCGGGCAGCGGCAGGCCGGCCGACATCAGGAACGCGGGCCAGTAAACGGCATGGAAGCGGATAATGTCCTTGCCGATGATATGGATATTCGCCGGCCAGTATTTCGCACGCGGCCCCTCGGGATCGGTCATGTAGCCGGTCGCGGTGATGTAGTTGGTCAGCGCATCCACCCAGACATACATGACGTGATCCGGGTCGCCGGGAACCGGAATGCCCCAGTCGAAGGTGGTGCGCGAGACCGACAGGTCCTTGAGGCCGGACTTGACGAAGGAGATCACCTCGTTGCGACGCTCGGCCGGGCCGATGAAGTCCGGGTTCTCCTCGTAGTGCTTCAGCAGCTTGTCCTGGTAGGCGGAAAGCTTGAAGAAGTAGCTCTCCTCCTCCACCCACTCGACGGGCGTGCCCTGCGGGCCGTAGCGAACGCCGTCCTCGCGCTTCTCCGTCTCGTTCTCCTGGTAGTAGGCTTCGTCGCGCACGGAATACCAGCCGGCATAGCCGCCCTTGTAGATATCGCCATTGGCGGCCATGCGGCGCCAGATTTCGGCGCAGGCCTCGTAGTGACGCTCTTCGGTCGTGCGGATGAAATCATCGTTCGATGCATTAAGAAGAACGGCCATATCCCTGAATTCTTGCGAATTCCGGTCCGCAAGCTCACGCGGGGAAATGCCTTCCTTGCGCGCCGTCTGCTGCATCTTCTGGCCGTGCTCGTCCGTGCCGGTCAGGAAGAAGACATCGCGCCCATCGAGCCGCTGGAAGCGCGCCATGGCATCCGTGGCGATCAGCTCGTAGGCATGGCCGATATGCGGCTTGCCGTTCGGATAGGAAATGGCGGTCGTGATGTAAAAGCGGGACGTATCGGTCATCTGGGTGCGTTCTGTCTTCGGTTGTGCAATGCCGCAAGGTATTAGACCATGCCGGCGCTAAGGGAAACAGCAAGTTTCGGATCGGGCTTAAAGCGACGCCCGGATGTCGTCCAGCACGCTGATGATCGTCTGCTTGCGGTCGAGATTGTAGCCCTGGGCGATGCCGATGCGCTCACCGAGCTGCGAGGAAAGCTGGGCGAGCCGGTCGGCGCGGGCGAGGTTCCCGGAAAGGGCGGCGCTGCGGGCCGTGTCGGTCACGAAATCGGTGGCGTGCTGGCAGAAGAAGGAGAAGACGGTGTCGCTATCCTTGGCCGAAAGCACGTCGGCCAGCTTGTGCACGTCGCGGCGCGGCGGCTCGGTCGGTGCCTCGACGATGGTCCGAAAAGCCTCCACGATATCGAAGCCGCCGTAGTTCACCAGCTTGAGCGCTTCGGAAACGCTGCCGTGGGCGGCGGAAAGCACATCCCCTGCCCGCGGGCCGGATGGCGCGGCGCCGAGGCTGTCGAGCGCTGCGGAAAGGTCGGCTTCGGACAGGGGCGACAGCGCAAGCGGCAGGCAGCGCGAGCGGATGGTCGGCAGCAGCTTGCCCGGCGCGTGGGTCAGCACGAGGAAGAGCGAACGCCTCGGCGGTTCCTCCAGAATCTTGAGGATGGCATTGGCGGCATTGCGGTTGAGGTCGTCCGCCGGATCGATGATGACGATGCGCCAATTGCCCGTGCCGGACGTCTGCGCAAGAAATTTCCCGGCCTTGCGTACTTCATCCACGGTGATCGCGGACTTCACCTTGCCGGTCTTCTCGTCGACCGGCCGGGTCAGGTGGAGAAGGTTATGCGAGGCCCCGGCGACAAGCTGGCGGGTGATGGGCGATGCACGCGACGGATCGCCGATCGCCTCCGGCGCCTCCGCAGGCTCGGGGTGGTGCAGCACGTGATTGGCGAAGCGGAAGGCGAGCGTCGCCTTGCCGATGCCTTCCGGCCCCTCGATCAGGATCGCGTGGTGGCCCTTGCCGGAACGGTAGGAGCGCGCCAGAAAATCCTCGGCATCGGCATGGCCGAAGAGCTTCCTCTGCTCGGCAGGATGCACCGCGCCGTCGAGAATGCCGGGACGTTCCTCGCTCACGAGACGCGCTCCGGGTGGCTCTGCGCAACGATCGGCAGCAGCGGCTCGACGATGGCCAGCACCTCGGCGGCAATCGCCTCCTGCGTCCTCGTGGCATCGATCACACGGCAGCGCAGCGGCTCGCGCGCTGCGATGTCGAGGAAGGCTTCGCGGCGCTTCTCGTGCGTTTCCAACTCTTCCTTCTCGAAGCGGTCGGGCTGCTCGCCGGGGCCGCCGCCGGCGCGCTTGCGGGCGCGCTCCAGACCCACCGATGCGGGAAGATCGAAGATGATCGTGCAATCCGGCACGACGCCGTTGATCGCCACGCGCTCCAGCGCCTCGATGAAGGGCTGCTCCAGATTGCCGGTCACGCCCTGGTAGACGCGTGAGGAATCCATGAACCGGTCGCACAGCACGATGCTGCCGGCGGCGAGCGCCGGGCGGATGACCTGCTCGACATGGTCGCTGCGCGCGGCGGCGAAGAGGATCGCTTCCATGCGGATGCCATAGGGTTCGGCCGCGCCGGAGAGAAGGACATGGCGCACGGCCTCCGCGCCCTTCGAGCCGCCGGGCTCCCGCGTCATCAGCACGGTCAGCCCGCGCGCGCGCAAGGCGTCTGCCAGAAGCCGGATTTGCGTCGACTTCCCGGCGCCCTCGCCGCCTTCGAACGTGACAAACAAACCCTGTGCGGCCGACAAATCCTGCTTCCGTTCCCGTGGCCGCCAAGGCGGCCTTCCGACGATATCCGCGATGCGGAGACGAGTCGGTCCACTACTAACCCATGTTTCCAGCCGGCGAAACGCTTTTCAGGGCCGTCGGAGGACTCAGATCCAGAAGAAGAACAGCTCGATCAGGGCGTCCAGCGCCCGCGAGCGCAGCGTCCCCTCGCCCACGCTGCCGGCCGTGCGCACCGGCACCTCGCGCAGGAGCTGCTTGTCGTTCCATATCCTCAGCGTGCCGACCGTCTGCTCCGGCTTCACCGGCGCGCGCACCGGCCAGGTGTAGACGACGCGGGCGACGAGCCGCTGCGAATTGTCCTTCGGCAGGAACACGTCCACTTGCTCGCCCGCCACCAGCGGCACGGTCGAGACATCGCCGCCATAGACACTGGCATCCGCGATGACCTCGCCGGCCTTGAAGAGCGTGCGGCGCTCGAAGGTGGAGAGCGCCCATTCGATGATCCGGCGGGTTTCCTCGATGCGCGCCTTGTCGCTCTCCATGCCCGCCATGGCGAGCACCAGATGCTTGCCGTCGCGGTTGACGGCGGCGACGATGGAATAGCCGCTCTCCTCCGCAAAGCCGGTCACAAAACCCGTCACTCCGAGATTGAGGGCCAGCAGCGGGTTGCGGTTGCGCTGCTTGATCTTGTTCCACTCGAACTCCGGCTCGATATAGTAGTGCATATATTGCGGATAGGTCGTCTCGAGGTGGCGGGCGAGCGTCACCATCTCGCGCATCGTCACCTTGTTTGCCGGGTTGGGCAGGCCGGTGGCGTTGGCGAAGGTCGATTTTTCCAGCCCGAGCGCCCTCGCCTCCTTCGTCATCCGCTCGGCAAAGGCCGTCTCGGAGCCCGTCATGCCCTCGCCGAGGATGATGCAGGCGTCGTTGGCGAACTGCACCGTGAGGCCTCGGATCAGGTCCTCGACACGCGGGCTCGACTTGAGCGCCGCGAACATGGTGGAGGTTCCTGACGGCGCACCGCCGGTTCGCCAGGCATGCTCGGTCACGGTGTAGGACGTGTCGAGCGTGATTTCACCGGCCGAAAGCGCCTTGAACACCGTCGCCGCCGTCATCAGCTTGGCAAGCGAGGCGGCGGGAATGACATCGTCCTCCCCGCGCGCGAAAAGCACCGTGCCGGTTTCCGCCTCGATCAGATAGACCTGCCGCGCCTTGACGTCAAAGCCGCCCTGCTGCGAGGCGGCCGTCTGGGCCTCGGCGACGGTGACGAACGACAGGAAAAGGACTAGGCAAGCGAATAGGCGGCGATGCATGGCGACTCCGGTATCGTCGTCACACTTCCACAGCCGTGCGCTTTGCGCAAACGGCTTTGCTCATCGGTCGGCCCGATGAGCCGGTTCAGTCAGCCGGCCCAATTAACCGGCCCAATTAACCGGCATTGTCGGCGAGCGCGGAAAACGGCGTCAGTTGTCCGTCCATCGTCAGGATGGCGTCGAAGGCACCCGAAGCGTCGCGCACCCGCTCATCCGCATAGGCTGCGGCATAGCTGGAGCCGGAGGACGGCAGCGGAACGAAATTCGGCCGCTCGATCGGCATCGGGCCGATCTCCGGCAGAAGGGCGAACTGCTCCATGGCCTGGAAGGCGTCCGAGACCGGCGCGGTCTTGGCGAGCGCCGTCATCGCGCTCTGCTCGGGCACTTTCAGATAGCCCTCGCCCTGCCCGACACCCGGCATCGCGTCGCTGTCGGCGGAAGCGACCATGACGCCGGTCGCGATCTGGCCGCCCGGATCAACCGCCGGAACGCGCGAGCCCTTGGTGACGTAGGATGCCATGAGATAGGGCATGTCGTTGCCTTCGAGCGGCGCCTTGCCGACATATTGCACGCGCACCTTGGCCGTTCCGGTACGCTTCATGTCGAGCAGGTCGGCTGTCTTGGAGGAGACGTCGATCAGGCGGTTTTCATGGAAGGGGCCGCGGTCGTTGACGCGGACGACGACGGAGGTGCCGTTTTCCAGATTGGTGACGCGCGCATAGCTCGGCAGCGGGAATGTCGGATGCGCCGCGGAAAGGTGGTAGCGGTCGTAGACCTCTCCGTTCGCCGTCTTGCGGCCGTGGAAGGCAGCGCCATACCAGGAGGCAAGACCGGTCTTGCTGTAGCCCATCTCCTCCTTCGGACGATACCACTTGCCGCGGACCTGATAGGCCTTGCCGAGCTGATAGCGCCCGCCGCCCTTCGGCACGGGCTGGCCATCCTCGACGACGCGCGGGCTGGCCTTGACGCCATATTCCGACTCGGCGAAGAATTCCTTGCTGCGGGCCTTTTTCTTGGGCGCCGGTGTCGTCGTGGCGCAGGCCGCAAGGCCGGCGCAGATCAGCGGAATCGCGATAAGCCGCAGGCCCTTGCCGAAACGGCTCGCATTCGTCTTCAAGCTTTTATGTCCCACGCCGCTATCGTCCCCGACAGTGTGCCAGCCAACTGCCTTGCCCCTGCAAGTCGGCCGTCAATGCCACTCAGTAAATAACAGTACGTTAAACATGCCGATAAGATGGCAAAATTGCGAATGGGGGTGTCCCGGCAGGCCGGCAACCATGTTTTATGGTTTCCGGTTGGTTAAAGCGCCCGCCCTGGAGGCGAGCGCCCAAGCGTCGTTTCAGGGGCGCGCCACCTGAAGGACATCGACGAGCCGGTCGGGATCGCGAACGCCGTGCCGGTAGAGCGTGATGATCGAGCGGGCGAGCGAGCGCGACCGGGCCTCATCGAGATCGATCGTGCCGGTGGCCTTCAACCGCGTGAAAACGCCCTTCAGGACCTCCAGGTCCTGAGGCTCGAACATGCCGATATGCGCGGGGTCTCGAAGCACATCCATGACTGCCTCCCCTTTTCCGCATCCAGTCGGCGACATTGCTTTCGGGTGCGCGAAAACCCTAGGCCGACAATACGTCAGCAACAAGTCGGGAAAATTAGCAGCGCCGGCGTTGCGGGGTGAAGGAATGGCGGGCCGCGACCGATAGTGATGATCACTACGTTTACGCTATAGCCCTCAAAATCAATATCATCTCCGCTCGGAGCGAGCCGTAAAGCGTCGCTTGACGCTATCCAGTCTTCCAAATAGTGTGCGGCATGAAGATTCGGAACGTGGTCCATCCGGGCTTGCGCTCTCTCATCGCAGAGGACGAACCGGCCGGCCCGCGAAGCATCGACGTTTCGAGGTTGCGGCGCATCCTGTCTTTCCTTCAGGACATGGCCGGGGCATCGGAGCTTCGCTGCGTCGCCGGCTGGACGGTTCAACCGCCGTCCGGTGCCGGACGGGGAAAATGGGAGCTACGGGCCGCACCGGTCGGCGCGCTCACGTTCAAAATCGACGCACCGGGCGGCGAGATCGCTGACCTTGACTATGAGGGAACGGCTGAAACGTGGGCGCAAGCGCAATGACCAGCATCCGAATGAAGGCCCCCGCCCATCCCGGCGGCTTCGTGAAGACCGAGGTGATCGAACCTCTCGGCCTGTCGGTCACGGCCGCCGCCGGGGTTCTGGGCATCACCCGTGCGGCCTTGTCAGCCCTGCTCAATGAGCGGGCCGATCTTTCGCCGGAAATGGCGATCCGCATCGAGAAGGCGTTCGGCGTTTCGATGGAAACCCTCATGCGGATGCAGAACAGCTTCGACATCGCCGAGGCACGGAAGAAGGCGGAGGCGGTCAACGTCGCCCCCTATTCCGGCAAGCCGCCGCAGCGAAATCTCCCGTCATGACCCGTTCAATCTCAGCAAACTTCGGGGCAGAGGCTCGCGCACCCAAAAGAAAGCCGTCCACCACATGAAGCTCGAAGAAATCAAGTCTGGCCTGAGTCTATCCGGGATCGAACCGTCCCAAGTCGTGACGGTCGTTGCTGTCGTGCCCCTTGGGGAAGGCTCTGTCCAGCTCATCTACCGGACGCCGGACGGCGCGATGAAGGAACGGCTTCTCAACAGGGGCGACGAGCCTTCGGTCGATGTCGCCACGGCCGAGCGTCCCTTCTCCTTCGACGGTGACGGCGCGGCTTTCCAGCTTGCTTGCGAGGCGAAGCGGATCGACCTCGCCTTCCTCTTTGATCCGATGATGGCCGTCCACAGCTCGAATGTGGAACCGCTGCCTCACCAGATCACCGCCGTCTATGAGTCGCTTCTGCCCCGGCAGCCCTTGCGGTTCGTCCTCGCGGACGATCCCGGTGCCGGCAAGACGATCATGGCGGGCCTCTATATCCGCGAACTCATCATGCGCGCGGATTCACACCGTATCCTGATCGTCGCGCCCGGTAGCCTTGTCGAGCAATGGCGAGACGAGCTTTACGAGAAATTCGGTCTGGAGTTTCACGTCTATTCGCCGCTTCTGGAGCAGACCTCGCCGAGCGGAAACCCGTTCGACGACTATCCCCGCCTTATCGTCCGGCTCGATCAGCTCTCCCGCAACGAGGAGCTTCAGGACAAGCTTTGCGCGCCGGGCTGGGATTTGGCCGTCTTCGACGAAGCGCACAAACTCTCCGCGCACTATTTCGGTTCCAAGCTGGAAAAGACGGGCCGTTTCCGCTTCGCCGAGAAGCTGGGCGCGCATGTCCGGCACCTTTTGTTGATGACGGCGACGCCGCACAACGGCAAGGAAGAGGACTACCAGCTTTTCCTTTCATTGCTCGATTCCGACCGCTTCTACGGCAAGTTCCGCGACGGCGTTCACAAGGTCGACGCCTCCGACCTCATGCGCCGCATGGTCAAGGAGGAACTGGTCAAGTTCGACGGCACGCCGCTCTTCCCAGAGCGCAAGGCGTACACCGTCAACTACGAACTCTCGCAGATCGAAGCGGCCTTGTATGAGGCCGTGACCAACTATGTGCAGACCGAAATGGGCAAGGCTGACCAACTCGAAGGCGCGCGCAAGGGATCGGTCGGCTTTGCCCTTACCGCGCTGCAACGGCGTCTCGCTTCAAGTCCCGAAGCGATCTTCCAATCGCTGAAGCGCCGCCGCGAGCGGCTTGAGAACCGGCTGCGCGACGAAAAGCTCGGCATCAAGGGGCGGCACGCCCTCGCCGAGACCTATGCCGGCGCGCCGGAGGACGATGACGACCTGAGCGCGGAGGAGCAGGAGACCCTTGAGGAAAACCTGATCGACGACGCCACGGCGGCCAAGACCGTTGTCGAGCTTGAGGCCGAGATCGTCATCCTGAAGGGGCTGGAGGAGCAGGCCAAGGCCGTCGTCGCCTCCGGGCAGGATCGCAAATGGGATGAGTTGTCAAGAATCCTTCAGAATCACCCTGAAACCCGCGACGCCGCCGGTCGGCAGCGCAAGATCATCATCTTCTCCGAACACCGCGACACGCTGAATTACCTTCAGGCGCGGATTGCCGGCGTGCTTGGCAATCCCGACGCCATCGTGGCCATCCACGGCGGCACCCATCGGGACGAGCGCCGTCGCCTTCAGGCGCTCTTTCGCTCCGATCCCGATGTCCGGGTGCTGGTGGCGACCGACGCCGCAGGCGAAGGCGTCAATCTTCAGAACGCGAACCTCATGGTCAACTATGACCTGCCGTGGAACCCGAACCGGCTGGAACAGCGGTTTGGCCGTATCCACCGCATCGGGCAGACCGAGGTTTGCCACCTGTGGAATCTGGTCGCCAAGGAGACCCGCGAAGGCGATGTCTATCACCGCCTGCTTCTGAAGCTGGAGGTCGAGAGCCAAGCCCTGCACGGGCGCGTATTCGACATTCTTGGCGAGGTCTTCGAGGAGACCAGCCTAAAGGATTTGCTGGTCGAGGCGATCCGCTACGGCGACCGGCCCGAAGTCCGCGCCCGCCTGACGCAGAAGATCGACAAGGCGCTCGACCACGATCACCTAAAATCCCTCTTGAATCGCAACGCGCTCGCCCAGGAGACGATGAGCGCGGATCGACTGTTCGCCGTGAAGGAGGAAATGGAGAAGGCGGAGGCCCGACGGCTTCAGCCCTACTTCGTCCGTGCCTTCTTCTCCAAGGCCCTCGACGCGCTCGGCGGCACAGCGCATCCGCGCGAGGCCGGCCGTTATGAGATCAGCCATGTTCCTTCGGTGATCCGCGAGCGTGACCGCCGCCTGACCGGCCGGAACCGCCGCGACCATGAGCCGGTCTTGCGGCGCTACAGCCGCATTTGCTTTGAACGTCAGGCCATCCAACCGCTCGACAAGGCGGGACTGGAGCGCGCCGTTCTCATGCACCCCGGCCATCCGCTCATGCTCGCCATGTCGGATATGATCCTGGAGCAGCACACCAACCTTCTCCGGCAGGGTTCGATCCTTGTTGACCCGTCCGATGAAGGACTCGACCCGGCGCTGCTGATCCTGCTGACGCATGAGATCAAGTCCGGCGACAACACCGTGCTATCCAAGCGCCTGCAATTCGTGCGGGTTGCCCCGGATGGGCAGGCGAGCTTCGCCGGATGGGCGCCTCATCTCGACCTTGAGCCTTTGCCGGAGGCCGAGCGCCCCTTGCTCAAGGACGTGCTCGACGCGCCTTGGCTGTCCTCCGGTCAGGAGGCGCGTGCCTTGTCCCTTGCCGCGACGACGCTGGTGCCGGAGCACTATGGCGAGGTCGCGCAGCGGCGCATCGACCATGTGGAAAAGACCCTGAACGCCGTCCATGAGCGGCTGAGCAAGGAAATCGCCTTCTGGCAGGATCGTTGGATGAAACTGAAGGACGACGCCGAAGTCGGAAAGGACGTGCGGCTCAACCTTCAGAATGTCGAGCGCACGCTTGGCGACCTTCAGGGCCGTTTGGACAATCGGAAGAAAGAGCTTCAGGCCATGCGCCATGTCGTGAACGGCACGCCGGTCGTGCTGGGCGCGGCGCTGATCGTGCCGGCAGGCTTGATGAACAAGCTGCGCGGCGACGAGCCGGCCGACCCGGTGGCGGCGACCTTCGCGGCCGACGCGGCGGCCCGCTCGCGCATCGAGCATCTTGCCATGTCGGCCGTCCGGCAGGCCGAGGAAGCGCGCGGTTGCCGCGTCGTCGATGTTTCCGCCGCAAAATGCGGCTGGGATTTGACTTCATACCCGCCAGCCGTGGACGGCAGGCAGCCCGATCCCAAGCACATAGAGGTGAAGGGCCGGGTGAAGGGCGCGAGCACCATCACGATCACCCGCAACGAAATGCTCTACGCCTTCAATCAGGGTGACAAGTTCGTGTTGGCGGTCGCCATCGTCGGCGAGGACGATGCCATCGACGGCCCGCACTATATTCCCAGCCCGTTCGACCGGGAACCCGGCTGGGGCGTCGCGTCCATCAATTTCAGTTTGGGCGATCTGCTCGCCAAAGCAGAGGCTCGATGACCGCGCTACGTCTCGACACGCTATCGCTGACGAATTTCCGCTGCTTCGCCCATTGCGAGGTCGCGTTCCACCCCAACCTGACTGTTCTGGTCGCGGAGAACGGCAGCGGTAAAACTGCCGTGCTCGACGCCGCCGGAGCTGCGCTGTCGGTATTCGTCAACGCGATCTATTCGCCGGAAAAGCTGCGGCGAATCGAGCGGAGCGACGTGCGCCTGATCCCCGGTCAGGAGCGCAGGATGTCCCCATGCCTTCCGACCGAATACGAAGCGCAGGCAACCGTTCAGGGTACGGCCGTGACATGGAAGAGCGCCGTTAGAACCTACGGTGACAAAGTGCGTCCTGGCTTCCGGCACCTTGGCCCAATGAAAGCGGCTGCGCAGCCATTCCTATCCGATACGGCTGTTCTTCCGCTCATTGCCTATTACGGAACGGGTCGCCTCTGGAACGAGCAACGGCAGACCGAATATCGCCGTTCCTCCGTCACCAATGTCGGAGAGCGCGTCGCTGGCTATGCCGATTGCCTCACGTCGTCTTCGTCCTTCAAGGGCATTTCGGCATGGTTCGAGCACCGTTTCAGGCAGACGGCATCGCCGTCATTCCGGGAGAGTCTGCAAGCCAATCTCGCGATGATCGAAGGCGTGAAGACTGCCACAGACACGGTTCTTCAGCCGACCGGCTGGTCAAGTCTCCGCTGGGATGACGAGCTTCATACGCTGACCGCCAAGCACGAGACGCGGGGCGAGCTGCCGCTGTCCATGCTGAGCGACGGCGTGCGCACCATGCTTGCGCTTGTCGCCGATGTTGCGCGTCGCTGCGCCAGCCTCAATCCGCAACTGAGTGATCGGGCCGCCATCAAGACCCCCGGCGTTCTCATCGTCGATGAAGTGGACATGCACCTGCATCCCCGCTGGCAGCAGCAGGTGCTCGGCTTGCTGCAAAGCGCGTTCCCGGCCCTACAGATCATCGTCAGCACGCACAGCCCGCATGTCCTTTCGACCGTCGATAAGTCGTCGATCCGCGTCTTCCATATCGACGGCGACGATACGCGCATCGAAACCCCCCTGATCCAGACACGGGGCGTTGAGAGCGCCGATGTGCTGGCCTCGGTCATGGGCGTGGACCCGGTCCCGCAGACGGAAGAGTCGAGCGACTTGAACGCCTACCGCGCCCTCATTGAGGACGGCAAGGCAGACACGCCGGAAGCAACGTCTCTGCGGGAACGCCTGGTCGCGCATTTTGGGGCGACGCATCCGTTGATATTGGAGTCCGACCGGCTCCTCCGCTTCCAGCGGTTCCGGCTTGCCAAGAACCGGACGGACGGAGCCTGACATGAGGAAACTTGATCGCGCGATCTGCCCGGCACCGGCCTGCCTTGGCAGCTACACCCACGGCGTTCACAAATGGGACAACGTGTCATCCGCCGAAAAGGGAGAAATCAGAACGCAGCTTGAAGCTATGCAAGGCCGTCGTTGCGCATATTGCGAGGGTAGCATCGACAGCCTCGGCCAACATATCGAGCACTTCCGTCGCAAGAGTCTCCATCCAGCCCTGACGTTCGATTGGAACAATCTCTTCTGGTCCTGCGACCAGACGGACTCCTGCGGCCATTTCAAGGATCGCGGCGCTGGCCCCTATAATGTGGTGGACCTCATCGACCCTTGCCTTGATGACCCCGATGCCTTCTTCGTCTTCCGGGCCGACGGCACGATCAGCGTGCGGAACGGCTTGTCGGCGCAGGACGAACATCGGGCGCGAGAGACGTTGCGCGTCTTTTCATTGAATCCCCAATGGGGCCGCTTGAGGAATATGCGCCAAGCCGCCGTCTCTGGCTATGTCGATAGCGCCAATGACGCTTTCGATGCTGGCCTGACGCCTGCTGATATTCGCGCCTATTTCGCGCAGGAGCTTCAGGCTGCCCATGACCTGCCATTTTACACGGCCATCCGGCATGTGCTGACGGAAAGACAATAAGAATGACCGTAACCGTGAAACCCCCGAAGAAGCTGATCGAAGTCGCGCTGCCGTTGGATGCGATCAACGAGTCTGCCGCACGCGAGAAGTCGATCCGGCACGGGCATCCGAGTACCCTGCATCTGTGGTGGGCGCGGCGGCCGCTTGCCGCGGCGCGCGCCGTGATCTTCGCGCAGATGGTCAACGATCCGTCGTGGAAATGGGAGCTTGAGCACCCGGGCGAGATTCCGCCGAACAACATTAAGGCGAGCTGGGCCGCGAGCCGGAATCGGCTCTTCGCCATCATCAAGGATTTGGTGAAGTGGGAGAACACCACCAACGAGGCCGTGCTGCAAAAGGCGCGGGCGGAGATTCGCAAGTCCTGGCGCGAGACCTGCGAACTCAACAAGGCCCATCCGCAAGCGGCGGAGCTGTTTGACCCCGAAAAGCTGCCAGCCTTCCACGATCCGTTCGCAGGTGGCGGGGCGCTGCCGCTTGAGGCGCAGCGCCTTGGGCTTGAATCCTATGCTTCCGACCTCAATCCGGTCGCCGTCCTCATCAATAAGGCGATGATCGAGATTCCCCCGAAATTCGCCGGACGGCCGCCGGTGAACCCGGAAGCACGCGCCAGCCGTGATGCTTGGAGCAAGCAATGGGAGGGCGCACAGGGTCTCGCGGAGGACGTGCGCTATTACGGTCAGTGGATGCGCGAGCAAGCACAGAAGCACATCGGCCATCTCTATCCGCCGGTCGAGATCACATCGGATATGGCAAAGGAGCGACCCGACCTGAAGCCGCTGATTGGCCAGAAACTTACCGTCATTGCGTGGATATGGGCGCGAACGGTCAAGAGTCCCAATCCCGCCTTCCGGCATGTGGATGTACCACTTGCTTCGACTTTCGTTCTTTCGAGCAAAGAAGGAAAACAATCCTACGTTCAACCGATCATTGACGGTGACAAATACCATTTTGCCGTAAAGGTCGGTAGGCCGCCGGCCGGCGCAAAGGAAGGCACCACCGCTGGAAAACGAGCAGCATTTCGCTGCCTGATGTCCGGTGTCCCTGTGGACTACAACCACATCCGCTCAGAAGGTAAGGCGGGTCGCATGGGTACGCGCTTGATGGCTATCGTGGCCGAAGGCGCACGAGGCCGCGTCTATCTCTCCCCATCGCCTCAGCACGAAATCGCGGCCGCAAAAGCTCAGCCGGAATGGAGGCCCGATATGCCTCTTCCCGACAACCCCCGCGATTTCAAGACGCCGAATTATGGCCTTAGTACCTTCGGCGAACTTTTCACATCACGCCAGCTTGTCGCGCTGACGACCTTCGGTGATCTCGTTGTCGCCAGCAGAAACAAGATCATAGAGGATGCACATGCTGCAGGATTGAATGACGACGGGGTAGGACTCGATGTCGGGGGGGCAGGAGCGCGTGCTTACGCGGAGTCCGTAGCTGTCTATTTGGCTTTCTCGATTGATAAATCTGCTGACTATTGGTCAACGATCTGCACATGGCATTCTAGCAAGGAGCTGATCCGCAACACCTTTGGCAGACAAGCTATCCCTATAACGTGGGATTATGTCGAAACGAACGTCTTCTCAGACTCAACGGGAAACGTATCGAGCGGCATTGAATGGGCGCAAAAAGCAATAGTAAATTTCCCTGCAAAACCAGATGGTCATGCGACACAGGCAGATGCCCAACGTCAGAGCATTAGTCTGAGAAAGATTATATCCACCGATCCGCCATACTACGACAACATTGGCTATGCCGATCTTTCGGATTTCTTCTATATTTGGCTTCGTCGGTCGTTGCGGCAGGTTTTCCCCGAACTTTTTGCCACGCTTGCGGTCCCCAAGGCCGAAGAGCTTGTAGCTACTCCCTACCGGCATGGCAGCAAAGAGCGGGCTGAGACGTTTTTCCTCAACGGCATGACGCAAGCGATGCAGCAGCTTTGCGAGCAGGCGCATCCTTCATCACCTGTCACCATCTATTATGCTTTCAAACAATCTGAGACGGAAACCGCCGAAGGCACTTCCAGCACCGGATGGGAAACCTTCTTGGATGCCGTAATCCGGTCCGGCTTTGCCCTCACCGGCACATGGCCTATGCGAACAGAGCTTGAGAATCGGATGATTGGATCGGGAACAAATGCCCTTGCATCCAGCATTGTCTTGGTTTGTCGTGCGCGCCCGGCAGCAGCGGAAACCGTTTCCCGCCGAGCTTTCCTGCGCGAACTGAATCAGGTGCTGCCAGAGGCGCTTGACGAGATGACGCGCGGCTCCGGCGACGACCGTTCACCCGTCGCGCCCGTTGATCTTTCACAGGCCATCATCGGCCCCGGCATGGCGGTATTCTCGAAATACGCCGCCGTGCTGGAGGCGGACGGCACGCCAATGACGGTGCAAACCGCGTTGCGGCTTATCAACCGCTTCCTCGCCGAGGATGATTTCGATCACGACTCCCAATTCTGCCTGCACTGGTTTGAGCAGTACGGCTGGAAGGAAGGCCGCTTCGGCGAGGCCGACACCCTTGCCCGCGCCAAGGGGACGAGCGTTGACGGTGTGAAGCAGTCGGGCGTTCTCTTTGCTGCCGGCGGCGTTGTCCGGCTGCTGAAATGGGCGGAATACCCGACCGACTGGAATCCGCTCGGCGACGAGCGCCTGCCGGTATGGGAGGCCCTGCATCACCTGATCCGCATCTTCAAAGCCGAAGGTGAGAGCGGCGCGGGCAAGGTGCTTGCGGCCGTCGCGGCTAAAGCCGAGGCGACGCGGCAGCTTTCCTATCGCCTCTATACGCTTTGCGAGCGGGCGGGCTGGGCGGAGGATGCCCGCGCCTATAACGAGATCATAACGAGCTGGAGCGCCATCGAGTCCGCCGCCGCAGCGGCACCGAAGGCGCATCAAGGCGAGCTGTTTGGCTGAAGGGGGAGCCAGCGATGAAACCTTGGAGAGAAGTGGCTGTACCCCATCAGGACGTGCTTGAAGGCACGTTCCAGCAATCGGAGTTTGCGGCCGACATCACAGCGGTCAACACCGGCAAGGCCAGCCGCGAATATCAGGATGCCGGCGCGTTCTTCGACCGTACCTTCATCACGGAAGGAATGGCGCTCCTGCTGACGCAGGTTGCGCAGCGCCTCGCTGGTCGGGGCGGTGAGCCGGTCGTGCAGCTTCAGACCGCCTTCGGTGGCGGCAAGACGCATACCATGCTCGCCGTTTATCACCTTGCCACCCGCAAATGCGCCCTGTCCGACCTCGCCGGCATCCCCGCGCTTGTCGATCGGGCGGGCTTGATGGACGTGCCGCAGGCCCGCGTCGCGGTGCTGGACGGCACCGCGCACGCGCCGGGCCAGCCGTGGAAGCGGGGGAGCCAGACGGTCAAGACCCTTTGGGGCGAGATCGCATGGCAGTTCGGCGGTGCTGACGCCTTTGCGCTCGTCGCCGAGGCGGATGCGACCGGCACATCCCCCGGAAAGGACGTGCTGCGCGAGCTTCTGGAGCGCCATGCGCCTTGCGTCGTGCTGATCGACGAGCTGGTCGCCTATATACGGCAATTCCCGGAGTCGCAGGCTATCAGCGGCGGCAGCTACGATTCCAACCTGTCCTTCGTGCAGGCCCTCACCGAAGCCGTGAAGCTGGTGCCGCGCGCCATCGTGCTCGCGTCCTTGCCGGAGTCCGATCTTGAGGCGGGCAGTCAGCGCGGCGTCACGGCGTTGCGCGCCCTCGAAAAGACCTTCGGGCGCGTGCAGGCGCTTTGGAAGCCGGTGGCGACCGAGGAAGCCTTCGAGATCGTACGCCGCCGGCTGTTCGAGCCAGTGCGCGATGAGAAGGCCAGAGAGGCCGTATGCCGTGCCTTCGCCGACGCCTATATCGCCGAGGGCGTGAAGCTGCCGGCCGACACGCAGGAACGGCGCTACTACGAGCGGCTGTTGCACGCCTATCCGATCCACCCGGAGGTGTTCGACCGTCTCTATGAGGACTGGACGACCATCGACGGGTTTCAGCGCACGCGCGGCGTCCTGAAACTCATGGCGAAGGTCATCTACCGGCTATGGAAGGACGACAACAAAGACCTGCTCATCATGCCCGGCAGCCTGCCGCTCCATGACGGAAGCAGCCGCAACGAGCTGACCTACTACCTGCCCGCAGGCTGGGATGCTGTGATCGAGCGCGACATCGACGGCGACCGCGCAGAGACGACCGCTTTGGAGAACAAGGAGCCGCGCTTCGGTCAGTTGGGCGCGGCCCGTCGTATTGCTCGCACGGTCTTCCTCGGCAGCGCCCCGTCTTCGGTCGCGTCCAAGGTGGCTACGCGCGGCCTCGACCGCGCGCATATTGTTCTCGGATGCCTCCAGCCCGGACAGGCAGCATCCGTCTATGCTGATGCGCTCGGCCGGCTCGCCGACAGGCTGCACTACCTCAATTCTTCCGGTGACAAGAGTCAGGACGCAACCCGCTTCTGGTTCGACACCCGCGCCAATCTGCGGCGGGAGATGGAGGATCGGAAGCGCCGGTTTGATGACCGGACGGAAGTACGCGGCAAGATTGCCGAGGCGTTGAAGAAGACGGTCGGCAATGCCACGTCCTTCGACGGCGTACATATCTTCACGCCGCATGGCGATGTACCCGACGATACCGCCCTGCGCTTGCTCGTTCTGCCGCCGGAGACTTGGTATGCCCGCGAGGAAAATCGACTCGCCTTTGAAGCGGTGCTGGAGATCATTGGCAAGAATGGCTCGAAGCCGCGCTATCGCAGCAACCGACTGCTCTTCCTTGCTCCCGATCACGGCGCGCTTTCCCGTCTCAACGACGCAACGCGCGTCGCGCTCGCATGGGGTTCGATTGTCGAGGACGTGAAGGAAGGTCGCCTGAACATCGACCTGTTGCAGAAAAATCAGGCCGAGAAGGAGCTGAAGAGCGCCGAGGACGCGCTGCCGCGCGTGGTCCGCGAGTGCTACAAATGGCTGCTCTGCCCGATGCAGGACGCGCCGGCCGATCCGAAGCCCGGCATCGAGGCGTTCGCCCTGAACACGACCGGCGGCTCTATCGGCGGCGAGATCGAGCGGGTTTGCACCGACAACGAGCTGGTCATCACCACCTGGTCGCCAATCCACCTCCGGGCCAAGCTCAAGGAGCTTTATTGGAAGGGCGGACAGAACGCTGCGAGCGCAGCGGGCTTTTTCGAAGACACCCTGCGCTATCTTTACCTGCCGCGCCTCAAAACGCAGGATGTTCTGGCGCAGGCGATCCGTGCTGGCGCTGCCAGCAAGGACTTTTTCGGCACAGCCTACGGCGAGGTCGATGGCAAGTTCGAGGGCTTCTCCTTTGGTGGCGGCAATGTCGTCTTCGACGACACCTTGCTTCTGATCGAGCCTCAATCAGCTCAAGCCTATGAGGATGCAAACCGGTCAGCACCGTCTCCCGCTGCTCAGGCTGCCGCCACGACCCCGACCGCGAGCGGCGTAGCCGAGGGGCCGAGTGTCTATGTTCCCAATGGCGAGGGCATGTCGCCGGGGCCAGTGACGACCGCGCCTACACCGGCCGCTGCGAAGCCGAAAACCTTCTACGGTTCGGCCGAGGTTCCGCCCGCTACCGCAAAGATGCGTCTTGTGCAGATTGCCGAGGAAATCGTGTCAGTGTTGACATCCGACCCGAACGCAACCGTCCGCCTTGTGGTGGAAATCTCGGCCGAGTTTCCCGACGGGGCCGGCGATGGCGTGAGGCGCGCGGTTTCGGAGAACGCCCGCAGCCTTGGCCTGAAATCGGCCGATTGGGAATGATGGCTACGGGCTATTGTGTGCCCACTTCCAATAGTGGCTACGGCTACCGATAGAGGATTTGCGCGGCGTTGCCGCGCGATGGCGGGCGGCGCTGCGATATGTGGGGTCTCCGCGCCGCCCGCCATCGGTCACGCCCGATCCGGCTGCGGCTGCACTCTGTCGTTCGGGTTTGCCGGACGCTCCATCTCGAAGGCCATCTTTCCGAGTTTCGTCCATGTACCGCGCGCACGTTCGCCGTCCTCGCTGTTGAGCTTTTTCGCCATCCAGATCATCGCGCCGTAGATCATGGCGCGGTCGTCGCTGGTCAGGTCCACGATACCCGCTTTAACGACGAGGCCGCCGAGTTCGATCAGGTGCCGCGTGCGCTTCCGGCGCTCGATCTGCCAGCTTCGCATGTCATGCCGCGCCCGTTGCGCCTGATGCCGGTTGCGCGCCGCCCGATTGCGCTTGAGCGCCGCCAGTGTCGCGGTCAGGCGCTGATGCAGTTCGCCGCGATTTGCTGCGAAAGAACGCCGCGCCACGCTTGGCCCATGTCTCCCGCTTTCCGGTATCGGTGGTTTCCACCAGCGCGACCAACGCCCCGGCCAGTTCGTCGGCGGTGAGGCTGTCCGCTCCGGTGGCGATCACCAATTCGCCAAGCTGCTCCACCTTGCGGGCTTTCAGTTCCCGCGCCTTGTCTTCCAGCGCCTTCAGCTCCGCGTCATAGTCCCGTAGTTTGCGCATGATCGTATCCTTTCCCGGTCGCAAGTGGTTGATGCGGTAAGGATAGTTGCGCGGACGACAGAACGCAGTATTGTTGCCGGGACGGTCTGGCACGGCCCGGTCCCGCCCGAGATTTTTTCGAGGGAGGGCGCGCTTATACGTCGTTCCGACGTGCGCTTGGCCGTGCCAATTCTTGATCGCGATGGCGATCTATCATCTTCACGTCAAGGTCATTGGCCGCAAGGCTGGGTCGAGCGCGGTGGCATCCGCCGCCTATCGCTCGGCCTCGCGGATGCGCGACGAGCGCATCAACCGTGTGCAGGACTTCTCCAACAAGCGCGGCGTTGTCCATTCCGAAGTGCTGTTGCCGGAGAACGCGCCGGAGCAATGGTCCGACCGCGAACGGCTCTGGAACGATGTCGAGGCGTTCGAGGTGCGCAAGGACGCGCAGCTTGCCCGCGAGGTGGAGTTCGCCATTCCGCGCGAGATGACGCAGGCGCAGGGCATCGAGCTTGCCCGCGACTTCGCGCAGGCCGAATTTGTCGATCAGGGCATGATCGCCGATCTGAATGTGCATTGGGACATCGGCGAGGACGGGATGCCGAAGCCTCATGCCCATGTCATGCTCACCATGCGCAGCGTGGACGAGAACGGTTTCGGGCAGAAGGTCCGCGACTGGAATCGGACAGAGATGGTCGAACGCTGGCGCGAGCGTTGGGCCGAGCATGTCAACGAGCGGCTTTCCGAACTCGACATAGACGCCCGCATCGACCATCGCAGCCTTGAGGCGCAGGGCATCGGGCTTGAGCCGCAAAGCCAGATCGGAGCACCGGCGCAGCGCATCGAGGGCAAAGGGATCGAGGCGGCAGATCGCGCCGACATGCACTGCGAGATTGCGCGGAACAATGGCGACAGGATCATCGCCGATCCTTCCATCGCGCTGGACGCGATCACGCACCAGCAATCGACCTTCACGCGCCGGGATATGGCGATGTTCGCGCATCGGCACAGCGACGGGATCGACCAGTTCAACGAGGTCATGGGCGCGATGCGCGGTTCGCCCGATCTGGTCGAACTCGGGCAGGACGGACGCGGCGAAGATCGCTTCACGACCCGCGACATGATCGAGGCCGAACAGCGGTTGCACCGCGCGGCGGAATTGATGGCCGAGAAGGAATTGCACGAGGTCAGCGACAGGGATAGAGAGGCAGCACTTGCACGAGCGGAACAGCGCGGCCTTGTCCTGTCCTGCGAACAGGCCGACGCGCTGGCGCACGTCACGGACGGTCGCGACCTTGGCATTGTCGTCGGCTATGCCGGAACGGGAAAGAGCGCCATGCTCGGCGTTGCGCGAGAGGCATGGGAGGCAGCGGGCTATGAGGTTCGCGGCGTTGCCCTGTCCGGCATCGCGGCGGAAAATCTGGAAGGCGGATCGGGCATCGCATCCCGAACCATAGCCAGTATGGAACATGGCTGGGAGAACGGCCGTGATATGCTGACTTCCCGCGATGTACTTGTCATAGACGAGGCGGGCATGGTCGGCACGCGGCAGTTGGAGCGCGTCCTGTCCCACGCGGCGGAAGCTGGCGCAAAGGTTGTGCTGGTCGGCGATCCGCAGCAGTTGCAATCCATCGAGGCGGGCGCAGCGTTCCGTTCGATCCATGACCGTCACGGCGGCGTGGAAATCCACGAAGTGCGCCGCCAGCGCGAAGACTGGCTGCGGGACGCCACCCGCGATCTGGCGACCGGCAGGACCGGCGATGCGATCAGCGCCTATGACCGTTACGACATGGTGCATGAGGCGCTGACCCGCGAGCAGGCGCGGGACGATCTGATAGACCGCTGGGACCGCGATCGGCAGGCATCCCCCGACAGCAGCCGCATCATCCTCACCCACACCAATGCCGAGGTGCGGGAACTCAACGAAGCCGCCCGCGACCGGATGCGAGAAGCTGGCGATCTTGGCGAGGACGTGCGCGTCACGGTCGAGCGCGGGGAACGAAACTTCGCCGCCGGGGATCGCGTCATGTTCCTACAAAACGAGCGCGGCCTTGGCGTAAAGAACGGCACGCTCGGCACCGTCGAGCAGGTCAGCGCGCAGTCCATGAATGTGCAGACAGATGATGGCCGGTCTATCGCGTTCGACCTGAAAGACTATGACCGCATCGACCACGGCTATGCGGCGACCATCCACAAGGCACAGGGCATGACGGTGGACCGGACGCATGTGCTGGCGACACCCGGCATGGATGCCCACGGCAGCTATGTCGCCCTGTCGCGGCATCGTGACGGCATGGACCTGCATTATGGCCGCGACGACTTTGCCAGCCAGGACAAGCTCATCAACACCCTGTCGCGCGACCGCGCCAAGGACATGGCGACTGACTATCAGCCCGCGCAGAGCTACGCCGAACGGCGCGGCATTACATTGCCTGAGCGCGATGTCTCGGTTGAACAGGCGCGCGCGCCGAGCGCCGCCATCGACCGGATCGGCGACATCATCTTCGGCGTGCGCGAACTCCGCGACGGCGCAGAAGGGCCGGAAAGAGAGACGACCGGCAGGGGGATAAAGCAGGAGATCGAGGCGGTGGCGCGGGACGCCGGAATAGATTCGGAGGATGCCTTGCGCCACGCCCGCAGGATGGCGCTCATTCGCCATGCCCATGCCGTTGGCCAGGTCTTCAACGCCGAGGATGCCGGGAGCAAGGCAAGCCCCGCAAAATGGGAAGAACTGGTCGATTCCCGCAGGACATTCGATGCGGTGCGCCCCTATGGCTGGCAGGACGCGGAAGCGGCCTATGCCAAGGATGAGAGCCTTGCCCATGAGGCGGGATCGGGCAAGGTCAATCGCGCCATCCGCGCCCTGCAACTCGAAACCGAGATTCGGACCAGCCCAGAACGCCGTGCGGATCGTTTCGTGGAACGCTTTCAGGAACTCAAACAGTCCGGCGAGCGCCGATATGCGGCGGGCGACTATTCCGGCTACAGGTCGGCGCGCGCGGAGATGGGCAACATGGCGATGAGCCTCGAACGCGATCCGCAGATGGAATCCCTACTCGAAGGCCGAAAGAAGCAACTCGGCATCAGCATGGATTTCGACTCAGGGATGAGGCTCAGCCGACAACTCGCCCTCAGTCACGGTCTCGGCAGGGGGCGGGGCATCGGATTGTAGAGTGCGCCAAGAATAGTGCCACTCGACACTGAGGGCGCGATTGCCAGTCTTGTCCCCTTCGCGCGCAGCGCCAACGTATTTCAGCGCGAGGTCGCAGGCTTCTCTTTTTCCCGATACCGCGCAGCGCGCTTACCATTCATATCAAGGTAACGAATCTCGAAGGCACGCGATTCATGCACGACCTGACGCCAACTGCCGCATCCATATTTTGCAGGTAGCTGTTCTGGGAACCGCTCGGCAATCCACTTGCCAGCCTCCGTGATAGATGCCCACCCATCGACAGCCAATTCCTTAGCAGCTTCACGCAAGGCGCGCACGATGCCTGCGGCAAACCAATCCACCTTCCCGTCCGGAGCAATGCCATTGATGACCAAATCCCGAAACTCAGTCGAACGGACAAAGGCATCGGCCAGACGCCGACTTTGTTCCATATGTTCTGCCCACCCGCGAAGCTGTTCAAAGTGTTGGTCGATGCGGCTGTAGGCAGCGAGCAACGCCCCGTGAGCGCCACGGCATCCCTCCAAGCTCCAGAGGTCGTGCTCTTCGATGAAGTGGTGAACCAAGCTGTTCCGCAGCAGCACCAATTCTCTAAGTTCAGTTTCTGTCCGGGCGAAATCTATGTCGGATAGGCCCAACTGCATCCGAAAACTGAACGAAGCCGTATCCTCAGATGAATCGATCGTGTCCTTGGGTGCGGTCTGATCGCCGTTGACGACAACATACGATCCGAGGAGATCGCCGATCAGTGTGCCGAGTGTTTTGCGCGCGGTCTCCGTTACGCGCGCCGCTCGAATCGCCTCCAGCGCGTGAGGCGGTCCCGAGATTTCGTGATGTGCCACGATTGCCTTGATAAGGCGTTCGTACTGTTGCAGTCGCAGCAAGCATCGACCCAGCAATCTCTGTACTTCACGCTGAATCGTTTGCAGCGCATCGTCCGATAATGTTGTCATCGCGCCGCTCGCCCTCTGCTTTACGCGCCTCACTCATCCATATACAGCGCCAGTATCTGCTGGGCGCAAAGCTGCAAAGACCGCGTAGGTGCGAACTCGGCATCAGTCTCGAATCAGGCCGTAGTCTTGGCCGCAGACTCTCCGTCACACGCGGCATTGACCTGGGCAGAGGCCGAGGTTTCAGCCTGTATGGTTTTCCTTTTTACCGCCGTTTCTACGCTACAGCACTACGAACGGTAAATATCTGTTGCGCAATGACAATTCGTTGCTCTGTCTGGTCTCTGCAATCGTCAAAAACAGCCAGCAGGAGGCAGCGCAATCATGCGTCAACCAGACCGTATCATCCGCTTTAACACCGTCCGCGCTCGCACGGGTCTGTCGCGGTCCACCATCTATCGCAAGATCGCCGAAGGCACGTTCCCGGCCCAACTGAAGATCAGCACCAACGGCGCTGGATGGCGAGAATCCGACATCAACCGCTGGATTGCCGATCCCGCCGGGTGGCGGCAACGCTCGCGTAACGAGTTCGACTTCCTCGATGACTATTGACCGCAGGGACGACGACAAGCCGGAGACAACCCGGCACGCCAAACGACCGCCCACGGCGTCGGAGCAGCTTGAGGAATTGCTGGGTTATCCGTGGCCATTCCCTGGCAGGCCGCCCAAGCACGACCTCAGCACATGGACCGTCACCGACGACTGGCCCGATCCCGTTCCGGTCACGGAAGCTGAAATCGAGGTGTTCGAGCGATGGTTCGGCGACCTGTTCGATGAATTGTTTGGCTCCGGCTCCTGAGCCATTTCCCCATTGCAATATGGGTTATAGGGTGGTACATATGCCCAATATCGGAGTAAACTTGTGATCGTAGGCTTTCGGGACGGCTGGCTTCGGGCTTTCTTTGTGGATGATGTTCGTTCCCGCAACATCCCATCCGATCTTGAAGCCCGCTTGTTCCGCAAGCTCCAGATGATTGACGACGCCGTGACCGATCAGGACTTGCGCGTGCCGCCTAGCAATCACTTCGAGAAGCTGCGCGGCAATCTCGCAGGTTTCCATTCGATCCGCGTCAACCAGCAATGGCGGTTGATCTTCCGCTGGGATGGTGAACGCGGCGAGGCGGACGGGATTTATCTGGACGATCACAGCTACCGATGAAAGCGAGGCAACCATGCTGACCACCAAGCGCAAGCCGGCGACTGTCGGCGAGATACTGACCGAAGAATTCATGCAGCCGATGGGGCTGACACAGGGCGCGCTCGCCGAGGCGATGGGCGTCCAGCGCAAGCACGTCAACGAACTATGCGGCAACCGCAGGAACGTGACGGCGGCGACGGCGCTGATCCTCGCCCGCGTGTTCGGCACCAGCCCGGACTTCTGGCTCAACGTGCAGCGGCGCAGCGATCTTTGGGAGGTGATGAACACGCCCAAGGAGCGCGAGCGGGTTGAGCGCGCGCGCCCGTTACAGAACGCCGCCTGAGCGCGGCCAGCGGTCCACCAGTTTGGGCCGAGTCAAGGTTTGAGAAGGAGACATTGCCATGACCGTGCCGCTGCGCGCTGCCCTTTACCTGCGCGTCTCGACGGCGCGGCAGGCCGAGCATGACGTTTCCATTCCCGATCAGAAGCGGCAGGGCGAAGCCTATTGCGAGTCCCGCAACCTGCAACTGGTCGAAACCTTCATCGAACCCGGCGCATCGGCCACCAACGACCGCCGCCCCGAGTTCCAGCGCATGATCGAGGCCGGGACCAGCAAGCCCGCGCCCTTCGATGTGGTCGTGGTCCATTCGTTCAGCCGCTTCTTCCGCGATCACTTCGAGCTTGAGTTCTACGTCCGTAAGCTGGCGAAGAATGGTGTGAAGCTGGTTTCGATCACACAGGAAATGGGGGATGACCCCATGCACGTCATGATGCGGCAGATCATGGCGCTGTTCGATGAATATCAGTCAAAGGAAAACGCCAAGCACGTCATGCGGGCCTTGAAGGAGAACGCGCGGCAAGGCTTCTGGAACGGCTCGCTTCCTCCTATCGGCTATCGCACCGTCGCCGCCGAGCAGCGCGGCGCGAAGACCAAGAAAAAGCTGGAGATCGACCCGCTCCACGCCGACACGGTGCGGCTGATCTATCGTCTCGCCTTGGAAGGCGACGGCACCACCGGCCAGATGGGCGTCAAGAATATCGTCTCCTATCTCAACAGCCGCCGCATCTTCACCCGAGACGGCGGGCGCTGGGGCATCGGGCAGGTTCACCGTATCCTGACCCGCCGCACCTATATGGGCGAGCATGAGTTCAACAAGCGCAGCAAGACCAAGGAATTGAAGCCGGTCAGTGAGATCGTGACGGTTCCGGTCCCGCCGATCATCGACAGCGAAACCTTCGACGCGGTTCAGAAGCTGCTCAAGGCTCGTAATCCCAAGGTCATGCCCGCCCGCGTCATCAGCGGCCCAACCATGCTGACCGGCCTGATCCATTGCGCCAAGTGCGGTGGAGCCATGACCATCCGCACCGGCAAGGGCGGGCGCTACCGCTACTATTCCTGCTCCATGAAGGCACGGCAGGGACCGACCGCCTGCGAGGGCATGGCCGTGCCGATGGAGAAGCTGGACGATCTGGTTGCCGACCACCTTGAGCAGCAACTACTCCAGCCCGAGCGGCTGGAAACCGTCCTTGCCGCCGCGCTCGACCGCAGGGAGGAACACGCTGAGCGCCGCCGCGAACATATCGCCGAGTTGAACAAGCGCGCCACAGAATCGGAACTGCGCCTCAAGCGGCTCTATGACGCTATCGAGGCGGGCATTGCCGATCTGGACGACCCGGCGCTGAAAGACCGCATCGACGGCCTCAAGGCCATCCGCGATCAGGCCAAGGCCGACGCCGACCGGGCGCAGGCCATGCTCCAGAACACAGGACAGAAGGCGGTAACGCCGCAGATGCTGCGCAAGTTCGCCGCAACCGCCCGCGAGCGTATCCGGCTGGAAGGCGGCGGCTATCGCCGCGACCACCTGCGCGCGCTCGCCCAGCGTGTCGAGGTCGCCGAGGGCGAGGTTCGCATCATGGGATCGAAGTCCCGGCTGCTACACACGCTTGTGGCGGGAAGCGGCGTAAACTCAGTGCCCACTCAGGGACTGAAGTGGCGGAAGAGGTGGGATTCGAACCCACGGTAGACTCTCGCCTACGCCGGTTTTCAAGACCGGTGCCTTAAACCGCTCGGCCACTCTTCCATCCGATTGATTTGGTAGAGAAATCCACTTTCAGTTGATTTCTGGAAAACGGAGTTTGCTACCGCTTTGCTACCCAATCACTCGACGGCTGGCTTTTTAACAGCTTTGATTGCCACGTCAACGTGCTCCGCACCACGCAACAGCCCGCCGATTGCAGCGGGCTGCGGAGCCTTCCTATCGAACGATGAGAACGGGAACCTTGGCGTTCTCCGCAACCTCGGCGGTCTGGCTGCCCAGCATCACGCGGGACATTCCGGTCCGCCCATGGGATGCCATGACGATCAGGGTGCAGCCCTTCTCCTCGGCGACCTTCAGGATCGCGCCGGCGACCAGCTTGCGCGGAACGTGAATCGTTTCGATCGGAACGCCGAGTTCCTCCGCCCTTGCCCTGATCGGCTCCAGGATTTTCTCTGCGATTAGCCCCTGCGCCTTGTCGAAGGCCTCGACCTCGGCCTCGCCGGGCGACCAGAGATCGAAGGCATAGGCGAACTGTCCGCCGAGCGCCTCGGTGACCGTCACCGCCGTGACCTTGCTTCCATGTTTACACGCGAGCTCCAGGCCATGCTCCACGCCTGCCCGGGCGAATTCCGATCCGTCGCTGGAAACGAGAATGTGATCATACATGGCGGTCCCTTTGCTTCTGCCGTTTCATAAGCCATCATCTCTATCCAAGGCCGGCGAAACACGCGTTGTCACAGGTCAAACGGGCAATTGTCGCCGAAATTGCTTCTTGTGCACCAGTGCCCTTGTTTGGGACACAATGGCCCCCTATATCACCGTCATCGGCATTGCTGATGAGCGCTGGAAAGTTTCTGCCGCTCGCAATCGCCGACCATCACTGGATGCTCTTGACCACGGATGTACTGGCACTAGTGAGAAGGTGATGATGAGGAAGGTCGGTGCGTTTTCGCCCCGGCCTTTTTTGTTGCCAGCAGATCGAGGATCACCGCCGCACCGGCCTCGCCCGGGGGGCGCGGGGTCTGCATGCGTTCATGCACGAGGTCGTAGCCCTCCAGCATGGCGCGGCGTTCGGCCGTATCGACGGCAAGCCGCTCGAAGCAGCGGACCAGCGTCCCGGGTCGCACCTGCTCGTTGAGGAATTCCGGCACCACGATATAGTCCGCGATGATGTTGGGGATGGCTGCCGACCATACCTTCACCTTCTTCAGCAGGAAGGTGTTGGCCAGCCAGTCGAACCGGTAGGTGGAAACCACCGGCACGCGGGCAAGCGCCAGCTCGAGGATGATCGTGCCGGAGGCGGCAATCGCCGCGTCGGCCTCGGCGAAGGCCTGCCATTTTCCCTCGGCCGTTGTGGTGACCTGCGGCTTGACCGGCCAGTCCGCGGTCAGCCGCCGCACCAGCGCTTCCTGCCGCGGCACGGTGGGCAGCAGGAAGCGAATGCCGGGATTGCGCGCGGCAAGATCCTGCGCCATTTGCGCGAAGACCGGCAGCAGCCGGCTGATCTCCGTGCTGCGCGAGCCGGGCAGCAGCAGGCAGAGACGATCATCGGGTGCCCGATCCGGGCGGACGAGCCGCGCCGCGCGGATACGCCGGATATCCGGATCGCCGATCAGGCGATGGCCGACATAGGTGGTCTGCGGACCGTCGAGCCGCTCCATGGCCGCCGGCTCGAACGGCAGGAGGGCAAGGACCCGGTCGACATAGGCGCGCATACGCGGCGCGCGCTCCTCTTTCCAGGCCCAGACGCTGGGGCAGACATAATTGACCACCGGCAGGTCCGGCAGAGCCTTGCGCACGCGCCTGGCCACCCGATGGGTGAAGTCGGGGCTGTCGATGATGAGAAGCACATCCGGCCGCGCAGCGATCATCGCCTCCGCCGTCTGGCGGATACGGCGCAGCAGCAAAGGCAGGCGCTTCAGCACCTGCGAAAGCCCCATGATGGAAAGCTCGGAGAAATCGAACAGGGATTTCAGCCCCTGCCGTTCCAGCGCCTCGCCGCCAACGCCGACAAGCTCGATATTCCCCGGATAAGCCACCCGCAGCGCCGCGATCAGATCGCCCCCGAGCAGGTCGCCGGAAACCTCACCGGCAATAACACCGATCTTGAGCGTTTCTTGCGTCATCGCGCCGCCTCCGTTCTGTCCGGCAGGATCCCCGTCACGAAAAGGCCTTGCGCGTCCGCCTCCTGGACCAGCGCCGCGCGCTCGAGAACCAGCGAGCGGCCTGACTCGACCGCGATGCCGGAAAGCCCGGCAGCCTTCGCCCGCTGCAGGGTTTGAAGCCCGATGGACGGCAGGTCCGCACGCAGATCCTGCCCCGGCTTGCAGAGTTTCACCAGAACGCCCTTGCGGCGCTGCGAAATACGGCCGGCGGCTCTCAGCGCCGCCACGCGCTCCAGCATGCCGTCCGTACCTTCCGCGCCTTCCAGCGCCACCACGCGGCCGCCGACGGCGACGGCGCCCTGCCCCACGTCCAGTCGGCCGAGTGCGAGCGCCGCGGCAGCGGCCGCTGCTATATCGGCCTCGGCGGCAGCATCGGGCGCTATCCTGCCGAGCGGGCCCTTGCTGCCAAGCAGGTCTGGCACGATCTCATGAACGCCGACGACCCGCATTCCCTCCGCCTCGATCAGCCGGATAACCATTTTCAGCACGGCGTCGTCGCCGCCCGTCAGCAGCGTCCGCACGACCGAGGGAATGATTCGGAGCGTTCTCAACGGCGCATGGATATCACGCCATTCCGGCCGGCGGCGCACCCAGCCGGACAGCACGACGCGGCCGACGCCATGCCTGCGGAAGGTCTCGGCGATGACGGAATAATTGCCGATGGAGGCTGTTTCGTGGTCGTATCCCGACCAGTCCTCGCCGGATTCGTCGCGCAGCGAGAGGATATAGGGATTTTCGCCCCGCGCGCGGGCGGCATCGGCAACATAGCGCGGCAGCATGCCGCCGCCGGCGATGATGGCCAGCCGGTCACGCACCTCGGGCCGGCTCTCCGCCATGCCCGTCAGCCCTTGCCCCGGTTGGGAGAGGAGAGCGCGCGGTCGCTGTCGGCGGCGATGAAATCGAGAATCTCGATGACCGGAACGCAATCGGCATATTCGTCGCGGATCGCCGCCGCATTGCCGCGGATCGAACCCTCGCTCTCGAAAATCTGCTTGTAGGCGCGGCGAACCCGATGGATCGTCGCCTTGTCCATGCCCGCACGGCTCATGCCGACCACATTGAGGCCGCCGAGGGCGCCGGGAATGCCGTTCAGCATGCCGTAGGGAATGACGTCATAGGCCGCACCCGAAAGGCCGCCGACGAAGGCCTGCCGGCCGATACGCGTGAACTGATGCACGGCCGAGCCGCCACCGATGATGACGCGGTCCTCGACGATCACGTGGCCGGCAAGCATCACGCTGTTCGACATCACGATATGGTCGCCCAGAATGCAGTCATGCGCGACGTGCGAATTGGCGAGGAAGAGGTTGTTGTTGCCGATGACGGTCTTGCCGCCGCCGCCCGTCGTGCCGGTATTGACCGTCACGCCTTCGCGGAACGTGCACATCTCGCCGACCGTCAGGGTCGTCTCTACGCCGTCGTGGTGCAGGCTCTGGGGATCGCCGCCGATAACGGCATTGGGGAAGATGCGGCAGCCGCGGCCGATGACCGTGCGCCCCGTCACGACCGCATGCGGCAGAAGCTCCACTTCCTCATGCAGAACGACCTTCGGCCCGACATGACAAAACGGGCCGATAACGACGTTCTCGCCGATGACCGCCCCGTCCTCGACGACGGCGAGCGGATGGATCTTCGCACTGGCGGCAATCATTGTCAGGCATCTTCCTTGTTGACGATCATCGCGCCGATATCAGCTTCGGCGACAAGTTGCCCATCAACTTTTGCATCGCAATGAAACTTCCAGATATTGCCGCGCTGCTTCTGCTTCGTGACGTGGAACTCCACGCGGTCGCCAGGCACGACCGGCTTGCGGAAGCGGGCATTGTCGATCGTCATGAAATAGACGAGGTTCGAGCCGACGCCCGACTTGCGCGCGCAGATCGCGCCGGCCGTCTGCGCCATGCCCTCGATGAGCAGGACGCCCGGCATGATCGGGTTGTCGGGGAAATGCCCCGTGAAATGCGGCTCGTTGACCGTCACGTTCTTGATGCCGATCGCGGAGTTGTCGCTATCGATCTCGATGATCTTGTCGACCAGCAAGAACGGATAGCGATGGGGAAGAAGCGTCAGGATTTCACGCAGATCGGCAGTGCCAAGCGTTGCTTTGGTCTCTTCACTCATCCTTGCCACCCTTTTTCTTCTCACGAGCACTGGCGCGCATGGCGATCTCCGCCACGTCACGCAGGAAATCACGCATGGGACGTGCGGGGATACCGCCATATTTCTCCCCGGGGGGAATATCGCCCACGACGCCGCTCATCGCGGCGATCATCACGCCGTCGCCGATGCTGATATGACCGTTGATGGCGGAAGCGCCGCCGATCATCACGCCGTCGCCGATACGCGTGCTGCCGGCGATGCCGACCTTGCTGACGATGCCGCAATGCCGGCCGATGCGAACATTGTGGCCAATCTGCACGAGGTTATCGATCTTGGTGCCCTCGCCGATCACCGTGTCATCCATGGTGCCGCGGTCGATGGTCGTGTTCGCGCCGATCTCGACATGGTCCTGGATGATGACGCGGCCGATCTGAACGATCTTGATCATGCCCGGCTTCAGGCCCGGCGCATAACCGAATCCGTCCTGGCCGATACGGGTACCCGGATGGATGATGACATTGTTGCCGATAAGCGCGCATTGCACGGTGGCGCCGGCGGCAATCGTACAGTTGCGGCCGATACGCACGCCCGCGCCGATAACCGCGCCGGGGCCGATATGGCTGCCCTCACCGATCTCCACATCCTTGCCGATCACTGCCATAGGCTCGACCGTCACATCCGGCTCAAGCCGGGCCGTCGGGTCGATGTAGGCGCCGGGAGCAATCCCGCCAGAGGTCGAGGTCATCGCTTCCGGCCGCATGGCGGACGGATGCAGCAACTCGCCTGCAAGCGCGAAAGCAGTATGGGCGCGCGGGGAAATCAGTACGGCGATGGACGCCGGCACCAGCGATGCCAGCGCGCGGTCGCACAGGATGGCTGTCGCCTCGCTGGTTTCCAGCTCGGCGCGCATCTTGCGAGAGAGAATATAGCAGAGATCGCCATCTTTCGCCCGGGCGACGGGCGAAACGCTGCGCACGATACGATCGGCATGTGCAGCGTCTACGAGTTCCGCCCCAAGCCTTGCTGCCAGGTCACCCAGGCGAACCCCGGCATGGGGCGGAAAGAACCGGTTATGCTCCATCGGCGTGCTCCAGAACGCTCGTGTTCCTGTAGTTCTGGATCAACAGACTCAGAACTGGGTCGCGATGCCGAACTTGAAGCGCTGGACTTCGTCGAAGTCTTCCTTCTTGAGCGGAATGGCATAGTCGAAGCGCAGCGGACCGAACGGCGAAGCCCAGATGATGGATGCGCCGACCGAAGCACGCAGGCTCGAGCTGGTGCCGACTACCGAGTCGCTGCCGGTAAACGCGTCATTACCGTAAAGCGTGCCCGCATCGGCGAAGACCGCACCACGGAAGCCCGAGTCACGCGGAACGAGCGGCAGCGGGAAGGACGCTTCGGCAGATACGGTGAAGTAGGTCGTACCGCCGATGGAGTCGTAATCCGCCATCGTGCCCTTCTTCGCCCGCGGTCCGATGCCGCCGGATTCGAAGCCGCGAACGTCAGCAGCAGAGAGCTTGAACTGGTCGTAGACCTTGGTCTCGTCGCCCGTACCCCAGATGTGGCCGCCGGCAACAGAGATGGAGCCGATCACGTCGGCATCTTCGAGCAGCATATGGAAGTAACGCGCCTTGCCCGAAACCTTGTAGAAGTCGGAATCACCGCCAAGACCTGCGAATTCCTGCGTGACCTGCGCGAAGATACCGTCGCGCGGCAGCGTCTTGTCGTCGATCGTGTCGAACGTCACGGTATGCGAGATGGACGAGCGGACCAGCGGGCTTTGCCCGACGACCGTCCAGTACGGCGTGGAGATGTAGGGTTCATTGGTGGTCGGCGCGCTGTAGTCCAGCTCCGTATAGTTGTAGCGGAGCGTGGTCGACAGATCTTCCGTGATCGGCGCCGTCACCCGCAGGCTGAAGCCCTGCGTATCGACGTTGTAGTAGTCCTCGCTCGTATCTTCGTTCTTGAAGAGATCGAAGCCGGCCGCAAGGCGGTAGCCGAGGAAATACGGCTCCGTAAAGGACAGGCTGTAGTCGCGCGAGTTCTTGCCGCCGCCTGCGGCGATGCGGATGTACTGGCCGCGACCGAGGAAGTTCTTTTCCTCGATGGAGGCTTCCAGCTTGACGCCGCCATTGCTGCCGGTCTCGTAGCCGGCACCGATGCCGAACGAACCGGTCGACTGGTCCTGAACGTCGACGACAAGGACGACGCGGTCGGACTGGCTGCCCGGCGCGGTCGTGATGTTGACCGACGAGAAGAAGCCGAGGGCTTCGAGGCGGCGCTTGGCGCGCGTGATGACTTCCTGGTTGAAGGCGTCGCCTTCACCGATATCGAACTCACGGCGGATGACGAAGTCGCGCGTGCGGGTGTTGCCGCGAATCTCGATGCGTTCGACATAGGCGCGCTCGCCCTGGTCTACCAGGTAATCCACGGCGATGGTGCCGTTGCCGAGGTCGCGGTTGCCGCGCGGCGTTACGCGGGCGAAGGGATAGCCCTTTGCCGCGACGCGCTGGGAAATCTCGGACATCGTTTCCTGAACGTCCTTCGCCCGGTAAACCTTGCCCGGACGCGATTCGATGAGGCCCTTCAGTTCCTCGGAGTCGAGGCCCTCAACCGTCGATTCGACATTCACGTCACCGAAGTTGTAGCGCTGGCCTTCTTCGACCGTGAAGGTCACGACATATTCGTTCGATGCTTCGTCGAGGACGGCTTCCGCGGAGATGATGCGGAAGTCGGCAAACCCGTTGTTGAAGTAGAACTGGCGCAGCGCCTCTTCGTCGGCGCGCAGCTTGTCCTCGCTGTAGACGTCCTTGCGGGTCAGGAACGAGAGGAAGTTCGACTTCTTGGTCAGGATGACGGAGCGCAGACGGCTGTTGCTGAATGCCTCGTTACCGACGAAGTTGATCTGCGAGATCTTCGTGCGGTCACCCTCGTCCACGACGAAGGCGAGGTTCACGCGGCCGTTGCCGAGCGGATAGGTCTGGGTGGTGACGGTGGCGTCGCTGCGGCCGATCGCGGCATAGGCATCGCGGATCGCCTGCTTGTCGGCCTCGATGGTCGTCTCGCTGAACGGACCCTGGGCACGCGAGCGGATAACCGCCTCGAGCTTGTCGTCCTTGATCTTGCGGTTGCCGTTGATGACGACGGCATTGATGAGCTGGTTCTCGTTGACGACGACGACGAGCGTGCCGCCGGAGACCGAAACCTTCACGTCGGAGAAATAGCCCGTCGCGTAGAGGCGGCGCACCGACTCGTCGATATCGGCATTCGAGAAGGTCTTGCCGGGCTGGATGGAGATATTCGCCTTCACCGTCTCGGCGCTGACGCGATCGGCGCCGCTCACCTGGATGCGGTTGACGACCGCAGCCTCGGCGCGGGTGGCGGAGACAAGCGTGGCAAAAGAGCCGCCCGTGACAACCATACTCGCCGACAATGCAACGGCAGACACGGCGTTCAAGAAGTTTGAACCAGCTTTCATCTTCACAACTTACCTTCGTTTTATCGCCCGGCAGGCATGCCCGATTCCGGACACGATTGCCGTTTTAACCGCTTTTGCCATACAAGCAAGGTCATGCGTTAATTTCTGTTTACTTCAATTCAAACCGTGGCCCTTAGGCCACTACCTGTTTTTCATCACGGTAAACAAAGCGTTAGCGCAACTGGCTCGTGACTGCGGCTCCCCTTTTCCAATTCCTGCCGGCTTGCCGGCCCATTTCAGCCGAGAAGCATGGATATGTCGTTCCAGGTCGCAAAGACCATCAGCATGAGCACCAGCGCCATGCCGATGCGGAATGCGATCTCCTGCGCCCCGGGGCCGACAGGCCTGCCTCGGACAGCTTCCACCGCATAGAACATCAAGTGCCCGCCATCAAGTACCGGAACCGGCATCAGGTTCAAAAGTCCAATGGAAACAGACAGGACCGCGGCAAGTTGCAGCAATGCGGCAACACCCAGCGTCGCCATCTGGCCGGAAGCCTGCGCCACGCGGATCGGCCCGCCGAGCTGATCGGCCTTCATCCGGCCCGTCACGAGGTTGGACAGATAGTCGAACGTGCCGGTCACGATATGCCAGCTCTGCACCACGCCCTGCCACACGGCCTCGACGGGGCCGTATTCGACGACCCGGAAATTGCCGGTCTCCTGGTTGGTGACGATACCGATCAGGCCCAGTTCGACCTTGTTGCCGAACTGGTCGGTGATCTCGGTGCGCTGCGGCACCATGGGAAGGTCGAGATCGGCGCCGTCACGGCGCACGGTCACGATGATCTTCATCTCCGGGCGCACGCTGACATAGCGGCGCACATCGTCGAAGGTGACGACCGGACTGCCGTCAAGCGCGACCAGAAGGTCACCCGGCTTGACGCCTGCCATGGCGGCGGCGCTGTCGGGGCGCACTTCCGCAACGATGGGATCGGCGACCTGCCGGCCGTAGATGGAGAACATCACGGCGAAGATGGCGATGGCCAGCACGAAATTGGCGATGGGACCGGCGGCGACCGTAACGGCCCGCTTCCACAGGGCGGCGCCCAGGAAGGTGCGCTTGCGCACGGACTCCGGCAGCGCGGCGACACTCTCATAGTCGGGAATGGAGGCCGGGTCGTCGTCGCCGAGGAATTTTACGTAGCCGCCAAGCGGGATCGCCGAGAGCTTCCAGCGCGTGCCGTGCCGGTCGTTGAAGCCGATCAGCTCCGGGCCGAAGCCGACCGAGAAGGCGGTGATGCCGATGCCGGACCAGCGGCCGGCAAGATAATGCCCCATCTCGTGCACGAAGACGATCAGCGTCAGCACGATCAGGAAGGGAACGATGTATCCCGTCAGGAATCCGGCGAAGCCGGCCAGCATATCCATTATCCCAGTCCCAAATCTCTCGCGGTTACGGGCCGAAAAGGAACACGCTCGCCGGCGTGTTCGCGGTGCCCGACACGATGGCATCGCCAAGCGCAATGAGGAACGCGGCGAAGCAGGCGAAAACAAGGCCGTCGACGCGGTCCATGACGCCGCCGTGTCCCGGAATGAGGCGGCTCGAATCCTTCACGCCGAAACGGCGCTTGATGAAGGATTCGAAAAGGTCGCCGATCTGGCTGAAAACGGACAGCACCAGCGCGATGACGGGCACCCACAAGCCGTTCAGCGAGAAGAACGCCATATGCACGAGCGTGCCGGCGATGACCGCGGCAATCGTCCCGCCGATCGCCCCGGACCAGGTCTTGCCCGGCGAAATCGGCGGCGCCAGCTTCGGCCCGCCGATGGCGCGGCCGACGAAGTAGGCCAGGATGTCCGTTGCCCAGACGACAGCGAAGATAAAGAGCATGGCGGCGAAGCCGTGCGCGGTGTCGCCGCGTATCGCGGCAAGCGAAATCACCGTCAGACCGGAATAGGCGATGCCGCCCGCAAGCCAGCCGCTTCCCTTGAGGATCAGGGCATAGACGACGCCGATCGCAACGGCGCCGATGAGCAGCGGCAGCGCGAATTCGTCGAAGCCGAAGAGCACGAGGCCGGAGACGAGCACGACGGAGAGCCAGCCGAAGGCATTGCCGCGGAAATCGGTTTCCGCAAGCCGCGTTATGGTCGACCACTCGTAATAGACGAGCAGCGCGATCGCGGCGGAAAGGACGCGGAAGGCAAAACCACCGAACCACGTCGCGGCGAGCACGACGACGGCGAGAACGATGCCGGAAAGAATGCGCAGCTTGAGTTCACTCTGCATCACGACCCTACTGCAAGCGTGGCGGCGGGCTGCAGCCCGCCGAACCGGCGCTCCCGCATGGCATAGCGGGAGAGCGCGGAAATGAAGGTCTCGCGCGAAAAATCGGGCCAGAACTCGGGAATGAACATCAGTTCGGCATAGGCCGCCTGCCAGAGCAGGAAATTCGAAAGCCGCTCCTCCCCGCTGGTGCGGATGACGAGATCGGGATCGGGAATGCCGGCCGTATCGAGGCCGGCGCCGATGCGCTCCGGCGTGATCGCGGAGGGATCGAGCCGCCCGGCCGCCACCTCGGCGGCGAGCCTACGCATGGCGCGCGCCATCTCGTCACGCGCGCCGTAATTGAAGGCGATCACCAGCGTGATGCCGGTATTGGCGCGGGTCGTCTCCTCAGCCTCCAGCAGCAGCGGCAGGATATCGCCCGCAAGGTTCTGCCGGTCGCCGATGATGCGGATGCGCACATTCTGCTTGTGCAGCACGGCAAGGTCGCGCCGGATGAAGGTCTTGAGCAGGCCCATGAGGTCGGAGACCTCGCTTTCCGGCCGGCTCCAGTTCTCCGAGGAGAAGGCGAAGAGCGTGAGATAGGAGACGCCGCATTCGCTGGCCGTCTTGACGGCCTCGCGAACGGCTTCCACGCCCTTGCGATGTCCCATGGCGCGTGGCAGGCCGCGCGCATTCGCCCAGCGTCCGTTGCCATCCATGATGATGGCGACGTGTGCCGGTACGGTGCTGGGCGAAAGCTGGTTCATGGGCAATCCGGAAAAGAGAAAATGAATGCAGGTGGCCGGGGCCTTATACCTGCATGATTTCCTTTTCCTTCTCGGCAAGCAAGCGATCGACGTCCAAAATCACGTCGTCCGTCATCTTCTGCACCTTTTCCGACTGGCTGCGGCTCATATCCTGGCCGATATCGCCATCCTTCTCGGCTTTCTTGAGGTCGTCCATGCCGTCGCGGCGGACGTGGCGGATCGCGACCTTGGCCTTCTCGGCATAGTCGTGCGCGACCTTGACGAGCGACTTGCGGCGCTCCTCGTTCAGCTCCGGCAGCGGAATGCGCAGGTTCTGGCCGTCGATGATCGGGTTGAGGCCGAGATTCGATTCGCGGATGCCGCGCTCGACGGCGCCGACCATGCCCTTGTCCCAGACGGAAACCGACAGCATGCGCGGCTCGGGAACGGAGATGTTGGCGACCTGGTTCAGCGGCACGCGCGAACCGTAGGCCTCGACCTGCACCGGGTCGAGCACGTTGGCCGAGGCACGGCCGGTGCGCAGCGACGCGATGTCGTTCTTGAACGCGTTGATCGCGCCGTCCATGCGGCGCTTGAGTTCTTTAAGGTCGATACCTTCACTCATCGGAATACTCCCGTTTTCAGTCATGGCTGCACGCAATGGGCGTGCGCGCCTCCAGAATCAGTTGTCGGTTACGATGGTCCCGCGCCCGCCGCCGGTCAATATTTCGGCGAAACCGCCTTTCTCGTGGATGGAGAAGACGATGATCGGAATGGAATTCTCCCGCGCCAGCGCAACGGCGGCGACGTCCATGACGGCAAGGCCCTTTTCCAGAATCTCGCTGTGCGTCAGGCGGTCGAAGCGGGTGGCGTTCGGGTCCTTCTTCGGGTCGGCGGAATAGATGCCGTCGACCTGCGTGCCCTTGAAGATCGCCTCGGCGCCCATTTCGGCGGCGCGCAGCGCGGCGGCCGAGTCGGTCGTGAAGAACGGGTTGCCCGTGCCGCCGGCGAAGATCACCACGCGGCCGAGCGACAGGTGATAGAGCGTCGCACGCTGCGAGAAGCTCTCGCAGATTTCCGGCATGGCGATGGCCGAGAGCACGACCGTGTCGATGTCGAGCTTGCGCAGCGAGGTCGCCAGAGCCAGCGCGTTGATGACGGTCGCCAGCATGCCCATGTGGTCGCCGGTGACGCGGTCGCCGCCCTTGGAGGCGACGGCGACGCCGCGGAAGATGTTGCCGCCGCCGACGACGACGCCGACTTCGACGCCGAGCGCGCGGGCTTCGGCAATGTCGGAGGCGATGCGGTCGGCGACGGCAACGTCGATACCGAAGCCTTGCGATCCCATCAGCGCCTCACCGGAGGCTTTCAGCAGAACACGTTTGTAGATTGGCTTGGCAGTCATGGTCGCTCCTGAACTCGTGCGCCTGCTCGCCCGATCCGGCCGCCGGGCGAAAACCGGAGGACGGTTCCGCGCAGGGCAGCCTTGGCCGCAGAGAAATTTCGGGGCAGGCATTTCGGCAAGCCGGATACACGAAGGGCGCCGCGTTGTCACGCGGCGCCCTCACCTTTTCCCTAAGGGAATAGGAAAATCAGCCCTTGGCGGCGGCGGCGACTTCAGCAGCGAAGTCCGACTCTTCCTTCTCGACGCCTTCGCCGAGCAGGAGGCGGGCCATGCCGGTGACTTCGATCGGCGCGCCGACGGTCTTTTCAGCTTCCTTGACGGCAGCGCCAACCGTGAGGTCGGGGTTCATGACGAAGGCCTGCGACAGCAGGGCGACTTCCTCGAAGAACTTGCGCATGCGGCCTTCGACCATCTTCTCGATGATGTTGTCCGGCTTGCCGGAAGCACGGGACTGCTCGATGAAGACGTTGCGCTCGCGTTCAGCGACGGCGGCGTCGACTTCTTCGGCGCGGATGGCGAGCGGAGCCGTTGCAGCAATGTGCATGGCGACCTGGCGGCCGATGGCGTTCAGGGCTTCCTTGTCGCCGGTCGACTTCAGCGCGACGAGGACGCCGAGCTTGCCGAGGCCGTCAGCGGCGGCATTGTGGATGTAGGTCGCGACGACGCCGTCTTCGACCGACAGGGCAGCCGAGCGGCGCAGGTTCATGTTCTCGCCGATGGTGGCGACGGCGTCCTTGATGGTGTCGGTGACCGACTTGCCGGTTGCCGGGTAGATGGCGGCGCCAACGGCTTCAACGGTGCCGTCGGTGCCGAGAGCAACGTCGGCAACGCCGCGAACCATGCCCTGGAAGGCATCGTTGCGGGCGACGAAGTCGGTCTCGGAGTTGACTTCTACGACGACGGCCTTGGTGCCGGCGCTTGCAACGCCGATGAGGCCTTCGGCAGCCGTGCGGCCCGACTTCTTGTCGGCCTTGGCGATGCCCTTGGCGCGCAGCCAGTCGATTGCCGCTTCGATGTCGCCGTTGTTCTCAGCCAGCGCCTTCTTGCAGTCCATCATGCCTGCGCCGGACTTTTCGCGCAGTTCCTTCACCAGTGCAGCGGTGATTTCAGCCATTGTGAGCCTCTTGTCGGTTCTTGTTGCGTGCCGCCGGAAAACCTCGGCGAACTCAAGGTTTTGGGAACGAATGTACCCGGAAGTATGACAGGGTGATGAAGACCACCCCGGCCTGCCGCCTCAGCCGTGACCCCATGGGTCGCGGGCAGACAGGGTCTTCAAACGAGCCGAGGCCAGGGATCGTCTCTCTGGCCTCGACAAGATGGAAAAGCAGGAGCGAAGCTCGCTCCGACTTAGACCTTACGCTTCGCCTTCGAGAGCCGGCTCGACCGGAACTTCGGCGGAAGCGCCGAGGTCACGGCCCGAAGCGCCCTGCTGGCGCGCGATGCCGTCGATGGCGGCGCGGGCGATCAGGTCGCAGTAGAGCGAGATGGCGCGCGAGGCGTCGTCGTTGCCGGGGATCGGGAAGTCGATCGGGTCCGGATCGCAGTTCGAGTCGATGATGGCGACGACCGGGATGCCGAGACGCTTGGCTTCCTGGATCGCGATCGATTCCTTGTTGGTGTCGATGATGAACATCAGGTCCGGGGTGCCGCCCATGTCGCGGATACCGCCGAGAGCCTTTTCAAGCTTCTCGCGCTCGCGCTCGAGGGTCAGGCGTTCCTTCTTGGAATAGCCGGAGCCTTCCGAGGAAAGGATCTCGTCGAGCTTGCGCAGGCGCTGGATCGAGTTGGAGATCGTCTTCCAGTTCGTCAGCATGCCGCCGAGCCAGCGCGAGTTGACGTAGTACTGGGCCGAACGCTTGGCAGCGTCAGCGATGATGTCGGAAGCCTGGCGCTTCGTGCCGACGAAGAGGACGCGGCCGCCGCCGGCTACCGTGTCGGACACGACCTGAAGGGCGCGCGACAGAAGCGGAACGGTCTGTGCTAGGTCGATGATGTGAACGTTGTTGCGGTCGCCGAAGATATACGGCTTCATCTTCGGGTTCCAGCGGTGGGTCTGGTGGCCGAAGTGAACGCCGGCTTCCAGAAGCTGGCGCATAGAGAAATCGGGCAATGCCATGCCTAGTTATCCTTTTCCGGTTGAACCTCCGCAAGGCGAACAGCACTTCCTTCGGAAATGCCACCGGCGGAACAGCCCGGATTTCTCCCGGACGATCCCATGCCTCACGTGTGGAATGAGCGGCCCTTTAACCGCAGTTTCCCGGCAAATCAAGGGCAAATGGGTAAAAAAGTGCCTTACTTGCACTCCGACTGCTTGAGCAGCTCCAGCTTGGCGAGCTTGCCGCTCAGCACGAAATCGCCATAGTCCATGGTGAGATCCCGGGTGATGCCGTTCTCGTAAAGCTTGAAGGACATGCGGTAGACCGGCAGCGCATCGCCCTCGCCCGCATCGTTGTAATAGGCGATGGAGACCGGCCAGAAGCCCTGCCTGGCGAAATCGCCCGCCTTGTCGGCATCCACGTCGCCGGCCTTCGGCATCTCCTTCTTGCCGACGACGGTCGTCGTCATCAGTGTCTTGTCGCCCGAATCCGAGCCGTCGAAGATGCGCGATTCGAAGAAGCGCTCGCCCTTTTTGGCACGCGCGATGACTTCCAGCATATGCTCGGTCGGAAAGCGGCTCGCCGCCAGTTCCACCTTCCGCGTGTCCGGCGAGGTCAGGTCGACGCTGACGCCCTCCTTGCCCTCATGGGCGGAGCCGCGCACTTCCTTGTCGAGCTTCTCGTCGGTGAAGGAACGGGTGAGGAAGCGGAAATTGCCGTTCTTCAGGTCCTCGTAGGTCGTCGTCTGCTGGTCGGTCAGCTTCGTTTCCTCGCCGGTATTGACCTGCGTCACGAAGCGGAAGCTCACCGTATAGCCGTCACAGGGGCTGCCGTTGAACTCGTAGACCATGCGGCCATACATGCCGGCGATGCCGGAACGTTCGCTCGCATCCTTGAGCTTGAGGTCATAGACGGCGCGGTGCGGCGCAAGCCCGCTCGCCGGGTTGGCAAAAGCGCTGGTAACGCCGCTGCCGGCGAAGCATGCCCCGGCCAGAAGGGCCGCGACAAAGGCTGAACGAAACATCCGTTTCCTCCTGTTGAATCCGGTGGCGATGTTATATGAACTCTTTCGGCAAAAGCGAGGCAATATCCGCGCGTTGCCGCATTCATTTCCAATCGTGCAGCCGAGCATGGAGACCGCAATGTCCGCTGAAATCGAAAAACGCGTCAAGGAACTGGGCTACGACATTCCCGTTGCGGCGGCACCCGCGGCAAATTACGTGCCCTTCGTGATCAGCGGCAACATGCTTCATATTTCCGGCCAGCTGCCGATGCAGGACGGAAAGCTCGCCTATACCGGCCATCTCGGTACGAATGTCGACGTCGCCGGCGGCCAGAAGGCGGCGGAACTGTGCGCCCTCGGCCTCCTCGCACAGGCCAAGGCCGCGCTCGGCGATCTCTCCCGCATCAAGCGCATCGTCAAGATCAACGGCTTTGTCGCCTCCGCGCCCGATTTCGTCGAACAGCACCTCGTCCTCAACGGCGCGTCGAATTTCCTCGTCGGTGCGCTGGGCGACGCCGGCAAGCATGCCCGCGCCGCTGTCGGCATGGCCTCGCTCCCGCTCAACGCCGCCGTCGAGATCGACGCCATCATGGAAATCGCCTGATGCACAAGTTCAACTGGCTGACCGAGCGGCCGATCGCCCATCGCGGCTATCACGACCTCAACCGGGCCGTCTGGGAAAACACGCTCTCCGCCTTCGCCCGCGCGGCCGATGCAGGCTTTGCCATCGAATGCGACCTGCAATATGCGGCCGACGCCATTCCGGTCGTCTTCCATGACGATAACCTGAAGCGCCTGTGCGGCATCGAGGGGGACGTGCGCCAGCGCACCGCCGCCGAACTCGGCCTCCTGACCATCGGCGGCACGGCGGACCGCATCCCGACGCTCCGCCAGCTTCTCGATCTCGTGAAGGGCCGCGTGCCGCTCGTGCTGGAACTGAAGGGCCGCAAGGATGACGACGATGGTTTCGCCATGGCAGTGCTCGACGCCATCGAAAGCTACGAAGGCCCCATCGCACTGATGAGCTTCGACCATTGGCTTCTGAAGGACCTCAAGGAAATCGGCACCAGCCGCCCCGTCGGCCTCACGGCGGAAGGCGCACGCCCGGAAAATTTCGCCGTTCACGAGGAGGCGATGCAGCTCGGCCTCGACTTCGTTTCCTATTATTACGGCCATCTGCCGAATACCTTCATCAGCCGCCAGCGCGATCTCGGCAAGCAGGTCATCACCTGGACCGTCCGCGACGACGAGGCGCGCACGATCACGGCCAACAACGCGGACCAGATGACCTTCGAGGGCTTCGATCCCCGCGAGCCGTTGACTGCCTGACGAGATGGCGGAGGCGGTGCGCATCCGTATCGAAACGAGCTTCGCCGATATTCCGGCGGAGGATTGGGGGCGCCTTGCCGGCGCCTCCCGGGACGATGCCGAAACGCCCTATAACCCCTTCATCAGCCACGCCTTTCTCTCCTCGCTAGAGGAATCGGGCTGCGCCATCGCCGAGACCGGCTGGCTCGGCCAGCACCTGCTGCTCGAGGACGAGGACGGCGGCCTGCTCGGCGCCCTGCCCGCCTACCTCAAGAACCACAGCCAGGGCGAATATGTCTTCGACCACAGCTGGGCCGACGCCTTCGAACGTGCCGGCGGGCGCTATTATCCGAAGCTGCAGGCTTCCATTCCCTTCACGCCCGCGACCGGCCCGCGCCTCCTGCACCGTATCGGCCAGCCCGTCATCGAAACGCAGGCCGGACTTGCCGAAGGCTTCAAGGAGCTGTGCCGCCGGCACGGCGCATCCTCCGCCCATGCGACCTTCGTGCCGGAGGCGGAAATGCCGGTCTTCGAGGCCGCCGGCTACCTGCACCGCACGGACCAGCAGTTCCACTTCCTCAATGCCGGCTACGGCACGCACGACGATTTTCTCGAAACACTCGCTTCGCGAAAGCGCAAGGCGCTGAAGAAGGAGCGCCGGGCGGCGCTGGAGCACAGCATTGAAATCGACTGGCTGACCGGCAGGGACCTGACGGAATCCGTCTGGGACCAGTTCTTCACCTTCTACATGGACACCGGCGGCCGCAAATGGGGCCGGCCCTATCTCAACCGCACATTCTATAGCCTGATCGGCGAGCGCATGGCCGACGACATCCTGCTCGTCATGGCCAGACGCGAGGGCCGTTACATCGCCGGCGCGATCAACTTCATCGGCGGCGACACGCTCTTCGGCCGCCACTGGGGTTGCATCGAGGACCATCCGTTCCTGCATTTCGAGGTCTGCTATCATCAGGCCATCGATTTCGCCATCGACAAGGGCCTTGCCCGCGTCGAGGCCGGGGCGCAGGGGGAACACAAGCTCGCACGCGGCTACCTGCCCGTCACCACCCATTCCGCCCATTACATCGCCCATGCCGGCCTGCGCCGCGCCGTCGCCGACTATCTCGAGCGCGAGCGCCGCGACGTGGAGGAAATGGGTGAATACCTTGCCGACCATGGCCCCTTCCGCCGTGGCGAACACCAGGACTGAAACACCGGGAGACCCGCATGACCGCCTACGACACCAACAATATCTTCGCCAAAATCCTGCGTGGCGAAATTCCCTCGCACCGCGTCTACGAGGACGAGCACGCCGTCGCCTTCATGGATGTGATGCCACAGGCGAACGGCCATACGCTGGTCATCCCGAAGGCTCCCTCGCGCAACATCCTCGATGCCGACCCGCAGACGCTCGCCAGCCTCATGCCGGTCGTGCAGAAGGTGGCGGTCGCCGCCAAGGAAGCCTTCGAGGCCGATGGCGTCACCGTTATCCAGTTCAACGAGCCGGCCGCCGGCCAGACCGTCTACCACCTGCATTTCCACGTCATCCCGCGCGTCGAGGGACTACCGCTGAAGCCGCATTCCGGTACGATGGAGGATCAGGGCGTGCTTGCCGCCAATGCGGAAAAGCTGCGCAAGGCGCTCAGCTAGCGCCGAGAATGGCAAGCCCCGCGGCCAGGAACCCCATGGCCGCGGCGATGCCGAGGATTTGCCGGAAGCGTCCACCGAGAAAGAAACAGAGCGCGCCGAAGATGACCGCCCCGAGCCTCAGCCAGAGCGGCGAGGCTTCCAGCGTTCCCGTTGGAAAGAAGATCATCTTGGCGATGACTGCCGCCACCAGCGCCGTGGCGACGGCCCTCACCCAGTTCAACAGTTCGGACCGCTCGTCTATGCGGTTGCCGGCAAGCACGCCCGCCCAGCGCCAGAGATCCGTCGCCAGCCAGCCGGCGACGGCGATATAGATATAGGGCCAGAGGCCATCGAAACTCATCGGCGCGCCTCCCGCAAGCGCAAGACGCGCTCACCCCACCAGGCCAATGTGCCGCCGATCACGCCGGCCAGAAGAATATCGTATTGCGGCGCGATCACCGCGAAGAGCCAGCCGAGCGCAAGCCCGATGCCGAGCGCGAAATAGATCACGCGATGACGGGCGGAAATCCAGATCGAGGTGAGGAAGTAGACCGGCGTCAGGAAGAACAGGCAGCCCGAGACGATCGGCGGAAACTCCGAGACCGCGCCATAGACAAGACCGACGAGCGCGATGTTGATACTCGTCAGCGTGATGCCGAAACCGGCAAAGAAGGCGACGCGCCCATGGCGCGGCACGTCCCGCACTCGCTCCATGGCAAAGACCCAGGCGGTGATGGCGACGAAATGCGAGATGACCAGCAGCAGCCAGGTCGGCGTACGCCGGTCGCGGATTTCCGGCACCAGCGCCGCGACCATCGGCATCATGCGCACGGAGGAAAGCGTCACCGCGATGAAGGCGGCGGCGATATGCGCGCCCGACAGCATGGAGCCGACGAGGATCACCTTGGCCGGCAGCGCCCAGACGATACCCGTCATGAACATGACCTGCCCGACAGGAATCCTGGCCTCCGCCGTGAAGGCGGCGAAACCGACGAAGGAGAGCATCAGGATGATGGCCGGCAGGCTGAAAAGGCCGCGCATGCCGAGAAGGAACCAATGAATCTGCGAATGGGGTTCCGGCTCGGCGGTCATGAAAGTCTCTTGCGACAAAAGAAAGCCGGGCAGTCTCCTGCCCGGCCGGTATGATGCGTAAAGCCGTTACTTCTTGCGCGGCACCTTCGGAACCGCACTGGAGGACTTGCGCGGCGGCTCATCCTTCGGCTCCTCGGCCTTGGTCTCAGCCGCCTTCTTCGAAGACTTGGCCTTGGCCGGCGCCGCCTCGGCGGCAACGGTTTCCCTGGCCTTGCGCGGCTTCGCCTGCTTGGCGGGGCGCTCCGCGATCTCAGCCTTCGGCTTGATCGGTGCCGTTTCCGGCACGGCGTCGAGGATCAGGCCCTTCGAGCCGTCTTCCTTGAGGCCGACGGAGACGCGCACGACGCCGCCCTTCTTGAGCTTGCCGAAGAGAATCTCGTCGGCAAGCTTCTTCTTGATGTTTTCCTGGATGACGCGCGCCAGCGGGCGGGCGCCCATCTTCTCGTCGTAGCCCTTCTCCGCCAGCCACGAGATCGCCTCCGGCTGGAGATCGAAGGTGACGTTGCGCTCGGCAAGCTGCGTTTCGAGCTGCATGACGAACTTCTGCACGACCTGATGGATGACCGGCGTCGGCAGCGAGCCGAACGGGATGATCGCATCGAGGCGGTTGCGGAACTCCGGCGTGAACAGGCGGTTGATCGCCTCCATGTCCTCGCCCTCGCGCTTGGACGAGCCGAAGCCGATCGCGGCCTTGGCCATGTCGGATGCGCCCGCATTGGTCGTCATGATCAGGATGACGTTGCGGAAGTCGATCTTCTTGCCGTTATGGTCGGTCAGCGAGCCGTGATCCATGACCTGCAACAGGATGTTGTAGAGGTCCGGATGCGCCTTCTCGATCTCGTCGAGCAGCAGCACGCAATGCGGATGCTGGTCGACGCCGTCCGTCAGGAGGCCGCCCTGGTCGAAGCCGACATAGCCGGGAGGTGCGCCGAGCAGGCGCGAGACCGTGTGCCGCTCCATGTATTCCGACATGTCGAAGCGCAGCAGCTCCACGCCGAGCGAGCTGGCAAGCTGCTTGGCGACTTCCGTCTTGCCGACGCCCGTGGGGCCGGAGAACAGGTAGCAGCCGATCGGCTTGTTCGGCTCGCGAAGACCGGCGCGTGACAGCTTGATCGCCGAGGCCAGCGCCTCGATGGCGAGGTCCTGACCATAGACGACCGAGCGCAGTTCCTTTTCGAGGTTGGCGAGCACCTGCTCGTCGTCCTTCGAAACGGTCTTCGGCGGAATGCGGGCCATGGTGGCGATGGTGGCCTCGATCTCCTTCTCGGTGATCAGCTTGCGGCGCTTGCCGGCGGGCAGCAGCATCTGGGCCGCGCCGGTCTCGTCGATCACGTCGATCGCCTTGTCCGGCAGCTTGCGGTCGTTGATGTAGCGTGCCGAAAGCTCGACGGCCGTCTTGATCGCTTCGTTGGAGTATTTCAGCTTGTGATACTCTTCGAAGTAGGGCTTGAGGCCCTTCATGATCTCGATCGTGTCGTCGATGGTCGGCTCGTTCACGTCGATCTTCTGGAAGCGGCGAACGAGCGCCCGGTCCTTCTCGAAGAACTGGCGGTATTCCTTGTAGGTCGTCGAACCGATGCAACGGATCGCGCCGGAGGAAAGCGCCGGCTTGAGAAGGTTGGACGCATCCATCGCACCGCCGGAGGTCGCCCCTGCGCCGATGACCGTATGGATCTCGTCGATGAACAGCACGGCGCCCGGATACTCTTCGAGTTCCTTGACGACCTGCTTCAGCCGCTCCTCGAAGTCGCCGCGATAGCGCGTGCCGGCGAGCAGCGTGCCCATGTCGAGCGAGAAGATCGTGGCGTCCGCCAGCGCCTCCGGCACCTTGCCTTCGACGATGCGCTTGGCGAGGCCCTCGGCGATGGCCGTCTTGCCGACGCCCGGATCGCCCACATAGAGCGGGTTGTTCTTGGAGCGGCGGCAGAGAACCTGGATCGTGCGGTTGACCTCGGCGTGACGGCCGATCAGCGGGTCGATCTTGCCGCCCTTCGCCTTCTCGTTGAGATTCACGCAGTAAGCCGTGAGCGCATCCTGCTTCTTGGCGGGCTCTTCCTGCTCAGCGCTGCCGCGCTGCTGCTTCTGCTCGTTTTCCGCATCGTCGGAGCCGCGCACAGAGCGCTGCTCCGTGGAGCCGGGCCGCTTGCCGATGCCGTGCGAGATGAAGTTGACGGCGTCGTAGCGCGTCATCTCCTGCTCCTGCAGGAAATAGGCGGCATGGCTCTCGCGCTCGGCAAAGATCGCGACGAGCACGTTGGCGCCGGTCACTTCCTCGCGGCCGGACGACTGGACATGGATCACCGCGCGCTGGATGACGCGCTGGAAGCTGGAGGTCGGCTTGGAATCCTCCTCGTAGCCGGTGACGAGGTTCGCCAGCTCGTCGTCGACATATTCGGTCAGCGTCTTGCGCAGCACGTCGAGATTGACGTTGCAGGCGCCCATGACGGCGGCCGCGTCGGCGTCGTCGATCAGCGCCAGAAGGAGATGTTCGAGCGTCGCATATTCGTGGTGGCGCTCGTTCGCGTAGGTCAGTGCCTGGTGGAGGGCCTTTTCAAGGCTTGAAGAAAATGTTGGCACGGTCGTTCCTCATTTCTTTTCCATGACACATTGCAGCGGGTGCTGGTGCTGGCGGGAGAAGTCCATCACCTGTGTCACTTTGGTTTCGGCAACCTCGTAGGTGAACACGCCACACTCGCCTACGCCATGATTGTGCACATGCAGCATGATCCGCGTGGCCGCTTCCCGGTCCTTCTGGAAGAAACGTTCCAGAATGTGGATCACGAATTCCATGGGTGTATAGTCGTCATTGAGAAGCAGGACGCGGTACAGGCTCGGCTTCTTGGTCTTAGGTTTCGTGCGGGTAATGACCGAGGTGCTGCGACCGGGAGTGTCGCCGCCCTCATCGCCATCCTGCATCCGAACCCATCTCACATTCATGCGTGTCCATTCCCTTGACTACAGTCGCTTGCATCGGTGCGCCTCGCCCGAGGCTGCCATCTGGAACTGTTATCTAATGTCTCGGCACACGATTGTAAGACCCTCGCTTCGCACTGCAATCATAATCGCTGGCCATCCGAAGGAAATACCCGGATTTGCTGCCGCTGCGTCAGCCTCGCGCAATCCCCGGAACGCGCAAAGGCCGGCCGCGGTTGCCCGCGACCGGCCTTTGAACGCAATACGCGTAGGATTATCAGGCTGCGACAGCGGCCTTGGCGGCAGCGGTGGCCTTGGCAACCGGTGCTTCGTAGGTCTTGTAGGCGCCCTTTGCGAGGTCCGCATACATTTCGCCAAGCTTGGTGGCTTCGGCGACGAAACCTTCATAGGAGGTCTTCACGAAGGCGCTCTGCAGTTCGACGGCAGCTTCGACACTCTTGACGCCGGACAGCTTCTCGAAATGGGCAATGCCGTTCTCGAAGGACTTCTTGGAATAGTCGGCGGCCTCGGTGGCGATCGCCTGCCAGCCCTGCGCGACGGACGTGTAGCTCTTTACGAACGTGTCCACGGCTTCCTTGCCCTTCTTGTTGGCGTCATCGAAATTGAACATCGAAGTCTCCTTTGGATCCCGGTGATTGACCCGAAATCTATATGCAATGCACAAAAAAGTCAATCGCGATGCTGCGATGCAATATTCCGCAGGCAAAGCAAGACCTTGCGCGATAGGTATGATCATTGGGCGCTGACAAAACGCAATTCGTCGTAAAACGATAATAAAAAGCCCGGCGCGCAGAGCGGCCGGGCCTCGATGTTCCTGCGAGGATAGCGACGGATCAGAGATCGATGTCGAGGATCGCCATGGAGAAGTTGTAGGACAGTTCCCCGTCCTCGTCGTCGCGGAAGATGACGCCCAGGAATTCGTCGCCGAGATAGACTTCCGCCGATTCATCCTTGCGCGGGCGGGCCTTCACGACGATCTCCTTGTTGAGATTGCGCTTGAAGTAGGCCTCGAGCTTCCTGATTTCTTCCGGCTTCACGTTATGTCTCCGTCAACGGTTGATGTGCGGCGCTTCTCGCACCTGCCTTTGGGCGTGTAAACCCTCCAATTCCCTATGAAGGGGACTTTTCCCGCTCACACGTCGTAGTCGAAGGCGGCCAGAAGCTGGTCCATCGCGCGCGACGGCTCGTTGCAGCCCGCCTCGCCCACGACCCGCGCCGGAACGCCCGCGACCGTCGATTTCGGCGGAACGGGCTTCAGCACCACCGACCCCGCGGCGATGCGTGAGCAATGGCCGATATGGATGTTGCCGAGGATTTTTGCGCCCGCCCCGATCATCACGCCGTCGCCGATCTTCGGATGGCGGTCGCCGCCCTCCTTGCCGGTGCCGCCGAGCGTGACGTTATGGAGGATGGACACATTATCCCCGATGACGGCGGTCTCACCGACGACGAAGCCCGTCGCATGATCAAGGAAGAAGCCCTTGCCGATCCGTGCGGCCGGGTTGATGTCCGTCTGGAACACGCTGGAGGATCGGCTCTGCACATAGAGGGACAGGTCGCGCCGGCCCTTCTCATGCAGCCAGTGCGCCAGGCGATGGGTCTGGATGGCGTGGAAACCCTTGAAATACAGCACGGCGTCGAGGAACCGCAGGCACGCGGGGTCGCGGTCGTAGACGGCCTGGATATCGACGCGCAGGATGCCGCCCCATTCCGGCCAGTCCTCCAGCATCTCGTCAAAGATCTGATGCAGCAGGTTGGCCTGGAGGTCCGGGTGGTCGAGGCGCTCGCAGACCCGGTGGATCACGCTTTCCTCCAGCGAGCGGTGGTTGAGCACCGTCGAATAGAGGAAGGCCGCCAGCAGCGGCTCGACCTCGGCGGCCACGCGCGCTTCCTCGCGCAGGCTGTCCCAGATCGGATCCATGGCCTTCAGCTTCTCGCTGGCCCTCAGTTCATTCGTCGCGACCATCGCCGCACTCCTTGGTATCATTCGCCCTGAATATAAAGCAAAGCGCGTCCAAGCGGAATGGCCGCCCGGAGGTTGTCGTAATGGGCCGTCAGCGCCCGTCGATTTCCGCGTAGAAGTCCAGCACGGCGCGCTTGAACACCTTGTCGCCGACGGCAAGCATATGGTCGCGGCCGGGAATGTCGAGCGCCCGGGCGTCCGGCATCAGGTCGGCGAGCGGCTGCGGCGCGCCGGCGATGTCGTCCTTCGTGCCGACGCCGATCAACGCCGGAGCGTCGATGCGCGCCATGTCCGCCGGCGTCAGCAGGTCGCGCGAGGTCATAATGCAGGCGGCAAGCGCCTGCCGGTCGGATTTCGTCTGGTCGGCGAAGGCGCGGAACATGCGGCCGCGCTCATGCGTCACCGCCTCCAGCGACGGGGCGAGCAGCGCATCGGCGATGGGATCCCAGTCGCCGACACCCTCGACCATGCCGATGCCGAGACCGCCAAAGACGACGGAGCGGACGCGGTGCGGATGGGCGAGCGCCATGAAGGCCGTGATGCGCGCACCCATGGAATAGCCGAAGACATGCGCCTCGGAAATACCGAGATGATCGAGCAGCGCGGCGGCGTCGCCCGCCATCAGCGGCGGCGTGTAGAGCGCCGGGTCGTGCGGCTTGTCGCTTGCGCCGTGGCCGCGATTGTCGATGGCGATCACCCGGTAGCCGGCATCGCCCAGCGTCTTCAGCCAGCCGGGAAACACCCAGTTGACATTGGCACTGGAGGCGAAGCCGTGGATCAGCAGCACCGGCGCGCCGGCCGGATCGCCCTCGTCGAAGAAGGCAAGCTCCAGGCCGTCACGGGTGAAGCGGGAAAAGGGCGGGTTGTCGAGGTTCATCGCGGGGCCGTCTTTCGTTTTCTCGCCTTGCACATAATGCCGATCCGCCGCCGAGAAAACCGCAAAGGGGCCGAAATCTCATAAGCCGCGACGGTTTTGCATCTACACATTTCGCCCGAAGGCGACTATGGTCCGCGCCAGAAAAGAGCATTTGCACGGAGCATGACATGGCTGGCCACAGCATTCCCCATTTCCAGAACGACGGCGGCCATAGTTCGATCGAGATCGGCGTGAAGGAATTCATGTGCGTCGGCGCCTCCGTGCCCTACGACCATCCGCACGTCTTCCTCGACATGGGCGACGACAACGAGAAGGTCTGCCCCTACTGCTCGACGCTCTATCGCTACAACCCGGCGCTGAAGGCCACCCAGACCGATCCGGCCGGCTGCACCTTCACCAACCAGGTCGCGGCGTAACGGCCGAAAGGCCGGTATCCCCATGTCCACCGTCAAGACCACGACCATCGTCGGCGCCGGTATTGCCGGCCTGACGGCGGCGCTTGCGCTGGCCCGCAAGGGCATCGCTTCCCACATCATCGAACAGGCCCCGGCCCTCGAAGAGGTCGGCGCCGGCCTCCAGCTTTCGCCCAACGCCTCGCGCATCCTCGCCGACCTCGGCCTTATCGATGCGCTGCGCGCGCGCTGGACGGAACCCGACCGCATCCTGCTGGCCTCCGGCCTCTCGCTCTCCCCCCTCGCCTCGGTCCCGGCCGGCGTGTCCGCCCGCAACCGCTGGCATGCGCCCTACGGCGTCCTGCATCGCGCCTCGCTACAGGCCGTGCTGCTGGATGCGGTTCACCGGGAGTCGTTGTGCACGCTGACGATGGGCGAGCGAATCGAGACCGCCGACGCGGCGCTCGCCATCGCGCCGGCCGACATCCTCATCGCCGCGGACGGCGTCTGGTCGCGGCTCAGGCAAGCGGTGCCCGGCGCCCTTCCCGCCCGGTATTCCGGCAATGTCGCCTGGCGCTTCCTCGTACCCTACGATACGGCGCCCGCCTTTCTCGATCCGCGCGCCGTGACGGCTTTCCTCGGGCCGCACGCCCATCTCGTCGCCTATCCGCTGGCCAAGGTCCAGGCCTTCAACATCGTCGCCATCCATGCCCAGCCGGAGGCACCGGCGGAAGGCTGGCTACGCCGGGGCGACAGCACGACCCGCGCGCGCCTGCTGAGCGCCTTCGCCACCTGGCACACGGATATCCGCCGTCTCCTGCCCGATGCGAAAGACCCGTTGGTCTGGCCGCTCTTCGGCTGCCCGGACGGCGCATGGACAGATGGAAGAACCGTGCTGATCGGCGACGCCGCCCATGCCATGACGCCATTCGCGGCGCAGGGCGCTGCAATGGCGATCGAGGACGCGGCGCTGCTCGCGGAAAGATTGGCGACGGCCACGGACAAGACGGCCGCTCTCGGCAGCTTCGAGAAAACCCGCCGGGCGCGCGTCGCCCGGGTGCGCAGCCGCGGCGCCTTCAACCGCTTCGCCTATCACGCCCGCGGTCCTGTCGCCCTCGCCCGCAATCTGGTGCTGTCGTTGCGCAAGCCGGAAGACCTCGCAGCCGATTTCGACTGGCTCTACGGGTATAGAACGCCGGAGTGAGCCCCCTCATCCGCCTACCGGATGAGGGTCGGTCTCAGAAGATCAAACGGCCCGCGCCGCCGTCAGGCCGCGCTCGATATCCGCCCGGATATCCTTCACGTCCTCCAGACCGATCTGCAGGCGCAGCACCGGCCCCTCGGTCGGCCCCTTGGCCACCCGGCGGTCGGAGAGGTTCACATGCACGGCAAGGCACTCGAAGCCGCCCCATGAATAGCCGAGGCCGAAGAGGCTGAGCGCATCGAGGAAGGCATGGGCCTTCGCCTTGTGGCGATCCGCCGCGACACCGTCGAGAACGATGGAGAAGATGCCGCTCGCGCCCTTGAAATCCCGCTTCCAGAGGTCATGGCCCGGGAAGCTCGGCAGCGCCGGGTGCAGCACGCGGGAAACGCCATCGACGCCCTCCAGCCAGCGCGCCAGTTCGAGCGCGCTCTCTTGATGGCGCTCCAGCCGCACGCCCATGGTGCGAAGGCCGCGCAGCACCTGGTAGGAATCGTCCGGCGAGGCGCAGGTGCCGAGCGTGATCTGCGCCTCCAGCAACTGTTCCCAATGGACGGTATTGGCCGAGACGGTGCCGAACAGCACGTCCGAATGCCCGGCCGGATACTTCGTCGCCGCATGAATGGAGACGTCCACGCCGAAATCGAGCGGACGGAAATAGAGCGGCGTCGCCCAGGTATTGTCCATGGTCACGACCGCGCCGTGCTTGTGGGCGGCGGCGGCAATGGCCGGAATATCCTGCATTTCGAAGGTATTGGAACCCGGCGCCTCAGTATGTACCAGCTTCGTGTTCGGCTTGATCAGCGCCTCGATGCCGGCGCCGATCATCGGATCGTAATACTCGACCGTCACGCCGAGGCGCTTCAGCATCGTGTCGCAGAAATGGCGCGTCGGATGGTAGACCGAATCGACGATCAGCGCATGGTCGCCGGCCGAAAGATAGGCCAGGAACGGCACGGTGACGGCGGCAAGGCCCGAGGGAACGAGGATGGTGCCGGCCGAGCCTTCCAGCTCGTCGATGGCCGCGCAGAGCGCGTCGGTCGTCGGCGTGCCGCGCGTGCCGTAGGTGTATTTCTGCGCGCGGTTTTCCATGGTCGCGGCATTCGGGAAGAGCACGGTGGAGGCATGGACGACGGGCGGGTTGACGAAACCGTAATAATCGGCCGGGTCGTTGCCGGCATGGGCAAGGCGGGTGTTCACGCCGGCGCCGGCGAGGATTTCGTCTCTGTTTTTCATGGTTTCGTTCCGGAGGAATGCGAGGGATCTGACGGCGTCGACTTTTCGCCACGCCGCAGGTGAGGTCAACCCCCATGCCGCAGGATAAGACGGCATCCAAAGCGCTACAATTGTTACACAAGTGGTTTTTCCGGGCGGCTTTCTGCACAAATCCCCGATTTTTTGCCCAAGAATCGGTCAAATGCCGACAAATTTGGGTTACCAGCCGGAAAATGGCCGCTCTCCCTTGACCCTGCGGAAATTTGAGCATGAGATAAGACACCTCGCGCCGGGAGGGTGGCGGGTTCCGCGGTCGCGCCTGTCAGGGCGCGAGAGCCGCGGACAAATAAAGACAACGAAAAGGGTTGTAAAAAATGGCAAAAAAAATCGTGACGGCGCTCGTCGGCGCCGCCGTGCTGGGGCTTGGCGCAACGGCAGCACAGGCAGACACGCTCTCTGACGTGAAGGCCAAGGGCTTCGTGCAGTGCGGCGTGAACGGCTCGAACCTCGCCGGTTTCGGCGCGCAGGATTCGGCAGGCAACTGGGCCGGCCTCGACATCGACCTCTGCAAGGCCGTGGCCGCTGCCGTCTTCGGCGATGCCACCAAGGTGAAGTACACGCCGCTCTCGGCTAAGGACCGCTTCCCGGCCCTGCAGTCCGGCGAAATCGATATTCTTGCCCGCAACACCACCTGGAGCGTCAGCCGCGATTCGCAGCTCGGCTTCGATTTCCGCGCCGTGAACTACTATGACGGCCAGGGCTTCATGGTGAAGAAGGAACTCGGCGTGAAGTCCGCCCTGGAACTGTCCGGCGCGTCGGTCTGCGTACAGTCCGGCACGACGACGGAACTGAACCTCGCCGACTTCTTCCGCTCCAACAACATGGACTTCAAGCCGGTCGTCTTCGAAGCGCAGGACGAAGCGGACGCCGCCTACAATGCCGGCCGCTGCGACGCCTACACGACCGACGCCTCGGGCCTCTACTCGATCCGCCTGAAGATGACCAACCCGGACGACCACATGGTTCTGCCGGAAATCATCTCCAAGGAGCCGCTCGGCCCGGCCGTTCGCCAGAACGATTCCAAGTGGTTCGACATCGTATCCTGGTCGCATTACGCCATGGTCGCCGCCGAGGAATTCGGCATCACGACGGCCAATGTCGAGGAGATGAAGAAGTCCGCCAACCCGGACATCAAGCGCTTCCTCGGCGAAGAGGCTGACTCCACCATCGGCGCCGACCTCGGCCTGCCGAAGGACTGGGCCGTGCAGATCATCAAGGCAGTCGGCAACTATGGCGAATCCTTCGAGCGCAATGTCGGCGAAGGCTCCCCGCTCAAGATCGCCCGCGGCCTGAACGGCCTGTGGACGAAGGGCGGCCTGCAGTACGCGCCGCCGATCCGCTAAGCGGCATCGAATCGATCCGGGAGGGCAAGCCATTGCCCTCCCTTTTCAGCTAACGCCCGGAAAACAGGGCGAAACAACGTCAGGGGAAATGCATGGCTCTTGCGGATGCCCGAACAGGGTCCGGCGAACCGCCGAAGGTATCTCTTCTCTACAATCCTGCACTGAGAAGCATCGTCTATCAGGTCGTCACGTTCGTCGTGATCGTCGCGGCCGTCTGGTACGCCTGGAACAACGTCGTCCAGAACCTCGCCCGCGCCAACATGACGGCCGGCTTCGGCTTCCTCAACAGCCGCGCCGGCTTCGACATCGCGCAGACGCTGATCGCCTATTCGAGCGATTCGACCTATTTCCGCGCGCTGCAGGTCGCCCTCATCAACACGCTGGTCGTCGCCGCCGTCGGCATCGTGACCGCCACGATCGTCGGCCTTCTGGTCGGCGTCGGACGCCTGTCGCACAACTGGCTGATCGCCAAGCTCTGCACGGTCTATGTGGAAATCTTCCGCAACATCCCGCCGCTGCTGGTCATCTTCTTCTGGTATCTCGGCGTTCTCGCCCTGCTGCCGTCGATCCGCACCATCTTCCAGAGCGTGAAGGAAAACCCCGACGCGGTCTTCTTCATCTCCAATCGCGGCATCTACATGCCGGCCCCGGTCTTCGGCGAAGGCTTCGGGATCGTGCTTGCCGCCTTCGTGCTGGGCGTCATCGCCGCCATCGCCTTCACGATCTGGGCCAATGCCCGCCAGCGCGCCACGGGCCAGCGCCCGCCGGTGCTGTGGATCAATCTCGCGCTCGTCCTGCTCCTCCCGCTCGGCGTCTTCATCGCGATGGGCCAGCCGATGACGCTCGACTATCCCGTACCGGGCTCCTTCAACATGAAGGGCGGCATGGTCATCGGGCCGGAATTCCTGGCGCTTTACCTCGCCCTGTCGCTCTACACGGCCGCCTTCATCGCCGAGATCGTGCGCGCCGGCATCCGCGGTGTGCCGAAGGGCCAGTCCGAGGCCGCGTTCGCGCTCGGCCTGCGCTCGGGCCATACGACCCGCCTCGTCGTGCTGCCGCAGGCGCTCAGGATCATCATCCCGCCGCTCACCTCGCAATATCTCAACCTCATCAAGAACTCCTCGCTCGCGGTGGCGGTCGGTTACGCCGATCTCGTTGCGGTCGGCGGCACCATCCTCAACCAGTCGGGCAAGTCGATCGAGATCATCTCGATCTGGATGCTGGTCTATGTCTCGATCAGCCTCATCACCTCGCTGTTCATGAACTGGTTCAATGCCAAGATGGCCCTGGTGGAGCGCTGAGATGACCGAGAACATTACCTATCTGCGCGACCACTTCCTGGAGGCCGAGAAGCCGCCGGCATCCGAAAAGTCGGCCCTCGCCTGGATCCGCAACAATCTTTTCGCCTCGTGGAAGGACGGCATCCTGACCGTTCTCGCCATCACGGTGATCCTCTATTACCTGCCAAAGGCCTTCAACTGGCTGTTCTTCTCCGCCGTCTGGAGCGGTTCCGACCGCACCGCCTGCCTCACCGTCGACCAGGGCGGCCAGTTGCCCTCCGGGTGGAGCGGCGCGTGCTGGGCCTATGTGAACGACCGATTCGTGCAGTTCATGTTCGGCTCCTATCCGCGCGACGAGCTGTGGCGTCCTCTGCTGGTCGTTGCGATGTTCGTGGCGCTGCTCGTTCCCCTGCTGATACCCCGGGTGCCGCGCAAGGGCCTCAACGCCCTTCTGCTGCTGGTGGCCTTCCCCATCGTCTCCTACATCCTGCTGCTCGGCGGCATGTTCGGTCTCAGGCATGTGGAAACGTCGCTCTGGGGCGGCCTGATGGTGACGCTCGTGCTGTCCTTCGTCGGCATCGTCGTCTCGCTGCCGGCGGGTATCCTGCTGGCGCTCGGACGCCGGTCGAGGATGCCGGTGATGAAAACGGTCTGCATCGTTTTCATCGAATTGATCCGCGGCGTGCCGCTGATCACCGTCCTCTTCATGGCGAGCGTGCTGCTGCCGCTCTTCCTGGAGCCGGGCAACAATATCGACAAGTTCCTGCGCGCGCTCATCGGCGTGTCGATCTTCGCGTCCGCCTATATGGCGGAGGTTATTCGCGGCGGTCTTCAAGCCATTCCGAAAGGACAATATGAAGCGGCCGATGCTCTTGGTCTAAACTACTTCCACAAAATGACCTTCATCGTGCTTCCGCAGGCCATCAAGCTCGTGATCCCCGGCATCGTGAACACCTTCATCGGCATGTTCAAGGATACGTCCCTCGTCACGATCATCTCGATGTACGACCTGCTCGGCATCGTGAAGGCAAGTTTTGGGGACTCGGGCTGGATCACGCCTGTCACGCCCTTGACGGGCCTGATCTTCGCCGGCTTCACATTCTGGATTTTCTGCTTCGGCATGTCGCGCTACTCGGCCTTCGTGGAACGCCGGCTCGACACGAACCACAAGAGATAACTGAGAGGAAACAACAATGGCCAACCAAGCCCAGGCGCAACAGATGACGGTCTCCGCGACGGACGTCGCCGTCGAGATCGTCAACATGAACAAGTGGTACGGCGACTTCCACGTTCTGCGCGACGTCAACCTGAAGGTCATGAAGGGCGAGCGCATCGTCATCGCCGGCCCGTCCGGCTCGGGCAAGTCCACGATGATCCGCTGCATCAACCGTCTGGAAGAGCATCAGAAGGGCCAGATCCTCGTCGACGGCATCGAGCTGACCAACGACCTGAAGAAGATCGACGAAGTGCGCCGCGAAGTCGGCATGGTGTTCCAGCACTTCAATCTCTTCCCGCACCTGACGATCCTGGAAAACTGCACGCTGGCCCCGATCTGGGTGCGCAAGATGCCGAAGAAGGATGCCGAGGAAGTGGCGATGCACTACCTCAAGCGCGTCAAGATCCCCGAACAGGCCAACAAGTATCCGGGCCAGCTCTCGGGCGGCCAGCAGCAGCGCGTGGCGATCGCCCGCTCGCTCTGCATGAAGCCGAAGATCATGCTCTTCGACGAGCCGACCTCCGCACTCGACCCGGAAATGGTGAAGGAAGTGCTCGACACCATGGTCTCGCTGGCCGAGGAAGGCATGACCATGCTGTGCGTGACGCACGAAATGGGCTTCGCCCGCCAGGTCGCCAACCGCGTCATCTTCATGGACCAGGGCCAGATCGTCGAGCAGAACTCGCCGGCCGAGTTCTTCGACAATCCGCAGCACGAGCGCACCAAGCTGTTCCTCAGCCAGATCCTGCACTGAGCGGATCGGCATCGAACCGGAAAAGAGGCGGGCTCAATGGCCCGCCTTTTTGTTTGGGCATGATGCGAGAGGGCGTTTCGGCATACCCCGCCGGCCCGTCCTTGCTCTCTCCACGCTCATCGGGTCGCATCGAGAACCGAGAGACGGAGCCATTCATTCATGGCTCGAACACGCCCGGCTGGGATTTGGAACCCACCCCGCTCCGGCGCGTTATGATTGCGAACAAGCAGAAAGGTTCCACCATGTTGAAGCTCAGAACCAGCCTTGGCGCAGGCGCCATCTCTTTCGCCCTTGCTGTCACTTCGGTCATTCCCGCGCAGGCGGTTACCTTCGCGAACGTCCCCGTTCCCGCGGCGTCCGCCGTCGAAAAGGTGCAGTATAGCTACGACCGCCGGATGGAACGCCGCTGGCACGGCCATCGTGGCTCCCGTTACCACCGCCCGGGCTACCGCCGCCATTCGGACGGATGGTGGTATCCGCTGGCCGCCTTCGGCCTCGGTGCTGCGATCGGTGGCGCGATTGCCAACGACCGGGGCACGGGTGATTCGCATGTGAGCTGGTGCGCGAACCGCTACAGGTCCTATCGCGCCTACGACAATACGTTCCAGCCCAATTACGGCCCGCGCAAGGAATGCATCTCGCCCTACTCGCGATAGGGATTGCCTCCGGGCCAGGCTTTCAGGACTGTAGGGCAACAAAAAACCCGGCAGGAATGCCGGGTTTTTATTGATCCTTCGCTTGCCTCAAACGAGGCGGCTCTGCTCCAGCGCCGCCTCCACGAAGCTGGCGAAGAGCGGATGCGGGTCGAGCGGACGGCTCTTCAATTCCGGGTGATACTGCACGCCGATGAACCACGGATGGTCGGCATATTCGACCGTTTCCGGCAGGAGGCCGTCCGGCGACATGCCGGAGAAGACGAGGCCGCAGCCTTCCAGCTTCTGCTTGTAGTCGACATTGACCTCGTAGCGATGGCGATGGCGTTCGGAAATGTCCGTCGAGCCGTAGATGTCGGCGATCTTCGTGCCGCCCTTCAGCGAGGCGCGGTAAGCGCCAAGGCGCATCGTGCCGCCGAGATCGCCGGCCGCCGAACGCTTCTCCAGATCGTTGCCCTTCACCCATTCCGTCATCAGGCCGACGACCGGCTCGGCCGTCTTGCCGAATTCAGTGGAGGAGGCCTTCTCGATGCCGGCAAGGTTGCGCGCCGCTTCCACGACCGCCATCTGCATGCCGAAGCAGATGCCGAAATAGGGCACCTTGCGCTCGCGGGCAAAGCGCGCCGCATTGATCTTGCCTTCGGAACCGCGTTCGCCGAAACCGCCGGGAACGAGGATGCCGTGCACCTTCTCGAGGTAGGGCGCCGGATCTTCCTTCTCGAAGACCTCCGACTCGATCCACTCGAGCTTGACCTTGACGTGGTTGGCGATGCCGCCGTGGTAGAGCGCCTCGATCAGCGACTTGTAGGCATCCTTGAGGCCGGTGTACTTGCCCACGATGGCGATGGTCACCTCGCCTTCCGGCGTCTTGATGCGGTCGGAAACCTTCTGCCAGGCGTCGAGCCGCGGCTTCGGGGCCGGCTCGATGCCAAAGGCGGCCAGAACCTCGTCGTCGAGGCCTTCCTTGTGATAGGCGAGCGGCACGTCGTAGATCGACGCGACGTCAAGCGCCTGGATCACGGCGGTCGGGCGCACGTTGCAGAACAGCGAGAGCTTCTTGCGCTCGGCTTCGGGGATTTCCCGGTCGGCGCGCACCAGCAGGATGTCCGGGTGAATACCCATGGCCTGCAACTCCTTGACGGAGTGCTGCGTCGGCTTGGTCTTCAGCTCGCCGGCGGCCGGGATGTAGGGCATCAGCGTCAGGTGGACATAGACGGCGGTGCCGCGCGGCAGGTCGTTGCCGAGCTGGCGGATCGCTTCCATGAAGGGCATGGCCTCGATGTCGCCCACCGTGCCGCCGATCTCGCAGAGCACGAAGTCGTAGTCGTCATTGCCTTCGGTGACGAAGTTCTTGATCTCGTTGGTGACGTGCGGAATGACCTGCACGGTCGCGCCGAGATAGTCGCCGCGGCGTTCCTTGTCGATGATGTTCTTGTAGATGCGGCCGGTGGTGATGTTGTCGGTCTTGGTGGCAGAGCGGCCGGTGAAGCGCTCGTAGTGGCCAAGGTCGAGGTCGGTCTCCGCGCCGTCGTCGGTGACGAACACCTCGCCGTGCTGCGTCGGGCTCATGGTGCCCGGGTCGACGTTGAGATAGGGGTCCAGCTTCCGGAGGCGAACGCGGTAACCGCGGGCCTGAAGGAGAGCTCCGAGTGCAGCGGCGGCAATGCCTTTTCCGAGGGAAGAAACCACGCCGCCTGTGATGAATACATATCGCGCCATGGGAGTCACCGGATACCTTTTCAAAATCGATTCCGCCACCGAAAAATCACCTTGACCGTGATTTCGGAAGTCGCAATCGGCGTTTTACACAGAAGAAGGCCGGTTGGTTTGCGCCAACCGGCCGGTTTGTTTTCGTTTCCGCGGCTTACTGGCCGCTCGGAACGCCGGCGTTGCCGCCCTGCCCCGTCGCGGCACCCGTGCCGGCGCCAGTCGCCGTCCCGGAATTCGCCGGCGTGTCGCCGGTGCCGGTAGCAGCGCCACCCTCGGTCGGAACGGCATCCGTGCCGGTCGTTGCGGGCGTCTGGTTCGTGTCGGTCTGCGTACCCTGGCTCTGCTGCTGGCCGCCCAGTGCGTCGAGAACGCCGCCCGTGCCGGTCGTGCCCGGAATGCGGTCGAGGATGTCGGTCGGCTGCGTCTGGTAGCGGGCAAGGATGCCCATGCCGAGCGCCAGGACGAAGAACAGCGTGGCAAGGATCGCCGTGGTGCGCGTCAGGGCATTGGCCGTGCCGCGCGCCGACATGAAGCCGGAGCCGCCGCCGATGCCGAGGCCACCGCCTTCCGAGCGCTGGATCAGCACGACGCCGATCAGTGCGACGACGACCATGAGATAGATGACGAGCAAGATGGTCTGCATGTTTTCAGGTCCCGGCCAGACGGCTCACATTTCAGGTTTGCGGCTCAATATACCAAGCCGTGCGCCATTCCAAGCCCTTACCGGCCAATCCGCCCGCCCTTTTGCGGAGCAGGCGGAGAAAGCCTCAGGCCGTCAGCGCTTCGTATGCGCGGTAGATGGCAAGGAAGTCGTCGGATTTCAAGCTCGCCCCGCCGATCAGCGCGCCGTCGACATTGGCGACGCCCATCAACTCCCCGGCATTGCCCGGCTTGACCGAGCCGCCGTAGAGAATGCGCATCTTCGCGCCCTCGCCGGCAAAGCGGGCGGTCAGTTCGGCGCGCATGAAGGCATGCGCCTCCTCCACATCCGCCACCGTCGGGGTCAGTCCGGTGCCGATCGCCCAGACAGGCTCATAGGCGATGACGGTATTTTCCGCCGTTGCGCCATCCGGCACGGAGGCGGCAAGCTGCGTCTTCAGCACGTCGAGCGTCTTGCCCGCCTTGCGCTCGTCGCCGGTCTCGCCGATGCAGACGATGGCGACCAGATCGTTCTGGTGGGCGATCTCCGCCTTGGCGCGCACCAGCGCGTCGCTCTCCTTGTGGTCCGTGCGGCGCTCGGAATGGCCGACGATGACATGGGTGCCGAAACAATCCGCGATCATCTCGGCGGAGACGTCGCCGGTATGCGCGCCGGAAGCCTTCTCATGGCAATCCTGCGCGCCGATCTGAAGCGGGCTGTCGTCGCAAAGCGCGGTCGCCACGTAGAGAAGCGTCGCCGGCGGGCAGATCAGCGTTTCCACCTTCTGCGAAAGCGGCCCCTTCACCCCCTCGGCCATAGCCTTGATCTGGTCGAGCGATGCGCGCGTGCCGTTCATCTTCCAGTTCCCGGCGACGAGCGGTGTAACGTCCGGTGTCATGAGCATCCCCTTCCATGAAATCAACCGCATGGGGCGTAGCAAATCGGGGCCGGCAAGAAAAGGTGCGTTCTGCGGCGGCGCGGCCGGAATCGGGCTTGAATATTGCGGGTTTCTGAACCGTAATATCGCAGGGCGAACTCGATCATGCAGGATGGATGGGGCGAATGCTTCCCTCACGACGCCTTATAGCCGGCGCGGCGGCCGCGCTTCTGCTTGCCGGCGTCGCCATGGCGCAGGAGGGCCAGCCGCAGACGCGCGGCCTGATGCCCATAAAGACCGCCGTCGGCCGCGTGACGGCGGAGGAAGCGGAGGCCTCGCGGGAACTCGGCGCAAAGCGCGTCGCGCTCGTCGTCGGCATGGCCGCCTATACGTCCATCGCGCCGCTGCGCAACACCGAGGCTGACGCACGCGCCGTGGCCGCCATGCTCGAACGGCTCGGCTTCACGGTGGATCTTGCCGTCGACGTCCCCCTTGCCCAGATGAAGGACACGATAGCTGGCTTCTCCCGCAAGTCGGAAACGGCCGACATCGCCATGGTCTATTATGCCGGCCACGGGGTCGAGGCGGCCGGCGAGAACTACCTGATCCCCATCGATATCGAGATCGACGATCCCGCGAAGATACCCGACCGGGCCGTCAGCCTGCGCTCGGTGCTCGGCAGCGTCGCCCATGCCCGCAAGCTGCGCATCGTCATCCTCGATTCCTGCCGCAACAACCCCTTCCCTGCCTCGCCCGGCCTTGCCGCGGCGGCGGGCGCCTCGGCTATGGGGAGCGGCGGACTTTCCACGCCCGATCCCTCGCAGGGCATGCTCGTCGTCTATGCGGCGGAGGGCGGCAAGGTAGCGCTCGACGGCGAAGGCGAACACAGCCCCTTCACCAGCGCCGTCCTCGAAAGCCTGCCACGCCCCAATATCGAGATCGGCCTCGTCTTCCGCCAGATCCGCGACCGGGTCATGACGCTGACGGCCAACCGCCAGCAACCGCATTTCTACGGCTCGCTCTCCGGTGCGCCTTTCTTCCTCGCCGGCGAGGACGCCAAGGTCGCTGCCATCACCGACAAGGCCAGCCAATGGCAGGCGCTGAAGCCCGATCAGGCCGGGCAGCTTGCGGGCCTTGCCGAGGAAGGCAACACCCGCGCCATGATCGGCCTCGGCTACATGGCCCTCTCGCCGGATTCGGCAAAGTTCCAGCCCGCCGAGGCCTTCCGGTTGTTCAGCAAGGCGGCCGAAGCCGGCGATGCAGAAGCCATGTTCGAACTCGGCAAGCTGCATGAAAAGGGTATCGGCACGCCGCAGAACGTCGCCGAGGCGCTGAAACTCTACCGCAGGTCCGCCGATCTCGGTTTTGCCGACGCCATCAACGATCTTGGCTTCCTCTACTATCAGGGCGCCGAAGGCCTGCCGCGCGATGCGAAGCAGGCCATCGCGCTTTTCGTCAAGGCAGCGGACCTGCGCCATCCGCAAGCCATGTTCAACGTCGCCGCGCTGATCGACGACGGCATGATCCCCGGAAAGACGCCTGAAGACGCGGCCGCCTATCTCTACCAGGCGCTGCGCTCCGGCGTTTCGGACGTACTGGAGCAGCTCACCAGCCGCCCGACCATGTTCAAGCCGGAAACCCGCCGCGCGCTTCAGGCCGAGCTGCAGCGCAACAGGTTCTATGCCGGCGCCCTGGACGGCGATCTCGGCGCGGGGACGCAGCGCGGCATGCGCATCGCCTTCGGGCAGGCACAATAGCGGAGGTATCGATGAGGAAACCGGAAGCCCTGCGTTCGATCCAGACCGCGCTCCTCGCGGCGGCGCTCACGCTTGCCGGCCTGCCGGAGACCTACGGCCAGGTGGCGCCGGCGCCCGGTGGCGGCGGCACCACGACGACCACGGGAGGCTCCGGCGGATTGACGACCGGCAAGGGGTCGAGCCACACCTCCGTCGAGACGACGACGCCGACCGAGTACCTCACCCTCTCGATCGCCCGGAACATCGGCGCGGCGAGCGAGGAATGCGCCGCCTACGATCCGGTCTACCGCATCGATTGCCTGCGCCAGCGCCTTCTCGATATCGCCCAGCGCATCCCGAAGGGGCCGGCCTATGACGAGGCCCGGCAGATCGTCCGGCAGGCCGCCGGCAGGCTCGGCCGCATCCAGGCCGCCAATGTCGACAGCAAGGCCCCGCGCATCCGCTCTCGCGGCAATGCGCGGATCAAGACGACGAAGACCTATACGGCCATCCGCCGCCGCAATCTCGAAAAGGCCATGGATCAGGCTCGGCAGGTCATCGAGGAAGCCCAGACGCAGCTCCTGCGCGCCTCGGAGAATTCCGAGAAGCGGGCGAGCCACTACCGGCAGATCGCAGCCGCCGTCGGCTCGACCAAGATTCTCCTGCGCTCGACGTAAGGAAGGAAGCCTACTGCGCCAGCAGCCAGTTGAGCGTCTCGCGCCAGTCGGTCATGCGCACCGGCGTGCCGTGGCCGCCGGTCTGGAACAGCACGAAACGCGTCGGAATGCCTGCCTTGCGCAGCTTGCGGAAGACGGCGATCTGATCGTTCGCCGCATAGACGCTGTCGCTATCGCCATGGGTGAAGAAGACCGGCAGCTTCGCCTTGAAGGCGGCGGTCCTGGCATAGTCGCCATCCGCCGCCCCGCCCATCAGCACCATGCCGGCAAGGTTCTTCACCGCCGTCGCGTCGCGCGCCACGCGGGCGCAGATGAAGCTGCCCATCGAGGCGCAGGCGAGGATGACGGGCCTGTCCGGCGAAAGCGCCCGGGCGCGCAGGATGAGACCGGAGACATGCGCCGCGCCCTTGTCGTCGAAGGAAGGCACGCTCGGCGCGTAGTAGACGCCGCCATTCTGCAGCGCGAGATTCTTGATGCGGTTGAAATTACCGCCGAAATTCCAGTCGTTGTTGCCGAGCCGCCGATCCCCGCCACGACCGTGGATAAAGATGACCGTGAAGGCCGCCCCTTCCTCCTTGCCGGTCATCGCAACGTCAAGCGGCCCGGCGGGCGTATCGACCGTCAGGTTCCGCTGCGCCTTCTTCACCGCCGTGGAGACATAGGCGGACTTCACCCGCCGCTCCGGGATCTGGTCGCGGCCGTTGATGTCGCGCATCTCCTCATAATCGACGACGCGGAGCGCCCCGTCATCCGCCGTCTCAATGATCCGGCCATAGCCGAAAAGCTCGTCTTTCCACGGCTTCAGCGTCAGCGCGGCGGCATCCTGGGCCGCCAGCGCGGCGAAGGCCGCGGCCAAAACCAGCCGGCGGAGGCAATGAACTGTGGACTGAGGCATGAACCGGCGCTCCCTTGGGGTGGCGATACTTGCCATCCGCCCGCGCACAACGCAATCCTCCACAGGCTTCGACATACCCGGACATCGCGAAAACCCGGGAAATCTGGCAGAGTCATCCGTGATTCGCCGACGACCTGATCTTCGCCAGCCCCCGATCCTTTCATATCGGGAGATGAAACTGGCAACCGGAACAAACTCTGAACGGCCCATGCAAGACGACAGTAACGACCTCTTCGCCAACATGCCCTCCGAACCCGCCCGGCAGCCCGCCGCGCCGGAGGAGAAGACCGCGCGCGCCCCTGCCCCCGTGCCCGAGAGCCACCCGGCCCAGGTCCAGGCCCAGGCCGAAGGTTCCGGCGGCTACGACGCCTCGGCGATCCGCGTGCTGGAAGGCCTCGAGCCGGTGCGCATGCGTCCGGGCATGTATATCGGCGGCACGGACGAGAAGGCGCTGCACCACCTCTTCGCCGAAGTCATCGACAACTCGATGGACGAAGCGGTCGCCGGCCACGCCAATTTCATCGAGGTCAATCTCGATGCCGAGGGCTATCTTACCGTCATCGACAACGGCCGCGGCATTCCGGTCGAGAACCACCCGCAGATGCCGGGCAAGTCGACGCTGGAGGTCATCCTCACCGTGCTTCATGCCGGCGGCAAGTTCGACGGCAAGGCCTACGAGACCTCGGGCGGCCTGCACGGCGTCGGCGTCTCCGTCGTCAACGCCCTTTCCGATCATCTCGAAGTCGAGGTCGCCCGCAACAGGAAGCTCTATCGCCAGCGCTTTTCGCGCGGCAAGCCGGTCGGTGGCCTGGAGGAACTTGGCGACGTGCACAACCGGCGCGGCACGAAGGTGCGTTTCCATCCCGATCCGGAGATTTTCGGCGCGCATGCCCGTTTCGATCCCGGCCGCGTCTTCCGCATGGCCCGCTCCAAGGCCTATCTCTTCGGCGGCGTGGAAATCCGCTGGAGCTGCGATCCCACCCTCCTGCCGGAAGGCTCCGAGACGCCGGAAAAGGCCGTCTTCCACTTCCCCGGCGGCCTGAAGGATTACCTGCAGGCGACGCTCGGCAAGGAATACACTGTCACGCGCGAGATTTTCGCCGGCAAGAGCGAGAAGTCGGGCGGCCACGGCTCTCTGGAATGGGCCGTTACCTGGTACGGCGGCGATTCGCTGATCCATTCCTATTGCAACACCATCCCGACGGCAGACGGCGGCACGCACGAGGCGGGCCTGCGCATCGCGCTCACCAAGGGCCTGAAGAATTACGCCGAACTGACGCAGAACAAGCGCGCCGCCGCCATCACCACCGACGACGTGATGATCTCGGCGGTCGGCATGCTCTCGGTCTTCATCCGCGAGCCGGAATTCGTCGGCCAGACGAAGGACAAGCTCGCCACCGTGGAAGCCCAGCGCATCGTCGAAAACGCGCTGCGCGACCCCTTCGACCACTACCTTGCCGACAACCCCGCCGAGGCCGCGAAACTCCTCGAATGGGTGATCGAGCGCGCGGAAGAGCGCATGCGCCGCCGCAAGGAAAAGGAAGTGAGCCGCAAGACGGCCGTCCGCAAGCTGCGCCTTCCCGGCAAGCTCGCCGACTGCTCGCAGAATTCCGCCGAGGGCGCCGAACTCTTCATCGTGGAGGGCGATTCGGCCGGCGGTTCGGCCAAGCAGGCGCGCAACCGCGCCAACCAGGCGATTCTTCCGCTACGCGGAAAAATCCTCAACGTCGCGAGCGCCGGCCGCGAAAAGCTCGGCGCCAACCAGCAGATTTCCGATCTCGTGCAGGCGCTTGGCTGTGGCACGCGCTCGAAATATCGAGACGAGGACCTGCGCTACGAGCGCGTCATCGTCATGACCGACGCCGACGTCGACGGTGCGCATATCGCCTCGCTGCTCATCACCTTCTTCTATCAGGAGATGCCGGAACTCATTCGCGGCGGGCATCTCTATCTCGCCGTGCCGCCACTCTACCGCCTCAGCCAGGGCGGCAAGACGCTCTACGCGCGCGACGACCCGCACCGGGAGGAGTTGATGCGCACCGAATTCAACGGGCGCGGCAAGGTGGAGATCGGCCGCTTCAAGGGCCTTGGCGAGATGCTGCCGGCGCAGCTCAAGGAAACGACGATGGACCCCTCCAAGCGCACCCTGCTGAAGGTGGCCATCGACGACGTCGATTTCGAGGGCACGCGCACGGCGGTGGACGACCTGATGGGCACCAAGCCGGAAGCCCGGTTCCGCTTCATCCAGGAACGCGCCGTCTTCGCCGACAACCTCGACATCTGAAGCGTTGCCGCCATACTTTCGCGGCAATGCCGGCCTCTAACCGGGGCCATCCAACGCGGAAAGGACGGCCATGAAAGCAGCGCTCATCGTCATGACGATCATGGGCTGCGACGACAGCGCGACCCAGTGCCACTACATCGACACGGTCGACCGGAGCTGGCAGACTGTGGCGCTGTGCGACGCCCAGGCCGAGACCTATATCAACCGCCACCAGAACAAGAATTATCCTGTCATCGTCGCTGTCTGCGAAAGCTCGGGCAATCGCATGACCGCGGATGTGGCCACGCCTGAAACCCCGGCCGACGCCCAGACAGGGGCGCAAATCCCCGTTCCTGTCGAAACGGCGGAGGAAAAGCAGGGGCTTGCCGCGCGCGCGCTCGGCTTCGTGAAGAAGGCGATCCCCGACGCCGACGCCCTCAAAGCGGCCGTCACGACGCCCGTGCGCTATGCCGAAAGCGGCTATTCCTGGGTCGTGAAACGGTTTGCGGATTGATCGCCGGAGTACCAGCCCGGACGACGTGAAGGCCGCATGCGGAAAATTCCCGGCTTACGCCGCTTCCCGCGTAGCGATGAGCGCATAGCTGCGCGCCGTCTGGCGCTGTTCCGCGATGGCAAGCCGCTCGACCATCTCCAGCATCGACCGGCAGGAGGCGCCCTCCGCGCCACGGGCGCGTGAAAGCAGCCTTTCGGAGACGGAAAGCAAGCCGTCCCCGCCTTTCGCTTCACGCCGTAGCAGCATCGTCGCTTCGGCGAAGAGCGCGCTGATATCGCGGCCGAGGCCCGTGGTCTCGTAGAGCGCGCGCACGGCCGCCTCGCGGCCATCCGACAGGATGGAGCGCACACGCCGCTCCGCCTGCCCGGAAAGATTGGCGATGGAGACGGCGAAGAATTCGGCCCGGCCTGTGCACAGCGCATGCATCAGGAAAACCGGCGTCAGCCTGCCGGCAAGGCGTAGATGCTCCACCAGCACCGGCATTTCCCCGGAGGCGACATCCGCCACCATCCCGATCGTCGCCACGTCGCAGGCCTCGCGCGTGATGCGCTCGACACGGCTCGAGCCGACCGCCGCCTGAATGAGACCGAAGCCCGCCAACGCCGAGCCGATCTTCTCGACCAGCGCGTGGCGCGCGTCGCTCGGCAGGTCCTCGCGGTCGAGCAGCAGCGCCCGGATTTCCGCATCGTGACCGAACCGGTCCGCAATACGCGTCAGGCTGCGGCGGGAGATCGCCGCGCCCTCGTTTTCCAGCAGCGCCAGAAGATCCGGCCTGTCGCCGACCTCGGCGAGCGCGGCCGAGACAGGCCGCGAGACGAAGGCGCGGTGCGCGATCAGCATGCGCGTCGCCTCGCCGCCCCTCGCCGCGATATCCACGAGATCGGCGTCCGTCAGCACGGGGGAACAAAGAAGGATGTGAGCGGCGATTTCCGGCTGGTCCTCGGCAAGCGGCAGCACGACGGCGCGCGGCGCGTCCTCGCTATCCGCCAGCGCCTCGGCCAGTCCCAGCCGCACCTGCGGCGCGGGATCGTCGAGCAGGAAGATCATCGCCATCTCGGCCGCACGCCGGTCATCCGGCGCGATCCGCGCCCGGGCATAGGCTCGCGCCAGAACGCTGGCAGCCTTCGCCCTATCGGCGGCCCGCGCGGTCTCGACCCAACGGAGAAATGCATGAACGATCAATGGACGCCCCAAACGCCTAAACGCGACTGGCACCACCCTAGCGCCAAAGTGTTTAAGATTGGTTCACCATGTCCGTTAACCTGCCGGTGACGGCGTCCTTACCCGGACTTCGGCCGCGTCATGGCGAAGACATCCGATCCGCCGTCGCAATAATCCATATAGCCCATGCGCCCGAGCGGGCGGGCGACCGCCATGTCGATCATGCCGTCCTTCAGGATTTCCGGGCTGACATGGATGCCGACAACCTGCCCGAACACGATCCAATTGTTTGATTCGCGCCCGTCGAGATCGACTGGCCGCAGGATTTGCGTCGCCCTGCATTCGAGCGCGGCATAGGCCTCGCCCACATAGGGCGCATCGACCAGCCGGCCCGTAACGGCCGTCAGTCCGGCGATCTCGAACTCGTCGACACCATGGGGCACAGTGATCGAACTCGCGTTCATCCGCTCCGCAAGGTGGCGACTCGCAAGCGAGCAGGTGAAGACACCGGTCTCCTCGATATTCGTCACGCTGTCCTTATGTCCGCTGGACGAGAACATCACGAGCTTCGGCGTGTCGCTCACGGCATTGAAGAACGAATATGGCGAGAGATTCCGTCGCCCGTCCGCCGCCCTTGTGCCGATCCAGCCAATGGGTCGCGGCGCGACGATCGCCTTGAAGGGATCGTGCCTCAGGCCGTGCGCATTGTCCGCCGTCTCGTAGAACAGCGCGTCAGGCGTCATCGCCGATCCACGTGACGATGTCCGCCAGCTCCGGCCGCGGCCGCTCCGTCGGCGGCACGGTCGGCGTTCCGATATGGATGAAGCCGGCGACCTTCTCGCCCGCATTCACGCCGAGGATGCCATGGGCGCGCTCGTCGAAGGCATACCATTCCGACAACCAGTTCGACGCGAAACCATAGGCATTGGCCGCCATGACGAGGTTGAGGCAGACGGCGCCCGCCGACATGAGCTGTTCCCATTCCGGGATCTTGAAATGTGGGGCCGCGCGGCTGACGACCGCGATCACCACGGGCGCGCGGGTCAGCCGCGTGTTCTCCACCTTCACCATATCCTCGGCAAGGTCCGGCTTGTCGCCCATCGCGATCCTCGCCAGTTCCTCGCTTAATCGCCGGCGCGCCTCGCCGCGATAGACGATGAAGCGCCAGGGCGCGAGCTTGCCGTGGTCCGGCACGCGCGAGGCGAGCTTCAGCATCTCCTCCACCTCGTTCTTCGAGGGGCCGGGCTCGCTCATCTGGAAGGCGGGGATCGACCGGCGGGTCGAAAGATAATCGATCAGCTTGATTTCGGTTTTCATCGGGCGGGAGTTCCAATATCCTGGCCGCCGGGCGCGGCCTTGAAAATGCCATTAGCAGGGCTTTCAAGTGGAGCCTTACAGTCAGGAAGTCAACCATCCCCATGCGCATGCGTATCCATCCCGTCGCCGCCATGAGCCTCATCGCCGCGAGCCTTGCCGCGCCGCTCGCGCAGGCGCAGGATTCGCTCGAAAGCTTTTCGCAGGTCACCACGCCGCTGAAGGGCAGCAAGCTCACCTCCTTCAACCCGATCGTGACCGGCGAGGCGATGCCGGAGAACCTGCGCGACGTTACCTGCGAGGCGCTGCTGACCAAGGACGGGCAGCCCATGGAGCATGGCCTGACCTGGCGCGTCTTTTCCCCCATTCCCGGCGCGGACGGCAAGCTGCCGCTGCTGGCGACATCGGAGGGCGGCACGGCCGCGTTCCAGCTCGTGCCCGGCGAATATTTCGTCAATGTCGCCTTCGGCCGCGCCGGCGCGACGAAGAAGCTCGTCGTGCCCGATGAGGGTGCCGTCGACAAGCAGACCATGGTTCTCGACGCCGGCGGCATCATGCTGAACGCCGTCTCCGGCCCGGACGTGCGCATTCCGCCGAAGGAATTGAGCTTTACCGTCTATGCCGCGGAAGTGCGCGAGGACGGCGAGCGCAACCTCGTCATGGATGACGTCAAGCCGAACACCGTGGTGCGCCTCAACGCCGGCACCTACCACGTGGTTTCCGACTACGGCACGGTCAATGCCGTCATCCGCGCCGATATCCAGGTGGAGGCGGGCAAGCTGACGCGGGCCACCATCCAGCACCGTGCCGCCAAACTGACGCTGAAGCTCGTCTCCGAGCCGGGCGGCGAGGCGATCGCCGATACGGCCTGGTCGATCCTGACATCCTCGGGCGACACGGTCTCCGAAAGCGTCGGCGCGTTCCCGACGCTGGTTCTGGCGGAAGGCAGCTACATCGCCGTCGCCCGCAACAAGAACAAGATCTACCAGCGCGATTTCCAGGTGCAGGCCGGCATGAACACCGATGTCGAGGTGCTGCTCGACGAAAAGGCCAACGACCAGAAGGCCGCCGCCGAGGACGTGGTGGACTGAGCGCGACCAACCATCCCATAAACGAACCGGTCCCGGAGCGGTGAACCGCTCCGGGGCCGAATTCTATCAGGCCTTGCCCAGCTTGCGCTTGAGGTCCGGCGGCATCGCCTCCAGCGATAGCGCCTCGATGGCCTCGTCCAGCGACATCGCCGTCTGGTTCTGAGAACCGAGGCGACGGATGTTGACGGAGCGTTCCTCCGCCTCGCGCTTGCCGCAGACGATGATGACCGGAACCTTGGTCACGGAATGCTCGCGGACCTTGTAGTTGATCTTCTCGTTGCGGGTATCGACCTCGACGGTCATGCCGGCGTCACGCAGCTTGTCGGCCACTTCGCGGGCATAATCGTCCGCCTCGGAGGTGATCGTCGCGACGACCACCTGCATCGGCGCGATCCAGAGCGGCATGTGCCCGGCGAAGTTCTCGATGAGAATACCGAGGAAGCGCTCCATCGAGCCGCAGATGGCGCGATGGATCATGACGGGCTGACGCTTTTCCGACGCCTGGTCGATATAGAAGGCGCCGAAGCGCTCCGGCAGGTTGAAGTCGACCTGCGTGGTGCCGCACTGCCATTCGCGGCCGATGGCGTCCTTCAGCGTATATTCGAACTTCGGCCCGTAGAACGCGCCCTCGCCCGGCAGGATGCCGGTCTTGATCCGCCCGCCGGACTGCGCCTCGATGGTCTTCAGCACGTCCATCATGACGCTTTCCGCCCGGTCCCACAGCGCATCGGAACCGACGCGCTTTTCCGGACGGGTGGAGAGCTTCACGACGACCTCGTCGAAGCCGAAGTCCTTGTAGACCGACAGGATCAGGTCGTTGATGCGCAGGCATTCGGCCGCCATCTGCTCGTCGGTGCAGAAGACATGCGCGTCGTCCTGCGTGAAGCCGCGCACGCGCATCAGCCCGTGCAGCGCACCGGAAGGCTCATAACGATGCACGTTACCGAATTCCGCAAGGCGGACAGGCAGTTCGCGATAGGACTTCAAGCCATGCTTGAAGATCTGCACATGGCCCGGGCAGTTCATCGGCTTCAGCGCAAAGACGCGCTCGTCGTCCGTCTCGTCGCCGGCGACCGTCACCTTGAACATGTTGTCGCGGTACCAGCCCCAGTGTCCCGAGGTTTCCCACAGCGACTTGTCGAGCACCTGCGGCGCGTTCACTTCTTCATAGGTGCCGGCGAGACGACGGCGCATATAGGCGACGAGCGTCTGGAACATGCGCCAGCCCTTGCCGTGCCAGAAAACGACGCCCGGCCCTTCCTCCTGGAAATGGAACAGGTCCATTTCGCGGCCGAGGCGGCGATGGTCGCGCTTCTCGGCTTCGGCGAGGATGTTGAGATAGGTGTCGAGCTCCTCCTGCGTACGCCAGGCGGTGCCGTAGATGCGCGTCAGCATCGGATTGTTCGAATCGCCGCGCCAATAGGCGCCCGCGACCTTCATCAGCTTGAAAGCCGTGCCGATCTGGCCGGTCGCAGCCATGTGCGGGCCGCGACACAGGTCGAACCAGTCGCCCTGGTAGTAGATCTTGAGGTCCTGCCCCTCGGGGATCGCATCGACCAGCTCGACCTTGTACTTCTCGCCCTTGGAGGAGAAGACCTCCTTGGCCTTGTCGCGCGACCAGACTTCCTTGGTGAAAGGCTTGTTGCGCTGGATGATCTCCTTCATGCGCTTTTCGATCTTCGGCAGATCGTCGGGCGTGAAGGGCTCGTCCTTGGCGAAGTCGTAGTAGAAGCCGTTATCGATGACCGGGCCGATCGTCACCTGCGTGCCGGGCCAAAGCTCCTGCACGGCCTCGGCCATCACATGGGCGGCGTCGTGGCGGATGAGTTCAAGCGCGCGGTCGTCCTCGCGGGTGACGATCTCGATCCGGCCGTTCGAAACGGTATCGGAGAGATCGCGCAGCTCGCCATCGAGCGCAATCGCGATCGCCTTCTTGGCCAGCGACTTGGAAATCGCCTCGGCCACGTCACGCCCGGTCGAGCCCGCGGGATATTCGCGGACGGAACCATCGGGAAAAGTCAGGGAAACAGGTGCAGACATTCAAAAATCTCCTATCCAGTCCCGCCAACGAATGCGGGTGGTATGCGAAGGGAAAAGGCCGGGGATTCCGGCACGTAAGCGCCTGCGGTATACGGGGAAATCGGGGGGATTGGAAGAGGATAGGATTATGTCGCCAGCCGGATTGAAGTAACATTAGGGGCAAGACACGCCCCGAAGGATTGCAGCGTATCCCTTTGAGGACGCGCCAGAGATGTGTTCATGTTTCAGATCACCAGCCTTCCAAGGCCGGATCACGTCTTAAATTGAGCAGGCGCCAGGAATTTCGGAAAAGAAGGAAAAAATTGGAGTAGAACGTGAGTCACGCCTTCGAAATATACAAAGATAGATCCAGCCAATACCACCTTAGATTTAAATATAATTCCGAGATATTATGGAGTTCAAAGGGATACCCCAGCAAAATTGAAGCTCAAAATTCCATAAAGAGCGTTAACAACGCTATCGCCGACATGCACCGTGATACCCCACTCGAAATGGCACGCGATCTCAAACGCCGGCTCGAAAACGCCGTTATTCCGGAGCCGGATCGGATCGTTAGCGTAGACCATAACTCTGAAGCATCCAAAGAATTTCGAAATGCAATCCAAAAACTGGAAGAGAGTATTCGGGAGGCCAACAACGTTGGTCATTTTTCCGAAGAAGAACTTGAGGTAGCAAAATATGAGATTCTGCAACTTCACACGGATAGAAATAAAAAAAATGTTCGGCCGAATCATATTTGGCAAAACGCTAAAAATACACTTCTATGGATTTTTAATCACGCAGCCGGCGCACTCATCGGAGCGATTGCTCTTTCAGCACTCGCGGCCTTGGCGAATCTACTCAATATAAATTTCTAGATATACATTTAACTCTTTGATGTGAATCAATTTTGAAGAGGAGAAACAGCAACAGTGATACAGCCATCAAATTAGAAGATGTGCGAAAAAATGCTTACATGTTTTCCCCGCCCCCAAAACCTGCCGTATCCTGAGCCTCCTTCCGCCGCCGGACGGATCGCGTAACGTGTCGATGCGGGCGGGAGGAGGCGCTTTCGTGTTCTGTCGAAACGTACGGCAGGGGCGGAAGAGGCGAGGAGCGCTGCGGGAGTGAAAGCTTCCGTCGCAACAGGCTTCCCCCTTCCCCGGGTCTTGCGGGGTCGGTTTGGGTCCGCCATGCAAGCAGCGTGCAGCGCATGTCCCCGAAAAGTGCGTCAGCGGTTTTCGGACAAGGCATATACGCCGGCACTCTGTGCAGCGAAGCAGCTCCCCGCCTGAAGGAGACCGGACCGTCTCCGAAGAACGCCTGGGCCGCGCGAAAGCGAAGCCACCACATCCATAACCAGAGAGGCAACGCTTTCGCGCGGTTCTCCGGACAGTTTTCAAAGACCCGATGGAGACCATGCGGGTGGTCTTGGCGCGCCCGGTCGATGGAGAGGGCCGGCGCGGAAAGGAGGATGCGATGTATTACGGCTCGGAGCTTCCCGAGGACAAGCGGCACCAGAGGCTTACGTGGCGGCTGCAGCCGCTCTTTCGCGAGGCGGCCACCTTTGCCGGCCTTCACCTTGATTGCCGCCTTCCGAAATGCCGGCGAGCGAAGTGTTGCACCGGCTGCTGGCCCCGGGAGGAAATCGCCACCACCCATTACAAGCAGTTTCCACCCTGCGTGACGAACGATGCCACCCAGAGCGCCATCAACTGCGCAGCGCGGGAACTCGCCGAGCGCGAGCGCCAGGAACTGCTCGCCGCCGGCTATACGCAGGAGGACCTCGACAGATGGGACGAGGAGGCGGAGAGGTTAGACGACGAAGAGGAGGACGCGCAGGCCCCGCCCCCGCCCGCATCCCCTTGCGCCCACCGGCGCCGCCAGCGCCGTTAAGGCTTCCGTGAGGATGATGAGCACGGGCGTCCAGACGGGGCTTGAACCTCAAGTCGCTAGAGGGATTAGGCTTGCCGCATCCTTCAAGACGGAGATCCGGTCATGCCTTCCCTCGCCCTTCCTGCCGCCATCCTCATGGGCATCTATCTCGCCGCCTTCCTTGCCCTCACCGCCCGTTCGGCGCGGGATGCCGGCCAGCCCGTCTGGCTGTTCGGCCGGGACAGGCGGCAGGGCCTGCCGGCGCTGCTCTTCCGCCTCGCCTTCGCCGGCGGGCTGATTTATCCGCTGCTGCTCGCCTTCGGCTTCGCGCCGGTCGCGGAATTTGCCACCCCGCCCATGCCGCTGCGTGTCGCCGGCCTTTTCCTTGCCCTTGCTGGCGCGCTCTTCGCGATCCACGCCCAGCACCATATGGGCGTCTCCTGGCGCATCGGCTCGGTGGAAGGCCATTCCGGCGCCGTCGTCGATACCGGTCCGTTCCGCCTGTCGCGCAACCCGGTCTTCGTCGGGCAGGTCGCGCTCTTTGCCGGCTTCTTCATCGCCCGGCCGGATATCGTCCAGTTCGCGCTCGCGACCGCCGTCATCGTGGCGGTCTCGCTTCAGGTGCGCATCGAGGAAAAGGTTCTGGAACACGATCTCGGCGCGCCCTACCGCGCCTATGCGGGGCGGGTGCGCCGCTGGCTATGATCGGCCGAGCATGGCGGCGAGGCCGTTGATGGTGTTGGCGTTGCGCAGCGTGCCGATCCCGAGCTTCTTCGTCGTCAGGTGCGAGAGCAGCCGGGTTTCGTTCGGCTTACCGGAAAAATCGATCCAGAGGTCGCCATCGACCAGTGCAAGGTGGATTTCGGGCGTCGCGAGCCGTTCGAGTTTCGCCAGCACATCGGCGCCAAGCGGCTGGCGCATGACGCGGATGCCGACGTCCGGCGCATTGCCCTCGGGAAAGGGATTGCCCGCCGCAAGACGGAGAAAGGCGTCGGCCCGGCGCAGGACGATATCGACATGCTTGCCGAAACGCGCCCGGAACGACGCCTCCAGCCGCTCCTCAATTTCGGCAAGCGGCGCCTCTTCGGCTTCGAAGATCATGTTGCCGGTGGCGACCAGCGTGCGGGGCTCGCGAAAACCCAGTTCCCCGGCCATCGCCTTCAGGTCCGCCATCACCAGCCGCTTGCCCGGCGCAAGGACGATCGAATGCAGCAGCGCCACATAGGTCGTCATCGTTCAGCCGCGCTCCGCTTTGGAAAGGCGCCAGAGCCGCCACGGCGCCCACCATCGGAACCGGTTTTCCAGCGCCTCGGGCACCGGATCGAAGCCATGCGTGCCGCCCGGCCCGCAGCGCATGACGCGAAACAGCGTCATGAACCCGCCGCGCCACAGCCCATGCCGCGCGACGGCCTCGTAGCCGTATTCCGAGCACGTCGGCAGGTGCCGGCAGGAATTGCCGATGAAGCCGGACAGGGTGAGCTGGTAGAGGCGAATGAACCCCATGCCGAAAAGCCGCCCCGGCGACTTGCGGAACGGCCCGCGCCAGTTGCGGCCCCTGTGGTGCAGGCGCCCCGGGGTGTGGTTGCAATCCGGGGCCTTACACATGGGCCGTGCCATCCGGGGGAAAGATGCACCTCATCCGCCTGCCGGCACCTTCTCCCCGCAAGCAGGGAGAAGGGATCCGCGGCAATGTCCGGCACTCCACCGTCCGCCGGGCTTGAAGGCAAAGCAGCGCGGCATTTCCCTTCTCCCCGCTTGCGGGGAGAAGGTCGCGGCAGCGGGATGAGGGGCAGGCGGCAACCACCGCCCTCACCCGGCCTTTTCGAGCCGCTTGGCCTCGATCTGGCCGATGGCGTCCACCACGGCGTCGAAGGTCAGCATGGTGGAGGCGTGGCGGGCCTTGTAATCCTTGACGGGTTTCAGGAAGCGCATGTCCTCGAAGCGGCCGGTCGGCCCCTCGCCGTCCGCCTTCAGCATGGCGAGCATGTCCTCGCGCGCCTGGCGGATTTCCGCAACGGTCGCGCCGATCACGTGGCGCGCCATGACCGAGGACGACGCCTGGCCGAGCGCGCAGGCCTTCACCTCATGGGCGAAATCGCTGACGGTATCGCCGTCGAGCTTGAGATACACCTTCACCCGCGAGCCGCAGAGCTTGGAATGGGCGCCAGCCTCCGCGTCCGCGTCCGGCAGCGTGCCGATGCGCGGGATGTTGCCGGCGAATTCAAGGATACGGCTGTTGTAGATATCATCCATCATGGCTCTGTTTTCCGCGTTTTTTGCGGAATCTTCAATGTTCCGAGGAGATTATTCCGGTGTCGTCGGTAAAAAAGCATCGCGTGTCGCCGCAAGCCTCTTTCGCAGGGGTCGCCCGATACTATATGATAACTCGTATTGGGGTGAGCGTTTTGCAAGGAGCAAGCCGATCACCTGTTGTTTGGGAAACCGTGCCGGACGGTCGATCGCACTGTTAAGCGAAGACTCGAAAGCCCCGGAGCCCGCCAACGGAACCCAAGCCTGCAGGGTTAGGCGAATGGCCAGTGGCGAGTCCGATAAACACGTCAGGTAACCTGCAGAAAGGTCAATGGGTCCATGGACGCCATAGTCACCAGTTTTCCGCGCATCGAGGATGAAGCCGGCCGCCCCTCGCAGAAAGAGGCGGAGGATGCCGTTCGCGTCCTGCTTCGCTGGGCGGGCGACGATCCGGAGCGCGAAGGCCTGCTCGATACGCCCAAGCGCGTAGCGAAGGCCTATCGCGAACTGTTCTCCGGCTACGACCTTGCCGCCGAGGATGTGCTGGGCCGCACCTTCGAGGAAGTCGCCGGCTATGACGACATGGTGCTGGTGAAGGACATTCCGTTCTTCTCGCACTGCGAGCACCACATGGTGCCGATCATCGGCAAGGCGCATGTCGCCTACCTGCCGAGCGGCCGCGTGCTGGGCCTTTCCAAGATCGCCCGCGTGGTCGAGATCTTCGGCCGCCGCCTGCAGACGCAGGAGACGATGACGGCGCAGATCGCAAAGTCCATCGACGAAACGCTGAACCCGCGCGGCGTCGCCGTGATGATCGAGGCCGAGCATATGTGCATGGCCATGCGGGGCATCCAGAAGCAGGGTTCGACGACGCTGACGACCACCTTCACCGGCGCCTTCAAGACCGAGCCGGCCGAGCAGGTCCGCTTCATGACGATGATCCGCAGCTAGATGCCCCTCGTCTTCAAGACCCCATCGAAGGACAAGGCCGAACTGGAAACAGGTTCGGCCTTCACCCCCCGCTTCGACGACAACGGCCTCGTGACCGCCGTGGTAACGGATGCGAAGGACGGCGAACTGCTGATGGTCGCCCATATGAACGCCGAATCCCTGGCGCTCACCATCGAAACCGGAATCGCCCACTACTGGAGCCGTTCGCGCAAGGCGCTCTGGAAGAAGGGCGAGACCTCCGGCAATCTTCAGACCGTCGTGGAACTGCGGACCGACTGCGACCAGGACGCCGTCTGGCTGAAGGTCTCCGTGGCCGGCCACGACGCCACCTGCCATACCGGCCGGCGGTCCTGCTTCTACCGTACGGTCTCGAACGGCCCGGACGGCGCGGTGCTGACGATCACCGGCGGCGAGCCGCAATTCGATCCGGCGGCGATCTACAGCAAAAATTAAGCATCCGCGCGAAAAGCGTTCCATTCCGGCACGGATTCACCAATTGGCAACCGGCCCGGGCGCCTAATCATCTCCATGGCGGCCTGTATCCCCGCCATGTGGATCAGGACATGGAACCCCATCGCTCGCATGCGTCACGAAAGGTTTCCAGCGCCACCTCCGGTGAGGCGACGGTCCTGCGGGCAAGCGCCCTTCTCCAGTTTGGACCGGACGCGGAGAACGTCCCTTCGGGGCTGAAATTCGCCTCGAAAGTTCCCCGCGTCACACAGTGCGACTATCCTGTCATCTATCGTGTTGCTGAAGGCGCTGCGGCAGCGGAACCGTTTGCCGTACTGCGAATTCCTTCCTGTAACGGAGGTCCGGCATGCTGAACTGGAGTTTCAATCGCAGTCTCGTAACAGCGGATGCATCGGATCCGGGCGGACCTTCCATGAATGACATGTCCCACATTCCCGCGCCGGCCGTGCCGCGCAAACCCAGGATAGCCCTGGCGCTCGGCGGCGGTGCCGCTCGGGGCTGGGCACATATCGGCGTCCTCCGGGCGCTCGAGGAAGAGGGCGTCGAGATCGGCATGATCGCGGGCACCTCCATCGGCGCACTGGTGGGCGGCTGTTATCTCGCCGGCAAGCTGGACGAGCTGGAGGCCTTCGCCCGCTCGCTCACGATGCGCCGCATCGCCAGCCTCCTCGATTTCACCATCCGCGGCTCCGGCCTCTTCGGCGGCATGCGACTGACCAAGCGCATGCAGGAGCACCTGGAGAACCTCTCCATCGAGAACCTCGATCGCCCCTTCGTCGCGGTGGCGACGGAAGTCAACAGCGGCCACGAGGTCTGGATCAACAGCGGGGCGCTGATCACGGCGCTGCGCGCCTCCTATGCCCTGCCCGGCATCTTCGAGCCGATCAAGTGCAACAACCGCACGCTGGTCGACGGCGCCCTCGTCAACCCGGTGCCGGTATCGGTCTGCCGCGCGCATGAGGAGCCGCTGGTCGTCGCCGTCAACCTCAACTACGACCTCTACGGCCGTTCCGCCGTGATCAAGCACAGCGCCAGCCCGCAGAAGATCGAGGAGAACCGGCAGGAAGATAGCGCCGCCCGCCTCGGCCTGACGGGCGTGATGGTGCAGTCCTTCAACATCATCCAGGACCGCATTTCCCGCGCGCGTCTTGCCGGCGATCCGCCGGACCTGGCGCTGCATCCGAAGCTGTCGGATATCGGCCTGTCGGAATTCCACCGCGCCGGTGAATCGATCGACCGCGGCTACCTGGAGGCGAAGGCGCGGATTTTCGAGATCAAGCGCATGCAGGACGTGGTCATGGCGCGTTGAAAACCGCGTCGTAAGGAGAGATATAGCGGGCGGAGCGATGGGAATCGTTCCGCCCGAAACCGTTCCGGCGGTCGATCAGCCGGAGATATAGGCCTTGATGGCGTCGGCCTCGTGCTGGATGGCTCGGATGTGGGATTTCACCACGTCGCCGATCGAGATGATGCCGACGAGGCGCCCTTCCTTCTCCACGGGGATGTGGCGGGCGCGTAGGGTGCTCATCATTTCCATGAGTTCATCGACGGTCTGGTCTTCGTCGCAGCGATGGACATTGCCCCACATGATGGAGGAAATGGGCTTGTCCAGGCACTCGGCCCCGCTGCGGGCGATGGCGGCCACGATGTCACGCTCGGTCAGGATGCCCGAAATACGGTCGTTGCGATCCACGATGACGATGGCGCCGATGTGATTTTCATGAAGATAGACGGCAGCCTGCCTTACGGTGAGCTGCGGGCCGCCGGTCACGACGTTGCGGCCTTTCTCGTCCAGTATCGTCCTTACATACATGCGTACCTCCCGTGTGCATCATGACGCTGAGAGGCGGGACATCCGCGCAGGGATGCCCTGCCAGTACGTGGGCCATCCCCTTCCTCCTGAAGGATGCTGCCCGATTCCGGTCTGCATGCGCGAACCGGAACAATGTCATGGTGCGCTACGAAGGAGGCGATTGCAAGACGTCCGGCGGAGTATCGTTAATCGCGGCGGCCGCCCTCGCCCGTCACCACGTCGAACAGCGGGAAGAAGAGGAAGCCGAAGAGGAAGCCGCCGATATGCGCCTCCCAGGCCACAGCGCCCCCTTCGACCGGGCCGAAGAGCTGGCCCACGCCGATGAGGAAATTGGTGAGGAACCAGATGCCGGAAAAGACGAGGACCGAGCGATTGGCAAGCGCCTCGCGAATTGTGAGGCGCCGGTTGAGATGGGCGAACTGCCGGCTGACGCGCCCGCTCGGCGAGAAGACGAACCGCGCGGCCGCCCCCATGAGGCCGGACACGACACCGGAAGCGCCGACGACGAGGACCATCGTTCCCCAGTGCAGTGCCGTGTGGAAGGCGACGGCCGCCACGGCGGAAAGACACCAGAACAGGAAGAAGCGGAAAGGCCCGATGCGGCGCACGACCGGCGCACCGAAGGCGACCATCCAGAAGCCGTTGAAGATCAGGTGCTCCCAGCCGCCGTGCAGCAGCGAATAGGTGATCGGGCTCCAGAGCCAGCCGAGATCCTGATCGGCGAGCGGAACGGTGTAGCGCGCCGGAACGAAAGCGAACCGCAGGAGCACGAACTCGTCGGTATAGGGCGACAGGATATAGGTGCGTACCAGATGGATCAGCGTCAGCAGACCCAGCATGAAGACGAGGCTGCCCGGCAGGTTGAAGGCTGGTTCCCGCTTGCGGATTTCCGGCGCGCCCACCTGCGCTCCGATGTCGTCGCCACTCATGACCGATCCACCAAATTCATAAAACAGAATCGCGCTTATACAGAGAAAAGAAAGGCCGTGCAGCTTTCGCTGACGGCCGATGCCCCCAATCCCCGGGGCGGAAGTCGATGTGCAGTAAACCATTCCCTCGCGGAGGGATGAGTGGATACTTCCCCAAGCCGCCCCCAGGCGCAATCGAAACCAATCGTTAACCTTAATATCGCGGTGGCACGAAACTCGCTCCGTCTTGGTCAGCAGCACCGTTCGCCGCCCCGGGCGTGCCGTAACGGAACAGACAGGACAGGAAGACGACCATGCAGACGAAGGCCGCGACGGCGCTTTACGATTATTGGACACGCCAGCGCGGCGAGCGCGCTGTCCCGCTGCGCAGCGCCATCGAACCGGCGGATATCGCGGCGATCCTGCCGGATGTCTTCATTCTGGAGGGCGGCCAGCCGCAGCCTCCCTGCTTCCGGCTTGCCGGCACGCGCCTGTGCGCGCAGTTCGGCCGGGAGCTTAAGGGGCTGGATTTCGCGGCACTTTTCGCCCCCGACCAGCGCGGCCGGATCGCGAAGGTCGCAGACAACGTCATGACGCAGGCCATGCCCGCGGTCCTGCGGGTGCAGCTCGTGGACGGCGCGCTGGACACGACCGAGGCGGAAATCGCGCTGCTGCCGCTCGCGACGACGGCCCGGACGGCGGACCGCATCATCGGCGCCTTCGCTCCCCTGCCCGGCCAGCGCCAGCCGCTTTCGGCCTTCCGCTATGCCACGCTCGGATCCCTGTCCGTCATCGACCCGGCCCGCATGCACGACCTTGCCGGCAACCGCCCCGCAATCCCTGTGCCGACTTCCGTCATGGCCATGCGGCCGGCCGGTTTCGGCCAGAAGGTCAGCCAGGTCATGCACCTGCGCATCTTCGAGGGCGGCCGGCGGCCCGAGGAAACGTAAGGGCACAGCCAGGACAAACCGCGCGAATGCCGGCCCGTGGCGATATTTCCAGTTGCGGCAAACCTTCTGTTAACCTCGAAAGGTTAAAGCTTGGAAACAGTTTGGATGATCAGGCTCGCGTGTTCATGTATTCCTTTCAGCAAGCAACGCCCGCCCGGAAACCCCAGCCCGACCAGCGCAGCTTCCAGCGCGTCGCGGTGAATCTTTCCGGCCGCCTGATGCTCGCCAGCCACGACGAATACGACTGCACCGTCATCGACATGTCGCCGGGCGACGCCAGCTTCGTCTGCACCGCGCGCCCCCGCATGGGCGAGCGCATCATCGCCTATGTCGACCACCTCGGCCGCATCGAGGGCACCGTCGCCCTTCTCGGCGACCAGGGCTTCGCCATCCAGCTCAACGCCACGGACCGCAAGCGGGAAAAGCTCGCCGCCCAGCTCACCTGGATCGCCAACAAGCACGAGCTCGGCCTGCCGGAAGACCGCCGCCACGACCGCCTCACCCCGCGCAACACGCGGACCGACCTGACGCTCGACGACGGGCGGCGCTACCCCTGCCGCATCATCGACCTCTCGCTTTCCGGCGCCGCGGTGGATATCGACGTGCGCCCGGCGCTCGGCACCCCGGTGCAGCTCGGCAGCATGAAAGGCAAGGTCGTGCGCCACTTCCAGGAAGGCGTCGCCATCGAATTCTCCTCCGTCCAATCCCGCGAGGCGCTAACCTCGTTCCTGTAGCGTTTCAGGACGATCGACAGCCGTAACCGTTTCGAAAAGGCCCCACGGGGCCTTTTGCTGTTTCAGGCCGGCCTCAAAAGAATCAAAAAAATCTGCGCCCGCCAAATCGATCCCCGACCGTCCTGCACGCTCGCGAGACAAGCACGATCTCCACCAAGCATTGCGGCAGCCGACGCTACGCCGCGAAACAGGCGCCGCAGTAAGCGACAGAACGACCGAGACCACGCCATTTTTCCGCAGAAAATCCCCGTAAAATCAAATATATGGCATGAAATCGCCAACCTATCCGGCGCAGGTATTTCATTCAATTTTTAATCAAAAGCGATTCAAATACAGATAAAATCAATTTCGAATTTTATTCTTATTTTGTACTTATGCGATCTTGATTTGAACTAAGTTATACTTCGGCTTTTCGCGTAGGATCAAAACATACGTGTCATTGTGACCTCATCAAACGGGGACAAACACAATGACAAAAACGATCAAGACAGGGACGCTTGCCTTCCTCTTCTCTCTTGTCGCAGCGCAGGCCGCCATGGCGCTGCCGGCGAACACGCCGCTGGCCGGCGCGACCAACCAGCCCATCGGCCATTACGAATTCTGCAAGCAGTACAGCGACGAATGCGGCCCCAACGGCAAGGACGACGGCCCGCTCAAGCTGACGCAGGAAAACTGGCAGACCATCCTCAACGTCAACTACGCCGCCAACACCGACTACGTGCCGATGACCGACATGGAAATCTACGGCACGGAGGAAAAGTGGACCTACCCGGACGGCGCGGCGGACTGCGAGGACTACGTCCTCATCAAGCGCAAGCACCTGATGGAAGCCGGCATTTCTCCGTCCAACCTGCTGATCACCGTCGTGCTGCAACCCAACGGCGAAGGCCATGCCGTGCTCACCGTGCGCACCGATCGCGGCGACTTCGTGCTCGACAACATGCGCAACAAGGTCCTGCTCTGGTCTGAAACCGAATACCGCTTCCTCAAGCGCCAGTCCTCGGCCAATTCCGGCAAGTGGGTGAAGCTGCAGGACGGCCGCGCCGAAGCTGTCGGTAGCGTCAAGTAATCCACGACTTGCCCGGCGACACCGCCGGGCACGAAAAAGGGCCCGGTCAGTCCCCCAATCCCCGTCCCCGACCAAGGCCCTGCGGCCGGTTCTCCTGTCCCGGAACCGGCCGCTTTCTTTTCCGCCCCCTCGCCCGGCCGCATCTCAACCAAAAATTAACCCTGTTCGCAGACGCTCCTGAAAAATCCCCACACGGACGGGAATCGGCGCGAGGCGAGAATGGCTGCGGTAACGACCGGCAACGAAGAACATGCCCCGCTCATCTCCAACCGCTTCCTCACGCGCCTGACCGTCGGCGTCGCGATGCTCGCGGGCCTGACGGTGGCGATCAGCGTCGGCGGCCGCATGCTCGGCGAACGCATCGCCCTTGCCGGGCACACCGAGAGCACGGCGGCGATCGACATCGTCATCGGACAGGACCAGATCCGCCTGCCGGCCAACACGATCCGCTTCGAGGAAGAGCGCCACACCGGCCGCGCCGAGCGCGTCGATCTCTATCTGACCTGGCCTGAAATGAACGGCTACTCCAACGGCGAGCGCGCGCGCTTCAATGATGCGAACCATCCCGAGAGCCTGATTTTCCTCAATCTTTCACAGAGCACCATGTCGCGGGACATGTCCGGCCGGCTGGAGCCGATCTACAGCCATCTCTTCGACGACCGCCCCGAACCGGGGCCTGCCGGCCTCACCCGCCAGCCGCTGAAGGAAAATTCCGGCTATGGCGGCGAGGTTTTCTTCACCGGCATCCTGCCCGACGGCTCCGACTATGCGGTGCGCTGCATGATCCCGGCCGACGATGCGCAGTCGACGAGCGCCGATTGCCAGCGCGATATCCACATCGGCCGCGATCTTTCCGTGCTCTACCGTTTTTCGAGCAGACTTTTGCCGCAGTGGCAGGCCATGGAGGCGCGCGTTCGCGACTATCTCGGCCGGTCCCTGGTCGAAAACGGCCGCGCAGCTTCCGCCATCCGCTCCCGATAAAACAGCACCAATCTCAGAAACCAATGATTCATCATAAACCGATTGGTAACGCTGTGCCGCTACTGTGCCCGAAACGGTCGCTCCGGCAGACGCCGCCCGAACGACATGTGCAATCCGAGACTGAAGAGTAACGTAGTGTCCCGTTCCGCAATCCTCGATTTCCTCCCCCGCTCCTGTAAGGCTATTGCCAATGCGGCGAAAGGTCTGGCGATGATCGGGATGGTCGCCACCGTCGCCTTCGCCGCCCCGGCGGCCGCCGCGCCGAAATATTCCGGCATCGTCATCGACGCCAAGACGGGCAAGGTGCTTTACAGCGAAGACGCCGACGAACTGCGCTATCCGGCTTCACTCACCAAGATGATGACGCTGTACCTGACCTTCGAGGCGCTCGAAGCCGGCAAGATCAGCCTCAATTCCCGTGTGCCCTTCTCCAGGAACGCCTCGAGCGAGCCGCCGACCAAGCTTGGCGTGCGCCCCGGCAATTCCATCACGGTGGAACAGGCCATCCTCGGCCTCATCACCCGCTCGGCGAACGACGCCTCCACGGCGCTCGCCGAATTCCTCGGCGGCTCGGAAGAACGCTTCGCCCGCCTGATGACGCAGAAGGCCCGCGCGCTCGGCATGACGCGCACCGTCTATCGCAACGCCAACGGCCTGCCCAACACGGCGCAGGTGACGACGGCGCGCGACCAGGCCCGCCTCGGCATCGCGCTGCGCCAGCATTTCCCGCAGTACTATTCCTTCTTCTCCACCCGCAGCTTCCGCTTCGGCAAGCAGGTCATCAACGGTCATAACCGCCTGCTCGGCAGCGTGCGCGGCGTCGATGGCATCAAGACCGGCTATACCCGCGCCTCGGGCTACAACCTCGTGACCTCGGCCATGGCCGATGGCCGAAGCGTCGTCGGTGTCGTCATGGGCGGCCGTTCGGGCGGCGCCCGCGACCAGCAGATGCGCAAGCTGATCGCCGCCTACATGCCGAAGGCTTCGCGCCGTGGCGGCGGCGACCTGATCGCCCAGACCGAGGATGCCCCGACGCTGACGGCGGATGTCGCAACGACGGCCGTCACCGCCTCCGCAGCTTCGATCAAGGGAAGCCTCGACCTGCCGGAAAACGGCCCGGTCCCGGCCGGCCGCTACAATGAAGGTCGCATCGAAACGGCCTATGCCACCACCGAAAGCAGCTCGGAAGTCGTCGGCAAGCGCGCGCTCGCCGCCACCCTCAAGGTCCAGCGCGCCGCCGTCGTTCCGCAGGAAGACCTGACGGGTGAGGTCGACACCACCAACAGCATCGTCGACAACCTGACCACCTCTGCCGTTTCCGAAGCCACGCCCTCGGGCTGGGTGATCCAGATCGGCGCGACGCCGGACCGGGACCAGGCCAACAAGCTGCTCGAAAAGGCGCAGAACCAGGGCGGCAAGTCGCTCTCCAGCGCCAAACCCTTCACCGTGGCGGTCAATAGCGGCAGCGAACAGCTCTTCCGCGCCCGTTTCGGCGGCTTCGACAACCAGGATCGCGCGGCGGCCGCCTGCAAGGTGCTGAAGCGCAAGGGCTTCGCCTGCTGGGCCAGCCAGCAGTAAGAACACCGGACCGCGCCGTCAGCGGCGCGTCCCGAACTACCGCCTTGCACCCGCAACGGCCACCGGTGAGGTATTGCGTACCGGAGGTCGCGGGGGAAGGCCGGCAAGCCCTTCAAAAGGCTCTGCCATCCTCGATTGGGTATTGCGTACGAGGCAGATCATGGCGATGAACGAGAACATGTTCGATGTCCCCCCCGCAGCGCGCGACGAAAAGCGCAAGTCGCTGAAGGGCACGCTCCATCCGCTGCACGAGGCGGCGATGCGGATCGCGGATATCGGGCTTGGCCGTTCGCGCAACAGGACGAAGGATCTCGTTGGCATGCTGCTGGCGCATGGGGCACGCGCCTGGCGCTCCGGCCAGCCCGCCGCCGGCATCCACCTGCATGTCGGCGCCAGCGAGCGCCGTTATCCGGTTCGCCTGCGTCTTCGCTAGAAGTCTTCAGAGAAGGCCGAGTTCGGCCAGTTCCCGGCGCAGTTCCAGCGGCAGGTCCGCGGCGCCCTCGCCCATGTCCTTGAGATCGCGCGGCGCGTCGTCTTCGGTCAGATAGCGCCATCCCTGGAAGGCGCGGCGAGGCTGAAGCTCGGTTTCGATCACTTCCGGCCCGAGAACGAGTTCACAGCGCGAGATGCCGTTCGAATCCGTGAAGGCCTTGATGCCGAGCAATTGCTGCCGGGCCTGCACCTGTCCCTTGATCACCCAGTAGAGCGACCCGCCGTCGAGCAGCTCCGCGTCGCGCTTGGGGATCATTCGGGTGATATGGCTGGAATGCGGCTCCATGCCCGCCGCCATCGCGATCAGCGAGCGCTCGGATACCCATTCACGCAGATCGTCGATCGAGTCCGCGCCGACACAGAGTTTGAGGAGATGCAGGGCCATGCCCCTTTGAACGCCCTTGCGACGGCCCGGTCAAGGGGCCGCCGTGTCGCACTCCACAGCCAAGGACGCCCGGTCAGCACTCCACCACGTTGACGGCAAGGCCGCCGGTGGAGGTTTCCTTGTACTTCTCGTTCATGTCGACGCCCGTCTGGCGCATCGTCTCGATGCAGGCGTCGAGCGGCACGAAATGCGTGCCGTCGCCCTTGATGGCGAGCGAGGCGGCCGTCACCGCCTTGACCGCGCCGAGCGCGTTGCGCTCGATGCAGGGAACCTGCACGAGGCCGGCAATCGGATCGCAGGTCATGCCGAGATGATGTTCCAGCGCGATCTCGGCGGCATTCTCCACCTGTTCCGGCGAACCGCCCATGACGGCGGCAAGGCCGGCGGCGGCCATGGCGGAGGCGGACCCCACCTCCCCCTGACAGCCGACCTCGGCGCCCGAGATCGAGGCATTGTGCTTGATGATGCCGCCGACGGCGGCGGCCGTCAGCAGGTAGTCGCGGATGCCGTCCTGGTCGGCATCCTCATGGAAATGCAGGTAATAGCGGATCGTGGCAGGCACGACACCGGCAGCGCCGTTGGTTGGTGAGGTGACGACGCGGCCGCCGGCGGCATTCTCCTCGTTGACGGCCATGGCGTAGACGGAGAGCCAGTCGTTGGCGAGCAGCGGGTTCGCCTTGTTGGAACGCCACTCCTCCTGCAGCTTGTCATGGATGGAGCGCGCGCGGCGACGCACCTTCAGGCCGCCCGGCATGATGCCCTCGTTCTTCAGGCCCCGGTCGATGCAACTCTTCATCGCCTCCCAGATGCGGTCGAGGCCGGCATTCAGCTCCTCGCGCGACATGGTGGCTTCCTCGTTCGCGCGCTTCATCTGCGCGATGGTCATGCCCGAGCGCTCCGCCATGTCCAGCATCTGCCTGGCGGAGGCGAAGGGGAACGGCACCTTCTTGTCGCTGGAGCGCGCCTTGCTGGCGCGCATCTGCTCCAGCTCCGTGTCGGTGACGACGAAACCGCCGCCGACGGAGTAATAGATGCGCTTGAGGAGCAGGCGGTCGTCACGGTCATAGGCCGAGAAGGTCATGCCGTTGGCATGGCCGGGCAGCGGGTTCTTCTTGTCGAAGATCAGGTCGGTCTTCGGCTGGAAGGCATAGCCCGGATGGCCGGGCGGCGTGATGCGACCGGTGCGCTCGACCTCCTCGATGATCGCGTCCATGCGGTCCGGATCGACCGAATCGGGACGTTCGCCCATGAGGCCGAGGATGACCGCGCGGTCGGAACCGTGGCCGATGCCCGTATAGGCGAGCGAGCCGTGCAGGCTCATGCGGACGGCGGCGACATGCGCGCCGGCCGGACGTGGCCAGTCGGAGGAAAGAATCAGGTCCAGAAAGCGGTTCGCCGCCGACATCGGCCCCATCGTATGGGAGCTCGACGGCCCGATACCGATCTTGAAAACATCGAAAACCGAAAGAAACATTGCCTGGACTTCTCCCTTGCCTCGGCGGGCGCTTTGACCCTTGAGGCTACGTTATCCTGCCACGCTCCCATGGCGGTCTCCCGACATCGGTTTTTACGAGCGCGACATCCCCCTCCGGCAAGTCTTAAAACAAAAACAGCGCGCCTGGGAGGGGCGCGCTGTTAATGTAAGGACGATTGACCTGTGTTTTCAGATGCCGCCGAAGAGATAGGCGATGACCAGAACGGCGCCAAAACCGAGGACTGCACGAGCGGTGACGCCCCAGCAGGATTTCTGAACAGTGCTTTCCATGATTTCCCCGATGGAAGATATCGTTGCAGCCGCCATCCGGGCGCTGCGTGAGGCCCTGTTTAATGAAGAATTTATGAAACCGCAATCGCGAAAAATGGCGAAACCAAGGCGCGGGTGTCATGGGAGACCCGCGTCCAGCGCATGACCTGTCGCAAAATCAGACAGTTGCGCCTCCATCCCGCCGCCTCCGTTTTGCCCAAGGTCTGAATGCACTCCACACATTCTTGCAGATCGGGCTTGCAGGCCGTGATCGCCATCAAGAGCGGTAGGATTAAATCGTGCCGCATGGTACAAGATATCAAAGAGAGTGAACGCCATGCGCACAACGCAATCCCTCAGCATCACCCTGCCCATCGAAATGGCCGAAATGGTCAAGGCCAAGGTGGCATCCGGTGAATATGCCTCCGAAAGCGAGGTTATCCGCGACGGTCTTCGCACGCTGGCGGCTCGTGACGCCGTGGTGGAACGCTGGCTACGCGACGAAGTTGCCCCCGCCTACGACGCACACAAGAACGACCCGACACGGACAGTGCCGCTGGATCAGGGTATGGCGAATGTTCGCGCGCGCATTGCAAAGGCAAAAAGCCGGTGAAGCATTACAAGGTTCGACTATCGCCGGAAGCGGAGACGGACCTCGTTCATATCCATGACTATGTCGAGACACGTTCCGCCTCAGCCGCTACCGCCGATCGCTACATCGAGCGTATCGCGGGCTTTCTCTCGTCGTTCGACATGTATCCCGAGCGTGGCACGGTGCGAGATGAAGTTCGCCCCGGCCTGCGCGTTGTCGGATTCGAGCGCAATATCAGTGTCGCATTCATAGTTGAGGCATACGACGTGGTAATCCTGCGCATCCTTGCAGGCGGGCAGGAATTCTCCTCCTCCCGATAGCACCCTTCTGCTTTCGACGGCGGAGGGCCGGTGCGCCGAAACGCTTGCAAAATACGCAATCCATGGCACAACGCTCGGTCATGAGCACCCCGGACCTCACCGCCCTTGCCCTCTTTATCGCCCTGTGGATGGGCTATTCCTGGATCACGGACCGGGCACGTTTCCTCGACCGGGTCAGCCTCACGCGCGCCATGAGTTCACAGCGCGCGGTGTGGATCCGCAACGCCATGCACCGGGACCTGCGCATGATCGACACGCAGATCATGGCGGGCCTGCAGAACGGGACGGCCTTCTTCGCCTCCACGTCGCTGCTGGCGCTCGGCTCCTGCTTCGCCCTGCTCGGCGCGACGGAACAGGTTTTCGCGATCTTCAGCGATCTGCCCTATTTCTTCCGCGGCAGCCGCGCCGGTTTCGAGCTGAAGGTCGGCGGCCTTGCCATCATCTTCGGCTATGCCTTCTTCAAGTTCGGCTGGTCCTACCGGCTCTTCAACTATTGCACCATCCTGCTCGGCGCGATGCCGATGAGCGGCGACGTCCACAAGGACCCTGCCGGCGCCGATCTTGCCGCCGACAAGGTCATCCGTATGAACATCCTTGCCGCGAAGCATTTCAACAAGGGGCTTCGCGCCATCTTCCTGTCGATCGGCTATCTCGGCTGGTTCGTCAGCCCCTATCTGTTCATCATGACGACCGTCGGCATCATCATCGTCCTCATCCGCCGGCAGTTCTATTCCGAAGCACGCCTCGCGGTGCTCGAAAACCTCGACTGACAAATCCCTGACGGCCTCCTTTCGGCCATCCGCCCGGCGCAAGCTTGGCGTGACATTCTGCTATGGACCAGGCAATGCGGCGACCCCGAACCATGATGACGACGGTGATTGACGGCAATGCAGCAGCAGGAGACGGCGGCGCCGAAGCGCGCCGCCTGCCGCGCATTCCGCTGATCGACCAGGCCCGCGGCGTCGCGTTGATCGCCATGGCGATCTATCACTTCACCTGGGACCTCGGCTTCTTCGGCTATATCGAGCCGGAGACGGCGGCGACCGGCGGCTGGCGCATCTTCGCGCGGGTGATCGCCGGCAGCTTCCTCTTCCTCGTCGGCTTCAGCCTCGTGCTCGGCCACCAGCAGGGTTTTCGCCCGAGGCCGTTCTTCATCCGCCTCGGCAAGATCGCGCTGGCGGCGGCGGCCATCACCGTCGCCACATGGTTCGCCTTTCCGCAGACTTTCATCTTTTTCGGCATCCTGCACGCCATCGCCGCCGCGAGCCTGATCGGCCTCCTCTTCGTGCGCCTGCCGGTCGTTGTGACATTGCTTGCTGCGACTGCGGCCGTCGCAGCGCCACTTTATCTGCGCGCGCCGTTCTTCGACCATCCGGCTCTCTGGTGGGTCGGCCTTTCCGTCGATGTGCCGCGCTCGAACGACTACGTGCCGCTGCTGCCATGGATCGCGCCCGTGCTGCTGGGCATCGCGCTTGCAAGGCTCTTCGTGGCAAGCCCGCTTCCCGAACGGCTCGCCGGCTACGGCAATGCGACGAAAGGCCGGTGGAAAACGCTGCTGGAGAAAGCCGGTCGCCACAGTCTCGCCATCTACCTTATCCACCAGCCTGTGCTGATCGCGCTGGTCTACGGCTTCTCGCTGGTGGTCCCGGCTCCTGCGCCGGATCCGGTCGCCGGATACACGAAAAGCTGCATGCGCGCCTGCGAGGGCGAGCGGGACACCGGTTTTTGCCGGAGCTTCTGCGGCTGCACGCTGGACGGGCTGATGGAACAGGACCTCTTCGCCGACCTGAACAGCGGCGCGATCGACATCACGACGGACGAGCGGATCGCAACGCTCTCCTCGCAATGCACGGCGGATGCCGAAACGAGACCCGACCCGAAGGAGTAGGATCATGAACGCCTATCGCATGAAGCCACTCGCCTTTCCCTGGCCCCCGCTGATCTACGGCGCGGCCATAGCGGCGGCCTTCCTGCTCCAGGCGTATTTTCCGCTCTCCGTCGCTGAGACCAATGTCTGGATCGCCCGGGCGGCGGGCGGCATCCTGGTCATGACGGCCATCGTGCTCGACGTCTGGGCCATGCGCACGCTACTCGACTGCCATACGACGATCCTGCCGAACCGCTGCTCGACGCATCTGGTGACGTCCGGCCCCTACCGCTTCACCCGCAATCCCATCTATCTCGGCTATACGCTGGCGACGGCCGGCATCGGGCTGGCCATGCTCAATCCCTGGTGCATCGTCACGGCCATGATCGCCGCCGGCATGACGAACGCCATCGCGATCAAGCGCGAGGAGATGCATCTGCTCTCGCGCTTCGGCATCGATTTCGAACGCTATTGCAACGGAACGACGCGCTGGATCTGAATGAGGCTCAGGTGCCGACGCCGATTTCGGCGAGGCGCGTCAGGCAGGCTTCCTCGACATTGTCGAGTTCGGCCAGTGTTTCCTCGATATCGCGACGCTTCTGCCGCAGCTCGTCGCGCTTCTCGCTGACCTTCGCCATCAGCAGTTCAAGCTGGCCGACTTCGCCCGGCGGATCCTTGTAGACTTTGATGATGTCGCGGATTTCGGCGATGGTGAAGCCTATGCGGCGGCCGCGCAGGATTTCCTGGATCAGCCGGCGGTCGGCGGGACGGAAAAGGCGCGTGCGACCGCGACGCTCGGGATTGATGAGTCCCTCGTCCTCGTAGAAGCGCAAGGTGCGGGTGGAAACCCCGAATTCGCGCGTCAGCTCGGTTATGGTATAAAACTTGTCCACGCCTGCTCCGATCTTCTCTGAGCAGGCATTTTATTGACTTTTACGTATAAGTCAATTTTTCCTCTTTTCAGCCGGGAAAGCGGTGCGCTTTTCGCCTAGCGGACGGCGAACCACCAGGTCGCAAGGCCGAGAAACGCGAAGAAACCGACGATATCCGTCACCGCCGTCACGAAGACAGCGGAGGAAACCGCGGGGTCCGCCCCCGCCCGGTCAAGGAACAGCGGGATCGCGATTCCCGCCAGCGCCGCCGCCGTCATGTTGATGAGCATGGCCGCCGCGATGACGCCGCCGATATTGGGATCATGGAACCAGACGCCCGCCACGATGCCGATCATGACGCCGAAGGCCATGCCGTGCAGCAGGCCGACGCCCGCCTCGCGCCGCACGACGCGCCAGGCGTTGTGAATGTCGAGATTGCGGGTGGCGAGCGCCCGGACGGTAACGGTCATGGTCTGCGAGCCGGCATTGCCGCCCATGCCCGCAACGATGGGCATCAGCACGGCGAGCGCCACGATCTCCTCGATGGTGCCCTCGAAGAGCGAAATGACGGAAGCCGCCAGGAAAGCCGTCAGCAGGTTGACCAGCAGCCACGGCGCGCGGGAACGCACGGTCTCGATGGTGGTGTCCGACAGCTCTTCGTCGCCGACGCCGCCGAGGCGCAGCAAATCCTCCTCCGCCTCTTCCTGGATGACGTCGACCACGTCGTCGATGGTCAGCACGCCGACGAGGCGGCCGTTCTCGTCGACGACGGCGGCGGAGAGAAGGTCGTACTGCTCGAAGAGCTGCGCGGCTTCTTCCTGGTCCATCTCGGCCGGGATCGGGTGGTTCGTCTCCTGCATGATCGTCTCGACCTTCGCGCCGCGATGGGTGCGCAGGATACGGTCGAGGTCGATGGCGCCGAGCAGGCGGAAGGTCGGGTCGATGACGAAGATCTGCGAGAAGCTGTCCGGCAGGTCCGCATCGTCGCGCAGGTAGTCGATCGTCTGGCCGACCGTCCAGAACGGCGGCACGGCGACGAACTCGGTCTGCATGCGGCGACCGGCCGTGCTTTCGGGATAGTCGAGCGAGCGGCGCAGACGGATTCGCTCAGTGAACGGCAGCTTGGAGAGGATCTCCTCCTGATCCTCCTGGTCGAGGTCTTCCAGGATGTAGACAGCGTCGTCCGAATCCATCTCGCCGAGCGCGGCGGCGATCTGCTCATTGGGCAGGTGCTCGACGATATCGAGACGGATCGCCTCGTCGACCTCGGTCAGCGCCGCAAGGTCGAAGTCCGCGCCGAGCAGCGAGACGAGCTGGCGGCGCTGTTCCGGCTGGATCGCCTCCAGCAGGTCGCCCATTTCCGATTCGTGCAGCCGCGCCACATGGCGGCGCAGGAACAGGAGATCGCGGTCGGCGATGGCCGCGCCGACATACATGAGGAAGTCCGAGCGAATCGAACCGTCCTCGGCATAGATGTCATCGCCGTCGAAAGTGTCTTGCGCCAGCTCGCCCTCAGGGATGCGGTCGTCATCGCCGGTGTCTTCCATCGGGGCCGCTCCTTGTACCGGGATCGTCCGGCCGTGCGCTGCGGCAGAGCCGGATGACAGGGATTGCTTGCAGGGTTCGACGCGACGCCCTCGCCGGAGGCCCCGCCTTTCATCGTGCTAACGCAAAGCATGCGGCCGGTCCATCGCCCGGAAGCGGCAAAAGCCGGCTCCGTGTGAAAAAATCGCAAGCTGTTGCAACGTCATGCAAATCACGCGATTCGCACGCCACCGTTTCCCCCTCGCCGCAAAAAGGCTAGGAAAAGCCATTCCAACCGACACCCAGGAGCCGCCATGGCGATCCTCCCCATCCTCCGCTACCCCGATGCCGGCCTGCGCACGCCCTGCCGCAGGATAGAGACCTTCGACCAGCGCCTCGCAACGCTCGCCGGCGACCTCGCCGCCACCATGCGCGCCGCACCCGGCATCGGCATAACCGCCGCCCATGTCGGCATCGCCGAGCGACTGACGGTCATCGAGCTGGACGGCCCGGCCTCGCAACGTGTCTACGTCAATCCGCAGATCGAGTGGTTCTCGCCGGAAACCCAGCGCCATACCGAAGGCAGCGTCTCCATGCCCGGCGTGACGGACGAGGTGGAGCGCCCCGCCCGCATCCGCCTCACCTACCAGGATCTCGAAGGAACACCCCGTACGGAAGACGCCGACGGTCTCCTCGCCGTCTGTCTCCAGCACGAAATCGACCAGCTCGACGGTATTTTCTGGATCGACCGGCTGTCGCGGCTGAAGCGCGAGCGCATCGTCAGGAAGTTCCGGAAAATGGGCGAATAGTTTCGGCTTTCCGGGAACCACGGCAAGCGTGCGGCGTTCAGAATTTGTCCCAACCACAGGAAAGGAGACATCCCATGATCGCAGCAAGCCAGATTCGCGAGCATATGGACGTCATGGCCGCGGACGGCCGCCACGTCGGCACCGTCGATCACATGGAAGGCGACAGCCGGATCAAGCTGACCAAAAGCGATTCGGCAGACGGCCGCCATCACCTCATTCCGCTCGACTGGGTCGACCACGTCGATGCGCATGTGCACCTCAACAAGGACGCCGATGAAGTACGCCGGCAATGGTCGTCGGTGAACTGACGGCAGCGCTGCCTGAACAATGAATGAAGCGGAAGGCCGGCTCCTTGGAAAAGGGCCGGCAAACGGCCTGAGGCCTCACGCAGCGTCCCGCATCCCCGCGAGCTTTTCCTTGCAATGATGCCGCATCATAGCCGTTTCAAGATTACGTCTTCCCCGCAAATCCGCATCCGCCTTTGCAGCATCCATCCTCCTGCACCAGTCCGCATCCAGCACATGATCTGGGATGCGCGGCATGCAGGATGCCAATATGAGCAAGGAACAGAGGGCGAGGATGCGCATCATGGAAATTCCCCCAATCGGCAGCGCCCGTAGGGCCGAAAAACAAAAAACCCGGCACTAGGCCGGGTTCTTTTGGTGCGGTCGAGAAGACTCGAACTTCCACGGGTTGCCCCACAGCGACCTCAACGCTGCGCGTCTACCAATTCCGCCACGACCGCATCGTGGTAGGTGTCGTCTTGCGGCGACGGAGGTGCATGTAGCAAAAGGTTTTTGGGTGCACAAGGCCGCGCGGCAAGAAAAATGACGGAAAGCGAAACAATTTCAAAAGGACCTGTGCGGAAGCCCGGAAACCCCTGAAATCCTTGCACGATCGCCCCCATATCTGGCACAACGAAAGCAAAAAGGACGGCCCTCATGCAACGTCAGGACATTTCCGCTCCCCTTCTTGCCGCCGCCGGCTCGCCGCCGGTGCGCTGGCGCGTCGCGCGCGACCTCGTGCCCTATGACGTCGCCGTCGAAACCATGGAAAACGAAGCGGCGGCGATCGCCAATGGCGAGGCCGACGAACTCGTCTGGCTCGTCGAGCATCCGCCGCTCTACACGGCCGGCACCAGCGCGGACGTGGCCGATCTGGTGGCGCCGGACCGCTTCCCGGTGTTTTCCACAGGCCGCGGCGGCGAGTACACCTATCATGGCCCCGGCCAGCGCGTCGTCTACGTCATGCTCGACCTGAAGCGCCGCCGGCAGGATGTGCGCGCCTTCGTGGCGGCGCTGGAGGCCGTGGTAATCGATGCGCTCTCTTCCATGAATGTACGCGGCGAGCGGCGAGAGGATCGCGTCGGCGTCTGGGTCAGGCGGCCGGAGCGGCCCGCCTTGCCGGACGGCTCGCCCGCCGAGGACAAGATCGCCGCGATCGGCATCCGGCTGCGCCGCTGGGTGAGCTTCCACGGCTTCTCGCTGAACGTCGATCCCGACCTCGAGCACTTTTCCGGCATCGTGCCGTGCGGCATCCGCGGCTATGGCGTGACGAGCCTCGTCGATCTCGGCCTGCCCGTCATGATGAGCGATGTCGACATGCGGATCCGCGATTCGTTCGAGCACGTCTTCGGGCCGACCGTTTCGGAGACGGACTGTCGACCGGCCTGATTCACTCGAAGGCGATATCGGCCGTCGCCTGCCGGCTCCTGTGCTCGCGCCAGATGATGAAGAGGCCGGAAGCGACGATGATGGCGATGCCGAGCCATTTGGACGGCGTCGGGAAATCGCCGAAGATCGCATAGCCGAGCACCGTCGCGGAAATGATCTCGAAATACTGGAACGGCGCGAGCAGCGAGAGCGGCGCCATGCGGAAGGCACGCACCACGAGCATGTGGGCATAGCCGGACAGCGCACCGAGGACGACGAGGAGCGCCAGCGTGAAGAGCGAGGGCGGCAGGGAGATCGCAAAATCGGCGATACCGACCGAGGAGCCGGCAAGCAGCGCCGCGCCCATGAAGAGCGTTCCGCCGAAGCCGGCGATGGTCTGCATCGTGAGCGGGGAATCGGCATTGCCGAGCGCGCGGTTCATGAAGAGATAGATGGAATAGAGGAAGGCGCAGGCGACCGGCAGCAGCGCGGTCCAGCCGAAGACGATGAAGCTCGGCTGGATGACGATGAGCGCGCCACCGAAGCCGACCATGATGGCGAGCCAGCGCCGCCAGCCGACGCGCTCGCCGAGGAAGACCGCCGACATGGCGGTGAGGATGAACGGCTCGACGAAGTAGATCGCGAAGACATCCGCCAGCGGCATGTATTTCACCGCGGCGAAGAACAGCAGGCTTGCCGCCCCGTGGATCGCCCCGCGCAAGAGGTTCATCCACGGCCGCTTCGGCCGCAGCATGGCCGCGCCGGCCGCGGTGAAGATCAGCGGGACGGTGCAGAGGATCTGGAAGAAGAAGCGGTAGAACGTCACCTGCCCGGGCGACATGCCCGCATAGTTGGCCATGTACTTGGCGATGGCGTCCATGCAGGGCAGCATGAGCATGGCGGCCGCCATTAGCGCCACGCCCTGCATTACGCTTCCTTCCGTCCGATCCCCGGCGGGGCCTGCGGCATTGTTCATGATGCGATTCGTCCTTCGCTCCCCGATACCCCTTTACCGCCTTACGGCACCACCGGAAATCCCGCCATTGCGCGGGCGGCGCAAAGCGGCGCATTTGAGGTAGAGGCGCCGGCCCGCCTGCCTGTAGACTTGCGGGGACAGGCAATGGAGGCCGTGATGACCTTTCCCGGCGAGAGCGAAAGCAACACCATCCCCTTCCCCTTGCGCCCCCGCGACGGCGATACGCTCGGCGGACGCATCTGGCGGGCGCGCGACGCGCTCGGCTATTCGCTGGAAGACCTCGCCTGCCGCCTCGCCCTGCCGGAAGAAACGGTGGGCGGATGGGAGCGCGACCATGCGGAGCCGGAGGCCGGAGCGCTCTTCAGGCTGGCCGAGACGCTCCGCGTTTCCCCTTCCTGGCTGATCGCCGGCATCGGCACGCCGCCGCCCGAGCCGGCCGGCAGCGAATATCTCTATCCGCTGCAATGCCGTCTCAGGGAGGTCCGGCAATTGCACGAGCAGACGGGCAATGCGATTGCCGCGCTCGAAGCCGAAATCGCCCGGTTGATCGACAGGGATCAGGACTGATTTTTCCCACCATCGCACTTGAGACCCCGGGCCGGCTCTGCAATGGTCGGCCCAACGAGAATCCCATAGGAGATGAAAATGGACGTACGCGCCGCCGTAGCCGTTCAGGCCGGCAAACCGCTTGAGATCATGACCGTACAGCTCGAAGGCCCGCGCGCCGGCGAAGTGCTGGTCGAGGTGAAGGCGACCGGCATCTGCCACACCGATGACTTCACCCTGTCGGGCGCCGACCCGGAAGGCCTCTTCCCCGCCATCCTCGGCCATGAGGGTGCGGGCGTCGTCGTCGATGTCGGCCCGGGCGTCACCTCGGTGAAGAAGGGCGACCATGTCATCCCGCTCTACACGCCGGAATGCCGCGAGTGCTATTCGTGCCTGTCGCGCAAGACCAACCTGTGCACCGCCATCCGCGCCACCCAGGGCCAGGGCCTGATGCCCGACGGCACGTCGCGCTTCTCCATCGGCAAGGACAAGATCCATCACTATATGGGCTGCTCCACCTTCGCCAACTACACGGTCCTGCCGGAGATCGCGCTGGCCAAGGTCAACCCGGACGCCCCCTTCGACAAGATCTGCTACATCGGCTGCGGCGTGACGACCGGCATCGGCGCCGTCATCAACACGGCCAAGGTCGAGATCGGCTCGACGGCCGTGGTCTTCGGCCTCGGCGGCATCGGCCTCAACGTGCTGCAGGGCCTTCGCCTTGCCGGCGCGGACATGATCATCGGCGTCGACATCAACCCCGACCGCAAGGCATGGGGCGAGAAGTTCGGCATGACGCACTTCGTCAATCCGAAGGAGGTCGGCGAGGACATCGTGCCCTATCTCGTCAACATGACGAAGCGGAACGGCGACCTGATCGGCGGGGCGGACTACACGTTCGACTGCACGGGCAACACCAAGGTGATGCGCCAGGCGCTGGAATCGGCCCATCGCGGCTGGGGCAAGTCGGTCATCATCGGCGTTGCCGGCGCGGGTCAGGAAATCTCCACCCGTCCGTTCCAGCTCGTCACCGGCCGCCAGTGGATGGGCACGGCCTTCGGCGGGGCGCGCGGGCGCACGGACGTGCCGAAGATCGTCGACTGGTACATGGACGGCAAGATCCAGATCGACCCGATGATCACCCACACCATGCCCCTCGAAGAGATCAACACCGGCTTCGACCTCATGCATTCGGGCAAGTCCATCCGCGGCGTGGTCGTCTATTGATGACGGCACCCGCCTACAGCGTCGATGTGCGCCGGCTGGAGGCCTTCTCCGCCGGCGAACTCTACGCGCTGCTCAGGCTGCGCGTGGACGTCTTCGTCGTGGAGCAGGACTGTGCCTATCCGGAACTGGACGGCAAGGACGAGGCCGCGCTGCACCTCAGGCTGCTGATAGACGGCGAAACGGCAGGCTACGCGCGGCTGTGGCGGCCCGAAAACGCGCCGCCGCGTATCGGCCGCGTGCTCGTCGCGCCGGCCCATCGTGGCAAACGGCTCGGCAAAGCGCTGATGCGCGAGGCGATCCGGGCCTGCGAGACGCAGTTTCCGGGCGTGCCCATCGCGCTCTCCGCGCAAAGCCATCTGGAGCATTTCTACCGTTCGCTCGGCTTTGCACCGACATCGGCGGAATATGTCGAGGACGGCATCCCGCATATCGACATGCTGCGCGCGACCAGCGAAACTTGATCGCATTGCCGCATACGGGCAGGCCGAGAGAAAGACAAACCGGATGACCGAGGACCGACCCACCATCTTCGTTGACGCCGACGCCTGCCCGGTCAAGCCGGAAATCCTGAAGGTGGCGGAGCGCCACGGCCTGCCGGTGACCTTCGTGGCCAATTCCGGGCTTCGCCCGTCACGCGATCCCATGGTGCGGAACGTCATCGTGTCGGGCGCCTTCGACGCGGCCGACAACTGGATCGCAGAGAATGTCCGCGAGGGCGACATCGTCATCACCGCCGACGTGCCGCTCGCCGGACGCACGGTCGCCAGCGGCGCGCATGTCACCGGGCCGACCGGCCGGCTGTTCGACAGGACCAATATCGGCATGGCGAGCGCCATGCGCGACCTCGGGGCACATCTGCGCGAAACGGGCGAAAGCAAGGGCTACAATGCCGCCTTCTCACCGCGCGACCGTTCCACCTTCCTCGAAACGCTCGACCGCCTCTGCCGGCGGGCGAAGAACGCACGGGCGGGCGAATGACGGACAAGCCGGGGCGCAGGATCTACGGGCGGCATGTGCCCTTCTATGCCGGGATCGGCGCGGCGGCGCTCGGCCTTGCGGGCGCGCTATGGCTGAAACCGGATTTCGCCATCGACATCGCGGCCCTCGCCTTCTTCCTCTGCTACCTGCTCCTCACCGCATGGCGCCTGCCGCATCTGACGGCGGCGTATCTCGAACACTACGCGACCGACGCCGACGAGCCGGCCGCCATCATCTTCGCCGTCACCTTCGCGGCCGTCGCCGTCTCGACCGGCTCGCTCTTCGTCGTGCTGAACCGGGAAGCGGCGACGGGTCTCGAATTCGTGCTCGCCTTCGCTTCCGTCGCCCTCGGCTGGCTCACCATCCATACCATGGCGGCGCTGCACTACGCCCATCTCTACTGGCGACCGGGCAGCACGGAAGCGAGCCGAGGCGCCGGTCGAAGCCTTGCCTTTCCCGGCGACACGCCGCCGGGCGCCTACGATTTCCTCTACTTCGCCTTCGTCATCGGCATGACGGCGCAGACCTCGGACGTCGCGATCACCTCGACGGCGATGCGCAAGGTCAACCTGCTGCACGCCGTCGTCTCCTTCTTCTTCAACACGGTGCTGGTCGCCGCCGCGGTGAATGCGGCGGTCTCCCTCGCCTCGTGAAACCCTTCGGAGTTCCAATATGAAAGTGCTTTCCCAGAACACGGCCTTCGGCGGCATGCAGGGCGTGTTCGCCCACGATTCCGAAGCCTGCAAATGCGAGATGACCTTCGCCGTCTTCGTGCCGCCGCAGGCGATCCTTGAGCCGCGCCCGGTGCTCTGGTATCTCTCCGGCCTCACCTGCACCCACGCCAATGTGATGGAGAAGGGCGAATATCGCCGCATGGCCGCCGAACTCGGCCTGATCGTCGTGTGCCCGGATGTCAGCCCGCGCGGCGACGACGTGCCGGACGAGATCACCAACTGGCAGATGGGCAAGGGCGCGGGCTTCTATCTCGACGCCACCGAAGCGCCGTGGGCGGAAAACTTCCAGATGTACAGCTACGTCGCGGAAGAACTGCCGAACCTCCTTCGCCAGCATTTCCGCATGGACATGGAGCGCCAGGGCATCTTCGGCCATTCGATGGGCGGCCATGGGGCGATGACCCTTGCGCTCAAGCATCCCGACCGGTTCAAGAGCTGCTCGGCCTTCGCCCCCATCGTCGAGCCGTCCACCGCCGACTGGTCCGCACCGGCCTTCGAGAAATATCTCGGCGCCGACAAGGCGGCGTGGCGGGAGTACGACGCCTGCGCGCTCGTCAAGGACGGCGCGCGCTTCCCCGAATTCCTGATCGATCAGGGCAAGGCGGACGGTTTCCTCGAAAACGGCCTGCGGCCCTGGCTCTTCGAGGAGGCGATCAAGGACACGGATATCAAGCTGACGCTGCGCATGCACGAGCGCTACGACCACTCCTACTACTTCATCTCGACCTTCATGGACGACCACCTGAAGTGGCATGCCGAGCGGCTCGGATAACCCGGTGTGGCGGGGGCGCATGGCTGGCATGCCGCCCCTGCCCTTGCCCTCGCCGCACGGATGAGCGATAGTCCGCCCCGGTAGACGGCTACCGCCGGACAGGGTCCGGTCACGAACGCGGGGACGGCCTCGCTCCCTTGAAACGGAGTAGGCGCAATGCCCTGGATCCTCCTCACCCTCGCCGGTCTCTTCGAAATCGGCTGGGCCATCGGCCTCAAATATACCGACGGTTTCACCCGTCCGCTTCCGACCGTTCTGACGGCCGGCTCCATGCTGGTCAGCATCGTGCTTCTCGGCCTCGCCGTGAAGACGTTGCCCATGGGCACCGCCTATGCGATCTGGACCGGCATCGGCACGGTCGGCACGGTCATTCTCGGCATCGTGCTCTTCGCCGAGCCGGTGACCGCCATGCGCCTCGGCTGCATCGCCCTCATCGTCACCGGCATCCTCGGCCTGAAATTCGTCGCCTGACGGCGGATTGTTTCAGCCGGACCGGCTTTGCACTCCCTTCCGTCCGTTCGGAAGGGAGTGCTTTCGCACGTTATCAGCGCGGAATATCGGCAAGCACGGCGGCGGCGATGTCCAGCTCTTCACGGCGCAGTTCCCGGCGGCGGAAAGCCTCCTCGTCCGTGCCCCAATGCTCGATCTGCCAGTCCTCGTCGATATGGGCGAGCGACCAGGCCTTGTCGGCGTCGATCACGCCTTCGGCAAGCGCCAACCCCAGCAGCGCCGAGCCGGTCAGCGTCGTGACGGTATGCACGCAGGCGAGCGCCAGCGGATCACGCCAGTCCGACAGCGCGGCGGCGAAAGCCTCAATCGCCGCTACGGGCTGCTCCTGGTGCATCACGCCCTCGACAAGGATGAAACGCGCGCCCCTGGCATCCGCCGCCCAGCGCAGGACGGGGTCCCAGCCGTCGCGCTGGCGATCCACGAGACCGGCCGGCGAATCCGCGCGGTAGCACAGCATATCCGTGCCGGAGAACCGCACGATCTCCTCGAAAACCGCATCGAGATTGTCCGCAACACCGTCGATGGCCGTATTGATAAGGCGCGTCACCGGCATTTTCGCCGGATCGATCTCCTCACCCTGCCCGTCCCATTCGGCGCGCAGGCGGTCCGCAATCGGCTGCGCGGGCACGGCCAGCAGCTTCTTGCCCGGCGTGCGCACGGGGCGGCCGTCGAGCAGGATGCGGAAGCCTTCGTCCGTCCGGTCGGTGGAGACGGCCTTGTAGAAACGCTTCGGCAGCGGGCGCTTCATCTGGATCTGCGCGCGGCGAACCGGATCGGGATCGCTCATCGCATCGGAAAGATCGCTCAGGATATCACGCATCGGAAATCTCCAGCCATTCGAGAAGGTCGGCGGGCGTGCGCAGGATGTGGTCCGCGCCGGCGTCGACCAGCTCGGGCACGCTCGCATAGCCCCAGGACACGCCGATCGCCTTCGCCCCGGCCGCCTTCGCCATCTGCATATCGTAAATCGCATCGCCGATGACAACCGTCCGGGCCGCATCGATGCCCGCTTCGCTACAGCATTCCGTCACCATCGCCGGATGCGGCTTGGACGGGCAATCGTCCGCTGTGCGCGAAACGAAGAACGTGCTGTCGAAACCGTGCGTCGCACGGATGAGGTCGAGGCCGCGGCGGGACTTGCCGGTAACGGCCCCGAGAAGAAGGGCGTCCTCGCGCTCCAGCCGCGCCATCATCGCGGCAATGCCGGGGAAAAGCGGCTCCTGGAAGCCGGCCTCGGCGCGCACGCCCATATAGGTCGCCTTGTAATGCGCGGTCATCGCCAGCGCTTCGTCGTCGACATGCGGCTTGCCCTGCATGCGGGCAATGGCGATGTCGAGCGTCAGGCCGATGATCGCCTTGGTTTCGGAAACATCCGGCCGCGCATGGCCGAAATCGACGAAGGTGCGCGCCATCACCTCATGGATCAGCTTCACGCTGTCGACCAGCGTGCCGTCGCAATCGAAAAGAACGAGACGCATCAGTCGTCGTCCCCGTCAGCCGCGTTCTGGTCGAAGCCGAAGAGGTTCCACGTCTGCACCATATGCGGCGGCAGCGGCGCGGTCACGCGCAGGCGTCCGCCGGAAGGATGCGGAATGTCGATGTGGCGGGCATGGAGATGCAGGCGGTTCTGCACGCCGCCCGGAAAACTCCAGTTCGTGTCGGCCTCGAAATATTTCGGATCGCCGAGGATCGGATGGCCGATATGGGCGGCATGAACGCGGAGCTGGTGGGTGCGGCCCGTGTAAGGCTCCATCTCCAGCCAGGCGAAGTTCTGCCCCGCCTGCTCCACGACCCGGTAGAAGGAGACGGCGTGGTCCGCGCCGTCCTCGCCGTGCCTGGCGATGCGCATGCGGTCGCCGTCCGGCGTCTGCTCCTTGACGAGCCAGGTGGAGATCTTGTCCTCGCGCTTCTTCGGCACGCCCTTGACGACGGACCAGTAGGTCTTCTTGGTGTCGCGCTCACGGAAGGCGGCGGTCAGCTTTTGCGCCGCGCCGCGCGTGCGGGCGATGACGAGGACGCCCGACGTGTCGCGGTCGAGCCGGTGCACGAGGCGCGGCTTCTCGCCCTTCTGGCTCGTCCATGCCTCCAGCATCTTGTCGATATGCCGCGTGACGCCCGAACCGCCCTGCACGGCGATGCCGGCCGGCTTGTTGAGCACGAACACCTTGTCGTCCTCATGCAGCAGCATGCGGGCAAGCAACTCGCCGTCGGGGGAATGCTTCAGGTCGCGGCCGGCGATGGGGCCGGATTTCGGCGCCTTCGCATCCACCTCCATGGGCGGGATGCGGATCGTCTGGCCGGGCTGCACGCGCGTATCGCTCTTGGCGCGGCCCCCGTCGATACGCACCTGGCCGGAGCGCAGCAATTTCTGGAGCTGGCCGAAGCCGAGGCCCGGATAGTGGACCTTGAACCACCGGTCGAGGCGCATGCCCGCCTCGTCGTTGTCCACCTGCTTGTGTTCGATGCCTGCCATCTTCGCCTTCTTTCGTTGCGCCGTGCTTTAACGCAAGAAGGCCCAGAGGGGAACAGCCTAGAAGGCGCGGAAGGTCAGCGTCGTCAGCGAGCGCACGATCCCGGGGATAGAGGCGACATGATCGTTGATGAACTTGCCGATGTCTTCCTCGCTCTCGACATAGATCTTGAGCAGCAGGTCGTAATCGCCGCTGGTGGAATAAAGCTCCGAAATGAGTTCCGTAGCGTAAAGCGCGTCGGCAACCTCATAGGTCTTGCCCGGAGCGCATTGCAATTGCACGAAAATCGGCTTCATCGGTCCTCCCGCGCCATTGGCGGCATGCTGATCGGCCGCGCGATTCCGGCGGCATCCTGCGCTTCTTATGGCGGAATATGGCCGTTGAAGGCAAGGCCGACCGGAATCCGGACAGATCATTAAAATTCGATGAAAATACAACCGCCGCGTTTCATATCCGCGAAAGGCGCAACTGTTAAATTCCATCAACCAAGCAACCCGATGAAGCGCCATGACCCAGATCGTGACAGTCTCGCCGGCCACCGCCGCCTATGCATCGCAGGGGATGAAATCCAACACGCGCGCCAGCACGCTGTTCGAGGAGCGCATCCAGCACTGGAGCAACGCCGCCAGGAGCGGCGGCGACGGGCGCACGGTCGCATGGCTCAACGTCGTCATGCCGCCGGCCCTCGCCCTCGCCCTCATCACCGCGCCGAACGACGCCTCTCAGGTGACCGTCGCCGAGGCGCAGCGCCTCTACGACGAGAACGGATCCCCCGAAACCACCTGAGCCTCCACGACAGCAGCCGTCCTCCAGCTTCCTCGCCCCCTTTCCGGGGGCTTTCTTTTGCCGTTTCCGGCGAACGACAAAAATTTGTTCGGCAGCGACGCCGCCTCTTGCCAAAGCGCGGGCAAGGCCGTTATCTGGACACGACCTCGCTGGGAGAAGCCGGCCGCCTTGATGAAGGGCGGAACCGGTGCCGAAGGAGCAACCGCCCCGGAAACTCTCAGGCAAAAGGACCAGCAAGGTGCCGTCGGAACTCTGGAGAGAAGCGTTTTCACGCTCGCCGAAGGGATAACAATCTCAGGCGAAGGGACAGAGGGGGCTCAGGAGAACGGCGCAATTGCGCCTGATTGTGAGCCGGCGCCCGGAGGATCCCATGGCGCCCAAGGACTGGAGGGCGCCTTTTGGACGGATCGTCTGAACTCAAGAAAACCCCGCTTCACGCGCTGAACGTATCGCTCGGCGGTCGCATGGTGCCGTTCGCCGGCTATGAGATGCCGGTGCAATATACCGCCGGCGTGATGAAGGAGCACCTGCACACCCGCGCCGCCGCCGGCCTCTTCGACGTGTCGCACATGGGCCAGGTCACCGTGCGCGCCCGCTCCGGCGACAATGCCGACGCCGCCCGTGCGCTCGAAACGCTGGTGCCGGTCGACGTAGTCGGCCTCGGCGAAGGCCGCCAACGCTATGCGCTCTTCACCAATGACGAAGGTGGCATCCTCGACGACCTGATGATCGCCAACCGCGGCGACCATTTCTATGTCGTCGTCAACGCGGCCTGCAAGGACGCGGACTTCGCCTATATGCAGGCGAAGATCGGCGATGTCTGCGAACTGACGCTGCACGACGACCGCGCGCTGGTCGCGCTGCAGGGGCCGCGTGCCGAGACGGTTCTGGCGGAACTGTGGGCCGACATCTCCTCCATGCGCTTCATGGACGTGCGCGCCTGCGACCTCCACGATGCCGACTGCATCGTCTCGCGCTCCGGCTATACCGGCGAGGACGGCTTCGAGATCTCCATTCCGGCGGACCTTGCCGAAACCGTCTGTCGCCGCCTGCTCGACCATCCCGACGTGCTGCCCATCGGCCTCGGCGCACGCGATTCGCTGCGGCTGGAAGCCGGTCTCTGCCTCTACGGCAACGATATCGACACTAGCACGACGCCCGTCGAAGGCGGTCTCGAATGGGCGATCCAGAAGGTGCGCCGCAAGGGCGGCGAGCGCGAGGGTGGGTTCCCCGGCGCATCCGTCATCCTCGAGCAGCTTGAGAACGGTGCGGATCGCCGCCGCATCGGCCTTCGCGCGGAAGGCCGAGCGCCCGTGCGCGCCGGCGCGGTGCTCGCCACCGATGCCGAGGGCGAGGATATCGTCGGCACGGTCACGTCCGGCGGCTTCGGCCCGAATGTCGATGGCCCCGTGGCCATGGGCTACGTCACCAAGTCCGCCGTCGCCCCCGGCACGCAGCTCTATGCCGGCGTGCGTGGAAAATTCCTGCCCGTCACCGTATCGGCCATGCCCTTCATCAAGAACACCTTCAAGCGCTGACACCAGCCGTCGACCACCACTTCACCGAGAGGAACAAACATGCTGAAATTTACTGAAGAACACGAGTGGCTGAAGATCGAGGGCGGCGTTGCGACCGTCGGCATCACGACGCACGCGGCCGAACAGCTCGGCGACCTCGTCTTCGTCGAACTGCCGGAAGTCGGCGCGACCTTCGACAAGGGCGGTGACGCGGCCACCGTCGAATCCGTGAAGGCAGCCTCCGACGTCTATTGTCCGCTCGACGGCGAGATCGTCGAAGTCAACGAGGCCATCACGGCCGATCCTTCCCTCGTCAACAGCGATCCGCAGGGCGCCGGCTGGTTCTTCAAGCTGAAGCTCGCCAACCCGTCCGACGCGGACGGCCTGATGGACGAGGCCGCCTACAAGGAGCTTGTCGGCTGATGTCTCTTCCCAAGGACTTTGCCTTTACCGATTACCAGCCCTACGATTTCGCAAACCGTCGCCATATCGGCCCCTCGCCGAAGGAGATGGAGGCGATGCTGAAGGTAATCGGCTATCCGAGCCTCGACGCGCTGATCGACGACACGGTTCCCAAGTCGATCCGCCAGACGAAGCCGCTGGAATGGGGCGCGCCGATGACCGAGCGCGAGGCGCTCGACAAGCTGCGCGAGACCGCCAACCGCAACAAGAAGCTCGTCTCGCTGATCGGCCAGGGCTATTACGGCACGATCACGCCGCCGGTCATCCAGCGCAACATCCTGGAAAATCCTGCCTGGTACACGGCCTATACGCCCTACCAGCCGGAAATCAGCCAGGGCCGCCTGGAAGCGCTGCTCAACTACCAGACCATGGTCTGCGACCTGACCGGACTCGACGTCGCCAATGCGTCACTCCTTGACGAGGCAACCGCCGCCGCCGAGGCGATGGCCATGGCCCAGCGCGTGGCGAAGTCCAAGGCGACCGCCTTCTTCGTTGACGAGAACTGCCATCCGCAGACCATCGCGCTCCTCAAGACCCGCTCCGAACCGCTCGGCTGGACCATCGTCGTCGGCAATCCCTTCACCGATCTCGATCCGGTCGACGTCTTCGGCGCAATCTTCCAGTATCCCGGCACCTACGGCCATGTGCGTGATTTCACGGGTCTCATCGCCCGGCTGCACCAGACCGGCGCCATCGCCGTCGTCGCCGCCGATCCGCTGGCCCTCGCCCTCCTGAAATCGCCCGGCGACATGGATGCGGACATCGCCATCGGCTGCACCCAGCGCTTCGGCGTGCCGGTCGGCTACGGTGGCCCGCATGCGGCCTACATGGCCGTCAAGGACGCCTACAAGCGCTCCATGCCCGGCCGCCTCGTCGGCGTCTCCATCGATGCCCGCGGCAACCGCGCCTATCGCCTGTCGCTCCAGACGCGCGAACAGCATATCCGCCGCGAGAAGGCGACGTCGAACATCTGCACCGCGCAGGTGCTGCTCGCCGTCATGGCCTCGATGTATGCCGTATTCCACGGCCCGCAGGGGCTTAAAGCCATCGCGCAGAGCGTTCACCAGAAGACCGTGCGCCTCGCCAAGGGCCTCGAAAAGCTCGGCTACACCGTCGAGCCGGACGTGTTCTTCGACACGATTACCGTCCATGTCGGCAAGCTGCAGGGCATCATCCTGAAGACGGCCGTCGCGGAAGAGGTGAACCTGCGCAAGATCGGCGACGACCGCATCGGCATCAGCCTCGACGAGCGTTCGCGCCCCGTCACGCTGGAAGCCGTCTGGCGCGCCTTCGGCGGCGATTTCGAAATCGCCGAGTTCGAGCCGGATTACCGTCTGCCGGAAGACCTCCTGCGCACCAGCGAATACCTGACGCATCCGATCTTCCATATGAACCGCGCCGAAAGCGAGATGGTGCGCTACATTCGCCGCCTCTCCGACCGGGACCTTGCGCTCGACCGCGCGATGATCCCGCTCGGTTCGTGCACGATGAAGCTCAACGCCACGGCGGAGATGCTGCCGATCACCTGGCCGGAATTCTCGGAGATCCACCCCTTCGTGCCGGCCGACCAGGCGCAGGGCTACCGGTATCTCATCGAGGACCTGTCGCAGAAGCTCTGCGACATCACCGGCTACGACGCCGTCTCCATGCAGCCGAATTCCGGCGCGCAGGGTGAATATGCCGGCCTCCTGACGATCCGCGCCTATCACCTCGCCAACGGCGACACGCATCGCGACGTCTGCCTCATCCCGACCTCCGCGCATGGCACAAACCCGGCCTCCGCGCAGATGGCCGGCATGAAGGTCGTCGTCGTGAAAGTGTCGGAGAACGGCGATATCGACATGGACGATTTCCGTGCGAAAGCAGAGCAATACGCGGAAAACCTCTCCTGCTGCATGATCACCTATCCCTCCACGCACGGCGTCTTCGAGGAGAACGTGCGCGAGGTCTGCGAGATCGTGCACAGGCACGGCGGCCAGGTCTATATGGACGGCGCGAACATGAACGCCATGGTGGGCCTTGCCCGCCCCGGCGACATCGGTGGCGACGTTTCGCACCTCAACCTGCACAAGACCTTCTGCATCCCGCATGGCGGCGGCGGTCCCGGCATGGGTCCGATCGGCGTCAAGGCGCATCTTGCCCCGCACCTGCCCGGCCATCCGGATATTCCCGGCCTCGGCGGCACGGGCGCGGTGTCGGCGGCCCCCTTCGGCTCGGCCTCCATCCTGCCGATCTCGTGGAGCTACTGCCTGATGATGGGCGGCGAAGGCCTGACGCAGGCAACGAAGGTGGCGATCCTCAACGCCAACTACATCGCCGCCCGCCTCAAGGGTGCCTATGACGTGCTCTACAAGTCCGCCAAGGGCCGTGTGGCGCATGAATGCATCATCGACACACGCCCGCTGGCGGAAAGCGCCGGGGTCACGGTCGACGATGTCGCCAAGCGCCTCATCGACAGCGGCTTCCATGCTCCGACCATGAGCTGGCCGGTTGCCGGCACGCTGATGATCGAGCCGACGGAATCGGAGACCAAGGCCGAGATCGACCGCTTCTGCGAGGCGATGCTCGCGATCCGCGAGGAAGCGCGCGCCATTGAGGAAGGCCGCATGGACCCGGTCAACAACCCGTTGAAGAACGCGCCGCACACGGTCGAAGACCTCGTCGGCGAATGGGATCGCCCCTATTCGCGCGAAGAGGCCTGCTACCCGCCAGGCGCCTTCCGGGTCGACAAGTACTGGTCGCCGGTCAACCGCGTGGACAACGTCTACGGCGACCGTAACCTCGTCTGCTCCTGCCCGCCGCTCGAGGACTATGCGGAAGCAGCCGAGTAGGACGGCGCCATAAAGCTCATGCCCCGGCCGATCTATCGGCCGGGGCTTTTCCTTTTCGGGCAGGGAACGGATCAGGGCGAGACGGCGACGTCCACCCAGAAGCGGGTAAAGCCCTCGGCGAATTCACGATAGCCGCTGCGCGTGGAGGGTTTCACGGCATAGGCATTGGCGCCATTCTCATAGGCTCGGCTGACATCGACCATACTGGCCGACGACGACAGCATGATGACCGGCGTGACCGCCGTGCGCGCACGGCCACGCAGACGCTTCAGGAGATCCATGCCGCTGGTGCCGGGCATGTTGATGTCGAGCAGGATATAATCGAAGGCTTCGCGGTCCAGCCGGTCGCTGGCGATATCCGCATCCGCGACATGGACGATCTCGACGGGGCTGCCGGCATCGCTGAAGGCGCGCATTACGAAACGCACATCCACGGGGTCGTCATCGACCACGATCAGCTTTCTAGGCGAACCCGCCACGGTCGCTCCCCTTCGGCTTCATGGGTTGCGGAAACGTCACCACGAAGCGTGCGCCCGGAGCATAGCTCGTGTCAAGCGCTATAACGCCATTGTGACTCTCGACGATCCGCCGCGCCAGAGCCAGGCCGACGCCGGTACCCTGATAGACCGTCTCATCGCGGTGAAGCCGTTGGAAGACCTCGAAAATCCGGCCGACATGCTGCGGATCGATGCCGATCCCGTCGTCTTCCACGACGAGATCGATGCCCTGCAGCCCCTGCCGGGAATAGATGCGCACCGACGGCGCCTCGCCCGGCCGGCAATATTTCAGCGCATTGCCGATGAGGTTCTGCGCGAGCCGCTTCAAAAGCTCGGGATCGCCCAGCACCTCGGGCAGCGGCTGGATATCCACACGCCCGCCGCTTTCCTCGACATGCCCCTCCAGCAGCGCCAATGCATCGCGCACCACGCCGGAGAGCGCGACCGGCTTCGGCGTGGCGATGCGATAGGCGATCTGCGAGAATTCCAGCAGACTGTCGATGATGCGGCGCATGCGGGCCGCGCTCTTGCGCACGTGGTCGGCATAGTGCGGCAGCTCCTCGAACTCGCCGCGATGCAGATCCTCCGAGATCATCTCTGCGAACATGGAAAGGTGGCGAAGCGGGGCCTTCAGGTCGTGCGAGACCGTGGCGGTAAACTGGTCGAGCGCCTCGTTCTTGCGGCGCAGCTCGCTGGTCTGCGCCTCCACCTGCCGCTGCTGCCGCTTGGCCTCGGTGATATCGCGCCCGACGCTGACCACCTCGGCGACGCCCTCCTCATCGAAGATCGCCACCGCCGTCCACAGCACCCAGATTTCCTCGCCGTTCGGCCCCTCGGTGCAGATTTCCTGCGAGCGCACCGGCTCCTCGCGCGTGTAGCGCGTCACCTGGGCAAGCTGCGCCCGCTGCTCCGGGTTGTTGGCGAACTCGGCAAGGCTTCGCCCGATCACCTCCTCCGCGCGCATGCCGACACGGCTGGCGAACTTGTCGTTGGCGAAGCGGATGACAAGATTCCTGTCGAAGCGCAGGATCATGTCCGGCAGAATCTGCAACAGGGAGAAATATTCGCGGCGTCGTGCCTCCAGCGCCGCCTCCGCACGCTTCAACTCGGACACGTCGACGCGCATCGCGACGATATCGCCGGTTTCGGCGATATGACTCTCCCCCCGGATCCAGCGATCCGGGCCGAACTCGAAGACGGCGCCGCCGCTGCCCGTGTTCCGATGACTCTGGAGGCGCGACTGCACCATCGCCTCGGCCTCGGGCGTACCCTCCACGAGGCCGGGAAACATGCCGACGCGGATATTGGCACGCGTGATGCTTTCCAGCGTGGCGCCGACACGCACGGCATCGCGCGCGGGGCCGCAACGTTCCTTGTAGGAGCGGTTGAACATCACGAGACGCTCCTCCGCGTCGAAGATCGCAAAGCCCTCCGTCATGGTGTCGAGCGCCGCAGCGATGCGCTGGCCGAGCAAAATCTGCTCACCATGGCTGCCGCCGCTCAGGAGACTGCGCAGCAGGAGCGCATAGCGCGCGCCGTCCCGTGCGTCCGGCAGGGCGATGACATGGGAACTGGCCTCGAAAATCGATCCGTTCTCATGGCGGAAGGCGAAGGCATGCGCATTCTCCCGCCCTTCCGCCGCATGGCGGGAAAGCAGAGCGGCGGGATCGTCGCCGTCTATCACCGAAAGAGCAAGCGGCGCGCGGTCCTCGCGGTTCCAGCCGAAGGTACGGGCCGCAGCCACATTATGGGAAACGACACGGGCTTGGGCGTCCACGATGAGAACGGGAAAGGGCAGGTTCTCGTAAAGCACCTCGGCAAAGCCGGTCATCGCTCGCGCCCTTCCCCCTCACGATCGCAGCGTCACAGGGTCTCGCGCCGCGCGGCGCAGACTAAAGCGTTTCCGCTTTTCCTCGAATCGCGAGAATGCTCTATCTCTTTGTTTTTCCGTATGTCCGGACGCAAAACCGCTGCGCACTTTTGCTGAAAATACTCTAGACAAAAGCTCCGGTGAAGGAAACCCCGCGCGATCAGGCGCGCACCGTCGGCTGGCCGGCGGCCGCGAGCGCCGCAAGGTCCGCCGGCTTCAGCTCGACCGATTCGCCGCAGCCGCAGGCGGATGTCTGGTTCGGATTCTGGAAGGTGAAGCCCGATCGCAGCGTCGTCACCTCGAAATCCATCTGCGTGCCGAGCAGATAGAGCACCGCCTCCGGCGCGACCCAGACGCGGGCGCCGTTCAGTTCGATCAGGTCGTCCTTGGCGTTGGGTTCAGTCACGAGATCGACGGAATATTCCATTCCGGCGCAACCGCCCTTCTTGATGCCGACCCGGATGCCCCTGGCATCGCCGCCGGCATTGTCGACGATCGCCTTGACGCGGTTCGCCGCCGCATCGGTCAGTGTCATGACGGCAAAGGCCATGGTCCGTATCTCCTTCAACCTGACGGGTTCAAGGCCCGATGGTTTCCGAATCTGAATCTAGTGTTCCCGAATTAAGGGATCAATACCAGCCGACTGCGACCTGCGCCTCTTCCGACATGCGGTCCGGCGTCCACGGCGGATCGAAGGTCATCTTAACCTCGACGCCGGAAACGCCTTCCACTGCACCCACGGCATTTTCCACCCAGCCCGGCATCTCGCCGGCGACGGGGCAACCGGGCGCGGTCAGCGTCATGTCGATCTTGACCATGCGGTCGTCCTCGATGTCGATCTTGTAGATCAGGCCGAGTTCGAAGATATCAGCCGGGATTTCCGGGTCGTAGACCGTCTTCAGGGCGGAAATGACGTCGTCGCTGAGGCGAGCCAGCTCGTCGGCGGGAATCGCCGAATGAACGATACCGTCGCGGACGTCGATCTTGTCTTCCATTGCATCGAGGGACATGGGCCTGCTCCTAGGCAAAAAACTTGCGGGCATGGTCGAGCGCATCGGCCAATGCATCGACCTCTGCACGCGTATTGTAGAGGCCGAACGATGCCCGGCATGTGGAGGTGACGCCGAAGCGTTTCAAGAGCGGCTGGGCGCAATGGGTGCCGGCGCGCACCGCGACCCCTGCCCGGTCGATCACCATCGACACGTCATGGGCATGGATGCCTTCCAGCTCGAAGGAGAAGATGGAGCCCTTGCCCGGCGCAGTGCCGAAGATGCGCAGCGAATTGATCGCCGAAAGCCGCTCATGGGCATAGTCTCGCAGATCCGCCTCATGGGCGGAGATCGCCGCGCGGCCGATCTTTTCCATGTAATCAAGTGCATAGCCGAGGCCGATCGCCTGCACGATGGGCGGCGTGCCAGCCTCGAAGCGGTGCGGCGGGTCGTTGTAGGTGACGATATCCTCGCTCACGTCGACGATCATCTCGCCACCGCCCTGGAACGGGCGCATCTCGCGGAGGCGATCCATCTTGCCGTAGAGCACGCCGATGCCCGAGGGGCCGTAGAGCTTGTGGCCGGTCATCACGTACCAGTCGCAATCGATGTCGCGCACGTCGACCGGCATGTGCACGGCCCCCTGCGAGCCATCCACCAGAACCGGAATGCCACGCTCGCGCGCAATGCGGCAGACTTCCTTGACCGGAACGATGGTGCCGAGCGCATTCGACATATGCGTGATGGCGATGAGCTTGGTGCGCTCCGTCAGGCACTTCTCGAACTCTTCGATCTGGAACGCGCCCGTTTCATCGACCGGCGCCCAGACGAGCTTCGCACCCTGCCGCTCGCGGATGAAATGCCACGGCACGATGTTGGAGTGATGCTCCATGATCGAAAGGACGATCTCATCGCCCTCGCCGATCTTGGGCATGCCATAGCCATAGGCGACTGTGTTGATCGCCTCGGTCGAGGATTTCGTGAAGACGATCTCGTCGACCGAAGAGGCATTCAGGAAACGGCGCACTTTTTCGCGCGCCGCCTCATAGGCGTCCGTGGCGGCATTCGACAGGAAGTGGAGGCCGCGGTGCACGTTTGCATATTCGTTGGAATAGGCATGTGCGACCGCGTCGATCACCACCTGCGGCTTCTGCGCCGAAGCGCCGTTGTCGAGATAAACCAGCGGCTTGCCATAGAGCGTTTTCGACAGGATGGGGAAATCCTTGCGGATCGCCTCGACGTCGTAGGCCAGTGCGGGTGCGTGTTCCATCTCGATCGTCCTAAACTAGGCGTGCTTTTCCAGCCAGGCGGCGATGATGCCTTCCAGCGCTTCGACCAGCGGCTCGTCTTCCAGCTCTTCGACGATCTCGGCGACGAAGGCGTTGACCAGCATGGCGCGCGCCTTGTTTTCCGGAATGCCGCGCGCCATCAGGTAATAGAGCTGCGTGTGGTCGATATCGATCACGGTCGCGCCGTGGCCGCACTGCACGTCGTCGGCGAAGATTTCCAGCTCCGGCTTGGCGGAGAAGTCGGCTTCGTCGGAGAGCAGCAGCGTGTTGCACGACATCTTGGCGTCGGTCTTCTGGGCATCCGGCGCAACGCGGATCTGGCCCTGGAAGACACCGCGGGCGCGATCGAAGATCACGTTGCGGATGACTTCGCTCGACGTCGTGTTCGGCACGTCATGACCGACCGTGAAGGTCACGTCGGTGTGCGTCTCACCGCCGAGCAGGTTGATGCCGCGCAGCGTCAGGTCCGAGCCCTCGCCCGAAACGACCACATGGATTTCCTGCCGGACAAGCTTGCCGCCGGCATTGACCACGTAAAGGCGAAGCTTCGCGTCGGTGCCGAGCGTGATGCGGATCTGGCCGAGATGGGTATCCGCAGCGCCCTGTGTCTGCAGGATGATCCAGGTGATCTCCGCACCGTCGGCAAGCGTGATGTCGCTGACCGTCGTCACGAAGGCAGCATTCTCGCCGCCGGCCACATGGCGCTCGATGACAGTCGCCTTCGTATTGGCGCCGAAGGCCGCCGGGAAGCGCGTATGCGTCTGGCCGGCATTCTGGATCGTCTGGATCTCGAGCGGGGCTTCCAGCTCGGTACCGTCAGCCAGATCGAGCACGAAACCGTCGCGCACGAAGGCGCCGTTGATGCGGCCGATGGCATCGTCGCCGTCACGGGCGGCAAGCCCTGCGGCGGCGGTGCCGTCCACCAGCGCGTCCTTGAAAGTCCGCACCGTCACGCCTTCGGCCGTCGCGCGGGCGTCGGCAAGGCCGTTGGCGACCGAAACCACGGACGAACCCTCGACCAGCGGGCCGACCTTGGCGACCGAAGCTGCGGGATCGAAAGCCGGAACGGCGCGCAGGAGCGCCTTGAGGTCCGTATAGTGCCAGGCTTCCACGCGGCGCGTCGGAAGGCCGGCGGCCTTGAAGTCGCTGATCAGCGTGTCGCGGGCGGCCAGAACCGCGCCGTCGCCCGGCAGTTCGCCGATGGCGTTGTCATAGGCTTCGCAAAGCGCGGTCTCGGCGACCGAAAGCTTCATGCCTGTCTGCATGTTCATGGGATCACTCCTTCACCGTGCCGTCAGGCGGCAGCACCGATGATGTCGGCATAGCCGTTGGCTTCCAGCTCGTGCGCCAGCGTCTTGTCGCCGGACTTGATGACCTGGCCCTTGTAGAGAACGTGGACCGTATCCGGCACGATGTAGTCGAGCAGGCGCTGGTAGTGCGTGATGACGATGACGGCGCGATCCGGCGAGCGGAGCGCGTTGACGCCGTCGGCGACGATCTTGAGGGCGTCGATGTCGAGGCCGGAATCGGTCTCGTCGAGAACGCATAGCTTCGGCTCCAGCAGCGACATCTGCAGGATCTCGGCGCGCTTCTTCTCACCGCCGGAGAAACCGACGTTCAGCGGACGGCGCAGCATTTCCGGCGCGATCTTCAGTTCGGCGGCAGCTTCCTTGACGCGGCGCATGAAGTCCGGCGTCGTCAACTCGCCCTCGCCGCGCGCCTTGCGCTGCTCGTTCATCGCGACCTTGAGGAACTGCATGGTGGCAACGCCCGGGATTTCGACCGGGTACTGGAAGGCAAGGAAGATACCCTTGGAGGCGCGCTCTGCCGGATCGAGTTCCAGGATGCTCTCGCCGTTATAGAGGATGTCGCCCTCGGTGACTTCATAGTCCTCGCGGCCGGAAAGGATGTAGGAAAGCGTCGACTTGCCGGAGCCATTCGGACCCATGATGGCGGCGACTTCGCCGGCCTTCACGGTGAGGTTCAGGCCGCGGATGATCTCGGTGCCGTCTTCGGCGATGCGGGCGTGCAGGTTCTTGATTTCAAGCATGGACATATCCTTTTCGGACGAATTCGTTTGGCGGCGCGCGTCTTGCGCGCGCCCGGATGATCAATGGGCGAAGGTCAGCCGACCGAGCCTTCCAGCGAGATGCCGATCAGCTTCTGCGCCTCGACGGCGAATTCCATCGGCAGTTCCTGAATGACTTCCTTGACGAAGCCGTTGACGATCAGCGCGATCGCCGCTTCGGTCGGGATGCCGCGCTGCAGGCAGTAGAACAGCTGGTCTTCGGAAATCTTCGAGGTGGTTGCCTCGTGCTCGAACTGGGCCGTGGCGTTCTTCGCCTCGATATAGGGCACGGTATGCGCACCGCACTTGTCGCCGATCAGCAGCGAGTCGCACTGGGTGAAGTTGCGCGCGTTCTCCGCCTTGCGGTGGGCCGAGACCTGACCGCGATAGGTGTTGTTGGAGAAGCCCGCGGAAATGCCCTTGGAAACGATGCGGCTCGACGTGTTCTTGCCGAGATGGATCATCTTCGTGCCCGAGTCGATCTGCTGATGGCCGTTGGAAACGGCGATCGAGTAGAACTCGCCGCGCGAGCCATCGCCGCGCAGGATGCAGGACGGGTACTTCCAGGTGATGGCGGAGCCGGTTTCCACCTGCGTCCACGAAATCTTCGAGTTCTTGCCGCGGCAATCGCCGCGCTTCGTCACGAAGTTGTAGATGCCGCCCTTGCCTTCCTTGTCGCCCGGATACCAGTTCTGGACGGTGGAATACTTGATCTCGGCATCGTCGAGCGCGACGAGTTCGACCACGGCGGCGTGAAGCTGGTTTTCGTCACGCTGCGGCGCGGTGCAGCCTTCGAGGTAGGAGACGTAAGCGCCCTCTTCCGCGATGATCAGCGTGCGCTCAAACTGGCCGGTGTTCTTCTCGTTGATACGGAAGTAGGTCGACAGTTCCATCGGGCAGCGAACGCCCTTCGGTACGAAGACGAAGGAACCGTCGGTGAAGACGGCGGTATTCAGCGTGGCGTAGAAATTGTCGGTCGCCGGAACGACGGAGCCGAGATACTTCTTCACGAGTTCGGGATGTTCGCGGATGGCTTCCGAGATCGACATGAAGATCACGCCGGCCTTCTTCAGCTCTTCCTTGAAAGTCGTGACAACAGACACGGAATCGAAGACGGCATCGACGGCGATCTTGGACTTTTCGACGCCAGCGAGGATTTCCTGCTCGCGCAGCGGAATGCCCAGCTTCTCATACGTCTTCAGCAGCTCGGGATCGACCTCGTCGAGCGACTTCGGGCCGCTCTGGTTCTTCGGAGCGGCATAGTAGTAGAGGTCGTTGAAATCGATCTTGGGATAATCGACGCGCGCCCAGGTGGGCTCTTCCATGGTCAGCCAGCGGCGATAGGCGTCGAGGCGCCATTCGAGCATCCAATCCGGCTCGTCCTTCTTGGCGGAGATGAAGCGGATAATATCCTCGGAAAGACCCTTCGGGGCCTTGTCCATCTCGATCTTCGTCTCGAAGCCGTATTTGTACTGGTCGACGTCAATCTGACGGACCTGATCGATCGTTTCCTGCACCGCAGGCATATCGTTCTCCAATCTCGCCGGAGACAAGGTCCGGCAGCTTGTTAACGGGTGGCGGTCAGCCGCCGGTTATGTAAGCGCCAAAGGCGGCTTTTCCCACCCTTTGGCAAGCGAAAACTCGCGTTTCCGCAAGAATCCTTCAGGCCGCGTTCCCGGTCACGCGTCGCCGGGAGACGACGCGTGAGAAAGCGGCCAGAAATCGGTCCACATCGGCCTGCGTGGACCCCGCCCCGAGCGAGACACGCAACCCGCCGAGCATGGCGTCGAATCCCATTGCAGTCAGCACATGGCTCTGTCCGACCTTGCCGGAAGAGCAGGCGGAGCCGGCCGAAAGCGCGATACCTTCGAGATCGAAGGCGATCTGTCCCGTCTCGGACTTGAGACCCGGCAGGCTGAAGAAGGACGTATTGGCGATACGCTCGCCATCCGCGCCATGAACGATGACGTCATTGGCGACGAGCCGCATGCCCGCTTCCAGCCCGTCGCGCAGACCGGCGATCCGGGTATTGCGTTCAGCCATATCGGCAACCGCCGCACGCGCCGCAGCGGCAAAGCCGGCAAGCGCGGCCGGGTTCTCCGTGCCGGAACGATGCCCCTTCTCCTGCCCGCCCCCGCGGATGAGCGGCGCCGGCATCAGCACTTCGCCGCGCGTCACAAGCGCGCCCGCACCCTTAGGGCCACCCAGCTTGTGCGAGGAGATGATCAAGAAGTCGGCATCCAGCGCCTCGATATCGACAGGCATGCGGCCAACGGCCTGCACCGCATCCACCACGAGAAGCCCGCCATGACGGCGTACGACTTCCGCGGCGGCCTTCACGGGCTGCACGATGCCCGTCTCGTTATTGGCCAGCATGACGGCGACCATCGGCAGGCCCCTGGCCTTGTCATGGCCCTGCAGCAGGACTTCCAGCGCCTCGATATCGACAATACCGGCGCGCGTGACCGGAACAGTCGTCACGTTCTCGCGGACGAAACGGCCGCCTTCGCGAACTGCCGGATGCTCGATCTCGGAAACATAGAGGTGGCCGATGGCAAGCGGCGTGCGCCCCATGCGATAGTCGGGCGTCAGGACGAGGTTCGCCGCCTCGGTCGCGCCACTGGTGAAGATGACATGGGCAGGGGCCGTATTGACGAGCGCGGCGACATCACGCCGCGCAGCCTCCACCAGCATGCGCAAGGCCCGGCCCTCGCCGTGCACGGAAGACGGATTGCCGACCATGTCGAGCGCCGCGACGAAGGCCTCGCGCGCCGCTGCCAGCAAGGGCGCGGTGGCGTTCCAGTCGAGATATGTGCGCTCCGTCTTCGTCATTCGTTATCCGTGCGCGGGGGTCCAAGTTTCGGACGGCGTGCATTTTTCTTGAAATGTCCGCCGGGCTTGCCTTATGACACCAGCTTCATAGCGCCCGATGCGCCTAAACAGTTTCGAATAGTTCTAAACTAGGTTCTAGAAAAGCTGAGTGCTTTCGTCAAGACTTCAATTGACAAGAATCCGTTCCTGAACGCGAACTTGCCGGAGTAAGAATGCCCGAAATCATCTTCAACGGACCCGCCGGTCGCCTTGAGGGCCGTTACCAGCCGTCCAAGCAGAAGAACGCCCCGATCGCCATCGTGCTGCACCCGCATCCGCAGTTCGGCGGCACGATGAACAACCAGATCGTCTACCAGCTCTTCTACATGTTCCAGAAGCGCGGTTTTACGACGCTCCGTTTCAATTTCCGCGGCATCGGCCGCAGCCAGGGTGAGTTCGACCACGGCGCGGGGGAACTCTCCGACGCCGCCTCGGCGCTCGACTGGGTGCAGAGCCTGCATCCCGATTCCAAGAGCTGCTGGGTCGCCGGCTACTCCTTCGGCGCCTGGATCGGCATGCAACTCCTGATGCGCCGCCCGGAGATCGAGGGCTTCATGTCCATCGCCCCGCAGCCGAACATCTACGACTTCTCGTTCCTCGCCCCCTGCCCGTCCTCCGGCCTCATCATCAACGGCGACGCCGACAAGGTTGCGCCGGAGAAGGACGTCAACGGCCTCGTCGAGAAGCTGAAGACGCAAAAGGGCATCCTGATCACGCACAAGACCGTGTCGGGCGCCAACCATTTCTTCAACGGCCAGACCGAGACGCTGATGGCGGAATGCGAGGATTATCTCGACCGACGCCTTGCCGGCGAACTGACGCCCGAGCCGGCCGCCAAGCGCATCCGCTGAACGGCCTGAAACCGAAGACATCAAGCCCGATGGCCCCGCCGTCGGGCTTTTTCTTTCCCGTCAGTTCGCCCGCTTGACGACCTCGAGCACCACGGCCGGCGGCTCGGCCTCGCGCACGAAATCGCGGCCGGCACTCTTGGCGGCATAGAGCGCATCGTCGGCGCGGCGCATGGCGAAGCGCAAGGGCTCCTTCTCACCGATCTCGGCGACGCCGAAGCTGGACGTCACGCGCACGGCCGGCGGAAGCCCCGCAATGGGCGACACCGCGCGCGTCGCCCGCAGCGCGTGGGCGAACAGCAAGGCGGCCTCCTTACCCGTATGCGGCAGGAACAGCAGGAACTCCTCCCCACCGATACGCGCGGCCAGCGCGCCCTTCGGCGCCGCCGCGCGAAGCATCTCGCCGAAGGCGCGGATAGCCGCGTCCCCGCCCTGATGACCGTGGGTGTCGTTGACCGCCTTGAAGTGATCGAGGTCGCAGAGGACGATGCTGTGCGGCCTCTGCCCGGCCATCAGCGCATCGACGCGATTGTCGAAGCCACGGCGATTGAGCAGGCCGGAAAGCGGGTCGATCTCGGCATTGACCTTCTCGTCCGCGACGATCTCCAGCACCAGCACGCAGAGCAGCATGAGGCCGACGGCGACGATGAGCACCGCCCCCATGCTTTGCGACAAAAGGGCGAACTGGCTGGCAAGGTAATCCCTCGCCGTCTCACCCGAACCGGCGAGAACGGCCGCGAAGGCCTTGGCGACGAAATGGACGCTTGTAACCGCCAGCAACACGACGAGCGCCCGGTCGACGAAGGATTTCGCCCGCGCCCTGAAGGCCGCGAAGGCGCTCAAGCCGAGCGTCACAGCAAAGGGCGTCTGATAGAGAAGCGCGTGCTGCAAGGTGCCGCGCGGCAGATCGTAGATAACATAATCCAGCGCGACGAAGGCGGCGAAAAGGGCGGCCAGCCCCCACCGGTTCGTCTTCAGGCCATAGAGGCGGCCGATCCCGACGCGCAGCATGAACATGCCGCCGAGCATGGAGGCGAAGGCGAGGATCGCCCAGGGCTTCGGCGGGGGAACATAGGCGACGAGCAGCTCGAAGACGGTCGACAGGGAGGCGACGGCGAAACAGCCGGCAAACCAGCGGGCAGCGGCACGATTGCGGCTCCGAGCGGAAACCGCCAGGAAAAACAGGCAAAAACACTGCGCGATGAGAAAATTCACCGTCAGCAGGAAACCCGCGCCACTCATCGGCCACCCTACGCAAGACACAAGGGCCGCCCCGGGAGCGAACGGCCCGGAACGGTCTTCGCGGATACTAGGAAACGGCGGCGAAAAAAGCGTTAACCCGCAAGGACGTCCTTCGCCAGAACACCGCCGCTGACAGGCGCGCGGACGCCGGTCGTCGCCGGGAACGTCAGTGGCAGCGCGCGAAGGGAGCGCACGGCGAGATAGGCCCAGGCCTCCGCCTCCATGCTGTCGCCGTCAAGACCGACGGCCTCGGCGGCCACCACCTCCGCGCCCTCCACTCCGGCAAGCGCCGCAAGATCGCCCATGATCACGCGGTTGAGTCGACCGCCGCCGCACACGACATAGAGCCTCGGCCGCTCCGGCAGGTGGCGGGCGGAGCGAAGGATGGCGGCGGCGGTGACATGCGCCAGCGTGCGCGCGCCATCTTCAAGGCTCGCATCGGCTCCTTCAGGCGGGCGAAAATCGTTGCGATCGAGAGAGCGGCGCACCGGATCCGTGAAAAAGGCATGGCCCAGATAGCGTTCCGCAAGTTCCGCATCAACCCGGCCTTCCGAGGCGATCATGCCGCCCTGGTCATAGGGGATGCCGGCATGAGCCTCGACCCATTGGTCGATCAGCGTATTGCCCGGCCCACTGTCAAAGGCGACAATATCACCCCCGCTGCCGATGAAGGTGATGTTGGAAATGCCGCCGATATTGACGAAGACGACGGCCTTGCCGGAAGAGCGGGTAAGGCCGGCGGCGAGCGCGGCATGATAGGCGGGGATGAGCGGCGCGCCCTGCCCGCCATGCGCCATGTCGTTCGCCCGCATGTCGTAGACGGTGTCGATACCCGTCTCACGGGCGAGAAGCGCCCCATCGCCGAGCTGCACGGTCAGCGCCTCGTTGGGCCGGTGCAGCACCGTCTGGCCGTGGAAGCCGATGACATCGACATCGGAAGGCGCAAGATTGTTTTCCGCAAGGAACGCCCGCACCGCTTCCGCATGGCGAAGGGTCAATTCTCGCTCGATCCCGGCAAGATCACCCGGCCGCTCGCGACGCTCGCCCATCGTCTTGGCCGTTTCCAGCGCGGCCTGCAGCCGGCGGCGGAAGGCGGCGTCGTAGGAGCGTCCCGTGGACGGACCACGCTCGACGACCGCCTCGCCATCCGTGCGCAACAATGCCACGTCGATGCCGTCGAGGCTCGTGCCGCTCATCAAACCGATCGCCGTCCGCATAACCGTCATTCCATCTGCTCCAGACTCACTTTTGAAGTGATCATGTCGGCTAAAGATGATAAACGCCGCCCCGAAACAATCCCACCAGAGAAGACAGGCCATGTCCGAATTCAAATCCGATTTCCTTCGCACGCTGAAAGAGCGCGGCTTCATCCACCAGATTTCCGATGAAACCGGCCTCGACGACCTCCTCGCCAAGGAAACCGTGACCGCCTATATCGGCTATGATCCGACGGCATCGAGCCTGCATGTCGGCCACCTGACGCAGATCATGCTACTGCACTGGTTCCAGGCGACCGGGCACCGGCCCATCTCCCTGATGGGCGGCGGCACCGGCATGGTCGGCGATCCCTCGTTCAAGGACGAAGCGCGCAAGCTGATGACGGTCGAGACGATCGAGGAGAACATCGTCTCCCTGAAGCACGTCTTCGCCAACTATCTGGATTATGACCACGCCCGCAATCCGGCGTTGATGATCAACAACGCCGAGTGGCTGCGTCCCCTCAACTATCTGGAATTCCTGCGCGATGTCGGCCGCCACTTCTCGGTAAACCGCATGCTGTCGTTCGACAGCGTGAAGACGCGCCTCGACCGGGAGCATTCCCTGTCCTTCCTCGAATTCAACTACATGATCCTCCAGGCATACGACTTCGTCGAGCTTTCGAACCGTTACGGCTGCCGCCTGCAGATGGGCGGCTCCGACCAGTGGGGCAATATCATCAACGGCATCGACCTCGGTCACCGCATGGGCACGCCGCAGCTCTTTGCTCTCACCTCTCCGCTCCTGACGACCTCTTCCGGCGCGAAGATGGGCAAATCGGCATCCGGCGCGGTCTGGCTCAACAAGGACCTGCTGCCCGTCTACGATTTCTGGCAGTATTGGCGGAATACCGAGGACGCGGACGTCGTGCGCTTCGCGAAGCTTTTCACGACCTTGCCGATGGACGAGATTGCTCGCCTCGAAAAGCTCGGTGGTTCGGAAATCAACGAGGCCAAGAAGATCCTCGCTACGGAAGTAACCGCGATACTGCACGGCCGCGATGCGGCCGAACAGGCCGCGGAGACCGCGCGCAAAACCTTCGAGGAAGGCGCGATTGCCGATAACCTGCCCTCCATCGACGTCGCGACCGGTGAACTGGAAGCCGGCATCGGCCTCCTGACGCTCGTGGTGAAGGCCGGCCTTGCCGCCTCCAACGGCGAGGCGCGCCGCCACGTCCAGGGCGGCGCGGTGCGCATCAACGACGTCGCGGTCTCCGACGAGCGCCGCGCCATCGGCACGGCCGACGTGTCCGCCGACGGCGTGATCAAGCTGTCGCTCGGCAAGAAGAAGCACATCCTCGTTCGCCCGGCCTGAGCCTTGCAACGATCGTGAAGGATAGAGGCCGCCTCCGGGCGGCCTTTTTCATTGGAACTCGAAGATGTTACGGAAGACGCCGGGGGCGATGATCGACAGCGGGTTGATGGTGAGGTTCGGCTTGTCGAACGGACCGGAGAGCTTGAAGGTGATACCGATCAGGCCGCGGTCGTTACCGTTGCCGAGGATGAGGCCGATCAGCGGAAGCTCGGCGAAGAGCCGGTTGAGACCGTAGGCCGGCATGAAGGTGCCGGTCATCTCCGTCTGGCCGCTTGCATCGCGCACCGTGCCCTGGAAGGTGGCGCCGACCATGTCGCCGCGCACCACGCCGTTGGCGAGACTGAGCGCGCCGCCGCCCGCGCGCACCTGCGCAAAGCCTCGCGAGAACTTCACGGCGCTGACATCGATCTCGCGGCGAACGGCGTCATTGAGGCTGCGCCCACCGTCTCCCGCAGGCGTCGAGACCAGCGAGCGAAGCCGCTCTTCGCCGACGAGGGAGAAATTGCGGATATCGACCGAGCCGAGCCAGCCGTCGTCCGCCTCGCGCAGCCGGACATTGAGAAGGCCCCCCTGCATGTGGCGGTAGACATCCGCGAACCGCGCGACCGCGCCCGCATCGCCGCTGGTCAACTGGATGACGCCGCCGCCATCCCGGGCGAGCTGCCCCACCACCGGTGCGCCGCCGGACGTCATGGCCGAAAGGTCGAGCGCCGAGATACGTCCGCCAGCCGTGGCGTAGCGGAAAGCGACATTGGAAAGGCTCTCGCCGTTGAAGCCGACCGCACGCGACAGATTGGCCTCGACTGTCATCCCCTGCTTGCCGGCACTTGCGCCGTCGCCGCCGCCCGTCTGGTTCTTGAGGCGCGCCAGCACCTGGCGGATATCGGCGGCCTCGCCGTCGGCCACCACGGAATAGCCCGCCTTGCCACGCGCGATCTTCAACCGGAACCGATCGTTGGCCGAAAGCCGCACCGTGGAGAAATTCGCCGAATCGAGCGCCGCGCCACGGAAGGCGAGATCGCCCGAAACGCTGAAACCGTCGCCGGAAAAGCGGAAGTCGGACACGCGCGTCGTGCCGTCGCCGGTCTCCGCCGTCAATGTCACCTTGCCGCCGATACCCGCGCCCTTTGTCCAGCCGATCCAGGGAATGGAGACGGCCGCGCCGGTGACATCGGCCTCAACGGTCCTCGGCCCGTCGCCCTCCTGTTCCAGCCGCACGGCGACCTCGCCCTCCAGCACGTCGTCCAGCCCCGGAAGCAGCTTGCGGCGATCCCGGTTGTCGAGCGTTCCGGACAGGATCGTCCTGCGCGGGATATCGGATGTCTTGTCGACAGGCTGGACCAGTTCGAGATTCAGCGTCACGCCGTCTATGTTCGCCTTGGCGTCGAGATCGGCCATCTTCGGATCGATGGCGAGCAGGCCGCGCAGCCCGGTCACGGTGCGTCCGGCAATGGGCTTGCGCACGTCCACATCGTCCAGCGTCAGGGCCGCGGTCCATTGCGGCGGCGGCGGATTGTGCGCGGCGACGATGCCGAAATGCGCCTTCACCTTCGCCTGCACCTGCCCGCTGAAATCCTCCGGCGCGAAGCCCGTCGCGGGAAGCGCACGGATGGGACGGTAGGTGACCAGTTCGGCGATGGCGTCGGCATTGCCCGCGACATCGATGTCCATGTCCGCCATCAGCGGCTTTTCGTAATTGCTGGGCAGCACGAAGGTGCCGCCGGTCAGCGCCACGGTGCGCCCCGAGGGGAAATAGGCCGTGCCGCCGGTAATGCCGATCTCGGTGACCGGGCCGCGCAGGCGGAACGTCCCGGACGTATCGCGCAGCGGCGGAATTTCCCCGGCGACGTTCATGCGCGCGCCCTCGATATCGAAGTCGATCTTCAACTCGTCCGCCGTCAGTCGCATCGGCACGCCCGGCACGCGCTCACGCCCCTCGGCAAGGTAGAATTCGATGCGGCCATTGGTGACGGTACCGCCATAGATATTGCGGATGACCCAGCTCCGCGCCGTCTTGGCCAGCCAGAAGGGCCAGAACTGCTTGACCGCCGCCGATTGCAGCTTGCTGGCGATCATTACGAAGCTGACCTCCGGCTCGCGTTCGCCAAAACGCATGGCGAGCGAGCCGGCGACATTGCCCTTCTCGCTCGAAACGGCCATTTCCTCGAAATGCAGGCTCTTCGTCGCCGGCAGGTAGTAGCCATTGACCTTGGCATCGAAGCGGATGGGGTCCTCTGTGGAATCGACCGGCCGGCTGATGGCGTTGCTGAAGAGCAGCTCGATGGCGAAGCCCTTGTCCGGCTTGTCGGAAACCCGGTCGAGATCGACGAGGCCGCCGGTGAAGGGAAAATGCGACTGGCCGACGCTGGCATTCGTCGAGGCCAGCTCGATGGACCCTTTGTCGAAATTGTAGCTCGCCTTCACCGAGGAGGGGCGAAGCTCCGCGGCGATGCCGTCGCCATAGACCGCACCCGCGGCGAAACTGAAATCGGCGGACAGTTCCGGCGCCGCGCCCTCGATCTCCCGCCGCGCGCCGACAGAGATATCGACGGTCGTATCAAGCCCGGCATGGACCGCGCCTTCCGGCGTATGGCTCAGCAGGAAGTCGCCGAGGGCGACGTTGCGGATCGTGCCTTCCATGGCGCGAACGGCATCGCCGCCGGTCCTTGCCACCAGGTCGATCTCGCCCTCCCGTCCGTCAAGCGAGAACGTCCCCTCGATCCCCATGGTGCCCTCCCTGTCGCGGGAGAACTGGAGACTGGTGATGGACAGCAGGACGGGCCGTCCACCCGCCCCCTCGAAGGTCGCGCCGAGATCGGAAATGCTGACAGTCTGCATGCCGTTGGCGTCGATCAGGCGATTGATGCCGTCCAACCGCTCGAAGGTGGTCTCGAGATAGTCCGGCATGTCCGAGATACGCAGCGCCGAAAGGTCGAGCGGCCTGCTCTTGGGCAGGAGCGTCGCATTGAACATGACGCCCTCCACATCGAGCCGCGAGACGGCGATATGGCCGGTAACGAGCGCCACGGGATCGAGCACGATGCCGACGGCCTCGGTCGTCGCCAGCTCCTTGCCCGATTCGACCTCGACGATCCGCACGTCCTCCGCCTTGAGGGCGAAGCCGTCGAGGCCGGCAAGGCGCAGCACCGTATGGTCGACCGATGCGCGGTAGCGCGGCCCCAGCCCCTGGTTGAGCGCGGCAACGGCGCGGGCATTGAGCGTGCTGTCGAAAAGCCCGGTCTCGACAAGACCGATGATGAGGGCGCCGATGAACAGGACGAGCGCGACGGCGGCAGCGGCGATCCGGAACAGAATGCCGGTGCGGCTCGCCTGAGTCGCATGCAGGACGATGGGTTCGTGAGCCTGCGCGGAAGGCAGCGCATGCAGCGGAACGATGTCCTTTCTGCGGAACACGACCTTGTCGCCGCGGATTTCCTCCATCTCGCGTCTGCTTCCTCTACCCTTTGCGCCGCGTTATCCCACGAAATCGCCGCCAGTCATCCGCTCGTCGCTGGACGATTCTGCCTGTCACTATATATGCGGGAAGCCGGGTCCTTGACTCAAAAAGCCGGCCAAAGAAAGGAAATCCCATGGCAGAACTGGTCTCGGGCGTCGAAGCTCCGGATTTCACCCTTCCGCGCGACGGTGGCGGCACGCTTTCGCTGTCCGGCTTCCGCGGGCGTCCCGTGGTGCTTTTCTTCTATCCCAAGGACGACACGGAAGGCTGCACGACGGAAGCCAAGGATTTTACCGCCGCGAAGGCGCAGTTCGACGCCTTGGGCGTTGCGCTCATCGGCCTTTCGCCCGATCCCGTGAAAAAGCATGACAAGTTCGTCAAGAAACACGACCTCGGCGTGCCGCTCGCCTCGGACGAAGGCCTCCAGACGTTGGAAGCCTATGGCGTGTGGAAGGAAAAGAGCATGTATGGCCGCACCTATATGGGGGTGGAGCGCACGACCGTGCTCATCGACGCCAACGGCAGGATTGCCGAAATCTGGCCGAAGGTTAAGGTCAAGGGTCATGTCGAAGCCGTTCTCGAAGCTGCCAGAAAACTTTAAAGATACCCGATAAGGTGTTGCGATAATGGAATTACCGCATATCGAGAGCCTGCGTGGCGGCGCAACGGCGGCCATCATCGCGGCCGACCTCGACCTGAAGACGGCGCTGGCCCAGGAAACGGCGCGGCGCTGGTTCGCCCGCACGCTCTCGATGCGCTCGCCGCGCGATCCCGCGCTGCCGTCCCGCCCGGGCCGCCCGGAAAAGCCGGAACTCATTCCGCCCAAGCACATGAAAAAGCGCTCGCTGCACACGTTGAAGGGCCGTATCGCGCTTCTCCATGCCCTCGCCCATATCGAGCTGAATGCCGTGGACCTCGCGCTCGACATCGTCGCCCGCTTCACCACCGAGCGCGTGCCGCATTCCTTCTTCGACGGCTGGATGCAGGTCGCCTTCGAGGAAGCCAAGCACTTCCGTCTCGTGCGTGATCGCCTGCGCGACCTCGGCGCGGACTATGGCGACGTTCCAGCTCATGACGGGCTGTGGCAGGCCGCGCACGACACGCGCAACGACCTGACCGCGCGCCTTGCCGTGGTGCCGCTGATCCTGGAGGCGCGCGGCCTCGACGTGACGCCCGCCCTGCAGGCCAAGATGCGCGAGACCGGCGACAATGCCAGCGCCGACGTGCTCGATATCATCTACAACGACGAGAAGGGTCATGTGGCGGTGGGCGCCAAGTGGTTCCGCTTCCTCTGCGCCCGCGAGAAGAAGGACCCGGCCGCCACGTTCAAGGACCTTGTCCGCAGCAATTTCCGTAGCCCGCTGAAGCCGCCCTTCAACGATGTCGCCCGGGCCGAGGCAGGCCTGACGCCTTCCTTCTACCGTTCGCTCGTTTCCGTCAGCCAGAGCTGATATTTCGCGCCGGAACCACGCGGCTCAAGGCTTTGTTAACCCTAACAATGTGTAATTCCCCCATACGAGACCAGCAGAATCGGTCGGGGAGTCATCGGTGGCGGAGCGTTCTGAAAACCGCGTCTTTGGAAAACGTGCGAAGCAGCATGTCGTGATCCTGGCGAGCGGCGACAAAATCCGCCACATGACCGTCCGCCCCTGGATGGTTGCCGTCGGCTTCTGCTTTGCCGGCATGTTCACGGTCGGCTATCTCGCCGCCACCTCCTATCTCGTCCTGCGCGACGACCTGATCGGCGCCACCATGGCGCGACAGGCCCGCATGCAGCACGACTACGAGGACCGCATCTCGGCGTTGCGCGCCCAGGTCGACCGCGTCACCAGCCGCCAGCTCCTCGACCAGCAGGTCGTCGAGGGCAAGGTGGAGAAGCTGATGCAGCAGCAACTGGCCCTCTCCGAACGCCACGGCAAGCTCGATGCGCTGCTCAACCGCGCAGAAAGCAGCGGCGTGGAAGCGACCGGCGCCATTCCCCTGCCCGACGAAAAGCCGCTGATCGGCGAACGCCGCGCCGACGCCGCCGGCGCGATCAATGCCATCATGGGCATCGCGCCGCAAAAGACGACGCAGCTTGCCTATGCCGCGACGGGCGAATCGGTCGCCGACCGCGCCGACCGTCTGTTCTCCAAGGTCACGCTATCCCTCAAGGATCTCGAGCACGAGCAACTGAACCGCATCCAGTCCCTGACGTCGGGCGCATCGGAAACGGCGGACGCCATCCAGACCATCCTGCGCCGCACCGGTTTCGACGTCGCCGAGGGCAGCCCACCCGAAACCGATTCGGATACGGCCATCGGCGGCCCCTTCGTCGAGCCGATGGACGCAAGCGACCCCTTCGAGGCGTCGATAAACGACCTCGACGTCGCGCTGGAACGCCTCGATGCGGCCCGCCGCACCGCACGCAAGCTGCCGTTCGGCAACCCCTCGCCGCAAAGCAGCATCACCAGCCGCTTCGGCAACCGGACCGACCCGTTCCTCGGACGTCTGGCGCTCCATGCCGGCATCGATTTCCGCGTTTCGACGGGCACGCAGGTTCGCTCGACGGGCGCCGGCACGGTCGTCGTGGCCGGCCGCAACGGCGGTTACGGCAACATGGTCGAGATCGACCATGGCGACGGACTGACGACGCGCTACGCCCACCTTTCCCGGGTTCTCGTCAAGGTCGGCGACCATGTGGAGGCTGCCGATCCGGTCGGCCTTTCCGGTACGACGGGCCGTTCGACCGGGCCGCACCTGCATTACGAGGTGCGCCGCGAGGGCAAGGCCGTCGACCCCATGCGGTTCCTCACCGCCGGCATGAAACTGACGACCTACATGGATTGACACAACGCAAGGCGAAGCGTTCCGGTATGACAAAATTATCCCTCAGGCCGTTCAAATCGCTGAGGGATTTACCAAATTCGCTGATTTCCTTGACTTTCCGGTACTTTCGGCATATTTGCGCTCCATCCTCGCGGCAACTTGGCCGCTAACTCATTGCGTTCGCAAGAACCGAAACGGAAACTGTTTTCCCTTTGACCACTTTTGCTGATCTTGGCCTGAGCCCGAAAGTCCTGTCCGCCGTCACGGATGCGGGATATACGATCCCGACACCGATCCAGGCTGGCGCCATCCCGCCGGCGCTCGCCCGGCGCGACATCCTCGGCATCGCCCAGACGGGCACCGGCAAGACCGCCTCCTTCGTGCTGCCCATGCTGACGCTGCTCGAAAAGGGCCGCGCCCGCGCCCGCATGCCGCGCACGCTCATCCTCGAGCCGACACGGGAACTCGCCGCGCAGGTCGCGGAGAACTTCGAAAAATACGGCAAGAACCACAAGCTGAACGTCGCCCTCCTCATCGGCGGCGTCTCCTTCGACGAGCAGGACCGCAAGCTGGAGCGCGGCGCGGACGTGCTGATCTGCACCCCCGGCCGCCTGCTCGACCACACCGAGCGCGGCAAGCTGCTGATGACCGGCGTCGAGATCCTGGTCATCGACGAAGCCGACCGCATGCTCGACATGGGCTTCATCCCGGATATCGAGCGCATCGCAAAGCTCATCCCCTTCACCCGCCAGACGCTGTTCTTCTCGGCCACCATGCCGCCGGAAATCCAGAAGCTGGCCGATCGCTTCCTGCAGAATCCCGAGCGGATCGAGGTGGCGCCGCCCTCCTCCACCGCCAAGACCGTGACGCAGCGCCTCGTCGCCACGCACGGCAAGGACTATGAGAAGCGCTCGACGCTGCGCGACCTCATCCGCGCGCAGGAAGACCTGAAGAACGCCATCATCTTCTGCAACCGCAAGGTCGATGTCGCCGACCTCTTCCGCTCGCTCGACCGCCACGGCTTCTCCGTCGGCGCGCTGCATGGCGACATGGACCAGCGGGCGCGCACGACGATGCTGGCCAACTTCAAGGAAAACAAGCTCACGCTTCTCGTGGCCTCCGACGTCGCCGCTCGCGGCCTCGACATTCCGGATGTGAGCCACGTCTTCAACTTCGACGTCCCGATCCATGCCGAGGACTATGTCCACCGCATCGGCCGCACCGGCCGTGCCGGCCGCTCGGGCGCCGCCTTCACCCTCGTCTCCAAGCGCGACGGAAAGTTCGTCGATGCCATCGAAAAGCTGATCGATCAGAAGATCGAATGGCTGAGCGGCGGCATCGAGGACCTGCCGCAGCAGGCGGAAAGCGAGGAGCGCGAACGCCCCCGTAATGGTCGCGATCGCGGCGGTCGTGACCGCGACCGTGATCGTTCCCGCGGCCGCAACCGGGGTGAACCCCGCGTTACGGAAACCCGGGCAGAAACCAGCGAGACCGAAGAGAAGGTGGACGTCGTGAAGGCTGAACGCAAGGCGGAAGGGCGGCCGCAGAATCCCGCTCGCAATCCGCGGGCCGCAAACCATGCCGCGCCGCGCCCGGCGAACGACGACAGCCGTGACCGCCGCAACCGCTATCGCCGCGACGAGGATGACGGCCCGACGCCGCTCGGCTTCGGCGACGAGGTTCCGGCCTTCATGCTGATCGCCGGCAAGGCCTGATCCGACCCAATGTCCATTCCAGGCATCGATGTGCCAGGCCTCGGTTGCGGCCTGGCCATTTTGCGTGACGGCAGGCTTTTGCTCTACCGGCGCCTGCGCGCGCCGGAAGCCGGCTCGTGGAACATCGTCGGCGGCAAGGTCGACCATATGGAGCGGGCGATCGATTCCGCCCGCCGCGAGGCCGAGGAAGAATCGGGACTACGCATCGGTGCGGTCGAACTTCTCTGCATTTCCGAACAGATCATCGAGGACGAGCGCCAGCACTGGCTCTCGCTCATCTATGTGACCGAGGATTTTTCCGGCGAAGCGCGCGTGATGGAGCCGGAAAAACTGCCGGAATTCGGCTGGTTCGCCCTGGACAACCTGCCCTCGCCGCTGTCGCGCTTCGCGGCGGATGCGGTGAAAGCGCTACGCGAACGTCACCTGGCCCTCAGCGCCGCCTCGTAGGCGCGCCGCACCCAGATGCCCATCTCGTCCGGATCGTCGAAGGCTTCGTCCGGGATCGACCAATAGGGCATCTTCACCGGCTTGCCCTGTTTGCCCTCGTAGGACCATTGCCGACTGCCGGCCGCCTCGAAATCCGGCCCGCTCTGCGCATCGGCCTTCAGCAGGATTTCTCCATCCACTTCAAGGGCGAGGATGCGGCCTTCGTGATAGATGCCCTTGCCGCCGAACATGCGCTTGATCGTCACCGGTCCCAGCGCCTGGAACATCTCTTCGATCGCATCCCGATCCATCTCTAATCCCTCAGAACTCCGCCGGCAGCCACCACGGCCTCGGGCGTATCGACATCGATATGCGCCGCCTCGCCGATCTCCACGTCCACGACATCGAGCCCGGCACTTTCCACGATATGCCGCGCGCCGACATCACCTTCAAGCTGGAGGAGAGCGGAGAAGGTCGAGCGCGGCAGCACGACGGGATTGCCCCGCTTGCCGCCGGAGACCGCCCGCACGATGGCATGCCCGCCGGCCGCCGCGAAGGCGTCCAGCAGCCGACGCACATCGGCCCCGGTGACGTGCGGCATGTCCGCCAGCATCACCGCGACACCGTCGCAGCCCGGCCCGAGCGCCGAGACGCCGGCGCGCAGGGACGTCGACATGCCCTGCGCGAAATCGGGGTTGCGCACGATATCGACCTTGAGGCCGCCAAGCGCTGCCTCGATCTCCTCGGCGCGGTGCCCCGTCACCACCAGAACCCGCGACGGCTTTGCCGCCAGTGCCGCCTCACTCGTCCGGCGAACGAGCGCTTCGCCATCGAAGGCCGCAAGCAGCTTGTGGCTGCCCTGCATGCGGCTGGCGCGCCCTGCCGCCAGGACCAGCGCAGCAACCGACAGCGGGCGCTCCGGCGCGCGCAAATCGCGCGGTTGCGGCCGGCTCGGAATTTCGGTGAGAAGACCGCCAACGCCCATGCCGGTAATCTCCTGTGGCCCCGGTTTCTCTCTGGCAAAAATACGGGCGAGAATCCAGTCGAAGCCGTTTTCCTTGGGGCTGCGCGCGCAGCCCGGCGCGCCCAGCACCGGCACCGTACCCACGCGGCCCAGAACCAGCAGATTACCCGGATCGACCGGCATACCGACATGCTCGACCACGCCGCCGGCACCGCGAATGGCGGCAGGGATCACATCATTGGCATCCGTCACCGCCGAGGCGCCGAAGACGACGACCACGTCGTTCTCCCCAGCGGCGCGGCGGATGGCGCTTGCAAGGTCGCCCTCGCGGTGCGGCACGCGCATTTCCGCGGTTAGACGGCTGCCGGAAGGGTGCAGGCGCTGTTCAAGAAGCCGGCGGGTCTTGTCCATGACCGAGGTTTTCAAGCTCGGCAGTTCCGTCGCGACGAGGCCGACGCGATGGGCGATGAAGGGTTTAACCTCCAGCGCCCGGCTCGACGCCAGGACCGACGCCGCCTTGCGGGCGAGCGCATCCGGAACGGCGAGCGGAATGATCTTGATGGTCGCCACCATGTCGCCCTCCATCACGCTGGCATGGTCCGGCAGGGTGGCGATGGTGATCGCCGGATCGACACGATTGAAGCGATCGATCGCCGCCCGGTCCACGACGAAGAGACCGTTGACCGCCGCATGAAGATTGATGCGGCCGGTCGCGGACGGCGTGAAGGTCAGGTGATCGGGCGCGATGGCCGCGGCGATCAGCCCTGCCGCCTCATCCTCGCCGATATCGTCTTCCTCGAGGCGCACCGCGATGACCGTCGAAACGCCGGCCGCCGCAAGCGCCGCCCGATCCTCCTCCGTCACCTCATGCCCCTTGTGCAATGACAGGCCTTCGGCTCGCACGCCATGCGCCAGCCGCGCACCGACCGCCTCGGCAAGGGGGATTTCACCAAAGATCATGGCGCGGTCCCGCGCAGCGGCCGACGACGCAAATGCGCGATGATGTCAGCCAGAATGGAAACGGCGATCTCGGCCGGGCTTGCCGCACCGATATCGAGACCGATGGGAGCGGATATGCGCGCAATTTCACCCTCATCGTGCCCCAGCGCCATCAGGCGTTCGACGCGCTTGGCATGGGTCTTCCGGCTACCGAGCGCACCGACATAGAAACAGCCGGAAGAAAGCGCCTGCGACAGCGGGAAGTCGTCGATCTTCGGGTCGTGTGTCACGGCGACCAGCGCCGTATAGGCGTCGAGCGGACGGGCTTTCAGCACGTCCTCCGGCCAGTCCGCAACGAGATCGATGCCGGCGAAACGTTCTTCCGTGGCGAAGGCCGTGCGCGGATCGACGATGGAGATGTCGAAGCCGGCGACCTTCGCCATCTGTGCCAGCGCCTGACTGATATGCACCGCCCCGATGGCGACGATACGGGCGGGCGGCAGGTGGACGTTGAGGAAGAATTTTCGATCCTCCACCTCCGCCACACCGGATTTTCCGGAGCGAAACGCGCCTTCGACCGCCGCACCGAGCGGCCCGGCGACGGGATCGCCCTCGCAGATCACGCGGTCCCGGCCATCCTCAAGGTCCGTAAGGTGGATGACGGCACGACGGGCGGCGCGTTCCCGGTTCAGCTTGCGCAGCAGATAGGGATCCATCAGCCCACCCGTTCCACATAGACGCGAATGCGCCCGCCGCAGGAAAGGCCGACGCGCCAGGCCGTCTCGTCGGCAACGCCGAATTCCAGCATGCGCGGCTCGCCTCCCTCTATCACTTCCATCGCCTCGCCTATGACCGCGCCCTCCACACAGCCACCGGAGACGGAACCATGGAAGTTACCCTCCCCGTCGATGACCAGATGGCTGCCGACGGGACGGGGGGCCGAGCCCCAGGTCTCCACCACGGTGGCAAGTGCCACCATGCGCCCGTCGTCCATCCAGCGTTCCGCCATGGTCAAAGGGTCGAGTGCGTCGTTCATGTCCATTTTTTCCTCCTCATGCAGCCGGCAGGAAGCGCCGCGGATCTCCCGCGCCGCGTCGCGCCTCGCCGGAAAGCGCGGCCACCAGATCCGCCATGGCCGCCAGATTGTGCACCGGGCGCAGCTCGTCCACATGCGGCAGCATCGCCCTCACCCCGCGCGCCCGCGCCTCGAAGCCTTCGAAGCGCAGGAGCGGATTGAGCCAGACGAGCCGCCGGCAGGAACGATGCAGCCGGTCCATCTCCTTTTCAAGCAGGTCGATGCCTTCGCGCTCCAACCCATCAGTGATGAGCAGCACGACGGCGCCCTGCCCCAGCACGCGGCGCGACCAGAGCCGGTTGAACTCCTTCAGCGTCTCGCCGATCCGCGTTCCGCCCGACCAGTCGGTCACCGACTGGCTGCACGCCTCGACGGCAAGGTCGGGGTCGCGATGGCGCATGGCCCGCGTGACATTGGTGAGCCGCGTGCCGAACAGGAAGGCGTGAACGCGGCGGGTCTCGCCGAGCGCGTGCAGGAAATGCAGGAAGATGCGCGTGTACTGGCTCATCGAGCCGGAAATGTCGGCAAGCACGACCAGCGGCGGATGCACCGTCTTCGGTTCGCGGTGACGCGGCAGGATGAGTGCGCCGCCGGTGCGCATGGCATGGCGCATCGTGGCGCGGGCGTCGATGGCGACCGGTCGGTTGCTGCGGCGGAAGCGGCGTGTGCGCACCTCGTCCATCGGCAGCACGAGATTGGCGAGCGCGCGCTTCGCTTCGGCAAGCTCCGCCGCACTCATCTGGGCGAAATCGGTCTTGCGCAGCAGTTCGCTGCCGGAGGCGGTGAAGCGCGCGTCGATCTCGATATCCGGATCGTCGCGCTCCTTCCGCTCGTCCTGCCGTCCGCCAAAGAGCGCGTCGGAAACGCGCGTTTCCCCCGCCTTGCGCTTCTCCCGCTCCTCATGGCGCGTCACGACCGGCGACATTAGCGCGATCATCTTTCCCACGAGATCGCGCGAGCGCCAGAACAGGCGGAAGGCCTCGTCGAAGACCGCATCGTCCTCATGGCGCTTGACCAGCGTGGCGTGGAGCGCGGTGTAGAATTCCTCCCGGTCGCCGATGCCGATGGCCTGCACGGCCTCGATGGCGTCCGTCACTGCCGCGGGGCCGAGGCGCAGGCCCGCCTTGCGCAGCACGCGGGCGAAATGCACGATATTGTCGGCGAGCCGTCCGTCCATGCCGCTGCCCACCGCCATCGCTATCCCGTCGCCGCCAGGCCGGCTTTCACGTCATCGAGCAGCTTGCGGCCTTCCGCCCCCTCGATGCGGGCGATGTCGTCCTGATATTTCAGGAGGGTGCCGAGCGTGTCGGACACCGTCTCCGGGTCGAGCGCCACGCGGTCGAGTTCGGTCAGCGCCGTCGCCCAGTCGATGGTCTCGGCAACGCCGGGATTCTTGAAGAGGTCCAGCCCGCGCAGCTTTTGCACATAGGCGACGATCTGCTGCGAGAGCGTGGCATTGCAGCCCGGCACCTTGCGGCGGATGATCTCCAGTTCCTGCACGGCCGCCGGGTAATCCACCCAATGATAGAGGCAGCGCCGCTTCAGCGCGTCGTGCACCTCGCGCGTGCGGTTCGTCGTGATGATGACGATGGGCGGTTCAGTGGCGCGGATCGTGCCGAGTTCCGGCACCGTCACCTGGAAATCGGACAGGACCTCCAGAAGAAACGCCTCGAAGGCCTCGTCGGTGCGGTCGAGTTCGTCGATGAGGAAGACGGGCGCGCGGCCATCCAGCGAGGACAGCGCCTGCAGCACCGGGCGGCGGATCAGGTAACGCTCGGAGAAGATATCCGCCTCGATGCGGCCGCGGTCGGTGGTCCCGGAAGCTTCGGCGAGGCGGATTTCCAGCATCTGCGCCGGATAGTTCCACTCATAGACCGCCGAGGAGATGTCGAGGCCCTCGTAACATTGCAGGCGGATCAGCGGCCGGTCGAGCGCGCCGGCAAGCACCTTGGCGATCTCCGTCTTGCCGACGCCGGCCTCGCCCTCGAGGAAGAGCGGCCGCTTCATGCGCAGCGACAGAAAGAGCACGGTGGCGAGCGCACGGCCGGCGAGATAATTGCCCGCCGCCAGCATCTCCACGGTTTCGTCGATGGATTGCGGGATTGTTCCGCGATGATAGGGCACGCCGTTCCTCCACTCCGGAGGATGAACTTATAGCGCCCGGTAGCCCCGGTCCATATAGAGAAGCGCCGGTTTCTGCTCGCCGAAGGAAATGCCCATCACCTCGCCGATCAGCACCATATGCGTCGCCATGACCCGGAAATCGACGAGCCGGCAATCGAAGGCGGCAAGCGCGTCCGTCAGCACCGGCGACCCCGTCACCAATTCCTGCCAGTTGCCCATGGAAAAGCGTTCTTCGGAGGTCAGCAAAGGATTGCGGCCGGAAAAGGCGTTGGCAAGTTCGATCTGTTCGGCCGAAAGCGTGTTGAGCGCAAAGCGCCCGCTCTTCTCGAAAATCGCGTTCTTGGGATTGGAGGCGTTGACGCAGGCGAGCACCATCGCCGGATTGTCGGACACCGAGCAGGCCGCCGTGATCGTCACGCCGCGCTTCTCGCCTTCATGTGCCGTCGTCACGATCTGCACATGGCCGGCGTAGCGGCTCATGGCATCCCGGTAAAGCGACGAGTCCACGACCAACCTGTCCAACACGGCATTCTCCTTTGACACAGGTGATACATGGCGAAAATGAAGAAAAATGTAACCCCCGAAGTCGAATTTTCCTGTCTTGCCAGAGACAAAGCGAATTTCGCGAGGATATTTCCCTTTGACGCCCGAGGGCCGATCCTTACAAAGGCATGATCGCGACCTATGGACCAGGAATGAAGACTGCTCTCAGCGCCAGCCTCATCGCAGCCGCCGTGCTCGCCGCCTCGCCCGTGGCCGCCGCCGGCCTCACCTTCGCCGTCGTCGCGCCGAAGGATGGGCCGCTCGCGATCCTCGGCCAGCAGGTGCGCGACGGCGCGCGTTTCGCCGCCGAGGCGAATGGCGATACCGTGGTCGAGATCACGGAGGCCTGCGACGAGACGGACGGCGACGGCATCGCCAAGGCCATCCTTGCCGCCGATGCCACGGCCGCCGTGGGCTTCCTGTGCACGGAAGGACTTTCGGCCTCCCTGCCGGCGCTTGCCGAGGCGAACGTGCCGGCCATTACCCTCTCCGTCCGCTCCGGCATTCTCATGGAAGACGCGCTGAAGAAGGGCTGGCCGCTCTTTCGTCTCGCCCCCGGCCCGAAGGCGGAGGCCGAAAAGGCGGTCGAGATCATCACACGCGACTGGAAATCCGAGCCATTCGCCCTTATCGACGACGGCACGATCCATGCCCGCGAGCTGGTCGAGACGGTACGGCTGAAGCTGGAAGACGTCGGCATGAAGGCCGCCTTCGTCGATACCTACCGGCCGGCGCAGGAACAGCAGCTCACCCTCGTCCGACGTCTTGCGAAAACCGGCGTCACGCGCGTCTTTATCGGCGGCGACCGCACGGATGCCGCCGTGATCGCCCGCGACGCCAAGGCAGAGAAGGCGGGCTTCACCCTGCTCGGCGGCGAGGCATTGACGGGCGCGGACCCGCTGGTGCCGATGCCGGAGGGCGTGCAGGCCATCGCACTGCCCGATTACCAGACATTGCCCGAGGGCCAGCCGATTGCCGCAGCGATGAAGGAAAAGGGCATCATCGCGGAAGGCTACGTGCTGCCGGCCCACGCCGCCGTGACAGCGCTTGTGGCCGCCGCAGCGCAGGGCGGCGACCTTGCGCAGGCGCTCGCAAGCGGCAGCTTCGCGACGGCGATCGGCCCCCTCGCCTTTGGCGCGGATCGGGAGTTGAAGCAAAATCCCTATCGCCTGCTCGTCTGGCGCGCCGGCGCTTTCGTACCCGTGGAGATGGAGGGCGACTGATGGCGACCGGCCCAAAAAACCGCATCACCGACGTCGCCGGTCTCAGAGTCGGCAATGCTACCGACCACAAGCTGCGCTCGGGCGTCACGGTCGTTCTCTGCGACGAGCCGGCGACGGCTGCCGTGCAGGTGCTCGGCGGCGCGCCGGGCACACGGGAAACGGATCTGCTGGAGCCGCACAACACCGTGCAGACGGTGGATGCGCTGGTGCTGTCCGGCGGCTCGGCCTTCGGGCTGGATGCCGCCTCGGGCGTGCAGGCGGGCCTGCGCGAGATGGGGCGCGGCTTCGCCGTTGGCCCTCATCTAGTGCCCATCGTACCCGCCGCCATCCTCTTCGACCTCATGAACGGCGGCGACAAGGATTGGGGCCGCTATCCGCCCTATCGTGAGCTCGGTTATGCGGCGTTGGCCGATGCGGCGGCGGATTTCGAGACCGGCAGCGTGGGCGCCGGCACCGGCGCGCTGACGGCAACCTTCAAGGGCGGCCTCGGCTCCGCCTCCAGCGTGCTCGATAACGGCTTCACGGTGGGCGCACTGGTGGCGGTCAACGCGCTCGGCTCGGCCACCATCGGCGATACGCGCCATTTCTGGGCCGCCCCGTTCGAAGAGACGGACGAATTCGGCGGCCTTGGCCTGCCCGCTCCCTTCCCGGAGGATGCACGCACCCCGCGCACGAAAATGTCGCGCCGACCGGCCGGTGTGGAAAACACCACCATCGCCGTGATCGCCACGGATGCAGTATTGACGAAGGCCGAGGCCAAGCGCCTCGCCATCGCCGCCCATGACGGCTTTGCCCGCGCCCTCTGGCCCGCGCATACGCCGCTCGACGGCGACCTCGTCTTCGCGCTGGCGACCGGCAGGAGCGGCCGCGCGCCGGAACCGGAAGATTTCATCGACCTCTGCGCCTTGGCCGCATCGACCATGGCGCGCGCCATCGCCCGGGGCGTGCACGACGCAACGCCGATGCCCGGCGACGTCATGCCGAGCTGGGCGACGCGGTAATTCGCCCGTTGTTCGCCCCTTCCGGGAATGGTATGGCCACCCCAGATTTCTTGCACGGAGCCTGACATGACCCTTCCCATCCGGATCGCGCCCTCCATTCTCGCCTCGGATTATTCCAAGCTGGGCCAGGAAGTGCGCGACGTCGTCGCGGCCGGGGCGGACTGGATTCACCTCGACATCATGGACGGCCATTTCGTGCCGAACATCTCCTACGGTCCCGATGTCATCAAGGCGATCCGCCCGCATACCGACGCCTTCTTCGACTGCCACCTGATGATCACGCCGGCCGATCCCTATCTCGAAGCCTTCGCCAAGGCGGGCTGCGACGGCATCACGGTGCATGCCGAGGCCGGCCCGCATCTCGACCGCTCGCTGCAGGCGATCCGCGCACTCGGCAAGCGCGCCGGCGTCGCGATCAACCCGGCGACGCCGGAAAGCGTGCTCGACTATCTCCTCGACAAGATCGACCTCGTCCTCGTCATGACCGTGAATCCCGGCTTCGGCGGCCAGAAGTTCATCACCGCGATGGAAGAGAAGATCCGCCGCGTGCGCGCAATGATCGGCGACCGGCCGATCGAACTGGAGGTCGACGGCGGCATCGCCATCGACACGATCGCGCTTCCGGCCGCAGCCGGCGCGAACGCCTTCGTCGCGGGCTCCGCCATCTTCGGCGGCGGTCATGTTGACGCCTATCGCAAAACCATCGACACTCTGCGCAGCAAGGCGGAGGAAGCGCGCGCGTGACGATTTTCCGGAAGACGGCTGTCGCCCTCCTCGCATCGCTGGCTGCAACCGCGAACGCATGGGCGGGCGACTTCTCGACGTTCCAGTCGCTCGGCTTTTCACCGGACGGCAAGGTCTACGCCTTCGAGGAATTCGGCGTCCAGGACGGTTCCGGCTTCCCCTATTCCAACGTCTATTTCATCGACACGGAAAAGGACGCCTATCTTCCCGGCACGCCGATCCGCGTGCGCATCGACGACGAAGCGGCCGGCATCGTCAAGGCGCGCGCGGAAAGCCGCGACAAGGCGAAGGTTCTCAGCGACAAATACAACGTGCTGGCAAATCCCGGCGTACTCGCCGCCTTCAACCCGATGGGCGAAGGCGGGGTCGACCCCAAGCGCATCGAATATCTCCAGCACGCCGTCGAGCCGGCGATTGGCGGCGCCTATGCACTCGCTCTGGAAGACATCGCCGTCGACATGACGGACCGCTGCCGCGATATCGCGCCCGATGGCATCAAGGGCTTTCGCCTCAAGCTCGTGAAGAAGGATGGCGCGCCAGCCGATACGCTGGTGCACGAGGACAAGCGCGCGCCCGATAGCCGCAACTGCCCCTTCTCCTACCAGATATCCGGCGCGGTCGCCTTCAACGCGTTCAATGTGGCGCCGGTCCATGTCGCGCTCGTCCTCGTGCGCAGCTTCGGCTTCGAGGGCGCGGATGGACGCTGGATCGCGGTGCCGTTCCGGCCGTAAGTGTGGCTTGCCAAGTCTCTGCGTTGAGCTTGCCGCCCATCTTTGCTAAAGCGGCGGCAATTCCCACCTCGAAGAGAAAGCCTGGAACCGATGATCCCTCGTTATTCCCGACCGGACATGGTCGCCATCTGGTCGCCCGAAACGAAGTTCCGCATCTGGTTCGAGATCGAAGCCTATGCCTGCGACGCGCTGGCCGACCTCGGCGTGATCCCGAAATCCGCAGCCGAAACGATCTGGGAAAAGGGCGGCAAGGCCGAGTTCGACGTCGCCCGCATCGACGAGATCGAGGCAGTAACCAAGCATGACGTCATCGCCTTCCTGACGCATCTGGCCGAATTCGTCGGCCCGGACAGCCGCTTCGTGCATCAGGGCATGACCTCCTCGGACGTGCTCGACACCACCTTCAACATCCAGCTCGTGCGCGCCGCCGATATCCTCCTTGCCGGCATGGACCGCGTGCTCGCCGCCCTCAAGGCCCGCGCCTTCGAGCACAAGGACACGATCCGCATCGGCCGCAGCCACGGTATCCACGCCGAGCCGACGACGATGGGCCTGACGCTCGCCCGCTTCTATGCCGAGATGGACCGCAACCGCGCCCGCCTCGTCGCCGCCCGCGCGGAAATCGCCACCGGCGCGATCTCCGGCGCCGTCGGCACCTTCGCCAATATCGATCCGCGCGTGGAAGAACATGTCTGCGCCAAGCTCGGCCTCGTGCCCGAGCCGGTCTCCACGCAGGTCATCCCGCGCGACCGCCACGCCATGTTCTTCGCCACCCTCGGCGTCATCGCCTCGTCCATCGAGAACGTCGCCATCGAGATCCGCCACATGCAGCGCACGGAAGTGCTGGAAGCCGAAGAATTCTTCTCGCCGGGCCAGAAGGGTTCCTCCGCCATGCCGCACAAGCGCAACCCGGTTCTGACGGAAAATCTGACGGGCCTTGCCCGCCTCGTGCGCATGGCCGTCACACCCGCCATGGAAAACGTGGCACTCTGGCATGAACGCGATATCTCGCATTCGAGCGTCGAGCGCGGCATCGGCCCGGATACGACGATCACCCTCGACTTCGCGCTGAACCGCCTTGCCGGCGTCATCGAGAAGCTGGTGATCTACCCGGACAACATGCTGAAAAATCTCAACAAGTTCCGCGGCCTTGTTCACTCGCAGCGCGTGCTGCTTGCCCTTACGCAAGCCGGCGTTTCCCGCGAGGATGCCTACCGCCTCGTGCAGCGCAACGCCATGAAGGTCTGGGAACAGGGCAAGGACTTCCTCGAGGAGCTTCTGGCGGACGGCGAAGTGCGCGCCGCCCTCTCGGAAGAGGCCATCCGCGAGAAATTCGACCTCGGCTACCACACCAAGCACGTCGACACGATCTTCCGCCGCGTCTTCGGCACCGTTTGACACGCCCCTAAAACGGCGATGGCGCCAATGGCGCCATCGCTCCCCTCTGACGGGTGGTTCTGCACTTTCCTCCTGGCGCAGCATCCCGCCCGCGGACTTGTCCTACCGCCTCTCGTCCACGACGATCTTGCGGTAGAGATGCCAGGTGGCATGGCCGAGGATCGGCATGATCACGGCAAGGCCGACGAAGATCGGGATCGTGCCGACGATCAGCAGCGCCGAGACAATCAGGCCCCAGCACGCAATCGGAACAGGGTTCACCAGCGTCGCACGCAGCGACGTCTCGATGGCGGCGACCGCACCCACGTCACGGTCGAGCATCATCGGGAAGGCGATGACGGTCGTCGCAAGCACGACAAGCGCAAAGCAGAAGCCGATGGCATTGCCCGCCAGCATCAGGAGCAGCCCGTTCTCCGAACTGAAGATGGAGGCGAGGAACAGCGCCAGAGATTGCGGCGGCTCAGCCCCGAAGAGATTGGTGTAGAGCATCTGCGCGAAGACCAGCCACGCCACAAACAGCACCATCAGCATGGCTCCGACCGCCAGGATCGACGGCAGTGCGGGCGAATGACGCACATCCAGCGCATGACGCCAGGACGTATCCATGCCCAACTCGCGCCGCCGGCTGATCTCGTAGAGGCCGATGGCGAAGAAAGGGCCAAGCAGCGCGAAGCCCGCCACCAGCGGAAAGATCAGCGGCAGCATGTTGGCCCCGGAACTCCAGGTGACGAGCACGATCCCACAGATCGGATAGATAAGACCCAGGAACACGTAGTGGGACGGTTTCGCACGAAAATCGTCGAATCCGCGCCCAAGCGCATCCCAAACGTCGGAAAGGCCGATCCGTCGGATCGCCGGACGCGCGAGCATTTCACCCGGGCCGGCCATGACATGGAAGCTTGCCATGATAACTCCTCCTTGCCGGTTTGAAACCGTCACGGCCTGCGTGCGTGGAGGGCAATCGTCCGCCACCGCGACAGGGCGCGATTGGCATTGAAGACGGCGAATCATACACCCGAAGCGCCGATTTGTCCCGCCCCCTTGACTTCAGCACTTCGTGAACGCACATGCGGCCGCATGAAAGTCTCGGAAGCAGAAATCCTCATCGTCCCCGGCTACACCAATTCCGGCCCCGACCACTGGCAGACCCGCTGGCAGTCGAAGCTGTCGACCGCGCGCCGCGTCGAGCAGGCGGAATGGACGAAACCCGTGCGCGACGACTGGGTGCAGCGCGTGGCCGAGGAGGTCGCCGCCGCGACGAAACCCGTCGTGCTGGTTGCCCATTCGCTGGGCGTCGCGGCCGCCGTCCATGCCGTGCCGCAACTCGGCGGCAAGGTCGCGGGCGCCTTCCTCGTCGCCCCTCCCGACGTCGCCAACCCGGATATCCGCCCGAAGCATCTCATGACCTTCGGCCCATATCCCCGCGACCCGCTGCCCTTCCCCTCCTTGGTCGTCGCCAGCCGAAACGATCCGTTCGGCGGCTACGAGCATGCCGATGACATCGCCGCCGCATGGGGTTCGTTGCTGCTGGACGCCGGCGAATCCGGGCACATCAATGCCGAATCCGGCCACGGCCCCTGGCCGGAGGGCACCATGGTCTTCGCCCAGTTCCTCAGCCGCCTGAAAGCGCCGGCATGACCGGAACGCCGGTTCGCCATTAAGAGGAATTTCATAGAAATCCTGCACGTTAAGCCTGTTGAGTTCATTGCAGGCGCCGCATTTCATGGCCAAACCGTTCGGTTCGACCTCCATTGCCGTGCGAGAAACGGGACAGGAACCGTTTTATCGCCAGCTTTTCGCACGCTCCGGTTTCGGTTATGCCGCACTCGACGCCGTCGGACATGTCGTGGATGCCAATGCCACGCTCCTCACGTCGTTCGGCGTTGGCTCCATCCTGCAGCTTCCGGCCTTCGAGGCCTGCGTCTCTCCACTCGATCGTTCCGTTCTCGCCTTCGCCATGCGCACGCGCATGGCCGAACAGGCCCCTTGGGAAATCCGGCTGAAGCGGCCGGATGGCAATGAATTCTGGGTGCTCGCCTCCTTCATCGTCCCGCCGCCGCTGCCGGGCGGCGACGAGACGGCGCCCGCGCTGATCGTGCAGACGGTCGACATAGACGAGCGCAAGCGCAACGCGCTTGAACTGGCCGAGCGGGAAAGCCGCTGGAACCACGCGCTGGAATCCGCCGGCCAGGGCGTATGGGACCACGATTTTTCCCGCGGCGACCTCTTCTATTCCCGCCAGTGGCGCACCATCCGCGGCCTGCAGCCGGACGATCCCATCGAGGCCACGCTCGAAACGTGGATCCAGACCGTGCATCCCGACGACCGGGTCCATGTTCTCCGCGAGATCGCCCGACAGGAAAACGGCGAAGCGCCGTTCAACGTCTTCAGCTATCGCGAGCGGCATCGCGACGGGCATTGGGTGTGGATCGAGAGCCGCGGCGCGATCGTCGAATACACCGCCGACGGCAAGCCGAGCCGCATCGCCGGCACCGACACCGACATTACCGAGCGCAAGGAAGCCGAGGAACGGCTCGCGCAGATGTCCCGCCGACTGGAACTGGCGCTCGACATTTCCCGCATCGGCGTCTTCGACATCAACCTGCGCACCAACGAAGTGCGCTGGGACGACCGGATGACCGAGATATACGGCCTTACCGGCGCGCCGGACGGCATGACCTGGGAGCAGGCCCTGCACCCGGAGGACCGGCAGAAGGCCTCCGCCAAGGTCAACGAGGGCATCATCGGCAATCACGATTTCGCGAACGCGTTCCGCATCGTCCGGGGCGACGGCGCAATCCGCCATATCCGCGGGCGCGCCGCGCCCTATGTCGACACCACCGGCGCCCCCCGCCTTATCGGCGCGAACTGGGACGTGACGGATGACGTTGAACTGCAGGAGGAACTGAAGCACGCAAAGGATCTCGCCGAGGCACGCAACGCGGAGCTGGAGACAGCAAGGGCGCGCATCGAATACACGGCCCTGCACGACCACCTGACGGGCCTGCCCAACCGGCGCTATCTCGACGCCGCCATCGCGGAGGCGGCCGGCAAGGCACGGGAGAGCGGCAGCCGTCTCGCCGTCCTTCACATCGACCTCGACCGCTTCAAGGAAATCAACGACACGCTCGGCCACCTCGCCGGCGACCAGATGCTCGTACATGCCGCAGACGTGCTGACCGGACTGAAAGGGCCGGACGAATTCGTCGCCCGCATCGGCGGCGACGAATTCGTCTTCCTCTCCACGGGTTCCGCCGGCCGGAATCTTGCGACGCTGGCCGAGGCGATCGTCTCCGCCATGCGCAAGCCGGTCACGTTCAACGGCCATATCTGCCGCTTCGGGGCGAGCGTCGGCATTGCCAGCCAGTCGGGTGCGGCCATCGACGCCAAGCAACTGCTTGTCAATGCCGACCTCGCCCTCTACCGCGCCAAGAATCGCGGCCGCAGCCGCCACGAATTCTTCACCAGCGACTTCCAGGCGCAGATCATCGTCAACAAGCAGACGGCGGACGATATCCTCACCAGTATCGAGCAGCACCGCTTCCTGCCCTGGTACCAGCCGCAATTCTGTGCCCGCACGCTCGATATCATCGGCGTCGAGACGCTGGCCCGCTGGGATCACCCGGCGCGGGGCATCCTGATGCCCGACACGTTCCTGAAGATCGCGGACGACCTCGACTGCGTGGCAATGATCGACCGCCTCGTGCTGGAGCAGTCCCTTGCCGACTTCGCCGACTGGCAGCGCCAGGGATTGGGTATCGGCAAGATTTCCGCCAACATCTCGTCCAGACGCCTGCACGACCCGGAGCTCGCGCACTCCCTGCGCACGCTGGACATCGCCCCGAAATCGCTTTCCTTCGAACTGCTGGAATCGATCTTCCTCGACGATTGCGACCGCACGGTGCTGGAAAACCTCGCCGAGATGCGCAAGCTCGGCATCGATATCGAGATCGACGACTTCGGCACCGGCCATGCCTCCATCGTCAGCCTGATGAAGCTCAGCCCGCGCCGGCTCAAGATCGACCGCCAGCTCGTCAAGCCTGTCAGCCGCTCGCCGGGCCAGCGCAAGCTGGTCGGCACCATCGTCGAGATCGGCCGCTCGCTGAACATCGAGGTTGTCGCGGAAGGGGTGGAAACGCCGGCGCATGTCGCCATCATGCGCGATCTCGGCTGCGACATCCTGCAGGGCTACGCCCTTGCCCGTCCCATGCCGGCCGACGCCATCCCGGATTTCGTGCGACGGCAGGAGTGGCGCGCGCATGCCGGCCACGCTCGCGACCTCCAGAACGAGGTTCGCCGCACCGCCGCCGCCCGCTAGAAACAAAAAGGCCGCCCGGGCGTGCCGGGCGGCCTTTTCAAGCAATCATGCCGCGGCGATCAGCCGGCTTCGATCTGCGAGATGGCGACGGCCAGAAGCTCGATCATCTGCACGCGGATCTCGTCTTCCGAGCGGGCAACGCCGGCGGCGTCGAAATCGGCCTTGACCTTGCGCACGACATCCTCATGGCCGACTTCCTCGAAATCGGCGGCGACGACGTCCTTGGCATAGGCATCCGCGGCTTCGCCGGTCTTGCCGAGAAGGCCGGCGGCCCAGAGACCGACCAGCTTGTTGCGGCGGGCCTCGGCCTTGAAGCGCAGCTCCTCGTCCAGCGCGAACTTGGCCTCGAACGCTTTTTCCCGATCCTGAATGCTGCTCATCTCACGTCTCCCGTAGATTCTGTAACCCGTTAGGCTTCCCCGCCCATTAATCAAAACGACGGCAAAAGTGCAATGCGAACTTTCACGCCGCCCGGCTTGCCGGAAAGGCCTGAAATCGGGGGATCGGGCGTAACGCCGATTGTTAAAGTGCGGCATTTCGTTTATGGAGCCGGAAACGAACGACACCTGCGCGACCCAAGCGCGCCAACAAAGAGAAAAATCCATGAACCGTCGCCGCCGTATCTACGAGGGCAAGGCCAAGATTCTCTATGAGGGTCCCGAGCCGGGCACGCTGATCCAGTTCTTCAAGGACGACGCCACCGCCTTCAACAAGAAGAAGCATGACGTCATCGACGGCAAGGGTGTGCTCAACAACCGGATTTCCGAGTACATCTTCACCCAGCTCAACAAGATGGGCATCCCGACCCACTTCATCCGCCGCCTCAACATGCGCGAGCAGTTGATCAAGGAAGTCGAGATCATCCCGCTCGAGGTCGTCGTGCGTAACGTCGCCGCCGGCTCGCTTTCCAAGCGCCTCGGTATCGAGGAAGGCACCGTGCTGCCGCGCTCGATCATCGAATTCTACTTCAAGGCCGACGCGCTCGAGGACCCGATGGTCTCCGAGGAGCACATCACGGCCTTCGGCTGGGCAAGCCCGCAGGAACTCGACGACATCATGGCGCTCGCCATCCGCGTCAACGACTTCCTTTCCGGTCTCTTCCTCGGCGTCGGCATCCAGCTCGTCGATTTCAAGATCGAGTGCGGCCGCCTTTACGAAGGCGACATGATGCGCATCATCATCGCCGATGAGATTTCGCCCGATAGCTGCCGCCTCTGGGACATCGCCACCCAGGAGAGGATGGACAAGGACCGCTTCCGCCGCGACATGGGCGGCCTCGTGGAAGCCTACCAGGAGGTGGCCCGCCGCCTCGGCATCATCAACGAGAACGAGCCGGTGCGCGGCACCGGCCCGGTTCTGGTGAAGTAACGCTCCCAAGGATGGAACGGAAAGACATGATCAAGGCACGCGTAACGGTGACGCTCAAGAACGGCGTTCTCGACCCGCAGGGCAAGGCCATCGAAGGCGCGCTCGGCAGCCTCGGCTTCGACGGCGTCGGCGGCATCCGCCAGGGCAAGGTCTTCGACCTCGAACTTCAGACCGCCGACCGCGCCAAGGCTGAAGCCGACCTCAAGGCCATGTGCGAGAAGCTTCTGGCCAACACGGTAATCGAGAACTATACTATCGCCCTCGCCTGACGGTTGAGCGGAGATGGATAATGGCAGATGTAACGAACGAACTGCTGTACGAAGTGCTGAAAAGCATCCATTCCAGAATGGACAAGCTGGACACCGGGCTTTCCGATCTGCGCAGTGAGATGATCACGCTGCGAGGAGCCTTGGTGACGGTGCAGCAAGACGTTCACCACATCTACTCGCGTCTGGACCGTGTGGACCAGCGCCTCGACCGTATCGAAAACCGCCTCGAACTGCGTGAACTCGCCGAGGCCCAGGCAAGGTTTGAACCGCACCCATGAAGTCCGCCGTCGTCCAACTTCCCGGCCTCAACCGCGACCGCGACATGATCGCGGCGCTGACCAAGATTTCCGGCAAGGCGCCGATCACCGTCTGGCAGACGGAAACGGACCTGCCGGATGTCGATCTCATCGTCATTCCCGGCGGCTTCTCCTACGGCGATTACCTGCGCTGCGGCGCGATCGCCGCCCGCATGCCCGTCATGCAGGCGATCAAGGCGAAGGCCGAGGCCGGCGTGAAGGTACTCGGCGTGTGCAACGGCTTCCAGATCCTGCTCGAGGCGGGTCTCCTGCCCGGTGCGCTGATGCGCAACGCCTCGCTGAAGTTCGTCTGCCGCGAAGTGAAGCTGGAAGTGGTGAATGCCGAGACGGACTTCACCCGCGCCTATGAAAAGGGCCAGATCATCCGCTCACCCGTCGCCCATCACGACGGCAACTACTTCGCCGACGCCGAGACGCTGGCAAGCGTCGAAGGCAACGGACAGGTCGTCTTCCGCTATGCCGAAGGCACCAATCCGAACGGTTCGATCAACGACATCGCCGGCGTGATCAACGCCAAGGGCAACGTGCTCGGCCTGATGCCCCACCCGGAAAACCTCATCGAGGCGGCCCATGGCGGCTCAGACGGCCGCGGCCTTTTCGCCTCGGTGCTCGACGTAATCGCTGCTTAACCGGCCCTTGCTATCTAGGGCGCATGTCCGCTTCCGAAAGGTTCTCCATGCGCCCTCTCCTCGCCGCCCAGATCGCCCTGCCGCTCGTTGCCGTCGCGGCCCTGGCCGGATGCCAGCCGAAGACGCCGGCACCGAAGCCCAATGGCGGCGCGCTACCCACCATGGAGCGCGTGGCGCTCGGCGCCAATAGCTGCTGGTTCAAGTCGGGCGACCCGGCTTTCAAGGCCTACCGCCTCGCACCGGAACTGAATTCCTTCTCCGGCCGCCCGCGCATTCTCGTCGTGCACCGCAATTCACCGGAATCTCGCCCGCTGCTGGTCGTCCAGGCGGAAGGCAGCCCGGCCAGGCTCGATGCTTTCGGCCCGCTGATGAACGAGCCTGTCGGCGCGCGCATCACGACCGACGTCAACCGCTGGGCCGCCGGCGGCAAGGGCTGCTGAAACGCCTCAGGCGTTCATATCCCAGTAGAGCGACTTCCCGATCTCCCGGCGCGCTTCGCTCCGGCTGATGCCGATGTCCTGCAACTGGTCGTCCGTCATCTCAAGCAGGCTATAACGTGTACGCCGCCTGACATGCCACGCATGGCAGATGCGCCAAACGCGAAGAAGCAACGTCCGGGGCCTCACACCGCCATAGGGGGATACCTCGGCATGGATTGTATCAATTGCCATGATCTTTTCTCCTGAAATGTCACTAAAAACGCGACAATCGGTGCATTCAGGGAATAATTGACTCCCAGTACGGTGCAATCTAAGAATTGCCACCATGACAAATTGGCTTCCCGACCTTCAGACCTCCGATGGCCCGCTCTATGTCCGCATCGCCGACCAGATCGAACAGGCGATCCATACCGGCGCGCTCGCGGTCGGCAGCAAGCTGCCGCCGCAACGTAACCTCGCCTACGATATCGGCGTGACGATCGGCACGGTGAGCCGCGCCTACAGCATGGTGCGCGAACGGGGCCTCGTCAGCGGAGAGGTCGGCCGCGGCACCTATGTGCTCGGCTCGCGGGATGGCGATCATGCCGAGACGGCGGTCGACCCGGTCAGCGCCCATCTGCTGGGCACCCGCGCCGCCCATGCCCCGCCCGGCAAGCTGCGTTTCGACACCACCGCCGCAACGGATGTCGGGCAATCGGCCGTCGTCACCGATATCCTCTCGGCCATCTGCCGCGAACTGCCGAGCGAGGTCGCAAGCTATACCCGGAACTTCCCCCCGCACTGGCTGGAGGCCGGCCAGCGCTGGCTGCGGCGCGGCGCGTGGCAGCCCTCCGCCGAGAGCATCGTCCCGACGCAGGGCGCGCATGCCGCGATCATGGCTGCCGTCTCGGTCATCACCTCGCCCGGTGACCGCATCATCTTCGAACATGTCACCTATTCACAGATCAGCCGCGGCACCGCCCTGCTCGGACGCCAGACGGCGCTGGTCGAATCCGACGCGCACGGCGTCATCCCCGAGGATTTCGAGCGGGCCTGCCTGCAACAGCATCCCAAGCTCGCCTTCCTGATGTCCGGCGCGCAGAATCCGACGCTCGCCACCATGCCGGAAGAACGCCGCCGGGCAATCGCCGCCATTGCCCGGCGGCACAATGTCTTCCTCGTCGAGGACAATCTCTACGGCGCGACGGCGGGCGACGACATTCCGCTGCTCGCCGAGATCGCGCCCGACCGCACCTTCCTCGTCGGCGGCCTCGCCAAGAGCGTGGCGGCGGGCGTGCGCGGCGGCTGGATCGCCTGCCCACCCCATCTCGCGCAGCGCGTGCGCATCGCCCACAAGATGGTGAGCGGCGGCCTGCCCTTCCTGCTCGCCGAGCTCAGCGCCCGGCTTGTGCTTTCCGGCATGGCGGATGCGATCCGCACGAAGGTTTGCGAAGAGGTCGGCATCCGCGAGGCGCATGTGCGCGATGTCTTCGCCGGGCTGGATTTCAATTCGCACCCGCGCGTGCCCTTCCTCTGGCTGAAGCTGCCCGATCCCTGGCTCTCCGGCACGTTCCGGCAGGCCGCCTTCGCGGAGGATATCCTCATCGACGACGAGCACGAGTTCAAGGCGGGCCGCTCGGAAAAGACCTTCCACCGGGTCCGCATCGGCTTCTCCTCGCCGGAAAGCCGCGAGGATGCCGTCGCCGGCCTGATGCGGCTGCGCCGCCTGCTGGACCATGGCCCCACCGGCTATGACAGCCCGGCCTGAAAGCCTTGGCTAGCTGTGGCTTGCGGCCATTTTCCTGTCGCGCTGCCGGGCGGCATAGGTTAAAGAGACCGCAATCCTGCCCTCCACGACAAGACGAGCGACGATGACCATTTCGAACACCCGCCCGATCACCCCGGAGTTGATTGCCGCCCACGGGCTGAAGCCGGATGAATACGACCGCATCCTCTCGCTGATCGGCCGCGAGCCGACCTTCACGGAACTCGGCATCTTCTCGGCCATGTGGAACGAGCACTGCTCGTACAAGTCCTCCAAGCGCTGGCTGCGCACGCTGCCGACCAAGGGTCCGCGCGTCATCCAGGGTCCGGGTGAGAATGCCGGCGTGGTGGATATCGACGACGGCGACTGCGTCGTCTTCAAGATGGAGAGCCACAACCACCCGTCCTATATCGAACCCTATCAGGGCGCGGCGACCGGCGTCGGCGGCATCCTGCGCGACGTCTTCACCATGGGCGCCCGCCCGGTTGCAGCAATGAACGCGCTGCGCTTCGGTGCGCCGGACCATCCGAAGACGCGCCATCTCGTCTCGGGCGTCGTCGCCGGCGTCGGCGGCTACGGCAATTCCTTCGGCGTGCCGACCGTCGGCGGCGAAGTCGAGTTCGACCCGCGCTACAACGGCAATATCCTCGTCAACGCCTTTGCCGCCGGCCTTGCCAAGTCCAACGCGATCTTCCTGTCCGAAGCCAAGGGCGTCGGCCTGCCGGTCGTCTATCTCGGCGCCAAGACCGGCCGCGACGGCGTGGGCGGCGCGACCATGGCCTCGGCCGAGTTCGACGAATCCATCGAGGAGAAGCGCCCCACCGTCCAGGTCGGCGACCCCTTCACCGAAAAGTGCCTGCTGGAAGCCTGCCTCGAGCTGATGCAGACCGGCGCCGTCATCGCCATCCAGGACATGGGCGCGGCGGGCCTGACCTGCTCGGCCGTCGAGATGGGCGCCAAGGGCGACCTCGGCATCGAACTGAACCTCGACCTCGTGCCGGTGCGCGAGGAGCGCATGACCGCCTATGAGATGATGCTGTCGGAAAGCCAGGAGCGCATGCTCATGGTCCTCGAACCCGCCAAGGAAGAGGTCGCCAAGGCGATCTTCGTCAAGTGGGGCCTCGACTTCGCCATCGTCGGCTATACGACGGACGACCTGCGCTTCCGCATCCTGCACCAGGGCGAGGAGGTCGCCAACCTGCCGATCAAGCAGCTCGGCGACGAGGCCCCTGAATATGACCGTCCCTGGCGCGAACCCGCCAAGCCCGCCCCGCTGCCGGCCAGCCAGGTTGCGGAACCCGGCAACTACGGTGAGGCCCTTCTGAAGCTCGTCGGCTCGCCGAACCAGTCGAGCCGCCGCTGGGTCTACGAGCAATACGACACGCTGATCCAGGGCAACTCCCTGCAGATCCCCGGCGGCGATGCCGGCGTCGTGCGCGTCGAGGGCCACGCCACCAAGGCGCTTGCCTTCTCCTCCGACGTCACCCCGCGCTATGTCGAGGCCGATCCGTTCGAAGGCGGCAAGCAGGCCGTCGCCGAATGCTGGCGCAACATCACCGCGACCGGCGCCGAGCCGCTTGCCGCCACCGACAACCTGAACTTCGGCAATCCCGAAAAGCCGGAAATCATGGGCCAGTTCGTCAAGGCCATCGAGGGCATCGGCGAAGCCTGCCGCGCGCTCGACTTCCCCATCGTCTCGGGCAACGTGTCGCTCTATAACGAGACGAACGGCATCGCGATCCTGCCGACCCCGACCATTGCCGGCGTCGGCCTCCTGCCCGACTGGTCCGCCATGGCGAAGATCGGCGGCGCGAAGGACGGGGACCACCTCCTCCTCATCGGTGTCGACGGCAGCCATCTCGGCCAGTCCGTCTACCTGCGCGACGTCGTCGGCAAGATCGACGGCCCGGCCCCGGAAGTCGACCTTCAGGCCGAACGCCGCAACGGCGAGTTCGTGCGCACTGCCATCCGCAACGGGCAGGTCACCGCCTGCCACGATATTTCCTCGGGCGGCCTTGCAATCGCGCTTGCGGAAATGGCCATGTCCTCGGGCAAGGGCGCGAAGATCGACCTTTCCGAGGCGAACGGTCCGGCCCATGCGCTGCTCTTCGGCGAAGACCAGGCGCGCTACGTGATCGCGGTTCCGGCCGATCTGGCGAACTTCGTCTGCGCCAATGCCGAAGACGCGGTCGTGCCGTTCCGCCGCCTCGGCACGGTCGGCGGCGATGCCTTGGTCGTGGATGGCTATCTCTCGCTGCCGATTGAACAATTGCGTAGCACCCATGAATCGTGGTTCCCTGACTTCATGGATGGCAACGGCACCGCCGCTGCCGCCGCTGAATAAGAAAAGGGAGCAGTAAACATGGCTATGTCACCCGGCGATATCGAAGACATGATCAAGACGGGCATTCCCGGCGCGAAGGTTGTCATCCGCGATCTTGCCGGCGATGGAGACCACTATGCGGCCGAGGTCGTCGCAGAAGCCTTCCGCGGCAAGACCCGCGTGCAGCAGCACCAGATGGTCTACGACGCCCTGAAGGGCAATATGGGCGGCGTCCTGCACGCCCTCGCCCTCCAGACCTCCATCCCGGACTGATCCGCCATGGCCGGTCTCCTCGATGAACTCGTCTCCGGCGTGGTCGACGCAGCCCTGAAAGAGGTGCTGAAGAAGACCGGCGTGCGCAAGGCCACGACCACCAAGCGCACGCGCCGCAAGACCACGACCCGCAAGAAGGCGTCGGGAGGCATCCTCGGCGATATCATCGAGGCCGCGCTGAAGCCGGCAAAAAAGACGGCCAAGCGTCCGCGCAAGCAGGTGAGTCGCCGCCGCACGGCCGCAAGCCGCAGCAGCCAGCGTAGCCGCTGAGCGGCGGCTTCCGCTGCCTTGCAAAGAGAACGGGCCGGCGACGTGAGCGTAGCGACCACATCCGCATCCGGCACCCAGCCCGGTTTCCTTCTGATCGGCGGCGGCTATATCGCCGCCGTCCTGACCGCCACCCTCGTCGTGATCGCCATCCTGTGGTTCCACGCCGGCACGGACGAATTCCTCTTCCAGCTCTTCATCATGGGGTGCGCCTATACCTTCGTCTGCGCCCTGCCAGGCTTCATCGCCACCGTCGTCATCGCACGCCTCCTCGCCTTGAGGACCTGGATCTTTTTCACCCTCGCGGGCGGTCTCGACGGCATGCTGTCGCTGGTGTTTTTCGATCGCTCCCTGCTGCGCGATACATTCGTCGTCTTCGTCGTTGCCGGCGGCCTTGCCGGGGGCCTAATCTACTGGCTCATTGCCTATCGCCGACGCCACCCTGCGGCCTGAAGCACACACCGCGGCAATTTTTCTGAGGGACTTCTGGCAATTGTCACCCGAGGTTGTTATCTAGGGCGAATGGTTCATCGCATCGGTCCTTGAAGCCGATTTGCTAAGGAATACGGAAATGAGCGGCATCCAAGATTTCATCGCCAACGAAGTGAAGACCAACGACGTCGTCCTCTTCATGAAGGGCACGCCGGAATTCCCCCAGTGTGGGTTCTCCGGTCAGGTCGTGCAGATCCTCGACTATGTGGGCGTGGACTACAAGGGCATCAACGTGCTCGCCGACGCCGACATCCGCCAGGGCATCAAGGACTATTCCAACTGGCCGACCATCCCGCAGCTCTATGTAAAGGGTGAGTTCGTCGGCGGCTGCGACATCGTGCGCGAAATGTTCCAGTCAGGCGAACTGCAGTCCCATCTCGAGGGACAGGGTATTGCCGTCAAGGGCGCTGCCTGACGCTTCTCGGGTCTTCGGCCGGCAAGCTTTTCAAAGGCGCCGCATAACAGCGGCGCCTTATCTCTTTTATGGATTATATTGATATGTCTGCACTTTCTCCCGAATCTGCCCAGCGCCTCAAAGGCATGGGCAAGATAGAATTCATTGCGCTCATGGCGCTTCTCATGGCGCTCAACGCACTCGCCATCGACATCATGCTGCCCGGCCTGCAGGAGATCGGCGCCAGCCTCGGCGTCGAGAACGAGAACCACCGGCAATATGTCATCTCGGCCTATCTGATCGGCTTCGCCATCGCGCAGCTCGCCTATGGCCCGGTATCGGACCGGTTCGGCCGTCGCGTGCCCATGTTCTTCGGCCTCGCCGTCTACATCGTGTCGTCGCTCTGCGCGATCCTCGTGCCGAGCTTCGCCGCGCTGCTGACGCTGCGCTTCATCCAGGGCATCGGCTCGGCCGCCATGCGCGTCATCACCGTCTCCATCGTCCGCGACATCTTCGGCGGGCGCGCCATGGCGGAAGTCATGTCGCTGATCATGATGGTCTTCATGGTCGTTCCGGTGCTTGCGCCCGGCACCGGGCAGGTCGTCATGCTGTTCGGCGAATGGCACCTCATCTTCGTCTTCATGGCGGTCATGGCCGCCGTCATCGGGGCCTGGATGTATGTCCGCCTGCCGGAAACGCTGCATCCCGAAGACGTGCGCCCCTTCACGGCCCGCTCGATCCTCCAGGGCTTCCGCATCGTCCTGACGGACCGCGTGGCGCTGTGCTACACGCTGGCGAGCACCTTCATCTTCGGGGCGCTCTTCGGCTTCATCAACTCGGCGCAGCAGATCTATGTCGGCATCTACGGCCTCGGCGTCTGGTTCCCGGTCGCCTTCGCCGGCGTCGCCGCCTTCATGGCACTGTCGTCCTTCGTCAATGCCCGGCTTGTCGGCCGCTTCGGCATGCGCCGCCTGTCGCACGGCGCGCTGGTCGGTTTCCTCGCCGTCAACGCGCTGTGGCTCGCCCTGACGCTCGCCTGGCCGGGCCACCTGCCGTTCCCGATCTTCATCGTGCTGTTCGCGCTGTCGATGTTCCAGTTCGGCTGGATCGGCTCGAACTTCAACTCGCTGGCCATGGAACCGCTCGGCCACGTCGCCGGCACGGCTTCCTCGGTGCTCGGCTTCATGGGCACGGCCGGCGGCACGGTGATCGGCGCGATCATCGGCCAGTCCTTCAACGGCACGGCGCTGCCGCTGGTCACCGGCTTCTTCACGCTATCGATCATCGGCCTGGTCTTCGTGCTGATCGCCGAGCGTGGAAAGCTGTTCCAGCCGCACAACAAGCCGGTCTGAACCCGACCTGCCTTCCAAATGAAAAGGCCCGGCTACCGTTTGGCAGCCGGGCCTTTTGCATAAGGCGAACCGTTCAGTCCACGAAGACCTCACGGCGAAGCATCTCCCAGCTCTCCCTGTCCGGCGCGACCAGCAGGCCGCCCTCGACATGGTACGGCTTGTAGGCGGAACCGTCGAAACGGGCGGCATAGGCGCCGGCCTCCTGCACGATCAGCGTACCGGCGAGATGATCCCAGGGCATCAGCTTGTTGTACATGAGGTAATGCAGGTTCCCGCCCGCGAAGGTGCGGTATTCATGCGCGGCGCAGCGGTAATTGGAAACGAAGGCGACCTTGGCGAGGTTCGACAGGATGCGGGCGCGGCGCTCGCGGTCGATGAAGCTGGTAGAGGCCATGCCGGTCATCGCTTCGAGCGGCGCCGCGCCGCGGGTCTTCAGGCGCACGGCGGGGCGGTGATCGCCCGTCTGCCAGGCGCCGCCGCCCTTTTCCGCCATCACGAAATCGTCGCCCATCGGATCGTAGATGATGCCGCCGACCGTCTCGCCACCGGAGACGATGGCCGCCATGACACCGAAGAGCGGCACGCCGGCTGCGAAATTGAAGGTGCCGTCGATCGGATCGACGACGATGGCAAGCTCGGCATCGGCAAGCTTGCCCAGCAGCGCCGGATCGGCCGCGACCGATTCCTCACCGATGAACAGCACGCCCGGGAACTGCGCCGTCACCTCACGCTTGATGAAGCGCTCGGCCGCTTCGTCGGCCGCCGTCACGAGATCGTTGGCGTCTGCCTTGGTGCGGATGTCGCCCTTGCCGAGAGCGCGGAAGCGCGGGCGGATTTCGGCCTCGGTCGCCTGCGCGAGCACGAGGGCCAGCGCATTGATGTCAATCGTCATTGCGTCTTACCGTTTCGAGGGAGGAGAAATCGAAAAGCTTCGGGTCGAGAAGATGGGACGGATTGGTATGGCCGAGCGCGCGCAGCATGGCGTCCTTGCGGCCCGGCATGCGCGTCTCGATATCCGCCAGCATCGCCTTCATCGCATTGCGCTGGAGACCGTCCTGCGAGCCGCAGAGATCGCAGGGAATGATCGGGAACTCCATGGCGACGGAAAATTTCGCAAGATCGTCTTCCGCCGCATAGGCGAGCGGACGCAGCACCATGAGATCGCCTTCATCGTTCAGGAGCTTGGGCGGCATGGCGGCCAGCCGCCCGCCATGGAAGAAGTTCATGAAGAAGGTCTCGAGGATATCCTCGCGGTGATGCCCCAGCACCAGCGCGTCGCAGCCCTCCTCCCGCGCGATGCGGTAGAGGTTGCCGCGCCTGAGGCGCGAGCAGAGCGAGCAGTAGGTCGCCCCCGTCGGCACCTTCTCCTTCACGATGGAATAGGTGTCGCGGTATTCGATGCGGTGTTTGACGCCGATGGATTTCAGGTAATCCGGCAGGATGTGCTTGGGAAAGTTCGGCTGGCCCTGGTCGAGATTGCAGGCGATCAGCTCGACGGGCAGCAGGCCGCGCCACTGGAGGTCCATGAGCAGCGCCAGCAGGCCGTAGCTGTCCTTGCCACCGGAAAGGCCGATGAGCCAGCGCTTCTGGCCCTTCAGCATGGCAAAATCGTCCATCGCCTGCCGCACCTGCCGGAGCAGGCGCTTGCGCAGCTTGTTGAACGAGACGCTGGAGGGTGCGTCCGCGAAAAGCGGATGGCGGCCATCGTCCGTGATGTCGTCGTCGGTTTCGGTGAATGCCAGGGTCATGCGCCTGCAATGCCCCGAACAGCCGGCACAATCAAGCCCCGAAGACCGACCAGCCGGTGCGCGCCGCCAGCATTTCCAGCGCCAGCGAGCCGAGTAGCGAATTGCCGTTCTCGTTGAGGCCCGGCGACCAGACGGCGACCGAGGCCTTTCCCGGGGCAACGGCAAGAATCCCGCCTCCTACACCGCTCTTTCCCGGCAGGCCGACGCGATAGGCGAAATCGCCCGAGCCGTCGTAATGGCCACAGGTCAGCATCAGGGCGTTGATGCGCCGCGCCCGAAGATGCGAGACGACGCGGTGGCCGGTGAGCGGGTTGATGCCGCCGTTGGCGAGAAACAGCCCCGCCCGCGCCAACTGTCGGCAGCTCATCGCAAGGGCGCATTGGTGGAAATAGACGCCCAGAACCAGCTCGGCCGCATGGTCGAGCTTGCCGTAGGATCGCATGAAATTGGCAAGCGCGACATTGCGGAACCCCGTCGCCTGCTCCGAGCGTGCCACCGCCTGATCGACGATGATGTCCTCCTCGTCCGCAAGATAGCGCAGGAAGCGCACGACCTCGCCGATGGCCTCCTTCGGCGTATGGCCGGCAAGCACGAGATCGGTGATGGCGATGGCGCCCGCATTGATGAACGGGTTGCGCGGAATGCCGGCCTCGTATTCGAGCTGGACGATGGAATTGAAGGCGGAACCGGAAGGCTCGCGCCCCACGCGCTTCCAGATACCTTCGCCGTGCTTGCCGAGCGCCAGCGTCAGCATGAAGACCTTGGAGATGCTCTGGATGGAGAAGGCTTCCTGCGCATCGCCGGCAAGATGGGTCTCGCCATCGACCGTGACGACGGCCATGCCGAACTTCTGCGGGTCCACGTGGGCGAGCTGCGGAATGTAATCGGCCACCTTGCCCTCGCCGCGCCGCGGCGACAGGCTCGTGTGGATTTCCTCGACGATGGCCTGCAAATCCGTCATGGCGGTCTCTTTCTTGCGCAATTCCATAGGGAAAACCGCTCCACACTCTTCCTGGAATTGCTTCCAAAAAGAAAAAGCCGCCAATCTCTTGGCGGCCTTTCCAGATTGTGCAAGGCGTCTTCGCGAATTAACGCGAGTAGAATTCGACGACCAGGTGCGGTTCCATGACGACCGCATAGGGAACGTCGGAGAGAACCGGAACGCGAACGAAGGTCGCGGTCATCTTGTTGTGGTCGGCTTCGATGTAGTCCGGAACGTCGCGTTCAGCCAGGCCAACGGATTCGAGAACCGTGACAAGCTGCTTGGACTTTTCCTTGACTTCGATGACGTCGCCCGGCTTGCAACGGTAGGAACCGATGTTGACGCGGACGCCGTTGACCTTGACGTGGCCGTGGTTGACGAACTGGCGGGCAGCGAAGACCGTCGGAACGAACTTGGCGCGGTAGACGATCGCGTCGAGGCGCGATTCGAGCAGGCCGATCAGGTTCTCCGGGGTGTCGCCCTTGCGGCGTTCGGCTTCGGCGAAGATCGCGCGGAACTGCTTCTCGCGGATATCGCCATAGTAGCCCTTCAGCTTCTGCTTGGCGCGGAGCTGAACACCGAAGTCCGAAAGCTTGGACTTGCGGCGCTGGCCGTGCTGGCCCGGGCCGTATTCGCGGCGGTTGACCGGGGACTTCGGACGGCCCCAGATGTTTTCGCCCATACGGCGGTCGATTTTGTACTTGGATGCAGCGCGCTTGCTCATCGCATTTCCTCTAAGTCTTGTTATGCCGTTCCGTTGCCGGACCGGCTGAAGGAAACACGCCCTCCTCTGAACCTTTTTGAGGTTCCGACAGGTTTCTCGCGATCGCGACCGGAGAATCCACGGGACATGTCAAATGAAACACCGGACATTTCTGCCCGGCGTTGGCGGGGTCATTAGGCGGGTTTCATGGGATTGTCAACGCGCAAAGCCCGGAAAATCGGCCTATTCCGCCGCATCCTGATGGGAATCCGCAAGGTCCGGCCCATTGGCGTCGCCCGGCAGCGTCTCGCAGGCGAGATCGGGGAAGGCGACGATGCGATGACCGGCAAGATCGCTGTGCACCACGACCAGCCCCTGCTCCTCGAAATAGCCGAGGAGACGGCGCGCCCGACGGGCCGAATGCGTGCCGTAGGCCCGTGCGATCCGCGCATCCGAGGGGCAGGCAAGCCCACGTACCGCCGCCTGCGCGACGAGCAGGAACACTCCCTGCAGATCCTCGGTGACGCTGCGGGAGAGATCGAGCGCCCTGCCCCAGATCTCCGTCGCCGCCGTCTCCGCATCGACGCCGGAGCGCGCAACCGCCATCTTGCGCCGGAAGGCCGGCAGCGAGAGCGGCGCGCCCGGCACGCGGCGGATGCGGCAGCGCACGAGGAAATCCTGGAACAATTCGGCATCGGCCCGGAAGGCCGCGTCGGGATTGCCGAGAATTTCGGCGAGCGCCTGGTCGAGCAGGCTTTCGCGCTCCTCGGCGGAAATCTCCGGCGCAGGCGCTTTTGCCTCCGCCTGCACCGGCTCCGGCCGCGCACGGGAAAGCTCGGCAAGGATATCGGTCGTCGGGCGCGGCGCGGGCGGCGCACGGCGGACGACGGGGCGCGTGAACTCGTCCGGGTCGGGCGTGAATATCAGATCTTCCACGTCCTGCGGCGCGTCCGGCAGCGGCATCAGCTTCGGGCTGGTCGAGCGCGCCGAGGTCTCGACCGCACCGATCGTCACCGGCAGCGGGCGGCGCGACAGCGCCGGGCCGAGCGCGACGAAGGAGCCGCGCGGCAGGTCACGGAACATTTCCGCCTGTCGCCGGTCGAGGCCGAGCAGGTCGGCGGCGCGCGCCATGTCGATATCGAGGAAGGTGCGCCCCATCAGGAAGTTGGAGGCTTCGGCCGCGACGTTCTTGGCAAGCTTGGCAAGGCGCTGCGTGGCGATGACGCCGGCAAGGCCGCGCTTTCGGCCGCGGCACATCAGGTTCGTCATCGCACCGAGCGAGAGTTTGCGCGCTTCTTCGGACACTTCGCCGCTGACGGCGGGGGCGAAAAGCTGCGCTTCGTCGACGACGACGAGCACGGGATACCAGTAATCCCGGTCAGCATCGAACATCGCATTCAAGAAGATTCCGGCCGCGCGCATCTGCTCGTCGGCCTCAAGGCCTTCCAGCGAGAGCACGCAGGAAACGCGGTGCTGGCGGATACGGGTGGCGATGCCGACAAGCTCGGCTTCCGTGCGCTCGCCATCGACCACCACATGACCGAAGCGATCGGAGAGCGTGACGAAGTCGCCCTCGGGATCGATGATGACCTGCTGTACCCATTGCGCGGACTGTTCGAGCAGACGCCGCAGAAGATGCGACTTGCCCGAACCCGAATTGCCCTGCACGAGCAGGCGCGTCGCCAGCAGTTCCTCGATATCGAGCCTGGCCGGTGCGCCGCCCTGCACCGTTCCCATGTCGATGCCGACCTTCATCCCGTTCCTCGTTCCTGAAAAATCCGATTCGCCCGGCCGCCACCGGACAACCGGCAAGCCCTAACACGAAATGGAGGCCCGTCGCCCCCGGCTTTTGAAAAACCCACAAGGTTTCGTTCAGGCGGCCTTGTCGTCCAGAGGCTGCACATCGGGCTGCTGCCGCTGCATCGCCTGCGCCAGATCGAAATTCGCCTGCATGCCGAGCCATGCGCGCGCCGTGCTGACGCCGGCCCGCTCCAGCCGCACGGCAAGATCGGGGCTGATGGCAGCACGACCATGCAGCACGCGCGACAGCGCAACTCGCGACATGCCGAGACGGCCGGCCGCATCCGTCACCGAAAGGCCGAGCGGCTCAAGCACGTCCTCGCGAAGCAGTTCACCCGGATGGGGAGGAAATTTCATCATCGCCTCGCTCCTCTCAATGATAGTCCCGATAATCGACCAGTTCGACGTCGGCCCCGACGAAGCGGAACGTCACCCGCCAGTTGCCGTTCACCCATACCGACCAATGCCCCTTCATGTCGCCCTTGAGGGCGTGCAGCTTGAAGCCGGGAAGATTCACGTCGGCAGGTCCGCCCGCAACGTCGAGCAGGCCAAGGATACGCCCCAGTTTGGCTGCGTGAGGTGCCTGGATACCCTTGGTCGATCCCGACCTGTAGAAGAGTTCCAGACCCTTATGCCGGAAGCTGACGATCATGACGCAATGTATCGCGTATCGATACGCGATACAAGATCAAACGACGCGCAATCCAAAGCCCTGCATCAGCCGGCACGTGGCGAAATCCGGCCTGCCCGACGTGAAGATGGCGATATCCTCGCCCGGCGCGATGGTTTCCAGCGGCGGCACGAGGCGGCGGGTCTGGCGGGCAATGGCCTCGGCGGGGTCGAGCCAGTCGACGGGCCAGGGGGAAAGCTTGCGGAAGAGATTCGCCATGAAGGGATAATGCGTGCAGGCAAGCACGACGATATCGGTCTTGCGACCCATCTCATCGACGAAGCAGGGGATGATCTCGCTGCGTACGGCCTCGTCGGAGAGGCTTTCACCGCGGATATAGGCCTCGGCCATGCGGGCAAGGTTTCCCGAGCCGACAAGGCGCACGTCGCATTGGCTGGCGAAGGACTGGATAAGGTCGCGCGTATAGGCGCGCTTGACCGTGCCGGGCGTCGCCAGCACCGAGACGAGGCCGGAACGGGTGCGCTCGGCGGCCGGCTTGATGGCCGGAACGGTGCCGACGAAGGGCATGTGCGGGAAGGCCGCGCGCAGATCCGCGCCGACGAGCGTAAAGGCGGTGTTGCAGGCGATGACGCAGACTTCCGGATCGTGTTCATTCAGGAGCTTGCCGAAGAGTTCCACGACATGCGCCTTCAGTGCCGGCTCCTCCCAGCCGCCATAGGGAAAGCCGGCGTCATCGGCCACATAGGTGAAATGCCGCTCCGGCATCAGCACACGGGCTTCGCGCAGCACGGTGAGGCCACCGATGCCGCTGTCGAACATGAGGACAGGCTTGGCGCTATTCGTCGTCACGGGGAACCTTGGGCCGGCGGTTGCGGGTACGGTTGGGATTGGTTGCGCCGCGCGGCGATTCCCGCGTGAAGCGATCGAGGCAAGATATGATGCCGCGCAACACCTGGATCTCCGTGCCGGTGAAGGAAGGACGCGTCAGGATGGCGCGCAGGTTCTCCACCAGTTTGGGCTTTTTTTCGGCGGGCCGGAAGTAACCGCGCGCATCCAGCGTCTCTTCGACGTGATCGAACAGGCCTTGCAACTCCTCCTTCTTGGCGGGCCGCTGCGGCAGCGCGTCGAAGGGCGTGTCCTCGACGGAGGCAAGGCCGCTCTTCATCCACTCGTAGCTCATGAGGAGGACGGCCTGCGCGAGGTTCAGCGAAGCGAAGGCAGGGTTGACCGGGAAGGTCACCAGTTCGTCGGCAAGCGCGATCTCCTCATTGGTGAGGCCCGTGCGTTCGCGGCCGAAGAGGATGCCGGTCTTCTGCCCTATCCGGAAGCGGCTGCGCAGATCATCGGCGGCAACCACCGGCGAGCGCACTTCCTTGTAGCCGTAGCGGTCGCGCGCCGTCGTCGCATAGACGAATTCGAGATCAGCGACCGCCGCCTCCAGCGAGGGATAGACCTTGGCGGCCTCGATGACGTGATCGGCCTTGCTGGCGGCTGAGATCGCCTTCTCGCTCGGCCAGCCGTCACGCGGATTGACGAGGCGCAGTTCCGCCAATCCGAAATTCGCCATGGCGCGCGCCACCATGCCGATATTCTCGCCGAGTTGCGGATGAACGAGGATGATCGCCGGTCCTTCGGCGATCAGCGTGCGTTCGCTGTTCGTGCCTGCCATGCCCATATATCCCTAGAAAACGGGGCCTCACTGGCACAATCGGCCCGAAATGAAAAGTGCGGGCGCGCCTCAGTCCGGATTTTCGACCGCGCCGCCGGCCCCGCCCTTCGCGCCCTCCTCGGCGATCTGCACCAACTCCGCCTTCAGCGACGCGCCTTCCTCGAAGCTGGTGCGGTCGATGTCGTCGATGACCGGCCGGCCATCCTCCTCGACCATTTTGAAGACCAGCTTTTCCGGCTGCCAGTCGGGCGCGCGCTCGCCGAAACAATGGCTGTTGTCGAAGGTGACGGTCACGTCCTCCGCGCCATTCGCCGGCTGGCCCTCGGTTGTCACAACGTCCTTCAACGCGCAGCCGTCCTGCCCGCCAATGATCGGATCGTAATCGAAGGGCGACCCGCCGTCGTCATAGGCGGGGTATTTCGCGGCCTCGCGATACTTGGCGATGAAATCCTTGCTGTAGAGGCGCGTCAGGAAATCCTCGGAGAAATAATCGACATAAGGCGGCGGCGTATCGCTGTCGGTGCCCATGTCCTGCCAATTGCCGGTAGCCGCCGTCATGATCTCCGAGACCGGCGCCTTGAAATCGGCGGCCTCCGCGGAAACCGGAAGCAGAAGGGCGAGCGCAACGAGACCGAAACGCGACATCATGTTCTCCATTGAATGACGGCAGACCCGGACGGGCCGGCAAGCGCCCCTTCCTGGACCGGAATTTTGGCGAAACTTATTCTGCCCGCGCACGAAAATAAACCACCTCATCCCTTGGTCGCCTTTGCCTTCCCGGCCATGGGTGCTATAGGGCCAAGCGGTTCTTTCAAGTCCACGATCCGGGGCGCACGGCCCCTACAAAACACGAGGCTCTCCATGGCAAAGATCAAGGTCGCCAACCCCGTCGTCGAACTCGACGGCGACGAGATGACGCGCATCATCTGGCAGTTCATCAAGGACAAGCTGATCCATCCCTACCTGGATATCGACCTCGAATACTACGACCTCGGCATGGAAAACCGCGACGCCACCGACGACCAGGTGACGATCGACGCGGCCAACGCCATCAAGAAGCACGGCGTCGGCGTCAAGTGCGCCACCATCACGCCGGATGAGGCCCGCGTCGAGGAATTCAAGCTGAAAAAGATGTGGAAGTCGCCGAACGGCACGATCCGCAACATCCTCGGCGGCGTCATCTTCCGCGAGCCGATCATCTGCAAGAACGTGCCGCGCCTCGTTCCGGGCTGGACCAAGCCGATCATCGTCGGCCGCCACGCCTTCGGCGACCAGTACCGCGCCACCGACTTCAAGTTCCCCGGCAAGGGCAAGCTGACGATGAAGTTCGTCGGCGAGGACGGCAAGGAAATCGAATACGACGTCTTCGACGCGCCGTCCGCCGGCGTCGCCATGGGCATGTACAACCTCGACGATTCGATCACCGAATTCGCCCGCGCCTCGTTCAACTACGGCCTGCAGCGCAAGGTGCCGGTGTATCTGTCCACCAAGAACACCATCCTCAAGGTCTATGACGGCCGCTTCAAGGATATCTTCCAGCAGGTCTTCGACGCCGAATTCGCCGACAAGTTCAAGGAAGCCAAGATCTGGTACGAACACCGCCTGATCGACGACATGGTCGCCTCGGCGCTGAAGTGGTCCGGCGGCTATGTCTGGGCCTGCAAGAACTATGACGGCGACGTGCAGTCCGACATCGTGGCCCAGGGCTTCGGCTCGCTCGGCCTGATGACCTCGGTCCTCATGACGCCGGATGGCAAGACGGTCGAAGCCGAAGCCGCGCACGGCACGGTGACGCGCCACTACCGCCAGCACCAGAAGGGCGAGGAAACCTCGACCAACTCCATCGCCTCGATCTTCGCCTGGACCCGTGGCCTTGCCCACCGCGCCAAGCTGGACGGCAACACCGAGCTGGCGAAGTTCTCCGAGACGCTGGAACGCGTTTGCGTGGAAACGGTCGAGTCCGGCTTCATGACCAAGGACCTCGCGCTCCTCATCGGTCCCGACCAGCCGTGGCTCTCCACGACGGGCTTCCTCGACAAGATCGACGAGAACCTCAAGAAGGCCATGACGGCCTGAACTGAAAACACCCTGGAAAAGCCCGGCCAAGCACCGGGCTTTTTCTTTTGCGCCCTTGCGGCAACGGCATCGTGCCCTATCCTCCCGCTCGCCCCTGCACAGGAGAAAGCCATGGCCGACGAACTGATATTCTACAGCAACCCCATGTCGCGCGGCCGCATCGCCCGCTGGATGCTGGAGGAAGCAGGCGCGCCCTACCGCGTCGAATGGCTGGCTTTCGAAGGCTCGATCAAGTCGCCCGACTATCTCGCGATCAACCCGATGGGCAAGGTGCCTGCCATCCGCCACGGCAAGACGGTCGTCACCGAAGCCGCCGCGATCTGCGCCTATATGGCGGACGCCTTCCCCGAGGCGGGCCTTGCGCCGCCGACAAACCAGCGCGGGGATTACTATCGCTGGCTCTTCTTCGCGGCCGGGCCGCTGGAAATGGCCGTTTCCGTCAAGGCCTTCGGGCTGGCGGTGCCGAAGGAGCGCGAGCGCAGCATCGGCAGCGGCAGCTACGAATCGGTGATGGACACCCTCGCCTACGCCGTCACGCGCCATCCCTACATCACCGGCGACCTCTTCACGGCGGCCGATGTCTATGTCGGCTCGCATATCAGTTGGGGCCTGCAATTCGGCACGCTCGAAGCCCGGCCGGAATTCACGGCCTATTGGGACCGCCTGAAGGACCGCCCCGCCTATCTCAAGGCGAAGGCCCTCGACGACGAGGAGATGCACCGCCAGCTTGCCGCAGCGAAGGGCTGACAGGCGTCACCGCACGTCTCTTTCACCATCCTCGGGCTTGTCCCAAGAATCTGCCGACGCACCCGAAATTGCAGCTTTTGCAGATGCTTGGCACAAGGCCTAGCATCACGCACTGGGTGGCGAAATTAGAAGGACAACACCACGTCTCGCTAAGCCGCCGCGGCCACCGATTGAAGCGGCAAGCAAATCTCCGTCAAAAGCTCATTCGGCGGCACTTCGCGCGGATTGTTGAGATAGGCTTCGAACATCACCTCGTCGCGGATCGAGCGGCCGGAGGCTGGCAGCCAGGTGCCGTAGAGCCAGCGGTACGCCGCGCCCATATTGGCATAGGGTCCCTTGTGGCGCAGGACGGCATAGTCGCCGCCGGCCAGCATGCGTGACACCAGCGGCGCCTCGGCCGGAACGTCCGCGCCGGCCGTCACGCAGGCGAAGGAACGCAGCTTTTCCTCCACAACGAGATCGGGATCGTCGAGGAAAAGGCCGATCATCCGCATGTCCGGCTGAAAGATGTTACGGGAGAACAGTGTGCCGTAGAGCGCCTCGAAGGCCTTGCCGATGCCCATATAGGAACCGGAATGGGGAACGCAGAGCAGCCTCTGCGCGGGAAGAGTGGTGATGGCGACGTCGAACATGCGGGAGGACTCCTTGTCGTTTCCAGGGGCGTAGGCGCGATGGGATCCCTCCCTCCGGTAGCGCGCCGGCGGCATGCCATAGGCAGCCGCGAAGGTGCGCGTGAAGGATTGCAGGTTGGGATAGCCCCAGCGCGCGGCGATGTCCCGCACGGAGCGCTCGCTACGCACCAGATCGCCGGCCGCACGATGCAGGCGCAGGCGGCGGACGGTCGTCGCCAGCGTCTCGTTGTGCACGGCGCGGTAGACCCGGTGCCAGTGATGGGCGGAAAGGCAGGCGATCTCCGACAGCCGGTCGAGGTCCATGTCCTCGTCCAGATGCTCGTGGATATAGGCCGAGACGCGCAGCAACCGCTTCTCGTATGTCGCCCAGATCTCGCTTTCGCCCATGCCGTTTCCCTCTCGTCGGAACGCATTCAACCAAGCACGGCGCGATTTCACAAATCCTGCGCTCTTGCCGCGCCCTGCAATTTTCGCAAGGCTTTGCGCTCCGTCATTGCAAAATCGGGCGACTCGGCGTGAAATCCCCTCGCCGGCCCCTTTTCCAACCCACCGGCCTTCCGAGGCTCCCATGACGGATACATTGATGCCGAAGCTCGCCAGCGTCTTCGCGGAGGGCTACGGACCAGCGCGCCTGCGGGCCGATGCACTTTCCGGGCTGACGGTGGCGATTGTCGCGCTGCCGCTTTCCATGGCCATCGCCATCGCCTCCGGCGTCACGCCGGACCGGGGACTGTATACGGCCATCGTCGGCGGTTTCCTCGTTTCCGCGCTCGGCGGCAGCCGGTTCCAGGTGGGCGGCCCGGCGGGCGCCTTCATCGTTCTCGTCGCGGCGACCGTCGCGCGCCACGGCGTCGAAGGGTTGCTGCTCGCCACCTTCCTTTCCGGCCTGATGCTGGCGGCAGCCGGCTATCTGAGGCTTGGAAAATATATCAAGTTCATCCCCTATCCCGTGACGGTCGGCTTCACCGCCGGCATCGCCGTGATCATTTTCGCCAGCCAGATCAGCGAACTCTTCGGCCTGAGACTCGATGGCCGCGAACCAGGACCGATCCTCGAAAAGCTCACCGCGCTCTGGGCGGCAAGGGAAAGCTTCAATCCGGCCGCCTTCGGCGTCGCGGGACTGACCGTCGCGATCATCCTGCTCCTGCGCCGTCTGCGTCCCTCCTGGCCGCACCTCCTGATCGCCGTCACGGTCGCCTCCGTCGCGACGGCCCTCCTCTCGCTGCCGGCGGAGACGATCGGCACGCGTTTCGGCGGCATACCGCGCAGCCTGCCGGTGCCGGCGCTGCCGTCCTTTTCACCGGACCTCGTCCTCGCCGTGCTGCCCGACGCGGTAGCCTTCGCCCTGCTCGGCGCCATCGAATCGCTGCTGTCGGCAGTCGTGGCGGACGGCATGACCGGCCGGCGGCATCGCTCCAGCATGGAACTGGTCGCACAGGGCTTCGCCAATGTTGGCTCGGCGCTCTTCGGCGGCATCTGCGTGACCGGCACCATCGCCCGCACTGCCACGAACGTGCGCTCGGGCGCCACCAGCCCGGTCTCCGGCATGCTGCATGCCGCCTTCCTGCTTCTCTTCATGCTCGTCGCCGCGCCGCTCGCCAGCTATATCCCGCTTGCCGCCCTTGCCGGCGTGCTCGCCGTCGTCGCCTTCAACATGGTGGAGCGCCCGGCCATCGCCGCCCTGCTGCGCGCCTCGCGGGGCGACGCCGCCGTACTCGCCGTCACCTTCCTGCTCGTCGTCTTCCGCGACCTGACGGAGGGCATCGTCGTCGGCTTCCTGCTCGGGGCCGTGCTTTTCATCGACCGCATGGGCAAGGCCGTGAACATCCGCGAGGAAAGCGTGCCGCGCCTCGTGCGCGCCATAGAGGAGGCCGGCGAGGATGGAAGCGCGCCGGAGCGGCCGGTGGTGGCGGACGATCCCGATACGGTGATCTACCGCATCAGCGGCGTGTTCTTCTTCGGCGCGGCGGCCAGCGTCGGCTCGGTGCTCGATCGCATCGCCGACCAGCGGCGCAACTTCGTGCTCGACTGCACGGATGTGCCGCTGCTCGATTCCACGGCCGCAAGCGTCATCGAGGGGCTGGTGCGCAAGGCGGAGCGCACGGGCGTGCGCGTCTTCATCGCAGGGCTGAAACCCGAGCTGCGCAAGCTGCTGGAGGCCCATGATCTGCACGCGCCGCGCCTGACCTTCAGCCCCGGTGTCGACGCCGCCATGGCCGAGATCGCTGCAAGCAGGCCAGATCGTTAGCTGGCTATCGATGCATCCGCGGCCGGCGGGCGCATGCGTTCGGCAAGCTCGGCAAGCATGCCGCCCGGCGTTGCCCGCATCACCCGGTTGCGGCCGGCTTCCTTGGCCGCATAGAGCGCATTATCGGCGGCTGAATGCAGGCGGTCGAAATCCGCCCCGACAGTGGCCACATCCGCAAGGCCGACGCTGACCGAAACGCCGATCTCCCGGCCCTCGCACACCACGGACATGGCCGCGACGTCGGCGCGCAGCATTTCGGCGAATGCCTGCGCCCTGTCGATATCGTGGCGCGGCGCGAAGAGCGCGAACTCCTCGCCGCCGAAACGGCTGAACAGCATGCCTTCCTCCAGCGAGGCGGAGACCTGCGCGGAAAAACGCTTTAGCACCACGTCACCGGCGACGTGGCCGTGGCTGTCGTTGATCGCCTTGAAACGGTCGAGGTCGAAAACCATCAGCGTGCCCTGCGCCTTACGGGAAAGGCGGGCCTGCATGTCCTCGAGGAACGATCCGCGATTGGCGATGCCGGTCAGCCCATCGGTGCGCGAGGCCTGCCGGTACAGCGCCTCGCCGCGCTCCTTGATGAGCACCAGCATGGCGACGGCGGCCAGGATCGTATGGGCGAAAAGCTCCAGCGAGAAGGCCGCGAACCATGCGGAATAGGCCGTTCCATGGGCGAACGAGGCGGGAAAGAGCAGCGCCATCGGAATGCGCAGGGAATAGATGATGCCGTGGCTGAGGAAGAAGATGGCGGACATGGTGCGCGTCGGCAGCGGCTCGCGGCTGCGCCCACGCAGGATATCGATCCCCATCCAGAGGGAATAGGCGGTGATGATCACCGAACTGACGACGATGCGGTTGTTCACGTCGTCCGTGACCTTCGGCACTAGCAGATAAGCAAGGCACCAGAGGACGGGACCGGCCAGCACGACCGACAGATAGGCCGGCCGCCGGTCGAAGACCCGGAACCCCGCCCACATCAGGGCATAGCCGAGCGCCGCCAGCATGTTGCTGAACCCCACGGTCAGCATCGGCAGCCCCATGGGACGCAGCGCATAGAGAAGGGTGCAGAGGGAGCCTACCCACATGGAAAGGCACCAGTATCCGGCGGCGGCATGCCGCCGGTCGGTCAGCCAGACCTGCAGCATGAATATCCCGACGACCATGGTCGACAGGAAGGTACAGATCATCAAGGTCGATATGCTGACGACATTTTCAATCAAGGCATGCACTCCAAGCGTGCAGAGCCTAAAGATAAACATTGAAGACTTCGCAAACGCGAACGGCGGACCGAAGCCCGCCGTCACAGCCTTGAACTTTCGAAGGAAACGTCAGCCGGCGATGGCCGCGGCAACCGCCTCGATGGCGTCCGCCGCCTTGCTGCCGTCCGGACCGCCGGCCTGCGCCATGTCGGGACGTCCGCCACCGCCCTTGCCGCCGAGCGCCTCGGAGGCGCGACGCACCAGATCGACGGCGCTGAACCGGCCGGTCAGGTCGTCCGTCACGGCGACCACGGCGCTCGCCTTGCCATCCGCCGACACGCCGACGAAGGTGACGACGCCGGAACCGAGACTCTTCTTGCCCTCGTCCGCAAGGCTCTTCAGGTCCTTCGGCTCGACGCCGGTAACGGCCTTGCCGAGATACTTGACGCCGGCGACCTCACGCACGCCATCGTCGCCGCCGGCCGAGCCGCCGGAAAGCGCCAGCTTCTTCTTGGCCTCGGTCAGCTCGCGCTCCAGCTTGCGGCGCTCATCGACCAGCGCCTCGACGCGGGAAAGCACTTCGCCCGGCTGGGCCTTCAGCGTGGTGGCAAGCGCCTTCACGCGCTCGTCCTGCTCGGCGAGATAGGCGCGGGCCGCCTCACCGGTCAGCGCCTCGAGGCGGCGAACGCCGGAACCGACGGCACTGTCGGAGAGGATGCGCACCAGACCGATCTCACCCGTGGCGGAAACATGCGTGCCACCGCAAAGCTCGACCGAATAGGACCGGTTCGCCTTGGCGCCGCGAACGCCCGTGCCCATGGAAACGACGCGCACCTCATCGCCGTATTTTTCGCCGAAGAGCGCCATCGCGCCCTCGGCAATGGCGTCGTCCACCGTCATCAAACGGGTGGTGACCGGCGAATTCTGCACGATGATCTCGTTCGCCATATCCTCGATGACGCGCAGCTCTTCCGCCGTCATCGGCTTGGGATGCGAGACGTCGAAGCGCAGGCGTTCCGGCGCGACCAGCGAGCCTTTCTGGGCGACATGGGTGCCGAGCACCTCACGCAGCGCCTCGTGCAGCAGGTGGGTCGCCGAATGGTTGGCGCGAAGGCGCGAGCGGCGGGCGTGATCGACCGTCAGCGCAACGGCGTCGCCGATCTTCAGCGTGCCTTCGACGACGGTCGCGACATGCACGAAGAGGCCTTCGCCCTTCTTCTGCGTGTCCGCGACGGTGAGCCGGGCATTATCGGCGGAAATCGTGCCGGTATCGCCCATCTGGCCGCCGGATTCGCCATAGAACGGCGTCTGGTTGATGACAAGCTGCACCTGATCGCCGGCATTGGCGGCCTCGACCGCCTTGCCGTCGCGCACGATCGCCTGGACGACGCCTTCGGCGGTCTCGGTGTCGTAGCCGAGGAATTCGCTCGCACCGAGCTTTTCCTTCAGCTCGAACCAGATAGTCTCCGTCGCCTTGTCGCCGGAGCCGGCCCAGTGCGAGCGGGCTTCGGCCTTCTGGCGCTCCATGGCGTCCGTGAAGCCGGAAAGGTCGACGCCGATTTCGCGGGCGCGCAGCGCGTCCTGGGTCAGGTCGAGCGGGAAGCCGTAGGTGTCGTAGAGCTTGAAGGCGGTCTCACCATCCAGCATATCGCCCTTGCCGAGCGTGTCGGTGGCGTCGGAAAGCAGGTTCAGGCCGCGCTCCAGCGTCGTGCGGAAACGGGTCTCCTCCAGCTTCAGCGTCTCGGAGATCAGCGCCTCGGCGCGCTGCAACTCGGGATAGGCGCGGCCCATCTCGCCGACCAGCGTGGGCAGCAGCTTCCACATCAGCGGTTCCTTCGCGCCGAGAAGCTGGGCATGGCGCATGGCGCGGCGCATGATGCGGCGCAGCACGTAGCCGCGGCCGTCCTTGGCCGGCAGGACACCGTCGGCGATCAGGAAGGCGGAGGAGCGCAGGTGGTCGGCGATGACGCGGTGGCTGGCGCGGGCCTCGCCCTCGGCGGCCACGCCGGTCGCCTCCACGGAGGCGTCGATCAGCGCGCGGAAGAGGTCGATGTCATAGTTGTCGTGCTTGCCCTGGAGCAGCGCGGCGATGCGCTCGAGGCCCATGCCGGTGTCGATGGACGGACGCGGCAGGTCGACGCGCTCTTCCTTCGTGATCTGCTCGAACTGCATGAAGACAAGGTTCCAGATCTCGATGAAGCGGTCGCCGTCCTCTTCCAGCGAGCCGGGCGGACCGCCCCAGATATGGTCGCCGTGGTCGTAGAAGATTTCCGAACAGGGACCGCACGGGCCGGTATCGCCCATTGCCCAGAAATTGTCGCTGGTCGGGATACGGATGATGCGGTCGTCGGAAAAGCCGGCGATCTTCTTCCAGAGGTCGAAGGCCTGATCGTCCGTGTGGTAGACGGTGACGAGCAGACGGCTCTTGTCGATGCCGAATTCCTTCGTGATCAGGTTCCAGGCAAGCTCGATGGCGCGCTCCTTGAAGTAGTCGCCGAAGGAGAAGTTACCGAGCATCTCGAAGAAGGTGTGATGGCGTGCGGTATAGCCGACATTGTCGAGGTCGTTGTGCTTGCCGCCGGCACGCACGCATTTCTGCGCCGTCGCCGCCGTGGAATAGGGACGTGTTTCAAGACCGGTGAAGACATTTTTGAACTGCACCATGCCCGCATTGGTGAACATCAGCGTCGGGTCGTTGCGCGGCACGAGCGGGCTGGAGGAAACGACCTCGTGGCCTTCCCTGCGGAAATAGTCGAGGAAAGTCGACCGGATCTCATTCACGCCGCTCATATCGCGTCCTTCATCCTGGCGCTGCCTGTCCATGAGGCCGCGCATCATCCACCCAATGTCACCTTCGGCGGAGGCGAAACCGCTCCACCGGCCGGAGTGCCCGCCGGATGCCCCTTCGGGCGCTCCATCCGCCAATTCCGCCGAAACTGCACACGCCGGCCGCCTTTCCCTGGAAAGGCCTTGAAACCGCGGGCGCGCGCGAGAATTGAAGGCTTTTATCGTCCGCACCCTTCCCTGTCCAGACACCAAAAAACCGGCCTTTCATGAAGAAGAGGCCGGTTTCCGGGTTATCGTTCCGCAGGAGGCGCTATCGCAAACCGATCCGTTTCATGCGGAGGGGCACAAGGCGCCGGGAGCGATCAGGGTTCGCCGTCGCCGCCGTCATTCGGGTCCGGGCCGCCGTTTTCGAGGAAGCGGTCGGCGATCAGGCCGGCGTTCTGGCGCAGCGCCGTCTCGATCTCGCGGGCGAGATCCGGGTTGTCGCGCAGGAACGTCTTGGCATTCTCGCGGCCCTGGCCGAGGCGCTGGCTGTTGTAGGAGAACCAGGCGCCGGATTTTTCAACGATGCCGGCTTTGACGCCGAGGTCGATGAGTTCACCCGTCTTGGAGACCCCTTCGCCATACATGATGTCGAACTCGACCTGCTTGAAGGGCGGGGCCATCTTGTTCTTGACGACCTTGACGCGGGTCTGGTTGCCGATCACCTCGTCGCGCTCCTTGACCGCGCCGATGCGGCGGATGTCGAGGCGGACGGAGGCGTAGAACTTCAGCGCGTTGCCGCCGGTCGTGACTTCCGGCGAACCGTAGACGACGCCGATCTTCATGCGGATCTGGTTGATGAAGATGACCATCGTGTTGGACTTGGAGATCGAGGCCGTCAGCTTGCGCAGCGCCTGGCTCATCAGGCGGGCCTGGAGGCCCGGCAGGCTTTCGCCCATCTCGCCCTCGATTTCGGCGCGCGGCGTGAGGGCTGCGACCGAGTCGACGACGAGAACGTCGATGGCGCCGGAGCGCACCAGCGTATCGGTGATCTCGAGCGCCTGTTCACCGGTGTCAGGCTGCGAGATCAGCAGGTTCTCCAGATCGACGCCGAGCTTGCGGGCATAGACCGGGTCGAGCGCGTGCTCGGCATCGACGAAGGCACAGATGCCGCCCTTCTTCTGGGATTCGGCGATGGTCTGGAGCGCGAGCGTCGTCTTGCCCGAGCTTTCCGGACCGTAGATCTCGATGATGCGGCCCTTCGGCAGGCCGCCGATGCCAAGCGCAACGTCGAGGCTGAGCGAGCCCGTCGAGACCGTCTCGACCTCGATGACGCTGTCCTTTCCGCCGAGCTTCATGATGGAGCCCTTGCCGAACGAGCGCTCGATCTGGGAGAGAGCCGCTTCGAGTGCCTTGCTTTTATCCACTGTTTTATCCTCTACGAGCCGCAAAGTGTTCTGTGCCATTTGGTCCACCTTTAGGTTATTGAAGCAAGACAGGCAACGAAGCCGCCGATGAAAGCTATGTACACATTTTGTTCTTATTTTGCAAGACACATTCATCCCATTGAATGATTTTGATAATCGAGAGCGTGTTCTATTTTCGTTTCAGGTGGATAAGCGCCATGCAGGAACAGGAGAAAGCCCGCCGCCGGGCACGGCCGCGACGGCCGAATCGGCGGGCGGGACGCGAAGGAAGACGATGACCGTGAGGACGATACTGGTGATGGGCGGCGCCCATGTGGACAGGCGCGGACGGATCGCCGGCGAGACCGTGCCGGGAGCGAGCAACCCGGGCGCCTGGTTCGTGGAAGCGGGCGGCGGGGCCTTCAACGCGGCGCGCAATCTCGCGCGGCTCGGCCATCGGGTGCGGCTCGTTTCGCCGCGCGGCGGGGATGCGGACGGCGATATCGTCGCCGCGGCCGCCGAGGCAGCGGGCGTCGAGGACACGCCCTTCACCTTCCTCGATCGGGCGACGCCGAGCTATACGGCGATCATCGAGCGGGACGGCAACCTCGTCATCGCGCTTGCCGACATGGAGCTTTACCGGCTGTTCTCCCCGCGCCGCCTGCAGCAGCGGGCGATGCGCGAGGCGATGCAGGCGGCCGGCCTCATCCTCACCGACGCCAATCTTCCGGCTGAAACGCTCGCCGCCATGACCGGCGCGGCCAGGACGGCGGGCGTGCCGATCGCCGGCATCGCCATCTCGCCGGCAAAGGTGGTGCGGTTCCAGGAAAGCCTTTCCGCCCTCGCCTTCCTGTTCATGAACGAGGCGGAGGCGCGCACGCTGACGGGAGAGGCGCCGGACGATCCCGCCGACTGGCCGAAGGCGCTACGCGCCACCGGCCTTGCCGCCGGCGTCGTGACGCGCGGCGGCCGGGGCGTGATCGCCTTCGACCAGGAGAGCGCAGCGCTGGTGGTTCCGCCGGATATCCCGGCGCTCGGCGACGTCACCGGCGCGGGCGATTCGCTCGCCTCCGGCTTCCTCAGCGCCTGGACGGGCGGCGCGACGATTTGCGAAGCCCTGCGCCATGGCGTCGCGGCGGCGGCGATCACCGTCCGCTCGCCGCTGGCCGTCGCCGAGGAAATGTCGAGGACGGCGCTTGCGGATGCACTTTCGCTTGTGCCGGACGCCGAAATCCTGTCATGAGACTTTTTTGCTCAAAATCCCGAGCAAGACTCCCCTGAGGACTCTCCAAGGAAACAGCATGACCAGATCAGCCTCCCCCCTCCTGCCCATGCGCACTTCGGCCGAGGTCGCCGCCGCCAAGGAACGCGGCGCACCCATCGTCGCCCTCGAATCGACCATCATCACGCACGGCATGCCCTATCCGGGCAATCTCGACATGGCCCGCAGCGTCGAGCGCATCATCCGTGAACAGGGCGCCGTGCCGGCCACCATCGCCGTCATCGACGGCGTGCTGCATATCGGCCTAGAAGACGCCGAACTCGAAGCATTGTCGAAGACCGAAGGCGCGATGAAGGTCTCGCGCGCCGACATCGCCTTCGCCATCGCCGAGCGCCGCACCGGCGCCACCACGGTCGCCGCCACCATGATCGGCGCGGCCCGCGCCGGCATCAAGGTCTTCGCCACCGGCGGCATCGGCGGCGTGCATCGCGGCGCGGAAGAGAGCTTCGACATTTCCGCCGACCTCGAGGAACTGGCGCGCACCGGCGTCATCGTCATCTGCGCCGGCGCCAAGGCGATCCTCGACATTCCGAAGACGCTGGAAGTGCTGGAAACCCGCGGCGTGCCGGTCGTCACCTATGACAGCCCGGTCTTCCCGGCCTTCTGGTCGCGCGATTCCGGCCTTGCCAGCCCGCTGACCCTGAACAGCCCGGCCGCCATCGCCAATTTCCAGAAGGTGCGCGACCAGCTCGGCATCAATGGCGGCATGCTGATCGCCAATCCCGTGCCGAAGGCGGACGAGATTCCGCGCGACGAGATGGAAATCTATATCGCCCGCGCGATCGACAATGCCGAACGCGACGAGATCACCGGCAAGGCCGTGACGCCCTACCTCCTCGACAACCTCTTCCACCTGACGGACGGCCGCAGCCTGAAGACGAATATCGCGCTGGTGGAAAACAATGCGCGGCTCGCGGCGGAAATCGCCGTGGCGATGATCGATTGATCATGGAGAGCGGCCGGTTCTCCCGGCCGCTTTCGGACTGCCGCAAGGGTCCGAACCTTTCCTCACATCATGCTCGGCCTGTCCCGAGCATCTATCGACGTCTCGATTGTTCGATGTGGCGGCAAATCCTCGGCACAAAGCCGAGGATGACAACGGAGAGCTGGGCAAGCCCGACCTCTATTCCGCAAACGCCCCCTGTTTACGCGTCCAGCATCTCCCGCACCGCTTCGGCAAGCTGCTTGAGCGAGAAGGGCTTGGGCAGGAAGCCGAACTTGGCGTCGGCCGGCAGATTGCGAGCGAAGGCGTCTTCGGCATAGCCGGAGACGAAGATGAACTTCATGTCCGGATAGGACTTGCGCAGTTCGCGAAGCAGCGACGGGCCGTCCATCTCGGGCATCACGACGTCCGAGACGACGATATCCACCGCGCCGTTCAGCTCTTCCATGATATCGAGCGCCTCGACGCCGGAACCGGCTTCGTGGACCGTGTAGCCGCGCGTTTCCAGCATGCGCTTGCCGCCGCGCCGCACCGCCTCCTCGTCCTCGACGAGAAGCACGACGGCCGAGCCGCCGGTGAGATCGCGCGGTTCCTTTTCCGGCACCTGCGCGACGGCAGCCGGCTGCTGCTCCCCGGCCTGCGGGGCTGCCGCGACGGCTTCCACCGGAACCTCTTCCTCCATATGACGCGGCATGAGGATACGGAAGGTCGTGCCCTTGCCAACTTCGGAATCGAGATAGATGTAGCCGCCGGTCTGCTTGACGATGCCGTAGACCATCGAGAGGCCAAGACCGGTGCCCTTGCCGACTTCCTTGGTGGTGAAGAACGGCTCGAAGATCTTGTCGATGATCTCGGGCGGAATGCCGGTGCCCTGGTCCGCGACCTCGACTTCCACATAGTCGCCCGGCGGCAGGTCGCGCAGGTTGCGCGCGGCGGCCTCCTCGGCCTCCACGTTGCGGGTGCGGAAGGTGATCGTGCCGCCGTCCGGCATGGCGTCGCGGGCGTTGACGGCGAGGTTGATCAGCACCTGCTCGAACTGGCCGAGGTCGGTCTTCACCGGCCAGAGGTCGCGGCCGTATTCGACGTCGATCTTGACGTTGGTGCCGGTCATCCGGTCGACGAGCATGCGCAGGTCGCCGATGACGTCCGTGAGGTTGAGCACGGTCGGGCGCATCGTCTGCTTGCGCGAGAAGGCGAGAAGCTGGCGCACCAGCACGGCGGCGCGGTTGGCGTTGCGCTTGATCTCCATGAGATCGGCGAAGCTGGCGTCGGCGGGGCGCGCGGAGAGCAGCAGGTGGTCGGAGGACAGCAGGATCGCCGTCAGAACGTTGTTGAAGTCGTGCGCAATGCCGCCGGCGAGCGTGCCGACCGCGTTCATCTTCTGCGTCTGCGCCATCTGCGTCTCGAGCGCCTTCTGCTCGGTGATCTCGACGGCATAGACGATGGCCGCCTCTTCCGGCGCCTCCTCGCTCTGGTCGATGACGGCGTTCACATAGAAGCGGAAATGCCGTCCGTCGTCGCCGGGATGCAGCGAATCGAGCGGCGGGATGTCGCCTTGCCGGTCCTTGGCGGCGTCGAGCGCCGATTGCAGGCGCAGGCGATCCGTGTCGTGCACGATGGTCTCGAGCTTGGCGCCCCGGTCGATATCGTCGCGCGAGACGACACCGGAGAAGAGCTTGAGGAACGGCGCATTGGTGCGCAGGATGCGCCCGTCGCCGTCGACCGAGGCGATGGCCATCGGCGTGTTGTTGAAAAAGCGCGTGAAGCGCATCGAGGCGATGGAGGCGGACTGATCGGTCTCCCCGCCCTCCTCGCGCGCCAGCACGATGGTGCGGCTTTCGCCCGGCGCGCCGTCGCGCATGGAGGAGACGCGGTGCACGATGCGCACCGGCAGGCTCTGTCCATTGGTCTTGCGCAGGTCGAGGTCGAGCGTCTCCGTGCGCTTGAGGCCCGGCTCGGCCTGTACGGACTGGATGAGCGCCAGCCCCTCGCCCGCCACCACGTCGGCGATCGAGAGCGAGCCGGGATGGAACTTGGTGAGGTCGATGCCAAGCCATTCGGCGAGCGTGGCGTTGAGATAGACGATCTCGCCCTTGCGGCCGGCGGAGAAGAAACCGGCCGGTGCATGGTCGAGATAGTCGATGGCGTTCTGCAATTCCTTGAAGAATCGCTCCTGGTCGTCGCGCTCGGAGGTGATGTCGGAAAGCTGCCAGATGTAGAGCGGCTGCTTGTCCTTCTCGCGGCGCGGCAGGACGCGCGCCTTCAGCCGATACCAATGCGCGCCGGAACCGCTGGCCTCGGCGGGATTGAGGGCCTTCTGGACGCGGAACTCCTCCGCGCCTTCCTTGCCCTCGTGCAGGCCGTTGGTGAGGCGATAGACGGCTTCGGTGGCGTCGCGGTTGCGCGACAGCAACGTTTCGAGCGTCTGCACCTCCGTGTCGCCCCGCGCGCCGGTCAGCGCGCCATAGGCCGCATTGGCATAGACGATGCGGCCCTTGCGGTCGGTGACGACCGTGCCATCGGGATGCGAATCGAGGAAGGCGCGGGCAAGCTCGTCGGAACCGGCCGCCTGCGGCATGATCTCGATGAAGCCGATCAGCGCGGAAACGACGAAGAAGATGCCTGCCATGGCGAGCACGCCGAGGACGCCGAGCACCAGTTCGTTGTCGAGCTGGTTCTTGAAGACGATGAAGGCGCCGGCGGAGGCCGCCAGCACGAGGGCGAGCAGCACGACGCGCAACGCCACCGCCGGCCGCGCATCGCGGTCCACGATCGGCACATTGTCTTCGCCCGGCCGCTTCATCGTCGCCATCAATCCCTCGTCTGCAACAGTCCGGTCTTGCGCTTTGCCCGGACCCGATGCCAGAATCATGTTTATCCGTCCGAGGGAAGCGCAAAAAGCCGTGGAAGGAAAGCAAAGCCGCGAATTCACAGGGAATATTCCCGGCCGGACCGCTGCAATTTCAGCATGCCGCCACGGCCGGGAGGCAATAAAGGCGGCATTCGGCGCTGGACAAGGCGCGCCAAGCGCTTGTACCAGCCTGCAAAAAGCCTTCAAATGCAGCCAGTGTGACGAAACGGCAACCTGCCGACAAGGAGTGACCGCGCCATGTTCCCAGAGATCCTTGGAGAGAACGGCCCGAAATTCGTCGTCGCCGCGGCGGTCGTGCTGCTCGGCCTCCTCTGCCTCGCGCTGGTCCTGTGGATCGTCCGCGGTCGGCCTTCCTCGCCCTTCATTCGCGGCGGACGCAACCGCACCCCGCGTCTTGCCGTGCTGGACGCGGCCGCCATCGACACGCGCCGTCGCCTCGTCCTGGTGCGCCGCGACGACGTGGAACACCTCGTCATGATCGGCGGCCCGACCGATATCGTCATCGAATCGCGCATCGTCGCGGCTTCCGCCGAGCCGGCCGAGAAGCCGGTCCAGAAAGCCGAGCGCGCCGAGCCTGCGCCCGTCGTCCATGAGGCGGCTGCCAGAGTTGCCGAAACGCCTGTCGCCGCGCGCCCGGCGGCCGTTGCGGCGGAACGCCGTCCCGCCGCCGCGCCGGAGAGCGTCTCGGCCATGGGCAAGGTGCTCTATTCCGGCGATGACGAGGCGGCCGTCCGTGCCGTCCCGGTGCGCGCTGCGGTCTCCCAGCCCGTCACCGCCGCACAACAGGTGCAGGCGCAGCCGGCAACGGAACGACGCGTTGAGGATCTCCTGGAGCAGAACCGCCAGCGCGTGCTGGCCCAGCAGCCCGCCGCGACGGCAACTGCACAGGCGGCGGCAGGACAGGTCGCCCAGCGGCCGGCAATCAGCGTCGCCGAGGCGCGCCCCACGGCCTCCGCCGCCGACAATCCGGCACTGGTCAGCGAATTCGAAAAAATCCTCGAAGCCGAAATGACGAGCAACGCCGCGGCGGCCGGTGCGGCGCGCACGGCCGTCCAGCCGACCGCCAACCCCACGCAGACCGCCGCGATGGCCGGTCACGGCCAACAGGCGGCGAAGAGCCGCGAGGAGACCGAGGCGGAAATGGCCCGCCTGCTCGGCGAGATCGCGGCAAGCCGCAAGAGCTGAACCGGGCGGAATTCGAAGTACCGCTTCTTCGCCATGCCCGGCGCTGGCCTCGGGTATCCCAAGTATCGTTTTTCCGATGTGCTGGCAGGCCGAGGTGCCGCGGCAGATGAAGTAATGCTTACCAAAAGAAAGGCCGCCGGAAACGTTTCCAGCGGCCTTTCTTCTGGTTCACACCGATGCCCCGCAGCCCGAAAGCTCCCTGGCATCGGACATGTCCGATGTTCGATCCTCGTTGCCGCATCTTGCGGGCCTCCTCAGACCCGCAGGAAACGCTCACTCGTCGCGATACACCTTTTCCCGACGCTCATGACGCTCTTGCGCCTCGATCGACAGCGTGGCGATCGGGCGGGCGTCAAGACGCTTGAGGCCGATCGGCTCGCCGGTTTCCTCGCAATAACCGTAGGTGCCTTCGTCGAGGCGCTGGAGCGCCGCGTCGATCTTGGAGATCAACTTGCGCTGGCGGTCGCGAGCGCGAAGTTCGATGGCACGGTCGGTTTCCGAGGATGCCCGGTCCGCGAGGTCCGGGTGATTGGCGCTTTCTTCCGCCAAATGATCGAGGGTTTCGCGCGCTTCGCGCAGGATATCGTTTTTCCAGGCGTTCAGCTTCGCTCGAAAGTAAGCCCGCTGGTTTACGCTCATGAATTCTTCGCCCTCGTCGAGGACGAAATTGCTAAGATCGATCTTCTCACTCAACGCGATTCTCCTGAAGAACATCTCAAGGCGCGCTGTATATCCCCACGGGTAACGCGATTCAAGCCTTCCGGGACTTACCCACGGTTTTCGCGCGTGCCTTTATTTTAGCCAATGCCAGACTAATATTTCATCAAGATTACAACGGGATACCGGCACGTTCCGCGCAAACGGCCCAATGCAGACCTCCCGGCCCTGCCGAAACGGCGCACGGCAAATGCCCCGTTTTCGGCGCCTGCCCCTAATATAGGCACAAGACTCACATCTATAAGGTCCATGGTGGCGTGTTTTTCTTTCGCGAGGCTGGCGTCGATGCCGCCCTTCGCAAAAGCGGTTGATCTTTGCCGAAAGGAAAGACATGAAGTCTGGACGGCGCGGATGACCCGCCGCAGGCGGATGGAGGACAGACTTGGCATCTTTCGGCGCGCCGGCCTTCCGGCTCTATCTCCTTCGCCACGCCCATGCCGGATGGGCGCAGCCCGGCCAGTCGGATTTCGACCGCACGCTCGATGACGACGGCTTCGCCGAGGCCGAGGTGATCGCGGAGGAAGCCGCCGACCAGGGCTACAGGCCCGGCCTCATCATCGCCTCCACCGCCATGCGCTGCCGCCAGACCGCCGAGCCGTTTCACCGCGCGGTCAGTGAGGAGCTTGCCATCGACTATGTCGACCAGCTCTATTCCGGCACGGTCGAGACCTATGCGGAACTCGCCTTCGCCGAGCGGCAGGAGACCTCGGTGATGATCGTCGGCCACAATCCGATGATCGAGGAATTCTTCCATCGCCTCGCCGGCAAGGAGATCGCCGAGACGGCGGCGCCCCTCGGCTATCCGACAGCGGGCCTAGCCATCCTCGATTTCGATATACGCCCGACACAGGAAGACCATACCGGCGCCTGCCTTCACGGCTTCATGACGCCGCGACCGGCCCGCTGAACAAGAGATGCCTCTTTTACCGCCGGATTTCGTTTCCTATATCGCCGTCGAAGCTGGAAAGAGACCGTGCCGCCTAGCCTGACGACCTTCACCGACGAAGCCCTGCTCGCGCTCGACGCGCTGACCGGCCGTGCCGCCAATCTCGTCAACCCGTCGATCCGCCTCGGCGTGACGGGTCTTTCGCGCGCCGGCAAGACGGTCTTCATCTCCTCCCTCGTGCACAATCTCCTCAATGGCGGCCGCATGCCGCTCTTCGAGGCGGGCCGCTCCGGCCGCGTTTCGAAGATCCGGCTGGAGCCGCAGCCGGACGACGCCGTGCCGCGCTTCCAGTACGAGGATCATATCCGCGCCCTCGTCGCCGACCGCCTCTGGCCGGATTCGACCCGCGCCATCTCGCAACTGCGCCTGACGCTGGACTACGAGAGCGCTTCGGGCTGGGGCCGCCTGTTCTCGCCGGGCAAACTCTCCATCGACATCGTCGATTATCCCGGCGAATGGCTGCTCGACCTGCCGCTGCTCGGCCAGGATTTCCGCACCTTCAGCGAGAACACGGTCGCGCTGGCGCGCTCCGGCATCCGCGCCGAACTTGCCCGCGACTGGCTGGCGCTCGCAGCCACCGTCGATCCCGCTGCCGAGGCGCAGGAAGCGACGGCCCGCACGCTCGCCGAAGCCTTCACCGCCTATCTGAAAGCCTGCAAGTCCGACGAACGCTCGCTCTCCACGCTCCCGCCCGGCCGCTTCCTGATGCCCGGCGACCTCGAAGGCTCGCCCGCCCTCACTTTCGCGCCGCTGCCGAACCTTTCCGCCGGCAACCCCGCCAAGGGTTCGCTGCAGGCCATGATGGAACGCCGCTATGAGGCCTACAAGACCCATGTGGTGCGCCCCTTCTTCCGCGAGCATTTCGCCCGGCTCGACCGGCAGATCGTGCTTATCGACGCGCTCCAGGCCATCAATCGCGGCGCGGAGGCGGTGCACGACCTGGAGCGGGCGCTCGGCGACGTGCTCGATTGCTTCCGCGCCGGCACCAACAGCTTCCTCTCCTCCTTCGTCACGCGCCGCATCGACCGTATCGTGATCGCCGCCACCAAGGCCGACCATCTGCACCACGAAAGCCATCCCCGGCTGGAAGCGGTGACGCGCCGGCTGGTGGAACGCGCCGTCGAGCGCATCGGCATGAGCGGCGCGGGCATCGAGGTGATGGCGCTCGCCTCCGTGCGCGCCACCCGCGAGGCGACGGTCAAGCATGACGGCGAGGAGCTGCCGGTCATCGTCGGCGTGCCGATGGCAGGCGAGAGGATCGACGGCGAGATCTTCGACGGCGAACGGAAAACTGCGATATTTCCCGGGGACTTGCCGCAGAATCCGGATTCACTTTTCGAAGCGCTTGAATCGTCTCCTGAAGGCGCGCCGCCGCATCTTCTCAATTTCGTTCGCTTCCGCCCGCCGCATATCGAGGAGACGGGGGGCGGCCTGAAACTGTCCGTGCCGCACATAAGGCTCGACCGCGCGCTGCAATATCTCATCGGAGACCGGCTCGCATGAACGACCGCCCGCGCAAGCCCGCCGCCTTCGCCCTTCCGGCCGATGCTTCGGCAAGGGAACCCCAGAGCGAGAAAAGGCCCCGTGCCCCAGCCGCCTTCGACGAGGCGGTGCGGCTGACGCCGGATGCCGAGGACCCGTTCATCGCCACGACCGCCGACCTGCCGGACCTCGCGCCGCCGGTCGCGACCCCGCGCCCGCGCCGCCTCACGCTCGGCGGTGTCGCCATGGGTGCGCTCGGCCTGCTCCTGTCGCTCGCCATCGGCCTTTGGGTGGATGCGCTGATCCGCGATCTCTTCAGCCGCAACGACTGGCTCGGCTATCTCGCTCTCGCCGCCGCGGCCATCGCCGTGCTCGCCCTTCTCGGCGTGGTGCTGCGCGAACTCATCGGCCTTCGCCGCCTCGCCGCCGTGCAGGACCTCAAGCGCGACGTGATCGAGGCCGCCGCCTCGCCGAAACCATCCGCCGGTCGCGCCATCGTCGCCCGCCTCGTCGACCTGCTCGCCGCCCGCCCGCAGACGGCGCGAGGCCGTGCCCGGCTTACCGAGACGGAGGGCGAGATCATCGATGCCGCCCATCTCGTCGATCTTGCCGAGCGGGAACTGATGGAACCGCTCGACCGGGAAGCCCGCGCGCTGATTCTGGGCGCCGCCAAGCGCGTCTCCATCGTCACGGCCGTCAGTCCGCGCGCGCTGGTCGATCTCGGCTATGTGATCTACGAATGCAGCCGGCTGGTGCGCGGCATGGCGGAGCTTTACGGCGGCCGGCCGGGCAAGATCGGCATGCTGCGGCTGATGCGCGACGTCGTCGCCCATCTTGCCGTCACCGGCTCCATCGCCATGGGCGACAGCCTCGTGCAGCAGGTCCTCGGCCACGGGCTGGCGTCCAAGCTTTCCGCGCGGCTTGGCGAAGGCGTGATCAACGGGCTGATGACGGCGCGCATCGGCATCGCCGCCATGGATCTGTGCCGTCCCATGCCCTTCCGCGCCCTGAAGCGCCCCGGCATCGGCGATTTCATCGGCGACCTGACACCGGGCGGTGGAAGCGGTCGTCGCGACGAGGCGTGACCGGACGGCAACACCCCGTTTTTCAGGCGCCGACACCCCATCAAATGACGAAGGACAAGGCGACGGGAAACCGTCCATTAACCATTTTCGCGCAAATCTCGTTCCACCAAAGCAAGGCCGGAAGGCCCTCGCCCATCAAGGATCGTTCATGTACCCGCGCACTTCTTTGATCGCCCGCGCCTCCGTAGCGGCCATTCTCGCAGCCACCGCCTTCGCCCCGCCGGCCATCGCCAGTCCGCGCGACAAGGCCTTCTTCGATCAGGTCGCCGGCAGCTGGCAGGGCAGCGGCGAGATCGTCGCCGGCAAGTACAAGGGCACCAAATTCAATTGTGACCTGACGGGCGAAAGCGCGGCCGCCAAGAGCGCCGGCATCCAGCTCGACGGCTTCTGCCGCGTCGGCGTGTTCAAGCAGCCGATGTCGGCACTGATCACCAAGGCGGGCGCCACCTACAAGGGCAAGTTCCTCGACGGCGCGAACGGCAAGGGTCTAGATATCATCTCCGGCCAGGTCGCCGGCAACAAGGTCGTCGTCGGCATCAACCGCCAGAAGCTGAACGGCGCGATGATCGCCCGGCTCGAAAGCGACAACAAGATGAATATCACCATCTCGGTGAAGGTCGAGAACAAGATGGTGCCGGTCATCGGCCTGTCGCTCGACCGCAATCTCGACGACATCGCCGTCGGCTCGATCAAGTAGGCGTCAGAGCTTCCACCAGTCCGGGCCGGCATTTGCCGGCTCGATGCCTGTTATATCCGCATCCCGCAGCCAGTCCGCGACCGCCCGCCCCCCGACCTCAAGCATGGGCGCGACGTCGGCAAGCGGCATCAGCACGAAGCCGCGCGCCGTCATGCGCGGATGCGGCAGTTCCAGCCGCCCTCCCGATTGCTCCGCCCCTTCGAAGGTCAGCACGTCGATATCGATGGTGCGCGGCCCCCAGCGCTCCTTGCGCTCGCGCTTCATCACCCGCTCGATATCGAGGCAGGTGTCGAGCAGGGCCTCGGGCGCAAGCGTCGTTTCCACCAGCGCGCAGGCATTGAAGAACCAGTCCTGATCCGTCTTGCCCCACGGCGGCGTCCTGTAGAGCCGCGACACGGCAAGGACGCGACTGTCGGGCCGGGCATCGAGCGCACGCAGCGCCTCGGCCATCGCCTGCACCGGATCGCCGATATTGCCGCCGAGACCGAGCGTCGCCTTGCGGAAGACCTCAGACGGCATGGTCCACCGTCACCTGCACATAGTCGAGCACGCCGGGCACCGGCGCATTCGGCTTGCGCACGGTGATGCGGGCGCGGGAAATCTGCGGGAAGCGGGCGCAGAGCACGGTGGCGATCTCCTGCGCCAATGCCTCGATGAGATAGCGGCGCTGCCCGGTGACGATCTTCTCGATCTCCTGGAAGGCGACGCCGTAATCGACTGTCGATTCGATGGCGTCGTCGGAGAGCGGGCGCAGCGGCCGCACCTCCAGTTCCGCATCGACGAAGAAGCGCTGGCCGAGGAACTCCTCGGCATCGTGCAGGCCATGCCGGGCGAAGAAGGCGCAGTTCTTGAGCGTGATCGTATAGGTGGTGGTCATGATCTATTCCTGTCTGGCTGGGTGAGCGGCGCGCGCCTCGCGTTCCGTCACCTTGCGCCCCGCGGCGAGCATAGCATCCGCCATGGCTAGCGCATCCCTGTTGATTGCGACATCGTGCACCCTGAAGACCGCCGCGCCTGCGACACGCAGCAGGGCCGTCGTGGCAGCCGTGCCCGCGTCCCGCTCCGCCGCCTCGCGGCCGGTCACGGCCCCGACGAAGCGTTTTCGCGAGGTGCCCGCGAGAATGGGCAACTCGAAACCGAACAGTTCGCCGAAGCGCGCCATAAGTTCGAGGTTCTCGTCCGTTTCCTTGGCAAAGCCGAAGCCGGGGTCGAGCGCCATGGCCTCGCGCTTCACGCCGGCCTCGCGGGCGATCTCCAGCGACCGGCCGAGGAAGAGATACTGGTCCTCCACCACGTCCGGCAGCTTCTCGCGGTCGCGCCCGGTATGCATGATGCAAAGCCCCGCCCCGGTTTCGGCGGCCACGCGGGCAATGCCCGGCTCGCGCTGCAGGCCGTGCACGTCGTTGACGATATGCGCGCCGGCGGCAACGGCAAGGCGCGCCGTCTGCGCGCGATAGGTGTCGACGGAAATGATGGCATCGGTGGTGCCGGAAAGCGCCTCGATGACGGGCAGGATTCGGTCCTGCTCTTCCGCCGCCGTGACCGGCGCGGCGCCCGGCCGGGTCGATTCCCCGCCGATATCGACGATTTCCGCGCCCTGTTCCAGACAGAGGATCGCCTGCGCCACCGCCCTGTCGGCACTGTCGAACCGGCCGCCGTCAGAGAAGGAATCCGGCGTGACGTTGACGATCGCCATCAGAATGCCACGCGGACCGAGTTCCAGATGCCGGCCATGGGCCAAGGCCCAGCGCAGGGGCGCGAACGGCGAGAACATGACGGTTTCCTTCCCCGATTAACCAGCGCCCCGGAAAGGGTGTTGCGCTCGCCGAGCCTATGCCCCAAGCTTAAGGGAAGTTCAACCGGCCCCGTCCGCCGGCACACCATCGGGCGACCGATGGCGAAAGGAATACAGATTTCGATGACGCCCATCGCCCGCCTGATGGCCCTTGCCGCCCTCGCCTACCTTCCCCTTCAGTCCGCCCATGCCGAGACCATCGCCTCCAAGAGCTATGCCTATTTCCCCATCGGCGGACGCACGGCGGCCGAACTCGACGAGGAACTGTCGAAGCGCGGCCCGGTGATGAAGCACAGCGGCGCGCGCCATCCGGGCGCCACGCGCATCAAATGGGGCGGCTCGGTCACCTATGTTCGCCGCGGCGGCCGCTGCGCGGTGGGCGACGCGAAGGTCACGCTCTCCACACAGATCATCCTGCCGCGCTGGAAGAACCGCAAGCGCGCCACACCTTCCCTCGCCCTCATCTGGGACACGCTCTCGCGCGATATCAAGCGCCACGAGGAACGCCACGCGGAAATCGCGCGCAACCACGCGCGCGAACTGGAACGCACCCTGCGGAAGCTGCCGCCGGAAGCCGACTGCGAGCGCATGCAGGCGCGCGTCGACCGCGCGACCGCCGATGCCGTCGCCCGGCACGACGCCGATCAGGCGCGCTTCGACAGGATCGAATCCAAGAACTTCAACGACCGGATGATGCGCCTGCTGACGCACCGCCTCAAAAGCACGGACTGAGTAAAGCCTACCCGTCCGCGCATGTATTTCCCGAAGAGTCCCGAGTGGAACGACCGGCGCTCAGGCGCGGAACGGTGTCGTATGCGTAAAATAACTGATGAATTCTAGCGATAGCGCAATTCCGCAAATCATCGTACTGTCAATTCAACAGTGAACGGGAAGACGATCTTTCTTCCCGTAATGGCATGAAGCGGTTTCCAACAGGTTCTCCTGGCGCGTCCCAATAGAGCAGCAGGTGTCTCCTCCCTCGCCTGTCTGCGATGCGCCCTCCTGGCCTCGCTCGTCCTGACCGACCGGCGAGGCTCTTTTTTGCGCGCCTATTCTACGAAAAGCCGAAACTCTTCTTGCTGCGCGAAGAAGAAATGACCCGACATGCAAACGGCCCGCACCCTGCGATGCGAGCCGTTCGATCGAACGCCGATGGAAAGCGATGTCAGGCCTGGCGTTCCGGCACGTGAACCACGAGCCCGTCGAGCGCATCCGACATCTTGATCTGACAGGAAAGGCGCGAGGTCGGGCGGACGTCATAGGCGAAGTCCAGCATGTCCTCTTCCATCGCTTCCGGCGGGCCGACGGTGGCGCTCCAGGCGTCGTCGACATAGACATGACAGGTTGCACAGGCGCAGGCGCCGCCGCATTCGGCTTCGATACCGGGCACGGAGTTGCGCACGGCGTTTTCCATGACCGTGGAGCCATTGGCGACATCCAGTTCGTGGCGGGTGCCGTCGAAGGCGACGATGGTAAGTTTGCTCATGATGGGTTCCGGATCCTGTAAGGCTGCCCGAAGCGGGCGAATGATCGACCGGCGGAGGCTGGCCCGAGCCGCCGGTTTTCCGGCGGTTGTTTCCAACAAAACCCCTCGCCAGTCAACATCGCGCGCCCGGCCGGGTGCGGGCTGGCCCGGACGCGCCATCGGCTTTTCCCACCGCGCCGGGCGGTCCGCGCTCAGCGGCAGAGTTTCAGGATGAAGTTTTCCGCGTCCACGACAGCCGCCGTGACACCGGCGAGCGCTGCGGCATCCGCCGGGTTTTCCTCCAGCGCACCGGCGGCCTTGCTGACCGCGACCGCGCCGACGGACTGGGCCGAGCCTTTGAGGCGATGGGCGGCGGCGGCGCGGGCGTCGCCCTCGGTGGCCGCCAGTTCCTTCATGCTTTCGCGGGCATGCCGCGCGAACATCTGCAGCACTTCCAGTTCGAGCGCCTTGTCGCCCATGGTCTGGCGGGCAAGGTGTACCAGATCGATCGGCCGTCCGTTTGCGGGACAGGCGCCGCCTGCATTGTCGGGCGCTTCGAATGCGATGTTGAGCGCTGCCATTTGCCAATATCCTTATATACGCTACGTACGCTGTTTCGTTGTGATGCACGCAGATGCCGGCGTGGCGTGGACGCTTTCCGCCCGCCGCCCCCGGGGACACGGGAGTTTCATTCTGCGTGGCGGCGGCGCCTATCCGATTAAAAGACGGCGCAAAATGGGCATGAATCGCAAACTATGGTTAACGGCTTAAAAATTGCCGTTTTCTCAAGTTTTCCATCGCGATACAGAATCGCCTCCCTTTAACTTCCTGTTAAGTTTCGGGCGAAGGGAGATGGCAATCAATTGTGTGATACAGGCTAATGTGTCACTACGATACGACCGGATAGTCCCGGTGGATAAGCCGTGAGCGGAGTACACCGCTTCGTCTTTTCGGTCTATCGAGCGAATTTGGAATGAACGGCGGTCCGGACGCTGCTTGCCATGAGGGTATGCAGCAAGACCGGCCACCAACCGGACGGTTCGAATGCGCCTGAGCAGCGGCAGCGCGCATGAAGCCCGATCCCGGACATGGTAACGAGGCGTATCCGCATGGCGACGAACAAGTCCACCGAGTCGATCGACGAGAAGGCCTTCCAGGCCCTTGAAGAAGCACTGAAAATCGACTTCGACGATCTGGTGCCGGAAACGCCTCCCAAGAAGGATGCTTCGGAGGCCCGCGTGTCTGACCCGGCAAGCCGCATTCCAAACAAGACGCAGGACAAGCCCGCAGGCCAGCCGGCATCCGGCGAGACCCCGCGCAGCCTGAACCCGGAACCCGCCCCCAAGGCGCCGGCCTTCACCCCGGCCAACGACGGCGCGCGCAAGACGCCGGCGGCGATCCTGAAGTCGCTCGACATGCGCTCCTCGCGCGGCCCCATCCGCATGGCGATCCTCGCCTCCGTTCTGTGGGTCATCGGCGGCCTCGGCATCGCCAACCTGCTCTATGCGCCGCAGATCTGGCAGATCCGCTCGGTCGCCGACCTCGTCGCCCTGCCCGGCGCCATCGGCATGCTCGTCGCCATCCTGATGCCGATCATGCTCTTCTTCGCCTTCGCGGTGATGATCGCGCGCGCCCATGAACTGCGCAGCGCCGCCCGCTCCATGGCCGAAGTCGCCCTTCGCCTCTCCGAGCCGGAGACGGTCGCCAGCGACCGCATCATGTCGGTCGGCCAGGCTGTTCGCCGCGAAGTCTCGGCCATGAACGAAGGCATCGAGCGCACCATCGCCCGCGCCACCGAACTCGAAACCCTCGTCCATTCGGAAGTCAACGCGCTCGAGCGCAGCTATTCCGACAACGAAATGCGCGTGCGCACCCTCGTTCAGGAACTCGGCTCCGAGCGCGAGGCGATCGTCAGTCATGCCGAGCGCATCCGCTCCTCCATTTCCGGCGCGCATGAACAGCTCAAGGACGAGCTGGCGAGCGCCGGCGACAGCATCACCGCGCGCATCGCGACCTCGGGCGAGGCCTTCGCCTCCATGCTCGACACGCGCGCCGCCCTGTTGATGGAACAGTCCGACAGCGCGACGCAGACCATCGGCGCCATGCTCTCGGCCCGCACCGACAGCCTGCTCTCCACGCTCAGCTCCTCGGGTCTGGCGCTCGCCAACGAGTTCGACCACCGCCTCGACCTGCTGACCAAGAACCTCGATTCCCGCGGCCGCGACCTGCTGCAGCAGTTCGAGACGCGCGCCTCCTCGCTCGACACCAACACGGAGAAGCTGAACGCGGCGCTGAACGAGCGCGCCAAGCAGCTCAACGAGACGCTGATCGCCCGCACCCGCGAGATCAGCGAGAGCCTGTCCATCGGCCAGCAGGCCGTGACCGGCGGCCTCGACCATGTGCTTCAGTCGATGAACGCCGCGCTCGACGAAAAGGGCGCGCAGTTCCGCCAGAGCCTGAAGAACGCCGCCGATGACACGGTCATGGACCTCGACCTGCGCTCCGGCTTCTTCGACGAGCGCATGCAGGCGACCGTCGGCCAGATCGCCAGCGCCTTCGACCAGCGCGTGGAAGAGTTCGCGCAAGCCTTCGACCAGCGCGCCGGTTCGCTCGATTCCAAGCTGATGGAAAGCCTCGCCCGTATCAACGAGACGGTCGCCAGCGGCCACGATTCCATCGACGGCATCCTCACCTCCAGCATCGAGCGCCTCGGCAACACGCTCACCGACCAGTCCTTCGCGCTGGCGACGACGCTCGCCACCAGCCAGGAAGTGCTCGAACACGCCGTTTCCGGCCATGCCGATGCGATCAGCAACGCCGTCGGCGGCGCGCATGAACGCATGGGCGCGATCCTGACCGAAAAGTCCGCCGCCCTGCTCGGCGGCCTCGCCGACGTGCAGAACCGCATCGAAAGCGGTTTCGGCGTGCGCGCGGAGGCTCTCGCGGAAAGCGTTTCCGGCAGCGAGCGCCGTCTTGTCGAGGCGCTGGATTCGCGCGGCACGGCCATCGCCACGGATATCCAGGCGGCACAGGCCCGCATGGAAGAAGCGCTCGGCGCCCGTGCCGACGAGATCACCTCCACCATCGCAGCCAGCCACAACCGCCTCGACAGCGCGCTCACCGAGCGCACCGCCGCCCTCTCGGCCATGCTGAACGAGACCGGCAGCCAGCTTGAAGAATCGGTCGGCTCGGCGGCGAACCGCGTCGAGACCGCGCTGACGGGCGCCGCCCGCCAGATCGACGAGGTCATCACCGGCCGCACGGCCAACCTCGCCTCGGTGCTCTCCAACAGCGCCGGCTCCATGCAGTCGGCCATCGATTTCGCCGCCAACCGCGTCGAAAGCGTGCTGACCGAAGGCAGCCAGCAGCTTGGCGGCGTCCTGCATGGCCAGGCCGCCGAGTTCGCCGACGCCTTCTCCGGCCGCGCCGCCGGGATCGCCGAAGCCCTGTCCGGCCGCGCCTCGGAGCTTGCCGGCTCGCTCGTCTCCACCCATGAGCAGATCCGCGCGACGCTCGACGACCGTATCAACGCGATCAACGTCGCCATCGCCGAAGGCCGCAACCAGCTCACCGAGACGCTGAACGATCAGGCAACCTCCATCGGCACCTCGATCGCCACCAGCGCCGGCATGCTGGAAATGTCGCTGGAGCAGCACGAGGAAGCCCTGCGCCGCACCATCGACGGCAGCGCCGCCCTTCTCGACCAGCGCGTGCGCGAAAGCGCCGGCGCCGTCGCCGAGCGCCTTGGCGAGACCACCGCGCAGATCGCGGAGGCGGCAAACGCCTTCGGCACGCGCATGGAACAGACCGTCGACAGCGTCGCAAGCCGCTTTGACACGACGGGCAGCAAGCTGGAGGAGAACCTCGGCAAGCTGGAAGCCCGCATCGAGCACAGCGTCGAGCATGTTTCCGGCATCGTCGACACCGCCGCCTCCCGCATTTCCGACACGCTCTCCGAGCGCCTGACCGAAATCGACCGCGTGGGCAGCGACGTGTCGCTGCGCGTCTCCGACGCCCTCTCCCGCCCGATCGCCGAAGTCGACCGCATCGGCGACGAGACCACGGCCCGCATCGCGGCAGCGCTTGCCGGCCGCGTCGGCGATATCGAGCGTATCAGCGCGAATGCCGCCGACCGTATCGAAGGCGCGCTTTCCGGCCGCCTGGAGGATATCGAACGCGTCAGCGCCGCCGCCGCGGATCGCATCGAGGGAACGCTGTCCAGCCGTCTCGGCGATATCGAGCGGGTGACCGGCAATGCCGCCGAGCGCATCGACGGTACTCTCGCGAACCGCGCCGGCCAGATCGAGCGTCTTGCCGAAGAAGCGGCCGAACGTATCGACGGCGCACTTGCGAACCGCACCAGCCATATCGCCCGCGTCACCGGGGAAGCCGCCGAGCGCATCGACGGCACCCTTGCCAGCCGCGCCGGCGACATCGAGCGCCTTTCCGGCGAGGCCGCCGAACGCATCGCCGCGACCATCGACGAAAAGACCGGCCGCATCGAGGAGCGCCTCGGCACGATGGACCGGGCGCTGACCATCGGTCTCGACAGCGTGAACCGCACCATCGACGGCAAGGCCGCGGGCCTTGCCCAGACGCTGCGCGAAGCCGTCTCGCAGGCCGCCCAGGACATGGACGCCGAAGCGATCCGCTCGGCCCAGTCGCTCGCCAAGACCGGCGAGGAATTCGCCAGTCTCTCGACCTCGCTGCGCGGCGCGGTCTCCCGCGCGGCTCAGGAAATGGGTGTCGAAGCCCAGCGCGCCGCCGAAAATATCGCCAAGACCGGCGAGGAATTCGCGGAGAACCTGTCGGCCCGCAACGAAGCCTTCACCCGCGCCGTCGAGGAGACCACCTCCTCCGCCGTCGCCCGCTTCGCCGAGACGGAAGGCCGTCTTGCGAACCAGGCGCAATCCCTGCGTACCGGCCTCGGTGACGCCGAGAAGGCACTGGAAGCGCGCGGCGCCTCCATCCGCTCGGCCCTTGACGACCGCACGCGCGAACTCAACTCCATGCTGGCAAGCCGCACGGAGGAACTGTCGCGCCTCATCAACGAGGAAGCCCGCCCGGTCATCGAGGACTATGCCGCCGCCGGCCGCGAAGCCGCCGAACGCATCACCGGCGTCGCCCGCGACAGCGCGGAACGCCTGCGCAACGAGAACGCCGCGCTCATCAACGCGATCTCCGCCCGCACGGCCGACACGCTCGCCGCCATTTCCGCCCGCACGGAAGAAGCCGCCGGCGCGATGCAGGCCATCGAGAACGGCCTGCAGGCCAATGTCGAAAGCCTGATCGCCCGCCTTTCGGACAGCAACGGCGCGATCGCCGGCATGGTCGATGCGGCGAGCCAGACGCTCGGCGCCATCGACGGCCGCCTGACCTCGACGGCCGAGCGCTTCTCAACCTCCGCCGAGCGCGCCTCCGACATGGTCGCGACCACCTCGCGCCTGCTGGAAGGCAAGGTCGACCGTCTCTCCGACATCTCCGCCGGCACACTCTCGCAGATCGGCGGCATCGTCGGCCGCTTCGAGGACCACTCGAAGATCCTGTCGCAGGCTTCCGACCTCCTCGCCGCCGCCCAGTCGAACCTCGTTTCGACGCTGGAGGAGCGGCAGGACGCGCTGCGTTCGCTCTCCATCGGCCTCGTCCAGCGGTCGGAAGAGATCGAGAAGACCATGCAGTCGCTGGAAGGCATGGTCGAAGGCGCCTTCAGCCGCGCCGAGGAGCGTTCGAACCTCATCGCCGGCAACCTGCGTGGCGGCATCCAGTCGTCCTTCGCCGAAGTCGGCCGCATTCTCGGCGAGACCGAAAAGCGCGCGGAAGCCGCGGCCACCTCGCTGCGCGACCAGCTCGTCAAGGCCGGCGAGGAAGCGGGCCAGTCCGTCGAGGGCGCCTTCGTGCGCGCCGAGGAACGGACGAAGGAAGTCGCAAGCCGCCTGCGCGGCAGCGTCGGCGCCTCGCTCTCCGATGTCGATCGCCTGCTCGCCGAATCCGGCCAGAAGTCCGAAACCGCCACCGCCGCCATGCGCGACGCGATGCGCGAGGCCGTCGAGGAAGCCATCGGCAAGTTCTCCGGCGCGACCGAGGAAATCCGCCGCGCCGCCGGCGAGATCCGCAAGGAACTCGACCAGACGCGCGGCGAACTGAAGCGCAGCGCCTTCGACCTGCCGGAAGAAGCCAAGGAAAACGCCGCCCAGATGCGCCGCGCCGTCAGCGAGCAGATCAAGGCCCTTCAGGACCTCTCCGACATCATCGGCAAGTCCTCGTCGGCGCTGGAAGTCTCCCGCCCCGTCGCGCAGGCAGCCGCGGCACAGGTCGCCCAGGCGATCCAGCCTGTGCAGCAGCAGCCCCGCATCGAGCCGCGCCGCGAGGAGCAGACGCCGCTGCGCGGCAGCCTCGGCCTGGAGCGTGCGGCCGCCGCCACCGTGCCGCAGCGCACGCAGCCCCAGCCCGCCGAGGCCGATGCCAAGGCGGCCGGCGAAGGCGGCTGGATGCGTGATCTCCTGCGTGGCGCCGTCTCGCGCGAGGAAGCGCAATTCGGCCAGCCGCGCAGCGAAGGCCAGGCTGCCCGCCCCGCCGACAATCGCAACCCGCGCCACGTCGTCGAATCGCTGAACTCGTTGTCCGTCGATATCGCCCGCGCCATCGATCACGATGCCTCGGTCGACCTGTGGCGCCGCTACCAGCGCGGCGAGCGCGACGTCTTCACGCGCCGTCTCTACACGCTGAAGGGCCAGCAGACCTTCGACGAGATCAAGCGCAAGTATGAGCGTGAGCCGGAATTCCGCACTGCGGTCGACCGCTACATCTCGGACTTCGAGAAGCTGCTCGCCGACGTCGCCCGCAACGACCGCGACAAGGTGATGACGCAGACCTACCTCACCTCGGACACCGGCAAGGTCTACACCATGCTGGCCCACGCCGCCGGCCGCTTCAACTGAGCGGAAAGCTATCGGAAAGAAGAAACGGCCGCCCATGAGGCGGCCGTTTCTTTTCGCCCGCAGCGCCTTGCCCCATCACCCACATTTGAACCGCCAGAACCTTATAATCCGGGGCCGCAGCCTCTATATCCCTTCCAACGCGCCGTGCGGCGCATGGGAAGAGAGAAGAATATGATTCTGATACAGGGATTTGGCCGCGCGCTGGCAATGCTGGCATTGGCGTTGATGGTGATGATGACGGTGGTGGATGTGGCGGAAGCCCGCCGCGCCGGCGGCGGCTTCGGCAGCCGTGGCACCCGCACCTTTACGACGCCATCCACGACGCGCACCGCGCCGACCGACGCCCAGCCGATCGACCGCACGATGACGCGTCAGCAATCGGCCCAGCCCTCCGCCAGCCGCAACAGCACCGCTAACGCACCCCGGCCGGGCTTCTTCAACGGCTTCGGCGGCCGGCTTCTCGGCGGCCTGATGCTCGGCGGCCTCGTCGGCATGCTGCTCGGTTACGGTCTCGGCGGCGGCATCGGCTTCCTCGGCCTCCTCCTGCAGGTCGCCCTGATCGCCGGCCTCTTCATGGTCCTGCGCCGCATGTTCGCGCAGAGGAACGCTCCGGCCTATGCCGGCGTGCCCTCCTCCGCCCGCAATACGCAGGACAACAACAGCACGCCCGGTTTCCAGATCCCGCGCATCGGTAGCGGCGGCCGCCAGCCGGCCACCCAGCCCAAGCCGGGCGACGAGATCGGCATCCAGCAGGCAGACCTCGATCAATTCGAAGGCATGCTGAAAGAATTGCAGGCCGCCTATGCTGCGGAGGATTTCCGCACGCTGCGCCAGATCACGACGCCCGAGGCCATGTCCTATCTCGCCGAAGAGATCGGCGACAACGCCACGCAGGGCCTCAGGAACGAGGTGCGCGATATCCATCTCGTCCAGGGTGACGTCGCCGAGACCTGGCGCGAAGGTACGGACGAATACGCCACCGTCGCCCTGCGCTACGAGAGCATCGACGTGATGCGCGACCGCGCGACGGGCAAGCTGGTTTCCGGTGATCCGGACACGCTCACGGAAGCCGTCGAGGTCTGGACCTTCCTGCGCAGGAACGGTAGCGACTGGAAGGTTTCGGCCATCCAGGGCGTCGAAGCCGGCTGATCGGGGGGCGCTGGCCCCTCATCCCGCTGCCGCGACCTTCTCCCCGCAAGCGGGGAGAAGGAAACTGTGCGGCATTCTTCTTCGCCAGCTTACATGTAGAAGGTGGGGCCTTTACGGATCAGATGGATTTCAGCGTCCAGCCGACGATATCGGCCGTGACCGTGGCGAAGGCCGCGTCCAGCCCGTTCACAAAGGCCGTATTGCTGGAACCTGTGACCGGCACCGCCGCGCGGAACACCTTCTGCGCCCGCACCGTGCCGTTGCGATCGTTCAACAGCTTCGCGGAGATCACGACCACCGCCGTGTCCGCGCCAGAGGTCTGCACCTCGAAGGAGCGGATGTCCGTGACGATCTGGTAGTCGATCGCCAGCCCCTGCCCCGGCATGCCGACGCCGCCGAGACGGCCGGTGTTCTCGAAGGCCTGGACAAGCTTGGCCTGCACCATCTTCGACAGGCTGTCTCCCCATTGCGACTGGGCGAGATACTGGATTTCGGACGGCGAGGTGCGGATGACGATCTGGTCGCTGTCGAGCGACTTCAGCGCGGAAGGCTGCGGCACGAGGAGCTGGCGGTTCTTTGCCGGCGGGCCTTCAAGCGAGGCGGCCGCCGAGAGGCTGAACGTATCGTTCTTGGCCGGAGCGCTGCCGCAGGCAGCGAGCGTTGCAGCCAGAACGGCGATAAGAGCGGCGCGCGCTACGGTCCCGTTCCGCAACAACTCCATATCCGATACCGTCATTTCATCCTCAAACCATGGGAATCGATGTGTAGCAGCGGCACGGCACGCTGTCACGGCTGCATTCGCGCCCGGATGCGCCCCTGCCGGCGGTTGTGGGCCTTGGGCCACACCTTTGCCCGTCAGCGCCGGGTCCGGCCGTCATATTGCTTGACCGTGTCGCCGCCGAACAGCAGGCGCTGCGGATTGCGCTCGAAGCCGGAAATGGCGCTGTCGAGATTCTGGATCGTCCGACGCGTATCCAGCACCAGCGCCTCGACATCGCGCAGGCCCGAGCCGGAGAAGCGCTGCAGCCCGTCTGCAATCGGCCCGATGCGGCCATTGAGCGTATCGGCCGCCTGCCGGATCGATTGCAGCGTCGCCTTGGCCTCGGCGAAGAGCGATTCGGAATCGCCCTCGCCCAGGAAGCCGTCGAGCTTGGCGAGCACGCCATCGACGCGCGTCGAGGCCGCGTTCAGCTTGCCGCTCATGTCACGGACATCGGTGATGATCTGGTCGATATCCTCCTGCCGCGCGCCGATCCGGTCGGCAACGCCGGTGACGGAGGCGATGGCCTTGCGGGCGTCGGCGGTGGCGACGGAGATGTTGTCGATGGCGCCGCTGACCTTCTGGGTATCGACCGCCGCCATCAGGCCGTCCACCTTGTCGAGCGTCGCGGTCGCCTGCTTTCCGAACGTATCGAAGGTCTCGGCGGTCTTGCGGAAGCCCTCGACGGTTGCCTTCACCTCTCCCGAGGCGTCGGCAATGTCCCTGCTGACCTTGTCGACATTGCCGACGAAGTCCTCGACCTTCTTCGGATCGACCGCCTTGATCAGCGCATCGACGGAGGCGAGCGTGGAATCCAGCCGGCCGGAAAGGGCCGTGAACGTATCCGAGAGCGCGCCGACGCTCTTCAGGAACTCGTCGATGTTCTCGCCGTTGCGGGCAAGCGAGCCGGAGAATTTCTCCGCGTTCTGGATGGTGTTGGTGAGCGGGCCGCGCGCATCGGCGACGAAGCCCTGGATATCGGTGATCGCAGCATCGGCGCGCTTGAGAATCTTGTCGGCGGTCGAAAGGATGTTCGTCACGCTCGATTGCTGCGCCTGCAGCGTCGCGAAGGTCTCGTTGTCGAAGGCTTCGCGCAGGATGTTCGGGTCGCTGGCATTGCCGCCGCCAAGCTCGATATAGGCAGCGCCCGTCAGGCCCTGAACTTCCAGCACGGCCGTAGTGGACTGCTTGACCGGCGCGGTGGTGGAGACCTCCGTCATGGCGACGGAAAAGCGCGGATCCTTCGAATCGATGGCAAGGCTGCGCACGGAGCCGACGGGAATGCCGTTGAAGCGCACGGGCGAGCCGACGGAAAGGCCGTTCGCCGATCCGGGAATACGGATCACAAGCTGGGCCATGTCGCCGCCGCGGCCGTATTGCGTCATCCAGTAGACGAAGACGAAGGCCGCCGCCATGACCAGCACGGTGAAGAAGCCGACGAGGGCATAGTTGGCTTTCGTTTCCATGCGTCCATCCTGCCGCAGTTCTATCCGCCGGGGCCCTCGGGTCCCGGTTGTTCCTTACGTCTTCCGCACGATCGACCGTGCCCGCTTGCCCCGGAAATAGGACTGCACCCACGAGTCGTCGAAGGCCAGCATGTCCTCGATCGTGCCTTCGACCAGAACCTTCTTCTGCCCGAGCACGGCGATGCGGTCGCATACCGAAAACAGGCTGTCGAGGTCGTGAGTCACCATATACACGGTGAGGCCCAGAGTGTCGCGCAGTTTGGCGATCAGCTCGTCGAATTCCGCCGCGCCGATGGGATCGAGGCCAGAGGTCGGCTCGTCGAGGAAAACCAGCGCCGGATCGAGCGCCAGCGCGCGCGCCAGCGCCGCGCGCTTGATCATGCCGCCCGAAAGTTCGGAGGGAAACTTGTCCGCCGCCTCGGGCGCAAGCCCCACCAGTTCGATCTTGAGGCGCGCCAGCTCGTCCATCATCGCCTGCGGCAGGTCGAGATATTCGCGCATCGGCACCTGGATATTCTCCTTCACCGTGAGCGAGGAGAACAGCGCGCCGTGCTGGAAGAGCACGCCGAGCTTCATGTCGAGCGCCAGCCGTTCGGCTTCCGAGGCCTTGTCGAAATCCTTACCGAAGATGCCGATGGAGCCGGCGCGGCGCGGCAGGAGACGCAGCACCGTGCGCATCAGCACCGACTTGCCGGTGCCGGACGCGCCGACGAAGCCGAGGATCTCGCCGCGATAGATATCGAGGTTGAGCCTGTCGAGGACGATGTTGCTGCCGAAGCCGACCGTCAGATCCTTGACCGAGAGCACCACGTCATCCTGTTTTGCCGGATCCATGCGTGCCCCTAGAAGTCGATTGCGGCGTAGAAGATGGCAAAGAGACCATCGACCAGGATGACGACGAAGATCGACTTCACCACCGAGGCGGTGACGTGCCGGCCGAGCGATTCGGCGCTGCCGCCGACCTTCAGGCCTTCCACCGAGGCGACGATGCCGATGATGAGCGCCATGAACGGCGCCTTGATCATGCCTGAGACGATGGTGGAGAGGTCGATGGCCTCGCGAAGGCGTGACTGGAACGTATCGAAGGTGATGCCGGAATAGGCCCAGGCGACGACCGCCGCCCCCGCCAGCGCCGCGAAATTGGCGATGATCGTCAGCAGCGGCAGCGCCACCGTCAGCGCCACGAGCCTCGGGAAGACGAGCACGCCGATGGGGCTGAGACCCATGACCTTCAGCGCGTCGATCTCCTCGCGCATCTTCATCGAGCCGATCTCGGCCGTGATCGCGCTGCCGGAGCGGCCGGCGATCATGATCGCGGTCAGGAGAACGCCGATCTCGCGAAGCTGGAGAATGCCGACAAGGTCGACCACGAAGACCTCCGCACCGAAATAGCGGAGCTGGAACGCGCCCTGCTGGGCGATGATCGCGCCTATGAGGAAGGACATCAGGAGGATGATCGGCACGGCGCGCACGCCCATATGGTCGATCTGGTGCACGATGGCGGCCGGCGAGACCCCGCTCCTGCGCCCGAGCTTCAATTGCGCGCCGCGCACCGCCGAGCCGAGGATGAACATGGCCGCGACCGCGTCGTCCCATATATCGATCATGACACGGCCGACCGGCGCGAAAATGCGCTCGAACAGGGTGCCGCGCGGCTCCCTGGCTATGCGTGGCTCGGCCAGCTTCTCCGGCAGCGCGGCGATAAGGTCGGCGTAGCGCGCGCCCTGCCGGTCGGTGACGCTCACCCTGGCGCCGCCGGCCTGACGCTCGGTGAGCGCCCGGCGCAGCAGCCACGCGCCCGCCGTGTCCATCTCCGTCACGCCGCTGAGGTCGATTTCGAGGGGGCCTCCCCGCCCGCCCTTCATCGCGGCGAGGCGCTTGCTTGCGGCCACGGCGGTCGTGTTCACCCACAGGCCGGAGAGACGCCACATCTCCCCGCCTTCGCCGGGCAGGCTCTCGCTCGTGATTTCGGCTGTGGGGCTGGCGGCGGTCAAGTCTCTTGCATCTTCCCGTGCTTGGGACAACATGCGCCTGTCTTACCGGCTTGCCGCCCGTCTGTCACCGAACGAACAGCCAAATGCCGCCTCCCGCCTCGAATTTTTCCTCGAAATTTTCAGGGCCTTTCAGGATCGATCCCATGCGCCGCACCGTCACCGCCACCACCGAAAGCTTCCCGATCGCCGGGACCTTCACCATTTCACGGGGCGCGAAAACGACAGCGGAGGTGGTGACCTGCACCATCGGCGCATCGGGCCGGATCGGCCGCGGCGAATGCGTGCCCTATGCCCGCTACGGCGAATCGGTTGCCGGCGTGATGGCCGCCATCGAGGCAATGCGCAGCGCCATCGAGGACGGCATCGGCCGCGAGGATCTGGCCTTGACGATGCCGGCAGGCGCGGCGCGCAACGCCATCGACTGCGCGCTCTGGGATCTTGAAGCCAAGCTTTCCGGGGTCCCGACCTCACAGGTCGTCAACGCCGCCGCCCCGCAGAAACTCGTCACCGCCTACACGCTTTCGCTCGGCGAGCCGGAGGCGATGCGGCGTCAGGCGGCGGACAACGCATGGCGGCCCCTGCTGAAGGTCAAGGTCGGAACGCCGGACGACGCCGCGCGCATCCGTGCCGTGCGGGTCGGCGCGCCGCAAAGCGCGATCATCCTCGACGCCAACGAGGGCTGGACGGCGGAAAACCTCGCCCATCACTTCGCGCTCTGCGCCGCGGCACGCATCGCCCTCGTCGAGCAGCCGCTTCCGGCCGGCAACGATTCGGCGCTGCGCGACCATGCCCGGACCGTCCCTGTCTGCGCCGACGAAAGCGTGCACCGCACCGAGGACGTGGCGAAACTCGCCGACCGCTACGACGCGATCAACATCAAGCTCGACAAGGCTGGCGGCCTGACGGAAGCGCTGGCGCTGCGCGCCGCGGCGCAGGCGCATGGCCTGAAGATCATGGTCGGCTGCATGGTCGGCACATCGCTGGGCATGGCCCCGGCGGTGCTTCTGGCGCAGGGCGCCGATTTCGTCGATCTCGACGGCCCGCTGCTGCTGGCCCGCGACCGCGAGCCGGGCCTTCGCTACGAAGGTTCGGACGTCTACCCGCCTGACGCCGCTCTATGGGGCTGAGCGCCCGCAGGCGGCGCGACCAGCCGGCCGGCGATAACGCAGGCAAGCCCCGCCGCGGCGATGACCGACATCAGGTAGAAGCCATCGACACCGTACCAGTTGAAGGCATAGCCCGAGATGAAGGTGGCGACCGCCATGAACATGCCGGTATAGAAGAAATAGAGGCCCTGCGCCGCCGCTTCCTGTTCTTCGGCAACTCGCTCCACCAGCTTGCTCTGCACGCTGACATGCAGGATGCCGAAGGTGAAGGCATGCAGGCATTGCAGCGCGAAATAGCCGGCGAAGGGCATGTCGAGCGGGAAGACCAGCCAGCGGCCGACCGCCACCGCGCTGCCGAAGATCATCATGGACCAGGGGTCGAAGCGCCGTTTCAGCCGGATCGCGAAAACGAAGAGAATCACTTCCGCCAGAACCCCGGCGCTCCAGAGGATGCCGATATCCGTGCCGCTGAAGCCCGCATTGCGCCAGTAGATCACGGAGAAGGCGTAGAGCATGGCGTGGCTCGCATTGACCAGGGAGACGCCGATCAGCATGAACTGCACGTCCCGCTGCCGCAGCGTACTCGCCGCCGGCATGGTGGCCATGGCCGCGATGGGCGACGGCCGGCGCGGCCTGCCGATCTTCGGCACAATGAAGGCGCCCAGCACCGTCAGCGAGAAGGCCGCCGCCATGGCCGGCAGCACCATTGCCCCGCCATAGATCCCCGCCAGCCATCCGCCGATCATCGTCGCCACGATGAAGGCGAGCGAACCCCACAGCCGCATCCGGCTGTAATCGATGTTCCAGCGCCGCACGCCCGAAAGCGCGATGGCGTCGGTGATCGGCACATAGGGCGAATAGACCGCGCATTGCAGCGTGTAGAGCAGGAGGACCGGCCAGAACCCCTTGATGCCGAAGAAGAGCAGCGCTGTCAGCAGCGACAGCACGCCCGACCACAGGAGCACGATGGAGCGCTCGCCGAGCCGGTCCGCTATGGTGCCCGCCACGGGCGCGGTGAAGACGCGCACGAACATCGGCAGGGCCAGCACGATGCCGATCTGGGAATCGTTCATCGACAGGGTTTCGAGCCAGATCGGAAAGAACGGCAGGGCGATGCCGTTGACCATCATCGGCGCACAAAAGACGAGAGCGATGCGCGCGGCGAAATACGGCGGCGCGCCGGTGGTCATCATGGACCCGGAAGGGGCTGTCATTGGCGGGGAACCTGCGTTGGAACGCCCTCCGCTCTATCACGCCGATGTACGTACGCCAATGCGCTATTTCTGCCGGGTGGCGGCAATATCGAACGTGCGATCGCAGCTTATGCCGCCTCCGCGTCCGCCGCCTCTCGGACCTCGACGGCAAGCCCCCGGCGCGATACCGGCAGGGCCTCCACCGGAGCCGACGCCATCTGCTGCCAGGTGATCAGCTCCATCGTGCCGTCGTGGTGCTCGGCAATCGCCGTGCAGCTTTCCACCCAGTCGCCGCTGTTGATGTAGCGGATGCCGTCGATATCGGCGATCACGGCATGGTGGATATGGCCGCAGATCACGCCGTCCGCACCATTGCGGCGCGCCTCCTCGGCGACGACCTTCTGGAATTCGCCGATGAAGTTCACCGCTGTCTTCACCTGCTGCTTGGCCCAGGAGGAGAAGGACCAGTAGGGCAGCCCGAGCTTGCGGCGGATGGCGGCGAAGACCACGTTGATGGCGATGGCCGCGTCATAGGCCCAGTCGCCGAGATAGGCGACGACGCGGGCATGGCGCACGACAACGTCGAATTCGTCGCCATGCAGCACGAGATAGCGCTTGCCGTCCGCCGCCTCGTGGATGATGCGGTCGGCCACCTCGACACCGCCGAAATGCATGCCCGGGAAATCGCGCAGGAACTCATCGTGGTTGCCGGGGATGTAGATGATGCGCGTGCCCTTGCGGGCCTTGCGCAGGAGCTTCTGCGTCACGTCGTTGAAGGCCTGCGGCCAGTACCAGTTTCGCTTCAGCCGCCAGCCGTCGACGATGTCGCCGACGAGCACGATCGTCTCCGCCTCGTGATGCCGCAGGAAATCGATGAGGAATCCGGCTTTGGCGGCTCGCGATCCGAGATGCACGTCCGAGATGAACAGCGTGCGGAAGTGGCGGACATCGGGGCTGGCGGGGGTCACGGTCATGCGTCGGTCTCTCCTGGGGATCGGCCGTCGCGAGCACCGTCGCGGCGACCGGCTTTCGCCCCGTTGAAAACCAGACTCCTGTTTCAGATTGATGACACACCTATGCATTTTTCGACCGCAAATAGGCATTGCACAGTCCGCCGATTGCGGCTTTATGGGAGGTTCCGGAAACTTCACGTCGCGGCGATTTCGTGCCACGAAAAGCCGCGGCGAAAACAGCATATGGCAGGAACATCATGAGCACGGGTGACAAATCGCGGACGCATAACGGCCCCATAAGCGGCGATATCGACCAGCAGGCCCTTTTCTTCCACCGTCACCCCCGCCCCGGCAAACTCGAGATCAACCCGACCAAGCCGCTCGGCAACCAGCGCGACCTCGCGCTCGCCTATTCGCCGGGTGTCGCCGCCCCCTGTCTCGCCATCCGCGACGATCCGAACACAGCCGCCGACTACACGGCGCGCGCCAACCTCGTCGCCGTCGTCTCGAATGGCACGGCCGTGCTCGGCCTCGGCAATATCGGTCCCCTCGCCTCCAAGCCGGTGATGGAAGGCAAGGCCGTCCTCTTCAAGAAGTTCGCCGGCATCGACGTCTTCGACATCGAGATCGACTCGCCGACCGTCGACCAGATGGTGGATGTCATCTCCGCGCTGGAACCCACCTTCGGCGGCATCAACCTGGAAGACATCAAGGCGCCGGAATGCTTCGAGGTGGAGCGCCGGCTTCGTGAGAAGATGGATATACCCGTCTTCCACGACGACCAGCACGGCACGGCGATCATCGTCGCGGCGGCGGTGCTGAACGGCCTGGAGCTGGCCGGCAAGGCGCTTTCCGACGCCAAGATCGTCGCCTCCGGCGCAGGCGCTGCCGCGCTCGCCTGCCTCAACCAGCTCGTCGCCCTCGGCGCAAAGATCGAGAACATCTGGGTCCATGACATCGAGGGCCTCGTCTACAAGGGCCGCGAGGCGCTGATGGACCAGTGGAAGGCCATCTACGCCCAGGAGACCGACAAGCGCGCGCTGTCCGAATCCATCGACGGCGCGGACGTCTTCCTCGGCCTTTCGGCCGCGGGCGTGCTGAAGCCCGAGCTTCTCACCCGCATGGCGGAAAATCCGCTGATCATGGCGCTTGCCAACCCGACACCGGAAATCATGCCCGAGGAGGCCCGCGCGGTCCGTCCCGACGCGATGATCTGCACCGGCCGCTCGGACTTCCCGAACCAGGTCAACAACGTCCTCTGCTTCCCCTACATCTTCCGCGGCGCACTCGATTGCGGCGCGCGCACCATCAACGAGGAGATGAAGATGGCGGCGGTGCGGGCGATTGCCGGCCTTGCCCGCGAGGAAGTGTCCGACGTCGCGGCCCGCGCCTATTCGGGCGATACGCCGAGCTTCGGCCCGAACTACCTGATCCCCTCACCCTTCGACCAGCGCCTCATCCTGCGCATCGCGCCGGCCGTCGCGCGCGCGGCCGCCGAGACCGGCGTCGCAACCCGCCCGATCACCGATTTCGACGCCTATCTCGACCAGCTCAACCGTTTCGTCTGGCGCTCCGGCTTCATCATGAAGCCGATCTTCGCCGCCGCGAAGAAGGCCGAGAAGAAGCGCGTCATCTTCGCCGAGGGCGAGGACGAGCGCGTGCTGCGCGCCGCCCAGGTGCTTCTCGAGGAACAGATCGCCAAGCCGATCCTCATCGGCCGCCCGCAGATCATCGAGGCGCGCCTCAAGCGCTACGGCCTGCGCGTGCGCCCACATGTCGATTTCGAGGTGGTCAACCCGGACGACGATCCGCGCTATCGTGACTATGTCGACGACTATTTCCGCATTGTCGGCCGCAAGGGCGTCAACCCGGAAGCGGCGCGCACTATCGTGCGTACGAACCAGACGGTCATCGGCGCGCTCGCCGTCAAGCGCGGCGAGGCCGATGCGCTGATCTGCGGCGTCGAGGGCCGTTTTGCCCGGCACCTGCGCGACGTCAGCCAGATCATCGGCAAGAAGCCAGGCGTGCTGGACTTCTCCGGCCTCAGCCTGCTGATCTCGCAGCGCGGCGCGACCTTCTTCACCGACACCTACGTGACCATCGATCCGACGGCCGAGGAAGTGGCCGAGATGACGGTGATGGCGGCGCAGGAAATCCGCCGCTTCGGCATCACCCCGCGCGCCGCCCTCGTCTCGCATTCGAACTTCGGCTCGCGCGATTCCGAAAGCGCCTTCAAGATGCGCAAGGCGATGGAACTGGTGCGCGAGGTCGACCCGGCGCTGGAAGCGGACGGCGAAATGCACGGCGACGCCGCCATCTCCGAGGCCCTGCGCCAGCGCGTGATGCCGGATTCGACGCTGACCGGCGAAGCCAACCTCCTGGTCTTCCCGAACCTCGACGCCGCCAACATCACCCTTGGCGTGGTGAAGACCATGACGGACAGCCTGCATGTCGGCCCGATCCTGCTCGGCGCCGCCCTGCCGGCCCACATCCTCTCGCCTTCCGCCACCTCGCGCGGCGTGGTCAACATGGCGGCACTTGCCGTAGTGGAAGCCTCCTATCCCGTCGGCCCGGTCTGATCCGGACGGACGGAAAATCAAAGGGCGGGCCAGTGGCCCGCCCTTTTTCATTGCGCCGAAAGCGCCAGCCGCCGGTCGATGCCGACCGCCTCCAGGAACGGCTCGTCATGGCTGACGACGAGAAACGCTCCGTCGTAAGCGCGAAGGCCAGCCTCCACCGCCTCGATGGAATCGATATCGAGATGGTTCGTCGGCTCGTCGAGGATGAGCAGCGGAGGCGGCGTTCCGCCACCGAGCACACAGGCAAGGCCGGCGCGCAGGAGCTGCCCGCCGCTTAGGCTGCCGGCGACCTGAAGGGCGGCACGCCCGGAACATGAAACGCGCCAGCGCCGCCCGGCAGGCGTTTTCGTCCGCGCCCGGATTGATCCGACGGAAATTGTCGCGGATCGATAGCGCGGGATCGAGCAGGCTCACCCGCTGGTCCAGCATCGCGAAGTCCGTGAAGCGCCGCACGCATCCCGCCCACGGCCGCAGCGCACCGGTGACGAGCGCGAGGAACGTCGTCTTCCCCGAACCGTTCGGCCCGGTCACGGCCACCCGTTCCGGCCCCGTCATCGTGAAGGCGAGATCGCGGATGACCGGGCGCTCCGGCAGGTAACCGGCCGTCACGCCCTCCACCCTCAGCACCGTCCTGCCGGGCGGCAGGTTTGTCGGCGGTACGGAGACGGTGAGCGGCTGAAGGATCTCGATGCGCTCGCGCGCCGAAGCCAGAGCCTCGTCCGCCTGCGCCTGCCGGCTTTCGGCAAGCCGCGCATTCGTCCCACTCGTCGCCTCGGCGCGCCGCTTCATCCCGCCCAGCACGATGCGCGGCAGGTCGCCCCGCGCCTTCTTACGGCGTCCGGCGCTGTCCTTGTGCGCCTTCCGCTCGGCGATGGCCTGCATCGTCCGCGCCACCTCCCCGGCATGCTTCTCGGCATCGGCGAGATCGCGGTGAGCCGCGGAGAGCTCCAGCCGCTTGCGCTCGCGATAGGCGCTCCAATTGCCACCGTAGCGCGTCGCACCGAGCGTCGTCAGCTCCACGATGTCATCCATGGTCTCCAGCAGTTCGCGGTCGTGGCTGACGACGACGGCCCCTGCCCGCCAGCCGGCGAGCATGTCGATGACCGCCCGCCGCCCGTCCCGGTCGAGATTGTTCGTCGGCTCATCAAGCAGCAGGAAATCCGGCGCGCGAAAGACGAGCGCGGCGAGGGCCGCGCGGGTACGCTGCCCGCCGGAGAGCGCGGCAAGTAGCGTTTGCGGCTCCGCGTCCAGCCCGACGCGGGCAAGCGCTGCGGCAAGCCGGGTTTCCAGCGTCCAATCGGCCCCGGTCAGTTCGTCGCCCGACGCCTCGCCCCGCTCGGCGCGGCCAAGCAGGTCGAGCGCCTCGACAATGCCGAAGAGGCTGGCGACGGTTTCCTCCGGTCCGACCTGCACGCTCTGGCGCAGGATGCCGAGCGTGCCGTCCACGGCGATGGAACCGGCCTGCGGCACTAGCGCTCCGGTGACGAGCTTCAGCAATGTCGTCTTGCCGACGCCGTTGCGGCCGACAAGCCCGGCGCGCTCGCTGCCGAAGGTCAGGTCGAGATTGGAAAGGAGCGTGTGCCCGTCAGGCGTCGCCCAGGTGATTTTGGAAAGCGTGATGGAATGCGGCATGGATACGGATGTCCCCGATGACAAAACGAAGTCGATTTGCGGTCGGGTCGAATTCCATGGCGCACCATCCGGTCGGCATTGACGATGGCGTCTGTCTAGGCCTGAATAGCGGCGGCGCCAAGGCGGAACGGGCCGGCGCGTTAATCACAAATGCGGGAGCACATTGCACTCCCCCCGATGCGGCCTATGATGGGGCTATCGGACGGGATGTGCCGCCGACAGTTCAATCAGCCAGGGATCGAGGGATTTGAAGGCGCGCGCCCGACTTCTTTTCGCCATCGCCGTCGGCCTGCCTTTCCTGCTTTCCGGCGGAACGGCGGCGGCAAGCGTCTGCGACAGTCTTCGGGTCCAGCTCGCGAACCTGCCCAAGGTCGTGGCGGACACCGGCAGCGCCCGCAAATATGCCGGCGCGATCGCGCGCCAGAACATCCAGCTCCGCAAGGCCAGGAGCGACCAGCGCCGCCTCGGCTGTTCGGCGGGCAGCATCGTGGTCATCGGCGGCGCGAATGCCGATGCCTGCGCGACGCTCTCTTCCGTCATCGGCAAGATGGAGCGCAATCTCCAGATCCTCGACAAGAAGCGCCGCGACTTCTCCAGCGGCGGCTCCCCGGACGGGCGGCGCAGCCGGCTGCTCTCCCTGCTGGAAACCAAGGGCTGCAACGATAGGCCCGAGATTCTGCCGGCAGCGGCGACGGAGACGCTGCGCACGCTCGACGACACGCGCACCCTGCCCCTCGGCGCCTCGCCGGACGGCAGCGGCATGCTGGAACTGCGCTCACTCGGCGGCAATGCCGGCCATGGCAACCTGCGCACGGTCTGCGTGCGCACCTGCGACGGCGGCTTCTTCCCGATCTCCTCGGGCGCGACTCCGCTCGATTTCCGGCGCGACCAGAAGGTCTGCGCGATGATGTGCCCGCAAACGGAGACCCAGCTTTTCTACCAGTCCATGACGAATGGACAGGAAACCGAGCAGATGACCTCCACAGTCACCGGCCGTCCCTATGCCGAACTGCCGAACGCCTTCGCCTACCGGACGCGCGACCGCGCGAAAGCCGGGTCCTGCGGCTGCAACCTCACCGCCTATTACCAGGAGATGATCCGGCGCGAGAAGGCGGCCAGGGGAGAAAGCGACGGAAACGCCGGCATCGGCAACCAGCAGGAAGACGGCTCGGTGACCACCATCCGCGCCGCCACGCCGAAAAAAGATGAGGCGGAGACCAGGACGCCCGCCAAGGTGGAGGAGCGCGTCTACGACCCGGCGAACAGCAAGGTGCGCACGGTCGGCCCCGCCTTCCTGCCGGAGAACGAATCCGCCATCGATCTCGGCCGCCCGGCCGATCCCGACGTCAACTGACCGTCGGCAACCATCCTCCGCTCATATCGCTCATGCCGCGCGCGAAGCCCGTGCCTCGATGATCTCCTCCATGCACAGATCGCCGGCATGGGCCGCGCGGTTGCGGCCGGCATTCTTGGCGGCATAGAGCGCGGCATCGGCCATCACCATGACATCATGTAGCGACCGGCCGTGGTCGGGGAACTGCGCGATACCGGCGCTGCCGCCAATCAGCAGAAGCTGGCCGTCATGGGCTATGGGAAGCTGCGCGTCGCGCACAAGGCCTTCCGCCAGCCCGACCAGGCTTTCGCGGCTGTATTCGCCGGCCAGCAGCATGCAGAATTCATCGCCGCCGAAGCGGGCCGCGCAGCCGTGCGCGCCGATACGCTCGGCAAAGCGCCGCGCCACTGCCTGCAGAACGGCATCGCCCGCCGCATGGCCGTGACGGTCGTTGACCGCCTTGAACCTGTCGAGGTCCAGCGCGATGATCGCGAAGGGCGTGCCCCCGTCCCGGCCCGCGATCTCGGCGGCCTTCTCGTCGAAGCCGCTGCGGTTCCTCAGCCCGGTCAGCGAATCGTGCCGCGCCAGAAACGCATTGCGCGCCTCGCTGTGCTGGAGCGCCTTCACCAGCGCGGAGAAGCGCAAGGTTCCGAAGAGCATCACACCGGCGAAGACCAGCACGAACATGCCGATCTGCGGCAGGGCCGATTTCCAGACGAAGGAGCCGGGCATGTTCGGCCGCCAGGACGCCACCATGGGATTGTAGGCATCCTCGCCGACCGGCGTCATCGCCAGCCCCGGCGCATCGGTCACGATGGGCGAGAAGCCGAGCCCCTTCACGCCGAGCCGCTCTTGCGCATCGGCCAGCATCTTCTGCGAGATCGGCTTGACGGTGACCAGCAGCGTCGGCCGCAGGCGATCCGCGGGAATGTAGCGCGTGCGCGGAATGACCGCCTGCACCACGACGACGCTCATCACCCTGTCGATCAGCCTGATGCCGGAAACATGGATCGCGGGAAGCGCCGGGGTGAGAAGGTCCGGGTCCTCCCTGCCGCTTTTCACCTCCCATCCGCCCAGCGTCGGCGCCAGCGCGGCGCGGTAGGCGACTTCGGCCTTGCGGGTGAGGTCGCTCACCCAGCGCAGCGTCTCGCGCGCCGTGCGCTCCGAAACCTTGGCGCCGCGGTGGACGCCAAGCACCTGCTCATGGTCCGGCGTGGTGAAGATCATCCAGGAAAAGCCGAAGTCGGCCCACATCCAGTCACGCAACTGGTCCCGAACGAAAATATCGCCCGGCATGCCGCCCGCCAGTTCCTTGAAGCTCTTGTCCCAGAACGAAAGCTGGCTCTGATACTGCACCACCTGATCGATCTGGTGGCTGAAATCGTTGCGCACAAGCGTGCGCTCGGTCTCTACGACGAAACTGTCGGCCTGCTTTATGGCGTGATCGAGCACGAGATAGTTGGCGGCGCCGAACAGGAGCACGATCAGCACGGCCGCCGCCCGGATCGTCCTTCCGAAACCGCGCCGTCGTATCGCGTGGCCGTCCCGCGTCTTGCCCGTCATCGTTTCCCCTGCCGGTCCCCTGCCCCTTTCCGGGCATTGTTGAGGGAACGCTAACGGAGAGACGGCAAGATTGGCTTAAGCGGGCTGGTGAGCGAAAGCTTAATTGGAAGCCGACGCGCGGGATTCCTGTCCGTTATCGACGACCTTCTTCAGGTGCGGCGTCCTCAGCCGCGCTTTCCTGTTGTTGTCGGCCAGCTCAACACCGGAGAATGCGAGCAACTTGCTCAACTGGCTATGGCCGTATGCCTCGACCGCGAATCCTGGCTGGTGTGCCTTCAGGGCCACCATGAGCTGAGACAACCCGACCCACTCACCGTCGAGCCGCGGCGCGGAGACGAAGGCTCTTTGCAAAACCTCCGCTTTCAACGCGCGACAAGAGGCAGGAGCCTGCGCCGAGGCGGTGGGAGGCGGCACCGGCTTTGCCGGTTCCTTCGGAGCATAGATGACCGTGAAGCTGTCGCAGGCGGCCTGGAAGCGGGCGGACGCATTCGGCCTGCCCATGCCGACGAAGGTTTTTCCACCCTGCCGCATCCGCATCGCCAGTTGTGTAAAGTCGCCGTCGCAGGAGGCCAGGCAGAAAACGTCTGCGTCCGTCGTATGGAAGAGGTCCATCGCGTCGATGACGAGGGCGACATCCGCGCCGTTCTTGCCAGATGCCCCGGCAATCGTCTGGCACGCGGTCAACGCATGGCGCGGCGCTGCTTCCAGCCAGTCGCGTAGGGTCCCTTGGGAGAAATCTCCATAGATGCGGCGCTGAAAGATGTCGCCATGCCGCATCGCCTCCTCGATAATGGCACTCGCCAAGGCTGGCGGCATGTTCTCCGCATCGATGAGCAGCACGACATTACGCTGGGCCACAGGAAACCCTCCTCACGAACGAGGAAGGAGAGTAGCAAACCGCGGCTTTCTCACAATCGTCGGGGCCGCCTTTTGCTTGCAACGGTTAACGCGGCGCTACCCCCGGTCACGATACCGGTTGGTGATCGGATAGCGACGGTCGCGGCCGAAGTTCTTCTTGGTGATCTTCACACCAGGGGCCGACTGACGGCGCTTGTATTCGGCGATGTAGAGCAGATGCTCGACCCGGTGCACGGTCGCCGCGTCATGGCCGCGCGCGACGATGTCCTCCGTGCTCATCTCCATCTCGACGAGGCATTCGAGGATATCGTCGAGCACCGGATAGGGCGGCAGCGAATCCTGGTCCGTCTGGTTGGGGCGCAGTTCAGCGGAAGGCGCCTTGTCGATGATGTTCTGCGGGATCACCTCGCCGGTGGGGCCGAGCGCGCCCGGCGGCACATGCGCGTTGCGCCAGCGCGAGATCGCATAGACCTGCATCTTGTAGAGGTCCTTGATCGGGTTGAAGCCACCGTTCATGTCGCCGTAGAGCGTGGCATAGCCGACCGACATCTCCGACTTGTTGCCGGTCGTCACGACCATCGAGCCGAACTTGTTGGAGATCGCCATCAGGATCGTGCCGCGCGCGCGGCTCTGCAGGTTCTCTTCCGTGATGCCCTCGTCGGTCCCCTCGAAAAGCTCGGAGAGCGAGGAGAGGAAACCGGTCACCGGCGCCTCGATCGGCACGATATCGTAGCGGCAGCCGAGGGCCTTGGCGCAATCGGCGGCGTCCTTCAGCGAATCCTTCGAGGTGTAGCGGTAGGGCAGCATGACGCAGCGCACCCGCTCCTCGCCAAGCGCATCGACCGCGATGGCCGCGCAGATCGCCGAGTCGATGCCCCCGGAAAGACCGAGCACCACGTTCTTGAAGCCGTTCTTGTTGACGTAGTCGCGGAAGCCGAGAAGGCAGGCACGGTAGTCAGCCTCCTCCTTTTCCGGAATGCGCGACATCGGGCCACCGTCGCAGACCCAGCCCTCGGCGCGCTTCTTCCAGACGGTAAGCGCGATGGTCTCCTCGAACTGGCTCATCTGGAAGGCGAGCGACTTGTCCGCGTTGAAGGCGAAGCTCGCGCCGTCGAAGACAAGCTCGTCCTGGCCGCCGAGCTGGTTGGCGTAGAGCAGCGGCAGGCCGGTCTCGATGACCTGCTTCAGCGCCACCTGATGGCGGATATCCACCTTGCCGCGATAGTAGGGCGAGCCGTTCGGCGACAGGAGGATTTCCGCGCCGCTTTCCGCAAGCGTCTCGCAGACGCCGAGTTCGCCCCAGATGTCCTCGCAGATCGGAATGCCAAGGCGGATGCCGCGGAAATTGACGGGGCCGGGCATCGCGCCCTGGTCGAAGACGCGCTTTTCGTCGAATTCGCCGTAGTTCGGCAGGTCCACCTTGTCGCGCACCGCGATCACCTTGCCGCCATCGATGACGGCGACGGCGTTGTAGCGGCCCGTCTCGTCCTGCCGCGGGAAACCGACGATGACGCCGGGGCCGCCATCGGCCGTGTCGGCGGCAAGGTCGTCGACAGCGCGGCGGCAGGCCTTGAGGAAGGCAGGTTTCAGCACGAGGTCTTCCGGCGGGTAGCCGGAGATGAAGAGTTCCGTCAGGAGCAGGAGATCGGCACCCTGCCCCGCCGCATCCTTGCGGGCGGCGCGCGCCTTGGCGAGGTTGCCGGAAACGTCGCCGACGATCGGGTTCAATTGCGCGACGGCGATGCGGAGCGTCGCCTTTTCAGTCTCGCCAGCGGCGCGCGGCGTCGCCTTTTCAATCTCGGAAGCCATGTCTGCGGACCCGTTTCTCATCTCGTGTCCGCCTTCCCCGCGCAATGCTGCCGGGAAACGGCGAACGGTCGATACGCTCTTTAGAGCATGGCGGCCGCTTTGGGAATGAAGTGGCGGGCGATTGCGCGCGGTTTCGGCGAAAAGTGCCGTTTTTCAGCGGGTTCCGCACACCATTGCCGCAATGCAACAGCCGGAACCAAAGCACGGGGAGAACCGTTCGGAAACCGTTCATCTCCTGTTCAAGATGACATCCGTATGACAGATACACGACAGTTTTATGAAGTTTGGAGAAGGCCTTGGCCCTGTTCACTCCCGCAGCCGTGGCAATCGAAGCCAATGAAGGGCTTGCCGTAGAGGCAGGCTTCCTCGCGCGTCATGCCAAGGCGCTCGCCGTCCTGCGCTCGCTCGCCGTCTCCGGCGTGCTGGCCCTTGCGACGGTCATCGTGATCGAACTGATCACGCGCGGCTCCGTGCAGCAGACCTATGCCTACCTGACCAATCTCCAGCAGCCCGGCTGGACCACGACCGGCGTCTTCTTCCTGCTCTACCTTGCCATCGACGCGCTGATCGGCCGGCAGCACAAGGCCGTGCTGCTCGTTTCGCCCCTCGTCGTGCTGATGGGCGTCATCTCGCAGCAGAAGCAGGTCTTCCTCACCGACCCGCTCTATCCGACCGACCTGCTCTTCGGTCGCCAGATCCTCGAATTGATGCCGGTTCTGGTGCAGGACCGTCCGTGGACCGCCGCGGCGCTTGCCGTCGCGATCGTCGCCGCCGTCGTCGGCCTCGTCAGCCTGTGGGTCTTCGCCTGGCGCCGCTTCCGGCCGCTGACGACGAAGGAGCGCCTGACGCGCCTTGCCGTCGCCCTGCCGCTGCTCGCGGGCTTTGCCTCCATCATGGACTACAACGAGTTCTCCTGGATGCGCGACCGCCTTAAGGTCTTCCCCATCATGTGGGACCAGGCGGAGAACTATCGCCACAACGGCTTCGTCATGGCCTTCGCCATCAACCTGCCGATGGCCAATGTCCAGGCTCCGTCGGGCTACATGCTCGACGCCATCGACAAGATCCCGTCCAAGCCCCTTCCCGCCGGCACGACGCACCGTTCAAAGCCCGACGTCATCGTCGTGATGAGCGAGTCGCTGTGGGATCCGACGCGCATCCAGAGCGTGAAGCTCTCGCCCGATCCGATGCCGGTCATCCGCGAGAATGCGAGCGGCAACGTCTTCTCGCCGGAATTCGGCGGCCTCACCGCCAATGTCGAATTCGAGGCGCTGACGGGCTTCTCCAATGCCTTCCTGCCGACGGGCAGCATCCCGTACCAGCAGTATGTGCGCAAGCCGATCCCCTCGCTCGCCACGTTCTTCCGCGCGGAAGGCTATACGGCGCGCGCCATCCATCCGTTCTCCGGCTGGTTCTGGAACCGTTCGAGCGTCTACAAGGCCTTCGGCTTCGAGACCTTCAAGGACATCGACAAGATGCCGCCGCTGGCAAAGCGCGGCAACTTCACCTCGGACGAGGCGCTGACGAAGGAGATCATCCGCCAGGCCGACATGCAGGAAGACCCGTTCTTCTTCTTCGCCGTCACCCTGCAAGGCCACGGCCCCTATGACGACGGCCGCTACGCGAAGACCGACGTCGCCATCGACGGCAAGCTCGACGCCCGCGACAACCGCATGCTCGCGAGCTACGCCGAAGGCGTGAAGGAAGCCGACAGCAGCCTGAAGATGCTGATGGACTGGGCGAAGGAACGCGACCGCGAGACGATCATCGTCGTCTTCGGCGACCACCTGCCGCCGCTCAACACGGTCTACAAGAATTCCGGCTACATGAAGGGCATCACCGCCGCGCGCAAGGGCACGGCCGAACAGATGAAGAAGGAGCACGAGACCCCGCTCGTCATCTGGTCGAACAAGACCGGCGCGCAGAAGGATGTCGGCACGATCAGCCCGGCCTTCCTGTCCTACTACATCCTCAAGGAAGCCGGCTTCGAGCACCCCTACTACACCGGCTTCCTCGGCAAGGTGCACGACAAGCTGCGCGTCATCGACCGCTACATGCTGATCGACGCCAAGGGCGAAGCCACCGCCGAATGGGCGCGCAAGAAGACGGTCGACCCGCTGGTGCGCGACTTCCGCTTCCTGCAGCACGATATCATGTTCGGCAAGCAGTACGGGCTGGAACGCTTCTTCGACTCCCATGCGGAACTGATGTCGGCGGGCTACTGATTTTCGCCGGAAGAGCGCTAGGTTAAGGGACCGATTCCCGTTCCGGAGCCTCACCATGAAAGCATTCGACGACGCCGCCCAGATCCTCTTCGGCAAGCCCGCCGACCAGCTCGACGAGACCGAGCGCGAAGTTCTGCTTCATTCCCGCGAGGGGCGCATCCTGTCCGAGGACAGGAACATCGCCTACCAGTCGAAGCAATCCGTCGGCGAGCGCGTCGCCGACGCCATCGCCCGCATCGGTGGCTCCTGGTCCTTCATCATCGGTTTCCTGGCCTTCCTTGTCGTCTGGACGATCGCCAATACGCTCCTGCTGACGAAGGACGCCTTCGACCCCTATCCCTTCATCTTCCTCAATCTCGTGCTGTCCATGCTCGCCGCCCTGCAGGCGCCGATCATCATGATGTCGCAGAACCGGCAGGCCGCGCGCGACCGCTTCGAGGCCTCCAAGGATTACGAGGTCAACCTGAAGGCGGAGATCGAGCTGATGGCGCTGCACCACAAGATCGACACGCATTTCCTCGACGAGATCGCCGCGCTCAAGCTGGAGGTCCTGCGCCTGCACGAGGCGCTTCGCCAGAAGGAATAGGCCTACCGGTCGCTCTGCGCGAACTGCGGCGCGCCGTCGTCGATCTCATAATAATCGCCCTTGTCGGCGCAGAAGATATGCACGCCGATCTTCAACCCGGTCGGCTGGTCGAAGGCTCCGGCCATGATCGAGGTGTAGTCGGAACCATCGCTCTTCCAGAAGAGCGCGGAGCCGCAGGTGCGGCAGAAGCCACGGCTTGCCGTGTCGCTCGCCCGATACCAGCTGACATTGTCACCGCCCTCCACCGTCAGCCCCTCGTCGAGCACATTGGTCGCGGCATAGAAATGCCCGGTCTGCCGGCGGCACTGGTTGCAGTGGCACGCGATCACGTCCCGCAGCCGGCCACGGGTGCGGAAATACACGACGCCGCAAAGGCAATGGCCCGAATGGTCTTCGCTCATCTTTCCTCCCAAAAGAAAACCGGGCCAGCTTGGTCAGCCGGCCCGGTCCTGTCAATTTCACAATACTGAATGCATGCATCAACTCTGCTAATTAACAGAGACGAAACATGAACGGATCGCGATCAGCCGTTCACGACCATGCGCTTCTCGTCGCGGCCGCCCTTCATGCGCTCGGCAAGAAGGAAGGCGAGTTCCAGCGCTTGGTCGGCATTGAGACGCGGGTCGCAATGCGTGTGGTAGCGGTCGGCAAGGTCGTCGCCCGAAAGCGCCCGTGCGCCGCCCGTGCATTCCGTCACGTCGTTGCCGGTCATCTCGATATGGATGCCGCCCGGATGCGTGCCTTCTGCGCGGTGGATCTGGAAGAAGCTCTCCACTTCCGACAGGATCCGCTCGAAGGGGCGGGTCTTGTAGTTGTTGAGCGTGATCGTGTTGCCGTGCATCGGATCGCAGGACCAGACGACCTTCTTGCCTTCCCGCTCGACAGCGCGGATGAGGCGCGGCAGGTGTTCGGCGACCTTGTCGTGGCCGAAGCGGCAGATCAGCGTCAGGCGGCCGGCCTCGTTCTGCGGGTTCAGGAGGTCGATCAGTTCCAGCAGGCCATCGCCGGTCAGCGACGGGCCGCACTTGAGACCGATCGGGTTCTTGATGCCGCGGCAGTATTCGATATGCGCATGGTCGGGCTGGCGTGTACGATCGCCGATCCATATCATGTGGCCGGACGTCGCGTACCAGTCGCCCGAGGTCGAATCGACGCGGGTCAGCGCCTGCTCGTAACCGAGCAGCAGCGCCTCATGGCTGGTGAAGAAGTCCGTCTCGCGCAGGTTCGCGTGGTTCTCCGAGGTGATGCCGATGGCCTTCATGAAGTCCATGGTCTCGGAAATCCGGTCGGCGAGCTTGCGGTAGCGCTCGGCCTGCGGCGAATCCTTGACGAAACCGAGCATCCACTGGTTCACGTTGTCGAGATTGGCGTAGCCGCCCATCGCAAAAGCGCGCAGCAGGTTCAGCGTCGCGGCCGACTGGCGGTAAGCCATGATCTGGCGTTCCGGGTTCGGAATGCGGGCCTCTTCGGTGAATTCGATGCCGTTGATGATATCGCCGCGGTAGGACGGCAGCGATACATCGCCCTGCTTCTCGATGCCCGAGGAACGCGGCTTGGCGAACTGGCCGGCAATACGGCCGACCTTGACCACCGGCTGCTGGGCGCCGAAGGTCAGCACCACGGCCATCTGCAGGAAGGCGCGGAAGAAGTCGCGGATCGTGTCGGCGCCGTGCTCGGCGAAGCTCTCGGCGCAGTCGCCACCCTGAAGCAGGAAGCCCTTGCCCTCGGCCACGTTCGCAAGCGCCGTCTTGAGGCGGCGTGCCTCACCGGCGAAGACGAGCGGCGGAAATTTCGCAAGGCGCTCTTCGGTCGCCGCCAGCGCGGCGAGATCTGGGTAATCCGGAACCTGCTGGATGGGCTTCTGCCGCCAGCTGCTCGGCGTCCAATTCTGTGCCATTTCACTCACCTGTCCTGAAGCGTCCGCAAGCCGGCGAACGCCACTCCTTTTTGAAGATGCGGGCTTATAAACCGTTAGATGGGTCTTGCATAGCCGCAGTTCCAGCGAACGGCTATTCCAAATACGCCGTCACACCCGCTGTCCGTTACGCACGCGATAGCTCGGCTGGTACATGGTCACCAGCTCCTCCGTCGCCGTCGGATGCACGGCCATGGTGCGGTCGAAATCGTCCTTGGTGACGCCGGCCTTCAGCGAGATGCCGAGGAGCTGCGCCATCTCGCCGGCCTCGTGGCCGAGGATATGCGCGCCGACCACCTTGCGGTCCGCCGCATTGACGACGAGCTTCATGATCGTCTTCTCCTGCCGCCCCGAAAGCGTCGCCTTCATCGGCCGGAATTCGGCGCGGTAGATTTCGAGATCGTCGAACACCTTCGCCGCTGCCTCCTCGCTAAGGCCCACGGTGCCGATTTCCGGCTGCGAGAAGACGGCGGTGGCGATGAGATCGTGGTCGGGCGAGACCGGCTTGCCACGGAACTCCGTCTCGATGAAGCACATGGCCTCGTGGATCGCGACGGGCGTGAGCTGCACGCGGTCGGTCACGTCGCCGAGCGCGAAGATGCCGGGCACGTTGGTGCGCGAATAGTCGTCGACGAGGATCGCGCCCCGCTCGTTCACCGCGACGCCCGCCGTCTCCAGCCCGAGGCCGCCGGTGTTGGGCACCCGGCCGAGCGCCAGCATGACCTGATCGACAGTCAGCGTCTCGCCCGCCTTGGTCCTCACGACGCGGCTCCCGCCCTCGCCTTCGGCGACGCTGGTGATGATGTCCTCGCAGACGATGCGGATGCCCTTGGCGATCATGGCCGACTGCACGCCCTGGCGCATGTCGTGGTCGAAGCGCGAGAGGATCTGCTTGCCGCGATAGATCAGCGTCGTCTCGACACCGAGGCCGTGGAAGATGTTGGCGAACTCGACCGCGATATAGCCGCCGCCGGAAATCAGGATGGATTTCGGCAGCACCGGCAGATCGAAGGCTTCGTTCGAGCTGATGCAGAGTTCATGGCCGGGCAGATCGGCATGTGGCGTCGGGTGGCCGCCGACGGCGATCAGGATGCGCTCGGCCGTCACCAGCTCGCCCGTTGCCTTCAGCCGGACCGTGTTGGGGCCGGCCAGCTCGGCGCGGGTGGCAAGGATGGCCGCGCCGGAATTCTCCAGCCCCTTGCGATAGAGGCCTTCAAGACGCGTGATCTCCTTCTCCTTTGCGGCGACCAGCGCCGACCAGTCGAAGCGCGTCTCGCCGACCTGCCAGCCGAAGCCGGCGGCATCCTCGAAATGCTCGGGAAACTGCGAGGCATAGACATAGAGCTTCTTCGGCACGCAACCGCGGATGACGCAGGTGCCGCCGAAACGGAATTCCTCCGCAATCGCCACCTTCTTGCCCATGCCTGCCGCAAGGCGCGCGCTGCGCACGCCGCCGGAGCCTCCGCCGATCACGAAGAGGTCGTAGTCGAATGTCGTCATGTCGGGATCTCCTGCGGGCGCGTCTGGCGGGATGCCCGCCGCGCGAATCCGCCGCCGGGCCATGCACATATAGGAACAGCAAGGGCAAAAGGAAAAGGCCGCGTCACCGCGGCCTTGCAAAGACAGGAAAGGCGGCCCCGGGGCCGCCTTCCGCGTGTCGTCTTACTGCTGCGGCTGCGCTTCACCGCCTTCGGCGGGCTTCGTCGCGCCGACCATCGCGTCGAGCTTCTTGCTGCTTTCGGCGCGCAGGTCGCGATCGACGCCGGTCGCCCAGATCTCGGCGGCCTTCATGATTTCGCGCGTGGCGATCGGGCCATCGGCCAGGAGCTTCTTGCCGACGGCCGAGCCGTAGAAGTCGGCGATGGCCTTCAGTTCGTCCTGCGTGAAGGTCTTGGCGTAGATGGTCGCCGCCTCCTTCTCGAGGTCGGCGCGGCGCGGCGCGAGCGAGAGCGCCTGCTCGTCGACCACGGCGTTGATCTCGGCCTCGTGATTCGGCGAGGCCTGAACGAAGGTCGACTTCACGCGCATGGCGAGGCTCGGCAGGATATTGTCGAAGCTGCTCGTCGCGCCGATGGCGTCAATGGCCGAGCGGGCGGTCTTGATCTGCTCGTCCGTGACTTCCTGCGCCTTGGCGACGCCGACAAGGCCTGCCGAAACGATGAGGGTCGCCACGAGGGTCCGGCCGAAACCAGCAAATTTGATCATGTCGGTCTGTGCTCCTGTCTATTCTTTTGCCGTCAGCGTGCGCGCACCAGCGGGTCCCGCGATGATGGCAAGCGACGCCATATTGATGAAGAGGCCGTGTTCGACGACGCCCGGTATGTCGTTGAGATTGCTTGCAAGCGCATCTGCATCAGGAATGCGGCCAAAAGATGCGTCGAGAATGTAGTGTCCACCGTCCGTCATGAAGGTGTCCGCGCCGGACATGCGCAGCGCGATTTCGCCGGAAAGCCCGAGGCGCGCGGCCACCTTCCCGATGGCGATGCGCGTGGCGACGAGACCGAACGGATTGACCTCGATCGGCAGCTTGAAGGCACCGAGCGTGTCGACGACCTTGGTCTCGTCGGCGATCACGATCATGCGCTGCGAGGCGCTGGCGACGATCTTCTCGCGCAGCAACGCGCCGCCGCCGCCCTTGATGAGGCGCAGCCTGCCGTCCACTTCGTCGGCACCATCGATGGTGAGGTCGAGTTCCGGCAGTTCGTCGAGCGACTTCAGCGGCACGCCGAGTTCGACGCAGAGCCGCGCCGTGCGCTCGGAGGTCGGCACGCCCTCGACCCGAAGGCCGCCGGCCACCTTTTCCGCCAGTAGCCGCACGAATTCCTCGGCGGTCGAACCGGTGCCGATGCCGAGGCGCATGCCGTCTTCCACATGGGCGAGCGCGGCCTCGGCGGCCTTGATCTTCATTTCCCGGGCGTCCATGCCCCAAAACTCCCTGAATGATTGCATCCGGCGCGCGAAGCAGCCGGAATTCCGGTGAGACACTTACACGCCCTGAAACGCAAACGAAAGCCCAAAACGCCGCATCCCCGGAGGCCGACAAGCCGATTGCAAATGCCGCCGGCATGGCATACCGAAGGTGTCCTCCCTTCCCCTATCCCCTCGCAAGGTTGCCCATGTCCGCTTCTCTCGTTGTCTTCGATCTCGACGGTACGCTCATCGATACGGCGCACGATCTCGTGGCGAGCCTCAACCATACGATCGGCCTCGAAGGCCTCGAACCGGTCGGCTTCGGCGACCTCACCTATCTGGTCGGCCATGGTGGCCTCGTGATGATCAGGCGTGCCTTCTCGCTGCGCGGCCGTGAGATCTCCGACGACGACCTCCAGCGCATGCTCGGTGTCTTCGTCGAGCATTATTCGAAGGCCATGCCGGGCGTATCCACGCCCTATCCCGGCCTGACCGATGCCATGGACCGCCTGTCCGGCGCGGGCTACCGGCTTGCCGTCTGCACGAACAAGCTGGAAGGCCTCGCCCGCCGCCTTCTCGACGGCCTCGGCCTCACCGCACGCTTCTCCGCCATCACCGGCGGCGACACCTTTACCGTACGCAAGCCGGATGCCGAACATCTGCTCGGCACCGTGCGCCTCGCCGAGGCGGACCCTCAACGCACCGTCATGATCGGTGACAGCCTCAACGACATGCTCGTCGCCCGCAATGCCGGCGTACCGTCGATCGGCGTGCCCTTCGGCTATTCCGACGTCCCGGTCGCCGACCTCGAACCGAGCCACATCATCGCCCATTTCGACGAGCTGACGCCCGATCTCGTGGAGCGCCTTATCGCCCGCTGAAACGCGAAAGGGCGCGCCTAACGCAAGGCGCGCCCTTCTTTCAGCCCTTTGGCAAGATCAGCCCTGCGCCTGCCGCGCCGCGCGTGTCGCCTCGAACGCCTTACGCATATAGTCGTCGCGGCCATAGACGTCGTCGAAATACTCGACCGCACCGTCCTTGTTCGGCCAGGCGGTGAAATAGGCGATATAGATCGGAATGTCGGCCTTCACGGGCAGCGCCCGGTTACCGCCGGCCGCGATCTCCTTGCCGACATCCGCCTCGCTGACGCCCAGCACCGCCGCCGCCATCTTGCGCGGCTCGGCAAGGCGCACGCAGCCATGGCTCAGCGCCCGCATGTCCTTCTTGAAGAAGCTCTTCGAGGGCGTGTCGTGCATGTAGATCGCATGCGTATTGGGGAAGAGGATCTTCAACTCGCCCAGCGCATTGTCGCCGCTCGGCGGCTGGCGCACGGAAACGCCGGCCGTGGAGCCGTGCCAGTTGACCGAGGACGACGGCACCGCCCGCCCGCCGACGGCCACTTCGTAGCCCATGCGATCGAGATAGGACGGGTCGTTGCGCAGCTTCGGCAGCATCTCGTTGATGATGATCGACTGCGGCACGCCCCAGTACGGGTTGACCTCGACGGTCTGCACGCGGTCCTCGAAGAAATAGGTCTGGTTCGACTTGGAGCCGACAACCGTGCGCATCGAGAACTTCTCGCGACCATCCTCGTGGTAGTAGACCATGAAAGCGGGCTGGTTGATGAAGACATGGCGCGCGCCGAGATCGACCGGCAGCCAGCGGGCCTGTTCCAGCGCCACCTCGAGCTTGGCGACCTTGTCGGCGACGGAATCGCCGCCAACCAGCTTGCGGATCGAGGCCTTGCCGACGACGCCGTCCGGCTTCAGGCCGTTTTCCTTCTGGAAGGCTTCCATGAGGGCGACCAGCTCGGGCGTATAGTCCGGCGTGCCCTTGTAGGTGGCGATAGTCACCGAATGATCGGTCTTCAGCGCGTCCGAACCGTGCCTGACGACACCCTTGATGATGTTGGCGAGTTCCGGGTTGCTCTCGCCGGGCTTGAGCAGCGTGCCCTCGGCGATGACCACGCGGTCGTCGCCACCGGTCTCGGCCCGCAGCTTCGAAAGCTCGGCCTTCAGCACGCGGAAATCGTCGTTCAACGGCGAGCGGCTTTCCAGATAGTTCCGGATATTGCCGCTGAGCACGACGTTCTTCAGCGCCGCGACGAGGTTGACGTCCTTGCGCTTGAAGTCGTGGTAGCCGGAAATCCGGTTCGGATCGATACGACCGCGAACCGCATCCTGGACATAGGTCGCGACGGCGGAGGACAGGGCGACCTCGAAGGTGGCCAGCTCGCTGTAGCGCTTGTTCATGTCGGCGCTGTCGAAGCTGTCCGGCGGGATCTGAACCGCATAGTCCCAGGGATCGAGGCCGACGGATGCGGCGTCGGCAAGCACGGCGATGGCAGTCTTGGCCTTCTCGCTGATGCCCGTGCCGTCGATCCAGACGAGCTTCTTGTAATCGCCGTAGAACGTCTCGACCGCCTTGGCGGCGTCGGGCGTCGCACGCACGTCCACCGTGGCGAAGGCGGCGCGAATGCCGGCATCGCCCGCCGGCGCGACGTCCGTGGAAATGGAGCTGGTCACGACGGGATCGGCCAGCTTGTCGACGGCGACACGCTTCAGCGCATCGGCCTTGTAGGTATAGTAGCGCGGGCCGGTGACGCGCGGCAGGGGCTTGGCCTCCTGCTTCACCGTGGCGTTCGGCAACGAAGCGCCGCTATCGACGCCGGGGAGCGGCTCGCGCGCAGGCTCCTTCTTCTTGCCGCCACGCAGAATGTCCATCAGCGTGATGGCATTGGCAGGTGCGGCAGGCAGCGTGATGGCGGCGCAGGAAACGGCCAGCGCGGCGGCCAGCACGGCAGTCTTTGTCAGCTTCATATGTCGTAATCCATTCCCGTATGAACCGCCCGTCGCGGTCTCTGGCGGCGCCCGAACCAGCAGGCCGGTAAGTTATAGGAAAGGATGGTGAATGAAAAGGAAACGCCCCTTCCCGCCGCCCCTGCCGAGCCTCACGAAACCGTTATGCCGGACCTTGAAAGGCAAGACGCGCGAGCGGGCGTAAAAATTTGAATCGATGCGGATTTTTTGCGTTCAGGCAGGTTCTCCCTGCCGCTCCTCGAAAAAATCCACAAAAAATGAGCCGCCGGTTGTGATGGAAAAAGCACAGGCCCGGCGGGACCGCCGGCTGTCTTGGGAAACAGCCTTGCCGCGCCTAATCGATTTTACCCGAAAGTCTCGTCTCCCATTGGGGATTCCGCCCTTGCAACCGGGTCTGAGATGGGCCAGAGATTTGCGCGATTTTTCGCGCCAGCGCGGCCCTTCTCGAACGGTCCGCGCTCGCCCGGCGTGCCGCGCCCCATGCGGCGGCATCACCGGCGGCTGGACGAAGCGCATGGGCTTAAAGCGGGAAGCAAAATGACATCGACGCGCACGGAAACGGATACATTCGGCCCCATCGAAGTGGACAACAGCCGCTATTGGGGCGCGCAGGCCCAGCGCTCGCTCGGCAACTTCAAGATCGGCTGGGAAAAGCAGCCGCTGTCCGTCGTCCGCGCCCTCGGCATCGTCAAGCAGGCCGCCGCCCGCGCCAATACGGAACTCGGCCGCCTCGACCCCAAGCTCGCCGACGCGATCGTCGCCGCCGCGCAGGAAGTCATCGACGGCAAGCTTAACGATCACTTCCCGCTCGTCGTCTGGCAGACGGGTTCGGGCACCCAGTCGAACATGAACGCCAACGAGGTGATCTCCAACCGGGCCATCGAAATGCTCGGCGGCGTCATGGGCTCCAAGAAGCCGGTGCATCCGAACGACCACGTCAACATGAGCCAGTCGTCGAACGACACCTATCCGACGGCCATGCACATCGCCTGCGCCGAGCGCATCGTCCACGACCTCCTGCCCGCCCTGAAGCACCTGCATGCCGCGCTCGAAGCCAAGGTGAAGGCCTTCAGCCACATCATCAAGATCGGCCGCACGCACACGCAGGACGCGACCCCGCTGACCCTCGGCCAGGAATTCTCCGGCTACGCCGCCCAGGTCGCCTCCGCCATCAAGCGCATCGAGCTGACGCTGCCGGGCCTTTGCGAACTTGCCCAGGGCGGCACCGCCGTCGGCACGGGTCTCAACGCGCCGGTCGGCTTTGCCGAGAAGGTCGCCGATCACATAGCCAAGATCACCGGCATCGCCTTCACGACCGCGCCGAACAAGTTCGAAGCGCTCGCCGCCCATGACTCCATGGTCTTCTCGCACGGCGCGATCAATGCAGCCGCCGCAGCGCTCTTCAAGATCGCCAACGACATCCGCTTCCTCGGCTCCGGCCCGCGCTCGGGCCTCGGTGAACTCGCGCTGCCGGAAAACGAACCCGGCTCGTCCATCATGCCCGGCAAGGTCAACCCGACCCAGTGCGAAGCCCTCACCCAGGTCTGCGCCCAGGTCTTCGGCAACCACGCCTCGCTGACCTTCGCCGGCAGCCAGGGCCATTTCGAGCTGAACGTCTTCAACCCGCTGATGGCCTACAACTTCCTGCAGTCCGTCCAGCTCCTGTCGGACGCCGCGATCTCCTTCACCGACAATTGCGTCGTCGGCATCGAGGCGCGCGAGGACAATATCAAGGCCGCACTCAACCGCTCGCTGATGCTCGTCACCGCGCTCGCCCCGAAGATCGGCTACGACAACGCCGCCAAGATCGCCAAGACCGCGCACAAGAACGGCACGACGCTGCGCGAGGAGGCCGTCGGCGGCGGCTATGTCACGAACGAGGAGTTCGACGAAGTTGTACGCCCGGAAAAAATGATTATGCCGGGTTGAGGAAGATTTTCCGAATATTCCACCAGAAAGGCCGCAGATCGTTGGATTTGCGGCCTTTTTTCCTTTCTGCTTCCCGTAACGGCAGTTACAACCGTTAATCATTCTCAAAGCATTTTCGCCTTATTTTAGGGAATGCAAGCCAACGCGGACAAGCAGGAGAAGCCGCCATGACCACGGCAGTTGCGCAGAAGGTCCAGGTGCCGGATATCGCGGCGCAGGTGACCTATGCCATGCGCATAATGAGCGTTTCTCCCATCCCGCGTAACTACGAGCTGTTCTACGAGGCCTATATCGGCTCGAATCCCAAGCTGACGCGCGAGCTTGCCGCTCTTGGCAACAAGGCCTCGCAGGAGGAGCTGGACGAGATCGGGGCGCAGTATTTCGGCCATCACCACGCCGCGACCTCCATCGACGGCGTCCAGTTGAAGATCGCCACCGAACTGGAAAGCCTGCTGCGCCTTCTCAAGCAGGAACAGACCTCGCTCGAAAGCTACAACAAGCTGCTCGACGAGACCTTCGTGCGCATCACGGCCAAGAACAGCACAAGCGTCGACATCATCAAGGGCGTCATCAACGTCCTCACGCAGGCAACAGGCGACACCATCACCCAGGGCAAGGAGATGGTGGAGAACGTCACGCAGAAGTCGCGCGAGATGGAAAACGTCCGCAAGGAGCTGGACGAATACAAGCGCATCGCCAACACGGATTCGCTGACGCAACTCTCCAACCGCCGCGCCTTCGACGACAAGCTCTCGGCGATCTACAATTCCACGATGTCGCGCAACGTCACCGCGCTGATCCTGGCGGATATCGACCATTTCAAGAAGATCAACGACACCTACGGCCACCCGGTCGGCGACAAGATCCTCGCCTCCGTCGGCAGCCTGATCCGCGCCCATGTGCGCAAGGACATCCTCGTGGCGCGCACCGGCGGCGAGGAATTCGCGATGATCGTCGAAGGCAACACCGAGGAAGAGGTGATGGGCATCGCCGAGCGCATCCGCGCCGCGCTGGAGAGCACGCCCTTCAAGAATTCCAAGACCGGCGTCAATTACGGCCCGATCACCATCTCGCTCGGCTTCTGCATGGCGTCCTGGGCGGAAGGTCCCGGCGAACTCTATTCCAAGGCGGATATCGCGCTCTACTGCGCCAAGAACGGCGGGCGCAACCGGGTCGTGGTGTTCGAGGACGGCATGAAGAAGGATTTCGCCAAGAGCTGGCTTATCTATCGCAAGTAGACCGGAGCGAACCCTCCCGAAACGGCGCCCCAGCGGCGCCGTTTTGCGTTTTGGCGAAGAATCCCCCTCCAAGCGCCGGCCCCGGTGGAACCACGGCGCCCCTCACGCGTTTTCGCGGCAGGAGGAGTAGCCATGCAAACCGGATTTTTCGAAATGATGATGATCGCCGTCCTGATGCTGAGCAGCCTCGTCTGGATACAGCCCTTCTGAGGCCTGTTCCCGCCGGAACATCGGCGCGCGCGGCGCTGCCCTAAAACATCCCCATCGGAACACGACGCCGGGCACGCAAGCCCCGGCCCTTCAAACGGGGACAGGACAATGAAAACGCTCGCCATCGCCCTTGCCGCAGGCCTTCTCGCCACCGCCGGCGCAGCCATCGCCGCCGACAACACGAACGGCCGGACTGAACTCGCTTCGCTTTCCTCCTCCGCGCAGAAGACGGGCTGGCTGCAGGTTCTGTCCGGCGGCAAGCCGGTGACGTCGGAAAAGAAGATTGCCGCCGTTTCCCGCGCCCCCATCGCCCGCGAACTCGTCACCTTCACCGAGAACGTCGCCCCGGGCACCATCGTGGTCGACAACTCGGAACGCCGCCTCTACCACGTGCTCGGCTCGGGCCTCGCCATGAAATACGCCGTCAGCGTCGGCCGCGAGGGCTTCATCTGGACCGGTTCGGAAAAGGTGACGCGCAAGACCGAATGGCCGACCTGGACGCCGCCGGCGGACATGCGCGCCCGCGAAGCCAGGAAGGGCAAGGTCCTGCCGGTTTCCATGAAGGGCGGCCTCGACAACCCGCTCGGTTCGCGCGCCATCTATCTCGGCTCGACCATCTACCGCATCCATGGCACCAATCAGCCGTCCTCGCTCGGCAAGGCGCAATCCTCGGGCTGCATCCGTATGGCGAACGAGGACGTCGAGCACCTCTATGCGCAGGTCACGACGGGCGCCACGGTGATTGTCAGGGACTGAACGGTCAGCGGCAGGCCGACGCGCCTGCCGCTTTCGCTATGGCGACCAGTTCCGGGCGATATTCGAAATGCATGGTGTCATAGTGATACCAGCGCCCGCCCCAGACAAAGCCGTACCGCTCGAAGATCTCGACGATCTCCAGCGGATATTTGTTGGCGTATTTCGGCACCCTGCCCGGCTTGCCGCCGGACCAGATCCAGTAGTCAGCGAATTTCGTGTTGAGATCGATGGCCGCGCCGAAGCTGTGAACCGACATGTTCGGCGCGCCGGACACCTTGCGCCAGTTGAAGGTTCCGGCAGAGGGAGCGAGATAGCGCTTCAGCCCGGGCTTTTCAGCAAGCGCGTCGCGTACCTTTTCCAGAGCCGCCGCCGCACCCTGCCGCCTGGTCACGCGCAGCATTTCGCCGAACCAGTCGACGGCGACAAGGTCGGCCTCCACCGCCTTTGCCGAGTTGCCGTAGAGCCGCATCATCAGCGCATCGCTGCGGACGCGGCCCGGATCGTCGTCGATCGCCGGTTTCCTGTCGCAGGCCCCGAGGGGATAGAGCTGCCGCAGGCTATCCTCGATATCTCCGGCGGCAAGCGCCGCCTGATGATCCTTGGCCTTGCCGTCATCGATCATGAGCGGCGGGCCGCCGTCGTGGAAGACAAGCCTGTTGCCCTCTACGCTGGCAAGGCTTTCCGGATAGGCCGCGACCAGCAGCTTGAGGCGGGCCGCAAGGTCCGGCTCGGCGGCGCCGGCCGACGACAGACCGGCCGCCAGCGCAGCCATCACGGCAAGGCAGCGCCTAGTCCACCGAGACGTTGATATAGTCGCCATCGCCACCGCGCCAGATTTCGACATGGATACGAACGTCGCCGTTCAACAGGGCGCGCGCCGCGCGGCGCTCGATCGTACCGTTGCGGATCATGCGCTCGGCAAGCTCGCGGTTGCGGGCGGAGGCGAAGAAACCGTCCACATCGTCGCCCGGCTGGCGGACGCCGAAGCGATGCACATTGGCGCGGTCCTGGCGGATGACCTGCCAGGGCTGCGTCAGGCGCTCGTCGTAGGAGTTATAGAGATCGTCCTGTCCGATATAGGCGCTGTAGCTTTCCAGCAGCTCGTCCGCCCGCGCCGCGCCCGCCGAAATCGTCAACACCGCGGCGCAAGCCGCCGCAAAAAGTCCTGCCCGCATGTCCTGCTCCCCATTCGGCCGCAGCCGTTCCCTGTCTAGACGGACCGGCCGGGCAGGATATTCGCCCGCCCGCCTCACCACATGGTTTTTGCGGCCCTGCCGGGCCATTCCCTGTCATAGACCCCGCCATCGAAATCCTTCCTGACCGAGGCGAGCATCTGCCCAACCGTCGGCAGGAGGGAGGGATCGCGGAATTTTTCGGGGTTCCAGAGGTCGGCGCGCAGAACGGCCCGGGCGCATTGCGGATAGACCGCCTGGACGGAGACGACGACGACCGAGCGCGGGTGCCGGCCATCCATGACGAAGCGCTGCGTGATCGCCTCGTCGACACGCACCACCGCGCGGCCGTTGACACGCATGGTCGTGCCGGAACCGGGAATGAGGAACATCAGCGCCACGCGCGGATCGCGCACGATGTTGGCAAGCGAATCGATGCGATTGTTGCCGCGCCAGTCCGGCAGCATCAGCGTGCGCTCGTCCTCGACATGGATGACCGATCCGGCATCGCCGCGCGGCGAGCAATCAAGCCCTTCCGGCCCGACGGTGGCGAGCGCCATGAAGGGCGAAGCCTCGATCATCGTGCGATATTCGGGCAGCAGATAATCCGTGACCTTGACCAGGGAAGCCTCGCCCGGCTCGCCGTAGAGCGCATTCAGTTCTTCGACCGAGGTGACGATGGTCATGCTCTTCTCCCGTGCGCTGCCCTGTTCCGGCGCACCGCACCCTCGCATGCCATCAACGGGACGCAAAGCCCCTCAGGCGGCGATGCGCCGCCCGTCCTCCGCCAGGAAATCGACGATGCGGCCGATCACCGGCTCGGCCGAAACGATCCGTCGGTGGCCGAAGCCGTTGGCCCATTCGAGCGTGACATTGGGACCGGAGGCGGCATAGCGGCGGGCGTGGCCCGCCGCCACCTCCTTGTCATCCTCGGCATGGACGACGAGCATCGGCACGTTCAGCCGCCCTGCCCCGTTCGCCGCGTCGAAGGCCGACAGCGGCGCACCGGCGATGCGCTCCACATGATCCTCCAGTGCGACCTGCGCCTTCGGATCGAGCTTCAGCAGCCGCCCGAGGTCCTTGAACAGCCAGGTCATTTCACTGGGCGAGCCGATGGTGACGAGCCGGCGCGGCCGGTGGGCCGGCACCGAGGGCACGAGGCCGCTCGCCGCGCAGGCGAGCGACGCACCACCGAAGGAGTGGCCGCAAAAATAATCGAAGCCGCCGAAGCGCTGCCAGGCCGCATCGATGGCGCGCACGGCCATCGGCAAAGTCAACGTGCGCCCGCGCGAAGCGCCGTGGCCCGGCAGATCGAGCGCGACCACCTCATGCCCGGCCGCGACCAGCCCCTCCGTCAGGGCCGCAAGATAGGCCGCCCGGGAGCCCCAGCCATGCACCACCAGCACCCGGCCGGCAAAGGCTTCGCACGGCCGCGCGGCAAAACGGTGCGCGACGGCCGTGCCGCCGGCAAAGCGCAGCTCCACGCGCTGCGCCTGCCGCATCCAGCCGTCGGAACGGGCCAGCAGCTCCTTCTCCTTCGCCGTGCGCGGCCTGCGGCCGGGCGTCGTCGCAAAGAGGCGGAAGGCGGCGCGGCCGGCCGCATGAGGAGAAACCTTGGCGACGCCCGAAAGCGCGAGCCGGATGACCTTCAAGCCAAAGGATGCCATAGTGGGAATCCGTAAAAAATGTTCAATGCTGAACAATAAAGTACAATGATGAACAAAAATCAAGCCTTCCCCTGGGATCATCCGCGCTTTCGAAGCTGGATTGGTGTTGCGCGCGCCTGCCAGCTCATGCAGCAGGCGATGACCAGGGCGATCGCCGACCTCGACATCAAGACGCCGCATCTCGACATCCTGATCAACCTCTACCGCTTCGACGGCATCTCCCAGCAGGAACTGGCCCGCAAGCTGCTCGTCGGCCGCTCGAACATGAGCATGCTGCTGCCGCAACTGGAAAAGCGCGGCCTGATCGAGCGCCGGCCCGACGCAAAGGACAAGCGCGTGCTGCGCCTGTCCCTGACGGATGCCGGGCGAGACCTCACCATGCAGGCGATGCACATCCAGACCGGCATGATCGAGCGCATCATGTCGCAGACGCCCGCCGACCGCTGCCTTCAGGTGGCCGAGGCGATTGAGGACATCATCCACATTCTCCAGACGATGGAGACGGACGGGGACGAGGCCTAGAGCATTTCCGGTGAACTCCGGTTCACCGGAAATGCTCTAGGTTTTTGTTTTTATCGCATTATCCGACGCCGAAGCGATCCCGCTTCGGCTGGAAATGCTCTAGACGGCCGCGACATCGTCCGCCCGCGTCGATTTCAGCGACAGGAACTCCCAGACGGCGACGCCGAACAGCACCGCGGCGGCAGCCATGAAGAGCTGGTAGGGCTCGACGGCAGGCGCGACCAGCGAGAGGCCCAGCAGCACAGCGATGCCGACAAGGTGCGACAGCGGCGAGCGGCCGCGGATCGCCGCCTTGAACCAGATATTGCCGAGAAGGAAGACGACCGGCCCGCCGATGATGGCGCTCGCCGTCTTGAAGTCGACATGGCCATGCGGATGAGCGAGCGCGAACTCCTCCGCCACCGCCGAAAGGACGATGCCCGCGACGATGGGGATATGGGCATAGGTGAAGGCCATGCGGGCAACGCGCCCCGGCGTCGCCGAATGCTCGATCAGGTGCGCCGCCTCGCCATGGCCGAAGCGGAAATAGATCCACCACATAGTCGCCGTCGAGAGGAAGGCGACGGCCAGGAGCACGACGGTGAAGCCGTCGAGCAGTTCCATGGCCGCGACCGTGCGCCCGGTGACGAGGATCGTCTCGCCGAGGCAGATGATGACGAAGAGCGCGCAGCGCTCCGCCATATGCTCGCCGGAGACCTGCCAGTCGCTCACCGTCGAGCGCCCGAGGCCCGGCACCGCGAAGCCGAGCGCCGGCGAGGCATATTCGATGCCGAGGGCGACAAGCCAGAGCGCCAGCCGCGCCTCGTGCTCGACAAAGGCGCCGGCAAGCCAGAACACGGCGGAAAATACGGTCCAGACGGTGATGCGCGTGAAGTTCAGGCTGTTCTCCGGCCAGTCCCGCCGCATGGCATAGGCCGTGAAGGCCGAGCGGCCGATCTGCATGGCGACATAGGTGAGCGCGAAGAGCAGCCCGCCCGCGCCGAAGGCCGTCGGGATGGCGATGGAGAGCATCAGCCCGAGGAACATCAGCGCGAAGAGCAGCAGGCGAACCGGCGCCTTGTCCGGATCCAGCCAGTTCGTCGCCCAGGTCGTGTAGATCCACACCCACCAGACGGCCAGCATCAGCATCGCCGCCTCCACGAGGCCGAGCGGCGAATAATGCGCGGCCAGCGAATGGGAAAGCTGGATGATCGTCAGCACGAAGACAAGATCGAAGAAGAGTTCGGCGAAGGCGACCTTGCCCTCGCTGGCGGTTCCCCGCGCGCGCAGGAACGCGGACTGGGCGAAGCGGTCGTCGTTCATCGCCGTCATGGCGGATCCTTTCGGTTAAAGGCGCTCGAGCCGCCGGTCGGGCACGATCCAGAGCAGTGCGACGGCGGCATAGATGAGATGGGAGATCACCGGCGAGACGAAGGCAAGCCCGATTGCCGCAAGATAGAAGAGCGGCGAGAAGCGCCCCTTGAAATCCCGCCCCAGCGCATCGCGTACCCGCGCGGCATCCGGATGCACGGCGACGATACGCACCTGCAATATCTCGTAGGCGATGGCCGAAAGCAGCAGGATCGCCCCGTAGAGCGCCGTGGGGATCGCTGCTGCCGGGTTGTTGCCCATCCAGGCGGTGACGAAAGGAATGAGCGACATCCAGAACAGCAGGTGCATGTTCGCCCACAGCACGCTGCCGCTGGCATTGTCGCAGACCGTCAGGAGGTGATGATGGTTGTTCCAGTAGATCGCGACATAGACGAAGCTGAGCAGGTAGCCGAGGAAGACCGGCATCAGCGGCAGCAGCGCCGCGAAGGTCGGCTCCTTCGGCACCGTCAACTGCAGCACCATGATCGTGATGATGATGGCGATCACGCCATCGCTGAAGGCTTCCAGACGTCCCTTGTTCATGCGCGCCTCATGTCCTTTTCATTAGACATGCCGCATGCTGCGCTGAGTCGCTACATGAGATTGCGTAACATCAATTCGCCCCATCCTCGGCATGGCGCTGGCGCTCCTCCTCCGCGGCCGCACGCTCCCTGCCGGTGCGCGCCGCCACGATATCGGCGGGCTGCGCGTTGCCGCGGATGAGCTGGCGGCCGGCATAGATGCCGCCGACCGTCTCGAGCGCGAAACGCTCGCGGTCGGTATCGCGGAATTCCTCCACCACCTCCGCCGCCAGTTCCTCGTCCTCGCCGAGCGCCTTCAGCGTCTCGCGGCTGAACATCATGGCGGATTCGAAGGTCTCGCGGATCTGGAAATCGACGCCCGCATGCACGAGGTCGATGGCGTGCCCGCGGTCATAGGCGCGGGCGAGAAGCGGCACAAGCGGGAATTCCTCGTGCACGACCTCCGCGATCTTCACCCCGGCCTCCTTGTCGTCGATGCAGATGAGGATGGCCTTCGCGGTCGCCGCGCCCGCCGCATGCAGGATGTCGATGCGCGCGCCGTCGCCGTAATAGACCTTGAAGCCGAAATCCGAGGCATCGCGCACGAATTCCGCGTCCTTGTCGATCAGCGAGAGCGTATAGCCCCGCGCCAGCAGCGGCTGGCTGACGATCTGGCCGAAGCGGCCGAAGCCGATCATCAGCACCGTGCCCTCGACATTCTCCGGCAGCGTCAGCCCCTCGATGGAGACCTGCGGCTTCGGCGCGAAACGATCGTGCAGCATGACCATCAGCGGCGTCAGGACCATGGAGATGATGATCGTCGCCGTCAGGATGGCGTTCTGCTCGCCATTGAGGATGCCGGCGGCAACGGCCGCGGCGTAGAGCACGAAGGCGAATTCTCCGCCCTGCGCCATCAGCACGGCGCGCTCCAGGCTTTCGCCGTGGCAGGTGCCGACGAGACGGGCGACGATATAGATGACGAGCGTCTTGGCGATCATGTAGCCGACGACGCTCGCCACCACGAGCTTCCAGTTGGCGGCGATCACCGTCAGGTCGATCGCCATGCCGACGCCGAGGAAGAAGAGGCCGAGCAGGATGCCGCGAAACGGCTCGATATCGGCCTCCAACTGGTGGCGGAACGCCGATTCGGACAGCAGCACGCCGGCAAGGAACGCGCCCATCGCCATGGAAAGGCCCGAGACCTGCATCGCGAGCGCCGAGCCGAGCACCACGAGCAGCGCCGCCGCCGTCATCACCTCGCGCGCGCCGGAGGCGGCGAGCACCCGGAACAGCGGGTTGAGCAGGTAGCGCCCGGCCAGCACCAGCGCGACGAGCGCGCCGACGGCGATGCCGATCGAAAGCCAGCGCTCCGATGCATCCGTCGCCGCCGCGCCCGTGCCGAGCAGCGTGACGATGGCGAGCAGCGGCACGATGGCGAGGTCCTCGAAGAGCAGGATGGCGATGATGCGCTGGCCCTTGAGCGTCGAGAGCGTCCCCCTCTCCTGCAGCATCTGCATGACGATGGCGGTGGAGGTCAAAACGAAGCCGGTGCCGGCGACGAAGGAGGGAATGAGCGGAAAGCCGAAGGAAAGCCCGATGCCCGTCAGCGCCGCCATGGCGGCAAGCACCTGCAAGGCCCCGAGGCCGAAAATGTCCTTGCGCATGCCCCAAAGCCGGGAGGGCTGCATTTCGAGGCCGATGATGAACAGGAACATCACCACGCCGAGTTCGGCGACATGGATAATCGCCTGCGGATCGGAAAAGAAGCCGAAGCCGAAGGGGCCGATCGCCAGCCCCGCCGCCAGATAGCCGAGCACCGAGCCGAGGCCGATCTTCTTGAAGACAGGCACCGCCGCGACGCCCGCCGCCAGCAGCACCACGACCTGGGTCAGATCGTTTGCATTCGCTTCCGCCGCCAAGGGCCTCTCCCGTTTCCCGATTGGATGCCCGGCCGTTACCGCGGCTTTTCGGATATATCGCGGCTCATGCCCTTCTCCGCAAGCTCGCGCTCGTAGTCCGCGAAGAACTCGGCGCCTTTTTCCCCGAGTTCCCGGAGATAGGACCATGTGTAGATGCCGGTATCGTGAAAGTCGTCGAAGCCGATGCGCACGGCGTAATTGCCCGTCGGCGTCATGGAGATGATCGCGACATTACGCTTGCCCGGCACCGTCACCTCCTGCCCCGGCCCATGGCCCTTCACCTCGGCGGAGGGCGAGCGCACGCGCAGCAGTTCGGCGGAAAGATCGAAGCTCGCGCCGTCGTTGAAGGTGACGACGAGGCGCTGGCGGTCCTTGGAAACGCGCAGTTCGGTGGGCCAGAGGTCACTCATGCCGGATCCTTTTCCCTTGGATTTCGCGAAGGACTATGCCGCATGCGGGGGATGTGCAAGGCTGAAAATGCTGTCATAATCGTCGCATCGGCTTGACGCCGCGCCCTTGGCGCACGACATGTCGGTAAGGAGGATGTGGCTTGAATTCGTATGCAGGAACCTGGAATGGCGCGAATCCGGTCGCGCAGTCCCAAGCGCCGATGATCGACCCCTTCGGGCGCGCCGTCACCTATCTGCGCGTCTCCGTCACGGACCGTTGCGATTTCCGCTGTACCTACTGCATGGCGGAGAACATGACCTTCCTGCCGAAGAAGGACCTCCTGACGCTGGAGGAATTGAGCCGGCTCTGTTCCGCCTTCATCGCCAAGGGCGTGCGCAAGCTGCGCCTCACCGGCGGTGAACCCCTCGTGCGCAAGAACATCATGCATCTCGTGCGCGAACTCGGCGCACATGTGCATGAAGGCCGCCTCGACGAACTCACCCTGACGACGAACGGCTCCCAGCTTTCCAAGCACGCGGCGGAACTGGTCGATTGCGGCGTCCGCCGCATCAACGTCTCCCTCGATACGCTCGACCCGGAAAAATTCAGGACGATCACCCGCTGGGGCGAGCTTTCCAAGGTCATGGAGGGCATCGACGCCGCACAGGCGGCCGGCCTCAAGATCAAGATCAACGCCGTGGCGCTGAAGGACTTCAATGATCGCGAGATCCCCGAGCTGATGCGCTGGGCGCATGGCCGCGGCATGGATCTCACCCTCATCGAAACCATGCCGATGGGCGAGATCGAGGAAGACCGCACCGACCGCTATCTTCCGCTCTCGCAAATGCGCGCCCGCCTCGCCGAAGAGTTCACGCTCACCGAAAATGCCTACCGCACCGGCGGCCCCGCACGCTACGTGACGGTCGAGGAGACCGGCGGCCGTCTCGGCCTCATCACGCCGATGACGCACAATTTCTGCGAAAGCTGCAACCGCGTCCGCCTCACCTGCACCGGCACGCTCTATATGTGCCTCGGCCAGAACGACGCGGCCGACCTGCGCCTGCCGTTGCGCGCCTCCGACGACGACGCCCTGCTCTCGCAGGCGATCGACGAGGCCATCGGCCGCAAGCCGAAGGGTCACGACTTCATCATAGACCGCCGCAACCGCCCGGCCGTCGCCCGCCACATGAGCGTCACGGGCGGCTGACCCGCCGAAGCGAGGTTCCGGTGAAAGTCCTGCTGGCCGCCCTCCTCTGCGCCGCGTTGCCCATGCCCGGCCTTGCCGCCGACCGCCCGGAGGGCATCGCGGCGGCGGAAGCGCTTGCAAAAGCCGCCTTCGGCACGGACTGCGACATGAACGGCATGGAGGACGTCCCCATGGCCGGCCCGGACGACGAGAACTACGGGCACTCTGTCTACCGCTTCTCCTACAAGCCGGATTACAATCCCGACGGCGACGCGGTCGAGGCCGTCCTATACCAGCTCTTCTGCGGCTCAGGCGCCTACAATATCCGCCATGCCTTCGTGCTGAAGAAGAGCGACGAGGAATCACTGAAACTCGTCGCCTTCGCCACGCCCGATCTAGACTATGCCTATGCGGACGAGGAGATGAGCAGGCTGAAAGCCGACCCGAAGGTTCGCGGTTTCCGCGCCACCGGCCTCCTCGTCAACGCAAGCTTCGACGAGAAGACCCGCGCCATCACCAGCCATGCCGCCTGGCGCGGCATCGGCGATGCCTGGGACAGCGGCGAATGGCTGTTCCGCAACGGCGACTTCATCCTGACCCGTTTCGAGGTCGATCCCACCTACGGCGACCCGGACCCGGCAGCCGAAAGCTATGTCGTCTACGAGGCCGGGAAATAGCGTAGCGAGCGCGCCTTGTCGGCTACCCGGTGGAAAATGCCGCCCATCGGGCCTATTAGGGGTGGAAAACGCTTGGAATCACCCGCATGAATACCAACTCGAACGGCCGGGGCGCGCTTTACATGGCGGTCGGCATGGCCGCCTTCACCTGTAACGACGCCCTCGTCAAATCCGTCACCCACGCCATGAACACGGGCCAGATCCTGTTCCTGCGCGGGCTGATGACGAGCGTGCTCGTGCTTTTCATCGCAAGGTGGATGGGCGCGCTCGGCTCCTGGCGGATCGTGCTGGAGCCGGCCGTAGCGCTACGCCTGGTTTCGGAGGTCTTCGCCTCCCTCGCCTATGTCTCCGCCCTCGGCGCCATGCCGCTCGCCAACACCTCGGCAATTCTCCAGGCCCTACCGCTCGCCGTCACGCTCGGCGCAGCGCTCTTCCTCGGCGAGGAAGTCGGCTGGCGGCGCTGGCTCGCCATCGCGGCCGGTTTCGCCGGCGTGCTGATCGTCATCCGCCCCGGCCCGGAAGGCTTTTCCATGGCGGCGATCTACGTCATCGCCTCGGTCATCGGCGCGGCGGCGCGCGACCTTGCAACGCGCAGGATCCGCAGCGACGTTCCCTCGATCTTCGTCAGCGCGGTCACGGCCGTGGTCATCACCCTGGTCGGCGGCGTGCTCGTCGTGCCGATGGGCGGCTGGCGGCCGGTGCCGCCGGATGTCCTCATGCGGCTGGCGTTGGCAAGCGCCCTGCTGCTCGTCGGCTACCAGACGCTCGTCACCGCCATGCGGACCGGCGAAATCTCCTTCATCGCCCCCTTCCGCTATACGAGCCTCATCTGGGCCATCGCCATCGGCTTCCTGTTTTTCGGCGAAGTGCCCGACTTCTGGATGACGGTGGGCGTCCTGGTCATCGTCGCCTCCGGTCTCTACACCTTCTACCGCGAGAACCTGCGCCGCACGAAGGCCGTGGCGCAGCGCTCCAAACCCGAATCCCCGTGACATTCTCATCCCTTGCCGCGGCCATCCGGAGCGACTAGACCCAAGGGAAGGCAAGCATGTCCGCGGGAGCGAAATGGCATTGAACGAAGCGATACCGGGCGTGATCCTGGCCGGCGGCCTGTCCTCCCGCATGGGACAGGACAAGGCGCGCATACGGCTCGGCGGCATGGCGCTGATCGACCGCGCCGCCCGGCGGCTGCGCCCGCAGGTATCCACGCTCGCCGTCAACGCCAACGGCCCCATCCTGTTCGCACCCGGCGAGGAATTGCCGGTCTTCGCCGATCTCGATGCGACGCGCTCCGGCCCGCTCGGCGGCGTGCTCGCCGTGCTCGACCATGCGCGCCGCTTCCATCCCGAGACGAGCCATATCGCGACGGTGCCGACCGACAGTCCCTTCTTCCCGACCGACCTCGTCGCACGGCTGGCCGAGGCCGTCGATACGCCCGGGCGCATCGTCCATGCCCGCTCGGCGGACGGCCCGCATCCCGTCTTCGCGCTCTGGCCCGTCGCACTGGCGGACGACCTTGCCGCCTGGCTTTCCGGCGGCGGCGCGCTGCGGATGCGCAGCTACATGGAGCGGCACCGGGCGCGGGCGGTGGACTTCCCGCCCGTCGAGACGACGGAAGGCGATCTCGACCCTTTCTTCAACATCAACACGCCGGAAGACCTCGAAGCGGCGGAAACCTGGCTGCGGGTACTGGAACGATGACACGACCAAAGATCTTCGGCATTGCGGGCTGGAAGAATTCCGGCAAGACGGGCCTTGCCGTACGCCTCGTCACGGAACTGGTCGCCCGCGGCTACCGCGTCTCGACCATCAAGCACGCCCACCACGATTTCGACATCGACAAGGTGGGCGCCGACAGCTATCGCCATCGCCAGGCTGGCGCACACGAGGTCACCATCGTCTCCGGTACGCGCTACGCGATCATGCATGAGCTGCGTGGTGCGCCGGAACCCTCCTTCGAGGAAATCCTCGCCCGCCTCGCCCCCTGCGATCTCGTGCTCATCGAAGGTTACAAGCGCGAGCCGATTCCCAAGATCGAGGCGCGCCGGCTGCAATCGGCCAACCGCACGCCGCTCGCCCCCGAGGACCCGCATATCGCCGCCATCGCCGCCGACCATCCGGTGACCGACACCACGCTCCCCGTCTTCGACCTCGACGACACCGCCGCCATCGCCGACTTCGTGGTGGCGATCACGGGCCTCCCGAACCTCGCCTGAGCGTTGATGCGAAAAGGCCGCGGGATTTCTCCCGCGGCCTCCTGTTTCCTTGTAACCCGAAAAATCAGTTCGCGTTGGCGACCGGACGCACCAGCGTCGTGACGCGGCGGATGGTGACGCGGCGGTTCTGCTGTTCGGCGGCGTCGGTGCGCACCTTCAGGAAGCGCTCGCCGTAGCCCTGCGTCTGCAGATTTTCCGGCGGAATGCCGTAGACCTCGGTCAGCAGGTTCGCGACCGCTTCGGCGCGAAGGTCGGACAGGATGAGGTTCGACTTGTCCGAACCGACCGCATCCGTATGGCCCTCGATGAGGAAGGTCTCGCCCGGATCCTTGTCCAGAACCTTCTCCATGGCCTCGGCCACCTTGCGCAGCGTGCGGGCCTGCGACATCGGCACTTCGGCGCTGCCGGTGGCGAAGGTGATCGTGTCGAGGTCGATACGACGCACCTTGTCGCGCAGGCGGGCGGAATGCTTCACCTCGTCGATTGTATAGACGCGCTCGACACGCTCGACCGGCGGCTCCGACAGGAAGTCATAGTAATCCCGGTCCGGCTCGCTCGACGTGTCGACGATGTAGTCGCGCAGCGGAATACGAAGGCGCATCGGCGGCAGCTCGTAGCCGACGTCCACGAAGTCCGCACGCGGCGCATCGTCTTCCCGTTCCGGCGCATAGGCGATGATATATTCACGGCCATCGCGGCCGACGCGCGAGCGCTGGATGATGTCGCCGTAGCGGTCGTAGATCGTCACGATCTGCACGCCGCCGGGACGAACGATCGTCTCGCGGGTGCGACCGCGGGCGAGGTTGTCATAGTAGACCTCTTCCGAGTCGCGACGCAGGCGCGGCCGGTCGTCGCCACGCACGAACAGCCGGTCGCCGACCGACAGGACCGTGCGGTTGTCGATCTTCTCCACCACGTCCACCCGCGTGATGTTGTTGTTCACCACGTTATTGTTGACGGTGTTGTTGACGACCGTGTTGTTGATCACGGTGTTGTTGATGATGTTGGTCGTCTGCGGCACCTCGAAGACGGGCGCGGCGTCGAGGCGCTTGCCCTCTTCCTTGATAGCGGCCTCGATCTTCTGCGGCACGGCCTCGCGGACCTCCTCGGAAATCGCGGCCTGCGCCGAGACATCCGAATCGGGAAGCGGAACCTCTTCCTGCGCCCGCAACTCCTCGCGCTGCTTGCGGCGCTCCTCGCGGCTCGTCTGGCCGCCGAGATTGTCGGCGTCCTTGTCGCTGTCGAGCACGGCGGCACCGTTCTCGACCGGCAGCACGACCGTCTCGTCGGTCTTGCCCGGATCTTCCGCGATTTCCTGCTTCTGCTCTTCCGACAGGGTGTCGACCACCTCCGGCACGACCACCACCGGAGCCTCGCCGGTCTCGGCGGTGGACGGCTGCTCGGTCGCCGGTTCAGCCGGAACCTCTTCGGTGACGGCCGGCTGCTCGCCCTGCGGCTCCCCGGCAGGCTGCTCGGCCTGCTGTTCTTCCGCCGGCTGCTGCGGCTGCTCCTCGGTCTGCTGTTGCTGCTCCTCGGCGGCCTTCTGCTGTTCCTCGGCCTGACGCTGCTGCTCTTCGGCGGCGCGCTGGGCCTCTTCTTCCGCAGCCTTCTGCTGCTCGGCGGCCTGCTGCGCTTCCTCGTCGGCAGCCTTCTGCTGATCGGCGGCGCGTTGGGCTTCCTCTTCAGCGGCCTTCTGCTGCTCGGCCTGACGCTGCGCCTCTTCGTCGGCGGCACGCTGGGCCTCTTCCTCGGCAGCCTTCTGCTGCTCGGCCTGGCGTTGCGCTTCCTCTTCGGCCGCGCGCTGAGCCTCTGCTTCCGCGGCCTTCTGCTCTTCGGCCTGGCGCTGGGCTTCTTCCTCGGCGGCGCGCTGCTGCTCTTCAGCCTGACGCTGCTGTTCCTCGGCCTGACGCTGCTCTTCCTCTTCGGCGGCGCGCTGCTGTTCTTCAGCCTGACGCTGCTGCTCCTCGGCCTGGCGCTGGGCCTCTTCCTCGGCCGCGCGGCGCTGCTCTTCCTGCTGCTGCTGGAGAAGCTCCTCCTCCGTGGGGCCGGAGCTTTCCTGCGCAACCTCGAAGGGCTTCATCAGGGCGTCGGCGAGGGTCGGCGTTGCGACCAGCGATACCGACAGCACCGGCAGCGCCACGGTTGCGAAAAGTCTTGAGCGGAAAGTCATCGTTTTGTCCTCACGGTGTCCCGTCTTGTTGATTTCGAGGGCTGCCTACCGATTTTTCCATCGGCCGGCAAATCGCCCGTCTTCCTGCAAAGCCCTAGCCATACGCGCCTGAACCTCGGCTGAACGCCCGCCATGGAAGGGCCAGATAGGCCCCGCCGCCGACATGACTAGGGGCGGGCGCGAAACTGTCGGGGAAAGCGGGCGGAAAAACGGCGGAAAAACAGTTGATTTTTGGGCGGAAACGGGACGATTATCCAGCCCAAGCGGGCAGGCCTGCCCGCTTCCCATCAAGGCCCGGACAAAAAACAACAACCGGAGAGCCTTCAACTGAGAGGACTAAAATGCGTATTTCCAAACGTCTCACGCTCGCAGCCTCGGCCGCGGCGCTCGCCCTGTTCGCCGCCTCCGCGGCGATGGCGGACGGCGAGAAGATCGTGATCGGCACCGAAGGCGCCTACCCGCCCTTCAACGTTCTCGAATCGGACGGCACGCTCACCGGCTTCGACGTCGACATCGCCAAGGCGCTCTGCGAGGAGATGAAGGCCGACTGCACCTTCGTCGCGCAGGACTGGGACGGCATCATTCCCGGCCTGATCGCCAAGAAGTACGACGCCATCATCGCCTCCATGTCGATCACCGCCGAGCGCAAGGAAAAGGTCGACTTCTCCAAGAAGTACTACAACACGCCGCCGGCCATCATCGTGCCGAAGGATTCCGAGATCAAGGAAGCGACGCCCGAAGCGCTTGCCGGCAAGTCGCTCGGCGCACAGGGTTCGACCACCCATTCCAACTATGCCCAGGCGCATATGAAGGATTCCGAATTGAAGATGTACCCGACCTCCGACGAGTACAAGCTCGACATCGCGAACGGCCGCATCGACGCCGCCATCGACGACGTGGTGGTCCTGTCGGAATGGCTGAAGACGGACGACGGCGCCTGCTGCAAGCTGCTCGGCACCCTGCCGATCGACCCGGTCATCAACGGCGAAGGCGCCGGTATCGCGGTGCGCAAGGGTGATCCGCTGGCCGACAAGTTCACCGCGGCGATCGCGGCGATCCGCGCGAGCGGCAAATACCAGGAAATCAACGCCAAGTACTTCCCCTTCGACGTCTACGGCGATTGAAATGCGGCGCGCTGGTGTCATGCGGGTTTTTTCTGACCCCATCACCAGAATGCACGGGCGGGAGGGCTTGCTCTCCCGCTTTTTTTGTCTGAGTAGTTGCGTATAAGAAAAGACAGGCGCACCGAGGCGTCCTGACAATAAGCATATCGGGGGGTATTTCTGGCATGAGCGGGTTCTTCACCGCCATCGTCGATGCGGTATCCGCATTTTTGGGGGTCGTCGATCCCTTCTGCGGTCCGGTCGGCGTCTTCACTCTATTCGCGAGCGATACGCTTCTGGCATGCGGCGCCGCAGGTTGGGGCGACGAGATCGCCTTCGGCGTGCTGGTGACGGCAAGCCTCGCCATCGCCACCCTGCCCGTCGGCCTTCTGCTGGGCTTCTTCATCGCGCTTGCAAAACAGTCCGATGAACCCGCGCTCCGGCGTTCGGCCAACATCTACACCACGATCTTCCGCGGCCTGCCGGAATTCTTGACGCTCACCATCGTCTATTATGGCCTGCAGATCCTCGTGCAGAACTTCATGGCCGCGATCGGCTTTGACGGCCAGATCGAGATCAGCGCCTTCTTCGCCGGCATGGTCGCGCTCGGCGCCGTCTTCTCGGCCTATTGCTCCGAGGTGCTGCAGTCGGCCTTCAAGGCGATTCCGCGCGGCCAGTACGAGGCGGGCTATGCACTGGGCCTGCACCACGGCCGCACCATGCAGCTCATCGTGCTGCCGCAGCTCATCCGCGTCGCCCTGCCCGGCCTCGGCAATCTCTGGATGGCGCTGCTGAAGGACACGGCCCTCGTTTCCGTCATCGGCCTGCCGGATATCCTGCGCCAGACGGGCGTCGCCGCGCGCGTCACCAAGGAAGCCTTCGCCTTCTACGGTCTCGCCTGCCTCCTCTTCCTCGTCCTCGCCTTCATTTCCTCCATCGTCTTCTCGAACATCGAGAAATGGGCCAAACGCTCGGAGGTCGCGCGATGAGCCATATCGCCACCCTCATCCCGCCGCAGGCCCCGCCGGCTGCGCCACCCAAGCCCTTCACCGCCGGCCGCTTCTTCGGCAATGTCTTCATGGGCGTCTGGCTGGCGCTCGCCGTCGGCGTCTTCATGCTGATCGTCAACGGCTGGGACCCGGAGAAATTTGCGAAATACGGACCGAATTACCTCTCCGGCCTCGGCGTGACGCTGCTGCTCGTCGGCGTCTCCATCACCCTCGGCGGCGCATTGTCGCTGCCGATCGCCTTCGCGCGCATGTCGAAGAACCCGGTCTCCTCCTGGCTCTCCGCCGCCTATGTCTATTTCTTCCGCGGCACCCCGCTGCTGACCCAGCTCTTCCTTATCTACTACGGTCTCGGCAGCTTCTCCGCGGAGCTGAAGTCGCTCGGCCTCTGGTGGTTCTTCCGCGATGCCTGGAACTGCGCGCTCCTGGCCTTCACGCTCAACACCGCCGCCTACCAGGCCGAAATCCTGCGCGGCGCCATCGAGAGCGTGCCGCGCGGCCAGCATGAAGGCGCGGCGGCGCTCGGCCTGCCGAAGAAGGTCACCTTCTTCAAGGTCATCCTGCCGCAGGCTCTCATCGTGGCGCTGCGCCCCTACGGCAACGAGATCATCCTGATGATCAAGGGGTCGGCCATCGTCGCCATCGTCACGGTCCTCGACCTGATGGGACAGACGCGCCTCGCGTTCTCCCGCACCTTCGATCCCCAGACCTATATCTGGGCCGCGCTGATCTACCTGCTGATCGTGGAGCTGCTGCGCAATCTCTGGGCCTGGCTCGACACCCGCCTGACGCGCCACCTAAAGCGCTAGGACACTCTGGCAGCACTTCGAAGGGAGTGCTGCCAACATCCTGTTTTCAAAGAAATTTTCCCGATGCGGACACGATGTTAAGCCTTCATTAACCTTGAAGGGCGTTCAATTGCAGGGACCATCATTCATCACGCAATGAGGTCCGCTATGACGAACGACATGGCAATGCAGCTCAAGGGCTACGGCATGACCACGGCCCAGATCCTCTACCGCATGCCGGATCACCAGCAATTCCTGCAGACCTATATCTGGCAGCACTACGACCTTGCCCCGGATTTCCCGGAGATGAAGAGCTTCCTGAAATTCTGGCAGGAGAAGCTGGACGGTCCCATCCATTCCGTGCGCTACGTCCACCGCCGCCTCATCTCGCCGACGGAATGGCGCGCGCTGAAAGGCGAATTCGTCATCAACTGACGGCCGCCGCCCTCACACGTGAACGGACCCGTGCGCAAGCTCGCTGTCCGACATCTTCACCGTGAGGGAGAAATAGGCGATGACGGCATAGAAGAGGGCGACAAGGGCGATCACCACGCCGCCCGGTACCGGTCCGAGCGCCGCATTGGCCACCACATGCTCGAAGGCGAGCGTCATGTCCCGGCCCGCCGTCGCCGGCCGTTGCAGCGTCGAGGAGGAAATCTTCAGCGCCCAGGCCAGGAGCAGGATGAGATACATCCAGCAATAGTTGCGCCGCAGCCGGCGGCAGGCCGCATCGCGGTAGCTGATCAGGAATTCCGGCTTCCTGAGGCTACTGGCGATCGGCTCGGCCCAGTCGAGCGCGAGCTGGCCACGCGGATTGAGGATTTCCGCGAAATAGAACCGCTCGAGCTGGCGCACCCGCGCGCGATAGACGTCGAAGAAGCGGTAGCGCCGGGCCTCGATCATCAAGAGCAGCGTTATCAGCAGAACGGCAAAGAGCAGCACGCCATGATGTGAGGTCGGTGTCGACAGAGAGACGGACAGCAGCGCCGCCACCACCGTGATCGCCCAGTTGGTCGTCCGGTCGATGCGGTCGCGCCAGCCGGCCATGCGGCCAAGCTCCCCGCGGTAATAGTGCACCATGGTGTTGATCGTCTCCATCGGCGTCGCCGGCAAGGCGGGACTCGGCGGACGGTTCCTATCGATGGACAGCGACGGCGGGGACATATCGCCGGGCATGGCATTCCTCCCATTGGTCTTTTTGGTCTTGGGAGGGATCATGCGCCTCTTTCGGCGATTGATAAACGGCTATTTGCGGCCTAAGAGACGCCTCATGAAGAAGATCGACGAAGATGCGCTCGCGGAAGCCTATAACCGCGCCCTTTCGCTGGAAAAATCCGGCGATTTCGATGCCGCTGCCAGGGCGTATGCGGAAGTCCTGGCGCTCGACCCGGACGATCATGGCGGCGCGGCCGTGCGGCTTGCCTCGATGGGCCGCGGCGACACGCCGGAAAAGGCGCCCGACGCCTATGTCACCACCCTCTTCGACCAGCACGCCGAGGTCTTCGACAACGTGCTCGTCGACCAGCTCGGCTATTGCGTGCCGCTTCTGGTGCGCCAGCGCTTCCAGGCGCTCGGCCTCGGCGGCTTCAAGCGGGTGCTCGACCTCGGCTGTGGCACCGGCCTGACGGGCGGCGCGCTGCGCGACATGGCCGAGGACATCACCGGCGTCGACCTCTCGGAAAACATGGTCGAGATCGCCCATGACAAAGATCTCTACGAGACGCTCTACGTCGCCGAGGCCGTCGATTTCCTCGACGACAACGAGGACGATCCCTTCGACCTCATCACCGCGACGGACGTGCTGCCCTATCTCGGCGCGCTGGAGCCGCTGTTCTTCGGCGCAGCAGACAATCTCGTGCCAGGCGGCCACTTCATCTTCTCCTCCGAGACGCTGCCGGCAGACACCTTCGCCGGCCGCCCCTTCATGGTCGGCCCGCACCAGCGCTTCGCCCACGCCGCCGATTACGTGCGCCAGCGCCTTGAGGAAACCGGCTTCGACCTCGTGGAGATGACGGACATCACCGTGCGCATGGAGGAAGGCGAGCCTATCCCCGGCCATCTGGTGCTGGCGAAATATCGCGGCTGACGGGAAACACTTTCGCGAAAATCCATCATCCGCTACATCTCCTGCCAAATTCTGCAGGAGAGTCAGCATGGCAAAAGTTGCATTCATCGGTCTCGGCGTCATGGGTTATCCCATGGCCGGTCACCTGAAGGCCAAAGGCGGCCATGAGGTCGCGGTCTATAACCGCACCTTCGCCAAGGCGGAGAAATGGGCGGCCGAATTCGGCGGAACGGCCTGCCGCACTCCGGCGGAGGCTGCCGCCGGCGCCGAGTTCGTCTTCACCTGTGTCGGCAACGACGACGACCTGCGCTCCGTCACCATCGCGAAGGACGGCGCGATCGAAGGCATGAAGCCGGGCGCGATCCTCATCGACAACACCACGGCATCCGCCGAGGTCGCCCGGGAACTCGACGCCGCCACCAGGGCGAAGGGCTGCCACTTCATCGACGCCCCCGTTTCCGGCGGCCAGGCCGGCGCGGAAAACGGTGTGCTCACCGTCATGTGCGGCGGCGAGGCGGACATCTTCGAGAAGGCGCGGCCGGTGATCGACGCCTATGCCCGCATGGTCGGCCTGATGGGCGCGGCCGGTGCAGGCCAGCTTGCCAAGATGGTCAACCAGATCTGCGTCGCCGGCGTCGTGCAGGGCCTCGCCGAAGCCATCCATTTCGGCAAGCAGGCCGGCCTCGACATGGAAGCCGTCATCGAGGTCATCTCGAAGGGCGCAGCCGGCTCCTGGCAGATGGACAATCGCCACAAGACGATGCTCGCCGGCAAATACGACTTCGGCTTCGCCATCGACTGGATGCGCAAGGACCTCGGCATCATCCTCGCCGAGGCGCGCCGCAACGGCGCGAAGCTCCCCGCCACCGCCCTCATCGACCAGTTCTACGGCGACGTGCAGGACATGGGCGGCAATCGCTGGGATACGTCCTCTCTGCTGGCCCGGCTCGAAAGGAAATAGGGTGCCCCGCCGCGCCCTGCCCGCCCTCGCAGCCATCCTCGCCCTCGCCGCGCCGGCCAGGGGCGAGGATGCCGCACCGGCGCTCGCCATGGCGCTGCACCGGCAGATCGCCCGGTGCTGGACGATGCCGGCGGACATACCGGCCCATGTGGAGACGGTGCGCGTGAAATTCTCGCTGACCGAGAGCGGCGAACTCGACGGCTCACCCACGATCGAAGGCCCGCTCGCCGGCGATCCGGCGACGAAAGCCTTCGCCGCGAGCGCGATGCGCGCAGTCGTGCGCTGCGCGCCCTTCAAGGGATTGGCGGAACTTGCGCCCTATGCGGCCTGGAAGACGCTCGCCGTGAACTTCAAGCGGCCACAAACCTGAGCGGAGGCTTATTCGTCGCCGTTCTTCTGGTTGTCCACGGCCATGTAATCGAGCGGAAGCTCGGTCGTGTACTTGATCTGCTCCATCGCGAAGGCGGAGGAAACGTCGCGGATCTCGATACGGGCGATCATGCGCTTGTAGAAGGCGTCGTAGGCGGCGATATCCGGAACGACGACGCGCAGCAGATAATCCACCTCGCCGCTCATGCGGTAGAACTCGACGACTTCCGGGAACTCGACGATCACCTCGGAGAAGCGCTTCAGCCACTCCGTCGAGTGGGAATTGGTGCGGATCGAGACGAAGACGGTGACCTTGGTGTTGATCTTCACCGGATCGAGCAGCGCGACGCGCTTGCGGATCACGCCATCCTCTTCCATCTTCTGGATGCGCCGCCAGCAGGGCGTGGTCGACAGTCCCACCTTCTTGGCAAGGTCGGCGACGGCGAGCGTGGAATCTTCCTGCAGAAGGCGCAGGATTTTGCGGTCCAGACGATCCATGATGTCCCCCAAGGCATTTCCGGTGGCGTTTGCGCCCGGGACGGCGCCAAACAAAATTTAATTCCCTCATACACCCATTTACAGGGGAAATGAAAGAATTACATTTCAGGCCGTCAGGGTTTTCACCCGATTTCGCAGCTCCGGCAACACCTCTTGCTCGAACCAGGGATTGCGCTTCAGCCAGCCGGTGTTGCGCCAGCTCGGATGCGGCAGCGGCAGCACGGCCGGCCCCTCGTTGCGTCCGAGGTGCCGCCGCCAGTCGCGCACCGTCTCCGTCATGCTCGCGGCCCTCGCCGCGCCGAGATGCCAGCCCTGCGCATATTGTCCGATCGCCAGCACCAGTTCGATCTGCGGCATGGCGGCCATGACGCGCGCGCGCCACAGGGGCGCGCATTCCCGCCGCGGCGGCAGGTCGCTGCCATGGGCGTCATAGCCGGGAAAGCAGAAGCCCATCGGCACGATGGCGAATTTTTCCGGGGTGTAGAACGCCTCCCGCGTCACATCCAGCCAGTTGCGCAGCCGGTCGCCCGAGGCATCGTTGAACGGCAGGCCGCTCTCGTGCACGCGAAGCCCCGGAGCCTGCCCGGCTATGAGAATACGCGCCCTGTCCGAAAGGATCGCGACCGGCCGCGGCTCATGCGGCAGGACATCCCCCGCCCGCGCCGGCGCATCGCGACAGATCCGGCAAGCCGCGATCGCCGCGTGAAGCGCCACGATATCCCCGGAATGTCCGCCGTCATCCATCATGTCGTCCGTCACTTCAGCCCCAATGTTCCCAGAATGCCGCCGAGGAAGCCAGGTTCCGCCTCGTGCGCATCCTCCTGCGGCCGGCCGTTCATCCGCCGCCATTGCTGCGGCATGTCGAACTCAGTGCCCCAAAGCCCCTTGCGCTCGGCCCGCGCGAACCGTTCCTCATCCTCGTAGTCGCCATAGGCGACGGCAAGCCCCTCGCGCACCATGCGCGCGCCAAGGTCGCCGGCCCCGGTCTCGCAGCGCGCCAGCCATCGGCTGTACTTGTCCGTGCCCTGCGTGCGGCAGGTGACGGGACCGGCCCGCAGAAGCTCGGCCAGCCGCGAACGCGCGGCCACGCCGCAGCGCCAGTCCGCGCCATCCCGTTTGCAGACCTGCATCATCTCCGGCGTATCCATGCCCGCAAGCCGGATGCGGTGGCCGTCGAGTGTCAGCGTATCGCCATCCGCCGCCCGCGCCGCGCCGGCGATCGTCTCGCCGCCCGCATCGCCGATGCGCGCCACGATCAATGCCGTGAACGCAAGGATCGCCACGGCCGTGCCGATGTCGCGCGCGCGTCTGGAAAACCCCATGGAGATAGCCTGCCCCTGACCCAGAGTGATGACGCGGCATCCATGCCGGATCACCATTGACCCAGCGTAATGGAAAATGCCGGAATGGTTCGCAAATGGTTTATGCGCGGCAGCATCTTCTTAAGGATTCCCCCCTAGACTTCAACGCTGTCCGCAACAGTTGCAATCCGTGATGAGTACCGGCGTCAGCACCTCGACCGACAAGATCATTGTCGACAAGTCGCGCAGCCTTCGTAACAAGGCTGTCACGCGGACCGTTCGCGCGACCCGCGAACGGCTGCAGACGGCGGCCGGCAATTCGCCGGACTTCGAGCGCGAGATGCTGCAATTACATATCGATTCGGCCGTGCAGGGCGCGCTTGCCGTGCCCGTGGTCGTCGTGCTGATCGCGGCCGTCGGCCTCTATCTCACGCAGGACGCCACCCTTCTCGCCTGGGCCGTGCTGGCGCTCAGCATGCATGCAATCGGCATGCTCGTCGCGCGCCGCGCGCGCGGCAAGGATATAACCGGCGAGACCGTGCACCGCTGGCAGCGCCGCTTCCTCGTCACGCAGTTCCTCATGGGCATCGCCTGGGCGGTCTTCGCCCTGCAGGATTGCAGCCATTGCTCCGGCGTCTCCTTCGAATTCTACAAGGGATCCTCGCTGCTCGTGGCGCTGGCGGTGACGGCCATGGGCACGCTGATGCTGCGCCACGCCATCCTTTGCGCGTTCGGACCGACCGTCGCCGCGCTCGCCGTCTCCACCCTGCTGCATCCGGAACCTGCCACCGTGGGCATGACGGCCATCGTCGCCGCCGCCCTCGTCTTCCTCGTCTTCATGACGCGCCGCCTGCGCCACACCAGCGCGCAACTCCTGTCCTCGCAGTCGGAGAAGGACGACCTCATTGCCGAGCTGGAGGTGGCGAAGTCCATGTCGGACGAGGCGCGCCGCCGGGCTGAGGAGGCGAACCTCGCCAAGTCCCGTTTCCTCGCCTCCATGTCCCACGAGCTGCGCACGCCGCTGAACGCCATCCTCGGCTTCTCCGAAGTCATGTCGACGGAAGTGCTCGGCCCGCTGAACAATCCCACCTACAAGGAATACACCTCGGACATCCACCGTTCCGGCCAGCACCTCCTCAACCTCATCAACGAGATCCTCGACCTCTCGCGCATCGAGGCCGGCAAATACGACCTGTCGGAGGAATCCGTCCATCTCGTCGATATCGCCGAGGATTGCATCGGCATGGTGCAGCTTCGCGCGCGGGCCAAGAACATCACGATCACCGAGCAGGTCGAAAGCGACATGCCCGCCGTCTGGGCGGACGAGAAGGCGCTGCGCCAGGTCATCCTGAACCTTCTGTCGAATGCCGTGAAATTCACGCCGCAGGGCGGCGAAGTCACCGTCAAGGCCGGCTGGACGGCGGGCGGCGGGCAATATGTCTCCATCAGGGACAACGGCCCCGGCATTCCGGAAGAGGAAATCCCGGTCGTGCTCTCGGCCTTCGGCCAGGGCTCCATCGCCATCAAGAGCGCCGAGCAGGGCACAGGCCTCGGCCTGCCCATCGTCCAGGCGATCCTCGCCAAGCACAATGGCGAATTCATCCTGAAATCGAAGCTGCGCGAGGGCACCGAGGCCATCGCCATCCTGCCGGCCAAGCGCGTGCTCCAGAGCCTGCCCGCCGTCAGCGAAACGCAGGCCGTCGCCCCTCGCCGGAAGAGCTTCGCCTGAGGCCGGGCTTCAGAAGAACGACGAAATCACCACATAGCCGGCATAGACGGCATTGGCGATGATCAGGCAGAAGACGGCGAAGGAGCCGAGGTCCTTCGAGTGCTTGCCCATCTCGGAGATTTCCGGGGAAACCCGGTCGACGATCTCCTCGATCGCCGTGTTCAGCGCCTCGAAGGCGATCATCAGAAGGAAGAGGATCGCCATCGCCACATATTGGAAGAGCGAGGCGCCGAGGATCGTGAAGATCGCCATGGCGACGACGAAGGCGATGAGTTCGTGCCGGAAGGCCGATTCGCCGAGCAGCCGGCGTGCGCCGGCCGCCGAATAGGTCGCAGCCGCGATCAGGTGGCTGAAGCCCGTCTTTTTCTTGATTGGTGCCTGACCCATCTGGACAATCCCGTTCTTGTCGCCGGCCTGCCCGTATGACGGGCACGCCGCAGTTCTCAATCCATGCCTTTGAGGCTTTTTACCGGCGTGCAGTTACGAACGGTTGCTGACGCCCGCCTGAACGAAGGTCGCCATGCCGGAATGGCAGGCCGCCGCCGACTTGACGATGCCGGCCGCCAGTGCCGCGCCGGTGCCCTCGCCCAACCGCATGCCGAGCGCCAGCAGAGGTGTCTTGCCGAGTTTCTCGATCGACTTCAGATGCCCCGGCTCAGCCGAGACGTGACCGATCAGGCAATGGTCGAGCGCCGAGGGATTGGCCGCGCGAAGAATGGCGCCGGCCGCCGTCGCCACATAGCCGTCGATGATGACGGGAATCTTCTGCATGCGCGCGGCAAGGATCGCGCCGGCCATGGCCGCGATCTCACGGCCGCCGAGGCGGCGCAGCACTTCCAGCGGATCGGAGAGATGGTCGCGGTGCAGTTCGACGGCCTTCTTCACGGCCGCGACCTTGCGCTGCAACACCTCGCCCTCCGACCCGGTGCCCGGGCCGACCCATTCTTCCGCCGTGCCGCCGTAGAGCGCCAGGTTGATCGCCGCTGCGATGGTCGTGTTGCCGATGCCCATTTCGCCGATGCACAGGAGGTCCGTGCCGCCGGCGACGGCTTCCATGCCGAAAGCCATGGTGGCGGCGCAGTCACGCTCCGAAAGCGCGGCTTCCTCGGTGATATCGGCCGTCGGATAGTCGAGCGCAAGGTCGAAGACCTTGAGGCCGAGGTCGTGCGTCACGCAGATCTGGTTGATCGCCGCGCCACCGGCCGCGAAGTTCTCCACCATCTGTGCCGTGACGGAGGACGGATAGGGCGTGATGCCCTGTTTCGTGACACCATGGTTGCCGGCGAAGATGGCGACCAGCGGGCGCGTCACGGCCGGCGCGCGGCCCGTCCAGGCTGCGAGCCAGAAGGCGATCTCCTCCAGCCGGCCGAGCGCACCCGGCGGCTTGGTGAGCTGCGAATCCCGTTCGCGCGCGGCCACCAGTGCGGCCGAATCAGGGCCGGGAAGGTTGCGCAGCAATTCACGGAAATCATCGAACGGCAGGCCGCTGGCACTCATCTTGGGGAATTCCTTGCTTGGGGCTTTTCAAAGGCGGGTCTCTGGTGTCGTCGGCAGTCTTTTCCGCAATCGCGGACGCAAAACCGCTGCGCACTTTTGCTGGAACTGCTTAATAGAGCGAGGGCGCGAATCCGACAACCGCATTTGCGGCGGCCACCGTCGCCTTTCGCCAGGAGGGGATTTTCAAGGTGGGTATACGGGACTTCATCGACGACACGGCGCGCTCCGTCGCCTTCCTTTCGCGCGTGCCGATGCCGCAGCGCCATTTCATCGGCTATGATGGAAGGCTGTCGCGCGCGGTGCGGGCATTCCCGCTCGCCGGCGTGCTGATCGTGCTGCCGGCGGCAGCGCTCGCCGCCATGCTCTCGGCCCTCCACGCACCGCCTTCCCTTCTCGCCATTGCCACCCTCGCCCTGCAGGTGCTCGTGACCGGCGCGCTGCACGAGGACGGGCTTTCCGACAGCGCCGACGGCATCGGCGGCGGGCGGGATCGCGACAGCGCGCTCGCCATCATGAAGGACAGCCGCGCCGGCTCCTACGGCGTCGTGGCGCTCATCCTCTCCTTCGGCCTGCGCGCCGCCGCCATCGCCGCGCTCGCGGCGGCCCTCACCCCGTCCGGCCTCGGCATGGCGCTGCTGGCCGTCGCCGCCGCCAGCCGCACCGCCATGGTCTGGCACTGGTCGCTGCTGCCGCCCGCCCGCCGCGACGGCGTCGCCGCCTCGGTCGGCGAGCCGGAAAACCGCGCGACGCTCCTCGCGCTTGCCAGCGGCATCGGGATATCCGCCCTGCTGCTCCTGCCGCACGGCACGCTGGCTTCCTTCGTCCTCGCATCCGCCGCTGCCGTGATCGCCGTGCTCGTCTTCAACCGTATTGCGCTGCGCAAGATCGGCGGCCATACGGGCGACACGATCGGCGCGACGCAGCAACTCGCGGAAATGTCGGTGCTCTTCGCCCTTGCCTTGGCGCTTTGAGCCGCCGATATAGAGAGAAGACCAGCACCGGAGACCCGATGGAATCGCCCTGCATTCTCGTCTGTTCGATCGACATGGTGACCGGATACTGTTTCGGCTGCGGCCGCACGCGCGACGAAATCGGCGCCTGGACGCTCTACACACCGGAAGAGCGCCGCGCGATCATGGCCGAACTGCCCGCCCGGCTCGAAACCGTCGAGCGCAAGCCGCGGCGTGAGACCCGGCGGGCGCGCATGGCACGGGAGCGCGGCGAGGCATGAGGCTCTATATCCTTCTCGGCATTCTCGCAGCGGGCCTTGCCCTTCTCATCCTCAACCATGACGGCGGGCGCACGCTCGGCCTCGACAACAACGATTTCGGCCGCCTCGTCACCCTTTCGGCCATCGGCACGATGATGGCGGCCGGCATCCTGGCGAGCCGCCGCCAATGGGGCGAGAGCCTGCGCCAGGCCGCCATCTGGCTGGTCCTCATCCTCGCGCTCGCCACTGCCTATCTCTATCGCTTCGACCTGCAGGAAATCGGCAACCGCCTGACTGCCGGCCTGATCCCCGGCCGCGCCGTCGTGACGACCAATGCCGGGGGTGAGGAAATCCTCGTCATCCACAAGGGCCTCTCCGGCCATTTCGAGGCGGACGTGACCATCGACGGCACGCCGCTGCGCATGCTGGTGGATACGGGGGCAAGCTCCGTGGTGCTTTCCTACGACGACGCCATGCGCCTCGGCATAAACCCCGACAACCTCGTCTTCTCCATCGAGGTCTCCACTGCCAACGGCCGGGCGCGCGCCGCCCCGGTGACACTGCGCGAGGTCGCCATCGGCCCCATCCTGCGCGGCACGATCCGCGGCATGGTCACCGAACAGGGCCGCCTGGACCAGAGCCTTCTGGGCATGAGCTTCCTGGAAACCCTCGGCTCCATCGAGATCACACGGGACGAATTGCGGCTGAAGGACTGATCCGTCAGTTCTTCAGCTTGTATCCCGTCTTGAATATCCAGGCCGTGATCGACAGGCACACGATGAGGAAGCCGAGCACCGTCACGAGGCTGACGACGGGGTTCACGTCGGCGATCTCGAAGAAGCTCCAGCGGAAGCCGGAGACGAGATAGAGCACGGGATTGAAGTGGCTGACCGTCTGCCAGAAGGGCGGCAGCATCTCGATGGAATAGAAGCTGCCGCCGAGGAAGACGAGCGGCGGGATGATCAGCATCGGGAAAAGGTTGAGCTGCTCGAAATCCTTCGCCCAGATGCCGATCATGAAACCGAACAGCGAGAAGCTGACGGCCGTCAGCACGAAGAACAGCACCATCATGACCGGATGCTTGATCGAGATGTCGACGAAGAGCGATGCGGTGATGAGGATGATCGTACCGACGATCAGCCCCTTTGTCGCCGCCGCCCCGACATAGCCGATGACGATCTCGATCATCGAGATCGGCGAGGAGAGGATTTCGTAGATCGTGCCGGTGAATTTCGGGAAGTAGATGCCGAAGGAGCCGTTGCCGATGCACTGGTTGAGCAGCGTCAGCATGATGAGGCCGGGCGCGATGAACGCGCCGTAGGACACGCCCTGCACCTCCTGCATACGCGAGCCGATCGCCGCGCCGAAGACGATGAAATAGAGCGAGGTCGTGATGACGGGCGAGACGATGCTCTGCAGCAGCGTGCGGCGCGTGCGCGCCATCTCGAATGCATAGATGGACCTGATCGCCTCGAAGTTCATTTGCCCTCTCCCACCAGTTCCACGAAAATGTCTTCCAGCGAACTTTGCTCGGTGGAGATGTCCTTGACCCGCAATCCGCACTGGGAGAGCGCGGAGAGCAGCGACGAGATTCCCGTCCGCTCACCGGACGAATCGAATTCATAGACGAGCCGGTGGCCCTCGCCGGACAGCGTCAGCCCATAGGGCGACAGCGCGTCGGGAATGGCGGCGACGGGTTCGGCAAGCTCGACGGTCATCTGTTTGCGGCCGAGCTTGGCCATCAGCGCCTTCTTCTCCTCCACCAGAAGAATCTGCCCGTGGTTGATGACACCGATGCGGTCGGCGATTTCCTCGGCTTCCTCGATATAATGCGTCGTCAGGATGATCGTGACGCCGGAGGCGCGCAGGCGCTCGACGAGCTGCCACATGTCCTTGCGCAGCGACACGTCCACGCCCGCCGTCGGCTCGTCGAGGAACAGCACCTTCGGCTCGTAGGACAGCGCCTTGGCGATCAGCACGCGCCGGCGCATGCCGCCCGAAAGGTGGCGCAGCACCGTGTCCTTCTTGTCGTAGAGCGAGAGGTCCTTCAGGATGCGCTCGATCAGCGCCGGGTCCGGCTTGCAGCCGTGCAGGCCGCGCGAGAAGGCGACGGTGTTCCACACGGTCTCGAAGGCGTCGAGCGTCAATTCCTGCGGCACGAGGCCGATGATGGACCGCGTCTTGCGATAGTCGCGCAGGATATCGTGCCCCGCCACCGTGACGCTGCCGCCGCTCGGCGTGACGATGCCGCAGATGATCGAGATCATCGTCGTCTTTCCCGCGCCGTTCGGCCCGAGCAGCGCGAGGATCTCGCCCTGCTCGATATCGAGATCGACGCCCTTCAGCGCCGTGAAGCCCGATGCGTAGCTCTTGGTGAGATTGCGAATGGAAACAATGGGCGCCATGGGAGGGTCCGGAAAGAGAAAGGTAGGTGCGGAAGGACACCCTATATGGCGTGCCCTTCGTCAATTTTCACCTGCAGCGCGGAAAAAATTCGCTCATCCGTAGATGCTGACGAGGAAGCGCAGCGCCACCAGCAGAAGGAAGACGCCGAAGCCCACCTCGAGCTGCCGCTTGCTCATCGAATGCGCCAGTTTCACGCCCCAGGGCGTGACGACGAGGGCGATGGGCACGATGAGGGCGACGGCGATCCAGTTGATGAAGCCGGTGGAACCGGGCGGCAGGCCCGCCGCGCCCCAGCCGGCCCAGACATAGCCGACGATGCCGGGGATGGAGATGAGCACCCCGACGCCCGACGATGTCGCCACCGCCTGGTGGATCGGCCGGCCGAAGGAGGTCATGTAGGTGTTGTTGAGCACGCCGCCGCCGATGCCCATGAGGCCGGACAGGGTACCGATAACGACACCCGCGACCTGGTTGGCAAGGCCCGTCGGCAGCGTGTCGCCCACCCGCCAGCTCTCCCGGTTGAACAGCATGCGCAGCGCCACGAGCAGCGCGATGGCGACGAAGACCAGCCGCAGGCCGACGCTCGATATGACCGCCGCGATGACCGAGGCGAGCACCGCCCCGAGCGGCAGCGCGACGATCCAGCTCTTCAGCAGCGCGGTGTCTACCGCGCCGCGCTTGCGGTGCGAGGTGAAGGAGCGGATCGAGGTCGGCACGATGATGGCGATGGAGGTGCCGATGGAAAGATGCATGCGCACCGCCTCCGGCACGTCGAGATAGCCGAATACCTGATAGAAGACCGGCACCAGGATTGCCCCGCCACCAATGCCGAAGATGCCCGCCAGCAGGCCGGAAACCACCCCGGCGGCGGCGAGCGCGATGGCAAAGAGGACGAGGTCGGCGATGGGTGGCATGGAAGGCTCCCGGCAGGATCGTCGCGCGGGGGCGACTCGCGAGAATTCGCGCGGACAGGCCGCCAACTGTCATCAAACCGTGATCGATTTCAACCATTCTCCCGGCGAGACCGAGGGAACGGCCTGCGCCCCGCTCGCCGCTCTCCCCCCGCCGCCGCCCCCTCGGCGCCGGGCATCGGCCTCGCTCCGGCGGCCCCATCCGCCCGCTTCCTCCCCCCGGAAGCCCAGCATGCATCCTCGCCGGCGTCCCCCGGCGCGGATAACGGAATGTGACGTTCCAGGCAGAGCCACACGCAGCTGCCGCCCTTTTCTCGACCGGCGCCCCGCCGGTCTTTTTTTGCCCATCCGTCAGGCGTTTACAGGCTGCAATGCCGGTAGCCGGACCTGCGCGCGCGCAGGTCGAAATGGAAGTGGTCCTTGTGGAAGCGGTCGCTGCCGGGACCGAGCACGGTGGAGAAGTATTTGCAGCTATCGCCGCGCACCGATTTCAAAAGCCCCTTCTCCCGGAAGGCGAAGAAGCCTTTCTTCTCGATGACGATGGTCTTGCCGGTCTTCAGCACGATCTTGCCGACGTCGATGGCGTTGCCCTTGGCATGCTCCGACATGGCCGCCCCTTTCTGCGAATTCATGGTGCGGCAGGAATAGGACGACATCTGGTGGATGGCGGAAACGCCGGAGAGATAACGCGTGCGGGTGGACGGCACGAGCTCCTGCTTCACCCAGCGCGCAAAGGCTTCCGTGATCTGGCAGTTGACCTGCGCGGCCGGCTTGATCTGGATGCCGCCGGAAAGGCCGGAAAGCTCCACCGGCCAGTCGATGCCGCAGGAACGGCCGCGGGAAATGCGCGGCACGTCGCGGAATTTCACGCCGAGCTTCACCAGCCGTTGCCGGCAGGCCCTTTCCGAGGCCGGCATGCCGCCCATCGTTTCCGGCACCTGCATCGGATTGTTGAGCCGCGGCAGGAAGGCGACCTCATCTCCCTCCACCGCCTGCCGGCGACGGGTCGCCGCCTTGTCCGGCACGCGCAGATAGCCACCGCTCTCCGCCGCGCCAAGTTCCGCGCCACCCTCGGACATCGGGATCGGCTGGCCGACCTGCTGCGGCGTATCCGTGCCGATGCCGCCGACGACCACCTGGCTGGCACTGCCCTCGGCGATCTCGTTGGCCTGCGCCTCCGCAAGCCCCTCGACGCGCCCGACGCCCAGTCCCTCGTCCATGTTGACGCCGCCCTCGGGCACGGTGAGCACGCCGGAGGACGCCTGTACAGGCTCGGAAATGCCCATCGCCTCGTCGCTGTCGATCATCGGCAGGCGCTTCTGCTGGCGTGCGGGCGCCGCCATGGCGGCCCGTCCGGCGGGTTCGCTGGAGACATAGGCGGCATCGCCGCCGGTATCGCCCACCTCGCCGGCGGGCACACGGGAAATGACCTCGACTGGCTGGATGGCGCTGACGCCGCCGCCGTCGATATCGTCGGGCGGCATCAGGCCGCCGGAGCAGGCAGCCAGCATCGCCGGGGCGAGAAGCAGCCCGAGCGGCCTGCGGAGACGAGAAACAAACGCAATACCCATTGTCACTTCCGCCCGGCGGCCGGTTCCGCCCGATGCGGTTCCCGGTTGCACACGTTCATGTCCGGCAATGGTGCAGGCCGCTTTTGTCCGCATTCGGACGGAAGCGGCGCAAAATCCGCACCGCAGGCCGAAGCCCTGCATTTCCAGAGGATTTTGTCGCAACAGGGTAAAGGAATGGTTCCCGCCGGATGCGAAAACCCCGGCGCCTGGTAAGCGCCGGGGTGAGGATTGGCGCAATGCGCCCGGTCTCTGGAGCATTTCCGCTTGTCATCGGATCGTATCTCCGGACGCAAAACCGCTACGCGCTTTTGCTGGAAATACTCTAGGCGACGCGCCTCCGCTGGTCCGGCGCGGCTGCGTTCAGACGGAAATTCCCCAGCAGCGCGCGCAGGTGCTCGCTCTCCCGGGTCAGCGTCTGGCCGGCCGCATTGGTCTCTTCCACCATGGCGGCGTTCTGCTGGGTCATCTGGTCCATCTGGTTGACGGCCGTGTTGACCTCGGCAAGGCCCGTCGCCTGTTCGCGGGCGGAGGTGGCGATGGACGTCACCTGCTCGTTGACCCGGTTCACCAGGGTCTCGATCTCGGTCAGCGCATCGCCCGTCGAGCGCACCAGCGAGACACCCGTGCCGACTTCGGCGGCCGAATTGCCGATGAGGCCCTTGATCTCCTTGGCCGCATTGGCCGAACGCTGGGCAAGCTCGCGCACCTCCTGTGCGACCACCGCAAAGCCCCTGCCCGCCTCGCCCGCCCGCGCCGCCTCGACGCCGGCATTGAGCGCCAGAAGATTGGTCTGGAAGGCGATCTCGTCGATGACGCCGATGATCTGGCTGATGCGGCTGGAAGCGTCCTCGATGCGGCTCATCGCGGCAACGGCGTCGCGCACGATGGTGCCGGAGCGGCTCGTCGATTGCGTCGTCTCGGTCACCATGCGGCTTGCCTCGGCGGCGCGGTCGGAGGCATTGCGCACCGTCGCGGTGATCTCGTCGAGCGCCGCCGCGGTCTCCTCGAGGGAAGCGGCCTGCTGCTCGGTGCGGTGCGACAGGTTGTTGGCCGCCTCCGCGATGCCCGAGGCGCTGCCGTGCACGATGTCGGTGGAGCGGGCAATGGCGTCGATGACGCTGGAAAGCGCATCCACCGCACGGTTGAAGTCTTCGCGGAGCTTCGCATATTCCGGCGCGATGGCGTCGATGGAGACCGTGAGGTCGCCGTTCGCAAGGCGCTCAAGCGCCTCACCGACCGTGTGCATGGCGTCCGCCTGGGTCTGGCTGACGGAGCGCTGGCGGCGTTCGCCCTCGCTGCGTTCGGCATCAAGCCGCGCCTGCTGCTCGCCCTCGCGGATGCGCAGTTCCGCGCGCTCGGCGACGGAATCGCGCAGGATAGAGACCACCTTCGCCATCTCGCCGATCTCGTCCTTGCGGTCGGTCTCCGGCACCTCGCTGGAAACGTCCTCCTCGGCGATGGCCTGCATGGAGGCGTTGAGCCTGAGGATCGGCCGGGTCACGCTCTTCACGATGGCGTAGGCGGCCAGGATGATGGCAAGGCCGCCGCCGGCGAGGATGATCGCCATGCCGATGGCGTTGCGGCGGAACATGGCCGCGAGATCGTCCGCGTAGACGCCGGTGCCGACGATCCAGCCCCAGGGCGCGAAGCCGGCGACATGCGAATATTTCAGCACCGGCTCCTCGAAGCCCGGCTTCGGCCAGTAGTAGTCGACAAAATCCTGCCCGGTGGGGCTGGCCTTCACGGCCTTCACGAACTCGGTGAAGATATGCTTGCCCGTCGGGTCCGCCATGCCGGACTGGTCCGTGCCGTCGAGCGCCGGCTTGATCGGATGCATGACGATCACGGCGTTCATGTCGTTGATCCAGAAATAGCCGCTGTCCTCGTAACGCAACGCCCGCACGGCATCCTTCGCCCGCGCCTGCGCTTCCTCGCGCGTCAGCGTGCCGGCGGCCTCAAGCCCCTGGTAATACTTGAAGAGCGTCAGCATGTTCTCGTCCATGGCCGCGAGCTTGGACTTGCGCTCGGCGACCATCGCATCCTGATAGTGGTAAAGGCTGTAGACGAGCGCTGCGGCGAAGATGGTCAAGGCGAGGCCGACAAGCAGCGACAGGCGCGTGGATATTCTGAAATTCTTCAACGGATTCTCCCCGACTTTCCAGAGCATGGCGCCCTTATCCGTTCGAAAATCCCGAAAACCTTTTAAGAACATCTAAAATTGCAATCATCAATTTTTAAAGGCGGAAGCGCCCGGAAAAGCCTTCCGTTACGGCACCCTGCCCCCTCTTTCTCCCGCGCGCGCATTCGGCTAGACCGGAGGAAAGAGGAGAGGATACCGCATGACCGACAGCAAGATGCCAAACGGCCAGCTCACCCTTCGCACGCTCGCCATGCCGGGCGACGCCAACGCGGCGGGCGATATTTTCGGCGGCTGGGTCATGGCGCAGATGGACCTTGCCTCGGGCATCCGCGCCGCCGAGCGCGCGCAGGGCCGCGTCGTCACCGCCGCGGTCAAGGAAATGGCCTTCCAGCTTCCGGTCAAGATCGGCGACACGCTCAGCATCTACACGGACATCGCCCGCGTCGGCCGCACGTCGATCACGCTTTCCGTCGAGGCCTGGGCGCAGCGCTACCTCACCACGACGCTGGAAAAGGTGACCGCGGCCACATTCGTCATGGTCGCGCTCGACAAGGCCGGCCACCCGACACCCGTTCCGGTCGAATAGACGCCGAGAAGCTCACGATGGAACATACCACCCCGGATCCGGCCATCTTCGGCCATGTGCGCGTCGTCATCGGCATGGTGGTAAGCCTCAGCGTCGCGCGCCTTCTGACGGGCGTGGCCGTCTTCATCCAGCATCCGGGCAAGGTGAAGGCCTATCCTGTCCATCTCGCATGGGCCGGCTTCCTTCTCCTCTTCCTGCTGCATTTCTGGTGGTGGGAATTCCGCCTGCAGGCGCTGACGACGATCGGCTTCGGCGTCTATCTCTTCCTCATCAGCTACTGCTGCCTGTTCTTCATGCTCGCCGTGCTGCTCTTTCCGACAACGCTCGACGACTATGCCGGTTATGAGGACTATTTCTACTCGCGGCGAAAATGGTTCTTCGGCGCTTTTGCGCTCGTCTTCACCGTCGATCTTCTCGATACGGCCCTCAAGGGAAAAGCCTATTTCGGCTCCTTCGGCTACGAATATCCGATCCGCAACGTCGTCTTCATCGCGCTCTGCCTCGTTGCGGCAGGGACGGCGAGCCGCCGCTTCCACACCGCCTTCGTCGGCTTCGGCATTCTCTACCAGCTAAGCTGGATCTTCCGCGCCTTCGACATGCTGGATTAGACGCGTCACCCCTTGAAAACGAAAGCCGCGCCGGCCGCGATCAGCATGAAGCCGATGGCGTGGTTCCAGGTCAGGCTCTCCTTCAGCCAGAAGACGGAGAAGCCGGCGAAGACCAGCAGCGTGATGACCTCCTGGATCGTCTTGAGCTGCGCGGCCGAGTAGACCTCGTGGCCGATGCGGTTTGCCGGCACCGCCAGGCAATATTCGAAGAATGCGATGCCCCAGCTCGCCAGAATGGCGATGAAGAGCGGCGCGGACTTGAACTTGAGGTGCCCGTACCAGGCGAAGGTCATGAAGACATTGGACAGGCAGAGCAACACGATCGGCCAGACGGCCGCGGGATTGAGGCTGAAGGGCATCGGCGAATCCTGACTGGAGAAAGGTGCCACCGGCATAGCCGGACCGCCGCCGCCGTCAAGCCCATGCCTCACTGATTCTCGCGATCCCCCGTTAAGACAATCTTATGCCGGCCCACCCACCATCCACGCCAAGCCGCGACACGACCGCAAGGCGGCGCCTCTTCAGGCCGGGAACAAGAATGAGCAATGCGAGCCGGCTGATGCCGGCGGATGAACCGACAAGACGCCAGATTCTGTCCGCGCAGGCGCTCTCCCTGCTCGACGGCGTCGTGCTGTCGCTCGCCGCCAACAGCTTTCTCGCCACGACGACCGCCGCCGTCCTCTGGCTGGACGGGCCGAATGTCCAGGTCCTGCTGTGGCTCGCCGCCGTGCTGGCGATCAATCTCGCGCGCTATATCGGCGTGCGCATCGTCCGCCGGCTGAACTGCGCGGTGGAGCGGCCGAGGCGCGCGCTCGGCGTGCTCTCGCTCGGGGCCATCGGCGGCGGCCTCGCCTGGAGCCTGCCGCCCTTCATCGGCGCCGCGCACGGAGCGGAGGGACTCAATCCCTATCTCATCTTCATCATCGGCGGCATCTGCGCCGGCGCGCTGATGCAGAGCACGGCCTATGCCCGTACCGCCCTGCTCTTCTCCGGCCCGCCGCTCGCCGCCGCCTTCCTTTCGCTGCTGATCGCCGGCACCACGGAAGCCTTCGTCATCGCCGCCGACGCGCTGCTGCTCGCGGTCATGATGCTGCGCGCCAGCCAGCTCAGCGAGGCCGGCTTCATCCGCAGCCAGATCGACCGGCTGAAGGCCGTGGCGCTCGCCGCCTCGCTCTCCGACGCCAATGCGGAGATCCGCCAGTCCTACCACCAGCTCGCCTCATTAGCGAACCGCGATCCGCTGACCGGCCTCGGCAACCGCGCGCTCTTCAACCAGCGCCTGCGCGGCCTGCTTTCGAGCGACGTTCCGCCCGACCGGCTCGCCCTCCTCGCCATAGACCTCGACCGTTTCAAGGCGATCAACGACACGATGGGCCACGGCGCGGGCGACGCCGTGCTGGTTGAGATCGCCAGCCGCCTCGCCAGTCTCACCGGCCCGACCGACACCGTCGTACGCCTCGGCGGCGACGAATTCGCCGTCATCGTCGATGGCAAGGCGGCCGCAGCGCGCGGGCGCGAGATCGGCGAAGGCATCGTGCGGTTGGCCGGCGATCCCATCCTCATCGGCGGCCGACCCGTCACCGTCGGGGCCAGTGCCGGCCTCGCCCTCCACCCGCAGCACGGCGAGACGGCCGACGCCCTCTTCGCCAGCGCCGACATCGCGCTCTACGCCGCCAAGGAAGGCGGACGCCGACGCCTCGGCCTGTTCAACCCGGAACTGAAGGCCCGCATCGAGCGCCAGCGCCTCATCGAGGCGACGCTGGCGGAGGCCGTCGAGAACCGGCAGCTACAGGTGGTTTTCCAGCCGCAGGTGGCGCTTGCCGACGGCGCCGTCATCGGCTTCGAGGCTCTGCTGCGCTGGTCGCATCCCGAACTCGGCCCCGTCGCCCCGCCGGATATCGTGCGGGCCGCCCATGCGCTGCATATCTCCACGGCGCTGACCGGCTATGTCGCGACCCGGGCCGCCGAGCTTCTGCGCACCCTGCCCCGCCTCGGCCTGCCGGAAGCGGCCGTCGCGGTGAACGTCTCCCCGCGTGAATTCTCCGGCGACACCCTGTCCCACCTGCTGATCGACATCGCCCGCGCGCACGAGGTCTCCCCGGCCCTGATGGAGATCGAGATCACCGAGGAGGCGACGCTCGACACCCAGGCCGCCGGCGCGGAGCTTGCCCGCCTGGAAGCCGCCGGCTTCCGCCTCGCCGTAGACGATTTCGGCATGGGCCACTCTTCCCTCGCCTATCTCGTCAGCCTGCATATCGACCGCCTCAAGATCGACCGCAGCTTCGTCACCGGCATCGCCGGGAGCCGCGAGAATCAGGCGCTCATCGCCGCCCTCATCGGCATCGGCCACGCGCTCTCCATCGATATCGTCGTGGAAGGCGTGGAGAACGAGGAGGAGGCCGAGGTCTTGCGCATGCTCGGCTGTCGCCACGCCCAGGGCTACCATTTCGCCCGCCCCATGGCGGCAGCCGAGATTCCGCGCTGGCTCGACCAGCACGCCGCGCGCTTCCGGCAGATCGCGACAGGCAGCGCGTAGCGCATCCATCCGCCGCACAAAGCCGTTTCCCTTTTGTACTCATCCCCTCTTTTCTTTCGGGATGACTCTCGCCATATTCCCCGCATGGCCAGATCTCCGAAAAAACCCTCCGCCCCGAACCCCGGTTTCGAGGAAGCCCCGCAGTCCGACTTCGAGGGCGCACCGCTTTCCGGCAGCGTATCCGACTGGGTGAAGCAGCTCGAGGCCGAGGCGGAAGCCGCCGGCATGGAAAGCCGCCGCGAGGTCGCCTCCAAGGCCGGCAAGCACCGCAAGACGGTGGAGAACGCCGCGCGCCGACATACCGAGCAGGTGACCGCCACCAAGACCTCCCGGGGCGTCTCCATCGGCGCGTCGTCCGATCCGAAGACCCGCGCCGCCGCCGGCCTCAATCCCGTTTCCGGCCTCGATGTCTCGCTGGAGGACGCCGCCACCCTCAGCGCCGGCACGGCCGTCACCGCCACGGTGGAGGCGCTTTCGGCCCTCATCGAGAGCGGCAATCCGCTGTTCAAGGACGGCAAGCTCTGGACGCCGCACCGCCCCGCCCGCCCGGAAAAATCCGAGGGCGGCATCCCCATCCGCATGGTCAGCGAATACAAGCCCGCGGGCGACCAGCCCACCGCCATCGGCGATCTCGTCGGCGGCCTCTCCTCCGGCGAGCGCAGCCAGGTGCTGCTCGGCGTCACCGGCTCGGGCAAGACCTTCACCATGGCCAAGGTGATCGAAGAGACCCAGCGCCCCGCCGTCATCCTCGCGCCGAACAAGACGCTGGCCGCGCAGCTCTACAGCGAGTTCAAGAACTTCTTCCCCGACAACGCGGTCGAATATTTCGTCTCCTACTACGATTATTACCAGCCCGAAGCCTATGTGCCGCGCTCCGATACGTTCATCGAGAAGGAAAGCTCGATCAACGAACAGATCGACCGCATGCGCCACTCCGCGACGCGCTCGCTGCTGGAGCGCGACGACTGCATCATCGTCGCCTCGGTCTCCTGCATCTACGGTATCGGCTCGGTCGAGACCTACACCGCCATGACCTTCCAGATGGAGGTCGGCGAACGGCTCGACCAGCGCCAGCTCCTCGCCGACCTCGTCGCCCAGCAGTACAAGCGCCGCGAGATGGATTTCCAGCGCGGCAGTTTTCGCGTGCGCGGCGATACCATCGAAATCTTCCCCGCCCACCTTGAGGATGCCGCCTGGCGCATCTCCATGTTCGGCGACGAGATCGACGCCATCACCGAGTTCGACCCGCTGACCGGCCAGAAGACCGGCGACCTGAAATCGGTAAAAATCTACGCCAACAGCCACTACGTCACCCCGCGCCCCACCCTCAACGGCGCCATCAAAGCCATCCGCGAGGAGCTGAAGCACCGCCTCGTGGAGCTGGAAAAGGCCGGGCGCCTGCTGGAGGCCCAGCGCCTGGAGCAGCGCACGCGCTACGACCTGGAAATGCTGGAGGCCACCGGCTCCTGCGCCGGCATCGAGAACTATTCGCGTTACCTCACCGGCCGCCGCCCCGGCGAGCCGCCGCCGACCCTTTTCGAGTACATCCCCGACAACGCCCTGATCTTCATCGACGAAAGCCACGTCACGATCCCGCAAATCGGCGCCATGTACCGGGGCGACTTCCGCAGAAAGGCGACGCTGGCCGAATACGGCTTCCGCCTGCCCTCCTGCATGGACAACCGCCCGCTGCGCTTCGAGGAATGGGACGCCATGCGCCCGGACACCATCGCCGTCTCGGCGACACCGGGCGGCTGGGAGCTGGAGCAGTCCGGCGGCGTCTTCGCCGAGCAGGTCATCCGCCCGACCGGCCTCATCGACCCGCCGGTCGAGGTGCGACCGGCCAAGAGCCAGGTGGACGACGTTCTCGGCGAGATCCGCGAGACCGCCGCCGCCGGCTACCGCACCCTCGTCACCGTGCTCACCAAGCGCATGGCCGAAGACCTCACCGAATACCTGCACGAGCAGGGCGTTCGCGTGCGCTACATGCACAGCGACATCGATACGCTGGAGCGCATCGAGATCATCCGCGATCTTCGTCTGGGCGCCTTCGACGTGCTCGTCGGCATCAACCTGCTGCGCGAAGGCCTCGACATTCCCGAATGCGGCTTCGTCGCCATCCTCGACGCCGACAAGGAGGGCTTCCTGCGCTCCGAGACCTCGCTGGTCCAGACCATCGGCCGCGCGGCGCGAAACGTCGACGGCAAGGTCATCCTCTATGCCGACCAGATCACCGGCTCCATGCAGCGCGCCATGGACGAGACGACCCGCCGCCGCGAGAAGCAGGTCGCCTACAACCAGGCGAACGGCATCACCCCGGAATCCGTGAAGGCGAAAATCTCCGACATCCTCGACAGCGTCTACGAGCGCGACCACGTCCGCGCCGACATTTCCGGCGTCTCCGGCAAGGGTTTCGCGGATGCCGGCCACCTCGTCGGCAACAACCTCAAGGCCCATCTCGAAGCGCTCGAAAAACAGATGCGCGACGCCGCCGCCGACCTCGACTTCGAAGCCGCCGCCCGCATCCGCGACGAGATCAAGCGCCTCAAGGCCGCCGAACTCGCCGTCATGGACGACCCGATGGCGCGGGACGAAGCGCGGTCGCAGGAAGGTGGAGGAAAGGGCAAAAGCGCGGCGAAGCCGCAAGGCCAGGCGGCCGCCGCCGGTCGCCCGGCGCCCCGTGCGGAGGTCGGCCCGAAGGGCGGTACGGCCGTGAGCACAGAAGAGAATGGCAAAAGCTATTTTGCCAAACCCTCGCTCGACGACATGGGCCCGGGCACCGACACCGAACGCCCGCTCTTCCGCAAACCCGCCCTCGACGAGATGGGCCGCGACGTCGCGACCCCTGCCGGAAAATCCCTCTTCCGCAGGAACACCCTCGACGAAATGACCGTCGGCCGCACCGAAAAACCCGTCACTGGCGACCTCCCCCAACGCCCGGACGAAACCCTCTCCACCAAGAAACGCACCGCCCCGGCAGCCGAAGGCCAGCCGGAGCGGGTGAGCGGTGCAGATGACGCGAAGCCGGTTCGACGGGGGAAGATTGGCGCCGGGAGCTATGAGGACCCGGCGGAGGCGAAGCGCAAGGGGCGGACTAAGGGGAAGACGGGACGGCCGGGACGGTAATTCAATAGCAAGAACGTAGGCAAAATCAGCATTCAAATTTTGACTGTAGTTCTCCCAGGGGGGGCTATTACATTGACGAGACATTCCCTTAACGGAATAGTTCGCGAAAATTGATTCTTTAAGGAAATCGACTCAATGAAACTCGGCAACGATGAAGTTGTTGACGCAGTACGCGTCGGAAACAGCGATGCCGGACGCGTCGTCGGACAATCATTAAGGGCACTACGCCAAGCAATTGGCTTATCGCAACTTGAGATTGCGAATCAGCTTGGGGTTCAACGAGCCACGATCTCAAACATCGAAAATCACGGTGACGTTCAGATATCGCACCTAGAACAATACGTTAGAGCGCTTGGTGCAAGCTTAAGGATAGACGCAACGTTTTCCAAGGAATCGGGATACAGCGAAAAAAACAATCAAAAATCAGAATCCTTCGACGAGGAAAACGACCAATATAGATTCTCGCTTCTTGATAATACACAACACGACAAGAAGGAAATAATTCTCAGCATAAAACCATTTTACTCCGAAAAAATACTTGACGGAAGAAAAACAATTGAACTAAGGCGGAGATTCCCCACGGAAAAGACAGCCGGATCAAAAATATACATATACTCTACATCCCCAGTGATGGCGCTCGTTGGGACAGCAGAGCTATGCAGTGTTGAACGGCTACCCCTATCCAGCCTTTGGAAGAAGCATGGGTCAAACGCATACATTAACAAAAGCGATTTTGATCACTATTTTGATGGTGTAAGTGAGGGATTCGCTCTCCGAATACTGAATCCGCGTGAATTTGTTAAACCCTTGACTTTATCTGAATTAAAGGAGCGATTTGGATTTCAAGCTCCGCAGTCTTTCCTTTATGCGAAGCCAGACCTTCAAAAGGCGCTCCGGCATGAGCACATCAACATACCTGATTGATACAAATGTAATCATCCATCTGGAAGATAATAGAACGGTTGAACCGGCCTTCTCTGCCTTCATCAACCTGGCATCGAAGCATAAATTTGATATTTTTGTGCACGAATCCGCTTGCGATGACATAAGAAGAGATAAAAACGTCGAGAGACGCGCAATATCTCTCAGCAAAATACAAAAATTTCAAAGCATTTCTAAAGTTCGCGGATTAACGGTATCTGACCTAAAAGATCAATTCGGGCCGTTAAATAAACACAACGATATTGTTGACGCAACATTATTGCACTCACTTCAAATTGGTGCGGTAGATTTTCTTGTTACTCAAGACAGAGGCCTCCACGAGCGTGCTAGACGCTATTCGGCTGAACTTGGCCGTCGGGTACTATATGTCGCCGATGCAGTTCAACTGGTTAAGACAACTTTCGAGCCTATTGAAGCTCCTGTACGTTTTATAGAGGAGGTCTACGCCCATTCCATACCTTTAAATGATACAATTTTTGATAGTCTTCGGGAAGACTATCCTGGATTCAATGATTGGTGGACAAACAAATGCATAAAGCAGAGGCGCCTTTGCTGGATTGTAGAAGACGATGGCATCGCAGGCCTACTGGTTAGAAAAGATGAGAAGGCTGCTGACACAGATGCAAAAACAAAAGCTGAGAAAATACTTAAAATATGCACGCTAAAAGTTCGCCCAGAAAAGAGAGGATTAAAGCTTGGGGAACTTCTACTAAAGAAGTCATTCTGGTTCGCTCAGAAAAATAGATATGACTTGATATACATTACAACATACGATGGACAAACATCACTAATTGATCTTTTGGAATATTTTGGTTTTCGACACACCGAAACAAAAGAAGACGGAGAGAGGATATATGAGAAAACGATATCTGGAGAGGCACTACAGCCTAAAAAAAATGAAAACCTATTTGAAGTTCATCGATTAAATTACCCAAGATTTTCTATTGCAAATGATGTCGAAGCATTCGGAATTCCAATTAAAGAGAATTATCACGACATACTTTATCCTGACCTGAAGCAGCAGATTCAGTTTGATCTATTTTCCTCTCTAGGAATTGATGGTGGGCCTAGACGCCCAGGCAATACGATTAGGAAAGTTTATCTTTGTCGGGCCCCCTCGAATTTAGGGCCTCCCGGGTCTATATTGTTATTCTATAAGGGAAAATCACAATATCCTCCATCCCAATCCATTTCTGCTTTAGGAATATTGGAAGACGTGACGTTGGCTCACTCCACTAGAGAGCTTTTGCAGTTAGCGGGCGGTCGTTCTGTCTATAGCGAAAGAGATTTGGAAAAATGGCAGGCATCTTTTGAAGCGCCGGTTAAAGTGATTAACTATCTTCTTGCCGCGTATATTGATCCACCCGTCGGACTGAAGCAGCTAAAAAGCCTCGAAATAATCAGCGGGCAACCACCTCAGTCAATTTTCCAAATCCCACGTAACCGGCTTCATGCCTTCCTCTCTGGCATCGATCTTGGATTTTCGATCTAAGCATCACTTATTTTGTTCTGATTTTCCCCGCCCCCAAAAACCCATGCGATACTTCCCTCATCCCGCCGCGGATACACCGCAAGGCGTTGCGGCGAGGCGGGGTCGGTGCTTTGGGTGGAGGAAGGACGTAGGCCTTCGCCCAGGGGCCTGCGGAAAATGGTCTCCCTCCGGCGACACGGGGGAAACGGCGGGGCGTCGGACCGGCCCCGTGGTTTCATCCCCGAACGGCGCGCCGGGCGTGCCTGTGCGGCACACAAGGGGGCTGGGACTGGCGGACGGCGTCGGCATCGTCCGCCGGGGTGATGTTTTTCCGGGAAAGGTGAAAACCTTTCCGCCCGGAGCGGGAGCGAACGAGCGCCCGGTCCGGTGCGCCAAAACCGGAAGGAGCCCGCCCCGGAAACCGACGGCCAACCGCCGCCGGACCCGGCCTTTGCAGAGAGACCCAAGTCGCGGGCAAAAACCACCGAACGGGGCGCTGAAAGGTGCCATTTCTACTTCTGACCCGGCAGCTTTCAGCGCCCCGTCCGAAGTTTCATGCGCAAACCCCGGCGATGTTTTTCGCGCGGGAACGCTGGCGCATGTCCGCCACCGGCGCGGCCGGCGCGATGCGCCTCCCTCACCTCTCTACCACAAGGAGTTGCCATGTTCGACCGATCCAGACTGCCCCCGCTCGACGCCGCGCTGCTCGCCCGCACCGCCGAGATGCTCGCTATGCCGGAGCGCGTCTGCCGCCACCGCTCCTGCCGGCGGCAGAAACGCTGCGCCTGGTTTTTCCGCAAGACGCAGCAGCCCTGCTGCCTCGCCAATCTCGACGCCGGCCAGCGCGCGCTTTTCGACCAGCTTGCCGAGCAGGTTCGCGATGTGCGCGATTATGGTCGGCGGGACAGCAAGCTGTTCTTCGCCTCCTCCTGGCGCGACGAGCGGGCGCTTCAGGACGCCGCCGTGGAGATCACCCGCCCGCTCCTGCGGGGCGAGAGGCTGCGCGAGTTCCGCCGCTTCGCCGGGATACGCGAAAAGCGACCGCCGGCGGACCGGGACGGGTTTTCGCCGCCGCTGAAATGGTAATGTCCGGGGTGGTGGGGCGGCCTATTCCGCCGCCTCGCCCTTCATGGGCTCCAGCGCCGCGGCCAGTTCGTAGGAATAGCCTTCCAGCATGGTATAGGCCTGCTCGATGGCCTGGATCTGCCCTTCCGCATTGCGGATCGCCTCGGTGATCGACTGCGAGCGGGCGCGCAGCATGGAGCCCAGAAAGTCCGTGCCGGCCTTGCGGCCGAGGCGGTCGATATGCTGGCGCACGCGGTTGCGGTGACGTTCCAGTTCGAGGATGTGGAAGCGGCTCTTGACGATGTCGTCGGAGAGTTTGCGGCGCATCGCCGCCAGCGGATCGAAGCTGCCCGGCTCGCGCTCGTCGAGGATGACGTCGTTGACCAGCGGTTCGAGCAGCATCAGGCCCTTGAGGTCGCGCGGATCGGCAAGCTGCGGGTCGAAGCCGGTGTCGTCGAAGACCTTGCGGCGCACGGGGTCGCGCAGGAGGTCGTAGCAGGCCTGCAGGCGGGCGAACTGGTCGGCATCGCCGCCCGAATCGGGATGCATGCCCTTGGCGGCCTTGCGATAGGCGGTCTTGACCGCGCCGTCATCGGCATCGCGCTCAAGTCCGAGCATGGCGTAGGGATCGATCACGCGGCCACCTGTCTGTTTCTGCCTGTCTTTCGCAAGTCCGGACGCAAAACCGCTGCGCACTTTTGCCGGACCTGCTTCTGCATTGCGTCGTTCGTTATCTACGCCGTTTTCCGACCCGGAGGGGACGAAATTGTGGTGACGCCGCGACGATGCACAGAAAGCGCTACTCCGCCGCCTCGACCTCGCCCCGCGCCGCCAGCACCGCCGCGAAAGCCGCCGCGATCACCTCCGGCCCCGCGCCCGGCTTCGTGGCGTCGGCCGAAAGGATCTGCCGGTAGCGCCGTGCGCCCGGAAACCCCTGGAACAGCCCGACCATATGCCGCGTCACATGCGCCACCCGGCCGCCGCGTGCGATCACCTCGCCCGCATAGGCCATCATGCCGTCCCGCACCGCCTCCCAATAGGCGACCGGAAGCGCCTGCGGGCCGGAAGACATGCCGGAGGGCCGGCCACCCAGAAGCGGATGCGGAAAAAATTCATCCACGCCCGTCAGAACGCAGCTATCCTGATAGGCAGCCCTTCCGAGCATGACACCATCGAGGCCATCCATCTCTTCAACAGCCTGACTCAAACTATGAAGCCCGCCATTGAGACCTATGAAAAGATTCGGGTTTTCCGCCTTCAGCCGCCGAACCAGATCATAGTCGAGCGGCGGGATATCGCGATTCTCCTTCGGCGAAAGCCCCTGCAGCCAGGCCTTGCGCGCATGGACCCAGACGGCATCCGTGCCAGCCGCCTTCACCCGCGAAACGAGATCGCGTAGCGCCACTTCCGGATCCTGGTCATCGACGCCGATGCGGCACTTCACGGTCACGGGAATGGCAACGACCGCCTTCATCGCAGCCACGCAATCGGCCACCAGATCGGGCTCGCGCATCAGGCAGGCGCCGAAGGTGCCGGATTGCACCCGGTCCGAGGGGCAGCCGACATTGAGGTTGATCTCGGCATAGCCGAACCCCTCGCCGATCCGCGCCGCTTCCGCCAGCTTTTCCGGGCTGTTGCCGCCGAGCTGCAGCGCCACCGGCTGTTCCACCGCGTCGAAGCCGAGCAGCCGGTCGCGGTTGCCGCGCAGGATCGCGTCCGCGACGATCATCTCGGTGAAGAGCAGCGCGTGCTTGGTGAGCTGCCGCGCGAAGACGCGGTACGCCCGATCACTCCAGTCGATCATCGGCGCGGTGGCGAAGATCTTCGTCCCCGTCTTCACGGCCTGCTGGTAGAATGTGCCTGTCTTCGTCATGGCGCGGCTCATACTCCATATGGCCGGGAAAAACCACCCTCGGCCTTTCCCCGCCCGGCGGGATGGGTGCTAGACTGCCACCGAGGATTCGAAGGAGGAACCCATGCCGCTCTACGCCCTTGACGACCGGACGCCCACGCTTCCCGCGGACGACCGCTACTGGGTGGCGCCGGATGCCAATGTCATCGGCAAGGTCATCCTCGGCGAAGATGTCGGCATCTGGTTCGGCGCGACGCTGCGCGGCGACAACGAGCCGATCATCGTCGGCGCGCGCTCGAACATCCAGGAAGGCGTCGTCGTGCATACCGACCCCGGCAAGCCGGTCATCATCGGCGAAGGCTGCACCATCGGCCACAGCGCCATCATCCACGGCTGCACCATCGGCAACAATTCGCTCATCGGCATGGGCGCGACGGTGCTGAACGGCGCCGTCATCGGCAACAACTGCCTCGTCGGCGCCAATGCGCTGGTGACGGAAGGCAAGGTCTTTCCGGACAATTCCCTGATCGTCGGCTCGCCGGCCAAGGCCATCCGCACGCTGGATGCGGAGGCCGTGGAAGGCTTGAAGAAATCGGCCGAAAGCTATGTGCGCAACTGGCAGCGCTTCAAGAGGGGCCTCAAAGCGATCGTCTAGGCGCAGCCGGCGCAGGTGCCGCGGATCTCGATGGTCGTCTTGCCGGTCTTGAAGTTGCGGTCTTTCGCAAAGCCCTTCAGCCGGTCCTCGATCATGTGATCGTGGAATTCCACGACATCGCCGCAGGTCTCGCAGATCATGAAGGCCGTCAGGCCATGGGCATGGCAGCCCTCGTCCGGATGGGCGCAGGCGACGAAGGCGTTCATGCTTTCGAGGCGATGCACGAGGCCGAATTCCAGCAGCTTGTCGAGCGCCCGGTAGACCTGCAGCGGCGCGCGAAAACCGCTGTCGCGCAGCTTGTCGAGGATGGAATAGGCGCTGAGCGGGCCTTCGGAATGCGTCAGCACGTCGAAAACGAGGCCCTGGTTGCGCGTCAATTGCTGCATGGTCATGCACGACCTCCTTCGCTTGCCGCCACTGCGCCCATCCTCGGCTTCGTCAGCAGGCTTAGAATGAACAGGCCAAGCGCTGCGACCACGATGGAGGGACCGGAAGGCGTGTCGAATTTCAGGGAACCGAACAGCCCGCCGACAACCGCCAGCGCCCCGATGACGGAGGCGAGCAAGGCCATGATTTCCGGACTGGTGGAGAACCGCCGCGCCGTCGCGGCGGGAATGATCAGCAGCGAGGTGATCAGCAGGATACCGACGATCTTCATGGCGATGGCGATGACGAGCGCCATCAGCAGCATGAAGACGAGCCGCGTCTTCTCCGGCTGCATGCCCTCGGCCTCCGCCAGTTCCGGATTGACCGTCGAGGCGATCAGCGGACGCCACATCCAGATGATCGCGAAGGTGACGAGGATGCCGCCGCCCCAGACGAGGTCCACATCGGCGCGCGAGACCGCGAGGATATCGCCGAAAAGGAATCCGACGAGGTCGATACGCACCCATGTCATGAAGGAGACCATGACGAGGCCGATGGCGAGCGTCGCATGGGAGAGGATGCCGAGCAGCGCATCGGTGGAGAGCGTGCCGCGCTTCTGGAGCAGCAGCAACAACACGGAGACTGTCGCCGCGACGATGAAGACGCTGAGCAGCAGGTTGGAATCCATCAGCAGCGACAGCGCGACGCCGAGCAGCGCCGAATGGGCCATCGTATCGCCGAAATACGCCATGCGCCGCCAGACGACGAAGCAGCCGAGCGGCCCGGCGGTCAGTGCAAGGCCGATGCCGGCGACGAGGGCGCGGATGAAGAAATCGTCAAGCATCGCGCGGCTCCTTGCTGCCTGCCGCCTCGTGGTCGCAGCCACAGTTCGGCCCGTGCACATGGCCGAGGCGCATCCGCCCGGCCCGCCCGCCGGAAGGCAGGATATCGACGGCATGGTGGCCGTCGTCCGGCCGGCAATTGTCGGTGATCGAGCCGTCGGCATGCAGCACGCGGCCGTCGGGCAGATGCGTATGGTCGTGATTGTGGTTATAGAGCGCGAGCGTCTGGCCGGCCCGGGCACCGAAAAGGCGCAGATATTCCGGGCTTTGGCTGACGATATCGGGCGTGCCACGGCAGCAGACATGGCCGTTGAGGCAGATGACGGTGTCCGTCTCGGCCATCACGACATGCAGGTCATGCGAGATGAGCAGGATGCCGCAGCCGGTCGAATTGCGGATGGTCTTGATGAGATCGTAGAGCGCGATCTCGCCGGAAAAATCGACGCCCTGCACCGGCTCGTCGAGCACGAGAAGATCGGGCTTGCGGGCGATGGCGCGGGCAAGCAGCGCGCGCTGGAACTCGCCGCCCGAAAGATGCTGCACCTCGGCGCGCGCGAGATGGCGGATACCCGTCGCCTCAAGCGCGGCATCAATCTCAGCACCCTTCAGCGGGGAGGTCAATGTCATCAGCCGGTCGACTGTCAGCGGCATGGTCCAGTCGACGGCGAGCTTCTGCGGCACATAGCCGACCTTCAGCCCGGCCTTGCGCTCCACCCTGCCCTCATCCGCCTTCATGACGCCGATCGCCGTCTTGGCGGTAGTCGACTTGCCGGAGCCGTTTGGGCCGATCAGCGTGACGATCTCGCCGGGCGCGATGGAGAACTCCACGCCGCGCACGAGCCAGCGGCCCTGGCGGCGCACGCCGACGCCGGAAAGGGAGACGAGCGGCGGAGCGGTCCTGTTCGGGGTCTGCAGCATGATTTTTCCAAAAGCCTGTTGCCACTCGATATGGCACACGTTATAGCATAACGCAATTGATGTAATAACATTACATTTCCATTCAAGACGGAGATCCCATGCAAAAGGCCGTTCGCACCCTCCTTCTTTCCACTGCCCTTTTCGCCGCCGGCGCAGCCGCGGCGCGGGCCGAAGCACCCAGCGTGGTCGTCTCGATCAAGCCGATCCATTCGCTTGTTTCCGCGATCATGCAGGGCGTCGGGGAACCAGGCCTCATCGTGGAGGGTGCGGCCTCGCCGCACACCTATTCGCTCAAGCCCTCCAATGCCGCCGCCCTGCAGGATGCCGACGTCATCTTCTGGGTCGGCCACGGGCTGGAGGCCTTCCTGGAAAAGCCGCTGGAATCGCTCGGCGGCAAGGCGACCGTCGTCGAACTGGAGGACGCGCCGGGCCTTGAAAAGCTGCCCTTCCGCGAGGGCGGTCCCTTCGAGGCGCATACGCATGAGGGCGAGGAAGGCCACGATCACGCCCATGAAGGCCATTCCCACGACACCGATGGCCACGATCATGCCAAGGAGGCCGAAGGCCAAGAGCATGGCGAGGAAGCCGGACACGAGGGCCATGAGCACGGCGAATTCGACATGCACCTGTGGCTGAGCCCGGAAAATGCCCGCGCCATCGCCGCCGAGGCCGCCAAGGTACTTGCAGAAAAGGACCCCGCCAATGCCGAGACCTACAACAGGAACCTGGCCAGCCTGAACGATAAGCTCGCCGCGCTCGACAAGGAACTCGCCGAGACGGTCGCTCCGATCAAGGACAAGCCCTTCATCGTCTTCCACGACGCCTATCAATATTTCGAGCACCATTACGGCGTGCTCGCGGCCGGCTCGATCACCGTCAGCCCGGAAACCCTGCCCGGCGCGGAGCGCCTGACCCAGATCCGCGACAAGGTAAAGACCCTCGGCGCCACCTGCGTCTTCGCCGAACCGCAGTTCGAGCCGAAGCTGGTGAACGTGGTGATCGAGGGCACGCCGGCAAAGTCCGGCACGCTCGACCCCGAAGCGGCCACGCTCGATCCCGGCCCGGACCTCTACTTCACCCTGATGAAGAGCATCGCGACATCCCTGCGCGATTGCCTCGGCAAGCACGGCTGAGCACTCGGCCTCCCAACAAGCGCACAAGAAGGCGGGAATTTTCCCGCCTTTTTTAGCCAATCAAAATGTAATAATATAACATTAAAGGCAAATCCCGATGGACAACCGCCTCCCCGTCACCGTCCTCTCCGGCTTCCTGGGCGCCGGCAAGACGACGCTGCTGAACCACGTCCTCAACAACCGCAGCGGCCTGCGCGTCGCCGTCATCGTCAACGACATGAGCGAGGTGAACATCGACGCCGCCCTCATCCGCGACGGCGGCGCGGACCTGTCGCGCACGGATGAACAGCTCGTCGAGATGACGAACGGCTGCATCTGCTGCACGCTGCGCGACGACCTCCTGAACGAGGTGCGGCGCCTGGCGGAAATGGACCGCTTCGACTACCTGCTGATCGAATCCAGCGGCATTTCCGAGCCGATGCCCGTCGCCACCACGTTCGACTTCCGCGACGAAGATGGCCGCAGCCTGTCGGATGTCGCCCGTCTCGATACGATGGTGACGGTCGTCGACACCGCCAACCTCCTCAAGGACTATGGCTCGCAGGATTTCCTCGCCGATCGCGGCGAGACGGCCGGCGAAGGCGATACGCGCACGCTGGTGGAACTGCTGGTCGAGCAGATCGAATTCGCCGACGTGGTGGTGCTCAACAAGGCGGGCGCGGCAAACCCCGCCGATCTCCTCGCCGCCCGCCAGATCGTCGGCGGCCTCAATGCGAGCGCCCGCGTCATCGAGACGGATTTCGGCCGCGTCGAACTCGCCGATATCCTCGGCACCGGCCGCTTCGATTTCGAGCAGGCGAGCGAGCATCCGCTGTGGTTCAAGGAACTGCACGGCTTCCGGGACCATGTGCCGGAGACCGAGGAATACGGCATCCGCTCCTTCGTCTACCGGGCAAAACGCCCCTTCCACCCTGCCCGCTTCAAAACCTTCCTCGACGAGAGTTGGCCGGGCGTCATTCGCGCCAAGGGCTTCTTCTGGCTCGCCACCCGCCCGCACCATGTCGGGGAGATGAGCCAGGCGGGCGCGCTGGTCAGGAGCGGCCGGCTCGGCCTCTGGTGGGCCTCCGTGCCGCGCCAGCACTGGCCGGAGGATCGTGCGGCACAAGACGCCATCACCCGTCATTCCGATCCAATATGGGGCGACCGGCGGCAGGAACTCGTCTTCATCGGCGCGGACCCGATGGACGAAGCCGATATCCGTCGCCGGCTCGATGCCTGTCTCGTGGAGGCTGATGGTTTCGAGCCTGCCCGGTGGGCGAACCTGCCGGACCCCTTTCCTGTCTGGGTCCGGCAGGTGAGCTGAAAATGTCAGTCGCGTTCCGCGGAACTGGCCCAGAGATTGATGTCGGCTTCCTTGGCGTAGACATCGATCTCGGCCAGTTCCTCGGCCGTGAAATCGGGCTTTTCCAGCGCCTTGACGCAATCGACGATCTGCGCGGAACGGCTGGCGCCGATCAGTGCGGAGGTGATGCGGCCGCCGCGCAGCACCCAGGCGAGCGCCATCTGCGCCAGCGTCTGGCCACGCTTTTCGGCGATGGCGTTCAGCTTGCGGATATTGTCGATGATCTCGGGGCGGATGAAATCCTTCTTGAGGAAGTGGTTCAGCGCCGCGCGGCTGTCGCCCGGGATGCCGCCGAGATATTTAGTGGTCAGCATGCCCTGCGCCAGCGGCGAGAAGACGATGGAGCCGATGCCGAGGTCTTCAAGCGTATCGACGAGACCGTCCTCCTCGACCCAGCGGTTGAGCATGGAATAGCTCGGCTGGTGGATGAGGCAGGGCGTGCCGAGATCCTTCAGGATCGCGGCGGCCTCGCGGGTGCGCTGCGAATTGTAGGAGGAGATGCCGACATAGAGCGCGCGGCCCGAGCGCACGATATGGTCGAGCGCGCCGCAGGTCTCTTCCAGCGGCGTATCCGGGTCGAAGCGGTGGGAATAGAAGATATCGACATAGTCGAGGCCCATGCGCTTCAGGCTCTGGTCGCAGGAGGCGATGAGATACTTGCGGCTGCCCCACTCGCCGTAAGGACCCGGCCACATGTCGTAGCCGGCCTTGGAGGAGATGATCAGCTCGTCGCGCAGCGCCTTGAAATCGGTGCGCAGGATCTCGCCGAAGGCGATCTCGGCGGTGCCGGCCGGCGGGCCGTAATTGTTGGCGAGGTCGAAATGGGTGATGCCGAGGTCGAAGGCCGTGCGGCACATGTCGACCTTGCGGTCATGCGGCGTGTCGTCGCCGAAATTGTGCCAGAGGCCGAGCGAGATCGCCGGCAGCTTCAGGCCGGAGCGTCCCACGCGGTTGTAGGTCATCGTGTCGTAACGGTTTTCCGCCGGCTGCCAGGCCATGGTCGCGTTCCTTTGTCTGAATCGGGAGGTGTTTCGTACAGCCGCCGAAGGCAGGCCGGCAAGGGATTTCAGCCCCTTGCCGGCCTTTGCGCACGCTTATCGCAGCAGCGAGCGCGCCTCTTCGATGCCCAGCGCCTCCGGCTGGGTACAGGTGGTCACGATGTCGATCGCCCGGCCCTCTTCCGCCGAGCGCAGGATCGCCGTCAGCACGTCGATCGTGTGCAGCGAGCGATCGAGCGAGCAGCGATAGTCGCGGCCGATCGTCACCGCCTCCATCATGTCGGCAAGACCGATGCCGCGGTAGTTCGCCTGCTTGCCCCAATCGAACTGGAAGTTCTGCGCCGTCAGCGGATGGTCCCAGACCTCCACTTCCTTCGGCTCCTTGTCGTCACCGGCGACCTCGACCTTCCCGCCGAAGAAATTCGGGTCCGGCACGAAGACCGCGCCGTCCGTGCCGTAAAGCTCCATGTTCTGGTGGCGATGCGCCCAGACGTCCCAGCTCGCCATCAGCGCCACCTGTGCACCGCCGGCGAATTCGAGAATGGCGTGGATGTTCGTCGCGACAACCACCGGCACCTTCTCCCCGAGGCGGGGGCCGTTACCGATCACGCGCTCCTCGCGCGCCCGGTTGGCGAGCGCCACGACGCGCTTCACCGGGCCGACGAGGTTGACGAGGTTGTTGACGTAATACGGCCCCATGTCGAGGATCGGCCCACCGCCCGGTGCAAAGAAGAAGTCCGGGTTCGGGTGCCAGCTCTCCATGCCCGGCCCCAGCACATGCGCCGTGCCCGACATGATCTTGCCGAGCTTGCCGCTGTCGATGAGATGGCGCACGAACTGGTGCGCGCCGCCGAGATAGGTATCCGGCGCCGAGCCGACCTTCAGCCCCCTGGCGTCCGCGATGCGGCGCAGGTCCTCGCCCTGTTCGAGCGAGAGTACGAAGGGCTTTTCCGAATAGACGTGCTTGCCCGCCTCCAGCGCCTGTTTCGAGACCGGATAATGCGCCTCGGGGATCGTCAGGTTCACGACGACATCCACCTCGGGACTGGCGAGTAGATCGCCGATCTCCTGCGCCGGTACGCCGAACTCCTCGGAGCGTGCCCTGGACGCGGCGGGGTTGATATCGGCGCAGGCGACCAGCTTCAGGTTCCTGAAGGTCGGGATCAGCTTGAAGTAAGCGCCCGAAATGTTGCCGCAGCCGATGATGCCGACTCCGTATTCCTTGCTCATGACGGTCAATCCTCAGAATGCCTTGATGGTCGCGATGGAGCGGGTGGCAAGCCGGGTGATGTCCTTCGGATTGTCATGCTCGACGATGAAGTGTTTGACCGGCGAGCCGGCGAGTGCCTTGACAAGATCGGCCCACGGAACGGTGCCGTGGCCGACATCGGCCCAGCCGTCCTCGTCGGCATTCTCGCCCTTCGGCGCGATGTCCTTGACGTGCACGGCCGTGATGCGGCTGCCGTATTTCTTGATCCACGCAAAGGGATCGGCACCGCCGCGGATGATCCAGGCGATATCCGCCTCCCAGGCAAGGTCCGGCCCGCCCTCGAAAAGATGATCCTGCGGCACCGTGCCGTCAGGCAGCGTGAAGAATTCGAAATCGTGGTTGTGCCAGCCGAAGGTGAGGCCTGCGGCGCGGATCGGCTCGCCCGCCTTTTGCAGGCGCTCGCCGAGCGCGCGCCAGCCGGCGGCATCCGTCGGGCGCTCCTCGGGCATCAGATAGGGGCAATAAACCGCCTCGATGCCGAGCGTGCGGCAAATCGCGATCACGCGGTCCGGCTCGGCCTCCAGCATGTCGAGGCCAAAATGGGCGGTCGGCATGGTCAGGCCGTTGGCGTCGAGATCGGCCTTCACCTGCTGGATGGCCGCATCATCGAGCGAAGCATAAAGCGCGCTGTAGCCCTCCACCTGCTTGTAGCCGGCGTCGGCGAGGATGCGAAACACTTCGGCGAAGGGCTGAAAGTTGCGGGCGCTGTAGAGCTGGAAGCTGACTGTCTGCATGATTGTCTCCTCGTACTATTCGGTATTCGTCTGGCAGGAGTGGAGGTCGAGCCAGCGGAATTCGGGGATCGCGCCGCCACGTTCGGCCGGCGTGAAGATGACGGTACGGCGCTCGCCGGCCGTCAGGTCGAAGGCATTGTCGGACCAGCGGCCGGCGACATCCGCCTCGAGCATGACGTGCAGAGCGAGGCCGGTGGCGGAGGCGCTGACGGCGAAGGCACCGTCGTCGCGGGGCGAAACGTCGAGCGTCAGGCCGGCGGCCTCAAGGTCGAGAGCCTTGTAGTTGACCGAGACGTGATGCCCCTCACCCTTCATGCCGTTCGAGGCTTCGAAGGACCAGAAGAGCAGCGTGTCCTCCGGCAGGTCGGCGGCAAAGACGGAGAACAGCATCTCCGCCTTGTCCGGCCCGCAGACGCCTTCGGCGCTGCGATAGGGCCGGCGCTCGCCGGAAAGCGAGACGAACCATGTGTCGAGCCTGACAGTGACGGCTTCCGCTGTGTCGTTGACGACAGAAAAGCCGATGGTCTCGCCATCCTTCGAGGGAATGGCGGCGACGGCGACGGGCTGGAAGAAGCGGCGCACCATATAGTGCATGGCCTTCCAGCTTCCACCGTAGTCGAGGCTCGACCAGGAGGCGACCGGCCAGGTGTCGTTGAGCTGCCAGTAGAGCGTGCCCATGCAGTGCGGCTTCAGCGAGCGCCAGTATTCGACGGCCGTGCGGATGGCGAGGCCCTGCTGGATCTGGCTGAGATAGACGAAGCTCGGAAAATCCTTCGGGAAGCGGAAGTAGCGGAACATGGTGCCGGCGATGCGTTCGTTGCCGCCGGCATTCTTCTGGTGGCTTTCCATGACCGGGGATGCGATGTTCATGTCCTTCGGCTCTGCGAAGGTCTTCATCACGGGCATGGACGTGTAGGACTGGAAGCCGAATTCCGAGCAGAAGCGCGGGCGCACGGTGCGGTAATTGTCGAAGGACTTGTTCTCGTGCCAGACGGACCAGTAGTGCATGTCGCCGGAACCGTCGGCATGCCAGGCGTCGCCGAAATCGAGATAGCCGGAGGCCGGGCTGGAAGGCCACCAGATCGCGCCGGGTGCAGCCTTCTTCATCGCCACTTCGATGGTGCGGTTGAGGCGGTCGTAGGAGACGAGGTAGCGGTCGCGGTTCTCGCGGCTGGCATCGAACCAGGTCAATGCGCCCACCAATTCGTTATCGCCGCACCAGAGCACGATGGAAGGGTGCGAGGCGAGACGCCTCACCTGATAATCCACCTCGGCCGCGACATTGTCGAGGAAATCGACGGTCGAGGGATAGAGGTTGCAGGCGAACATGAAGTCCTGCCAGACCATCAGGCCCAGCTCGTCGCAAAGATCGTAGAACCAGTCCGGCTCGTAGAAGCCGCCGCCCCAGACACGGAGCATGTTCATGTTGGCGTCGACGGCCGATTGCAGGAGGTCGCGCACGCCGGATGGCGTGATGCGGGAGGGCAGCGCATCGGCCGGGATCCAGTTCGCGCCGCGGCAGAAGATTTCACGGCCGTTGACCTTCAGCGCGAAACGGCTGCCGGCCTCGTCCTTGTCGGTGATCAGCTCGACCTGACGTAGACCGATACGGCGCACGACCGTCTCGGTCGGCGTCTCGACACGCACGACATAGATTGCCTGCTCGCCATGCCCCGCCGGCCACCAGAGCGCCGGCTTCTCGATGCGGAACATGTGGGTGAGCTGCGTCTCGCCGGCATTGACGCCGATATCGAGCCGCACCCGCTCCTCGCCGAGCGCGAAATGCACCGGCATAATGCCCGGCTCCCCGGCATGGAAGGTGGCGGTGACATAGAGGTCGACCGCGCCATCCGCATGGTGGAACTGCCGGGTCGTGACATGCTCGATGCGGGCGACAATCAGCTTGCGCAGGGTGATCTCGCCATAGATGCCGAGCGGGGCGAGCGCGATGTTCCAGTCCCAGCCGAAATGGCACTGCGGCTTGCGCAGCATATTGCCGTTGGGGATCGGCGAATTGCCGGGATGCCAGGGAATGAAGAAAGGCTGCTCCGCCTGCCGCGCCGCGCCGGCCGCGATGCTGGAATGGATCAGCACCTTCACCGTGTTTTCGCCGGCCTTCAGCGCGTGGGTGACGTCGGGCCGGTAACGGCGGAAGCAATTGTCCGTGTCCTCGACCAGCACACCATTCACATAGACGGAGGCGACGGTGTCGATGCTGCCGATATCGAGATACCAGTCGCCCTCCAGCATTTCGGGCGCGAGGTCGAAGCTGCGCTCGATCGCCCAGTCCTGCTGCGCCACCCATTGCACGTCCCGCTCGTTGCGGCCGGCATAGGGATCGGGGATGAGGCTGGCGGCAAGCAGCGCGCTGTGCACGTCGCCGGGCACGCGCATCGGCGCGCTGTGGGCGGCATCGGTGCTGGCGAGCCGCCAGGTGCCGGAGAGGTCGATGGTGTCGGTTATCTGGGTCATGGTGTGATCTCTAAATCTCGCGGGCGGGGCCAGCCCCTCACCCTGCCCCTCTCCCCGCAAGCCGGGAGAGGGAAAAGCAACATTTCCGCAAGTCTCCGTCTCCCCGCCGGCAAGGAGAAGGTGGCCGGCAGGCCGGATAAGGGGTTGCGCGCCCTAGATCCGCTCCTCCGTTTCCGCATCGAACAGCGAGGCCAACCCCATGTCGAAGGAAAGCTTCACCGCCGTGCCGGGCGCAAAGCGGCGCGCGCCGGCAACGCGGACGGACATGGTATGGCCGGCGTGCTTCAGCCAGAGCAGGTTGTCCGCCCCCATCGGCTCCTCGATATCGACGGTCGCCTGATGGGACTCGATACCGGGAGCGTCCTCGTTGACCTTCACATGCTCCGGCCGCACGCCGAGCACGACCTTGCGGCCCGGCTGAAGCGCCTCGCCGGCCGCGTAGCCATCAAGAGAGACGTCGACGCCGTTCACAGTGAAGGCCGGCTTGCCACCCCGTTCCACGATCTCCCCGCGCAGGAAATTCATCGAGGGCGAGCCGATAAAGCCGGCGACGAACATGTTCTTCGGCGCATTGTAGATCGTGTTCGGATCGGCGAGCTGCTGGATGACACCGCTCTTCATGATGGCGATGCGGTCGGCCAGCGTCAGCGCCTCGATCTGGTCGTGGGTGACGTAGATCATCGTGTTCTTGAGCGACTGGTGCAGCCGCTTGATTTCCACGCGCAGCTCCGAGCGCAGCTTCGCGTCGAGGTTGGACAGCGGCTCGTCGAACAGGAAGACATCGACGTCGCGCACCAGCGCCCGGCCGATCGCCACGCGCTGGCGCTGGCCGCCGGAGAGCGCCGAGGGCTTGCGTTTCAGGAGCGGGCCGATCTGGAGGATTTCGGCGGCACGGGCGACGCGCCTGTCGATCTCGGCCTTCGGCATGCGGGCGACCTGCAGGCCGAAGGAAAGGTTCTTCTCCACCGTCATCTGCGGATAGAGCGCATAGGACTGGAACACCATACCGATACCGCGGTCCTTCGGCTCCTCCCAGGTAACATTCTTGTCCTTGATGAAGATCTGCCCGCCGGTCGGCTCCAGCAGGCCGGCGATGCAGTTGAGCAGGGTAGACTTGCCGCAGCCGGAAGAACCGAGCAGCACGAGAAACTCGCCCTCCCCGATATCGAGGTTGAGGTCCTGCAACACGTTGACCGCGCCGAAAGAAAGCGAAAGGTCCTTGATGGAGACGGAATGCTGCATGGTTTAACCCTTGACTGCGCCGGCGGCGATGCCGCGGACGAAGAGCCGTCCCGACACGAAATAGACGATGAGCGGAACCGCGCCGGTGAGCAGGGTCGCGGCCATGTTGACGTTGTATTCCTTCACCCCCTGCACGGAGTTGACGATGTTGTTGAGCTGCACGGTCATCGGGTAGGTATCCGGCCGGGTGAAGACGACGCCGAAGAGGAAGTCGTTCCAGATGCCGGTGATCTGCAGGATCATCGCCACGACGAAGATCGGCATCGACATGGGCAGCATGATGCGCAGGTAGATCTGCCAGAACCCCGCCCCGTCGATACGCGCCGCCTTGAACAGCTCTTCCGGCAAGGACGAGAAGTAGTTGCGGAACAGCAGCGTCAGGATCGGCATGCCGAAGATCGTGTGCACGATGACGAGGCCGGTGAGCGTGCCGTAGATGCCCATTTCCCGGAGCACGATGACAATGGGATAGATCATCACCTGATAGGGAATGAAGGCGCCGAGGATAAGGATGGTGAAGAAGATATCGGCCCCCTTGAACTTCCAGTTGGCGAGCGCGTAGCCGTTGACCGAGGCGACGAAGATCGAGATCAGCGTCGAGGGAACGGTGATGCGCACGGAATTCCAGAAGCCGCGCGAAAGGCCGTCGCAGTTGAGGCCGGTGCAGGCCGTCGCCCAGGCCTTGGCCCAGGGCTCGAGCGTGATTTCGACCGGCGGCGAGAAGATGTTGCCGAGGCGGATTTCCGGCATGCCCTTCAGCGAGGTGACGACCATCACGTAGAGCGGCAGCAGGTAGTAGAACGCGGCGACGAGGAGCGTGCCATAGAGCATGATGTTGCGGCCGGAGAGAGCGCGGCGGGGCTTTGCGCCCCACGGCTCGGAACCGGTCTTGAGGGCGACGGTATCAGCCACGCTTGCGTCCTCCGAATTCGAGATAGGCCCATGGCACGATGATGATGGCGACCGTGACGAGCATCATGGTGGAGGCGGCGAAGCCCTGGCCGAGGTTCTGGGCGAGGAACATGTAGTCGTAGACATATTTCGCCGGCACTTCGGACGAAATGCCCGGCCCGCCGCTCGTCTGCGCCACCACGAGGTCGTAGACCTTGACGATGCCGCTCGCGATGATGACGAGCGTGGTGATGAAGACGGGGCGCATCATGGGAACGACGATGAAGAGATAGGTCTTCCACATCGGAATGCCGTCGACCCGCGCGGCCTTCCAGATATCCTCGTCGATGCCGCGCAGGCCCGCGAGCAGCAGGCACATGACGAGACCCGTGCCCTGCCAGAGGCCGGCGATCAGCACGCCGTAGATGACGATCTCGGCGTTATAGAGCGGATCGAAGGCAAAGCTCTCCCAGCCGAGCGCGCGCACCACGGACTGCACGCCGAATTCCGGGTTCAGGATCCATTGCCAGACGAGGCCGGTGACGATGAAGGAGAGCGCGAAGGGATAGAGGAAGATCGTGCGGAACGTGTTCTCGAAACGGATCTTCTGGTCCATCAGCGCCGCCAGCACGAAACCCATCACGAGGCTGAAGACCAGCGTGAAGACACCGTAGATGGCGAGATTCTCGATGGAGACGATCCAGCGCGGCGCGCTCCATAGCCGCTCGTACTGGTCGAAACCGACGAACTTGGCGCGCGGCAAAAGCTTGGAATTGGTGAACGAGTAGACGACCGTCCAGATCGTGCCGCCGAGAAAGATGACGACGGCGGTGAGCATCATGGGAATGGAGGCAATCTTGGCGTTCAGATTGCGAAAAAGCCTGCTGGGGCGACCGGTGTGTGCCTGGCCCGTCATGGGTCACTCCTCCTTGGTCTTCATCGGGGGTGAACGGCCGGCGGAAAACCGCCGGCCCTGTCACGCGCGCCCGATCACTCCGCCGAAGCGATGATCTCGGCAAAACGCTTCTGGGCGTCTTCCGCGGTCAGCGACGGATTGGCGAAGAACTCGGAGAAGAGGTCCTCCTTCTGCTTCTGGCTGTCGGCGGACAGAAGCTGGTCCGTGCCCTCGATCACATTGCCCTTGGCAAGGATGTCGAGGCCCTTCTTCATGCAGTCGTTGGCGGCGGCGAGATCGACGTCGCCGCGCACCGGCAGCGAACCCTTCTTCAGGTTGAAGGCGACCTGCACGACCGGGCTGACCAGCGTGGAGGCCAGCACTTCCTGCGCCTTCGACTTTTCCTCGTCCTTGAGCAGCGGGAAGTAGAAGGCGTCGCCCCCGGTCGAGATGATCTCGTTCACGCCGAGGCCCGGAAGGCAGGTATAGTCCTTGCCCGCCGTCTGGCCGGCCAGCGCGAACTCGCCCTGCGCCCAGTCGCCCATGATCTGGCCGCCAGCCTTGCCGGTGATGACCATGTTGGTGGCTTGGTTCCAGTCCTGTACGTTCGTGCCCTTGGACATGCGGCGCGCATCGTCGGCCGCCTTGAAGACCTTGGCGATATCCGGGCCGGCGGCAACATCCGCATCCTTCTCGCCGAACACCTTCTGGTAGACGTCCTTGCCGGCGATGGCGACCATCAACACGTCGAAGGCGCCGGCCGCCTGCCAGGCTTGTCCGCCAATGGCGAGCGGCACGATACCGGCTTTCTCCAGCGCCGGAGCCGCCGCGACGAACTCGTCCCAGTTCTTCGGAACGGCGACACCCGCCTTCTCGAAGGCGGCATTTGACAGCCATAGCCATTGCCAGGAATGAATGTTGACCGGCGCACAATAGATCTTGCCGTCGATCGTGCAGCTATCGAGCAGGCTCGACGGCTTGATGACTTCCTTCCAGTTCTCCTTGGTCGCGACATCGGTGAGGTCGCGCATCAGGCCGGCCTCGACCAGCTCCTCGGCCTGGCGGCCATGGTTGAACTGCGTGGCGGCCATCGGGTCGCCGCCGGTGATGCGGCTGATCATGATCGGACGGGCCGTGGCGCCGGAACCGGCGATGGCGCCGTCTACCCACTTGTTGCCTGTGGCGTCGAAGGCCTTCGCCAGCTCGGCGACCGCCGCGGCCTCCCCGCCGGACGTCCACCAATGGGTCACTTCGAGATCGGTCGCATTGGCTGCGGCGAACGGCAGGACCGCGGTCGCTGCCAGCATAGCAGCCATAAGGCGAATTTTCATGAGTCTCCTCCCTCACTGAAACGTTGCAGTAAAAACCTAGACCAATCGATTTAAACACGCAACCGCGCCCAAGCCGTATTTGCGCGTTTTCTGTCGAAGGCCGGTCACCCACGGTGGATAACACTATGCAGCCCACCAGCGATCAGATATGCAATATATTGTTTTAATTTAATTTTTAAGGATGAAGAATATAGCTCCAGGGAAGCGGTTCGCTCGTGCAAAATTTATCGTTTTGCAGCACAGCGCCCGGCCGAAAGCAGGAAAGCGGAATGTCTTCGGAAATTTCGGCTCGACAAAACAACTGTATCGTTTCAGATTTACAGGAACTCCTCGTATGGAGTGGCGAGCCTGGTTAAAATATGTATAACCGGCCGCCAGGGCGAAGAGGTGGGCCGCAGGGAATGGACAGGACGAAAAGCGAAGGCCGCACGACGACAGCGCCGCCCTCCAGCGAGCGGCCGACACTGAAGACGATCGCCTTCATGACCGGCCTCGGCATCACCACCGTCTCGCGCGCGCTGAAGGATGCGCCCGACATCAGCAGCGAGACCAAGGAGCGCGTGCGCCTCGTCGCGCGGCAGATCGGCTACCAGCCGAACCGGGCGGGCGTGCGCCTGAGAACCGGCAAGACCAATGTCATCAGCCTGATCCTCAGCCTCGAGGAAGAGATCATGGGCCTGACCAGCCCGATGGTGGTGGGCATTTCGGAAGTGCTGGCCGCCACGCAGTACCATCTCGTGGTGACGCCCTACCGCACGCAGGGCAACGCGCTCGACCCGGTGCGCTACGTGCTGGAGACCGGCGCGGCCGACGGCGTGATCATCTCGCGCACCGAGCCGAAGGATCCGCGCGTCGCGCTGATGATGGAGCGCAACTTTCCCTTCGTCACGCATGGCCGCACCGAGATGGGCCTCTCCCACCCCTATCACGACTTCGACAACGAGCGCTTCGCCTATGAGGCGGTGCGAAAGCTGGTCGAGCGCGGACGCAAGCGGCTCGTTCTGCTCCAGCCGCCGCCTTATCTCACCTTCTACCTGCACATGCGGGCCGGCTTCGAGAAAGGCATCCGCGATTTCGGCGCGACGGCCGTGCCCTTCAGCGGCGTCGATATCGACAACAGCCTCGTCGATATCCGCGCGGCCGCCGAAGCCATGTTCGACGCGCCCGGCGCACCGGACGGCATCGTCTCGGGCAGCGGGTCGGGCGCCATCGCGCTCATCGCGGCACTGGAGGCCAAGGGCCGCAGGCTCGGGCAGGATATCGACCTGGTCTCCAAGGAACCGCATGTCCTGCTGCAATGGCTGCGGCCGGAGGTCATGACCATGCGCGAGGATATCCGCCTCGCCGGCCGGGAACTCGCCAAAGCCGTCCTCGCCCGCATCGAGGGGCGTCCGTCGGAGGAATTGCAGACGCTGAGCTACCCCATCCCGACGGGAGAGATGTAGCGGGTCGCCCCGGCGGCGAAGACTTTGCCACGGACTGCCCCTCATCCCCTTCAAACAAAACGGCCCGGTCTTGCAACCGGGCCGTTCCGTTTCAAATTTTCACCGAACCTCAGCCGTTCAGCCCCGAACCCCACGGACCGTGGTGGCTATCCGCGCCGTCCACACGGTCGAAGCCGTGCGCGCCGAAGAAGTCGCGCTGGGCCTGGATGACATTGGCCGTGCCGCGGCCGCGGCGGTAGCTGTCGAAATAGCCAAGCGCCGAGGCGAGCGCCGGGACCGGCAGGCCATGCAATGCGGCGGTGGAGACGACGCGGCGCAGCGCGCCGTCGGTCTCCTTGACCATGTCGGCGAAGGCCGGGGTGACGATGAGGTTGGCGGCATCCGGCGTCTTGGTGAAGGCGCCGGTGATGGCGTCGAGGAACTGCGAGCGGATGATGCAGCCGGCGCGCCAGATCTTTGCAATCGTCGGCATCGGCAGGTTCCAGCCATATTCCTTCGAGGCCGCGGACATGACGGCGAAGCCCTGCGCATAGGCGCCGATCTTGCCGGCAAGCAGCGCGCTTTCGAGGTCCTTGATAAAGGCGGCCCTGTCGGAGACCTGGAGCGCCGGAACGGCAGGCAGGCCGAGAATCTTTTCGGCCGCCTCACGCTCGCCCTTGAAGGAGGAGATGGAGCGGGCGGCGACGGCGGCCTCGATGCCGGTCGCCGGCACGCCCATGTTCTGCGCCTCGATGGCCGACCACTTGCCGGTGCCCTTCTGACCCGCCTTGTCGAGGATCATGTCGACCATGGGATTGCCGCTGATCGGATCCCTGGCCGCAAGCACCTTCTCCGTGATCTCGATGAGGTAGGATTCAAGGCGTCCCTTGTTCCATTCGCCGAAGACGTCGGCAATCTCGGAAGCGCTCATCTTCAGGCCGTCGCGCAGGATGCCGTAGATTTCGGCGATCATCTGCATGTCGGCATATTCGATGCCGTTGTGGATGGTCTTGACGAAATGGCCAGCACCGTTCTCGCCGAGCCAGGCGACGCAGGGATCGTCATTGTACTTGGCGGCAATCGAGGTCAGCACCTTCTCGACGCGCTTCCACGAATCCTCCGTGCCGCCGACCATGATGGACGGGCCGTGGCGCGCGCCCTCCTCGCCGCCGGAAACGCCCATGCCGATGAAGGTCAGGCCCGAATCCTTGAGGGCATCGAAGCGGCGCATCGTGTCGCGGAAATTCGCGTTGCCGGCATCGATCATGATGTCGTTCTTTTCCAGATAGGGCCGCAGCAGCTCCATCTGCTGGTCCACGGCCGCGCCGGCCTGGATCATGATGATGATGGGACGCGGCGGGCGGATGGCGGCGACGAATTCCTCGATCGTCTCGCAGGGCACGATCTGGCCCTTGAGGTCGCCGGCCTCCTCGTAGAATTCCTTCGTGCGCGCCGCCGTGCGGTTGAACACCGCGATCCTGTTGCCCTTCTCGGCAATGTTGAGCGCAAGGTTCGACCCCATTACGCCAAGACCGATAAGACCGATTTCCGCCTGTGCCACGATAATGCCTCCGTAGGATGGCGCGGCGGGGAGTGCTTCGGGCCCGGGCCGGAAACGCCGCGCGAAAAGAGAGTGGGGAGCTTAGCTCCAGCGGAGGTGTTTTGGCATTCAAATCGATTTACGACAAGCAATTGTTTGTTCGAACAGTGTTTTTAGAACCGCTCGAAATCACTGCCCCGGCTTGTCGTCGCCATCGTCGAGGACGCGCCATGCGGCTCCCTCGACATCGTCGTACTGGCCGCTCTTGAGCGACCAGAGGAATGCGCCGAGACCGAGCGCGCCGAGGAAAAGCGCGATGGGAATGAGGAAGATCAGCGTGTTCATGCGGCTTTCACCATGGCCTTGACCGGACGTGCCTCGTCCGCCGCGCGAACGGCGAAAGCCGGCAGCTTGCCGCGCAGGCGAAGCGAGTTCACCACCACGATGATCGAAGAAGTGGACATGGCTATGGCGGCGATAAGCGGTGTCGCATGGCCGAGAATAGCGATAGGCACGGCGATGACATTGTAGCCGATGGCAAGCGCGAAGTTCTGCCGGATGAGGCGACCGGCGCGGCGCGCGGTCTCATGGGCGAAGGGCACGGCTTCGAGGCTTTCGTGGAGGAAGACGAAGTCCGCCGCCTGCCGGCCGACATCGGCGGCCGTTGCGGGCGCTATCGAAACGTGGGCGGCGGCGAGCGCCGGCGCGTCGTTGATACCGTCGCCGACCATCAGCACGCGATGACCGGCCGCCGCGCGCTCGGCGACCGCCTCCGTCTTCTCGCGCGGCGACAGCGCGGCGCGCCAGCGGCCGATGCCGAGCAGGCCGGCAATGCGCGAGACGGCCGGGGCGCGGTCGCCGGAGAGGATCGCCATGTCGACGCCATCCTGCCGGAAGGCGGCGATCGCCTCGGTCGCGCCGGCCCGCAGCGCATCCTCGAAGCGGAAGGTTTCCAGCACCTTGCCGTTGCAGGAAAGGACGACTTCCGAAAGACCGTGCGCCTCCTCTCCCGGGGCAGCATCGCCGCAGGCGAAGGCGCGGTTGCCGAGACGAAGCACGCCCTGTGCCGTCACGGCTTCAAGACCGCCGCCGGCAATCTCCGTCACCGCGTCGATGATCGGCGCGGGGCCGGCATTGGCCCCGGCGAGCGCCATGGAGAGCGGATGGCGCGAATGGGCGGCAAGCGCGGCGGCAAGGGCGAGATGGGCGCGGTTCAGCTTCGCGCGGTCGACGAGGCGCGGCTTGCCGAGGGTCAGCGTGCCGGTCTTGTCGAAGACGGCGGTGTCGATCTCGGCTAGGCGCTCCATGGCCGAGCCGTCCTTGACCATGACGCCGCCGGCAAAGAGCCGCCCCGCCGCGACGACCTGCACCACCGGCACGGCAAGGCCGAGCGCGCAGGGGCAGGTGATGATGAGGACGGCGATGGCGACGAGCATGGCATGCTTCCAGTCACCGTCGTAGAAGCCCCAGCCGAGGAAGGAGGCGAGCGCCAACAGGTGCACGGCCGGCGAATAGATCTGCGCCGCGCGGTCGGCGATGCGGCGATAACGCGCCCTGCCCCCTTCGGCCGCCTCCATGAGGCCGATAACCTCCGAGAGGAACGAATTGCGCGCGGTGGCGGTGGCCTCGACCGTCAGCGAGCCGGTGAGGTTCATCGCCCCGGCTTCCAGCCGCGTGCCGGGTGCGGCGGCGAGCGGGTCGCTCTCGCCGTTGACGATGGAACGGTCGACGTCGCTGACGCCCGAAAGGACGCGGCAATCGACAGGGATGCGCTCGCCGGCGGCAATCGACAGGTGCTCGCCGACGGCGATCTCCTCGACGGGGCGATAATCCCTCGTCCCATCTGGCCGGACGACCATGGCCCCGCGCGGCGAAAGGCGGGCAAGGCCGGTGATGGCCGAGCGGGCGCGGTCACGCATCACGTGGTCGAGCGTGCGGCCGATGAGCAGGAAGAACAGGAGGCTGACGGTCGCGTCGAACCAGGCATGCTCGGCGCTGTGCAGCGTCTCCCAGAGCGAGACGGCATAGGAGAGCGTGATGGCGAGCGCGATCGGCACGTCCATGTTGGTGCGGCCGTGGCGGACGGCGTTCCAGGCGGACTGGTAGAAGAAACGGCCGGAATAGATCAGCGTCGGGCCAGCGATGAAGGCGGAAATCCAGTGGAAAAGGTCGCGCGTCGCATCTTCCGCGCCCGACCAGACAGAGACCGACAGCAGCATGATGTTCGTGGCGGCGAAGCCCGCGACGGCGACGGCGCGGATGAGCTGGTTGCGCAGCTTATCGTCCCCCTCCGCGGCGAGCGAGAAGAGATGCGTGTCATAGCCGGTGGCGCGGATGGCGGCGGCGAAGCCCTGCGGATCGATGCGCCGGCCATCGACCTCTTCCTTCCAGACGACAGAGACGCGACGCGTGGAAAGGTTGACGCGCGAGCGAACGACCTCCGGCAGGGCGTTCAACGCGCCTTCGACGGTGGTGATGCAGGTTCCGCAATGCACGCCCGGCACGCTGAGATCGCTCTGGCGCAGCCCCTCGCCCACCGTGCGGCTGGCGAGCAACAGCTCCTCCGAGGAAGGCAGCGCGTGGCTCGCGCGTTCCGCCTCGACGGCGCCTTCCGTACCGGGTGCGCAGCAGCTCATTTCACGCTCCCCGCGACGACCATCCGCAGCGTCTGGTGGAACACCTTCCGGCCATCCCGTTTCGTGCTGATGTCGATGACCCACTGGCCCGGAATGATGTCGCGCTCGGCCGTGAACAGGCCCTGCCCGGCCGGCTGCAGCGCAAGGGTGAAGTCCTCCCGCTCGTCCACCGGACGCTTGAAGACAGCGGAAACGTCGTCGGCGATCACCGGCGCGCCCTTGGCGTCGACCACGCGGTAGGCGACGCGATTGCCCTCGATGGCGAGGCTGCCCTCGATGCCGCTGGCGGCGAGCGCCTTGGCTTCAGCGACCTTGCCATTGAATTCCTGGCTGGCGACATAGGTGTTCTGCACCACGAGGCCGCTCCAGCTATGCGTGGCGTTCCAGGCCATGACGAGATTGACCGTGATGATCGTCCCGAAGAACAGCACCATGACGCCAAGCATGTGCCAGCCGGTGAAGACGAAGCCCTGTTGCCTACGCTCTGCGGTCATCACTTTGCTCCCGGCGCGTTGAAGTTGGCGGAATAGACGTCGCGCTCGTGGCCCTGCCGGTCCTCGGCGATAATCTGGAAGCCTTCGGCCGCTTCCGCAAGCCTATCCTTCGGCAGGGTGACGAAAACACGCAGCGCCGTCACCTTGTCCGGGTCGACCGGCACGTCGACGGTGCGGCCGTCCGCGCTGTCGTGACCGGCAACCTTCATGGTCGCGCCCGACATGCCCTCGATGGAAACGGTGATGACGCGCGGCTCGGGGATCATGTTGAGCAGCTTCACGGCATAGCCGTTGCGGATCGAGCCATCCGATTCGACGACGAATTGCGGATTGCGGTCATGGATGACGTTGAGGTCCAGCCGGTCGCGCGAGAGGAGCGCGAAGAGAAGCGCCAGCCCCGCCAGCGACCAGACGCCGAAATAGAGCAGCGTGCGCGGACGGAAGACGATGCGCCAGTTGAAATGCTTGATCGTGTCGGCGAAACGGCCTTCGCCGTCGCGCACGCGCTTGGGATCGATGGGCGTGCTGCCGCCGGCGGTCGCCAGCGCCATGTTGGCCGAATAATCCGAAAGGGTCGCATAGGCGATCAGGCCGCGCTCCTTGCCGAGCTTGTCCATCACGTTGTCGCAGGCGTCGATGCAGAGCGCGCAGGTGATGCATTCCATCTGCTGGCCGTCACGGATGTCGATGCCCATGGGACAGACGACGACGCAGGCGTTGCAATCCACGCAGTCCCCGACGCTCTCCCCCGCGGCGACCGCCTTCTTGGCATGGCGGGTGCGCGGCTCGCCGCGCCAGTCGTTATAGGTGACGACCAGCGAGCTTTCGTCGAGCATCGCCGCCTGGATGCGCGGCCAGGGGCACATATAGGTGCAGACCTGCTCGCGCATCAGCCCGCCGAAGACGTAGGTCGTGGCCGTGAGGATGGCGACGGTGATATAGGCGACGGGCGGCGCCTGCAGCGTCGCGAAATGGACGAGCAGCGTCGGCGCATCGGCGAAATAGAAGATCCACGCGCCGCCGGTCGCAACCGCGATCACCAGCCAGATCGCATGCTTGCTGAGGCGCTTCCAGACCTTGTCCAGGGTCCACGGACCGGCGTCGAGCTTCATGCGGGCATTGCGGTCGCCCTCGATGGCGCGCTCCACGACGAGGAAGAGATCGACCCAGACGGTCTGCGGACAGGCATAGCCGCACCAGGCGCGGCCGACGGCGGAGGTGACGAGGAAAAGCCCGAAGCCCGCCATGACGAGCAGGCCCGCCACGAAGAAGAATTCCTGCGGCCAGATCTCGATGAAGAAGAAGTAGAAGCGGCGGCCGGCAAGGTCGACCAGCACGGCCTGGTCCGGCGCATGCGGCCCGCGATCCCAGCGAATCCAGGGCGTCAGGTAATAGATGCCGAGCGTGATCAGCATCACCAGCCACTTGAACTGCCGGAACCGGCCCTCAGCGCGCTTGGGGAAGATCTTCTTGCGCTTCTCGTAAAGCGGCTTGCGCACCTTGGCGGAGTTGACGGGTTCCGCCTCGTGACGCTCGACGGAATTGTAGATGGTCGTGGAATTCTGCTGCATGGGATCGGCCGCACCTGTCGTTGTGCCGGCACAATGACGCCAAGCGAGGCCGCTATCGTTGATCTACGTCAAGTTTTCGGCGGGGCGAGGCGTGGCGGGTTGCCGCACGGATTCGCCCGCGGCAAATGTTCTCTTTTTGTTCGACATGCGCCGCGCACTCTTCTATTGTCGAGGAAAGGAGACAGCCATGGCCCCCCTTCCCGCCCGCATCATTCACCGCTCGATCCGGCGCGACTGGCGCGCGGTCTACGAATTTACCGCACGACCGGAGAACATGCCGCTCTGGGCCTCCGGCCTCGCATCGGGGCTGACGCGCGACGGGAAGGACTGGATCGCCGATGGCGGGCCGGTCGGCACCGTGCGCGTGCGCTTTGCACCGGAGAACGATTTCGGCGTCATCGACCATCGGGTGACGCTACCCGACGGCAGGCATGTTGAAAACGCGCTGCGCGTCGTGCCCAACGGCGACGGCGCGGAGGTGATGTTCACGCTGCTGCGGCAACCGGATATGGACGATGCGGCCTTCGAATCGGACGCGGCGCATGTGGCGCGCGACCTCGACGCGCTGGCGGGATTGATGGAAGAAAGGGAGACACGGCGATGAGCGGCAAGGGTGCGGATCGCAAGATCGACTATATCGAATTCAACGTCACGGATATCGCGAGAAGCAAGGCCTTCTATGGCGGCGCCTTCGACTGGACCTTCACCGATTACGGTCCGCATTATTGCGAATTCCAGGACGGCCGCCTGACCGGCGGCTTCACAACGCTCGCGCCGGTCAACGCCGCCGGCGGGCCGCTCGTCATCCTCTTCGCGGACGACCTGGAAGCCACCCTCGCCCGCGTGGAATCGGCCGGCGGCGGTATCGTCAAGCCGATCTTCGAGTTTCCCGGCGGCCGGCGTTTCCAGTTCGCCGATCCGGACGGCTACGAACTCGCGGTCTGGAGCGACAAATGAAAAGGGCCGCGGAAACCGCGGCCCGTTCTCGTTCGCACATGTTCAACCGTTATTCGCCGCCGCCCAGCGAATGGACGAAGACGGCAAGCTGCTTGACCGTCGGCTCGCCGAGGCGGGGAAGCCAGGCAGGCATGACGCCGTGCTTGGGCGCGCGGACCTGGGCGGCGATGGCCGCCTCGCCCTCGCCCTTCAGCCAGATGGCGTCGGCAAGGTTGGGAGCACCCATATCGCGCATGCCCTTGGCGTCCTCGCCATGGCACGAAGCGCAGTTGTCGGCGAAGACCTGCTTGCCGGGTTCGACCAGCGAGGCGTCGGACGGCGTGCCGGTCAGGCTGACGACATAGGCTGCAACCTGCTTGATCTCGTCGGGCTGGAGCATGTCGGCAAAGGCCGGCATTTCCGAGACGCGGGTCTCGTCGTCGCCCGCATGGCGGATGCCGTGGGCGATCGTCTGGAAGATCTCGTCCACCGTGCCGCCCCAGACCCAGTCGTCGTCGTTGAGGTTCGGGAAGCCCGGCGCGCCGGCCGCGCCCGATCCGTGGCACTGTGCGCAGTTGACCTTGAAGGCCGAGGCGCCGCCGGCGATCGCGAACTGCGAAAGCTGCGGGTCGGCAAGAATTTCCTGCAGCGACGCCGTGGCGATCCTGTCGACGAAGCCGGCCTGCGCCGCCTTGGCGTCTGCAAGCTCGACAGCGACATTGTGCCGGCTCGACCAGCCGAGCATGCCCTTCGTCGCGTCGGTGATCATCGGCAAGGCCGGGAAGGCGACGATATAGCCGATGGCCCAGAGGATGGTGGCGTAGAACGTCCAGACCCACCAGCGCGGCATCGGGTTGTTCAGTTCGCGGATACCGTCCCATTCGTGGCCGGTGGTTTCGACGCCCGAGATTTCGTCAATATGCTTCTCGGCCATGATCAGTCCTCCTTGAGAGGGATTTCGGCGGCCCGTTCGGCGGCCTTGCGGGCGCCGGGGCGGAGGGTGAAGAGAACGACGGCCAGGAAGAACAGCGTCATGGCGAGCAGGCCCCAGCTATCGGCGAAGTGACGCATGGCGGTATAGGTTTCCATGGGTCCCTCCTCAGCGATAGCCGGCGGCGTCGTCATAGGTGGAGAAGTCCACCAGCGTGCCGAGCATCTGCAGATAGGCGACGAGCGCGTCCATTTCGGTGAGCTGCGTCGGATCGCCATCGAAGTCGCCGAACTTGGCCTTCGGATAGCGGGCCTCGACGCCGGACGTGTCGGCGTTCGGGTCGGCCTGCGCCCGCAGGTCGGCTTCGGCATTGGCGATCATCTCGTCGGTATAGGGAACGCCCACACCGCGATTGGCCGTCAGATGCATGGCGATGTTGGTCACCTCCAGCTTCGTCTCCTTGAGGAAGGCGTAGCTCGGCATCACCGATTCCGGCACCATCGAGCGCGGCTCGATCAGGTGCTGGACGTGCCATTCGTTCGAGTAGCGGTCACCCACGCGGGCAAGGTCCGGTCCCGTGCGCTTCGAACCCCACTGGAACGGATGGTCGTACATCGACTCCGCCGCCAGCGAATAGTGTCCGTAGCGCTCCACCTCGTCGCGGAACGGTCGGATCATCTGGCTGTGACAGACGTAGCAGCCCTCGCGGACATAGATGTCGCGGCCGGCCAGTTCCAGCGGCGAGTAGGGTCGCATGCCCTCCACCTTCTCGATGGTGTTCTCGAGGTAGAAGAGCGGGGCGATCTCGACGATGCCGCCGATGGACACGACGAGCAGCGAGCCGACGAGAAGCAGCGTCGCGTTGCGTTCGAGGAGGGCGTGTTTATCAAGAATGGACATGAATCCACCTCCTATTCGGCAGGCTGCAGGGTGGGCGCGGCGCCCGGGATCGGGGCCTCGTCACGCTGATGGCCGAGGATTGTCATGGTCACGTTGTAGGCCATGATGAGCGCGCCCGTGAGGAACAGCCCACCGCCGACTGCGCGCAGCGTGTAATAGGGGAACATGGCGGCGACGGTTTCGGCGAACGAGTAGACCAGGAAGCCCTGCTCGTCGTATTCGCGCCACATCAGGCCCTGCTGGATGCCGGCCACCCACATGACAGCCGCGTAGACGACGATGCCGAGGGTTGCGAGCCAGAAGTGCCAGTTGACCATGCGGATCGAATAGAGCCGCTCGCGCTTCCACAGCTTCGGAACGAGGAAGTAGATCGCGCCGAAGGTGATGAGGCCGTTCCAGCCGAGCGCGCCCGAATGCACGTGGCCGATGGTCCAGTCCGTATAGTGGCTGAGCGCGTTGACCGAGCGGATCGACATCATGGGACCTTCGAAGGTCGCCATGCCGTAGAAGGCGACGGACATGACCAGCATGCGCACGATCGGGTCGGTGCGGACCTTGTCCCAGGCGCCCGAGAGCGTCATCAGGCCGTTAATCATGCCGCCCCACGAGGGCATCCAGAGCATGACCGAGAAGACCATGCCGAGCGTCTGCGCCCAGTCCGGCAGAGCCGTGAAGTGCAGGTGGTGCGGGCCGGCCCAGATATACATGAAGATCAGGGCCCAGAAGTGGATGATCGACAGGCGGTAGGAATAGACCGGGCGGTTCACCTGCTTCGGGATGAAGTAGTACATCATGCCGAGGAAGCCGGCCGTCAGGAAGAAGCCCACGGCGTTATGGCCGTACCACCACTGGGTCAGCGCGTCCTGCACGCCCGAGAAGGCCGAATAGCTCTTCACGCCGAGGAACGAGACCGGGATCGCCAGGTTATTGACGATGTGCAGCATGGCGATCGTCACGATGAAGGCCAGGAAGAACCAGTTCGCCACGTAGATGTGCGGTTCCTTGCGGGTCATGATCGTGCCGAGGAAGGCGATGAGATAGGCGACCCAGACGATGGTCAGCCAGATGTCGACATACCATTCCGGCTCGGCATATTCGCGGCTCTGCGTGATGCCGAGCAGATAGCCGGTGGCGGCCATGACGATGAAGAGCTGGTAGCCCCAGAACACGAACCAGCCGAGATCGCCGCCGAAGAGGCGCGCCCGCGAGGTGCGCTGCACGATGTAGAAGGACGTCGCGATCAGGGCGTTGCCGCCGAAGGCGAAGATCACCGCCGAAGTGTGCAGCGGGCGCATGCGGCCGAAGTTGAACCACGGCTCGATGTTGAGATCGGGGAAGGCAAGCTGGAGCGCCACGACGACGCCGACCAGGAAGCCGACGACGCCCCAGAACACCGTTGCGATGACGCCGTACTTGACGACCTCATCGAAGTAGCCGTCGTCCTGCACCGCCGGCGCGCGGCCGGCGGGCGCGAAGGAGACGCGCCGGACCATGAAGAGCGTGCTGGCGAGCAGCACGAAGAAGAGGACCCACATATGGGCCTCGAAGAGCCTGTCCTGAGCAAAGGCCGCGCCGAGAAGGGCAAGGAATGCCCCCACGGCCAGGACGATCGTTTCCGTTACATATTTCACGTTGGCATCCCCCAACTCGTCGATTTTCCGCAACGCCCGGTTCCCGCACGGAATCGGCCATTGCGCTCGACTGAGCCTTCGCAGATGCGGCGCAAACCCTCCTTGACATGGATCAAGGCACGAAGCGGAAGCCGGCGGCATCAAGAGACAGGTTGACGCAGCCGCGCGTCGCACGCCGCGGCCCCTTCCCCAACGAGGAAGCACGACATGACGGACTATACAGGCATCGCCCGGCTGCTTTCGGATCGCCCGACGGACGCCGTTTCACTGGACTGGCTGAAGAAGGCCCACGACGCCCAGCTCACGCTCTGCACGGCGCTGGAGGAAATCGCCGACAGCCTGCCGACGAATATCAACCGGCAGAAGTGCATCTATGCCGCGAAATCGCTGATTCCCCTGATCAACGGCATCCACCGCTACGAGGAGGAAGCGCTGTTTCCCATGCTGGAGACCAGGGGGCCGGATGACCGGGAGCTGGCCGATTCCATCGCCCGCCTGAAATTCGAGCATGTCGAGGACGAGTGCTTCGCCGAGGAGCTGACCGACACGCTCAACCGCCTCGGCAGCGGGGACGGCACCGTGAACGCGGAAGCCGCGGGCTATATGCTCCGCGGCTTCTTCGAATCGATCCGGCGTCACATCGCTTTCGAGCAGCAGTTCATGCTGCGCGGCGCGGGTCACGCCTCCTGAGCTTCAGGCCGCCATGGGATCGCACGATTCCACCCGCTCCTGAAGAACGAGGATGGCGCCGAGCACCTTGCCCGCGCTCGACCGGCATGGCGTCATGCGACAGTGCGTCATGGCGTTGCCCCGCCGCGGAGACATGTAGTCGAACTCGACCACCTCGCCTGCAAAGCAGCGGTCGAGATATCGCTTCGCATCGTCCTCGAAGCGCTGCACGCCGATGAACTCGGCGACATGCCGCCCCACGAGGTCGATGGGCTTCTCGCGGAAGCTCTCCGCGTTCAGCGGGTTTGAATAGAGGTAGCGGTAATCCGTCGTCACGACGAAGACGCGGTCCGGAAGGCTGTCGAGGATCGCTTCGTTGAGCAGCCCATCCTCCGCGATGCGCGGGACCGCCATGGGGCGCGCCACCTCGGCATCGGCCCGGCCGAACGGTCTTGCCGCCTCCTCGGCTCCGAAATACCGATCCAGCAACAGCTTGAAATTATGCGCCTGCCGGAGCACGCAAGCCCTGTCCTCAGATTCCTCCCGAAGAAGATCCACCACGAGCTGGAACTGGGACCGGATCTCGGAAGCGTCCCTGGCCTCTCTCTGCAGCACGGCCATCAGCGCCGGCTCGATTTCCCTGTCCAGCATGGCGACGAGGTTCTCGTTTCCGACCTTCACCGCATGCTGGAGTTGCGAATACTTAAACCAGAACAACTCTACAAGAGCTTTCAATTCATGCTCCCTAATTGCTGAGAACTACAGCAATTGCACCACAATATTACTTAATCTGTTCAGAGACGGGGTAAACTTTGACCGTTCCCTCCTGAAGGCATGCCCTCAAAAACGTTTACATTAGCAAAATGGTAACAGCGCCCTAGGCTCAGGACTCGTTGATCAGAGCCAGAAGATAACGGTTGCAGCGAGAGCGATGGCGGAGAGAAAGGCCATTGGGCATCTGTCGTAGCGCGTAGCGACACGCCGCCAGTCTTTGAGACGCCCGAACATGATCTCGATCCGGTTGCGCCGTTTGTAGCGGCGTTTGTCGTATTTGATGGTCTTGTTGCGGGATTTGCGACCCGGAATGCAGGGCGTGATCCCCTTCGCCTGTAACGCGTTACGATACCAGTCGGCATCATAGCCACGGTCGGCCAGCAGCCACTTGGCCTTGGGAAGCTCATCAAGCAAGGCGGCAGCACCGGTGTAATCGCTGACCTGACCGGCTGTTATGAAGAAACTGATCGGGCGACCACTCGCATCCGTTACGGCATGAAGCTTGGTGTTCATGCCGCCTTTCGTGCGTCCGATCAGGCGGCCCGCGCCCCCTTTTTTACCCGCAGGCTGGAAGCCGTGCGGTGGGCCTTGAGATAGGTCGCGTCGATCATAATCGTCTTGCGATCCGTTGCCTCAGGCAAAGCCAAGCCTTCCATCATCTGGATAAAGATGCCCTTGTCGCCCCAGCGCTTCCAGCGGTTATAAAGCGTCTTGGCCGGGCCATATTCCTTCGGCGCATCGCACCACCGGAGACCGTTGCGGTTGACGAAAATGATGCCGCTCAGAACGCGTCGGTCATCAACGCGCTGGCGACCATGGCTCTTGGGAAAATAAGGCTGAAGACGGGCCATCTGCTCGTCCGTCAGCCAAAACAAATTACTCATCAGTCGGGCTCCTATACGCCCGTCTGAATCACAGCCGTCAGTTCAAATCAATGGGTCCTGACCCTAAGAGATGTCAAACCAATAATGTCGAGAAAATTGCATAAAAAGGAAAATTGAACGCGTTCAATTCTGAGGGAACAATAAAGAGGCGCAAGCGCTCAAGTATTGAGGCTGTGCTTGATGTTCCAGCGGTCGTGATACCACAGCCATTGGCCCGGATATTCCCGCACCCATTGCTCTACCTTGTCGTTGAGCATCTGGGCGGTCGCCTCGACGTCGACGGCGCCGTTCGCCTTGCGGGGGATCGCCATGGCCGGCTCCAGCTCAAGCCGGTAGCGATTGCCCGGCAGGCGGATGCAGCGGGCGGGATAGACCTCGCAGCCGAACTGGCGGACGAGCTTCGCCAGCAGCGGATTGGTCTGCACGTCGCGGCCAAAGAACTTGGTGTGCAGGCCCCGGGTGAATTTCTGGTCGACCAGCACGCCGACCGGGCCGCCGCCTTCCAGCTTGCGGGCCAGCGTGAAGGACGAGCCGGCATGAGAAGGCACCAGCTCGCCCATGCGCGCGCGGCGGAACTCGAACACCTTGTCGGCGACGTAAGGGTTGTTCGGCGGGCGGAAGAGCACCGTCACATCCAGCCCGAAGGCCGCGCCGGCGACCGGCAACAGTTCGAAATTGCCGGTATGGGCGGTAAAGACGATGAAGGGGCGCGGCCTGTCGCGCAGGTCCACGAAAAGCGGGATGCCCGACACCTCGATACGGCCCGGCTCCGTCTTCTCCGGATCGAAATCGAACAGCTTGTCGAGGAAGACATATTCGGCGGCAAGCCGGCCCATATTGCCCCAGGCATCGAGCGCGATGGCCTCGATCTCGGCCTCGGATTTCTCCGGATAGGCATTGCGCAGGTTCGTCAGCGTCAGCTTGTGGCGACGCGTCTTGGGGCCCACCCAGCGCGCCACGCGGTCCGCGAAATTGATCGCACCGTCCGCCGGCAGCAGCTTCAGGATGTTGAGCAGGCCGAAGGCGAACTGCGCCACCAGCCATTGCTTCGTGTTCCTGAACGCCAGAACGAGGCGTGTGACGATCATCTTCACGGGGATCAATCCAGCTTCAGAACGATCTTGCCGAAGATCTGGCGCGATTCCATGCGCTCCAGCGCCGTCTCGATGCCGTCGAAGGTGACTTCCGTGTCGATGACCGGATGCACGATGCCGCGCGCCATCTTCTGCATGGCATCCGCCATGTTCTCCATGCGGCAGCCGAAGGAGCCGAGGAGCTTGAGCTGCTGCTGGAAGAGCATCATCAGGTTCATGTCGGTGGAGACGCCCGAGGTGGAGCCGCAGGTGACGAGGCGGCCGCCACGCTTGAGGCAGAGCATGGAGCCGGCCCAGGTATCCTTGCCGACATGTTCGAAGACGACGTCGACGCCCTTCTTCTTCGTCAGCTTGCGCACGACGCCCTCGAAGCGGTCTTCGCGATAATTGATGACGTGGTCGGCGCCGAGGGCCTTGGCCTTCTCGATCTTGTCGTTCGAGCCGACCGTGGTGATGACGGTGCAGCCGATCTTCTTGGCAAGCTGAATCGCCGCCGTGCCGATGCCCGAGCCGCCGGCATGGACGAGGATCGTCTCGCCGGGTTCGAGCTTGGCGTTGTCGAAGAGCATGTGCTCTACCGTGCCGAAGGTGACGGGCGCAAGCGCTGCGGCAACGGCATCGATGCCGGGCGGTGCCGGGACCAACAGGCGGGCGGGAAGGTTCACCTTCTCCTGCGCGAAGCCATCGAGATGGAAGCCGTAGACGCCGCCGACATGTTCGCACAGGTTGTCGCGCTTTTCGCGGCAGGGCTTGCAGAGGCCGCAGGTGCGCGCGCCATAGATAGAGACGAGCTGGCCGGGCAGAACGTTGGAAACGCCGGGGCCGAGGGCCTCGACGACGCCGGCTGCTTCCGCGCCGATGACCAGCGGCATCTTGCGCTTGGCGAAGGCCATGCCACGCCAGCCCCAGACATCGATATGGTTGAGGGCGACGGCCTTGACGCGCAGCGTCACCTCGCCGGGGCCGGGTGCTTCCGGTTCCGGAATATCGGTGATTTCGAGCTTGCGGTCGTCGAGAAGCTGGAGGGCGCGCATGGTAGAATTCCTATCAGGCCGGTTCGGCCGTCATCACGAGGCTGGCGTTCTGGCCGCCGAAGCCGAAGGAGTTGGACAGAACCGCCGTGACGCGCGCATCGCGCTTCACGTTCGGCACGACATCCAGCTGGATCGTCGGGTCGGGGTTCGTGTAGTTGATGGTGGGCGGCAGGGTGCCGGTCAGCATCGTCTGGATCGAGAACACCGCCTCGACCGCGCCGGCAGCCGTCAGCGTGTGGCCGATCATCGACTTGTTGGACGAGACCGGAATATTCGCCAGCTTGTCGCCGAAGACGGTCGACATGGAGAGATACTCCATCTTGTCATTCTCGGGCGTCGAGGTGCCGTGGGCATTGATGTAGCCGATGCCGCTTTCGTCGATGCCGGCGTCTTCCAGAGCCGCACGGATCGTCGCGATGGCGGGGCCGCCATCCGGCGAGGAGCGCGTGCGGTGGAAATGATCGGCCTTCTCGCCGCAGCCCTTGAGGATGCCGAGCACCTTGGCGCCGCGGGCAATGGCCGATTCCAGCGATTCCAGCACGAGCGTCGCCGCACCTTCGGCGATGACGAAGCCGTCGCGATCCTTGCTGAACGGCTTGGAAGCCTTGGTTGGCGGGTCGTTCTGCGTGGAGAGTGCAGAAAGGAGCGCGAAGCGGATCAGGGCCTCTGCCGTCACCGAGCCGTCGGTGCCGACGGTCAGTGCCCGGTCGGTGCGGCCCTGGCGGATCGCCTCGACGCCGAGCTGGATCGCCGTCGCGCCGGAAGCGCAGGCGGTCGACAGCGTCACCGGCAGGCCGCGCGTGCCGTAGCGGTCTGAAAGCCGCTCGGAAATGGAGCCGAAGGCCCAGGCCTCATGCAGCGCCGGGCTGGGATTGTCGCGCAGCACGGCGAGAAAGCGGTCATAAGCGTCGCCCGGACGCTGCGAGGCCGGCGCGCGGTCGGCGAGCGCGAAGCGGTCGCGCCAGTCCGGTTCGATCGGCGGGGCAGCGAGGAAAAGCGGGCCGCCGAACTCGCCGGAGATGCCGGCCTGCGCCAGCGCCTCGTCGGTCGTTTCGCGGGCATAGGCATAGGAGCGCTCGACCGGGTTTTCGACCGGCACGTCGATGAAATCGACCGTGCCGGAAATGCGGGTGTTCAGCCCGTCGACCGGGAAGCGGGTGATGTCATGGATACCCGAGACGCCGCCGGTGAGCGCGGCCCAGTTGTCCTTGAGGCCCTGCCCGAGCGACGTGACGACGCCCATGCCTGTCACGGCGACGATGGGGCGACCGAGATGATCCCTGTAAGCGGCATTCGTCATGGCCGGAACCTCACTTCTCTGCGGAAAGGATTGCGACGCCCTCGCCGCGCGAATGGCCGACCGTCGTGACGACGGCGGTGGCGGCGGGAGCGCTCATGGCGGCCTCGACAGCCGTATCGAACGGCGCGACCTTGACGCCCGCACCGAGCGTCAGCGCGGCCAGCGCGAGGCCGAGCGGGAACTGCGCTTCGAGCGACTGGCCGATGACGGCGCTGTAGCCGCGCAGGGCGCTGCCGGCGAAACGCTGGTCGAGCCAGGCCTTTTCCCGGGCCGTCGCGTCATGCGCGCCGGATGCACCGGAGAAGACGACGGTCTCGTTGCCCGCAGAAGCGCCTTCGGCAAGACGCTCGAGACGCGCTTCCAGCCGGCCTTCGTCACGCGAGCCGCGATCGCCGCCGATGGCGTCGATGGTCGCGTAGATGCGCGCGCCACGGGCTTCCGCATGTTCGCGGGATTCCAGGATGAGGAAGGCAGCGGCCGAGCCGGTGATGATGCCGCCGCCGGCATTCTCGTCACGCGACCAGAGCGGCGTCCAGCCGCCGGTCGCATGCGCGCCGATGGCTTCGAAAAGCAGAATAACATCCTGACGCTCGGCAACCAGAGCGCTGCCGACGAGCGTATGCGTCGACTGGCCGGAACGGATGCGGTGGAAAGCGGTCTCGACGGCGCTAATGCCGGCAGCTTCCTCGCCCATGAAGGTACGCGACGAACCGGTGACCTTGTGCACGATGGAGATATTGCCCGCGAGCAGGTTGGAAAGCTGGGCGAGGAACAGCGTCGGGCGCAGTTCCGTGGTCAGCTTCTCGTTGAGCAGGCGCTCGCGGTCGTTGCGCTTCAGGCCCTCGTCGACGATCAGCGAATCGACCGTGATGTCGCGCTCGCCGCCGCCGGCCGCCACGATCATGTCCATCGTGCCGCAGGCATCCGCGTCGTCCTTGAAACCGGCATCGTCGAGCGCCAGGCCCGCGGCGAAGACGCCAAGACGCTGCCAGTTTTCCATCTGGCGCTGGTCGCCACGCTTGGGTATCTGCTGGTTCCAGTCGATCTCCGGCATCGGATGGACCGGATAGGGCGCAAAGCGCTCCGTATCGATCTTCAGCTCCGGAGCCTTTGCGCTCCCCAGAATCTGCACATGGGCGTCGGCCCCGACACCGTGACAGGTGACGATGCCGACGCCGGTGATGACCACATCGTTCTTCGCCTTCGCCATGCTCACTTCCCTTCAGCAGACGCTGCCAGCGCCTCGAACAAACCCACCTCGCCCGCGCGCTTGCGCACGATATCGGCCAGCGGCACCTCGGCAAACGGCATGGTGCGCAGCTTGAGCTGCGCGTCGCACACCTTCTTGCCGGCCGACGTAATCTTCGTCTTCGTCACCGCGTAGCCCGATCCGTCATGCTCCAGCACAGCCTCGATGTCGAGTACCGCGTCGGGCTCGACGAAGGTGCGCATCTTGGCCCCGTCGACGCTCATCAGGAAAGGCATGGCCGCAAAATCGGATGCCGCCAGCACGAGGAAGCCGGAGGCCTGTGCCATGGTCTCGATCAGCAGCACGCCCGGAACGAGCGGCATGCCGGGGAAGTGGCCCTCGAAGACCGGGCTCTTGGACGGAACGACGGAGCGGGCCTTCAGCACGCGGCGCGCGCCATCGACGGCTTCCACCCTGTCGATCATCTGGAAATATTCTAGCAGCATCGGATATGCCTCCGCCGAAAACCGAAAGGCCTGCCGAAGACGGCAGGCCGATAGCCCCTTGCGCCGGGATCGTCCGGAACAGCGCCGCCAGCGGCGGCCGGGCGCCGTATGATCAGGCCTTGGCGGCCCGCAGTTCGTCGATCTTGGCGCAGAGGTTCTTCAGGACGAAGTATTCTTCCGTCGCGACCTTGCCTTCGTTGACGTCCTGCGTCCACTTTTCCAGCGGGATCTTGATGCCGAATTCCTTGTCGATCGCAAAGACGATGTCGAGGAAGTCCAGGCTGTCGATGCCGAGATCGTCGATCGTGTGGCTTTCCGGCGTGATCGTCTCGCGATCGATCTCGCTCGTTTCAGCAATGATGTCGGCAACCTTGTCGAATGTAGCAGTCACGCCCATACCTCATGAATCTATAGTTGGGGCGATCCTATATGGAAATCCGACGCGATTGCCAATGGGGTTGATGAGGGACCTGCATGGCTCGCGCGTCTGTGTTGCGCAAAGACCATGGCTGCGGCCCGCCGTCAGACCGCGACCGAATGCCGGCCGCGCCCGCTCGAAAGATGCGCATCGAAGACCGCCGCGACCGTGCGGGCGAAGGGCCGCCCTGTCGCCGTCAGGACGAACCGGTCCCCCTCGATACGGCAGAAGCCATCCCTGTCCGAGGCAGCAAAGCTGCGCGCCTCCGTCCGGATCGCCGGCGCAACGGCCGGATGGCGGGCGGACAGCTCAGCGAAGGAGAAGCCGAAATCGCACATGACGCGCTCGATCACATAGGCGCGGGCACGGTCCTCCTGCGTCAACGCATAGCCGCGCACGACCGCGACGCCGCCCTCCTCCACCCGGCGCAGATATTCCCCCGTCGCCGGCATGTTCTGGAAATAGCCCTGCGGCAACTGGCCGATGGCCGAAGCGCCGAGGCCGATCAGGGCATCCGCCCGGTCGTCCGTGTAGCCCTGGAAATTGCGGCGTAGCGTCCCCTCCCGCGCGGCGACGGCGAGGCTATCGGCCGGCAGGGCGAAATGGTCGATGCCGACGGCCTCGTAGCCGGCCGCGACGAGCATCTCCGCCGCCATCGCCATTTGGGCGAAACGCTCGGCAATGCCCGGCAGGGCGGCCTCGTCGATCATCGTCTGGTGCTTCTTCATCCACGGCACATGGGCATAGCCGAAGAGCGCGACCCGATCCGGCGCGAGCGAGACGACGGCGCGAACGGTCTCGGCCAGCGTCTCCATCGTCTGGTGCGGCAGGCCATACAGGATATCGCAGTTCACCGACCGCACACCCCTTTCCCGTGCCGCTTCCACGACGCCGCGCGTCTGCTCGAAGGTCTGGATACGGTTGATCGCCTTCTGCACCTTCGGATCGAAATCCTGGATGCCAAGGCTGGCACGCGTCATGCCGATGGTGGCGAGCGCATCGTGCCGGGCCTCGTCCAGATCGTTCGGGTCCATCTCCACCGCGATTTCAGCGTCGGGCGAAAAGGCGAAGTGCCGGTCGAGACAGTGCTTCAGCGCCACCATGTCGTCCGGCCGCAGCAGGGTCGGCGAGCCGCCGCCGAAATGCAGGGCCGTGACGGGCGCATCCCGGCAGACACGACTGCCGATGGCCTCGATCTCCGCGTGCAGCCCCTTGAGATAGGCTTCGACCGGCTCGTAGCGCAACGTCTGCTTGGTGTGACAGGCACAGAACCAGCAAAGACGGTCGCAATAGGGAATGTGCGCATAGAGCGACAGGCGATTCGCCGTTCCCAGTGCCTCCAACCCCTGCAGATAGGCCTGCGGACCGATACTTTCGTCGAAGTGCGGCGCCGTCGGATAGCTCGTATAGCGCGGAACGGGGGAAGAAAGGCGTGTCACGAGTGCGTCCTGCATGGGATTCTCCTTCTGGGAAGGGAAATAACCCCGAAACGATCCCGGCTATTTGATTTTGATCAAGTGAAAGCCGACGGGACTGCGCTACGATTTGACAATAGTCAGGAAGCGCTATTTTGCCGCGAGGCGGCACGCTTTATGTTCATGCTTGCGTGCGATAGCACGGCGTCATTGTGCCGTCAGGCGAAAGGGAAAGTCGATATGGAAGTTCGCCGCCAGGATATCCATAATTCCGATATTCCGCTGGTCTGCCGGGCCTGCGAGGCGCGCCACGGCGGTGTATGCGGCGCTCTGACGCCCGAGCAGCTGACCGAGCTGAACAGACACTCCTTCCGCCACCGGCTGGAAACGGGCGCCGAAGTGATCGGCCAGGGCGAGACGGTCGTGAACTATTCCAACATCATGCGCGGCGTCGTGAAGCTGACGAAGGTGATGGCGGACGGCCGCCAGCAGATCGTCGGCCTGCAGTTCGCCCCCGATTTCCTCGGCCGCCCCTTCCTCGAGGAAAGCGCGATCACGGCCGAAGCCGCCACCGACAGCGAGGTCTGCAACTTCCCGCGCAACGTGCTCGACCGCCTCGTCAAGAAGACGCCCGAGCTGGAGCACAAGCTGCACCGCCAGGCGCTGAAGGAACTGGACGAGGCGCGCGACTGGATGCTGACCCTCGGCCGCAAGACAGCGCAGGAGAAGGTCGCAAGCTTCCTCTATCTCATCGCCATCCATATCGACCCCGAGAGCGTCGATACGTCCTCCTTCGACCTGCCGCTCTCGCGCGCCGACATCGCCGACTTCCTCGGCCTGACCATCGAGACCGTCAGCCGGCAGTTCACCAAGCTGCGCAAGGAAAACGTCATCCGCATCGAGAACAACCGCCGCGTCACCGTTCCCGACATGGATCGGCTGATGCGCCACGCGGGCAACGACTGAGGCAGCCTCAACGCGCGATGACGATCCGCGTATTGGCAAGGCCATGGGTGTTGGCGAGCTGGTAGAACGTCGCCGCATTGTTCGGCGAGAGCCGTACGCAGCCATGCGAGGCGGGGCGGCCAAGGCGCTTGGTGTCGAAGGTGGCATGCACCGCATAGCCGCCGTTGAAGAAGATCGCATAGGGCATCGGCGCATTGTCGTATTTGCGCGAGCGATGGTTGCGCGAGGCCCATTTCGCCTTCCAGCTCCCCGTCGGCGTGCCGAAACCCTTGCGGCCCGTCGAAACGCGCCAGCGATGTTTTACGACGCCGTTCTGGGTAACCACCATGGTTTGCGAAGAAAGACTGACCTCGGCCGTCAGGTTAGCGGCAAGAACGGCCTCCACCTGGAACAGGACAAGAAGGAACGCGACCGCGGTCGCAAGCAAGATACGCATGACTTCCCCTCTACTCGATTGCACCTGACCTTTCCGCCAGGTCTCATAACGAGACAGAGTATAGACGTTTCAGCCTTCCACAATATTGACGGGGGCGGCGAAAATTGAGCGAAGGTGAAGCGGAAATCATTAACGGACGGGATGGGGCGCCGGATACCTGCCAAGGCTGGCAATTCGACCGCGAATACATGCCTTGAGGACAGCGACGACAAGGATCGCAATTCCGATACCGGCGAGGATATCAACGAAATAATGACTGCCGTGCGAGATCGCCGAGACAGCCATGCCGATGTTCAGAATGACCATCGGCCATTTCAGCACACGGACCGCCGACGCCGCCCATGCGCAAAGAAAAGCGGTGCCGGCGTGCACGGATGGGAACGTGAGGATACCGGCAGCCCTGTCCGCCGAGAGCGAGAAGCTGACGGAATCCCTTACGGCGTGGAATTGCTTCAGAAAGGCGTAACCGAAGTACGGATTAAGGTTTTCCAGGGACGCGGGGTCGACGTCGAGCGCGACATGCGCGCCCAGTGCGGGAAACCAGATCGAAATCACACTGGCAGACATGCAGAGCAGGCCGAACGCGGCGACAAGCATGTAACCGCGTGGCGCATATCCCAGCACCACGAGCAGGAGCGGGAGAAGGAGAAGCTGGTACATGAAGCTCTGGTAAGCGGCAAAAAGCGCAGCGGCGAGCAAGGGTATCCCGTCGATCACGTGCGCGAAGGCGAGCCAATCGAAGCCGAGGCTCCTGTCGAGGCCAAGCAGTCTTTCGTCTGCGAGGGGCAAGGCGAAGGAAATCGCCGTGTAGCTCCAGACGAGACCGGCATAGGAGATCAGGACCGCACATCCCAGCACATCCATGAGGCCGCGCAACAGGATCATGCCGCGCCAATGCAGATAGAAGGCGAGCGCGAACAGCAGGGCGACCGACGGCAGGACACCGTAGAACGACTGCCGGTCGAGCGTGATCTTCGTCCAGGGCAGCACGAGCAATCCGCAGCATGCGGCGACCGTCACCGTAAAGAGTGCGATACGTGCGCGCGTCAATTCTGAAGACATCACTTCCCGTTCCGGCTGGAGACGGGATCAATATCCGCCGCGCGGCTAAAGATACTTTAAACAGCCCTCAAAATAGGCTCATGCCGGCGGCGGCCAGCAACACGGCGGCGGCGAGAGCGGCGCAGGCCCCGGAGAAGACGCGGAGCGACAGGTCGATATCGGCGACCGTTGCCACGGTGCGGCCGCTGGCGTTCATCATCGGCTCGTCGACGCGCACCCCGGCATAGATGCGCGGACCGGCAAGGCCGATGCCGAGCGCGCCGGCCATCGCCGCTTCCGGCCAGCCGGAATTGGGCGAACGATGGAGGCCGGCGTCACGCAGCGCGGCACCGACCGCGGCTCGCGCCGCCGCCCTGCCCTTGGCCGCCCATGCGCCGGCGGCGATGAAAAGAATGGACAGGCGGGCCGCCGGCCAGTTGGCGAGATCGTCGAGGCGAGCGGAGGCCCAGCCGAAATCGAGATATGTCGCGTTCTTGTGGCCGATCATGGAATCGGCCGTGTTCAGCATCTTGTAGGCGAAGAGGCCCGGAAGGCCGAGGAGCGCGTACCACAGGGCTGGCGCGACGACGCCGTCGGAGAAGTTTTCCGCAAGACTCTCGATGCCGGCGCGGCAGATGGCCGGTTCGTCCAGTGTCGCCGGGTCGCGGCCGACGATCATCGACACCGCCTGCCGGCCGCCCTCGATACCGCCTTCGCGCAGGCCGATGGAAACGGCGCGCACATGATCGTGAAGGCTTTTCTGGGCGAGAAAGACGGCAACGACCGCGATCTCGATGACTGCGCCGAACAGCCCGAACGTCGCCAGAAGCCGGTGCAGGACGATACCGAGGAAGACGCTGGCAGCAAGCAGCACGGCGATGCCGGCAGCGCCGTTGAAGCGCCGCGTCTCGGCGGAAAGGCGCTTTTCGTTGAAGAGCCTGTCCATCGCGCCGATCGCCTTGCCGAACAGCGCGACCGGATGCGGCAGGCGCCGCCAGAGCGCATCGGGATCGCCGACGAGGCGGTCCAGCACGAGCGCGAGGAACAGGATGAAAAGCGTCTCGCTCATGGTTCAGCCCATCACCTCGCCGAGCGCCGCGGCCAGCCGCGCGTCGGACGCCACATCCGGCGCAAGGCCGAAGCGCAGCCAGCGGGGATTATAGTCGAAGGGCCGCACCAGAATGCGGTGGCGGCAAAGGCCCTCGTGGATGGCCGCCGCCTCGGCGTGGTCGACCAGCGAGAACAGGCCGGTGCCGCCGGCAACCGCGAGGCCCGTAGCCGCGAGCGCCATGTCGAGCGCGGCCTTGCGCTGCGCGATATCACGGCGGATGCCCGACGTATCGGAGGCCATGAGGGTCGTCGCCATGGTCAGAGCGGGGCCGGAGACGGCCCAGGGACCCAGCCCGTCCTCGATGCGGTCCAGCACGGCCGTTTCGCCGATGACGAAGCCGAGCCGCAGGCCCGCAAGACCGAAGAACTTGCCGAAGGAGCGGAAGACCATGAGGCCGGGCATGCCGTCGCCGGCAAGAGGCGCGATGCAGGCTTCCGGGCGCATGTCGCCGAAGGCCTCGTCGACAACGAGGAGGCCGCCGGCCGCCGCAACGCGGGCGTGGAGAGTAAGTAGTGTCTCGCGCGGGAAAAGGCGGCCGTCCGGATTGTTCGGGTTGACGACGACGACGAGGCCGTGGGCGTCCGTCACGGCATCGAGGCTCCCGACGCAATCGACCGCCACGCCGGCATTGCCGAGCACGCGGGCATATTCGCCGTAAGTGGGGACAAGCACCGCGGCGCGGCGACCGGTGGCGACCAGACGCGGCAGGAGCTGGATGACCGACTGCGTGCCGGGAACGGGCAATGGCTGCGCCCTCGCCGCGCCGTAATAGCGGGCGGCGGCGTCGCGGGCCGCGTCCTGCCGATGACGGTCCGGCAGACGGTGCCAGGCGGCGATATCGACCGGGGGAAGAGCGACCGGATTGGGATTGATGCCGGTGGACAGGTCCAGCCAGTCCTCCGGCCGGCCGCCGAAACGCGCGGCGGCGGCGGCGATGCCGCCGCCATGGGTGATGCGCGGCGCGCTCATGCGGCCTCCGGCGCAAGGTCGATCAGGTGCATGTAGGAGCCGCTGACGGTGTCGCGGCGAAGGCCGGCATGGCCGAGGTCCTCGCCCATCGCATCCGTGACGGCGAAAAGCCGGTCGGCCGCCCCCTCGTGCACGACGGTCGAATAGTGGAATTCGTGCGCGGTCATCGGCGCGGCAAAACCGGAGCCGGCCAGCGGCACGACACGGCGATAGCCGAGATGGCGGCGACGCTCGGCAAAGCTGGTGACGAGCGGCAACAGGCCGAGCATGCCATGGCGGGTTCCGTCCGCCGCAACCAGCGCTTCCCCCAGAACCATATAGCCTCCGCATTCGCCGTAGATGCGCGCGCTCCGGCGCGCCGCTTCCTGCATGCCTTGGCGGAAACGGCCGGCATCGGCAAGGGTCGCGGCATGGAGTTCCGGATAGCCGCCGGGCATGTAGACGGCGTCGGCGTCGGCGGACGGCGGCTCATCGGCGAGCGGCGAGAAGAAGGAAAGGCTCGCCCCGGCTCCGCGCCAGCCGGAAAGCAGATGCTCATAGCTGAAGGCGAAAGCCCGGTCGCGGGCGATGGCGATCCTCTGCCCGAGCGGCGGCAGGCACGAGGCGGCCGGCGCGAAAGGCTGCGCCGCGCGCGTTTGCGCCACGGCGACGAGGCGTTCGAGCGCGCAGTTCCTCGACACTATCTCCGCCGCATGGGCGATGAAGGACGCCAGCGCGCCATGTTCCCCGGCCTGCACGAGACCGAGATGGCGTTCCGGCAGGCCAAGCGCCGGATCGGCCCGCAGAACGCCGAAAATCTCGATGCCGCTCGCCTCCAGCGCCCCGCGCAGCATCGCCTCGTGGCGGGCGCTGCCGACCTTGTTGAGGATGACGCCCGCCACATGCACGTCGTCGCGGAAATCCATGTACCCCTTCACCATCGCGGCGACGGACTGTGACAGGCGGCTGCAATCGACGACAAGCACGACCGGCAGGCCGAGCGTCACGGCAAGGTCGGCCGGCGCGCCGCTGCCGTCAGCCGCGCCGTCGAAAAGCCCCATCATGGCCTCGACCAGCAGGAAATCCCCCTCTCCGGCCTGCATGGCGGCATTGGCGCGGATCAGTTCGGGGCGCATCGCCCAGGGGTCGTAGTTGAGGCAGGGCTTTCCGCTGGCGGCGGCGTGGAAGGCCGGGTCGATATAATCCGGCCCCGCCTTGCCCGAGACGAGGCGCACGCCGGCATCGCGGAGCGCCCGGGCAAGGCCGAGCGTCACCGTCGTCTTGCCGGAGCCGGATGCGGGCGCGGCGATGAGCAGGCCGCTCATGCCGGGTCCTTCAGCTCGCGCGAGCCGAAGGGATCGGCGGAAAGCCTGCGGCCCCCCGTCAGCGCGCCGAGCCAGTCGAGCGAGACGCGAAGCCGCACGACCTCGCCGACGACAACGATGGCGGGCGGCTCGATCCCGGCCGCCTCGGCATCCGCCTGTGCCTGGGCAAGCGTCGTTTCCAGCACCGCCTGTTCGCTGGTCGCGGCATTGCAGACGAAGGCGACCGGCTCGTCCGGCGAGCGGCCGCCGGCAATGAGATTGGCCGCGATCTGGCCGATATGCTTCATCGCCATATACATCACGATGACGGGCGAGCCCTTGGCGATGCCTTCCCAGTTGATGCGATCCGGCACGAGGCCGGAAGAGTCGTGGCCCGTGAGAAAGGTGACGGCGTGATTGACCTCACGATGCGTCACCGGAATGCCGGCATAGGCCAGCCCGCCGATCCCCGCCGTGATGCCCGGCACGATGCGGAAGGGAATGCCATGCTCGACCAGTGTCAGCGCCTCCTCCCCGCCGCGCCCGAAGACGAAGGGATCGCCACCCTTGAGCCGCAGCACGCGATGGCCGGTGCGCGCCAGCTCGACCAGCCGCAGCGAGATATCCCGCTGCTTGTGCGACGGCTTGCCGCCGCGCTTGCCGGCGAATTCCAGCACCGCGCCGGGACGGGCGAGCGACAGGCATTCGGCGTTGACCAGCGCGTCATGCACGATGACATCGGCCTGTTGCAACGCATTGGCGGCATGCAGCGTCAGGAGGCCCGGATCGCCGGGTCCGGCGCCAACGAGCCAGACAGTGCCTTTTTCCATCGGCGGGAGGGCGGAGAACAGGCCGTGCATCAGGCACACTCCCGGCTTGAATCAGAATGCGAAGAAGCGGAATCGACCGCGCAGGAAACAGCGTCAAATGCCTGAAAAGACTCGGCAACCGCCGCTGTGGCATGGGCGGATTTCGTCTTGCCGACGATCAGGCGCCCGCCCGCGCCGGCCTGCGCCAGCGCCGCCGCCTCGGCAACACCGTGGCAGCCGGCATGGGCGAAGACGATAGCGGACGGATTGGCAAGACGCGGCGTCTCGGCTTCGAGCCGGTCGGCCGGGAAGGTCACGAGCGGCGCGGAAAAATGCTTCGCCACGGCATGCATGGCCGGCTCCCCGGCGCGCGCGTCCAGCGTGGCGACGAAGGCGACATCCCCGGGCTGGGCGACGACGGAGACGGCGAGCGCGACGAGTTCGGCGGGCGGCGTGCCGCGTTCGCAGCCAAGGCCGAGAACGAGCGGGCGTCGTGGAGTGTCGGGTGATGGGGCCTCGGTGCACGTCATGGGCGGTTTCTCGCAAATTCCACGCGAAAGGCCCGGCCCTGCCGTTTCCGACGGTCCCGGATGAGGCCCCTCTGGGTCAGCCGCACCGGACACCGCTCGGCCCGCCTGGCGGGCACCGTCGCTACTTCCTTAGTATCGAAGGGCGGCAGGCCGGTCAAACCGGATTGCGGCACGCAGGACACAGGATGCGGCAGGCCTTGCTTTTGACGCGCAGTCTGACAGAAGTGCGCCCATTGCCTTCCTCTCGCTCTCCCGAGTTCCGCCGTGGCCGATATCGCCCTTCACATCCTCGTCTTCCTGTTCATCGCCGCCTTCATCGCTGGTTTCATCGATTCCATCGCGGGCGGCGGCGGCATGATCACCATTCCCGCCATGCTGCTCGCCGGCATTCCGCCGCTGCACACGCTCGGCACCAACAAGCTGCAATCCCTGTTCGGCGCAGGTTCGGCGACGATCGCCTATGCACGCGCGGGCCATGTGCAGCTTCGCGAGCAATTGCCGATGGCCGCGCTTTCGGCGCTCGGCGGGGCCTTGGGCGCCTTGCTGGCGACGGTGGTCCCGGGCGACGTGCTGAAAACCTTCATGCCCTTCCTGCTGGTGGCCATCGCCGTCTATTTCGGGCTGAAGCCGAATATCGGCGACGTCGACAGGCACCGGCGCATGAGCGTCTTCCTCTTCACCTTCACCATCGTGCCGCTGATCGGCTTTTACGACGGCGTCTTCGGTCCAGGCACCGGCTCGTTCTTCATGCTGGCCTTCGTCACGCTCGCCGGTTTCGGCGTGCTGAAGGCGACGGCGCATACCAAGCTGCTGAACTTCGGCTCCAATGTCGGCGCCTTCGCCGTCTTCGTCTCCTACGGCGTCGTCCTGTGGAAGGTCGGCCTCGTCATGGGGGCCGGGCAGTTCCTCGGCGCGCAGGCCGGCTCGCGCGTGGCGATGAAGGCAGGCGTCAAGATCATCAAGCCGCTGCTCGTCTTCACCTCCATCGCGCTCGCCATCCGCCTGATGGCCGATCCGAGCCATCCGATCCGGGTCTGGCTCGGCTGGTAGGGCTGCGTAGCCCTCAGTATTCCACGCCCTGCTGCGCCTTGATGCCCGAGCGGAACGGATGCTTCAAAAGCTCCATCTCGGTCGCGAGGTCGGCGATCTCGATCAGTTCCTCCTTGGCGTTGCGGCCCGTCAGCACGACATGGGTCATGTAGGGCTTCTCGGTCTTCAGGAAGTCGATGACCTCGTTGACGTCGATATAGTCGTAGCGCAGCGCGATATTGATCTCGTCGAGCAGCACCATGGAGTTGCGCTCGTCGCGGATGAGATCCTTGGCCTTTTCCCAGGCCTTCTGCGCCATCGCCACGTCGCGGGCGCGGTCCTGGGTTTCCCAGGTGAAGCCCTCTCCGAGCGTGAAGAACTGGCAGAGATCGGAGAAATGCGCCTCGATGAGATCGCGCTCGCCCGTCACCATCGCCCCCTTGATGAACTGCACGACGGCGCAGGGCTTCTTGTGGGCGATGTGGCGGAAGATCATGCCGAAACCGGCGGTCGACTTGCCCTTGCCCTTGCCGGTATGGACGATGACAAGACCCTTCTCGTCCGTCTTCGTCGCCATGATCTTCTCGCGCGCCTGCTTTTTCTTCGCCATCTTCTCCGAATGGCGGGCAAGCTCGGCTTCGCTCATGCCGGCGGTTTCGTCGTGGTTGTCGCTCATCTGTCTTCCCTTCCCTCTCAGGACGCCCTGCGGGCGCCCAGCATATCCAGTTCGAAGCGCGCCGAATTGGAGCGCGGCGTCCACAGGCCCCGGTCTATCGCCTCGGCGAAGCGCGCCGCCATCTCGGCAAGCGCCGCCGAGTTCTTGCCGGCGAGAAATTCGCGCACGCGCTCGTCCAGCACATAGGCCTGGTAGGCGGCCTCGAAATGATGGTCCTTCACCGCGCCCGTGGTGGCAGCGAAGGCGAACATGAAATCGACCGTCGCGGCGATCTCGAAGGCGCCCTTGTAGCCGTGGCGCATGACGCCGTCGATCCATTTGGGATTGACGACACGGGCGCGCACGACACGGCCGATCTCGTCCTCCAGCGTGCGCACGACGGGCTTTTCCGGCCGTGACAGGTCGTTGTGGTAGATGACCGGCTGCCTGCCGGAAAGGTGCTCGGCGGCGGCGGCCATGCCGCCCTCGAACTGGTAATATTCGTCGCTGTCGAGCAGGTCGTGCTCGCGGCTGTCCTGGTTCTGGATGACGGCCTGAAGGCTCCTCATGCGCGCCTCCAGCCGTTCGCGCATCGGCACGCCTTCTCCGTCCGCGTCGTAGGCATGCGCGCCCCAGGCAAGCCAGGCCTTGGCGAAGTCATCCCGCGTGCTCCACAGTCCCTCGTCCATCATCGTCTGGAGGCCCGCGCCATAGCCGCCGGATTTTGCGCCGAAGATGCGGAAGCCGGCCTCTTTCGCCGCCTCGTCCCTGGAAACGCCCTGCGCCGCCAGCGCCGCCGCCTCGGCACGCATGCGCGCGGCGATGGGATTGTCCGCATCGTCCTCGTCCAGCGCCCCGACGGCGCGCACGGCGCGGTCGAAGAGCGCGATCTGTTCCGGGAAGGCGTCGCGGAAGAAGCCGGAAATCCTGAGCGTCACGTCGACGCGCGGATGGCGGAGCATGGCGGGCGGGATGATCTCGAAGCCGGTGACCCGGCGGGACGCCATGTCCCAGGTCGGTTTGACGCCGATCAGCGCCATGGCCTGCGCGATGTCGTCGCCACCGGTGCGCATGTTGGAGGTGCCCCAGGCGGTGATGCCGAAGGAGGTCGGCCACTCGCCATGGTCCTGCGCATAGCGGGTGACGATGAGTTCGGCGGATTTCCTGCCGAGTTCCCAGGCGGCGGGCGTCGGCACGGCGCGGCTGTCGACGGAATAGAAGTTGCGCCCCGTCGGCAGCACGTCCGGCCGCCCGCGCGTCGGCGCGCCGGAGGGGCCGGGTTCGACGAAACGCCCGTCGAGACCGCGCATCAGCGCCGAAATCTCGGCCGGCCCGCAGGCGGCGATGGCCGGGCGGATGGTCGTGTCGATGGTGTCGAGGACAGCGCGCGTGGCCTGCCAGCCCTCCGGGCACGGCAAGGAGCCATCCACCAGTCCGGCGGCCAGAAGTTCGATGCGCTCCACCGTGTCGCCGTTGCTGCGCCAGGGGGCGTCGGACTGAGACGCGAGGATGTGCGGGCGCGGACCGGTCCATGGGTCGGAGGCGATGCAGTCGAGAGGGTCGAAGTCGGAGCCATCCAGCATATCCGCAGCAAGCGCCCGCTGAAGGCTCGCCTCTCCCCCTTCGCCAAGGCCGCGCGGGACGCGGGCCAGCGCCAGTGTCAGGTCGGTGAGCAGCCGTCCCTCCGGCGAGAGGCCGAAGACGTGCAGGCCATCGCGGATCTGCATTTCCTTGAGATCGCAGAGATACGCATCGAGCTTCTGCAGCGCCGCCTCCTCGCCATCGGACCGGGCGATGCCGGCGTCGCGGTCGAGGCCGATGTCGCGCACCAGATCGAGAATCTGCTTCGACAGCAGCCTGATGCGCCGGGGATCGCCGCCGGAGGCGTCGTAATATTCATCGACCAGCGCCTCGAGGTCCTTGAGCGGGCCGTAGGTCTCGGCGCGGGTCAGCGGCGGCGTCAGGTGATCGATGATGACGGCGGCGGAGCGCCGCTTGGCCTGCGTGCCCTCGCCGGGATCGTTGACAATGAAGGGATAGAGATGCGGCACCGGGCCGAGAACGGCTTCGGGATAGCAGGTTTCCGACAGCGCCAGCGCCTTGCCCGGCAGCCATTCGAGATTGCCGTGCTTGCCCATATGCACGATGGCGTGCGCGCCGTAGTCACGGCGCAGGAAGGCGTAGAAGGCGAGATAGCCGTGCGGCGGCACGAGGTCCGGCGAATGGTAGGTATCCTTCGGATCGATATTGTAGCCGCGCGCCGGCTGGATGCCGACCAGCGTCTCGCCGAAACGGGTAAGCGGCAGGGCGAAGACATCGCCGGCGACGAAGGGATCGTCTTCCGGATCGCCCCAGCGATCCGTCATTTCCTGCTGAATCGCCTTGGGAAGCGAGGCGAAGAAAGCCTTGTAATCGCTCAGCGAAAACGTCTCCCGGATCTCCCGTCCATCACGCGCGGCATTGGTCGGGCCGGCCATGAGATGGGCGATCAGCGCATCGCCGTCCCCGGGCAGATCGGAAACCGCATAGCCCTCCGCCGCCATGGCGCGCAGCACTTCCATCGTCCCGGCAGGCGTATCGAGGCCGACGCCGTTGCCGAGGCGGCCGTCGCGGTTCGGATAATTCGCCATGACGAGCGCGATGCGGCGCTCCTGCGGCTTCGCCCGCCGAAGCCGCGCCCAGCCGGCGGCGAGCTGCGCGGCGAAGCGGATGCGGTCCTCGACGGGATCGAGGCTGACGATGTTGGTCTCGACCCGCTCGTCATAGCGCGCGGCCGCCTTGAAGGAGACGGCGCGGGAGAGCACGCGGCCGTCGACCTCCGGCAGCGAGACGTTCATGCCGAGGTCGCGCGCCGTCAGCCCTTGCCCCGACGCCTCCCAGGCCTCGCGCGAGGAACCGGAGAAGATGACCTGCAGGACTGGCGCTCCCCTCTCGTCCAGCACCGTGGGCTTTCGGCCCGCACCCGGCGCGGAGACGGCGAAGCTGGTGGCGTTGAGCACGATTTCCGGGCGGATATCCGCGAAGGCGGCGCGGACCGTCTCGATGGAGACGGCCTCCTTGAGGCTGGAGACGAAGAGCGGTAGAGTACGGACGCCTTCCGCAGCCAGCGCCTCGATGAGCATCTCGACGGGACGTGTCTCGCCGCTCTGGACATAGGCGCGGTAGAAGCAGACCGCGGCCGTCGGGGGTTCGAATCCCTCCCCCGTGACCGCCTGCGCAGCCATGCTCCGCCATGCCGCAATATCCACGACGCCCTGCCCCGGCCACCAGATACCCGCCTTTTCCAGCGGCATCGCCGGTTCGGGTTTCCGCCCGCCGAAGACGAGCGCATCCGCATAGGCCAGGAAGCGATCCGCATTCTCCGCACCGCCCTCGTTGAGATAGGCCCAGAGATTCCGGCGGTCCGCATCCTCGATGCGGTTGAAGGGAACCAGCCCCTCGTCCGGCCGGTCGTCGCCGGGCAGCGCGACGAGCGTGATTCCATTGGCGACGGCCGTCGCCAGGAGAGCCTCCAGCACGTAGCGGAAATAGCTGGCGCCGCCGAGGGCGCGGATGACGATGAGTTTCGCATGCCGGGCCGTGCGCTCGATATAGGTATCGACCGACATGGGATGTGACAGCGTGGCGAGGCTGGCGAGGCGCAGGCGCGTCCCGCCGCCCCGCGCGCGATGGGCGGCGGCGACGGCGGCCAGTTCCGTATCGGCGGCGGAGAGGAAAAGGATGTCGCCCGGCGTCTGGCCGAGATCGATGGCCTCCCTGCCATCCGCGATGGTGCCCTTCTGGGCTAGCAGAAGGTGCATGATGCGCCTCCCGTCATATACCGCCGCCGCCCCATATCGAAATCACACCGCCGCGGCGATGGCCGCGCGCACGGCCGCCTCGTCCATGTCGTGCAGGCCGATGACGACGAGACGGGTGCCGCGGGTCTCGCCGGGCGCCCAAGCGCGTTCGAAATAGGTGTCGATCCGGCTGCCGACGGCCTGGACGAGCAGGCGCAGCGGCTTGCCGGGCACATCGGCGAAGCCCTTGAGGCGCAGCACGTCATGCGCGGCGATCACGTCCTTCAGGCGTTCGGTGAAGGCTGCGGGATCGGCGACCGGGCCAAGTTCGACGACGAAGCTTTCGAATTCGTCGTGATCGTGGTCATGCTCCTCGCCGCCCTCGTGCTCCAGTTCGTGGTGCGACTTGCGGTTGGCGATGTCGTCTTCCGTTCCGACGCCGAGACCGAGCAGCACGGCGGCGGCGACGTCGCCGTTCCGCGCCTCGATCATCGAGGGCTTGCGCGCGATGCGGGAGGCGACCTCCGCGCGCACGGCTTCGAGGCCGGCGGCGTCGATGAGGTCGGTCTTGTTGAGAACGATGAGGTCGGCGGCGGTGAGCTGGTCCTCGAAGAGTTCCTCCAGCGGGCTTTCATGGTCGAGATTCTCGTCCTCGGCGCGCAGCGCAGCCACCCTGTCGTGGTCGTCGGCGAAACGGCCGGCGGCAACGGCGGCGCTGTCCACCACGGTCACGACGCCGTCGACCGTCACCTGCGTCTTGATTTCCGGCCAGTTGAAGGCCGCGACAAGTGGCTGCGGCAAGGCAAGGCCGGACGTCTCGATGACGATATGGTCCGGGCGGTTCTCACGCTCCAGCAGCTTCGACATGGTGGGGATGAAGTCGTCGGCGACGGTGCAGCAGATGCAGCCGTTGGTCAGTTCGATGATGTCGTCCTCGGTGCAGGCCTCGGCTCCGCAGCCCTTCAGCACGTCGCCGTCGACGCCGAGGTCGCCGAATTCGTTGATGATGAGCGCGATGCGTTTTCCCCCGGCATTCTGCAGGAGGTTGCGGATCATCGTCGTCTTGCCCGCGCCGAGGAAGCCGGTGATGACGGTGGCGGGGATCTTCTGTTGCAGCATGGCTCAACCCTTCATTTTCAGCGGCAGTCCGACCGCGAGGAAATAGACTTCAGGAACGAGGGCGGCCACCTGCTGGTGCAGCCGCCCGGCATGGTCGCGGAAATCGCGCGCCATGCGGTTTTCCGGCACGATGCCGAGACCGACCTCGTTGGACACGAGGATCAGCCGGCCGGGCGCCGCCTTGATGGCATCGAGAAGGCCGGAGAATTCGGCGACCATATTGCGCTCCTCCAGCATCAGGTTCGTGACCCAGAGCGTCAGGCAATCGACCAGCACCGCGCGGTCGGCACGCGCCACCTCGGCTATGCGGGCGGCAAGCGCCAGCGGCTCCTCGTGGGTCACCCAGCCGTCGCCACGATCCTCCCGATGGCGGGCGATGCGCTCGCGCATCTCCTCGTCCCAGGCGCGGCCGGTGGCGATGTAATGGCGTGAAAGACCGCTTGCGGTGACGAGGCCCTCGGCGAAGGCGGATTTTCCGGAACGCGCGCCCCCCAGAACCAGGGCGGCTCCGGACGATGTCTCGGTCATGTCAGGCAGCCCTGGCGATCGCGCCGCTGACGAAACCCATGCGCCGGCCCGCCGACGGCAGACCGGTCATACCGGACGCGACACCGCCCTTTCGGCGGAAAACAGCCATGACAACCTCCGTGCTGGCAGTTGGGAGAACCCTCCCCGGTCGGGCGCTATTGCCCTCATTGGCTGGCAGGTCTCCTGGCTCGCAGCGTCGGGCGCGTCAGCGCCTGCGGGTTCCCCTCGCCTTCCCGGGTGGTCTGCATCGCGAAAGGCGGACGATTCGTAGAAAAAGAGGCGTCCGGCCCCGGCTTATCGCGATGCCACCCAGTGGCTTTTCCGGCCGGTGCCGCGTTTGCGGTCCCAGGGCACCATTGCCCCGGCTCCGCGCCCGTTCCTCCGCCGGACAGGGTTCCCTCGCCACTCTACAGTCGCGGGGTCGGCCGTGATTGCGGCGTCCGGTCAGGCTGCCGCGTCACATTCCCATTTGCTCCCCGACCCGTCACCGGGTTCGGGAACCATCCAATGTCCGGATGATTATGCTTCCGCCCGGCGCAAGTCAATCGACCGCCACCGGCGCGCGCAGCCTCAATAGCGGGGAATGATCACCACGCCGCCGCCATCGTCGTAGTAGCCGTCATCGCGATAGTACGGGCCGTCGTAATACCCGTCGACCGGGCCTTCGAGCACGTCGTATTCGCGCCGGTCGCGCTGGTAGCGGCGCTGCTGGCGATATTGCCGGGTCTCGGCATATTGCGCGGCCTCGCGCAGCGCGCGGAACTGCTGGCGCGAGAGGTAGCCGTCGGCGCGGTAGCCGGACGAGCGCTGCCAGGCGGCGATGGCCGAGCGGGAGCGCGGGCCGAAGACGCCATCGGCGCCGTTGGTGCCGTAGCCGAGCGCGTTCAGCCAGCGCTGCGCCTGGACGCGGGTATTGCGCCCAAGATAGGCCTCGCGCGGGTCGACGACCGGCTCCTTGGCGACCTTGCGCTCGGTCTGCGCCTCCGCCGCATCCAGCGGGCCGGCGGCCTTGGCCAGGCCGACAAGACGCTCACGGGCATCGGCGACGAAGCGGCCATTCGGATATTCGGCGATATAGCCGCGGAAGGCCTTTTCCGAGCCTTCGAGAACGGCCTTCTGGAAGGTCTCCTCCTCGCGCCTTGCCGCTTCCGCCTTGTCGGCGGCGGCGTTGCCGGCGCCCTGCGCCGCGCTCGTGGCGGCGGCTGCACCCTCTTCCGCCTGCTTGCGCGCGGCAGCTGCTTCCGCCGCCCGCTTTTCGGCTTCCTTCGCAAGGCGCGCGGCCTCCGCAGCCTTTGCCTCGGCATCAGCGGCAGCCTTGGCGGCCTCGGCTTTCAGCCGCTCCAGTTCGGCCGCCTTCTCTTCGGCGAGCTTACGGGCGGCGGCGGCTTCCTGCTCGATCCGCGCCTTTTCGGCAGCGGCGGCCTTTTCCGCCTCGATGCGCTTCGCCTCGGCCTCGCGGCGGGCATTGGCCTCCTGTTCGGCCCGAGCCTTTTCCGCAGCGGCGGCTTCCTCCGCCTTCTTGCGGTCGGCCTCGGCCTTGAGCCGCGCGGCCTCTTCCGCCTTCGCCTTGTCGGCGGCGGCCGCAGCCTCCGCCTTCAGGCGCGCAGCCTCGGCAGCCTGTTCCTCGGCCTGCTTGCGGGCGGCCGCTTCCTTCTTTTCGGTTTCGGCCTTGAGGCGGGCGGCCTCCTCGGCGCGGGCCTTCTCCGCCGCGGCAGCCTCGGCCTTCGCCTTCGCTTCCGCCGCCGCTTTCTCCTCGGCGAGCTTTTGCGCGGCGGCCGCTTCCTCCGCCTTCAGGCGCGCGGCTTGCGCATCGGCCTTCGCCTTCTCGGCCTCGGCGGCCTTGCGGGCATCCTCTTCGGCCTTCTTGGCCTCGGCAGCCTTGCGCGCGGCCTCTTCTGCCTTGGCTTTCTCCGCCTCGGCAGCCTTTTGCGCCTCTTCCGCCTTCTTCGCCTCGGCGGCCTTCCGCGTCTCTTCTTTCGCCTTTGCGGCAGCCGCGGCCTCCTCGGCCTTTGCCTTGGCGGCGGCGTCATCGGACGCGGTCGCCGCCGGCTTCGCCTTGGCCGAGGCTTGCAATTCAGCGATGCGCAGGCGCGCCATGGAGGCAAAGGTGCCGTTCGGATATTGCTTCAGGTAGCCTTCATACTGCGCGAGGTCGCTGCCGGAAGAAACCTTCTGCCAGAGGGCGAACTCCTCCTCCCAGCGCTTTCCGGCGCTGGAAGCCTCATTGGCCGTCTGGGCGGAGGCGACCGCCGGAAGACCGGCGAGCGACAATCCGACCAGACCGGCCAGAACGGAGCGTGCGAGAGGTCGAGACCGCATGTACTTCACCCTTTTCGGATCGCGCGCGGGCGCAGCAAGCGCCCACCGGCCAAACGTGTTTTCGTCACTCCTCGCACCGAATTCTGGCGCAACTTTGGTGCGCCGTATCGTTGCGAAGCAACCTGATGGCTGTACGTTCGAGACGGCCCGTTTAATCAGGCGCGTCCAAAAGATCGTCCAGCCAGCGGCGGTCCAGAACCGCCTCCAGTTCCGCCGCAACGCCGTCGAGCGCGGCATCCACGCCGGCGCGGTAGTCGAAACCGCCACCTTCGATACCGAAATCCGCAAGAAGCCTCGCCCGATAGGCATCGCTCGAAAGCAGGCCGTGCAGATAGGTGCCCATCACCCGCCCGTCGGGCGAGATCGCGCCGTCCGGCCGCCCGTCGATGCTGACGGAGGGATTGAGGGCATCCGGGCCGGCGGTGCGGCCGAGATGGATTTCGTAACCTTCCAGCGGCACGTCGTATTGCAGCGAGCGCGCCCGGCTGTTGCGCACGGTCTTTTCCGGCGCCATTTCCGTCTCGACATCCAGCAAGCCGAGGCCTTCCACCTCCCGTCCGCCGCCCTCGATGCCGAGCGGATCGGTGACACGGCGGCCAAGCATCTGGTAGCCGCCGCAGATGCCGATGACCCGCCCGCCGCGGCGCATATGCATGGCGAGATCGCGGTCCCAGCCGGCGGCGCGGAAATCGGCGAGGTCCGCGATGGTCGATTTGGAGCCGGGCAGAACGACGAGGCCGGCATCGGCGGGCAGCGGCTCACCCGGCCGCACGAAGACGAGGTCTACCTGCGGCTCAGCCTTCAGCGGATCGAGATCGTCGAAATTGGCGATGCGCGACAGGACGGGCACGGCGACCTTCAGCGCCCCCCCCCTTCCGCCGGCAAGCCTTTCCAGCACGACCGAATCCTCCGCCGGCAGCCGCCCCGCATCCTTAAGCCACGGCACGACGCCGAAGCACGGCCAGCCGGTGAAGCGGCCGATCTCGGCGATCCCGCCGTCGAAAAGCGTCACATCGCCCCGGAACTTGTTGATGAGATAGCCCGAGATCATGCGCCGGTCCTCCTCCGGCAGGATCGCATGGGTGCCGACCAGCGAGGCGATCACGCCGCCGCGGTCGATATCGCCGACGAGCACGACAGGCACGCCCGCCCGCGTCGCAAAGCCCATATTGGCGATGTCGCCGGCCCGAAGGTTGATTTCCGCCGGGGAGCCGGCCCCCTCGACGACGACGAGATCGGCCCCGGCGGAGAGGGCCGAGAAGCTTTCCATGACGGCATCCATCAGCCTCGGCTTCAGCGCCTGGTAGTCGCGCCCCTTCGCCTGGCCGAAGACCTTGCCCTGCACGATGATCTGGCTGCCGACATCGGACTGCGGCTTCAGCAGAACGGGGTTCATATGCACGGAGGACGGCACGCGCGCGGCCAGCGACTGCAGCCATTGCGCCCGGCCGATCTCCCCGCCGTCGGCGGAGACGGCGGCATTGTTCGACATGTTCTGCGGCTTGAAGGGGCGCACGCTCAGCCCGCGATTGGCGGCGATGCGGCAAAGCCCCGCCACCAATACCGTTTTTCCGACATCGGAGCCGGTGCCCTGCAGCATGATCGTTCTTGTCATAGGGGTTTCCTAACATTCCGGCCTGTCGCCGGAAAGCCCTGACTTATCGCAATCTTGCCACATTTTTCGAAGGCCGGAGACGAAGGCTCGCACCATTTCGCCATGCAGTTTTCGCATAGCGGATATAATGTTCCATTTGCGACGCGAAGCGCCGTGAACGACCATGACTTCCGCCGTTGGCCGGCCTATATCGATCTTATCGCACAGCCGTGGCGCGTGGCCCCGGACTTCAAGGACAAGAGACATGCTGTACATCTTCAGCAAGCAGAATTTCGTTCAGATCGCCTGGAACGGCAAGGCGCCGCGGAGCGAATCGCGCGTTCGTAACGTCGTCCTCGACGCGCCGCTCGGCCCGCTCGGCGTCGTGCGCACCGGCAATGTCGGCTGATCCATAGGGCGTGACGTCAGGTCCGCCCGCATGCAGCGCCGCCTCTCTCCGGGAGGCGGCGTTTCTTTTGGCCATTCGAAGGGCCTTGAAACGGCGAAAGCCGTGCATCCCTTTCGGTGATGCACGGCTTGCCAAAATACGCATGGCGGCTTCCGACAAAAACGCATCGGAACCAGGCACCCCGGTACGCAAAACCTTTCCGGAGCAGGCGGCGATGTCCCCCGCCGTGACAAAACCAATAGCGGCACATCCTTACCGGACCGTTATCGGGACGTTAAGCAAAGATGAATCCCGCACTTTTTCCGAAAAATTCCTGGAAAAATTTTTGACATGCGCGCCCGGCACGCTCCAAGTGAGCCGGATACGCCCCCGCAGGCGGTTGATTTCTTTACGGGATCCCGTAGGCTTGCCAGCGTGACGAAAAAAATGCGTCGCGGGCGACAGGTTTTGCCGGCGGACAAAAAACAGCCTTGGAGCAGGCCTAGCGGGACAGGGAACCCGGCGCGCCCTCCGCCGTCACAGACGTTACGGGCAGCCGGCTTGAGAAAACCGTCGCGCCGCCCCCGGCCGAACATCGTACGAAAGACTGGGAGGTCTTTGCCCCATGAAGACGCTGCTTGCCTCCACGCTCCTTGCCGCCGGGCTTTTCGCTGCTGCCGGTTCCGTGCAGGCGGCGGAGTGCGGCAAGGTCAGCATCGCCGAGATGAACTGGGATTCGGCGAGCATCGCAGCCCATATCGACAGGCTGATCCTCGAAAAGGGTTATGGCTGCACGGTCACGCTCGTGCCGGGCGATACGATGTCGACCTTCACCAGCATGAAGGAGACGGGAAAGCCGGACGTCGCGCCCGAATTGTGGGTGAACGCCGTGCGCACGCAGCTCAACGCCGCCATCGCCAAGGGCCGCCTGTTCCAGCTCGCCCCGCTGCTTGCCGACGGTGGCGTCGAAGGCTGGTGGATCCCGAAATTCCTGGCCGACGAGCACCCGGAGATCAAGACGGTCGCCGACGCCCTGAAGCAGCCGCAGCTTTTCCCCGCCCAGGACAATCCGGAAAAGAGCGCGGTCTACAATTGCCCGGCCGGCTGGAGCTGCCAGGTTTCCACCGCCAACCTCTTCAGAGCGCTGAAGGCGGACGAATTGAATTTCGAGCTGGTCGACACCGGCTCGGCCGCGGGTCTCGACGCCTCGATCGCCAAGGCCTTCGAGACAAAGACCGGCTGGCTCGGCTACTACTGGGCGCCGACCGCGCTGCTCGGCAAATACGAGATGACGAAGCTCTCCTTCGGCATCGAGCACGACAAGGCCGAATGGGACGCCTGCACCGCGGTGCCGGATTGCCCGAACCCCAAGGTCAACTCCTTCCCAACCTCGGATGTCTTCACCATCGTGACCGAGGCCTTTGTCAAAAAGGCAGCCGTCGCCATGGACTACATGAGCGCCCGGAGCTGGGACAACGGCACCGTCAGCAAGGTGCTCGCCTGGAAGGCGGAGAACACGGCAACGAGCGAGGACGCCGCAAAGCATTTCCTGGCGACCTATCCCGACATGTGGACCGGCTGGGTCAGCCCGGAAGTCGCCGACAAGATCAAGGCGGCGCTCTGAGCGGATTTTCGGGAAGAACGGCCGCACGCGCATCAAAAAAGCGAAGAGGTCGCAAACAGTACACTGTCGGGCGGCGGTTCATGCAATGACAATGCGGGGAACAGGGACCAGAACAAGAATAATCCCGCACCAATCCTGAAGGAACCGCGCTCCGCCGATCCCCATCGGCGATGGGCGCGCAAGACAGGCCAGCGGCTGCACAAGCATTCGGAGGGAATTCATGGTTAGTCATGCAATCGAGGTCCGCAATCTCTACAAGATCTTCGGACCCCGCGGCGGCGACTACGTCGATGCCGTCAAGAACGGTATGGGCAAGGCGGAACTGAACCAGAAATACGGCCATGTGCTCGGCCTGCGCGACATCAACATCTCCATGCCGGCCGGCGGCATCATGGTGGTCATGGGCCTTTCCGGCTCGGGCAAATCCACCCTCATCCGCCATATCAACCGCCTGATCGACCCGACCGCCGGCGAAGTCCTCTATGACGGCGTCGACGTCTGTCGCATGAACGAGAACGACCTTCGCGAGTTCCGCCGGCACAAGACCGCCATGGTGTTCCAGAAATTCGCGCTGCTGCCACACCGAACCGTGCTGGAAAACACCGTCTACGGCCTCGAAATCCAGGGTGTCGCCGCCGCCGAGCGCGAAAAGCGCGCTAAACAGTGGATCGCCCGCGTCGGCCTTGCCGGCTTCGAGAACCATTATCCCAATCAGCTTTCGGGCGGCATGCAGCAGCGCGTCGGCCTTGCCCGCGCGCTCACCAACGACGCAGACATCCTCCTGATGGATGAAGCCTATTCGGCGCTCGACCCCCTGATCCGCGTCGACATGCAGACCGTGCTTCTCGACCTGCAGAAGGAACTGAAGAAGACCGTCGTCTTCATCACGCACGATCTGGACGAAGCGCTACGCCTCGGCGACAAGATCGCCATCCTGCGCGACGGCATGGTGGTGCAGCAGGGCACCGGCCAGGAGATCGTGCTCAACCCGGCGGACGAATACATCACGGCCTTCGTCAAGGAAGTGAACCGCGGCCGCGTCGTCAATGTCGAGACCATCATGGCGCCCCTTTCCGGCAATCCCGAGGGCATGCCGATCCGGAGCGGCACCGTGCTCGAGGAGGCCGCCCGCGCCATGACCTCGGCCAACCAGACGCTGGCCCATGTGGTCGACGAGGCCGGCAGGCCGCTCGGCGCGCTCAGCCTCAGCGCCGTTATCGCCGCGATGGTGACCTCGGCGAGCCACGAGACGAAAGCGGCCTGAAAGCGACGGCGATGCAGAACGGGAGGGCGCCCGCAAGGCGCCCTTTTCTTTTGCCGAAGCCTGTCGTTGCATTCACATAAAGAAATCTTTATATGATGCGACAAACAGAAGGATCCTCCCATGACCGCGACGAACCCGCTTGCTCAGCTTCTTGCCGAAAAGCCTTTCCTGCTTGCCGACGGCGCCACCGGCACCTCGCTCTTCGCCATGGGCCTTGAAGCCGGCGAAGCGCCGGAACTGTGGAACGAGGCGAAGCCGGAGAACATCACGAAGCTGCATCAGGACTTCGTCGATGCGGGCGCGGATATCATCCTGACCAATACTTTCGGCGGCACGCGCCATCGCCTGAAGCTGCATCACGCGCAGGACCGCGTCTTCGAACTCAACAGGAAGGCCGCCGAGATCGCCCGCGCCGTCGCCGACAAGGCGCCGCGCAAGGTCATCGTCGCCGGCTCCGTCGGCCCGACGGGCGAGCTGCTGATCCCGCTCGGCGCGCTGACCTATGAGGACGCGGTCGCCGCCTTCGCCGAACAGATCGAGGGCCTCAAGGCCGGCGGCGCTGATGTCGCCTGGATCGAGACCATGTCCTCGCCGGAGGAAATCCGCGCGGCGGCGGAAGCGGCCACCAAGACCGGCATGCCCTTCGTCTATACCGGCTCGTTCGATACGGCCGGCAAGACGATGATGGGCCTGCATCCGAAGGACATCCACGGCGTTGCCGGCGACATCGGCTCCGGCCCGCTCGCCGTCGGGGCCAATTGCGGCGTCGGCGCATCCGATATCCTGTCCTCGCTGCTCGACATGACGGGCGCTGCCCCATCCGCGACCGTGGTCGTCAAGGGCAATTGCGGCATCCCGGAATATCGCGGGGCTGAGATCTACTATTCCGGCACGCCGCCGCTGATGGCCGAATATGCCCGCCTTGCCCGTGATGCCGGCGCGCGCATCATCGGCGGCTGCTGCGGCACGTCCTGCGAGCACCTCGCCGCCATGCGCGTGGCACTCGACGCCCACGAACCGCGCGAGCGCCCGACGCTGGAAACGATCATCGAGAAGATCGGCCCGCTGCGCAACAAGACCGCCGACGAAAGCGCCGCGGCCCCTGCCCGCGAGCGCGGCGGCCGTCGCCGGAGCTGATCCCGACGAGATCCAAGTCAAGCCGCCCCGGCAAGCGCCGCGGGCGGCTTTTTCTTGTGCGCCTCAGGCCGTTGCCAGAAACTCCCGCCAGGCTTCAAGCCCGGCATCGATATTGCTGCGACCGACGCCGACGCGGAAACGATCCATCGGCACGGGCAGGAGGTCCGAGACGAAAAGGCTGGAGGGCAGCAGGAGCACGCCCTTCTCCTCCACCAGCCGGCGGCAATGCTCCTCCACGCCGTCCTTGCCGAGATAGCGCGCAAAGGCGACGCAGCCGCCGTCCGGCTCGGTCCACTCGTAGAGATGCGGGTGTTCGGCAAAGAACGCGCCGAGCTTCGCCATGTTTTCCGCGCAGAGCGCACGATTGCGGGAAAAGATCGTCTCGCGCGCCTTGAGCGCAATGCTCGCCAGCACCTCGGAGGGCCGCGCATTGCAGATGGACAGGTAGTGCTTCATCTTCTCCATGCGCGACAGGAGGGCATGGTCGCGGCTGGCGATCCAGCCGATGCGCAAGCCCGGCAGGCCATAGGCCTTGGACATGACATTGAGGGAAATGCCCTTGTCGAAAAGGTCCGCCGCCTGCGGCAGCCGCTTGCCCGGATCGATCTCCAGCCCGCGATAGACCTCGTCGGAAAAGAGATGGATGCCGCGCTCGGCGCAGAGGTCGACAAGGCCCCGGAAGGTCGCCTGGTCGGCAATGACGCCGGTCGGATTGTTCGGGAAGTTGACGGCGATGAGCTTCGTTTCCGGCCGCAGCGCGGCGCGGATATCGTCGAGATCGGGTTGCCAGCGGTTTTCCGGCCGCAGCGCGACGCCCGTCACATTGCCGGCGATGGCGACCGGCATCGTCTCCATCGACTGGTAGTTCGGTACGGTGACGATGGCGTGATCGCCCGGGGCAAGCAGCGCCAGCATGGCGCAGTAAAGCCCCTCCTCCGCACCGGCGAAGGTGAGGATATCCGCACCTGAAAGCGTGTCATAGGTGGAGGCAATGGTTTCGCGGAGCGCCGGCGCGCCCCAGGTCTCGGTATAGCCGAGCGAGACACGATCCCACGCGTCGCGGTCCTCGGGACCGGCAAGCGCCAGCAGCGCCGACATGGTCATGGTCTCGGCGTCGCTCGCCGTCATGTGGTGGCGCGCCTTGAATTCCCAGCGGGAGAAATGGGTTTCGAGGCGGAAATCCGGCAAGGTCGTCACGAGATACTGTCCTTCTTGTTGGGACGCCGGGCATCGGCGAGATAGTTGTAGATGGAGGCGCGCGAGGCCCCCATGAGACCGGCGAGGTGATCGACGGCATTGCGGGTCTGGAACAGGCCGCGCCGGTCGAGCGCGGCGACCAGTTCCACCCGGTCGCCCTTCTTCAGCGCCGTCAGGGCCAGCCCGCGCGTGCGCAGCCAGTCGTGCAGCGCCGTATTGATCTCCTCGCGCCAGTCACCGGCAAACAGGGAGGCGGGACGCGGCGCGGCAGCGCCGGTGAAGGCCGAGAGCAGCTTCGCCGCCGCCTCAAAATGCGAAATATCCATGTTGATGCAGAGAAGGCCGGGCGCCTGCCCGAACTCGTCCTGCAAAACGGCCGTCACCGATTTCAGGCGCCGCCCGTCCTCGCCGATCTTTTCATAGGGACCGTAGACTCCCGCCTCGCCGATCTCGTCCAGTTCGTCTTCGACAAGCGATTCCATGCCCGGCTTGCGGCCGGAAAAGGCATTCCAGATTCCGGCGATCAAACCCGTTTCGAGATCGTGCAGCACGACCTCGGCATGGGGATGGAGCAGGATCGATATGGCCGCGGCCGTGGCGGCATGCTGACGAAGCAGCGTATCGGCATTGGATGATTCAGACATGGCGACAAACAATCCAATTATGGATATTTTGTCAATATTGGATTTTCAGTCCAATACCGTCCGGCACGCTTGCAGCCGGTTTTTACCCGTCCTATCCAAGAGGAAAGCGATTCTGGGGGATGATCATGAGCGCCGATGCCGCAGCCTTTCCGAACCGGGAAGCCGTCGCCGACAAGCTTGCGGCATTGGGCGAGGCCGACCAGGCCTATCTGCGCCTGCTGATGGAAACGCCGCAGCAGGACGAGAACCTGCTCGAAGGCCTCGACCTCTGCCTCAATCGTGCTGCGGAAGCCCGCTTCCTCAACACGCTGAAACTGGAGAAGCTCGGCGAATGGCTCGGCAACACGGCGCCCGCCCGCCTGCAGATACGCCTCATGGAATCGGCGCGCTCCAGCCAGCACGCGGCCTTCGCCGCATTCCGCACCGGCCTCACCCGCTCTGGCGGCCTCGAGCGCGCCTATCCGAAGGCCTGATCGGCAAGCACCGCCAGCGGCGCGAAGGACTTGCGAACCATGTCCGCCATGCCATCGATGGCCGGCCCGCCGCGACGCGGATTGCGCTTCAGTACGACACGGGAAGAATCGACCGGTGAAAAGCCGTCCGCAGCGGTCAGTTCGCGCGCGCCCGGCGGAATATTGCTACGGGCGAGCGGGGCGATGGCAAGGCCGCTCGCGACCGCCGAGCGCAGGCCGCCGCTCGTATCGCTCGTATAGGCGACCCGGTACGAAATGGAGTGCCGCTCCAGCGAGCGCTGGGCGAACTCCCGGCACCAGACCGACCGCCGGTAAAACGCCACCGGCACCGGCCGCTCCAGATGCAGGTTATGCGCGAGCGACGTCACCCAGACCGTCGGGTCTATGGCCAGAAGCTCGCCGGAAATGCCGCCGTCCCATTCGAAGATGACCGCAAGGTCCAGTTCGTCCGCCTCCAGCGCTTCCATCTGCTGCGCCGTGTAGCCGCAGAACACCGTCACCTCCGTGCCCGGATTGGTCTCGGCGAAGGCGGCGAGCGCGCCGGGCAGAACGGTCTGGTTATATTCTTCCGGGATGCCGACCCGCACCGGCCCGTCCAGCGGCAGGGTGCGCATGGCCGCCGTGGTCTCGTCGACAAGCCCGACGATGCGCCGCGCATAAGGCAGCAGCCGCTCGCCTTCCATCGTCAGCGTGACCCCGCGCGGCCCACGTTCGAAGAGCGCAAGGCCGACCGCCTCCTCCAGCTTGCGCACCTGCATGCTGACGGCCGATTGCGTGCGCCCGAGCTTTTCGCCCGCATGGGTGACATTGCCGGCCTGGGCCACGGCGACGAAGATTCTGAGCAGATCGCTTTCGAGCGGAGGATACATGGCGCCATCGCTTTTTCTGATACCTGCCATAATCGCTATTCGTTTGTGAAATGTCTACGGCTTTGCTTGGCTGTGCGCAGAAAGAAAGGCGACGGCCATGGATATTTTCGGAAAATTGCTGGCAAGGATAAGGCGCTACCGGCAGGCGCGGGCGGAGCGGGAAGCCCTGCGATTGCTGATCGCGCGCAAGGATGAACACATGCTGCGTGACGTCGGGCTTGTCCTCGTCGAGACGGAGAACGTGGCCCCTTACTGTGAGCCTATCCCACAAGCGAAGGAGAGACGCTGGACCGCACCCCTCATCCGCCTGCTGCCGCCACCTCTTCGCAAACGGGACGGCGCAGCCGCTACCTCCGCCACGCACGGCTCCCGGGATGACCGGGAAAAGCCCGCCGCGTGAAGGCGGCGGGCCGGGTAAGCGACGCGCAGAGGCCTATTTCTGTCCGGAAAGCCCCCCCGCCAGTTGCACCAGCTTTAGGAACTCCGCCCGGTAGCCGAAGGGATCGTTGCCCTTGGCCGCTTCCGCGAGGCCGAGGATCGAGCCATAGGCGTAATCCTGCAGGGCGGAGACACCCTTGAGCTTCTGCCCGAAGGCGGCAACCGCGACCGAGAAGCGGACGTCGGTCGAGGCCGCATTCACATCGGCAACCGCATCGGCGTCCGTCACCGGCATCGTGACGAGATCGCTCTTGTCGCCATCCGGCTTCTTCCAGCGCATCTTGAGGAAGGCGAGTTCCTGATCGTCCGAGGCCTGCGCCGTGGACGCCTCGCCCTTGCCGTAGCGCAGCGGGTCGTTCAGCACGGCCGGGCTGCCCTTCGGCGTCACCTCGTAGATCGCCGTGACGCGATGGCCGGAGCCGATATCGCCGGCATCCACCTTGTCGTTGTTGAAGTCCTCGCGGTTCAGCGTGCGGGTCTCGTAGCCGATCAGGCGGTATTCGGCTATACGCTCCGGGTTGAACTCGATCTGGAACTTCACATCCTTGGCGATGGGGAAGAGCGAGGACCCCGCCTCCTCCACCAGCGCCTTCTGCGCTTCGGCGAGCGTATCGATATAGGCGGCCGTGCCGTTGCCGTTCTGCGCCAGCGTCTGCATCATGCCGTCATTGTAGTTGCCGCGGCCGAAGCCGAGCACGGAGAGGAAGATGCCGCTCTTGCGGCGCTCCTCGATAATGCGCTTCAGATCCTCGTCGCTCTCCGGGCCGACATTGAAATCTCCGTCCGTCGCCAGCATGACGCGATTGACGCCATCCTTCCTGAAGGCCTTTTCGGCAAGCTTGTAGGCCGTCTCGATACCCGCCGCGCCGGCCGTCGAGCCGCCGGGCTGGAGATTATCGATGGCGTCGAGAATCTTCTGCCGCTCCTTCGCCTGCGTCGGCTCCAGCACCACGCCCGCGTCGCCGGCATAGGTGACGATGGACACGGTGTCGGTATCCTTCAGCTTGCCGACCAGCAGGCGGAAGGCGCTCTTCAGCAGCGGCAGCTTGTCCGCCTCGTCCATGGAGCCGGAGACGTCGATGAGGAAGACGAGATTGGCCGGGGGCTGCTCCGCCGCCACGGTCTCGAAGCCCTTGATGCCGATATGCAGCAACTCGGTATCCTTGCTCCACGGCGTCGGCATGACGGTGACGGTGGCGTTGAACGGCTTCTCCGCTGTCTCCGGCCCCTTCCAGTCATAGGGGAAGTAATTGACCAGTTCCTCGACGCGCACCGCCTCCGCATCCGGCAGGCTGCCGCCGAGCAGCGACCGGCGCACATAGGAATAGGAGGCCGTGTCGACATCGGCCGAGAAGGTCGAGACGGGATCGGTGGCGACGCTCTTAACCGGGTTGGGATCGGCCGAGGCGAAGCGCTCGCGGTCTTCCTCCGGCACCAGCATGGCGATCTCATCGGCGACGGCCGACGGCTGCGCGATGACGCGGCTGAGGTTCTGCGTGGCGACCGCGCCGCCAACGGCGAGGGATTCCGGCGCGGCGGCGGCAACCTCCCCCTTGCTCATCTCGGCAAGCGGCTCCACGGCGGGCGTGTTCGTCGGCTGGGCGCTGTCGGCGGCGACCTTGGCGGTGGCGGCCGCTTCCAGATCCTGTCGGGCTTTTTCCTGCTTGGATTTCTGAAGAGCCGCAAGCTCGCCCGCGCTCGACGTTTCCTTCTTGTCGTCCTGCTGGCGGGTGCGCTGATCCGTATCGACGGGCTTGGCCGCAATCTGCGTTTCGCTTGTCAGCGGCACCGTGCCATTGCGCACCAGTTCATAGGTGACGAGGCCGGCGACGGGCACGACGAGCAAGGTGGCGAGGGCCGAGCCGGCCAGAAGTCTGCGGTTCATGATGGGGCTCCATATCCGGTTGAAGATGGAGCTTCGACGCCCGCCACCGGCCGAACCTTGGGGTGCCGTCACATTTTTTTCTGCATCGTCGAAGGCCTGCATGGCAGCGGCAAGCGCCTCGGCGCGCGCAGTATCCCGCGCGGCGGGCGGTGCGCGGCGGGCGAGTTTTTCGAGGTCGAGATCGGTCATCGGTCTATCCTTCCGTCACGCGGCGGCATCGCGCAAAAGCACCTTCAGGCGCTTGCGGGCCTCGTGCACATGCCAGGAAATCGTCGTTTCGGCGCAGCCGAGCACTTCGGCCGCGGCGGCGTGGCTCAAGCCCTCGCCGTAGATGAGCAGCACGGCGTCGCGCTGCTTGTCTGGAAGCTGGCGCACGGCCTGCCAGAGCTCCTCATTGTCGCCCTCTTCCGGGCCGCCCTCCAGCACCGCCTGCTCGCGCAGATAGGCCGCATCGCGCCATTCGGCCCGGCGGCGCTTGCGCATCTGGTCGCGGGCGGCGTTCAGCGTCACCGTATAGAGCCAGGTGCCGAAGCGGCTCGCACCCTTGAAGCCGCGGATGGCGGCGGCAAGGCGTATGCACACCTCCTGCGCCACGTCCTCGGCATCCTGCCGGTCGCCGCACCATCGCCAGGCGACGGCATGGATGAAATCATAGCGGCTTTCGACCAGCGCGGCGAATGCCTGCCGGTCCCCCAAAGCCGCTTTCTCGACGAGTTCTGTTTCCACGGGTCCATCCCGATTGCGTGCACTAATCCTTCAGACGTCCGCCGGGCGGCAATCCTTGGGCGACAAGCGAGATTTTTTTCACCAGGGCAGTTTTTTCACAACGGCGATGATCGTGCCCATCACCGCATCCCGGTCGTGCCGCCGGATTTCCGGCGAATAGAGGCTGGAAATGCTGCCGTCGAGGAAGAGCGCATTCTTGCACCGCAGCCGGTCGCGGAAGAGCGTCGCGAAATCGTGGAAGCGCACCGGGACATCGGAAATCGCGAAGGCGACACGCCCGTCCGGCAAAATGCCGACGCCGTTACGGATCTGCAGGCTGGTGGCGTCCGGCAGGAAGCGGGGATGGATCTTTCCGTCGATGACGAGCATCGGCCCGGATTGCGTCGCCGCGACGGGCGAAAGGCCGGCCTTCGCAAAGGCCTCCGTCTCCATCACCCCGGCCCCGCCGTCTCCGATCCAGAAGACGCCATTCGGTTTCATGAAGAAGTTGCCGAAGGCATCGTCGTGATTGAGCGCACCCGTCTCCCTGCCGTGTTCCACCAACAGCCCGACAGGTCCGTAATCGTGATGGTACATGCCGCCATTCATGGCGAAGCTCATATGCTGGCCGTTGCGCAGGAGATGCGTGTTGAGCTGGTCGTAGCTCGCCCCCACCGAGCCGAGCGTCTTTGCGCCGTAGAGCCGGATCGTGTCCTTCGCCGGATCGAAGGTGCAGACGGTGTAGCGGCCGGAAAGATGCTCGATCCCGGCACATTTCGGCGGTTCGGCCATGGCGGTGCTCCGCAGGACAAGGGTGAGAAACAGAAATGAAAGAGACAAAAGGAACCGCATGGGCCTTGGCTCTCCTCGCAATGCGGCGAATTTAGCGACGATTCCCCTCAAAGCGACAGCGCCGCCATGTGAAAGCGCAGCTGGGCGTCGTCATAGCGATAGGCCGCGCCGACGGGACAGGCCGCGCGGGCAAGGCAGCCGGACAGCATGCAGCCCGACTGCCCTTCCGCCGTACGCAGATGCGAACGGCAGGCCGGCACGTCGAAGGCTCCCGCATGGACCGCCCCGGCGGGACAGGTGGTCAGGCAAGGCTTGCCGGGACAGCGATCGCAGGGATGCGGTCTCGCCTCGAACGGCTCCTCCTCGAGCCTCTCCGCAAAGCCCAGCGCGCCGCGATAACCGTGCCAGAGACCGTAGACGGGATGGATGAGGATGCCGAGCGGCGAGGCTTTCAGCCCCTCCGCGCGCATCGCCCATTGCTGGAAGGGCTGCCACGGCGGATCGGAGGGAAACCAGACGGCGGCGTCCACCGCCGCGGCAACAGGGCGGAGCACCGCTTTCGACCAATTGTCCAGGGGATCGTCGCCGCCGCGATCCGGCTGCGTCTCGCGCCAGCGCGAGAAGGCAGGCCAGAGGGAGGAACCGACATTGCCCACGAGCAGGACGCTTCCGGCGGGGCGTCCGTCCGCCAGTCTGGGGGCGGCTTCGTCCCCGGCGAAATTCACGAAACCGCGCAAAAAAAGACCGTGCGGCCCGAGAGCCGCACGGATGTTCTTCGTATCGGGGTGACGCGCCCTCACCGGGTCACGTCTCCCTTGAGTTCGTAATGCGGGCGCCAGACATCTTTCTGGATCATGTCCGCCACCCGGTTTGCCCCGCCTTGCTCCCTGGCGCGATCGGGACCCTTTCAGGTAAAGGCGTCCGGCATCGATTCCTTGCGCTTGGCGACATACTCCAGCAGCGCATCGTCGATCGCCGGATCGAGGTAAGGCGCTTCATAGTGCTCCAGCCAGGTGCGGCAGAGCGCATTGGCGCGCTCCTCGATGCGCTTCTGGCCCTCGATCTCCCACTGTTCGAACGAGTTGTTGTCGGCAAGCGGCGAGCGGTAGAAGGCGCTCTGGAAGTTGGCCTGGGTATGGGCGCAGCCGAGATAGTGGCTGCCCGGGCCGACTTCGCGGATGGCGTCGAGCGCCTGCGCGTTCTCCGAAAGGTCGATGCCTTCGGCGAACTTCTGCTGCATGCCGAGCTGGTCCTGGTCGATCATGAACTTCTCGTAGGAGGCGACGAGGCCGCCTTCGAGCCAGCCGGCCGCGTGCAGCACGAAGTTCGTGCCGGCCAGCAGCGTCATGTTCAGCGTGTTGGCCGATTCGTGGGCCGCCTGCGCATCCGGGATCTTCGAGCCGCAGAGCGAGCCGCCCGTACGGAACGGCAGGCCGAGGCGGCGGGCGAGCTGCGCCGCGCCGTAGGAGACCAGCGACGGCTCCGGCGAACCGAAGGTCGGCGCGCCCGACTGCATGGAGATCGAGGCGGCGAAGGTGCCGAACAACACCGGCGCGCCCTTGCGGATGAGCTGGGTGAAGGAAGCACCGGCGAGAACCTCGGCGAGGATCTGCGTCAGCGTGCCGGCGACCGTGACCGGGCTCATGGCGCCCGACAGGATGAACGGCGAGACCACGCAGGCCTGGTTATGGCGGGCATAGACCTTCAGCGCGCCCACCATGGTCTCGTCGAAGACCATCGGCGAGTTGGCGTTGATGAGGTTGAGCGTGACCGTGTTCTTCTCGACGAAATCGTCGCCGAAGACGAGCTTGGCCATGGCGATCGTGTCTTCCGCGCGTTCCGGCGCGGTGACCGAGCCCATGAACGGCTTGTCGGAATATTTGATGTGGGTGTAGATCATGTCCAGGTGACGCTTGTTCACCGGAACGTCCACCGGCTCGCAGACCGTGCCGCCGGAGGAATGCATGGACGGCGCCATATAGGCGAGCTTCACGAAATTGCGGAAGTCCTCGATGGTCGCATAGCGGCGGTTGCCGTCGAGGTCGCGCACGAAGGGCGGGCCGTAGACCGGGGCGAAGACGGTGGCCTTGCCGCCGATATGGGCGTTACGCTCGGCGTTGCGGGCATGCCAGGTGAAGTCGGACGGAGCAGTCTTCAGAAGCTCACGGCAGAGGCCCTTGGGGAAATGCACACGCTCGCCGCGCACGTCCGCGCCGGCGTCCTTCCAGAGCGCAAGCGCTTCCGGGTCGTCGCGGAACTCGATGCCGATCTCTTCCAGCACACGGTCGGCATTGCGCTCGATCAGCGACAGGCCTTCCTCGTCGAGGACTTCGTATTCCTTCACCTTGCGGGTGATGTAGGGCAGCGACGGGCCGGGACCGCCCCCCGTGCGCGATGCGCGCCGCGCGGCCGCGCCGCGCCCCTCACGCGAACGGCGTCCGCCGCCTTCGCCTGCTGCCTGCTGGATGTCCTCGCTCATGATCCGTCTTTCCTTGTGCTTCCGGCCTTGTTCTTCCAGCGCTCGAACGCGCCTCCTGCCCTATGCTAGCAAGCCCCGGGTGGAGGGCGGTTCTCAATGCGCCAAGCCGTGGCGCACGCTGGATATCGATGTCGCGCTGACTATAGCGGGTTTGCGACGGCAGGCGTAGCGGCATCGTCTCGTTTGCACTGTCAATTCACGGCTTTACAGAGTATTGAGGAAACAAGTGTTCGGCGGGTCGCTTTTCGCTGTATGCGACGTCGCTTTCAAAATCAGGTGCGCGCGGGAGGAAGGATATTCCTTTACGACGAGCCTGCCGACCGCAGAGCCAATGGAGACGAGGAACCAACATGTCTGACGACGAAATCATTCTCGCCGATCTCTCCGACGAAGAGCTTGTGCAGCAGATGCACGACGACCTCTACGACGGCCTCAAGGAGGAGATCGAAGAGGGCACGAATATCCTGCTCGAACGCGGCTGGGCGCCTTATGACGTGCTGACCCAGGCGCTCGTCGAAGGCATGCGCATCGTCGGCGTCGATTTCCGCGACGGTATCCTCTTCGTGCCGGAAGTGCTGCTCTCGGCCAATGCGATGAAGGCCGGCATGTCGATCCTGCGTCCGCTGCTCGCCGCCACCGGCGCGCCGAAGCAGGGCAAGATGGTCATCGGCACCGTCAAGGGCGACATCCACGACATCGGCAAGAACCTCGTCGGCATGATGATGGAAGGCGCGGGCTTCGACGTCATCGACCTCGGCATCAACAACCCGGTCGAGAACTACCTGGAAGCCATCGAGCGCGAGCAGCCAGACATTCTCGGCATGTCGGCGCTGCTGACCACCACCATGCCCTACATGAAGGTCGTCATCGACACGATGAAGGAAAAGGGCCTGCGCGACGACTACGTCGTCCTCGTCGGCGGTGCGCCGCTGAACGAGGAATTCGGCAAGGCCGTCGGCGCCGATGCCTACTGCCGCGACGCGGCCGTCGCCGTGGAAACCGCCAAGGAATTCATGAAGCGCAAGCACAACATGCTCGCCGGCTGAAAATGAAACGGGCGGCGGCGGTCTTGAACCGGCGCCGCCCCGCTATGATCTACCTGATATGTCCGCGCCTGTGGCCGGACGCGCCGAAGCCGCCTCAGTTGGCGGCGCGTGCGATATTGTGGCCGGCGTCCTTCGTCGCGTCGACGGCGTTGGCCGTATCCCGCCCGATACCGCGAATGGTGTTGCCGCAAGCGCTGAGCAGGACGAGCGCGGTGAGTACGATACCGAAACGGGCGAGATGTTTCGCGGTCATGGCAGGATCTCCTCATGAATCACTTCGAATCGAAAGTTAGACCAGCAAGCCCCGAAGGGGAACGTACCCCCCCTGAAAAAGTACGGGTGATCGCCTGCGGCGCCATCGCCCGCGAAGTCCTCGCCATCCGGGATGCGAACGGCCTCGGCCATATCGACCTGCAATGTCTCCCCGCCATCTGGCACGCCCATCCGGAAAAGATCGCCCCCGGCGTCGAGCAGGCGATCGGGGAAGCCCGGGCCGAGGGCTTTTCGCGCATCTTCGTCGGCTATGCCGATTGCGGCACCGGCGGGCTGCTCGACAAGGTGTGCGAGCGCGAGGGCGTCGAGCGCATCGCCGGCCCTCACTGTTATTCCTTCTTCGTCGGCAACGAGGCCTTCGCGGCCAAGGACGACGACGTGACCTCCTTCTTCCTCACCGACTTCCTCGCCCGCCAGTTCCGCTCCTTCGTCATCGAGCCGCTCGGCCTCGACCGGCATCCGCAGTTGAAGGAGATGTATTTCGGCAATTACCGCAAGGTCGTCTATCTCTCGCAGATCGAGGACGAGGCCCTGCAGCAGAAGGCGAAGGAAGCCGCCGACTATCTCGGCCTCGCCTATGAATACCGCTTCACCGGCTACGGCGACCTGACGGGCGAATTGCTGCGGGCGCGTTAGCCAATCCTTAGCCCTGCCCTGCAAATCCCCGGCGCCGGTTACCGCTTCCTAAGTCATGCCGACGATGATGCGCGCCAAAGACCGGGCGAGGCATGATATGACGGAACGCGAGACGCGGATGGAAACGGTGGCGATGCTGATCCAGCCCGGCACCAATCCCGAAATCGTCGTCAACGCCGTCAAGGCAGCCTTCCCGAACCTCGTCGTGATCGAGGAGCAGCCCGAATCGAAGCAGCTCTTCATCAGGCGGCGCGCCCGCAAGCTCGGCTGGATACAGGCGCTGGGGCAGCTCGCGACCATGGTCGTCTCCAGATACGGCAAGCGCTTCACCACCGCCCGCGCTGCCGAAATCCTCGAGACATTCGGCGCGAACCCCGAAATCGACCCGGCAATCCCCCGCATCGCCGTCCCCTCCGCCAACAGCCCTGAATTCCTCAAAGTGCTCGGGGATATCCGCCCGGCGGCGCTGCTCCTCATCAGCACCCGCATGCTGAAAGCAGGAACGCTCGCCGACATCCCCTGCCCCGTCCTCAACCTGCATGCGGGAATCAATCCGCAATATCGTGGCCTGCAGGGCGGCTACTGGTCGCGCGTCATGGCCGACGAGGCAAATTTCGGCGCGACCGTCCATCTCGTCGATGCCGGCGTGGATACCGGCGGCGTGCTCTACCAGCATCGTCTCGAACCGTCCAAACGCGACACGATGCATACCTATCCGCTGCTCCAGACGGCGGCGGCGACCGGCATCGTCGTCGCGGCGCTCCGCGATGCGGTTTCCGGTGACCTCAAGCCTTTGAAAATAGCGGCGCCCTCGCAGCAATGGTATCATCCGCCGATCTGGACCTGGCTCTGGAACGGCGTGACCCGCGGCATCTGGTAAAACTTCTGGACAGCGAAATCCCGCGTCGCTTTTGAGCATGGGGCAGTCGTGGCGAGTGCAGCCCGCGACGCGGCCACGAAGCATTGTCATTGCGAGGAGACCTTTTCACATGGCAGACCGCATCATCGTCTACTGGCGCGACATCCCCGCCCAGGTCATCATCAAGAAGGGCCGCACGAACGCCAAGCGGGAGCTGTCGCTGCGCTTCACCGAGGCGATCGACATGTGCGCCATGCGCACCGGCGCCGCAGAGACCGACGACTACCTCGCCGAATGGCGCAAGGCCGATCCGGTCCCGGTTTCCGACGATCTCGAAGCCGAGGCCGACAAGGCCGCCGCCGAGCTGGAAGCCGCCTATGACCGCGAGCGCCTCGTCGCCCTCGTCAAGGCCGGAGGCCGCGACAATGGCTGACGCCGTCCAGAAGCCCGGCAATGCCGCGCCCGCCAAGAAGGCCGCCACCGGCGCCTTCACCCCGGCCGGCGTCTCCCCGAGCCGCCGCTCGCGCCACAAATACACGATCCGCCTGTGGGCCGTGCGCAATTCGCGCTTCTTCGAGTGGTTCTACAACCGCTTCGCCCAAGGCTTCCTGCTGCTGCATCCAGTCTGGAAGCTCTTCGGCTACCAGCGCGTGGAACGGCCGATCACCTTCGTCGAGCGCCATGTGAAGGGTTTCCTCTTCGACTGTCGCATGTGCGGCCAGTGCGCGCTGTCCTCCACGGGCATGTCCTGCCCGATGAACTGTCCCAAGCAGCTTCGCAACGGTCCCTGCGGCGGCGTGCGCGCCAACGGCAATTGCGAAGTGGAGCCGGACATGCCCTGCGTCTGGGTGCAGGCGTGGAAAGGCTCGCAGAACATGGCGAACGGGAATGCCATCATGAACGTGCAGAAGCCGGTGAACCAGTCGCTGCGTGAAACCTCCTCCTGGCTGCGCGTGACGGCCGAAGCCGCCGCGGCCAAGGAAGCCGCCGCCTCTGCCGGAAAGGACGCCTGAGCCATGGCGCATATCGACGAAAACCCGCTCGGCGCGCACCTCCCGCTCGATCCGCTTCCCGGCCACTCCTCGCTCGGCCGCCTCGAACGCGTCCTACGCCGCGGCGAATTCGCCGTGACGACGGAGCTCAACCCGCCCGACAGCGCCAATCCGGAAGACGTCTACCAGCGCGCCGCGATCTTTGACGGCTGGGTGGACGGCATCAACGCGGTCGACGCCTCGGGCGCCAACTGCCACATGTCCTCCGTCGGCATTTGCGCGCTGCTGACCCGCATGGGCTATGCGCCGATCATGCAGATCGCCTGCCGCGACAAGAACCGCATAGCCATCCAGGGCGACGTGCTGGGCGCGGCCGCCATGGGCGTGTGCAACATCATGTGCCTCACCGGCGATGGCGTGCAGGCCGGCGACCAGCCGGGCGCAAAGCCGGTCTTCGACCTCGACTGCATGTCGCTGCTGGAAACCGTGCGCATCATGCGCGACAATTCGAAATTCCTGTCGGGCCGCAAATTGACGACACCGCCGAAGGTCTTCCTCGGCGCGGCGATCAACCCCTTCGCCCCGCCCTACGACTTCCGCCCCTTCCGCCTCGCCAAGAAGATCGAGGCCGGCGCGCAGTTCGTGCAGAGCCAGTACTGCTTCGACGTGCCGATGTTCCGGGAATACATGAAGAAGGTGCGCGACCTCGGCCTGCACGAGAAGTGCTACATTCTCGTCGGCGTCGGCCCGATGGCGTCCGCCAAGACGGCCAAGTGGATCCGCTCCAACGTGCCGGGCATCCACATTCCCGATGCGGTCATCAAGCGCCTCGAAGGCGCGGAGGACCAGAAGAAGGAAGGCAAGCAGCTCTGCATCGACATCATCAACGAGGTGAAGGAGATCGAGGGCGTTTCGGGCATACACGTCATGGCCTACCGCCAGGAAGAATATGTCGCGGAAATGGTGCATGATTCCGGCGTGCTGAAGGGCCGCCAGCCCTGGAAGCGCGAGCCGAACCCGGTCGACCAGCTCGTTGCCGAGCGCATCGAGGCGGCGCGCAACGGCCAGGAACAGGACCAGCAGCAGATGGCCGGACAGGCCGCACAGCAACCCCATTGATTCCCCCTGCCGGCGCGCGCCGGCAGGCAAGCTTGTAACACCGGAAATCGCGCGCTAGACCAGAACCAGCGCCCTGCCTCAGAGGAACATAAATGACACGCACCATCGTCGCCTCGGCCACCCGCGAAATCGTCATCGGTTTCGACCAGCCCTTCTGCGTCATTGGCGAACGCATCAACCCGACCGGCCGCAAGAAGCTGGCCGCGGAAATGCAGGCCGGCAATTTCGAGACCGTCATCAAGGACGCGCTGGAACAGGTCGCCGCCGGCGCGACGATGCTCGACATCAATGCGGGCGTGACCTCCGTCAACCCGAACGAAACCGAGCCGGGCCTGCTCGTCCAGACGCTGGAGATCGTCCAGGGCCTCGTCGACATCCCGCTCGCCATCGACTCCTCGGTCACCGCCGCCATCGAGGCCGGCCTGAAGGTCGCCAAGGGCCGCCCGCTGGTGAACTCGGTCACGGGTGAAGAAGAGAAGCTCGAAGCCATTCTCCCGCTGGTCAAGAAATACGACGTTCCGGTCGTCGCCATCTCGAACGACGAGACCGGCATCTCCATGGACCCGGACGTGCGCTTCGCCGTCGCCAAGAAGATCGTCGAGCGCGCCATGGACCACGGCATCAAGCCGCATGACATCGTCGTCGACCCGCTCGTCATGCCGATCGGCGCTCTCGGCGATGCCGGCCGCCAGGTCTTCCAGCTGCTCTATCGCCTGCGCAACGAACTCAAGGTCAACACGACCTGCGGCCTCTCCAACATCTCCTTCGGCCTGCCGCACCGCCATGGCATCAATGCCGGCTTCATCCCGATGGTCATCGGCGCCGGCATGACCTCCGCCATCATGAACCCCTGCCGCCCGCAGGAAATGGAAGCCGTGCGCGCCGCCAACGTGCTCAATGGCACCGACGCGAACTGCACCAACTGGATCATGACCTACCGTGACCACAAGCCCGCCGAAGGCGGCGCGGCGGCTGGTGCCGCCGCAGCAGCCCCGGCCGCCGGCGGCGGTCGCCGTGGCGGCCGCGCAGCCCGCGCCGGCGCCGGCGCGGCCCGGGAATAACGTGGCCGGCGGGCGTCAGCTTCGTCGCGACGCCTTCAGCCTCTGGCTGGAGGCCCCTTTCGTGATCGCCATGCGCTGCCACGAGATGGGCATGGCCGCAATGACGGGTTCGACGCAGGACACCGCCGAAATGACCCAGATGGTCACCGAGAAGATGGCTGCCGCGGCGGAAAGCGCCGTGGCGGCCAATTTTGCTTTGGCAAAGGCCCTGATGACGGCGGCGACGCCCGAAACCGCTGCCCGCGCCGTTTCCGAAGCCGCCTTGAAGCCCTACGGCAAGCGCGTGCGCCGCAATGCGAAGCGCCTCGCCGCCCGGAAGCGCTGACATGGCCGGCCGTGTCTGCAAGAGAGAGTATGAGCGATGCGCATCGAAGGTGAGAGCGAGACCAATATGACGGAAGCCTCGGCAAAGGAACCGCTCGTCCTCTTCATGCCCTCGGGCAAGCGCGGCCGCTTCCCGATCGGCACGCCTGTCCTGGAAGCCGCGCGCAAGCTGGGCGTCTATGTCGAGAGCGTATGCGGCGGGCGCGCGACCTGCGGGCGCTGTCAGATCGAGGTGCAGGAAGGCAACTTCGCCAAGCACAAGATCGTCTCTTCGCTCGACCACATCTCCGAAAAGGGTCCGAAGGAAGAGCGCTACGAGAAAATCCGCGGTCTTCCCGAAGGACGCCGCCTCTCCTGCTCCGCCCTCATCCTCGGTGACCTCGTCGTCGACGTGCCGCAGGACACCGTGATCAACGCGCAGGTCGTGCGCAAGGCCGCGACGGACCGAGTCATCGAGCGCAACGCCGCCGTCCAGCTCTGCTATGTCGAGGTGGACGAGCCCGACATGCACAAGCCGCTCGGCGACCTCGACCGTCTCAAGGTCATGCTGGAGAAGGACTGGGGCTGGAAGGATTTGCTGATTGCCCCGCACCTCATCCCGCAGGTCCAGTCGATCCTGCGCAAGGGCGAGTGGGGCGTTACCGCCGCCATCCACCGCGACATGGATTCGTCGCGCCCCTTCATCGTCGGCCTCTGGCCGGGCCTCAAGAACGAGGCCTACGGCATCGCCTGCGATATCGGCTCGACGACCATCGCCATGCATCTCGTCTCGCTGCTCTCGGGCCGCATCGTCGCCTCGTCCGGCACGTCGAACCCGCAGATCCGCTTCGGCGAGGACCTGATGAGCCGCGTTTCCTACGTCATGATGAACCCGGACGGTCGGGAAGCCATGACCAAGGCGGTGCGCGAGGCCGTCAACGGCCTGATCGGCAAGGTCTGCGAGGAAGGTGAGGTCGACCGCCACGATATTCTCGACATGGTGTTCGTCGCCAACCCGATCATGCACCACCTCTTCCTCGGCATCGATCCAACGGAACTCGGCCAGGCGCCCTTCGCCCTCGCCGTGTCCGGCGCGCTGCAATACTGGGCGCATGAGATCGATATCGACGTGAACCGCGGCGCGCGGCTCTACACCCTGCCCTGCATCGCCGGCCATGTCGGCGCGGATGCGGCAGGCGCGACGCTTTCGGAAGGCCCCTATCGGCAGGACCGCATGATGCTGCTGGTCGACGTCGGCACCAATGCGGAAATCGTGCTCGGTAACCGGAGCCGCGTCGTCGCCGCCTCCTCGCCCACCGGCCCGGCCTTCGAGGGCGCGGAAATCTCCTCCGGCCAGCGCGCCGCCCCTGGCGCCATCGAGCGCGTGCGCATCGACCCCGCCACGCTGGAGCCGAAGTTCCGCGTCATCGGCGTCGACAAGTGGTCCGACGAGGAGGGTTTTGCGGAAGCCGCGTCCGGCGTCGGCGTCACCGGCATCTGCGGCTCGGCGATCATCGAGGTCGTCGCTGAAATGTACCTCTCCGGCATCATCTCCGAGGATGGCGTGGTCGATGGCTCCATGGCCGAGCGCAGCCCGCGCATTCTCCAGAACGGCCGCACCTTCTCCTACCTGCTGCATGACGGCGAGCCGCGCATCACGGTGACGCAGAACGATATCCGAGCCATCCAGCTCGCCAAATCCGCGCTCTATGCCGGCATCAAGCTGCTGATGGAAAAGCAGGGCATCGAGCATGTCGACACGATCCGCTTCGCCGGCGCGTTCGGATCCTTCATCGATCCGAAATACGCCATGGTGCTCGGCCTCATCCCGGACTGCGACCTTGCCGAGGTGAAGGCCGTCGGCAACGCGGCCGGCACCGGCGCGCTGATGGCGCTGCTCAACCGCGACCATCGCCGCGAGATCGAGAAGGAGGTCGCCCGCATCGAGAAGATCGAGACGGCGCTTGAGCCGAACTTCCAGCAGCTCTTCGTCAACGCCATGGCCATGCCGAACAAGGTGGACGCCTTCCCCGAGCTCGCCAAGGTGGTCACGCTGCCGGAACGCAAGGTACTCTCCGACGATGGCGGCGGCGAAGGTGGCGGACGACGCAGGCGGCGCAGCCGCGAGTAAGGACGTCACCGGCCTTTTCCTCGTCCCAAAGCGGCCCTACGATGGGCTGCCGAAGACAATGAGAATCACCATGACCAGTTCCCCTATCGCCGCCATCGCCCTGTGTGTCGTGCTCGCCTCGCCCGCTTTCGCCGATACCTATGCGGCTGTCAGCAACACGGCGATGTCCATCACCGGCGACATAGAGCTGGACGAGACCGGCATCACCTTCGAGAACGGCGAACAGCTCACCTTCGACGAGCAGGTGGCCGACCGGCTGACGGTCGACGGCCAGCCGGTGGAGGCCCACGTCTTCCGCCTCGCGCAAGCCCGCGATCCGGTCCTGCTCAACGGCAACAGGCTGTGCGGCGCGCCCGTGACCTATGCCGCATCGTGGGAGACGAGCGACGGCGACGGCACGGTGCTCGCCGTCTTCTCGACGCCGGAGCCACCGCAGAGCGACGCCGACATGTGCGCGTCCTACACCTACGAATAGGTCTCAGCAGGCGACCTGCAGCATGTCCATCGGCCGGCGCTCCATGCGGGCGAAGGCGGCGCGGATATAATCCGCGACGGCCTGCGCCGGGGTCTCGGCCTCATCGCTGACCACGAGGCCGATGAGATAGTGGCCGAGATCCGGCAGACCGTCCTTCTCGCCGAGCGCCACCATGTCGTCGCCGACGAGGAAGCGGGCGAGCGGAGCGACGGCGAGATCCGCGCGGATGGCGGCGCGCTGGCCCATGTGATGGGCGCAGAAATAGGCAACGCGGAAATCCCGGCCCGACCGGCTGAGTTCCTCCAGCGCGCGGGCGCGCCAGATGCACCCCTCCTCCCAGACGGAGACCGGCAGCGGATTCTTCAGATGGGCGTTGCCACAGTTCTTGCCCGCCCACACAAGCTGCTCCTTGAGCAGGATTTCACCGGGAACGGGAAGGACACCATCCGTCGCGTTGAAGATCGCAAGGTCGAGCCGGCGTTCGGCGACGGCGCGGCGCAGATTCGCGCTGTTCTCGATGGACACGTTGACGGCGATGGACGGATAGGTCTCGGCAAAACGGCGCAGCACCTCCGGCAGGATAAGCTCGCCCACGTCGTCCGGCGCGCCGAGCCGCACGACGCCGTTCATCTCCGGCATCATGAAGCGCGAGACCGCCTCGTTGCTGAGCGCGATCAGCCGGCGCGCATAGGACAGCAGCACCTCGCCGTGATGGGTCAGCACCACCGAGCGCGCGTCGCGGCGAAACAGGGTGCAGCCCAGAAGCTCCTCCAGCTTCTTGATCTGCATGGAAACCGCCGAGGGCGTGCGGTGCACGGTCTCGGCCGCCGTGGTGAAATTTCCTGTCTCGGCGATCGCCACGAAGGTTCTGAGGATATCCAGCTCCAGCAAGGGGAGCGTCTGGCGCATCAGCAGGTTCATTGCCGCCTCCATGGATCAGAAAATCTGAAGCAAAGACTAACTTCATTTCGTTTGATTGAAATACGAGATGGGCGGATAGTCAATCTGCAAAGCCATCGAATGGAAGGAAAAACGCCATGAACACGCAAAAATCGTTGTCGGACGGCGCCAATCTCGCCGTTCTCGTCCGTGGAAACGGATTCTCCTATGCCATCCGGCGCTTCGTCGGCGAGGCCATCGCGGCCCGCCGCAAACGCGCCGCCATCCGCCATACGGCCTATGAACTGGACCAGCTCCCCTTCTACCTGCAGCAGGACATCGACTGGCCGGCCATAGGAAAACATGAAGAACGCTGATCCATCCAATCAAATATATTCGTTTGTGTGATGCATGAGGTTACGAGATAGTCACGATCAAGGTCGCGACCTTTCGATACCTCCCAAGCTCGAAAGGACCCTGAAATGGCAATAGCATTGGATCATCGCCCGGCAAGGCGCGCAGCCGCCGGCAGCTTTACCCGTCTCGTGCAGGATGGCCTTGCACGCATCGCATCCGCATGGCGGCGCTACCGCGTCCAGCGCGAACTCGAAGGCCTGTCCTATGACCAGCGCAAGGACATCGGCTTCCGCGCGTGGGACAAGAACACGCGATGACGGACGACTGTAGCGGCGACATGCCGAAGGAAGACGACGCCGAACGCCGCCGGAGCTGACCTCGAAAGTCTCTCCGGCGGTTTTCATTGCGGCCTACAGGATCGGGATATGCGGAGCGGCACTCATGGGCAGGGCGCCCGTCAGCCGGGGGTCGTCGAAGATTTCGACCTGCCGCCGGACCGGCGTGAAGCCGGAGCGGATGTAAAAGCCCAGCGCCTGCGGCGAATCCAGCGTGCAGGTATGCAGCCAGAAGCGGCGAATGGGCGTCTGCGGCCGCGACCATGCCCGCGCGATGGCGTGGTTCATCAGCCAGCGCCCGGTTCCTTTGCCGATGACCGCCTCGGTCAGCCCGAAGAAGGCGAGTTCACAGCTTCCCTCTTCCCGGAAATCGAGTTCCAGCAACCCCTCGGCGCGCCCGTCCCGCACCACGGCATAAACGTCGACATCCGCATGATGGAGGATCGCGGCAAGCTCCGTCTCGGCCATCGCAAGGCGCGAGGTCCATAGCCATTGCGCGCCGATGCGGCGGTAGAGATCGCCGTACCAGGCGGGGTCCGCCTTTTCGACAGGCGCAAGTACGATGCCGGGCTGGTCGATCTCGACATGGCGTTCCATCGGCGCGGACATCTCAAGGCAGGTCACCACCGCCGCGAGCTTTCCCGCCGGCACATCCGAATATCCGTCTGGCAGCATCCAGCAGTCCCCTTCGATCGTCTGCGCCGTTGTGACCGCCCGCACGGGCCATGTCAAACCGGCGCGCATGGAGGAGGTTTGTCGCGTTTTGACCATTACGTAAGGTGCGTCGCAAACACATAAGAGCCGGCGCCCGTCACAATTCCGCCGGAAGCCCCTGACATCGCAACGTTACGTGACAGGCTCCAGTCGCAACCATCCTTGTGGCTGTCGCAAAAATACTAGCGCAGCCGCCGCCTCGCCTGCGACGCTTGCGGCATCTCCCCCGGCATGGACACTCCGATGAACAAGCAAGACGTCAAGAAGCGCTCTCTCGTTTTCTTCCTCGTGCCCAATTTCTCCATGCTGCCCTTCTCGGCCGCCATCGAGACGCTGCGCATCGCAAACCGCATGCTGGGCTACGAGGCCTATACCTGGCGGCTCGCCTCAACGGACGGCCAGCAGGTGCTTTCCTCCAGCGGCATCGGGATCGAGGTGAATTCCTCGCTCGCCGACGAGCGCAAGCATCTCGGCGGCGAGAACCGGCCCTCCATGGTGCTGGTCTGTTCCGGCATCTATGTCGAGGACTTCAGCAACAAGTCCGTCAATGCCTGGCTGCGCGAGGTCTATAACCGCGGCATCGCCGTCGGCTCGCTCTGTACGGGCGCGCATGTGCTGGCGCAGGCCGGCCTGCTGACCGGCAAGCGCTGCGCGATCCACTGGGAGAACCTGCCGGGCTTCGCCGAGGCCTTCCCGCAGGCCGACGTCTATGCCGACCTCTACGAGATCGACAGCAATATCTACACCTGTGCCGGCGGCACCGCCTCGCTGGACATGATGCTGAACCTGATCGACCAGGATTTCGGCGAGAACCTCGTCAACCGCGTCTGCGAACAGGCGCTGACCGACCGCGTGCGCGGCCCGCACGACCGCCAGCGCCTACCGCTGCGCGCCCGCCTCGGCGTGCAGAACGCCAAGGTCCTGTCGATCATCGAACTGATGGAAAAGAACCTCGCCGAGCCGCTGTCCCTGCTGGAGATCGCCGACGGCGCCGACCTCTCCCGCCGGCAGATCGAGCGGCTGTTCCGTCAGGAAATGGGCCGCTCGCCCGCCCGCTACTATCTCGAAATCCGGCTCGACCGCGCGCGCCATCTGCTGGTGCAGTCCTCGATGCCCGTGGTGGAGGTGGCCGTCGCCTGCGGCTTCGTCTCCGCCTCGCACTTCTCCAAGTGTTATCGCGAACTCTACAACCGCTCGCCCCAGCAGGAGCGCGCCGAGCGCAAGCTGACGCTCTCGACCCTCGCGCGCTGAGGCCCGGCGGGCCTTACGCCTGCTGGCGCTGCCGCGCCGTGCGGATCTGCGTCAGCGTGTCGAGGTTCTGGTTGACGCGGCAGTAGAACTCCTCGTCGATGAACGGGCGCATGATGAAGTCGTTGCCGCCGGCCTTGAGGAAGCGGGCCGACAGCAGGCGGTCCGTCGAGGATGAGACGCCGATGATGCGCAACTGGTGCGAGCCAACCGTGCCGCGAATGCGCCGCGTCAGCTCGAAGCCGTCGATATCCGGCATGTTGTAGTCGGTAATCATCAGCGCGATATCGGGGTTGGCCTTGAGCAGCGCCAGCGCGCTGGACCCGTTCTCGGCCGTGCTGACGCGGAAATTGTAGCGCTTGAGACGCGTCGTCAGCAGCGCGCGGGCCGTCGCGCTGTCGTCGACGATCAGCACGTGATGCTGGTGGTTGGTCAGGAAGCGGCAGACCGATTCCGCCAGCATGTCGACCGCGAAGATGTTGTCCTTCAGGATATAGTCGACGATCTCCTTCGACAGGAGCTGGTCGCGCGTGGCCTGCTGGAACGTGCCGGTGAAGACGATGGTCGGAATGGAAAGATCGACCAGATAGTTCAGCGCCTCGCCATTCTCGGCGCCCGGCAGGTTTATGTTCGAAATCGCAAGGGTGACCTTGTCGGTCGACTTGTCGTAGGCAAGCTCCAGTTCCTCGAAGCTGCGGCAAATCTCGACATCGATGTCGAAAAGCTCCTTCAGCCGCTTCGAGATCATGGACGTGAAGACATTCGAGTCCTCGGCAACAAGAATACGGTGGTGCGAAAGAGACGCGCCGGAATACTGCATTCCGGAAATGCCGATAAACGCCATGATATGCCTTCGTAAGATGGATTATCCCCGTCTGAAGACGTAACGACAACCCTTTGCGAAAGCGTTAAGTTTAGAGGGCTTGAAAACACGACGGCGTATAAGCGCATCGCTTCTCGCAGGCAAAGTAAAACGGCGCGCCTCTTCTTGCGCGCCGTTTGCGGAAAAGCTGGCCGGAGGCCTATTTCACCGAGGCGCCGCCGCCCTTGATCTCGACATCCTCGGCGCCGTTGAGCGCGATGCGGTCGCCGTTGGGCAGGGTGAGGAAGCAGCCCGAGGGGCAGATCGTTTCGGTCGTGCCCGGCTCCAGCGCCACCTCCGCGCGGCTTCCGTCCTCGACGATGACGAGAATCTGCGTGTCGGCATCCTTGTTGGTCACCGAGGCGGCAATGGCCGGAGCGGACATCGCAGCCGACACCAGCAGCATCATGATCATTCGCTTCATCTTCACCCGGCGCAGCGCGCCGCCCTCTTCAAAGCCCTCGGGAAACACTAACGTTCCCCGATCGGATTTGCATGTGTTTTATGAGGGGATGGCTGAATGCAGCGTGAATGCGGCGTTCATGCGCCGGAAATCGGGCGGCGCTCAGGTCTCGGGGATCTCGTCGGCTGGCGGCCTGGCCTTGCGCCGCGAGGCCGGCGGGCGCACTTTCTCCGTCGCCTGTTCGAGGATCGCCGTGATCAGTTCGGCGCTTTCCGGCGATATCTTGACCGGCACTTCCGCCGCCGCCGGCGCGCCGATGGCGATCTTCTCCTCGCGGAAACGCTCGAGGATGGCCGCCCGGAGATCCGACTTCACGCCAGTCCCGTTGAGGATATCCGCCAGGAAGGCGCGGATCTCGAAATCGAGCGTCGCGGAGGAAAAGCCCTGGAAGACGACTGTCGGCTCGGGATTGCGCAGCAATCCCTGCTGGCCCCGCACGACCTCGACAAGCAATTGCTGCACGAGGCGCGGATCGTTGCCGCCATGCACGCTGACCGGAATCTCGACGCGGCCGAGCTTGTTGCGATGCGTCCAGTTGCCGACCTGGCCGTTGATGAGCACCGAGTTCGGCACGATCACCGTCTGGCGCTGGAAGGTCTCGATCTCGGTGGCGCGCACAGAGATGCGGCGCACGAAGCCCTCCGTCGTGCCCGCCACCACCCAGTCGCCGACCTTGAACGGCCGCTCGGCAAGCAGGATAAGGCCGGAAACGAAATTCGACACGATGTTCTGGAGGCCGAAACCGATACCGAGCGAGAGGGCACCGGCGACGAGCGCGAGGCTGGAAAGATTGATACCCGCCGCCGATATGCCAACGAGGCCGGCGAGCGCCACGCCCGCATAGCCGACCGCCGTGCGCACGGAGTTGCGCACGCCCGCATCGACCTGGCTGCGCGCCAGCACATTGCCGTCGACCCACCGCTGGAACCAGCGCGTGATGACGAGGCCCGCTACGAAGAGCAGGACGCCGGCAAGGATACCCACCAGCGAGATGGTAATGGTGCCGATGCGGATTTCCGTGAAGATGCGATAGGCCCAGGATTCGATATCCGCGACCTGGAAGCCCCATTGCAGCAGGATGAGCGGCACGAAGAAGACGAAGAGCAACAGGTAGATCGCCAGTCCCGCCGCAAGGCCGATCTGGTCGAGCGCGACCTGCCCGAGGCCGAAGCGCTCCTCCAGCCGCTTGCCGACCGCCGTCTCGGCGAAGGCGTTCGTGGCGGAAACGGCGCGGCCGGACAGGAAGCCGATATACATCGTCACGATCACCGCGCCCGTCACCACGATCTGGGTGGCGACGAACCGCGCCATGCCGACATAGCCGAGCAGCGCCGCGAAGATGAGGCCGAGACCGGTCAGCACCAGGAGCACGAAGATGGAGCGCGGCCAGGGACGTCCCGGCGAATCCGGCGTCTCGCCCTGCCGCAGCACCGGCTTGATGAAGGCCGTGACGAGGAGCAGCGCGCCGATGACGATGGAGGCGAAGAAGCTCTTCACCACGGTCAGCACGACCGGAGACCCCAGCACCTCGCTGATCGTGCCGAGGAAATAGTCCGCGCCGTTGACGACGGCCATGCTGAAGATCAGGAGCCAGAGAAGCTGCGCACCCCGGTCGGAAACCCGCACCAGCCGCCAGTGCCCGTCGCCCGGCGACAGCACGGCATTGGCAAGCTGCCCGAGGAAATAGATGGCGACCAGAACGCCGAGCGCGATGGCGACGATGGGCGCGATATCGGGCCGCAGCACCTTGAACGTATCCAGGAAGAAATAGCTCGCCCCGGCGAAGGCGGCCGCCGCCATGGTCGGCAGGACGGTGGACCAGAAGGCGACGGACAGGCGCGTGATATAGTGCGGCTTCTCCTGCCGGGCGGCGCGCGTGATATAGGGCGAGAACAGCCGATAGCTGCCGGACAGCAGAACAAGGGCCGCCATCAGCGACAGGGCGACGGCGCCCAGAAGCTGCATGCGCTTGAATTTCCAGACGAACTGCATCCACGCCGTCACGGTGCGGCCGAGCGTCTGCGTCTCCTCGGCAATCGCGCCCGACGCCTCTGAGAAGAGGTCGGAGCTGATTTCGGTCCGCTTCAGGATGGCATCGGAGAAGAGCTGCCGGCGGATTTCCGTGATGCGGTTGGAGAGCTTCGTCGCCTCGATCGAGAGGTTTTCCGCCTCCCCCGTCAGCGCATTGATCTCATTGCGCTCGACGGTGAGCTTCTTGCGCTCCTCCACCACGACGTCGGCCTCCGCCGGCGCGCCCTCGGCCGGCGGATCGCCAAGCTCGGCCTGCCGCGCCTTGATGGCGTCGAGACGCGGGCGCGTGGCGACGGAGATCGCCAGGATCGACCGGTTCAACGCCTCCGCCTCGATCTTGAGCTGGACGAGGCGCGCGTCGTCATCGGCATAGGTATCGACGCGATCGCGGATGGCGTTGAGCTGCGCGCCCGCCTTGTCGAGATCGGCATTGGCCTGCTGGAGGGGCGTCGCCGTCTCGACGGCAGGCGCTGCGGCCGGCTGCGCGAGAACGGGCGTGGCCGCGCACAGAAGAAGCGCGAGAAAAACGGAGACAAGACGAAAGACCGGCAAAAGGCCACCCTCGCAGGACAGAGACAGACGACGCACCGCACGCATGCGATTCTCCACCCTTCTAGCCATGATTGCGGCCATTTTGAACCGCCCGGCCCCTGCGGCTAGAATCCGGCCCCCGGCTCGGCGAGATAAGCCTCCTCCTCCCGCGTCGAAACCCTGCCGAGGAAGGCGTTGCGATGGGGAAAGCGGCCATATTCGGCGACGACCTCGCGATGCCGTATGGCATAGTCGAGATACATCTCGTCGCCATGCGCCTCGAACAGCGCGACGGAAAGGTCCTGGTCCGCAAGCTCCTCGGAATGCTCGAAGGGCATGTAGAAGAAATGGCGGCGGCCGTAATCGACCAGCTTGTCCGCCCCCGCCTCCAGCGCCAGCCTCGCCTCGCGACGGGCGATCCAGTCCGTAGCGAACGCCATCGGCGAGGCGCGGTACATGTTGCGGGGGAACTGGTCGAGCACGATGATCGCCGCAAGCCGCGCCTCGGGGCTTTCCCGCCATTCGGGCGTAACCGCGCGGGACAAGGCGCGATGCGTTGCGCAGAACTGCGCGAAGACCCGCGAATCGAGATCGGGCGTGGACTGCCACCAGTCCTTCGCCGTCAGGGTTTCGCACCAGTAGCCGACGACCTCCTCCGGCCGCCTGATCCCGTCATCCTGCATGTTTCGCCTCCAGCCATTCTCTGCGGCAATATGGCGTCGCGCCGGCGCGCGGCAAGGGGGCCGTCCCTATCGACTCGCGCCATCCGCCAATGCATCCTGCCGCAAGCGGAACCCGAAGGGAAATGGCTTGGCCCGGCAGATCGCATTGTGCGTCGTTATCGCCGTCATCGCCTATGTCTGCCTCTGGGCGGCATGGACCTGGTACTGATCGTCCCTGCCGGCAATCGCCGCCAGACGGGGCTGCGGCCGCCCGTATCCCGCATTGCGCGCAAGATCGAGGAAGGCGCCGATGCGGCGCTCGACCTTCTGCGCATGGTTCTGTGCGATATCCGCCAGCCGGTGGTCGAGGCAGGGATTGGCGAAGCGTTCGAGGGTGACGGCACGGTAGCGTTCCGCCGCCTCGCCCTGCCCGAGATGCGCGAAGACCGGCAGAACCTCGTCCCGATAGATCGCCTCCAGCGCCGCCATCACCTCGGCCCGCGCGATGAAATCGCGCACGACCGGATCGCCCCCGCCGCCCTGCCGTCGCCAGAGATCGACAAGCACCGTATGGCCGAGATTGAGGATATGCAGCTTCAGCCGCTCGATCTCCTTCAGGTCGTCGACCAGGAGGATCGCCGGATGCGCGCAGGGCGCAACGACGCCCGGCCCCTTCTCGATGGCCCAGAGCGCGTAAGGTTCCGCGACAGCGCCTGCCGGCTCTATCGGTTCCGAGACGATGCGGTCGACGAGGCTGCTCGCCCAGACCACTCGATCCTCGATATAGGAGACGAGCGCGCGATCCGCGCCGTGCCGACGCGCGACGGCGAGGACCGCGCCCTTCAGCACCGCGCCATTATCCGCCACCAGCTCCATCGGCATGACAACGATCGGGGCCGCGCCCACCGCATGCCGGGCGGCCAGCAGGTGATATAGCTTGGCGGGAAAGCTCATCGCCGGATGATAGGCGCTCTCGCCATCCTCCGGCCGGCTCTGGAAGCCGGCGTCGCCCGTGTTGGAAAGGACGAATTCGGCCTCCTCCACGAAGACGCGCATCACCTGCTGCCAGTCGGTGGATGCGGAAAGACAGCGCCGCACGGAGGTGACCGTCCGCGTCTCATCGACCGTCCGCCCGTCCTGAAGGCCGCGGATACGGACGGGATAGCCTTCCGGCGCGGCCAGCGCTGCAAGCCGCCGGCTGCGGTCGGCATCGCCCGAGGTCTGCACCACGGTGATCGTGCGCGCCGGCACGCCCTCCGACAGGAAGAGGTCCGCATGGGCCTGCAGGAACCGGCTGGTCCCGAACTGGATGACGGTGGTCTTCATCGCCGCTTCTCGCTCCCTGATGCGCGTCCCTTTCCTGTTTCACATCATCGCCGGCCGACCGCAAGCTTAGCGACCGCCTAATCAACGCTGAACAAAACGCTCATGTCGGCCCTTTCCGGCTTCCACTACACATCGGGAAAGGCGGCCGCGAGGCCGGCGCTCCGGAAGGGAAGGAAGCGGCATGGCAGTTGAAAAAGTGGACACGCTCGTCATCGGCGCCGGCCAGGCGGGCGTTGCTATGAGCGAGCATCTCGGCAGGCGCAGCATTGCCCATCTCGTGCTCGAAAAGGCCCGCATCGCCGAAAGCTGGCGCACGGCCCGCTGGGACAGCCTCGTCGCCAACGGTCCCGCCTGGCACGACCGCTTTCCCGGCCTCACCTTCGCCGGCCTCGAGGACGAGGCCTTCGCGCCCAAGGAGCAGGTGGCCGACTACTTCGTGACCTATGCCGAGAAGATCAAGGCCCCGATCCGCTGCGGCGTCGAGGTGCGGTCCGTGCGAAAGGAGGGCGACATCTTCCGCGTCGAGACCTCCGACGGCGTGATCGAGGCGAGGAACGTCGTCTCCGCCACCGGCGCATTCCAGCGCCCCGTCATGCCGGCCCTCGTGCCGGAGCAGAAGGGGCTGACGCAGATCCATTCCAACGCCTACCGCAATCCCGGCCAGTTGCCCGAGGGCGCGGTTCTGGTGATCGGCGCCGGCTCGTCCGGCACGCAGATCGCCGACGAACTACTGCGCGCCGGCCGCCGCGTCTATCTTTCCATCGGCCCGCACGACCGGCCGCCGCGCCGCTACCGCGGCAAGGATTTCTGCTGGTGGCTCGGCGTGCTCGGCATCTGGGACCTCAAGGTGCCGGCGCCGAACACCGAGCATGTCACCATCGCCGTCAGCGGCGCCTATGGCGGGCAGACCGTCGATTTCCGACGCCTCGGCAATCGCGGCATGACCCTGCTCGGCCGGGCAGCATCCTTCAGGGACGGCGTGCTGCATGTCGCGCCCGACCTCGTGGAGAACATCGCCCGGGGCGACGCCAACCACCTTTCCCTGCTCGACCGCGCTGACGCCTATGCGGCGGAACACGGCCTCGACCTGCCGGATGACCCCGAGGCGCGCCACAGGGAACCGGACCCGGCCTGCGTGACCGATCCCATCCTGGCGCTCGATCTCAAGGAGGCCGGCATCACCTCCATCATCTGGGCGACGGGCTATGCGGTCGACTACGGCTGGCTGAAGGCCGATGCGCTCGACGAGAAGGGCCGCCCGGTCCACGAGCGCGGCGTTTCCAAGGTGCCCGGCCTCTTCTTCGTCGGGCTGCCGTGGCTGTCCCGCCGCGCATCCTCCTTCATCTGGGGATGCTGGCACGATGCGGATTATCTTGCCGGCTACATCGCCGAACACCGCGGCGGTCAGGGCGCCGGCATTGCCGCCGCGGCCTCCTGAAAGGCCCGGTGACGGCCGCCCGCAAGGAGGAAGCGAGCATGCCATGAACCGACACCCAGCCCCCGGGAAAGCCCCCGTCGTCCACAGCCCTGCGGAACGCGCTCTTTCCGAGCGTGCAAATCTGTTCCTTAATTGGCGCTTCAACGGGGGAACAGACATGGCCTTGCGCTTCACGCTCCGGCAACTGGAATATCTCGTCGCCGTCGGGGAGTTCGGCTCCGTCACGGAGGCGGCCGAACGGGTGAACGTCTCGGCCCCTTCCGTCTCCGCCGCCATCTCGCAGCTCGAGAAGGAATTCGGCATCAACCTCTTCGTGCGCCGCCACGCGCACGGCCTTTCGCTGACGCAGGCCGGCCACAGCTTCGTCGCGCAGGCGCGGCAGATCCTGTCGGAGGCCGCCAGGCTGAATGCCCTCTCCAACGAACTGACCGGCCAGGTGCGCGGGCCGCTGCATGTCGCCTGCCTCGTCACCTTCGCCCAGGCCGTCATCCCCTCCCTGCGCCGCGCCTTCTCCGATACCTATCCCGAGGTCGATTTCTTCCAGTACGAGCGCGACCAGGCGCGCATCCTCGAGGGCCTGCGCATGGCGCGCTTCGATATCGCGCTTAGCTACGATCTCGACATCCCCGCCGACATGGCCTTCCACGAGCTTGCCGTGCTGCCGCCCTATGCGGTGCTGCACGAGGAGCATCCGCTGGCGAACCACCGCGAGGTGACGGTGGAGGACCTTGCACCGCACCCGATGATCCTGCTCGATCTGCCGCATTCCTCGGCCTATTTCCTCTCGCTCTTCCGCGATGCGGGCCTGACGCCGCATATCGCGGAGCGCACGCGCGACATGTCCGTCATGCGCGCCATGGTCGCCAACCGCTTCGGCTATTCCATCGCCAACATCCGCCCGGTCTCCACCTATGCGCCGGACGGCAGCCGCCTCACCTTCGTGCCGCTCACCGGGAACCTGCGCCCCATGCGCATGGGCATTCTCTCGATGGCCGGCGCCAGCCCGACGCTCACCGTCCGGCGCTTCATCGATTTCTGCGGCGAGACGATCCGCGGCATGGGCATGGACCTGCCGGTTTCCGCCGACGACCCTCAGCAAGAGAAAGGCAGTTCATGACGACGACCATCGACTGGCGCGCGCGCGTCGCGAGCCTGAAATTCCGCAACGGCCTCTATATCGACGGCGGCTTCCGCGATGCGGCGAAGGGCGGCCGGTTCGAGACCGTGAACCCTGCCAACGCACAGGTGCTGACCGCCGTCGCCCGCGGCACCGCCGAGGACATCGACGCCGCCGTCGCCTCCGCCCGCCGCGCCTTCGAGGATGGCCGCTGGTCCGGCAAGTCGCCGGCCGAGCGCAAGGCGGTGCTGCTGCGCCTAGCCGCCCTTATCCGCGAGAACGTACCGGAACTCGCCCTTCTCGACACGCTCGACATGGGCAAGCCGATCAGCGACAGCTCCACCATCGACGCGCCCGGCTCCGCCCATTTCTTCGAATGGCATGCCGAGGCCATCGACAAGCTCTATGACGAGATCGCCCCCACCGGGCGTGGCGACCTCGCCATGATCCGCCGCGTGCCGCTCGGCGTCATCGGCGCCGTCGTGCCGTGGAACTTCCCGCTCGACATGGCAACGTGGAAGCTCGCCCCCGCGCTCGCGACCGGCAATTCCGTCGTGCTGAAGCCGGCCGAGCAGTCGCCGCTCTCCGCCCTCATGCTGGCCGAACTCGCCTCCGAGGCGGGTCTACCGGACGGCGTGCTCAACGTCGTGCCCGGCTTCGGCGAGGATGCCGGCCGCGCGCTCGGCCTCCACCCGGATGTCGACGCCCTCGTCTTCACCGGCTCGACCAAGGTCGGCAAGCTCTTCATGACCTATGCGGGGACAAGCAACATGAAGCAGGTCTGGCTGGAGACGGGCGGCAAGTCGCCGAACCTCGTCTTCGCCGACGCGGACCTCGACAGGGCGGCCGAGATGGCGGCCTTCGGCATCCTGTTCAATTCCGGCGAGGTCTGCTCGGCCAATTCCCGCCTTCTCGTGCACCGCTCGGTGCAGGAGGAGTTTACCGAGAAGCTGATCGCCGCGACCGCGGCATGGCCGCTCGGCGATCCGCTCGACGCCGCCACCCGCATGGGACCGCTGGTGGAAAAGAGCCATGCCGACCGCGTCGCCTCCTATATCGACATCGGCCGCAAGGAAGCGCGTCTCGCCCACGGTGGCGCGCGCGAGACGCGCGACGGCTCGGACTGCTACATCCAGCCGACCATCTTCAACGAGGTCGCGCCGGACGCCCGCATCGCGCGGGAGGAAATCTTCGGCCCCGTGCTCGCCATCACGCCCTTCGACAGCGACGAAGAGGCGCTGCGCATCGCCAATGACAGCGAATACGGCCTCGCCGCCTCCGTCTGGACGAAGGACCTGTCGCGCGCGCTCTCGGTCTCCGACCGGCTGAACGCCGGCACCGTCTCCGTCAACACGGTCGATGCGCTGTCGGCCATGACGCCCTTCGGCGGGGTCAAGCAGTCCGGTTTCGGCCGCGACCTCTCCATCCACAGCTTCGACAAATATTGCTCTCTCAAGACCGTGTGGGTGAAATACTAGGCCCGCCCGTACGCTCCGGGTTTCGCGCCGGTCTCCGCCTGCGGTTGTTTCCGCGTTGAGATCGGCGCAAGCGCCTTCATAATTGACTGAAATCAAAAGATATTTTCCAAGCCTCTGAAGAGCCTGACATGGATCCGGGGAACGTTACGGCAACGCGAGAGGTCTCGATTAGCCTGAACCTAATCCATGCTTCCGGAACGCATCATTTACCGAAAGCCCTTCGCCCAATCCAATAGCCTCACAAACCCCGAGGATTGCCATGCGCGACGCCAAATACGATATCCTGTTCGAGCCCCTCGCGATCGGCCCGCACGTCGCAAAGAACCGGTTCTACCAGGTGCCGCATTGCAACGGCGGCGGCTATCGTGACCCGTCCGCGGCCGCGGCGATGCGCGGCATCAAGTCGGAAGGCGGCTGGGGCGTCATCTTCACCGAACAGACCGAGATGCACCACACCTCGGAGATCACGCCCTTCATCGAGCTGCGCCTGTGGGAGGACAAGGACATTCCCGGCCTTCGCCGCATGTCAGACGCCATGAAGGTGCACGGCGCACTCGCCGGCATCCAGCTCGCCTATTCCGGCATCAACGGCCCGAACTTCTACACCAAGGAAGTACCCCTCGCCCCCTCGGCGCTGCCGATCCGCACCTTCACCAACGACCCGGTGCAGGCTCGCGCGCTTGACAAGTCCGAGATCAAAGACCTGCGCCGCTGGTTCGTCAATGCGGCGAAGCGTTCCAAGCTGGCCGGCTTCGACCTCATCTGTCTTTACGGCGCGCACGGCTTCGGCATCTTCCAGCACTTCCTGTCGCGCGCCACCAACCAGCGCACGGACGAATATGGCGGAAGCCTCGAAAACCGCTCGCGCTTCGCCCGCGAGGTCGTTGCCGATATCCGCGATGCTGTCGGCGACACGACGGCGATCACCATGCGCGTCAGCCTCGACGAGACGATCGGCGAACTCGGCTTCTCCAATGCCGAGGTGCGCGAATTCGTCGAGATGAACGCCGACCTGCCCGACCTCTGGGACCTCGCGCACGGCGCCTGGGAGGACTGTTCCGGCCCCTCGCGCTTCAAGGAGGAAGGCGCGCAGGAGCTGCTGGTCAGGGGCATCCGGGAACTCTCCTCGAAGCCCGTCGTCGGCGTCGGCCGCTTCACCTCGCCTGATGTGATGGCGCGCATGATCCGCCAGGGCGTGCTCGATTTCATCGGCTGCGCCCGCCCTTCCATCGCCGATCCCTTCCTGCCGAGGAAGATCGAGGAAGGCCGCATCGAGGACATCCGCGAATGCATTGGCTGCAACATGTGCATCACCGGCGACATGACCATGTCGATCAGCCGCTGCACGCAGAACCCGACCTTCATGGAGGAATGGCGCAAGGGCTGGCACCCCGAGCGCATGAACGAGAAGGGCGAGAGCCAGACGGTGCTCGTCGTCGGCGCCGGCCCCGCCGGCCTCGAAGCCACCCGCGCCCTCTCGCTGCGCGGCTATGACGTGACGCTGGCCGAGGCCACCACCACGCTCGGCGGCCGCGTCGCCCGCGAACGGCTGCTGCCCGGCCTTTCGGCCTGGGGCCGCGTCGTCGATTACCGCCAGTACCAGATTTCCCAGCGCACCAATGTCGAGACCTATTTCGACAGCCGCCTGACGGCCGAGGATGTGCTGGGCTTCGGCTTCGAGCATGTCGCCATCGCCACCGGCGCGCACTGGCGGCGCGACGGCGTCGCGCGCCAGCATGTCGTGCCGATGCCGATCGACCCCGCCATGACCCTCTGGACGCCCGACGACGTCATGGCGAAGGTCCATCCGGAAAACCTTACCGGCAAGACCGTCGTCGTCTATGACGACGACCACTATTACATGGGCGGCGTGATGGCCGAGGTGATGGCCAAGGCCGGGGCGAACGTCATCCTCGTCACGCCCTCGGCCTACGTTTCCGACTGGACGCGCAACACGCTGGAACAGGGCGCGATCCATGTGCGCCTCGACGATCTCGGCGTCGACATCCGCCTCAACCGCGGCGTCACCGCCATCCGCGCGGACGAGGTCGAGACCAACTGCACCTATACCGGCCGCAAGGCCGCCATCGGCTGCGACGCGGTCGTCATGGTCGCCTCGCGCCTTGCCGAGGACGCGCTCTACAACGACCTCCTCGCCCGGCAGGCGGACTGGGCGGATGCCGGCATCAGAACGGTCAAGATCATCGGCGACGCCAGCGCCCCGGCCCCCATCGCCTGGGCGACCTATGCGGGCCATCGCTACGCGCGGGAACTGGACACGCCCGATATCGGCGACGCCCTGCCCTTCCGCCGCGAAGTCACCCAGCTCGAACCGGCGTGAGGAACGACGCATGACTGAGCCCAAGGCCATCGAAGTGAAGTCGGTTTCCAAAAGCTTCGGGGCCTATCAGGCACTGAAATCGGTCAGCTTCGACATCGGCAGCAACGAGTTCTTCACGATGCTCGGCCCTTCCGGCTGCGGCAAGACCACGCTGCTGCGCATGCTCGCCGGCTTCGAAAGCCCGGATGCAGGCTCGATCCTCTTGAACGGCAAGGAAGTGGTCGCCATTCCGCCGCACAAGCGGCGGGTCAACACGGTTTTCCAGAGCTATGCGCTCTTCCCGCATATGACGCTGGAGCAGAACGTCGCCTACGGCCTCGAGAACCTCGGCTGGGAGCAGGGCCGCATCAAGACGCGTGTCGGCGAGATGCTCGAGCGCGTTCATATGGGACCGATGGCAAGGCGCAAGCCCGCCCAGCTCTCGGGCGGCCAGCGCCAGCGCATCGCCCTTGCCCGCGCGCTCGCGCCCGAGCCGGAAGTGCTGCTGCTCGACGAACCGCTGTCCGCCCTCGACCTGAAGCTGCGACAGGCAATGCGCGACGAGCTGCGCACGCTCCAGCGCGACACCGGCATCACCTTCGTCTTCGTTACGCACGATCAGGAAGAAGCACTCGACATGTCCGACCGTATCGCCGTGCTCGGCGGCGGCGAGGTGCAGCAGATCGGAACGCCGGCGGAGATCTACGAGGAGCCGGTGAACCGCTTCGTCGCCGATTTCGTGGGCGAGACGAATTTCCTCGACGTCGAGGTGCTGGAAGCCTCCGGCGGCGAGGCGACCATCCGCACGCCCTTCGGCCTTTCCATCACCGTGCCGGCGACCGGCCCGACCGCCAAGGGCCGCGCGACGCTCTCCGTGCGCCCGGAAAAGATCAATCTCGGCAATCAGGCAGAAGGCATCACCTTCGAGGGCCGCATCACCAACAAGAACTACATGGGCGGCTACACCCATTACACGCTCGACGTCGCAGGCACGGAGCTGCGCGCCTCGCGCCGCAACGCCTCCCGCGAGGGCGATACGATCCCACTCGGCGCGACGGTCCCCGTCGGCTTCGTCGCGGGTTCCGCGCGGGTGCTGGCGGCATGACGGACAGCGCCCTCCATATCCCCGCCGAAACGGTGCGCGCGCCCCGCGCCCGTTTCTGGCATGATCTTTCCTTCTGGGGCCTGCTGCCCTCGCGCCTGCTGATGGGCTTCGCGCTGATCCTGCCGATCTTCATCATCGCCGCCGTCTCCGTGGCGACACGCGGCGCCTATGGCGGCTTCACCTGGGATTTCAACCTCGCCGGCTACAGCCAGATCCTCTTCAACGAGGGCTGGACCGGGGAGCTGGAATTCACCCCGCAATACCTCCTGATCATCGGCCGCACCTTCCTGCTTGCCGGCGCTACAACGCTGATCTGCCTCCTCTTCGCCGTGCCGGTCGCCTATTTCATCTCGCGCCAGCCGCCGGGCCGCAAGGCGGCACTCGTCTATCTCGTGACGCTGCCCTTCTGGGTCTCGATGATCCTGCGCGTCTATGCCTGGATGATCATTCTCGGCAAGGACGGCACCTTGCCGAAATTGCTGGAAACGCTCGGCTTTCCCGCCGGCATGAGCTTCATGTTCAACGACGGCGCGACGCTGACCGCCATGGTCTATACCGCCATGCCCCTGATGGTGCTGCCGGTCTTCGCCTCCATCGAGAAGCTGGACGGCACCCTGATCGAGGCCTCGCACGACCTTTACGGCGATCGCTGGGTGACGCTGCGCCGGGTGATCCTGCCGCTGACGGCGCCGGGCCTCACAGCCGGCGCCATCCTCGTCTTCGTCCCCTCGCTCGGCGCGGTGCTGGAGCCGACCCTGATGGGCGGCGGCAAGCAGATGATGATGGGCTCGCTCATCCAGCTCCAGTTCGGCGGCGGCCGCAACTGGCCCTTCGGCGCGGCCATCGCCATGGCGCTGATGGCTCTCGTCATGGTCTTCCTGATCTTCACGGCGCTGCGCGCCGCCCAGCGGGAGGCGACGCCATGAGCATCCGCCACGACGTCAAGCGCTATCCGGGCCTTGCCCCGCTCACCGTCTTCTTCTTCCTTTATCTCTATGCGCCGCTCGCGGTCATCGTCGTCTATTCCTTCAACGCCAACCGTGTGGCAGGCGTGTGGACCGGCTTTTCGCTGAAATGGTACGGCTCGGCGCTCAACAATGCCGCGCTGATGAACGCGCTGGAGACCTCGCTGACGGTCGCGGCCATCGCCACCGTCGTCTCCACCCTCGTCGCGCTTTCCGCCGCGCTCGCCATCATCCGCGGCAAGAACCTGCGCTTCCGCAAGCTCTCCGAGACCATCGTCAACCTGCCGCTGCTGCTGCCGGAAATCGTGCTGGCCGTCGCGACGCTCCTTCTCTTCTCGCTGCTCGATATCCAGAACGGCATGCTGCGGCTCACCATCGCCCATTCCGCCTTCTGCACGCCCTTCGCCTTCCTGCCGATCCGCGCCCGCCTGCAGGGCATGTCGCTGGATTTCGAAGAGGCGAGCGCCGACCTCTATGCCGACCGCTGGACGACCTTCCGCCGCGTGACGCTGCCGCTGATCTTCCCCGGTGTCTTCTCCGGCGCGATGCTCGCCTTCCTCATCTCGATGGACGACTTCATCACCTCGAACCTGCTTTCGACCGGCGGCTCGACGACGCTGCCCGTCTACATCTTCTCGCTGATCCGAGCCGGCACCTCGCCAGAGCTGAACGCCATCGCGACGCTGCTGATCCTGGCCTCGCTGGTCCTTGCCACCGTCGCGCTTCTCGTTGCCGCGCGCGGCGCCCGCGAAAATGCAGAACCATAATCACAGAACGATAATCAAAGAGAGGAACATAAAATGAAGAAATACCTTGCCGCCACCGCCCTCGCCCTCTGCTTCGCCACGAGCGCGCAGGCCGCCGGCGAACTCAACATCTACGCCTGGGCCGAATCCATCTCGCCGGACCTCATCGCGAAATTCTCCAAGGAGAACGACGTGAAGGTGAATGTCGACAGCTTCACCTCCAACGAAGATCTTTTGACCAAGCTGCAGGCCGGCTCCTCCGGCTACGACATCGCCACCCCCTCGCAGCACTTCCTGCGCGTGATGATCGACCAGGGCATCATCGAGAATTTCGGGGCCAACAAACTGAAGGCCTATGAGAACATCGAGGAGAAATGGCGTAACCAGTGGTGGGACGAGAAGCAGGAATACTCTATCCCGCTCGCCTACGGCACCGCCGGCTTCGTGGTGAACACGGACCAGTACAAAGGCCCGACCGACAGCTTCAAGTATTTCTTCGAGCCGGCGGAAGAGCTGAAGGGCAAGATTGCCCTCCTCTCCTATCCCGACGAGGTGATCGGCGCGGCTCAGCTCTATCTCGGCGTCCCCTTCTGCTCGGAAGACCAGGCGGAGATGAAGAAGGTGCTGGACCTGCTGATGGCGCAGAAGCCGTTCGTCGCCGTCTACTCCTCCGACAATATCGCAAGCCGCCTCGCCTCCGGCGAGGTCTCGGTGCATTTCTGGTGGGACGGCGACTCCCTTCGCGCCCGCAAGGCCGGCTCGCCGGTCCAGCTCGCCATGACCAAGGAAGGCCTCGTCGGCTGGATGGACAGCTACGTCATCCCGAAGGGTGCGCCGAACCAGGAGAACGCGGTGAAGTTCATCGAGTTCATGTCGACGCAGGAGAACGCCACGGAGCAGATGAACTTCTACTCCCATTCCTCGCCGATGAAGGTCATCCAGGACAAGGTCGTCAACACGCGGGAAACGGCGCCCGAACTCTATCCGGACGTGCCGATCACCTTCTCGCGCACCTGCTCGGCCGCCGCGCAGGACCTGGTGACGCGCGTCTGGACCCAGCTTCTCCAGTAATCCCGCCTTCGCGCCGCGGGCAACCGCGGCGCTTTCCCATACCCTCAAGGAGACTTCCATGCCTGTGCACACCCGCATCCGCCCCTTCAACACGAAGGAAACCTATCCCGAGCAAAAGCTGAACAACGATCTCTGCCAGGCCGTGGTAGCGCGTGGGGCGACGGTGTTCGTGCGCGGGCAGATCGCGCAGGATCTCGACACGCGCGAGAGCCTGCATATCGGCGATGCCGGCGCGCAGGCCCGCAAGGCGATGGAGAACATCAAGATGCTGCTGGAGGAGGCCGGCTCCGACCTCAGCCATATCTGCCGCGTCGTCGTCTATCTCATCGATATCCGCTACCGCGAGGCCGTCTATACCGAGATGGGCAAGTACCTTCAGGGCGTCTTCCCGGTTTCGACCGGCCTCGTCGTCTCCGCCCTCGCCCGGCCGGAATGGCTGGTCGAGATCGAGGCGACCGCCGTCATTCCCGACGAAGCCTGAAGGAGGCCGGCATGACCTTTTCCGTCTCCGGCCGCTGCCCCGACACCGGCATGTTCGGCGTCGCCGTCTCCTCCTCCTCGCCGAGCGTGGCGGCGCGCTGCGCCCATGCGCGCGCCGGCATCGGCGCGGTCTCGACGCAGAACGTCACCGACCCCCGCCTCGGCCCGAAGGGGCTGGACCTGATGGCCGGCGGCCTTTCGGCGGAAGCGGCGCTGGAGCGGCTGGTCGCAGAGGCCCCGCATATCGAATACCGCCAGCTCGCCCTCGTCGATTCGGCAGGGCGAACGGCTGCCTATTCCGGCGAAAAAACCCTCGGCACCCATGCGACGGCGTGCGGCAAGAACGTCGTTGCCGCCGGCAACATGCTGACGAGCACCGAAATCCCGCAGAAGATGGTGGAAGCCTTCGAGGCTGCCGCCGGAAAACATCTCGGCGACCGGCTGATCGCCGCCATGCGCGCGGCGCTCGTCGCAGGCGGCGAGGAAGGGCCGGTCCACTCCATGGGCCTCGTCATGGTCGACAAGGTCTCCTGGAACGTCGCGGACCTGCGCATCGACTGGACCGACGGCGACCCGATCGAGGAATGCGCCGCCCTGTGGGAGCGCTGGCGCGGCGAAATGGACGCCTATGTCACCCGCGCGCTCAACCCCTCGGGCGCACCGAGTTACGGTGTGCCGGGCGACCTCTGATCCATGATCCCCTCGACATCAGAAATCCTCGCCCGCCTCGTCGCAGAACCCACCGTCTCGCGCCGCTCCAACCTCGCGCTGCTCGACTATGTGGAAGGGCTGCTACGCCCGGCGGGCGTCCGCATCGAGCGGTTCGCCCATCCGGATGGCAGCCGTGCCAATCTCTGGGCGACCATCGGGCTGGCGGGTTCGGGCGGCGTGGTGCTGTCGGGCCATACGGATGTCGTACCTGTCGAGGGACAGGCCTGGAGCAGCGATCCTTTCATGCTCCGCGAGCACGACGGCCGCCTCTATGGCCGTGGTACGGCGGACATGAAGGGTTTCGTCGCGGCCAGCCTGCGGGCTACCCTCATCGCCGCCACCCGTCCGCTGAAACGCCCGCTGCATCTCGCCTTCTCCTATGACGAGGAGATCGGCTGCATCGGCGTGCGCGGCATGATCGAGACGCTGGCGGCGCGGACGGAAAGGCCGGCACTCTGCATCGTCGGCGAGCCGACGGACATGGGGATAGCCACGGGCCACAAGGGCAAGCGGGCGCTACGGGCCTGCTGCCACGGCCAGGAGGGCCACTCCGCCCTCGCCCCGAACGCGCTCAACGCCCTGCATCTCGGCGCCGCCTTCATCCAGGCCCTGCAGGCGCGGCAAACGCATCTGGCGGATCATGGCGCGCGCGACCCGGATTACGACATTCCCTACTCCACCATCCATGCCGGCATGATGCAGGGCGGTACGGCACTCAACATCGTACCGAACCGCTGCGAGATCGATTTCGAAATCCGCAACATCGCGGAGGACGACCCCGCCGATATTCTCGCCGGCATCGCAGCCGACGCGGAAACCATCGCCGCGCCCTACCGCAATCGCTTCCCCATGGCCTGTATCGAGATCGAGGAGATCTCCAGCTATCCCGGCCTTGCCACACGCCGCGATGCCCCGGCCGTACGCCTGCTTTCCCGCCTGCTCGACGACGAGGCCACGCGAAAGGTAGCCTTCGGCACGGAGGGTGGCCTTTTCGACGAGACGCTCGGGCTTTCCACCGCGATCTGCGGTCCCGGCTCCATGGAACAAGGCCACAAGCCGGACGAATTCGTCACCCGCACACAGCTCGACCGCTGCGACGCCATGCTGGCCCGCCTCGTGACGGAACTCGAAACGGTTCCCTGAGCCGGTTTCCAGCAGCCATATCCCTCTGTCTACTCCGGCTGGCGCAAAGCCGTTCGCCGGACAACATGCGCATGGCAACGCCGAGCGCAGGCACGCAGGGATATCGCATACAAACAGCCGCTCTATTCTGTGCAATGTCGGGAATTATACCGAATGTCACAATTCTTGACATTGCATACAAAAACAAGAAAGAATGTGAACGTATTAAGCACACAAATTCCCGTCACCCGAAGTCAGTGAGAATCCGATGGACGCCGAGAACAGAACCGCTCGCCACCTCTCCCCGCGCACGACCCTCGTGCTGTCCCGATCCCAGATCGAAGGACTGGTGACCATGGCCGAGGTGATCGAGGCGGTGGAGACCGCGCATGCCGACATGTCGCGTGGCGACGCCGCGCAGCCGGCAGCCGTTGCGATGACGCTTCCCTCCGGCACAGGGACCTTCCTGGCGATGCCGGCGCTGGCCGATCGCCAGGGCCTCGCCACGGTCAAGCTGCTGGCCGACATTCCCGACAATACGGCGCGCAGCCTGCCAATGCAGCGCTCGGTGGCGCTTCTGATCTCCCAGGAGACCGGCGCGCCGGTGGCGATCTTCCATGGCCAGATCCCGACCCGCATCCGCACCGCCGCCGCCAGCGCCGTGGCGACGCGCCACCTGTCGCGCGCCGACAGCCGCGTGCTGGGCCTGATCGGCGCCGGCGACCTTGCCGTGGAGCATGTCCGCGCCATTCGCGAGGTCCGCCCGGTCGAGCGCGTCGTGGTATGGTCGCGCTCCCCCGCCACCGTCGCCCGCTTCATCGAACGGGTCGGCCAAGATTTCCCCGATCTTGCACTGGAAGCCGCCATCGCACCGGAAGAGGTCTTCGCCAAGGCGGATATCGTCTGTACGCTGACCCCGTCCCGCGTGCCGCATGTCAAGGGCGCGTGGTTCAAGCCGGGCCAGCATATCAACGCCGTCGGCGCGCCGCCGCGCCCGGATCACCGTGAGATCGATTCCGCCGGCATGGCGCGGGCGCGGGTCTTCCTCGACAGCGTCGCCATGTCCATGCACGATTCGGGCGACCTGCTTCTGGCTATCGCCGAAGGCGCGATCACTGCCGAACAGGCCTCTACGGAAATCGGCGACGTCATCATCGGCGCCGCCAGGGGCCGGACCGCAGACGACGAGATCACCCTGTTCAATTCCGTGGGCCTCGCCATCCAGGATCTGGCGATCGGCGACCTGATCGTCGCCAGGGCGCGCGAGAAGGGTGTCGGTCTCGAAATAGACCTTACGGCCTGAGCGCACCGCACCCTCATCGAGCGGCGGGGACAAACCATCCTCGCCGCGCCAACAGACGTTCCAACGAGGGCATCCACCATGCCTTACGCTGGGGAACGGCGCTATTCACGCGCTTTAGAGTTTTGTAGAAGAAATCAGCGTAACCATTTATCTCAAAAGAGAAAAATGGTGGGTGATCACGGGCTCGAACCGTGGACCCGCTGATTAAGAGTCAGCTGCTCTACCGACTAAACCGGTTTCATAAACTACCATTCGATTTACAAATCACTGATTTTAAATAATTTTATAAACCACCAAAGCCCATTGAATTCCTATCGCTTCCATTCGATTGCTGCCTATGTTATCTCTAGGCAGCATTGGAGGCAAGCATGACGCAATCCGTTAAGCTGACAAAAACGTACATCGACAATCTGCAAGCGAGCGCAAAGGATGCGATGTCTTGGGACAGCGAACTCAAAGGCTTTGGTGTCAAGGTGACGCCAAAGGGAAGGAAAGTGTTTCTCGTAATGCACCGGCCAAAAGGCCATATAGGAGCGCCTAAGAAATACACCATCGGCACACATGGCGAGTGGACCGTGCAGCAAGCACGTGATCGGGCACGCGAAATTCTGACTGAAAGCAGCAAAGGCAATGACACGGGCGCGATAGAACGCGCTGACCGACACCGCAAATCGTCCGACATATTGAACGACCTTGCCGATACGTTTTTGAAGAAACACGCTGCGCAGAACCGGACACACGACGAAACGAAACGCATCCTTGAACGCGAAATGCTCCCCAAACACGGCAGGAAATCAATTCACGTTATAACGAAGCACGACATTCTCTCCGTACTGGAAAGCATCCGAGATCGCGGCTCCCCCATCATGGCTAACCGAGCCTTGGCCGCGATCCGTAAATTCATGAACTGGTGTGTTTCGCGCGGGATCATTGATGTGTCCCCGGCGGATAGCATTGCGCACCTTGCAAAAGAAACTTCGCGTGATCGCGTCTTGACACCAGAAGAAACCAAAGCCGCCCTGCTCACCGCCAGAACAATCGGCTATCCATTTGGCCCTATCGTTGAGCTGCTTTTCATGACAGCTCAACGGCGTGACGAAGTCACCGGAATGCGTTGGAGCGAGATTGATCTCGACAAGGCGCTTTGGACGATACCGGCCGAACGCGCAAAGAATGGCAAAGTCCATGACGTGCATCTTTCAAAATGTGCAGTCGCGCTCATACGATCGCTGCCCCGTTTCGTTTTGACCGGCAAATCCAAAAGCGATCTCGTATTCACCACGACCGGGGAAACGCCATTCAGCGGCTTCTCAAAAGCGAAGAACGCGCTAGACGCAAAGATGCTACAGGCGATGCGTAAGCAAGCATCCGAGAACGACAGAGACCCGGATCAGATTTCAATTCCACCGTGGCGCCTGCATGACATTCGGCGCACGGTAGCGACTGAACTTTCTAAGCTAGGTATTGCGATCCACGTCGCGGAAGCGATCTTGAACCATAAGAGCGGCACCATCAGCGGTGTTACCGCAGTCTATCAACGCAACCAGTTCACCGCCGAAAGACGCGACGCACTGGATAAATGGTGTGACCGCCTCGATATGATCACGCTCAACGACGCCGCGAACGGCGTGGATAATGGCCCGCAGTACAATAATATGATGGCGCAATGAAATTCACGTTTGAAACACAGGAACAGGACGTACGAGAATTTTTGCAGGAGCGTTTTGCGCATCTTGACGATGCGAGCGCACGCACGATTGCCCTCAGTGAAGGTTATCTGCAAATACTTCGACCAGGAAAACCGCCCTGCAGCGAACGGAACTCAATCTACGATGCCGTTTCGCATCGCACGGACAATGCGACGATTGACACTACTATATCGGCAATGCTCAGCGATGAAAATTTGGAGAACGTTGAAAATATCAAACGAAGTTATCATGAGCGCAAGAAGCGGAGCCATCCACTTCTCGATCCATCACATATTTATAATAAAAATGATTTCCTAGATGCAATTCTAGCAAAACAATTTGATATCGCAGCGGCTATCTTTGCAACTTCCAAAACAGTAACAAAGAAGAAGATACTTTCATTCCTTAATAAATATTAACATCATTTAAGGCTCCTTTTGGTTATGGCAGTGGTTAAGCATCATTGGATTCCCAAGGAGAGCTTTCCATGCCGACCGATTCGACCTCCCTACTCCTTCCCCTGCCCGACAACGGCGAAATCGTGATCCTCTCCCGCCAGATGCCGGCCTATGTCGGCATATCGGCCCAGACGCTCGCCCGCTGGCGACATGAGGGCAAGGGGCCGGAATATGTGAAGATTGGGAAGCAGGTCGCCTACAAAGTTGCAGCGATCCGAGCATGGTTGAACTCGATGCAGCGATCTAGCACTAGTCCATGAAGATTATTGCTGGAAACCTCTCAAAGCCTCCCTCAACCATTTGAATTAAAATAGCTTTTCTGAGGGCGAATTATCGACCGAGCCAACAATGATGTTTTTTGGCCCATATCGACCAACAATACCCCTGCAAGAGCGCCCTCAATGTTCACTGGCATCCCGCTATCACAGATTAAGACGCGGCCGTTGATCGAAATTCCACGTCCTCAGCCCGTTCTTGGATCAGATGGCCGTCCACAGTTGCGCGATAACAAGCCACTTTTTAACGTAAAGGCGGCCCCTATAGATTTCATGATGAGCAAAGTAAATCCCGTAAAGACCTTCTTTAGCGAGCGCTTCATCATTGACCCCAAGCAACGCGCGAAACCTGTAGAAATAGCAGTATTTTTCTACCTTGCGAACACAACCGAATGGTCGAATGTCGAAATCATAATAAATGGAGACGGCCAGCCAATATTCACTACTGACGGGAACGGTCAGGCGTAACCGCCCGATTGCGACCGCCTGTCGGGAATGTCCAGGCTCGTTTATGAGCCGTCTATAACGACGTCGTTAGCGACGTGTTTTAGGCGAGGTCTGCGATGCGCGTGGAAATTCTCGGCGATGAACGTCGCCGACGTTGGAGTGATGAGAGCAAGCTGGAGGTCGTGCTGTCGGTAGGCATCGACGGTGCGTCGGTGACGGAGGTTGCGCGCCGGCATTCGGTGACGCGGCAGCAGGTTTACACCTGGCGGCGTGAATTGCGGAAGAAAGGCTTGCTCGCGCCGCCATCGACGACGGTGTTTCTGCCGCTGGACATGCCACCTCTCGGGGGCAGCAAAGAGGCTCCGGCTTTTGATGGCATGCAGGCTTTGCCTGCGATGATGGAATTGCACTTACGCTGCGGGCGAAGCCTTCGCTTCAGTGGCGATCTTGATGTGGTTGCACTGAAGCGCCTGATCCGGGCAATCGAGGCGGCATGATCGGGCCTGGGACAGGTGTTCGTGTTTATCTCGCCTGCGGTGTCACGGACATGCGCAAGGGGATCGAGGGGCTGGCAGCTCTTGCCCAGGATGTGCTGCGCCAGAAGCCGACGGGAGGCGCGGTCTTTGCGTTTCGGGGCAAGCGGGGCGACCGTTTGAAACTTTTGTATTTTGATGGCCAGGGGTTCTGCCTCTATTACAAGGTTCTGCAGAAAGGTCGGTTTCCCTGGCCGTCGGCAGCAGATGGGACAGCCCGGTTGACGTCTGCTCAACTGGCGATGCTGTGGGAAGGGATTGATTGGCGACGACCCGACTGGGGCGCTCCTCCAGCCCGTGTTGGTTGATTTTATCCCACTGAATCTGCGTGTTTTTATGGATATTGAGCCTGACCTGTGGTAGTCAGGTTCATGTCGAATGTTAGCCAAAATCTTCCCGACGATCCGGCCTTCCTGAAGGCGATGATCGCGTCGCTTGAGGCGAAGAACGCGAAGATGTCGGCGACCTTGCAGGCGCATGATCAGTTGATCCAATCCCTGCGGCTACGCATCGCCAGGCTCAAGAAACATGGCTTCGGCAAGTCATCGGAAAAGATCGAACGGGAAATCCAGCAGTTGGAACTGGCCCTGGAGGACCTGATGATTGCCGCCTCGGAAAGCAGAGCCGAGCCGCTCGCCGAGGTCAAGGAAACGGAGCTTGGGCCTCCTGAGGCAAGCAAGCCGGAAAAGACCATGCGACGCCGTCCGCGCGTGTCGGACAAGGCTGCTCGCGAGCGCAGGGAACTCGACCCCGGAACGCACTGCCCCGCTTGTGGTGGCGAATTGCGGCTTGTTGGTGAAGACGTCAGCGAAATCCTCGACATGATCGCCGCACAGATGAAGGTCATCGAGGTTGCTCGGCTGAAGAAGTCCTGCCGTTGCTGCGAGAAGATGGTGCAGTTGCCCGCGCCCAGCCGTCCGATACCGGGCAGCATGGCGGGCGCAGGACTGCTCGCCTACATCCTGGTCTCGAAGTTTGACGACCACCTGCCGCTCTATCGCCTGAACGAAATCTTCGCCCGCATGGGCGTTGATATCCCCGACAGCACGCTGGTCGATTGGTGTGGCCGCGCCATGCGGGTGCTCCTGCCGCTGATCGAGTTGATCGAAGCCGCGATCATGAGCAGCGATCTTCTCCATGCCGACGACACGCCGATCCGGGTTCTTGATCGTTCTGTGCGAGACAAGGGGCTGGGGAAAGGGGTGAAGAAGGGCAGGCTCTGGACCTATGTCCGGGACCAGCGCCCATGGGCGGGCACAGCTCCGCCCGGTGCGGTCTATTACTTTGCTCCCGACTGGAAGCAAGAGCATGTTCAACGTCACCTCAGCCAAGCAAGCGGCATCCTTCAGGCCGACGGCTACAAAGGTTATGCGAAGTTGTATGAGGCCGGAGCGGACGGGACACGCCGCTTCCGCGAGGCTTCGTGCTGGGCGCATTGGCGGCGCGACTTCCATGATATATGGACCTCAAACAAGTCCGAGATAGCCCGCGAGGCTCTCGACCGTATCGGCGCGCTTTACGATATCGAGCGTGAGGTTGCAGGCAAGCCTGCCAATATCCGTTTTGCCGCGCGCCAGAAGCACAGCAAGGCAAAGGTCGAAGCCTTGCGTGTCTGGGCCGAGGCGCAACTTACCCGCATCCCCGGCAAGAGCGATCTGGCGGGAGCTTTCCGGTATGGCCTGAGCAGGTGGTCCTCGTTCTGCCTGTTCCTGGAAGACGGTCGTGTCGCAATCGATAACAATGCAGCAGAACGGGCGTTGCGTCCTATCGGCGTTGGAAGGCGCAACTGGCTCTTCGCGGGTGCCGACACTGGAGCAGAAACCTTGGCGCGGGCCATGACAATTATCGAAACCGCCAAGATGAATGGCCTTGATCCGCAGGCCTATCTGGTTGACGTGCTGGACCGCATTCAGGATCACAAGATCAATCGCCTGGCGGAGCTGCTTCCATGGAACTGGAAGCCGATGACGGCAGTTATCTGCGCCGAGGCGGCCTGATGGCAGCGGTTCGCTTCGTCTTCACTGTCGATTATGTCGCCGAGATCCTCGATGAGGACGTCGACCTCCTCCGGGAGATCATCAGCAATGATGACAATCTGACCTATGGCAATATAATCAGCGTCGTAACCGGAGACGACGAGAGTACGTCAGCTTTAACAGACGATGGCGTTGACGAACTCAGGCAGATGCTCAGCGACGCGCGTAGGTCTGCAGAAACATGGCAGGAGTTCCTCGATTGCTTCGTCCTCGACGAAGACATCGCCGCACGCGTCAAGACATATTCCCCACGGTAACAATCGGGCGGTTACGGTCAGGCAGTTATCGTTACTTATGGCAATCGAAGTGCGACAAGGACGTTGCAGGAAATTGCTGATAAGGTTGGCGCATCGTATGGCACTGTCCAAAAGGCATTAGCTTTTTGGGAGCACATAGGAATTATGGCCAGAATCCGCGAGTACCAGCGGAATACCTCTAAAATACACGAGCACCAAGCTGGAAGGCGGATCGAATATCGAAGGTACGAGTTCGATCCGCAGTACGTTTGGAATGGTCATATATGGATAGGGAATGGCTACAACGACTTTCTACAGGGGAATATCCAAATCAATAGATGATTAATCTGCTTCTAATCGTAACTTAATCACCTATGTAATTTTAGCATACAATATAAATCAGCCCCTTTCATTCTTTGATGGCATAGAATAAATAAAAACCATAAACAAAAGAACTACCCAGAACAGAATCACATATATTTTCAGAAAGGCATCCTGAAACTCGTCTTTTATAAACTCCGCACCAAAAACAAAAATAAGTGGCGGAATATACGATGCCATCCACAGAGGAGATTTTCCAGCATCGCGAATCCGCCTGATTGCAAGAGGAATCCATACAACAATCAATACTAAGAAAATTATTAAAGGTGGTATGATGGAAATAAGTGCGATGCCCAATGGATCGCCGCCTTTAAGCAGAGCCTGAAATATCTGCATTGAAACAGGATAGGATATGGCGTTCACCGCACCCGAGAACAGGACGAACCACCAGAATTCAGATCGTGTAGAGTATCCTGTATAATCAAATACTCCGCGAAAGGCACGTGCTACCGAGTACACGAATCCTGTTCTATTATTCACAACCTCATTTCCCGTTTTCTTGATTTTTCCTATATTAATATAAATCCTATAAGTAATAATTATAATTTCGCAAAATTTTAAAGTTCATAAATTACCTGTCAGCGCCATAATATAGATAATCATATTCTCTCTAGAGTTCTTATCGGAAAATTCATGATTTACGGCACTCTCTATCCTATTATTAAATATTTTATCAGAAAAAAATACAGACTCAATTTTAGACATCTTATGGAAAACAGAATTGCTTAAATTCTTCGCATACGCATCGATAATTGCACAATTAAGTTTATTATTGTTGCTGTAGCAAAACTTAATTTCTTTAATTAGGTGATCCATTCCGTATTTATCAAATGTAATCGAGGCGTACTCTTTCGAATCTTCAAACAATTTCACAATTGATTTGCAACTTTCATCGCAATCATTGGTTATATTTTTCTGGGTATTCCTCTCAATCTCGTTTGGAATTTTCTGGTTGAAGGACCGTATAACGCCGCGTGTAATTGAAGTCGTCCAATCCGCATGTGCAGGCTCATTCGACATTGACCACATAAAGACTGCGGTCACCGCCACTATCGGCCAGCCATCGACCACGCGCAAAGCCATTTCAGCGCCCTTCATCACCCCAATCACCCAATGTAGAGAATACTCCGTGGAAGGATTCTCGACAAGACAACCCTCTTGCATTCATGGAAATTCGAGAGGTATTTGCGCAGAATCTAAAATCCTATCGGCGAGCGAAAGGCTTGTCGCAGGAGGAACTGGCATATCGCGCAGAGATCGATCGTACCTATGTGAGTTCACTGGAACGCTGCATTTATGGAGTCAGCATTGACGTTCTCGACAGGCTAGCGAACGTGCTTGAAGTGGAACCAGCCGAGCTACTCAAAAACCCACCCGCCAAACCTTCCTGAAATTCGCACGTGCGGAGCGTGCAATTGCGCACCACGTTCCCATCGCCTACGCGGATGAAGACAATAATCAATCAAAGTGCTACGGGATAAATAGGAATAAATCCCCAATGCAACACCTTGAACATTCAACAATCAATTCCGATAACTCAGACGAAATTGTGGGATGGCAAGTCTCATTACGAGACCTCACACGGCAAGATGCATAGGGCGTTTGGATTTAGGCGGGGGATTGCCCCGGCTCCTATGGCGAGAACGATCCCATTCAAATCAAAGCGCAGGGAATTTTCGTCAGCAAACACGAGCATTGGTAGGGGTGACGCATGTTGCGTTCCGCTGCCTATATGCTGCCTATGTAAAAATCAGAAACAGGAAAATCAGCGTAACCTGTTGAAATATTTGGTGGGTGATCACGGGCTCGAACCGTGGACCCGCTGATTAAGAGTCAGCTGCTCTACCAACTGAGCTAATCACCCACTTGACCGCTGCTGCGGTGCTGGAGGGGCGTATAAAGGCGTTCTTTGGGCTTGTCTATACGCTGCTCCAAAAAAAATGCGCCGCGGGACAAATTTCTTCCGCAGCGCAAAACGGACGTCACAAATCCAGCGTGCCGGATGCGATGCGCACCGCCTCGCCGCCGATACGCGCACCCGCGATGACGCCACCGGATACATCGAGATGCAGATGGATCAGCGAGGGACGGCCCATCTCGACGCCCTGCTCGATGAGAAGCGGATGATGGCCGTCCACCAGCTTGTCGAAAGCGTGGATGGCGCCGGACATCGCGGCGACCGCCGCCCCCGTCGCCGGATCCTCCGAGATGCCCATGTCGGGCGCGAACATGCGGGCATGGAACTTCGCATTGTGGTTCACGCCGCCACGGCAATAGAGATAGGCGGAGGCGAGCCTTCCTTCGGCAAAGGGCGCGCAGCGCTCCCAGAGCGCCGGATCGAACTCCACGGATCCTGCCGCCGCCAGATCGTGCACAGGAACCATGACGAAGGCGACGCCGGCGCTCCACAGCGTCGGCTGATGATTCTCGAAGCCGATCTGGCCGGCCTTCAGGCTGAAAGCATCGGCGAGCGCCTGCCGGTCGAAGGTCGCGTCGAGGCGCACGGACTTGCGCGGCACGTCGAATTCGGCAAAGGCGGCGCTGCCCGCGCCGAGCCTGACCGCACAGCGCACCGGCCCGACATTCTCCTCCAGCACGCTCACCTGGTCGTTGGGACCCGCCTGCCCGCTCCCGGCGGTCTCGGCGATGGCGATGGCCGCCCCCACCGTCGGATGGCCGGCGAAGGGCAGCTCGCGGCCCGGCGTGAAGATGCGCAGGCGCGCGGTGTGCGCCGGGTTCTCCGCCGTCTTCACGAACACCGTCTCGGACAGGTTGAACTCACCGGCGATGCGCTGCATCGCCCTGTCGTCCAGGCCATCGGCATCGAAGACGACGGCCAGCGGATTGCCGGCAAGGCGCGTATCGGTGAAGACGTCATAAATGGCGTAGCGGCGGGACAAGGCATTCTCCGTATTCGATTTTCGCAGCAGCCTGCCCGAGGCCTCTGCCGCGGGCAAGGGAAAACGGCTCAAAGGTCGAGCGTCATGACGACGGGGCAATGATCCGAGGCCTTCGGCCGATCCCAGCCGACACGCGGATAGCGCTCCACCTCCTGCCCAGGCGGAAAGATCGTGCGGAACGGCTGGCCGGCGCGGATGATCTCGGGCACATGATGGGCGTTGCGCTCCGCGAGCGAAGGCGACAGCCAGATATAATCGAGCTGGCAGAGATGACGCTCCTCCGGCCCGCGGCTGTGGTAGAGCGTCCAGCGGTCGTCCACCGGCCGGCGCAGCATCGGGTTCACCGCAAAGCCTCCCTCGGTGAAGACGTCGAGCGCACTCACCGGCTCCTGCTGCGGCATGAAGCGGTAGCCGCCGCGCCGGTCGCCCTCGATGGCGAGCTTTTCCTGGTAGTCGTTCATGTCGCCGCAGATGGCGAAGGCCTTGTCGGCCGTCCGCCCGGCGCCGAAGCGGTTCTCGACGATGCGACGCACCGCCCGCGCCTCCGCCACGCGCACCGGCATGGTCGACTGGCGTCCATCCATGCCGTCCCTGCCCGGCCCCATCGACTTGAAATGCACGACGTAGAGCGTCAGCGGCCGCCCGCCGATGCGCAGGTCCATTTCCAGGCAGTCGCGCTTGAATATCTTGTCGTCCGGGTTCAGGCCCGAGCCGAGATCCGGCGTGTAGAGGCCGAAGTCGCGATAGGTGACGGAGGCGTGGCTGCGGATATCGACGCATTCGATCCGCTGGCCGTCGCGCGTCTCCTCGCGCATCAGCACGGAGACATCGATGCCGCGGCTGTCGTTCCCCTCGATAAGGTATTTCTGGCGGTAGCCGTTGCCGACCATTCGAAAGAGATAGCCGTATTCAAAAGCCTGCAGCGCCGCCATGTTGTCGGTTTCCTGCAGGCAGAGGATATCGGCGTCTGCATCTGCGATGGCGAGCGCCGAATGCTGGCGCGTATCGTCGGTATGCGCGACGGTGCGCGCCTCCTCCAGCCGCTGGTATTCCGCCTCGCTGCGGATATCGAACAGGCGCAGCACGCGGTCCTGCCGAATCTGGTTGCGAAAGCCCGTGAAATCGAAACGGGTCATGAGATTTTCGATATTGAAGGTGGCAAGACGTAGCGACATGAGGTCCTTCCGGGAATGCCGCCGGAGTGTAGCCGGCTGACCGGCAATGGAAAGCGCTTTTCACGGGCCGGGCTGCGGCGCCGGAATAAACCGCCCCGGCGTCCCGTCATATCATCACGGACGATGCGTGTTCCGGCAAAGGCGGGGGAACGGTCATGGCAGTTGCATCCAGCATGATGCGGGCGTTTCTGCCCCTCTTCCTTCTCATGAGCCTTGCAAGCGGGGCAGCAGGCCAGGCTCGTGAAAAGGAAGGGGCGCAGAATTGGCTGGATCCGAAGACGACAATCGAGAAGCTCGCCATGCTCGGCCGGGAATTCGGCAGGAACGCCCGATATTCCGAGATCAGCATCACCGACGACTCGATGCGGATCCTTGCAGAAGTGCCCGACAAGCCCGGCACGATGGCCGACTACAACGCCAATGAAAACGGCATCACCGCATCCAGCATGATAATGCCCTGGGATGCGGAATTCCGGCCGGAGCGGCTATACAGGATGAGCGACCTCGCTTTCTTCTCCACGGAAAAACTCAACGAACTGACAGCCCGCACCTTCTCACGGTTGCAGGTCGGCTCGGAAATGGCGTTGGCGCGCTACACCTTCTCCATCGGCCAGCTACCGACGCCGGACGGCACCTTCATGGTGCCCTCCCCGGATGGAAAGGTGACTCTGGAAATCCGGCTGGAAGCCGACGACGGCTGGAAGGGCGGACGCGTCACCTATTCCTCCACCGGCGAGGAAATCGACATCGTCATGCCCTGACGGCACCGCTCAGAGCGTCGTGAGAAGCAGGCTGGTCTCCGACTTGGAAACGCCGTCCATGGCGCGGATGCCGCGCAGCACCCGCTCGAACTCGACAAGGTTTTCGGCGTGAAGCTCCGCGACCAGATCCCACGCCCCATTGGTGGTGTGCAGGGCGTGCACTTCCGGAATGCCGCGCAGCGCCTTGATCGCGGCCAGCGTCTTCTGCCCGGTGATCTCGATCATCATGACGGCGCGCACGGCATGGGGATCGTCGGCCTCCGTCACCCGCACGGAAAAGCCGGCGATGACGCCGTCGCGCGTCAGCCGCTCGATACGGTTCTGCACCGTGCCGCGCGAGACGCTCAATTCGGCCGCAAGCGCCGAAAGCGATGCGCGACCGTCCTTGCGCAGCAAGGCGAGAAGTTTCCGGTCTATCGTATCCATGCCCGTTGCCGAAATGCCAGATTAAGATGACGAAACGCCAAGCAAGGGTGCGATTTTCCCAAAAGATTGCCGTTTCGCCTGTCGTCGTCCTTGGCTAGCCTTGCGATCTCCTGAATGCAACCTCCATCGGCAGGCCCCATGTCCAAGACGAACGAAACCGCCCTTCGCACCGCCGCCCGTCGCAGCCGGGACCTTTCGCTGCTCATGACCCGCTGGCCGAGCGTGACGGGGTCGCCGGACGAAGCATCCTTCTCCGTGAAGCTGCACGCGCACCTTGCCGAGACCGCCTATTTCAAGCACCGCCCGGACCAGCTCTTCACCATCGACAGCCATGGCGAACCGCTGACGCGGAACGTCGTGGGGCTGGTGCGCGGCAGCGGACGGCGAACGGTGGTGCTGGCCGGCCATTTCGATACCGTCTCCGTCGCCAATTACGGCACGCTCGCGCCGCTCGCCTGCGAGCCTGAGCCGCTGACGGAAGCGCTGCTCGACGAACTGCGCAGCCGACCACTGAACGGCGCGGAGGCGAAAGCGCTGAAGGACTTCGAGAGCGGCGATTTCATCGCCGGGCGCGGCCTCCTCGACATGAAGAGCGGCCTTGCCGCCGGCATCGCGGCGCTGGAGCGTTTCGCCGGGCTGGAAGCCCCCGAGGGCAATATCCTCTTCGTCGCGACGCCGGACGAGGAGAACCGCTCGCGCGGCATGCGCAGCCTGCGCAACGCCCTGCCGGAAATCGCCCGCCGCTTCGACCTCGATATCGTCGGCGGCATCAATCTCGATGCGTCGAGCTGCGAGCGCGACGGCGAGGAAGGCCGGGCGGTCTATCTCGGCTCCATCGGCAAATTCGCGCCCTTCGCCTTCGTCATCGGCCGCCCGACCCATGCCGGCTACCCCTTCAACGGCACCAGCGCCCACCGCATCAGCGCGGAGATCGTGCGCGCCATGGACACCGTGCCGGAACTCAGCGACGAGGCTTTCGGCGAGCGCTCCCCGCCGCCCGTCTGCCTCGAGGCCCGCGACATCCGCGACGGCTACGACGTGACGACGCCGGATCGCGTCTGGCTCTCCTTCAACTGGCTGACCCATCGCCGCAGCGCCGGCGATATCCTGGGGGAATTCAAGGCGCTGGTCTCCGGCGCACTGAAAACGGCGCTCGAAGCGCAGGACACCCATGCCGCACGTTACCGCAACCGGGACACGGGCCAGACCGAAGGCATGGTGCTTAGCTATGCCGAACTGGTGGAGCGATTGAAGGCACGCGGCGGTTCGGCAGCCCTGGCGCGGCTCGAAGCGCTGGACCGTTCGCTCGCGGGCGGCACCGACCCGCTGAAAGTCAGCCGTGAGATCGTCTCGGCCGCCGTGACCGAGGCGGGCATCGAAGGGCCGGCGGTCATCGTCGGCTTCGGCAGCCTGCATTATCCGCTGGTGCATCTGGAGCGCTCTTCGGCCGGCGGCGACCTGCGGGGCATGCTTCAGGGCGTGATGGACGCCGCCGCCATGCGGCACGGCACATCGATCAAGTTCAAGCAGATTTTCGCGGGTATTTCCGACATGAGCTTCTTCGGCTATCGGCCGGACGCTGGCGAGACCGGGCTGCTCGCGGGCAATACACCCTCGGCGGCCTTCACGGACGACGCACCGGAAGGACTGCTGTCCTTCCCGACGGTCAATATCGGTCCATGGGGGCGCGACTATCACCAGAAATGGGAGCGTGTGCACGCACCCTATACGTTCGAGGTTCTGCCGGATCTGGTCTTCGAGACGGCGCTGGCCTGGCTTGAGGCGTAGACGCCCCTCATCCGCCTGCCGGCACCTTCTCCCCGCAAGCCGGGAGAAGGAAATATGCCGCACCGTTTTCCCTTATCGACAAGTATGCGCGAGGCAAGTCCCCTATCCCCGCTTACGGCGAGAGGGGTAGAGTGAGGGGCAACGGCTTCGCTTAGGCCGCCAGACGTTCGCTGGCGAGCAGCCGGCCGAGACGCGAGATGCCTTCCTCGATCGTCGTGTCGTTGGCGCAGGAGAAGCTGAGGCGCAGGGTATTCGCACCGCTGCCGTCGGCATGGAACGCCTGGCCGGGAACGAAGGCGACCTTCTCCGTTTCGATGGAGCGGGCGAGCAGCTTCGCGCCGTCCATGCCCACCGGCAGCGTGACCCAGACGAACATGCCGCCCTCGGGCTTCGTCCACGTCACGCCTTCCGGCATGTATTTCTGCAGCGCGGCCAGCATGACGTTGCGGCGATGGCTGTAGGCGGCGCGGATCTTGGCGACCTGCGCATCGAAACCGCGCTCGGCGACATGGGCGATGGCCATCTGGTTGATGGTCGAGGAATGCAGGTCCGCCGCCTGCTTCATCAGCACGAGCTTGCGGATGACGGGCGCCGCCGCGACGATGTAGCCGACGCGCAGGCCCGGTGCGAGCGTCTTGGAGAAGCTGCCGCAATAGATGGTGCGCGCAGCGTCGATGCTGCCCTTCTCGGCGATTTCCAGCGCCAGGATCGGCGGGACCGCCTCGCCGTCATAACGCAGCGACTGGTAGGCGGCGTCCTCGATGACGGGAATATCCAGCTCCTCGGCGAGCTTCAGCAGCTTCTCGCGCCCGGCGCGGTCCACCGTTTCGCCGGTCGGGTTGGCGAAGTCGGCGGAAAGATAGGCGAACTTGACCCGGCCGCCGGCATCCGCAGCCGTCGCGCGATAGGCTTCAGGCGTGCGATTGCCCGTCAGGTTGAGCTGGTCGTAGGTCGGCTCATAGGCGTTGAAGGCCTGCAGCGCGCCGAGATAGGTCGGCCAGGTGACAAGCGCCGTGTCCTTCGGGGAGAGGAACAGCTTGCCGAGATAATCGAGGCCTTGCTGCGAGCCGGAAACGATGAAGACATTCTCGGCGGTGCAGGGAATGCCGATCTTGCCCATTTCGCCCGCAAGCCAGTCGCGCAGCGGCTTGTAGCCTTCGCTGACGGAATACTGGAGGCCCGCCGCAGCGCCCTCGCCCGCCAGCACATCCGTATAGGCGGCGGAGAACGCCTCCTTCGGGAACAGCGCAGGATCCGGAATGCCGCCGGCAAACGAGATGATGTCCGGCCGTTCCAGCAGTTTCAGCAATTCGCGGATTTCGGATGCCTTCATGCGCGACGCGCGGGTCGCAAAGGCCTGTTCCCATTTGAACATAGGGGTTTCCTCGGGCTTGTTGTCTGATCCGCACATCATCATGGCGAAGTATTTATGTCAATAATACTGACCTAAATATTCGTACCAAAACGCACGAAATCCGATGCCCGTGCAAACCCGTTTCATGCACAAACGCCGCGTCCACCGGCACTTGCAGCGACGGCGGTCAGGTTGTCCGGTCTCCATAAAGGCTGAGCAGCACCAGCATGGCTATACTGCCCAGGATAAAAAGATCGAACCAGGCGAAGTATTGGAAAATCGTGGTCATCGCACTATCCTCCTGACAGCGGAACGAAACACTTGCGTATTCTGTTCCCATTCAGGCTTTCGTGCAAGTTCATTACTTGCTGCACCGCAATGAAGCGGAAGCATGCGCCGCACTATTTCAAGTTTACTGAAATAGAGGACCGGGCGGAAAACCGCCCGGCCCGCTTGTCCGCAAAGGCGGAAAAGCTTAGTTGACGGCCTTGTCGACCAGCTTGTTCTTGCCAATCCAGGGCATCATGCCGCGCAGCTTGGCGCCGACTTCCTCGATCTGGTGCGAGTCGTTGTTGCGACGGATGCCCTTGAAGCGTGCGCCGCCGGCCTTCCATTCCTGCATCCACTCGGAGGTGAACTTGCCGGTCTGGATGTCGGTGAGGACGCGCTTCATCTCGGCCTTCGTTTCGGCGGTGATGATGCGCGGACCCGTGACGTATTCGCCCCACTCGGCCGTGTTCGAGATCGAGTAGTTCATGTTGGCGATGCCGCCTTCATAGATCAGGTCGACGATGAGCTTCACTTCGTGCAGGCACTCGAAATAGGCCATTTCCGGAGCGTAACCGGCTTCGACCAGCGTTTCGAAACCAGCGCGGATCAGTTCGACGAGACCGCCGCACAGAACAACCTGTTCGCCGAAGAGGTCGGTTTCGCACTCTTCCTTGAAGTTGGTTTCGATGATGCCCGAACGGCCACCGCCAACGCCGCAAGCGTAGGACAGAGCAACGTCAAGCGCGTTGCCGGAAGCGTTCTGGTGAACGGCGACGAGGCAGGGAACGCCGCCGCCCTTCTGGTATTCGCCGCGAACCGTGTGGCCCGGGCCCTTCGGTGCGATCATGACGACGTCGACGGTGGCCTTCGGCTCGATGAGGCCGAAATGGACGTTGAGGCCGTGGGCAAACGCAATGGCAGCGCCGTCGCGGATGTTGCCGGCGATTTCGCCCTTGTAGATGTCGGCCTGCAGTTCGTCCGGCGTCGCCATCATCAGGAGGTCGGCCCACTTGGCGGCCTCGGCGACGGTCATGACCTTGAAGCCGTCGGCTTCGGCCTTCTTGACGGTCGGCGAGCCGGCCTTGAGCGCGATCACGACGTTCTTGGCGCCGGAATCCTTGAGGTTGAGAGCGTGCGCACGGCCCTGCGAGCCATAGCCGACGATGGCGACGTTCTTCGCCTTGATGAGGTTGAGATCGGCATCACGATCGTAATAGACGCGCATCGATGGTTCCTTCCCTTTGCTTGTCTGTTTCATCCGAACCGGCGGCTTTCCCTGCCGGTCTATCCTTTCACACCGTGAAGTGTCAGGAAGGCCTCCACGGCCCTCTCCGCACGCGGCGAGAATTCCTTTTTGAGCGCTGCAGCATCCTCGCCGAGGAGCATGCGCAGGTGCATGTCCGAGACGATAAGGCCGTAGAGCGTGCCGTATGCCTCGTCAGCACTGTCGAAAGCAAGCAACTTCGCTTTGCGACCCGCCTCCAGAAGCGCCGCCGCGCGCTTGCCGATCGGCCGGCGGCCGCGCTCCTGCAGAAGACGGCCGAGCCCGGCGCCCTCGCGGCTCGCCTGACCGATGGCGAGGCGGTTGAGCGCCAGCGACACGTCGCCGGAGAGCACGTCGATCAGGTCGCGCGCAAAGGCCAGGAGATGCTGGCGCAGCGTTTCCGCCGTCAGCTTGCCGGCCTCCACCTCGACGGTGCGCACCTTGCCGGCCTGATAGGCGATCATCGCCGAGATCAGCCCGTCGCGGTCTCCGAACCACTTGTAGAGGCTTTCCTTGGAACAGTTCGCCGCGCGCGCCACGCCTGCGGTGGTCAGCGCCCGCTCGCCGCCCTCCACGAGCAGGCCGAGCGCACGCTCCAGCACCGCGCCCTGACGTTCCGTCAGTCCCGCGGCCGCCGCGCCGGCATGTCCCTGCTCCCAGATCTGCAAGATGTTCCCCTAGTCGAATTGCGTACCGTACCGTACGGTTCGGCATCTTCTAGCGCCCTCTTCCATTCCGGTCAACAGGCTTCTTCCGCTCGCGGACCGAAGGGTGATTTGCCGTACCGAATCCAGCCGCGAACGGTGCGATTCCGCATGGTGCACCAGCATGTGAATTGCCGCAGCGCACAATCGAGCCGAAATTTTCTTTCCGCTATCCCGCTGTTTTGAAACAGAAGTCCAAGAAATCACATCCCCATGGCAGGTCCGGACAAAATTTTTCGCTTCCCAATCCGTTTCCGCTGGTTAAGATTTGTGAGACCTGCGGTGCTGCAGGCCGTTTGCGCAGGGCGCGCCGGCCGAGCGGCCCCCAGGCCCAAGTCAGGAGTACGAAGCCAATCGCCCTTACGCCAAGGAGACAGAAAATGTTGAATTTCCTGCCGGACCTTCACGAAGGACATGCTCCCATCACTCTGCAGCAACTGTTCGGCGATGCCATGGAGGCATTCGATGCCTGGGAAGACGAGCGCGCCGAGCCGATGGTAATCTACGAGGACCATATCGTCCCCATCGGCGTCGTCTTCGAAAGCATGCATGACTGCACAGACATCCTGCCGCGCACCCTGGCGGATATCGCGACCGACGCGCTGGCCCGCAATCCAGCGGCGGCCGAGACGGCGATCGCCACCTTCGGCGACGCCGCCCGCATCGCCACGGCGCTCACCGAGCAGCGCCGCCTCTATGGCGAGGCGGCCATCGCCTCCTTCCTCGACCACAATCGCGTCGACAAGCGGCGACCCGCCTGACAGCCAGCATCAATCGCTCTACGACAAAGAGGCCCCGGAAACGGGGCCTCCGCTTTTTCCGGCGCGCCTTTCCGGCCCTGTTCCCGGGGTGACAGCCAGACCACGGGGTCTGTGGGACTATCCAGTTCAAGAGCGAAACGAAACGCTCTGCCAACCCAAGGAGAGAACCCCATGCGCAAGATCACCCTTATTTCCCTCGCCCTCGTCACCGTCCTCGGCTCCGTCGCAACCCCGTCCTTCGCCCAGGTCGCCACCCATACCGCCAGCGTCGGCGGCGGCAGCTCGACGGGCGGCGGTGGCGGCAGCACCGGCGGCGGCGACCGCACCAGCCGCAGCAGCGACAACAGCGGCGGCGGCGGTCAGCATGAAGGCCGCGGCAACTACGCCAACGTTCCTCCGGTCAAGCACAAGAAGCCCGTCGTCATCGCCGGCAAGGGTGGCGCTTACTGCTCGACCAACTTCCGCGTCCTCTTCGACTCGAACGGCCGCCGCACCAAGGTCCGCCATTGCGATGAACGCAACCGTATCGAGATCAATTGATCGCCTGACATCACTCCAGAAGGGGCGCGGCTTCCGGCCGCGCCCCTTCTGCCGTTTGCCCGCCCATCATGCTGCGACCGGTAGAAGAATGGCCGGAAAGCTTGACCCGCGACGACGAAGCACCTATTTCTGCCGCATCGAGATTTGAACGATGACTTCTGCATTTGCGGGTTCCGCCCGTACCTTGACGAACTTCCCCTTCAAATTCGACCACCCATGGTCGCCAGCCGGCGACCGACGATTGATTTGACGGCTTAGGAAAGGTTTCGTCATGGCAACTGGTACCGTAAAGTGGTTCAACACGACCAAGGGCTACGGCTTCATTCAGCAGGACAGCGGTGAACCGGACGTTTTCGTCCACATCTCCGCCGTACAGCGCGCAGGCCTCGCTGGCCTCAACGAAGGTCAGAAGGTCAGCTTCGAGCTGGTCCGCGACCGCAAGTCCGGCAAGATGTCGGCCGATCAGCTCGAAGCAGCCTGATCCGGCGTTTCGCCGATAGAATGGAAAGGCCGGTTTCGACCGGCCTTTTTTGTGCCCGCTATTCGGCGTGCTCCACCGGCAGGCGCGTGCCGCTCTTCAGCACCTCCATCGAAATGGACGCGGAGACGTCGAACAGCTCGACCTTGCGCACGATGCGCTTGTAGACGACGTCGTAGTGCTCGACCCGCGGCAGCACGATCTTCAAGATGTAGTCGTAATTGCCCGTCAGCCGGTGCGCCTCCACCACCTCGGGAATATCCGCGATCGCCCGCGAGAACAGCGCGATCCACTCATCGCTGTGATGCGCCGTCTTGATGAGGGCGAAGACCGTGGTCGGCACGCCCATCCTGTCCCGGTCGAGCAGGGCGACCCTGCCGGCGATATGCCCGCTTTCCTCCAGCCGCTGGATGCGACGGGCGCAGGCGGAAAGCGACAGGCTCACCTTCTCCGCCAACGCCGCGACGGGCGCGCCCGCATCCTCCTGCAGAAGCGCCAGCAATTTCCTGTCCCGCTCGTCAAGCACGCCGAGATTCCCTTTCAAAGCCATATCGTGCGCAATTAAAGCGCGCCTTGATACAATTCGACAAGAACAATTATCGGAAACAGCGCAAAATGCTCGAAACTTTGCGAACAATCGCCGTCATCTCCGCTGCATTCTGATCGTCATCGAAACACAAGCGGGGAAACGACCATGAAGACGATCGGCCTTATCGGCGGCATGAGCTTCGAGAGCACGGCAGTCTATTATCGCATGATCAACGAGGCGGTGCGCGAGCGGCTCGGCGGCCTGCATTCGGCCGACGTGCTGGTGCATTCGGTCGATTTCCAGTCCATCGTCGACCTGCAGACGGCTGGCCGCTGGGATGCGGCCGGCGAGCGCCTCGGCACCGTCGCGGCCGGTCTCGAAAAGGCCGGCGCGCAATGCGTGCTGATCTGCACCAACACCATGCACCTCGTCGCCGACGCCGTGCAGAACGCGGTATCCGCTCCCGTCATCAACATCATCGACGAGGTCGCGCGCGACATCCTCGCAGCCGGCAAACGCCGCCCGCTGCTGCTCGCCACGCGCTACACGATGGAGCACGGCTTCTATGCGAACCGCATGAAGGACGCCGGCCTCGACGTCATGGTGCCGGACGAGGCGGGCCGCGCGCTGATCCATAGCGTCATCTTCGACGAACTGTGCCAGGGCAAGGTGCTGGACACGTCCCGCGAGCGCGTGCTTGCTCTCATCGAGGCCGCCCGGGCCGCAGGCGCCGACAGCGTCATCCTCGGCTGCACGGAGATCTGCCTGCTGCTCGATCCCGACGCCCTGTCGCTGCCCGGCTTCGATTCGACCGCCATCCATGCCCGCGCCGCCGTCGATTTCGCGCTCGGCCCGGTCGTCGCCAGCAAGGCCGCCTGAGCCGTCTCAGGCTTCGCGAAGAGCGGCATCCAGCCATTGGCATTCCCGCAGGCCGGCCCGTGCGAACGGGTCGGCAAGCGTGCCGGAAACGATGGCCGCGAGGATTTGCGGCGCCGGCGGGATTTTCGCGACGGTGGCGACCAGCCGGTCGCGCAGCCAGGCGATGGAACGGGAATCCGACTGGTAGAACGGTGTGAAAACGTAGGACAGGAGCTGGAACAGCCGCACATGGCTGCGCCGGGCATCCGCATAGGCGGAAAGCGCTTCCTCGACCGTTGCCGCCGATGAGAGGGCGTGCGCCAGCGCCGCCGCATCGAGCAGCGCCATATTAGCCCCCTGCCCGAGCTGCGGACTGGTGGAATGGGCGCTGTCGCCGATGAACGCGATACCGTCCGCATGCGGCGGCAGCGCCGTGCGGTGGGCATAGCGCGCCAGCGTCAACTGGTCCCAATCCACGATCTGGTCGAGGAACGGCGTGGTCTCGGGCCAATAGTCGGCGATGCGGTCCTTCCAGCGCGCCAGCCCTTGTCCTCTCACCATGTCCGCCTCCGCGGTCTTCAGGCTCCAGAAGAACGCGGCCTTGCGCGCGCCGCCGGCCTGCGCCCGGCCGACCGGCAGCACCCCGATCATGACCTTGGCCGCATCGTAGCGCTGGGTCAGCGCATGGGCATCAAGGGCGATCCCCTCGCAATCGAGCGTCGCCCAAAATGCACCCCACGGCAATTCCGTCACCTTCGGCGCGACCACGGACGCGGCAACGAGCTGCGAGCGCGCACCGCTGGCGTCGATCACCAGATCGTAGTCGCCGACGATCTCCCCAACCTCGTCGTGCAGCACCGTACGGGATTGCCGCGTCTCGGCCTTGGCGAGCGTGATGCCGGTGCGGATGGGCAACCCCTGCGCCGTCACCGCATCGTTCAGGGTGGAGAACAGCGCGGCGCGGTGCACGGCAAGGCCGTAACGCCCGCCGGCCAGCGCATCGTAGCGCACGTCGAGGACCGTGCGGCCGCTACGGGCATCCGCGCCGTGCAGGCGCTCGATGCGGTTGCCGAGCGCGTGGATCGCCGGGGAAAGGCCGAGGGCATCCAGGACCGTGAGCCCGGTCGGCTGCATCAGCAGACCAGAGCCGACCGGCGACGGCCGTTCGAACCGTTCGATCAGCTCGACCCGATGGCCGGCGCGAGAGAGAAAAAGCGCCGCCGCAAGCCCCGCAGGCCCCGCGCCGGTAATGCCGATATCCAATGGCTTCATGCCTGTCCCCGATGCGACTCCCGATGGCGGGAGCCTCAGCCCTGCCCCGCATCATAGGCCGCCCGTGCGGCCCGGATCGCGGTGTGGTTCTGCGTAGACCACTGCACGAGCGTGCGCAGAAGCGCAAGGAAGGATTGGCCGAGCGGCGTCAGCCGGTATTCCACGCTCGGCGGCTGAGTCGGATAGACGGTGCGCGTGAGGTAGCCGTCGCGCTGCAGGTCGCGCAGCGTCTGGGTCAGCATGCGCTGGGAGATATCCGGGATGAAACGGCGCAATTCGGAAAAGCGGCGCGGGCCATCCGCAAGGCCGAGGATCATCAGCGACGTCCACTTGCCGCCGACGCTGTCCAGCACATCGCGCACCGGGCAATCGTCCATCGACATGGGCACGCCGTCGATGAGGAGAACCCGTTCGCCTCGCGCACGGTCGATGATCCTGTTCATAGCCGGTTCCCTCCAGGTAACCACCGCAGAAAAAACTGCCTTCTTTACACGCTCTACCAGATTACCAGATAAGAGCAAGTCTCAATAAGAGACCAACACGCAGCAGGACATGAGGCTCCTCCCGCCGCTCCTGCCTGAAAGGGAAAGACATGACCGACACGCTCCTCATCACCGGCGCCTCCGGCCAGCTCGGCCGCCTCGTCCTCGATGCGCTCCTCGCTTCCGGCAAGGTCGCGCCCGCCGATATCATCGCCACCACGCGCGACACGGCAAAGCTCGCCGACTATGCCGCAAAGGGCATAACCGTCAGCACCGCCGACTTCGACGATCCCGCCTCGCTCGATGCTGCCTTCGCCGGCGTATCCAGGGTGCTGATCGTCTCCACCGACGCGCTCGACCAGCCGGGCAAGCGCCTCGCCCAGCACAAGGCCGCCGTCGCCGCCGCGCAGAAAGCCGGCGTGAAGCACATCCTCTACACATCCATGCCGCAGCCGGACGATTCGCTCGTCACCTTCGCGCCCGACCATCTCGGCACCGAGGAGGCCATCAAGGCGACCGGCATCCCCTACACGATCCTGCGCGACGGCTGGTATGCGGAAAACCTCTTCATGTCGCTGCCGCATGCCCTGGAGACCGGCGCGTGGTACACCGCGACCGGCGAAGGCAGGATCGCGCATATCACGCGCGCCGACACGGCTGCCGCCCTCGCCGGCGCCCTGCTGAAGGCTAGCGACGAAAGCAGGACCTATACGCTGACGGGCACGAAGAGCCGCACGGCGGAGGAAATCGCCGCCGTGGTTTCAGAGGCGACCGGTAAGCCATTGAAGGTGGTGCATGTCACCGACGCCCAGCTCGCCGAGGGCCTGAAGGCCGCCGGCCTGCCGGAAGGCTTCATCCCGACCATCGTCTCCTTCGACGCCAACACGCGTGAAGGCAAGATCGCCGCCGTCACCGGCGACGCTGAAGCGCTCGCCGGCCGCAAGCCGACGTCCTTCGAGGACTTCGTCGCCGCCAGCAAGGCGGCCTTCATCGGTTGAGGGAGAACGGTGCGGTGCGGCGCTCGAAGGAGCGCCGCCCTCAGATATCCTGGCCGCAGGCACGGCAGAAGCGCCGCACCGTTTCCGCCATGCCATATTCCAGCGCATCGGCAGTCAGGCCGTGGCCGATGGAGACTTCCGCAAGGTCGGGAATGCGGGCGACGAGCGCCGGCAGGTTGGCCACCGTCAGGTCATGTCCGGCATTGACCGCAAGGCCGAGGTCGCGGGCGATATCCGCCGTCTCGCCGAGCAGGTCGAGAATGCGCGCGCCCTCCGCCGGGTCGTCGTAGCAGCCGCCGTAAGGGCCGGTATAAAGCTCGATCCGGTCCGCCCCGATATCCCGCGCGATGGTCAGCGCCTCGCGGTCCGGATCGCCGTCGGCGAACACCGAGACGCGCAGGCCCAGCCTCTTCAGCCGCCCGACGATGTTGCCGAGCAGGTTGTGGTTCCTGCGAAAATCCCAGCCATGGTCCGACGTCGCCTGCGACGGGTCATCGGGCACGAGCGTCACCTGCTCGGGGCGATGCTCCTCCACGAGGCGCATGAAGTTCTCTTCGGGGAAGCCTTCGATGTTGAATTCCGTGCCGGAAAACTCGCTGTCGATCAGCGTGCGGATCGGCGCGAGATCGCTGAAGCGGACATGGCGCTGGTCCGGCCGGGGATGCACCGTGATGCCGCTCGCGCCCGCCTGCAGCGCGATCCGCCCGAGATGCGTGACGCTCGGCCAGGGCAGGTCCCGGCGGTTACGCAGCATGGCGATGGCATTGAGATTGACCGACAGCTTCGCGGGCATGGCGACACGGCTCCTAGTTTCCGGCTCAACCTCTAGCCGGTTGTTTCCACAAGGGCAATCGCCGCAAGCTCCCCTGCAAACCGGGCCTGCGGCGGAATTGGGCCGCCGCCCGTGTCATTCGCGCTTGCCGATCGTCAAGAATCATCGATAAATTCCCCACGAATTTTGGGGCGCCTGTACATTGGGCATAACGATTCGAGGAACGGGAAGGATATCAGGCAGCGCCGATGGTCTCCTCTTTGGCGGCATCATGACGAAGACGGACAGGCCGGCGTACGAACTCGTGCGGCGCGCCCTTGGCGCGATCATCGCCAGCGACACCTTTGCCCGTTCCGAGCGGCTCCGCTCCTTCCTGTCCTACATCGTCGAGAGGGAGCTGTCCGGCAAGGCCGCCCAGTTGAAGGGCTACAGCATCGGCATCGATGTTTTCGGCCGCGCGCCGGGCTTCGATGCAGGCAACGACCCGCTGGTGCGCGTGCACGCAGGCAAGCTCAGGAAGCTGCTGGAACAATATTACCAGACCGAGGGCGCGGCCGACCCGCTGCGCATCTGCGTGCCGCTCGGCAGCTATGTCCCCGAGTACCGCCTTTTCCAGCCCGCCCCACAGGATACGGCCGCCCCTGCGCCGCGCCCCTGCCGGCCGCAGGCGCGCCGCTCCTGGCTCCCGGCTCCAGTCTCCTCTCCGCTCGCGCTCTTCTCGCTGCTGCCGCTCGTCTTCCTCGCTCCGTCTCTCTATCCCGAGACGACCGACGCGGCGATCGCGAAGGCACAGTCCACCCTCTTCGCGCAGGGCAGCATCACCAGCGAGGCCCCGGCGCTGCCCTACCTGCAGATCGTGCAATGCTGGCCCGCCGGCGGCGATTGCAACACGCTGGCCGAAGCCATCTCGAAATTCGCGGGCTACTACAAGACCGTCCATATCGGCGGGCCGCACGGGACGAGCGCGCCAGATCCCCTGTCCTACGCCGTCCGCATCGAGAACCGGCCGGACGGGCACGGCATCTACGCCCGCCTGATCCACGAGCAGACCGGCGCGACGGTCTACACCCGACATTTCTCACGCCAGCAGTTGCATAGCGAAACGGGCCTCGCCTACGAGGCCGTGGCCTTCGCCGCGCGCGCCTTCTCGGCAAGCGGCCCGCTCTATCGCCATGCGGCGCGCACCGGCGCGGCCAGCGCCATCATGGAATGTCTCGCTCGCGAGGAGCGCCGCCCGCCGCGCGGCCTGCTGCAAGCCGGGCAGGCGAGCGCCTGCGTCGCCAGCGCATCCAAGGCGCTCGCCGATGCGGGCCTGCGCAAGACCATCGCCCGCTGAAGCCTTTCGGCAAGGCCCGGGCGGCTTTGCGCCCGGGACGCTCAAAGCGATCAATTTCACAAGATACATCCCTAGATATAACGATAGGAATCGCCCTCCCGCAGGCCTATTGTTAAGGCTGCGGGCTAGTAGCGCTTACCGCTCGGGTTCACCGCGGCACGTCCCGAATGAATCCGAAATGCACGAGAATCGTATGCAACCCTGCTCGATTTGCACAGATCGGCGGGCTATAGCGGACAGGACAATATCCGCCGTCCCGACATCCAGCTTCAGCTTTAGGGGGAGAGGGTGTCGCGCCGGCGACCGGGGGACAATGACATGACGATTTCTTCAATGCGCGGACTGCTTTCATGATGACCACCGAGTCGAAGAAAGCCGAGGCCCGGGCGGGCGGACGCAAATCCATCCGCTTCCTGCCGGTGGCGCCGCTGCCGGAAAACCTGCCGGACGGGCGGCTCGCCATCGCGGACATGGCCAATGCCTTCGGCGTGACCCACCGCACGCTGCACTTCTATGAGGAAAAGGGCCTTTTGACCGCCGCGCGTGTCGGCCCCATGCGGGTCTACGGGCCGGAGGAAATCCAGCAGATGGCGGTGGTCAACACCTGCCGCGAGACAGGCATGCCCGTCGCCGTGATCCAGGAATTGCTGGAGCGGCTTTCCGCGGCCGGCAGCCAGGAAGAGGCCGACACGGCCTTCCGCGCGGCCATGACGGCGCGCAAGCGGGAACTGGCCGCCCAGCAATCGACGATCCGCCGGCAGATGCAGCAGATCAACGAACTTCTGGACTTTACCGTCGCGCATGAGAGCGAGACCAACGACAACACACCACAGGCGCATCTGACACCCGTCGAACTGCGCTGCCTCGCACTGATGGCGGAAGGCTACCCCACGAGCCGCATCGCCCGCGCGCTCGAAATCGAGCCGGGCGAAGTGCAGGTGATGGAGAAGGCCATCATCGGCAAGTTCAACAGCAGCAACCGTTTCCAGGCCGTCGCCAAGGCGGTCATGCTGGGGATCGTCGGCCACTGAGGCCGGCGTAGCGGCCGGACATGATGACCGGCGCTTCCATCCGCTTCCCGGGAAGCGGTCCGTGGTGCGGGGTCGTGGCTATCGCACCACGGTAAGCGTTTCGGCCGCGCGCGTGATGGCCGTGTAGAGCCAACGCTCGCGCGTATCGCGGAAGGCGAAGCTCTCGTCGAACAACACGACATTGTTCCACTGGGAACCCTGCGCCTTGTGCACCGTCAGCGCATAGCCGAAATCGAATTCGTCGTAGCGCTTGCGCGTCGACCACGGAACCTCTTCCTCGACATTCTCGAAGGCGGCCTTCAACAGCTTGATCTTGGCCGCGCCGCGATCCATGTCGTCGTCTTCCGGCCGGATCATCAGGTTGATGCCGGGCTTCACCGTCTCCTTGGACGAACTCATCACCTGCCAGAGCGAGCCGTTGAGCAGGCCCTTGGCAGGGTCGTTGCGCAGGCACACCAGCTTGTCGCCGGACTGCGGATATTCCGTCGTGAAGCCCTTCAGTTCGCGAAGACGCTGGTTATAGCGCCGGCGTGTCCGGTTGGTGCCGACGAGCACCTGATCGGCATCGAGCACGAGCGTCTGGTCGACCTCGCTGCGGCCGATCACACGCGCCGCGCCATAGTCGCCATAGGCGATGTCGTTGCCCTCGCGCACCTGCATGGCGAGCTGGATGATCGGATTGTCGCGCGCCTGCCGGTGAATCTCCGTCAGGAGGTAGTCCGGCTCCTGGTTGGTGAAGTAGCCGCCGCCGGAAACGGGCGGCAACTGGCCGGGATCGCCGAGCACGAGGATCGGCGTGCCGAAGCTCATCAGGTCGCGGCCGAGCGCCTCGTCCACCATGGAGCATTCGTCGATGACGACGAGCGCCGCCTTGGCGACCGGGCTCTGGCGGTTGATGGAGAACATCGGCGAGACCGAGGTCTTGCCGGTCTCCTCGTCCTCCACCTCCTCCTCGCCGCGCGGGCGATAGATCAGCGAATGGATCGTCTTGGCGTTGCGCGCCCCCTTCGAGCGCAGCACCTGCGCCGCCTTGCCGGTGAAAGCGGCGAACAGCACCTCGCCGTCGACATGTTCCGCGAAATAGCGTGCAAGGGTGGTCTTGCCGGTGCCGGCATAGCCGAACAGCCGGAACAGCGGGTCCCGCCCGTCCTTCAGCCACCGCGAGACGGCCTTCAGCGCTTCATCCTGTTGGGGTGCGAATTCCATGCCCGGACTTGGCAGGATTCGCGGGCGCGAGGCAAGGGGCATTGCCGGCACGACAGCGCGAAGAAACGCCCTTCCCCCGGATTTGGCCCTGTTCGCCGAAGACCCGCCGCGCTATGCAGGGCGCAACCTCCGGAGCGATGATTTGACCCGCGCCTCCCGCACACCGAACGAAACAGCGCCCACACCGGGCGGCCTCGGCAAATGGCCGGCCGTCGCGCAATGGTGCCTTGTCGGCGGCCTTTCGCTCGTGACCACCGTGCCGCTGGAAATCGCGGGCTTTCCGGCCGCCCTCCTCATGGGGCCGATGCTCGCCGGCATTTTTGCGGCGCTCGGCGGCAGCACGATCCGCCTGCCGCGCATCTTCTTCTTCGCCGTGCAGGTCGTACTGGCGCTGATGATCGCGACCATGGTGTCGGAGGATTTCGTCGGCACCTTCACGAAGAACTGGCCGGTGGTGCTCCTCGTCGTGCTCTCCGTCATCGCGGTAAGCACGCTGTCCGGCTGGCTGATCGCGCGCACCGGCATATTGCCAGGCACGACGGCGATCTGGGGTTCGTCGGCCGGCGCGGCCTCCACCATGCTGATGATGGCGGAAGCCTATGGCGCGGACGCCCGCCTCGTCGCCTTCATGCAATATCTGCGCGTCGTCTTCGTCGCGAGCCTCGCGACACTGGTCGCCCATTTCGGCGGACACGACGGGGTAACGGTGCCGCCGCATGCCTGGTTCGAACCGGTGCCGATGCTGCCGCTCGCCGCCATGCTGGCCATCGGCATCCTCGCCGGGCTTGCCGGCCAGAAGTTGCGCATCCCGGCCGGCGCCTTCCTCGTGCCCTTCGCGCTCGCCTCGATGCTCAACGCATCCGGCACGGTGACGGTAGCCCTGCCCCAATGGCTGCTCGCCGCCGCCTTCACCCTGCTCGGCTGGAATATCGGCCTCGGCTTCACCCGCACCATTCTGCTGCACGCCCGCCGGGCGCTGCTGCCGACGGTCGCCTCCATCGTCGCGCTGATCGGCTTTTCCGGCCTGCTTGCGGGCCTGCTCATCCTGCTGCTGGAGATCGATCCGCTGACCGCCTATCTGGCCACCAGCCCCGGCGGCCTCGATTCCATCGCCGTCATCGCCGCCTCCGCCAAGGTGGACGTCGCCTTCGTCATGACGCTCCAGACGGCACGGCTGATACTGGTGTCCCTCATCGGCCCGTGGCTCGCCCGCTTCATGGCCGACAGAGCGTGAAGTCGTATTAGCGCAACATCGGCCAGAGGCTGGCGACCAGCAGAAGCGCCATAGAGATGTTGAACCACTTGAGCCGCACAGGTTCGGCCAGCCACTCGCGCAGCGCCGAGCCGAAGCCGGCCCAGGTGGAAACGCTCGGGAAATTGACGATGGCGAAGGCACCGCCGACGATCAGCACGCTCATCGCGTAGTTCGCCGAATTCGTATAGGTCGCCATGGCGGAAACGGCCATGACCCAAGCCTTCGGGTTCACCCACTGGAAGGCGGCCGCCTCAAGGAAGCTCATCGGCCGCGCACCGGTCTTTCCCTCGCCGATGCTGCGCGACGTGCCGATCTTCCAGGCGATCCAGACCAGATAGGCGCCACCTGCGAATTTCAGCACCGTATAGACGAGCGGCACCGCCTCCAGCAGCGCGCCGAGGCCGAAGCCGACGGCCAGCAGCAGCACGAGGAAGCCGACGCCGATGCCGCACATATGCGGGATCGTGCGCACGAAGCCGAAATTCACACCCGATGCGAAAAGCATCATGTTGTTCGGGCCGGGCGTTATGGAGGTGGTGAAGGCGAAGACGAGAAGCGCCAGAAAGATTTCGATCTGCATGACAGACCCTTGTTATCAGGATTGTTTTTTCCGATTGATAGTTCATCTCTTGGCCAGAACCAGCCAATTCTTGTCATTGATACAATTCCGGCTGGTGATGCATCGTTCATGGAGCGCGACATGAAAGCGGAACTACCGGCAGTTACCCTTCCCGGCGGACGGCAGGTGCCGGCGCTGGGCCTCGGCACCTGGCACATGGGCGAGGGCTACGCCTCGCCGGACGAGGAGGTCGCGAGCCTCAGAACCGGCCTCGACCTCGGCATGACGGTGATCGACACGGCGGAAATGTATGCCGACGGCGGCGCGGAAGAGGTGGTGGGCGAAGCGATCCGCGGCCGACGCGACGAAGTCTTCCTCGTCAGCAAGGTGCTGCCCTACAATGCCAGCCGCACCGGCACCATCGCGGCCTGCGAGGCGAGCCTGAAGCGGCTCGGCACCGATCATATCGAACTCTATCTCCTGCACTGGCGCGGCCGATATCCTCTGGCCGAAACGGTGGACGCTTTCGAAACCTTAAAGGCTGAGGGCAAGATCGGCGCCTGGGGCGTTTCCAATTTCGACGAACCGGACATGAAGGAACTGCTGGGCGCGGTGGAACCGTCACGCCCTGCCGCCAACCAGGTGCTCTACAATCTCGCCCGGCGCGGCATCGAATTCGATCTTCTGCGCTGGAGCCAGGTACAGGGCATCCCGATCATGGCCTATTCGCCGCTCGACGAAGGCAGGCTCATCGGCCACCCGGCGCTGGAGGAGATCGGCCTGGTCCACAATGCCAGCAGCGCCCAGGTCGCCCTCGCCTTCCTGCTCACCAAGGCGGGCGTCATCGCCATCCCGAAATCCGGCTCGCCGGAGCGGGTGCGCGAGAACCTGCGCGCCGCCGAAATCCGCCTCACCTCGGAGGACCTGCGCCTCCTCGACGCCGCCTTCCCTCCACCGACCCGCAAGCGGCCGCTCGAAATGATCTGACCGACAAAACGAAAGGGCCTCCCCGTTTCCGGGAAGGCCCTTTCCGCAATTCGATACGTACGGGAATTCACATGCCCTGCGGGCCGCGGTTCATCGCGGCGATGCCGGTGCGGCAGACTTCCACGAGGCCGAGCGGCTTCATGATCGCCACGAACTGGTCGATCTTGGAGGACTTCCCGGTGATCTCCAGGATGAAATGCTCGGTCGTCGCATCGACGACCTTGGCATGGAAGGCGTCGGCAAGGCGCAGCGTCTCCTGACGCATCTCGCCGGAACCGACGATCTTCACCAGCGCCACCTCACGCTCGATCGGCCGCTCCTGGCCCAGGACCTTGGCGCGGACGGTGAGGTCCACCACGCGATGGACCGGCACGATGCGCTCGAGCTGCGACTTGATCTGCTCAAGCACGCCCGGCGTACCGCGCGTGACGATGGTGATGCGCGACAGATGCGCCTCGTGCTCGGTCTCGGAAACCGTAAGGCTCTCGATGTTGTAGCCGCGGCCGGAGAAGAGGCCGATGACGCGGGCAAGGACGCCCGGCTCGTTGTCGACGAGCACGGAGAGCGTATGGCTCTCGGCGACCTGCGTTTCCTTGGCGATGAAATAGGCGGAGCCGGTGGGCTGAAGGTGTGCGTTCATATCTCTCTACCTTTTCATCAAACGAGCTGGCGGCCCTTGGCGTCGATCGCGTTGGCGACCGCTTCGTCCGTGGCTTCGTCGGGCAGCAGCATTTCGTTATGCGCCTTGCCCGAGGGGATCATCGGGAAGCAGTTCGTCAGGTTCGCGACGCGGCAGTCGAAGATGACCGGGCGCTTGACGTCGATCATCTCCTGGATGGCCGCATCGAGATCGGCCGGCTTGTCGCAGGCGATGCCGACGCCGCCATAGGCTTCCGCCAGCTTGACGAAATCGGGCATGGCCTCCGTGTAGGAGTTCGACAGGCGGTTGCCGTGCAGGAGCTGCTGCCACTGGCGCACCATGCCCATGTACTGGTTGTTCAGGATGAATATCTTGACCGGCAGGTCATACTGCACGGCGCAGCTCATTTCCTGGATGCACATCTGGATCGAGGCATCGCCGGCAATGTCGATGACGAGGCTGTCGCGATGCGCGACCTGCACGCCGATCGCCGCCGGGAAACCGTAGCCCATCGTGCCGAGGCCGCCCGAGGTCATCCAGCGGTTCGGCTGCTCGAAGCCGTAGAACTGCGCCGCCCACATCTGGTGCTGGCCGACTTCCGTGGTGATGTAGGTGTCGCGGTCCTTGGTCAGCTCGTAGAGCCGCTGGATCGCATATTGCGGCATGATAACGTCGTTGCTGTGGGTATAGGCGAACGAGTTGCGCGCCCGCCACTTGGCGATGGACGTCCACCAGTCGGCCTGCACCGCCTTGTCGTAGTCCTTCGCGCCGGCACGCCACTGGCGGACCATATCCTCCAGGACATTACCGACATCGCCGAGGATCGGAACGTCGACGCGGACGTTCTTGTTGATCGAGGACGGGTCGATGTCGATATGGATCTTCTTCGAGTTTGGCGAGAAGGCGTTGAGGCGGCCGGTGATACGGTCGTCGAAGCGCGCGCCGATGCAGACCATGACGTCGCAGTCATGCATCGCCATGTTCGCCTCGTAGGAACCGTGCATGCCCAGCATGCCCAGCCAGTTCTTGCCGGAGGCCGGATAGGCGCCGAGGCCCATCAGCGTCGAGGTGATCGGGAAGCCGGTGATCTCGACCAGTTCGCGCAGGAGGCGCGAGGCCTCCGGGCCGGAATTCACGACGCCGCCGCCGGAATAGATGATCGGCCGGCGGGCGGACTTCATCAGGCTGACGGCCGCCGCGATCTGGTTGGCGTCGCCCTGGACCTTCGGCTGGTAGCTCTTCTGGATGGGCGCGGCGGACGGCGGCGTATAGGTGCCGGTCGCGAACTGGACGTCCTTCGGGATGTCGACGACGACCGGGCCGGGACGGCCGGACTGCGCGACGCGGAACGCCTCATGGATGGTGCGGGCCAACTCGTTGACGTCCTTGACCAGCCAGTTGTGCTTGGTGCAGGGGCGCGTGATGCCAACCGTGTCGCATTCCTGGAAGGCGTCCGAGCCGATGAGCGTGGTCGGAACCTGGCCGGTGAGGCAGACGAGCGGGATGGAATCCATCAGGGCGTCCTGCAGCGGCGTGACGGCATTCGTCGCGCCGGGGCCGGAGGTGACGAGCATGACGCCGACCTTGCCGGTGGAGCGGGCATAGCCTTCGGCCATGTGGCCGGCGCCCTGCTCGTGACGCACGAGGATGTGCTCGATATCGTCCTGCTGGAATATCTCGTCATAGATCGGCAGGACGGCGCCGCCCGGATAGCCGAAGATATGTTCCACGCCGTTGTCTTTCAGGGCCTGCAAGACAATCTCGGCGCCCGTCATCTGGTTTTCTGTTCCGCTCATCGGATTTCCGTCCGTCTCTTTTCGCATTTCAGGGTGATTATCGAATTTTCGGGCATAAAAAAAGGCCCCTTGGAGGAGCCTGCTTACCGCGCATGGGTGCTTTCGCCGGGTGGTTACACCACCCTGCCCATGCGCGTTCCCACCACAAGAATGATAGCCGTCAGATTTTTCATGGGGCGGATTGTTAGACACAAAGCAAACGCACGTCAACGCTTTTCCGGCCGTTTCGAAACGGCACGGGGCGGCAGAGGCCGCGAAAGACCCGAAACGCCTTGTTAAGCGGCCCCGGAGTATGATCGAGGCCGATGGCAAGGAGTGCCGCGATTGCTCAACAATGATCTACAGACCTCTATCGTGGCCGGCGAGCAGGAACGGCGCGATGAAATGGCGGCAGGAAACCGCCTGCTCGGCCGCGTCGTCGCGTGCAGCGGCTCTCGCGCCACCATCAGCGCGCTGGCGCAGGCGGGCCAGACGGCCCTAACCGAACTATGGTCCGTCGGCCGGCTCATCTCCATTTCCGTCGGCCGCAACCGGGTCGTCGCCCTCGTCTATTCCATGTCCACCGACCAGCAGGGCTGGTCCGAGAACGGCGATACCGTCTTCCGCATCGAGGTCGAGCTTCTCGGCGAGGTCTATGTCGGCCCGGACGGGCGCGAGAAATTCTCCGCCGGCATCACCAACTATCCCTATCTCGGCGCCGTCGCCCACCGCATCCGCACCTCGGACCTCGCCAAGGTCTACGACACCGGCAAGCACGACGTCTGCGCAATCGGCAAGCTGACGCAGGACGACAGCCTCGACGCGACGATCCACGTGCCCTCCATGCTGGAGAAGCACTTCGCCATCGTCGGCACGACCGGCGTCGGCAAGTCCACCGCCGTCACGCTCCTGCTGCACAAGGCGATCCAGTCCGATCCCAAGCTGCGCGTGCTGATCCTCGACCCGCACAACGAATTCGCCGCCGCCTTCGGCGATCTTGCCGTCGTCATCGATACGGACACGCTGGACCTGCCCTTCTGGCTGTTCCGGCTGGAGGAATTCGCCGAAGTGATCTTCCGCGGCCGCCCGCCGGCGCCGGAGGAGATGGATATCCTGCGCGACCTCATCCCGGAGGCCAAGCGCGCCTTCCGCGGCTCGAACGAGAACGGCGTGATGCGCCGCACGAGTGAGAAAAGCTCGATGACCGCAGACACGCCCGTGCCCTTCCGCATCGCGGACCTGCTGGCGCTGATCGACGAGCGCATCGGACGGCTCGAAGGCCGGGCGGAGAAGCCGCACCTGCGCTCCCTCAAGGTCAAGATCATGTCGGCGATCAACGACCCGCGCTACCACTTCATGTTCTCCTCGAACACGATCACCGACACGATCCTCGACACCATCGCCCGCATCTTCCGCATTCCCGGCGAGGACAAGCCGGTGACCACCTTCCAGCTCGCCGGCATTCCCTCGGAGGTCCTGAACTCCGTCGCCTCCGTTCTCTGCCGCATGGCCTTCGAGATCGGCCTATGGAGCAATGGCGGGGTGCACATGCTGGTGGTGTGCGAGGAAGCGCACCGCTACGTGCCGGCCGATCCCAAGCTCAGCTTCACGCCGACGCGCCAGGCCATCGCCCGTATCGCCAAGGAAGGCCGCAAATACGGCGTATCGCTCGGCATCATCACCCAGCGCCCCGGCGAACTGGACCCGACCATTCTCTCGCAGTGCTCGACGATCTTCGCGATGCGCCTTGCCAACGATCACGACCAGGAGATCATCCGCTCGGCGATCCCGAATTCCTCCGCCTCGACCACGAGCTTCATCTCCTCCATCGGCAACGGCGAGGCCATCGCCTTCGGCGAGGCCGTCGCGGTGCCCATGCGCATCCGCTTCTCGCGCGTGGCGGCCGACAGCCTGCCCAAGGCGAACGGCACTGGCGCGAAGACAGGGGACGAGACGCCGCAAAGCGTCGACCTGCGCTCCATCGTCACGCGCATGCGCTCGATTGCCGGCCCGGACATTTCCGGCTTCCAGAATTCCTATCTCTCCGCGCAGGACATGCCGACCGGCTACGAGGACGCCCCCTACGAGGACGAGGAGGACTATATCGACACGCTGCAGAACGCCGCGACGGCCCCCGCCGCCCCCGCGCCGTCCCTGCACGAGCCTTACCGGCCCGACATGCTGCCGGGCGCGGGCAGCGTCTACGGACAATCGACGCAGGAACGCTTCGACACCATCCGCCGCGAACTGACCGGCGACCAACGCCCTGCCGCCGATCCTCATCGCCAGCCAGCGCGTCCCGCCTTCGGCGAGCCGCAGGAACCACGCCGCGAAGGCTCCATCCGCGAACAGCTCCTCAAGAAGCCGCTCAGCAGCCTGATCCGGCGCTAGGATCGACCCGCGACCAGTTCTCGTCGAGCTGGTTGCGGAACCACGTCATCTGGCGCTTGGCATATTGCCGGGTCGCGACCGCGCCGCGCTCGATCACCTCGGCCGCGCTCATCTCGCCGGCCAGCATGGCGGCGATCTGCGGCACGCCGATGGCCTTCATCACCGGCATGGCGGGCGAAAGGTTCAATGCCAGCAGCGCCTTCACCTCTTCCACCGCACCCGTTTCCAGCATCTGCCCGAAACGCCGGTCGATGCGGGCGGCAAGCGCCGCCCGGTCGGGCAGCACGACGATCTTCTCCGCCCGTTCCGGCGCGATGACCGCCGGCCCCGTGGCGGACTGGAAGAAGCCGATGGACCGCCCCGTCGCCTCCAGCACCTCGAGCGCCCGCACGATGCGCTGGCCGTCCCCCGGCATCAGGCGCGCCGCCGTCTCCGGGTCGCGCCGCGTCAGCTCCCGGTGCAGGGCCTCCGCCCCCTCGTCGGCGAGCCGGCCGCGCATCCGCTCGCGCACCTCCTCCGGGATCGCGGGCATATCCGACAGGCCGCCGGTCAGGGCGCGAAAATAGAGGCCCGTGCCGCCGACGAAGACAGGAAGCTTCTCCCGCTCGCGCAACTCCGCGACGACGGTCGTCGCCTCGCGCAACCAGTCGCCGGTGGAATAGGCTGCGCCCGCCGGCACATGGCCGTAAAGCCGGTGCTCGATGCCGGCCATGTCCGCCGGCTGCGGGCGCGCCGTCAGGATGTTCAGCGTGTCGTAGACCTGCATGCTGTCCGCATTGATCACGACGCCGCCGTGCTCGCCCGCGAGCCGCACGGCAAGCGCGGACTTGCCGCTTGCCGTCGGTCCCGTTATCAGGATCGCGTCCCGCTTTCGATCAAGGTTTCTCATCATGGCTTTCGTTGCCACGCTTGTCGCCAATCCGTCAAATCCTGTTCTGACGCCCGCCATCGCCGAGAAGGCCGCCGATGCGCTCAAGGCCTCGGGCCTCTACTGGCTTGCCGACGGCATCGCCTGCGATATCGCGCTGCGTGACGGCAGCGATCCCGCTGCGGCGGAGAGCACGATCCGCGCGCTCATCGCCGGCGCGCCGGTCGACCTTGCCGTTCAGGATGCCGAGACGCGGCGCAAGAAACTGCTGGTCGCCGACATGGATTCGACCATGATCGGCCAGGAATGCATCGACGAACTGGCCGCCGAAGTCGGCCTCAAGGACAGGGTCGCGGCCATCACCGCCCGCGCCATGAACGGCGAGATCGCCTTCGAGCCGGCCCTGCGCGAGCGCGTCGCGCTTCTGAAGGGCCTGCCGGTCTCCGTCGTCGACGACGTGATCGCAAGGCGCATCACGCTGACGCCGGGCGGCATGGAACTGATCGCGACGATGAAGGCCAAGGGCTATTACACCGCGCTCGTCTCCGGCGGCTTCACGGTCTTCACCAGCCGCATCGCCGCCACGCTGGGCTTCGACGAGAATCGCGCCAACATCCTGCTCGACGCCGACGGCAAGCTCACCGGCGACGTCGCCGAGCCCATTCTCGGCAAGCAGGCCAAGGTGGATGCGCTGTTGGAGATTTCCGAACGCCTCGGCCTCTCGCCGGACGAGGCCATGGCCGTCGGCGACGGTGCGAACGATCTTGGCATGCTGCATGCCTCCGGCGCGGGCGTCGCTTTGCACGCCAAGCCGGCCGTCGCGGCCGAGGCGAAAATCCGCATCGACCACGGCGACCTCACCGCCCTTCTCTACCTTCAGGGCTACCGAAAATCGGATTTCGTGACGGCCTGATGCGGATCGCCACGACGAAGCGTCTCACCCTGCGCAACTGGGAGGAAAAGGACCGGGACCTCTTCCACGAGATCAACTCCAATCCCGTGGTCATGGAATTCTTCCCCTTCCTGCGCACACGCGCCCAGTCGGACGCACTCTTCGACCGCCTGCGCGACATCATCGCGCAAACCGGCTTCGGCTTCTACGCGCTCGCCGACCGGGCAACGGACGAGGCCATGGGCTTCTGCGGCCTCTCGCGCACCCACGGGCTGGAACCCCATATGGCGGATGGCACGATCGAGATCGGCTGGCGGCTGGCCAAGCGTCATTGGGGCCGCGGCTACATCACGGAGGCAGCGGAAAAACTGCTGGACTTCGGCTTCGAGGAAAGGCGCCTTCCCGAGATCGTCTCGTTCGCCGTAGCCGGCAATGCCCGCTCCATCGCCGTCATGCGGCGCATCGGCATGGTGGCCGCACCGGACCGCGATTTCAGCATGCCGGGCATCGCGGATGCCCGCGCCGAATTGCGCCCGCACGTCCTCTACACCCTCGACCATGCGGCCTGGCAGCAAAAAGGCCGCTGAAGCAACGCTCCAACGGCCTGAATCATTTTCTCGACAGCCGCCGCCAAGCCCCTGGCGGGACTCGGCCTTTCGTCAATCGATACGCACCGTGACATAGCGCAGCGCCCCGCTGCGATTGGCGATCATCATCAGCGCGTTGCGACGGTCTTCCGACTTCAGCTTGGCGACGCGGCTCTTGACCTCTTCCGCCGTCGTGACGGTTTCCTGGCCGATCTCCACGATCACGTCGCCCGGCACGATGCCCCGCTCGGCGGCAGCCGAATCCGGCGCGACCTCGGTGATCACCACGCCCTTGACGCTTTCCACGATATCGAAGGTCTTGCGCGCGTCTTGATCGAGATCGCCGATGCCCATGCCGAGAACCGTCTCGGTCTTCTTCGGTTCGGCCTGCTCGCCCGTTTCCGGTGTCGCGCCTTCATCCGTAGCGCCCTCGTCCTGCGTCGCGTCCTCCCCGGCATCGGTCGTGTCCTCGCCGTCCTCGAGACGGCCGAGCGTGACCTTGACGGTCGTCTCCTTGCCGTTGCGCAGCAGGACGACATCCACTGCCTTGCCGACGGGGCTTTCGGCGACGACGCGCGGCAGGTCGCGCATCTCATGCACGTCCTTGCCGTCGAAGCGGATGATGACGTCGCCGGTCTGGATCGAGCCGTTGTCGACCGGCCCGCCCTTGATGATGCCGGCGACCAGCGCGCCCTTCGTCTCGGTCATGCCGAGGCTTTCGGCGATATCGTCGGTGACGGGCTGGATGCGCACGCCGAGCCAGCCGCGCCGCGTCTCGCCGAATTCGCGAAGCTGGGTGAAGATGTTCTGCGCCAGTTCCGTCGGCACGGAGAAGCCGATGCCGATGGAGCCACCCGACGGCGAGATGATCGCCGTGTTGATGCCGATGACCTCGCCCTTCATGTTGAACAGCGGGCCGCCGGAATTGCCCCGGTTGATGGCCGCGTCCGTCTGGATGAAGTTATCGTAGGGGCCGGCATTGATGTTGCGGCCACGGGCGGAAATGATGCCGACCGTGACCGAGCCGCCGAGGCCGAACGGATTGCCGATCGCCATCACCCAGTCGCCAATGCGCATGATGCGGGAATCGCCGAAGGGCACGGCCTTCAGCGGCGTCTTCGGCTCGACCTTGAGAAGAGCAAGGTCTGTCTTGGGATCCGTACCGACGAGCTTGGCCTTCAGCTTGGAGCCGTTGGCGAAGTTCACCTCGATATCATCGGCGCCCTCGATGACGTGGTTGTTCGTGGCGATGAAGCCCGAGGGATCGATGACGAAGCCGGAGCCGAGCGAATTGACCGTCTGCGGCTGGTTGGAGCCTTCGCCGCCCTCGCCCTTGAAGAATTCGTCGAAGAAATCCTGGAACGGCGAGCCTTCCGGCACCTGCGGCACCGGCCCCTTGTCCTCGTCCTTGACGTTCTGCGAGGTGGAGATGTTCACCACCGCGTCGAGCAGGCTTTCGGCGAGATCGGCGACGGATTCCGGGCCGGACGGCTTCACCTCGGCCGCCGCCGGAACCGCGAGCGGCCCTCCCGCGACCAGCGAGAAAGTCACCGCGAGCGCGAGCGCTGCATGGGCTGCGCTGGACCTCGTCTTCAAAGCCATGTTCGGCATCCTCTTTGTCTTGCTGTCACGGCGAGTGTTTGCCCCGGATACGGCAAAAATCAGTCCGCCATAATGATTTGCCGCGAAGTCTTGCCCGTCTTCGCAGCCGCCCGCAAGGGCGGTTTCATACGCCGCGAATGAACCACACCATCAGGACGCCGAGCGCGACGGCGACGAGGCCGAAGGTTCGCAACTGGTTTTCCGGAATTTGCGGCAGATATTCCGCCATGCGCTTCAAAGCCGAAGGGGCCAGTGCGTACACCAGCCCCTCGATGATCAGGAAGAACGCGATCCCCGTCAGGAAATCGGACATGGAAGCGTTCTCAGTTTGCCGTGGAGGGCGTCGCCGCCGCACCGTTCGTCGTGCCCGAGGCGGCCGCCGGCCTGTTGCCCGAGGCGTTCTCGAAGAAGCGGAAGAACTCCGAACGCGGCGACAGGACGAGCGTCGTGTCGGCCGAGTTCATCGAGTCGCGGTAGGCGCTCATCGAGCGGTAGAACTCGAAGAAGTCCGGGTCCTGCGAGAAGGCTTCGCCGAAGACGCGGTTGCGCTCGCCGTCGCCCTCGCCTCGCAGGATTTCCGAATCGCGCTGGGCGGCCGCAACGAACTCGACGACCTGACGGTCTGCGATGGCTCGGCGGCGCTGGCCTTCCTCGTTACCGCGGGCGCGGATGAGTTCGGCTTCGGCAAGACGCTCGGCCTTCATGCGGTCGTAGGTCTGCTGCGAGACTTCCTGCGTCAGGTCCGTGCGGCGGATGCGCACGTCGGAGATCGTGAGGCCGAGGTTGGAGGCGTCGTTCGCCAGTTCGCCCCGCACTTCACGCATCATCGAGGCCCGTTCTTCCGAAAGGGCGGATTCGAAGCCGCGCAGACCGTAGACCCGGCGCAGCGCCGCGTCGAGACGGGTGCGCAGGCGCGCTTCCGCCGATTCCCGGTCGCCCGAGACCGCTTCGCGGAAGCGGCGGGCATCCGTGATCTTGTAGACCACGAAGGCATCGACCTCGTAGAACTTGCCGCCCGAGACCTGGACGCGGATATCGTCGAGGTCGAAGCGCAGCGCCTGGTCCTGGATATACTGGACGCTGTCGGCATCCATGAAGCCGAAGGGCAGCTTGAAGTAGAGGCCCGGCTCGGACTTGACGTCCTGGATCTGGCCGAAGCGGATGACGATCGCCTGCTGGCGCTCGTTCACCACGAACACCGACGAGTAGACGATGAAGAGAAGAACGCCGGCGGCGATCAGGATGGCTGTTACGCGATTGCCCATTACTGAGTGCCTCCCGCCTGCTGGCTGGTCGCCCGGCCGAGTTCGTTGAGGGGAAGGAAGGGAACCACGCCCTGTCCGTTCTGCTGCTCGTCGATGATGACCTTCTTGGAACTCTTCATCACGCCTTCCATGGTTTCAAGGAAGAGACGCTTGCGCGTCACGTCGGGAGCGGCCTTGTACTGCTCGTAGACGGAAAGGAAGCGTGCCGCCTCACCTTCCGCTTCCTTGACGACGCGGTCCTTGTAGGCGGCCGCCTCTTCGCGGATCTGCGCGGCCTGACCGCGGGCAAGACCGAGCTTCTGGTTGGCGTACTGGTTGGCTTCCTCGACGAAGCGGTCTTCGTCCTGCTCGGCGCGCTGCACTTCGTCGAACGCATCGGCGACTTCGCGCGGCGGGGCCGCATCCTCGATGGCGACGGTGTTGATGGAGATACCCGCACCATAGGCGTCCATGGTCGCCTGGATCGTCGTCTTCACGCCCTCTGCGATCGCCTGACGGTTATCGCGGAAGATGTCCTGCGCCGGACGGCGGCCGACGACTTCGCGCATGGCGCTTTCGGCGACCTGCTGCAGCGTTTCGGCCGGATATTCCAGGTTAAAGAGATAGGCCTGCGGATCGGTGACCGAGTAGAGCACCGAGAACTGCACGTTCACGATGTTCTGGTCGCCCGTCAGCATCAGGCCGGAATTGTCGGAACCCGACGATGCCGCGCGGCGGCCGATATTCTGCTGCTGCTCGGTGATCTTGACGACTTCGACGGTCTCGAACGGCCACATGTGGAAATGCAGGCCGGGCATGGAGACTTCCTGCTTCGGCTTGCCGAAGCGCAGCTCGACGCCGCGCTCGTCCGGCTGGACGGTGTAGATGGCGTTCATCAGCCAGAAGACGCCGAGAAGCAGGAGCGCGATGACCACGATGCCGCCGTTGAAACCGCCGGGCATGACATTCTTGAGCTGGTCCTGGCCGCGCCGGATGATTTCCTCAAGGTCGGGCGGGCCGCCATTGCCGCCGCCACCACCGCGCGGGCGGTTCGGTCCCTGCCCCCACGGCCCCTGATTGTTTCCGCCGCCGCCACCGCCCCAAGGGCCGCCGCCGCCGTTCTGATTGCTCCAGGGCATCAATACCTCTTTCGTTAAATCCCCTTGGAGCGCTTCCGCCAATGCGAAAACGCCCCATCGCTTGTTCTGAGTGTTTCGCGGATTGTTTCGCCGCGCAACGCTAGGTGAACCCGTTATAGGTATCCCTCGGGCACCTTTCAACAAATCCGGGGCGCGTTGTGCGCCCGTGCGGCAAAATAGTTCGTGATCGACGCGCCTTATGCAGAGGTTTTCCGGCGCCAGGTGACGAAGCGCATGGCGTGGCTGTCCTTCTCGCCCTGCGGGATAGGCTCTTCCACGACCTTTTCGAACAGGGCCGGATCAATTTTAGGAAAGCGCGTGTCGCCTTCCACATCCGCCTCGACATGGGTGACATGCAGGATATCCGCCCGGTCGAAGACCTGCGCGTAGATCTGCCCGCCACCGATGACGCAGATCTCGTCCACTCCGAGCAGCCGCGCCTCGCGCCCCGCCACGGCCAGCCCCTCGTCGAGCGAGGCGACGACATCCGCGCCCGGCGCCGAAAACGCCGTGTCGCGGGTGACGACGATATTCGGGCGCCCCGGCAGCGGACGGCCGATGGACTCCCAGGTCTTGCGGCCCATCAGCACCGGCTTGCCGAGCGTCAGTTGCTTGAAGCGCTTCAGGTCCGACGGCAACCGCCACGGCAGGTCGCCATCGCGGCCGATGACGCCGTTCCGCGCGACCGCGACGACGAGAACGATCTTGGCTTGGCTCATGCGGCTTTCCCCAAATCAGACGGCGATGGGCGCCTTGATGCTTGAATCGGCTTCGTAGCCGACCAGTTCGAAGTCCTCGAATTTGAAGGAGAAAAGGTCCTTCACATCCGGATTGATCTTCATGAAGGGCAGCGGCTTCGGCTTGCGCGTCATCTGCATGCGCACCTGCTCGAAATGGTTGGCGTAGATATGGGCGTCGCCGAGCGTATGGACGAAATCGCCCGGCTGGAGGCCCGTCACCTGCGCCACCATCATGGTCAGCAACGCATAGGAGGCGATGTTGAAGGGCACGCCGAGGAAGATATCGGCGGAACGCTGGTAGAGCTGGCAGGAGAGCCTGCCGTCCGCGACATGGAACTGGAACAGGCAATGGCACGGCGGCAGCGCCATCTCGTCGACCAGCGCAGGATTCCAGGCCGAGACGATATGGCGGCGCGAATTCGGATTGTTCCGGATGCTGTCGACCACCGCGACGATCTGATCGAGATGGCGGCCGTCATGGGTCGGCCAGGAACGCCACTGGTAGCCGTAGACCGGGCCGAGATCGCCGTTCGCATCGGCCCACTCGTCCCAGATGGTGACGCCGTTGTCGCGCAGATAGGCGATGTTGGTGTCGCCCTTCAGGAACCACAGCAGTTCATGGATGATGGAGCGCAGGTGCAGCTTCTTGGTGGTCAGCACCGGGAAACCTTCGGCAAGGTCGAAGCGCATCTGGTAGCCGAAGACGCCGCGCGTGCCCGTGCCGGTCCGGTCTGCGCGGTCGGAGCCGTTTTCCATCACATGGGCGAGAAGGTCGAGATATTGCTGCATGGCCGCCGTCGATTCGTTATCCAGCGTAAGATATTAGAGCCGAAGCGGCGGCGGCCAAAGGGTGAAATGGATTTTTCCCGGCTTTCCTCAGGCGAGCGCGTCGAGTTTTCCGAGTTCCTTGGCGGCGAGGTAGTAGAACGTCACGCGCGACTTGGTGCGGTCGTCGGCCATCGCCTTGCACACGGCCTCGACCGCCTTGTCGGCGGCGTCCCCGGTAATGCCGAGCTTCTTGCCGCACCACTTCTCCTTCACGCGGTTCAGCTCTTCGGGATCGGTGCAGGAGACGAGGGAGGAGTCACGGTTGCGCAATGCGATGCCGAGATGCGTCACGATCTTCTTGACGATGGCCTCGTCGGCACCGCTGTCATACTTGCGGACATCTGCGAGATAGTCGGTCATGGTGTCTCCTCTACGGTCACTCGGCGTCCGTCATCATGACGGACCTGCCGCGCCGCCATGTTTTCATGCTGTAATGGCAAGTCAAGCACGAATGAATGCTCGGTCCGCCGAATACGCGATTGCCACATCGTTCGGTTTTACTTCGCGGTTTTTGCACTTTCTGAAGGAATAGGACGTAAAGGTGCCCATGCGGCCACGGATGGGTATGCCGCGGGCAACGACGGTGGCGGCAGTTGAGACAGGCCGAGGACTATTCGCAGAGATTCTGGCTGGCCTACGGCATGGCCTGCCTCGCCGTGGCAGGAATGTCGTTCGGCTGGGGCATCGTCTTCGCGCTGCGGCATGCCTGGGCGCTCGTCATCATCGATATCGCCGTCATCGCCGTCGCCATCATGAGCTTTCTTCTGGCGCGCCGGCGCCGGCTTTCGGCGGCCCTGCTCTTCTCGCAGGCCGCCTTCCTCGCCATCATTCTCGTGTTCTGCCTCGTCTTCGACGTGCCGAACGGCGTAGCGCCGCGGGTCACGCACCTTTTCCTCCTCGTTCTCGCGCTGCTCGGCTACATCAACTACCAGCGGGAGCGCTCGCGCCTCCAGTTCACCGTCATCGCACTCTGTCTCCTGGCCTTCGTGGTCTTCGCCAGCACGCATGTTTCCGTACCCTTCGCCCAGCCGATCCCGGACGAATTCCGGACCCTGGGCACCTGGATCAATTCGGTCATCGCCATCGCCATGCTCTGCGGCGCGGTCTATGTGATGCGGCTGAAATTCGCCCGGAACCTGGACATAGCGCGCGATATCAGAAGCGCACTCACAAACCGGGAATTCGAGCTTTTCTACCAGCCGCAGGTGGACGAAGCCGGCGTGGCGACCGGCGCGGAGGCTCTCCTGCGCCGCAAGCGGCCGGATGGCGGCCATATACCGCCGGCCGCGTTCATTCCCGCCGCCGAGCAGGCCGGCCTGATGCCCGAAATCGGCGACTGGGTGCTTGGCGAAGCCTGCCGGACCCTTGCCTTCTGGCAGCAGGACGCCGCGACACGCCATCTGAAACTGGCGATCAACGTCAATGCCGACCAGTTCATGAAGCCGGATTTCGTCGAGACCCTGATGGCGCGGATCGCCGCGCGCGAACTGGACCCGACCCGCCTCAAGCTCGAGCTGACCGAAAGCATGATGGCCGCCGATATCGATATCGTCGCCGGGAAGATGCGCGCGCTGAGCGCCGCCGGCATCACTATTTCGCTCGACGATTTCGGCACCGGCTATTCCTCGCTCAGCCACCTGCGCCGCCTGCCGGTCCACGAGATCAAGATCGACCGCTCCTTCGTGCAGGAGGCCCCGGAGAGCAAGCGCAACCGCATCCTCCTGAAAAGCATCTTCGACATTGCCGGCATGCTGGAATTCTCGGTCGTCGCGGAAGGCATCGAGACGAAGGAGCAACTGCTGCTGCTGCAATCCTACGGCTGCACCGCCTTCCAGGGCTACTATTTCGGCCGCCCCGTGCCCTTCGCCGAGTTCCAGAAGCAATGGGCGGGCGAAGCACCGTCGCTGGCCGCAAGCGCCTGATCCCGCCTTGAAAAAATCCCTGTCACAAAGCCCTTTCCATGCGCGGCGGGAATGCCTATATGTGGAGTGCTGCTTCGGCAGCTATGGCAATAAACGGGCGGTGTAATAAACCCATTGGACCCGGGGGCGGTATATGAGTTCCGCCGACACCGGGTTGACTTGCCAGCAACATCTAAATTCTCTTTGTCGATTTCCGCTTATCCATAAGCTGCGCGCAGTCGGTCGAGTTGCGCCAAACGCCCTTAACCCTTCTTTGTATCCTCGGGGGTCCGGGGGCAGACAGCCCCCGCCTTGAGCCCGTGCCTTGAGCCCGTGCCTTGAGCCCGTGCCTTGAGCCCGTGCCTTGAGCCCGTGCCTTGAGCCCGTGCCTTGAGCCCGTGCCTTGAGCCCGTGCCTTGAGCCCGTGCCTTGAGCCCGTGCCTTGAGCCCGTGCCTTGAGCCCGTGCCTTGAGCCCGTGCCTTGAGCCCGTGCCTTGAGCCCGTGCCTTGAGCCCGTGTGCCTTGAGCCCGTGCCTTGAGCCCGTGCCTTGAGCCCGTGCCTTGAGCCCGTGCCTTGAGCCCGTGCCTTGAGCCCGTGCCTTGAGCCCGTGCCTTGAGCCCGTGCCTTGAGCCCGTGCCTTGAGCCCGTGCCTTGAGCCCGTGCCTTGAGCCCGTGCCTTGAGCCCGTGCCTTGAGCCCGTGCCTTGAGCCCGTGCCTTGAGCCCGTGCCTTGAGCCCGTGCCGTGCCGTGCCGTGCCGTGCCGTGCCGTGCCGTGCCGTGCCGTGCCGTGCCGTGCCGTGCCGTGCCGTGCCGTGCCGTGCCGTGCCGTGCCGTGCCGTTAACCCTTTCACGGTCATCGCATCCCTGCTGTACCGTACGAACATACTTACACAATAATCAGAGTAAGTCAATGTTATTATTATATTTTTCCGCCAAACCTCACCAGGAAACTCAAAATCACTTCGTTTTTCGGAGCAAAGCCCGGCCAACGCAACCAAACCTTTAATTAGACACTTCTGCTCAGTCTTATGAAATAGTTCACCAACTCGACTCGGAAAAATTGACAAAACTGGAGATGAGCGACGTCAAGCGGTCAGCCCCTTGAATAAAAAAATATTTCAGGGACGATCACGAAAAATATCTACATATATACCTTGAATACTACTTCAAACTGGAACCTTAAATTAATTTAATCAAAGACTCCACACCAAAATCGAAAGCTCGATATCAAAATAAAAGACACCAACAAAAAGAATTTCAAAAACCACGTTAAGTATTATTATTCATACATTTAATTTTTCCCAAATCAAATAAAATTATATTTTCTTCCATTAAATTTATAATTGCCGTATCGAATTTATAAATTTTCATTGAGGCGAGATGGATGGCTTCAGTACATATTCCACGCCGCGCGGAACAAAAAGGCATTCGCAGGTTCGGCGATAAAACACCGTACATACTGGATTCCGGCGATCGTTACCTTGAGGGAGTTAATCACTACATCCACGATCGAATTCGCGGAAAGATTAACCCTGGAGACCTCTCCCGTCCAAAGTCCATGCTTCGCAAGCTTTCTGCAACCACGGCCCGAGCGATCGTCTCCGCGATCTGCGACGGCACCAATTTTTTGGAAAGCGAGATTTCTCACCCATCGCTTGGGTCGCTGAACTGGCTTGATGCACGAGCGTGGATGTTCAATGAGCTCTATGAGCAAGCAATGGCAAAAGGGTTTTGGACGCAATCGTTCTGGAAGCAAGGGATCGCCGAACCACTCGCCTATAACCACACCATTAAAGTCCGGGTTGCGGAAAACCTGCGGTGTGGCAGATGGCTCGAACTTAATGGCTACATAAAGAACTTTAGTGACGAGTCTGACGCTGGTGACGTACCGCGTCACATCATGGAGGCAAACAGAAGCCTCGCGACTGTCAAGGCTAACCTCGCCCCGCAAAGCGCTTGCCAGATTGGGAAGCGACAGAATCCTGCGCACGGCATACCTCCGCCTATCGAAGAAATTTTTGCGTTCATCCAGGCACTGCCAACAGAAACGTCCAAGCTTGTTTCTATATTACTCTACGATACTGGTATGCGCGCAGAAGAAGTGGTGGAGAATACAAAAGTTCCATCTTCTTGGGCCGGCGCGCCACGGAAAACCGACGAGAGCATCGGTTTCTTGCCCGATGTAGACGCATTCTGGGCTGACACATCCTCTTCTCTCGCGGAATGCAAATGGAAGATAGTCGGGAAAGGGAACAAAATTCGATTTGTACGCGCCTCCCCGCGGACCCTTCGCGCAATGTGGAGGTACTGGGCCACGACTAGAAAGAAACTCATTCAACGGTGTCGATCTTCGAGGGACAGGACTACCGATACACTTTTTTTGAACTGCCGCGGCAAGCCGCACAGCTACCACAATCAGTTCTCCGCCATGAGATCGACAAATATCCTTCTTGGCCGCGATTATAGGATAACGCAGCATATCTTACGGCACGCCCATGCATGCACTTACATGGAGACAGCAATCTGCGCCGAAATGAAGTCCAGAAACATCGATATTAACAAAGCCAGCTACGAGGATTTCATGAGGATCGGAGAAGGAGTCCAACTCCTTCTTATGAACGATCTCGGCCATGAATTGATGGCGACAACCGAGAAGTACCTGAAAATGCTCGCACATGGAAAAATCGGGCTTCGGTATCAGATGGCGTTCAACGACAGACTCGACGAATTAGGCGATTTCGACAACTTCAGCGAGGCTGAGTAACTGATGTCAAAGCGAACGATCAAGGGTGTGCTTACAAATGCGACCAGATCGACCGTTCAAGCGCTCGCCGACTTTCCAGATCATGCACCACCAAGTACTACTCAAGATATTCTGGGATTTGATCCGTCTAAGTTGGGAGATTGGCCCCTGTTGTTAAACAGCGTTCCCCTGATACGGCGTGAGTTTTTTAGGCAAGCCCGGCCAGCAACGATAAATAAGATTATAAAAAATCTCAGAAAAATCGCGCAATTCGTCATAATTTATTCAAATGAGTCGGGAAGACTAGTTACCCACGTTAGAAATATTGACGGAAATTTCAGACTTGCTTTCCATAAGCGCTTCCGCGAAGACGTTGACACTGTTCGAGTGTTCAATCGGCTGGTCAAGTGTCTTGGAGGGGAGAAAGAACAGGAAGTGCCGACGCTGCCTACCGCACCCAATACGGCGGTTCGCGAGCTACTTGAATCTAGAGAGATTCAACGAGTTCTGAAGATCGCCAAGAGCGAAGTTCTCATGCTACTCCGCCGGCAGGCCGAAGTGGCTGCAGCCCTCGACAGGCCATTCGATTTCACTCTCCGAGGCAACTGGCAGTTACTTGAGAAGCGCGTTTGGTCAGTGAAAAATGTGCTTCAATTGCAAATGCTGCCGTGGAACGAATTGAATCGTCGTTACCCGATGGTCGTCAAAGGACTGGAAAAACATTTTGGCGCTGAGGGATTTACGCCAGACGGCACCATCGTACGGCGCCCGGGGTTAAACGGCCACCTCCTATATTTCTATCCTGAAGGTAGAGACCTAGCGCCATTTATAATAATAGTAATGCTTCGAACTGGGTTCAATCTATCTGCCCTGGGCACCATGAAAGCAGAACAGTGGTATGCGCCATATCCGTTTAGCTCTCCACCCGGATCGAAGGACGGGATATGCTACATTATTGCGCAAAAGCATCGAGGAAATCGAAGAAAGGGCGAAAGCCCGAGAACTGTCCGAGCTATTTCGCTGATGACACCTTATTCTCACGCTTATCAACTTCTCAAATTTGTTGAGAATGCTACTAAGCAGACACGGTTAGAAATCAAAAGGCAAATAGACTTACTGAGAGATAAAATCTCTTTATCGTCGAAAGAAAAAAGCACACTTAAATACTACGAGACAATAAAGGACCATGTCTTCGTGTACCGCAGTGAAGGCAAGTTCTATTCGATTGTGAATGAGAAAGGAGACCCTCGGCGTTTCCTCTCCGATGCCCTTGAGCACTACGGCATATCACGCGCGAGCAGGTCGCTCAGAGATGCCCACCTCAACTCCGGGCTGGTGTCTCCCGGCGGGAGCTTCGCCGTCATTAAATTGCTGGCCTCCCACAGCGAGAGAATTGTCGCGTATGAACGAAGAAAGCAAACACTGGAGCGAGCTGAGACGACTTTAATCGCAGTGTTTGAGAAAAGTATCGAACTAATAAAACTTCAGCGATACTCAATCACGGCTTTGAAGCGCGAGTTAAGTCACCAGGGCTTTTCGCTCGCTCAGTCGGCAAGTGTTCTCGATCCGGGAACGACCACGGTGTGGGGAAACAGATGCGCAGACCCCACTTTCCCTCCACCCGAGTTTCGCGATGGGGCAACCACTGGACGACCTTGTGTAGGCCAGAGATGCATTGACGGCTGTCCTTTCGCACGCTGGTTTCCTGACGCAGCCGGGCATCTCCAGGCAATTCGCGCCCAGCTTCAACGTGAAATTTCCGCGCTCGGCTATGAGGCCACAATGGGCAGTTCCCACCACCGCCGTCTTAGGGCCGTGGATCATATTCTGCTTGAGCTTTCCGAACATGCAGAACGGCAACCCTCATGAAAGCGAGTGTATCGGCGGCCGTAGAGCAACTGGAGTGGGTCGTCGCGATCAAGGTGAAGGAGGGCAAGCGCCCTCCCTACCTGCCAGATATGCGTTTCACGCCCCTTAGTTTCTACCGGGACAATGTTGTTCTGTTTCCTCCAGATGCAACGACGGCGGGCTCGAAGAGAAAGGCAGTCGTAAACCTTCTAGGCGCCGGACGTTTCAAGGCGCGCAAGGTGGCCGGGCTGCGGAAAGACATAGATACCGCTTTGTTGGAAGCACTGAAGCAAGCAACCGTTTGCTACATTTTCACCCGCGAAATCCTGCCACTTCGACGGAAGAAGCTATCGGCGGTTGGAACTATCCATCGAGAGATCATCTCCGTGCGCCGTTTGCTGCTGGCATTTCGTGAGGTTGGCGTGTCATGTCTGTCACGTGTCACACCTCATCGACTACGCGAAGCACTGACATTTGCAGCGAATGGAAACTCTTCTGATTACCATTTTGAAGTCTTCCTTGATCTCGTCGAAATGAGCCGCACCGGAATGCTTCTACCGGCGCTCCCCGATTATGACTGGGAGCATGAAGTCGACGATTCACCGAAAGACTCGACCGCTGCAAAGGGAAAGCAGGCTCTATCAGAATCCGAAATCGACGCGCTTCTACGGCCATCGCTTGAGATTTTCGAGCATAGATCGGAGATAATCGACGCTATACGCGATATCCACCAATACGAGGTGAGTCCACTCGACGTAAAGGCTTCACTTTCACAAGTTATACCCGTTCTTCATGAGATAGAGCCGAGAAATATACTATATTCTTTAGTGGTCCTCATCATGATTGCCTGTACGAATTTGATCGGCTTTCATCTAGGGCTGCGGCCTTCTGAATTATTATCGCTTCGACGGAATTTCATCAGCTCGCGCTCCGGAAGTCCCGCGTTGGATGAAGAAAAAATCTCTCTGAAATTCACACGCTCCAAGGGGGTGCCGCGGCCCGTGGTGAGGACGATAAGAGTTCACCCTTTTCTAAAGCTCGTAGCGGAGACACTCGAAGATATATTGGACGCTACCGGCGAAACGTCGGACCATATTTTCCCGTCACCCAGCAAACATGAGGAAATGTCTCTCGCCGATCTAAGCAATAGAATGCGCAAGTTTTGCCGGCTGATAAAAGCTCCGGCGAAAGTGACAGGTTATAGCTGGCGAAAAACCGTCATCGACCTGCTCGTCAGATTGATGACGGACGGTCTGACGATCGCCGCGGTAATCATGGACCACATCGACAAGAACGAAGCCGCCGGGTATGCGCTCTCCTCCCCGCATTTAGCCGATGATTTGCAAACCGGCGTTCGCAAAGTCTGGTCGAACCGGCTTGCTGCAATTTTCGAACAGGCGACCGGACCGGAGACGCTCGGAGGGGCGGCCGGAATACGGCTTCAGCAATTTCTCGCTGAACATACTACCGCGACGGATTTGCAGATGAGCCAGGAAGAATTCGTAGCTGACGCAATGGCACAGCACATTTATCCGATCAAAGTCGGACCCGGAAAATTTTGTGTCAAACCGCCATTTTCTCGCGGAAGCTGTTCGTTGATCTCTAAAGATGTGTTGGCCGATTCGGCCAACTGCAAAGCAGGATGCGAGCACCATCTACAGATGCCTGAGCGCCGACAAATAGTAGAAGAGAACATTCACAACCTGAAGCTCTTTTTAAATTCTACGGAAAATTCGCCCATGCAAAAGATTTACGCAGTCAACCAAGTTCGCGAACAGATTGAAGCCTGGCCGGACCTCCGAGGAGTGCTGGACGAGGCCATCGCATCCGACTCCTCTATCGAAAACTGGTTCGAAGATGCCTAAAAATATTCCCGAACAGCTTCAGCTATCTGCTCAGAGTAGGACAGCCGCTTCGCTTAATCGTCTGCATAAAGCCCAGCAGGCGATAAAAGTCGATCTGAAGACCGGAAAACTCGCGCGGACACGGAAGTCTATTGACCGCGCATATGTGCTACGGCGGGCCGGCTTGAACCCCGATTTCCTTAAAGGACCTAAGCACGCCGTTGCGACTCGCGAGGCAGTTCAGAGTTTCGTTGACTCCGTGAACAGGCATCTCACGAAAAGGGACGACGATCCCCACCTGAAGATCGCAATGCTTCGGGAGGAACTTGCCGAGTGGCAGGCAAAGTACCAACGAATAGCCGACCAAATCAATGACTGGGCGATCCGCCTCAGGAGCCTGCAACGAAAGAACCGGGAACTGAAAATTCAGCTCGATCAAATAGGCAGTCAATCAGGAACCACGGTGGTTTCGCTGAAGGGTCGCGGTCGCGACCTAAGATAGGCTCTTGTCTTTCGCAAGATCGGTGCCTATGTATGAGATGCTCCGCAAGGAGACTATGGCGCTAAACCTTATGTGCAATAGGTGAACAGGACGCGGCTTCGACGCCGCCGCCTCCACCAAAAACCGCTCGGTAGGAGCGGCTTTTGATGGGGGCGACATGGGATCGACTGGCACTGAAAGACATGAGCTGTGCTCGGCATGATACCGCCGTTATCGGGTCAAAATAGTAGTTGCAAACGACAACTATGCGGAAGCTCGTCTCGCTGCTTAATCGCGGTGTGACACTTCAAATCAAGTCCTAAGGGGTCGCACTCTTAGGCGGGGTTCGGAGGTACCTGGCAACAGAAACCTCCACCTTCACGCCCTTCGCTGCATGTTCATTCCAATGGTCTCCCGATCGCGGGATCGAAACCCCTGCTCTCGATGTTTACCCAACGGGCAAAGCGGTCTCACAGTGCCTGCGGCCGCTAAATCTCTTCCAGCGAAGAGCTAGACGGCACACCGCGAGATCGCCCCAATCGCACCGTCCGAACGACGAGTGAATTTGCTAAAACCTGGCCCTTTTCATCGTTCGGTATTCAGAGCGTCTTCGGCGGGAATCGCCCGCTTACGCCTTGCCATGTAGTCCCGCAACGCCTCGTCGGTCCCCTCGTCGAGTTTGGGCTCTTCATAGTCCCTAAGTAGCTTTCGAGCATACTGTAGTGCGCGTTCGGTTATTTCGACACTGCCTTCTGCCTGCCATTGCTCGATGGAGTCGTTGTTAAATAGCTTCGGCATGTAGAAGGCCCGCTGGAAGTTGGCCTGCGTATGCGGGTGACCGAGGAAATGGCCGCCGGGGCCAATATCGCGAACGGCTTGCATCGCTTCGTCGAAGTCATCCCACCGGACTCCCTCCGCCATCCTGTAGCCCATGGCGCACATGTCTGCATCGACTACGAACTTGGCGACCGAACACTGCATACCCGCCTCGTTCCATCCCGCGGAATGCCAGATAAAGTTCGCGCCCGCGTGGAGCACGGCGTTCAAAGTCATCGCGCTCTCGTACCCTGATTGCGCGTCGAACGTTTTCGCGCCACCGAGGAGGTTCGATGTCCGCCACGGAATGCCGTAATGTCTGGCCATCTGCCCAATCATGAAGTTCATCAGGCTGATTTCGGGGGTGCCCGCCATCGGCGCTCCTGACTTCATGGAGACGGTCGACAGAAAGTGACCGTAGATCGCGGGAGCTCCCTTTCGAACCACCTGCGTGTAGGAAAGGGCGGCAAGCGCCTCGGCGTTCAACTGGGCGACCGTGGGAGCGGTAGACGCGGGAGTGTTGGCGCCGCCGAGCGCGAAAGGCGAGCATAGGACAGGCTGGTTTCTACGGCTAAACGCGCGGATCGCCGCAAGCATGGTTTCGTCCCAGACAAGCGGGGAGTTTCCGTTGGCATTGCCGGTAATGACGGGCGTGGTCTCCATCACGTCGCGGCTGAACAGGATTTCGCACATGTCGAGCACGTCGTCGGCGTTCCGGCCCGTCGTCGCCATGCCCATGAACATCTTGTCGGAGTATTTGATCGAGGTGTACGCGATCTCCAAGTGCCGATGGCTCACCTTGACGTCCATCGGCTCGATGATGTGGTGAGAGGTGCAGTGAAGGGCGGGCGACATCTGCGTCAGCTTCACGAGCATCTGGAGGTCGGCAAGGCTGGCCCAGCGTCTCTCGTTATCGAGCCCGCGTATATACGGCGCGCCTCCCATGGGCGCGAAGATCGAATAGCTGCCTCCGAAATCCAGATTCCGGGCGGGGTTTCTGGCACGGTACTGCCAGCCGGAAGGGATCGTCGAAATCAACTGGCGAACCAGCCCGCGGTCGAGATGAACGCGTTCGCCCCGTACGTCGGCCCCGACCGCCCTCCAGTCCGATAACGCGCGCTCATCCCTGAAGACAATCCCGACGTCCTCAAGGATCGACATTGATGCGTCGTCAATCCGGGCGACCTGCGCTTCGTCCATGACGTCGCATGTCGGTATTCCTCGCTTGAGCGAAGGAAGCATCTCGAGATCGGGCGCGCAGCGCAATGCCCGCCGAGCGTCACGCCCGCCGCTTCGAACAACCTTTGCGCCTTCGATACTCACACTCCCCTCCCTGACCCCGTCTTGCCTTTCCGATCGCGGCTTTCGAGCGTCCACATCTCGGTCAGGAAAGCATCTCACAGCCACTTGAGAACTTGGAATTCGAAATACTTTGGCTTTGCATGCGTTTTCCTCATGCGAAGTGTCAGCGTGCGCTACGGATGTGCGTCGTCCGGCACAAAAGATGGCCTCATGCGCAATTAAATGCTGGGCCAAGGTTGACATGGGTGGGCTTCAAAATATTATACGATCCAATCTTTTCATATAAAATCTCTTCCGACCACATGTCGTTAGGGGCAGCCGAACTGCTGTCCCGACACGCGAGACTCTTTGCGTTCAAGGGAAGACGGAATGAAGATCACGGGCATAAACGTATATGCAGTCGATCTCCCGGTCGTGGGAGGCGAGTACCGTATGGCCTCGACCACGAACCGCGTCCTCCATTCGACAGTGGTGGAACTGGAAACCGATCGGGGGTTTAGCGGCTATGGCGAGGTGTGTCCCGCCGGGAGCGTTTACCAGCCTCAGCACGCCCTCGGCGCACGGGCGGCCCTCCAGGAGATGTGCCCTTCCCTGCTGGGTTTGAATCCCCTTCACACGGAAAATGTCGCGCGGGCTATGGATGCGACCCTGAACGGGTCCCGTTACGCCAAGGCGGCAGTCGACATCGCCCTCTGGGACATTGCCGGAAAGGCCTACGGAAAGCGGGTGTGCGACCTTCTTGGCGGCGCTGTTCGCGAGTCCGTCCCATCCTACTATTCGACAACGGTAATGTCTCCGGAAGACACCGCAGCGCTGGTCGCCGAGAAACAGGCCGAGGGCTACCCGCGAATTCAGACGAAGGTGGGCGGCCGATCTCTCGACGAGGATATCGCGACGATCCGCAAGGTCGGCGAGATCATCCGCCCTGATGTCAAGTGGGCGGTGGATGTCAACCGCGGCTGGTCTACGCGCGATGCGATCACCGCCTCGCGACTGACCGAAAGCCTTCCCTTCGTTCTGGAGCAGCCCTGCAATTCCTACGAAGAAATCGCGAACATCCGCGCGCAGGTTCGCCATCCGATTTACCTCGACGAATCCACCGAGCACCTCGGCGTGATCCTCAAAGCGGCGGTGCTGGGAACGGCCGACGGCTTCGGCCTCAAAGTCACGAGGCTGGGCGGACTGAGCACCATGCGAACGGTCCGCGATGTCTGTCATTTCGCCCGCCTCCCGTTCAGCTGCGACGACGCGTGGGGCGGCGACATCATCGCCGCGGCCTGCGTTCATCTTGCCGCAACCGTGCACCCTTCCTTGTGCGAAGGCGCCTGGATAGCCGCTCCGTACATCGAAGGACACTACGACGAGAGCGCGGGCGTGAGAATCAAAGACGGATGGATCGACGTGCCGAAAGGCCCCGGCCTCGGGATCGCGCCGAACATCGCGGCGCTGGGAAAACCGATCCAGCGTCACGGCTGAGAGAGTGTGTGTTCAACATAGAAAAGGGGAACCAAAATGAAGAACACGTTGCTTGCCATGTCCTTGCTTTCCTCGATGGCGTGCATGACGACCACGGCGCTTGCGGCCGATTGCGGCAGCATCACCATCGCAGACGTCAATTCCCAGAGCTCGGACTTCCTGTCGAGCCTCGACAAGTACATTCTCAATACGGGGTACGGTTGCAACGCCGACGTGGCGATCGGCGGCACAGTTCCATCGATCACGTCTCTCGTCGAAAAGGGCAACCCCAATGTCGTTTCCGAGGCGTGGGTCGACCTGGTCGGGGAAGTGGTGCAGAAGGGAATCGACGAAAACCGGATATCGCTGGCCGCGCCGGTATTCTCCGAAGGTGGCATTCAGGGATGGTTCATTCCGAAATACCTCGCGGAAGCCCATCCCGATATCAAGACAATTCCCGACGCGCTGAAGCATCCCGAACTTTTCCCCAATGCGGAAAATCCGTCGCGCGGGGCGATCTACCAGGGGCCGCAGGGCTGGGGTTCGACCATCGTCACCGGCCAGCTTTACAAGGCGTATAAGGCCGCGGATGCCGGATTCGACATCGTCGATACGGGTTCCGCCGCGGGATTGGACGGCTCGATCGCGAAGGCATACGAGCGCAAGGAAGGCTGGCTCGGCGTATACTGGGCGCCGACCGCGCTGCTGGCGAAGTACCCGCTGGTCAAGCTAGACGCCGGTGCTCCGGTCGACGAGGCCGAGTGGAAGCGGTGCATGACCACCCCGGACTGCCCCGACCCGAAGATCAGCGAATGGCCGAAGGACCGCGTCTATACGCTCGTGTCGACCGAACTGGCCGCGAACACGAAGCCCGAAGTCATCCAATACCTGAAGACCCGTTCGTTCACGAACGACCAGATCGGCGAGTTGCTTCTCTGGATGACCGAGAACCAAGCGACGGGCGAGCAAGGCGTGAACCATTTCCTGGAGACCAATCCCGAGCTCTGGCGGACCTGGGTGACGGCGGAAGCAGCCAAGAACATCGAGGCCAGCCTTTAGGCTGATCGCGGCTTGCAGGACGGCCGCTTGTCCCGGACGCATCGACGGGACACGGCGGCCGTTCGGCAGATTCCAGGGCCAGGATTTTGGAAACGGACAGGAAATGGACAACGAATTCGACGTGCTAGTTATCGGCGGCGGGATAATCGGCGCTTCAGCCGCACACCACACGGCCTCGGCCGGATACAAGACCCTGCTTGTCGAGAAAGGAGACTACGGGTCCGGAACGACCAGCCGAACATCTCGCATGCACAACTGCGGCTTCATGTATTTCGTCGACGCGCATAACTCCCTTCTCGACCTCCTTCGCCATCCTTTTGCCCTTCTCAAATCCCTCGAACTCGCAAGGCGGACGATGCGGGAGCGCGCGGCGTTTGTCCGTTCGTCCCCGGACAGGGTCCGAAAGGTGGAGTTCTTGATTCCGCTCGAGCCGCAAAGGGGCATCACGAAATCCAAGATGTGGATCGCGTCGACATTCCTTCGGCTCTCGGGGGGATACGCGGTGTCTTTGGAACCCAGGTTTCTCGGCAGGGCCGCTGCCAATTCGGCTCCCCTGATCAGCATGATGAGCGGCTCGTCGGAGGTACATGGCGCCTTCCGCTTTGCGGAATACCAATACCGGTGGCCGGAGCGGATCGTTGTAGACACGATCATGAAAGCGCGTGACGCCGGCCTCGACGCCCGGAACTACACCAAGGTCGTGGCCCTGGAACACAAGAGGGACCGTTGGGTGGCGACGCTCGAACAGGACGGACGACAGCACAACGTGTTTTCCAACGCCATCATCAACGCCGCCGGCGCGTGGGTCGATCATGTGACGAACCTCGTGCCGACCCCGGGCCCGTTCCTGAACACGGGCGCCAAAGGCGTAAACCTCCTGATCCGCCTGCCTCAAGAGGCCCGTGGATTTGGCATGGAGACAGTGACCTCCCGCGGCGCCCCGTTCTATGTCATGCCGTGGGGCGATTGCCATTACGTCGGACCGGCCGACAGCCCGGCGGATGCCGAGCAAACGCCCTTTCGGGCGACCGACGCCGAAATCGGCCAAATCCTTTCGGACGCGAACGAGATGTTCCCGACGCTGAACCTGTCGGCGGCGGATGTCCGCTATAGCTGGGCGGGGGTGCGGCCACGGACCGCGGCCGAGGGGAAGCTACTGGGATCGCTCGACGTACGGGAACACGACCTGTCGAAGCGTGGGCTTCCCAATTTCTTCGTTTTCACCGGCGGACTGATCATGACCCATAGGGACGCGGGGCGCAGGCTGCTGAAGCTTGTCAGGAAACATGTACGTCCCAGCTCGGCTCCAAAGCCGATCGACTACAACCTCTCCGCTCAGCCAGACGAAAACACGCTGAGCCGGGAAAGCGTCCGCAGGTCGATAGAATCCGAACAGGCGCGCACCCTGAGCGACATACTGCGCAGGCGGCTTTCCCTCGGCTGGGACGAAGACCTCGCCCTGTCCAGTGTCAGACAGGCGGCCGATCTGGCGGGCGGCATCCTCTCCTGGTCCGAAGAGCGAAAGCTCGCGGAAATCGAGGCGTACGTTTCGGAAGTCGAGAGCGATTTCAGACCGCAGAGCGCGCTCGTCGCGGATTACAGAACAGCGAAGGCCCTCCGTGATACCCATGCATAACCTGTTCCATCTGGGCGCGGACGATGTCCGCAGGCATCTGCCCGGCAACACGGCTATCGAGGCCCTCCGTCGTTTCCATGCCGGGCAGTCGATGCCGATCACCGATCGTCAGGTCGTCCGGGACCGCTCGCCTTCTACAAACACCTTCGCGTCGTTGACGGCATGGAGCCCCGGCCGATACATAGCCGTCAAACTGGTCGGAGCCTTTCCCGGAAATCCCGCCCTCCCCTCGCCGGAGCCAGCGGTTCAAGGACTCGTCGCGCTGTTTGACGGCACCACCGGTCGGCCGCTCATGACTTGCGACGGGGCCGCCTTGACGCAGGTGAAAACCGCGGCGGACTCGGCGCTCGCGGCGGAACTTCTTTCCCGTCCGGACAGTTCCACGCTGCTTCTGGTCGGAGCCGGCGGTCTGGCCGCGGAGTTTGCGACCGCCATGAGGGTGGTCCGGCCGTCAATCAATCGCATCCTGGTCTGGAATCGAAGCGGAGGCCGTGCCGATGCCCTCGCTGCCGCTCTGTCCGAGACTCATTGCGAAGCCGAGGCGGTTTCCGACCTGTCGGCAGCGCTCTCCGAGGCGGACATCGTTTCGGCGCTCACGATGTCGGAGACTCCGATCGTTCTCGGGCGCGAGGTTAAAGCCGGCGTGCACATCGACCTGGTCGGCTCCTACCTCCCGGAGATGCGAGAAGGCGACGACGAGTTGATCAGACGGTCGGGGAGAATCTACGTCGATACCCTTTTCGACTGCAGGAACAGCGGTGACATCTGCCAGCCCCTGGCTTCGGGAGCGCTGCGCGACGACATGATCGCCGGCGACCTATTCGAACTGTGCACCGCGAAAACCGTCGGCCGACGGGATGACCGAGACATCACGCTGTTCAAGAACATCGGTGGCGCGCATCTCGACCTCGTCGTTGCGGCCGAACTCTACCGTTCTGTCCTTCTGCAACGGAATGGATCGTGCAATTCCGGGTGAACGCGGGAAGGACCTCCCAAAAGACGAAATCAATCTGCCGGCTGGCGGGAGAAAGCCGCCTTCACTAGATCGGCGAGTGTCGTGCTGGCGGATGTTGGCTCCGCGCCCCAAATTAAGCGGATTTCGAACGAAGGTAGTGCAAAGAAGCCTTCTGTCTCGCCGAGCACGACCATGTCGTCAGTGACATAGGATGCGGGCAGCGGTGCGACGGCGAGATCGGCGGCGGTCGCGGCCCGCTGCATCATCGTATGAGCGCTCAGGTAGGCGATTCGATAGGCCCGTCCCTGCTGCTCCAACTGTGCGATAGCGGCGGTCCTCCAGATGCACCCTTCTCCGTACAGCGCCAGCGGAAGTGGTTCACGCCTGTAGGCGGTGCCTCCCTTGGCACCGACCCACACCGTCCTCCCTTCCGCAAGCAGTTCGCCACGAGCGACCGCTCTGGTCTTGGCGGCATTGATGACTGCAAGGTCCAGCTGACCACGCTCCGCACGCCGCAGCAACGCCTCGCTCGTGTCGGCTACCACGTCCACGCTGATCGACGGATAGTTTGATTCTAGGCTTTTCAGTATGGGCGGGAGAACGCGCTCTGCGACATCGTGCGGAGCTCCAAACCTGACTGTGCCCTGCAGGTCGGGCATAACGAACTGCGCCACGGCTTCGTTCGACAGTGACAGTAATCGCCTGGCGCTTGAGAGAAGCTTCTCGCCATCTAGCGTCAGCGCGACGCTTCGGGAGTCACGCTCGAAGAGCGAAACGCCAAGCTGGTCTTCCAGCTTCTTGATTTGCATCGAGACGGCCGACGGCGTTCTGCCCACCACGAGCGCGGCCCTCGAAAAATTTCCCGTGTCCGCGATTGCCACAAAGGTTCGCAGGCAGTCGAGGTCCAGCGTCATCAACGATTCACGCACGTTGAGCACCGCCGAGAACTCCGGTTGAAAATGTTATCCAATCCATGGCAATTTGATCCAAACGCTTTGAGGCTTCGACGACATGGAAGAAAATATTCGCACTCCCGGAAAACCAGCCCCCGACGTCGTCCGCGACGGCATGCGGGCGGCCATCATCGCCGGCGACTTCGAGGAAGGCAGTCCGCTGCGCCAGGACGAGATCGCCGAGATGTACGGGACATCCCGAATCCCTGTCCGCGAAGCCTTGCGCCAGCTCGAAAGCGAAGGACTCGTCAGCTTCCACCGGAACAGGGGATTCGTCGTCAAGGGAATCTCCATAGAAGATGTACTCGAGCTTCTCGAAATCCGGGTGGCGCTGGAATGCCGCGCCCTGAAACTCGCTATCCCGAACATGGCTTTCGAAGACTTCGAAGCCGCCGAGGCGATCTTGAAGACCTACGACGAATCCCAGGACCAGTCGGCATGGGGAGAACTGAACTGGCAATTCCACTGGACGCTGTATGTGCCCTGCCAGAGGCCGAAGCTACTCGACATGATCGAGGCCAACTACGGCCACGTAAGCCGCTACACGCGTCGCCAGGTTTCGCTCGCCACCGGAAAGGCACGACCGCAACACGACCACGTCCAGCTCCTTGAGTACTGCAGGAACGGCGACGTGGACGCTGCGGTGAGTCTGCTCGAGAAGCATATCGAGCAGACCCAGCGCTCCCTTCGGGCTTCGATGCGCCGCGCCGAGGCTGCCAGGTAGCCGGCCCGCCCCTTAGATGATGCCCCGTTCACGGAGCGGCGCGTTGTCGATCACGCGCTGCCAGCCGAAGCGTGTCAGGTCCATGGTTTCGTAACGCCCGCGCAGCAGCAGTTCGGCCATCGCCAGCCCGCAGCCTGGCGCGTGCATGAGACCATGGCCAGAGAAGCCCGCCAGCATATGGAAGTTCTCCAGCCCGTCGGCACCGGGACCCATGATCACGTTGCCGTCGAGATCGTTCTGGTCGTAGAGGCCGGGAAGCGTGTTCTTGCACTTCGTCTTCTCGAATTGCGGGAAGCGATGGGCCAGAGCCGGCCAGACGACGTTCTCGAAATAGTCGTGGTCGACGTCGAAATTGTAGCCCCGCGGCTCTTCGAGCGTGGGCACGCCGCCTGAGTACCCCTTGCCTTCCGGCCGGAAAGCAAGACGCTCGGGGTCCTTGAGGTAGGGCAGCGGCTCGATCGGTTCTTCGGATTCGAAGTAGTGCTCGAAGCGGCGGAGCGGCTCGATCGGAACCTTGAAGCCCAGCATCGCGCAGAGGTCCTTCGCCCACGCGCCCGCGGCATTGACGAACTGGCTGGCCTCGATCTGCGCGCCGGATTTGAGGTGAGCGCGCAGAACGGCATTGCCCTGGCGGTCAAAACCCGTGACCTCGTCTGCCACGAAGTCCGCCCCGAGCGACCTGGCCTTCTTGCGGAACCCCATGAGGACGCTGTGGGGATCGAGCCAGCCGTCGTCGGGCGAGTGGACCGCGGCGCCGAGGTCCGAAACGTTCATCGACGGGAACTTGTGCTTGAGTTCGTCGGGCTCAAGCCAGACGACATTACAACCCATCTCCGTTTCGGTCTCGAAGTTGCTTTTCAGCATGTCCCGGGCGGAAGGAGGCACGATAAAGAGGTAGCCGTTCTTCTTGAGGCCGATCTCCGCCTTTTCGCCGTCGACGGCCATCGTCTCCGAGAAATTGTCGAAGAACGGAATGCTGAAATTCGACAGGGCGATGTTTTCGGGCAGGGAGAAGAGGCGACGCACGCCGCCCGATGCCCGGGGCGTAGACGCGAGATTGTAGGTCGGGTCGCGCTCGATCACCGTCACGCCGACGCTGGGGTCCTGCGTTTTCAGGAAGTAGGCGAGCGCCGCGCCGATGGCCCCGCCGCCTACGATAACAATGTCCGTTTTCATCTTCGTCCTTCCTTTTCGGAGATATTCGGAGGTTCTCAGAGCAGGCCGCGGTCTACACTCTCAGTGAGGTCGTCCGGTAAACCACCGGTTTCATAGCGTTTGGCCGTCAGGGCTTCCGCATAGGACGGGACCGCCCTTCCGGCTACCCAATCGGCGCAGATCGACCCGCTCATGGTCGCCGTCATGGTTCCGAAGCCCGAAGGCGCGGCAGCCATGAATGCACCCGGTGTCCTCATCGGACCGATCAGCGGCCAGTTTTCCTTGGTCATCGTGTAGTAGCCGCCATAGTGATGCGACTGCCGCGGAAGACGGCCGATGTAGTTCGCGAGCCCCGGCTGAAGACGGCTCGCCGCCCGTAGCACTAGGTCGGGGAACTGGGTATCGATCGGCTCCGCGTCATGCGGGTCGGATGCCGTCGAATTGTAGGCCCAGCCGAGCTTGATCCACTTCCCGCTTTCCGGGCCGTCGGGCCGGCAATGGATGCCTCCAACCATCGGCCTGGTGAACTTCTCTGTCGCTGGATCGCTTTCGAGCAACTCGCGTTCCTCGTCGGTCCAGGAAAGGGTCGGTCCGTCGAGGTCGATCGTAAACGGGAGATTCCTTGGAACGACACCCAGATGGTCCTCAAAACTTATCTTCTGCTGGTACACGTTGAGGACGGGAACGTCTTCGCCGATGTATCCCGCGACATCCCGAACGAACGGTCCACCCGCGTTGACCAGCTTCTCCGCTGAAAGCGTCTTAGTCTCACCGCCCCTGTCGATCGAAAGCTCGAACCTCGAACCCGCGGTCACGGAGACAACGTTTCCGCGAATTAACACTCCACCCGCCTCGCGAATGCGCTCGAGCATGAACTGGCCGAGCTGCTGACCGCTTATCGATCCGGCGCGCCGGACATGAATAACCGCCTCGACATCTGGAGCGTATGCGGGAAACGCCTTCCGGATCAGCGCGCGGTCCTTGATGACATCGAAGCCGCCGGGGGCCTTCGACCAGTCCGAGGTCGATTCGAGATAAGAGTCGTGAGGGCCGGAACCCGAATGAATACGCACGAAGCCGTCTGCATCGCCGTAAGCCCTATGAAGCCCGTCGACCAGGTCCGACGGATCGCTTCTGCGGGTCACCAGCGCGTAGCCTCGCCGCGTCATGTTGATCCGGTTGCCGCTTTCCCGGGCGATGTCTTCGAGCAGTCCGATACTGTCGTCCGTCAGCCTCCTCATGACTTCGTCCGGCCACCAGTTGCGGTAGTTTTCTCCCGATTGAGCAGAGGTCAGGCTCATGGGATCGCGCGGGTCGATCAGGGCGATGCTGCGAATTCCATGCCTGGCGACGAGATAGTACGCAACGGAAATACCCATGATCCCCGCGCCGACCACCGCGACTTCGACACCGTTCAACTGACTTGCCATCGACGATCCCTATCGTGCCTCCGCTACTGTCGCGGACATTATCCAACCTTTGATGATTGCATACGATATGGAAATCTTTTATACAATACCCAACTTCGCAATCTCCTCCTTCGGGGAGTGCGTTCACTAACTGGAGGTCCGGAAAAATGTACGGTGAGAAACTGGAGCTGTTGATCGACGGAGAATGGGTGGGTGCCGACGTGCGCGACAGCGTCGCCTTGATCAATCCGGCAGACGGTAGTGAACTTGCCCGCCTCCCCCGCGCCACGAAGAGCGACCTTGACCGCGCCCTCGATGCTTCGGGCCGTGCCTTCAAATCCTGGAAGAGGACGACCGCCGCGCACCGTTGGGAAATCCTGAGCCGCGCCGCCGACCTCATCGAAGCACGCAAGTCCGACATCTCCCGGACCCTGACAATGGAGAACGGCAAGTCCCTGACCGAGGCCAACGGGGAAGTCCAGTTCTGCGCAGACGCGACCCGGTGGTACGCCGAGGAGGGCAAGAGGGCTTACGGGCGCATCATCCCCTCCCGCAATCTCGACGTTCGTCAGCTGGCCTTCAAAGAGCCGGTCGGCCCCGCCCTCGGTTTCGCAGCCTGGAACTTTCCAGGCGGCAACGTCACGCTGAAAATCGCGGCCGCGCTGGCTGCCGGGTGCACCATCATTATCAAGCCCAGCGACGAAACTCCCGGTACAGCCGTCGCGATCGCGCGCTGCTTCCATGACGCCGGCGTTCCCCATGGCGCGCTCAACCTCGTTCTGGGGCCGTCCGCACCGACGGCGGAGCATCTCATCGCATCGCACATTCCCAAGAAGGTCTCGCTCACCGGGTCCACCCCTGTCGGCAAACTCCTGCAGCGCCAGGCCTCCGAAACCTTGAAACGGTGCACGATGGAACTGGGCGGTCACGCGCCGGTTGTCGTTTTCGAAGACGCCAGCCTCGAAAAGACCCTCGATGTCCTCACCGCGTCGAAGTTCCGCAACGCGGGACAGGTCTGCACCTCGCCCACCCGCTTCTACGTCCATGAGAACGTCTACGAGCGTTTCGTCAAAGGACTGACGGACCGGGCCAGCCGGATCGTCGTCGGCAACGGCCTCGAGCAGGGAACTCAGATGGGCCCGCTGATCGCCGAACGGCGGCTCGATCTCATGGACGGCTATGTCAAGGACGCAGTCGCGGGCGGCGCAACGGTGACGCTTGGCGGCGAGCGACGCGGCGGCAAGGGTAACTTCTACCTTCCGACGGTCCTGCGCGACGTGCCCGACAACGCGAAAGTGATGAACGAAGAGCCGTTCGGCCCCCTCGCGCTCCTCGCGCCCTTCAGGGAAATGGACGAGGTCATCGAACGCTCGAACGCTTTGCCGTGGGGGCTCGCGGCTTACGTCTTCACCCAGAGCGCGGCCATTTCGGCGACCATGAGCGAGGAACTCGAAGCCGGGGTCGTAGGCGTAAACCACACCTCGGTTCACGAAGCCGAGACCCCGTTCGGCGGCGTCAACGAGTCGGGTTACGGCGCCGAGAGCGGAATTGAAGGTCTGGAGGCCTACCTCCGGACAAAGTTCGTCGCCGAGAAGCGGGTCTAACGGTCGGAAGGATTCGTCGTGAAAGCAAACGGGCATCAGCGCCGGCCAGCGCCCGAGCTGGTACGCGATGGGGTGAGAGAGGCGATTTTCAGCGGTAACCTTCCCGAGGGAACGCAACTGCGCCAAGACCAGCTCGCGGAGCAATATGGCACGAGCCGTATCCCCGTTCGCGAAGCGCTACGGCAACTCGAATCCGAGGGGCTGGTCAGGATCGAACCGAACAAAGGCGCGGTCGTGACCAGCCTGTCCGTCGCCGACGTACTGGAGATGCTGGACATCCGGATCGCGCTGGAATGCCACGCGTTACGCCTGGCCGTGCCGAACATGGCCGAAGAGGACTTCACGTACGCGGAGAGCATTCTCGAGACCTACAATGCCGATCCCGACCCGGAGCACTGGGGCGCGATGAACTGGAGATTCCACTGGACGCTCTACTCGCCGTGCAATCGCCCGAGGCTCCTCCAGATGATCGAGGCCAACTATGGGCACGTGAACCGCTTCGTGAGAATGCAGGTATCTCTTGCCGCCGGCAAGGAACGCCCGCAGCGCGAACACAAGCAGTTGGTGGACTTCTGCCGGGCCGGCGCGGTCGAGAAAGCCGTGGCGCTCCTGGAAACACATATCGAGCAGACGCAGAAGTCGGTGAGGGCGAGCCGCCGTCATCGGGGATAGACGCGCCCGCGCCTATCCCCGCGACAGATTCATTTGCCGTTCGCGCGTTGCGAAAGCAGGGTGCCGCCGAACGCCCAGTTGTCTGAAGAGACATCGGCGAACACGATGCTGACCGACTCCGGCGTGCATCCGCAATGCTCGACGATCGCGTCGGTGACCGCTTTTGCCGTCTTCTGCTTCTGTTCGACGGTCCGGCCTTCGGAGAGATCGATTCTGACCCAGGGCATTTTGGTTGTCCTTTCGAATTTTCCTGCGCGGCGACAGTTCGACACGCAGTTTGGGTTTGACACGACTTTATACAATACATATAAATCGTATCCAATAGCTTCAACAGGAAATCGACAGCTCTTTCGCAGGAAAACCAGGCATGCACTACGACTACGTGATTGTGGGCGCGGGATCAGCGGGATGCATCGTTGCGTCCAGGCTGTCGGAGGACCCCAAGGTAAAGGTACTCGTGATCGAAGCCGGCGGGTCGGACCGCAGTCTGATCATTTCCATGCCCGCGGCGCTCCCCTTCGCGTATCAGAGCAAGAAGCTAGGCTGGGGGTACCAGTCGGGTCCCGAGCCGAACCTCGGCGGACGCACCATCGATGAGAAACGCGGCCGGGTAGTCGGCGGCTCGTCCTCGATCAACGCGATGCTGTTCAACCGCGGCAACGCGCTGGACTTCGACAGCTGGGCCGAGGACGGGCTCACCGACTGGGACTACGCTCACTGCCTGCCCTACTTCAGGCGGATGGAAACCTTCCAGGATGGCTCGAACGAATGGCGCGGTGGCGAGGGGCCGATGAAAATCAGCCGTTGCAAAGCGTCCCACAAACTTCACGACGTGTTTCTGCGAAGCGGCGAACAGGCGGGATACTCCGTCACTCCCGATCACAACGCGTTCCGCCAGGAAGGGCTTCATATCGCTCAGGCGTTCATCCACGACGGCTCCCGCTGGACACCGGCGCATGGCTACCTCCATCCCGCGAGAAAACGGGGCAATCTCACCCTGATGTCGAACACCACGGTCCGGAGAGTGGCGGTGGAAAACGGGGCAGCCGTGGGGATCGAAATCGAAAGCCCCGACGGCCCGAAGCTCATCACCTGCGAGCGCGAAGTCATCCTTTGCGCGGGCGCATTCAACAGCCCACAGATTTTGATGCTTTCGGGAATTGGCGACCCCGACGAACTGCGCGCGCACGGTATCGAACTGAAGGCGGAGGCACGCCAGGTAGGCAAGAACCTGGAGAACCACCCGGGTGTGAATCTGCAGTACACGACCAGTTACGAGGACTCTCTCGTCTCAGAACTCAACCTGTTCGGTCAGGCGAAACTCGGAGCCGACTGGCTTCTGCGAAAGAAGGGGCTTGGTACCTCCAACTTCTTCGAAACCGGGGCTTTCCTGCGTACGAATTCGGAAGTCACCTATCCGAACATGCAGTTCGAGTTTCTGCCGCTCACGCGGCAGCTCAAGAACGGGAAGCTCGTTGCGATTCCGGGCTTCCAGTTCTGGATGGACCTCTCCCGTCCACAAAGCCGCGGCCGGGTGTCCCTCCGCTCGTCCAGTCCGAAAGACCCGCCTTCGATCGTGTTCAACCATCTCAGCACGGCCCAGGACGTCAAGGATATCATCGACGGCATCAGGATGGCGCGCGAGATGATCCGCCAGCCGGCCTTCGACAAGTACCGAGGCCTCGAACTCGCGCCAGGTCCGGACGTTCAGTCGGACAGCGAACTCGAAGCGTTCATCCGCGCCAATGTCGGTACGTCCTTCCATCCGGCGGGGACCTGTCGAATGGGAACGGACGCGGAAGCGGTCGTCGATGCCGAGGCAAGGGTGAAGGCCGTTCGGAGGCTGCGCGTCGTCGACGGCTCGATCATGCCGAAGATCGTGACGGCCAACCTCAGCGCCTCGATCATGATGATGGCTGAGAAAATCTCGGACAGGATTCTCAACAGGGCACCGCTTCCGCCCTCCTCCGCTCCTTTCTATCAATCTGCCCGCTGAGGCCTCTGGCCGTCCTGGGCAACTCGGAGAATAGCGCCATGAAGATACTGGTCACCGTTAAGCGGGTCGTCGACTACAACGTCAAAATCCGCGTAAAGCCCGATGGCTCGGGCGTGGACCTGGCGAACGTGAAGATGTCGATGAACCCTTTCGACGAGATTTCGGTCGAAGAGGCGCTACGCCTCAAAGAGGCGGGCAAGGCTGACGAAGTCGTCGTGGTTTCCGTGGGCTCGGCCAAGGCGGAGGAGACCCTCAGAACCGCGCTGGCCATGGGAGCTGATCGCGCCATCCTGGTCGAGACGGAGGAGAATGTCGAACCTCTCGCCGTCGCCAAAATCATCAAATCTGTCGCGGAAGCCGAAAAGCCCGGTCTCGTAATCGTAGGCAAGCAGGCGATCGACGACGATTCGAACCAGACCGGCCAGATGCTGTCGGCTCTCCTCGGATGGCCTCAGGCGACATTCGCCTCGAAGGTCGAAATCAAGGACGGCTCCGCCGATGTCAGCCGTGAGGTCGATGGCGGTCTCCAGACCATCAACATCAAGCTTCCGGCCGTCGTGACTTCCGATCTTCGCCTGAACGAGCCTCGCTACGCCTCCCTTCCCTCCATCATGAAGGCGAAGAAGAAGCCGGTCGACAGGAAGCCGCTCTCCGAACTCGGCATCGACGTTCGCTCGCGCCTGACCGTGCTCAACACCGAGGAACCCGGCGGCCGCAAGGCGGGTATCAAGGTCGCTTCCGTCGCCGAGCTCGTGGAGAAGCTCAAGGCAGAGGCAGGCGTACTCTAAACCGATCGGACAGGGATTTCACAGATGACCATTCTTTTGCTTGCAGAACACGACAACGCCAGCGTCAACGACCAGACCGCCAAAGCCATGACGGCAGCATCCCAGATCGGAGGCGACGTGCACGTGCTCGTAGCGGGGAGCGACGCGAAGGCGGCAGCCGATGCCGCGGCCGCCATCTCGGGGGTCGCGAAGGTCCTTCTCGCCGACGATCCGCGTCTCGCCAACCAGCTGGCGGAACCGCTTGCCGATCTTATCGTCTCCCTGGCCGCGGGCTACGACACGATCATCGCGCCAGCGACCGCGACGGCCAAGAACGTTCTGCCGCGCGTAGCCGCGCTCCTTGACGTAATGCAGGTGTCTGAAATCACGGAAGTCGTTTCGGCCGACACCTTCAAGCGGCCGATCTACGCGGGCAACGCGATCCAGACCGTACGCACTTCCGACGCGAAAAAGATCATCACGGTCCGCACGGCCTCTTTCTCCCCGGCCTCCCATGGCCCCCTTGCTGCCGTCGAGCAGGTTTCGACGGCAGCTCTTTCTTCGGGTCTTTCATCGCATGTTTCGGACGCGCTCTCATCGTCGGACCGTCCCGAACTTACGTCGGCGAAGATCGTAATCTCCGGCGGTCGAGCGCTCGGCTCGGCGGAAAAGTTCAAGGAAGTCATCCTTCCGCTCGCCGACAAGCTCGGCGCCGCCGTCGGCGCTTCACGCGCCGCGGTGGACGCGGGATACGCACCCAACGATTGGCAGGTCGGCCAGACGGGTAAGGTCGTCGCGCCGCAGCTCTATATCGCCTGCGGCATCTCTGGCGCGATTCAGCACCTGGCGGGCATGAAGGACTCCAAGGTCATCGTCGCCATCAACAAGGACGAGGAAGCCCCCATCTTCCAGGTGGCCGACTACGGTCTCGTCGGTGACCTCTTCGAGATTCTTCCCGAACTTGAGAAGTCCCTCTGATCGTCCATTCGCAATAAGGGGCCTGTCATGGCGCACATCGTTCTCGTTGGAGCCGGCAATATGGGCTTCGCAATGTTGAAGGGCTGGAAGGCGGCGACCTCGCACGACTTTACGGTGGTGGAACCGAATGATCAGCTCCGCGGCAGAGCGGCCGCGGAGGGCGTAACCGTCCTCGCCAGCCTTGAGGACTGGCGAGGATCGCAGTTGGCCGATGCAATCATCGTCGCGACGAAGCCCGACATCGTCGCGAGCGTCGCCGAGCACACCCCTCGCGTATCTCGTTCCGACGCTGTCGTGATTTCGGTCGCCGCAGGCGTGACGATCGAAAGGATCGCCGCTCGCCTTGGCGCGAGCGGCATCAGCGTGATCCGGTCCATGCCGAACACGCCGGCGGCGATTGGCGAAGGCATGATCGTATGCTGCTGCGACCCGAGAGTGACCGAAGCCCAGCGCGGGCTCGCGGAGGAACTTATGTCATGTGTCGGCAGGACCATCTTCGTTTCGGATGAGTCGATGATGGATGCCGTCACGGCGGTTTCGGGGTCCGGTCCCGCATACCTCTTCCACTTCGTTGAAGCCCTCACCTCCGCGGCGGAGACGGCGGGGCTGCCGCACGACATCGCTTCGCTCCTCGCAAAGCAGACGGTTCTCGGTGCGGCGAAACTGGTCGATAGCAGCGATACCGAACCGTCCGAACTACGCCGCCAGGTGACAAGCCCAAAAGGCACGACCGAGGCCGCACTCAATGTCCTTATGAAGGAAGGGGCCGGTCTTACGGCTATCGTAACCGAAGCAGTCCAGGCCGCGAAAGCGCGTTCCATCGAGCTTCGTGGGGCGAAGTAACCTCGCGGCTCTCGTAGCCGCCCCCGCGGCGCGCGCAGGAGTAACTCACATGGAACCGAAAACCTTCTTCATCACGGGCGCGAATTCCGGACTGGGTTTGGCGATCACCGAACTCGCGGTGTCCCGCGGTCACAAAGTCCTCGGGACCGTCCGGACCATCGAGGCGTTCGATGCACTCAAGAAGAGAGTGCCGGGCGCAATCCCCGTCAGATGCGACGTGACGGAGTTCGATACGATTCCCGGGATCGTCGCACAGGCCGAGCACGAACACGGACCCGTCGACGTGCTGATCAACAACGCGGGCTACGGACACGAGGGCGTTGTCGAAGAATCCTCCATCGAAGACCTGCGGAGGCAGTTCGATGTTAATGTATTCGGCGCGGTCGCCGTGGCGAAGGCCTTTCTTCCCCATTTCAGGCAGAGACGACATGGCCTTGTAGTCAACGTAACGTCCATGGCGGGCCTCGCGGGTTTTCCCGGAGTCGCCTTCTATTGCGGAAGCAAATTTGCGCTGCAGGGGATATCGGAATCGATGCGCGCCGAGATGGCACCCTTCGGCGTGCAGGTAACGGCTATCTGTCCCGGTTCCTTCCGGACCGACTGGGCGGGGCGTTCGATGGTCCGCGCAGAGCGTTCTGTCGCAGACTACGACGCGTTCTTCGATCCGATCCGGTCTGCACGTCAGGAGCGGCACGGAAGGCAGCAGGGAAGCCCCGCGAAACTGGCGGAGGCAATTCTGAAGCTCGTCGACCTTGAAAACGTTCCTTCCCAGCTCCTTCTCGGAAGCGATGCCTATTCCGTGGTTTCCGACAGGATCGCCCGATTGCAGCGGGAAATCGAAGAATGGAGAGCGGTTACCCTTTCCACGGACGGCGTTCCTGAATGAACTGAGCGTCTACGGCTCACCTACTGGCAGACGCGCCTTTATTACTTGTTTTCGATGAATCCAGCGGAGCGGCCTGGTCTTCGACGGCAACGTGTTCAGAGTCTGTCACTCCGACTTCCCACTTCAAAACTCACAAATCCATAGCGCCAAAATCCTGCATAGTATGCAGGAAATAGCTGCAAAGAGCCAGTATTGCTGCAACTATGCGGCAAGTCTAGCTTTCTTTCTCAAACAGAAAGGAGCTCGAAATGGCAACTGCGGTAAGGATCGAGAAGCCGGGTGACGTGAACGTCATGACTATAGCCGAGGTCGCGACATCACGGCCGGGGCGCGGTGAGGTATGGATTGAACACGAGGCGATCGGGGTCAACTACCTGGATGTCATGCAGCGCAAGGGCACAGCGCCTCTGCCCATGCCCAATGGTCTTGGTCTGGAGGCGGCAGGCCGTGTGGCCGAAATCGGTCCCGAAGTCGAAAATGTCGCTGTCGGCGACAGGGTTGCCTACATCCTGGGCCCCATCGGTGCATATTCCAGTGGGCGCGCCTATCCCGCCGACAGGCTCGTCAGGTTGCCCTCCTCTCTGACATTCGAGGAGGCTGCGGCAACCCTTTTCAAGGCAGTCACCGCCCAATACCTCATCAAGTCGACCTACCCCGTTCGCAACGGTTCTATAGTCATGACCTACGGGGCCGCCGGCGGTGTCGGTCAACTCCTGGTTCCGTGGGCGAAGGCACTAGGCGCGTTCGTGGTAGGCGTTGTTTCCAAAGAGGCAAGCATGGAACGCGCGTGGAGCGCCGGATGCGATGAAGTCCTGATTTGGGGAGCCGATCTTCCCCAACGCCTGCAGGCGGCGACCAACGGACAGAAGGCAGATGTCGTCTACGACGGAGTTGGCGCGGACACGTTCGGTGCGTCCCTCGACAGCTTGAGGAGCCGGGGCATGTTGGTGTCTATCGGCGCGTCCAGCGGACCGCCGCCCGCGATCGAGATGGGCACGCTCAATTCCAAGGGTTCGCTTTTCGTCACCCGTCCTGGACTTGCGGCGCATGCGACCGACATCGCCGAGTACCGCGAAAGGGTGCGGGACGTATTCGAGGCGATCGAAACGGGGATAATCAGGCCATCGCCATCGAGGACTTTCGCGCTTTCCGAAGTCGCCGACGCGCATCGCCTGCTGGAGAACGGGGAAGCAGGCGGAGCCCTCATTCTCAAACCCTGATTAGCCCTGGCCGTGTCCAGGCCTTCCGCCTACGGGTCGCCACGGTGACCCGTGGGCGAACACGTCGACAATCCAGTCGCAGAACGCGCTGACGTGCGCCGGGGTGTGCGTCTTCGAAGGGCGCAACAGAAAAACACCGCTGTCGATATCGAATGCCCAGTCCGGAAGTACCCGGACAAGACTTCCGTCCCGCAACTCTTCCGAGACAAGCCAGTCACCAGCGCCGAGGATACCAAGGCCTGCTTTCGCCGCCTCCACCAGAGACGGGCTGTCATTGGACGTGATGGTTCCCCTCGCGACAACCGTCTCCGCGCGCTCTCCGTCGGAAAGCCGCCATTCGGGAAAGTTCGCGAACCCGTTGAAGAGCAGGCAATTGTGGCGGGCGATTTCACCCGGGTCTCGCGGTGTCCCGTGCTCGTCCAGGTACGCGCGCGAAGCGCACAGAATTCGCTCGTGATGCCCCAGCCTGCGCGCGACAAGCCTGCTGTCTCGCAACGTCCCGATCCGAACCGCGACATCGACGCCCTCGCCGATCAGATCGACAAACTGTTCGCTGAAATGAACATCCAGTTCGACCTTCGGATGCAGCCTCATGAAAGACGGTAGCAACGGCGCAATCCACTTCCGTCCCATGGCCGCGGGAAGGGCAAGGCGCAGCCTGCCGCGTATTTCCGTGGCTCCCTCCGAAGCGGCGTGCCCGGCTTCCTCGATGAGTTGCTCGACGGTCGATATCTGTTCGGCCAGCTTTGCCCCGGCATCCGTGAGGCGCACGCGTCGCGTCGTACGCTCGACGAGGCGAACGCCGAGTCTCGCTTCCAGGGAAGAAACACGCTTGGATATGATCGTCGAGTGGCGGCCGATCGAGCGCCCCGCCTTCTCGAACGTGCCTTCGCGAGACAGGGCCAGTAGCGCGGCCAGCTCGTCGATGTCTTTCTGGTTGAACGCGTTCATGCGCCCCCGTCTCCTCTCTGTCGAGTCGTCTCCGTTCCCAACTCGGACGCTAGCCATCCGACGAACAGATCGAGAATGAGACTGTGCCTGCACCGATGGGACACGACGATGTGGAATTTCCCCTCCGCTTCCAGTTCGGCTTTTCCCAGCCGTACGAGTGTTCCGTCCTCCAGAAACGTCTTCACGAGGAGGTCCCACGCAAGCGCGATCCCCTCCCCCGACCTGGCCGCGTAAAGGGTTCCGGCGTAGTCGTTGAAAGTGAGGTTCGGTGCTCTTTTGGTCCGCACGATTCCGACCGCAGAAAACCAGTCCTGCCAGGTGTACCAGGTCGGCTGGTCGCTCACGGTACTGATCAACTCATATTCGGCGTTCCAAAAATGGCCGGCCGCGTCCCCAAGCCGCTGTGCATAGTCGGGCGACGAAACGGGAAAAAGGAAGTCCCCGCGCGAAGCAACGATCTCGCCGTCCTGAAACGGGGCTTTCCCATACCGGATCGCGACATCGACCTCTCCTTTTTCGAGATTGATAGGCTCGTCCGACGTCTTAAGGCGGATTTTCGCTTTTGGATGACTCCGCCGAAATTCGACCAACCTCGGAAGCAGCCACAACTGCGTGAACGCCGTGGTGGCCCCGATCGTAATCGCGCCATCGGCGGCGGATGCCCGAAACTCGGCGACGCTGTCCGCGATGGCCGTAAACTGCCTGTTCAAGGCGCTCGCTAGGCGGATGCATTCCGGCGTCGGTTCGATCGCCCTGTGCCGCCGGATGAACAGGGCCGACCCGAGGTCTGCCTCCAGGGACATAATCTGACGGCTGACCGCCGTCTGGGTAACGCCGAGTTCTCTCGCCGCCAGCGTGAAGCTTCGATGTCTGGCTGCCGCGTCAAGCGCGACCAGAGCGGTCAGCGACGGAACTGCCCGGCGAAACGGCTTCTCCATAATTCCCCTCCGACAACCCCTCTTTGCATGCCAAAAAGTCATTCAAAGGGCAAGGATTTATGATCTTGAGCATGTTTTTTGCCATGTCATGATCCTTTCACATTCGGAGAATGCATATGCTCAACAAGTTCAACTCAACCATTTCGGCGCTTCTGGATCAGCGAGCGGCATTCCAGTCGATACCTGCTCCGCTCTACACACGCGACGACGTTTTCGCCGCGGACATCGAGGTGTTCTTTCACAATCACTGGATTTGCATCGGAGTCGAAGCCGATGTTCCCGAGGCGGGTGATGCCTACATCGTCGACATCGGCAAGACGAGCCTCATTCTTCTTCGCGATGACGAGGGAGCCGTCAGGGTAGTCCGAAACGTCTGTCGTCACCGTGGGGCACGACTTCTCGATCGCGGTCCTTCGGTCGTCTCCAGGATCGTCTGCCCGTATCATCAATGGACTTACGAACTGTCCGGAGAACTCCTTCACGCGCCCCATATGGGCCAGGATTTCGACAAGAGCTGCCGCAGTCTGAAACATGTGAGTTTCCGGTCGATCGCCGGGCTGATCTATGTCTGCATGTCGGAAAACCCTCCCGAAGACATCGCGGCACTCGAGCGAACGATCGAGACCCGGCTCGAACCCTACGAGATGAGGCAGACACGCGTCGCGTTCGAAAAGGAGTTCATCGAAGAAGGGAACTGGAAGCTCACTATCGAAAACAATCGCGAGTGCTACCACTGTTCGGCAAACCACCCCGAGCTGTGCGTGACCGCCATCGACCTTCTCTTCGGCTTCGATCCCGAGACCCTGAGCGAGGAAGAAAAGCAGATGGTAGCCGAAAGCGAAGCGGTTTATGCCGCGCGCACGGCGAACTGGGAAGCGCGTGGTTTCCCGTCATCGGCCGTCGAGCAACTCGCCGGAAACACGACGAACTTCCGGACGCAGCGCCTGGTCCTTTCGAACGGCGCAGTATCCCACACGCTCGACGGCACGGCAGCCTGCGAACGCCCGCTGGGCCGCCTGACGGAAAAGGACCTCGGCGACACCCATATCTGGGGGCACAACTGCTGGCACCATTTCTTTTCGGACCACGCCGTGATTTCCATCGTGATCCCCCTATCGGCCAACAGGACTCTCGTCCGGACGAAGTGGCTGGTCCACAAGGACGCTGTCGAAGGCAAAGACTACGATCTCGAAAAACTGACGCGGGTATGGATCGAGACGACCGAGCAGGATGCCGCGCTTGTCGGCCGCACGCAGGCGGGAGTCGAGGACCCCGCATACGAGGCAGGCCCGTATTCCGCTTTCACCGAGGGACAGCTCGACAACTTCGCAACCTGGTACGTCGAACGGATGAGAGCACATGGCTATTGATCAACTTGTCCCGCCCGATCAGAAATCCGCCAAGGAATTCTGGGACCCGGAGATTGATGACGAACTGGTCTGCATCGACATCCACAACGAAACCCATGACGTAAAAAGCTTCACGTTCGTATCTCCGCAGAGGAAGCAATTCGCGTTCAGCGCCGGACAGTACTTCCTCTTCGAGCCGGGCTTGGAAAACGAGGACGACGGACGCTGCTACAGCATCTCCTCGTCCCCCTCGCGTAGCAACGCCATTACGATCACGGTAAAGCGCGTTCCGGGCGGCAGGATATCGAACTGGTTCCATGACGAACTGAAGCCCGGCGCCCTCGTGAAGGCATCGGGGCCGCTTGGCCGGTTCGCGCGCCCTGCGGCCGGGAAGTTTCTCTTCATATCCGGAGGGTCGGGGATAACTCCGGTGATGTCGATGCTCCGCGACCTCGCAGACCAGATGGAACCCGTAGACGCGGTCTTCCTGCATGCCGCCAGAACCCCTCGTGACTTCGTCTTCAAGGAAGAGCTCTTCAATATCGCATCCCGGCTAAAAGGCGTGAGGCTTCATCTCCTTCCGGAAAACGTGGGTGATGAAAGGTGGTGGCCCGGCCTCACAGGAAGAATCTCGAAGGAATATCTCTCGCTTGCCGTACCGGATATGGCGGAACGCGTCGTATTGTGCTGCGGCCCCTCCCCGTTCATGGCGACCGCGCAGGCGCTCGCGGCCGAACTCGGCGTGCCGGCAACGAGCTACGTCGAAGAAAGCTTCGACGCAGCCGTCATCGACGATGCACCCATCGCCGTCGACGAACGGAAGACTCTACGATCCTTCGAAGTCAAGTTTTCGAAGCAAGGCCGGGCTATCGACGTTCCCGCCGACCAGACCGTCCTATCCTGCGCGAAGAGAGCAGGACTCCGGATTCCATCCTCCTGCGCGAACGGCATATGCGGCACATGCAAATCGAAGCTGGTCAGCGGGGCGGTCGATATGCGACACGGCGGAGGCATCAGGCAGCGGGAAATCGACGCGGGAATGTTCTTGCCGTGTTGCTCCAGGCCCCTGAGCGATCTCGTGATCGACCGCTAAAACCGGAGGCCGCCGAGAAAATCAGGGCGGCCTACGAAGTCAGAGGCGGTTAGCGAGATTCCCCTCAGGTTTCGCTGACCGTTCTCGACACCGGAGGCGGCCATGGTCGCCTCCGGCGCGAACTCGAAAAGCCTTCGGCTCAGGGATTATGCCAATACGCCGTTCTTCTTCGCCGTCCAGGTGGCGATGTAGTCCATCAGCGCCGGGCTGAGGCAGTCGTAGGGTTCGAGGGCGAGTTCCCGGAGACGAGCGCGAACGCCGCCCATTTTCTCCGGATCGTAGCCGCTTTCGATGATCGACGACACGAAGGCCGCGAACGACGGCTTCGCCCAGCCCTGCTCCTCAAAGCGTTCCGGGTGGACGAACGAGAGCCCCTTGAAGGGGTGGTCGCGTTCGACAGGCCCGTACATGTGAACGCCGCACTCCTTGCAGGCGTTGCGCTGGATCAGAGCCGCCGGATCGACGACGGCCAGTTTGGCGCCGTTCTCGAGTACCTCGACATTCTCGGTCGGGGCGACGGCGACGATCGAGAACGCCGCCCCTTCTGGCTTCCAGCATTTCGTACAGCCGCATGCGTGGTTATGCGCGATGTCGCCCTTGATCCGGACCTTCACCGCGTTGCTGGCGCAGTTGCACACCAGCGTTCCGCCCGAGAAGGACGCATCGGTCGCCTTGAACCCGGAGTCGATGGACGGGTGTAATGTCATGCTTGTCATGGCTTCTCCTCCTTTATCGGCCGGCCCTATGCCGACCGTACCTGCTATTTGCCCAGCCGCTCCGCGTGCCAGCGGAGATGGTCGTCCATGAATGTCGAGATGAAGAAGTACGAGTGGCCGTATCCCTCCTGCATTCGCAACGTGATGGGAATTCCCGCGGCTTCGCATGCCTTCCGGAGTTCGTCCGGCCGCAGCCCGTCCTCGAGGAAGATATCCGCCGTGCCCTGGTCTACGAGGACCTCCGGCATACGGTGGCCGTCTTCGATCAGGAGACAGGCATCGTACGCCCGCCAGCTATTTTCGTCAGGTCCCAGGTACTTTCGAAAAGCCGGATTTGACCAACCCGAGACCGCAGGACGGCTGATCGGCGCGAACGCCGAGCAGCTTCGGAACACACCCGGATTTTTCAGCGCGATCGTAAGCGCCCCGTGACCGCCCATCGAATGACCGGTTATCGCCTGCCTCTCCATGTCGGCCGGGAATTCCTTGGCCAGGAGCGCGGGGAGTTCTTCGGTGACGTAGGAGTACATGCGGTAGTTCCGGTCGTAGGGCGCAGCCGAGGCATCCAGATAGAAGCCCGCCCCTGGCCGAACTGCCAGTTTTCCTTGTCGTCAGGGACATGATCGCCACGCGGGCTCGTGTCGGGGCAGACTACGATCAAGCCGAGTTCGGCGGCCAGCCGGCGATACTCGCCTTTATCCATGACATTGGCATGCGTGCAGGTGAGACCCGAGAGATACCATAGAACAGGGCAAGGACGCTCTTCCGCCTGCGGCGGCGTGAAGACGGCGAAGGTCATCTCACAGCCGCAAGCCGTGGAATCGTGCGAATAAACACCCTGCACACCGCCGTGGGCCTTTGAAGTCGATACGGTCTTCATCGATCAGTACACGACCACGCCGCGGATGCTTTCGCCCTTGTGCATGAGCTCGAAGCCGTTGTTGATGTCTTCGAGCGGCATCGTGTGGGTGATCATCGGGTCGATCTGGATTTTGCCCTCCATGTACCAGTCGACGATCTTCGGCACGTCCGTGCGGCCGCGCGCCCCGCCGAAGGCCGTGCCCATCCACTGGCGGCCGGTGACGAGCTGGAACGGACGGGTGGAGATTTCCTGCCCCGCGCCGGCAACGCCGATGATGACCGACTTGCCCCAGCCGCGATGGGCCGATTCCAGCGCCTGGCGCATCACCTTGGTATTGCCCGTGCAGTCGAACGTGTAGTCCGCCCCGCCGATCAGGTCGCCGTTCCGCTTCGTCATGTTGACGAGATAGGGCACGATGTCCTCGCCCACCTCCTTCGGATTGACGAAATGCGTCATGCCGAACTTCTCGCCCCAGGCCTTGCGGTCCGGATTGATGTCGACACCGATAATCATGTCCGCACCGGCAAGACGCAGGCCCTGCAGCACATTGAGGCCAATGCCGCCAAGGCCGAAGACGATAGCCGTCGAGCCGATCTCGACCTTGGCCGTGTTGATAACCGCGCCGATACCGGTCGTCACGCCGCAGCCGATGTAGCAGACCTTGTCGAAGGGCGCGTCCGGATTGATCTTGGCAAGCGCGATCTCCGGCAGGACCGTGTAGTTCGCGAAGGTGGAGCAGCCCATATAGTGGTGGATTTTATCTTTCCCGATCGAGAAGCGCGAGGTGCCGTCGGGCATCAGGCCCTGGCCCTGGGTAGCGCGGATCGAGGTGCAGAGGTTGGTCTTGCGCGAGAGGCAAGAATAGCATTCGCGGCATTCGGGCGTGTAAAGGGGAATGACGTGATCGCCCTTCTTCAGGGAGGTCACGCCTGGACCGACATCGACAACAACCCCTGCCCCCTCGTGGCCGAGGATCGCCGGGAAGAGACCTTCGGGATCGGCTCCCGATAGGGTGAAGTCGTCTGTATGGCAGATGCCCGTCGCCTTCACTTCGACCAGCACCTCGCCGGCCTTCGGGCCATCGAGCTGTACGGTCATGATCTCAAGCGGTTTTCCTGCCTGAACGGCAACGGCGGCGCGTACGTCCATGGTGTTTCTCCTCGTCGAAAATCTACATGTTCGGGTAAACCGGGCCTTCTCCGCCCTGCGGCGGCACCCAGTTGATGTTCTGGTTCGGGTCCTTGATGTCGCAGGTCTTGCAGTGCACGCAGTTCTGCGCGTTGATGACGAAGACGTCCTTGCCGTCCTTCTCCACCCATTCGTAGACGCCGGCGGGACAGTAGCGGGTGGACGGGCCGGCATAGACGTCGAGTTCGGAGGTCTTCTGCAGTTCCGGGTTCTTCAATTGCAGATGGATCGGCTGGTCTTCCTCATGGTTGGTGTTCGACAGGAACACCGAGGAGAGGCGGTCGAAGGTCAGCACGCCATCCGGCTTCTGGTAGTCGATGCGGCTGTGCTTTGCCGCCGGCTCCAGGCTCTGCGCATCCGTCTTGCCGTGCTTCAGCGTGCCGAAGAAGGAGAAGCCGAAGAGCGTGTTCGTCCACATGTCGAGACCGCCCAGCGCCACGCCGATGGCCGTGCCGAACTTCGACCACAGCGGCTTGACGTTGCGCACCTTCTTCAGGTCCGAGCCGATGGCGCTGTCGCGCCAGCCCTGCTCGATCTCGATCGGCTCGTCATTGGCGCGGCCCGCCGCAATCGCATCCGCCAGCTTTTCCGCCGCGAGGATGCCTGACAGCACCGCATTGTGGCTGCCCTTGATGCGCGGCACGTTGACGAAACCGGCCGAGCAGCCGATGAGCGCGCCGCCCGGGAACGACAGCTTCGGCACCGACTGGTAGCCGCCCTCGGTGATGGCGCGCGCGCCGTAGGACAGCCGCTTGCCGCCCTCGAAGGTGCCGCGGATCGCGGGGTGCGTCTTGAAGCGCTGGAATTCCTCGAAAGGATAGAGATAGGGGTTCTTGTAGTTGAGGTGCACCACGAAACCGACGGCGACGAGATTGTCCTCCAGGTGATAGAGGAACGAACCGCCGCCGGTCTTCATGCCGAGCGGCCAGCCGAAGGAATGCTGCACGAGGCCGGGCTTGTGGTTCTCGGGCTTGACCTGCCAGAGCTCCTTGAGGCCGATGCCGAACTTCTGGGGCTCGCGATCCTTCTGGAGATCGAACTTCGCAATCAGCTGCTTGGCGAGCGAGCCGCGCACGCCTTCCGAGATCAGCGTGTACTTGCCGAGCAGCGCCATGCCGCGGGTATAGTTCGGGCCGGGCTCGCCGCTGCGCTCGATGCCCATGTCGCCGGTGGCGACGCCGATCACCGCGCCCTCGTCGTTGTAGAGCACTTCCGTCGCGGCAAAGCCGGGATAAATCTCGACTCCAAGTCCTTCCGCCTTGGCCGCAAGCCAACGGCAAACGTTTCCGAGCGAGACGATGTAGTTGCCGTGGTTGTTCATCAACGGCGGCATGAAGGCGTTCGGCAGGCGCACGGAACCGGCAGGCCCCAGCAGCAGGAAATGGTCGTCCTTCACTTCGGTCTTGAGGGGATGGCTTTCATCCTCGCGCCAGTCGGGCAGCAGGCGGTCGATACCGATGGGATCGACGACCGCGCCGGAGAGGATGTGCGCACCGACTTCCGAGCCCTTTTCGAGGACGACGACGGTGAGGTCCGGATTGACCTGCTTCAGCCGGATCGCGGCCGACAGACCCGCGGGACCCGCACCGACGATCACGACATCGAATTCCATGCTTTCGCGTTCCAACGCAGGCGATCCTTTTGCGGAGAAGTGAGTTGAAGACGGTGTCCGGCTATCGCCGACGATCAGCTCTGACCCATCCAGAGAGCCCAGAATGCGAACAGGGGTTTCTCCCCGGATCGCATTGCATGCTTGATCATCGGAACATTGTAGAATGATCCTCCTACCCCGGGGGTGAACCACGTGCCGTCGCCCTGCCGGAACATTCCATCTGACAGGACGAGATAGGTCTCCTCCGGCGGATGATCGTGGTCCGGGTAACGGACGCGAGGAGCAAGAAGCGAGACACCCAAACCAAGGTCCGAGCGGTTCTCATATCCGCCTGGACCCACGATCATGCAGTTACCGTGCCCGTCGTGGAAGTTATCGCTGGCAGTCGCCAGGTCGTAACTCGCCCGCCTGCGCCAACCCAGTTCGGGCTCGAGTTCGGCAAACGCATCCATCAAGGCGCCAAGACTCCGCTGTGGCAGCCGGACACGCAGCGCGTCGTCGAGATAGGAACAAACCGGAAGCTTTGACTTGTCACCCTTTAGGTCGCCAACTCCACCGTCGAGCGCCGCGAAAATCCTTGATACGGAGACCTTCGCGGCGGGATCAATCGCGAACTCGGTGTAGGCCGCACGCGCCGCCTCGATCAGTTTCCGTAATGCGGGAGGTCTCTCCGTCATTTCGCTCTCCTCAGATGTCCTTCACCAGCCTCAGCGCGTCGTATACCGCCGCGTGGGTGTTACGCGCGGCGACCGCGTCCCCGATACGGAACAGCTGGTACTTGCCGTCGGGGTTCTCCCTTCGGGTTTGCGGGCGACCGTCGATGAGGTCGGAGTATTCGACCGCCCCCTTGTTGATCGAGTGGGGTTTGAGTTCGAAGTAGAGGTCGTCATTCGGCCGCGTGCCGTGGTTGACGATGATCTGGTCATGACGCTGCTCCTTGCGGACGCCGCCATAGTCGCTGCCGATCGTGGCGACTAGCTGATTGCCGTCCTTGCGGACCGCTTCCAGAAGGTAGGTGACCGTGAACCTGACGTCCTTGTTCTGCAGCGAACGCATATACGGGACGAGGTTCATTGCCATGACTTCGGGAGAGAATGCCCGGTCCCGGGTCATGATCTCGACCTTCGCGCCCGTCGCGGCGATAATCTCCGCTGCCTGCAGTGCGGCGTGATCGCCCGCGTCGTCGTATATCAGGACATCGGTGCCCGGCTTCACGTCGCCCGCGATGATATCCCACGCCGAGATGACGAGTTCGTTCCCTTCCGTCAGGACCTCCGTGTGAGGAAGCCCGCCGGTGGCGACGATCACGACGTCGGGGTTCTCGGCCATGACGGTGTCTCCGTCCGCCCAGGTGTTGTACCTGACCTCGACACCGAGGGCCTCGCACTGCTCGAGCCGCCAGTCGGTGATGCCGAGCATCTCGCGTCGCCGCGGGCTTTGAGCGGTCAGCAGAATCTGTCCGCCCGCCTTGGCCGCCGCCTCGAGGACGACGACCTGGTGTCCACGCTCGCCCGCGACGCGCGCGGCCTCCAAACCGCCCGGCCCCGCGCCGACCACGACGACCTTTTTTCTTGCCGCGGCCTTCGGAACGATATGCGGCATCGTCTCTTCGCGACCGGTCGCCGGATTGTGGATGCACAGCGCCATGCCACCCTGATAGATTCTATCGAGACAGTAGTTTGCGCCGACGCACGGCCGGATATCGTGCTCCCGCTTCTCCAGGATTTTGCGGACGATATGGGGATCGGCGAGGTGCGCGCGCGTCATCCCGATCATGTCGACCTTGCCTTCGGCGATGGCGAACCGGGCCGTCGCCACGTCTTGAATTCTGGTCGCGTGGAAAACGGGAAACTTCGTCGTCGCGCGAACTTCACCGGCGAGTTCCAGATGCGGCGCGCTCGCCATCCCCATGATAGGAATCTGATCGGTCAAGCCTGCGTCGGTTTCGATGTGGCCCTTCGTCACGTTCAGGAAGTCGATCAGGCCGCTGTTCTTGAGCCTCCGCGAAATCTCGAGGCCCTCCTCCTTGCCGTAGCCGACGGGCGTGTCTTCGTCCGCCACGTAGCGGACACCGAGGATGAAGTCCGGCCCCACGCGTTCGCGAACGGCGGCGAGGACTTCCAGCGAGAAACGCATGCGGTTTTCGAGCGATCCGCCGTATTCGTTGTCGAGGTGGTTGCTCATGGGAGACCAGAACTGCGAAAGCAGGTGGCCGAAGGATTCAAATTCCACGCCGTCAACGCCGGCGGCCTTCATCCGCTCGCTGGCATCGGCGAAGTCCTTCTTAATGCGCTCGATGTCCCACGTCTCGATGAGCTTCGGAAACGCGCGGTGGGACGGTTCGCGTTCCTGTGTCGGCGCGGCAACGGGAAGCCAGTCCGCCTTGTCCCACCGGGTGCGGCGGCCGAGATGCGTCAGCTGGATCATCACGGCAGCGCCGTGCTCATGACATTCGTCGGTGAGTTCCCGCATCCATTTCACGACCTCGTCCTTGTAGGCGAGGACGTTGTTGAAGACGGGCGGACTGTCGCGCGACACTGCCGCGGAGCCGGCGGTCATCGTCAAGGCGAGCCCCGCCTTCGCGCGCTCTACGTGATAGGCGCGGTAGCGGCCTTTCGGCATCCCGTCTTCGGGATACGCGGGCTCGTGCGACGTGGTCATCAGGCGGTTGCGCAGCGTTAAGTGCTTGAGCTTGAAGGGTTGCAGCAGAGGATCGTTCGACATCAATCAAGCTCCAATATAGGAATGAACGCACAATCGATAATGGGAAAGGTACATCAATGTCAACATAACGGTTCATGCTCGTATCAAAAATGTGACGAGGGTGTACCTTTTTGGTTGCGCCCGTGTTTTTGCAATGTTAGGAGAACACCATGGAACAGACTTTGACCGATAGCGGATGGCGCGGCTCACCGGATGTCTGGCTTAACGCCGCATACGAGACCCTGCTGGATTCCGGGGTCGACGCGGTCCGAATTCAAACGCTCTCGAAAAAGCTCAACCTGGCGCGAACGAGCTTCTACCGCTCCTTCGAGGACCGCGAAGAGCTTCTCGCCGCGCTTCTGGCCAGATGGCGGGAAAAGAACACGGGAAGCATCCTCAAGCAGGCGAACGCCTACGCGGACTCCCTGGTCGAGGCGATCCTCAACGTCAGCGACTGCTGGTTCAACAACGAAATCTTCGATTCGAAGTTCGAGTTCGCAATCCGCAGCTGGGCGATGCAGTCCCCCGAAATCCTTGCGGAAGTCCACGCTGCGGACCGCGCGCGCATACGGGCGATCGCAGAGATGTTCATGCGCTTCGGGGAAAGCGAGTTCGCGGCGGACGTGCGCGCGCGGAACATCTACCTGCTTCAGATCGGCTACATCTCGATGCAGATGAGCGAAGACATAGCGCTGCGCATGAAAAGAATGCCGGAATACCTGAAGGGTTTCACCGGCAAGCCTCCCAAGCAGAAAGACCTCGATCGCTTCTTCGCACGCCACGGCATCACGCCCGAGCAGATGGAGGCCGCCCATGATTGAGCGTCCTCGACTCGGAGTTATCGGAGCGCGCGGCTGGCTCGGCAACGCGATCGTGTCGGCGATCGTCGACGCCGGTGTTCGAAAGCCCTACGAGCTGACGCTTTCGTATAGGACGGGAAGTCCGGGAAGGCCGTCGGAAGCGAGCTGGACGCAGGACAATCAGGCTCTGGTCGATAGCGCCGAGGTCGTGATCGTTTCGGTGAGGCCGGAGGACTTTTCCGCGCTCGGGATCACCGCTCCCGGAAAACTGGTCATGTCCGTCATGGCGGGTGTCTCCGTAGCGGAACTCGCTGCGCATTTCGACACGGACCGGATAGTGCGCGCGATGCCGAACGCGGCCGCGTCTGTCAGGAATTCGTACACTCCGTGGGTGGCGAGCTCCGGCTGCACGGCGACGGACAAGGCGTTGGCAGCTGAAGTGTTTCAGGCTTGCGGCCCTGCGGACGAAGTCGAAACCGAATCGCAGCTGGACTACTTCGCGGCTTTTACGGGGACCGGCCCGGCGTATCACGCTCTGCTTGCCGACACCCTTCGGATGGATGCGATTTCCCGAGGAATTTCACCTGACGTCGCGCGACGCGCGGCATCGGCGCTCCTGGTCGGCTCCGCGAAACTCATCGAACGGGATGGCCGTTGCCCGTCGGAGGTCGTCCAGGACTTCATCGACTACGAAGGCATGACCGCCGCGGCTCTGCGGGCCATGCGCGACGCTCCTCTCTCGCAGGTTGTCGCGGCCGGCATCGATGCCGCCCTCGCGCGGGCGAGCACGCTCCAGAACACCTCGTAGGTCCAATCGAAGCTGGAAGTAGCGGCATCCAGCTTTGCCATTCCACGCCGCCAATACTGAGGGAACGAGAATGAAGAAACTGCTCGCATCGTCCTGCCTCGCAATTGGTCTGTTTTTCGGACCGCAGATCGCCGCTGCCGAATGTGGCTCGCTCACGATCGCCAGCATGAACTGGCAAAGCGCCGAGGTCCTGTCGAACATCGACAAGATCATCCTGACCGAGGGTTACGGCTGCGACGCCGAAATCACCATCGGCGACACCGTCCCGTCGATCACGTCCATGGCCGAAAAGGGGCAGCCGGACATCGCCCCGGAAGCCTGGGTGGACATGCTGCCCGAAGTCGTCAAGAAGGGCGTTGACGAGAAGAAGCTCGTCAAGGCCGCCAACGCGCTCCCCGAGGGCGGCGTGAACGGCTGGTGGATTCCGAAGTACATCGCCGACGCCCACCCCGACATCAAGACCATCGAGGACGCTCTCAAGCATCCGGAACTGTTCCCCGACCCCGAAGACCCGAGCAAGGGCACCATCGCGGGCGGCCCGCAGGGCTGGGGCGCGACCGTCATCTCCGCCCAGCTCTACAAGGCGTTCAAGGCCGAAGAGAAGGGCTTCACGCTCCTCGACACCGGCTCGGCCGCGGGCCACGACGCGTCGCTCATCAAGGCCTACGAACAGAAGAAGGGCTGGCTCGGCTTCTACTGGGCTCCGACCGCCCTTCTCGGCAAGTACGACATGGTGAAGCTCGAGTTCGGCGTTCCGTTCGACGCGGAGGCCTGGAAGTGCATCACCACCGCGGACTGCCCGAATCCGACTCCGAGCGCCTGGCCTGCCGACCACGTCTACACGCTCGTTTCTACCAGCTTCGCGGACCGCGCCGGAGCCGATGTCATGGATTACCTGAACAAGCGTTCGTGGAGCAATGACACCGTCGGCAAGCTGATGGCCTGGATGACCGACAACCAGGCATCCGGCGAAGAAGGCGCCAAGCACTTCCTCGCCGAAAATCCCGACATCTGGACGACGTGGGTTTCTCTGGAAGCCGCCGAGAAGATCAAGGCTTCTCTCTAACGCCGAACGGACGGCGCGCGGAGTCGGCGCGCCGTCCTGCCGCATTGGCGAAAAGACCAACGGCCGGATCGACAGGGGAACAGGATGGACTGGTTTTACAAATTTCCGCACATGAATGACAGCGCGCTGCGCGATCTGAAGAAAGCGATCGATGACGGCTTTCGCACCTTCACGCGCGCCTATGGGGACGCGCTGGAAAGCTTCTTCTCCCCTCTTCAGCAGTTCTTGATCTACGCGGAGCGCTTCATGCTCCAAACGCCCTGGCCGATCATGATTCTGCTCATCGGAGCGTTGGCCTGGTTCGCGAGCAGGAGCTGGAAGATTGTCGCTGGCTGTCTTCTCACTCTACTGCTCATCGGCTACCTCGATATGTGGGAAGATACGATGCGCACGGTGTCGATGATCTTCGTATCCACCGTGCTTTCGATCGCCATCGGCATTCCGATCGGAATCGTCATGTCGCGTTCGGACGGATTCCGGGGCTTCATGAACCCGATCCTCGACGTGATGCAGACGATGCCCAGCTTCGTCTATCTGATCCCGGTGGTCATGCTCCTCGGAATCGGCAAGGTTCCCGGCCTCATAGCGGTGGTCATCTACGCCATCCCGCCCATGATCCGCCTTACCGATCTCGGTATACGCCTTGTGGACAAGGACGTCCTCGAAGCCGCCGACGCGTTCGGATCATCGTCATGGCAGAAGCTTTCCAAGGTCCAGCTTCCTCTCGCGCTCCCCACGATCATGGCCGGCATCAACCAGACGATCATGATGGCGCTGGCGATGGTGGTGATCGCCTCGATGATCGGCGTGCAGGGCCTCGGACAGCCCGTCCTCAAGGCCATCGCCAACCAGTACTTCACCCTCGGCGTCTTCAACGGTCTCGCGATCGTCGGCATCGCCATCATCTTCGACCGGGTCAGCCAGGCATATGGCAAGAGACTCCAGCGGCACCGGGAGATCGTCCATGGCTAATCCCGCATTCGACGGCATCCAGATTCGGAACCTCTACAAGATTTTCGGACCCAACGAGGCATCGCACGTCGAGGCCGTCAGAAACGGGCTCTCGAAAAGCGAGTTGAACGAGAAATTCGGTCACGTTCTCGGTTTGAAAGACATCAACATCGAGATGCCCTCCGGGTGCATCCAGGTGATCATGGGGCTTTCCGGCTCGGGGAAGTCCACGTTGATCCGTCATATCAACCGCCTCATCGAGCCGACCGCCGGCGAGGTTCTCGTCAACGGGGTGGACGTGGTGAAGATGAGCCACTCGGAATTGAGCGAATTTCGCCGGCACCAGACGGCAATGGTGTTCCAGAAGTTCGCTCTCCTTCCCCATCGCAACGTCCTTGACAACACGCTGTACGGACTTGAGGTACAGGGCGTTTCGAGGGCGAAAAGCGTCGAGATCGCGATGCGCTGGATCGAACGCGTTGGCCTCAAGGGCTTCGAGAGCAAATATCCGAACCAGTTGTCTGGGGGCATGCAGCAGCGCGTGGGCCTTGCTCGCGCCCTTTCCAACGACGCGCCCGTGCTCCTTATGGACGAAGCCTATTCAGCGCTCGACCCGCTGATCCGCATGGACATGCAGACGGTCCTCCTCGACCTTCAGAAGGAGATCAAGAAAACCATCGTCTTCATCACCCACGACCTCGACGAAGCGCTCCGTCTGGGCGACCAGATCGCCATCCTGCGCGACGGCGAAGTGATCCAGCAAGGCAGCAGCCAGGACATCGTCATGCGTCCCGCCGACGACTACATCGCCAACTTCGTCAAGGAAGTGAACCGCGGCCGCGTGATCCAGGTCGACGCGATCATGACCCCGGTGACACCCGGGCGCGTTGCAAACGGCGCGGCGGTGAAGGGAGAAACCAAGATAGAAGACGTGCTGAAAATCTTCGCGCGTGGGGACGTACAGGACGTTCTCGTCGTGGACCCGCTGGGCAAGCCCGTCGGCGAAGTGAACCTCGCAAGGGTCGCGTCCGCGATGGTGTCGGCCCACTGACGGCGCGGGATGTTCCGGAATGATAGACCTCGACACCCACCTCATCGGTCCGGAACATCCCCTCAGACGCGAGCTTCACGACGAACTCCACGCTCGGCCGTCCCTCTATTTCGACGGCGATATCGACGTGTGGCATCTCGCGATCGTAGACGGGGAAGCCGCCCCCGCCGTCCCCGAGCGCCTTCGGAAACTGGCGGCCGCTTCCGGAACGGGTAACGGCCGACACGGTATCGCCGACTTCGAAGGCGGGCGGATCAAGTGGGAACTGCACACGGAGTTTCTAACCCTTACCTATACGACCGCGGCGGCCGATGCCTGTTCACCGCCCCCCGCTTTTGCGAGGCTACGGCGGGAGTTCGCCGGGCAGACGGTCACCGCCGTCAGGGTGATCGTAAGGAACGGAAAGGACGGCGTCGTCGCGCAGAAAACCGGTGCGGCGTTCGTCGCTTCGGAAGTCGGCGGCGGTGACGCCGAGGTCCATTCGGATTTTCGGCTCAACGAGGCGGGGTTTCTCGAGTTCTTTCTTTTTAACCGCAATCTCAACGACTATCGCACGGGGCGTATGGTCCGCCGTCTCCTCGAGATCGAGACATACCGGATGATGGCCCTTCTCGCCGTGCCCATGGCGCGGGAGACAATCCAGAACCTCGGGGCGTTCGACCGGCGGCTGGATTTGGTTGTCCGGCACATGCAGAGCACCGCCAAGGTCGACAAGGCGCTGCTTGTCGAAGTCACCAAGCTATCGTCGGAAGTCCTCAATTTCTCCGCGCGGGCAAGACACCGCTTCGGCGCGACGAAGGCCTACGCCGAACTCGTCGCCAGTCGAATGGCGGAACTGCGCGAGGGCCGGGTTGCCCAGCGGCAGAGAATTGGCACTTTCATCGACCGGCGCTTCCAGCCCGCCGTTCGTTCCATCGCGGCCGCCGAACGGAGACTTGACGAGCTGGGCGAACGGGTCCGCCTTGCCGGAGACCTGCTCAGGACGACCGTTCAGGTTCAACTGGAGGATCAGAACGCCTCGCTGCTCGCTTCCGTCGAAGAACGCACGCGCGCCCAGGTGCATATCCAGCAGGCGGTCGAAGGGTTTTCCGTCCTCGCGATAACCTACTACGCGATCGGGCTTTTCAAGGTATGCCTTGATAGCCTTCAGACCCTGGGTGCGGACATGCACTTCCTGAAACCCGCACTGGCTCTCGTCGTGCCTCTCGTTCTCTTCACCGTCTGGCGGGCTGTCCGCCATGTCCGCACGTCGATCACAAGTCAGCTGCGGACCCCGGGTTCGCCTCACTGATCCAGGCTCCGCACAGCTTACAAACCAAGAAAAAGCCCCGGGAATCCGGGGCTTTAAGCTTCGGTCTTCGCGACGTGCGCCCGTCTCCTATAGGTCCTTGCACACCCTCACCGCGTCATACATCGCCGCGTGGATGTCCCTGCTCGCGACCGCGTCGCCGATCCGGTAGAGCTGGAATGAACCATCCCGGTTGGAGATTTCCGGGATCAGTTCTCCGTGGCCGAAGGCTTCGAGATCGTATGTTCCGCCGTTGGTGGACTCGTCCTGAAGCTGGAAGTAGACATCGTCATTCGGAAGCGTGCCGCATTCGAGCACAACCTGGTCGACTTCCCGCGTTTCGGTGTCGTTGGAATACTCGTTTCGAAGCTGGACTTCGAACTTGTTGCCGCGCCGACGAAGCGCCACGACCCTTCGGTCGGGGGTCAAGGTGACCCCTCTCCTGTAGAGGTTTCTCCGATGAACGATCGAATTCGTCGTCCCGATCTGGTGGCCGATTTCGCCGTCCGGAGTCACGAGTTCGACACGGCTTCCGCTCGCCGCGAGATACTCGGCCACGACAGGGCCCGCCTGGCCGCCGTTGTCGTCGTAGACAAGAACCGCATCGCCGGGCTTCGCTGATCGGTCAAGGATTTCCCAGCTGCTTACGGCCAGGTCGCCTCCCTCGACGAGCTCCATGTTGGGGATGCCTCCGGTCGCGATGACCACGACGTCGGGATTCAGTGCCTTCACGTCATCCGCCTCGGCGTAGGTGTTGTAGCGGATGTCCACGCCGAGCGTGTTCAGCCGATCCGCAAGCCACCGCGTGATCCCGATGAGGTCGCGTCGCCACTCGAGCTCGGCCGCCAGGATAACCTGCCCTCCAAGTTGACTGGATGCTTCGAAGAGAGTGACGTCGTGCCCACGCTCGGCCGCGACCCGGGCCGCCTCCATGCCGCCCGGCCCACCGCCAACGATGACGACCTTGCGTTTCGGCCCTTCGGATTTCGAGATGGTCTGCGGAATGAAGGACTCCCGTCCCGTTGCGACATTGTGGACGCATAGGGCATCGCCGCCTTTGTAGATGCGATCGATACAGTAGCTCGCTCCGACGCAGGGACGGATTTCCTCCTCGCGGCCGGTCCTGTATTTCTCCACCAGATACGGATCGGCGATATGGGCGCGCGTCATCCCGACCATGTCGACCGCCCCTTCCTTGATGATGGAGTTCGCGGTGGCGAAGTCGGTGACGCGCGTCGCATGGAAAATCGGCAGCCGCACCGCAGTGCGGACCGCCTTCACGACCTCCAGGTAGGTCGGCGACGGGTACGCCATGCCCGGAACGGTAGAGGCGACACCGGCGTTGGTCCAGTTCTGCGAACCATTGACGTTCAGGAAATCGACGAGCCCGGACCGCTCGTGCATCCGGGCTATCTCGACCCCTTCCTCAAGATCGATCCCTCCGTCGAGCATCTCGTCGGCGGTAAAACGGATTCCGACGGCGAAATCGGGGCCGACCTTGTCCCGGATCGCACCCAGGACTTCGAAGCCGAACCTCAGGCGGTTTTCGAGCGAGCCGCCGTAGTGGTCGCTTCGCTTGTTGACGAGAGGGGACCAGAACTGGCCGATGAGGTGGCCGGCGATGAGGAGCTCGCAGCCGTCCAGTCCCCCCTCCTTACAGCGCAGGACCGCGTCGGCGTACGACGCAGCTACGCGCCGGAAGTCCGCCGCTTCCATGGCCTTCGGAAACGAACCGTGGGCGGGCTCCTTGAGCGCCGACGCGGAAAGTGCCGGGAGCCAGTTGCCTTTGTTCGCGTGGGTCCTGCGCCCCACATGGCTCAACTGACACATGAGATACGCCCCATGGCGATGGACACGATCGGCGAACTGGCGAAAGTGCGGAATGATCTCGTCGCTTCCGACGTAGAGCTGCCCGAACGACGGAGGAGAGTCCGGCGCAATGGCGGACGCTCCGCCGAACATGGTGAGCGCCAGGCCGCCCCTCGCCTTCTCCTCATGATAGCGCTGGTAGCGCTCGGTCGGCATTCCCCCCTCCGCGTAGGCTGGAGCGTGGGAGGTGCTCATGATCCTGTTTTTGAACGTAAGTTTTCCTAGCTTGAACTCGGTGAAGAGTGCCCGATAGGCACCCGGAACGCTCCCGATGGTTGCAGGCTTGTTTGCGTCATCGGTAATTGCGGCAGCATTCGATTGCATCTCAGTGGCGCTCCTCTTCGCTTCCAAGATCGGTGGAATTTCTACAAAGCGGCGCAATCGTCGCCCGTTTCGTCGTCATTAGGTCCATCTTGTATCCAATAATGTCAAGATAGAATTCAATCGTAAAAGATTGGATACATATTGACAGCGACGCGTTTCTGTATTCACATGCTCCGACACGCCACGGATAAGGCGACAATAATCAACGGGAACAACGCCACGTTGCAGTGGCGATAGATCATCAAATCGTGCTCCTCCGACGGGTTTCGTCGGACCCTTTCGCGTGACCAAATGGGAGAACCAGAATGAAAACGAATGTCCTTCGATCGGCCTTCGCAGCGATATGCGCCGGCCTCCTCGCAGTTCCCGGCGTTGCGGCGGCCGACACGCTGAGTGACATCATTGAGCGCGGCAGCGTTTCAATCGGCGTTAAGGCGGACTTCCCGCCCTTCGGCATGCGGGATACGAACGGCAACCTGGTCGGACTGGAAATCGACCTCGGGCGGGACCTGGCCGAGCGCATCAGCAAGCAGGCCGGGAAGCCGATCACCGCCGACTTCGTGGTCGTCGCCTCGGCGAACCGCATGGAGTTCCTCGAACAGGGCCGCATCGATGTCTTGCTGGCCAACATGACGGATACCGCCGAACGCCGGAAAGTAGTCGGCATCGTCCAGCCGAACTACTACTCCTCGGGCATCGCGGTGTTCGCGCGCAACGACTCCGGCCTTGACGGCTGGGAGAGCCTGAACGGCAAGCCGATCTGCGGTATCCAGGGCGCGTGGTTCAACAAGGACTTCGGCACCAAGAACGGGGCCGACATGGTGACTTTCAAAGGGGTTCCCGAAGCCGAAGCGGCACTGCTCGCCGGCCGGTGCATTGGCTGGCTTTACGACGACTCCGCTTTCGCGGCGCGCAAGGCAGGCGCGCCCGAAAAATGGGCCGATTACTCGCTTGTCACTCCGGTCACCGCCGATGCTCCTTGGGGAGCCGCCGTCCGGAAGGACGACCTCGGCCAGCCAATCAACGCGGCCCTCTCGGAAGCGATTATCGACTGGCACAAGTCGGGACTTCTCGGCGAACTCCAGAAGAAGTGGGGTCTGACCAACACGTCCTGGGTCTCCGCCATGAAGGAGAAATGCGCCGCGAACGACAAGGTCTGCGACGCGACCCCCGACGAGTGATCTCCGCCACCGCGCGATGCCGCCTTTCGGTGGCATCGCCCTCCTAGCGACAATCGGGAGCTTCCATGGACGTTATCTGGCAGTGGTTCAGTTGGTTGAACGACGCTTATGACATCAACCTCACCATTTTCTACGACGACGTGGACCGGGGAAGGTTTCTCACGGGCATCGTCACCACGCTGAAGCTGTCGGCGGTTTGCATCGTTGCGTCTATCGTGATCGGGATCGTGGGCGCCTGGCTCCAGATGTCACGGTTCGTGGTCGTCCGTAGCGCCGTAGACGCTTACATCCAGTTCTTCCGCAACACGCCGCCCCTTATCCAGATGTACTTCTTCTATTTCGCGGTGGACGCAGCGTTGGTGGATTCGTTCCGTCTTTCCGGAAGCCTGCTCGGAAGTTTCGGCTGGGCCGCGTTGTCCCTGTCGTTCTTCGCCGGAGCCTTCAACGTCGAAATCTTCCGGTCGGGAATCGAAGCCGTCCCGAAGTCGACCGTGGAAGCGGCTGACTCGCTCGGATACACGAAGCGACAAATCTACCAGTATGTCACCCTGCCCCTTGCATTGAGGGTGTGTCTGCCCGCGCTCGGCAGCAACCTCATCAATCTCGTGAAGACGACCACCGCGGCGTACGCCATCGCGGTCCCGGAAACTCTCTACATGGCCAATCAGATTTGGTCGGACGAGTTCAACGTTCCCGAAATGATGAACGTCGTCTGGCTCGTCTACCTCGCGCTCGTAGGCATCCTCGTCTGGGCGATGCATCGCCTCGAGGCGGCTATCCGAATTCCCGGCTATGGCCAAGGATAACGCAATGAACTTTTCCCGCAGCAACGGAACTGACGGTCGTGGCGCGACGACGAGCCCGTCGGCGATCTGTCTTTCTTCAAGGCAAGCGCGGCCGTTCGTCGACCCTTCCTCCCGCTATGCTTCCACATGGGTAGCCGACTGGCGCTTCATCGCGACCCTTGCGGCAGTCTTAAGCGCGTTCGTTCTGGTGGACTCAGCAGGCGCCCAGTCGCAGATACCCGCCCAACCCTCTCTCTTCGACACGCTGGCGAAATGGACACCGCTGATCTTCTTCGGCCCGAGGGGAGAACTCGGAGGTTTCGTTCTCAACCTGCTCGTCAGCTTCCTAGCCATGGCGATAGGCACGATCCTCGGGCTCTTCCTCGGTCTCGGCCAGATCGCACTTAACGGGTTTGTCCGCGGTGCATCGAAGTTCGTTACCAGGGTCTTTCAATATTCTCCCTGGCTGGTCATCCTCTTCTACTTCATGCTCATGCTTCCCTTCCAGATCGAGGTGCTCGGCACGAAGGTGGAAGTACCCGGCTGGTTCAAGGCGACTCTCGCGCTTTCCCTGCCGATCATGGCGAACGTGTCGGAGATCGTACGCGGCGCGGTGCAGTCTCTCCCGACCGGCCAATGGGAATCGGCGGAAAGCCTGGCCTTCTCACGCCGCCAGACGCTCTGGATGATCATCCTTCCCCAGTGCGTCAAGCGTATGCTTCCGCCGTGGATGAACTGGTACTGCATCCTTACGATGTCCACCCCGCTGATCTCTATCCTTGGCGTGAACGACGCGATGACCTTGATGCAGGACGCGCTCTCGGCGGAGGGGCGGAGCGAGCTCCTCATACCGATGTATCTTTGGCTGATGTCGTGGTTCTTCCTCTACAGCTACCCGATCGCCGTGTTCACCCGCTCTCTCGAACGACGCTTTGCCGTCAGACAGTAGGATTTCTCAGATGCATTCCAATTCGAAGACGAACGAACCGATCGTCGTGATCAAGGATGTCAGGAAATCCTTCGGGGCGCTGGAGGTCCTGAAGGGCATTAGCCTGAGCGTGATGAAAGGCGAAGTTATCTGCATCATCGGGCCCTCCGGCTCCGGCAAGTCGACGCTGATCCGCTGCATCAACGGCCTGACCGAAATCAGCGCCGGCTCGATCAATGTCGAGGGGCAGGAGGTACACGATCCCCGCCTCGACAAACTAGCTCTTCGGAAGAAGGTCGGCATGGTTTTCCAGAGCTACAACCTCTTTCCGCACAAGACCGCCCTCGAAAACGTGATGATGGCTCCCATCAAGGTTCTGAAGCAACCGCGGAATGAGGTGGAGAGCCGCGCCCGAGCGCTGTTGAAGAAGGTACGGCTCGAAGGCAAGGAGGACTCGTACCCGGGGCAGCTTTCAGGAGGCCAGCAGCAGCGTGTGGCGATCGCCAGGTCTCTCGCTATGAACCCCGATGTAATGCTCTTCGACGAAGTCACTGCCGCCTTGGACCCTGAAACCGTCAAGGAGGTCCTGGTGACCATCAAGGAGCTGGCCGCCGACGGCATGACCTGCATCCTCGTCACTCACGAGATGAATTTCGCCAAGGAAGTCGCGGACCACGTCTACTTCACTGAACCGCGCCGAGTTTACCGGAGACCGTTTGGTTTAAGTTATGCGGCCATGGCTGGCGCGTCCAGCATGGCATGGTATCGTTCTTCTGCCTCGGCTGGCGGTATGTTGCCGATGGGCTCCAGAAGGCGTCGGTTGTTGAACCAGTCCACCCATTCGAGTGTGGCGAACTCCACGGCTTCGAAGTTGCGCCATGGTCCCCGGCGATGGATGACCTCGGCTTTGTAAAGGCCGTTGATCGTTTCGGCGAGAGCGTTGTCATAGGAATCACCGACGCTCCCGACAGACGGCTCGATGCCCGCCTCCGCCAGCCGCTCAGAATAGCGAATCGACACGTATTGCGAGCCGCGGTCGGAATGATGAACCAGCCCGCCCCGTTTGACGGGCCGCCGATCATGAAGTGCCTGCTCCAGAGCATCGAGGACAAAGCCCGCATGGGCAGTCCGGCTTGCCCGCCAACCGACGATACGTCGGGCAAAGGCATCGATCACGAAGGCCACGTAAACGAAGCCCTGCCAGGTCGCGACATAGGTGAAATCGGATAACCACAGCATGTTCGGCGCGGGAGCCTTGAAGTGGCGATTGACGCGGTCGAGCGGACACGGGGCAGACTTGTCCGATACAGTGGTTTTGATCGGCTTGCCACGAATGATGCCTTGAAGACCCATCATTCTCATGAGCCTTGCGACGGTGCAGCGAGCGATATCGAAGCCTTCTCGCTGCAACTGTCGCCACACTTTCCGCACGCCATAGACCTGGAAGTTCTCGTTGAACACCCGGCGTATCTCGACTTTCATAGCCATATCGCGCCGGGCGCGGGCCGATAGGCGACCCACGTCCGTGCGCTTGGCGACGACTTCATAATAGGTGGACGGGGCAATCGGCAGCAGCCTGCAGATCGGCTCGACCCCGAGCACCGAGCGGTGTTCGTCGATGAAGGAAATCATCGCTTCATTGGGCGGTCGAGCTCCGCCATCGCAAAATACGCAGAGGCTTTGCGCAAAATCTCGTTGGCCTGACGAAGCTCGCGGTTCTCCCGCTCCAGAGCCTTCATCTTCTCGGCGACGTCACTCGGCAGGCCAGCTCGCTTGCCGCTGTCCACCTCAGCCTTCTTCACCCATTCATTGAGCGTATGCGCCGAGCAGCCGATCTTGGCAGCTATGGAAGACACGGCCGCCCACCGCGAAGGATGCTCTGCTTCATGCTCGACAACCATTCGAACGGCGCGGGCGCGCACTTCGGGAGAAAACTTGTTCGTCGTCTTGCTTGTCATAGACCCTACTTCTCACAAGTTGGGGTCTCCGGCAAACCCGGTGCGGTTCACACCGACCGCGGGGTGATCGTCGAGCACGGTCCTCCGGCGGAGTTCTTCAGGAGCGCGAAGGACCCGCGCACGCAAGCCTTCTTAAGCCAGGTCCTCTAGTAGCCCGACCCGTCCCCGGCAAAACGACTTTGTCATAGAACTATGCAGCTGCAGCAATCAACTAGTGAGAAGAACCGACATCTTCATCCTGGGTCAGCTGGCAGCGGCCGTTGTGCGTCAATGCGAACGGATAGGCACAGGGATATTCTCTCGACCTGCGTCAACAGTGAGCACCCAAAAGTCATCTTAGCCGAACATGCGCCTTCACTTAGAGCAGCATTCAGACGGGGTTTTCCCTTTAAAATTGCCAGCATCGTCTCGACTTAGGCCGAGAATCAAATGAGATTCTTCCGACCTGAGTTGCCGTGAGTCTCACACGGCTCGGGCTGGGAGCAATCTATGGCGTGCAAAGTTAGGTATCTGAGCAGCGCGGGAATACATCACCGCGAGGTAAAAGGCGTGGAGGCCTTGGCGAAGGCCTTCCCGGTAAACTGGCTAATGTTTGCCTCACTGAACGCGTTTCCCGCGAATAGCGCCCCAATCGAGATCGATCTGCTAGTGGTTATGGACGATCGGGTGGTCCTGTTCGAGCTCAAGGATTGGAATGGCCCCCTAACGGCGAAGGGCGACATGTGGGTTCATGGAAAGCCCCAGCGCTCGCCAGTCCAACTTGGAAATGAAAAGGCCAAGAAGGTAAAGAGCATTCTGCGCAATCAGGGTCAGCTCGGCCGCTTCTATGTTGACTCCCGTGTCATACTAACAGGAACTTCGACACGTGACCTCCTTCCCACCGATGAGATACCGCATGTTCTTACGCTAGAAGAGGCCAAGCTTCTTGGAAACAAGAAAGACCGAGACAGGCTTCTCGGAACAGTCAAGTTTCAAAATGTGAAGCCGAATATGCTTGTTAAGGATTTCGACAAGGTTTTGGGAAACCCCGCCTATTTCCAGCCAATGAAAATGAGCTGGGACGGCTATAATGTGACCGATGAAGACTTCTTCGTTCACCGAAAAGATATTTGGCGTGAGCATCGCGCGCAGCTTGCAAAAGAGGAGCGTATCAAGGGGTTGTTGCGGCTTTTCCGCTTTGACAATCTCCCTGTCGGGCTGAATGAGCCTAAAGGACGGCGTCTCATAGCAGACCGAGAACTGAAGGCTGTCGCATATCTGAGCGAGCACGGAAGCTGGATGGCCGAACGGGGTATCCTGAAATCCGTAGGCAGCCTGCCAGATGAAGTACTGACTGAGCACTATCAGTTGCTGGCACTTCCTCCAGGGTGGACCACACTCCGGCGTTACCTTCAGCGGAACGGCTCCGATCTACAGGGCGAGCAACGTGTAGACATTATGCACACGCTGACATCCATGGTCGCTGAACTTCACGATCGGGGAGTGGCACATCGAGACATTGGCGGCGACGCGGTATGGTTGGGTGAGCCGACGAACATGACTCTGACGGGATTTTTCTCGGCACGCCTTCCCGATGACCAATCAGTCAGCGATTATCTTGAAGTGCTCGGCACTTATGCTGAGGTCGAGCCCAACTGGGGCGGGCTTACAGCTACAGCAAAACAGCGTGATGTGCGTAGCCTCGGCCTCATTATGCGCGAGCTTGCGGAGATCGAAGGGGAAGACGGGGCCCTGCCGCCTGGTTGGATGGATGTCGCGGAGAAAGCCGCAGCTTCGCCGGATAGTCGATACGAGGACGCACGGCAGCTCGCCGATGCGCTCGGTGAACTACGGACTCCTTCGGGTCCAACTGTCGATCAGTCCAGACTGGATGAGTTTGAAACCGTAACAATACCTTATATCGCGTATCCGCCCGCTGGAACGCCCTCCAACGGCAGTGGTTCGACGCGCTACGATAGCACGCATTCTTCGGGTAAAGTCGTCGTGAAAGTCTGGAACGGCATCCAGCGGGGGAATGCGCATCGCGATCATTCGCTGTTGGCGTTGCTCGAAGTAGCAGCCACCCTCAAGGCTGTACCTCAGCCCGGTGTCGCACATGTCGTGGACAGCGGACTCTCAAGTGTCGGGCCTTTCGTGGTGACGCGCTGGGTTGAGGGCATCTCTCTGGCCTCATTCAAAGCCCCAGACGATAACGCCCTCCTCGAAGTCCTGAATGATCTGGTTGCCGCTGTTAGCTCTCTTCATTCCCGGGGCTTGGCTCACGGTGACCTCCATCCGGACAATGTAATCGTCGGGACGGATCATGTTGTAACGCTCATCGATCTTTTGGACATGTCCCGGACAGACGGCGGTCGCGTTCGAAGCATGGCTTGGGTACCCGACGATCATGAAAGGAAGTCAGATCAGGAAATCGACCGCTTTGCCGTTTGCAAAATGATTATAGCTCTTGCCGAACGTACGACGGGCGCGGATTTTCCCAATGTACTTGATGCCGCACGAGAGGAGCTGGGAAGACATACTGTAGAAACACTCGATACTCTTCTTGAGGCGATCACGATCGAACAGGAAAGGCGCGCCAGGCCGCCACTTCGATCTTTCGAAGTACAACACCCAGGCCTAACAGCTACTCAGCTGAGAGGTGTCGACGACATATTATGGGTGTTGGCTCACAAGACTCCTTCTGGACTGGACGTTTTGTGGATTACCGGACCTACCACAAGACTGCTTTTGAGGATGAGAGACGGTCAGGTGGATCACATCGAAGTTGTCGATTCTAGCTTCAATGATCTCGGTCGCGGTCAGAGCGTCCGTATGGCTCTTACGCTAAAATCCGGCCCGTCCTACGGAATTCAGGAACTCGTCGAATATCTTCGGGGTGTGGTCACCGTTCAGCCAACGGCGGCGGAAGTCGACGAAGATGTGGTTGAGGAAAAGGACGAAGTCGACTTTTACGATGATGAGCCTCCGGAACCGGAATCGCTCGGGTCGGCTCCTCTTGATATCGCCCGGATGTGGGTGCGGTCCGCTGAACTCGAGGAGGACTCCGTCCTTCGGGTACGTATCGATCGACGTATTCCCGATATCGGAAATTCGGCGACCTATTATTACGAAGCTGCCAAGCCCCTCGAATTTGAAGACGACGATACCGTGGAGGTGCGCCTTGGCGGTTTTTCGGGCCGTTTCATCGGGTACCTGGACGTGCCGAACTGTGATAGCCGCCGTCTTGCTGTCCGCGACCTGAGATCGCCGGTGGCTGAAGGAGAATTCGTTGCGCTCGTCGATCGACGCGACCGTGTATCGAAGGAAAGGCGGCGCAAGGCTGTCGAACGGATTACCCGTCGCTCGAGTGTAATCGCAAACTTGATCGACTTTTTCGATCCCACAAAGGACGCGCCCGAAATCCTCTACGAGAAGCCAACTTCGTTGGAGAAGATTTCGTCATACCAGCTCAACGATGGTCAGCGCGCCGCTTTCCGCTCCCTTGTTGAGGTTGGGCCAGTCGGCTTGCTGCAGGGGCCGCCGGGTTCCGGAAAGACAAAGTTTATCGCCTCGCTTGTCCATTGGCTGCTCAAGGATGGTGGAGCCAGGCGGGTATTGGTTGCCAGCCAATCTCACGAGGCCGTCAACAACGTACTGGAGGAGCTGCTTAAGACCTACAGGAAGCATGGCGGCTACGCCGATCTACTTAGAGTAGGTTCGCGTGGCGCGACAGAGCGTGTTCGACCATATCAAGCCCGATCGCTTCGGGACCGTCACCGCGTTCGGTTTGAGAACGGATTAAAGACCCGCGTGGCTCACGCGGCTTCAGCGGTGGGAATTCCGAAGCAGTTCGTCCAAGACATCATAAACGTCGACATGAAATTAGGCACGCTCAAGCGCTCGATTGAGATGGCCAAGGCCGCTGCAATAGGAGATGTCGCACAGGATGAAAGGCGCCGCTCAGGCGCAAGGATCAGGACCCTTTCTAAGGCCTTCTCTAGGGAAGCTACGCGGCTACTTGAGCGGGATGTCGGTGAAGACCCCGCAGAAATCGCAACGGCTCTGCTTGAGGCCTTCGACGCTGTGCGTGCAGCGCATCCCAAAGTCTCACCAAGCGACCTTGTCACCGTCCAGCAGCTGATAGCGCTAGCTCATGAATGGAAGGATACGCTTTCTTCAGGTCATCGAAACTTTGACGAGTTCCTAGCGAAGACCCGACGTGTGGTGGCCGGCACCTGCGTCGGTCTCGGGCAGTCGCAAATACGCCTCGATCAAGGTACCTTTGACTGGGTGATCGTGGACGAGGCGGCAAGGTGCACCAGTGGAGAGCTAGCGGTGCCGCTTCAGCTCGGCAGCCGTGTGATTCTTGTCGGCGACCAGAGACAGCTTCGCCCAATGGTGGACAGATACGTTCAGAAGTCGCTCAAGGACGAGTTTCCCGATGCGGGCGCGGCGCTAGATAAAACAGATTTCGAAAGAGCGTTCGAATCTCACTACGGACGTCGGAACGCGCAAGTTCTTGACGAACAGTATCGTATGGTGCCGGTTATCAGTGACTTGGTCTCGGACACCTTCTATGCGCCCTATGGCGTAAAGCTCCAACCGTCCAAGGACCGCAAGCAGGACGTTGCGTTCGCTGAGCTTTCTGATGATCTGGCCACACCTGTGGTCTGGTTTGACACCAAGGACATGCCTGGCGCTACAGAACGGGACCGCAATGCCGGCCGTGACATCTGGAATGAGGCCGAGATCGCAACGGTCATGTCCATTCTCCACCGACTCTCGAAGGAAACGGCCCTCATCGACACGCTCTCCAAGCGTGGTGAACCGGCGATCGGCGTGATTTGCATGTATAGCGAACAGAAGCGACGGATCGAACGCGAGTGGTCTCAGCAGGCGTATCCGGAAGAATTCCGCCGCATCGTCGTCATAGATACAGTCGATGCTTATCAGGGGAAAGAAAACGAAGTTGTTATCGTCACGCTTGTCCGTTCCAACAATGAGAGGAAGCCCGGTCATGTAGGCAGGGAGAACCGCTGCAACGTCGCGATGTCTCGCGCCAAGGAACGACTTTACATCATCGGTGATAGTTCCATGTGGTCGGACCCGAGATGTAGATCGCCCATGCGAACCGTCTTGTTCGGCGTTGGCTCGATGTCTCCTTCCGAAGGGAAAGTAAGAGCCGCTACGGAGATCGGCCAATGAGCGACGCGAATGAACGTATCGTGATTGACGCTGTCGATTTCCAGGTTTCGTGCCGTCGCTTTACGGTTCGAGCAACGATCACGAGAGATCGACAGCTTCCGGTCGTTGACGAGTTCGTGCTACGCCTTTTGGCTATCCTTGATAGAATGTCAGTCTCCAGAATGCGGGCGTGGTTCGGCTTCACGACGAGCGAGATGCAGACTGTTCTAACGGATATGGGTCGCCGCAACCTCGTGGAAATCGTGAACGACGACATCCAGCTCGCGCCTGCAGGGCGAGAGCTTTTTCGCTCCTCTTCCACCACTGGAATTCCGCACGTCGTAGAGACATCCCCTATCATCGAAAACGTGTGGTACGATCTCGTGAGCCGAAATATGGTTCCTCGGTCACGCGCGCGTTCCGCCGACTATCTCGTCAAGGTGGCCGAACTGCCCGAGGCTCGCGACATGCCAGAAGCATTCGCACGATCCGCGTTCGAGGAGAATTTCAGGGACTACGCCAGAAGGATACGCCGCTTTCCCGATCCGGATTCTGTAAATCTCTACTCTGTCTCCGACGTTGAAGGAGGCATCTACGGCTATCAGATTTTGCGTGCCGATCTAGTTCTCGATATGGATCGTCTGAGGGTCCGTCCAATGTTTTCGGAGCTGAATGACAGTGCGGCGAACTATAACAAGCTCACTGTGGCGGCAAGCGACGCTTGGCATTTGCAGGTGGGGGCTGACACCGCTTCCACCGCAGCGACAGAATTCGAACGAATGACGGGAGACTCGCGTTTCACGCAAGTCATAAACAACCCAAATAGCATAGATGCTTGGCGTGATGCGCTCGCGAGCATTCCCTCGGCGGGAGTGGAGTTCAGCGCTTCGACAGGAGCACCGTACCTTCCACGCAACTTCGACCGGCTGATCGCTGCGGGAAGCGAATTCGAGTCGTCGGAAAAGTTGTACGACGTTATTTGGCTCAGGCCAAATGGCACAACATGGGGACGAACGTTGAAGATCGGGGAGACGTTGGCCAGCATAAGCGACGCGCTACGCAACGTTGGTAAAAAAGTCCGAACCACGCTTGCGATGCCACGTTCCACGCATAAGACTGTTCGACAGAGCCACAAGCGACTTTTCGATCGTGGCCTCTTGCTGCCCCAGGGGCATTTGCCTGCAAACCTAGAGATATTAGTCATAGCTGGCAAAGTAGCGCTCGTGAACGTTCATTTGCCCGTAGGGGCACATTCGGTTCCTATCGGCGGAATCGTATCCAATTCGAAGCGACTCGCCCGTATCGTGGAACGACTTACCCTGGGTCAGGTCGAAGGATGGGAGCAGTTATGGGACGCGCCCACATCGAATGGGAGTACCGCCATCTCGGATTAGGTGGGCTATCGCCAGGAAGACGGCAGCGATCACCCCTATTCACACGCTTTTTTGGCCAGAGACCTGTCAGCCTTTGGCGCAAAATTACCTTGCGCATGACCGCTGAGACCCCGCGATATCGACAAGGGAATCAACCCGCGATGCCATCAGGTTACCGAACCTATACGACGACCTTTCGCAAAACGGTGGCGTGTGTGCCCTCAACCGGAAGCGTCTACGCACTCCCGGTTTTCGCGTTTGGCCGACTAACGGATGTGCTGCAGGAACGTCGCCAGGCGTTCGCTTGGCGGATTTGAAAGCAGTTCCTTCGGATCGCCATCGTGCAGGATATGTCCCTTGTCTATGAACAGAAGGCGACTCCCGACATCCCTGGCAAATCCGATTTCGTGCGTCACGACGATCATCGTCATACCCTCGTCGGCCAACTGCCTCATGACCTGTAAAACCTCGTGGCGAAGCTCCGGATCGAGAGCAGAGGTTGGCTCGTCGAAGAGCATCAGTTTCGGGCGGATAGCGAGCGACCGCGCGATGGCGACACGCTGCTGCTGGCCACCTGAAAGCTGGGTTGGATAATGGTCGGCTCGTTCGCTTAGCCCGACTTTATCGAGAAGGTCGCGGGCAATCCTTTCGGCTTCCGCCTTAGATGAGCGCCGCACCTTAAGCGGCCCGAACATAACGTTTTCCAGGGCGGTCATATGCGGAAACAGATTGAACTGCTGGAACACCATTCCGGCCTCCAGACGTATCTGACGGATTTCGGCCGACGATCCCTTCGCGCTTATGCCGTCGACGACGAGTTCGCCGCTCTGGATGGTTTCGAGCACGTTGATGCAGCGCAATAGCGTCGACTTCCCCGAACCGGACGGTCCGATCAAAAACACGATCTCGCCGGGTTTGATCGAGAGGTCCACGCCTTTCAGGACTTCGAGATCACCGTAGCTTTTGACGACTTTTCTGAATTCGACAATGCTCATGCCAGGTGCGCCCGCTTTTCGACAAGGCGGAAGATGATCGCCATGATGCTGATGATCACGAGGTAGATCGCTCCGACGGCGGTCCAGATTTCGACCGCGCGATAGTTCTCGGTCATGATTTCCTGGCCGGTGCGGGTCAATTCGGCGACACCGATGACGATAAGAAGCGACGTATCCTTCAGGCCGATGATGAACTGGTTGCCCAGCGCGGGTACCATGCGCCGGAAAGCGACGGGGCCTATGATGTAGAGCAGCACACGATGGAGCGGCAGCCCCATAGCCAGTCCGGCCTCGCGAAGGCCGTTGGGGACGGAGAGGAAACCACCGCGCACGATTTCCGCGAGATACGCCGACGAGTTGACCGTGAGTGCGATCATGCCCGCCGTCAGCGCCGTAAGCTTGATGCCGAGCAGCGGAGGAAGCGCGAAATAGATGAACATGATCTGCACGACCATCGGCGTGCCACGGATCAGGCCGATATAGACCTGCGTAATTAGAGACACGGGTTTTGGCGCGTAGGTCCTGAGGACACCGATCACCGTTCCCAGGATCATTCCCGCCGTTAGCGACGCGGCGGCAACCATGACGGTTACGGCCGCGCCGCGGAGCAATGCGGGAAGAGCGTCGATAATTGCCGACCATTCGAAGGTCATGACAGCTCCCCTTGATGTTTGGTTCAGCTAGACTCGGGCGGACTCGTCACTCGGAAGCTTTACCGAACCACTTCTGGTAGATCGTGTCATAGCGGCCGTCGTCCTTGATCTTCTTGAGGGCCTCGTTGACCTGGGCGACGAGTTCACTGCCCTTGGGGAAGGCGATGCCCACGGGAATGCCTTCGCCGACCGGCTTCTCGAGAACCTTTACCTTGCCGTCGCCCTCGGTCTGCGCGTAGTACGCCAGGAAGGGATAGTCGTAGACGACAGCTTCGGCGCGGCCGGCCTGCAGTTCCATGAACATATTGGTGACCTGCGGGAAGAGCGTCACCTCGGCGGTCGGAACATTTGCCTTCAGCCAGGTCGTCGAAGCCGCGCCGGTGACAGACGCAACTTTCTTTCCAGCGAGGTCATCGCCCGTCTTGATCGTGTGGTTCTCGGAAGAAACGAGAACGCCGAGCGCGCTCGTGTAATAGACGTCGGAGAAATCGACGACCTGTTTACGCGCATCGGTCATGAAAATGCTGGAAATTGCCAGATCGATGCTGGCGGTCTGGAGCGCGGGAATCAGAGCGCCGAAATCCATCGCGTTGATCGTATACTTGAAGCCCGCCTCCTTCGCGATCTCCGCCAGAAGGTCCTGGTCGAAACCCACATACTGGTTGTCCTGCACGAAATCGAACGGCTTGGAGTCGATGCTCGTGCCAACCACGATCGTCTTTTCCTGCGCGGATGCAGTGTGGGTGAAGGCGACGGCCGCGACGACCGCTGCGAAGAATGCGCGTCTTTTCATTTCGAATCCCCAATTTGTTGTTCTGACCGGCACCAGGCCGTCATGGAAAACGCTCAGCTTAAGGAGCGAGCAATTGGATACGATCATATCAAATCATATAAATCAATTGGTGATCGTATAAGATTCTTCGAAATTACAGGGGAAAGCGTCCGAGGCCCTAGCCAACGGGGCGCTCGTGATGCCGTTCGAAAGTCCAGGCCCCCCGGTCGAGCCAGGAAGTTTCATCGGGCGACAACCGGATTCCCGCCGGATATCCTGGATGCCGGCAAACTGCCTGCCGAGTGAAAAAGAGGTTGCTCTCGCGGTACGCAGCCGCCGCGTTAGATCAACCAGAACACGTTCGATTGACCTGATCACCTCGCCTACCGGCGGTGAGCCTAGCTGATCGGGGAGAGGCGTTGGCGCCAGGCCTTCGGTCCGGAGGCGTGAACGTTCTCGCCGTCCGCGGTGACCGCCACGGTCACTGGCATGTCCTGAACGTCAAACTCGTATATCGCTTCCATGCCGAGGTCTTCGAAGGCCATTACGCGGCTTGAGCGGATCGCCCGGGAGACTAGATAGGCTGCTCCGCCAACCGCAGTGAGATAGGCCCGCCGATGCGCCGCGAGCGAAGCTACCGTTGGGCCACCGCGTTCTGCCTTGCCTACCATCGCAAGTAGCCCGAGGTCGAGCATCATGTCCGTGTACTTATCCATCCGGGTGGCCGTCGTCGGTCCAGCCGGCCCGACCACTTCGTCGCCGACCGGATCGACGGGACCGACATAATAAATGACTCTATTGCTGAAGTTCACGGGCGGCTGCTCGCCTCGATCCAGCAGGTCCCGGATGCGCTTGTGAGCAGCATCTCGGCCAGTGAGCATTTTGCCAGAGAGCAGCAACCGGTCTCCGGCCTTCCACCTCGCGACCTCGCCCGCGGTCAGGCTGTCAAGACATACCCGTCGGGCATACTTGTCAGGACTCCAGGAAACATCAGGCCAGGTCGATAGGTCGGGTAGCGGAAGCAACGACGGCCCTGTTCCGTCAAGCCTGAAATGGGCGTGCCGTGTCGCGGCGCAATTCGGCACGATCGCGACCGGTTTCGAAGCGGCGTGAGTTGGCCAGTCAAGTATCTTCACGTCGAGTACGGTGGTAAGGCCGCCAAGACCTTGGGCCCCTATTCCGAGCGCGTTGACCTTTTCATGCAGTTCGATCCTGAGACTCTCCAGATCGTTCTCCGGGCCGCGAGCCTTGAGTTGCGCCATGTCGATCGGAGCCATGAGCGATTCCTTCGCCATGACCATAGCCTTCTCGGCGGTTCCGCCAATACCTATTCCGAGCATTCCGGGAGGACACCATCCCGCCCCCATCGTAGGAACGGTATCGAGAACCCAGTCGACGATGGAATCCGATGGATTCAGCATCTTGAATTTGGTTTTGTTTTCGGAGCCGCCACCTTTGGCTGCCACCGTCACGTCCACCAAATCTCCGGGCACCAATTCGACGTGAACCACGCTTGGTGTGTTGTCACGGGTATTTCGTCGGGCAAACGCGGGATCGCTGACGATCGATGCTCGGAGCGGGTTTGCCGTATTCAGGTACGCACGGCGGACACCTTCGTCGATGACGGCTTGGAGGCTCCTACTCGACGCAAGTCTGCATCCCTGACCCCACTTCACGAACACGGTCACGATGCCCGTATCCTGGCAGATAGGGCGATGGCCGATCGCGGACATGCGGCTGTTCGTCAGTATCTGCGCGATCGCGTCCTTCGCGGCAGGAGATTCCTCTCGACGGTATGCATCTCCTAGTGCCCGAACATAGTCCTCGGGATGATAGTAGCTTATATGCTGTAACGCGTCGCTCACGCTGTCTATCAGGTCGGACTCGGCGATTTCGGGCATTTCGCCCCCTCACAGAAACGACTTCGGGCCTGCATGAAGCTACCCATCTTGGAACCATAGGCAGTTACCTACTGCGCACCATATGGCATATTAACGCTTATCTTTAAATAGATTCAGATAAGGATTTGTGATTATTTATTGACCGATGGCTACTGTCTCAGGGGCATCTTGCGTGCCTTGGGAGAAGATGCTCAATGTGGGGCTAAACCGGCATATCCTGGAAGAGGTTCTTCCCGATCCGCCACTGATCAACGCGAGTGAAGTTCCAGGGCGACTGCCAAAGAATGTCTGATGCTTTCGAAAAGATAACACTCCGCCAGCTACAGATTTTCCTCGCGGTAGTAGAGCACCGGAGCTTCGTAGGCGCCGCTGCGCAGCTCGCCCTCACACCTCCGGCTGTCTCCATGCAGATGAGCCGCCTATCTGAATTCCTCGACGCGCCTCTTTTCGAGCGCGACGGACGCTCCATACAACTGACCGCGGTGGCGACAGCCCTGGTCCCTTACGCGGAGCGCATGACCGAAGCTCTTCAGGAAGCCTGTAGCGTGATCGACGGCCTTCAGGGCAGACTTGACCACCTCGTGCGCGTGGCCATGGTGACTACCTCGCGGAACTTCGGCCCCCATCTCCTGCAGGAGTTCGGCAGACAGCACCCGGAAATCCAGATTGAAACTACGATCGCAAACCGGGAAACCGTCATTGATCTGCTCCAGGCCGGGACCGTCGATCTGGCGCTGATGGGGCGGCCGCCTCAAACGATAGAGGTCGAGGCGACACCCTTCGCACCTCACCCTTATGTACTGATCGGCCATCCGGAGCACCCCCTCGCGGACAAGAAGCATGTGTCGCGGCAAGAGCTGACGAACTTCAAGTTTCTCGCGCGGGAACCGGGTTCCGGAACGAGGATGCTCCACGACTACTATTTCACCAGCCACTCGGTATCGTTACCGCAGCTCTATGTCGTTATGGACAGCAACGAAAACATCAAGCAGGCCGTTATGGCGAACATGGGACTGGCCTTCATATCCGCCCATACGATCGCCCTTGAATGTCAGGCCAACAAGCTTCGAATCCTGCGCGCCGAGGACATGCCTGCCATGAGGGAGTGGTTCACTGTCACACCCAAGGGAAAACGCCTTCGCCCGGCGGCCGAAGCATTTAGGTCCTTTGTCCTGCATGAGGGGCCAGCCTTCATGCGCGAATTCTTCGGGAACCTTCCAAAAGAGCTTTTGCGCGCATGACGACCGGAAGGTCGATCATGGAGCCGTCCAAGGCAACCACTCCTTGCCCCGTAGCTGCGGCCTCCTCAAAGGCAGCTACGACGCGCCTCGCATGAGCCAGTTCTGCGCCGGAGGGAAGGAACACCGAATTGACCATCTCGACCTGCCTCGGATGGACGCAGAGCACGCCGTCGAAACCCATTTCTTTGGCTTGAATGGACGACTGGCGAAACGCTTCCCCGTCGCCGATGCTGGCGATGCTTCCCGGAAGGCCGTAAACGCGGACATGGTGCGACCGGCCACCAAGGATAAGCTGCTGACAAGGCCCGAAGAGATTTCGATACGTAGGCTCGAAACCGCAGGCGACACTGAAATCCTCCGTTCCGATTGCGAGGCCTATTAAACGTGGAGAGGCCGAGGCAATCTGGCTCGCCAAGGCGAGCGCGGCAGGGGTCTCGACCAACGCGATGATCCCGATGACCCCGCGAACGAGACCCTCCCGGCCTTCAGTCTCGTCCATAAACTCGTCGATCAGCTTTATGTGTTCCGGGCCGCTGACCTTTGGCAGCATCACCGCGTCAACGTCAGGAAGTAGCGCCGCTTCCAAATCGGCAACGCAATTCGCGAGGTCGCGATTTACCCGGACGACGACAGCCAGTCCGTGCTGCTTCAAACGGGCCGCCGCCTTGATCATTGCCGCTCTGGCCAAGCCCTTGCCCTCGGATGGGACACTGTCTTCGAGATCGAGGATGATGGCTTCGGCCCCGCGCAAGTGTGCCTTCGCAATAAAGCGCTCCTCATGTGCGGGAATGAAAAGCGACGAACGCCATCTAGGCAGATCGCGGGCTTTATGCATTTTCGGGCACCAGCGCGAACTCGGCCCGGATGGCCGCCGTGTGTTCTCCCACACCTGGGATTCGTCCGAGAGGTTTGTTCGAGTCCTCGTATGAATATTGGATCGGAGAACCTGCGAGTTCAGCACGCTGCCCGCTCTCCAGAGTAACCGCCCGCCGGCGCAACTGCGGATGCTTCGAGAACGCCTCGACGGAATTCACACCGCCATATGCGATACCGGCGCTTCGCAGTTTTGGTTCCAGGTTCGCTCGCGTATGCCTCGCGAAGAATTCGGCGATGAGCATGTCCAGTTCCGGGCGGTTCTGAACGCGGGACGCTGCGTCCTTGAAGCGAGGGTCCGTCGCGATAGCTGCGTCATCCATCACCTCCGCGCAGAGCCGCACCCACTCCCGTTCGTTCTGGATCGAGATGGCGAGGACATGGCCGTCTCCGGTGGTGAAGCCGCCGTATGGAGCGATTGACGGGTGGCGGAGACCGACCGGCTCCGGTGCCTTGCCTCCGTAGACCGCGTGCATAAGCGGAACCGTCATCCAATCCGCCGCGGTATCGAACAGCGAGACCTTCACCCCGCTGCCGATACCCGTCTTCGAACGGAGATACAGCGCCTGCTGGATACCTATGACCGCGTTCATGCTCGCCCCGATATCGCATACGGACACGCCTATCCGTCCGGGAGCGCCCGGAGCACCATTGACTGCCACGAGGCCGCTCTCGCACTGAACGAGAAAGTCGTATGCCTTCATATCACGATACGCTCCCGTATCCCCGTACCCGCTGATATCGCAGGTAATGAGACGGGGATAGCAGCGGCGGAGGTCAGCGCTGCCGAACCCGGCGCGGGTGCTCGCACCGGGAGCAAGATTTTGAATAAAGATATCCGCCCGGGAGAGAACCTGATGCAACAGCTCCGAATCCGCCTTGTTCTTGATGTCGAGACAAAGCGATTCCTTCCCGTGGTTCGCCCAGACGAAGTACGACGATTCCCCCTTCACCGCCTTGTCGTATTTGCGCGCGAAATCGCCTTCCGGACGTTCGATCTTGATCACCCGGGCACCACCTTCCGCGAAGTGGCTCGAGCACAGGGGCGCGGCCACCGCCTGCTCGATGGAGACGACAAGAAGGTCCGAATATGGTTTCGTCTGTTTTGGCAGCTCGACGGTCATTGCACCGCTCCTGCGGTCGGATATTTGGCCTGAAGGATGGACTGGTTCCTGCGCATCTCGTTTGCGACGATCGTCAAACCCTCGTCGAAGCCCATGCCAGGCTTGATCAGCACGCGCTGGGGTCGCGTCGCCTGGGCGATGTGCAGGCATGCCCTGGCGGATACGTCGGTCTCGTTGCAGGTACCACCGAGATAGGCCTCCACTCCATGCGAATGGCAGTAAAGAACGGCTTCGATGGCGTTATGTACGCTTCCGAGATCGGGCGTTTTGATCTGCACCATGTCGCAGCATCCGGCATCCACGAAACCCACGATATCCTGATATGTGTTGCACCATTCATCGGCCACGATGCGAACCTCGCTGCCGATTTCGCGGAGCTGGCGTTTTATCGCTCCCAGTAGCTCGATCTGATCCTGCCTGTTTCCGACATCGACCGGTCCCTCGATGTAAAGGGGGAACTGGCCTGCTCGCTCCTCCAGTTCTCCGAGATAGCGCGCGATCGCTACGGGGTTGTTCTGGAAAATCAGTCCGATCGTTCCATAGACATCGATATGGATCGTCGGCAGATATGCGGCGCTTCCCCGAAGCTTCATGATGCGCTGCGTCAGCCAGGTGACATACTCCTGAAGGCGGCCGCCGTTCTCGCCGAGTTTCGTCGAGACGTTGTTGATCAGGCCGTGGGGAAGAGCATCAACCCGCTTCATGATCATCTTATCGACCGCGTTGTACCGGTCGTCGCCGCTTTGACCGAAAAGCTTGAGCGGCGAGGGATCGATAGGGAGGCCATACTCGTCGCAGACGACTTCGAGCTTCAGTCGGTTGGTCGCCTTTGCGGTCGCGTCCAGAAGGGCTTGCGAGAGACCGTAGCGAATTGCCGTGTGTATCTGGCGACCATCGGCCGTGAGCTGATCGATGAAGCGCGCGTTTTCCAAGAACTTGCTGACGTCACGACCGATGAGAAGCGGGCGCAGGACGGAGCTCATCCAGGGAATGTATCGCTCGGCGGTGAACAGAGGATCGCGCCCGCCCGCACCCGAGTACTGAACCGCGGCGCAGTCGCCCTCCGCCCATTGCCCGTTTTCGAGTTCGATCAGAACCGAAATCGCCTCGCCTGACTGCCGGATAGAATCGAAGCCCGGCGTTGCCGCAGGCCCGACGTAGATGAATCCGTCCATCCCTGCCCCGCCTTTTATCGCGGCCTGGTCGTCGAAATAGAACGAGGACACGCCGGGGCTGAACTGAACATTCGTGATCTTCATTTTATCCTCTCGAATGAAGCTTAGAGCTGCGCGGCGAATTTCGGCCGGCCGACCAGTTTGCTAGCTGAAATCGCGCGCACGTCGTCGACGACCATCGTGAATGAAGCGGGCCGCCCCTCGGCCGCCGCACGCTCGGCGATCTTGTCTTTATGGAGGGCTATGACATCGTCGGGCAGAGGGATGTTGCCGCTATCGAAAATGCGGATCGCTCCGTTGTTGTCCCGGACTGGTGTCATAAGACCCGCGTTGACGCTCGCGGGCGCGAAAGGAATGTCGACGACACCCGCCTCGAATGCCAGAACGGCTCCCCTTGCGAGGTTGCCCTGCCCGAGAAGGATGACGCGGTCCATTACGGAGTGGACCTCGCGTTCGATGAGGGCCATTTCCTCGTCGATTTCGGCGGTGGCCAGGAATCCCTGGTCCCCAATCATATTGATCATCTGCTCGGTCGCCTGAAGTCCAGCGCGGTTCGCTTCCATCGTTGGAACCCCGCTCGCTTCGTGAGGCGTTTTCACGATGATCTTGGTTGCGCCGCCGAACTTCGCCGCCGCGGCTCCGAGGGCAATCACGGAATATGCCTTCGCCTCGTCCTGCGGAAAACCACCCATCCACTGGTGGAACACGGTGGAGAGGGCGTAGTCGTTGAAACCGAAAAGCGTGAAGTAGTGGTTCGCAAGCTTTCTAAGCGAACGCATCGCGGCGATGTCCTGCGCCAGGTTTCCGGCTTGACCGTACCCGAGAGTAATACATTTCACCCCTTGCTGCAGGGCCAAAAGACCTTCAAGCAGAGCGACGGTGTGCGACACGAACGGGGGTACAAGTGTTCCGGTCAGGGGGCCGAACGGCTCCCGGTTGATCCTGATCCCCTCCTCCTCGTAGAGACCCACCAACCGATCGCAATACTGCCAGTGGCGTATGGAACGGGCGAGCGGCACGTTCTTCGAGTACGGGATGTTGTAGGAGATACCCCCACCTTCGAAGCTGGAGAACCCCGCCGCCAGCGTGATCTCCGCCATCAATCGCGCGTCCGGCGTTCCGTGCCGAACCTGAATAGGTTTCGACACGCTGTCGACCAGCCGCTCGCACCCGCCGACACCATGGTTGACCGGCGGAAAGCCGTTCAACAGGGATTTGCCTGCAGCTCGGGACCGTTCGATTCCCTTCTCCGCTTCGTCGTAACGATTGTGCCTGGTGTATGCGTCAACCGTCGTGGGGAGCACATCGCAGTATGGAGCGAGATCGTTCAGCAACTGCGTGTGCTCCCGCAACAACGCCACGCCTGCCCGGGGCTGGAGAAGTGTTTTCTCCTCTTCGGAGGCCCGAGCTAACGCTACAGAGAACTTCTTCGCATCCGGCATATCACTGTGTCGGACGAGACCTCGGGAAAACTCGACATCCTTCCCCGTGGGCCAGGTGGTCAGCACGGTTTCGCGTTCGCGGGCGTACTGCGCCCTTTCGAGCTTCGTATCGGAGATTTCGATCGTGGAGGTGTCACTCATTGGGCTAGCAAAACCTTTGCGCTTTCCGGCTGGGATACGAGTTGACCTTGTGTCAGAAGCTTTACGGCCGTCCTGGCAGCGGCGACTGGAAAGCCGCGCGACACATTGGCAAGAAGGGGGAGAATGTTCATGGGGTCGCGCAGGTAGTTATCACAGCGCGGGGCGAGTATCCGTTTGCCGTATTTGTCGGAGCCGATCCGAGAGAGGCAATCCGCAGGGGTAAACTCAGAGGCGTGCGAGAGATACCCACCGGTCCCGATGACGGTCCGGACTGAAGACAGATCACGCCCCGTGCAAACCGTCACAATACCGTCGGCTGTCGCTACCTCGTATGCACGCCCGACATGCCGCGCGACCGAGGTCGCTATGTTAGCTTTAGCCAGGAATTCATCGAGAAGGCGTTCCTCGGGAGTGCCCGCGAGATGCTCGGGTGCTGCGTTCACTTTGGCGGCATAGGCGGCGAGGTCCACGTTCTCCCGTTCATTAAGGAACGACGTTTCCAGCGCAGCGTCCGCCGCCGTAATTGCGGACACTCGCATGCCGAGGTCGCCCTCCACTGAGCGTTTGAGTTTCGGCTCTGGCAATCCGCGATGAACAGTTCCCGGTGTCGGGACCTCGTCGTGAAACGAGTACACATCGGTGGTCGCTCCGCCCATGTCGATCAGCAGGAACTCCCCGAGTTCAGGAGCATGGACGGCGAGCGAATTCGAGAATTCGTAGAGCGCGTAGGGGGTCGGACAAGGTTCACGGCCGGTTTGGGCCACGATGCGGTCGAGCCCCTTCCCCGCCGTAATCGTGCTCAGGAATATTTCCCTTATTGCGGTCCGCGCCGGTTCCGGATTCGGACTGTCCAACTCCGGGAGGACGTTTTCGGTGCTGACAAGGTGTGTCCTGCCGAGGATTCGCGTGACTGCGTCCTTTGCACTCCTGTTTCCAGCGTAGACGACGGCCGCGGAAATATCCGCTTCGGCGATCCGCTGGGCATTCCGGACCGGGTAGTAGACATTGCCGCCGTCGGAGCCACCTGAAAGCAGGATGATATCGGGTGGATTTCGCTTAAGGGATGCTACATCGTCATCGCTTAATTCATAAGCGAAAATTTGTGTGACTTTTGCCCCTGAAGAGCAGGCCGTCATTTTTGCCATCTCGCTCGTCAGCTCCGGAACGAGACCGACCGCAGCGACCGCGAGGCCACCCTTGGCCGACGACGAATAAAACAGCTCGGCCTCTCGACCGTGTGCGGCGAGTCCGCGACGGACACGTCCGAAGCCCTCGGAAAGGTCGTGAACCGTCGTCGGATAGATGTCCTGCCCCACAAGCGCGAGCGAGCCATCCGCATCCAGGCGGAAGGCCGCCCCCTTCGTCCAGGTCGACCCAATGTCGATCGAAACGATTATCATCCCGCGCGCCGTACTTCAAAGAAGGCTGCTTCTCTTCGCGCCGTAATGTCTGCTTTGAGCACGGCCGCCACCTCCTCGAGATCGACTGAGGGAGGGAAAACACGGTCGAAGCCCATGCCCTTAAACAGCTTTTCGACTTCGGCGAACTCGACTTTACCGATCACGAGGTTGCCGCCCACGTAAAGGGTCACATCCCCTACCCCGCGTTCGACACAGCGACCACGGAACCCGACGCAGTCGATTTCACCGTGCCCGTAGATAGATGAAACGAGGATTGCATCGGCGTTTGTCTCGATCGCAGCATCGACGAATTCGTCCTGGCTTACCATCACGCCAAGATTGATCACGTCGATCCCGAGCGGCTCGAGGACACTTTTTATGATCTTGTTTCCGACTGCGTGGCAGTCCGCCCCGATCACCCCCAACACGACCCTGAACTTACTTTCCACCCGAGCCCCCTTGCCGTCAGACTTGACTGTCATGCGCAGGTCCGCGTTTTCGTCCATGCCCCTCAAAAAGTCAATGATTATTATTTCTCAATGCAATTAGATAAGCGTTATTTATCTATTGAGTTTCGTGAGAGCGAGCGAACGGGTGCCGCGGCATAACTGCCTTCGGCTTTTTTTAGGAACCACGCCTCTATGATGGCTACGGAGCGGAATCGGCGGCCTTTATATTCGGATGGTTCGCGCCCATCGATCGATGACCGCCTGCGTGACAACATCTCGCCGCGCGTGCCCAGCTACCAGCTGCCCAGCTCGAAAATGGTGCATCGCCCAATAGATCGGAGCGATCCTTTTTCCTTCGTATGCACAAACAAGGCTATGAGCTCGTTGAGCGCTTGCGTTATATTGTGGTTGCATCAATATCTCCAATGCAACGGAGGGAAGACGTGATGCGCGTCCGGGCAAGCAAGAATGGCATTTCGGTGCACGCTATTGCGGGGACCGACGTTGTGATGTTCGCTTTCGACGCAACGAAGGCCGCGAGGAAAGGTCTTCTGGGATTCGCGATCCACCGGATGGAGGAAGGCGTGCCGGATAACGGTATCTGGTTGGAAGCCTCGAAGGTGTTCGAGGCGATTCAGCCGAAGCCCGTTAAAGGACAGACATATCCGACAAACAACCACCCCATGCAGAGCTTCCTATGGGGCGATTACATTGCGGATGAGGGGCGACGGTACACCTACTCGATCTATCCTATGTACGGGCCGTTCGAAAAAAGAAAACTGGGCGAACCGGTCGTTCTCGACGTGCGGACCGAGGAAGAGGATGACGGCGACCATGCGGTCTTCTTCAACAGAGGCGCTGTCGCGACGCAAGGCTACATGAAGCGGTTCGGCAGCGGTTTGCGTCCTCCCGAGCCGGACAACCCCGACCACCCGCAGACAGCTTGGCTGTCGCGGGGCCTATTCGAAGCGCTCAAGCGGTTCGTCGACGACACAGGACCGGGGGATGCACTACGGGTCGCCGCCTACGAATTCCATTACAGGCCCGTCATAGAGCTCCTACGCGAAGCGCAGCAACGCGGCGTCGACGTTAAAATCGTCTATGAAGCCGGAGCGGACAAAAAGAATGGCGTTCTCATCGACACGCAGGCGACGAAATCGAACAACAAGGCCCTTGCCAAACCGTGGGCCAAATTCGAGCCAGGCACGCTGATCAAGCGGACGAAACGCTCGAAGATACCGCACAACAAGTTCATCCTGAAACTGCGCGACGGGGAAGCGACCTCGGTCTGGACAGGCTCGACGAACCTTTCCGCATCGGGTTTCATCGGGCAGGCGAACACCGGGCATCTGGTGCGAAACAAGGATGTTGCCGCCCAGTTCCTGGCCTACTGGAACGAGCTTGCGAAAGACCCGCTGCCGGATGCGTTCCGGGAATGGGCGCGCAAGAACTCACCGAATCCCAAGGACGACTTGAAATCCGGAACGACCGTCGTCTTCAGCCCACGCGTGGGAGCAAAGATGCTGGAGTGGTATGGCCGGCGTGCGACGGAGCGTGAGAAGCCATGGTTTTTCACGGCCGCCTTCGGCATGAACCCTACCAGGAATGCCATGCACAGGCTGCTGTTGCAGCCACGGGACCACCTCCGCTTCGTCCTCATGGAAAGCGACGAAGATAATGTCGTACCCGGATTCCGCAAAGCCGATCCGAATATCTGGTTCGCAATAGGTTCGCTTCTCGGTCGCAAGAAGCGAACCGACAAGAACACGCTCGATCTTGAGAACTGGCTTGTCGAGCAACACCATAAGAGCAGCGGGCACGTCTTTTACGTGCACCAGAAGTTCATCCTTGTTGATCCCCTCGGAGACGACCCGTTGATTTTTGCCGGATCAGCCAACTTTTCTCCGGCATCCTTGTCGAGCAACGACGAGAACATGCTCCTCATCCGGGGTGACAAGCGGGTCGCTGATATCTACTTGACAGAATTCGACCGACTGTATCGGCACTTCCTATTCCGCGGTGCGGCGAACCGAAACAAACCACGAAAGACCGACAGAAGCCGTTTCCTTGAAACCGACGATACATGGGTCGACAAGCATTTCGCCCCCGGCTCCTATCAGTCACGGCGGCGCGAGATGTTCGGCTAGAGCGATTTCGGAGCGCCATAATATGGCGGCGGAAACGTCGCCGCTGAGAAAGGCGCTCTATAGTAAGGCCTACAAAAGGACCCTACATGGACGAATTGAAGGAGTACACGCTCGCGGAATTCCTTACAGAGCAAGGCACCAACTTCCATTCAGGGCTTCCGCTTGTCCATTCCACGGAAAGCGCGAACATCTGGACGATGTTGAAAAAAGAACAGGTATCGGTCACGCCTTGTGACACGTTCACCGGGGAAAACCTGGCATACTTCTTCCATGGACGACCCGCGTATCGGAAGTTCCACAAAAACCCTCAGGATTGGGAACTGCCCTTTGTCCTCGTTCTGAAAAGCACCTGCCTCCTCAATGTTCGCCGAATTTTCCCGTTCGACTCTGGGGCGTTTCACAGATCGCGGTTGCCGAGCTACGTCGCGCGCTTCGATGCCGAGGGTTATGATGTTGCTGGCAACGCCGCCGCGATCGATCTGCTCATTGACATTTTCTTCGGAGGAGACGGAGCGTATTTTCACGGTAAGGCGAAACCGCGCAACGAGGTATCCAGGCGAAACGGGCTGAGCATGCGCCACGCCCAGGTCCTGGCGCTCTGCGCGCTATACAATCGAGAGCATCTCGAGGCTGACGACCGATCGCTCGCGATCGAGGTCCAGACTGACCGGGACGTTTCCATAAAAGATAATCTGCTCGGCGCCGTGCTACCACGCTCGTATTTCGATGACACGATCCTCAAGAAATATTTCAAAGAACGTGGGGTCCATGTCCGTCAATACGATGTCTATCCGATCAACACGGAGGCCTACGTTTCTATCGTCTATGAGGAAGTTAAAGCGATATATCGAAAGCTAAGGCTCATCGATGGATGAGACATATACAATGGTCGGCTGCATCGACTTCGAGACGGATTCCTATGCGATTTCGATTCCGGTGTTGCAGAAGCAGCGGTCGAATTATGTCTACATTCCAAAAACGGACCATCATTTCATCGTCACTGACTTCTATGAAATCGAGGAACTCAACTACCGGGTTCACTACCTCGACGAACAGATGCCGGTCACAATTAGCAAGAAGACTCCTGTTCCGATACTCGAGGCAGGACGCGCCTATATCATCGATGCCGACTGGAACGACACTGAGGTCTATGCAAACCATCCTCGACTGGGAAAAGAGGCGGTCAAGGCATTCATCTCCTTGCGTTCGAGGATGGGGGCGAAATCAGCCGACGTCGCTCACGTTGAGGTCGAAGCTGGAATCCAGGACCTGTTGGGTACCCCGGTCCGTTCAAAATACTGGATATCGAAATTCTCGGCGCTTGTTCGATCGGCCTTCACCAGCGGACAGCCATCTGGCGAACTCCTGAGGACGATGGAAGATGCTCGGCTCAGATGGATTGAGAAATACTCCACGAAGACCACCCTGAAGCTAGTGCTTCAGTTGATGCAGGTGCAACACCTCACGCTGCAAGCAAGCCAAGCCAGGAAAATTCTCCTGAGGCGGTTCGAGGGTATTCTGGCGACAAAGGGCATCTACATCCCAAAATCCGAACTGATCGCGTATAAGGAGCTGTTTCCGGAAGGCATCCTCCCGGCGATACGTGCGGATGCGGAAGATCATTTCGATTACTGGGCACGCGGCGGCCAGATCGGGAAGCTCGTGAATGACCAAGTCTACACACTTCTCAATCCCGTGGATCAAAGCCAAAGCAGGAAACACGAGCCTGGCAAATGGTCGCTTCCCGAGCTCGAAAGGATATTGCTTTTCTTCACAGTGTTGGGCGGCGACGACCATCTGCTCGAACAAGCCGGGGGCTTCTTCCATCCGTTGTATGACGTTCTGCTAGCTGATCTCGAGCACTATGCATCCGATCGCTATGAATGGACCTCCGCTTTGTCAGGACGTGTTCGACAGGGCTTCCTGGATGACCTATCCAGAATCACGGACATCGTTCCCACCGATCGCGCTCCGGAAGATGACGAATGGATGAAAATTATCGGAGTTGTGCTCAATAACCTTCGAAAGCTCGAGGTATTGGCAAGAATCGTACGTCTGCCGCTGAGGAGTCGCGATAGCCAAGAGGTGGCAATAAAAGGGATCGACTACCGTCTATTCGATGCGTTGAAGAAGGTCCATCTGGCAAGGAACGTGCGACAGATCGATGTTCTACTGAAGGCAGACGGTAACTAGTGGATAAGCTTTGGCTACCGCAATCAACCTAGCACAAACGCGAGGTACACAAAGCCTGCGAGTCCAGCGAAGACGAAGAATCTCAGCATTCCCGAGCTTTTCCCAGGCCGCGAAGCGTAATCGTTCTCTGGTCCCGGGAACCTGTCCCATCCGCTCACCATGCCGACGTTCTCCCCAATATTGATGCGAAGAATATCAGAATTTGCATAGGCCGCTTATAAAAAGGCTTATCGCCCGCACGAAACGCAATCTAGTCGGCATGGCGCGGCGCGTGGTGCTGCCCTTTGCTTTTTCATCGGCTTGAGTTGAACGTCTTTGTTCCTCCGCCAGCTCTATCGATTCAAGTTTAACAACTACAACCAAGACGCTCATATGGACGGTGTCAGCGAGTTGTCACCGAAGGCGTTTTATCGGTGGGAAGACCACCGACTTCGCGACTATCCGCAAAGTCATTTCGACGATTCAGCAATCTGGCGATCTTGGCAAATTCATGCGCTAAACTGCTTGGAATTCAACCCGCTCGTCATGGACGCGGCCGCGACGATCCAGGCCGCTGTACTCCGCAATCGATGTAGGGCACGGTACCGCGTCAACGGACACATTACACGCAATTCCATTTCTGAATACGGAGGATAGTTATGCGGCAGTATTCACATCATTTCTCCTGCTTGCACGACGAAGATGGACCAACGACCGACCTCGGACGAGGTACCCACTACTCGGTTTTTCGTACAACAGAATGGTATGACCGGCATCAAAAGCGCCTTCGAGAGGCACACATTCACGACTTCGCCGTCATTTGGGACGAAGACCATGATGAGCGGGTGGTCTATGCAGCGGAACAGATATATCTTGCGGGTTTGTTTTCCCCTGTGCTGTTCATTGGCGAGCGGAAAGGAACCATAACGATTGTCGCGTCTGAAGACTTCCGAAATTCGGTAACGGCAGACGAATGGGAACTTTGGAAATCGGCCGTCTACGACCGTGGTTACGAAGTCGACGGAGATTACTGGAGCGTATCTTTCGAGAACGCGGCGGGCATTAGCCAAGACCACCCCGCCCGGGTAACCGAGTATCTGGTGGACATCGATTCTCGTTGGAAGCTGGGCGTGGGGCCACACGAAGACCGCTACGAAGGTTTATATCGCGGAATCGAATACCCAGATGACGAAGGTGAGTTACCCGAGAAGCCTGAAGCGGACACGACCGGTACGGATCACGACATCCCATTCTAGCGCTATGGACAAGAATCCGCTTGGCGACAGGACGTCTCCGGCAGGGCAGGAGGAAGGCAACCTATCCCACTTTGTCAGAGGACTTCGCCAAGTTCAGGCTAACCACCTTCACCGATCAAGGGGATATAAATGGCAAGACTGGGTTTGGGCGCGTAGGTCCTGAGGACACCGATTACCGGTCCCAGGATCATTCCCGCCGCAAGCGACGCGACGCATCGAGGGTGACTGACTGAATTTACAATGTGGTGTCCGATGTCGACGATGCCTCTATTGATCATCTCCGCAAGCTTGTGCCTGCTGGAACAGAGGCTCCAAGGCCAATAACTCTCTTAAGTCGCGGCCCCTTAAGCGGATATGTCTTTGATCGCGGCTAAAAGCAGTTGTATTTGCCCGCCGTACACACTTCTATGCAGTATCGAGAAACTTCGGTGAACTGCATAATGTCTAAAAATGGTCACCCCTCTCCATTCTACCGTGGCGCTCGGTTCTACAAGTGCGACCTCCAGATGCAGACCCCGTTCGACGCCTCACATTGGGTCGGGGAAAGCTTCGCAAGTCATGACGAAGCGGCCGAGGCATACATTCGAAGATGCTACGAGGTTGGCCTTGAGGTGATCGCTATCACCGAGCACAATTTCACCTCGAAAGCCCACATCCCCCTTTTGCAGGCGAAGGCGAAGCAATTCGCTCATGAATTTGGCTACGAGTTGGTTATCTTCCCCGGCTTTGAATTCACTGCAAATGTCGGAAAGGGTGTCCACGTTCTCGCAATTTTCGAGCCGACCGCTGACCTCGACCAGATCGACCATATCCTTACCGAGTGTGGAGTTTCACACCCGCGCCAGACGCCGTCCGGACAGCATGTCCCCTCCAACAAGTCTCTGGATGAGATTGTCAGGGTCATCCAGGCGCCTACAGAGAAAGGCGGCAAGCGCGGGCTTGTGATACTGCCGCATATCCAATCCAATTCGGGAATATTCGACGGCGACAAGATCGCGGAATGGCTACAGCAGAAGGAGTTCACCAACCCGGAACTATTGGCTGTCGAGGTACCGAAATCGCCGAGTAAGATGAGTGTTGCCTTCCAAACTTTGTTTGGAAATGGTGACGATTGCCACGTCGGTTGGAAACGGGCGCGTCCCATCTGCTGCCTCATGTCCTCTGACGCGAAGGCGCTTGCCGCCAACAATAACACTGGAAATGCCATCGGTACCAAATATACCTGGATCAAGATGAGCGCACCGTCCATCGAAGCGTTAAGGCAGGCTTTTTTGGACCACGAGTCCCGTGTTCGGCGATCTGACGAGCATCCCGAAAGACCGGAACTCGGCTACAGTCACCCGTTTCTCGCCAGCTTGAAGATTGCGGGCGCGAAATTTCTCGCGAACGAGGAGATATTCTTCAGCCCGAATTTGAACACGCTCATCGGCGGCCGCGGTACCGGTAAGTCCACGATGGTCGAGTACATGCGTATGGCGCTCCGTCAGGAGCATGTTCTCGAGGCCGATACCAAGAGCCAGCTCTATGCCGACTTCAGCATAGTCCGGGATACGCTAGCTTTACCCGGTTCACGGATCGAGGTGACGTACGACAAGGGGAAAGACTTCGAGAACCAGAAAATATCTCTGTCCGTTGACGACGGTGTGGCGACGGAGGTCGATTCCAGCTTTGGCGACGTCAACACGTACTTGCCCGTGAAAATCTACAGCCGCGGCCAGATCGAGGCGATAGCCAACGATCCTCAGAAGCAGGCCTCAATAATCGATGACCTTATACTCGCTCCCCTTGAGGGCCTGCGCAACGAGGAGCGGGACCTCGTCCGTAGACTTCGGGATTTGAACCAGTCGCTCGGTCAAGAGGCAGACATAGCGACGGCGAAAGCTAAACTTGTGGCGGATATTTCCAACCTGAATGCACAAATCAACGCAATCAGAGGAAAGCACTCCAGCCTTGAAGCGTGGTCGAAATGGAATGGCGAGAAGCAATATCTTTACGGTCTTGAAGCCGCGATCGCGTCGCATCTCGACCGAATGGTGGTCCAGGAGCCGTTCTCCTATAAAGAGGCCGACAGTACGGCAGACAACGCTGGTTTCTTGAAGCAGCACCGCCTAGCCATCAATTCCGTCGTGGACGTGCTGAACAGTGAAATTGACGCTGCGGTCCTGAAGGCGAAGAACGCGTTGGCGCACGTACTGAACTCTGATCAACGCACCTCGTGGCAGAAGCAGTTCGACGCTGTCGATAGCGAAAACAAGAAGACGGTCGAAGAACTGGCGGCCATGGGGGTCAGCTTCGACGCTTACGATGAGCTGTTCCGTCGGCGCGAGACGGCGCAGGCCCAACTAAGTACCCAGGAAAACCGACTGGCCGAAATCTCAACGAACAGGACCCTATTCGAGACGCTGTATAAGGACGAGCTATTGGACATCTGGACCAGGCAGTTCGAACTGCGGCGTACGATGGCCGACCACCTCAACGACCAGGTGACAAAAACGAAGATCGGAACGCCGACGGTACAATCCGAAATCACGAAATACGGAGACTTCAAAAGCTTCAGTCAGATGATGGCAGCCCACCACAAGGACCGGCGCGTCGTGAGCCAGGCCGACTGGGAGGGCATGCTTAGGGCGGCATTCGATATCGCTTTGTCGCATGACGTTTCGCCGTTGGACGTCATCGAGCGCTGGATCGTGGAAATGAAGGGCGGTATCGCTCCTTTCGACTTCCCCTCTGACGAAGTCCAACCGAAAAAGCTGTTAGCAATGGCAGAGTGGCTGACCGATTTCGACCTCAACGAACTACGGACACATCGCATCGCCGACGCTGTCACGGTCAGTCTTCACCGCCGTGAGGACGGGAAGCTGGTAGGCGATCTCGCCGGGCGTAAACTGTCGGCAGGTCAGAAAGCGACGACTGTGCTGTCCCTCCTTCTCGCGGAAGGAACATGCCCGATAATAATCGATCAACCCGAGGACGATCTCGACAACGAGTTTGTTTTCGAACAGTTGGTGCCGATGCTACGCTCCAGCAAGGAAAAGCGTCAGATCATCGTGGTAACCCATAACGCGAATGTCCCGGTTAACGGAGATGCCGAGTTGATCGTGCCGTTAGAGGTCAGGAACAGCGGTGGGACGATCAAGCAGATCGACGGAGAACTAACTATGGGCGCCCTGGACCGTCATCCGGTTCAGCGTGCTGTAGAACTCATCCTCGAAGGGAGTTCCGAGGCATTTCGGCGGCGGCGTGAAAAGTACGGCGTATAGTGGAGGGCGCGCCTCTGGCATCTTACCCGAGGGCCATGATAGTTTCGATGATCGCATTCTCCGCTGACGAAGGGGGCTGTCGGGTTTTGCCTGGGCTCTAGGCAGCGTTTCGTTGGTGGAAGGAACGCAAGATGTACTGCGGTTGGAGGCCTCGAATTACCGCTGAATTGGTGATTGGCGGGGCGGCCTGATGGCTGCTGGCGGTTTTGCCTGCGATTTGATGGTGTATTGCGTGGAGTGACGGCCCCTTTCGGGGCGGCCGGCGTCATGCAGCGGCACAGCGTCCTTCGTGGAAGACGTATCGGAGCATGTTGTAGGCGAGATTGGCCATGCCGATCTTTACCGTCGCCCTGCTGATGCCGATCGTGCGGATGAAGAGCTTCATCTTGTCCTTTTGCCGGGCGAAGACATGCTCGACGGCCGACCTGATCTTTGATCGTCGTCCGTTTGCGCGCGACATCGTTTCCGGCATTGGCCGTCCCTTCGGCTTCCGCTGGTGGATGTCCGACTTCAGGCCGTTCCTCGCCAGCCATTCCTCGTTGGTCCTGGAGCGATACGCGCTATCCGCCCAGACGGTCGAGGCGGTATTGTCCTTGGTCACGACGTTTCTGAGCTGAGCGCCGTCATGGGCGGCCGCACTCGTCACCGTCCATCCCCGGATGAAGCCATGCGCCCGGTCGATGCCGGCATGGTTCTTGTAGCCGAACAGCGGAATGGCGATGTCGTGCTGCTTGGTCGCGGCTGATGTCGGCGTTTGTGTCGGCTGCTTCGCCTTGGAATACTTCACCGTCCAACGGGCGTCTCGATCCTTCTGGGCAAGTTTCGCGGGCTTGTCCTTCCAATCCGCCGGAATCTCGCCCGCCTTGATCGCCTCTTTCTCGTCCTGGCTGTTGTGCTGCCTGGGCGCCTGGACGATCGTTGCATCGACGATCTGGCCGCCTTTGGCCAGGTAGCCGGACCGTGAGAGATGTTTGTCGAAACGGGCAAACAGATTATCGATGGCACCGGCTCGCACCAGGCTTTCGCGGAACAGCCAGATCGTCTTGGCATCCGGAACCTTGTTGGAAAGGCCAAGGCCGAGGAACCGCATGAACGACAGCCGGTCCTGGATAACGAACTCGGCCTGGTCGTCGGAGAGGTTGTAGAGCGCCTGAAGCACCAAAATCTTGAACATCAGCACCGCCGGAAACGGCGGACGTCCGCCCTTCGATCCATCGGAGCGCTTCAATGCTTTCGCCAACGGCTTCTCAAACACAGGCCAGGGAATGATCCTGTTGAGTTTCTCCAGCGGGTCACCCACCGCGCTCAACCGCTGATAACGCTCGTCCAAATCCCAAAAGCCTGGCTGCCCACGCATCATCCGTTCCCTACATATCACGCAAGTCGCATTGAATCAGAAAACGCGCAAAACGGGGAGGTATTTCGAGGCTTCCGGTTGACACCAGCCTCATCGAACTGAGCGATAGCGGAGCGATCTGATATGAAATGACGTGATGACCGCTCCGAGACCGCAATATCCATAAAGTGTCTTCTCTTGCTTCTGAATTAAGCAGGAGGCGCGGCCGGCAGATAGTTGTCATGCGAAGCCCGGGACACTCGCCACCTAAGCCATTTCCCTAAGTAACCGGCTTCATTGAATATTTTCCGCCGGCACTAGCCGTCGATCGAAAAGGGTTCAATCTACGCAACAGCCGACTAAGGATGTAACGATGGCAAGACGATCTGGCCTCCGTCCACGAGACAATACCGAAAAGAAAATGTCGCTTGGGTCCGTGCTTGACCAGGAGCGAAGCCCATCGGTAACCGGATAAACGCATAAGACATTGAGAAAACACCCGGAAAAAGGCCGAAGGCATACTCAATCAGAGGTGTGGACCCGACCTTCCCCCTGCGTCATCTCCCGACCGGTTGGTCCTCGCGCATTCTCATCTATGATGCTCTCGATAACATGAGCCGAAAGGAACCGGCGCTCCTCAAGGCATGTGGCGATTTCATCGACCGCACTTCGTAGCCCTCGAAGAATTGACGTAGCTCGCTCGAATGCCTGTTCGAGAATATGCTGAACGCATTCCCGAAGGCTGGGGTCTTGAGCCCGCAGAAGCGCGAGTTCACGATTGGAAACGACTTCGACCGCCAGTGTTCGTCCGAGGCCAAAACAGGCCTCCATTTTTGTCGCAAGGGCGGTGGCTCGCGCTAAGTCGGATTGATCTCCGCCTACGGCACCATCGCAAAAATCACCAAAGATCATCTTTTCAGCGGCCAGACCGGCAAGCAGCATAGCAAGGTGGTCGTTGTAAAAGCTTCTGGTATGCCGAGCGAACTCCGGCGCACGAAAATGAGTTACCCCGACTGAGGTAGCGCCATCTTCGACGAAAGTTTCATTCACCTCGACCGATTCAAGATTCATTCCAAGTTCGAACCCGACAACAGCGTGCCCGGTTTCATGTACGGAGACCACTCGCCTTTGCAATGATGGCAAACGGACCAGAGGTTTCATAAGATGAACAACGTCGTCAAAGCGAGCGTCGCGGCTGCCACGCCGCCTTGCAACGCGTTTCCCGTCGCGGACGAGTTGCTCAATTTCCGCTCCGGACATTCCTTCGGTCGAACGACCAAACCGGTCCATCTGCTCAGGAGGAACGGCGAAGCCCGCAAGCTGCTCGAATATCTTCTGCCGCGTGGTCGCGTCTGGCAGGGGAATGACGATATGTCTATCCAACCGGCCGGCTCGTTTTATCGCGGGGTCAAGGTCCTCGGGATGATTTGTGGCCCCCACGACGACCACCCCACTCCGGCGCTTAAAGCCATCCAGTTCCTCAAGAAGGCCGTTGATAGCCTGTCTTTTATAGTCGTCGTTGTGTCCCCCGGTAGTCCGGTTGCCGAACGCATCGATTTCATCGATGAACAATAAACACGGGGCTTGCGCACGTGCCTCTTCGAAAGTCGCATGCATGCTACGTAGGAAGTCATTGAGGTATCCCGCCGCCTGCCACTGCGCAGCGGAACTTGCGATGATAGGCACCTGGCAAGACCGAGCAAGAGCGCCCGCGAAGAGTGTTTTTCCGGTTCCAGGCCTGCCGGAAATCAGCACTCCGGCATCGACTTCGTCCCACCTGACCCTACCAGCGCGAAAATCCTCCAGGTCACGTGCTAGCTCAAACCCCCATTCTGCCGCCGCGCCGAACCCGTGAAGGTCCGCCAAGGTCGGACCGTCATCGGGTTGGCCGACCTCTTTCACGACGGCATGAGGGCCAGAGCGAAGGCGTTGCAGGCCAACCGAGACCGGCCGCTTTGGCGGAAACGCATAGCTTAGTCGTGTCCATGTCTCCGCCTCCAGCATCTCTAGGTCGGAATCGTTCAAAACATACCCAAACCGCCTAAACGTTGCTTCGATTTGCCTCGTCGTAGGCTTGGGGAGATGTACAAACACATCAGCCCAGAGCGCTGCTTCCTCGTCGAATTCCGTCTCTGAATCGCATATCAGAATCGCCTCATCTTTTTCCGCGGCTTCCTCGAAGAGATTCCGCCGAACGCGATTACCTTTCCTTGATTCACTCAAGACCCAGACCGTCGGCTTCTCATACTCTTCGAAGTGAAAATGCTGCCTAAGGAAGAGCCGGCCCGCCTGGGCGAAGACTTCAGCAGCGTCGGATGTCTCGACGACGAGCAGCGCGCGCGCCGAACCACCCCGACGGACGAGGCCCCGCAAAGCGGCTCCGAGCACGCAGTATGCGAGAAAAACGGGAACGGTAATGGACCGGTTTTTCGTCCCGCTCGTGCGCCAGATCGATCTCTTAAAATCACCGCCGGATTCATGTTCGCGCAAGATCGATCACCAATTCTGGATTGAAGAGCTCTCGGCACGCTTCGCTAGGGTAACCGCGCGGATTACACACGACCCGCGTCTTGCCGATAAGGTAGTCACTGGGATGATGGATGTGGCCATGCACCCACACCAACGGCTGATACTCGAGAATTTTAGGCTCGAGGCTCGATGCAAATGCAGGGGTCAGCGGGTCTTTCAAGAACTCGCGTGGAACTGACATCAGGCTCGGGGCGTGATGCGACACGATGACGGTGGGCCGTGGAGAGACCGTCCAAAGCACTTCTTCTATGTAGTACCGTGCAAGCTGGTGGAGATACTGGCTTTCGCGCGGCGAGAAACGTTTGAACGGAGTCTTCGAACGTTTGATCCGGCGATAGTCAGCGAGTTGCTCCTTGGCAGCCAACATCGCACTCGCCGCGTGGCCTTGTAGACGAAAGTCGGTCCACAAAGTTGCTCCCACGAAGCGATATCCCTCGAAAATCACGACATCACCATCGAGGAGGTAAACGTTGTGGAAGCGCTTAGCCGCCTGATAACCCGCTTCGAGCCCTTCTTTTATCGCGCTCCCGTAGTACTCGTGATTTCCCGGTACGAACACGACGGGCATAAACGGCGCCACGCGCTCGGCGAGCCAGTCAATGCTCCGAACAACGCCCCGATCATAGATGTCGCCGGCGCAGACGCAGATGTCGGCGTCTGGGATTTCAAGGTCGAGACTTGCATCAAGTTCGAGGTGTAGATCGGAGAAAATCCAGGCTTTCATCGTTCTTCAGAATAGTTGTTTTCCCAGTACCCGGGGGAAGCCTCATTTCCGAGCCGATAGAAACGCGAGAAGGTTCGGGCCACATGCCGCGTCCTGTCGAGAAAAAAGAGCTCGCTGGAGAAGATCGGTTGACCGTCTCCCAGGGTAGGATGTCCGGTCGCAATACCGACAAGGCAAGGAACCGCTCGTCGAGCAATCGCCCAACGATCAATCTTGGTAACTATCCGCTCGACCGACTGACTTTCATAGGTCTCGAGATCGCGAGCCAGGGCCCTTAGGTGCTCGACCAGTTCTAAACGGGTCATCCCGAACCACAAACGCGACGAATAGTCAGTGTGGTCACTCATTGCCCACCCTCCACACGAGCGCCTGGCTCGTTGAGTCCCTGTCTCGGGGGCAATACGCCCCACCGGGGCAACCGAACTGATACACGACAAGGGAAAGGGCCTTCGGCCATCGGACCGCACAAAACCGAATCATCATGGAATTTCACCCCTAGTCACCATTGAAACCTTGCATGACTTCATACGAGCACATGGGGCGCCTTGTAAAGTATTAAAAGACTTCAAAAGAGATTTGTTGACATCCTCACATTTGACCGGCTCAAGGGATCAATGAGGGTTCCTGCTCCAGCCGACGCTTTACGTGTAGCGCGAGCGCTACTTGATATTTCTCAGCGGGTGGCCGCAGAGCGTGCCAACGTGTTGCAGAAATCCGTGTCGGCCGCCGAGAGTTCAAAAACGGTGCTGTTGGAAACGAACCTGGCACTCGTCGACTACTATCGCGCGGCGGGCATCGTGTTTTTGGGTGAGTGCCGGATTGGCGAAACCGTAGTACGAAGCGGGGCGAGGTGGTCGGGCCCAGAAGGGCCGACGCAGTTCGCGGCTGCCGACGCGGCCGCTCATGCCGAAATCACCGATGTCTCCTTTCGTGCCGCCAGGGCACTTCTCGGTTTGGAGCAAGCCGAGGTTGCCAGGCTCGCCGACGTGGGAGTCGATACCGTGAAAGGGCTCGAGCGCGGTGAGGGAGGCGGCAGGCACTACGGCCTCCTTCGCGGATGGTACGAGAAGAGAGGTGTCGAGTTTACGGGTTGGGGAGACATCTCCACGCGTAAGTTCTTCGGAGTGGGTGTACGATGGAGGGAATAAGCGTTCCACCGCCCTTGCCTACCGCCACCCCATATCATGGCGGCGGCAATATGATCGTTCTTAGCCCGCTATGGCCCGCGCGGCGAGAATCTATACCGGAGGGAGTGAGCCACACGCAGCTAGGCAAGGCGGGCGTGGCTCCCCGTACGGTCTTCAAGCTCGAGAAGGATAGCAACATCGCCTCTGCTTCCCCCGCGAAAATTTCGCCGTTTTGGAAGGCCACCAGGCGCCGCCTGCACCTGGTTTCGTTTTTTTTCGATGAAAAGTGAAAACAGCGCCAACGTACTATTCAGCTAAAATCATCCAGCGCAGGCATGAAGGTAAAGGGGTCGACTTTTCAGCCACGAGAACCACAGCTTTCCAGAGTGTCCAGATGTCGACCCCGTCAACGGAAACTCATATAAGGGGCGGTACCCGGCGCCTCCACCAAAAACCGGTCGACCTTGACGGACCGGCTTTTGATGGGGGCGAAATAGGATCGACAAGGGCGTAAAGATCGACTTTTTGCTCGGCATTGTACCACCGTTATCGGGCTAAACTTGTAGTTGCAAACGACAACTATGCGGAAGCTCGTCTCGCTGCTTAATCGCGGTGTGACACTTCACTCAAAGTCCTGACGGGTCGCACCGGCAGGCGGGGTCCGAAGGCACCTGGCAACAGAAGCCTTCACCTTCTCCAATCCCTTGAAATGGTCTATAGCTGTGCCAGATGACTCGTGCCGGAAGGCGTGAGAAAACCGAAGAATGCCTGAATTACAAAGGCAGGAAGAAAGACAGGAACGGATGGCGCAAGACCACATTCGCTACGACATTCTCGCCCAGGACGCGCTGCGCAGCGTCATTCGCAAGGTACTGTCCGAGGTTGCGGTCACGGGCCACCTGCCCGGCGAGCATCATTTTTTCATTACCTTCCTCACCAATGCCCCGGGCGTGCGCATCTCGCAGCACCTCAAGGCCAAGTATGCGGAACAGATGACCATCGTCGTCCAGCATCAGTTCTGGGACCTCAAGGTCACCGAGAGCCTGTTCGAGATCGGCCTTTCCTTCTCCGATACGCCTGAAAAGCTGGTCATTCCCTTCAACGCGATCCGCGGCTTCTACGATCCGTCCGTCAGCTTCGAGCTGGAATTCGACGTGCCCGCGATGGAAGAGGAAGAGGATCACTCGGCAGAGATCACCGCCTATCCCGCCGCCCCGGAAAAGACCGAGGATTCCGGCGAGGAACCCGTTCCGCCGACCGGCGGCGGCGGCGACAAGGGCGGTTCGGTCGTGTCGCTCGATTCCTTCCGCAAGAAGAACTGAGTTCTTCCGATGAGCGGCGACGTCGTCAATCTCCGCCAGTTTCGCAAGCAGAAGGCCCGCTCCGACAAGGAGAAGGCGGCCGAGCAGAACCGTATTACCTTCGGCCGGACCAAGGCGGAGAAGACCCTGACCCGCGCCCTCAACGAGAAGGCGGAAAAGACGCTCGATCAGGGCCGCTTGGAGCGGCCCGACGACGCGCCGGACTGATTTTCCCGCGATCTCAAAGCCTTGCCGGGAAAACCGGACTCAACTTGCCAATCGCCTCGTGTGTTTTCACGCCGTTCCGGCCCGTGTGCTTCCCTGGAAGCACACACCATCGCCATGCAGGGAAAGCATGATCCGCAAATATTCGACGACCCTGCACGGCCACCGCACGAGTTTCTCGCTCGAACCCGCTTTCCATGACGAATTGAAGGGTATTGCCGAGGCGCGTGGCCTGACGCTTGCCGCGCTGCTGCGCGAGATCGACGATACACGCGGCCCCGGCGACAATCTCTCCTCGGCGCTGCGTCTGCATGTGCTGGAATGGTTGAAACAGAAGGCCGGCGGCCTTTCCACCTAAAGTATCTCCAGCAAACGTGCGTAGCGGTTTTGCGTCCGGAAAAACGGAAGGCATACGCATTTCCGACGCAAGGCCGCATCCCGCCCTTGCTGGAAAAGCCTTATACGGCCCCTCACTGATCAGAACCCATTTGCCCATTCTCTTCGCCCGATAGACATGATGCGCCATGGCTGGGTTTCGAGCTTTCGCCAGGCATCGCAGCAATGATCGACAATATCGTCGTAGGATTTGAAGACTCGGTTTGAGAGCCAGTTGTCGCGCATGAAATGCCATAGGTTTTCGACCGGGTTGAGCTCCGGCGATTTCGGCGGGATTGGCAGAATGCTGATGTTGCCGGGCACAACGAGGTTGTTGGACATGTGCCAGCCTGCCTGATCCATGATGAGGATGGCGTGGGCGTCATCGGCGACATGACGGGCAATTTCGGCCAGATGCTGGGTCATTGCGTAGGTGTCGCACCACGGCATGACCAGCGCCGCCGCCTTGCCGAGCTTCGGGCAGATTGCGCCGAAGATGTAGGCCGACTTTGTGCGCTGATCATGCGGCGCTGAAGGTCGCGTTCCGCGTCTGGCCCAACGGCGCGTGATCTTGTTCTTTTGCCCGATACGGGCCTCATCCTGAAACCAAATCTCTATGCGTTTTCCTCGGGCTGCTCCTGCGGCAATCTCTGCCACTGCGGCGGGGAAGCTTTTTTAAAATCCTCAATGGCTTGAGGGTCCTGAGCATGATGTTTTGGCCGGGCGGCAAGCTTGCGATAACCCATGGCCCGGACTTCGCGGCTCAGCGTTTGCTCGCTCACCGAAACGCGGAATTCTTCCCACAGCCATTGCGCCAGATCGCATAGACGCCAGCGAACGACGCCGTCGAGATAGGGTGTTGGTCCACGCTCGATGGCCTGCACCAGGGCCGTACGCTGCTGATCGTTCAACCGCGACTGCGCACCGGGAGCCTTGCCATTGATCAGGCCCTGGGGACCGCGTTCGTTGAACCGCACGACCCAGTCCCGGACGATCTGGAGCGTGACGTTGCCGAGGCGGGCGGCATCGGAACGCGAGCCTCCATCGTAGATCGAGGCGAGTGCCAAAAGACGGCGCACCTGAGCGGCATCCTTCGTCTGCCGCGCCAGCCGGCGCAGACCGTCTCCATCAAAATCCGTCCGTAGTGAAATCCCTGATCGCATCGCAGACCTCCGGTTTGCACCAGAGATTCAGATTCACCGCGCTTTGGGAAGGCCAAAGAGTCGAGATCAGCGAGGCGGCGTATTAGTTCACGCCCGGAAGCGCATCGAAGTTCAAGCCCTCACCGCCACCGACGGGCGGCAGTTCGCCGCCACGCTCGACGCCTTCCTCCGGCAAGACCGGCAGGCGGCGGCGCTTCGCCTCGTCCTCCGCCTTGCGCGCTTCCTCCGCGGCCCGCTGCTCGGCAAGCCGGCGCGCTTCCTCTTGCGCCTCCAGCAAGCGGCGGGCATCGTCCGCCGCCTTGCGCTTGGCGCGCTCGGCCTCTTCGGCAGCACGCTGCGTCTCGAAGCGCTCCTGCGCTTCCGCGCGGCGCTGCGCCTCTTCCTCCGCCCGCAGGCGTTCGGCCTCGGCCTGTGCGGCACGAGCCTCCACCCGCGACCGGTACAGCGCCGCCTCCCGCCGCAGGCGCTGCTTCTCCAGCACATTCGCCTGCAACGTCTCCACGCGCCGGCGCTCCGCCTCGAAGCGACGCAGCGAGAGGAAATTGGCAAGCGGCTGCACGTCGAAGTCCACGCCGGGCGCTTCGACGAGGCCGCGATAGGCGAGCGCCACTTCCGGCTCCGCGCCGGCCAGAGCGTCCTCGCCGGCCTTGTAGGTCACGGAAAGCCGTCCCGCCATGGCATCGCCGGCAAGATCGATATCCGCATCGCCGGAGAACGCCGCACGCGCATCCTCCGCCGTCGCGCTTTGCACACGCAGCCTGCCGCCGGAGAGCGCAAAGGGAATGCGCACCGCACCAAGCGCCGCCTCGCCCCGCAAGATGGCATCGGCGGCAAAACCCGCGACACGCTCCGGCGTGATATCGCCCTCGATCCGGTCCGCCTCCGCCAGCAGCGCGGGCAGCGCGCCGGTATCAACGCCACGGATGGTAAAGTCGGCGGCCTTGATCTCGCCCGAGCCACTTGCCCCCTCGACCATGCCGCGCACGCTCTTGCCGGAGGCATCGACGGCGAGCGTCACATCCGCCTTGCCGCCCGCGACCGCGCCATCGGCACCCGACCAGACCAGTTTGGACAGATCGGCCCCGGCAAGCGTGGCGCGCGCCTCGAACAGGCCGTTTTCATCCGCGTTGGCCAGCTTGATGCGGCCCGAAAGCCGACCGCCCAGCCAGTCGCCGGCCATGTCGGTCAGCGCCAGCTCTCCGCCCTTCCAGCCGAGCTTGCCTTTGAAACCTTCCACCGAACCGTAAAGGCCGGGCCAGAACAAACCGGCCTCCAGCGCGACGGAGACATCCGCCGTCTCCAGAACCGGCCGAGCCAGCGGAGCCGCGCTCAGCCCGCCCTCGGCAATATCCGTCACCGGTCCGGCCACCGCCTCCGCCAGGAAGGCGAAATCGACGGTATCGAAGCGGAGAGCACCCGTGCCCTTGAGCATCCCGGCCGTGCGGTCCAGCGTCAGCTTGCCGGAAAAGGCGTTGCGGTCGGCCTTCCCCGCAATATCCGTAATCGCAATGCTGTCCGCACCCGTCGCCAACGATGCCTGCAAGGTCAGCGGCAGACCGGCGCCGGACTGCGGCAAGGCGATACCGTTCATCATCAGGTAAGGCTCGATATCGTCGCTTTGGACGGCAAGCGCCAGCGCGCCATTCAGGAAGCCCTCCGCCGCGAGCACCGCCGTGCCTTCGGCGGAAATCGCCGTGTTTCCGGCCTTGAAGGCGGCCGAGACCGTCGCGGCGCCGTGCGGCGGCTGTGCCACATGGAAGGTGACGCTACTATCCGGATCGGCATCGAAGGGTAGCGGATCGAGACCGACCTGTCCCGCGAGCACCACGGACTGCGGATTGAAGAGGCTGCCCGTCAATTCGAAGCCACGCCCCGCGAGAAGATCGGCGAATGTCGCGGCCGACAGGCTCATCTCGACGCGCCCGTCATTGACCGGCCCCTTGAGCGTGAAGCCCGCCTCCTCGCCCGAGACCGCGGCATGAAGCAGAAGGTCCGCATTGTCGTAGTAGCCGGCACTGGCGACGAAGCGGGATAGCAGCGGATGGGCGGGCAGATGCCGCGCCAGCAGCGCCGCCAACGGCCCCATCGCCTCGGTCTTCAAGGTGACATCCAGCCCGGCGCTCGGCTCGGCCAGCGAGCCGCCGAGCGTGCCGCGTGCCGAAAGCGCCGCGCCCGCCAGCGAAGCCACGTCGAGGCGATCGACGGTCACGAGGCCGTCCTTCGCGGAGAGCACCGCCTTCACGCCCTGCGCGCTTTCACCGAAGGCAAGGAGACTGTCCGCCTCCAGGTCGAGCGCGATGGAATGGCCGAGCACGGTGGAGAGCGAGGCATCGCCCGCCACGAGCCCGACAAGGGCCTGCAGGGATTCCAGTTCCACGGCGTTGCCGCTGAGCTTCATCGACAGCGTAGGGGCGGCATCCGCGCGGGATTCGCGCTCCAGCCGGCCGGTCAGCGAGGCCCCGCCGACAGCGATTTCGAGGTTTTCGAAGCGCTGCAGCGCATCGGTGAGGTTCACCTTCGCCGAAAAGCCGGCGGTCTTCAGCTTGCGGATTTCCGGGTCCACCGAGCCGGCGAGCCAGGCCGCAAGGCCGGAGGGCTGGTTGGAGGCGATGAGCAGGTCGCCGGCAAAGGCGCGCTCGCCGCGCAGGGTCAGCCGTCCCTTGGCCTCCAGCGCCGTGCGGCCCGGCAGCAGCGCATCCGCCCGCTCGATCCGCCAGCCGTCGCCGTCCGGCTTCACATCCAGCCGGATCTCGCGCACCGTCGTGTCGCCGACCACCACGGCCGGCAGGAAGAGGCTGGCGCGGCCCGGCACCTGCGGGATCGGGATATCCGCGGCGATCGTGAGCAGCGCCTGAAGCCGCTGGCGGGCGGAAACCTGCGGGTTGCGGCCGGTCTTGCCGGTCTCCCCGCTGTTGCCGATGCGGCTGACGTCGATCTGCTGGCCGTCGGCGATCAATAGGAACTCCGGCGCACGGCCGGTATCCAGCGTCGCCTCGCCCGTCACCACGTATGGGTCTTCATGCGGCCCGGCCTCGAGACGGTATTCCGGCACACGGATGCGCTCGTTGGAAAGCTCGAACTTGCCGGCAACGCGGATCGGATCGGCCGTCCCCTCGCCCTCCGGGCGCGGCTTTTCGGAGATGGTGAAGTCACCGTGATACTGCGGACGGAAATCCACCACCTTGAGCGCACCATCGAGGTCGGCGGTGAAGGACAGCCTATCGGGTACGATGCGGGCGCGCATGGAAAGCGCGCCATTCTCCACCTGCCCGCTCGAAAGCTGGAAAGCACCGCTTTCCCCATCCAGCGCCGCGCGCCCGTCGATCCGCCACGGCCCACCGAGCGACTTTGCCGAAACCTGAGCATCAAGGCCCGTGACATGGCGCGTGCGGCCGGTCTGCTCGTCGACAAATTCGATTTCGCCGCCGGTGATCGACACGTTCTCGAGAATGACCGTCTTGGCAGGAATGGCGGATTTCCGCCCGCGCGCCCAGTCCAGCGTGCCGTCCTCGAAAAGCTTGATGCGCGCCTTCGGCTCCTCAATGCGCATGTCGAAGATCAGCGCCTCGCCGGAAAGGAAGGGCGCAAGCTCGGCATCCATGGAGAAGCGCGCTACCTCGACCAGCGGCTTGCCGTCCTCCGGCGCGCCGACACGCACATCGTTCAGCGTCACGGAGGGAAACGGGATCAGCCGGGCATCGACGCTGCCATGCACGGTGACGGGGCGACCCATGATACGGCTCGCTTCGCGCTCGAAATCCTGCCGGAAGCTCGTCCAGTCGATGAAGAGCGGAGCGAGCAGCGCCGCAAACAGCGCCACGACCACCATGCCGCCGACAATAAGCCCGATCCTAGAAAGCACGCAGCATGCCTCGACTTCCGTTCAACCGCCGCAACATAGCGGCTATTGCGCCGCCCTGGCCGAAAAAATCTTGCCGGGGTTGAGAATGTTGTCCGGGTCGAGCGCCTGCTTGATCTGCCGCATCAGCTCGACCGAGCCGCCAAGCTCCATGGGAAGGAAGCCCTGCTTGCCCTGCCCGATGCCGTGCTCCCCGGTGCAGGTGCCGTCCATGGCGAGCGCGCGGGCATTCAGCCGGCCGACGAAGGCCTCGACGGCATCGACATGCGCCGGATCCTTGTCGTCGAAGACTAGGCTGACATGAAAATTTCCGTCACCGGCATGGCCGACGATGGGCGCCAGGAGGCCGTGCTCCTCGATGTCGCGTTCCGTTTCCGCAACGCAATCGGCAAGCCGGGAGATCGGCACACACACATCGGTCGCGATCACCGCATATCCCGGTCGTAGCCCCTTCGCGGCCCAGTAGACATTGTGCCGTGCCTTCCAAAGCTTCGCCCGTTCCTCGGCATCTGCGGTCCATTGGAACTCACCGCCGCCATACTCCGCGGCGATCGCGCCGAACTCTTCCGATTGCAGGCGAACGCTGTCCTCGTTGCCGTGGAACTCGAGGAAGAGCGTCGGCTGCTCCGGCAGGGTCAGGCCGGAATAGGCATTGCAGGCCTTGATCTGGAGCGTATTCACAAGCTCGATACGGGCCACCGGGATGCCGAGCTGGATCGTCATGATCACGGCATCGCAGGCATCCTTCAGCGTCGGGAAGCCGCAGATGCCGCCGGCGATCACGGCGGGAATGCCCTGAAGGCGCAGGGTGACCGAGGTCAGGACGCCGAGCGTGCCTTCCGCGCCGACAAGAAGGCGCGTGAGATCGTAGCCGGCCGAGGATTTACGCGCCCGGCGCGCGGTGCGGATTTCCTCGCCGGTCGCGGTCACGGCGGTCACGGCGAGCACATTGTCCTTCATCGTGCCGTAGCGCACTGCGTTGGTTCCAGAGGCGCGGGTGGAGGCCATACCGCCGATGGAGGCGTTGGCGCCCGGATCGATGGGGAAGAAGAGGCCGGTATCGCGCAGATAGGTGTTCAGTTCCTCGCGGGTGATACCCGGCTCGACGGTGCAGTCGAGGTCCTCGGCATTCACCTCCAGAACCCGCTTCATGTTGCTGAAATCGATGGAGATGCCGCCATGGGGCGCGTTCACCTGCCCCTCCAGCGAGGAGCCGGTGCCGAAGGGCACGACCGGCACCTTCAGCTCGGCGCAGACCTTTACGACGGCCTGCACCTCCCCGGCATTCTCGACGAAGACGACGCCGTCGGGAAGCTGGGCGGGGATATAGGTGGTCGTATGGGCATGCTGGGCGCGGATAGCCTCGCCGGTCTGGAACCGTGCACCAAAACGCTCCGCAAGGCGCGGCAGCGCCTCGGCAATGCCCTTCTCGTTCCGCGCGCCGCTGCTGATATCCGCCAGTGCCATGATGTAATCCTCAACTCTTCAAGGATTACTCAGCAAATTGGCGCAGCCCTGTCCAGCCGCAATTTCCCGCGTCCGGCGATCATTCCGCCGCCTGCGGCAAGGTGATGACCTCCTCGCGCCGGCCGAGCGTGCGTGCATGCTCCAGCTCGGCGGCGAGGCGCTTTTCCTCGTCCGCATGCGGGCTGGTGAAGCGCGCGATGACCAGATAGGCGACCGGCGTCAGGTAGAGCGTGACGACCGTCGCAAGGCCGAGACCGCCGACGAGCACCCAGCCGAGCGAGATGCGCGCCTCCGCGCCCGCCCCGCTCGCCAGCACCAGCGGCACCGCGCCGACGACGGTGGCGATCATCGTCATCAGGACGGGGCGCAGGCGGATGTTCGAGGCGTTCTCGATGGCGCTGCGGATATCCTGTCCGCGGTCGCGAAGCTGGTTGGCGAATTCGACGATGAGGATGCCGTTCTTCGCCATGATGCCGACGAGCAACACGAGGCCGATCTGGCTGTAGATGTTCAGCGTCGTTCCCGTCAGGATCATCGCGAAGACCGCGCAGGCAAGGCCGAGCGGCACCGTGACCATGATGATGATCGCGCTGACGAAGCTTTCGAACTGCGCGGCCAGCACGAGGAAGATGATGGCGAGCGCAAAGCCGAAGGTGACGATGAGGCCGCTCGAATTCTCCTGAAGCGTCGCCGCCTCGGCCATCGGCATCAGGCGCGATCCCTCGGGCAGCAGCGGCTCGGCCATCTCCTGCACCATCTGAAGCGCATCGCCGAGCGCAAGGCCGTCTTTCAGGCCGGCCGACAGCGAGACGGCGCGAAGCTGCTGCTCACGCGAAAGCTGCGGCGCGACGGCCTTCTCCTCCAGCGTCGCGATGGAGGACATCGGCACGATCTTGCCGTCGCCGGTCTTCAGGAAGATGTTCTCCAGGTCCATCGGGTCGTTGATCGGCGTCGTGGTGGAGGAGAGCTTGACCGGATAGGACTGCCCCTCGACATAGACGTCGACGACGCTCGTGCCCTCCAGCATCGCCTGCAGGGCGGCCGAAAGGCCGGTAATGTCGATGCCGAGGTCGGCGGCGCGCTCGCGGTCGACCGTCACGGAAAGCTGCGCCTGGTTGGCCTCGTAGTTGAGGCGCACGTTCTGGAAGCGGCCGCTGTCCTCGATCTTGCGCACCAGCTCCGCCGCCGCGTTGCCGAGCTTCGTATAGTCGTTGCCGACCAGCGCGACCTGCAGGCCGTTGCCCGCCCCGCGAATGCCGAGACTGTTCGGCTGGATGACGAAGGTGCGCACCGAAGGCACCGTCCCGACGGCCTTGTTGATGTCCTGCACGATCTGCTGCTGCGTGCGGTCGCGCTCGCCCCAGGGCGCGAGCGTCAGCACCATGAAGCCGCTGTTCGTGGAGCCGCCCTGCCCGGAAATCGAGAAGATATTGACGATCTCGCCGCTGTCGTAGAGCGGGCGAAGCTGGTTCTCGATCAGCTTCATCTGGTCCTGCGCATAGTCGAGCGACACGCCCTGCGGCGCATTCACGCGCAGCATCACCATGGAGCGGTCCTCGCTCGGCGTGAGCTCCGACTTGATGGTGAAGAAGGATGTCGCGCCCGCCGCCGTGAAAAGCAGCGCCACGATGAAGACGATGAGCGGCGCGCCGAGGCAAGCGCTGAGCGTCCTGCGGTAGAAACGCGAGGCCGCGCCGCCGATGCGCGAAAGCACGCCGTCATGCTCGTGCTTCACCTCTTTCGTCAGGAGGCGCGAGGCCAGCATCGGGCAGAGCGTCAGCGCCACGAAGGACGAGAGGAGCACAGCGAAGGCCAGAACGAAGCCGAATTCACGGAACAGCCGACCCGCCTGCCCCGGCAGGAAGGAGAGCGGCACGAACACGGCGGCGAGTGTCGCCGTGGTCGCGATGACGGCGAAGAATACTTCGAGCGTGCCGTGAATGGCCGCGGCACGCGGCTGCAATCCTTCGGCGCGCCGGCGCACGATGTTCTCCAGCACTACGATGGCGTCGTCCACCACGAGACCCGTCGCCAGCACGATGGCGAGCAGCGTGAGGATATTGACGGAGAAGCCGGCCATGTAGATGGCCGCGATGGTGCCGACAAGCGCGATGGGCATGCTGATCGTCGGGATGAGCGTGGCGCGCCAGTCGAGCAGGAAGAGATAGATGACCAGCGTCACGATCAGGACGGCGACGACGAGCGCGATCTCGACCTCATGGATGGCCCCGTCGATGAAGACGGCGTCGTTGCTGGTGATCTTGAGCTGGGTGCCTTCCGGCAGTATGGCGCCGAGGCGCGAGACCATCTCCTTCACGCCCTCGGCAATGTCGAGCGTGTTGGACTGCGCCTGCCGGATGATACCGAGGCCGATGCCCTGCCGGCCGTTCGAGCGTAGCGCCGTCGAGCCTTCGTCCGGCCCCAGCGTCACCATGGCGATGTCGCCGAGGCGCACGCGGTTCTTGAGAATGAGGTTCTCGAAATCGGCGGGCGTGGCAAGGTCCGCGGTCGCGCGCACGGTAATGTCCTGGCTCTGGCTCTTCAACGAGCCGGCCGGCACGTCGAAGGCGGCGGTCGCCAGCGCATTGCGCAGATCCGCGACCGTCAGCCCGCGCGCGGCGAGCTTGGCCTGATCGACGTCCACGCGGAAAATCTTCTCCTGGTCGCCGTAGACGACGACATCGGCGACGCCCTCGACGGAGGCGAGGCGGTCGGTGATCTCGTTTTCGGCCAGCAGCGTCAGGTCTTCGAGGGATTGCGTGTCGGAGGTCAGCGCCAGCCGCATGATCGGCTGGCTGTCGGCGTCCGCCTTCACCACGCGCGGCTCGTCCGCCCCGTCGGGCAGCCGGTTCGCCACGCGGCCGAGCGCGTCGCGCACGTCGTTGGCCGCCTGATTGACGTCCGTTGTATCGGAGAATTGCAGCGTGACGCGGCTGCGGCCGAAGGACGAGACCGAGGAAATGTCCTTGATGCCCTGGACGCGCGACACGGCGCCTTCCACGACGTCGGTCAGCTCACGGTCGACCGTCTCCGGCGACGCGCCGTCGAAATCCGTCGATACGCTGATGACCGGCTGGTCGACGGAAGGCAGCTCGCGGATTTCCACGCCGTTGAAGGCTGCAAGGCCGGCGACGACGATCAGCGTGTTCAAGACGAGGGCGAAGATCGGCCGGCGAATGAAGAGCGCGGTGAAGCCGGCCTTGCCGCTATCGTTCAGCCCGCTTGCCTCCCCCGACATCACGTACCCTCCGTCGTGGCGGGCGCCTGCTGTTCGGCCGTGCGGACCGAGCCGCCCGGGCGAAGCGTCTGCAGGCCTTCCGTGACGACCTGGTCACCCTCGGCCAGGTCCGCCCGCACCAGCACCTTGTCGGGATTGCGCTGGACAATGTGGATCGGCACACGCTCGACCTTCTCGCCCTTCACGCGCCAGATATAGGAACCGTCGGCGCTCCACTGGACGGCGAGCGGATCGACGCTTGGATAAAGATCGCCCGCAAAGCGCATCGTCACCTGGAACGACATGCCGGCGCGCAGCAGGTCATCGGGGTTTTCGATGCGGGCGCGCACGCGCAGGGTCCGGCTTTCCTGGTCGATGCGGTTGTCGACCGCCTGCACCGTGCCCGTGAAGGTCTCGCCCGGCCGCGCCACCGCCGTCGCCGTCACTTCTCCGCCGACGCGAACGCTGGTCGCAAAACGCTCCGGCACCCAGTAGTCGACGAGGATTTCCGAACGGTCATCGATGCGGGCGATCGCCGAGGCGGTCGTGACATAGTCGCCGGGATTGACCGAGATGATGCCGACCACGCCGCCATAGGGCGCGGTGATGTCGCGGCGGCTCAGTGTCAGCTCGGCATTGCGCAGCGCCAGTTCGGCGGCCTTCAGCGCGGTCTGGGCATCCTGCAGTTCGGCAACGCTCACCGAGGCGCGCAGGTTCTCGACGCGCTTCAGCTTCTGCTGCGCGCTTTCAAGGGCGACGCGCGCCTGATCGGCGGCGATCTTCTGCTCGTCGTTGTCGAGCCGGGCGATCACCTGCCCCTGTTTCACCCGATCACCGGATTCGACGAGGACTTCTGTCAGGTTGCCGGTGGCATAGGGCGTCACCGTCACCGTGCGGATCGCCTCGCCGTCGCCGATCGCGTTCAGCCGGTCGTTAACGGTGGCAATGGTGACCGGCCTGGTCGCGACCAACGCCGGCCCGCCGCCGAAACCGCCGCGATGCCCGCCGCTTCCTTTGTCGCCCTCGGCCTTGCCTTCACCGGCCGGCGCAATCGCGGAAACGAGCGGGCCGGGCAGGCCCGCGGCCTCCAGCATACCGTTTGCCCCGGGCACGAAGCGGCCCCAGAGCAAGACCCCGGCCGCGAGGACGCCAAGGCTTATGAGGAGCTGTTTCCAAACCCGCATGCAATCTTTCTCCGATGGAAGCGAACCGTCGCTTGCTGCACCGCGACATAAGGCAAGTATCCTGCTTTGGAAATGAACCGGCAATGAAAGAATACGATCATTACGGAATTGTAAGGTTGGCGGCCGGCGGCATTACCGAAATGCAGGAAAACTTGGAGAAATCTTCCCGCCCCGCCCCTCCTGCGAGCATAGGCGGGTCTGGACCCGCCTTGCGCTTGTGATAGCTTTTCCGCCGGCCGGAAGGCCGCGCCTTATTTCAGTATTCTTTCATCAACGCATTGAACGAGAGGGGAAAATCATGTGCGACGCCTGCGTCATCGAGACCGTCAAGAACCGCATGCTTTCGAGAAGGAGCTTCTTCCGCGCCGCCGCCGCGGGGGCGGCAACCGTCGCCGCCGCAAGCTCGGGCACGCTCAGCCCCGCCCTTGCCGCCGCGCCCGCGACGGTGACGGACCTCACCCACGAGCTTCACGAGGAGTTCCCGACCTTCTTCGGCCAGCAGCAGTTCTGGCGCGAGCAGAAGTTCAATTACAAGGAACACAAGTTCAACCTGTTCGAGCTGCGCGTGAACGAGCACACCGGCACCCATCTCGACGCGCCGCTTCACTTCTCCGAGGACGGCAAGTCGGTCGCCGAGATCCCGGTCTCCGATCTTGTGGTGCCGCTCGCGGTCATCGATATCCGCGCGAAGGCCGATGCGAACCCGGATGCGCAGCTCACGCCCGACGACATCAAGGCCTGGATCGCCGCCAATGGCGAGCTGCCGGAAAAGGCCTGCGTGGCGCTCCTTTCCGGCTGGGGCAAGCATCTCGGCACCGACAAGTTCCGCAATGCCGACGCGGACGGCAAGATGCACTTCCCCGGCTTCCACGTCGAAGCCGTGCAGTATCTCGCGGAAAATTCCAGCGCCGTCGGCATCGCGGTGGATACGCTGTCGCTCGACTACGGTATCTCGCCGGACTTCGCCACGCACTACGCCTGGCTCGCTTCCGGCCACTGGGGGCTTGAAGGCGCGGCCAATCTGGACCAGCTTCCGGCAAAGGGCGCGACCCTCGTCGTCGGCGCCCCCAAGGTGCGCGGCGGCACGGGCGGCCCGTCCCGCGTCCTCGCACTGGTCTGAGACACAAAGGCCGGCGGTCCGCCGCCGGCCCTTCCCCAAGGAGAAAGCCATGAGCACCGTCAAGCCCGCCGAAGACCTCGAAGCCAACCCGCGCGTCAAGGCGGTGTTCGACGATATCCGCGCCACCCGCAAGTCGGATTTCATCAACAATATGTGGCTTTACCTCGCCTTCGATCCGGCCTTGCTGGAACGCACCTGGGCGGAGGTGAAGGCCGTGATGGCCACGCCCTCGACGCTCGATCCGCTCATCAAGGAAATGCTCTACATCGCCGTCTCGGTGACGAACGGCTGCAGCTATTGCGTCCATTCCCACACCGCCGCGGCGAAGGCCAAGGGCATGACGGATACGCAATATGCCGAGCTGCTCGCCATCGTCTCGCTCGCCGGCAAGACCAACCAGCTCGCCACCGGCCTTCAGGTTCCCGTGGACGCCATCTTCGACGCAGACCGCGCAAAGGCCTGACGGGCGGCGGTTTCCACAATCTTTCCCCCCTCGTTCCTCCCCATGGAATAAAAGCAGAACGGAAAACTGGCCTTTCGGGACCGAATCACTACATTGAGCCGCATGACCAGCGGTTACGACGACATTCCCTTCTTCGACGAGGACCCGCAGCTCGGCGCAAAGCCCGCGGCGCCAGCCAGGCCGGCCAGCGGCGGCGGTATCGCCGCACGCGCCATGGCGGCCCGCGACGCGCACCGCGCGCCTGATTATCTTGCCGGCCTCAATCCCGAGCAGCGCGAGGCGGTCGAGACGCTGGACGGTCCCGTGCTGGTGCTCGCCGGCGCCGGCACCGGCAAGACGCGCGTGCTCACCACCCGCATCGCCCATATCCTCGCCACCGGCCGCGCCTTCCCCAGCCAGCTTCTCGCGGTGACCTTCACCAACAAGGCGGCGCGCGAGATGAAGGAGCGCATCGGCCTTCTCGTCGGCGGCGCGGTCGAGGGCATGCCCTGGCTCGGCACCTTCCACTCCATCGGCGTAAAACTCCTGCGCCGGCATGCCGAACTCGTCGGCCTCAGGTCGGATTTCTCGATCCTCGACACCGACGACGTGGTGCGGCTGATCAAGCAAATCCTGCAGGCCGAGAGCATCGACGACAAGCGGTGGCCGGCCAAGCAGTTCGCCGGAATGATCGACACCTGGAAGAACAAGGGCCTCGACCCGGCGCAGATCCCGGAAGGCGACGCCCGCGCCTTCGCCAATGGCAAGGGCCGCGAACTCTACCTCGCCTACCAGAACCGCCTGAAGACGCTGAACGCCTGCGATTTCGGCGACCTCCTGCTGCACCCGATCCGCATCTTCCGCGCCCATGCGGACGTGCTGGCCGAATATCACCAGAAATTCCGCTACATCCTCGTCGACGAGTACCAGGACACCAACACCGCCCAATATATGTGGCTGCGCCTGCTCGCCCAGCGCCCGAAGGGCACGCCGCAGAACGTCTGCTGCGTCGGCGATGACGACCAGTCGATCTATGGCTGGCGCGGCGCGGAAGTGGACAACATCCTGCGCTTCGAGAAGGATTTTCCGGGCGCAAAGGTCATCAAGCTGGAGCGAAACTACCGCTCGACGGCCCATATCCTCGGCGCCGCTGGCCATCTGATCGCCCATAACGAGGACCGGCTGGGAAAGACGCTCTTCACCGACCGGCACGACCCCGACGACGACAAGGTCGTCGTGCATGCCGCCTGGGATTCCGAGGAAGAGGCCCGCGCCGTCGGCGAGGAGATCGAGCAGCTTCAGCGCAAGCAGCACAAACTGAACGACATGGCGATCCTCGTGCGCGCGTCGTTCCAGATGCGCGAATTCGAAGACCGCTTCGTCACGCTCGGCCTCAATTACCGCGTCATCGGCGGCCCGCGCTTCTATGAGCGGCTCGAAATCCGCGATGCGCTCGCCTATTTCCGCCTCGTCAGCCAGCCGGCCGACGACCTCGCCTTCGAGCGCATCGTCAACACGCCGAAGCGTGGTCTCGGCGACACGACGATCCGCAACCTGCACGACTATGCCCGCGCCCGCGATATTCCGATGCTCGCCGCGGCGGCCGATATCGTCGAGACGGACGAGCTGAAGCCGAAGGCGCGCAAGGCGCTCTTCGACGTCGTCACCGATTTCCGCCGCTGGCAGACGCTCCTGGAGACGATGCCGCATACCGAGTTGGCGGAACAGATCCTCGACGAGAGCGGCTACACCGCCATGTGGCAGGCCGACAAATCGGCCGAAGCACCGGGACGCCTCGAAAACCTCAAGGAACTGATCCGCTCCATGGAAGCCTTCGAATCCATGCGCGGTTTCCTCGAGCATGTCTCGCTGGTCATGGATGCCGAGCAAAACGAGAATCTCGACGCCGTCTCGATCATGACGCTGCATTCGGCCAAGGGCCTCGAATTCGAGACCGTCTTCCTGCCCGGCTGGGAAGAAGGCCTCTTCCCGCATCAGCGCTCGCTCGATGAGGGCGGCCGGTCCGGACTGGAGGAGGAACGCCGCCTCGCCTATGTCGGCATCACGCGGGCAAAACGCCGCTGCCACATCTGGTTCGTCTCGAACCGCCGTATCCACGGCCTGTGGCAATCAACCCTCCCCTCCCGCTTCCTCGACGAGCTGCCGGAAAGCCATGTGGAAGTGGCCGCGGTGGAACAGTCCTATGGCGGTTACGGCCGCGGCGGCTACGGCCAGTCACGCTTCGACAAGCAGGAGCCGTTCCAGAACGCCTATTCGACACCCGGCTGGCGGCGCGCGCAGGCGAACCGCACCGAGGCGACGCGCGACAACTGGGGTTCACGCTCTGGCCATGCCGTCGAGCGTATCGGCTATGGGGAAAGCGGCCCGCGCGCCCGTACCATCGAGGGCGAGCTGGTCGCCAAGTCGACCATGAGCGAGCCGTCGAAATTCTCGGTCGGCGACCGGGTCTTCCACCTGAAGTTCGGCAATGGCAACGTGGCGGCGATCGAGGGCAACAAGCTGACGATCGACTTCGACCGCGCCGGCCAGAAGCGCGTGCTGGACGGCTTCGTCGAGCGGGTGTGACGAGGCCGCAGGCGGCCCCGCCGGGAAATCACGCGCCGGCCTTGCGATAGAGCGCGGCGAGCTGCGTGCGGGACGACGGCAGTTCCGGCACGACGACCAGCATGGTGACATGACCGCGCTTGAAGGCGTTCAGGAACGGCTCGTAGTTCTGGAAGGCGACGCAGCCGTGCGAGCCTTTCTGGCCGCGCAGGAGGTTCGTGTGCGTCAGCAGGCCCGTGCGGTTCTTCGGATCGCGGCCGTCGACCGAGAGCATGCGGATCGCCTCGACGCCGTGGAAGCGCCGCTCGCGCATCCGCAGGCGATAGATGCCCGCCGGCGTCGGACCGGTCATCTTGACGTGCTCGTAATTCGGGTTGTCGCGCATCTTGCCGATGCCGGAATGGGCGCGCAGCTTCGTGCCGTCGGGCATGTGGACCGTCGCACTGGAGACGTCGTAGATCGCCACCTTCGTGCCCTTGCCCGGCCAGCCCTTGCCGCCGCCCTTGCTCTTGAACAGATCGCCGAACAGCGAGCGCTCGGGCTTGACGAGAGCGACGTCTTCCTTGTCCTTATCCTTCGCGTCGTCGGCCTTGGCGCGCGCGACGGGCTTTTCCTCCACCGGCTTGCGCTCGAGGGTGACGGTCTCAAGCGCCGGCCTTGCCTCCGGCAGCGGGATTTCTCCGAGGATCGTGTCCTCGTCCGCTTCCGTTTCCGGCTTCTTCATGACGAGGCCGAAGGGCTGGATATCCTTGCGCGCGGAGGTGTCGCTTGGCAGCAGCGCCGTTACCAGCGTCGGCTGGCCGCTGATCGCCTTCTCCTGCTCCACCGAGCGTTCGGCGCGGGCGAACGCAGCCTCCAGCATCAGGGCCTTGGCCTTCTCGCGCTTGACGGCGGAGGCGAGCTGGACGGAAATCCGGCGCTGGTGCGCGGCCTGGATCGCCTCGGCGGTCAGTTGCTTCTGGCGGATCTCGCTTTCGGACGGCTGCGAAAGCCGCGAGAACTTCGCGACCTTCACCATACGCCCGGTGCGGCCCTCCTGGAGCGCCGCGGTTTTCAGATGGAGGGGACCGGCAATGGTCTTCTTGCCTTCCGACAGGGAAGAGGCCGCATCCTGCATCGCGCCGAGCGTCGAGACGACGGCCCAGGCGGACCCGGCAATGACGCCGCAGGCAAGCAATGCGCTGAAAAGGAGACCCCGACGGGACTTCGACGCGGAACGCGCGGAACCGTATACAGACGCCATGATACTCGTTACCCGATACTCGTTACTCGACGCGGCCGCGGAAATCACGCTCCGAAAGCCGTTACGCAGGCGGCAGGCGGAACGCGACGTCCCGGCTCTCTGCCGAACGAGCAAAGAATGACGAAATATGGTAAGCAATTCCTAAACGGCGCCTCATGTTTTTGCAGGAAACCGCCGGGCGGTCCTCGACACCCGGCAAGGCGTGCCTGTCATGATAATGCGGCGATGGCGTGTCGAAAGTCCCAGACTCCCTAGAACTGGGGATGCCGGGCGAGCCAGTCGGTCGCCTTTTCATAGGCCGCGGCCGCCGCGAGCACGTCCCGGTCCGCCCGCGCGGGGCCGACGATCTGGATGCCGGCGGGCAGCCCGTTCGCTCCGAAACCGGCCGGCATTGCGGCAACCGGCAGCCCGGCCAGCGTCGGCCCGATCACCACCTCCATCCAGCGGTGATAGGTATCCATCGTCCGGCCGCCAACGGTCTTCGGCCAGTCGATCCCGGCATCGAAGGGGAAGACCTGCGCGGAGGGCAGGATGAGGAAATCATAGGTCTCGAAGAGGCCCGCGATATAGCGGTGCCAGTCGCTTCGTCCGAGCGAGGCGACATGCACGGCCGTCGCCGGCAGATCACGGCCGCTCTCGATCTCCCAGATCATCTCCGGCTTCATGCGCGCCCGCCGCGCCGGATCGGCATAGTCCGCCGCCTGCCCGTTCGAGACGAGGAAGTGGTGGAGCGTCAGCCAGACCTGCCAGAGCCGTGCCATGTCGAAGCCCGGCGGCACCTCCTCCACCGAACATCCGAGCCTGCGGAAGACGTCGAGCGACGCCCGGCAGAGGTCCAGCACGCCGGGTTCGAAGGGAAGATAGCCGCCGAAATCGCCGAGCCCGCCGATGCGGGCGCCGGAAAGGTCCCTTGCTCCGGTGACGGCGAGGTCTTCGTCCAGAAGGGACAGCGGGTCGCGCGGATCGTGCCCGGCCTGCGTCGCCAGCAGCGCCGCGACATCGGCGACCGTGCGCCCCATCGGCCCGTTGACCGCAAGCTGGCCGAGAAACAGTTCATTGCCGAGCGAGGGTACACGGCCGAAGGACGGGCGGAAGCCGACGACGTTGTTGAAGCCGGCCGGGTTGCGCAGCGAACCCATCATGTCGCTGCCGTCCGCGACCGGCAGGATATGCGCGGCAAGCCCCGCCGCCGCGCCGCCGGACGAACCGCCCGCGCTCTTCGTCCTGTCATAGGGGTTGCGCGTCACGCCGAAGACAGGGTTGTAGGTATGCGAGCCGAGGCCCATTTCCGGCGCATTGGTCTTGCCGATCACGATAGCGCCGGCGGCGCGGATACGCTCGACATGGATATCGTCGTAATCGGGCACGAAATCCGCGTAGTTTGCCGAGCCGAAGGTGCAGAGGATGCCCCTGGCCTCGGAAAGGTCCTTCACCGCGAAGGGCATGCCGTGCAGCCAGCCGCGATAGTTTCCCGCCGCAAGCGCCCTGTCGGCCTCTTCCGCCTCGGCAAGCAGCGCCTCGGCCGGCCGCAGGCTGACGATGGCGTTGATCAGCGGATTGATCGCCTCGATGCGGGAAAGATAGGCGGCCATGACGCTGCGGCAATCGAGCCGGCGTTCGGCGATGGCGGCGGAAAGGGCAAGGGCGGAAAGGTCGGTGATGTCCTGCAAGGTCGGCTCCGGCGGTCGGCTCCTGCAAGAGCTAGCAGGCGGCAGGGCCGAACGCCAGCCCACCCCGCGCGCCTATCACGCCGCGCGCCGCGCCTCCAGGACCTCCGCCGCCTCCAGCAGCGTGGCGAAGAGATAGGAGATCTTGTCGCTGCGCGTCTCGCCATACCAGATCTGCGGCACCATCACCCGGAAGCGGCTTTCAAGAAGATCGGCCAGCGCCTCGGTATCCCCCATCCATTCGAGCGTGTCGGCATAGAGGTTCATCACGCTCGGCGCGGGAAACCGGGCAAGCAGGTCCTCGAAGCCCTGCTTGACGAGATCGGGATCGCACAGCGTATCGGCCAGTTCGTGGTCGCCGACTTCGGTATTCGCCTGCTGGATCAGCGCATAGAAGCCGAGACCGAAGCGGTCCCTGGTCAAGTCCGCCGCCCGGCGGGCGAAATTCTCCAGGTCGTGCTCGTCCCGCCCGAGCCAGCGCGGCATGATCATGCGGGCATGGGAACGGCAGAGGTCGATATTGTAGCGGTCCATCAGCCAGGCTCGCTCGAAGTGCGCCTTGAAGGTATCGAAATCGCCCGTGTTGGCCGAGCGGCTATAGTCGCTCATCCGCCAGCTGAAATCCGCCGGATCGGGATGGCTGTCGAGCACGGTGTCCGCCTCGCCGAGCAAGGCCTCGTAGCCCTGCCACTGGTCTCCCTGCACATCCCGCGCCCAGGCCGTCCCGCGCCGCACGAAGGCCATCGCGCGCAACGCATCGGCATAGGTGGCGGCGGAAAAGGCGGAGGGGCTGCGGTGGAAGAACTCCCGGAAAGGCGCCAGCTCGTCCCCGGAAGGACGCGCGCTCTCCTCGTCATCCGGCAGGGCCATGAATGGCTCGAGGAACCAGTCCTTCACCAGCGCGTAAAGCGGCTTGCCGTTGGACGCGATGACGCCGCTCGCCCGGGCCGCCTCGAAGGCGCGATGAAAGGTCTCGAAATCGCCGTCACGCCAGGCCGCGCGCATGGCGTCGCGCTGGCCGTTCAGCTCCGGCAACTCGTCATGCAGTTCGAAGAGACACAGATCGTAGTCATGGACAAGCTGCTCTTCCAGCGACAGCGGCTCCTGCGGCGCACTGTTCCCTCGGCCTGACAGCCTCTTGCGCGCTGCGGCGAGTATGCTTCTGAAGCTCATATGGACCCGTCCCCCTGCCCGAGCGCCTGCGGGCACCCGCAATCACAGGTGCAGAGACCAGACGGCTCCACACCCCTCGCTATTCGCCCCTATCACCGATTTTTGAAGAATGCGCGCCCTTTCCGTACGCCACCCATGATACATTGCCGGCAGCGTATGCACGGGATGGGTGGCGATCATGCTGACGACGCTTGCCTTGCTGATTGGCCTGACGGCCGCCGCCGCCGTTTCCGGCGAAGAGGTGGACGTGGAACTGGTGCTGGCGGTTGATGTCTCCCGCTCCATGGATATCGAGGAAGCCGAGGTGCAGCGCGCCGGCTACGTCAACGCGCTGCGTCACCCCGATTTCCTCAATGCCGTGCGCGGAGGGCTAAACGGCCGCATCGCCATCACCTATTTCGAATGGGCCGGCACGATCAGCGACAGCGCGCACATCCCCTGGCAGATTATCTCCGGCCCCGGGGAGGCCGCGGCCTTCGCAGCGCTTGTGGAAGCCCGCCCCATCGCCATGCGTCGCGGCACCTCGATATCCGGCGCCATCGCCCATGGAGCAAGTCTCTTCGACGAGAACGGCTATAGCGGCCTTCGCCGCATCATCGACATTTCCGGCGACGGACCGAACAATTTCGGCGCGCCCGTCACGCCCGCCCGCGACATGGCGACGGCGCTCGGCATCGTCATCAACGGCCTTGCCATCATGATCCGTCCCTCCGCCGCCTTCGGCTCGCTGGACGACTACTATTCGAACTGCGTCATCGGCGGCCCGGGCGCCTTCGTCCTGCCAGTGCACGATCCGGAAGACTTCGCCGTCGCCATCCGCCGAAAGCTCATTCTTGAAGTCAGCGGCGCCGAACCGCCCACCCGCGTGATCCGCACCGCCGGCCCCGCCTACGATTGCATGATCGGCGAGAAACTGCGGCCGGGCGCCATGGAGCGCTTTTTGCCCGAACAGGGCAGATAGGCTTGTTCCTGCGGGAACAGCATCCCCCTCTCCCTCCTGCCAAAGTGAGCCTACGGGATGAGACCACTCATCCTTTCACCGGAAGAGAGGAGACTGAAAATGCGAAAGTTCATCATGTCCGCCATCGTCGCGACCGTCGCAGCGGTATCCTTCGCCGCCCCGTCACAGGCCGGCGGCCTCTATATCGACATCGGCGGCGGCCACGGCTGGGGTGGCCATCATCACGGCTATGTCAGCGATTATTACGGCCACCATCGCCACTGCCACTGGAAGAAGATCAAGCGCTACAACAAGTGGGGCGAACTGGTCATCAAGCGCGTGAAGGTCTGCCGCTAAGCGACTCCGCCGGCATGGATTTCAGGCAAGGAACCCGGCTGCCCACAGCCGGGTTCTCCTATCTGACGGCGGACGCGTCGAAACTGGTGAAGAGCCGGCGCAGCGCCTCCCCGCCCTCGGCCACTATATCGAAGCGGCGGCCGAAGCGCAGCCATTCCGAGCACAGCCCCTTGATGACCCAGCGCAGCATGGACGCGGCCGCGTGCGGGGTCCAGGCCGCGCAAAGCCGGCCCTGCCGCTGCGCCCTGGCGAAGGCCGCCTCCAGCGTCTGCATATGCTCGTCGTCGATATCGTTCTGGCGCTCGGAGATGCGGGCGAATTCGCCCGTCGCATCGCAGCGCAGAAGGATCGTCAGGATGCGCTGGCGGTGCTCGTCCGCCGCCAGAAGCTCGATCCATTGCCTGCCGACCCGTTCGAGAAGGCCGAACACATCGACATTCTCCGCCTCCAGCTCGCGGGCGATCAGGTCTTCCTGCGGCAGGGGCAGCGAGTCGGAGAGTTCCAGCACCAGGTCCGCCCGGTTGGCGAAGTGCCAGTAGATGGCGCCGCGGGTCACCCCCGCGGCGCGCGCCACATCCTCCATCGAGGCATGGGCGACGCCTTTTTCGTAGAAGACCTTTTCCGCCGCCAGCAGGATCTGCTGGCGGGTTTCCTTGGCCTCCGCCTTGGTCCGGCGCATGGCGGCTTACTCTGCCGGGCTTGCAGCCGGAACCGGCTCCTCCTTCTTCTTCCCGTAGCCGACGAGCTTCATCACGAAGACGAAGAAGACCGGCACGAAGAAGATGGCGAGCACGGTGGCGGTGATCATGCCGCCCATCACGCCGGTGCCGATGGCGCGCTGGCTGCCCGAGCTTGCGCCCGTGGCGATGGCGAGCGGCAGGACGCCGAGCGTGAAGGCGAGCGATGTCATCAGGATCGGGCGGAAGCGCAGGTGGCAGGCCTCGACGGTCGCGTCGATCAGCGACCGGCCCTGCGACATCAGCTCCTTGGCGAACTCGATGATCAGGATCGCGTTCTTCGCAGAAAGGCCGATGATCGCGATGAGACCTACCTTGAAGTACACGTCGTTCGACATGTCGCGCAGCGTCACCGCGACGACCGCGCCGATCACCCCGAGCGGCACCACGAGGATGACCGCGAAGGGAATGGACCAGCTCTCGTAGAGCGCCGCAAGGCACAGGAACACCAGGAGGATCGACAGGCCGATCAGGATCGGGGCCTGCGAGCCGGACTGGATTTCCTGCAACGACTGGCCCGTCCACTCATAGCCGAAGCCCGGCGGAAGCTGGGCCGCGAGCCGCTCCATCTCGGTGATCGCGTCACCGGTGGAGAAGCCCGGCTTGGTGTCGCCGCTGATGCGGATGGACGGATAGCCGTTGTAGCCCACGGTCTGCGTCGGCGCCTTCACCCATTCGGCAGTCGCGAAGGCCGAGATCGGCACCATGCCGCCCTTGGCGTTGCGGACGTTGAGGTTGAGGAGGTCGGCGACCTGCATGCGCTCGCCCTGATCCGCCTGAACCGTCACGCGCTGCATGCGCCCGGAGTTCGGGAAGTCGTTGACATAGGTCGAACCGAGATTGGTCGAGATCGTCGAGTTGATGTCGGCGAAGGTCACGCCGAAGGTGTTGGCCTCCTCGCGGTCGATCACGATGTTGACCTGCGCCGCATCCGGCATGCCGTCGAAGCGCACGCCCGTGACGACGTTGCTCTGCGCGGCAAGGCCGAGAAGCTGGTCGCGCGCGGCGGCAAGCGCCTCGGCGCCGAGGCCGGCGCGGTCCTGCAGCCGGAAGGAGAAGCCGCCCGTCGTGCCGAGGCCCTGGATCGGCGGCGGCGACAGCGCGAAGCTGATCGCGTCCTTGATCTGGCTCATCGCCATAGTGGCCCGGCCGGCAATCGCCTGCGCGGCGTGTTCCGGCCCGCGCTCGCTCCAGTCCTTCAGCGTCACGAAGGCAAGGCCCGCGTTCTGACCTGCGCCGAAGAAGGAGAAGCCGTTGATGCCGACGATGGTGTCGACGGCCGGCTCCTGGCCGAAGATCTTCTCGGTCTGCGTGAGGACCTCGTCCGTGCGGTGGCCGGTCGCTTCCGAGGGAAGCTGCATCATGACAATCACGAAGCCCTGGTCCTCGTCCGGCAGGAAGGAGGTCGGCAGCTTCACGAACATGTAGCCGAGGCCCGCCAGGATCGCGAGATAGATCACCATCACGCGGCCGGTGCGGCGCACGAGCCAGCCGACGCTGCCGCTATAGGCCCGAGACGTCCTGTCGAAGCCGCGGTTGAACCAGCCGAAGAAGCCGCGCTTGGCGTGATGATGCCCCTTGGGAACCTGCTTCAGGAAGCTGCCGGCAAGCGCCGGGGTCAGCGACAGGGCGAGGAAGGCCGAGAACAGGATCGAGACGACCATGGTCAGCGAGAACTGCTGGTAGATGACGCCAACCGCGCCGGGGAAGAAGGCCATCGGAATGAACACCGAGGCGAGCACCAGCGTGATGCCGATGACGGCGCCGGTGATCTGCTTCATCGCCTTGCGGGTCGCTTCCTTCGGCGGCAGCCCCTCTTCCGACATGATGCGCTCGACGTTCTCCACGACGATGATCGCGTCGTCCACGAGAATGCCGATGGCGAGCACCATGGCGAACATGGTGAGCACGTTGATCGAGAAGCCCATGGCATACATGACGGCGCAAGTGCCGAGCAACGCGACGGGCACGACGAGCGTCGGGATGATCGTGTAGCGGATGTTCTGCAGGAACAGGAACATCACGAGGAACACGAGGCCGACGGCTTCGAGCAGCGTGTGCAGCACCTTCTCGATGGACACCTTCACGAAGGGCGAGGTGTCGTAGGGGATCGAGTATTCGAGGCCCGGCGGGAAGAACCGCGACAGCTCGTCCATACGCGCCTTGATCGCCGCGGAGGTCTCCATGGCGTTGCCGGTCGGGGAAAGCTGCACGCCGATGGCGGCGGACGGCTGACCATTGAGGCGGGTCGAGAACGAATAGGTCTCGCCGCCCACTTCGACACGCGCGACGTCGCGCAGGCGCACGGCCGAGCCGTCCGCATTGGCGCGCAGCACGATGGCGCCGAACTCTTCCGGCGTCGTGAGCTGGCCCTTGATGTTGACGGGCGCGGCGATCTGCTGGGTGATCGGGTTCGGCTGGGCGCCGATGCTGCCGGCCGCGATCTGCGCGTTCTGCGCCTGCACGGCGGCGGTCACGTCGGCCGCGGTGAGATTCAGGCCGAGCATCTTGGCCGGATCGAGCCAGACGCGCATGGAGCGCTGGGTGGCGAAGAGCTGCGCGCGGCCGACGCCGGGCACGCGCTGGATCTCCGACAGGATGTTGCGGTTGAGATAGTCGCCGAGGCCGATGGCGTCCATGGAGCCGTCGGTGGAGGTGAGCGAGACGATCAGCAGGAAGCCGGAACCGGCCTCCTCGACCTGCACGCCCTGGCGGCGAACCGAGTCGGGAAGGCGCGGTTCGACGCGGCTGATGCGGTTCTGCACGTCGACCGAAGCCTGGCTCGGATCGGTGCCCGGCGCGAAGGTGATGTTGATTTCGGCCGAACCCGAGGCGCTCGAGGTCGATTCGAAATAGAGCATGCCCTCGACGCCGTTCAGCTCATCCTCGATGAGCTTGGTGACGCTCTGGTAGGTGTCCTGCGAGGACGCGCCCGCATAGGACGTCGAGACCGAAATCTGCGGCGGGGCGACGTCCGGATACTGCGCGATCGGCAGCAGAGGGATGGAGATGATGCCGGCGATCATGATGAAGATCGCGACGACCCAGGCGAAAATCGGCCTGTCGATGAAGAAACTGGGCATCGTCCGGATCCTTACTTCGCCTGCTCGGTCGTGGCGGCATCGCCGCCTTCGGCCTTGCCGGCTTCGTCGGCCTTGGCCTCGCCTGCCTTGGGTTCATCTGTCTTGGCTTCATCGGCCTTGGCCTCGCCGCCCTGCTTGGCGGCATTGGCGACGGCGTTCGGGTCCCATTCGGAGGGAACGACCTCGCCGCCCGGCTGGACCTTCTGGAAGCCCTCGACGATGATCTTCTCGCCGTCCTTCAGGCCGTCGGTGATCACCCAGCGGGTGCCGGCGGCGCGGCCGACATGTACCGGACGGGGACCCGCCTTGTTGTCGGCGGAGACCACATAGACCAGCGCGCTGCCCGACGCATCGCGCTGGACGGCCTGCTGCGGAACGAGGACCGCGCCCTTCTCGACGCCCTGCTCGACCTGCACGCGCACATACATGCCCGGCAGAAGGTCGCCTTCCGGGTTCGGGAATTCGCCGCGCAGCGTCACCTGGCCGGTCGATTCGTCGACGGCGGCTTCCGAGAACAGGAGCTTGCCCGGATGCGGGTAAGCGGAACCATCGTCGAGGAACAGCTTGACGTCGGCCGAATTGTTGTCGGCCATCAGCGCACCGTCCTTCAGCGCCTTGCGCAGGCGGATAAGGTCCGTCGCCGACTGGGTGAAGTCGGCATAGACCGGGTCGAGTTGCTGGATCGTGGCGAGGTTTTCCGTGCCGTTGGTGGAAACCAGCGCACCCTCGGTGATGAGCGCGCGGCCGATGCGGCCGCTGATCGGCGCCTTCACCTCGGTATATTCGAGGTTGAGCTTGGCCGTCGCAAGGCCGGCCTGGGCAATGGCGACGTCGGCGTCGGCCTGCGCCAGCTTGGCGATGGCGTCGTCATAAGCCTGCGCGGAGGCGACGTTCGACTTCTTGAGCTGCTCCTGGCGCACGGTGTCGTTCTTCGCCTGGGCCTGGACGGCCTCAGCGCGGCGCAGCGTCGCCTCGGCGCTGTCGACCTGCACCTGGAACGGCGCGGGATCGATGCGGTAGAGCACATCGCCTTCTTTGACCAGCGAGCCTTGCTCGAAGACCCGGTCGACGACGATGCCCGAGGCCCGCGGGCGGACTTCGGCGGTACGGGTCGCGGCAATGCGCCCCGGCAGCTCGTTGGTGATCGGCACGTCCTCGGCCTTCACCGTGAGAACGGCCACCTGCGGCGGCGGAAAGGCGAAACCCTCCTGCGGAGCCTGCTCTTCCTTGCAGCCCGAAAGGGTCAAGAGGGCGCCAAGGGTCGCAATCGAAATCGGTCTCGTGAAACGCATGGGTTCTTCCATAAGCGGCGCCGGCAACGGGGCGGCAGGGTGCTGAAAACGAATAGATGCGGTGGCCGCAGGGCCACCGCATCGCAACATACAAACAGGGCTGTATGTTAGTTTCTGACGTTTGACAATCGTAGATCACGGCGGAAGAAGCCGCAATCCTCCCCTTTCACGGACTTGTGATGAGGGGCCTCAACGTATCGCGCGTCCCTCCGCATCGAAACGATGCGTCTGGCCGGCGGCCGGCGTGGCGTAGACCGTATCACCGACTTCGTAGTGATGCTCGCCGAACAGGCGGACGGTGAAGGAGCCGACCTTGTCCGATTCGACATAGACGATGGTGTCGGCGCCGAGATGCTCGACATGCACCACCTTGCCCTGCCACTCGCCGCCTTCGCGCGACAGCGTCAGGTGCTCCGGGCGCACGCCGACGGTCTTGGCGTCGGAAACCCCGAGGCGTTCGGCGTCGATGAAGTTCATGCCCGGCGAGCCGATGAATCCGGCGACGAAGAGGTTGGCCGGCCGGTTGTAGAGTTCCATCGGCGAGCCGACCTGCTGGATCACGCCCGCGTCCAGCACCACGATCTTGTCCGCCAGCGTCATCGCCTCGACCTGGTCGTGCGTGACGTAGATCATGGTCGCCTTCAGCTCGCGGTGCAGCCTTGCGATCTCCAGGCGCGTGTTGACGCGCAGCGCCGCATCGAGGTTCGACAGCGGCTCGTCGAAGAGGAAGAGCTTCGGCTCGCGCACGATGGCACGACCGATGGCGACGCGCTGGCGCTGGCCGCCGGAAAGCTCGGCCGGCCGGCGGGCGAGGTATTTTTCCAGCGACAGCATGGCCGAGGCCTTGGAGACGCGCTTTTCGATCTCCTCCTTCGGCGCGCCGGCCTGCTTGAGGCCGAGGCCCATATTGTCCTTGACAGACAGGTGCGGATAGAGCGCGTAGGACTGGAACACCATGGCGATGCCGCGCTTGGCCGGCGGCACGGTGACGACTTCCGCGCCGTCGATGGTGATCGAGCCGGACGTCGCGTCCTCAAGGCCGGCGATGATGCGCAGCAGCGTGGACTTGCCGCAGCCCGAGGGGCCGACGAAGATGACGAATTCGCCGTCCTTCACGTCGAGGTCGATGCCCTTGATGACGTCGACATTGCCGAACGACTTGCGTACGGATTTCAGTTGAAGAGAGCCCATCTTTTATCCCCCTAGAGCTTGACCGTCTGGCCGGTTCTGACACTTTCATCGGCCGCCAGGCATATCCTCAGCGACTGCACCGCATCGTCCATGTGCCGCGAGAGATCGATGTCCTCGCGGATGGCCTTCAGCACGAAGGCCTGTTCCCGGTCGCACAGTTCCTGGTGGCCGGGTTCGCCCGCCATCTTCAGGTCCTCGTCCGGCGACAGGAACTTGCCGTCCGGGCCGGTCGCCGCGTTGTGAACGCGGATGACCGCCGTCTTGGTATGCGTGTCGATGTCGTCCGACTTCGCGTTCGGGTCCATGACGATGGAGACCGAGCCGTTCGGCGACATGACGTCCTTCACGAAGAAGGCCGTTTCGGAGATCATCGGACCCCAGCCCGCCTCGTACCAGCCGAGCGAACCGTCGTCGAAGAGCACCTGGAGGTGGCCGTAGTTGTACATGTCCGGCTTGATCTCGTTGGAGAGGCGCAGGCCCATGCCGCGCACCTCGACCGGCTTGGCGTCGGTGATCTGGCACATCACGTCGAGATAGTGCACGCCGCAGTCGACGATCGGCGGCGTCGTCTGCATCAGCGCCTTGTGGGTCGCCCAGGTCGGCCCGCTCGACTGCTGGTTCAGGTTCATGCGGAAGACGTAGGGGCCGCCCAGCTTGCGCGCTTCCGCGATCAGGCGGATCCACGAGGGATGGTGGCGCAGGATATAGCCGACGACCAGCTTGCGGCTGTTCGCCCGGGCACAGGCCACGACGCGCTCGGCATCCGCCACCGTCGTTGCCAGCGGCTTTTCGAGGAACACATGCGCCCCGGCCTCCATGGCCGCGATGGCATATTCGGCATGGCTGTCGGAGTAGGTGTTGACCGAGCAGAGCTCGGGCTTCAGTTCCTTCAGCGCTTCATGGAAGGACGGATGGATCTCGTAGCCTTCCAGCCCGGCCGGAACCGGAACCTTCGAGCGGTTGACGAGGCCGATGATCTCGAAACCGGGATTCTCGTGATAGGCGAGCGCATGGCTCCTGCCCATGTTGCCGAGACCGGCGGAAAGAACACGGATGGGGGTCATTGCAGAACTCACTTTACAGCTCCCGAGGTGATGCCGCGGATCAACTGCCGCGAGAAGATGAAGTAGAGGATCAGGACCGGCAGGATTGCGAGCGACAGGGCGGCGAGCACGGCGTTCCAGTTGGTCACGAACTGGCCGATGAATATCTGCGAGCCGAGCGTCACCGTCTTGGTCGCCTCGCTCGGGGCCAGGATCAGCGGGAACCACAGGTCGTTCCAGATCGGGATCATGGTGAAGACCGCGACCGTCGCCATGGCCGGGCGCACCAGCGGCAGCACGAGGCGGAAGAAGATCGAGTATTCCGAAAGCCCGTCGATGCGGCCGGCATTCTTCAGGTCATCGGAGACGGTCCGCATGAATTCCGACAGGATGAAGACGGCGAGCGGGATGCCCTGCGCGGTATAGACCAGGATAAGCGCCGTCAGCGTGTTGACGAGACCCGTCGCCACCATGCCCTGCAGGATCGCGACCGTGCCGAGACGGATCGGGATCATGATGCCGATGGCGAGGTAGAGGCCCATCAGCGTGTTGCCGCGGAAGCGGTATTCGGAGAGGGCGAAGGCGGCCATGGCCCCGAACAGCAGAACCAGCGCGATGGAGGCCACCGTGACGATGAAGCTGTTCTGGAAATAGGTCGTGAAGTCGCCCTGCCCCAGCACCGTCGTATAGCCGACGAGGTCGAAGGTCGCGGGGGTCGGAAGCTGCATCGGGTTGCGGAAGATCGCGTTGCGATCCTTCATCGAGTTGATCAGCGTCAGGAACACCGGGAAAACCGAGATCACCGCGTAGCTGATCAGCGCGATATGGACGAACGCCGTGCGGCTCAGCGAGTTACGTGCTTGAGACATGTCAGGCTCTCCCGGTCAGAACTGGTAGCGGCGCATGCGCCGCTGGATGGCGAAGAGATAGAGCGATACGCCGGCGAGGATGATCAGGAACATCACCGTCGCGATCGTCGCGCCCATCGAGCGGTCACCGAGCTGGAGCTGGAAACCGAAGAAGGTGCGATAGAGCAGCGTGCCGAGGATATCCGTCGACTTGTCCGGCCCGGCGAGCGCGCCCTGCACGGTGTAGACGAGGTCGAAGGCGTTGAAGTTGCCGACGAAGGTGAGGATCGAGATGATGCCGATGGCGGGCAGGATCAGCGGCAGCTTGATCTTAAAGAACTGGCTCCAGCCGGTCACGCCGTCGCATTCGGCCGCCTCAACCACCTCTTCCGGGATGTTGAGCAGCGCGGCATAGATCAGCATCATCGGAATGCCGACATATTGCCAGACCGAAATCAGCGACACGGCGATGAGCGCCGAGCCGGGCTTGCCGAGCCAGGGCGAGAACAGCGACTTCAGACCGACGAGATCCATGAGATAGGGCGAAACGCCCCAGATCGGCGAGAGGATCAGCTTCCAGATGAAGCCGACGATCACGAAGGACAGCAGCGTCGGCAGGAAGATCGCCGTGCGGTAGAACGAGGCGAAGCGCAGCTTGGGCAGCGACAGCATGGCGGCGAGCGCCACCCCGATCGGGTTCTGCACCAGCATGTGGATCACGAAGAAGACGAAGTTGTTCTTCAGCGCGTTCCAGAAATCGGCGGCCCAGCGCTCGTCGCCGAACAGCACCTTGAAGTTGCCGAGGCCGACGAAGGTCGGCTGGCCGTCCACCGTGTTGAACAGCGAGAGGCGCAGCGTCTCGATGAGCGGCAGGATCATGACCGCCGAATAGACGATGAAGGCCGGCAGCAGGAAAATGCCGATATGCCAGCGCGTCGGGCGCTTGATCGGTTCCGCTGCAGCATGGGAAGAAGGTATGTCGCTCATGGTGTGGCTGCCCCTCCGGTTATCGTTCGTTGAATCCGCATGCGCGAACGCCTTGCGCGGCGGCGGCCGCACATGACAAATCCAGCATACACATTAGTGACGGGGTCGCTCCCCGAATTTGCCTTTCGGCACCCTCTGTCCACCGGGACGCGAAGGGTCACGGCCAGCGCCTGCGATTTCGAGCCGCGCCGCCGGAAGCTCCTCCCCCCGAATTTTACGGGGGGAGGACCGGAGCGGGACGCAGCCCGCTCCTCAAGCAGAATTCAGCAGCCGAACGGCAGGCTTACTTGACCGGCTTGAACCAGCTGTCGAGGCCCTTCTGGAGCTTCTCGGCGGCCTGTTCCGGGGTTTCCGTGCCGTTGATGACGTTGGCCGATGCCGTCCAGGTCTCGTTCTCGAGGTTCGGCGTGCCGCGCGACAGGATCTGGTAGGTCGAGCGGATCGTCGGCTTGCACTTCTCACGCCAGGAGACGAATTCCTGCGCCAGCGGGTCGGCCATCTTCACGGCCGTCGAGTTCAGGCTGAAGAAGCCCGGCAGCGAGTTGGCGTAGATGTCGGCGAATTCCGGCGAGGACACGAAGGTCAGGAACTTCTTGGCGGCGTCCGCATTCGGGCTCTTGGCGTTGAGGCCGATGCCGATGTCGTTGTGGTCCGAGATGTAGCAGGTGTCGCCGGCATTCTTCACCGGCGGCGGGAACGCGCCCATCTTGAACTGCGCCTGCGTGTTGAACAGGCCGATTTCCCACGAGCCGGCCGGGTAGATGGCGGCGCGACCGAGCGTGAAGAGGTTCTGGCTGTCCGGGTAGGTCTGGGCTTCGAAACCGTCGCCGAGGTAGTCCTTCCACTTGGCGAGGACGCGGAACGGCTCGACCCAGCCCTCGTCGGTCAGCTTCTGCTCGCCGCGGATCAGCGCCTTGCGGCCTTCCTCACCCTTCCAGTAGGTCGGGCCGATGTTCTGGTAGCCCATGGTGGCGGCTTCCCAGAGGTCCTTCGTGCCCATCGCCATCGGGATGAAGCTGCCTTCGGCCTTGATCTTGTCGAGCGCGGCGAAGAATTCGGCTTCCGTGGTCGGAACCGTGATGCCGAGCTGGTCGAAGGCGTCCTTGTTGTAGATGAAGCCGTGGATGACCGAAGCCATCGGCACGCAGAAGGTCGTCGCGCCGTCGTCCGTCGTCCAGGCGGACTTGGCGACGTCGGAGAAGTTCTCCATGCCGGCCACGTCGTTCAGGCCGACGAGATGGCCCTTCTTGAAGAGTTCGAGCGAGGCGTCGAACGGACGGCAGGTGATGAGGTCGCCTGCCGAGCCGGCGTCGAGCTTGGCGTTCAGCGCGGCGTTGTACTCGGTCGGGGCGGTCGGCGCGAAGACGACCTTGATGCCCGGGTTCTTGGCTTCGAAGGCCGGGATGATCTTTTCCTGCCAGATGGCGAGGTCGTCGTTGCGCCAGCTTTCGACCGTCAGCGTGACGTCCTCTGCCTGAGCGATCCCGGCCGTGCCGAGGATGCTCGTGGCAAGGAGCAGGCCCTTGATTGCGTTGCGTGTCATTGCATTCTCCCCTTTTATGCGCCGCAGCGCGTTCTGAGACTTCATGTTATCCGAAAACCTTGAGGGCGCGCCTGAGGCTTTGGCCCGACCGGTCCAGTGCCGCCTTCGCGGCGCCGGCATCCTCCGCTCCCGCGGCCAGAAGCACGGCCGTCTTGACCGAGCCTTCGGAGCGCGAAAGAAGGCGTTCCGCCTCATCGATCCCGACACCCGAGATGTCGGAGACGATACGGCAGGCGCGCGCCTTCAGTTTGATGTTGTCGGCCTTGAGATTGACCATGTGACCGTCGTGCACATGGCCGAGATGGATGCCGGTGAGCGTCGAGAACATGTTGAAAGCGATCTTCTGCGCCGTGCCCGCGCCCATGCGCGTCGAGCCGGAGATGACCTCCGGCGGTGTCTGGAGCAGAATGGAGACGTCCGCGCCCTCGAAGAGCGCCGCGCCGGGATTGTTGGCCATTGCCACGACCCGCGCGCCCTTCTCCTTCGCATAGGCCGCGATGGCGAGCGCATAGGGCGTGCTGCCGCTTGCCGAAACGGAGATCACACAGTCCTTCGGGCCAATGCCGGCCGCGACGGCGTCGCCGACAGCGAGGTCGCAGTCGTCCTCATAGCCGCCAGCCAGGTCGACCAGGCTCGCTGCACCGCCAGCGAGCAGGATGACGATACGATCATGGGGAATGCCATATGTGCCGGGAAGCTCGAGCGCATCGGCCATGGCCATCAGGCCGGAACTGCCAGCACCGGCATAGATAAGACGACCGCCGGAAAGCAGCGCGTCGGCGGCAAGGCGGGACGCGGCGGCAATATCGGCGAGCGCGGCGTCCACCACGGCGGCGGCGGCCTTCTGCCCATCCGCAAGCACTTTCAGCGCGTCGACGGGCTGACGTTCGTCCAGCCCCCTCGCCTGATCATGCCTGCCCTCGGTCCTGCCTGCGGCCATCATCGTTTCTCCTCTGGCCGAAATTAATGCCAAAAAAATACCAATTGTCCATAGGAAATTAATTTTTGAGACCACTTTTTTGCCATTGAATATTTTTATTCAGCAAAATCAATTGATTGAATAAAAGACCACCTTCCACATCACCATACCCCTTGGTTATTGGTATTTTTTTGGTATCGTTACTTCAGGAGGTGCCCATGACGAATTACATTCTCGGTATCGACGGTGGGGGAACGAGCTGCCGCGCGGCGGTGGCGCGCCCGGACGGCATCATTCTCGGGCGCGGCAAGAGCGGCGCGGCGAACATCCTGACCGACCCCAACAATGCGATCATCTCCATCACGGAAGCCGCCAGGGCGGCCTATCGCGAGGCGGGCCTCGACGAGGCCGGCATCAGCGGCGCCTCGGCCTTCCTCGGCCTTGCCGGCACCAATGTCGGCGACCTGACGCGCTATGTGCACGACCGCCTGCCCTTCCATCATACGGATATCGATTCCGACGGCCTGATCGCCCTGCAGGGCGCGATCGGCGACGAGGACGGCGCGGTGGCGATCCTCGGCACCGGCTCCATCTATATGGGGCGCAAGGACAACGTGGTCCGCTATATCGGCGGCTGGGGCTTCACGGTCGGTGACCTCGGCGGCGGCGCGCGGCTCGGCCATGCGCTCCTGCAGGAAGCGTTGCTCGCCCATGACGGCGTGCATCCCCGCTCGGGCGTGACGGACGCGATCCTCGATGAATTCAAGGGCGACCCGCGCGGCATCGTCGAATTCGCCCGCCTTTCCAAGCCCGGCGACTTCGGCCGCTTCGCACCCGTCCTCTTCGATTACGCGCGCCGGGGCGACGCCCAGGCCGCCGCCATCGTCAAGGCCGGCGCGGCGACGGTCAACGAATCCCTCGACGCCATCATGGAACTGGCCGGCGCAAAGCGCCTCTGCCTGCTCGGCGGGCTGGCGCAGATCTATCCGGAATGGCTTTCCGAGCGGCATCGCGCCATATTGGTGGAAGCCGAGGCCGATGCGCTGACGGGTGCGGTGGCGCTCGCCGCCAAGGGCTACAGGCAACGCACGGGAGCCGCCGCATGAGCACGCCGCTTGCCGCCATCCTGACGCCGGAGAGCCTTCAGTCGGGCGTGCCCGGGCCGCTCTACCTGAAACTGCGCCAGACGCTGGAAGAGGCGATCACCTCGGGCAAGCTGAATTACGGCGACGCCCTGCCCGCAGAACGCGACCTTGCCGACCACGCCAATGTCAGCCGCGTCACCGTGCGCAAGGCGGTCGACGATCTCGTCAAGGACGGCCTTCTCGTGCGCCGCCACGGCTCGGGCACCTTCGTCGCAAAGCCCGTCGCCAAGGTGCAGCAATCACTGTCGCGCCTCACCTCCTTCACCGAGGACATGGCGCGCCGGGGCCTGACCACCCGCGCCGAATGGATCGACCGCGGCCTGTTCCACCCCTCGCCCGACGAGATGATGATGCTCGGCCTGCCGGCGGATGCGCTGGTCGCCCGGCTCGGGCGCCTGCGCGTCGCCGACGACATGCCGCTCGCAATCGAGCGCGCCTGCATCTCCGCCGAGTTCCTGCCCGATCCGCTTCAGGTGCAAGGCTCGCTCTACGCGGCGCTGGAAAAGCGCGGCTGCCGCCCGGTGCGCGCCGTGCAGCGCATCTCCGCCTACAACATGAAGGACCCGGACGCCTCCATGCTCGGCGTGCCGCCGGGCTCGGCCGGGCTTTCCATCGAGCGCATCTCCTATCTTCGCACGGGCCGGGTGGTCGAGTTCACCCGCTCCATCTATCGCGGCGACGCCTACGACTTCGTCGCCGAACTGACGCTTTCCGAGACGTGACCGTCCAAAATCGCCCGTCCAATTGCAAGGGGGAATTCCATGCAGACTAACATGCGCAGAGAGATCAACGAAATCCCGGAAGCCGCAGCCCGTCTGCTGGCCAATTCGGCAAGCGCGATCACCGCCGCCGGCAAGGCGCTCCGCGAGCGTGACCCGCAGTTCTTCGTGACCGTCGCGCGCGGCTCCTCCGACCATGCCGCCCTCTTCCTGAAATACGCCATCGAGCTGACAGCGGGCCGCCCCGTCGCCTCGCTCGGCCCGTCGCTCGCCTCGATCTACGGCGCGAACCTGAAGCTCGGCGGCGGCGCGGCCATCGCCATCTCCCAGTCCGGCAAGAGCCCCGACATCGTCGCCATGGCGGACGGCGCGACGAAGGGCGGCGCGATCTCCATCGCGCTCACCAACACCCTGCCCTCGCCGCTGGCCGACGCCTGCACCCATTCACTCGATCTTTCGGCCGGCCCGGAAATCAGCGTCGCGGCCACCAAGTCCTATGTGAACTCCATCGTCGCCGGCCTTGCCGTGCTCGCCGAATGGACGGGCGATACCGATCTCGACCGCGCCGTGAAGGACCTGCCGGAACAATTCGCCAAGGCCGTGGCGCTCGACTGGTCCGAGCTTGCCGGAGACCTGCGCGACGCCCAGTCGCTCTACGTGCTCGGCCGCGGCCCGGGCCTTGCCATCGCGAGCGAAGCCGCCCTGAAGTTCAAGGAAACCTCCGGTATGCATGCCGAGGCCTATTCCTCCGCGGAAGTGCTGCACGGTCCGGTCGCCCTCGTCGGTCCGGCGTTCCCGGTCATCGCGCTTGCCGCCCGGGACGCGGCCGAAGCCTCCGTCACCGGCATGGCCGACAGCCTGGCCGAGCGCGGCGCCTATGTCGGCATCACCGCCGCCGGCGCGAAAAGCGCCCGCAAGCTGCCCTTCGTCGCCACCGGCCATCCGATCACCGACGCGCTGGCGCTCATCGTTCCCTTCTACGGCTTCGTGGAAGCCTGGTCACGCGGCAAGGGTCTCGATCCCGACAAGCCGGTCAACCTCAAGAAAGTGACGGAAACCCGATGACAGCGCTCACCGCCATTACCGGCGCCCGGATCTTCGACGGCGATCTGTGGCATGAGGACAGTGCGCTGCTGATCGAGGGCGGCAAGGTCGCCGCCATCGCGGCGCTTCGCGACGTGCCGGCGGAAGCCCGCACCGTGCCGATGGACGGGCTGTCGCTCGTCCCCGGCTTCATCGACCTCCAGGTCAATGGCGGCGGCGGCGTGCTGCTCAACGAGCAGCCGGACGTCGAGGGCATCCGCACCATCTGCGCCGCCCATGCCCGCTTCGGCACGACGGCGCTCCTGCCGACGCTGATCACCGACAACCGCGCGGTGACGGCGAAGGCCGTAGCCGCCGGCCTTGCGGCCCGCGAGGCGGCGGTGCCCGGCTTCCTCGGCCTCCATCTCGAAGGCCCGCACCTGTCCATCGCCCGCAAGGGCGCGCATGACCCGGCCCTCATCCGTCCGATGGAGGAGGCCGACGTCGAGCGCACCGTTGCGGCCCGCAAGGGGCTTGAAGCCCTGCTGATGACGCTCGCGCCGGAAAACGCCACGAACGCGCAGATCGCCGCGCTCCATGCGGCCGGCGTCACGGTCAGCCTCGGCCATTCCGATTGCGGCTACGACACCGCGTCCTCCGCCGTCGATGCCGGTGCGCGCATGATGACGCATCTCTTCAACGCCATGAGCCAGCTCGGCAACCGCGAGCCGGGCATGGTGGGCGCGGCGCTCGATCTCGGCCATCTCCATGCGGGCCTGATTGCCGACGGCTTCCACGTCCACCCGGCCTCCATCCGCGCGGCGCTCCGGGCCAAGCGCGGCCCCGGCCGCATCTTCCTCGTCACGGACGCCATGTCGACCATCGGCACGGACATGACGAGCTTCTTCCTCAACGGCCGCGAAATCTTCCGCAAGGACGGTCGCCTGACGCTGGCCGACGGCACGCTCGCCGGCGCCGACATCGATATGGCCTCCTGCATCCGCTACATGCGCGACGTCGTCGGCATCGACCTTGAGGAAGCGCTGCGCATGGCCTCGCTCTATCCGGCCGAGGCCATCGGCATGACGGGCCGCAAGGGCCGCCTGACCCATGGCCACGACGCGGACTTCACGGCCATCGACGTGGGCGTGAACGTCGCCGCCACCTGGATCGGCGGCACGCCGGTCTTCGCCGCCTGACAGGCCGCCGCGGTCCTTGCGGGTCGCGGCGGAATCGGCTCTATCGGCGGGGTCAAGGATAGGAGCGGCAGCACATGCAATTGATCTTCGACGGCCACAACGACGTTCTCCTGCGCCTGTGGGAACATGCGCAGAAGGGCGAGGACCCCATCGCCGAATTCGTCGATGGCACGGACAAGGGCCATATCGACGCGCCCCGCGCGCTGAAGGGCGGGCTGGCCGGCGGCTTCTGCGCCATGTTCATCCCGCCGAACGAAGACTATCCGCCGCGCGAGGTGGATGAGAACGGCCATTACAGCATCCGCATGGTCGGCCCGCTGGAGCAGCGCGCCGCCCTTGCAACCGCCCTCGAAATGGCCGCCATCGCCTTCCGGCTGGAACGCGCGGGCGCGCTCGCCATCTGCCGCTCGACCGCCGATATCCGTGCCGCCATGGAGGCCCGCCGCTTCGCCGCCGTGCTCCATATCGAGGGCTGCGAGCCGATCACGGAAGACCTCTCGACGCTGGAAACGCTCTATGCGGCGGGCCTGCGCTCGCTCGGCCCCGTCTGGAGCCGGCACAACCGCTTCGGCCATGGCGTGCCCTTCGCCTACCCCTCCTCCCCCGATACCGGCCTAGGCCTCACGGAGGCCGGCGTCGCGCTGGTGAAGGAATGCGACCGGCTCGGCATCATGATCGATCTTGCCCATATCACCGAGCAGGGCTTCTGGGACGTGGCGCGCGAAAGCACGCAGCCGCTCGTCGCCACCCATTCCAACGCCCATGCCCTGACGCCGATCTCCCGCAACCTGACGGACCGCCAACTCGACGCGATTCGCGAGCGCAAGGGCATCGCCGGCCTCAACTACGCCACCACCATGCTGCGCGCGGACGGCATGGAGAACCCCGACACGCCCCTCTCCGACATGGTGCGCCATATCGATCATATGGTGGCACGCATGGGCATCGACTGCGTGGCGCTCGGCTCGGATTTCGACGGCGCGACCATCCCGGCCGCCATCACCGACGCCGCTGGCGGCCAAGCGCTCGTCGAGGCGTTGCGCGCGGCCGGCTACGGTGAGGACGACCTTGCAAAACTCTGCCGCGAGAACTGGCTGCGGCTCCTGAAAACCGTCTGGCGCGAAGCCTGACCCTTAGCGAACGGAAAGACGCCATGACCAAGCCCCTCATCGAACTCTGCGTCGAAGGCATCGACGGTTTCCTCGCCGCGCAGGAAGCCGGCGCCGACCGCGTGGAACTCTGCGCGAGCCTGATGGAGGGCGGCCTGACGCCGAGCCTCGCCACGATCCGCGCCGCCGTGAAGGCCGCGCGCATCCCCGTCCACGTCATCATCCGCCCCCGCGGCGGCGACTTCCTCTATTCCCAGGCCGAGTTCGAGACAATGATCGAGGATATCAAGGCGTTGCGCGCCGAGGGTGTCGCTGGCGTCGTCATCGGCTGCCTGACGCCGGACGGCCGGATCGACGAGGCGCGCACGAAGGCGCTGGTCGAAGCCGCGCGCCCCATGTCCGTCACCTGCCATCGCGCCTTCGACATGACGGCGGACGCCCGCGAAGCGCTGGAAGCGCTGATCCGCTGCGGCATCGACCGCGTGCTGACCTCCGGGCAGCGCGACACCGCCGTCGAAGGCGTGCAAATCCTGAAGAGCGCCGTCGAGCAGGCGGCCGGCCGCATCGTCATCATGGGCTGCGGCGCGCTCGATGCGGACAATATCCGCAAGGTGCGCGACGAGGCGGGCCTTGCCGAAATGCACTTCGCGGCGCTGAAGACCGTGCCGAGCGGCATGCAGTTCCGCAACCCGCATGTCGGGATGGGCGGCACGGAGAAGGATCGCGAATACGAGCTGACGCTGACGGACACAAACGCTGTGCGCGCGACCATCGCCGCGGCAAAATCCTGACAAGGCATCTTGCAAGCGGCGGGCGGAAGTCCCTACCTTTCGGGGAGCCAAGGAGACCCGCCATGCCGCTGACGCCTTCCACCCCTCACCTGCGCACCCTCGCCTTTGCCGGCCTCATGGCCTTCACGGCTCTGCCGGCCGCCGCCGAAACGGTCGGCAAGGTCGGCGTCGACTGGATCGGCAACGATATCTATATCGACGCCGTGACCGACCCGAAGGTCGGCGGCGTCACCTGCCACGTCACCTATTTCGACCGTTCCGTCATCGACCGCCTGAAAAAGGGCAACTGGTTCGAAGACCCGTCGAACAGCGCCATATCCTGCCAGCAGACCGGTCCCATCGCCATCGGCGATATCGATCCGGACCGCAGCGGCGAGGAGGTCTTCAAGTCGGGCCTGTCGCTGATCTGGAAGTCGCTCATCGTCACGCGCATCTACGACAGGAAGAACGATACGCTGATCTATCTCGCTCATTCGCGCGAGCCTACGGAAGGTTCGGCGAAGATGTCGATCTCCACGGTCCCGCTCTACGGCCAGACCGTGACCTGGACGAGCGGCAAGCCATGAAAAACGCCCCGGCACGATGCGCCGGGGCGTTTCCTCACGTCTGCTGCGCTTACTTCACATAGACGATCTTGCCGCCGTCAGCGGCAGTCTTCACCTCGACCACATTCTGAAGCTGAACGTTCTTGGAGGCGAGGATTTCCGTCAGCGCCGGGTCCGACTGGAGATCGGCCTGGGCCTTCTCCACGGCAGCCTGGTCCTTGGACAGGCTCGAAAGGCGATCGAATTCGCCACGCTGCGATTCATCGCTTTCCAGCGTGGAAATCTGGACGACATTCACCTTGTCGGCCGTGATGGAGGCCGTCGACATGCTGTCCGCCCCCATTTCGGTGGTTGCATCCTGAGCATAGGCGAGGCCTGCGACCGGCGATACCGCGAGAAGCGAAGCAAGGGCGATTGTCACTGTCTTGTTCATAACATTTCTCCACTGTTAGTTACGGGAAGCAGGGAGAAAACGGCAGCTTCCCCGTTTGGTTCCTGTCCAAATGGGGCAAGATCAAGGTTTTTCGGTGCAACGCAAAAGCACCCGGACGGAAACCCGCCGGGTGCCGAAACCTGCAATCCGTGCCGGATCGCCTCAGGCCGCCTGGGCGAGCTCGTCTGCGATGACCGTATCGAGGTTGAGGAAGCAGACCATCGACTTTTCCAGCGCGACGATGCCGCGGCAGAAGGCGCGCTGGGCTTCCGGGATGATTTCGGGCGCCGGCTGCAGGGCCTCGCTCTTGATGGTCATCATGTCGGAGACCTGCTCGACGAGAAGGCCGACCAGCTTGCCGGCGATATCCGTGACGATGATGGCGGAGCGCTCAGACGGTTCCGTCATCTTCATGCCGAGGCGGCAGGCCATGTCGATGACCGGGATAACCGCGCCGCGCAGGTTGATGAGGCCGAGCACGTAGGGCGGGGTGTGCGGCATCGGCGTCACCGGCGCCCAGCCGCGGATTTCGCGGATGGCCATGATGTCGATGCAGAATTCCTGCTCGCCCAGATGGAAGGAAACGATTTCGAGATAGGCGCCGGACTGCTTGATGGCGTTGGACATGGACAAGACCTCTTCCCCACGGGGAGCGAACTGTTTGAGATGCGCAGCCCGCCGTTGCCGGCGTGCGGCGGACATCATGTCCTCAAGCCTTCAGGCCTATTGCGCGCTACCGACAAGGTGGCAAAGAGAGATTAAGCAATGCCTAAGAATTGCGCGCCGAAGCCGGCGTTTCGGTCTATTTCGGCCGACGGCCCACCCGCGGAAGCTTGACGTAGCGGCAGTTTGAGAACCGCCCTCGCCATGCTATGCTCCCCGGCATGGACAAGACCGCCCGCCGATATACCGTGTTGCCGCTGGCGCTCATCGCGCTCGGCCTCGGCGTCATGGCCGCCACCGCCGCCTTCGCGGGATGGCTGGAGCATGGGACGGCGATCTTCCTCAGCCTTGCCGAATCCGGCATGTCCTGGTGTTTCTGATCACGATTGCGAGAGCACGCCGCCTTGTCCGTCCTTGCGGCAATTGGCGCGTTTGCGCGGTGTCCGGCAAGGGACTATGAAACCTGGCAAGCGGCACCAAGCCTCTCCCGTTTCTTCGAAGGATCGCCATGAAGACCCTGCGCCTCGTACTCTGGATCGCCGTCGCGCTCGTCGCGGCCCTGCTCGGCTGGCTGACGCTGGAAATGACCCGGACCAAGGAACAGGTCGCGAGCGGCCCGTTCGGCGTGCCCTTCGAACTCGTCGCGCAGGACGGCAAGCCGATCACCGAGAAGGCCTTCACCGGCAAGCCCTCCGCCCTCTTCTTCGGCTTCACCCATTGCCCGGAAGTGTGCCCGACGACCCTCTTCGAACTCGACGGCTGGCTTTCCAAGGTCGATCCGGACGGCTCGAAGCTCCAGGCCTATTTCGTGACCGTCGACCCCGAGCGCGACACGCCGGAGCTCGTCGGCCAGTATGTCGGCAATGTCTCCAAGCGCATCACCGGCATTTCCGGCGATCCGGCCAAGGTGCTGGAGATGGCGAAGGGCTTCCGCGTCTATTACCGCAAGGTGCCGCTCGACGAGGCCAAGCCCGACGGCGACTACACGATGGACCATACCGCCTCCGTCTACCTGCTCGATGCGAACGGCCGCTTCACCGGCACCATCGCCTATGGCGAAAATCCCGAGGTCGCGGAGCAGAAGCTCGCCAACCTGATCAAGCGGTAAGATCGGCCTTTGCCCTCGGCTTTCGGACATGCTAGGCGGACCTGAAACAACAGGAAGCCGACCCGTGAGCGAAATCCGCCTCTACATCTCCACCACCGAAAGGAAAGCGGACGTCGCGCTTTCGCTGATGACCGACGCCTTCGAGGAAGAGGGCTACGCCATCGCGACGATGGAGATCGACGAGAAGAACGATATCTGGGAAGCCTCCGTCTACATGTTCCGGCCGGACGAGGCGGAAATCCACCAGCGCTTCGCCGCCCTGCTCGAAAACGATTTCCCCGGCGTCGAGATTCAGCGCGAGGAACTGCCGGACATCGACTGGATCGCCAAGTCGCTGGAAGGCCTGAAGCCCGTGCGGGCCGGCCGCTTCGTCGTGCACGGCTCGCATGACCGGGGCACCCCGCGCGCCGGCGAGATCGGCATCGAGATCGATGCCGGCCAGGCCTTCGGCACCGGCCATCACGGCACGACCGCCGGCTGCCTCGAAGTCATCTTCAACGTGATGCGCGCCCGCAAGGTCAAGCGCGTGCTCGACCTCGGCACAGGCAGCGGCGTGCTCGCCATCGCCGCGCGCAAGCTGGCGCCCGTTCAGGTGCTCGCCACCGACATCGACCCCGTCGCCACCCGCGTCGCCCGTGAGAACGTGCGCCTCAACGGCATCGCCTCGGGCATCGCGCTGGAAACCGCCCCCGGCTTCCACTCCACCGCCTTCGGCCGCCACGGCCCCTTCGACCTCATCATCGCCAATATCCTAGCCCGCCCGCTGATGCGCATGGCCCCGCAGCTTGCCGCCCAGCTCGCCCCGAACGGCGACGTCATCCTGTCGGGCATCCTCGCCTCGCAGCGCTGGAAGGTGCTCGCCGCCTATAACGGCGCGGGCCTGCGCCATGTGAAGACCATCTGGCGCGAGGGCTGGGTGACGATCCACCTCGACAACCGTCGCTGAGCCACCCGCGGCGGAGTGCTTCGCACGCCGCCGCCTCGTCACCGGAATCAAGGCAAAAGAAAAGGCGGTGCCAGAGGCACCGCCTATGGGCCGGCGAACCGACCTGCCCGCGAGCTTGAGGAGGAGGAGTGCTCAAGCGGGCCTATGCGTTCCGAGCGCCTTCCCGGAGGAGGGAGGAGGAGTGACCGGCAAGACGCCTGATCGGAACACCTAGCTATATGCGTTACGAAGGACTGGAGGAACTTTCGCTTCGTTTCGCTTGAAGCGCGTTTCAAGTTCGCTTCGTTGGAGCTGCTTATAATCTATAAAAAAAATAGAAATAGCCCCTTTTGACGAATGGGTGCCATGCGCCAGGCGCATAAGTCCAATATGATACCTCTTACAGTCCTGTTTTCCCGCCTTTGACGCACGATATCGATGGGCTAGATTGCGGGCACGATTCATAGCCCTACCGGATGTCTCCCATGTTCCAGAGTTTCGACGTCACCTCCACGCCCCAGTTCGGCCGCGAGCGGGCCGACGCCCTGCGCGCCACCTTCGATGCGCTCGGCATCGACGGCTTCCTCGTGCCGCGGGCGGACGAATATCAGGGAGAATACGTGCCGGCCTCCGCCGAGCGTCTTTCCTGGCTGACGGGCTTCACCGGCTCGGCCGGCGTCGCGCTGGTCATGCGCGGCAAGGCCGTGGTCTTCGTCGACGGCCGCTACGTCACGCAGCTTGCTGAACAGGTGGACGGCAGCGTCTATACCGGCGGCGACCTCGTCGGCGAACCGCCGCATCTCTGGCTGCAGCACCACGCACCGAAGGGTTTCCGTCTCGGTATCGACCCGTGGCTGCATACGGGCGCGGAAGTGCGCCGGCTGGAAAAGGCGCTGGCCGGCCTCGGCGGCGCGCTCGTCTTCCTGCCCTATAACCCGCTCGACAAGGCCTGGACGGGCCGCCCGAGCGAGCCGCTCGGTCGTGTCGCCATCCAGGCCATCGAGCATGCCGGCGAACTCGCCAGGGACAAGCTCGTGACGATGGCCGAGGCGACGGCGAAGGCCGGCGCGGATGCGCTCGCCGTCACCGACCCCTCCTCCATCGCGTGGATCTTCAACATCCGCGGCAGCGACGTGCCGCACACGCCCCATCCGCTGGCCCGCGCCATCATTCCGGCAAGCGGCCGCCCGCAGCTCTTCCTAGACAAGCGCAAGACCGGCATCGAGCAGGAAGCCTACCTCACCCAGCTCGCCGACCTCGTGCCCCCCTCGCAGTTCGACGAGGCCATCGCGGCACTGGCGGCCGCAGGCAAGCGCATCCTCATCGATCCCGATCAGGCGCCCTTCGCGCTGGCCGAGATCGTGCGCGCCAAGGGCGGCACGCTGGTGGAGGCCGTCGATCCGGCCCGCCTGCCCCGCGCCTGCAAGAACAAGGTCGAACTCGAAGGCTCCGCCCGCGCCCATCTGCAGGACGGCGCGGCGATGGTCGAATTCCTCGCCTGGCTGGACGGCACCACACCCGGCACGGTGACGGAGATCGCCGCGACAAAGAAGCTGGAGGACGTGCGCCGCAGCGTCGGCGAGCGCCAGCAGAACCCGCTCAAGGACGTTTCCTTCGACACGATCGCCGGCGCCGGCGCCCATGCCGCCATCATGCATTACCGCGTGACGACGGCCACCGATGCCGCAATCGAACCGGGCACGATGTTCCTCATCGATTCCGGCGCACAATATATCAACGGCACGACGGACATCACGCGCACGGTCGCCATCGGCGCGGTGCCGGAGGAGCAGAAGCGCTTCTTCACGCTGGTCCTGAAGGGCATGATCGCCATCAGCCTCGCCCGTTTCCCGAAGGGCACGCGCGGCTGCGATCTCGATCCCCTCGCCCGCATTTCACTCTGGAAGGCCGGCGCGGATTTCGCCCACGGCACCGGCCATGGCGTCGGCTCGTATCTTTCGGTGCATGAGGGTCCGCAGCGCATCTCGCGGCTTTCGACGCAGGAGCTGCTTGCCGGCATGATCCTCTCGAACGAGCCGGGTTACTATCGCCCCGGCAGCTTCGGCATCCGCATCGAAAATCTTGTCCATGTGCTGCCGGCCGCGCCCGTTCCGGGCGGCGACATTAACATGCTCGGCTTCGAGACGCTGACCTTCTGCCCCATCGACCGCCGGCTCGTCCTGCCCGCCCTGATGACGGACGAGGAACTGGACTGGCTCAATGCCTACCACGCGGAAACGCGTGAAAAGCTCCTGCCGCTCCTGTCGGACGACGCGACGAAGGCCTGGCTGGAAAAGGCGACGGCCTCTATCAGCCGATGATGAAGTAACGCAGGATCATCACGACGATCCAGCCGACCGCCAGCATCGGCAGCAGCGCTAGCCGCATGCCGGCAAGAAGCGCGACGGCCATCGTCAGGCTCACGTCCCACCCGCCCGTCACGGCGGCCGGAGCCACCAGCGTTGTGAGCACGGCCGCCGGAACGGCGTTCAGCGCCGCTTCGGCGCGCGGCGGAATGCGCTTCATGCGCGTGATGAAGATATAGCCGCCGACGCGTGTCAGATAGGTCGCGATGGCCCCTGCCGCGATGATCAGCAGCGTCTGGGCATGAAACAGCGTGTCCATAGTCACGCCTCCCCTTCAATGACGTCGCCGATGGGCGCTTCGGCTTCCTTGGCATCGAGCGGCAAAAGCGCGGCGACGGCGATGCCGGCAAGCGCGCCCAGGCTGACATGCCAGGGCGAGCCGACGAAATGCAGCGCGAGGATCGAGCCAGCCCCGGACGCGATCACCACCGGCAGCCAGTTCGCCCGGCTACGGAAGCCGAGCACGAGGCCCATGAAGTAGATCGGCAGCAGCACGTCGATGCCGATGGAGCGGGGATCGCCGATCAGGTTGCCGAGAAAGCCGCCGACCACCGTGAGGCAGAGCCAGGGCACGTAGACGCTAAGGCCGAGCACCATGGACCAGATATAGGTGACGCGGATACCCGCATCGCCCCGCCGCTCGGTCTCGGCGAATTGCGGGTCGGTCAAAAGGAACAGCGACGTCGCCTTCTCGAAGAAGGTGAGATGGCGGATATGCGGCGCGATGGCCGCCGAATAGAGCACATGGCGGAAATTCACCGCGAAGATCGACAGCACCACCAGCCAGGGCGCGACATTGTGGTTGAACAGCTCGACACCGACGAGCTGGCTTGCACCGGCATAGAGCGTCGCGCTCATCAGCGCGGCCTCGGCGATCGTCAGGCCATTGTCGATGGCGACGGCGCCGAACAGGACGGCGAAGGGCGCAGCGGCGATGGCGACGGCAATGCCGCGCCGGAAGGCGTCGCGGATTTCTTCTTTGGTGGCGGGGGTCATGGGTCTTTCTCTTCGAATGGCAAAGCCATAGAGCAGCCAAGACCGACCGGCAAACCAATATGGCTGATGAACCATTCAGCAGGATTGATCGATCAGCGCGTTGGGGCAACCGTTGCTGATGGATGCTGCCCCTCCTCCGTCATCCTCGGGCTTGTCCCGAGGATCTGCTACGTTGGATGTGGGTGGATCCTCGGGACAAGCCCGAGGATGACGGAAGCGGACTTGGAGGCTTGCAGTTCAGCTCTTCTTGAGCTGGAACGTATGCTCCGGCCCGGGGAAGCTGCGGGCCTTCACCTCTTCCGCATAGGTCGCGAACGCCTCGCTCATGATGGGCGCGATATTGGCGAAGTGCTTGACGAAGCGGGGCTTGAAATCCGTGAAGATGCCGAGCACGTCATCCACCACCAGCACCTGCCCGTCGCAGGCCGGCGAGGCGCCGATGCCGATGGTCGGGACCTTGACGTTGCCGGTGATCTCGCGCGCCAGCGGCTCGACCGTGCCCTCGATGACGATGGCGAAGGCGCCGGCCTCATCGATGGCGGCCGCGTCCTTGCGGATCTTCTCGACTTCCTTGTCGTTGCGGCCGAGCGAGCGGTAGCCGCCCGTCGTGTTGATGAGCTGCGGCATCAGGCCGACATGGCCAAGCACCGGAATGCCGCGCTGGGTGAGGAAATGCACCGTCTCGGCCATCTCCGCCCCGCCCTCCAGCTTGACGGCCGAACAGCCGGTTTCCTTCAGCACCCGGGCGGCCGTCGCGAAGGCCTGCTCCTTGGACTGCTGGTAGGAGCCGAACGGCAGGTCGATGACGACGCAGGCGTTGGACGAGCCGCGCATGACGGCCTGGCCATGGGCGATCATCATCTCGACAGTCACACCCACGGTGGAATCGAGACCGTAGAGCACCATGCCGAGGCTGTCGCCGACCAGCATGAAATCGACATGCGGGTCCATGAGCTTGGCGACCGGCGTCGTATAGGCGGTCAGGCTGACGATGGGACGCTCACCCTTGAGGGCCTTGATGTCGGCGGGAGCCAGACGACGCTTGGCGGTGTGTACGCTCATGTCACGCTACCTTTTTTGCATTTTGCGGGCCAAGAACCCTGTTATCGAGGAGCTTCGTGCCCCCAAAGCGCACGAAAAGCAACAAAAGAACCGGCCGGGCGCCGACCGTGTCGATTTCGGCCAGCGTTTCGGGATCGCGCACGGCGACCACTTCCGGCCTCGCCAGCGGCTCGGAGCGGATGAAGGCGGCAACACCTTCCTCCAGCGCGCGCGCATCCGTCTCGCCCACCGCGATCAGCCGCTCGGCCTCTTCCAGCGCGCGCGGCACGATGGCGGCGGCGGCGCGTTCCTCGGCGGAGAGATAGACATTGCGCGACGAGCAAGCCAGTCCGTCCACCTCGCGCACGGTCGGCACGCCGATCACCTCTATGGGCTGGGCGAGATCGAGGACCATGCGGCGGATAATGGTGAGCTGCTGGAAATCCTTCTCGCCGAAATAGGCGCGGTCGGGACCGGCAATGTTGAAGAGCTTGGTGACGACGGTCGCCACGCCGGCGAAATGGCCGGGACGCACCGAGCCTTCCAGCTCCACGCCGAGCTTCGGCACGTCGACCACCGTTTCCATCGGCCGCGGATACATGTCCTCGACGCCGGGCGCGAAGAGATAGTGCACGCCCGCCGCCTCCAGCATCGCCTGATCGCGGGCAAGGTCGCGCGGATAGCGCGCAAGATCCTCGTTGGCGCCGAACTGCAGCGGATTGACGAAGATGGTGGCGACGACGATGTCGTTGTCGGCGAGCGCCCTGCGGGCAAGCTCCATATGGCCGACATGAAGATAGCCCATGGTGGGAACGAGGCCGATCGTGCGACCGTCCAGCCTGTGCGGCGCGAGAGCCGCGCGCAAATCCGCGATGGTGGTGAAGGTCTGCATCGCCATTCCTCCTTGCTCTCGCCCTCTCCCGTGGGCGATGCCGCCCGCATGCCTTCTCGGGAGCATTTCCGGGGGTGGCGTTTTCTATCTTGTGCAGCGCAAAAAGACAATCGGCAAAGACTTTTGCCCCTTATAGCTTAAGCTGCTGGGCAGCTTTGCGTTTTGCGCACTGTACATTTGCGGCAATGACCAGTAGAGAGCGCGCACACACGCTCGTCATTCACGGGCTTGAGAGTGCGGCGCAAGATCGCCGCTGAACCCGAATTCCGAAAGACCCCACATGACGAGTTTCGAAAGCCTCGCTCCGGCGATGGCAAAGGCGTTGGAAAAACGCGGCTATACCACATTGACGCCGGTGCAGATCGCCGTCTCCGACCCCAGGATCGGCGATGCCGACGCGCTGGTCTCCGCGCAGACCGGCTCCGGCAAGACCGTGGCCTTCGGCCTGGCGCTCGCCCCGACGCTGCTGGAAGGCGAAGACCGCTTCGACCGCGCCGGCAGCCCGCTCGCCCTCGTCATCGCCCCGACGCGCGAACTTGCCATGCAGGTCAAGCGCGAGCTGGAATGGCTCTATGAGATGACCGGCGCCGTGATCGCCTCCTGCGTCGGCGGCATGGATGTGCGCACGGAACGGCGCGCGCTTGAGCGCGGTGCGCATATCATCGTCGGCACGCCCGGCCGCCTGCGCGACCACATCACCCGGGGCAATCTCGACCTTTCCGACATCCGCGCCGTCGTTCTCGACGAAGCCGACGAGATGCTGGACCTCGGCTTCCGCGAAGACCTCGAATTCATCCTGGAAGCCGCGCCGGAAGACCGCCGGACACTGATGTTCTCGGCCACCGTGCCGAAGGAGATCGCCGCGCTCGCCAAGAACTACCAGCGCGACGCGATGCGCATCTCGACCGCCGCCGAGAAGGAGCAGCACGTCGACATCGACTATCGCGCCCTGCTCACCGCTCCCGCCGACCGCGAGAACGCCATCATCAACACGCTGCGCTTCTACGACGCGCAGAACGCCATCGTCTTCTGTTCGACGCGTGCAGCCGTGAACCACCTGACGGCCCGTTTCAACAACCGCGGCTTCTCCGTCGTCGCCCTTTCCGGCGAACTCAGCCAGAACGAGCGCACCCATGCCCTTCAGGCCATGCGCGACGGCCGCGCCCGCGTCTGCATCGCCACCGACGTCGCCGCCCGCGGCATCGACCTGCCGAACCTTGAGCTGGTCGTGCATGCCGACCTGCCCACCAATCCCGATACGCTGCTGCATCGTTCGGGCCGCACCGGCCGCGCCGGCCGCAAGGGCGTCAGCGCCCTGATCGTGCCGCTCAACGCCCGCCGCAAGGCCGAGCGCCTGCTCCAGATCGCAAACCTCAAGGCGAACTGGGCGACCCCGCCGTCGGCCGAGGAAATCCTGCGCCGCGACGACGAGCGCCTGCTCGCCGATCCGCTGCTTTCCGACAAGGTCACCGAGGACGAGGAAGCGACCGTCGAGGCGCTGGTCGAAAAGTTCGACGCCCGCCAGCTCGCCGCTGCCGTCACCCGCTTCTTCAAGGCCGGCCGCTCTGCGCCGGAAGACCTGATGGAAGTCTCGCTCGAGCAGCGCAAGCCGCGCGAGCGCAGCAACGACGCCATTCCGGCCGAAACCAAGCGCCCGCGCGACAGCTTCGCCTCCAGCGTCTGGGTCTCCATCTCCGTCGGCCGCAAGCAGCGCGCCGAGCCGCGCTGGCTGATCCCCATGCTCTGCCGCAACGGCAACATCACCAAGAACGAGATCGGCGCGATCAAGATGCAGCCGGAGGAGACCTTCGTGGAACTCTCCGCCGATGCGTCGGACGGTTTCCTCGGCGCGCTCGGGCCGAACAGCATGCTGGAGCGCGGCATCCGCGTGACCGTGCTGGAAGGCATGCCCGACCTCACTCCGCAGTTCTACGAGCGCACGCCCGGCGAGAAGACACCGCGCTACGACCGTCCGGAGCGCCGCGCCGACTGGAAGCCGAAGGGCGAATTCGAGAAGAAGGGTGGCTATGACAAGAAGCCCCGCTTCGAGAAGAAGCGCGACTTCGACAAGCCGGAAGGCGCCAGCGCCAAGCCGCATTGGAAGGACCGCGACAACAAGGGCGACTTCAACAAGGGCGAAGGCGACAAGAAGCCCCGTTTCGAGAAGAAGCGCGATTTCGACAAGCCGGAAGGCGTGAGCGCCAAGCCGCACTGGAAGGATCGCGAAGACGGCGGCAAGAAGCCCGCAAAGCCCTTCGCCGGCGCAAAGCCCTTCAAGGGCAAGCGCGACGAGAAATTCGCCAAGCCCGAAGGCGCGGCCCGCAAGCCCAAGGGCAAGAAGCCGGAACGCGACTGAATGAACGACTGACGGCGCGGACCTTTCGGTTCCGCGCCGTTTTCACACAGCCTTACGGCACGAGACGCCGCGAATGCGGTGAGCCGCCGGCGCTCACGATCCCTTGATCAGCTCGAACCAGCCGTCCTCGTCGATCACCTCGACGCTGAATTCGCGCGCCTTGTCGAGCTTGGAGCCTGCGCCGGGACCGGCAACGACGAGATCGGTCTTCTTCGACACCGAACCCGCCACCTTCGCGCCCAGCCGCTCGGCCATGGCCTTGGCCTCATCGCGCGTCATCTTCTCCAGCGATCCGGTGAAGACCACCGTCTTGCCCGCGACGGGGCTGGACGATACGACGACCGCCTCGGCGGCCTGCGGCGTCACCTCCTCCAGCAACCGGCCGATGACATCGAGATTGCGCGGCTCCTTGTAGAACTCAACCATGGCGCGGGCGACGACCTCGCCGATGCCGTCGATATTGTTCAGCTCGGCCCATGCCTCGCCGGAAAGCGGGGCGGATGCCTTCATCCCTTCCTCGAAGGCGGCATAGGTGCCGTAGGCGCGCGCCAGCAGCTTCGCATTGGTCTCGCCGACATGGCGGATGCCGAGCGCATAGATGAAGCGGTTGAGCGCGATGGAACGGCGGGCGTCGATGGCGTCGTAGAGCTTGCGCACGCTCACCTTGCCGAAGCCATCGATATTCTCCAGCCGGGTCAGGGAAGCCGCCTGCCGCTTCTCCAGCGTGAAGATATCGGGCGCGGTGCGGATCGTGAGGGACGCGTCTTCCGCCTCGAAGAAGAAATCGATCTGCTTGGAGCCAAGCCCTTCGATATCAAAAGCATTGCGCGAGACGAAATGCTTGAGGTGCTCCACCGCCTGCGCGCGGCAGACGAAGCCGCCGGTGCAGCGGGTCACGGAATCGAGCCGGCCCGTCTTCTCGTTGCGCTCGCGCACGGCATGACTGCCGCAGACCGGGCAGGTCTTCGGGAATTCGTAGGACACCGCGTCCGCCGGCCGCTTCTCCATCACGACATCGAGCACCTGCGGGATCACGTCGCCCGCGCGCTGCACGATCACGGTATCGCCGATGCGGATATCGTGTTCCTCTTCGCGGATACGCTCGCCGTTATTGCCGATGCCTTCGATGTAATCGGCATTGTGCAGGGTCGCATTGGTGACGACCACGCCGCCGACCGTGACGGGCGTCAGCCGCGCGACGGGCGTCAGCGCGCCGGTGCGGCCGACCTGGATGTCGATCTTCTCGACCGTCGTGAAGGCCTGCTCGGCCGGGAACTTATGCGCCGTCGCCCAGCGCGGCGAGCGGGAACGGAAGCCGAGGCGCTCCTGAAGCGCCAGTTCGTCCACCTTGTAGACGACGCCGTCGATATCGTAGTCGAGATCCGGCCGGGCAAGGCCGATCTCGCGGTAATGCGCGATGATGTCCTCGACGCGCGAAAGCCGCTGCGTCATCGGGTTGACGGGGAAACCCCAGCCTTTCAGCACCCCGATCATGCCGAACTGCGTATCGGCCGGCATCTCCGACATTTCGCCCCAGGCATAGGCAAAGAAGCGCAGCTTGCGGCTCGCCGTCACCGAGGCGTCGAGCTGGCGCAGCGAGCCGGCCGCCGTGTTGCGCGGGTTGACGTAAGTCTGCTTACCTTCCGCCGCCATCTTCTCGTTGAGGGCGAGGAAGTCGCTCTTGGCCATATAGACCTCGCCGCGCACTTCCACGACGGCCGGCGCGCCGGAAGGCAGCCGGCTCGGGATTTCGGCGATGGTCAAGACGTTCGCGGTGACATTCTCGCCCGTCGTGCCGTCGCCGCGCGTTGCGGCGCTGACGAGGCGGCCATTCTCGTAGCGGATCGACATGGAAAGGCCGTCGATCTTCGGCTCGGCGGTGAAGGCAATGGAATCGTCCGGCAGGCGGCCGAGGAAGCGGTAGACGGAGGCAACGAAGTCGCGCACGTCCTCGTCGGAAAACGTGTTGTCGAGCGACAGCATCGGCCGGGAATGGGTGATCGGCGCGAAAGTCGGCAGCGGCGCGGAGCCGATGCGGCGCGACGGGCTGTCGTCGCGCACCAGCGCGGGAAAGCGCGCCTCGATCTCCTCGTTGCGGCGCTTCAGGGCATCGTAGTCGGCATCCGAAATCTCGGGCGCGTCCTGGCCATGGTAAAGCTCGTCGTTGCGCGCGATCTCCGCCGCCAGGAAAGCAAGCTCGGCCGCGGCCTCTTCTTCGGTCAGGATTTCGACGGGGGTTTTCGCGTTCGCCATGACATGCTCCGGATTGCGGAGTCGTTTTAGAGCAAACTTGGCGAAAGGAAAGTGGCTCCAAAGGGTGGGCCTGCCCCTCATTCCGCTGCCGCGACCTTCTCCCCATAAACGGGGAGAAGGCGGATACCGCCTCGTTTTCCCGCAAACAAACGGCAAACGAAGGATGAGACCATGCCGCAAGTCCCTTCTCCCCGCCTGCGGGGAGAAGGTGCCGGCAGGCGGATGAGGGGCAATCGCCTCAGACGCCGCCCGAAAGCAGCCGTGCCGCCGCCGCCCTTGCCTCATCCGTCACGGACGCACCGGCAAGCATGCGGGCGATCTCCTCCGTGCGCGCGCCGTCGTCCATGCGGGCGACACGGGTGGCGACGGTCTCGCTGCCCTCGACCGGCCCCTTGGAGATGAGAAGATGCGTCGCCGCGCGGGCGGCGACCTGTGGGGCGTGGGTGACGGAGAGCACCTGCACTGTGGCGGAAAGGCGCTTCAGCCGCTGGCCGATGGCATCCGCCACCGCCCCGCCGACGCCGGTGTCGATTTCGTCGAAGACGAGCGTCGGGGCCGAGCCGCGATCGGCGAGCGCCACCTTCAGGGCCAGCAGGAAGCGCGAAAGCTCGCCGCCGGACGCCACCTTCATGATCGGGCCGGGACGCGTGCCCGGATTGGTCTGGACGTGGAATTCGACCGTGTCGATCCCCTCTTCCGCCCCGCCGTCCGGGTCGGTGGCGATCTCGACAGTGAAGCGCGCGCGCTCCAGCTTCAACGCCGGCAATTCGGCCATCACGGCGGCGGCCAGTGCCTCGGCGGCGTGATGGCGCCTTTCCGAAAGCGAGCGGGCGGACATCTCGTAGGCGGCGCGGGTCTCGGTGAGCCGCGCCTGCAATTGCACCAGCCGCTCCTCACCCGCATCGAGGTCGGCCAGATCGGCGATCATCTTGGCGGCAAGGGCCGGCAGGCCGGTAACGGGAACCGAGTATTTGCGCGCGGCGGCGCGCAGGGCGAAGAGGCGTTCTTCCGTCCGCTCCAGTTCCTTCGGGTCGTATTCCGTCTTGCGCAGCGCCTCGTCCACGGCCCTCTGCGCATCGGAAAGCTGGTTGAGCGCCTGATCCAGAAACTCGACGGTCTCTTCCAGAAGGCCCGGCGCTTCATGGCTCTTGCGCTCAAGACGGCGCACCAGTGCCGCGATCAGCGGCACGGGCGAGGCATTGCCGTTCAGGAACTCGCTCGCCTCGTTGATGTCGCCGGCGATACGCTCGGCCTTCATCATGCGCGCGCGGGTCTCGGCCAGCGCATCCTCCTCGCCATCCTGCGGCGAGAGGGCCTCCAGTTCCTCGACGGAGGAACGCAGGTAATCGGCTTCGCGGGCCGCCGCCTCCACCTTCTCGCGGTGACGGCGCAGCGTGCGCTCGGCTTCCTTCCACTGATGATAGAGCGCGCCCACATCGGCGGCCGCCTCGCCAAGCCCGCCGAAGGCGTCGAGCAGCAGTCGATGCGCGTCGGTATCGACAAGCGCGCGATCATCATGCTGGCCGTGGATCTCGACGAGAAGCTGGCCGGCCTGCCGCATGAGCTGCACGGAAACCGGCTGGTCGTTGACATAGGCCTTGGTGCGGCCGTCGGCCGATTGCTGGCGGCGGAAGATGAGGTCGCCGTCGTCGTCGATTCCGTTGTCGCGCAGGAGCGCCCGCGCCCTGTGGCCGGCCGGCACGTCGAACACCGCCGTCACCTGCCCGCGCTCGGTGCCATGGCGCACCAGCGAACCGTCGCCGCGCCCGCCAAGGGCCAGCGAAAGACTATCGAGAAGAATGGATTTTCCGGCACCCGTCTCGCCGGTCAGCACGGAAAGGCCCGGCTCGAAGGCGAGGTCGAGCCGTTCGATCAGGACGATATCGCGGATCGATAGCTGCGCCAGCATTGCCGCATCAATTCTCTTCGTTTCCCGCGCTTGCGAAGACAAGGCCGCTCACGCGCCCTTGCCGGAATCGCGCCCTGCTCAAGCGCCCATCAGCCTGCGGCCGGCGCGCGCGATCCAGGAACCGGAGTTCTCACGCGGCTCCAGCCCCTTGGTCTGAAGAAGCTTGTAGCTGTCCGCATACCATTCGCTGTCCGGGTAGTTGTGGCCCAGGACGGCTGCCGCCGTCTGCGCTTCGCTGTCCACGCCCATGGCGTAATAGGTCTCGACGAGGCGCGCCAGCGCTTCCTCGATCTGGTTGGTCATCGGATATTTCTCGACGACGACGCGGAAACGGGTTGCCGCGGCAATGTATTCCTTGCGCTCGAGATAGTAGCGGCCGACCTGCATTTCCTTGCCGGCGAGCTGGTCGCGGGCAAAGCGGATCTTCGCCTGCGCGTCCTCGACATATTCCGATTCCGGATAGTTATCGACAACGGCCTGCATCGCCTCGATCGTCTGCTGCGAGGCGCGCTGGTCCTGCGTCACGCTGGGGATCTGCTTCCAGTAGCCGAGACCGACGATATATTGCGCATAGGCGGCGTCTTCAGAGCCGGGGTAGAGCGTGAGGTAACGCTTGGCGGCGGAGATGGCCTCCTCGTTCCGGCCCTGGCGATAACTCGTGAAGGCCAGCATGACGAGCGATTTGCGCGCCTGGTCGGAGAACGGGCTTTGCCGATCGACCGCCTCGAACTTGCGGCCGGCCTCGGTGACCTTGCCGGCGTTGAGGTTGGCGAGACCCTGATTATAGAGCGTGTCGGGAGACTCGGCTTCCATGCCCAGCTTGGAGATGTCGATATCCGGATCCGACTGGCACGCGGAAAGAACCACCGGAGACACCGCCGCAAACAGCATAAGATAGGCAATGCGCGCCGTCTTCTTCACACCAACAGACCCTGCAACAACCATGTGACAATCCCAGTTCAACGGCACTCGATGCGGACGGGCCGCACATGCGCCCCGCGTTGTATCTCCAAATACGTGAAGACCGCAACGCCATGCCGGCGCATTAACGCATTTTTATGGCATTCGTGTCGGGAAGCGATGCCGGCCCGGTCTCACAGAGACCAGGGCGCGAACTCGGGAGCGTTGACGGCGATCAGCTCGCGCTGGCCGGCACGCGAGCGCGGCGTGGAAGCCTCGACCACCTCATAGGCGGTGCGGTCGCTGAGCAGAGCCTTCAGCGCATGGGCGTTCATCTTGTGACCGCCGCGATAGGAGCGGTAGCAGCCGATGAAGGGCGCGCCGGCAAGGGCAAGGTCGCCCACGGCATCGAGCGTCTTGTGGCGCACGAACTCGTCCTTGGCGTAGCGAAGGCCCTCGACATTGATCACCGTATTGTCATCGGAGATGACGACGGAGTTCTCCAGCGAGGAGCCGAGCGCGTGGCCGGAGGCCCAAAGGCGCTCGACATCGCGCATGAAGCCGAAGGTGCGGGCACGCGAAAGCTCGTTGCGGAAGGTGGCGGGCGTCAGGTCGCCCTTCCAGGACTGGCGGCCGATCAGCGGGCAGTCGAAATCGATCTCGACCTCGAATCGCGTGCCGTCATAGGGCGAAAACTCGGCCCAGGACGCACCCGCTTCGATGCGGACCGGCTTGACGATACGGATATAGCGGCGCTTGACGGACAGCGCGACGAGGCCGACCTGGTCGATGGCGTCGATGAAGGGCGCGGAGCTGCCGTCCATGATCGGCATTTCGGCGCCATGCACTTCGATCAGCACGTTGTCGAGGCCGAGCGCATAGAGCGCGGCCATGACATGCTCGATGGTGGCGATGGCGGTCGACGGCGAGAAGCCGAGAACGGTGCACAGGTCCGTGTTGCCGACCTGCGCGGAGACGGCGCGGTACTCGCTGACGGTGCCGTCGTCGTGCTGGCGCTGGAAGACGATGCCGCTGTCGGCCTCGGACGGGTTGAAGGTGATCGAAACGGCCGCACCGGAATGGACGCCCGTCCCGGAAATCGTCACCGGGTTGGAGATCGTCGTCTGGAAACCGAGCATCGTCATGTGCATTCGCCTTGTCTTGTTGCCGGCGCATTTATAGCCGACCGTGTCTGTTGAGGCTCAAGGAGCCATACGCCGGACGCGTCGCGCCCGCCGGAAAATCTGCCGGAACGTCTGGAGTGTGCTGTCGCATCCGGCGTGCCGTCTGCGCGAATCCTGACTGTCCCCTTTGCCCACCCTGAATTTAGTAGGCACCTCAACATCATACAAATCACTGTTTCTTTCGATTTGTTACGCTTCTTTTCGTCCCGCAACCTATTGAAAGAATTATAGAATAAAAAACGCCCGGATCAGGGATCCGGGCGTCTTGTCACAAAGCCGCAATCGGCGCCTCAGTTGGACTGCCGGCGCAGGAAGGCCGGGATTTCCAGCTGGTCGTCCTCACCGAGCGAGCGCGGCTGCGGATTCGCACGGCCGTGATCGTCAAGCTGGCCGCGACGCGGGGCGTAGAGGCTGGCTTCGGCCGAGAGCGGACGGCGCTGCTGCTGGGCGGGCGCGGCCTGTTCCTGGGCGGCCTGGGTCTCTTCATGACGGCCGAGGGAGGAGGTCAGGCGACGCAGCAGGCCCATCGGGCCACGCTCTTCCTGCGTACCGGCCATCGGCTGCTGGGCGGCGCGATGATCGATCTCCGCCTGCACGACCGGCGGGAAGTCCTCGATCTTCGGCATGCGCATGGCCTGCGGCTCCTGACGGATGATCGGAGCGGCCGGCTCGACGCGCTGCTGCATGACCGGAGCGTGCTGAACCGGCTGCTGGACCGGGATCGAACGCTGGACGACCGGCGTTTCGACGGGCGCGGCGAAGAGACGGTTCTGCAGGCGCGGCTCCTCATGGTGAACGACGACCGGCTGGACCGGCGCCGGAGCCATTGCCGGAATGGCAAGCTCGCGCTCGAGGCTTTCTTCCGAGGCGCGGATGGCGTCCGCGATCGGATCGGCCACCGGCTGCTGGACGGCCGGCTGCTGCATGACGGGCTGCTGCATCACCGGCTGGTGCTGCATGACAGGCTGCGGCTGCACGGCAGCGGCGACCGGCTGGGCATGCTGCTGGACCGGAACGGCGGCGGAGGGACGGACTACCGGCTTGCTGAGGCTGCGAAAGTCAGCCGAACGACCGGCCACCTCCGAGGCCGTGCGGTCGATGCCCGTGGCAACGACGGAGACACGGATGAGGCCTTCGAGTTCCTCGTCGAAGGTAGCGCCGAGGATGATGTTGGCGTCCGGGTCGACTTCCTCGCGGATGCGGGTCGCAGCTTCATCGACTTCGAAGAGGGTGAGGTCGCGGCCGCCGGTGATGGAGATCAGCAGGCCCTGCGCGCCCTTCATCGAGGTTTCGTCGAGCAGCGGGTTGGCGATGGCGGCTTCGGCAGCGGCCATTGCGCGGCCTTCGCCCGAGGCTTCGCCCGTGCCCATCATGGCGCGGCCCATCTCGCGCATCACCGAGCGGACGTCGGCGAAGTCGAGGTTGATGAGGCCTTCCTTGACCATCAGATCGGTGATGCAGGCAACGCCCGAATAGAGCACCTGGTCGGCCATCGCGAAGGCGTCGGCGAAGGTGGTCTTGTCGTTGGCGATGCGGAAGAGGTTCTGGTTCGGGATGACGATCAGCGTGTCGACCGATTTCTGGAGTTCCAGTATACCTTCCTCGGCCAGACGCATGCGGCGGCCGCCTTCGAAGTGGAACGGCTTGGTAACGACGCCGACGGTCAGGATGCCCTTGTTGCGGGCGGCCTGTGCGACGATCGGGGCAGCGCCCGTGCCGGTGCCGCCGCCCATGCCGGCGGTGACGAAGCACATGTGGGTGCCGTTGAGGTGATCGATAATCTCATCGATGCACTCTTCGGCGGCCGCACGGCCGACTTCCGGCTGCGAACCGGCGCCGAGACCTTCGGTGACCTGCACGCCCATCTGGATGATGCGGGTGGCCTTGGTCATGGACAGGGCCTGGGCATCGGTATTGGCGACGACGAAATCGACGCCTTCGAGGCCCGCCGTGATCATGTTGTTGACCGCGTTGCCGCCGCCGCCGCCAACGCCGAAGACGGTGATGCGGGGCTTCAGCTCGGTGATGTCCGGCTTCTGGAGCTTGATAGTCATTGCCTTGTTCCTTTCGTTTCCGGCTGCGTCGCCCAACCGGTCTATTCCCAAAACTTCGTTGTCGGTCTTCCCCGGCGGCGCACCGCCGGGAAACCCGTCAGAAACTTTCCTTCAGCCACTGGCCCATGCGGGCGATGCGGCCGTTGCCACCTGTGATCTGCGAGAGCATGCCGCCCTGCACAGCGTGTTCTTCCAGTTCCGCGACCTGCGGATAGATCATCAGACCCACCGCGGTCGAAAAGGCCGGGCCCTTGGCCGCTGTCGGCAGGCCGGACACGCCGAGCGGGCGGCCGATGCGGACATTGCGGGCGAGGATGCGGCGCGCCGCTTCCGGCAGGCCGGTGAGCTGGCTTGCGCCACCCGTCAGCACGATCCTTTTTCCCACGATCGGCGAGAAGCCGGAGCGCTGGATGCGGTCGCGAATGAGTTCCAGCGTCTCCTCGATCCGTGCCCGCACGATGCGCGAGATGAGCGCGCGCGGCACATGGGTCGGCTGGTCGCGGTCGTCCTCGCCGATGGGCGGGACGGTGATGATGTCGCGCTCGTCGCCGGCATTCGGCAGGGCCGAGCCATGGACGACCTTGAGGCGTTCGGCATCCTCGATGCGGGTCGAAAGGCCGCGCGCGAGGTCTGTCGTGACGTGGTGGCCGCCGAGCGAAACGGCGTCGGAATGCACCAGCTTGCCTTCGGCGAAGACGGAGATCGTCGTCGTGCCGCCACCCATGTCGATGCAGGCGCAGCCGAGTTCGACTTCATCGTCGACGAGAGCCGAAAGGCCGCTCGCATAAGGCGTCGCCACCATGCCCTCGACGGAAAGGTGCGCGCGGTTGATGCACAGTTCGAGGTTCTTCAGCGCGGTGCGCTCGGCCGTCAGCACATGCATGTCGACGCCGAGGACGTCGCCGTACATGGAGAGCGGATCGCGGATGCCGCGCTCGCCGTCCAGCGAGAAGCCGGTCGGCAGCGAATGGAGGATGGCACGGTCCTGGCGCAGCGATTGCTGGCCGGCAACGGCGAGCACCTTGCGCAGGTCGTTGGCGTCGACTTCCTGGCCGCCGAGATCGATGGTGGCCGTGTAGACGTCGCTCTGCAGGCGGCCTGCGGAAACATTGACGATCAGGCTCTCGATGGTGAGGCCGGCCATGCGCTCGGCCGCGTCGACGGCAAGGCGCACGACGCTTTCGGCCGCATCGAGGTCGGTGATCACACCGTTCTTCACGCCGCGGGATTTCTGGTGGCCGATGCCGATGATCTCGACATTGTGCGTGCGGCCCGGAAGGATCTCGCTCTCGGCGCGCGGCGTCAGCCGGCCGATCATGCAGACAACCTTGGTGGAGCCGATGTCGAGGACCGAAACGACGTGAGCGCGCTTGGAGGAAAGCGGCTTCAAGCGCGGCAGGCCGAAATGGGACGAACCGAAAATGCTCATGTGCGCTTCGCTGCCTTCTTCAGGTCCTTTGCCCTCTGCTCGACCGCCGCATTGCGGCGTTCCAGCGCCCCTTCCGTCAACCGCACCGTGGTGCGGTCCTCAAGTCTCAGATCGACCGCAGCGATATCGCGCTCCAGGATCCCCTCCTCGCCTTCCAGCGTCGCCAGCACGTCCATGGCGCGGGGCACGTTATGCTCCGGCAGCTTCACGACGATGCCATTGTCGAGGCGCAGGTCCCAACGGCGGCCGGCGACCCGGATATAGGCCTTCACCCGCGCCTTAAGTTCCGGCCAGTTGTCGAACTCATCGGCAAAGCCGGCGGCGGCCGTCTCGGCGTCGCGGCCGACGAAGAGCGGCAGCGAGGAGAATTTGTTGTCGCGCAGCGGTGCGATCACGGAACCGTTCTTCTCGATCAGCGACAGGTCGTTGCCGTGCTGCCAGATCGCGAAAGCCTCGCGTTCCTTGAGCGCGATCTCGATGGTGCCCGGATAGATCTTGCGGACCGAGACGTCCTGCACCCAAGGCAGCTCGGCGAGTTTCGCCCGCGCATCCTTCACATCGAGCGCGACAAGCGAGGTCGTACCGTCGAGGCCGAGGCGCTCCAGGATATCGATCTCGGAGGTCTCGCGGTTGCCGGAGACCTTCACGTCCTCGATGGCGAAGCCGATGGCCGTCGTCGAGGCCTGCGCGAAATCCTGCGAATGACCGCCGAGCGACATGCCGTAGAGGCCCGTCGCGCCGAGGAAGATCGCGGTGGCGGCGCTGCCGGTGTGGCGCGGAATATGGATGCGGCCGGCCGCAAGGCTCACGAGGAAACGGACGATCCGGCGCAGCGGGCGCGGCAGCACGCGGCCGGCTTCTGCCTCTGAAGGCCCGACGGGACGCACCCTGCTCTTCTTGACGCTCAACGTAAGCACGACGCGTCCTCCACCATCCACTTCAAGAATTCACCAAAGGCATGGCCGGTATGGTCGGCCATTTCGGGCACCAGGGAGGTAGGAGTCATGCCGGGCTGGGTGTTGATTTCCAGCCAGATAAGCTCGCCATTCTCGGAGAAACGGTCGTCGTAACGGAAGTCGGAACGGCTGACGCCACGGCACCCGATCGCTTGATGCGCCTTGAGTGCGAGTGTTTGTACTTTTTGGTAAATATTCGGTGAAATTTGCGCCGGGATGATGTGTTTCGAGCCGCCTTTTACGTATTTGGAATCGTAATCGTAGAAGGCGTGCCCCTGCGGCACCACCTCCGTGACGCCAAGCGCGACATCGCCCATGACACCGCAGGTGAGTTCGCGGCCGTAGATATAGCGCTCGACCATGACGGCATCGCCGTAGCGCCATTCCGAGGACGTGATGATCTGCGGCGGATGCGACTGGTCTTCCTTGACCATGACGACGCCGAAGGACGAGCCTTCGCGCACAGGCTTGACCACATAGGGCGGCTTTATCGGATGGGCCGAGGTGAAGTCGAAGCGGTTCATCAGGCGCTGCTCGGCGATCGGAATGCCGGCGGCCTTGGCGACGATCTTCGCCTGCGCCTTGTCCATGGCGAGCGCGGAAGCGAGCACACCGGAATGGGTATAGGGAATTTCGAGATATTCGAGGATACCCTGGATGGTTCCGTCCTCACCGAAGGGACCGTGCAGCGCATTGAAGGCGACATCCGGCTTCAGTTCGGAAAGCACGCTGGCGACATCGTGGCCGACATCGACGCGGGTAACCTTGTAGCCGACGGCCTCAAGCGCATCGGCGCAGGCATTCCCCGACGAAAGGCTCACCGGCCGTTCCGACGAAAAACCACCCATCAGCACCGCGACATGCTTCACGCTCATAGAACCCTCGACTGAATTCCGCACTGTGTCCCTCGTCCCTTGTGCGGACCTGATTTTCCTCTCGGTCCGACTCGCCGGGCGAGATGGGACCACTAGAGCGTCATTAAGGTTAATGAAGCGTTTACTTTCGTTAACCCGATGCGCCGCGAGGCAAATTTTCCTCGCTCCGAATCAAGACACCCTTCGATTCTCTCCTTGGAATCAGAGAGTTGCGGCCGTGGCAAGAAAAAGTGCGCCTGTGCGCCAACGGGAAACGAAAAAGGGCCTCGCCATAGCGAGACCCTTTCATGGTTAGCGAAACGGATGGAGGAATCAGTCGTCTTCGCCGACGACCTTCCAGATCACGGCGCCGATGACGCCGCCGAGGATCGGCGCGACCCAGAACAGCCAGAGCTGCGAGAGCGCCGCCGTATCGGCAAAGAGCGCGACACCCGTCGAGCGCGCCGGGTTCACCGAGGTATTGGTGACCGGGATCGACACGAGATGGATGAGCGTCAGGCCGAGGCCGATGGCGATGGGTGCAAAGCCCGCCGGCGCACGGCCATGGGTCGAACCGAGGATGATGATGAGGAAGAAGGCCGTCAGCACCACTTCGATGACCAGCGCCGCCGTCAGCGAATAGCCGCCCGGCGAAAGCTCGCCATAGCCGTTGGAGGCAAAGCCGCCGGCCACGAACCCGGCCTTGCCGGAGGCGACAAGATAGAGCACCGCGGCAGCCGCGATCGCGCCCACGACCTGTGCCACGATATAGGGCACGAGGCTGGAGGCCGGAAACTTGCCCGCGACCGTGAGACCGACGGAAACGGCCGGGTTGAAATGGCCGCCGGAAATGCCGCCGACCGTATAGGCCATCGTCAGCACCGTGAGACCGAAGGCGAAGGCGACACCAAGCAGGCCGATACCGACCTCCGGGAAGGCCGCGGCGAGAACGGCGCTGCCGCACCCGCCGAACACGAGCCAGAACGTACCAAGGAATTCGGCTGAAAGTTTCTTGAACATGAATTGTCCCCTGATCCAGGCCCCTCGCACATGGGGCCTCCTTGCGCAATCAACGCGCTGCCAAGCATAGCATTCCCCAAACTTGGCTGAACAGGGGCTGAACGAGCCGCCGGACGGCGGCTCGGCGAGGCCTGCGAATCAGGCCGTCGCGCGGCCGAGGAATTCCTTGACCTCGTAGCCCGGCATGAACTTGCCGAGGCGCTTGATCTCCCATTGCAGCATGATGCCGGAATGCTCCAGCACGCGGCTGCGCACGGTTTCGCCGAGATATTCCAGCTCGTAGCCGGTCGCCTGCCCCGTGTTGATCATGAAGTTGCAATGCATGGGCGACATCTGCGCGCCGCCGATCATCATGCCGCGGCAGCCCGCCTCGTCGATCAGCTTCCAGGCCGAATGCCCCTCGGGATTCTTGAAGGTCGAGCCGCCGGTCTTCTCGCGAATCGGCTGGACGGTCTCGCGATGCTGGCGCACGGCGTCCATCCTGGTGCGAATCTCCTCCTTGTCGCCCGCCTGCCCCTGGAAGACAGCATGGGTGAAGATGAGATCGGCCGGCGCTGCGGAATGACGATAGGTATAGCCCATGTCCGCATTCGACAGCACATGCCGGTTGCCCTTGCGGTCGACGGCGTGGACCTCGACGACGAGGTCCTTCGTCTCCCCGCCGTTGGCGCCGGCATTCATGCGCAGCGCGCCGCCGATGGAGCCGGGAATGCCATAGTAGAACTCGAAGCCGGCAATACCGTGGTCGAGCGCCATGGCGGCGATGTTCTTGTCCGGGCAGATCGCACCCGCCTTGATGCGGTTCTCTCCGGCAAGCTCGACATCGCCAAAGCCCTTGGCCGAGAGGCGAATCACGACGCCGGGAATCCCGCCGTCGCGCACGAGCAGGTTGGAGCCGACGCCCGTCACCGTCAGCGGCACGTCTTCCGGCAGCAGCTTGAGGAAAGTCGTAAGGTCTTCGACGTCATGCGGATGGAACATCAGCTCGGCAAGGCCGCCAGCGCGGAACCACGTCACGCGATCCATCGGCGCATCCGGCGTCAGGCGGCCGCGGACCGCCTTGATGCCCTCGCCCAACGACGCCAGAAGTTTTGCCCCATCAACCGTCTTCATGCCACCTCACCCGAAATGCCTGCAAGTTCCCTGGGCAGCGCCTGCGCCCAATACGTGATGCTGCCAGCCCCCAAGAGAACCACGAAATCGCCGGGCTTTGCAATGCCGGCGACGATCTCCGCCAGTCCTTCGGGCGCGGCCAGGAACCGCGCGTCGCGATGACCGCCGGACTTGATGCGCGATACCAGCTCCTCGGCGCTGACACCCTCGATCGGGTCCTCGCCCGCCGCATAGACCGGCGCGATCATGATCGTGTCGGCATCGTTGAAGCAGCCGGCGAATTCCTCGAAGAGGCTCGCCACGCGGCTGTAGCGATGCGGTTGGTGCACGGCGATGATCCGGCCCGAGCAGGCCTCCCGCGCCGCGCGCAGCACGGCCTTGATCTCGACCGGGTGGTGGCCGTAATCGTCATAGACGCTCACGCCGTTCCAGCTTCCGGTGAAGGTAAAGCGCCGCTTGACGCCGCCAAAGCTCGCAAGCCCCTTGGCGATGGCGTCGGGCGCGATGCCGAGGCGCTGGGCGACGGCGATGGCCGCCGTGGCGTTGGAGACGTTGTGGCGGCCCGGCATGGGCAGGCGCAGGTCCTTCATGGAAATCACCTGGCCGGTGCGGCGGCGGCGGATTTCCACGTCGAAGACCGAGGTCGCGCCGTCCATGCGGATATTGCCGAAGCGCACGTCCGCCTGCGGGTTCTCGCCATAGGTAATGACCTTGCGGTCCTCGATGCGGCTGACCATGGCCTGCACTTCCGGATGGTCGAGGCACATGACGCCGAAGCCGTAGAACGGCACGTTCTCGACGAACTGGCGGAAGGCCGCGCGCACGGCGTCGAAATTGCCGTAGTGGTCGAGATGTTCCGGGTCGATATTTGTGACGACGGCGACATCCGCCGGCAGCTTCAGGAAGGTACCGTCCGACTCGTCGGCCTCCACCACCATCCACTCGCCCTCGCCCATGCGCGCATTGGTACCGTAGGCATTGATGATGCCGCCGTTGATGACGGTCGGGTCCAGGCCGCCCGCTTCCAGCAGCGTCGCGACCATCGAGGTCGTCGTCGTCTTGCCGTGCGTGCCGCCGATGGCGATGGCATTGCGGAAGCGCATCAGCTCGGCGAGCATTTCCGCGCGGCGCACCACCGGCAGCAGCTTCTCGCGCGCCGCGATCAGTTCCGGGTTCGTCTTCTTGATGGCGGTGGAAACGACGACCACCTCGGCATCGCCGAGGTTTTCCGCCTTGTGGCCCACGAAGACCTCGATGCCCTTGTCACGCAGGCGCTGCACATTGGCGCTGTCGGACTGGTCCGAACCCTGAACGCGATGGCCGAGATTGTGCAGCACTTCGGCAATACCGCTCATGCCGATGCCGCCAATGCCGATGAAATGAACGAGCCCTATGCTCTGCGGCATCTTCATGGCCGTTCTCCCTTGAATTGTGCGATCGTCTTGCCGCCCGCAATAGCCTCAACCATCGAGGCGAGCAAGCGCGCGGCGTCCGGTTTGCCCGCCTTTCTGGCATTCGCGGCCATGGCGGCCATGCCGGAAGGGTCGTGCATCGCCTTGGAAACGATGCTCGAAAGGCGCTCCGTCGAAAGCTCGGACTGGGCGATCACCTTCGCCCCGCCACCGGCCGCGAGCGCCGCGGCATTGGCCGCCTGGTCGTGATCGAGCGCGTGCGGATAGGGCACGAGGATGGCCGGCCGGCCGATGACCGAGACCTCCGAGACCGTCGAGGCACCCGAGCGGCTGACGATGAGATGCGCATGGCCAATGCGCGCGGCCATGTCGGTGAAGAAGGGCGAGACCTCGGCGGGAATGCCGAGATCGGCATAGGTCCGCACCACCTCGTCGCGGTCTTCCGGCCGAGCCTGCTGGGTGATCCTCAGCCGCGCGCGATCCGCCGGCTCCATCGCCGCGATCGCCGAGGGAATGGCCTTGGAGAAGAACTGCGCGCCCTGGCTGCCCCCGAAGACAACGAGGCGGAACTCGCCGTCCGTCGAGGCTTCATAGGGAATGCTTGCCGCTTCCAGCACGGCCGGCCGCACCGGATTGCCCGTCGTCACCGTCTTTTCCGAATACGACCCGCCCGTCTCCGGCAGGAAGCCGCCAGCAATGGCCTTCACGCGGGCGGCGAGCGCCTTGTTGGCGCGGCCCATCACGGCGTTCTGCTCGTGGATCATCGAGGGAATGCCCATGCCGGTGGCGGCGAGAAGCGGCGGCAGGGTCGGGTAACCGCCGAAGCCGACGACGACCTTCGGCTTCAGCCGCGCCATCAGCTTTCGCGCGGCACGGATGCCCTTCCAGAGCGTCAGGAGCGACTTGGCGACGCTGAACGGATTCTTGGAACCGATGGTCGCCGAGGGAACGATATGGATTTCGTCCGCCGGGAACTTGCCGGCGAAACGCTCGGCGCGGCTGTCGGTGACGAGATGCACCGACCAGCCGCCGGCCTTCAGCTCATGCGCAAGCGCCTCTGCGGGAAAGAGATGGCCGCCGGTACCACCGGCGGCGAGAAGAACGATGCCTTTGGTCATGCAAAACCCTTATTCAGCGGGCGCCACGATGCCGCCGCGGAAGAGGCTGCGCTCGGAGGCACGCTTTTCCGGCCGGTGGCGGGTCAGCGCCAGGACGAAGCCGGCCGTCACGCAGATCGCGATCATCGACGAGCCGCCGTAGGAGATCAGCGGCAGCGTCATGCCCTTGGCCGGCAGCAACTCGAGATTCACGCCGATATTGATCATAGACTGGATGCCGAGCTGCAACACGAGACCGGCCACGGCGAAGCGCGTGAAATCGTTGCGCTCCTTGAAGGCGTGGTTAAGGCCGCGCATCACCACGAAGGCGAAGATCAGCACGATGACCATGCAGAAGATGATGCCGAACTCTTCCGCCGCGACGGAGAAGATGAAGTCGGTATGGCTGTCCGGAATGATGCGCTTGACGGTGCCCTCACCCGGTCCCTGGCCGAACCAGTCGCCACGAATGATGGCCTCGCGCGCCGTATCCATCTGGAACGTATCGCCCTCGCCGGTCATGAACTTGTCGATACGCGCCGCCACGTGCGGCAGGAACGTGTAGGCCGTCAGCAGGCCGCCGACGCCCGCGCCGCCGAGGATGATGATCCACAGCCACGGCATGCCGGCCATGAAGAACATGCCGCCCCACACGGCGGCCGTCAGGATCGTCTGGCCAAGGTCGGGCTGGGCGACGAGCAGCGCCGCGACGATGCCGAAAAGGATGATGGCGAAGAGATTTCCGGGGATTTCGGGCTGGCGGGCATGCTCGGCGAAGAGCCAGGCGCAGATGACCACGAAGGCCGGCTTCATGAATTCGGACGGCTGGATGGAGAAGCTGCCGATGGAGATCCAGCGCCGCGAGCCCTTGACCTCGACGCCGAAGAACAGCGCCAGCACCATGGCGGCGAGCGAGACGACGAGCAGGATCACCGCCGCCCGGCGCACCTGCCGGGGCGACAGGAACGAGATGCCGAACATGACGGCGATGGCCGGCAACAGGAACATCGCGTGTCGCTTGACGAAGTGGAAGCTGTCCAGCCCCAGACGCTCGGCCACCGCCGGGCTTGCCGCGAAGGACAGCATGAAGCCGAGACCCATCAGCAGGATGAAGGCCGCGAGGAAGAACCGGTCTATCGTCCAGAACCAGTCCGCCAATGCACCACGTTCGGCACGACTAACCATGTCTCTATTCCTCGTCTAAACTTCCACCAGCATGGACACGCCCGGCAACGCCGCCACGTGTTTCACGAAGGCGTCGCCCCTGACTTCAAAATTCTTGTACTGGTCGAAGCTTGCGCAAGCCGGGGACAGGAGAACGGCGACAGGGCCGCTGCCATCCTTGCCGGCATCCGCCGCCGCATCCTCCACGGCGCGCTCCAGCGTGACCGATATTTCGTGCGGAACCGCCCCGCCGAGCGTTTCGGCGAAGGCCGGCGCGGCCTCGCCGATCAGATAGGCCTTGGCGATCTTCGGGAAGAAGCCGTCGAGGGTGGAGATGCCCCCCTCCTTCGGCACGCCGCCGGCGATCCAGTAGATGCGTTCGAAGCTAGAAAGCGCCGGCGCCGCCGCATCGGCGTTCGTTGCCTTGGAATCGTTGACGAAGAGCGTGTCGCCCTTGCGTCCGACCGGCTGCATGCGGTGCTTGAGGCCGGGGAACGATGCAAGGCCGGCGCGGATCTCATCCTCATTGAGGCCGACCGCAAGGCAGGCGGCGACGGCAGCCGCCGCGTTCTGCGCGTTGTGGCTGCCGCGCAGCGTCTGGATCGGGGAAAGGTCGGCGATCTGCCGTGTCGCCCCACCCTCGGCCCGGATCAGGCGTGCGCCCTCGGCATAAATGCCGTCGGCCAGCACGTTTCGCTTGGAAATGCGCATGACCTTCGTGCCGGTCCGCTCGACGCCATCGGCAATCAATGCGCAATAGGTGTCATCGATGCCGACGACGGCCGTACCGCTGCCGGTGACCAGCCGTGCCTTGACGTCGGCATAGTGCTGCATCGAGCCGTGCCGGTCGAGGTGATCGGGCGTCAGGTTGATGAGGATGCCGACGGAGGGGTTCAGCGTCGGCGCGAGATCGATCTGGTAGGACGAGCACTCGACCACGTAGAAGCGGCCGGCCTTCGGCGGATCGAGCGTCAGCACGGCCGTTCCGATATTGCCGCCGAGCTGCGTGTCGCGGCCGCTCGACTTCAGGATATGGGCTATAAGCGCGGTGGTCGTCGACTTACCGTTCGTGCCGGTGATGGCGATGAAGGGGCAATCCGGTGCATGCGCGCGGCGCTCGCGCACGAAGAGTTCGACGTCGCCGACGATCTCGGCCCCGGCGGCGCGGGCAAGGTCCGCGCTCCAGTGGGGCTCCGGATGGGTGAGCGGCACGCCGGGCGACAGCACCAGCGCGTCGATGCTCTTCCAGTCGAGCGCGTGCAGGTCGCCGGTCCTGATACCGGCGGCGGAAGCGTTCTCCACGCTCGCCGGATTGTCGTCCCAGGCGATGACATCCGCGCCGCCGGCGGCGAGCGCCAGCGCGGTCGCAAGGCCCGAGCCGCCAAGCCCGAACAGCGCGACCGACTTGCCCTTGAATGTGGTGACGGGGATCATGACGCCCTACCGCAGCTTGAGCGTGGAAAGGCCGACCAGCGCCAGCACGACGGCGATGATCCAGAAGCGCACGACGACCTGGCTTTCCGTCCAGCCCTTCTTCTCGAAGTGGTGGTGGATGGGGGCCATCAGGAAGACGCGCTTGCCGGTGAGCTTGAACGAGGCGACCTGGATGATGACCGACAGCGTCTCCATGACGAAGAGGCCGCCGATGATCGCCATGACGATCTCGTGCTTCGTGGCGACGGCGACGGAGCCGATGAGGCCGCCGAGCGCCAGGGACCCGGTATCGCCCATGAAGATGGCGGCGGGCGGCGCGTTGAACCACAGGAAGCCGAGGCCGGCCCCGATGACCGCGCCGAGCACGACCGCCAGTTCACCCGTGCCGGGCACGAAATGGATCTGCAGGTAGTTCGAGAAGACCGCATTGCCGGCGAGATAGGCGATGAGGCCGAAGGCCGCCGCCGAGATCATCACCGGAACGGTGGCGAGACCGTCGAGGCCGTCCGTCAGGTTCACGGCATTGCCGGCCGCGACGATGACGAAGCCGCCGAACAGCACGAAGAAGATGCCGAGATTGACCAGCACGTCCTTGAAGAAGGGGAAGGTGATCGAGGAACCGAAGGTGGAGCCGGCGGCGCCTGCCGAAAGCGTGGCGCGCATCATGAAGAAGGTGGCGATGCCGGCGATCAGGAATTCGAGGCCGAGGCGCGCCTTGCCGGAAAAGCCCTTCTCCGTCTGCTTGGTGACCTTCAGGTAGTCGTCGTAGAAGCCGATAGCGCCGAAGCCGAGGGTGACGAGCAGCGTCGCGACCACGTAGACGTTGGAAAGGTCCGCCCAGAGCAGCGCGCTGCCGACGATGCCGGCAAGGATCATCAGGCCGCCCATGGTGGGCGTTCCGGCCTTCTTGAAATGCGTCTGCGGCCCGTCGGCGCGGATCGGCTGGCCCTTGCCCTGGCGGATGCGCAGCGACGAGATGATCATCGGCCCGAACAGGAAGACGATGGTCGCGGAGGTGAACAGCGCGGCGCCGGTGCGGAAGGTAATATAGCGGAACAGGTTGAACACCTGAATGGTGTTCGCCAGCTCGACGAGCCAAAGCAGCATTGTCACCCTTTCCCCAAAGGTTCCCGAAAGCGTCCCCGGTGTGACCGACCGGAGATGGGAAGCAAATCACATAAAAGATAAGGTCCGGCGGGTCTCACCCGGCCGAACCTCCCTCAAGTCTCGCGTTCCCTCTCGGAGAACGCCGGATATTTGTCAAGCAGGGCGGCGACGATGCGGCTGAAACCCGTGCCCTTCGACGACTTCACGACAAGCACATCGCCCGGCTGCACCGCCTCCAGCGCATGGGCGGCGAGCGCGTCGGCTGTCTCGCGATAGTCCGTCTCGATTTCCTCCGGCAGCGCGTCGCGCAGCGCCGCCATGTCCGGGCCGCCGAGCCAGACCGTGCCGATGGCGCCAGCGACGAGCGGTTCGGCAAGGCCGGCATGGACGGCGGGCGAATGCTCGCCCATCTCCAGCATGTCGCCGAGCACGGCGATGCGCCGACCCCGGCCATGCGGCTCGGCGTCACGTAAAAGCGCGATGGCAGCCCGCATCGAGGCAGGATTGGCGTTGTAGCTCTCGTCGATCAGCGTGAACCAGCCGCCGTCCTTGGCGAGCCGGTAACGCCGGCCCCGGCCCTTCTCGGCCTCCATGGTGGCAAGGCCAGCCATCGCCTTCTCGATATCGCCGCCGGCAAGATGCACAGCGCCGAGCACGGCGACGGCGTTTTCCGCGATATGCCGGCCGGGTGCGCCCATCGGCACTTCCAGCGTCTGCCCGCCGACGGCGGCGCGCAGCAGGCTGCCTTCCGGGCCGCTCGTGAAATCGAGCAGGCGGAATTCCGAACCGGGATCGGCCCCGAAGCTGTGGATATGCGAGACGCCGGCCGCTTTCGCCGCCCGTTCGAGGAAGGCGAACTGCTCGTTGTCTCGGTTGAGGATCGCGTGTCCGCCCGGCACGACGCCCTCGAAAATCTCGGCCTTGGCGGCGGCGATCTCTTCGAGATCGCGGAAATTGCCGAGATGGGCCGCAGCGATGGTGGTGATCATCGCGATATGCGGGCGCACCATGCCGACCAGCGGGCGTATCTCGTCCGCGTGGTTCATACCGATCTCGAAGATGCCGTAGTCGGTGGTCTCCGGCATGCGGGCGAGCGTCAGCGGCACGCCCCAATGGTTGTTGAAGGAGGCGACGGAGGCATGCACGCTGCCGGAGGGCGACAGCGCCTGGCGCAGCATCTCCTTGCTCGTCGTCTTGCCGACCGAGCCGGTGACGGCGATGATGCGCGCCGCCGTGCGGTCGCGCGCCGCGCAGCCGAGGTCGATCAGCGCCTGAAGCACGTCCTGCACCACGATCATCGGCGTGACGAGGCGGCCGAGCGCCGGCAGCTTGCCTTCGCTCACCACCAGCAGCCCCGCGCCGTTGGCGACGGCGAAGCTCGCGAAATCGTGGCCGTCCACGCGGTCGCCCTTGATGGCGAAGAAGGCCTCGCCCGGCGCGATGGCCCGGCTGTCGATGGAAATGCCGGTCACGCCCTGCGGCAGGTTGCCGATGGGGCGGCCATGCATGGCGGCGATGAGGTCAGCGCTGGTCCAGAGCCAGGTCAACGGTCCAACTCCTCCAGCGCCTTGCGCAATTCGGCATGGTCGGAGAACGGCAGGGTCACGGTCCCGACCGTCTGCCCTTCCTCATGCCCCTTGCCGGCGACGATCAGCGTGTCGCCCGATTGCAGCATCCTGACAGCCCCGCGGATCGCTTCCGCGCGGTCGCCGATCTCCGTCGCGCCCTTGGCGGCGGCCATGATCTCGGAGCGGATGACGGCCGGCACTTCCGAGCGCGGATTGTCGTCGGTGACGATCACCACATCGGCCAGACGCGTGGCGATCTCGCCCATGATCGGCCGCTTGCCCTTGTCGCGGTCGCCGCCGCAGCCGAAGACCACGATGACGCGGCCGGTGGTGAAGGGACGCACGGAGGTCAGCACGTTCTCCAGCGCATCCGGCTTGTGTGCGTAGTCGACATAGGCGAGCGCGCCGTTCTTCGCATGGCCCACCAGTTCGAGGCGGCCGGACGCGCCAATCAGCTTTTCGAGCGCGGCCATGGCAACGGCGGCGGGAACGCCGGTCGACATAGCAAGGCCGGCCGCGACCAGCGCGTTCGCCACCTGAAAATCGCCGGCCAGCGGAATATGAACTTCAAAAATCTCGCCGCCGGCATGGATTTCGGCGGTCTGCTTGTGGCGGAAATGCTCGACGCGCTTCAGCGTCAGGTAGTCACCTTTACGGCCGACCGTGCGCACGTCGAGACCGGCCTTGCGCGCGGCGTCGATCGCCACGCCCGACCATTCGTCGTCGGCATAGATGATGGCGGGCGCGCCCTTTTCCAGGAGCGTATCGAAGAGCCGCATCTTGGAGGCCATGTAGTGCTCGACCGTCGGATGGTAGTCCATGTGGTCGCGGCCGAGATTGGTGAAGGCGGCGGCGGAAAGCCGCACGCCGTCGAGGCGCGACTGGTCGAGGCCGTGGCTGGAGGCCTCCATGGCGGCATGGGTGACGCCGGCATCGGCAAGCTCGGCGAGCAGTTCATGCAGCGACACCGGGTCGGGCGTCGTCAGCGAGCCATAATCGTTGCGGCCGGGCGCAACGACGCCGGTCGTGCCGATCATCGCGGCCGCATGGCCGGCATGTTCCCATATCTGGCGGGTGAAGGAGGCAACGGAGGTTTTCCCGGCAGTGCCGGTGACGGCCACCATGGTTTCCGGCTGACGGCCATAAAACCGCGCGGCGGCAAGCGCCAGGAAGCGGCGCGGCTCGGCAGCGGCGATGACCGGCACGGACGTCTCGACCTTGGTACCCTCGGCAACCACGACAGCGGCTGCGCCCCGGGATACGGCGTCGTCGATGAAGGCGCTGCCGTCGGCCCTGGTGCCGGAAACGGCAACGAAGAGATTGCCGGGCTTGACCTTGCGGCTGTCGCTGGCGATGCCGGTCGCGTCTATCGCGGCGGCGGCGCTGAGGTCGTTGGTTTCGGGTCCGGCGAGGTCACTGATCTTCATTGTCCGCTCTGTTGCTTTCTTTGGCGGCCGATTCAGCTCTCGAATCGGCATCCCGTCATCTCCATTCAATAAGACACAAGCAAGGCAGACCCGTCCTCACCAAATTTCGGCTTTACACCGAGAAGCGCGGCGGAACGGCGGATGATCTCGCCCACCATGGGCGCGGCATTGAGACCAGCGGTGCGGCCCCCGCCCTCGCCCGTCTGCGGCGCATCGATGAAGGTCAGGACCACGTATTTCGGGTCGTCGATGGGGAAGCCGGAGAGGAAGGCGTTAAAGTTCTGCGTGTTGGAATAGCGCCCGCCCACGACCTTGTTCGCCGTGCCGGTCTTGCCGCCCACGTTGAAGCCCGGCACCAGCGAGCGCCGGCCGGAGCCGTCGTTGGCGTTGAGCTTGAAGAGGTAGCGCATGCTCTCGACGGTCTTGGGACCGATGACGACCTTGGCGATCTCGTCCGCCTCTTCCTGCGTACGCGGCAGGAAGGTGGGGTTGAGGAGCTTGCCGCCATTGATGAGGGCTGCGCCCGCCACCGCCGTCTGCAGCGGCGTCGTGGAAACGCCGTGACCGAAGGAGATGGTGATCGAGTTGATCTTCTTCCATTCGCGCGGCTGGCTCGGGGTCTTCACCTCGGGCAGCTCGGTCTCCATGCGCGTCAGGAGACCCATGCGCGTCAGGAACTCCTTGTGCGCCTCGATGCCGACGACGTCGGCCATCTTGGCGGTGCCGATGTTGGAGGAATACTGGAAGATCTCCGGCACGGTCAGCACGCGATGCTTACCGTGAAAGTCCTTGATGGTAAAGCCGCCGATGCGGATGGGCGCGCGGGCGTCGAAGCTGTCGGTGAGCCGCACCTTGCCCGAATCGAGCGCCATGGCGGTCGTGAAGCTCTTGAAGGTGGAGCCCATTTCGAACGTGCCGTTCGACATGCGGTTCATCCAGCCTTCCTTGGCGCCCTCGGCCGGGTTGTTCGGATCGTAGTCCGGATAGGAGGCCATGGCGAGGACCTCGCCGGTGCGCACGTCGAGCACGACCGCGCCGGCGGCGATGGCCTTGTATTTCTCCATGCCGTCCTTGACGACCTCACGCACCACGGCCTGCACGCGCAGGTCGATGGAAAGACGCACCGGCTCCAGCTTGGCGTCGCTCGTCATGCCGATGGCGGCAAGGTCGGCGAGACCCTGGCTGTCGATGTAGCGCTCCATGCCGGCAATGCCGCGGTTGTCGATATTGACGTGGCCGACGATATGCGAGGCGGTCGCGCCGCCCGGATAGAAGCGGCGCTTTTCCGGCCGGAAGCCGACGCCGGGAATGCCGAGCGCGAGGATGCGGCTCTGCTGCTTGGGCGTGAGCTGGCGCTTCAGCCACTGGAAGCGGGACTTGGAAGTAAGCTTGCGATAGGTGCCCCGGCGGTCGAGGTCCGGCATCACGGTCGCCAGCATCTCGACCGCCTCATCCGCATCGACGATCTTGTGCGGCTCGGCATAGAGCGAGACGGTGCGGATGTCGGTGGCGAGGATTTCGCCGTTGCGGTCGACGATATCGGGACGCGAGGCCATCAGGTGGTCGGCCGGGCCGATGGAGGAGACGGTCTCGGGCGAGGCCATGCCGTACTGAACGAGCCGGCCGCCGATGACGGCATAGACCATGCCGAAGCAGCAGATGATGACGGCGACGCGGCTACGGGCCTGCGAGCCGGAGCGCTTGCGTGTGCCCTCGAAGGCCTGCCCGTTGCCGCCGACGCGGTTGTTGTTGCCGCCGGCGCTGAAATGCGCCTTGCTCTTCAGGTCCATGATGCGGGAGAGGAACGACATCAGTTTGCCACCGATCCGGTTTGGATTGCGTCCGTGCTCTTCTTCTTGGTCTTCTTGTCGCCCTCGGCGATTTTCTCGTCCTTCGCAGGCTCCAGCGCCGGCAGTTCGGCGGTCGGCATCGGCAGCTCGTTCGGCTGGGCGAGTTGGGTCGATTCGGTCGGCACGAGCTTGAGGTCGGCTTCGAAGGTCTTGACGAGGCGGTTGAGGCGGTTCGGCTGCGTCAGCAGCGCCCAGTCGGCCTTGAGGAGATCGATCGTATCTTCCTCAAGCTTGATCTCGGCGTCGAGCTTGCGCACCTCCTCAAGCTTGTTCTCAGCCTGATGCTTGATCGAGTAGGTAACGGTGGCTGCTGCGGTCATGACGGCGATCATCACGACATCAAGGGTACGGAACATCACTCAGCTTCCCATCTTCTCGAGGCTGGCAAGGTTGGGCAGGTTGAAAATGGACAGATCATCCGTCCCGGCAGGGGCGCCCGTGCGCTCACCCGCCCTCAGCTTCGCGGATCGGGCGCGCGGGTTGACCGCGCTCTCCTCGTCGCTCGCGGCCACCATAGGGCGCCCGACTGGTGCGAAGGTTGCGGCCTTGTCGTGAACCTGCGGCAGATGGCGCGATCCCGCCGCCTTGCCCGCGCGATCCTGGAAGAATTTCTTGACGATGCGGTCTTCCAGCGAATGGAAGGAAACGATGACAAGGCGACCGCCCGGCTTCAGCGCGCGCTCGGCGGCGAACAGCGCCTCGGCCAATTCACCGAGTTCGTCGTTGACAAAGACGCGCAGCGCCTGGAAGACGCGCGTCGCGGGATGGATCTTGTCCTTGGCCTTGCGCGGCGTCGTCAGCTCGATGAGGTTGGCGAGCTGGCGCGTTGTCGTGAACGGCTCCTTCTCGCGCGCTTTCTCGATGGCCCGGGCGATACGGCCGGCCTGCTTTTCTTCGCCGAGGAAGCCGAAGATGCGGATGAGATCGGAAACCTTGGCGCGGTTCACCACATCGGCCGCCGAAACGCCGGAGGCCGACATGCGCATGTCGAGCGGCCCGTTCTTCTGGAAGGAGAAGCCGCGCTCGGCCTCATCGATCTGCATGGAGGAAACGCCGATATCGAGCACGATGCCATCGAGGCCGCCCGCGGGCGCGTGCTCGGCAAGATCGGAAAAGCGGGAATGAATGAGCGTAAGACGGCCGCCGGAGGCCTTCACCAGGTCCTGCCCGCCGGCAATGGCCGTCGGGTCGCGGTCAAGACCGATGACGTCGGCACCGGCCGCAAGGATGGCGGAGCTATAACCGCCAGCGCCAAAAGTGCCGTCGAGGATGACCTGGCCGGGCTTGGGCGCAAGCGCTTCGAGGACTTCGGAGAGAAGAACCGGAATGTGACGGACCGGTCCGCCATCGGCATCAGAAACCCCGTTGCCAATATCCGCCGCCATTCCGATTCTCCGTCTTACACCGAGCCCAGACCTCGCGTTCTGAACTCTTCCCGGGCTGCCGCCTGCGTGGCTAGAAATGTCTGCGGCGCCCAGAGCTGAAAATGATCCGCCCGACCGACAAAGGTCACGTCCGTCGTGATGCCCGTATAGTCCCGGATGAAATCCGTGACCGGCAGGCGCCCCTCCGAATCGAGCTTCATGAAGACCCCGCCCCCGTGAATGAGGAGCGACATCCCGTTGGCCTTCGGCGAAAACGCATCCTCGCTGGCGATCTGGCGCTCGAAACGATCGAGCAGATCCAGCCCACCGACGCTGATCGCCGGAAACATGAAATCCTGGAAGCAATAAAGTTCCCGGATGTCGCGTTGCGACAGCACGGAGCGGAATGCCGAAGGAACGGAAACCCTCCCCTTGGCATCGACCCTGTTCGTCGCATTCGACAGGAACCGGTTCATGACGCGATACAGCCGCTTCCAAAGCCGGAGCGCTGTGCATCCCCCCCGGCGTTACCAACACAACACCACGCGCGCAAACCTGCCCCGATGCGGCACTGAAGTGCCACACCGTCCCCGGACGGTTCGCCTCAAAGCTTTGCGATGATCGGACGCTCATGCGTCCTCGTGCAGTGTGATTTTGGGATACCATGGGACCATATGGGCGTCAATGGGAAGAGACCTCGTTCCCTTTACTCGGACCGTCAAAGGCTCACAGGCGTGAGAATTTGCGTTGTGCAAAAATTCACGTTCTGGGGTTAGTTTGTTTTCCTGGTAAAAACAGTTTCTTAACCGTAATTTCCAATAGTTAACATGAAGTTAAGACAGACTGCCGGTGCAAGGAAAGGCGCATGTCGACCTCAAATATAGATATGAGTTTTCCGGAGACTTACGAAACGAGGCCGCAACGCATACCCGGTCATCGCGCGACACTGTCGATACGATGAAAATAGAATACCAGATACTATTGCAAGAAATTACGACATAAGAAGAAGAGAGAAGACATGCTGAAGAAAATCCTGTTCGTTACATCCTTTCCGCCCTTCCCGATGGATCGCAGCGGGGGCGGGATACGATCACGGTTGCTTCTCGATGCACTGGCAGAATGCGGGCAGGTCAGCATTTTTTACCTGAACTATCGCGGCGCCGACCACGACCTTCAAAAAATTCCCGGCTCACCCTTTGGCAACGGCACCCTGCTGCTCTCGGAATCCGTCCTGATTCCCGGGCACGGAAGCGGGAAGGTCCGCGCCTATGCCGCCAAAGCCTTCGACTTCGTCGCCGGCCGGGGCATGGCCGCGGCGGGTCTGAGGGTCAGCAAGGAGGCACGCCGGCTTATGGGCGAGATGATCGATCGCGGGGACGTCGATCTGGTCGTCGGCCGCCTGAGCCGCCCGACAGCGGTCGCCGGTCTCCTCGAGGAGCGGCGCGTGCCCCTCATCGTCGACGCCGACGATTGGGAGCCGAGCCGCACCATCGCGCAGATCCGCGCAACGCCTGCCCACAATGTTCCCTTGCGCATTTTCCTGCGTCGCTACCTTCAAGGCTCGCAGGCCCTCGGAGACCGGCTTCTTGAAAGGGCCGATCACGTCTGGCTCGCATCCGAGGCGGACACGTCGATGCTCGCCCGCCCGAATGTCACGACCCTCCCGAACCTGCCACTGGCGAAAGCAGGCGAGTCGATCGCCCCTCTGGACAGGTCTGCCCGGGATTCGAAAACCCTCTTTGCCGTCGGCCAATGGAGCCGTTCACAGAATTCCGACGGCATGAAGTGGTTCCTGCGAAACGTCTGGCCGCTGCTCGTCGAACGCATGCCCGAAGTGGAGCTTCGCATCAGCGGCGACACCCCGGAAGCACTGGCGCGGGAATGGCGCGCGCTGCCGAATGTCCGCCCGCTGGGCTTCGTCGATGACCTGCGTGCAGAATACGACAAGGCGGCCCTGGTGGCCGCCCCGATCACCTGGGGCGGCGGCACCAAGATCAAGGTTCTGGAGGCGCTTGCCTATGGCCGCGTGCCGGTCGGCCCGGATCATGCCTTCGACGGCCTTGCCGATGTATCCTCCATCCAGGCCATCGCCGCCGTCGAAAACGACCCGGCGAGAACCGCCGAGACGATCGCGAGCCTGCTCGACGATCCGCAGGCGCGACACGCGCGCGAGGTTGCGGCCGTTGAATATTACCGGGAAAACTACTCCGTCGCCGCATTCAACCGGCACGTCCGGAATACCGTGGAGCAGGTTATCGGGCTGGAATGACCGCCCTCGCCCAGACGGCATAGAGAGAATTTGCCAGTTGGCCTGTAAGCCGGGTTCTGTATGGCTCCGGCTCTCGCCGGAACGTGGCAGCCATTCATCTGGGACCGGACTTGCGCCCGGCCTCTTGCAACCCACCCGGATGACCGGCCCGGAAACAGGCTGGACCGCTTGCGCGGCCCGCGTCATCCCTATTCGGTTTTGCTCCCGGTGGGGTTTACCGTGCCGTCCATGTCGCCATGGCCGCGGTGGGCTCTTACCCCACCCTTTCACCCTTACCTTCCGGGGAAGGCGGTTTGCTTTCTGTGGCACTTTCCCTGGGGTCGCCCCCGCCGGACGTTATCCGGCACCGTGTTTCCGTGGAGCCCGGACTTTCCTCACCCTGCGGCCTTTCGGCACTTGCAAGGCGCGGCTGCCCGGCCAACTGGCAGGGGGTGACTAGCCCATGGCGGACCGAAACACCAGAGCCTCAGCGAAAATGAACGGCGAAATCGGTTTCATAGTCCGGTTCGTCGAGCTGGCCGCGAATCACAAAGTCCGCGCCGATACGGCCGATCTCGTCGGAACTCTTGGCCGCCGCGCCGTTACCGCCGGTCAGAAGCGCGATGCGCTCGCCCGCCACGAAACCGGCATAGGGATAACCGTGCTCAGTGTAGGTCGTGACGCAGGGAACGGAGACGAGGCGTACCGGGTCGAGATCGGGAAGCGATCGGGCGAGCAGCCGCTTGAGATGGACGATGGCCTCTGGCCGCCCCTCCACGCGGAACCAGTCGCGGATCGCCTGCTCATCCTCTATCGCCACTTCGGTCGGGTCGCCACCGATCTTGAGATAGGTGTTGCCGTCCGGATAGACGATGGGCGGCAGGAAATAGAAATGGTCGGAGGGATCGGCGCTCTCGTCGATCCACGAAGGCATGCCGCTATAGGCTGCCACCTGCTCCGGCTTCAACTGCGCCAGCACGATGGTGCGCGCCTTGACGACCAGCGACGGCACTCTCGGCAGCAGCCCCGGCGCCCGGGAAAAGCCGCCGGTCGCCACCAGTACGCGGCCGCCCGTCACCGAACCACCGGACTTCAGCGCCACGGACGCCCGGTCGCCGGCGTCCGTCACGGCAAGCACATCATCGGAGACAGAGACCCCACCTGCCTTTTCCATGGCGGCGACCTGCGCGGCGACGAGCTTGCGGGGATCGACATATCCCGCCCCCTTCGCCTCGAAGACCCCGGCGGAAGTCTCCGGCAGGGCGAACCACGGGAACTGTGCGCGCAACGCGGTTCTGTCTAGCAATGGCGCGTCGAGCGCATACCGCCTTGCAACCTCCTCGACGGAGCGGACGAAATCGCTGCCGGCCGGGCCGCTGATCAGGCAGCCGGTCTCGCCATAGAAGGCGATGCCACTCTCCGCCTCGATCTCGCGGTAGCGTGCGATCGAGCGGTTGGCGAGCAGCGCCCAGTCCCGGTCATGGTCGATGGTGCGGGTGATGCGCCCGCTGTCGTAGTGGCTGGAAAAGACGCCGTCATGCGCCTTCCAGTCCGCCGGCTCGCCCCGTCCGACGAGCGCCACGGAGGCCCCCGTCTTCGCGAGATGCCGCGCGGCGGCCGCCCCCATCATGCCTCTGCCCACGACGACGAAATCGAAATGCCGAACCATGCTCCACCCTCACCTTTCGAGGATGGCATAGCATGGCGGCAGGCCGATTCCAGCCTGTGAAAAATCCGGGCGGGCGTCAGTCGATATAGCTCTGCACCTTGCCGCAATAGCGCTTGGAGACCGGGTTCATGCGCTTGGCGCCATGGCCGGCATTGTACTTGAGAATGGTGCCGCAGGTCGTACCACCGCCGAGGTCATGCGCCATGGCGAGGTACTTCATGCCGAACTTGATGTTCGTCTCCGGGTCGAAGAGACCCTTGGCGCTGCCGCGATAGCCCATCATGCGCGCCGTCGCCGGCTTGATCTGCATGAGGCCGATTTCGCCGGCGCTGCCGCGGGCCTTGGGGTTGAAATTGCTTTCGACGCGAACGACCGCATGGGCAAGGTCGACCGGAACGCCGTAGGTCCTCGCATAGGTCTGGATGAGGCTGGAATAACCGGCCGCCTTCACGCCCGCCTTCAGCGGATTGTCGGCCTGCGGATAGCCAGTCGTGCTCTTGAAGGTCTTCAACTGGCCGACCACGACCTCGTCCCTGTCGGCGGACGTCTTGCGCTTGCCGCGCTTGCTCGAAACCTTGCGCGGTTTCTCCTGACCTTGGGCTTCGGCCTTTTCCGCCTTGGCGGTCTTTGCAGCCGGTCCCCGATAGTCGCCGGATGCCGCATGCGCCATGCCGGCGGAAAAAACGGACGCGCAAAGGCAGGCCGCGCTGAGGGCAGCAAGAAGTCTTCTCATCTATTTCCAGTCTCCAAAAGGCGCAAAGGCAGAGCCTTGGCGGCGGCATCCTTGGCCGCGCACCTTGCGCAAACGTCTCGATCCTTGTTGGGTGCGATCAGGCCCTGACCGCATGCTGCGCTGCAACGAACGCAACCGGAAAGAACATCCCCAATCGGGTCAGGATGTGGCGAAACGGTAAACTTCTGTTACAAACCGTAATATTCGAATATTCGAAAGGGCTTTCAAGCTACCAGTCGCGGAAGCGCGGACAGCAGCCTGTGCAGCGTGTCGATGGTCGAAAAATCGGCGATGCCATCGACCCGATCAGTCCGGAAATGACGCTGGAAAGCCGCGACCACGCCCTCGGTCTTTTCCGAGTAAGTCCCATCGATTTCAATACCATAGCCATAGAGCGACAGCATGGTCTGCAACGCCTCGACGGGCTGGCCGGCATCCCCCCGCTGGAAGAAGCGCCCGCCGGTGATGGCGGACGGCTCCACCCAATGCCCGACGCCCGACGCATGGAGGCGCGCCCATGGGAATTTTTCACCCGGATCGACCTTGCGGATGGGGGCCACATCGCTGTGCGCGAGCACCCTTTCAGGGGCGATTCCCCACCTTCCGCCACAATCGAGACAAAGTTCGACGACCGCCCGGACCTGCGCATCCGGGAAATCCGGCAGTCCGCCGGGATGACCGGGATTGGCGATCTCGATGCCGATGGAGGCCGAATTGATGTCGGTCTCGCCCTGCCAGAAGCTCTTGCCGGCGTGCCAGGCGCGATCCGCCTCGCGCACGAGCTGCTCGACGCGCCCGTCCTCATGCACGAAGTAATGACAGGAGACCTGGCTTTCGGGCGCGCAAAGCCACTTCAGCGCGCCGTCCGCCGTTTCCATGCCGGTATAATGCAGGAGGATGATATCGGGCGAGCGCCCGCCCGCCCTCTCGCCGAAATTCGGCGACGGCGCAGCGGTCGCGCCGGAATAGTCACATGTGAATGCGCTCATGCGGCGCAGCGTTCCTTCTCGATCGCCTCATAGGCAGCGTTGAGCGCGGCCATGCGGTCGTTCGCGATCTGATGGAACTCGGCCGGCACGCCACGCGCAACCAGCGTATCAGGATGGTTCTCCGACGCAAGCACCCGGTAGCGCTTGCGGATTTCGGCAAAGTCGTCGCTCGGCTTGACGCCGAGAACCTTGTAGGGGTCGCGGCCGCTGATATGGACGTGACGCGCCGTGATCTGCTCGAAGCGCTCGTCGGCCATGCCGAAGATTTCCGCCACGCGCGACAGATATGCCATCTCGCTCTCGTGGATCAGCCCATCGGCCTTGGCGATATGGAACAGGCCGTCGACGATATCCTCGAGGATGGGGCAGTTCTTCTCGCAGGAGACGCAGAGCGCTTTCATCTTCTCCGCATAGGCCTCGTAGCCGGCGACGTCCTGCCGGGCGAGATTATACAGCCGGGCGACATTGGCCGCCTGGTTGTCGGGATACTTGAAGATGTCCTTGAAGGCATCGACCTCGGCGGTCGTGACGATGCCGTCCGCCTTCGCCATCTTGGCGGAAAGCGCGATCATTGCGACGGAGAAGGCAACCTGCCGGCGTGTTTCCGGATCGCCCTCGAAGAGCGTCCGCACAGCCTCGACCACGCCGGACAGCACGTTGCTGGCGGCATCGGAGACCATGCCGACAAGGCGATCCCATACGGCACTGATGAAGCAACTCGGCGAATTCTGGAACATAAGGTGATCTTGATCAGACAATTGCAGGGAAAGCAAGGCAGGAAATGGCCGGATGACAAAATTTTGATGCCCCTCATTAAGTGGAGGCATCGAATTTTCCGGTGCATGGATTTTCGCCGGCCCGGCATAGAAGACAATCCGTCATGGAGTGCGGATAAGTTCGCCGCGCCGTTCCCCTCCGGGGGATTCTAGGCTAGACAACGCCCACCCATCGAGACGTGCTGAAGCCGAGGAGGAAACATGGCCAAGCAGAAAGTCGCAATGCTGACCGCCGGCGGGCTCGCGCCCTGTCTGTCGTCCGCCGTCGGAGGCCTCATCGAACGCTACAGCGACGTTGCGCCGGAGATCGAGCTGGTCGCCTATCGCTCCGGCTACCAGGGCCTCCTGCTTGCCGACCGGATCGAGATCACGAAGGACATGCGCGAGAAGGCGCCCCTCCTCCATCGCTACGGCGGCTCGCCCATCGGCAACAGCCGGGTGAAGCTGACGAACGCCGCCGACTGCGTGAAGCGCGGCCTCGTCAAGGAAGGCGAGAACCCGCTGCGCGTGGCCGCCGAGCGGCTCGCCAAGGACGGCATCACCATCCTCCACACCATCGGCGGCGACGACACCAACACCACGGCCGCCGACCTTGCCGCCTATCTCGGCGCGAACGGCTACAACCTCACCGTGGTCGGCCTGCCGAAGACCGTCGACAACGACGTCGTGCCGATCCGCCAGTCGCTCGGCGCCTGGACGGCCGCCGAAGTCGGCGCCGGCTTCTTCGACCATGTCAGCAACGAGCAGAGCGCCGCGCCGAAGACACTCGTCGTGCACGAGGTCATGGGCCGCCATTGCGGCTGGCTCACCGCCGCCACCGCGCGCGCCTATATCCAGAAGACCAGCGGCAACGACTATGTCGACGGCTTCATGATGAACAAGCAGCTCAAGAACATCGACGGCCTCTACCTGCCGGAGCTGGACTTCAACCTCGAAGCCGAGGCCGAACGGCTGAAGGCGGTCATGGACCGCGCCGGCTTCGTCACGCTGTTCGTCTCGGAAGGCGCCTGCCTCGACGCCATCGTCGCCGAGCGGGAAGCGGCCGGCGAGACCGTCAAGCGCGATGCCTTCGGCCATGTGAAGATCGACACGATCAATGTCGGCAACTGGTTCTCCAAGCAGTTCGCCGCCCTGCTCGGCGCCGAGCGCGCCATGGTGCAGAAGTCGGGCTACTACGCCCGCTCCGCCCCGGCGAACCGCGACGACCTGCGCCTCATCCAGAGCATGACCGACCTTGCCGTCGAAAGCGCGCTGAACAAGGTTTCCGGCGTCACCGGCCATGACGAAGGCCAGGGCGGCAAGCTGCGCACCATCGAGTTCCCGCGCATCAAGGGCGGCAAGCACTTCGACACCTCCGCCAGGTGGTTCGGCGAGGTGATGGACAGCATCGGCCAGAAGTGGAAGCCGGCGGCCTGAACAGGGCTGGCGACACATCCCGCTTGACGGCAAAAACTTGCAATGGCTTGCTCCCCGGATAGACCACATATCCGGGGAGTTTTTCATGTCCTTCGACCATTGGCTCGCCTTCGCCGCCGCATCCGCCGTCATGCTCGCCATTCCGGGTCCGACGATCCTCCTCGTCATCTCCTATGCGCTCAGCCATGGCCGGCGCACGGCGGGGGCGACCGTCGCGGGTGTCGCGCTCGGCGACTTCACCGCCATGACCGCCTCCATGCTCGGCCTCGGCGCGCTGCTCGCCGCCTCCGCCGCCGTCTTCACCGTGTTGAAATGGGTGGGCGCGGCCTATCTTGTCTGGCTCGGCATCAAGCTCTGGCGCGCACCCGCCACGATAGGCGCGGAGGGCGAGGCCCCGGCGGAAGAAAAGCCCTTGCGCATCTTCGCCCATGCCTATGTCGTGACGGCGCTGAACCCCAAGAGCATCGTCTTCTTCGTGGCCTTCCTGCCGCAGTTCCTCGACCTCTCCCGGCCGGTGCTGCCGCAGATGGTGATCTTCGAGGCGACCTTCCTCGTCCTCGCCACGCTGAACGCCTTCTCCTATGCCCTGCTCGCCTCCGCGGCACGCAAAACCATCCGGAACCCCACGGTCCAGAAGGTCGTGAACCGCACCGGCGGAACGCTCCTGATCGGCGCCGGACTGCTCACCGCAGGCCTCAAACGGGCGGCGGCATGACGCATCGCGAGGTCTACGGGTTGCCGCTTGCGGCCTGATCGGCTATGAGCGGGGCACGGCCACGGCCGATTGATTTGCAAAAGCGGGGGCGTTTCGACGCCCCTGAACCCCGGCAAACCGAGAGCGACGACCATGGCTGATACCCCCGTTTCCCGTCCGGCACGCGTTGCCGCGCTTGCCTGTGCAGGCCTTCTTGCAACGCTTGCGGGCTGCGCCAGCGTCGCTGAGGACGCGGTGACGGCCAAGACCGTGACGCCCGCCCCGGCCACCGCCGCGACGACGGATATCGCCGCCGCTGACGGCACGACCACGGAAGTCGCCTATGCGGCTCTCCCCGTCGCTAAGCCCGGCACGGAAAACACCGCCACCGCCCTGCCGACGCCGATTGCCGTCGCGGGCGATACGGCGGCTGCCGCAGTTCCGGTCTCCGCCCTTGCCGAGGCCAAGGCGGAAACGGGCGCTGCCGCCGCCACCGCCGCGCTTGCCGGCAATACGGGCAATGGCGTGACCGCCGTCGCCGGAATGCCGCCGGCCTACGACACCGTCATCGGCGTCTCCGTCATGGAGCCGGGCTTCGACACGGGCGAGCCGGAAGGCCTCGAACAGCTCGTCGCCAGCCGCAAGATCGTGCCGATGGCCAAGCCGGCAACGATCAGCAACGCCGTCCTGACAACCGAGACGCGCCTGACGGTGCCGCAGACCGAGCAGCCGTTCAAGAAGTCCGGCACGCCGATCGACGCGCTGATCACCAAATACGCCGCCCTCTACGGTATTCCGGAATCGCTGCTGCACCGCGTCGTGCGGCGCGAAAGCACCTACAATCCGAGAGCTTTCAATCGCGGCCACTACGGCCTGATGCAGATCAAGTATTCGACGGCCAAGAGCATGGGCTACGAAGGCCCGGCGGAAGGCCTGTTCGACGCCGAGACGAACATTAAATATGCCGGCAAGTACCTGCGCGGCGCATGGATGGTCGCGGACGACAAGAACGACGGCGCCGTGCAGCTTTACGCCGCCGGCTACTATTACCACGCCAAGCGCAAGGGCCTGCTGGACGAAACCGGCTTGCGGTGAGGTAAGCGGGCATCGATCGCCCTCATCCGCCTACCGCGCCCGTTTCAGCCAGAACGACATCGGCTTCTCGCTCTCGCCTTCTTCACCGATATCCTGCCAGGCCAGCATCGTGCGCAGATCCGCGCGGTGCGCATAGCCGCGCCTACCCCAGAATTCGTCCAGCGGCATATAGTCCGCCGGGCGCAGCGGATGGTCCTTCGGCCGCTCCACCGCGCAGAAGGCGCACCAGTCGAAACGGTTAAGGCGACGCGCATAGGCCTCTCGCTCCTCGAAGAACCGCACACCAAGCCCCCTGCCCCGATAGGCTGGCAGAAGCACGGATTCCCCGAAATAGAAGACCGTTGCCGGATCGATGCCGGCATCGACGAATGGCGCCTTGAAGACCTCGGACGCATCGGTCATCGGCACGCCCGTCGAGGCGCCGACGATCCGCCCCCCGTTCAGCGCCAGCACGAAGAGGCTTTCGGGCGATTGCGCATAGGTTGCCAGATAGGAGACCTCGTAGTCCTCGCTGCCCTCGTAGAGATAGGGGAAGGCGCGGAAGACGTCGGTGCGCAGGCGCGCGAGATCGGCGATATGCGGCATGACGGCCTTGCCGTGGACGATCTTGATCTGCATGATCCGTAAATGTTCCCAAAGGCTTGAACAATGCTATAACGCGAACGGGCTTCGGCCCGGCACAACGATATGAGGGATGACATGCCAGCAAAAGAGACGATCCGCGCCTATTACGATGCTTTCAACAGGCAGGACATGGAGGCCTTCTTCGATCTCTTGCACGACGATGTCATCCACGACATCAATCAGGGCGGCCGCCAGGTCGGCAAGGATGCCTTCCGCGATTTCATGGCGCACATGAACCGCTGCTACCGCGAGACACTGACAGATATCGTCATCATGTCGAATGACGACGGCACGCGCGGCTCCGCCGAATTCGTGGTCAACGGCCAGTACCTCGCCTCCGACGAGGGCCTGCCGGAGGCGAACGGCCAAACTTATGTCCTGCCGGCCGGCGCTTTCTTCGAGATCCGCGACGGCAAGGTGGCTCGCATCTCCAACACCTACAATCTCAACGACTGGATCGCTCAGGTCGGCGCCTGAGCCTTCGCCGCGTCCAGCACGTCGAGAATGCGCCTGACCAGCGTCTGGGGCCGGTAGTCGAGTTTCGACGGCGTCAGCCCCAGGCGGATCACCGCCAGCCCGCGCGCGGGAACGATGGCGGCCGACTGGCCGTCATGCCCTCGCATCCAGAAGGTGCCGGCGGGCAACCCGTAATCGGCGTCCCGCTTTTCCCCCGGTCCCTTCGTCCAGGTCTGCATGCGGCTATAGGCGCCATCGGAGCCCGCGCCCGGCGTCGCCATGGCCGTGACGAACCCCTCCGGCAACAGCCGCGCACCGTTCCACACCCCGTCGTTCAGGAGCAGCAGCGAGAAGCGCGCCCAGTCCCGCGCCGTCGCATACATGTAGGACGAGCCGACGAAGATGCCCGTCTCGTCCGGCTCCATCACCGCGCTCGCCATGCCGAGCGGCCCGAACAGCGCCTTGGCCGGGAAGGACAGCGCCTGCACCCGCCCGCCGAGCGCCTCCATCCACAGGCGCGAGAGCAGCACCGCCGTGCCACTGGAATAGTTGAATTTCTCGCCCGGCCTCGCCTCGAGCGGCAGGGACAGCACAAAGCGCGTCATGTCCGGCTCGAGGAACAGCATGCGCGTGACGTCGGCGACCCCGCCATAGCCCTCGTTGAAGGCAAGCCCGCTCTCCATGGCGAGAAGCTGCGCGAGCGTGATCCGCGCGCGCCCGTCGCCGCGCCATTCCGCAAAGAGATTGTCCGCGCGCGGCGAAAGCCCGCCGACCTGGAACACCCGGCCTAGCAGCGCGGCATTGACCGTCTTGGCCATCGACCAGCCGAGCAGCGGCGTCCCTGCGGAAAAACCCTCGCCATAGGCCTCCGCGACGATGCGGCCGTCATGCACGACGACGATGGCCCGCATGCCCGGGCCGGCAAGCGCGGGATCGGCCAGCAGCGCCGCAATCCGCGGGTCCTGCGTCACGGCCTCGCCCACCGGCCAGAGGACGGCCGGATCGCCCTTCGGGATATCCGGCAGCGGCACGTCCGACACCGCCTGCCGCGCCGCGTGGAAATCGCCGTCCGGCACGGTCGAGCAGCCGAACCCCTCGTTCCACACCGCATGGCCCGGCGCGAAGATGCCGAGCAGATGGGTGGTCACCGTCTTTTCCGAAAGATCGACACTCTGCCGCATCAGCCGCAGCAGCGGATGGCCGGGCGCCTGCACGTCCCGCGCCAGCACTTCCTCAGGGTCCCGCCCGGCGACGAAGACGTTCGAACAGACGATCTTGGCCGCATAGCCGGACCCGACGCTCAGCAGCGACGGCGGCGATACGATGATCCAGCTCGCCCCCACCAGCACGGTGAGAACGAGCAGAGAAAGCGTCCAGGCGGCCAGCCTGTAGAATCGTCCCATCGCGGCCCTCTCCTTACGCCTGCGAGACAAGCAGGATTTGACTGTCGTGAGAAGGCCTTTTTGTGTCTCAGGCCGAAAGCCTGATTTCCGGCCGGGTGAGGAAGGCGATGACATCGGTTGCGGCGACAGGCCCGGAGATCAGGTAGCCCTGCGCCTCCGACGCGCCGCGCTGGCGGATGAAATCGAGCTGTCCCTCGGACTCGATGCCCTCCACCGTCGTCGCCACCTGGAAGGTCTGGCCGAGCTTCAGGATGATGTCGACGAGATCGGCCTCGCGCTTGTTCTCCATCATCGTCCGCGCGAAGGACCGGTCGATCTTGAGCTGGTCGATGGGGAAGGCGCGCAGGTTATTGATCGAGGAGAAGCCGATGCCGAAATCGTCGAGCGCGACCCGCACGCCATGGGCGCGCAACTGGCCGAGGGTCGCGCGGATCGCCGCCTGGTCCGCCGAGAAGACGGCTTCCTTGACCTCGATGGTCAGGCGGCCGGGCGCAAGGCCCGCTTCGGCAAGGCAGGCCTTCACGCGATCGACGAAGGCATAGTCCTTGAACTGGTCGCCCACCACGTTGACCGCGACCCCGGCCGGCGTCGGCCAGCGCGCCGCCTCCCGGCAGGCCTCGCGCATCACCCAGTCGCCAAGCGGCAGGATGAGGCCGGTCTTTTCCGCAGCCGGAATGAAGACATCCGGGCCGATGACGCCCTTTTGCGGATGCCGCCAGCGCACGAGCGCCTCGAAGGCGCGCACGGAACGGCTCTCGACGCCGACGATGGGCTGGTATTCCAGGAAGAACTCGCCCGCCGCGATCGCCCGCGCCAGATCGTCCTCGATCGCCGCGCGTTCCTGCATGTCGGCGGCAAGCACCGCGTCGAAGAAGCGGAAGCTGCTGCCCTGCATCGCCTTGGCCTCGTAGAGGGCGACGTCGGCCCGCTTGAGGAGTTCCGACATGGTCGTGTCGCCCGCCTCCAGGAAGGTGACGCCGATGCTGCAACCGCTAGCGACGAGATGATGCTTCAGCTCGAACGGTTCCTCGAAGAGGCTGCAGATGGTGCGGCAGACATCCTCGACCTTGCCCTCGGAGGGACGGCCCGGGATGCCGACGACGAATTCGTCGCCGCCGAGGCGGTAGACGCGCGACGGCGCCGGAAGCGCCCGGGTCAGTCGGTCGGCGATGGCGGCCAGAAGCTGGTCGCCGACATCGTGGCCGAGGCTGTCGTTGACGAGCTTGAAGCGGTCGAGGTCGATGAGGAGAAGCGCCGGCCGGTGCGCTCCTCTCTCCTCCACGCGGGCCTGTATGTCGCGCTCCAGGCAATAGCGGTTGGCAAGCCCCGTCAGCCGGTCGTGATGGGCGGCATGCGTCAGCCGCTGCTCCGTCTGCCGGCGCTGGCTGATCTCCTCGATAAGCTGCGCCTTGGAGTGGCCGATCTGGTAGAAGCCGACGCCGAAGAAGACGGGCATGAGGGCAAGCGCGGTCGCCGCCGGCGCGGAAAAATCGAAGAGGCTCGCCTGCTCCGGCTCGCGCAGAAGCTGATCGGCAGCAAGGCAGACTGCTGGAAGAAAGGTTCCGAAGAGCGATCCTGCCAGCGCATAGCGCTGCTCGATCCTCGGCAACAAGGTTTTCAACATCATGTAACCCTAAACCGTTGTTATCATGACAACAGGGTGAGCACCGGCCCCATCGGCCCGATGGATGTTCTAGACGACAAACAATGACAGAGTCTTAAGAGTGCGTTGGCGTTTGCCCCCCAAGATTCAGGGGTCTGCTTTTCTATGGAACCTTGTCGCCGCTCGCGCGTTGCTGCCCTTGTTGTCATTCGTGCGTGGGGCTTCGCGCGACTATCGAGTGGGAAGGACATGATATGAAATCGATGATCCTCGCCGCCGGTGTGCTTGCCGCCGCAAGCGCAGTGCCGGCCCTGGCGGCAGACATGACCGTCACCGAACCGCCCATGGAGGCCCCGATCACCGAGGTGTCGGGCGTCTACGACTGGGGCGGCTTCTATGTCGGCGTGAACACCGGCTACGCCTTTACCGGGGTCGATTACTCCGACGGCACGACCTCCATCGACCGCGACCTGAACGGCTTCGCGCTCGGCGCCTATGCGGGCTACAATATCTTCAACGATGGCTGGGTCTACGGCGTGGAAGCCGACGTCAAGCACGACTTCAACGACGAGCGCTTCGCCACTGGTGCCGGGACGGTCGAAACGGAAACCACCTGGGGCGGCTCCGTCCGCGCCCGTCTGGGCTACGCCATCGACCGGACCCTGATCTACGGCACGGGCGGCTACGCCTTCACCCGCGCCAACCTGGAGGACGTTTCGAACGGCACAAGCGAGGGCGAGACCCTGCATGGCTGGACCATCGGCGCGGGCGTCGAACACGCCTTCACCGACACCATGGCCGGCCGGATCGAATATCGCTACAGCGACTACAGCAAGTCCAACGTCTTCGGCCTCGCCGGGGTCGACGGCGATGTCGATTCGCATTCCATCATGGTCGGCCTGAGCATGAAATTCTGACTGCGAAGCCGGGGCGGCCCCACCGCCCCGGCTTAACGCTCCGCTAACCGTAATTTTACGAAAATGCGCGATAGGTCGAGAACCCGTCTCGCGCGTTCCCCTTTACGACCCGGTCCATTCGAGGCAGGATTGGTAAACGCGCAACAACGGGACCTCCATGCGTCGGCTCATTCCGGTTCTCCTGCCCCTCGCCCTGCTCGCGACGTCCTGCTCCACCTCCAGCTACGATCTCGGCGTCACCACAGCCTCGGTCCCTCCGCGTTTCGAGGACAAGGACCCGCAGGATTTCGGCGCGCGCAATCCCCACCGCCATCAGGTGCACGGCATCGACGTCTCCAAGTGGAACGGCGACATCGACTGGCCGGCGGTGAAGAAGGGCGGCGTCTCCTTCGCATTCCTGAAGGCGACCGAGGGCACCGACCGCGTCGATAGCCGCTTTGCCGAATATTGGAAGGGCGCGAAAGCGGCCGGCGTCGCCCATGCCCCCTATCACTTCTATTACTTCTGCTCGACGGCGGACGCGCAGGCCGACTGGTTCATCGCCAATGTGCCGAAGGAGGCCGTGCTGCTACCGCCGGTGCTGGACGCCGAATGGAACCCCGATTCGCCCACCTGCAAGACCCGCCCGCCCGCCGACGAGGTGCGCACGGTCCTGAAGCGCTTCATGGACCGGCTCGAGGCGCATTACGGCAAGCGCCCGATCATCTACACGACGGTCGATTTCCACCGCGACAACCTCGTCGGCTATTTCGAAGGCTATCCCTTCTGGCTGCGCGCGGTCGCCGAGCACCCGGAAAACATCTACCCGGCGCGCAAGTGGGCCTTCTGGCAATATACCTCGACGGGCGTCGTTCCCGGTGTGGCGACGAATACCGACATCAACGTCTTCGCCGGTTCGGCGAAGAACTGGAACCAATGGGTCGCCTCCGTTTCACGCTGACGGCTGCAACAGTCACCCGATAAAGACGGGCGGCACGCCGCGGTTGCGGTTTTCTTCTTGCTTCCGTCACATTCATCTGAGACAGCCGGACAACCTCAGATGACAGGGCGACGGACCCCAAGGAGCATTCGGATGCGGCAGAACCTGAAGACGACACTTGCGGCAGGCCTCACGGCGTTTCTTCTGGCGGGCGGCGCGCACGCCCAGACGGAGGCGGCGCCGGCCTGCGGCGGCGATTTCAAGGTCTTTCTGGACGGCGTGAGGGCCGAGGCGATGGCGCGGGGCGTTTCCGCCGACGTGGTCGACCGGGCGCTTGCCGGCGCGGCCATCGACCAGAAGGTGCTGTCGCGCGACCGCGCCCAGGGCGTCTTCCGCCAGACCTTCCTCGAATTCTCCAAGCGCACGGTCAGCCAGGCCCGCCTCGATATCGGCCGCAAGAAACTGAAGGACCTTGCCCCGGTCTTCGCCCGCGCCGAGCAGGAATTCGGCGTTCCCGGCCCGATCATCGCCGCCTTCTGGGCCATGGAGACCGACTTCGGCGCCGTACAGGGCGATTTCAACACCCGCAACGCCCTCGTGACGCTCTCGCACGATTGCCGCCGCCCGGAACTCTTCCGCAAGCAACTTCTCGCCGCCATCGAGATGGTCGGCCACGGCGATCTCGACCCGAACGGCACCACGGGCGCCTGGGCCGGCGAGATCGGCCAGGTGCAGATGCTGCCGAAGGACATCATCGAATTCGGCGTGGACGGCGACGGCGACGACCATGTGAACGTCAAGCAGAGCGCAGCGGACGCCATCCTCACCGCCGCCAAGTTCATCCAGCATCTCGGCTTCACCCGGGGCCAGCCCTGGATACAGGAAGTCTCCGTGCCCGACGTGCTGCCCTTCGAGAAGACCGGCCTGCAGCCGGGCATGAAGGCGGCCGACTGGTTCGCCCTCGGCGTGAAGCCGCGAGACGGCGACACGTCCTTCGGCCACCTCGAAGCCTCGCTCGTGCTGCCGCAGGGCCGCAAGGGCCCGGCCTTCATTACCTATCCGAACTTCAACATCTATCTCGAGTGGAACCAGTCCTTCATCTACACCACCTCGGCCGCCTATTTCGCCACGCGCCTCGCCGGCGCGCCGCCCTATGAGCGCGGCAACCCGGAGGAAGGCCTTTCCGAGGAAGGCATGAAGCAGCTCCAGACGAGGCTGCAGGCCCTCGGCCACGATGTCGGCAAGATCGACGGCATCCTCGGCTCGGGCACGCGCGCGGCGATCCAGAAGGAACAGCTCCGCCTCGGCCTTCCCGCCGACGGCTGGGCGACGCAGGCGCTGCTTTCCGCGCTCTGATCGAAATCAGACAGATAGAAATCGGGTGGCCGCCAGCCGGCCCCTGCTATAGGTTCGCCCCAAGACCTGATGCGGCGCATGCCCGGTCACGCCGGACATGCGCCGCTTTCGTTTGACAAGGGGATATGGATGGAACAGACGGCAACGGCCACACGCATGAGCGCCGGCACCTGGGGCCTGCTCGCGCTGCTCGGCATGATCTGGGGCGGCTCGTTCTTCTTCGCGCGCGTAGCCGTTCTCCATGTGCCGCCCGCCACGCTCGTGCTGCTGCGCGTCGGCATCGCGGCGCTCGCCCTCCATATCTATGTCGCGGGCCGCTTCGGCATCTACGCGACGCTCCGCGCCCGCTGGCGCGAATTCCTGCTGCTCGGCCTCATCAACAACGCCGTGCCGCATATGCTGATCTTCCTCGGGCAGACGCAGATCGGCGCTGGCCTCGCCTCCATCCTCAACGCCACGACACCGATCTTCACCGTGCTCATCGCCAACCGGATGACCACGGACGAGAAGCTCTCGCCGGAAAAGATCGCCGGCTGCCTGATCGGCCTTGTCGGCACCGCCGTGCTGATCGGCCCGCGCGCGCTCGCTCCCTTCACCGGCGACGGCGGACCGCCGCTCTGGGCCGTGATCCTGCCGGTGTTCGCCGCGGTCTCCTACGGTTTCGCCGCGACCTACGGCAAACGCTTCCGCGGCACCGCCCCGCCGGTCATCGCCGCCGGCCAGCTCACCGCCTCGACGCTGCTGATGCTGCCCGTCTCGCTTGTCCTCGATTCGCCCTGGCAGCTTCCCCTGCCCCCGCTGCCGGCCATGCTCGCCGTCCTGGCGCTCGCGCTGCTCTCGACCGCCTACGGCTACATCCTCTTCTTCCGGATCATGGCGGCCGCCGGCGCCACCAATACCTCGCTCGTCACCCTCCTGGTGCCGCCGAGCGCGATCGTCGCCGGCATGCTCTTCCTCGGCGAACGGCTGACGCCGCTCGGCATTGTCGGCATGGCGCTGGTGCTGCTCGGTCTCGTGGTGCTGGACGGGCGCGCTTTCGCCCGGTTCCGCGCCCGCTGAACCGGCCGGAACAAAGCGCCCGGAGGACCGTTTCGGGACAATCGGGCACGTCGGAAACGCCAGGCTTTCGCCACATTGGTAAATGAACAATGCCGGCATTCGTCATTTGGTAGGGATTGTGAATTTTTTGTGGCGCGCATAATAAAGGAGAAAAATCAGCGTCTTAGCATTGTGAATAACCGCCCCTGGGCGGTCATATGTTGCAACGCAGCAACAAAACACCTTTCCAAGCCGCTTTTTTCGGTCGTACTATCGACCCGTCAACGCAAGGAGGTCAGCCATGGGACTCACACATTCCTTGAATGTTCTGATGATCGGTGCAGCGTTCCTCTTCGTCGCAACGATGATCTTCATCTAGGCGACCAAAGCGAAGCAGAGGGGTCAGGGAAAAAGACCAATAACCCTGCCCAGGCTATTCAAGAAAAATGCATGGCCCCGGAAACGGCGCCATGCATTTTCATTTCGGACAGAGAGATGTTTTCAGGCTGCCGCGCCGGCCGCACGATTCGGCGCCATCTTGGCAAAGCCCGCGCCGTCACAGACGGCCGAAACCAGCGTGGCCCGGTTCATCGTATAGAAGTGAAACTCGCCGACCCCGCGGGCGATGAGGTCCTCGACCTGGCGGACGGCAAGCTCGACCGCGACAGCGGCGCGCTCCTGCGGCCGGTCGTCGAACGGCGCCAGACGCCCGGCGAGCCATCCCGGCACGGAAGCCCCGCAAAGGCCGGCGAACTTCTGCACCTGTGAAAGATTGTGCACCGGCAGGATGCCCGGCACGACAGGGATCGAGATGCCTGCCTTGCGCACCCGCTCCAGATAGCGCTCGTAATCATCGTTCTCGAAGAAGAACTGCGTCAGCGCGCGCGTCGCGCCCGCATCCACCTTGCGCTTCAGCATATCGATATCGGCGGCGACATCGGGGCTTTGCGGATGCTTTTCCGGATAGGCGGAAACGGACAGCTCGAAATCGGCAAGGGTGCGCAGGCCCGCGACCAGCTCGGCCGCATTGGCATAGCCGCCCGGATGCGGCTGGTAGGCCGCGCCGACACCGCCCGGCGGATCGCCGCGCAAGGCCACGAAATGCCTGACGCCGACGGCCTGGAATTCCGCGACGACGTCATGGACCTCCTCCTTCGTCGCCCCGACGCAGGTAAGGTGCGATGCGGCGGGCAGGCCCATGTGGAGGAGATGGCGCACCGTCGCCAGCGTCGGCGCCTTGGTGGAGCCGCCCGCGCCATAGGTGACGGACATGAAGCCGGGCCGATAGGCCGAAAGCTCGGCGGCCGTTTCCCAGAGCTGACCTTCGGCTTCCGCCGATTTCGGCGGGAAGAATTCGAAGGACAGGCGGATATCCTTGCGGGCTGGGCTGGCGGTCGCCGGGTTCATGTCAACTCCTCCTGCGGATTGCGATAGGGTCGGTCGCCCGCTCGCGCTGGTCGCGGGCAAGCCAGATGGTCACGGTCAGCGCATCGGCGGCCGAATGCGCGGGCTTGAGGTCCACGACCTCCTCCACGGCCAGCCCCGCCTTCTCCAGCCACTCGGAGAGCGTGCGGTGCGAGAAGCCGAGACGGACATGGGCATGCTCGTCGCGCAGGTGCTCCAGCGCGTGCGGGGCAAGGTCGATGATGGCGAGACGCCCGCCCGGGGCCAGCATGCGCGCAGCCTCCGCGACCGCCGCTTCCGGCTCGTCGAGGAAGTGCAGCACCTGATGGATCGTCACGACATCGAACTCGTCGCGCTCCAGCGGCAGGTTGAAGATGTCGCCATGACGGATGGAAGCCTTGGTGATGCCGGCGCGATCCAGATTGGCACGAGCCACCGCCAGCATGTCGCGGCTGGCATCGACCCCGACGCCGCGCCGGTAAAGCCCTTCGAAGAGCTGCAGGATGCGCCCCGTGCCGGTGCCGAGATCGAGGAAGGCGTCGACCGGCTCGGTGCCGATCAGCGCCGCAAGCCTGGCCTCCACCTCCGCCTCGCTGACATGGAGGCGTCGCACCGCATCCCACTCCGCCGCGTTACGGCTGAAATAGGCCTGCGCCTTGTCGGCGCGGATCTTCTTGAGCACGCGCAGCCGCTCGTCGTCACGGGCGAAGACGGCATCCGCCGGATCGATGGCCTCCAGCAGCCGGCGGGCAAGCGAGACGGCGACACCGCCCTGGCTCAGCCGGAAGAACGCCCAGGCGCCCTCCTGGTAGCGATCGACCAGCGCGGCTTCCGCCAGCAGCTTCAGGTGGCGCGAGATGCGCGGCTGGGACTGGCCGAGAATATCGGTGAGATCCGTCACCGTCAGGTCGCCGTGGGACAGGAGCGCGAGAAGACGAAGCCGCGTCGGTTCGCCCGCCGCCTTCAGGATCTCCACGATGTCGTCCAGTCCGAGTGTCTGCGTGTCGCCCATGATCTTCCCAATCAAGACATAAAGATATGTTTATGTGATTAATCCGCGCAGTGCAAGCGCCTTTTGCACGACGGATATTCCCATCAACGGAACCAAAGAAAAACCCCGGCGAGCCGGGGTTTTCAACTGGTCGATAAAAGACGCTTCGGGGCACGACCCCTCGTCCCGCTGCCGCAACCTCCTCCCCACCTGCGGGGAGAAGGGGCCGGCAGGCGGATGAGGGGCATTCTCTCACCTCTCCGCCATCCCGGCCCGCCCCCTCAGCGCGTCAGGCGCTTGTAGGTCACCCGCTTCGGATTGACGGCATCCGCGCCGAGGCGGCGGATCTTGTCCTGCTCGTAATCCTCGAAGTTGCCCTCGAACCATTCCACATGGCTGTCCCCCTCGAAGGCGAGGATGTGGGTGGCGAGGCGGTCGAGGAACATGCGGTCGTGCGAGATGATGACGGCGCAGCCGGCGAAGTTTTCCAGCGCGTCTTCCAGCGCCGCCAGCGTTTCCGTGTCGAGGTCGTTGGTCGGTTCGTCGAGCAGGATGACGTTGTAGCCGCCCTTCAGCATCTTGGCGAGGTGCACGCGGTTGCGCTGGCCGCCCGAGAGCGTGCCGACCTTCTGCTGCTGGTCACCGCCCTTGAAGTTGAACGCGCCGCAATAGGCGCGGCTGTTCATCTCGTGCTTGCCGAGCTTGAGCACGTCGTTACCGCCGGAGATTTCCTCCCAGACGGTCTTGTCGGCGCCCAGCGCATCGCGGCTCTGGTCGACATAACCGAGATCGACCGTCTCGCCGACGGTGATCGAGCCGGAATCCGGCGTTTCCTGGCCGGTGATCATGCGGAACAGCGTCGTCTTACCGGCACCGTTCGGGCCGATGACGCCGACGATGCCGCCCGGCGGCAGCTTGAAGGTGAGGTTCTCGATGAGAACGCGGTCGCCATAGGCCTTGGTGAGGTTCTCCGCCTCGATGACCACGTTGCCGAGACGCTCGCCGACCGGGATGACGATCTGCGCGTCGCCGGGACGGCGGTCGGACGCGGCCTTGACCAGCTCGTCATAGGCCTTGATGCGGGCCTTGGACTTGGCCTGACGGGCCTTGGGCGAGGAGGCGATCCATTCCTGCTCGCGCGACAGCGCCTTCTGGCGGGCGCCCTCTTCGCGCTCTTCCTGCGCCATGCGCTTGGCCTTGGCCTGCAGGTAGGCGGAGTAGTTGCCCTCGTAGGGGATCCCGCGGCCGCGGTCGAGCTCGAGGATCCAGCCCGTGACATTGTCGAGGAAGTAGCGGTCGTGGGTGATCATCAGCACGGAGCCGGGATATTCGCGCAGGTGCTTTTCGAGCCAGGCGATCGTCTCGGCGTCGAGGTGGTTGGTCGGTTCGTCGAGCAGCAGCAGGTCCGGCTGGGCGAGCAGCAGCTTGCAGAGCGCCACGCGGCGCTTCTCACCGCCCGACAGGCTGTCGACGCCGGCGTCGCCCGGCGGGCAGCGCAGCGCGTCCATCGCCATCTCGACCTGGCTTTCGAGGTCCCAGAGATTCTGGCTGTCGATGACGTCCTGAAGCTTCGCGCCCTCTTCCGCCGTCTCGTCGGAATAGTTCATCATCAGTTCGTTGTAGCGGTCGAGGATCGCCTTCTTGGGGGCGACGCCCTCCATGACGTTTTCGAGCACGGTCTTGGAGGCATCGAGCTGCGGTTCCTGCGGCAGGTAGCCGAGGGTCGCGCCTTCAGCCAGCCACGCCTCGCCCGTGAACTCCTTGTCGAGACCGGCCATGATGCGCAGCACCGTCGACTTACCCGCGCCGTTCGGGCCGAGGATACCGATCTTGGCATCCGGGTAGAACGAGAGGTGGATGTTCTCGAGGATCTTCTTGTTGCCATAGGCCTTGTTGAGCCCAGACATGTGGTAGATGAACTGACGTGCCATGAAAACGCGCTCCGGATCGGACAAATTTGCCCGCTATGTAGGCGAATTCTCCGCGCGCGGCAATCAGCGAAAGCCGCGGCGCACAGGCAAGGCGGCCATCGTCTACCGCAGCGCGTGGTAGTCGATGCGGAAGAGCTGGAAGCGCGTTTCGGTCGGCGACGCGATCCGCACCAGCCCCGGCCAGTCCTCGCCCGCCGACAGCGCAGCATAGAGCGGGGCGAAAGCGGCATCCGACTTCAGCGGAAGACGGCAGACCGCCACATAGCTGAACGGCGCCAGCGCCGCCCGGCGCACCGCCGGATCGCTCGACAGAAACGCCTCGTACATGCGCTTCATGCCGGGCGAAGCACGGTGGAACGGCATGGCCGCGATCCGGAACCCCTCGGGCATGGCCTCGATAATGGTGAAGGCAAGGCCATTGGGCTGAGCGATCCGGCCGGGCGCAACGGTCGCCAGAACCGAAAGATCCTCGCCCGCACAGGCATCCATGGCCATATAGTCGACGGCGTCGAGAGGACGATCAACGGGCTTTATGAGGGCGACCATGCCCGCAAAGGCGGCGACCACTACCGCAAGCGCTCCGAGCACGGCGCGCCGCTGGCCCACGCCTGTCCGCGAATCGAGCCACCAGCCGACGAGGGCCGGCAGGAAAAGCGGCGTCAGCGCAGAGGCAAAGCGGATATAGCGGACCATCAGCAGGGTAAGCAGGAGCGAAACCACCGCAAGCGCATAGAGCGCGAGGAAGGATGCCGCACCGGATCGGGCTTTTGAAACCGCCATCGGCAGCAGCAGGAAGAGCATGGACCCGACCGACAGCAGCGCCGCCACGGCAGCATAGCGGCCGCTTCGCAGCAGGAAGAGCACGCCCTGTTCCTGCTCGATACGGTCGAACCAGTAAAGGCGGGACAGCGGATCGATGACCGCATAGGGTCCGGCCAGGCAGGTCGGAAACAGCACGGCGGCCAGCGCCAGAACGCCGAGCGAGGGAAGCGCCAGCAGCGACGCCCTTGCCACTGGCGATGCGGGCATTCCGGGCACGAGGCACACGCCGCCGAACGCAAGGGACAGGCCGAGCATCAGGACGATCTGCGGCGCGGAAAAAGCGTCGCATTGCTGCGCCGCGATCCCGGCCGGCCCGAGAAAGGCTGCAGCGAGCACAACGGTCGAGCTCCCCGTGCCGGCCGCCGCATTCAATAGAACCGCGCGACTTCCCTTCGCATCGAGGACATAGCCGCAGGCCACCGCACCAAAGGCGGCGACCACCAGCGGCAGGCATTCCAGCCCTACCGCAACCGACGCCGCGCCGGCGGCCCCCATCAAAAGCCCGCCCTTCGCATCCCAGCGGCAGAGCCCCGCGGCCATGGCGAGCAGCAGGACAAGCTGGACATTGTGATGGTCGATCCGGCCCGGCGCGAATTCCAGCATCGCGAAAGCCATGAGCATCGCCATCAGGACGAGCATCATGGCCTCCGCCATCCTCGACGGCAGCGGGCCGCCCATCAATCCGCGTGCCACGAAGACGGCAAGGCCGCAGAAGGCGATCAGCATCAGGGGCGGCCAGAGGAGATAGGCGATGCCCAGAGCCTGTTCCGGCGCAACAAAGACGGACAGTCCCTTCGAAAGCAACAGGTAGGGCAGGTCGACAAGCCGCGACCAGGGCGAAAGATAAGGTTCCAGCATGGCGACGAACGACAGCACCGGATCGAACCAGCCCGCCTCGCCCGACACCAGACGGCCTATCTGCGCGGCGCGGAGCCTGTCATCCACATCCGCATAGACGGCCCGACCGTCGGCCAGATCCGCAAGAACCACGGCAAGACCCGTACCCCAGGCAAGACCGACACTCTCGAGCCACGTCAGGCTCGTCGGGCAGCCCTGCCGGCACGCAACGTGCGAAACACCCGATGCCATTCCTGCCAACCCCACTGAAAGTGCCCGTAGCCTAGGAAATCCCGTTTAAGATTGGGTTGCCGTCCGCAACGATTATCGCGCGCCCGCCACGGCGGCGATGCCCTCGGTGCAACGGGACTTTACCGGAACCGCCCCGCCTATCAGCGCCGGCAGCGTCCCCTCGCCCGCCGCAAGGCCGATGGTGAGACCGATCACGACAGGCTGATCGCCCGTCTTGCGGCAGGCAAGACGCACGCGTTCGCCCGCGCCGGGGCCGAAGGCCGCATCGAAGGCGGCGCGGACTTCGACGAGCGTTATGACGCCGCCGTCCTTCCTGGCGAAGAGCGCGGGAACCGGCGAGGCATTGAGCTGGTCAAGCAAGTCCAGCGAGCGGCGGTAATAGGCTTCCGCCGAGCTGGCGACGCAACTGCCGCTTCTCAGCCATTGCCGCCGGTCGAGACCTGCGCGGGCGGCGGGCATGGCGACCAGAAGACGCTCCCGCGTGCCCGAGGCGAGCGTGATTTCGGGCAGCTCCGTCCACTTTCCCTTGCGCACCCGCTGCCTGAGGCCGGCCTCCACGCCGCAATAGCTGTTGCGGACCTCGAAGCGGTTGTGCAGCGAGAACCGTTTCACCGCCGGCGATGCCGGGGAAAAATCCTGGCAGCCGCGGCTCTTCGGCCGCGCCGCGCAATAGCCCGGCTGCCAGCTCACGGAGAGGACCTCACGCGCGGCACCGGCCGGCGCGGCCTCGGTGCCGGCGAAAGCAGGCGCCGCCAGCAGGAAGTGACAGGCGGCGAGCAAGGAAAACAGGCAACGGAAGGACAAGGCAGCTTTCGTCTTCATGACCAGCTCCAACGAGAACAAAACAAGATCATTTGCAACCATAAATCACGAGAATGCAACCCCTGATCAGAAAAATTACGATAGGCGCGCGGCGGCGGAAAAATACACGCCGCATCCCATTGTCTTTGCGCGGCAAATCGCGTTGACCTGTCCGCAAAGGGAGGACGTGCGGTGTTTTCACAGGCCGAGACGCTGAAAAGCCCGAGCGGTGCTACGCTTGCGCTGCGGCACGAGCCGGCGCGCGGAGAGGCGCGGGGCATCCTTCTCATCAGCCACGGCCTTGCCGAGCACAGCGCGCGCTACGCCGTCTTCGCCGCCCGCATGGCGACGGAAGGCCTGCACGTCTATGCGCACGACCATCGCGGCCACGGCCATACGACGGCGCCGGATGCGCCGCTCGGGCAGTTCGCGCCGCGCGGCGGCATCCAGCGCGTCATCGAGGACATGCGCGCGGTGCGCGACCTTGCCGTCGGGCGGCATCCCGGCCTGCCGGTGGTGCTGTTCGGCCATTCGATGGGCGGCCTCATGGCGCTCGCCTTCGCTGAGGCACACCCCACCGATATCGACGCGCTCGCCGTATGGAATTCCAATCTCGAGCCGGGCTTTGCCGGGCGGCTGGCGCAGGTCGTGCTGGCGGCCGAGCGCATGCTGAAGGGGTCGGACGTGCCCAGCGGCATCCTGCCGAAGCTCACCTTCGGCGCCTGGGGCAAATCCATCGCCGGCCGGCGGACGGAGTTCGACTGGCTGTCGCACGATGCGGCGCAGGTGGACGCCTATGTCGCCGATCCGCTCTGCGGCTTCGACGTCAATGTCTCCATGTGGATCGACATCTTCGCCGTCACCTTCGCCGACGCCTCGGCGGGAGGGATCGCGCGCCTGCCGAAGGCGCTGCCGATCCACCTTGCCGGCGGCGGCGAGGACCCGGCGACCGATTATGGCCGGGCGACCCTCGCCTTTTCCGAAAGGCTCAAGAAATCGCGGCTTGAGAACGTCACCACGATCGTCTATCGCGGCATGCGTCACGAAACGCTGAACGAAAGCCCGGCGCTGCGCGACCCCGCCATCGACGCCTTTGCCGGCTGGTGCCGCCGGGTTGTCGAGGAAACGCGCCGGCCGCCGGACCGATCATGAGCACGACCGCCATCACGCCGCTGCGCAACGAAGTGAGCCTCGGGCTTGTCTTCATGGTCCTGTCGGTGCTGATCTCGCCGATCATCGACATCTTCGCCAAGCTCGCCGTCACCTCCGTTCCCGCGACGGAGATCACCTTCGTGCGCCTGCTCTTCCAGATGACCGTGCTGGGGCCGATCTGCCTGATGCGCGGCACGCTGCTGGACGTGACATGGAGGAAGATGGGCCTGCATGCAGCACGCGGCCTGCTGATGGCCATCACCATGATCAGCTTCGTCACGCCGCTCGCCGTCATGGAGGTGGCCGACGCCATCGCCATCTTCTTCGTCGAGCCGATCATCCTCACCATCCTCGGCTCCATCTTCCTGAAGGAGACCATCGGCTGGCGGCGCTATACGGCCTGCGGCGTCGGCTTCTTCGGCTCGCTGCTCGTCATCCAGCCGAGCCTGCAGGAAGTCGGCCTCATCGCCCTCCTGCCGGTGGTCGCGGCCTTCTCGCTCGCGCTCTTCTTCCTGCTCACCCGACTTGTGGCGCAGAAGGAGGACCCCTGGTCGATGCAGTTCTACGCGGGTCTCTGGGGCGCCGTCATCGCCGGCCTGCTGCTCGTCGTCGGCAGCGTCGCCGGCATCGACTTCCTGACGCCCGTCGTACCCGACATGCGCAACACGCTCTATATCGCGGGCGCGGCCGTCGCGGCCACCATCGCCGGCGTGCTCGGGGTCTATGCCTATCGCTCGGCCCCGGCCTCCACCCTCGCCCCGCTGCAATATCTGGAGATCGTCTCGGCGACGATCCTCGGCTGGTGGGTCTTCGGCCACCTGCCGGATACGATAAAGTGGCTCGGCATCTCCATCATCATAAGCTCGGGCCTCTATGTCATCTGGCGCGAGCGGCAGATAGGCAAGACGGCGACCATTCCGCCCGCCTCCACGCCGATCTGACAAAGGCGAAGACCGGCGCACGCGGCGGGCATCAAGTCAGTCGAACCCGTCATGATGTCCGTGGCCCTGCCCGCTATCGTGCCCTCCGGCTTTTTGTTATCCAAGGCGAAATGGGTGAAAAGCCCGGCGGGCGCTTTCGCGCGCCTGTGAAGGAGGAGTGCACGATGGAGAAGTCGAACCTGCCGCTTGCCGGCATCCGTGTCATCGAACTGGCTCGGGTGCTCGCAGGTCCCTGGGCCGGGCAGATGCTGGCGGACCTCGGCGCGGACGTCATCAAGATCGAGAACCCCGACGGCGGCGACGACACGCGCGCCTGGGGACCGCCCTTCGTCATGGGTAAGGACGGCGAGAATCTCTCTGCCGCCTATTACCATTCCACGAACCGGGGCAAGCGCTCCATCGCCGTCGACCTCAAGACGGAGGAAGGCCGTGAGACAGTCCACCGCCTGATCGCGACCGCCGATGTGGTGATCGAGAACTTCAAGGTCGGCGGCCTGACGAAATACGGCCTCGACTACAAGAGCCTTGCGGCGCGACACCCGAAACTCGTCTATTGCTCCGTCACCGGCTTCGGCCAGGACGGCCCCTATGCCGCCCGCGCCGGCTACGACTATATCGTGCAGGGCATGTCCGGCTTCATGTCCGTGACGGGTGCGCCCGATGGCGAGCCGATGAAGGCAGGGGTCGCCATCGCCGATATCTTCACGGGCATCTATGCCGTCGCCGCCATCCAGGCCGCGCTGATCCATGTCATGAAGACCGGCAACGGCCAGCATGTCGACATGGCGCTGCTCGACGTGCAGTCCGCCGTCATGGCGAACCAGAACATGAACTTCCTCGCCTCCGGCAAGGCGCCGACCCGGCTCGGCAATGCGCATCCGAACATCTCACCTTATGAGGTGGTGCCGACATCCGATGGACACATCATCCTCGCCGTCGGCAATGACGGCCAGTTCAGGAAGCTCTGCGGCATCCTGAAGCTTGACGGCGTCGCCGATGACGAGCGCTTCGCGACCAACCGCGCCCGCGTCGCCAACCGCGAGGCGGTGCGCAGTCTCGTGACCGGCGCGACGGCCGCGATCACCAAGGCGGACCTACTCGACGCCTGCGAGCGCGAGGGCGTTCCCGCCGGGCCGATCAATTCCATCGCCGAGACCTTCGACGACCCGCAGGTCAAGGCGCGCGGCCTGCGCGTCGATCTGCCGGATGCGGACGGGAACCTCATTCCCGGCGTGCGCACGCCTATCGTGTTCTCCGGCACGCCTCTCGTCTACGACCGCCCCAGCCCGCGGCTCGGCGAACATACCGACGCCGTGATGGCGGAACTCGAAACCCTCGAAGCAGGAAAGAAAAGCGCATGAAGACCGGCGGCCAGCTCATCGTCGACGCCCTCGTAGCCAACGGCGTCAAGCGTGTCGCCTGCGTGCCGGGCGAAAGCTATCTCGCGGTGCTCGACGCGCTGCATGACACCAATGTCGACGTGCTCGTCTGCCGCCAGGAAGGCGGCGCGGCGATGATGGCGGATTGCTGGGGCCGGCTCACCGGCGAACCGGGCATCTGCATGGTCACGCGCGGCCCCGGCGCCACCAACGCTTCCGCCGGCCTGCATATCGCACGGCAGGATTCGATCCCGATGATCCTCTTCATCGGCCAGGTGCAGCGCGATGCGCGCGAGCGCGAGGCCTTCCAGGAAGTGGAATACCGCCGCGCCTTCACCGAGGTCGCCAAGTGGGTGGCCGAGATCGACGACGCCCGCCGCATTCCCGAATTCATCACCCGCGCCTTCGCCGTCGCCACCTCCGGCCGACCCGGCCCGGTCGTCCTGGCGCTGCCCGAGGACATGCTGACGGACGAAGTCGAGACGGTCGAGGCAAAGCCCTTCATGCCGGTGGAGGCCCATCCGGGCCGCAAGCAGGTCGAGGAACTGGCCGGCCTGCTCGAAAAGGCCGAGCGCCCCCTCGTCATCCTCGGCGGCACGCGCTGGTCGGATGAGAGCGTGAAGGGGATCGCTGCCTTCGCCGAGCGCTGGTCGCTGCCGGTCTCCTGTTCCTTCCGCCGCCAGATGCTGTTCGATCACCAGCACCCGAACTATGCCGGCGATTCCGGCATCGGCATCAACCCGGCGCTGGGCAAGGAAATCCGCGAGGCCGACCTCGTCATCCTGCTCGGCGGCCGCTATTCGGAAATGCCGTCGGCCACCTACAGCCTGATTCAGAGCCCCTATCCGCAGCAGAAGCTGGTGCATGTCTATCCCGACCCGTCGGAACTCGGCCGCGTCTACCGCCCGGATCTGGCGATCTGCGCCGCGCCGGAGGATTTCGTCGCCGCGCTTGAGGGCCTTGCGCCGAAGTCCGCGCCGCGCTGGGCCGCCCGCACGGCCGCCATGCATGAAAGCTACCTGAAGTGGTCGACCCCGCCGATGGAAGGCCCCGGCGCGGTACAGATGGGGCCGATCATGGCTTGGCTGGAAGAGAACACGGCCGAGGACACGATTTTCACCAACGGCGCGGGCAACTACGCCACCTGGGTGCACCGTTTCCACCGCTTCCGCCGCTTCGGCACGCAGGCCGCCCCGACCTCCGGCTCCATGGGCTACGGCCTGCCGGCCGCCGTCGCGGCCAAGCAGCTCCACCCGGAACGCGAGGTCATCTGCTTTGCCGGTGACGGTTGCTTCATGATGCACGGCCAGGAATTCGCGACCGCCGTGCGTTACAAGCTGCCGATCATCACCGTCGTCGTCAACAACGGCATCTACGGCACGATCCGCATGCACCAGGAACGGGAATATCCCGGCCGCGTCAGCGCCACGGACCTCACCAACCCGGATTTTGCAGCCCTCGCGGTCGCCTATGGCGGCCATGGCGAGACGGTGGAGAAGACGGAAGATTTCGCCGACGCGTTCCTGCGCGCCCGCGCCAGCGGCAAGCCGGCGATCATCGAGGTGAAGCTCGATCCCGAGGCGATCACGCCGACGCGCACGCTGTCGGATATCCGCAGCGGGAAGTGAGGTCAGGGGCTGGAAAGCCCCTCATCCGCCTGCCGGCACCTTCTCCCCGCAAGCGGGGCGAAGGACCATGACGAACCGGTTTCCCGAAAATCGCTAGTGTCACGAAGAAGCGAGGCATTGCCTCCTGCCCCTTCTCCCCGCCTGCGGGGAGAAGGTCGCGGCAGCGGGATGAGGGGCCAAGCCCCTCCCAGCCCTCAGCCGCGAATGTGCTGCGTCTGCTCGTAGGTCTTCGTCGAGCGCATGCCCGAGCGGCAATAGCCGAGCATGGGGCGCGGCAGCTCATCGAGCGCATCGACCATGCCGTTCACCGCTTCCACGGTCACGCCCATCGGGCCGACCGGCACATGCGCCGTCTCGATGCCGAGTTCCTTCGCGCGGGCGGCAATGGCGGAAAATTCGGGCTGGCCGGCCTCTTCATGGTCCGGACGGTGGCAGACGATGGACTTGAAGCCGAGGGCGGCGATCGTATCGAGGTCCTCGACGGTGATCTGGCCGGAGACGGCGTATTCGTCGTTGATCGAGCGGATATCCATGGAAGGTCCTTTCCGAAATAGCTGCGATCCCGTTTAGGCCCGCGCCGCGAAAGCGTCAATCATGCGAAATCTAGCGGACCTCGAAGGCGAGCGCGTAGCCGACGCTCTCGCCCGGCGCAAAGTCCGGCGCTTCACCGGAAGCGATCAGCTCCTCGCGCGAGGCCAGCCGGTGCGAGACCGGCTCGATGCCGAGCACCGCGCAGCCGGATGACTGGTTCCGCCAGACCTGCAGGTAGGGCAAGGTGTCGGTGCGGAAGCGGATATGCACGCTACGCCCGCCGAGGGCGGCGATCGGCCCTACGGCGATCTCCGCCCAGCCATGCTCCGCCGTCTCCGCCGCCGGCACGCAGAAGATCTTCATGTCGCCATCGTCGAAGCGCCAGGGCAGGCTTCCGCCGGGCAGCATGGCGCCGGTCAGCCGCGTGTCCTCGTCAAACAGGCCGGTGCCGAAATTGATATGGTACATGGCGAAGGGCGGCCATGGCCTGTCGCCCGTATTGGTTACGGCGTCATCGAGCGAGATGTGCCCCGTACGCCGGTCGGCGCGCCAGCGGCGCGCAAGATCGGCCGTGCCGCCATGGGCGAGCGCGACGGCGATGCGCCCCTCGCAGATCGCCTCACCCTCGTCCTCCTCGATGGTGATGTCCCGCGCCGGATGGGAGGAGAGCGAACCATGCAGCGGGTAGCGCCGACCGTCGGTCGCGCCCTCCACCGGCACGGGATGACGGATATGATCCGGGCCGCAGGTGAAGAGGAAGCCCGGCAGCGCCCTGTCGATGCGCGGATCGCCGTCCGAGGGAATGGCCGAGCCGGGCGTGATGTCCATGCCATGGAAAACGGCGCTCGCGACGTCGAGGGCGGAATGCGCCGTCAGGTCGAGACGGAAGGACTGGTCCGGCGTATCGGCAGCAAGGGCGAAAGGCATGGCAAACTCCGGTGAGGCGGGCAAGGACCGCATGCTAGGGCCAAGCGCTGCCGAGCGCCACCGGGCGCACATCTCCATCCCGCATCTTTTCACGGAACCGCCGCGCCCGACTACAAGTTTTCACCATACGCGTTGACGTTACGTTCACCATCGATTCAGTTTTCCATATTAAGGTCCGAATTGAAGTGTTCCGTCCGCGCGACATATGCAACCTGGCAGGTCAACAGCCGTGAATTCGATTTTTAAAACAAGCATTTCGCTTCTTGCAGCCGCATCCGTCCTCGGATTCGCGGCGCTGCCGGCCAAGGCCCAGCAGCACCAGCTTTCCCGCAACACGATCCTCGTTTCGCCCGAAGGCGATATTCTCGACTATATTCCCGACGACGGCAGCATGCGCTGGGGACGCGACAGTCGCGGCCGCAAGGTGCTGATCGACGCCTGGGGCGACATCGTCGCGACGGCCGTGCCGGCAGACCGTTATTTCGGCAATGACGGCGATGGCTATCCCTCGCGCCGCGAGCGCTACCGCGAAGCGCGCGGCTATTCGGAGACAAACCCGGACTACTTCCCTCCGGCCCCCGGCGCCGACTATGACGATAACCTGACGACCAGTTCCGTGCCGGAAATGCGCGAGGCGCTGCCGGGCGACATGGAACGGCGCACGCCGCCGGACACCGATTTCGGCAATACGCAGCCCATGCCCGGCCTCTCCAACGACCCCGACGAGGCGCTGGCGCTGCCGGCGGACGGCAGCGATCCGAATGCCGAATTCGTGCCCGGCCCGAAGTTCGCGCCGGCGGTAGCGCTCGGCAAGATGTCCTCCGCCGAAGTCACCGCCCTTCAGGTCTTCCTCGACCGCGAGGGCTTCTCCCCGGGCGTGATCGACGGCAAGAAGGGGTCCAACGTCACCAAGGCCATCGAGGCCTGGCAGAACGCCACCGGCGAGACGCTCGATCCGAACAATGCCGACGATATCCTGGAGCGCCTGCGCCTGTCCGGCGGCATGGCCTTCACCACCTACGAGATCACCGCCGCCGACGCGGCCGGTCCCTATGTGGCGTCGATCCCGGACGACTATGCCCACAAGGCGGCGCTGCCGCATCTCTCCTTCACCTCGACGGAGGAAATGCTGGGCGAGAAGTTCCACATGGACGTCGCCTATCTGAAGGAAATCAATCCGGGCGTCGACTTCACCATTCCCGGCACGCTCGTCAAGGTCGTCGATATCGGCGAGAAGAAGACCGGCAAGGTCGCGAAGATCCTCGCCGACAAGGGGCGCAAGCAGGTGCTCGCCTATGACGCGAACGGCACGCTCATCGCCGCCTACCCGGCGTCCATCGGCTCGTCGGACACGCCCTCGCCCTCCGGCACGGTGACGGTCCAGCGCATCGCGCTCAATCCGGGCTACACCTACAATCCGAAGATCAACTTCAAGCAGGGCAACAACGACAAGGTGCTGACGCTGCAACCCGGCCCGAACGGCCCGGTCGGCACGGTCTGGATCGCGCTCTCCAAGCCGACCTACGGCATTCACGGCACGCCCGAACCGTCCAAGATCGGCAAGACCCAGAGCCACGGCTGCATCCGCCTGACCAACTGGGACGCCACCGAGCTTGCCAAGATGACGAGCGCCGGCGTGACCGTCGAATTCGTCGACTGAGTATCGCCAAAGACAGCAACGAAAGCCGGCCCGCAAGGCCGGCTTTTTTCGTTCCGGCAACAGGTTCGCTAAGAGAGGCCGGGAGCGCGACGCACTCCCGGCCTTCTCAATCCTTGAAGCAGGTTCAGGCGGCGCGGGTATAGCCGGAATTGCGCGCCGGCTGCGCGGTGCCGCCGGTGCGGAAGGCGCTGAGCTGGGCGGCGATGGAGGCGGATTCCGCGGTCAATGCCTGGCTCGCGGCATTCGCCTGCTCGACCATCGCGGCGTTCTGCTGGGTGATCTGGTCCATGGCGTTGACGGCCTGGTTGACGGCCTGCAGGCCCGTCGCCTGCTCCGCGGTGCTGGCGCGGATGGTATTGAAGACCGCGCTCACCTCGACGACCTGCGACACGATCTGGCGCAGCGACTGGGCGACCTCGCCCACCGAGCGCACGCCGTCCTCGACCTGCCCGTGCGAGCGGGCGATGAGGTTCTGGATGTCCTTGGCGGCATCCGCGCAGCGCTGGGCAAGCGCCCGCACCTCCGAGGCGACGACGGCAAAGCCCCGCCCGGCTTCGCCTGCCCGCGCGGCCTCGATGCCTGCGTTCAGCGCCAGAAGGTTGGTCTGGAAGGCGATCTCGTCGATCACTTCGATGATATTGGCGATGGCCGCCGAGGACGCCTGGATCTCGCCCATGGCGGTGATCGCCTCTTCCACCACCTCGCCGCTGCGCTGCGCATTGTCGCGCGCGGCCATGACGAGGGCGTTCGCCTCGTTGGCGCTTTGCGCGGTCTGACGCACGGTGGTCGTCACCTGTTCCACGGCCGCCGCCGTCTCCTCGAGGTTCGCCGCCTGCCGCTCGGTGCGCTTGGCGAGATCGTCGGATGCCGAAGCGATCTCACGGGCGCTGAGATGGATCGATCCCGCACCGACCCCGATATTGCCGATGGCCTGCGCCAGCGTCGACATCGCGTGGTTGAAGTCGTCGCGCAGCGCCTCGTAAGCCTCCGGCAACGCGCCGGTGATGCGCGCCGTAAGGTCGCCGTCCGAGATGCGCTTCAGCGCCGCACCGAAGGAATCGCTGACGAGCTTGCGCTCCTCGGCGAGAACCTGCGCCTGCACCGCCTGCTGCTTGGTGACGTCGGACGTATCCTGGTAGACGGAGATCGACAGGTCCATGTCGAGGAACATCGCCTTGAGCAGGCTGGAAAACCGCGCCGCAAATTCCTCCGGGCCGATTTCATGGCGGGAGAACAGCCCCCCTTTCGGCCAGAGCGATTTCGCCGCCTCGGTCAGCAGGTGTTCCACGATCAGCGCGTAGCCCCCGATATACCAGCGCGGCTCCAGTCCGATGCGGGCATGCACACGGCCGATCGTCTGCACCTTCGCCGCATAATCGCCCGTGAAATCGCCGGCGGCGATGCTCTTCCAATGGCCGAGCTGCGCCTCCTTGGCGTGATTCATATGGGAATCGCTGGAGAAGAGGTGGTTCACCTCCGGACTCTTGCGCACGATGGCGTAGAACTTGTCGAGCGCCGGCCCCATCTCCTTCTCGATGAAGGGCTTCAGGCTGCGCAGCCGCTTCAGCGCGGCCTCGTCAAGACCGAGATAGTCCAGGCGGCGCGCGATATCGGGGTTCTGGCTGGCAGTCTGCGGGGCTGGCTTCATGGAGAGGGTATCCTGGAACGCGAGAGACGGGAGGAAAACGCAATGCTCCCCGGGCAGGCGGCCCGCACGGCGCGCCCACCCCGCGACCCCTCATGGGTCCAGTTGAAGGCACATGCCTTCAGGGAATAGCTTTCTGAGGCGATATCATTAGGTTAGGCATGGTAAATTGTTCATTACCAGACCTCGCGCCGATAGCGGAAAACGGCTGCGCCTTTGGTCGCAGCCGCTCCGACCGTTCATCAATTCGCGAGCTCAGGCTGCCTGCCGGAGCGTGCGGAACAGGCCACGACCGGTCGCGCAGCGCTTGCGCGAGGGCAAAAGGGCCAGAACCTCCCCGGCAAAGAGCCGCGCGTTCTCCCGCGCCTTGTCGAGATTGCTCACCCTGGCCGGGTCCATCGAATAGAGCGTGCCGCCGCAATCGAAGATATCGCGGAAGGCCGTGCGTTCGCCGATCGGCGTATCGAGCACCGCGACGCCGCGCGCCGAAAGCAGCATCTTGACCGCCGCCATGGCGCGGGTCGTGACCATGGAGTTCATGCGCGTCAGCACGACCGAATGGCCGATGCGGATGCCGGCCTTCTCGTCGAGCTGCTTGAGAAGTTCGAGGATCTGCGCGGCGCCCCGCGCATCCATCGCACAGCCCTGCACGGGGATCATCACATGGTCGGAGAGGCCGATGGCCGTGGCGACCAGCGCATCGCGCGCGCCGGCAAGGTCGATGATGAAATAGTCGGTCGTATCGCGGTTCTCGCGGATATGCCCCTGGATGGAGGCCATGGAGACTTCCGAGATGACGGCGATGTTGCGCTGGCGGCCGGAGATTTCGTGCCAATGGCTGATCCAGCGCTGCGGATCGGCGTCGAGGATGGTGATACGGTGGCCCTGGCTGGCAAGCTCGGTGGCGAGAATGAGGGCCGCGGTGGTCTTGCCGGCGCCGCCCTTGGCATTGGCAAATGTGATGACGGGCATGTCTTTCCTCTTGAAGGCTGCGAGCTGCTCATCGCTCTCGTCAGACGACCCGGTGGAAATGGCGCCCGCTTAACCGAACCTTTCAAAACATGGTTAACAAAGAGGAAATTTCCGTATCGCGAGGATTAATGAGATCGCGCGCCAAATTTGCGCTTTGCAAGAAAAAAGCCCGGAAAACCAATATTTTCCGGGCTTCTGTCATTTATTAACGGTGAGAATTCAGATGCACTCTACGAAGAGGCGCTTGGCCGCGTCGAGCGTCAGTTCCACCGGGTTGCCGCCGGCCGTCGGGTCGACGATGGCCATGGCGGACATCTCGTCGATACGGTCAGTGCCGACGCCGAGCGCCGAGAGCTTGTCCGGCACGCCAAGTTCCTCGCGCAGGCGCAGTACATAATCGAAGAAGCCGTCGAAGCCGCCGGCTATGCCGAGATAGGCGGCGGCGCTGGCGATCTTCGCCTCGATGGCCGGGCGGTTGAAGGTCAGCACCGGCGGCATCACGACGGCATTGGTCATGCCGTGATGCGTGTTGTAGATCGCGCCGACCGGGTGCGACAGCGAGTGGATCGCGCCGAGGCCCTTCTGGAAGGCGACGGCGCCCATGGCGGCCGCCGACATCATGTGGGCGCGGGCCTCGATATCCGTACCGTCCTTGTAGGCGCGCGGCAGGTATTCCTTGACGAGGCGCATGCCCTCGAGCGCGATGCCCTGGCTCATCGGATGGTAGAACGGCGAGCAATAGGCTTCGAGGCAATGGGCGAAGGCGTCCATGCCGGTGCCGGAGGTGATGACCTTCGGCATGCCGACCGTCAGTTCCGGGTCGCAGATCGTCACGGAAGGCAGGAACTTCGGATGGAAGATCACCTTCTTGGTGTGCGTCTCGGAATTGGTGATGACGGAGGCGCGGCCGACTTCCGAGCCGGTGCCGGCCGTCGTCGGCACGGCGACGATCGGCGCGATGCCGTCGGAATTGGCGCGGGTCCACCAGTCGCCGATATCCTCGAAGTCCCAGACGGGGCGCGTCTGGCCGGACATGAAGGCGATGGCCTTGCCGAGATCGAGGCCCGAGCCGCCGCCGAAGGCGACGACGCCGTCATGGCCGCCGTCGCGGAACACCTTGACGCCGGCTTCGAGATTCTTGTCGGTCGGGTTGGGATCGACCTCCGCGAACATCGCCCGGCCGAGGCCCGCGGCCTCCAGAATGTCGAGCGCGTTCTTGGTGATCGGCATGGTGGAAAGGCCGCGGTCGGTGACGAGCAGCGGCTTCTTCATGCCGACCGCCTTGCAGTGGTCGGCGAGTTCCGAGATACGGCCCGCGCCGAACTTGATCGCGGTCGGGTAGCTCCAGTTGGCGGTGATGGTCATGCTCTTCAAGCTTTCCTGAAATGGTAGGATTTCGGACGGGTAAGGTTGTGGAAGCCGATGACGGAAAGCGAGCCGCCACGGCCCGTCTCCTTCACGCCCGTCCAGCACAGCGCCGGGTCGAGATAGTCGGCGCGGTTCTGGAAGACGGTGCCGGTCTCGAGGTCGCGGGCGATGCGGGCTGCGCGTTCGCTGTCCTTCGTCCACAGCGAGACGGTGAGGCCGTATTTGCAGTCGTTCATCAGCGCGAGCGCTTCCTCGTCGCTCTTCACCTTCATGATGCCGACGGCCGGGCCGAAGGTCTCTTCCGTCATGAACTCCATCGAATGATCGACATCGACGAGGATCTGCGGGGCGACATAGGCGCCGCCGTCATCGGCCGGGAAGAGCTTGGGATCGACCAGAGCCTTCGCGCCCTTCGAGACCGCGTCGGCGATCTGCGAACGGACGGTGGCGGCGAAGCGCTTGTGCGCCATCGGGCCGAGCGTCGTTTCCGGATCGAGCGGGTTGCCGAGCTTGTAGTTGGAAACCCAGGCGACCGACTTCTCGACGAACGCGTCGTAGAGCTTCTCGTTGACATAGACGCGCTCGATACCGCAGCAGCACTGGCCCGAATTGTAGGTCGCACCATCCATCAGCGTGTCGACGGCCGCGTCGAGATCGGCGTCCTCCATGACATAGCCCGGATCCTTGCCGCCCAGTTCGAGGCCGACCGGCGTGAAGGTGCCGGCGGCGGCGCGCTCGATGGACCGGCCGCCTTCGACGGAACCCGTGAAGTTCACGAAATCGAAGCTGTTTCCGGCGATCAGCGCCGAGGTCGTGTCATGGTCGAGGAAGACGTTCTGGAAGACGTCTTCCGGCACCCCTGCCTCGTTGAAGGCGCGCACGAGCCGCTCGCCGACGAGCAGCGTCTGGGCGGCATGCTTGATGATAACGACATTGCCGGCCATCAGCGCCGGGGCGATCGTGTTGATCGCCGTCATGTAGGGATAGTTCCACGGCGCGATGACGAAGACGACGCCGTGCGGTTCACGCTCGATGCGGCGCTCGAAACGGTCGCTGTTCTCGATGACTATGGGCGCGAGCGAGGAACCGGCGATCTCGGCGACATAGTTGGAGCGCTCGTTGAAGCCCTTGAACTCGCCGCCGTAGCGGACCGGGCGGCCCATCTGCCAGGCGATTTCCGGCACGATCTCGTCGGCCATCTCGTTGACGCGGGCGACGCCCTTGAGGACGAGCTGGATACGGTCTTCCAGCGGGCGCTTGGCCCAGGCCTTCTGCGCCTTCTTCGCACGGGCGACGGCCTCTTGCGCGACGGCCAGCGGCATCGCCTCGCGCTCGGCATAGACCGAGCCGTCCACGGGGGATATGCATTTGATCACAGTCATGATCGACTTCCTGTTGGTTCTATCGGAATTTCAGTTTTGACAGGGACCTCGCCGCGCCTTCGCGCCCGCCGGAGAATCTCCGGGGGCCAAAGGGGCAGACCCGCGCCGTTCTTACGCTCTCTCGAAGCCGCGCGCCACCTCCCAGTCGGTGATGCGGCGGTCGTATTCCTCCTGCTCCCATTCGGCGGCGCGGACATAGTGGTCGACCACGTCGTCGCCGAAGGCCTCGCGCAGCATGTCGGAGGTCTTCAGGGCTTCGGCGGCGCCGCGGAGCGTTCGCGGAATCTCACGGATGTCCTTGCCGCCATAGGCATCGCCCTCGAAGGGCGCTTCCAGCTCGAACTTGCCCTCGATGCCGGCAATGCCGGCGGCCAGCAGCGCGGCCATGGCGAGATAGGGATTGAGGTCCGAGCCGCCGACGCGGCATTCGATACGGATGCCCTTGGTGCCCTCCCCGCACAGGCGATAGCCGGCGGTGCGGTTGTCCTTGCTCCAGATCGCCTTGGTCGGCGCGAAGGTGCCGGCGACGAAGCGCTTGTAGGAATTGATGTAGGGCGCGAGGAAATAGGTGATCTCGCTGGCATGGGCGAGCAGGCCCGCCACATACATGCGCATCATCTCCGACATGCCGTATTTGGCGTCCTTGTCGAAGAACTTCGCTTCCTTGCCGTCGAGGCTCCAGAGCGACTGGTGGATGTGCGAGGAGGAACCGGCCATGTTGTAGTTCCACTTGGCAAGGAACGTCACCGCCTTGCCGCGCTGCCAGGCGATCTCCTTGGTCGCGTTCTTGATGATCGAGTGCCGGTCCGCCATGGTCACCGCCTCGGCATAGCGCACGTTGATTTCCTCCTGGCCGGGCGAAGCCTCGCCCTTGGAGTTCTCGACCGGAATGCCGGCGCCCTGCAGGCCGTTGCGCAGCGCCCGCATTACATCCTCCTCCTTGGTGGTCTGGAAGATGTGGTAGTCCTCGTTGTAGCCGCTCGCGGGTTGCAGATCGCGGTAGCCGCTCTCGCGGGCGTGGTCGTAGGTCTGGTCGAAAAGATAGAATTCCAGCTCGCTCGCCATGAAGGGCTTGAGACCCATCGCCTCAAGGCGCTTGACCTGCTTCTTGAGGATCGCGCGCGGCGAATGCGGCACTTCCGCATGGGTGTGGTGGTCGAGCACGTCGCAGAGCACCAGCGCCGTGCCTTCCAGCCAGGGCAGCTTGCGCAGCGTCGCGAGGTCCGGCTTCATCGTGTAGTCGCCATAACCGGAAGCCCAGCTCGTCGACTTGTAGCCGGGCACCGTCTCCATCTCGATGTCGGTGGCCAGCAGATAGTTGCAGCTATGCGTTTCCTCATAGGCGCTGTCGACGAAATACTGTGCGTGGAAGCGTTTGCCCATCAGGCGCCCCTGCATGTCGACAAGGCATGCGAGAACGGTGTCGATGCGGCCCTCGGCCACATCCTTCTTCAGGTCGTCAAATGTATAGGTCACGGTCATCGGGGTGGTCCTGCGGGTTATGGCGGCGTGCCGGACCGGGCCTTAACGGCCCGGTCCGGCGTTTCGGATGGCGTCAGCCGTTCACATAGGGCGGGCCGGCCTTGTTGATGACGGCGTTGTAGTCCTCGAAGATCTTGACGACCTTGGCGGCCGTCTCGCCCTGCTCGGCGATCTCCTTCCAGAAGACTTTCGCGGCGTCCTCGACGACCTTCCATTCCTCGGCCGGAATGCTGGTGAGCTTCAGCTTCGTGCCCTCGGCGCGCAGCTTCGCCTCGCCGCCCCAGTACCACTGGTCGCGATAGTTGTTGCCGGATTCGATGGCCGTCATGACCAGCTTCTTCAAGTGATCCGGCAGTTCCGCCCACTTTTTCTCGTTGACGAAGAAGGAGCCGATCCAGGCGCCCGAGATGTTGTTGGTCAGGAAGTGGTCCGTCACGTCGGCCCAGCCGACCGTATAGTCCTCGGTGATGCCCGACCAGGCCATGCCGTCGAGTTCGCCCGTCTGCACGGCGACCTGCGCGTCCTCGTAGGGGATCGTGACGGGCACGACGCCGAACTGGCTGAGGAAGCGGCCGGCCGTCGGGAAGGTGTAAAGGCGAAGGCCTTCCAAATCCTTGACCGAGGTGATGGCCTTCTTGGTGTTGAAGTGGCATGGGTCCTGGCCCGACGAGGAGAGCCAGACAACGCCGCCGACCTTCTCGTAGGAGGAGCGCCAGATATCGGCGAGGCCGTACTGCTTGAACAGCACCGGCACGTCGAGGATCTGCTTGGTGGCGAGCGGGAAGTAGCCGCCGAAGGTGGCGACGTCGGCGGGCGAGGCCATGGAATCGTCGTCCGAATGCACGGCGTCGATGGTGCCGGCCTGCAGCGCGCGGAACAATTCGCCCGTCGGCACGATCTGGTCGGCGAAGTAGAGCTCGATCTCCAGTTCGCCCTTGGCGGCGGCATTGATCGCATCGACAATGGGCTTGGTGACATGCTCGCCGAGCGCAGCGCCCGCATAGGTCTGGAAACGCCACTTGATCGGCTCCTGGGCCTTCACGATGGCGGGTGCGGAAAGCGTCGCTGCGCCGGCTCCGATCGTAACCGCCCCGGCCCGTGTCAGAAATTGCCTTCTATTGGTCATATCTCTTTCCCTCTGTTTATCGTCAGCCTCTGCCGGGAACGGCCGTTCATCCCGGTCGGTCGATGGTCTTTTCTTGTACCGGCCTCATTACTCCCTTGTGCGCCGGCGGCCCTGGCCGCCGGCAAATCCGTCACTTGCTGTAATAGTTGTTCGGCAGCCACGTCGCGATCTCCGGGAAGCAACCGATGATGATCAGGCTCGCCACCATGATACCGACGAACGGCCAGATCGACGCGTAGATGTCCCGCATGGTGATGCCGGGCGGCGCCATGGCGCGCATCATGAACAGGTTGTAGCCGAAGGGCGGCGTGATGTAGGCGATCTGGCAGGTGATCGTGTAGAGCACGCCGTACCAGACGAGATCGAAGCCCAGCTTCTGCACCAGCGGGATGTAGAGCGGCGCGACGATGACGAGCATCGCCGTGTCGTCGAGGAACATCCCCATGATCAGGAACGAGAGCTGCATCAGCACCAGCACCTGCCACGGCTCGAGGCCGAGGTCGCCGAGGAAGAAGCGCTCGATGGACTTGACCGCGCCGAGGCCGTCGAAGACCGCGCCGAAGCAGAGCGAGGCGATCAGGATCCACATGAACATGCAGGTGATGCCGAGCGTCTTCTGAAGCACGTCGTTCCACAGGGTACGCGTGAGACGGCCGCGCTGCCAGGCGACGAGCGCCGAGGAGATGGCCCCGACGGCCGAGGCTTCCACGAGGCTGGCGATGCCCGACAGGAACAGCCACATCATCAGCGTGAAAATGCCGAGCGGCAGGATGCCGGCCGTGAGCAGCTTCAGCTTCTCGCCCGTCGGCACATGACGCTCTTGCGCGGGCAGCGCCGGCCCGAGCGACGGATTGATCCGGCAGCGCACATAGACGTAGATCGCCATCAGCACCGCCATCAGCAGGCCCGGGAATACGCCGGCAAGCCAGAGCTGGCCGACCGGGACGCGGGCGATCATGCCATAGAGCACGAGCACGATGCTGGGCGGGATCAGGATGCCGAGCGTCGAGCCGCCCTGCACCACGCCCGTCGTCATGACCTTGTCGTAGCCGCGGCGCAGCAGTTCCGGCAGCGCGATGGTCGCGCCGATCGCCATGCCGGCGACCGAAAGCCCGTTCATCGCCGAGATGATGACCATCAGGCCGATGGTGCCGAGCGCGAGGCCCCCGTTGATCGGCCCCATCCAGACGTGGAAAGCCTTGTAGAGATCTTCCGCGATGCCGGATTCGGAGAGCATGTAGCCCATGAACACGAACATCGGCACCGTCAGCATCGGATACCATTTGACGAGCTTCATGACGGAGGCGAAGCCCATTTCCGAGCCGCCCTCGCCCCACAGCAGGAAGGCCGCCACGACGCCGACGAAGCCGATCACGGCGAAGACGCGCTGCCCGGTGAGCAGCAGCACCATCATGCCGACGAACATCGTGATTGCGATGAATTCATAGCTCATGCGATGGGCCTTCCCCGCAATTCGGCGATATCCTTGAAAAGCGACGAGGTGGCCTGCGCGAGCATCATCACGATGCCGAAGGTCATGATCATCTTGATCGGCGCCATGTAGGGCGCCCAGGCGGAGAAGCTCTTCTCCTTGAACTGGATGGCATAGGTCGTGCTGGTGATGCCGCCGAACAGCATGAAGCCGAGGAAGGTGATGAGCGCGACGGCGGTCACCACGTCGAAGGCCGCGCGACGGCGCAAGGACCACTGGCTATAGAACAGGTCCATGCGCACATGGTCGCCCGTCTGCATGGCGAAGGCGCCGCCGAGCATGTAGTAGGCCGCCATGACGAACTGGGCAGATTCGAGCGTCCAGTTCGCCGGCAGGTGAAACGCCTTCGAAACGGAGGAATAGAGCAGGATCGCGAACATCGCAAAGATCAGGTACATCGCAAAAAGGCCGACGCGCCGGTTGAACGTATCGACGAAGCGCACATAGCTCTTGATGAAATCAGGCATCGGCCCTGCCTCCCCAGGCAGCGGCGGCGTTCTCAGCCGGACCGGTCCTCCAAATTGACAACGCAAGCATTCGCCTGGCCTCTCCAGTTCGTGTTCTTTTCCGTTTCCACGGACATTCCGTTCCCGGGTCGTTTTCTAATTGATTGCGGAAAGGCTCTTGCCGAGCAGTCCCGTCAGGTAGCCGGCCACGACCTCCTGGCCGGCTTCATCTCGGATGAGGTCGTTGCGGACCTCGATCATCACATTGGCAAGGCCGTTGGAAAGGCCATGCTCCTTCAGGGTGTGCGTCACGCCGTCCTCGGGACCGTAAGGCTCGTTGCGGCGGGCGTCGTAGCGCCCGTCGATCGCGGCCTCGGCCAGCATGGCGTCGGCAAGGCGCGTATCGGCATCATGCAGAATACCGATCTCCACATCGCGCTGCTTGCCGAAATAGATCGGCGTGAAGCTGTGCATGGTGACGATGACCGGCGGCCGGCCCTCGGCGATCCGGGCCTTCACCAGTCGGGAAAGTTTTTCACGGAACGGCAGGTAGAGCGCTTCGGTGCGGGCATCACGCGCCGCCTGATCAAGCCCCGCATTGCCCGGAACATCGAAGATCTCGCTCTTTTCCGGCATGGCGGCCGGCGATTCCGGCGGACGGTTGCAATCGTAGACGAGGCGCGAGAAGCGTTGGTGGAGCAGCGTCGCATCGAGTCTTCTCGCCACGAGGCGCGAGACGGCGAGCGCACCCGGATCCCAGGCGATATGGCTGGCCAGCGCCTCCTCGGGAAGCCCGAGCGTGCCAAGCGACCTCGGCAGGACGCGCGATGCATGCTCGCAAACCAGGATCACCGGGCCGCGGGCAATAGCATTCTCCAGGGCGACCGGGTCGCCCTCCTCCACACTCAGAATTCCCATGAGCCTGATCCCCTCGACCGGCTTTTATCATTGATGAAGAGAATTCTTCACCATTCTGCCAGTGTCAACCGGCGAATGAAAAAATCTCTTCAAAAAATCATTTGACTCGAATTGTGACAGCGATGTTTAATTTTGAAAACTCCGGCAAAGACCGGAGCGCAGGGGAATAACTTGACGCTCAACCAAGCATCCATGACGGTGTCGGATGTGATCCATGCCCATTTCGATGCGCTGACGCGCGCCGAGAGGCAGCTGGCCACATCGCTGCTCGACAACTACCCCGTCTCCGGCCTCGGCAGCATCACGACGGTGGCGGAAAACGCCGGCGTGTCGACGCCGACGGTCGCACGCATGGTGCAGAAGCTCGGCTTTCGCGGCTTTCCCGATTTCCAGGTCCGCCTGCACCACGAACTGGAGGCGACGCTTTCCAGCCCCATCAGCAAGCACGACCGCCTGGCCGCCAACGCGCCCGGCACCCACATCCTCAACCGCTTCGCCGACGCGATCATGACGAACCTGCGCCAGACGCTCGCGCAGATGGAGGCCGCCGAATTCGATGGCGCGGCCGCCCTGCTCGCCGACCGCCAGCGCAGCATCTACATCATCGGCGGGCGCATCACGAAGGCGCTGGCGGACTATCTCTTCACCCACCTCCAGGTCATTCGCCCGAACGTCACGCAGATCGCCTCCAATCCGAGTTCCTGGCCGCATTACGTGCTGAACATGAAGGCGGGCGACGTCCTCGTGATCTTCGACATCCGCCGCTACGAGCAGGAAATGGAGACGCTCGGCCGCGCCGCCCGCGAGCGCGGCGTGGAGATCGTGCTGTTCACCGACCAGTGGGCCTCGCCGGTCGCCAAGGCGGCGGCAAGGGTCTTCCGCGTCCATATCGAGGCGCCGTCCGCATGGGATTCCTCCGTCGTGACGCTCTTCATCCTGGAAGCACTGATCGAAGCGGTGCAAAGTTCGGGCTGGGAGGAAACCAGCGACCGAATGAAGACGCTGGAGGGCCTGTTCGAGGCCAGCCGGCTTTTTCGCAAACCCCGGCCGGAGGTTCCTGGCAAATCCTGATCGACATACGAAAAAAACGAAATAAAACTGTCACATAAGCTTCATACGCCGCAAGTAATCACCACGCCGAAATGCCTGACACACAAAAGGAGAACACCCGTGATGTCACATACGAAACGTCTGCTTTCGCTCTCCACCGCCCTGGTGATCGCCACCACGTCGCTCGCTTTCGCCGAGCCGAGCGCGGAGCTGATCGAAGCCGCCAAGAAGGAAGGCATGCTCACGACCATCGCACTGCCGCATGACTGGTGCGGCTACGGCGACGTCATCGCCTCCTTCAAGGCCAAGTATCCGGAAATCCAGGTCAACGAGCTGAACCCCGACGCCGGCTCGGCTGACGAGATCGAAGCCATCAAGGCCAACAAGGACAACAAGGGCCCGCAGTCGCCCGACGTGATCGACGTCGGTCTCGCCTTCGGCCCGTCCGCCAAGGCCGAAGGCCTGCTGCAGCCCTACAAGGTCTCGACCTGGGACGAAATTCCGAACGAGATCAAGGACGCCGACGGCCACTGGTACGGCGACTATTACGGCGTGATGTCCTTCCTCGTGAACAAGGACCTCGTCGCCAATTCGCCGAAGGACTGGGCCGACCTCCTGAAGCCGGAATATGCCGGCCAGGTCGCGCTTGCCGGCGACCCGCGCGCCTCCAACCAGGCGATCCTCGCCGTTCTCGCCGCCGGTCTTTCCAAGGACGCCAAGTCCGGCAAGGAAGCCGGCGAGGCTGGCCTTGCCTACTTCGCCGAGATGAACAAGGCCGGCAACTTCGTTCCGGTCATCGGCAAGTCCGGCACGCTGGCGCAGGGCTCGACCCCGATCGTCGTCGCCTGGGACTACAACGCGCTCGGCTGGGCCAAGACCCTCAACGGCAACCCGCCGACCGAGGTCATCGTTCCGGAGAAGGGCGTCCTCGCCGGCGTCTACGTCCAGGGCATCTCGGCCTACGCGCCGCATCCGAACGCCGCCAAGCTGTGGATGGAGCACGTCTACTCCGACGAAGGCCAGCTCGGCTGGCTGAAGGGCTATTGCCATCCGGCGCGCTTCAACGCCATGGTCAAGGCCGGCAAGGTTCCGCAGGAACTGATCGACGCCCTGCCGCCGGCAGCGTCTTATGAGAAGGCCTACTTCCCGACGCTCGAGGAAGTCGATGCCAACAAGGCCGCCGTCACCGGCGCGTGGGACAGCGTCGTCGGCGCGAACGTGCAGTAAGCGATAATCATCGTCGCCCCGGTTTCGTGCCGGGGCGACGACTGCGGTATGCCAATGAAGGCAACCCCATCCGAGGTTTTCTTGATGTCACCAGACAGTTCAGCCGCCAACCGGCCGGCGCGGGAGCCTTTCCGCCTCCCGCTGCATTGGCTCGGCGCGGCGCCGTTCGCGATCTTCGTCCTGCTGTTCCTGATCATGCCGACGATGCGCATCGTCATCGGCGCCTTCCAGACGCCGGACGGCGGCTTCACGCTGGACAATATCCGCGGGCTGTTCACCACGTCGATCATGTCGGCCTACTGGATCTCGATCAAGATCTCCATCGCCTCGGCCCTGCTCGGCTGCCTGATCGGCTTTGCGGTCGCCTCCGCCGCCGTGCTCGGCGGCCTGCCGAAATGGATCCGCGGCCCGCTGCTGACCTTCTCCGGCGTCGCCTCCAACTTCGCGGGCGTCCCGCTCGCCTTCGCCTTCCTCGCGACCCTCGGCCCGGTCGGCCTCGTCACCGTGTTCCTGCGCACCCAGTTCGGTTTCGACCTGCGCGCCCACGGCTTCAACATCCTGTCCTTCTGGGGCTTGACGGTCACGTACCTGTTCTTCCAGATCCCGCTGATGATCCTCATCATCACGCCCGCGCTCGACGGCCTGAAGCGCGAATGGCGCGAGGCGGCGCAGATCCTCGGCGCGACCAACGCGCAATACTGGCGAATGGTCGCTTTCCCGATCCTGCTGCCCTCCTTCCTCGGCACGCTGGCGCTGCTCTTCGCCAACGCCTTCGGCGCGGTCGCAACGGCCATCGCGCTCACCGGCTCCTCGCTCTCTATCGTGCCGATCCTGCTCTTCGCGCAGATTCGCGGCGACGTGCTCGGCAATCCCCATCTTGGCTATGCGCTGGCCTTCGGCATGATCGTCGTCACCGGCATCGCCAATACGATCTACATCTGGCTGCGCGCCCGCAGCGAAAGGTGGCTGAAATGAAAAAGCTCTGGGCCTGGGGCGCCCTCCTCTTCGGGCTGCTCTATTTCATCCTGCCGCTGCTCGGCATGACCAACTTCTCCCTGAAGATGCGCCGCGGCGTCTATTCGCTGGACGCCTACGCCGTCGTGCTCGGCGACCCGCGCTTCCAGGAAACCTTCACCTATTCCGTTATGATGGCGCTCGCCACCATCGCCTTCGGCGTGCTGCTCGTGGTGCCCACCGCCTACTGGGTGCGCCTCAAGCTGCCGGGCCTTCGCCCCTATGTCGAGTTCATCACGCTCCTGCCGCTGGTCATCCCGGCCATCGTCATCGTGTTCGGCTATATCCGGCTCTACAACACCTCGAGCTGGCTGCCGCTGACCGGCTCGATCACCGGCACGAACATCCTCCTGATGTTCGGCTATTCGATGCTGGCTTTGCCCTATATGTACCGCGCCGTCGACACGGGCCTGCGCTCCATCGATATCGCCACGCTGACGGAGGCCGCCCAGAGCCTCGGCGCAGGCTGGATGACCATCCTCGCCCGCATCATCCTGCCGAACGTGCTGGTCGCGGTGCTCTCCGGCGCGTTCCTGACCTTCGCCATCGTCATCGGCGAGTTCACCATGGCCGCCCTTCTCAACCGTCCGGCCTTCGGCCCCTACATGCAGCTTCTCGGCGCCAATCGCGCCTATGAGCCGGCTGCGCTCGCGGTCATGTCCTTCGCCTTGACCTGGGGCTGCCTCGGCCTGATCCAGCTTGTCTCCCGCTTCCAGAAGGGCGCGCAAAGCCCCGTCTAAGGACCATTCATGAGCTTCCTGACCCTTACCAGTATCCAGAAGTCCTTCGGCCCCGTGCAGGTCGTCAAGGATTTCAACATGTCCATCGAAAAGGGCGAGTTCATCTCGTTCCTCGGCCCGTCCGGCTGCGGCAAGACGACCATCCTGCGCATGATCGCCGGCTTCGAGACGCCCTCGGGCGGCGCGATCGCCATCGACGGCAAGAGCCAGGCGAACCTTCGCCCCAACCAGCGCAATATCGGCATGGTCTTCCAGGCCTACGCGCTCTTCCCCAACATGAACGTCGCGGAGAACGTCGCCTTCGGCCTCAAGGTCGCCGGCCGGCCGAAGGCCGAGATCGACGCCCGCGTCAAGGAGATGCTCGGCCTCATCAAGCTCGACCATCTCGCCGACCGCTACCCCTACCAGATGTCCGGCGGCCAGCAGCAGCGCGTGGCCCTCGCCCGCGCGCTCGCCCCCAAGCCCCAGGTCCTCCTCCTCGACGAACCGCTCTCGGCCCTCGACGCCAAGATCCGCGTATCGCTGCGCGAGGAAATCCGCATGATCCAGCAGCAGCTCGGCATCACCACGGTCTTCGTCACCCATGACCAGGAAGAGGCCCTGTCGATCTCCGACCGCATCGTCGTCATGAACGCCGGCAAGGCCGATCAGATCGGCACGCCCGCCGATATCTACAACCGCCCCGCGACGCGCTTCGTCGCGGGCTTCGTCGGCACGCTGAACCTCATCGAGGCCAAGGTGGTCGACGCAGCAACCAATCGCGTAACGATCGGCGACCAGGGCGTGACCCTGCGCGAATCGCTCGGCAACGCGAAGGCGGGCGACACGATCTCGCTGGCGCTGCGCCCCGAAGCCGGCTCCATCGCCGCCGACGCCAAGGGCGACACGGCGCTTTCCGGCGAGGTCGTCTCGTCGAACTTCCTCGGCTCGGTCATCCGCACGCGCATGAAGGTCGGCGGCAGCGTCATCTCCTTCGACATGTTCAACAGCCCCGGCCTCGTGCCGCCGGCCGTCGGCGAAACGGTCACGCTGCGCTTCACTGCCGGCGACCTTCTGGTCATCCACGACTGAACCTGCATTCCAAGCCTTGCGAAAGGTTTGGAAAAATCTGTCGTGAATCCTCGCTTTTGCGTCGCCCGCGGATTTGATCCGCGGGCGATTGCCGTCTAGTCTCCCTTCGTTCTCAGGGCGGGGTGAAACTCCCCACCGGCGGTATCCGGAGCGATCCGGCAGCCCGCGAGCGCCTTTCGCAAGGAAGGGTCAGCAGATCCGGTGCGATGCCGGAGCCGACGGTCACAGTCCGGATGGAAGAGAGCAAGCAGGAGGGCCCCGCTGTCGCAGGCGGCGTCCGTCCCGCGTGTTCGCCCAAGGGACCCGTTGAAAAATGGCTCAACCCTTGAAAGGCCAAGACATATGAACGCCAATGCCACCCCCTCCGCCCGTATCGCCGTCATCCGTGCCCGCTGGCACGCCGGCATCGTCGACCGGGCAGTCACCACCTTCATTGCCGAATGGCAGGCCCTCGGCGGCCGCTCGGAAGACATCGACGTGATCGACGTTCCGGGCGCCCTCGAAATCCCGCTGCAGGCCCAGCTTCTGGCCAAGACCGGACGCTACTCGGCCATCCTCGGCGTTGCACTCGTCGTCGACGGCGGCATCTACCGCCACGACTTCGTCGCCGGCGCCGTGGTCGACGGCATCGTGCGCGTCGGCCTCGACACGAACGTGCCGGTACTGTCGGCCGTGCTGACGCCGCACAACTTCCAGGAATCGGAAGCCCACATCGCCTTCTTCCGCGACCACTTCGTCATCAAGGGCAAGGAAGCCGCCCATGCGGCCCGGCAGGTTCTCGATGCGCGGGCGCAGGTCGCGCTGGCGGGCTGAATCAGTTCGTGAAGAACCGGAATCGGCTGCTGAGAGCGAGCCGCTAAGCCATTGAAAGGACCACAGAAGTCTCCCGGCTCGTTAGGAGACCTCGCCCCACCCGCTTCCGTCATCCTCGGCCTTGTGCCGAGGATCTGCCGACGCATCGAAAAATCGCGACGCTTGCAGATGCTCGGGACAAGCCCGAGCATGACGGAAGACAGGCTTGGCCGCCCGCCACCTACGCCTGCAAATTCTTCAGGTAGATCGACAGCAATTGTATCTGCGAGGAAATGCCGAGCTTGCGGTACACATTCCGCCGGTGCACCTTCACCGTGCCCGTCGAGATATCGAGCCTCAGCCCGATCGATTCCGACGAATGCCCCTGCAGCACCAGCTCGATGATCGAGGCCTCGCGGTCGGTGAGGTTCAGCTTGCGCCAGACCTTGTCCGCCGCGCTCACCGGCTCGTTGCGCCGGCCGCGTCCCTGCCCCGTCTCGGCGAAGCGCTCGGCAAGGCCGCTCCAGGCGCGGCGCACGAAGGCGGCGACAAAAGGCTCCGCATCGGTGAGCAGGCCGAATTCGCTGGCCGGGAAGACGCCCGTCTTCTCCCGCCGCATCAGCGAGACCACCACCGTCACCCCGTCCTGCGTCGGCACGAAGAAGCCCAGCTCCTCGGCAAGCCGGGTCTGCGAGTAGTAGTTGCGGTAATATTCGCTGGAGAAGAAACGGTCCGGCGCAAGCTCGCGCATGCGCAGCACGCCCGAGCGTCCGGCCCGCGCCGTATGGTAGAACGGATCGAGCAGGTACGGTCCCGCCTGGTAGAGGCTGACAAAGACATTGTAGTCGTCCGCATCGAAGGTGCTGAAGAGGTCGATGGGCCGCGCCTTGTCGCGATAGGCGAAGACGACCATGCCGTCGAAGCGCACCAGCGCACGCATCATCGCCAGCAGGGTCTCGCCGGTTTGCCGGTCGGAGCGCTCCGTTTCCCCGGTCCAATCGGCGAGCGTCCGGAAGAATGCCGTGAAATCGACCCGCATGGCGCTTGCTCCCCGATTCCCGCGACGCCCCTCATGTGCCGCCGCCGGGATATACTCCTTCCACAGTCGATTTACGGATAAAATACCTCTCTCGGGGTATATACCAACCCGCCGGCGGCTGACTAGCATTCCGCTCGACGGTGGCTAAAGCGGCGCAAGATCGCTTCGACGCAACAACCGCAGGGAACAGACGTGACATCCGCCTCAACGAACGACATCGAGTTCCGTTCGGTGACCAAGCGCTATGGCGCAGTCACCGCGGTCTCCGACATAAACCTGACCGTGCCGAAAGGCGCCTTCGTGGCCCTGCTCGGCCCTTCCGGCTGCGGCAAGACGACCTGCCTTCGCATGATCGGCGGCTTCGAGCAGCCGAGCGAGGGTGAGGTGCTGATCGCCGGCAAGGTTGCCAACGGCGTGCCGGCCTATCGCCGCCCGGTCAACATGGTCTTCCAGCAATATGCGCTCTTCCCGCATTTCGACGTGGAGAAGAACGTCGCCTACGGCCTGAAGCAGCTTCGCCCGAGGCTGCCGGCGGCGGAGATATCCCGCCGCGTCGGCGAGGCGCTGGAAATGGTGCGCCTTTCCGGCTTCGCCAAGCGCCGCATCCATGAAATGTCCGGCGGCCAGCAGCAGCGCGTGGCGCTCGCCCGGGCGCTGGTCAACAAGCCCTCCGTGCTTCTCCTCGACGAGCCGCTGGCGGCCCTCGACAAGAAGCTGCGCACCGCCATGCAGATCGAGCTTCAGACGCTCCAGCGCGATCTCGGCATCACCTTCGTGCTCGTCACGCACGACCAGGAGGAGGCGCTGTCGATGAGCGACCTCGTCTGCGTGATGAGCGCCGGCCGCATCCGCCAGCTCGCCACGCCCCAGGAGGTCTACGATCGCCCCGCCGATCTCTTCGTCGCCGATTTCGTCGGAAAGACGAACCGCTTCGACGGCACGCTGGAGGCCGGCGGCACCGTGCGGCTCGGCAACGGCGCGGCCCTGCCCGCCTCGCGCGGCGACCTTCCGCCGGGCGCCGTCACCGTGGCGCTGCGGCCCGAGGCGATCCGCCTTGCGCGGGGCGGCGCGGGAACGGCGACGCTCGAGGGCACCGTCACCCATCGCATCTTCCTCGGCTCGGCGGCCGAATATTCCATCGCCGTCGACGGCCTCGGCGACCTGCTCGTCACGGCCGAACGCCAGACGCAGAACGACCTCGTCGCGCCGGGCGAACGGGTCGCCATCAGCTTCGATCCCGGTACAGCGCATATCTTTCCAGCCTGAGGGGAAACAGGCCCCAAACAACAACAAGGGAACAGCGTCATGTCGAAATGGTTCAGAGAGAATGCCCCGATCAGCGCCCGTGAGCTGACGGACGAATTCCAGCGGCTGAAGCGCGGCTCGGTCACCCGCCGTCACTTCCTCGGCGTCACCGGCCTCGGCCTTGCTGCCGCCGTCCTCGCGCGCCAGCCCGGTCTCTTCAATTCCGCAGCCTATGCGCAGGAAGACCTCGGCACGTCCATGTCGCTCGCCACCTGGCCGAACTACCACGACCCTGCGACCTTCGAGGCCTTCACCGCCAAGACCGGCGTCGCCGTCGAGGTCAACGTCTTCGGCTCGAACGAGGAGATGCTGGCCAAACTGCAGGCCGGCGGCACCGGCTGGGACCTCTTCGTTCCCACCAACTACACGATCTCCACCTATGCAGGCCTCGGCCTGATCGACCCGCTCGACCTCACCAAGGTGCCGAACTTCGACCCCAAGACGCAGAACACCCGCTTCACCAATGAAGGCACGGTCGACGGCAAGGTCTACGCGCTGCCCAAGAACTGGGGCACGACCGGCATCGCCGTCAATTCGGACAAGGTGAAGTCCAAGGTCACGAGCTGGAAGGAGTTCTTCGAGATCGCCATGACCGAGGCCGACGGCCGCACCATGGTGCACGACTACCAGCTCACCACCATCGGCAACGCCCTCGTCTCGCTCGGCTTCTCCTTCAACTCGATCAAGCCCGAGGAGCTTGCCAAGGCCGAGGAGCTGCTGATCAAGGTAAAGCCGCATCTCTACGCCATCAACAGCGACTACCAGCCCTCCATGCGCTCCACCGATGCCTGGATGACCATGTGCTGGACGAACGACGGCGCACAGCTCAACCGCGACATGCCGGAAATCCAGTTCACGCTCGGCACCGACGGCGGCGAGATCTGGTCCGACTTCTACGCCGTGCCGACCAGCGCCACCAACAAGCCGGCCGGCTACGCGCTGCTGAACTTCCTGATGGATCCGCAGAACGCGGTGCGCGAGCACATCGCCAACGGCGCGCCGACCACCGACAGCCGCGTTATCGCCCTGCTGCCGGCCGAGATCACCGGCAACAGGATCGTCTATCCGGACGAAGCCGCGCTGACGCCGCTCGAATTCGGCGCGGCGGTGACGCTGACCGATCCGGCGCGCGCGGAACTGATGGCGCGGTTCAAGTCGGCCTGACGGAACAGGCCCCTCATCCGGCTGCCGCCACCTTCTCCCCGCAAGCGGGGAGAAGGGACCTGGAGCACCCTATTGCCTCATCATGGGAATGGGGCGCCACCACACATTTCCTTCGCCCCGCTTGCGGGGAGAAGGTGGCCGGCAGGCCGGATGAGGGGCAACCCTCGCATATTCGCAACAGGACCCACGAAATGCCCCTGACGACGACGGCAAAGAAACGGCTGGTGACGGCGGCGCTGCTCGCGCCGGCCTCCATCTGGCTGTTCGTCTTCCTCGTGCTGCCCTTCATCGCCATGGTGGTCTTCTCCGTCGGCGAGCGCGGACCTGCGGGTGGCTATCAGGCGGCCTTCACCTTCGCGCAATACGCCAACCTGCCGGCCCGCGCCGCCGCCTACTGGAACACGCTGATGCTCGCGCCGGCCGGCGCCTTCCTCTGCCTGCTGGTGGCCTATCCGACGGCCTATTATCTCGCCGTCAAGGCCGCGCCGCGCCACCGGCTGATGCTGGTTTCGCTGGTCGTCGTGCCGTTCTGGACGAGCCTTCTGGTGCGCACCTATGCCTGGATGTATATCCTGGGCTCGCGCGGCATCCCGAACCTCCTCGACATGATCGGCATCGAAGACGTGCGCCTGCTCAACACGCCGGGCGCGGTGCTGCTCGGCATCGTCTACGGCTACCTGCCGCTGATGATCATGCCGATCTATGTCAGCCTCGAAAAACTCGACCGCCGGCTGCTCGAAGCCTCGGCCGACCTCGGCGCGAAACCGGTCTCCACCTTCTTCTCCGTCACCCTGCCGCTCTCCCTGCCCGGCGTCATGACGGGCGTCGCGCTCGTCACGATCCTGCTGCTCGGCGAATATCTCATTCCGCAGCTCCTCGGCGGCGGCAAGGTCTTCTTCATCGGCAATGCGCTGGTCGACCTCTTCCTGCAATCGCGCAACTGGCCCTTCGGCTCGGCCATCGCCGTCACGCTGGTCGCCATCGTGGTCGTGGTGCTGACGGTCGCCATGCGCATCGCCTGGAAAGTCTCCGGCACGAGACAGGTGGACCTCGTCTGATGCGCGCGCTGATAACCTCCGTCTACCTCTTCCTCTATACGCCGATCGCGCTGGTCGTGCTGTTCTCGTTCAATGCGGGGCGCAGCGCCAGCGAATTCACGGGCTTCTCGACGCAATGGTACGGCAAGGCGCTCGCCAATCCGTTCCTCGTCACCGCGTTGCAGAACAGCCTGATCATCGCCCTGACCAGCGCCACGCTCGCCGCCGTCTTCGGCACCATGGCCGCGCTCGGCCTCGAACGCCTCGGCAGCCGCGCCCGCCTCCTCTTCGACGGCCTGCTCGCCGCCGCCATCGTCGTGCCGGGCGTCGTCATCGGCATCGCGACGCTGGTCGCGCTCGTCGCCGTCTTCGGCGCGGTCAATCCCGCCATCGCCGCGCTCTGGCCGGGCGAGAGGCCACCGCAGCTCGGCCTCGGCTACGGCTCGATCATCGCGGCGCACGGCCTTTTCACCATGGCGCTCGTCACCATGATCGTGAAGGCGCGCATCGCCACGCTCGGGCGCGATATAGTGGAAGCCTCGGCCGATCTCTACGCCACGCCCCTCACCACCTTCCGCGATATCGTGCTGCCGCAGATATTGCCCTCGGTGCTGGCCGGCTTCCTGCTCGCCTTCACCTTCTCCTTCGACGATTTCATCGTCGCCTTCTTCGTCGCCGGCTCCAAGACGACGCTGCCGATCTACGTCTTCGCCTCCATCCGCCGCGGCGTGACGCCGGAGGTCAACGCCATCGCCACCATGGTGCTGGTCGCCTCGCTCTTCCTCATCCTCGTCGCCCGCCTGCTGATGCGGGAAAAGACGACGAAACCGCCTGCCGGAGAATGAAATGATCCTGAAGAACCGTGTCGCCATCGTCACCGGGGCGGGTTCCGGCATCGGCCGGGCCGGCGCGCGCATCATGGCGCGCGAGGGTGCGACCGTCTGCGTCGCCGACCGCGACGAGGCCCGGGCCGGCGAGACGGTCGATCTCATCCGCACCGACGGCGGCACCGCCGAGGCCGTCATCCTCGACGTCACCGACGATATGGAGCTGAAGATGGCGATTGCCGGCGTGCTGTCCCGCCACGGCCGCATCGACATCCTGCACAATCACGCCGGCGCGCAGGTCGCCGGCGATCTCGAAGAGGTATCCCTCGACGGTCTCGACCTCTCCTGGAACCTCAACGTGCGTGCCCACCTGATGGCCGCGCGGCTCGTCATGCCCACCATGAAGGCGCAGGGAAAGGGCGTCATCCTCAACACCTCCTCCTCTTCCGGCGTGCTCTACGACCGCGAGATGATCGCCTATACGACGACCAAGCACGCCGTCATCGCCATGACAAAGCAGATGGCCGGCGACTATGCCCGTCACGGCATCCGCGTCAACGCGCTCTGCCCGGGCTGGGTCGACACGCCCTTCAACGCCCCCTTCATCGACCAGATGGGCGGACGCGGCGCCATCGAGGGCTATATCAGTGAGAAGGTGCCGATGGGCCGATGGGCCGATGTGGAGGAGATCGCCGAACCGATCCTCTTCCTCGTCTCCGACCGGTCAAGCTACATGACCGGCCAGATCCTGGTGGTCGACGGCGGCGAGACCGTCGTCTGATTCAGACCGCTTCCAGCCCGCCCTGATGCACGACGATGCGCGCGTGATAGGGCACGCGCTTGTAGAGATCGAGCACATCCTGGTTGATGAGGCGCACGCAGCCCGACGACGTCGCCTTGCCGATCGACTTCCAGTCCGGCGAGCCGTGCAGGCGGTAGAGCGTATCCTGACCATTCTGGTGGATATAGAGCGCCCGCGCGCCGAGCGGGTTCTTGATGCCCGGCTCCATGCCGCCGTTCTCGACGGAATATTTCGCAAGGCTCGGCTGGCGCTTGATCATGTCGGCAGGCACCTTCCAGCGCGGCCAGGGCTGACGCCACTGGATCACGCCCTCGCCTTCCCAGGCAAAGCCGTCACGGCCGATGCCGACGCCGTAGCGCATCGCCGTGCCGCCCGGTTCCACCACGTAGAGGAAGCGCGCGGCCGTATCGACGACCACCGTGCCGGCCGGCTCGCCGGTCGGGTCCTTCACACGCTGGCGGTAATATTTCGGATCGATCTCCTGGTAGGGGATGGCCGGGATGACATGGCCGCCATCCTCGACGGCGGCGTAGCGCGCCGCCAGTTCCTCGACCGTCGCCGGCACGATGGGATAGCTGACCTTCTGGGGGATCGGGGCATTCTTGACCGACGTTTCCGTGGTTGCGCATCCCGCAAGCGTCGCGGCGGCGCCCAGGAGGAAGGCTCTTCGCGACAATGTGCACACCGTAGGCATTCTCGAAACATACTCCAGTGAAAGAACGGACAGAGGCCGATGGCTAGCCAAAGCGGGAAGGGGCTGGCAAGAAGCGGGGGCATCACATCTTCGGCATCCACCGCTCGTTCCGAGGAGGCGATGCAAAGCGGCCACGCCCGGAACCCGTAGCGAGGAAGAACACGATGGCGCCTGTGGAAGTCGACCCCGCCCATATCCGTGAATTTCCCGATCCGGAAAGCTTCCACCGCTGGCTCTCGGAGAATCACGACACGGTCCCGGAGGTCTGGATCAAGGTCCATAAGCGCGCCTCGGGCCTCAAGTCCATCAATCCCGAAGAGGCGATAGAAGCCGTGCTCTGCTGGGGCTGGATCGATGGCATCCGCAAGGGAATGGATGAGAAGAGCTTCCTCCAGCGCTACAGCCCGCGCGGCCGCAGGAGCGTGTGGAGCAAGAAGAACGTCGAGACGGTCGGCCGGCTCATCGCGGATGGCCGCATGACAGAGCACGGCATGAAACAGGTGGAGGCCGCGAAGGCGGACGGTCGCTGGGACAAGGCCTATGGCAGCGGAAGGGACCTGCGGATACCGCCGGACCTGCAAGCCGCCATCGACGCGGAACCGGCCGCCGCCGAAATGCTCGGCAAGCTGACGGAGCAGAACCGCTTCGCCCTCGCCTTCCGCGTTCACAATCTCAAGACCGAGGCGGCGCGCAAACGGAAGATCGACGCTTTCGTGGAGATGCTGAAGCGTGGAGAAACGATCTACCCGCAGAAGCGGAAATAGACCGTCGCCTATCCGCTCAGGACTGGCCGTTCAGCCAGTTGTGCCAGTCGTTCACGCTGCCCGAGAAGACGTTGAGGTCGATCCTACCCTCGACGCCGTGCGACAGGCCCGAGCCGGAATACTGCCAGAACAGCCAGCGGCGGTTCGGATAACGCTTGGAAGGATGCGCGGCGACCGAGCGCAGCCAGAAGGGATATTGCTTCAGCTCGCCGGAAAGGTTGTCCTCGTAGAAGTCCGGTGCGGTATAGATGATCGGCCGCTTGCCGTAGTGCCGTTCCAGCATCTCGGCGAAGACACGGATCTTCTCGACATATTTCTCGCGCGACAGGCGCTTCTTGCAGGCGGAATCGCCATTGTATTCGGCATCGATGACCGGCGGCAGCGCATCCGGATCCTTCGGCACGTTGCGGATGAACCATTCGGCCTGCGAGCTTGCGACACGGCACCAGTAGAAGAAGTGGTAGGCGCCGCGCCGGATGCCCGCCTCCTTGGCCCGGCGCCAGTTCTTCTGGAACATCGGATCGAGATGGTCGCCGCCGTCCGTCGCCTTGATGAAGGCGAAGTTGGCGCCCTGCGTGCGCAGCTTCATCCAGTCGATATCGCCCTGCCAGCGCGAGACGTCGACGCCGTGCACCTGATAGTGCTTCGGCGCACGCTTGCCGAAATTGATCGGATGGGCATCGCGGAACTGCTGGCTATAGACGCGCGAGCGCTTGCCGAGGCGCTGGGTCGGCATCTCGGCCATCGTCGCGGTATCGGCGGGGCGCTCGGCGGGAACCGCGGACTGCTTCGTCACCGTCTCGAAGACGTGGGTATCGGGCACCGGCCCGGCCCAGGCGAGCATTTCCTGCGCATCGTCGGCTTTCACCTGACTTTCGCCGACAGCCACTTCGGGCACCGGCCCGCCGCCCTTGGCGACGGAACTCGTGGTCTCGCGCGACGGCTTGACCGACAGCACCGTTTCCGGGGTCGCACTCGACGCGCAGCCGGCCAGGGAGGCGCAGCCGAGGAGGATCGCTGTAAGGACCGAAAGACGCATAGGCACTCGCACGCAAAACAAACCGAAGCCCCGCCCTTTCGACACACGGACGGAATTACTAACGGAAGATTACCGCGAAATGTTAAATACAATCTTTACGACCGACCGCGACATTTCAGGGACTTAGCCGAGGTCCTTCAAGCATCTCCGGTCCTGACATGCCCGATGCCCTTCTTTCCGATCTCCTCGAAGGACTCCTCGTAGCCCGCATCCGCATAGCGGATCACGCCAAGCGAGGTGTCGTTGGTCAGCGCATGCTCCAGCCGCTCCGCGCCCGCCGCCGTGCCGTCGGCCACCAGCGTCACGCCGCAGCTCGTCATGTAGCCTGCATAGCCGCCGCCGCCGGAATGGACGACGACGAGGTCGGCCATCGAGGAGCAGAGCAGCATGGCGTCGAGCAGCGGCCAGTCGGCGATGGCGTCTGAACCGTCCTTCATGCGCTCCGTCATGATGTTCGGGTGCGCCATGGCCCCGGCATCGAGATGGTCGCGCGAAAAGGCGACGGGGCCCTTCAGTTCTCCCGCCGCGACCAGCCGGTTGACGGCGAGCGCCAGTTCCGTGCGCTCGCCGTGGCCGAGCCAGGCGATACGGGCCGGGAGGCCCTCGAAGGGGATGTTTTCACGCGCAAGGCGGATCCAGTTGGTGACGATGCTGTTGTCCGGGAACATCTCCAGCACGAGATCGTCGATACGGGCGATGTCACTCTCCACGCCCGAAAGCGCCATCCAGCGGAACGGACCTATGGCCCGCGCGAAAAGCGGCCTGAGATAGGCTTCCGTGAAGATCGGGATGTCAAAGGCGTTGGCGACGCCCCCTTCCCGCGCCTGTGTGCGGATAAGATTGCCGTTGTCGAAGACCTCGGCCCCCATCTTCTGGAATTCCAGCATCGCCGAGACGTGCTCGACGATGGAGGCCCGGCTCGCCGCCATAAGCTGCCCTTGCCCGTCATCACGCAGGCCCTTCACCTGGTCGAGGCTCATGCCCTTCGGCACATAGCCGTAGACGAGGTCGTGCGCCGAGGTCTGGTCGGTGACGATATCCGGCACGATGCCGCGCCGGGCGATCTCCGGGTAGATTTCCGCCGCATTGCCGACGAGACCGATGGAGGTCGCGCGCTTCTCCTGCACGGCTGCGTCGATCATCGCCAGCGCCGTGTCCAGATCCGGCGCGACATGCTCCAGATAGCCCACGGCCTTGCGCTTGGCGGCCCGCTCCGGATCGATATCGACGCAAAGGATCGCCGCGCCCGCCATGCGGCCGGCTAGCGGCTGCGCGCCGCCCATGCCGCCGAGGCCGGCGGTGAGGATGAAACGACCGGCAAGGCTGCCGCCGAACCGCTTTTCCGCGATGCGCATGAAGATTTCATAGGTGCCCTGGATGACGCCCTGACTACCGATATATTGCCATGCGCCCGCCGTCAGTCCGCCCCAGCAGATCAGCCCCTTGCGCTGAAGCTCGTAGAACACCTCGGCCTTCGCCCATTGGCCGACGATATTGCAGTTCGCCATGATGACGAGCGGCGCCTTGGCATGGGTCTTGAGCAGGCCCACCGGCTTGCCGGACTGGATGACCAGCGTCTGGTCCTCGTCCATTTCCGTCAGCGCCTTGACGATGGCCCTGTGCGAGGCCCAGTTGCGCGCCGCCTTGCCGAGCGCGGCATAGACGATCAGGTTGTCCGGGTCCTCGCCGACCGAAAGGACGTTCTCCAACAGACGCAGCAGCGCCTCCTGCCGCCAGCCCTTGGCGCGCAGCGCGTCGCCGCTCGGGATCGGATAGTTCGGATGGCGCGGATTGGGTTTGGGCATAGTGGTCTCCTTAGATTGGTTTTCCGGGAGGCTTGCCCCCTTCCCCTCAGTCGCCCAGCGCATACCGCGCCAGCTCGATCCCCATCGCCTTCTCCACCGAGGGATAGACGGTCGGGTCGAGCACGCTGGAGGCCAGCGGGATGATCGTCTTCGGCACATGCAGCACGAAGATCCTCATGCCGACTTCGAGCTGGCCGACGCTGAGCGGCTCGCCCTCGGGCGAGAGCGTGGTGATGACGTCCGGGAACGTGGCGAGGCGTTTGCCGTCGGCCAATTCCACCGCCATGTACTCATTCATCACATGCAGCACCGCCGCGCTATCGCCCGTGCCGAGCGTCACCGTGCCGATATCGAAGGCTTCCCTGGTATAGACCACCGACTTGTCGGTGATCGTACCCTCGGAAAGGATCGCGCCGCCCGTCGTCTTCACGATGGCGTCGATGATCGCCGAACCGCCCCGGCCCTCCGCCGCGATGATCGCCTCGCCGAGCTTCAGCGCCAGCGAGATGCCGCCGAGCGCCGCGTTCCTGCGCACATAGGAGGCGCGCAGCGGATTGCGGCAGGAGGCGATGAAGCCGCCGGACATGTCAGAGGCCGTGCGCAGGATGGGCGAGACCTTCGCCGTCGCGCCGCGCACGACGAGTTCGATATAGCGGTTCTCTTCGCGGTTGCCGCCGACCGCCGTCTGGATCATCTGCTCCGGCGAACCGGCCATGCCGATGGAGCCCATGTCGCCCGTCGGGTGCGCGCGCATGTCGCCGACGGCGTCCAGAACCTTCGTGCCGAGGATGGCGGAGGGCAACCAGCCGTTCAGCGTCGAGGACTTGCCGTTCTGCCCCACCATCAGCGCGGCGACCTTCTCGCCCAGCGCCTCCTGCAAAAGCTCCACCGCCTTGACGTAGTCGACGCCGCGCATTTCCCAGGGCGTGGTGGAGGCCGGCGCGCCGATGGCGGCGGCCGTCGCCACCCAGTCGTCATCCGAAAGCTCGTCGATGGAGACCAGTTCCGGCTTGCCGATGGAGACCGCCGCATAGCCGAGCATGCGCCCGTGATCGGCCCAGCCGCCGCCGCCGGCCGCATAGACCGAGCCGCCCTTGACCGCCGCCTCGACGTCTTTTTCCTTTAAAATCCGGCCCATCACACGCCCTCCTGAATCACATCCTGAAGTTTTTCGTCCAGTTGAATCACTGCATTAAGAAGCACCGCCGCGCCGAGCGCGATATCGTCGATCTCGGCGAATTCCTCCGGCGCATGGCTACGCCCGCCACGGCACGGAACGAAGATCATCGCCGCCCGCGTCACCTTCGCCATGAAGGCCGTGTCGTGTCCCGCGCCCGAGGCCATGCGCCGGTGGCTCGCGCCAGCCGCACCGCAGGCCGCGTCGAGGACGTCCAGCACCAGCGGGTCGCCGGGCGTCGGCATGTTGTCGGAGATGCGGCGCGGCGTTGCGATATTGGTACCGGTCTCGCGCGAAATCTCCGCCGCAAGCCGCTCGACGGAAGCGGCGAAGACATCCATCGCCGTGCGCTCTTCCGCCCGCGCGTCGATCAGCAGGCGCGCCCGCGACGGCACGACATTCGCCGCATTCGGCTCGATGGAGAACTCCCCCACCGTCGCCGTGAAATGCCCCGGCCCCGTCGCCAGCGACTTCGCCAGGGCCTCGACGCCGGTCACTAGCCGCGCGGCGGCGGCGAGCGCGTCGGCGCGGCTGCCCATCGGGGTCGTCCCGGCGTGGTCCGCCCTGCCCTCGACAACGATCTCGATGCGGGTGATCCCGGCAATCGCCGTCACGACGCCGATATTCAGCCGGTCCGTCTCCAGCACCGGCCCCTGCTCGATATGCAGCTCGAGGAAGGCCGCGATATCCCTGCGCGCCTCGACGGCGATCCGCGCCGGATCGCCTCCGGCGTCGCGAATGCCCTGTTCCAGGGTCAATCCGCCGCTCCGCCGCGCCAGCCAGTCCTCCGGCAACACGCCCGCCATGCCGCGACTGCCGATGCAGGAAACGCCGAAGATCGAGACTTCCTCGGCGAGAAAATCCACCACCTCCAGATCGTGGTCGAGCTCGATGCCCCGATCGGCCAGCGCCCGCGCCACCTCCAGAGCCACCGCGACACCGGCGATGCCGTCATAGCGCCCGCCGTCCGGCACGGTATCGGAGTGCGAGCCGAGCATGATCGTGCCGAGACCGGGCTTTTTGCCCGGCCGCCGGGCGACGAGATTGCCGGCGGCATCCACGCGCGCCTCCAGCCCCGCCGCCTTGAATTTCTCTTCCACAAACGTGCGGCCCGCCGGGAACAGGGCGGTGAAGGCGCGGCGCGTATAGGGTCGGCCGGGCTCGGTGATCCGGGCGAGACCGTCGATCACATCCGCAATGCGGGCGGGATCGACCGGCAGGTTGGTCGCGCCGGTCATCGGACCGCGCCCGCCACGACAAGCGTCGGCAGCGGCCGCACGAAGGCGCCCGCGCCCGGCGCGGCAAGCACCGTTTTGCCGTCGAAAGCGAGCCGGCCGCGCACATATGTGGCCGAGACACGCCATGGCAGGCGAATGCCGTTATAAGGCGACCAGCCGACGACGTTGTGACCGCTCGCCGCCGCGTCGTAGGTATAGGGTTCAGGCGTCAGCACGGTGATATCGGCATCCTTGCCGGCTTCCAGCGCACCCTTCACATGGTCCAGCCGGAAATGCCGCGCCGGATTCAGCACCATCAGTTCGGCGGCGCGCGTCAGCGGGATACCTCGCTCCAGCACACCCTTGACGAAGAGCGCAACCATGACCTCCAGTCCCGGCACGCCGGAGGCGTTGGCCAGCATGTCGGGATTGGTCTTGCGGTCCTCCGACCAGCTCACATGGTCTGTGGAAACCAGCGTGACATTGCCTGCCGCGACATGCCGCCAGAGTTTTTCCACCTCGGCGCGCGGGCGGATCGGCGGATTAATCTTCGCCTTGCCGCCAAGGCGGGCGACATCGTTCTCCTCATCGAGCGTGAGATAGTGGATGCAGCACTCGATGGTCGCCCGATGCCCCTGCGCCCGGTAGGCGGCGGCGATCTCGTAGCCACGGCCGAGCGAGCAATGCACGACATGCGCCGGGCATCCGGTCTGAGCGCCGGTCTCGTAGATCTGGTTGGAGGCGAGCAGTTCGGTGAGCGTTGGACGCGACAGGCCATGCGCGCGGTAGTCCGTGATACCCGCCGCCTTTACCTTGGCAATCGCCGCCCGCACCGCTTCGTCATCCTCGTTGTGCACGCCGGCCGTCAGCCCCGTCGGCGCGATGGCGCGGAAGCAATCCTCCAGCAGCGCCGCCGGAATGCGCGGAAAGCGTTTCGGATCGGTGCCGAAAGTGGAAAACTTGAAGGCCGCGACGCCGGCCCCGACCATCTCGCCGATGCGCGCCGGCCCCTCCTCTGGATCGACGGTGCCATAGAGCGCGAAATCCACGCGCGCCTGCGGCGAGGCGTGATCGACCTTGATCTTCACGGCCTCGGCCGATGAGACGAGGTTGCCCTCGTCATAAGGCATGTCGACGATGGTCGTGACGCCGCCGGCCGCCGCCGAGCGCGTCGACCAGATGAAATCCTCCTGGTTCTTCTGCGAGAGCGAATGGACCTGCGCATCGATAGCGCCGGGCAGGATCAGCGCGCCGGAGAGGTCGTGGCGTTCCCTCGCTGCGGGCATCGCGCCCTGGCCGACATGCGCCACCTTGCCGTCGCGCACCGCCACATGTCCACCCTCCACGATACGGTCGGCAAGAACCACGGTGCCTTTCAGAACGAGATCGAAATCGGCCATTTGGGCCTCCGTCAGGGCTTGAGGGCGAAGAAGGCGTCGAAATCCGCCATGGGCGCGGCCTCGACGAAGGCGGCGAGCGCCTCGGGGCTGGCAAGGTCACGGTCGAGCGCCTCGATCTCGGCGGAAAGCGGCCGGTCCTTGCGGTAGAACGGGCTGATCGCCCGCGTGCGCTGGTAGGCGATGGCCGCCACGCCCTCGACATTGTCGCCAGCAAGATCGACAGCCTGGGCGGACAGCAGGGCTTCCAGCGCGGCCATCTGGCGAAGGTCGCGCACCTGGCTTTCCATGCGCTCGACGATGAGCGGTAGGAAGGTCGCCTCCTCCTCCAGCCCGCCGGCAACCACGATGGACTGTGCCGAGATCGGCACCGCCAGCGACTGGATACGCATGTAGAGTTCGACGGCGAGTTTCAGAAGCGGCCCGAAGCCCGTCGCCGCCTCGCCGGGCGCGACGAGATTGACCGGCAGATTGCGCCGGACCCCGTTGGAAAGCAATACGCAGCGGTTCAGCACGTTGCGGGCGAGATGCGCGAAACCCGTCTGCGCCGCCTCGACATAAAGCGTGGTGGAGAGCGGCAGCGAACCGCCCGAGGCCATGACGTGATCGTCCATCACGACCGGATTGTCGTCCGACTGCGCCGTCGCCTCGACGATGCGCTCGGCGGCGTTCATCAGCGTATCGAGGCAGGCGCCGAAGACCTGCGCGGTCATGCGCAGGCTCAGCGGATCGTGGATCGCCGAGGGCGTCGGCCAATGGCCGGAGGCCGCCTGCGCCTCGAACCAGCAGCCGGCCATCGCCTCGCCATGGGCCGAAAGCCGCGCGGCCACCCGCCAGGGATCGGCGGACGCCCCGAGCGCCAGCGAGGAGAGAACGCCCGTCACCATCAGGTTGCGGATCGCCTTCGCCGCCTCGCGCACCACATTGGCGGCCGCCGCATGGGAGATGGCGTTGACGCTGAGCGCGGCCAGCGCATCGCGCGGCTGCATGCGGTAGGGCGTCAGCCCCGCGCGCTTCAGCGCCTCCGTCGCCGGCAGGCGCTCGCCGCCGTACCAGGCTTCGCCCTCGCCCGTCAGCACCGCCGCGACCTGCCCCATGAGGCCGATATCGGCGCAGCCCATCGAGCCGTGCCGCCGCACGACGGGCACGACATCCCGCTCCAGCAGCGAAAGAAAGGCGTCGATCAGCTCCGGACTGCAACCGGAATAGCCGCCGAGCGCCGTGTTGACGCGGATCGCGATGGCCTTGCGCACGATGGGCAGGGCGAAGGGTTCGCCCGTGCCGAAGTGATGCGCCTTGACGAGACTGTTGTTGAACTCGACGAGATCGTCCGCCGTCCAGAGCTTGTCCTTCATCGAGCCGACGCCGGTATTGGCGCCATAGATCGGAAGACCCGTCGCCAGCCGGTCGGTGACGATGCGGCGCGCCGTGCCGATCCTGCCCATGCCCATCTCGCAGGCGACCGGCCGCCGCGCACCGCTGCCAATGGCCTCCAGCGTCGCGAAATCCAGCGGCTGACCGGTGAGGTAGAGCGTATCGGCGGAAGCGAGCATGTTTCAGAAGCCTGTACGGAAACGGCTTCCCGTTCGCGAACGCATGAAGCCCTGGGTGAATGCCATGATCCGAACCTATACTCCAAAATTCGCACGGTTCATGCGAAAAGCAGACCTATCCACTCTCCTACCCCTTCGCCCCGGCCCGCAGCCGCCGCCGGGTCTCCGTCGGGCTTTCATGGTAATGCGCGCGGTAGCTGCGCGAGAAGGCCGAGGAGGAGTTGAAGCCGGTGAGCGCCGCGATGTCGGCAAATTCCGCCTTGGTCTCGATCACCTTGCGCCGGGCGGCATTGAGGCGCAGCGCGAGATAATGCTGGTGCGGGGCGACGCCCATTGATTCCTGGAAGAGGTCCTGGAGATGACGCGCGCTGATGCCGACGCGCCGCGCAAGCCTCGCCAGCGTCAGGGGCGCGTCCACCGTCTCCTCCATCAGCCGCACCGCCTGGCTGACGCGCTGGTCGGCGACGCGCATGTTGCCGAGCGCCGGCACCTGCAGCAGGCCGCCGGTGCGCTCGTGCTCGTAGATGAAGAGCCGCGAGACCTCCAGCGCCAGCGAATAGCCCTGCCGGCGGCGGATGATCTCCAGCATCAGGTCGAGCGTCGGCAGAGAGCCGCCGGTCGTGATGCGCTTGCCGTCGATGACATAGCGCTCGCGCATCACCGTGATCTGCGGATAGCGGGAAGCGAACTCCTCCATGTCCTCCCAGTGGATCGTCACGGAATGGCCGTCGAGCAGGCTCGCCTCGGCGAGCAGCCAGCTTCCCGATTCGATGCCGGCCATCATGCTGCGGTGGCGCGCCGTCTGCGAAAGCTGGCGCCGGAGCAGCGGCGTTGCGCTCGTCTGCCATTGATAGCTGGACAGCACGAAGAGCGGCGCCGTCTCCCGCTCCGGCCGGAACACGCCATCGACCGGCACGGGAATGCGGCTACGCGTCTCGACGGGCGCACCGTCAGGCGAGAATATCCGCCAGCGATAGATGTCCTGCCCGGAGATACGGTTGGCCGCGCGCAGCGGCTCGATGACCGAGGCGACGAGGATGAGGTTCGTCTCGGGCAGCACCAGAATATCGATGTCAAGCGTGTCGGAGGAAGGATCGAGCATATCGGGAGCATGGTCGCCGGTCTCTCGAATTGTCAAGAATGGATCCGAAAAGTGAAAGCATTGCATCCTTTCTTGGCTCGTAATGGCCCCAACGAGAATACTGGGAGAACGACAATGCCTTTAGCGATGAACCGAGACGTCTTCATCACCTGCGCCGTCACCGGCTCCGGCGACACCGCCGGCAAATCCCCCCACGTGCCGCGCTCGCCGAAACAGATCGCCGAATCGGCCATCGAGGCTGCTAGGGCCGGCGCCGCCGTCGTGCACTGCCATGTCCGCGATCCGGAAACCGGCGCGCCGAGCCGCCGCAACGATCTCTACCGCGAAGTGACCGAACGTATCCGCGACGCCGAGGTCGACGTCGTGCTCAACCTCACCGCCGGCATGGGCGGTGACATGATCTTCGGCAACACCGAGCAGCCCCTGCCGCTGAACCCCAACGGCACCGACATGGCCGGCGCCACCGAGCGCGTTTCGCACGTCGCCGAATGTCTGCCGGAAATCTGCACGCTCGATTGCGGCACGATGAACTTCTCGCTCGGCGACTACGTGATGACCAACACGCCGTCCATGCTGCGCGCCATGGGTAAGATGATGACCGATCTCGGCGTCCGCCCGGAGATCGAGGCCTTCGATACCGGCCATCTCTGGTTCGCCAAGCAGCTCGTCGAGGAAGGCATCATCGAGGATCCGGTGCTCATCCAGCTCTGCATGGGCATTCCGTGGGGCGCGCCGGACGATCTCAATACCTTCATGGCAATGGTCAACAACGTGCCGTCCAACTGGACCTTCTCGGCCTTCTCCATCGGCCGCAATGCCATGGCCTACCCGGCCGCAGTCGTGCTTGCCGGCGGCAACGTCCGCGTCGGCCTCGAGGACAACCTCTATGTCGGCAAGGGCCAGCTCGCCACCAATGCGCAGCTCGTCGACAAGGCCGTCAACATCATCGAGAGCATGGGCGCCCGCGTCATCGGCCCGGCCGAAGTGCGCGAGAAGCTGAAGCTGACGAAGCGCGCGCCGCGCGGCTGACGATTTGGGGTTGCCCCTCACCCTAACCCTCTCCCCGTGAACGGGGAGAGGGAACCTGCCAAACGCAGGCTTGAAAATGAAGGAAACCGGCGCGGCATATCCCTTCTCCCCGCCTGCGGGGAGAAGGTGGCGGCAGCCGGATGAGGGGCAGCGACACCCGCACACAATAACGAATTGAGGGAACGCATGAGCACGACCATCATCAACAAGGCAGCCTGCGTCGGCGGCGGCGTCATCGGCGGGGCATGGGTCGCGCGCTTCGCGTTGGCCGGCATCGACGTGAAGGTCTTCGACCCGCATCCGGAAGCCGAGCGTATCATCGGCGAAGTCATGGTCAATGCCGAGCGCGCCTATGGCATGCTCACCATGGCCCCCCTGCCGCCGAAGGGCAAAGTAACCTTCTGCAAGAGCATCGAAGACGCCGTGCAAGACGCTGACTGGATTCAGGAAAGCGTGCCCGAGCGCCTCGAACTGAAGCGGAGCGTCCTCACCCAGATCGATGCGGCCGCAAAGCCCGACGCCCTGATCGGCTCCTCCACGTCAGGCCTCATGCCAACCGATCTGCAGCGCGACATGAAGCATCCCGAACGCCTGTTCGTCGCGCATCCCTACAACCCCGTCTACCTGCTGCCGCTCGCCGAGCTCGTCGGCGGCCAGAGGACGTCGCGCGCCGTGCTCGAAGACGCCAAGGCCAAGCTCGCCCCCATCGGCATGAAGGGCGTGATCATCAACAAGGAAATCGAGGCCTTCGTCGGCGACCGCCTGCTCGAAGCCGTCTGGCGCGAAGGCCTCTGGCTGATCAAGGACGACATCTGCGACACGGAAACGCTGGATGACGTGATCCGCTATTCCTTCGGCATGCGCTGGGCGCAGATGGGCATGTTCGAGACCTACCGCATCGCCGGCGGCGAAGCGGGCATGCGCCACTTCCTCGCCCAGTTCGGCCCCTGCCTCTCCTGGCCCTGGACGAAGCTCACCGACGTCGTCGACCTCGACGACGAGTTGGTGGAAAAGATCGCCAACCAGTCCGACGCCCAGTCCGGCGCGCGCGGTATTCGCGAACTGGAACGCATCCGCGACCAGAACCTCGTCGGCATCATGCATGCGCTGAAGGCCGGCGACGAAGGCCGCGGCTGGGGTTCGGGCAAGCTGCTCGCCGAATTCGAGGCGCACCTGTGGGCCAAGGCCGGCAAGGCGAAGGTCGAGGTCTCCTCGAGCGAACCGCTCCGCCTCGTCGACACCAAGGTCAATGCCGCCTGGGTCGATTACAACGGCCACATGACGGAGCACCGCTACCTCCAGCTCTTCGGCGATACGTCCGACGCACTGCTGCGCCTCATCGGCGTCGACTTCGCCTATGTCGAGGCCGGCCACAGCTACTACACGGTGGAAACCCACATCCGCCATCTCGGCGAGGGCAAGCTCGGCCAGGCGCTCTACACGACGCTCCAGCTCCTCTCCTCGGACAAGAAGCGGCTGCACTTCTTCACCCGCATCCACGACGCCGCCACCGGCGACGTCATCGCGACCGCCGAGCAGATGATGGTCCATGTGGACTCGAAGGCCGGAAAGAGCGTCGATGCGCCCGAGGACGTGCTGGCGAAGATCGCGCCGATTGCCGAAGCCCATGCCAAGCTGGCCGCGCCGGAAGGTGCAGGCCGCAGCGTCGGGCAGAGGAAAACGAACTAACTGCCCTTCACCCTACTCCTCTCCCCGTAAGCGGAGAGAGGGAACCTGCCCAGAGCAGGCTTGGGAATGGAGGAAACCGGCGCGGCATATCCCTTCTCCCCGTTCACGGGGAGAAGGTGGCAGCAGCCGGATGAGGGGCAAACCGAAACGAGGGGAATACAATGAATTTCGCACTCACCGACGAACAGCAGATGATCGTGGACACGGTCCGCTCCTTCGTCGAAACGGAAATCTATCCGCATGAAAACGAGGTCGAGCGCACCGGCCATGTGCCGCCGGAACTCGGCCAGGAAATCGCGCGCAAGTGCAAGGAGATCGGTTTCTTCGGCTGCAACATGCCGGAAGAAGTCGGCGGCGCGGGTCTCGACCACACGTCCTTCACGCTGGTCGAGCGCGAGCTTGGCCGCGGCTCGATGGCGCTGACGGTCTTCTTCGGCCGCCCCTCCGGCATCCTGATGGCCTGCAACGACGAGCAGCGCGAACGCTATCTTCTGCCCGCCGTCAGCGGCGAGAAATTCGATGCGCTGGCCATGACCGAGCCGGACGCCGGCTCCGACGTGCGCGGCATGAAGTGCTTCGCCCGCAAGGACGGCGACGACTGGGTCGTCAACGGCACCAAGCACTTCATCAGCCACGCCAACATCGCCGATTTCGTCATCGTCTTCATCGCGACGGGCGAAGAAGACACGCCGCGCGGCAAGAAGAAGCTGATCACCTGCTTCCTCGTCGACCGCGGCACGCCCGGCTTCGAGATCCGCGAGGGCTACAATTCCGTCTCCCATCGCGGCTACAAGAACTGCATCCTCAATTTCGACGAATGCCGCCTGCCCTCCGCCCAGATCCTCGGCGAAGTGCACAAGGGCTTCGACATCGCCAACGACTGGCTCTACGCGACGCGCCTCACCGTCGCCGCCACCTCCGTTGGCCGCGCCCGCCGCGCCTTCGATTACGCCCTCAATTACGCGGCCGAACGCAAGCAGTTCGGCAAGCCGATCGGCGCGAACCAGGGCGTCTCCTTCAAGCTCGCCGACATGATCACCGAGATCGATGCCGCCGACCTCCTGACGCTGTCCGCAGCCTGGCGGCTCGACCAGGGCCTGCCATCGAACCGCGAGATCGCCTCGGCCAAGGTCTACGCCACGGAAATGCTCGCCCGCGTCACCGACGAGGCGATCCAGATCTTCGGCGGCATGGGCCTGATGGACGACCTGCCGCTCGCCCGCTTCTGGCGCGATGCCCGCGTCGAGCGCATCTGGGACGGCACATCGGAAATCCAGCGGCACATCATCAGCCGCGACCTGCTCAGGCCGCTGGGGGCGTAACCGGAAATGGTGCGTTCTCTCGACCGCCTCATCCGTCCGAAATCCATCGCCGTCTTCGGCGGCAAGGAAGCGCGGCGGGTCATCTATCAATGCGACAAGATGGGCTTTTCCGGCGATATCTGGCCGGTGCATCCGCGCGAGGACGAAATCCTCGGCCGCAAATGCTATCGCTCGGTCGCCGACCTTCCCGGTGCGCCGGACGCCTCCTTCGTCGGCGTCAACCGCGAGCTCACCATCGGCATCATCCGTGACCTCGCTGCGCGCGGCGCAGGCGGCGCGGTCTGCTACGCCTCCGGCTTCCGCGAAGCCGTCAGCGAGCTTGCCGATGGCGATGACCTGCAAAGGGCGCTGGTGGAAGCCGCCGGCGACATGCCGATCCTCGGCCCCAACTGCTACGGCTTCATCAACATGCTGGACGGCGCCCTGCTCTGGCCCGACCAGCACGGCATGCTGCGTATAGAAAAGGGCGTCGCCGTCCTCACGCAGTCCTCAAACATCGCCTGCAACGTCTCGATGCAGCAGCGCGGCCTGCCGCTCGCCTATATCCTGACCGCCGGCAACCAGGCGCAGACCGGCCTTGCCGATCTCGCCTGCGCCGTGCTCGAAGACCCGCGCGTCACCGCCGTCGGCCTCCATATCGAGGGCTTCGACAGCCTCGCTTCGCTGGAGCGCCTGGGCCTTCGCGCCCGCGAGCTGAAGAAGCCGGTCGTCACGCTGAAGGTCGGCAAATCGGAACAGGCGCAGCTCGCCACCGTCTCGCACACCGCCTCGCTCGCCGGCAACGACGCCGTCTCCTCGGCGCTGCTTTCCCGCCTCGGCATCGGCCGTGTCGAGACCCTGCCGGAACTGCTGGAAACCCTGAAGCTGCTGCATGTCGCCGGCCCCCTTTCGAGCCACGACATCTCCTCCATGTCCTGCTCGGGCGGCGAGGCCTCGCTGATGGCGGATGCCGGCGTGAAGCGGAAGGTCGTCTACCGCGACCTGAAGCCGGAACAGCGCCAGCCGCTGCGCGAAACGCTCGGCCAGATGGTGACGATCTCCAACCCGCTCGACTACCACACCTTCGTCTGGGGCAACCGCGAGAAGCAGACCGCCGCCTTCACCACCATGATGCAGGGCGGCTATGCGCTGAACCTCGTCGTGCTCGATTTCCCCCGCCTCGACCGTTGCGACGCCGCCGACTGGACCACCACCTGCGAGGCCCTGATCGACGCGGCACGGGCGACGGGCGAAAATGCCGGCATCGTCGCCAGCATGGGCGAGAACCTGCCGGAAGCAACAGCCGAAATGCTGGTGCGAAACGGCGTCGTGCCCTTCTACGGCATCGAGGAGGCGCTTGCCGCCGCCGATGCCGCCGCTGGCATAGGCGAAGCCTGGTCGAAGCCGCTTGCCGCCCCGCTGCTCAAGGCCCCGACCGGCGAAGGCGAGGCGATCACGCTCACCGAGCGCGAGGCCAAGCAGGCGCTCGGCGCCCATGGCCTTCCCGTCCCCAAGGGCCTCACCGCCGAAACGGCGGAAGCCGCGGCGCAGGCAGCCGAAACACTCGGTTTCCCCATCGTGCTCAAGGGCCTCGGCGTGGCGCACAAGACCGAAGCCGGCGCGGTCAAGCTCAACCTTGCCGGCCGGCAAGCCGTTCTCGATGCGGCAAAGGCCATGGCCGGCGTCGCCTCGGGCTTCCTCGTGGAAAAGATGGTGGGCAAACCGGTCGCCGAACTCATCGTCGGCGCGATGCGCGATCCCGTCGCCGGTCCGGTGCTGACCATCGGTGCCGGTGGCATCCTCGTCGAACTGCTTGAAGATTCGGCGATTTTGACCCTGCCGACCGACGAGAAGACGATCCGCGAGGCCATCTCCGGCCTCAAGATCGCCAAGCTGCTGAACGGCTATCGCGGCGCGCCGAAGGGCGATATCGACGCCCTTGTCGCCGCCGTCGCATCAGCGGCATCCTATGTCGTTTCAAACGCCTCAATAATCGAAGAACTGGACGTTAATCCCATAATGGTGCTCCCCGCCGGCGACGGTGTCGTGGCGGCCGATGCACTGATCCGTCTGAGGAAACAATCATGACCGGACCGATACGCCAGCGCCGCGAAGGCGGCATCCTCGAAGTCACGATCGATCGCCCCAAGGCGAACGCCATCGATCTTGCGACCAGCCGCATCATGGGCGAGGTCTTCCGGGAATTCCGCGACGACGACACGCTGCGCGTCGCCATCATCACCGGCGCGGGGGAGAAATTCTTCTGTCCGGGATGGGACCTGAAAGCCGCGGCGGCAGGCGATGCCGTCGATGGCGACTATGGCGTCGGCGGTTTCGGCGGCATGCAGGAGCTGCGCGACCTCAACAAACCGATCATCGCAGCCATCAACGGCATCTGCTGCGGCGGCGGCTTCGAGATCGCGCTGTCGACCGACCTCATCCTCGCCGCCGAGCACGCGACCTTCGCCCTCCCGGAAATCCGTTCCGGCACGGTGGCGGATGCCGCCTCGATCAAGCTGCCGAAGCGCATTCCCTATCACATCGCCATGGACATGCTGCTCACCGGCCGCTGGCTGGATGTTCAGGAGGCGCACCGCTGGGGCTTCGTCAACGAGATCCTGCCGGCCGACAAGCTCATGGACCGCGCCTGGGAGCTGGCGCGCCTGCTCGAAAGCGGCCCGCCGCTCGTCTACGCCGCCATCAAGGAAGTGGTGCGCGCCGCCGAGGGCGACACCTTCCAGGGAACCATGAACAAGATCACCAAGCGGCAGTTCCGCACGGTCGATATTCTTTATTCCAGCGAGGATCAGCTCGAGGGCGCCCGCGCCTTCGCGGAGAAGCGCGATCCCGTCTGGAAGGGGCGATGACACGACGCTCCAAGACGGAACGGGAAGGAGAATAATACGGCGCCGGCATAAAAACCGGTCGTAAGGTTGCCTTACGGGCGAAAAACAGAAATTCTGCCAATCATAATGACAAAAGCCCAGAACGGGTCAGCGAAAGGGAACAGGGGAATGACTGATTACACCAAGTACCTCACCAGCCAGGTCACGCTCGGCAAGATGAACCGTCGTGAGTTCATGGGCCGCGCCGCCGCCTTCGGCATCACGCTCGCCGCCGCCGGCACGATGTTCGACACCGCCGCCAGGGCACAGGAGCCCAAGCGTGGCGGCCATCTGAAGCTCGGCCTCGAAGGCGCAGCCGCGACCGACTCGAAGGACCCGGCAAAGGCGCTCTCGCAGTTCATGTTCGTCGTCGGCCGCAACTGGGGCGACATGCTGGTGGAATCCGAGCCGCTGACCGGCAAGCCCGTCCCGGCGCTCGCCGAATCCTGGGAACCCTCCGCCGATGCCTCGACCTGGACCTTCAACATCCGCAAGGGCGTGAAATTCCACGACGGCAAGGAACTGACCGTCGACGACGTCATCAAGACCCTGCAGCGCCACACCGACGAGAAGTCGGAATCGGGCGCGCTCGGCGTCATGAAATCGATCAAGGAAATCAAGGCCGATGGCGACAAGCTGGTGCTCGTCCTGACCGAAGGCAACGCCGATCTGCCGCTGCTGCTCACCGACTACCACCTCGTCATCCAGCCGAACGGCGGCCTCGACGATCCGAACGCGCAGATCGGCACCGGTCCCTACAAGGTCACCAGCTTCGAGGCCGGCGTACGCGCCACCTTCGAGCGCAACAAGGACGACTGGCGACAGGACCGCGGCTTCGTCGACACGATCGAGATGATCGCTATGAACGACGCGACCGCCCGCATCGCCGCCCTCTCCTCCGGCCAGGTGCACTACATCAACCGCGTCGACCCGAAGACCGTCGATCTTCTGAAGCGCGCGCCGAACGTGGAAATCCTCTCCACCTCCGGCCGTGGCCATTACGTGTTCATCATGCATTGCGACACCGCGCCGTTCGACAACAACGACCTGCGCATGGCGCTGAAATACTCCATGGACCGCGAGGCGATGCTGGAGAAGGTGCTGAACGGCTACGGCAAGGTCGGCAACGACTTCCCGATCAACGAGACCTATGCCCTCTTCCCGGAAGGCATCGAGCAGCGCACCTACGATCCCGACAAGGCCGCCTTCCACTACAAGAAGTCGGGCCATAGCGGCTCGGTGCTGCTGCGCACGTCCGACGTGGCCTTCCCGGGTGCCGTCGATGCCGCCGTCCTCTACCAGCAAAGCGCCAAGAAGGCCGGCATCGATATCGAGGTGAAGCGCGAGCCGGGCGACGGCTACTGGTCGAACGTCTGGAACGTCCAGCCCTTCTGCACCTCCTACTGGGGCGGCCGACCGACGCAGGACCAGATGTATTCCACCGCCTATCTCTCGACGGCCGACTGGAACGACACGCGCTTCAAGCGCGAGGACTTCGACAAGCTGCTGCTCCAGGCCCGCTCCGAACTGGACGAGGCCAAGCGCAAGGACATGTACCGCACCATGGCCATGATGGTGCGTGACGAGGGCGGCCTGATCCTGCCGATGTTCAACGACTTCGTGAACGCCGCCGGCAAGAACGTGAAGGGCTACGTCCACGACATCGGCAACGACATGTCGAACGGCTATGTCGCAACCCGCGTCTGGCTCGACGCCTGATGACCGGCAACGGACCGGCGCACGGTCCGGAGCTGACAGCGACGACGGCTGCGGGCGAAGCCCCGCAGTCGGCCGGAGCTGCCGGGTCGGTTGCGTCCACGGGAACCCCAGCCATCGAGGGCACGCCCTCCTTCTGGGCGAAACTCAGCAAGAGCAGCCCGCTCGCTGCACTCATCCTGCAACGCCTCGCGCTCAGCGTGGCCTTGCTCTTCGCCGTGTCGCTGATGATCTTCGGCGGCGTGGAAGCCCTGCCCGGCGACTTCGCGACCACCTATCTCGGACAGTCCGCGACACCGCAGGCCGTGGAGAACATCCGCAAGGACCTCGGCCTCGACCAGCCGGCCACCACCCGCTACGTCAAATGGCTCGGCGGCGCTCTTCAGGGTGATTTCGGCGCCTCCTGGGCCTCCAAGCAATCGGTCAGCGAGCAGATCGGCAAGCGCCTCGGCAATTCGCTGTTCCTCGCCTTCTTCGCGGCGATCATATCGGTGCCATTGGCCGTCGGCCTCGGCATGCTGGCGGTGCAATACCGGAACCGCCTGCCAGACAAGATCATCAACGTCGTATCGCTGGCGGCGATCTCCCTGCCGGAGTTCTTCGTCGGCTACCTGCTGATCCTGTTCTTCGCGGTGAAGATGGGCATCGCCACCTTCCCGGCTACGGTCTACGACACGATGACGATCGGCGAGCGGCTGTCGGCCATCGCTTTGCCCACCGCCACGCTCGTCCTCGTCGTGCTCGCCCACATGATGCGCATGACGCGGGCGGCGATCCTCAACGTCATGTCGTCGGCCTATGTCGAGACGGCGGAGCTTAAGGGGCTTTCGAGCCTGCGCATCATCGCCAGGCATGCCGCGCCCAATGCGGTGGCCCCGGTCATCAACGTCATCGCGCTGAACCTCGCCTATCTCGTGGTCGGCGTCGTCGTCGTGGAGGTGGTCTTCGTCTATCCCGGCATGGGCCAGTACATGGTCGACGCCGTGACGGTGCGCGACATGCCCGTCGTGCAGGCCTGCGGCCTGATCTTCGCCGCCTTCTACATCTTCCTCAACATGTTCGCCGATATCCTCGCGATTGTCGCGAACCCCAGATTGAGGCATCCGCGATGAGACTTTCCTCCATTCCCGTCAGCGCATGGGTCGGCATCGCGGGCATCGCGCTTGCCCTCTTCTGCGCCCTCTTCGCCCCCTTCATCGCGCCGCACGGCGAAAGCGAGATCGTCGGCTCCGTCTGGCAGCCGATGGGCGGCGACTTCCTGCTCGGCACGGACAATCTCGGCCGCGACCTCTTCTCGCGGCTGATCTTCGGCGCCCGCACCACGGTCTTCGTGGCGCTGGCGGCAACCGTGCTCTCCTTCTCGCTCGGCATGCTGCTGTCCTTCACGGCAGCGGTGACGGGCGGGTTCATCGACCAGATCTTCTCGCGCTTCAACGACCTGATGATGGCGATCCCGACGCTGATCTTCGCCCTCGTCGTGCTGGCCGTGCTGCCGCAGCAGCTCTGGATCCTCATCCTCGTCATGGCGGTGCTCGACAGCACGCGCGTCTACCGCATCGGCCGGGCCGTGGCGCTCGACGTCGCGGTCATGGAATTCGTGGAGGCGGCACGGCTGCGCGGCGAAGGCACGGGCTGGATCATCTTCCGCGAGATTCTTCCCAACACGCTCTCGCCGCTGCTGGCCGAATTCGGCCTGCGCTTCGCCTTCTCGATCCTGTTCCTCTCCACCCTCTCCTTCCTCGGCCTCGGCATCCAGCCGCCGGCCGCCGACTGGGGCGGCATGGTCAAGGACAACAAGGACGGCATCATCTTCGGCATTTCGGCCGCGCTTATTCCAGGCGGGGCGATCGCCGGGCTGGCCATCTGCGTCAACCTCGTCGTCGACTGGCTGATGAAACGCACCTCGAGCCTGAAGGGGGGACGCGGCGATGCCTGATCTTCTTTCCGTCCGCAATCTCAAGATCGAGGCGACGAGCTACCCGCCCGGCGAGCCGCCGAGGAACGTTACTCTTGTCGAGGGCGTGAACTTCGATGTGCAGAAGGGCAAGGTGCTCGGTCTTATCGGCGAATCCGGGGCCGGCAAGTCCACCATCGGCCTTACCGCCCTCGCCTACGGGCGCGGCGGAGTGCGCATCACCGGCGGCGAGGTAAAGCTGAACGGCGAGGATCTCCTGAAGCTCTCGCCGGCCGGCATCCGCAAGGTGCGCGGCTGCAAGGTCTGCTACGTCGCGCAGTCGGCGGCGGCAGCCTTCAATCCCGCCCATCGGCTCGGCGAGCAGGTGATCGAGGCATCGCTGAAGCACGGTGTCATGAGCCGCGCGGACGCGGAAAAGCGCGCGCTCTACCTCTTCAAGGTGCTCGGCCTGCCCAACCCGGAAACCTTCGGCCAGCGCTATCCGCACCAGGTCTCCGGCGGCCAGCTGCAGCGCGCCATGACCGCCATGGCGCTCTGCCCCAACCCGGAGCTGATCATCTTCGACGAGCCGACCACCGCGCTCGACGTGACGACGCAGATCGACGTGCTCGCCGCCATCAAGCACGCCATCGAGGAAACCCACACGGCCGCGCTCTACATCACCCACGACCTTGCCGTCGTGGCACAGATCACGGACGACATCCTCGTGCTCCGGCATGGCAAGATGGTGGAATACGGCTCGGTGCAGCAGATCATCGAAGAGCCGAGAGAGGACTACACCCGCGCCCTCGTCAACGTGCGCGGCACCGGCCGGGACGAAGCACCCGACCAGACGGACACGCTCCTGAAAGTGGAGAATGTCACCGCCGGCTATTCCAACGGCTTCAAGGTGCTGCAGAACGTGTCGCTGCACCTGCCGAAGGGCCAGACGCTGGCGGTGGTGGGCGAATCCGGCTCGGGCAAGTCCACCCTCGCCCGCGTCATCACCGGCCTGCTCCCCCCACAGGAGGGCACGATCAGCTTCGACGGCAAGCCCTTGCCGCGGGCGCTGAAGGGCCGGTCGAACGACGAGCTTCGCCGCGTCCAGATGATCTACCAGATGGCCGACACCGCGATGAACCCGCGCCAGACGGTGCGCGACATCATCGGCCGCCCCCTCACCTTCTACTATGGCATGCGCGGCCGGGAGAAGACGGAGCGGGTGAAGGAACTGCTCGACCAGATCGAGATGGGCGGCCGCTTCGCCGACCGCTACCCGGCCGAGCTTTCCGGCGGCCAGAAGCAGCGCGTCGCCATCGCAAGGGCGCTCGCGGCCAAGCCCGAACTCATCCTGTGCGACGAGCCGACCTCCGCGCTCGACCCGCTGGTGGCCGAGGGCATCCTGAAGCTTCTCCTGAAGCTGCAGGAGGAAACGCATGTCTCCTACATGTTCATCACCCACGACATCGCCATCGTGCGCGCGATTGCCGACAGCGTGGCCGTGATGCACCGGGGGCGCCTCGTGCGCTTCGGCCCAAAATCGAAGGTGCTCACGCCGCCCTTCGACGACTATACGGACCTGCTGCTGAAATCCGTGCCCGAAATGGAGATCGGCTGGCTGGAGCGGGTGCTCAAGACGCGGCGCATGGAGAGCGCCGGGAACTGATGGAAGGCGGGCGGCTTGGGCCGCCCGTTCTTTTTTGCGTGGCCCCTCATCCGGCCTGGCAGCCTCCTTTTCCCCGCTTGCGGGGAGAGAGTTAGGGGAAGGGTCAACGCCTCAAGCGCAGAGGCCAGCAACAGGCTCCACGCCCACCTCTCAATTCTGCGTGCAGGTCACATCCCCGAGCCGGCTTGCCGATTCCCCCTCGACACTCACCGTCTCCTCGCCCCGCGCCGTGCAATTGCCCTTCTCGCCGACGCCGCTGCGGAATTTCACCATGGGCTGGCCCTCGATCATCACGCTCGGCACGATCTCGTAGAGTTCCGGCGGGCAGTTCACCACGTCGGAAAGCCGCAGCGCCGGCGCGCCGCCGATGAAGACGCTCTTGGAGCCGGACATGGCGCAGGAGGGAATGGGCGCGGGAGCGTCGTCGGCAAGGGAGGGCGACGGCATGGCCGCCGCAATGCCGAGCATCAGGACGGCGGCCGAAAGCTGCTGGAATTTCATCGTGCTTCTCCCTTGTCACATGCCGCGCGGGATAGCGCCCGCAGCGTTTCGAGCGCCCGTTCGGCATCCCGCTCCGGCACGAATATATGGTCGTGATGGAAGGCGGCAACCACATTGGCGCTGATGCCCGCCTTCGTCAAAGCCGTGGCGAAGGCCGCCGTCAGCCCCACGGCCTCCAGCGAGGAATGCACGGTGAGCGTGATCATGCGCATCGGCGCGCTGGCGGAAAGCCCTTCCGCGGCCTCGGCGGGCAGGATCAGCGTCACCCCCTCCTCCTCCCGAAAGAGGCCGATGGGGCCGCGCGCAAGATAAGTCGCGATCTCCGGGGCCGGCACGCTCGCGTAGACGAAACGGCCCACCGCCAGCGCCGGCTCCATGGTCGCCAGCAGTTCGTCGAGATCGGTGACGCCGCTCATGGATTGGCCATCCGGCGCACGGCGTCGCAGAGCGCCGCAAAACCGGCCTTCGCGCCCTCGCTCATGAAGCGGGCACGCAGCCAGGCGTGGATCATCTGCCTCTCCTCCCGATACTCCACCGGCACGCCGGCAAGGATCAGCCGCGCCGCATAGGCGCGGGCGTCATCGCGCAACGGATCGAAAAAGGCGCCGGTGATGAAGGCCGGCGGCAGGCCGGCGAGATTTTCCGCACGCAGCGGAAAGGCATGGACCGCATCTTCCGGCGCCTTGTAGACCTCGCGATAATAGGCGACGTCGGCGGTCGAAAGCCCGGGCGCCTCGGCCATCTCGACATAGGAACCGGACACGAGATCGCCGCCGAGGCCGGGATAGACCAGCGCCTGCCCCGCAACGCCCTTCAGCCCCTCGTCCCGCGCCTTCAGCACGAGACCGGCCGCAAGGTTGCCGCCGGCGCTGTCGCCGATCATCACGACCGGATGGCGTTCCAGCAGAAGCTCCATCAGAACCGCCCAACAATCGTCGAAGGCGGCGGGCCAGGCATGTTCCGGCGAAAGCCGGTAATCGACCGAGACGAGTTCCGCCCCGGCCGCCTCGGCGATCTCGGCGCAGATCGCATCGTGGCTGTCCAGCGAGCCGACGACGAAGCCGCCGCCATGGATATAGAAGAGCCGCGTTTCGCTCGTCACCCGCGCCGGACAATAGCGGCGCACCGGAATGCGTCCCGCCACCAGTCCGTCCCGCTTGGCCATGCCGGCCGGCGGCGGCGCGTCGAAGGCGGCGCAGAGCGCGTCATACCAGGCGCGCTGCTGCACGATGTCGGCATCGACGGCGTCGGCGGGGTAGAAATCCTCGCAGCGCTTGTGGAAGGCAAGAATGCCCGGCTCGGTCGGCATGGGGCGTTCGGTCATGGCGGCTCCTTGTCGTTGGAGACATCATAGCAGGGCGGCGCGGGTCGGGTTTGCGGACCTACGCCTTTTCCCGGCCTTTTTCCACGACTTGCCTCCCCGCCGCCCGTCCTATTAAGTGCCGCCATGGCTTTCACCTTCCGGCAATTGCAATATTTCGTCGCCGTCGCGGAACAGGGATCCGTGACGCGGGCTGCGCAAAACCTGTCGATCTCGCAATCCTCGATCACCGAGGCGATCAAGGAACTCGAATCGGATCTCGGCGTCGAACTCTTCGAGCGCCACCCACGCGGGCTGACGACGACGCATAACGGCCACCAGTTCCTGCGCCATGCGACGAAAATCCTCGCCAATGTCTCCGATGCCCGCCGCTCCTTCTCCGACAACCGCGCACCGGAAAAAGGTCAGCTCAACCTCGGCGTCACCTCGCTCGTCGCCGGCTACGTGCTGTCGGACCTGCTCTCGCGCTACCGCCGCGCCTTCCCCGGCATCGATGTCAGCGCCATCGAGGACAACGGCTCCTATCTGGAGCATCTGCTGGTCGGCGGGGAGCTGGACGTCGCCGTCATGGTCATCTCCAACCTGCGCGACCGCATGGCACTGCAGGCGGAGATCATCGAGACCTCCCCCTACCGGCTTTGGCTGCCGATCGGGCATCCGCTCGTCTCGGCCGATATCATCTCCGTCAGCGATATCGCCAAGGAGCCGCTGATCATGCTGACGGTGGACGAAATCGAGGAGAATACCGGCAAGCTGCTGAGCGCGCTCGGCGCGCGCCCGCATGTCGCCTTCCGCACCCGCTCGGTGGAAGCGGTGCGCAGCCTCGTGGCGACGGGCGCGGGCATCGCGCTCCTGCCCGACCTCGTCTACCGCCCCTGGTCGCTGGAAGGCGACCGCATCGAAAGCCGCGACGTTTCCGGCGCGTTGCCGGTGGTGCAGATCGGCATGGTCTGGCGCAAAGGCTCCGGCCTGCCGCAGGCGGCGCGCGATTTCGTGGGGCTGGCGGAAGCGCTCAGAAGCGGCCGAGGCCGCTAATTCCCACGCATGTCCGGGCGCAGAACCGCTCCGCACTTTTGCTGGTGCGCTTTAGCTTTCGGAATTTCCGATACCGGCATTCTGATTAATGAATTTGCGAAAGCGGCAAAATCGCGGCACCTTTCCTTTCGGGAACAATACCGCTCAAAGCGGATCAAACCGGGAGACTGTCATGAAGCGACTTCTGCATTCCTGCACCGCGCTTACCCTTTCGCTCGCCTTCGCCACCGCCGCCATCGCCCAGGAGCCGCTGAAGGAGCTTGGCCCCGGTGAGGGCGAGGTCTCCATCGTCGCCTGGGCCGGCTATATCGAGCGCGGCGAGACGGACAAGGCCTATGACTGGGTCACCGACTTCGAGAAGAAGACGAACTGCAAGGTGACGGTGAAGACCGCCGCGACCTCGGACGAAATGGTCGCGCTGATGAACGAAGGCGGTTTCGACCTCGTCACCGCCTCGGGCGACGCCTCGCTCCGCCTCGTCGCCGGCAAGCGCGTGCAGCCGATCAACACCGACCTCATCCCGAGCTGGAAGACCATCGACGAGCGCCTGCAGAACGCGCCCTGGCATACGGTGAACGGCGTTCACTACGGCACGCCCTATCTCTGGGGCCCCAATATCCTGATGTACAACACGGAAGCCTTCAAGGGCGAGGCGCCGAAGAGCTGGAAGGTCGTCTTCGAGGAGATGACGTTGCCGGACGGCAAGTCCAACAAGGGCCGCGTGCAGGCCTATGACGGCCCGATCCACATCGCCGACGCTGCCCAGTACCTGATGGCGCACAAGCCGGAACTCGGCATCAAGAACCCCTACGAGCTCAACGAAGACCAGTACAAGGCCGCGCTCGACCTGCTGCGCGTCCAGCGCACGCTCGTCGGCCGCTACTGGCACGATGCCATGATCCAGATCGACGACTTCAAGAACGAAGGCGTCGTCGCCTCCGGCTCCTGGCCGTTCCAGGTCAACCTCATGCAGGCGGAAAAGCAGCCGATCGCCTCGACCTTCCCGGAAGAGGGCGTGACGGGCTGGTCGGACACGACCATGCTGCATGCCGAAAGCCAGCATCCGAACTGCGCTTATATGTGGATGGAGCATTCGCTGTCCGCCAAGGTGCAGGGTGACGCCGCCGCCTGGTTCGGCGCGGTTCCGTCCGTTCCGGCCGCCTGCAAGGGCAATGCGCTGCTGACCGACGAAGGCTGCAAGACCAACGGCTACGAGAACTTCGACAAGATCGCCTTCTGGCGCACGCCGACGACGAAGTGCGAAAGCCAGGGCGAATGCGTGCCCTACCACCGCTGGGTCTCCGACTATATCGGCGTGATCGGCGGGCGCTAAGGCACCAATCGGCGCGGCATACTCCCGCTAATCTCCCACCTTGAGGGGGAGATGTCATCGAAGGTGACAGAGGGGGTGGCCGCGGAGCGGCAACATTCGACAATGCGGGCGGGCTTCCCCCCCCTCTGCCCTGCCGGGCATCTCCCCCTCAAGGGGGGAGATTGGATAGACGCGCCGTTTTCCTGCCCATGAACCTTTTACGATTGGCGCTCATACAAACGCCCATCGCCCAAGACCAACACCGGGAGCCCCCATGACCGCCGTCCTGTTCCAGCAAGTATCCCGCCACTTCGGCGCCGTGCGCGCCGTCGACAGCGTGGATCTCGCCATTGCCGAGGGCGAGTTCTTCGCCATGCTCGGCCCGTCCGGCTCCGGCAAGACGACCTGCCTGCGCCTGATGGCCGGCTTCGAGCAGCCGACCTCCGGCCATATCGAGATCTTCGGCGAAACGGCGGAGGGCGTGCCGCCCTACCGGCGCAACGTCAACACGGTGTTCCAGGACTACGCCCTCTTCCCGCATCTCTCGATCCTGGAAAACGTCGCCTATGGCCTGATGGTCAAGGGCGTCGGCAAGGCCGAGCGGCTGAAGGCGGCGGAAGAGGCGCTCGCCATGGTGAAGCTGCCCGGCTACGGCACGCGCCGGCCCGGCCAGCTCTCCGGCGGCCAGCGCCAGCGCGTGGCGCTCGCAAGAGCGCTCGTCAACCGCCCCCGCGTTCTCCTCCTCGACGAACCGCTCGGCGCGCTCGATCTCAAGCTGCGCGAGCAGATGCAGGAAGAGCTGAAATCGCTCCAGAAATCCCTCGGCATCACCTTCGTCTTCGTCACGCATGACCAGGGCGAGGCGCTGTCGATGGCCGACCGCATCGCCGTCTTCAGCGACGGCAAGATTCAGCAGCTCGGCACGCCGGAAGAGGTCTACAAGCGGCCACAGACGCGCTTCGTCGCCGATTTCGTCGGCTCCTCCAACGTGCTGCCGCCGGACTTCGTGGATGGCCTCGGATATGGAAAACACTATGCCAGCCTGCGCCCGGAGGACATCGCGCTCGGCGACGGTCCGGGCCGCAAGCAGTTTTCCGGCCGCGTCACGGCGGCAAGCTTCCTCGGCGCGGCGAACCGCGTCACGGTGGAGGCGAACGGCGCGCGCATCGCCGCCATGCTGCCGGCCTCCATCACAGTTCCGGCCGAGGGCGAGACCGTCACCCTCTCCTTCCTGCCGCAGGACCTGCACACCATGGACGGCGCCCAATGAGCACCGTCACCGACACCTCCATCCTCGCGCGCCGGCAGGGCGTCTTCGGACGGCTTTCGGATTTCTTCTGGCGCAATCCGGGCATCCTGCTGCTCCTGATGCTGACGCCGCCGCTCCTCTGGCTCGGCGTCATCTATCTTGGCTCGCTCTTCGCGCTGCTCCTGCAGAGCTTCTTCTCGATCGACGATTTTTCCGGGCTGATCAATTACGAGTTCACGCTCGCCACCTACCGGCAGCTCCTCATCCCGTCGAACTTCGACATCATCCTGCGCACCGTGCTCATGGCCGTGCTGGTGACGCTCGCCTCGGCGATCATCGCGTTCCCCATCGCCTATTATGCGGCGCGCTACGCCAAGGGAAAATGGAAGGTCATCTTCTATCTCGGCGTCATGCTGCCGCTGTGGTCGAGCTACCTCGTGAAAATCTATGCGTGGAAACTGATCCTCGCCAAGGAAGGCATCCTCACCTGGTTCTTCGCCAAGCTGCACCTGCTGTGGCTGCTCGATGCGTGGCTTGCCCTTCCGGTCGTCGGCGGCTCCTCGCTCTCCATCAGCTACACCGGCACCTTCATCGTCTTCATCTATGTCTGGATGCCCTTCATGATCCTGCCGATCCAGGCCTCGCTGGAGCGCGTGCCCGGTAACCTGATCGAGGCGTCCGCCGATCTCGGCGGCAATCCCGGCCAGACCTTCCGCTACGTGCTCTTCCCGCTGGCGCTGCCCGGCATCATCGCCGGCTCGATCTTCACCTTCTCGCTGACACTGGGCGACTACATCATTCCGCAGATCATCGGCTCGTCGCGGCTGTTCATCGGCCAGGCGGTCTATGCCCAGCAGGGCACGGCCGGCAACATCCCGCTGGCCGCCGCCTTCTCCGTCGTGCCGATCGTCATCATGGGCCTCTATCTCTGGATGGCCAAGCGACAGGGAGCCTTCGATGCGCTCTGACAAGAACACCTCCGCCCCGCTCGGCCTGAAGATCGCGGCCGGCGCCGGCCTTGCCTTCCTGCACCTGCCGATCCTGCTCATCTTCCTCTATGCCTTCACCACGGAGGAGAAGAGCTACCAGTTCCCGCCGCCGGGCTATACGCTGCAATGGTTCGCCGTTGCCTGGAACCGGCCGGATGTCTGGGAGGCGATGGGGCTTTCCGTCCGCGTCGCGTCGATCTCGACGGCCGTCGCGCTGGTGCTCGGCACGCTCTGCGCCGCCGCCGTCTCCCGCACGCGCTTCTTCGGCCGCGAGACGATCTCGCTGCTGGTGATCCTGCCCATCGCGCTTCCCGGCATCATCACCGGCATCGCGCTGCGCTCGGCCTTTTCCTTCGCGGAGATCCCCTTCTCGTTCTGGACCATCGTGCTCGGCCACGCGACCTTCTGCGTCGTAGTCGTCTACAACAACGCTGTCGCCCGCTTCCGCCGCATCTCCGGCTCGCTGATCGAAGCCTCCATGGACCTCGGCGCCGACAGCTTCCAGACGTTCCGCTACGTCATCCTGCCGAATATCGGCACGGCGCTGCTCGCCGGCGGGATGCTCGCCTTCGCGCTGTCCTTCGACGAGGTGATCGTCACCACCTTCACCGCCGGCCAGCAATCCACCCTGCCGATCTGGATGCTCGAGGAACTCGTGCGCCCCCGCCAGCGGCCGGTGACGAACGTCGTCGCCATGGTGGTCGTGCTCGTCACCTTCCTGCCGATCCTCGGCGCCTACTATCTCACCCGCGACGGCGACCAGGTCGCCGGCGGCGGCAAATGAACCAAACGACAAGGGAGAACATCATGGACACCCAGATGCTGATCGGCTCGCGCTTCGAGGCCGGCACCGAGGCGGAAGAGCACATCCTGAACCCGAAGACCGGCGGCAAGATCGTCGACCTGCCCGAAGCGTCCCACGCGCAGATCGACGCCGCCGTCGACGCCGCCGAAAAGGCCTTCGTCTCCTGGGCGACCACCACGCCCGCCGAACGCTCCGGCTATCTCCTGCGCATCGCCGACGCCATCGAGAAGGACGCCGACGCCTTCGCCGCGCTCGAATCCCTCAACTGCGGCAAGCCGATCAACGCGGCCCGCAACGACGAACTGCCCGCCATCGTCGACTGCTGGCGCTTCTTCGCCGGCGCGATCCGCTCGCTGCATGCGCCCGTCGCTGCCGAATATCTCCCCGGCTTCACCTCCATGGTGCGCCGCGACCCGGTCGGCATCGTCGGCTCCATCGCGCCGTGGAACTATCCGCTGATGATGATGGCCTGGAAGCTCGCACCCGCCATCGCCGGCGGCAACACCGTCGTCTTCAAGCCCTCCGAGCAGACGCCGCTGACGGCGCTGAAGATGGCCAAGCTCCTGGCCGACATCCTGCCGGAAGGCGTCGTCAACATCGTGCTCGGTCGCGGGGAGACGGTCGGCAATGCACTGATCAACCATCCGAAGATCAACATGGTCTCGATCACCGGCGACGTCGCTACCGGCAAGAAGGTGCTGGCCGCCGCCGCCAAGACCGTCAAGCGCACCCATCTGGAACTCGGCGGCAAGGCCCCGGTCGTCGTCTTCGACGACGCCGACCTCGAAGCCGTCGTCTCCGGCATTCGCGCCTTCGGCTACTACAATGCCGGGCAGGACTGCACCGCCGCCTGCCGCATCTACGCGCAGGACGGCATCTACGAGAAGCTGGTCGCGGACCTCTCCGCCGCCGTCTCGACCATCAAGTACAACGACCCGGACGACACCCAGAACGAGATCGGCCCGCTGATCTCCAAGCGCCAGCGCGACCGGGTGGCGAGCTTCGTCGAGCGCGCCGCCGAGGTGAAGCATATCGAAATCACTGCGGGCGGGCGCCCCGGCAGCGACGACGGCTACTTCTTCCAGCCGACAGTCGTCGCCGGCGCGACACAGGACGACGAGATCGTGCGCCGCGAGGTCTTCGGCCCGGTCGTCTCCGTCACCCGCTTCTCCGATGCCGAACAGGCCATCGGCTGGGCGAACGACAGCGACTACGGCCTCGCCTCCTCCGTCTGGACGAAGGATATCGGCAAGGCGATGAAGGCCGCCTCCCGCCTGCAATATGGCTGCACCTGGATCAACACCCACTTCATGCTGACGACCGAAATGCCCCATGGCGGCGTCAAGCAGTCGGGCTACGGCAAGGACATGTCGATCTACGCGCTGGAGGACTACACCGCCGTCCGCCATGTGATGATCAATCACGGGTGATCCTCCCCGCCGCCCTTGTGTGCGGCTACCTGCCGGGGCGTCTCCAGCGCCCCGGATTTTTTGTCTGCACTTTCCCGTTGAAACCGCTTCGCACTTTTCCGGTAACTGCTTTATACCATGTCCAGGAGTATCTGAATGATCTGGGCATTTGCGGTCGCGGCGGCGGCCACTCTCTATCTCGCATTGCGTTTCCGGCAATTCCGAAGCTGGGTCGAACCCGTCCTCACCATCACGGTGGCCATCGGCCTTGCCATCGCGATTCTGCTCTGGTTCGTCGACGAGCGCTCCCCCTCTCCCGAGGCCGGGGACGAGACCGCCCCGGCGCCGGCCCTCACCGAGGAGACCGTCGCGCTTTCGGATATGCAGGCGAGCCTCGGCCAGACACGCACGAGCTACCGCATCACGGGCACCGTCGCCAACAAGGGCGATGTGCCGATGCAGTCCTTCCGCCTCGATGTCGTGCTGTCCGATTGCCCGAATGGCACATGCCGGGAAGCCGGCCGCGACAGCGCGCTGATCGTGCTGCGCGTACTGCCGGGCGATAGCCTGCCCTTCAGCACCTTCGTCGTCTTCCCGGGCATAGACCTCAATCCCGTCGCGACGCCGAAATTCGACTTCGGCGCAAGGGACGTGCGCGCCGCGCGACGCTAGATCAGTCCGTGTCGCCTGCGCCGGCCGTCAGCATACGGTTGACGGTGTCGCCGGAGATGGCCGCTGAGAGTTTCGCAAAGCTGCCGTCCTTGAGGATGGCATCCATCTGCTCGGCGATGGCCGCGTGGGTGACGCGGGCGATCGTCGAGCCGAGCGAGATGCGGCGCACGCCGATATCGGCGAACTGCGGCACCGTGAGCTGGCGCAGCGGCCCGGCGGCAAGCGCGTTGACGGGCTTCGAGACGGAGGCGAGCACGCGCTTCAACTCCTCGACGCCGGGCGGCACCGGGACATAGAGCAGATCCGCCCCGGCCTTTTCGAAGGCCTGAATGCGGCGGATGGCTTCATCCAGATCGTAGACGCCGTTCATCACGCCGTCGGCGCGGGCGCAGAGGATGAAGGGCCGGCCGAGCGAGCGGGCGGCGTCAGCGGCGGCGCGGATGCGCTCGACCGCGAGGTCGAAGGCATAGGCCGGGTTCCCGTCCACCATCTGCGTGTCTTCGATGGAGCAGCCGGAAAGGCCGACTTCGGCCGCAAGGCGGATCGTCTCGGCGACATCGTCGGGCGCATCGGCAAAGCCGTTCTCGAAATCGCCCGAGACGGGAAGCGGCGTGGCGCGCACGATGTCCTCGGCGTGTTTCAGCGATTCCTCGCGCGTCACCCGGCCCATATCGGGCCGGCCGAGCGTGAAGGCGAAGCCGGCGGAGGTGGTGGCGAGCGCGGCGGCTCCGGCCGACGCCATCATGCGGGCAGACCCCATGTCCCACGGATTGGGGATGACGAAGCAGCCCGACTGGTGCAGGTCATGGAACCGTTGATGGCGTTCGGCAAGGTTCATCAGGCGCGCACCCTTTCGGCTTTCGGATCGTACATCGGCACGAGCGAGGCTTCCGCCTTCACCCGCACGCCGGCGATCTCGATCTCGTATTGCGAGGCGAGGATATCCGCCTCGCTCTCGCCTTCCGAGGGAACGTAGCCCATGCCGATGGCCCCGCCAAGGGCATGGCCATAGTTGCCCGAGGTGACGGTGGAGACGATTTTCCCGTCGCGGACCAGCGCCTCGTTGTGGAAGAGCAGCGGTTCGGGATCGGTGAGGCGGAACTGCACCATGCGGCGCTTCAGCCCCTCCTCCTGCTTGCGCAGAACCGCGTCGCGGCCGATGAACTCGCCCTTCTTCGTGCGCACGGCAAAGCCGAGGCCGGCTTCCAGAACGTGGTCCTCGTCGGTGATGTCATGGCCGAAATGGCGGTAGGCCTTTTCGATGCGGCAGCTGTCGAGCGTGTGCAGGCCGCAGAGTTTCAGCCCCACATCGGCCCCGGCCTCTTCCAGCGCCTCGAAGACATGGGCGGTCTGGTCGGTGGAGACGTAGAGTTCCCAGCCGAGTTCGCCGACATAGGTGACGCGGTGGGCGCGGGCGAGGCCCATGCCGATCTCGATCTCGCGAGCCGTCGCGAAGGGATGGTGCGCGTTGGAGAAGTCGTTGGGGCTGACCTTCTGCATGAGGTCCCGTGTCTTCGGCCCCATGACGCAGAGCACGCTTTCGGCCGCCGTGACATCGGTGATGACGACGAACTCGTCGGCAAGGTGCTTGCGCAGCCAGGCGAGGTCGCGCTGGAGCGTCGCGCCGGGCACGACGAGGAAGAAGGCGGTTTCCGAAAGGCGCGTCACCGTCAGGTCGCTCTCGATGCCGCCGCGGGCATTGAGCATCTGGGTATAGACGATCTTGCCGGGGGCGACGTCCATCTGGTTGGCGCAAAGCTTTTGCAGGAAGGCCAGCGCATCGCGACCCTCAACACGGATCTTGCCGAAGGAGGTCATGTCGAAGAGGCCGACGCCGTTGCGGACGGCAAGGTGCTCCTCGCGCTGGTTCTCGAACCAGTTCTGCCGCTTCCACGAATAGCGGTATTCCCGCTCCTGCCCTTCCTTCGCGAACCAGTTGGCGCGCTCCCAGCCGGCTACTTCACCGAACACCGCGCCGCGCGCCTTCAGGTGCTCGTGCAGCGGCGAGCGCCGCACGCCGCGGGCCGTCGCCATCTGGCGATAGGGGAAATGGTCGGCATAGAGCAGGCCGAGCGTTTCGGAGACGCGATCCTTGAGATAGGCGCGGTTCCGCTGGAACGGCTGGGCGCGGCGGATATCGACTTCCCAGAGATCGAAGGGCGGCTCGCCGTCGTTCATCCACTGGGCGAGCGCCATGCCCGCGCCGCCGGAGGAGACGATGCCGATGGAATTGTAGCCGGCGGCGACCCAGTAGCCCTTCAGCTGCGGGGCCTCGCCGAGATAGTAGCGGTCATCGGGCGTGAAGCTCTCCGGGCCGTTGAAGAAGGTGTGGATGCCGGCGGTCTCCAGCATCGGCATGCGGTTGATGGCGTTTTCGAGGATCGGCTGGAAGTGGTCGAAATCCTCCGGCAGCTGGTCGAAGCAGAAGTCTTCCGAAATGCCGTCCATGCCCCAGGGCTTGGCCTTCAGCTCGAAGGCGCCGATCAGCATCTTGCCGGCGTCCTCCTTGTAATAGGTGCACTCGTCCGGCACGCGCAGCACCGGCAGGCGCTGGAGGTTCGGGATCGGCTCGGTGACGATGTAGAAATGCTCGCAGGCATGCAGCGGCAGCGTGACGCCCGACATGTCGGCGAGCGTGCGCCCCCACATGCCGGCGGCATTGACGACATTGTCGGTCTCAATGGTGAAGGTCTCGCCGTTCTGCTCGCAGGCAACGCCCGTCACCCGGCCGTCCTTCGTCAGCACCGACGTCACCTTGACGTTCTCGATGACCCTCGCGCCGTTTTGCCGCGCGCCCTTGGCAAGCGCCATGGCGATGTTGGCGGGGTCGCACTGGCCGTCGAGCGGCAGATGCACGGCGGCCTTCACATCCGCCGTGTTGAGGTGCGGATAAAGCCCCTTCACCTCGTCCACGCTGATCTCGCGCACGTCGATATCGAAGGCGCGGGCGAGCGAGGCCTGGCGGTAGATCTCCTCCTTACGCTCCTCGGTGAGCGCCACGGTCATCGAGCCGCACTGGCGCATGCCGGTGCCGATGCCAGTCTCGGCCTCGAGCTTGACGTAGAGGTCGGCGGAATATTTGGCGAGGCGCGTCATGTTCTGCGAGGCGCGGAGCTGGCCGATGAGGCCGGCGGCGTGCCATGTCGTGCCTGACGTGAGCTGCTTGCGCTCCAGCAGCACCACATCCGTCCAGCCGAGCTTGGCGAGGTGATAGGCGACCGAGCAGCCGGAGACGCCGCCACCGATGATGACGGCTCTCGCCTTGGAGGGAATGGGCTTCGTCATGCGCGCAGTCTTTCATTGTTGGGGTCGAAGAGCGGGCCGTCCGGCTGGACGGTCGCCTTGAAGCGGTCGCCGTAGATTTCCACCTCGACTTCCGTGCCGGGCACGGTAAGGTCGGCGCGCAGCATACCGAGCGCGATGGATTTTCCGGTGCGGTAGCCCCAGTTGCCAGAGGTCGTCTCGCCGACGACCTTGCCGCCGTGCCAGAGCGTCGACATGTAGGGCGCGTCGCATTCGCCGGCTTCCACCGTCAGCGTCACGAAGCGCTTGGTGACGCCCTGCTGCTTCTCGCGCTCTAGCGCCGGCTTGCCCTTGAAGTCGGGCTTGGTCCAGTCGACGAAACGGTCGAGGCCGCCCTGCAGGATCGTGTAGTCGGTCGAAAGGTCGCCCTTCCACGCGCGGTAGCCCTTCTCGATGCGCAAGCTGTCGAGCGCCTCCATGCCGAAAGGCTTCAGGCCATGCGTCTGCCCTGCTGCCCAGACGGCATCGAAGATGGCGGCGGTGTCCTCGATCTTCGTATGGATTTCCCAGCCGAGTTCGCCGGCGAAGGAGACGCGCACGAGCTGGCACCAGCGGCCGGCGATCTGGCAGCTCTGGTGCGTCAGCCAGCCCTTGGAAAGGTCAGCATCGGACACATCGGCGAGGATGGCGCGGGAATTCGGGCCGGAAAGAATCTGGCAGGAGAAGCCGTCCGTCACGTCGTCGATGGTGAAGGCGGCATTGTCAGGCAGATGCTTCGTCAGCCATTCGAAATCGTGCCACTGGGCGGTCGCGGCGGTGATGAGGAAGAAGAAGTCCTCGTCCAGCATCATGACGGACATTTCCGTGACGATGCGGCCCTTGTCGTCGGAGAAATAGGCAAGGCCGATACGGCCGGGCTTCGGCACCTTGCCGGTGATGAGCGAGGAGAGCCACGCCGTCGCGCCCTCACCCTTCACGCGGAAGCGGGAGAAGCCGGGAAGGTCGAGGATGCCGGCGGCCTCGGTGACGGCGCGGCACTCCTCTTCGATACGCGGGCGCCACGGCCCCTCACGGTTCCAGGTCTGGGTGGATTCTTCCGAAAGATCGTCGCCGGGCTTCGCATACCAGTTGGCGCGCTCCCAGCCGTTGTAGGGCTTGAACTGGCCGCCGAGCGCCTTGATGCGGTCGTGGATCGGCGAGAGCTTCCTGTCCCGGCCCGCCGGCCATGCATGCTTGGGGAAGTGCATTGCATATTCGTGGCCGTAGATTTCCATGCCCTTGGCGATGCAATAGTCCTTGTCGGCGGCAAAGCTCGTGTAGCGGCGCGGATCGCAGGACCACATGTCCCACTCCGTCTCGCCTTCCGTGACCCATTCCGCCAGCACCTTGCCGGCCCCGCCCGCCTGACAGATGCCGAAGGTGAAGACGCAGGCCTCGAAGGCATTCGGCACGCCCGGCATCGGGCCGATCAGCGGGTTGCCGTCCGGCGCATAGGGGATGGGGCCGTTGATCATGCGCGACAGGCCGGCCGTTCCGAGGATCGGCACGCGCTCGACGGCGTCGTTGAGATACCATTCGAGGCGGTCAAGATCATCGGGGAAGAGCTGGAAGGAGAAATCGTCCGGCATCGGATCGTCAGGCGTCACCCAATGCGCCTTGCAGTTCCGCTCATAGGGGCCGAGATTCATGCCCGTCTTCTCCTGGCGGAGATAATAGGATGAATCCACGTCGCGCAGGAGCGGCAGCTTGTGCCCGGCCTCCCGCGACCATGCGGCAAGCTCGGGAATTTCCTCGAAGAGGATGTACTGATGGCTCATCACCATCATCGGCACGTCGCGGCCGAACCATTTGCCCACCTCGCGGGCATAGTAGCCGGCGGCGTTGACCACTTTCTCGCAGCGGATTTCGCCCTGCGGCGTGGAGATAACCCACTCCTCCCCCTCGCGCCGCGCGCCGGTGGCGGGACAGAAGCGGAAGATCTTCGCGCCCATGTCGCGCGCGCCCTTGGCAAGCGCCTGCGTGAGCTGCGCGGGGTCGATGTCGCCGTCATTGGGATCGTAAAGCGCGCCGGTGAGGTCGTGCGTTTCGAGGAACGGATACCTGCCGCGCATCTCGTCGGGCGTCAGGATGTCGAGGTCCATGCCCTGATAGCGGCCCATGCCGACGACGCGCTTGAACTCCTGCAACCGTTCCTTCGAATGGCCGAGGCGGATCGAACCGGTGACGTGGTAGTTCATGGGATAGTCGACCAGCTCGCCAAGCTCCCGGTAGAGCGAGGCGGAGTAGCGCTGCATGTTCATGATCGACCAGGAGGAGGAAAAGGTCGGCACGTTGCCGGCGGCATGCCATGTCGAGCCGGCGGTCAGCTCGTTCTTCTCGAGCAGCACGCAATCGGTCCATCCGGCCTTGGCCAGATGATAGAGGGCGGATGCGCCGACAGCGCCTCCACCGATGATGACGACACGGGCATGGCTTGGCAGTGCGGACATTCTTACTCCCCTTCTTCGACGGGGATTTGTGGCAACCAAAGCGCCGGGGGACAAGCGGAGGATTTCGCTTTATTAATCGAGGATGCCGATTAGACTATTGTCAAATATTGAGAAAATACGGCGCGTTCATGCAGATTGCCCTGATTGAGACATTCCTCGACCTGATGGAAACGCGCAATTTCAACCGCACGGCGGAGCGGCTGAACATCACGCAATCGACGGTCACGCATCGCATCAACGCGCTGGAGGCGCTGTTCGCGCGAAAACTCTTTTCGCGCAACAAGGGCGGCACCCAGCCGACGGCTGCGGGCCTGCGCTTCCTCGACCATGCCAAGGCCCTGCAGCACCAATGGCACGAGGCCTCACGCGCGGTGGAAACGGCGGGCGCCTACGAGCGCTCCATGCGCCTCGGCCTGCAACACGACCTTGCCGCCCACTATGCCGGCGACTGGCTGGCGGAGGTGCGCAAGGAACTGCCGGGCACCTCGATCTATCTGGAGGTCGACTATTCCAACCAGATGAACCGAGACCTCGGGGCCGGCGACCTCGACCTTGCCATCCTCTTCACCCCGCACTACCTGCCCGATCTCTATTACGAGCGTATCGGCGAGGTGCGCTACGAGATGGTGAGCAACCGGGTGAGCCGCATCGAGGAAGTGAGGCCGGAAGACTATATCCAGGCAGTCTATTCCCCCGCCTTCGACCGGCTGCACCGGCAGGCCTATCCCGGCCTTTCCACCGCCCCCATCGCCAGCGGCGAGACGACCGCAATCCTCGCGCTGATGCAGAAACTCGGCGGCTCGGCCTTCGTGACGGCAGCGGATGCCGCGCGACTGGCGCAGAGCGGCGCGGCAAAACGCGTGGAAGGTGCGGAACCCATCGCCCAGCCGGTCTACGCAGCGGTCAACGTGCGCACCCGCCACGCCCACCAGCACCGCCGCATCATCGCCGCCCTTCAGGCGCTGCTGGCCGCATCGAATCCTTGAAACCGGCCGGGCCGATGCCTATTAACGGCGAACCCGAATCCGATGAAGGAGTGCTCCATGGCCGCCCGCGACCGCTACTCGCGCAAACTCGAATGCGCCATGTGCGGCAATGCCGGCTATGCGGAAGTCTCCGAGGACGACATGCCGACCCGCGCGCACCCGGATTTCAAGGTGGATTCCCTGCCGCACGGCTTCCTCACCGAACGGCCCTCCAAGTATCCCGACAAGCATATGATCCGCTGCCGCTGCGGCCATGTCTTCAAGTTCCAGCAGAAGACGGTGTATGCCGAAGGCGGCGAGCCGCGCCGGTAAGGCCTATCCCCGACCGACGAGCGGCATCGTCGTCGCCATCACCGTCATGGTGAGAACGTTGGCGTCGAGCGGCAGGCTGGCCATGTAGACCACCGCATCGGCAACATGGCTGACCGACATGGTCGGTTCCGGGGCGATCTCGCCATTGGCCTGCAAAACGCCACCATTCATCTTCGCCGTCATATCCGTCGCCGCGTTGCCGATATCGATCTGGCCGCAGGCGATGTCGTATTTGCGCCCGTCGAGCGCCGTCGACTTGGTAAGGCCGGTAATGGCGTGTTTCGTCGCGGTATAGGGTGCGGAGTTGGGACGCGGCGTCGTCGCGGAAATCGAGCCGTTGTTGATGATGCGCCCGCCGCGCGGGGTCTGGTCCTTCATGATGCGGAAGGCCTGCTGGGTGCAGAGGAACGCGCCGGTAAGGTTCGCCGCTAGGATGCTCGACCACTCCTCGAAGGGAATGTCCTCCAGCAGCGCCGGCGAGACATTGGAGCCGGCATTGTTGACGAGCACGTCGAGGCGGCCGAACTGCCGCTTCACCTCGGCGAAGGCCGCAGAAACCTGCGCCGGATCACCCACATCGCAGGCGATGCCCCGGACAGGATTGCTCGTCTCGGCTGAAATCTCGGCCGCCGCCTTTTCCAGGACGGCAAGCCGTCGCCCGGTGATGACGACGCCATAGCCTTCCGCGCTGAGGCCGCGGGCGACCGCAAGCCCGATGCCCGTTCCCCCGCCGGTCACCAGTGCGATCTTGCCTTTGCCGGTCCTGCCCCAGTCCGTCATGTCAGGTTCCTCCCAGAATCGATGCGATAGGCCCTGACAGGACCTATCGCGCCACGCCGGCAAAGTCACCCGCAAGACAGGAATAGACCGCCCGAAGCCAGGGTACGCGGCTTCGGGCGGCGGCTCCATGATCATGACATGTCGTTGACGCTAACGCAGTACAAACCCGCGCCACAAGCTTATGATCAGGAATGCAGAAGGGTGAGTTCACGGCGCTCGTTCATCGCCGCAAGCTCCTGCTGGACATGAATTTTCCGGGCATCGGCCATCGCGATTGTCAAGGTCTCGGTGATCACGCGAAGGCTGTCGTCAGACACCAGCGGCGAAGCCCCCCGGATCTCCGCCGAATGCAGCTTGCAAAGCGCGCTGGCCAAAAGCCGCGCGTATTCTTCTGGTTTGCGACCCATGTTCCCCACCATTTTTGATTATACTCACATAAAACCACAAAATGCGGCATAATGCCACACATTTCTCACATGAACGCCGAAAAATATGAGCCTCTCCCCGGCAAAAAGCCGGAGAGGAATGCCGGAAAACCGGGCTGTTCAAGGAAAATGCAAGCGCTGCCGATAGTTAGCCGGCTGCGACCGGAAACACGATCTCCGCCTGGAAGCCATCGGCCTGCCCGGGCACGGGAGAAGTGAGGACGAGGCTCGCCCGCATCTGCGCCAGCAAGCGGTCGGCGATGGAAAGGCCAAGGCCCGAACCGGGCGCAGCCGTCCGCCCACGCGAGAAGCGCTTGCGCACCGCCGCCAGCTCCGCCTCGCTCATGGGCGACGCCGCATTGCGGATGGTGAGGTTGCCCGCAGGCGTGAGCACGATGTCCACCGGCTCGCCCGCCTGCCCGTGCAGAAGCGCGTTCTCGACCAGGTTGCGCAGCACGATGGCGAAGGCATCCGCGGTGCCTTCGCGCAGCGACGGACCGGCAAGCGCGTTGCGGAGGCGGATGCGCCCGGCATCGTCGGAGGCGCGCTGGAAATCGGTCACCACCACGCCGACGACATCGGCAAGGTCGAAGGTGGTTTCGGTCACGCCGATGCCCGCCTCGGCGCGGGCGAGCTGAAGCAGCTTTTCCGTCAGCCGGGTCAATTTCTGCAGGGAGGCCTCGACCTGCTGGGCGCGGGCGCGCACCGGCGCCTCCTTCAATTCGGCCAGCAGGAGCTGGGTCTGCGCCAGCGCGCCAGCAATCGGCGTGCGCAGCTCGTGGGCGCTGTTGGAGGTGAACTCCCGCTCGGCGGCGAGCACGGCGCGCAGGCGCGCGAGCAGCAGGTTGACCGAGCGCAGGATCGGCCGCAGCTCCAGCGGCAGGCCTGCCGCATCGATGGCGGCAAGGTTGCCGCCGTCCTTCTCGCCGATCGCCGCGCGCAGCGTCTCGACCGGCGCAAGGACACGGCGCACGACGAACCAGACCGCCGCGATGGTGACCGGCACGATGAGCAAGACCGGCAGCAGCAGGGCGAGCGAGCCTTCCACCGTCGCCTCCCGGCGCTCGGCGGCGGAATCCTTCACCTGCACGAAGATCTCGCCGTCCTCCGTCGCGGCCGTATAGATGCGGCCGGTCGCGCTCTGCCAGAAGCCCACCTTCAGCGGCGCGTCGAAGGGGGCGGCAACCGCCGTATGCGAGTGCAGCAGCACCCGGCCCGTCGCATCGCGCACCTGATAGGTCAGGTATTCCTCTTCGGAGGGCGCCCGGATGGCTTCGACGCGGCGCGGGGTGGTGAGGTCGCTGCGCCGCAGGAGATCGTCGGCGACGAGCGGCACCAGGCGCTCGGCCGTTTCCTGCAGGGCACTGTCGAAGATCTCGCCGAATTCGTCATGCATGACGAAGGCACCGAAGGCGACCGCGAGCAGCCAGAGCAGCGTGATCGTCGCCGTGATCCACAGCATGAGCTGGCCGGCAAGGCTACGGAACACTCTCATCGGCCGAGCCTGTAGCCGATGCCGCGCAGGGTCTCCACGCAGTCCTTGCCGAGCTTCTTGCGCAGCCGGCTGACATAGACCTCCACGGTGTTGCTCTCGATTTCCGAGCCAAAGGCGTAGAGCGCCTCCTCGATCTGCCCCTTGGAGACGATAGCGTCGGGCCGTGCCGCGAGCCGCGCCAGCACCGCCCATTCGCGGCTGGAAAGATCCACGGCCTCGCCCTCGCGCAGCACCCGCCGGTCGGCGAGCTGGATGGTCAGCGGCCCCGCCTCCAGAACGGGAAGCGCTGCGCCCGCATAGCGCCGGGCGACGGCCAGCATGCGCGCGCCGAGTTCACCAAGGTTGAACGGCTTGACGAGATAATCGTCCGCCCCGCTGTTCAGCCCCTCGATCCGATCGGAAATCTGGTCGTGCGCCGTCAGGATGATGATGGGCGTGGCAACGCCCGCCCGGCGCAGCTCCGTCAGCAGCGAAAGACCGCTGCCGTCCGGCAGGCGCAGGTCGAGCAGCACGAGGTCATAGTCCACCGTGCCGGACGCGGCGCGGGCGTCGGTCAACGTCTGCATCCAGTCGACGGCATGGCCGAGACCGGCCACGTAGTCGCGCACGGCCTCGCCCAGTACGGCATCGTCCTCGATCAGCAGAACTCTCAAATGCCCGGCGCTCCCTGTGCCGGCGGCCTGTCCGCCGCCACCCTTCGATCCCGGACAATACATGGGGCTAGGCCCCGTTTCCACCCGTGCCTTTCCCTCAGGAAATCGCACCGAGCCGGCAGGGAGACAGGAGATCGAGCGCCGGATCCCGGACGTTGGTCTGCACGCGCATCATTCCGAGCACGCTATGGAAGAGATTGTCGTGCGACTGCGCCGCCTTCGTCTCGTCGGCGAGGCACGCGGCGGAATAGGCCGCCTTCGCATCCTTGCCGAGCCACAGCACGAAGGGCACGTGGGTCTGTTCGGACGGCGCGATCATGTAGGGCGCGCCGTGCAGGTAGAGGCCGAGTTCGCCGAGAGATTCACCGTGGTCCGACATGTAGAGCATCGACACGTCGAGGCGATCCTGCTGCTTTTCCAGCCGGTCGATGACGCTGGCAAGGATATGGTCGGTATAGGCGATGGTGTTGTCATAGGCGTTGACGATCTCCTCCTTGGTGCAGTCGGAGAACTCGGCGCTGCGGCAATCCGGCTTGAAGCGCCGGTATTCCTCGGGATAGCGCTCGTAATAGGCCGGGCCATGGCTGCCGATCTGGTGCAGCACCAGCACGGTGTCCTTGTCGATCGAACCGATCCGCGCGTCCAGCGCGTCGAGCAGCACCTGGTCGCGGCATTCGCCCTTCGCGCAATAGGCAGGGTTGCCGTCCTTGATCAGCGACCGCGCCGTCACGCGCCTGGCGATCTCCTTGTCGCCGGTGTTGTTGTCCCACCACTCGACATCGACGCCGGCATGGGAAAGCACGTCGAGCAGGTTTTCCGTCGAAAGGCCCTTGCGGTGGGTATATTCGGAGCGGGTATAGACGGAGAACATGCAGGGCAGCGAGACGGCCGTGGCCGTGCCGCAACTCGTCGTGTCGGGGAAGTAGAGGATATCCTTCCCGGCCAGTTCCGGATTGGTGTCGCGCCCGTAGCCGCCGAGCGAGAAATTGTCGGCGCGCGCCGTCTCTCCGGCAACGACGATCATCAGCCGCGGCTTGCGCTCGCCGAGCGGCGCATCCGCCACCCTGGCATCCGCGCCGAGCGGCGCGGCCACCACATTCGCATCCACCGACTGACCGGCGGCGAACTGGACGGCGGTGACGAGCGGCACGAAGGGGTTCAGCGTCTCGAACCAGTCGTGATGCGCCCGCACGGCCGAGGCATAGACGCGGGCATGCGACAGGCCGGCGACGAGCGCGAGGACGAGCGCGGGCGCGATGACGGCGAGATTGCCGCGCACCTTGCCGAGGAACGGACGATGGCGGACCTTCACCCAGAGAAGGAGGAGGCAGGGCAGAAGGCCATAGGCCAGCATGTGCAGCACGAAGCCGGGCGTTATGAGATGGCCGGCCTCGGCGCTGTTCGTCTCTGCCGCGTTGCGGATCATCTCGATATCGATGATGACGCCGAAACGGTCCATGAACCAGGCGCCGGCAGCGCTTGTCAGGATGAGCGTCATGAAGAGCGGCTTCATCACATATTTCAGCGAGACGGCGACACAGAGCGCGACATAGAGGCAGGCGACGCCGATAGCGATGGAAGCGAAGGTGGTCGGCCTTCCCTCCAGATAGCGCCATCCCTTCGACCAGAAGCTCCAGTTGGTGAGGGCGAGAAGATAAAGCGCCGTCAGCACGCTGACGGCGACGCTGCCGAGTTCGGGCCGCCACAGGGAGATACGGCCGGTTCCTTCGCGCATGGAATAGTCCTTTCACGGCATGGGGCGAGGCCGCCACGGCAGCCCGCCATCTTGCCCTTTCCCTGCCGGGGCAAGCTGACAGCCGCCTGAACGAAGCCGCCGCGACGTTCAGCCCAGAGTCAGCTTCGACGTTCATGAAGGATGCGAGAGACGATGAGGTGATGCGTGAAAGTACGGCTTTTCAACCCGGGCGCGCTGTTCGTGACAGCCCTGGTTCTGCTGGTCCTGGCGATCCCCCTCGCCCAGAACCAGTTTGCCAGGGCGCACAACGAGGATCTGCAACGGGCGTTCATGAAGCGGGCCGGCTGACAGCGGCCCACGTCAAAATCCGATTGCATTTCGCAAGCGGATTTGCGACCAATGGACATTCGTCACGGAGGTCGCCATGAAACCGGTTCTCTATGCACATCCCTTTTCAAGCTACTGCCAGAAGGCGCTGACGGCGCTTTACGAGAACGGCACCGATTTCGAATACCGCCTTCTCGATCACACAGACGCCGGGACGCTGGCCGACTTCGAGGCGCGATGGCCGATCAAGCGTTTCCCCATCCTCGTCGACGGCGGCCGCACCATCGTCGAGGCGAGCATCGTCATCGAGTATCTCGGCCTGCACTATCCGGGTCCGGTGAAGCTGATCCCCGACGATCCGGCGGCGGCCATCGAGGTGCGCATGCTCGACCGCTTCTTCGACAACTACATCTCGACGCCGCAGCAGAGGATCGTCTTCAACGCCATCCGGCAGGAGGCGGACCGCGATCCCTGCGGCGTCACGGAGGCGCGCGACATGCTGGAGCGCGCCTATGCCTGGCTCGACCGCCACATGGAAGGCCGGGAATGGGCGGCGAGCGATGCCTTCTCGCTAGCCGACTGCGGCGCAGGCCCGTTCCTCTTCTATGCGGACTGGACGCATGCCATCGATCCGGCCTTCGCCAATGTGCACGCCTATCGCAAGCGCCTGCTCGCCCGCCCCTCCTTCGCCCGCGCGGTCGACGAGGCCCGGCCCTTCCGCAAGTTCTTCCCGCTCGGCGCGCCGGACCGCGACTAACCCTTCGCATCCCCACAACGAAAACCCCGGCATCTCGCGATGCCGGGGTTTTGCGAACAAGCGTAGCGCTTACTTCAGCTTTGCGCTGACGGCTTCGATGCCGGCGCGGGCGCATTCGTCGTCGATGTCGCCGCTCGGCGCACCGCCGACGCCGATGGCGCCGATCGTCTCTTCACCGGCCTTGACCGGAACGCCACCGGCGAGCACCAGCAGGCGGTCGATCGAGACAAGCTCGGCGGCAGCCGGGTTCTTGCCGACGTTTTCGGCGATCTTCTGGGTCGGCGTACGGAAGGAAGCAGCCGTGTAGGCCTTGCGGATGGCGCTGTCGAGCGTATGCGGGCCGGCGCGGTCGGCGCGCAGGACGACGCGGGTGGTGCCGGCGCGGTCGACGACGGCGACCGTCACGTTGAACTTCTTGGCAGCGCAGGCCTTCACGGCGGCGTCGGCAGCTTCGACGGCGATGTCGAGCGGCATGTTGCGCTCGGTCAGGATCTCGGCATTGGCGGCGCCGGCGAGGGTAAGGGCGGCAAAAGCGGTGGCAACGAACGTCTTCATGTTGATCTCCATCTGAGGGCCGCTCGATTTCGTTTGCGGCGACGCCCTTCTTTTCGGAGATTTTCGCTTTCCGCGGTATCGGTGGACGGACGGAGCGGGGTCCGTAGGATTACGGAGCCTGCCCGATCAGGGCGAGGCGCGCGAATTCGGCGACCGAGGTCGTGCCGAGTTTCTGGGCGATATTGGCCCGGTGCGTATCCACGGTGCGGGGCGACAGCTGCAGGCTGTCGGCGATCTCCTTCGTCGACCAGCCGCGCCCGACCATGTCCAGCACCTCGCGCTCGCGATCGGTGAGCTGCGCCACCAGCTTCACCGCCTCGGCCTTCTCCGCATGCACGTCGAGCGCGCCGGAAGCCTGCTGCAGGGCTTCGATCAGCACCTGCTCGTCGATGGGCTTGGTGAGGAAATCGACGACGCCCGCCTTGAAGGCCCGGCGGCAGGCATGCACGTCGCCATGGCCGGTGCAGATGATGGTGGGCCAGTCGCAGCCGATGGCGGCGAGCCTTTCGTGCAGTTGCAGGCCGGTGATGGCCGGCATGCGCAGGTCGAGCAGCAGCACACCCGGCTTCAGTTTCGGCGCACGCGCGAGGAAGGCGGTGGGATCGCCGAAGGTCTCGATGCGGATACCGTAGGTGCCGAGAAGCAGCGACAGGGCGCTGCGCACCCCCTCGTCGTCATCGACCAGATAGACCGGCGCCATCGTCATTCCGCTGCCTCCTCCCGTTCCTGCCTATCCTGTGCCGCCGGCAGGCGCACGGTGAAGACCGCGCCTCCCTTCACCCCGTTACCGGCCGAGATGCTGCCGTCGAAGCGCTCGACGATGCTTTCGCAAAGGCTGAGCCCGAGGCCCATGCCATCGGGCTTACTGGAGAAGAACGGCTCGAAGAGGCGCGGCAGGATATCCGGCGCGATACCCACGCCGTTGTCGGACACGATGATCTCGTAACCCGGCCCTGCCGGCGTCAGCAAGACCCGCACTCGGCCGTCCGCCCTGCCCGCCTGCTCTACGGCATCGGCGGCGTTGCGGATCAGGTTGTGGATGACCTGCTCGATCTCGACGGGATCGATGCGCGCCAGAGCCGGAGCCTCCGGAACGGCTACATCGAGCGCGATGCCGCGCCGGTCGAGGTCGATGCGCGAGAGGGCGACGATATCGGCGACGTGGCGGCCGAGATCGTGCACGCCGGCCTCCAGCGCGCTCTTGCCCACATAGGCGCGCAGGCGCACCAGGATATCGGCGGCGCGCTTGGCCTGCTGCACATTGGCGGCAAGAACGGTGTCGATTGGGGTATCCGTCAGGCCGTTCGCGGCGGCGATGCGCCGTCCCGCCTGGCTCTGGCTGAGCAGTGCCGTCAAGGGCTGGGTGAGTTCATGGGCGATGCCGGAGGCCATCTCGCCCATGCTGTTGATGCGCAGCGCATGGGCAAGCTTCGTCTCGTGCTGGCGCAGCGCCTCGCGCCGGGACGCGGCATCCGCCGCCTCGCGCGCCAAGGCGGCATCCTGCCGGTGCTTCAGGAGCGAGCGCACAAGGACGAGGCCGGCAAGCGAGATGGCGGCAAAGAGCGCGAAAGGCAGCGGCGGCAGGAGTTGCGCCAGCGTGACATGGCGTTGCAGGGAGAGCCGGAGCGGCTGGGTGGCGCTGACGATCGACGCGTCGAAACTGACCGTCCGAGCGAGAAAGCCTTCGGATGCGGGCTGCTTCACACCGGTTTCGAGCAGGAGGCCCTCGGCCGTGGACAAACGCAGCGTCGCCCAGCGCGGCAATTCCTCGCCCTCGACCAGCTTCGCACCGTCGATATCGAGGCTGACGGCCATCGTCTCGTTCATGCGCTTCATCACCCGGTAATGGCCGGGCTTGGCATCCGCACCATAGGCCGCCTTGCCGGGAGTGAGCATGTCCACGGCCCGGGAGACCTGCGCGGGATCGACGGTCGAGCCATCGCCTGATGTCGCCGAACTGACGACATCAGGCGACGTGCCTGACGGAAGACGCACGAGGTCGATGGCGACGATGCGGGGGTAGAAGCGCAGGATCGACTTGGCGACAAGGTCGAAATCCTCCGATGGCTGCGCCTGTGCGAGGCCGAGGGCGCTGAGACCGGTCAGGTGCGCATCGTGCTGGGCGACGCGCTGGGAGATCGCCCGCTGCAAGGCGCGGCCGCTTTCCGACACTTCCTGCTCGAAGGCCTGCCAATGGCTCGTCGCGGAATAGACGCCGAAAGCCGCCAGCAGCAACAGCCAGCCGCCGGCAAGGGCGGCCGAGGAACGGAGAAAGGTCAGGCGTCGATGCATAGGCGGTGCGGCCGGGTCAGGGTTCGGGAGGCGCATCATAGGACGTCCCCCACCCGTTGGCGATCCGCAGCATCACGGATGCGGCAGCACCGGCAGCGAGAGCGGGGCGAGCGCCGCGGCGGAGCGGCCGCGGGGATCGTTCGCCTGGAAATGGCGCACCGCGAAATCCTGCACCGCCTGCAATTCCGCAAGAGCGCCGTCATAATCGACCCGCGTCGGCCGGTCGTTCTCCATGACGCAGGCGCCGTCGACATAGACGGCCGCGACCGCGCGCTCGGCGGCGCAGTGCAGGAGGTTGCGCAGCGGGTCATAGACCGGCTGCATGCCGGGGTGCTTAAGATCGACAACCGAGAAATCCGCCTTCGCACCCTTCGCGATGCGGCCGATATCGCTGCGGCCGAGGGCTTTCGCACCAGCCAGCGTCGCGACGTCGAGAATATCGGCGGTCGAGACGTCGAAGACCGTGCCGGCGGCGATGCGGGCGTTGATCAGCGCCGTGCGCATCTCCTCCAGCATGTTGAAGGGATAACTGTCCGTGCCGAGCGCCACGTTGACCCCGCTGCGCCGGTAGCGGCCGACCGATTGCAGGATCATGCCACTGCGCGCGAAGGTGACGGGGCAATGGGCAACGCTCGTGCCGCTTGCCGCAAGGCGGCCGAGATCGTCCGCCGTGCGCTGGCGCGTCCAGCGGTGACTGTCGATGAAGATGCAATGGCCGAGGATGAGATCCGGGCCGAGGATGCCGAGCTTTTCGAGATACTGCACGGCGGTGAGGCCGTGGCGGCGCAGCAGCTCCTCGTGCTCGGCCATGGTCTGGGCGGCGTGGATGGTGATCGGCACCTTGCGGCTGCGCGCGGCCTCCGCCGCTTCCTGCAGCAGTTCGGGCGAGCAGGTCTCGACCTGCGCCGGGGCGACGATGCCGCCGAGACGGCCGGAGGGATGGGCCTCAGCCGCATCGACAGTTTCGAGCGCACGGGCGAAGGCCTCGCGGCCGCGGGCGGTATCCCAACGGAAATCGAGGCGGTGGCTGTCTTCCACATGCCACTGCGCTTCACGGAAGCCGGGGGCGACATAGGCGCGCGCACCGCTTTCGGCCAGCGTCGGCAACCAGCATTCATGCGGGCCGGCGATATCGACGAAGGTGGTGACGCCGCTGCGCAGGAGGTCGCCGAGCATGACGGTGAGCGCGGCCTTCACCGCGTCGTCGCTGATCTCGATGAGCGTCGAATATTCGTACATCGCCTGCCCCCAGAGGGCGGCGGTTCCCTGGTCCTCGAAAAAACTCTTGGAAATCGGCTCCTCGCCGGAATGGCAATGCACATTGACGAAACCCGGCAGGATCATGCGGTCGTAGCCGGAAATCTCCTGAGTGAACGGCCCCTCGTAACGGCCGCCGACATGCAGGAAGCCGGTTTCGTCGAAGGCGACGTCGGCGTCCTGCATATAAGCGTGGCCGCCGGTCGCCTCGTCATAGGCGACGACAGTGCGGGCATTGCGGATGACGGTGACGTTAGGCATGGGTCGTCCTGAAATGCGCTTCGAGGAAGCGGCTGTAGGCGCCCATCAAGGCGCTGAAGGTGAAATAGACGGCGGCGGCGACGAGATAGCCTTCCAGCACCGCGATGCCCTGCCATTCCGGATCGCGGATGGCGGAGCGGACGGTATCGAGGAAATCGACGAGGCCGACGATGGTGACGAGCGTCGTATCCTGGAAGAAGCCGATGAAGAGGCCGACCATCGGCGGAATGACCTTCTTCAGCGCCTGCGGCAGAACGATCTTGCGCATGATCTGCCAGTAATGCAGGCCGAGCGACTTGCCCGCCTCGTATTGCCCGGCCGGCACGTCCTGCAAGCCGCCACGCACGATCTCGGCGATATAGGCAGAGGCGAAGAGGATGATCGCCACCTGCGCGCGCAACAGCTTGTCGATGGTCGTGCCCTCGGGCATGAAGAGCGGCAGCATGACCGTCGCCATGAAGAGGATGCTGATCAGCGGCACGCCGCGCACGATCTCGATGAAGCCGACCGCAAGCACGCGGATCGCCGGCAGGTTCGAGGCACGCGCGAGCGCCAGCACGATGCCAAGCGGCAGGGCGAGCGTCAGCCCGATGAAGGAGAGCGTGAAGGAGAGCGGCAGGCCGCCCCAGCTCGTCGTCGGCACCGGCGTCAGGCCGAGGACACCGCCGGCCATGAGGATGTAGAGCGCCGGCAGGATGACGACGATCCAGGCGAAGAGCAGCTTGCGGCTCCAGAAGCGCGGCATCATGGAAAAGAGGCAGGCGCCGAAAAGCAGGAGCAGCGCCAGCATCGGCCGCCATTGCTCGTCATAGGGATAGAAGCCGAAGAGCATGTAGCGCAGCTTCTGCGCCACGAAGGGCCAGCAGGCCCCGCTCGCCGCCTTGCACACCGCGCCGTCGCCGGAGAACACGGCATCGACGACCAGCCAGTCGAGGGCGAGCTTCACGATGAAAAGAATGGCGGCGATGGAGGCAAGGCTGATCAGCGTATTGCCGGGCGTGCCGAAATAGGCGGAGAATTTTCCGCCACGCGCGGCGGCGGGGGCTGGCTGCGGCGGGGCGAGGACGAGAGCCTGAACGTCGGTCATATCAACGCTCCTTCAGCGCGACATGCGCGTTGTACCAGTTCATCAGAAGCGAGATGGCGATCGAGAGGGCGAGATAGACGCCCATGAAGATCGCGATCGTTTCCATGGCCTGCCCGGTCTGGTTCATCACGATGTTCGAGACGGTGACGAGGTCCGGGTAGCCGATGGCGATCGCCAGCGAACTGTTCTTGAAGACGGTGAGATAGGTGTTGGTGAGCGGCGGGATGATGATGCGCAGCGCCTGCGGCAGCACAACGAGCCGCATGGTCTTGCCACGCGGCAACCCAAGCGCGGCGGCGGCTTCCCACTGCCCCTTGTTGACGGCCTGGATGCCGGCGCGCACGATTTCCGCGACATTGGCCGAAACGCTGAGCGCGAGGCCGAAGAGCAGCGCCACGAATTCCGGCCGCACATGCAGCCCCCCCGTCAGGCGAAATTTTCCCGCCGTCGGGAAATCCCAGTCGATAGCGACGCCGCCGGCCAGCCAGAGCAGCAGCGCGGGGCCGACAAGCGCGGCGAGCGCGATGAGACCGCCATGGTTCGACTGGCCGGTCGTGACACGCTTCTTCGTCGCCACATTGCGGATGACGAGCGCCGCGACCGCGCCGCCGACGAGGCAGGCGAGAAGCGCAAGCCCTCCGCTTTCGACGAGCGCCGCGGGCACGACAAGGCCGCTGTTGGAGAGATAGACGCCCGGCAACAGGTTCAGCGCCTGCTTGACCGGCGGCAGGGTGAGAATGATCAGCGAATACCAGAGGAAGAGATAGAGCAGCAGCGGCACATTGCGCAGAAGCTCGACATAGACGAGCGCGAGGCGTGCCAGCAGCGGATTGTGCGACATGCGCGCGATGCCGACCGCAAGCCCGAGAACGGTGCCGAAGATCGCCGCGAGCAGCGAGACCTTCACGGTGTTGGCAATGCCGACGAGAATGGCCCGGCCGACCGTATCGGTCGGCTCGAAGGCGATGGCCGCCTCGGTGATGACGAAGCCGGCCGGTCGCGTCAGGAAGTCGAAGCCCGTCGCGATGTTCTGCTTGGCGAGGTTGGCGCTCGCCGTGGAGAAGAGGGTCCAGCCGACAAGGGCCACGAAACCAATCGCCACGATCTGATAGAAATAGGCGCGAAAGCGCATGTCATGCAGGAAAGCCATGAAACCTCGCCACCGATGTCGGGAAAGTGGGGGCACGCGCACCGCCATGCGCGCGCCCCGGAAGACCGCCCTAGGAGGCGATCAACGGATCGGCGGCGAGAAGATCAGGCCACCCTTGTTCCAGAGCGCGTTCGGGCCGCGCGTCAGGCCGAGCTTGGTGCCCTCGCCCACGTTGCGATCGAAGACCTCGCCGTAGTTGCCGACGCTCTTGATGATGTTGTAGCCCCACTTGTTGTCGAGGCCGAGCATCTTGCCGAGTTCCTCGGTGACGCCCAGCATGCGCTGTACGTCCGGGTCCTCGCTCTTCAGCTTCTCGTCGACATTCGCCTGGGTGATGCCCTTTTCCTCGGCAGCCATCAGCAGCCAGACGGACCAGGAAACGATGTCGCCCCAGTTGGAATCGTTCTGGCGGAAGGCCGGCGCGAGCGGCTCCTTGGAGATCGTCTCCGGCAGGACGATGTAGTCGTCCGGGTTGTTGGCGACGGAGCGGATCGAGGCGAGGTCCGAGCGGTCCGAGGTGATCGCCTCGCAGCGGCCGGAATAGAAAGCTGCGCGGTTCTCGTCCGGGCTTTCGAAGACGACCAGCTCGAACTTGCCGTTGATGGCGGCGAAGAAGTCCGAAATGTTCTGCGCCGTCGTGGTGCCCGGCAGGGTGCAGATCGCCGCTTCCGTCAGTTCCTTGGCGCTGGTGACGCCAAGCGATTTCGGCACCATCAGGCCCTGGCCGTCATAGAAGACCGTCGGGCCGAAATCGAGACCGAGCGAGGCATCGCGCGAGAAAGTGTGCGTCGTCTGGCGCGACAGGACGTCGATCTCGCCGGACTGCAGCGCCTGGAAGCGCGTGTTGATGTTGGTCGGAACGAAATCGACCTTCTCGCCATCGCCGAACAGGGCAGCGGCGATCGAGCGGCAGATATCGACGTCGAAGCCCTGCATGCGGCCCTTGTCGTCGGGCGCCGCAAAACCCGGCACCGTCAGCGAAACGCCGCAGATGAGCTTGCCGCGCGCCTTGACGGTTTCCAGCGTGCCGGCGGCCGAGGCCTGGCCGGCGATCGCGAGACCGAGCGCGGCGGCGCAAATCGAAAGAAGTGCCTGTTTCATGCTTCCCCTCCCATGGGTGTTGTTGGACAGGACACCCCACCGCCCTCCAGCAGCCGGCCGCCTTGTCACGATCCATCAGACCGCAATGATTGTGTACAATGCAAAAAATGCATCATCAACACTTTCTGATATAGAATGTGGACAATCCAGCGAAAGCGACCATGTACAATGGTCATGATGCCATGTACGATGGGCATCAACCTTGAATTTGCAGCGCAACAATTGTGTTAGCAACCGCAAAATGAGCCGGCCAAACTAATAAGATGGCCTTAGAAATATATCTTTCGATCAGCGCGGCATACAATCCACGCTCGAAATTGGATACTTTTGGAAATTTCTCCCGGAAGGCGGGGTCAGAGCGCGAATGTTCCGGCCCCGCTTCTGTCATACGCTATCCGCGGCCCGGCGGCGCACCGCCCGCCATGCACTGCCGGATTTCTCCGCAACCGCCCGGCGGCGCCGGGACGCAAGCCCCAATTTCCCGAATTTATCCGGAACAATCGCCGCCCTCGCCGGTTCCCGTATCGTCAAGGACATTCGGGCGTGATCGCAGATGCCGCACCAATCCAAGCTCTTCCCCGACCATCGCCGCCTATCGGGGGAACGTTACACGGTGGAAGTCTTTCGCATGGCCTATGACCTGCCGGAACAGGAGGCCAGGCGCTTGTTCGACAAGTTCGGCCCCTCCAAGCGGGAGCTGGACCTGCTCATGCGCGCGCGCCGCAACCCGGAGCAGTTCCTGAATTTCTGAAGATTGCCGGGAAAGGCGCCCGCCTGACAATCAGGCCGGCCATGGTCGCGGCTCTCCCCGCCTCAAGCCACCGGCAGCGCCTCCCGCATCTTCGGAACCGGCCGGAAGGTCATGGCGATCAGGAAAGCGCCGAGGCCGATGCGCCAGGAGCCGACATAGAGCCAGGTATAGCTGGCGAAGGTATCGTAGATCAGTCCGCCCGCCACCGGTCCCAGCGCCATGCCGAGGCTGCCGGCCATGGCTGTGCCGCCGATCACCGTGCCCATCATGCGCAGTGGAAAGTTCTCCCGCGCGATGACCGCATAGAGCGGCATGACGCCGGCATAGATGAAGCCGAAGAGGCCCGCGACGAGGTAGAACGAGGCCAGCCCGCCGGTGAAGACATAGGCGAGCGCCCCGAAGGCCTGCACGAACAACCCCAGCACGAGGATATGCTTGGCCCCGAACCGATCGCCGAGCAGGCCGAACACCACGCGCCCGCCCATGCCAGCCAGCCCCTCGACGCTGTAGATGGTGACGGCGGCGATCATCGGGATGCCGCAGGTGATGGCATAGCTCACCGTATGGAAGATCGGCCCGGAATGGGTGGCGCAGCAGAAGAAATTCGTCAGGCACAGGATGATGAATTGCGGCGAGCGCAGCACCTCGCGCGCCGTCATGCTCTCCTGCGGTTCGCCGGCCATGGCGGCCGCAGCCCCGGCCTCCAGCACCGGGGGACGCCGGATCAGCAGCGAGACCGGGATCATCGTCAGGCCGACGACCGCCGCGATGATCTGCATGGAGGTACGCCAGTCGTGCATGGTCACGAGCCAGGCGGCGAAGGGCGACATGGTCATGGGTGCCATGCCCATGCCGGCGGAGACCAGCGAGACGGCGAGGCTGCGATGGGTATCGAACCAGCCGGTCACACAGGCCATCATCGGCGCAAAGACGGCGGCGACCGCCACCCCCACCAGGAGACCGAAGACGAACTGGAAGGCGACGAGCGAGGTGGCGAAGCTCGCCAGCACGAGACTTGCGGCCAGCAGCACCGAGCCGGCCAGCACGACGGGCCGCGGCCCCCAGCGATCGGACAGGCCACCCCAACCCATGCTGGCGAAGGCCATGGCAAGGAAGCCGATGGTCATGGCGGTGGAAACGCCCGTCACCGACCAGCCGGTCTCCTTGGCGATCGGCAGCAGGAAGACGGGTAGCGAGAACATGGCGCCGATCGCGATGCAGCCGAGCAGCCCCCCTGCCGCGACGATCACCCAGCGATAATGCGTATGGATCATTGTCATCTCCTCGTGGCTCGACCGGCGGCAAAAGCCACCCGGATCGCCTTGTCCGGTCTCCCATGGAAGACGCTGGCCGCAAGGCGCTTCCGACATCGCCTGAAAAGAAAACGCACGATGCGGCCGAAAACACCCCGCGGCAAGACGGATCGCCATTCTCCCCCGGTCTTCGGCCAGAATGGACTTGAACCCGGAGGGCAAAACGCCTTTCCTCGGTGACGGACACGGCAAGACTAGAAGCAGGCGGCCCGACAGCGGGAGTTACAAGTGTGACGGGAATGGCATGGACTCGATGATCATTGCCGCCGCGCGGGCCTTGGCCGGCGGCGACCCGCTCGGCGCGCTCGACCGCGTGGCGCTGCGCGACGACGCGCCGGCGCTCGCGCTGCGCGGCATAGCCATGGCCCAGCTCGGCGATCTCGACCGGGCGAAGGCGCTGCTGAAGAGCGCCGCCGGCGCCTTCGGCCCGCGCGAGACGGTGGCGCGGGCGCGCTGCATCGTCGCCGAGGCGGAAATCGCCCTCGTCTCGCGCGACCTGACCTGGCCGGTCAAGGCGCTCGCCGCCGCCGGCGCGACGCTGGATGCTCACGGCGACCGCCTCAACGCCGCCCATGCCAGGACGCTCGCCATCCGCCGGCTGCTGCTGATCGGCCGGCTGGACGAGGCGGCCAAGATGCTGGCGGCAATCGACCCCGCCGCCCTGCCCCCGCCGCTGCGGGCCGCCCATGAACTCGCCGCAGCCGGCATCGCGACCCGCCGCGTGCGCATCGGGACTGCTCGGCAGGCCTTCGGGCGCGCCGCCGAGGCCGCCCGGCAGGCAGGCATCCCGCCACTGATGCGGGAGATCGAGGACGCCGCGCGCGTGCTGGAACAGCCCGCCGCCCGCCTGATCACTCATGACGGGGAACGCCCGCTCCTGCCCGACGCCGTTGAGACCCTGTTCGCCACCCCGACGCTGATCGTCGATGCCTGCCGGCATGTCGCGCGTAGCGGGGAGACGGCGATCTCGCTTGCTACGCGCCCGATCCTCTTTTCCCTGCTGCGCACGCTGGCGGAAGCCTTTCCGGGCGATGCGAGCCGCGAGGCCCTCTTGCTGCGCGCCTTTCGCGCGCGGCATGCCGACGAATCCCACCGCGCCCGCCTGCGCGTTGAAATGGGCCGCCTGCGCGCCGAACTGGCTCCTTTCGCGGATATCGACGCCACGCCTGCCGGCTTCAGGCTGGCCCCGCACGGCGACCGGGCGGTCGCCGTGCTCGCCCCGCCGCGCGACGAGCCGCATGCCGATGTGCTGGCGCTTCTCGCCGATGGCGAGGCCTGGTCCAGTTCAGCCCTCGCCATCGCGCTCGGCGCCAGCGGTCGCACCGTGCAGCGCGCCCTCGAGCGGCTTGCCGCCGTCGGCAAGGTACAGCCGGTCGGCCGCGGCAGAGCACGGCGCTGGCTGACACCGACACCGGGGGCATTCTCGACACTCTTGTTACTCCCGGGTCCCCTGCCCGGCGACTAGGATGAGACCATCCAGGATCCAGAGGAGACGACGATGACGACCACCGAGGCAGACATCCTGCGCGAATACGGTCCCTATCCCGGCGTGGAGCAGATCGGCGGCGTCACCTTCGACGGTAAGGCCATCTGGTTCGCCGCCGGCGATGCGATCAAGGCGATCGACCCCGAGGACGGGCGCATGCTGGGCGCCATCGAAATGGCGGCCCATGCCGGCACCGCCTATGACGGCCGCCACCTCTTCCAGATATCCGAGGACCGGATCCACAAGATCGACCCGACCTCCGGCACGGTGCTCGCCACCATCCCGGCCCCCGGCGGTGGCGGCGATTCCGGCCTCACCTGGGCGGAAGGCTCGCTCTGGGTCGGCGAATATCGCGGCAGGCGAATCCACCAGATAGATCCGGAAACCGGCGCGGTCCTGCGCGTCATCCAGAGCAATCGCATGGTGACGGGCGTCACCTGGGTGGACGGCCAGCTCTGGCACGGCACATGGGAGGGCGAGGAAAGCGACCTGCGCCATATCGACCCCGAGACCGGCGCCGTGCTCGACACGATCGTCATGCCCGAAGGCATGGTCGTCTCAGGCCTTGAATCCGACGGCGCCGACCGCTTCTTCTGCGGCGGCGGGCGACGCGGCGTGGTGCGCGCCGTCCGCCGTCCGGGCGCGCGCTAAAGCCCGTGGGTGCCGTCGTAGCCGTTGACCGGCGGCGGCGCCCAGCCGGCGGGCCGCGCCTTGGCCCTGTGGATTTCCACGACCATCGGATAGCATTTCGCCGTATCGGAGGAATGCTCAGATGAGCAATCCCCGCCCGGGCAGGCGGACATGCAGCCGAGAAGATCGATCTCCGCGAAGAACTCCAGATAATCGCCCGGCCGCACCGGGCTGGCCTTCATGAAATACTGCCCGGTATCGCGCGTGAAGCCGGTGCACATGAAGACGTTCAGCACATCATGCACATACCCTTCCGCCTCGCGCGGCGTCATGCCGGTCTTCCGCGCGAGGGCGCGCGTCAGGTTGGAATGACAGCAATGATGGTACTGGCCGCCATGGCTGAGAAGATTATGCGTATAGGGATCGCAGCGCGTGCCGATCACATCATGCACCGCCCCGCCGAATTCGTCGAAGCCGTACCAGTCGAGCGTGTCGTGCGTGATGGTGGCGATGGGCCTGAGATAGGGGAAGCTGGAAAAGAGCTGGTCCCCAAGCCCGACATGCGTGCCGTTCAGCGCCCGCGTCTTGCCGGAATAGAACCGCTCCTTCAGGTCGTTGGCGTTGAAGAGGTTGAGGTCGCCGACCTGCGCCCCCTCGCTGCAGACGATCCGGCAGAAATGCCCCGCCGGCACCGTCCACGTCGCCGCCTCACGCGGCGGCACGACGATGGTTTCGACAAGCTCCAGATCGTCGCGCAACGCACGATAGGCCGCAAGCTCCGGCCGCGGCAGCATCTCCACCGGATAGCAGACCACCGGCTTTATCGCCTTGCGCGCCGCCGCATCCGCAGGCGCTGCCGTCATCGCATCGGGCTTCATCTCGATCTCCTCTCGCCAGGCCGACACCGGATAATCTGCGCCGCCATCATTCTTGTTGAATAACATTACTACGATTGTTCAACATCATGCAATCGATGCGACGTCGCGGCCTTTCAATTTCCTTGTTGCGCCGCACAACGACGTGCTATGCATCGCACGTGCTGCGGCTGTCGAAAGGTTGGATTGATGGTGGCTCGACCGATGAAAAGCGCTGCGTCGCGACGCGATGCCTCCAATCCCCTTGCCATCAATCTCGCCCTGCAGGGCGGCGGCTCGCACGGCGCGTTCACCTGGGGCGTCATCGAGCGCATCCTGGACGACCCCTCGCTGAAGCTCGACAGCGTCACCGGCACATCGGCGGGCGCCATGAACGCCGTGGCGCTGGCGCACGGCTATGTCGAGAACGGGCCGGCCGGCGCGAAGGCCTCGCTCGAAGCCTTCTGGCGGCGGGTCAGCGATGCGGCCCGTTTCAGCCCGATCCAGCGCAGCCCGCTCGACGTGATGACCGGCAACTGGACGCTCGACAATTCGCCCGGCTACTTCTTCTTCGACATCTTCAGCCGCCTGCTCTCGCCCTACGAGACCAATCCGGCGAACATCAATCCGCTGCGCGACATTCTCGAGGAAAGCATCGACTTCGAGCGCCTCAAGCAGTCCCCGCTCAAGCTCTATGTCACCGCGACGAACGTGCGCACCGGTCTGCCGCGCGTCTTCCGCAATGCCGAGATGACCGCCGACGTGGTCCTGGCGTCGGCATGCCTGCCGCTGATGCACCAGTCCGTCACGATCGACGGCGATTCCTACTGGGACGGCGGCTTTTCCGGCAACCCGCTGCTGACGCCGCTCATCCACGAAAGCGAAGCACAGGACACGCTCCTGGTGCAGATCAATCCCGTGGAGCGGCAGGAGACTCCGCGCACCGCCCGCGAGATCCTGGACCGCCTCAACGAGATTTCGTTCAATTCGAGCCTCAAGAAGGAGCTGCGCGGCATCGCCATGTTCAGGCGCGCCGTGGCCGAGGACGGCAACCTCGATCATGTGGAGTGGATCAGGCAATGGTCCGAAACACGCCTCCACCGCATCACCAGCCCGATCCTGATGAGCGTCGGCGCCTCCTCGAAGCTCAACGCCGAGTGGGCGTTCCTGAACATGCTGCGCGAAGAAGGCCAAGGTTCCGCGGACCAGTTCCTGCAGACCCACGCCGAAGACCTCGGCGTCCGCTCGACCTTCGACTTCGACGCGATCCTGGATACCGTTCTCGAACAGGTGTGAGGATGCCGGGTTACGGCGGGAATGGCGGCCTTCGAGAGAAGTTCTCTGCGAAGGTAAGAAGCCACCAGACACTCTCTCAAGCATGACCCAAGGCGCATACATCACCCTGCCTTTGAGATTAACGCATCCGGCTACTACTCTGGCGGTGCCGTAGATGTCCAACTGCTTGAAAATATCTTGGGAGATAGACTCATCTCGCCAACCAGCGCCTCGACCAGTTCATCCTCCTCACGTTGACTATATACGATTGCTTCGACTTCTACAGATGATGTCCCGGTAACCGCATGGCTTTCAAGCGAATGAAGTCTCAGCCCCCGCGCCCGCATTGCCTGTAGCAAATTCGAGCGGATATCGGCTTCATCCCTGGCAGGACATTTCAACTCAACGACGTAGAAGCGTTCGATCTCCCGTCGGTCTGGAGCATACCGGTTCAGGATAGCGCCCAACCGGGGCAATGTAATGTTGATAAACAATATCATCGCCGCGGCCTCAGCAGCCTCCAGCAGAAGCCCATACCCAGCGAATACTCCGATCGCTCCAGTCGCCCACACGGTAGCCGCCGTGCTCAACCCACGAACGTTCATGCCGTCGCGCATGATCAAGCCGGCCCCGAGAAAACCTATCCCGGTGACAACCTGTCCGCCCATACGGATCCCTTGCGACGCACCGACAATGTCAGGAGTCGCGCAATAGGCTGCAGCTCCAAGCGCGACGAGAGCATGTGTCGTCAGACCGGTGTGTTGTTGACGCCATTGTCTCTCGATCCCGACAAGCGCCCCCAACACCAAGGCTGCGACGAGCCGGGAAGAGATCGAAAGTATGTTGTATAAATAATCGATATGCTCCGCCATGATGCCTTATCAGATCCGACCGCCAGCCCGCAGAACACTACCACACATTGCAGGCCACACAATCGAGCGCATCTCCGTGGGATGGGTCTGTGCGCTAGCCTCCTGAGACTATAGCGCTCCCTCTGCGAAGACCTGTCGTGCTCTCCGCTCTCTCCGTCGGGGCCATCACTACTCCCACCCCCAACACGAAAATACCCGCCGCAGCAGGCGTTAAAGCCAATTCGGGTGCCAGTACCAAAACCTTCGCTTGAGATGAGGCAAAGCTCCGTATGCCGACGCCTGCCATATCGCCACGACAAAGGACAGCAGACGCTGTGGAAGAGAATACCGGTACGCCATCGAAAAAAATCCGGGAAAACGTTCGCCCTCGACGGCGATCATAATACTATAACGCGAGTAAAAACTCCAATATCTGGCATTTGCTCGCCAAACCGGAGCGTCATTGCGCTAACGCAAAGACACCATATTCAGAAAACTCAATGCTTATGCTGTAATCCGGACTTCGCCGCGCCACAGCAGCGCGGATTTTGTTTGGACCCTACGCAGATCGAAGGCTACGCGTCTTCGCTGCTTGCTGGGCGTACGCCTACGACACGACAGAAATGGTCGAGGCTTTAATCGCAGCCGGATGGCAGTTCAGTGGCAGATCAAAACAGAAATAATTGTTCAACAGGTGTGATTAATGGAATTGAAGTCCTTTCTTGCTCGCAACGCAGCTAGTGTATCCATGGTGGCCCTCCTGGGCTGGCCATCCATGGCGCTGGCTCAGGTGGTAATCGACAACGGTCAAACCGTCACGGTTCCCGGATCCCAGTCTTCCCCATGGAATATTGGGGGGACTTTGAATGTAGGCTCACTCGATACAGGTAACCTCCATATCTCCACCGGTGGCAGCGTCTTGAGCAATGGTGCTTATCTCGGCAGCAGCACCGGCAGCTACGGCCTGGTGACCGTAAGTGGCGCTGGAGCGCAGTTGATCAATTCGGGCGTTTTTTATGTCGGCAATTTTGGTGACGGTGAATTGACCATCAACGATGGTGGCAGCGTTTCGTCGACTACAGGCCAGACGTATGTCGGTGGCCAGACTACCAGTACCGGTATTGCCACGGTTTCAGGTACGGGATCTTCGTGGGCAACAAACCAACTGGTCGTGGGCCTTGCCGGCAACGGCACGCTCGATATTCTGGCCGGCGGTCTTGTGATTTCCAATGGCGCGGTCCTCGGCCTGGCTCTGAATGGCAGAGGCACGGTCTCGGTGGACGGCGCCGGATCGCAATGGGACAATTTCGGCAATCTGGCCATTTATGACGGCAGCACGCTATCGGTTCAGAATGGCGGCCTGATGAATACCGGGTCGATCTCAGGTCAGGGGACCATGTCCCTCGACAATGGCACGCTGCAGGCCTTCAGTTCTAATGCCAATTTCATCAACTTTACCGGAACGGGGACTTTCGAGCTCCTGTCCGGCGGTGGCACCATCGATTCCAACGGCTTCGACATTGGCGCCGCCAGCGTCATCTCCGGGGCGGGCGCGCTGACGAAAGCCGGGGCTGGAACGCTGACGCTGTCGGCAGCCAATACCTACTCAGGCGCAACCGATGTTTTCGCAGGAACGTTGCAGGCAGGCGCCACAGATACCTTCAGCGCGAACTCGGCTGTAAACGTTGGCGCGGCCGGCAGGCTTGACCTGTCCGGGTTCAACCAGACGGTGGCGGAGCTCGCCAATGCCGGTCAGGTCAGCATGGGCACGAACACTGCGCCGGGCACCGTGCTGACCGTCAACGGCAACTATGTCGGCAACGGCGGCACGATTGTCTTCAACACCGTTCTCGACGTGGACAGTTCGCCAAGCGACCGGATGGTGGTCAACGGCACGACGTCGGGGCAGACCGGAGTTCGGGTGATCAATGCCGGCGGCCTCGGCGGCCTGACGACCAGCAACGGCATCGAGTTGGTGCATGTGACCAACGGCGCTCCTGCCTCGAACGGCATATTTACGCTCAGCAACCGTGTGGCAGCGGGCGCCTATGAATATCTGCTGTTCCAGGGGGGTGTCGGCGCGGCTTCGACCGACGGCAACTGGTATCTGCGCTCCACACTGGATTGTACGCTGCCCGGCGCGGCAGGCATGCCCGCATGCGAAAACGGCGGTAGCGGCGAGGTGCCGATCTATCGTTCTGAGGTCATTGTCGACACGACCATTCCGGCGCTGGCCAGCCGCTTCGGACTTGGCTTGCTCGGCACCTGGCATGAACGCACTGAAAACGAGTTCGCTACCGCTACCGGTGCTTCTCCCTCAGCTGCCTGGGGGCGCATCTTCGGCGACACCGGGCGTTATGGCTACGGCTTCAACGGCAATGTCGGCGCGCTCAGCGCCAGCTTCAACCAGCACGGTCCATCCTACGACTTCAGGTTTGGCGGGTTGCAGGTCGGCATGGACCTGCTGCGTCGCGACAATGGCGGCGGCTCGCGCGATATGGCCGGTTTTTATGTCGGGGCGGGCACGGCCAGCGCCGATGTGCGCTCAGTGCTCAACCTCGGCCATGGTTCGGAGGTCGGCAAGGTCTCGATGGACGGCTATTCCCTCGGGGGCTACTACACGCATATCGCACCGAGCGGCTGGTATGTCGATGCGGTGCTGCAAGGCACCTACTATGACAACGTTTCGGGGAACTCGAGCAACACCAATCCCCAGACGCTCAGGACTGATGGCGTTGGCATCATCGCCTCGCTGGAGAGCGGCTATCCGTTCGAACTCGGCAACGGCTTTACCTTCGAGCCGCAGGGTCAGCTCGTCTACCAGCACCTGAGCTTCAACAATGGCACGGACGCCTTCGGCCGGATCGGCTTCAACGACACCGACGCGGTCTTTGGGCGGCTCTCTGGTCGCCTGTCGAAGGACTGGACACTGGAAGACGGCCACACGGTAACGGCCTGGGCCCGCGCTGGCCTGTGGACCGACTTCGGCTCCCAGGCGAAGACGACCTTCTCGGCCCTCGATGGTTCCAATCCGACGACGCTCACAACTGATCTTGGCGGTACGATCGCTCAGTTCGACCTCGGCGTCTCCGCGCAGCTCAGCCAGAACGTTTCGCTGTTCGGCGTCGGCAATTACAGCGTCGCCGTCAACGACGCCGACGGCCACAGCTTCGGCGGACGCGTCGGCATCAAGGTGTCGTGGTGATCCACGGCAAGCGGAAGCGATTCCAGCAACCTTGGGGCCGGCTAGGCACATAGCCGGCTCTGCCTGCGAGATCCACATGAGGCAAGAACCGCGCCGGCAGGGCTTGAGAAACGTGGCGGCTCACTCTCGACACCATGCCAAGGTGAGCAAGCTCACCAGCGCCAAAAGAAGAGCGGCTAACCCGTTGGCTAATCACCATGGCTAACCAACTTGCATGTAATTGCTTTCAAGGATTTTTGGTGGGCCCGGAGGGAAACGCCTAAAAATTAGGCGAATGAAAGAAAATCAATAACTTATGACCGACCATGAGTGCACTTTGTGTAGCAATCATGAGGGAAAGTCAAGGGATTTCGGGGCATAGGGAGCCCTATTCGCAAACGCTACAGCGAGTCACTGGGGCGTTTCCAGCTCTTCCCGCCCCATCCCTTGCCCGCGCCCCTAGACGCGCGCTGGTGAGTCTGTACGGCGGAATGCGAGCACATCCGCAGATCGCCCCTCGACTACCCTGCGGCGAGCCCGGCCGAACTTCGGATGCGAGGCAAGCGCAACCACATTTCCGCGCCGACGCTGCCGGATACGTACGACCGGCTCATTCGTTGGCACCTCACCAAACAAAGGCTGCTCACGACCGCGCAGTTTTTTCGGCACCAGGAGCAGCGGGCCAGTGAATTTTTTTCTCTTCGACATTTTAGCACCTTATGATTTTTCACATGGAGGGGGGCGGCCGCAATCGGGGGAGGTCTTTCTCTACCGGGGAAGGATTTTTTCTTTTCTACCGGGAGAGCCCCGCTTCGCGAGCGCAGCGAAGCGACCCCGCAGGGGGTCTTTCTGGAGCTTGAATATATTCTGTACTTTAGTCCTGCTCCCCAGCAGGGGATCGATCCCCTGCCTCCCAACAGGGGAACTAAACAGAAACATCCGCCACATTGGCACTACCCTTCGCAATATCCGCCAGATTGGCACTATCCTCCGCAATGATGTCAGCACAGCGCGCTCTGATCTCAGCCGAGAGTAAGTTGTGCAGCTCGCCCAATCGTTGCTCCTCAATATCCGTTTGGGCGCAAAGCGCGTTGTGGAGCCCAGCAAGGAAGATTTCTATCAGGTTATTGATGGGGGCAACCGAGTAAATATTTGACGCCTCGCGTCCCTTGTATTGCACCGCTTTCACGCATCCAATCAGCCCCTTCTCTTTCAGAGTTTTGAGGCTTCTTGAGAGATTTCCGTCATAGAGCCCGGTCGGAGGAACAATATTGAAATCGTGCTTGTCCTTCCGATCATCGCCGAGAAATGTCTCACGAGTGATTTTGTCCGCCAGCTTACGGAAGCGAAGCGTTTTTAAATCAATGACCGCTAATACGCGCTGCTCATCGACTTTCAACCGAAGGCGAGCAAACACGCTAATCGCCCAACTGTCACAAACGGCATCGAATGCCTTGCCGCATGCCCTGCTTAGGCATTCTCGCTCCCCTGGTCGAAGCCAATCGAAATCAGGGAACGGGTACTGCTTGTTGGGGCAAAGCGAGTTGAGGAATTCCACCCCGCTATTCGTGACCCATCGCGATCCAGGCCTTACGCCGGAACCGAATTCTCCAGAATTGGCGACCTTCTGCGCGGCAGCTGCCATTTCAAGCCCTCCCGCCCGCTTCCGGCTGCCAGTCAAGGAACACCTCGAACCGAGTGCATGCCCCCATGCGCTCCGCATCGATAACGCCCTTTGCCCGCAGCCCGCGCAGCGCACGATAGAACGTTGAGCGCGGCATGCCGATGGGCGGCAGCTTCCAAGGCCAGAGGGAGCCTTCCGGTGCCGGCCGCCCAGCCGACAGCTCCGTGAAGCTTGCGAAGAGCGCGACTTCACCGCGCTCGACCGTGGCATCAAGCACATAATGGCAGACGGCGAATTCGTCCGTCGAAAGGTGGGGTCGCCAAATCCGCGCAAGTGTGTGTCGGGCGCGTTCAGCAATATTCTGTGTATCAGTCATGATGCAGCTCCTTTGATCTTGCGAATTCGTACCATATTGAGCCAATTCGTCAAGCGAAACATGAATATTAAACTTGACAAACACTTATACATATGCGTATGGCCAATTTTATACTTGATATTCAGAAGTATTAGCGGTAGTCATCGTTGTCGGCTCCTTGTCGATCCGCCATTGCCTTCCATGGTGGCGGCTCTCCAGCAGCTCCTGGAGACATTCGGGCCGTGCTGACCCGAATAGCCGGTGACGTGATCGATTGCGTCACCGGCATCCCCTTCTCAGATATTTGACTAACACTTTGATATTGCAGATTTATTTTTTCTTCGTAATTGAACATTAGTAGGCGTAAACGTAAAATTCCGGCAACTTTTGAGGGTGTCGGATGTTCAGTTTTCTGTCTCGAAGAGATTTGCAACGGGTTGCAACAGATGCGGGCAACGAGAGCCGCAGCCTCGCCGACCCGACACCTTATGACTTCCAAGTCTTCGGCGCGATTGCGTCCACCGCTGGCGTTGCAGTCTCGGCCGCCTCTGCCATGACCGTTCCCGCCGTCGCCGCTGGCGTCAGGGCGATTTCCGAAGCCATTGGCATCTTGCCTTTGCACGCCTACCGCCGCGAGGCGAACGGCTCCCGTGAGCGCGAGAACGATCACCCGGCATATGGCCTCCTGAACGGCGATGCCTGCCCGTGGACGCGTGGCCCTCAGCTCCGCGAGCTTCTTACCGCCGACGCCATCCTCCACGGCAACGGCTATGCGCTGATCGTTCGAGACCGCGAGGGCGAACCGCGCGAGCTGCATCGTCTCCAGCCCTCCATCGTTTCAGTCGAGCTGGACGGCGCGACCGGCGAGCCCCGCTATCGCCTGAGTACGAGCAACGGCCGCCGCACCATCGCATTCGGGGACATGCTGCACATCCGCGCGCCGTCGTCACTGTCTGCCGATGGCATCTCCGGCAAAAGCCCGATCATGGAAGCGCGGGATGCCGTTGGCCTCCTAATCACCATGCAGCAGCATGCTTGCCGGCTCTTCGCCAACGGCGGCCGGCCATCGGGCATCCTCTCTTTCCCCCAACGGCTCGGCGCGGAAGTCGCCACACGCATTAAGGCAAGCTGGCAGGCCGCAACAGCCGGCGGCAATTCCGGCGGCACAGCCGTTTTGGAAGAAGGCGGCGTCTTCACCCCACTTTCGTTCAAATCGACTGACGCCCAGTTTCTCGAAATCTGGGGCCTCGCTATTACGGAACTCGCCCGTGTCCTGCGCGTGCCGCCGGTCCTTCTTATGGACTACAGCCGCCAGACCTGGGCGAACGCCGAGACAGGTGGCCAGCAGTTCCTTACCTACAGCCTTGCCCCGTGGCTTTCCCGATGGGAGGCAGAGGCAACATTGAAGCTCATCGCGCAGGAAGATCGCGACACCCTCTATGTCGAGCACCTGACGGATGCCCTTCTCCGCGCTGACTTCGCTACCCGTGCCACCGCTTACGGCCAATATCGCAGCATGGGGGCGATGACGGCCAACGAGGTGCGCGCCGGCCTCAACCTGCCGCCGCTGGCTGACGGCAACAGCCTCGCCAATCCCTACACCTCCACCGGCGCAGGCAATGGCCAGGAAGGCGGCGGCAATGAGTGAGCGCGAGCCCATCCGCCAATTCTTCGGCGATGCCGAGTATGCATTCCATCTGCCGCCCGAACTCGTGATCGAGCTGGAGCGCAAGACCGCCCACGGCATCGGCGGCCTATTCCGGCGCTTCCTAGCTTCGGATTTCGGGTTTTCCGACCTGACCGAAGTCCTTCGCCTGGGCCTCGTCGGCGGCGGCATGGACCCGAAAGAAGCGTCGGCCCTCGTCGCGACCTATGCGGCCATCCTGCCCGTAACGCGCCTTTACCTGACAGCCATGCCCGTACTGGACGCGCTCATGTCCGGCACCGTGCAACCAGTTGCAAAACGCCCCCGCAGAAGGAAGACCGATGCACAAGCTGAGTGAAATGGATTTCGAAGTCCGCTTCGGCGATGTGGGCGATGCCGGTGAGATCGAAGGCACGGCCGTCACGTTCAACGTCGTGGACTCCTACCGCACCGAGTTCGCACCCGATGCCTTCCGGGGCATCGAAGGGCGCACGGTCCCGATGCTCTGGAGCCATGACCCGGCCAACGTGATTGGCTCCTGGTCTTCGTTCCACGTCCGCGCCGACGGCCTCACCGCCAAGGGCAAGCTCAACCTTGCCGTAGCGAAAGCCCTGGAGGTGCGCTCGCTCCTCCAGGCTGGCGACGTGAAGGGCCTCAGCATAGGTTTCGCCACTGTGAAAGACGAACGCCGGGCAAATGGCGTTCGTCGCATCCTTGAGGCCAGCCTGAAGGAAATCAGCATCGTCGCGTTCCCGGCCGTGCCCGGCAGCGGCATCACGAAAGTTCGTACCTCCACCCATGGCACCGAGACGGCAGCAGCGGCTTTCGCAGCGGCCTGCCGCGCTGCCGCCACCAGCCTGAAAGGAAAGTGAGCATGCATCCCGAAATTATTGAAACCCGCGCTGACCCGGCCGACAATGACCCGCTGGCAGTGGCTACCGCCGCAGTGGAAGAGCTGCGCACCGCCGCAGAGCAGCGCCACACCGCGCACCAGACCGAAGTTCGCGGCCTGACCGACCGTATCGCCCAACTCGAAACCCGCCTTTCGCGTCCCGGCAGCCAGCAGGAACAGCGCAACGAGCCGGCACCGGAGCAGCGCGCGTTCGTGAACTACCTCCGCCGTGGCGAGCATGGGCTTTCCGCCGAAGAAGTCCGCGCCATGACGGTCGCGACGGACTCGGCGGGCGGCTTCCTCGTGCCCGAAAACTTCGTCGCCGAACTCCTCAAGGGCATCGTGCAGTTCTCGCCCATCCGCCAGTATGCCCGCGTCATGACGATTGCCGGCGCAGACGTCACGATGCCGAAGCGCACCGGCACCATGACGGCCGCATGGGTTGGTGAGACCGCCGACCGCACCGGCACCCAGGCGACGTATGATCAGGTGAAGCTCACCCCGTTCGAGGCAGCCTGCTATATCGATATCTCCAATCAGCTCCTGGAGGATGCGGCTTTCGATCTCGCTTCCGAAGTCGCTTTCGACGGCGCGGAAGAATTCGGCCGCCTGGAGGGCGCAGCCTTCGTTGCTGGCGACGGCACCGGCAAGCCGAAGGGCATTCTTGCCGACACGTCCATTGCGACGATTGCGACCGGCAATGCCTCGACACTGGGCACCGCTCCGGCCGACAAGCTCATCGACGCATTCTATGCCCTGCCGGCACCCTACCGCGCATCGGCGACCTGGGGCATGAATTCCAACACGCTCGCCGCCGTCCGCAAGCTTAAGGACGGCCAGGGCAATTTCCTCTGGCAGCCCGGCCTTGCCGCAGGCCAGCCGGAAACCATCCTCGGCCGCCCCGTCGCCGAGCTGCCGGACATGCCGGATGTCGCCGCCAACGCGCTCCCCATCGTCTTCGGCGACTTCGCCCAGGGCTATCGCATCGTGGACCGTGTTTCGCTCGCCCTCCTGCGCGACCCCTTCAGCCTTGCGACCAAGGGCCAGACCCGCTTCCACCTCCGCCGTCGTGTCGGCGGCGGCGTTGTGAAGCCGGACGCCTTCAAGCTCATCAAGGTCGCGACGGCATAAGCAATTACCCACGGGCGGCCCGCAGCCGCCCGTTTCACCAGTTCTCAGAGGATCAAAGCCATGACCATGACCACCGCCGCAGGGACTGTTGTCTCGATTGGCACTACTGAAAAGTTCACCACCGCCGTTGCCTATGCCGGTGACGACTGGACACCTATTGCGAATATCGAAGATGTCGGCGAGGCCGGTTCTGAAGCCGAAATCGTTGTCGGCAAGTTTGTTGACCAGACCTATACCCGCAAGCTGAAGGGCTCGCGCGACAACGGCACCATGGAACTCGTGGTTGCCCGCGACAGTGATGATGAGGGCTATGCCGCCCTTGTCGCCGCCGAGCAGTCTAGCGCCGCCTATAACTTCCAGGTTGAGCTGAACGACAAGCCGACAGCCGGCGCGAGCCCGAAGAACTCGAAGTTCTATTTTTCGGCCATCGTTGCCAGCCGGAAAAACTCCTTCGGCGGCGCGGATGACATCGTCAAGACGACGTTCACGCTGGCCATCTCAGGCCCGATCATCGAAGTCGCAGCTTCGGCCACGTAAGCGGGAAACCGACGATGAAGCTGGCGGAAGAAATCCTCATCACTCTGGCAGGCGAGACGGTCGAGCTTCGGCCGTCCCTCCGCCATGCGCTCCGCCTGGAGCGTCGTGAAGGCGGCTTCCGCCAGCTTCTTATTGACCTGGGTGAGCAGAGCCTCAGCGCCTCCGTCGAGATCGTAGAACCACATTATGACGGCGACCTCGTTGAGCATCGCGTCTTTGACGCCCTTCCAGCCATTCTGCCCGCGCTCACGGCCTATGTGCTGGCTTGCGCCGGCATCGACGCGGGAAAGGTACGGGCGGAGCGTGGCGAGGGCGATGCAAAGCGTGAAACCCAGCCTTTCGGCGATCACCTCGCCGCCCTCTATAAATTCGGCACGGGTTGGATGGGCTGGACGCCAGAAGAGACATTGGACGCCACGCCGGCAGAAATCACCCTCGCCTATGAGGGGCACCTAGACATGCTGCGCGCCATCCACGGCGGCGGCGAAAAGTCCTCGAAACCCAAAGCCGCCGATAGCAGGCCGATTGCGGATAAATTCCGCGCTGCCTTCTCCGCCATCGGCACCACGAAAGCAGAGAGTTAGTCATGGGCCGGCGCAGCGAAAACAAGGAAGAAGATGAATGCCTCGGCGGATGGGCAGCTCTGGTTAATGAGCTGATCGCCGAAAATTCCATCCCGGTCGCGCACGTAGCAGACGCCACCAAGATAAGCAGATGCGTGCTCTACAAATTCCTTGCCGGCCTGGGCTCCCTCTCCATATTTCAGCTCGAAAGAGTGTTGGCGTTCTTTGATTACGAGCTTGACGCCCTCAAGGCCGCACCGAAGACCACAGTCAGAATTCGCAAGCGCGCACGCCCCGTTGCAACGGGTTGCAAAGCTGAGGTGCTGTGATGCCCAGGAGCGCGCCTTCCATTCGAGCTTGCGGGTGTGTCGTCGCCTCTGGCCAGAGGTGCGCGCATATGCTCGCCCGCGATCGGGAACGCAAAGCACGCCATGATGCCCAGCGGCCGACAGCCCGCGAGCGCGGCTATGACAGCAAGTGGGATAAAGAGCGCGCCGTCTATCTGAAGGCGTACCCCAACTGCGCAATGTGCGGCCGACCGGCTGCCCTGGTCGACCACAAGACCCCGCACAAGGGCGACAAGCGCCTCTTCTGGTCGCGCTCGAACTGGCAGCCCCTGTGCACGCCCTGCCATTCGTCTCGCAAGCAATCTGAGGAGCGCCGGCCATGAAGTTGAGCACGCCCAACATCGAAGGCGCAGTCCGCTACCAATTTCGGGGCCAGTGGCTCACCGTCCGCGAGATCATGAAGGCCACGGGATGGCCAAAGGCGACCGTCTACAAGCGCCGCCGTGGCGCACGCGTTCTTGAGGCCGCAGAAGTTGAGGAAGAGGAGCGCCAGCGCCTCGCCCATGCGCATCCCAAGGCGATCTATGTCGAGCTTGGCGGCAAGCGCCTGTCACTCTCCGGTTGGGCGCGAGAGTTGGGCGTCCCGTATCCCACACTATATAAGTGGTTGCGCAGAGACGGCCTTAGCGTAGAACAAATCGCAAACAATATGCACGCTGGATATGAGCGGCGGCCGAAGAGGAGAGTAGCAACGTGAAGCTATATTCTCCTTGTTCTCAGATATTCCCGCCCCAACTCCGTTATCTCCGCGTGCGCGTGCGTGCCTCTCAGCAGTCCATGCAGCCAGAGATCGCCGAACTCACAAAAATCAGGAGATGCGCCAGGGCTGCGGCTGAGCCTGCTCAGTTCATCGTAAGCCTTATAGCCAATGTCAGGGATATCGTGGGCGGATTTACTCACGGGAGGCTCTTTCTTCCAGGGCAGTCGCTCCATGAAGACGGCATACCGGGGGTAGGTCAAGACTTTTCGAAATACGGCAGGGACCGGCGCGGGAAGGCACGCGCACGATTTGCAATCAATAACGTTGATGGATTAAGCCATGTCGATCATTTCTCTTGAAGATATCAAAGCGCATCTTGCCATCGACACCGCCGAGGATGATGCGCTCCTCATCGCAAAAGTCGCCACCGCCGAGGCTTGGCTCGCGAAGTTCATCGGCTCCCCGCTGGATGATGTCACGGCCTTTCCTGACGGGACGCCAGCCCCGCTTGAGGAGGCCGTCCGGCAACTCGCCGGGCACCTCTATGAAAACCGGGAAGCCTCGCTGGTGGGCGTGTCGGCCGACCTCCTTCCGTTGGGCGTCTTCGATCTTGTAGCGCCCTATCGCGCCTGGGTATTCTGACATGGCAAAGCAATCCGCCCGTTTGCAGCGGCGTCTCGCCGCTATCCCGAAGGCCGCAAAGCAGGCGGTCGCGCCAGCCCTCACACGCGCTGGCGTCGACCTTGCCATGTCCATGCGCTTCCTCGCCCCGGTAGACAGCGGCGATCTGCGCGACAGCATCACCGTCACGGCACCCGGAGAGCAGACGCCACCGTACTCCCAGCCCGGCGGCTCCCGCGTGGCCGGCGAACTTGAGGTGATCGTGACCGCCGGCAATGAGGACGTTCGCTACCCTCATCTCGTGGAATACGGGGCGGCGAATGCTCCAGCCCAGCCGTTCTTCTGGCCGGCCTTTCGCCTGAAGCGCAAGGTCTTGGCCCAACGCGTAAAGCGCGCCGTGCGCAAAGCCGTGAAGGAGGCAAAATAATGGAGCCGTCGCTCGCCCTTCAAGCCGCCGTCCGCACCCGCCTCGTGGCATCGTCGGCGCTCGTTGCGCTCGTGCCCGCCGCGAACATCCGCGATGCCAACGGGCTGCCCTCCGTCTTCCCTTGCGTTCTTATCGGTGAAGGCCAGACGCTCCCAGGCGGCGATATCGCGCGCCAGCGGCATGAAGCCTTCCTCGACCTTCACATCTGGGCGAAGGAAACCGGCCTCGTCATCGGCAAGCAGATCGCCGGAGCCATCCGCGCCGCCCTCGTGGATACGAACTGGACCGCCACGGGCCTGCACGTCGCCGACCTTCACGTCACCGGCTCCCGCTTCCTTCGTGACCCTGATGGCGTTCATTCACATGGCGTCCTGTCTCTGGCCGCCGTCGTCAAGGAGGTGCGGTGATGCGCGCCGGCAAGCTCGACAAGACCATCACCATCGAACGGCGCGGCGAGATCGTTGACGACTTCGGGACTGTCACGGAAGGCTGGGCCTCGCTCGCGACCGTTCGCGCCCAGGTCATCCAGCAGGGCACGGAAGAATTTCTCCAGAACGCTGGCACCGACGCGCAAACCGCCATCGTCTTCCGCATTCGTCGGCTGTCGGACCTCACGACCGCCGACCGTGTGAGCTATGGCGGCAGGGCTTTCGACGTGAAGGAAATCAAAGAACTCGGCAGACGCGGCGGCCTTGATCTGCGATGCGTGGCGGGAGGCTGAATTGCAACCCGTTGCACCGAAAATCAGGATGCGCAGCCGCCCATTGCAACGCGTTGCAACGCCGAATATTCGACATCGCTCGCGCCCATCTCCGGTGCAACCCGTTGCACCGACGAATGCATTCCCGGAAATCCCTGACCCGTTCGGCTACGGCCAGCGCGCCGTGGACTTCCTGCGCGGCCTGAAACATCCGAAGTCCCGGCTTCCGGGCAACGGCTTCCAGCTCGACCCATGGCAAGAGCGCATCGTCCGCCAGATTTACGGCCCGTGCGATGAGCACGGCAACCGCATCGTGCGGAATGTCGTGATGTTGCTTCCGCGCGGCAATCGAAAAACCAGCCTGGGCGCGGCCCTTGCGCTCCTCCACACGATGGGGCCGGAGGCCGTGCCGGGCGGGGAAGTCCTGACCGCCGCCGCCGACCGTAAACAGGCTAAGCTCGCCTTCACAGAGGCCGAAAGCATCATTCGGGCCGGAGATAGCGAGCTTTGGACAAAGGGGCAGCAGTCCCGCCGCTTCAACGCGGGGAACTCCATCAAGCTCCAGGAGTACAAAAACCGCCTGACCTTCCCGAACGGTTCCTTTCTGGAAAGCCTATCGAGCGATGCCGGCACCCAGCACGGGCGCACGCCCGTTTTTGCGCTCATGGATGAAATCCATGCCTGGAAGAAGCGCGACCTCTGGGATGTTCTCCGCACTGGTCTCGTGAAGGTGACAGGCTCGCTCTCCATCGTGATCACCACGGCTGGCCGTGGGCAGGAGAATATCGCCTATGAGGTGATCGACTATGCCCGCAAGGTGGCGGCCGGCAAGGTGCATGACCCTGCGACATTGCCCGTATTGTTCGAGACCTCGCCGGATGCCGACTGGCAGGATGAAGGGGTTTGGCGGGCCGCAAATCCCGGCCTTGAGCACGGTTATCCCGACCTAGCCGGCCTCCGGCAACTCGCCCGCGAGGCCGCCGAGCGTCCCGCAGATAGGGACGCCTTCCGCCAGCTTCACCTCAACGTATGGCTGGGGCACTCCTCGACACCGTTTGTCGAAATGCCCGTCTATGACCGTGGCAGCGCTCGCGTCGATCTGGATGAGCTGGAGGATTTGCCGTGCTGGTTGGGCGTGGACCTCTCCAGCACATCCGACCTCACCGCCGTTGTCGCCGCATGGCGAGACGGAAATGGCGGCTATGCCGTCGTGCCGTGGTTCTTTTGCCCGGAAGACAACATCGACAGGCGCACCCAGCAGAGTGGCTACCCCTACACCCGATGGGCGGAGGAAGGGCACATCATCGCCACGCCGGGCAATGTGGTCGATATCCGCGCCGTGGAAGACCATATCCGCGAACTCTGCGACCGCTTCGACGTTCGGGAAGTGGCCTTCGACCCACACTATGCCCGCATCACCATGGCGAACCTCGTGGACGACGGCTATCCCGCAATCGAGATGCGCCAGGGCTGGGTGACAATGGGGCCAGCCATCCGGGAGCTGGAGAAAGCTCTCCTGGCCGGGAAATTCCGCCATGGCGGCAATCCGGTCCTGCGCTGGAACTTCGACAACATCGCAATCCAAGACGATGGCAAGGGGAACCGCTCGTTCCACAAGGGCAAGGCGCGCGACAAGATCGACGGGGCCGTTGCCGCTGCCATGGCCGTAGGCCGCGCCGCGTTGGGCGAGGACAGCCGATCAATTTACGAAAGCCATGACCGCCCGGAAGGGCTCCTTATTTTCTGAGGATTTTCGCATGTCCACCGAAGAAGAACGCCTCGTCGTCGCCCTGGAAGCTCGCATCAAGGATTTTGAGCGAAACTTCCAGCGGGCGAACCGGACGGCAACAAGCAATTTCGACCAGATCGAGCGCCGTGCCCGGCAATCGGCCGACCGCTTGGAAGACTCTATGGGCAAGGCCTCCAAGGGCGTCAATCTCGCCATGGCGGCCATGAAGGGCGGTCTTGCCGGCTTGGTTGCTGGCATTAGCATAGGCGCTTTGGACGGTATCATTTCCCGCATCGGCGGCATTGCAAAGGGCGTGGCAAATATCGGCAACGAGGCGAAGCGCGCCGGCCTCAGCAGCAAGGCGTTTCAGGAGCTTGGTTTTGTCGCCGAGCAAAACCGCATTCCCGTTGATGCACTTGTCGACGGGATGAAGGAGCTGAACCTTCGCGCCGACGAATTCATCGTCACCGGGAAAGGCAGCGCCGCAGAGGCTTTCCAGCGCCTGGGCTACGGAGCAGAGGAGCTGAAGCGCAAGCTCACCGACCCTTCGGCGCTCCTGGTCGAGATCATCGGCAAGCTGGAACACCTGGACCGCGCCGCGCAAATCCGCATCGCCGACGAGCTTTTCGGCGGCACGGGCGGCGAGCGCTTCGTTGAACTGCTTGACCGTGGCGCGGCTGGCATCCGCGCGTCTATCCAGGAGGCCAATGACCTCGGCCTTATCCTTGAAGATGACGTCATCCAGCGCGCCGACGAGATCGACCGGAAGTTCAATGCCATCGCTGCGACCATCGGCACGGCGCTCAAAGCGGCCGTCGTGGATGTTGTTGGCGACATGGACGATTGGCTCGACCGCTTCAACAAGATCGATGAGCAGACCACCCGCAATGTCCAGCTTGCGCTCTCGGGCGTCTATGAAAAGCTCCAGGCGGCGAAGGGCCTTCTCTCCGATCTTGAACTAAACAAGGCGGCATTCCCCGAAGACGCCGCCCTCGACCTCAACATTGAGCGTCAGAAACAACTCATTGAGGAGCTGACGGGCGAAGCGATGCGCCTTCGCGACATTCTGGACCGTCGCCAGGGCTATTCCGAAAACTTCATCTACAAGACCGGCGAGGATGCGAAGTCCGCGAAACCGCCCGTTGACGCCCTCAATGGCGCGCTTGGCAGCACGGGGAATGCCGCCGGCACCGCCGCAAGCAAGCTCCAGACCTATGCCGATGCAATCCGGTCGCTTCGCAATGAGGTGCCGGAGCTTGCCGCGTCCCTGCGCGATCTCGACACGAAAATGCAGATTGACGAGGCATATCGCCTCGCCGTCTCCAAGGCGCGCAGCATGGGAGAGGTTTACCTCGCCAACGAGCTGCGCGGGAAGGCGCTCGCCGCCGTAAACGTGAAATCCGCTACCGACGACCCGACGCGATATCTTTCGGCCGCCCTGGCATCGGGCAAAGCCCAGACGCATATTGAGGGTATGGCCAGCGCCTTCGCATCTAAGCTGACCACCATGCTTGCGAATATGCCTGACGACCTCAAAGGCAGCGTGACCATCAACTCCGGCTTTCGTTCGGTCCAGCGCCAGCAAGAGCTATGGCTCCAGGCGCTCCAGAAATACGGCTCGCCGGAGGCCGCCCGGAAGTGGGTCGCACCGCCCGGCAACTCCCAGCACAACAAAGGCAACGCGGCTGACCTCGGCTATGGTTCGGACGCTGCCCGGCAGTGGGTGCATGCGAATGCCAGCCGCTTCGGCCTATCCTTCCCGCTCAATAACGAGAATTGGCATATCGAAGATGCCGACGCCCGCAGCACCCAGGTCACGGCCGAAATCGACAAGCTGACTCAGGCCGCAACCCAGCAGAGCGAAGCCTATCGCCGGATCATTGACGGCGCACGCGAGCACGTCGCCGCCCAGGGCACCGAACAGCAGGCCCTCAGTATGACGGCGCAAGCCGCTGCCGCCTATCGTTATGAGCAGGAAATGCTCAATGAGGCCCAGCGTGCCGGCATCCAGCTCACGCCACAACAACGAGCCGAGATCGCCCAGCTTGCGCAGGGTATGGCGCAGGCCGAAGAAGCTACCAGGCGCTTGTCGACAACACAGGAGGAAGCGCGAGCCGCCGCCGATTTCTTCGCCCAGGGCACCGCCGACGCGCTAACGGGTTTCATCATGGGCACCCAGACGGCCGAACAGGCATTGCAGGGCCTTTTGCAGATGCTCGTAAAGGCGACCTTGCAAGCGGCGCTCCTGGGCGAAGGCCCACTCGCCGGCATCTTCGGCACAGCTGGCGGCGGGGGTATCCTTGGCAGTCTTTTCGGCGGCCTCTTCGGCGCGAAGGACGGCGGGGAAATTCAGGCATTCGCCAGCGGCGGCCGTGTGCGCGGCCCTGGCGGTCCTCGCTCTGACAAGGTGCCAGCATGGTTGTCAGACGGAGAACATGTGATCAACGCCGAGGATGCAGCGAAAAATCGCCCTCTCCTGGAGGCGATCAATTCCGGCAAGACTCCCGTGCTGCCTCGCGCGAACCTCGGAAGCCGGCGCGGCCCGGCGGCCGGCGGAGGCAACGTGAATTTCGGCAGTATCAACGTGAATGTGTCGACCCAGGGTAGCTCCGGGAACACGGCCATGGACGACGCGAACTCTCGACGCATCGCCCGTCAGGTCTCGGAACATGTCCGCCAAGAGATGGCGAATTTTCTCACCGACGAATTGCGCCCCGGCGGCCTGCTCTGGGGGCGGTAAGAGAAATTGCTCATGGAACAACGAACTCGCTGGAAATCACCCTATGGTTGAATATACTCCCTCCCGAACGCCGGGAGGAGTCGATGAATTTTCAGGTAATAGAAAGGAACGGCAACAAGACGCGGGCCGTTCTGTCTAAAGGGAAAATTCGATACAGAGGCCAATCCTTAACGCCTGTTGCCATTTCCTCCTTAATGGATGGGGGTGCAGGAAATGCGATAGGGGGCGCGGTTGTTGGCGGATTATTGCTAGGTGGTGCTGGTCTGGTTGCGGGGAGCGTAGTTGGAGCGTCACGCGGCAGGGCGACATTTATAATCAAAGTAGCGGATGGAGACGAACTCCTCTGCTCCACTTCGAAGAATGACCTCCCAAATCTTCACAGGCTTTTGAGGGAAAGTATCATTTCAGCCAGAGGCTCAATCTCTGAACTTCAACAAGAACGGGAAAGGCAAGAAGGCATAGCAAAATCGCGATACAATGCGACAAAGCTTATCCTTGGCCCGTTTTACTTCCTAAAATTCGGCTTTTTATATTTTCTCCTCGCTGCACTTGTCGTCTTTTTCAGCTTAGGGATTGCTTGGTTCTTCCTGCCTTATTGGTCCGCAAAAATCGAGCGCGAGCGAGCTACATCGCGCATAAACAAGCTGACGCGAGAAATTGACGGCCTGCAATCAATCGCAACATTCCCCGCCTAACCTTCCTCACGGGGCAGCTCAAGCCCGTCATAGCTGACCTTCGCCATCCATTTAGCGAGCGTCGCCGGTCTCGTGCCCTGTCCATAGCGCTCCTCGACGCCGCCAGAGCGCGCCCAGCCGCCTAGCGCCCTGGTAGCGTCGATTGGCACGCCCGCTTCCCGCAGAGCATCGCGGAAACCGTGACGGAATGAATGGAACGAGGCACCCTTGTCATTGATGCCGAGCACTTGCTTTTGCCAGTAGGCAAAACGCTTCTGGAATAGGTCCGCCCGCTGGGCCTGATCTTTCCCTTCCAATTCCGGGAAGAGCCTGGGGCTCTTCTTCTCCCGCATCTTCTCCGCCCACTCCAGCAGGCCAAGCCGCTTAAGCTCCGGGTGCACGGGGACAACGCGCTCACTGCCGGGGGTCTTGAGGCTCCGCTCTTCCGTCTTCCGCAGAATGAAGCAATCGACGCCATCCCGCACCGCAATGTCGTCCGGGGCAAGCCCAACAATCTCGCCCAGGCGCATGCCGGAGAAAATGCCAATGAGCGGAACCCAATATCGGCCGCTCATCTGTCCGTCTTTCGACCACTTCGGGAGCCCGGCAACGATCTTGTTCATTTCATCGACCGTGAACGGCCGGCGCGAGACCTCGGCAGTCCCTTTTGCCGGAGCCATGCGGGTTGCCGGGTTGATCGACAGCAGCCCCTTATTTATCGCCCAGTTGAAAAACGAACTCATGGTGTGGGTGTAGACCCGCACCGTGCCAGTCGACATGAGCTTGTCGCCGCGCTGGGCTGCCAGGGCCGCGACCTCGCGCATGGTCTTGCACTTGGCGTAGGCCTTCAGCTTCGCCACGTTGGCGGGAATGCCGGCAATGACTTCCTGCACTGCGGCGCACTCGGCGCGCGTTATCGCGGCGAGCGGACGGGACTCCCCGATTGCCTCCTTCATCACGCGGAAGGTGACTACATATTTTGCGTCGGCCGAGCCGCCCAGATGAGCCCGCGTCGGATCATTTTCAAAACGGGTGATGGCCTCGCCCAGCGTGCAACCCGTTGCAACGGATGGCGCAGGCGAGACAGAATTGATGCCTGAGAACAGCGGATCATGGGCAATGTCGCCATGCCCGCCGTCCATACGGTCGAGCATCCGCTTTAGATGCTCGATGTCTGCCCGCCGTAACGTTTCAATTAGGCGCATGAGTTCTGGCGATGCGATGAAGGACGCTGCCGGCTTGCCCATTTGCCCTTCAGTCGGAAGAGGAATATTCAGCCTGCGCTCATTAATCAGAGAACGCGCCTGGGCGAACAGCGCGGCCTCCGCCGAAGGATCACGACTTTCAAAGCCGCCGATGTCATGCTCCGCATTTTCCCGCGCTTCTTCATCGCGCACGGGGGTAGCGCCCTGCTCTGCCTTCCAGAATTCCCCAAGCACGGCGCGGCGGATGTCAGCTTCTGAAACCTTATCGCCTGGGTTGATCGGTTCGCCCCGCTTCAGGGCCTCGCGCGCCTTTTCCCATTCGAGGTCGAGACGAACCGAAACGAGCCGCGCTTCCTTTGCCGCCGCTTTGGGGTCTGACGTGCCTAGAGCGACCCAAATTTCCTTCCGGCCAAGGGCCTTGACCAGATCAGAAGGCACGCGCCGCCGCAGGCTGTAGGTGCCTCCGCGCCGCATCAATCCCGTAACTTTTAGCATCCCATCTGCCCCGCTTGTGTAGCGCTCTTGTGTAGCAGATCGGCCTTTTAGCGACTTGATTTTACGTTTCTTTTCCACTTTTCAATCCCTTAAGAGGGGACTGGTGGGCCCGGAGGGACTCGAACCCCCAACCAAGCGGTTATGAGCCGCCGGCTCTAACCATTGAGCTACAGGCCCGTCCGGCGCGTGCCGGGGCCGTCGGTCAATGGCGGCCGACGGCTGGAAAGCGTCTAGACGAAATCGGGCCGCCTCACAAGCATGTCGCCGTATTCTCTACACAATGCCGGGCGATGAACACGGCAGGGGACACAACTATCAGGAGATATTCCCGCATGTTCCATGGAAGCTTGAACCGCCGCACCGGTCTCGTCGCCCTCACCCTGGCCCTTGCAGCCGCCGCCGCGCCGCTGGCCGCCAAGGCACAGGAGACCGCAAGGCCGCGCGAATCGACGGTCATCGTTACCGGAGAGGGCACGGCCGAGATGGCGCCGGACATGGCGCTGGTCGACCTCGGCGTCGTCAAGGACGCCAAGACCGCCCGCGAGGCGCTGGACGCCAACAACAAGGCCATGGCGGATATTCTCGCAGCAATGAAGGAAGCCGGCATCGAAGCCCGCGACCTGCAGACCTCCGGCTTCGCGATCAATCCGCAGTATCAGTTCCCGCAGAGCACGACGGGCGAGAACCCGCCGCCGATCCTTCTCGGCTTCCAGGTCTCCAACACGGTCACGCTGCGCGTGCGCGATCTTTCCAAGCTCGGCGAGATTCTCGACAAGGCCGTGACGCTCGGCGCCAACCATGGCGGCGGCATCCGCTTCGTCAACGACAAGCCGGACGCCGCTGTCAGCACCGCCCGCGCGCGCGCCGTCGAGAACGCCATCGCCAAGGCGAAGGAATTGACGGCCGCCGCCGGTGTCGGCCTCGGCCGCGTGCTGGAAATCTCCGAGACGAGCTACCGCGCCGAACCGATGCCGATGATGCGCGCCATGGCCAAGGACTTCGCGGCCGCCGGCACGGTTCCGGTCGCCACCGGCGAGAACAGCTACTCCGTGGTGGTCAACGTGACCTTCGCGCTCGGCAAATAAGCCAGGCCGGAGAGCGACAGGACGAAGGGCCGGGAAACCGGCCCTTTTTTTATTGATCGTCGAACATCCGGCAGGGTCGGCGGAGGCCACCGTCCAAACGCGAAAACCCTCCCGGCGAGACCGGGAGGGCGGCCGTCCAGCGGCCGGGGGTGACAAGCTGGACGGCGTCCGTCAGGTGAGCGCCGGAGCGCCTTCCCCCTCTGTTCCGATAAACGGCTCAGCGCCAGATCGGGCAACCGCGGTCGTTGATGAAGACGATGCGGCGATAGTCGCCGTGGCGGAAGCCTTCGACCACGACGCGACGCGGCGACACGTCGACGACGCGGGCGCGGCGCATGCCGAAATCGCGGGCCTTGGCGACGGCGAGATCCGGCGAGCAGCGGCCACGACGGCCCCAGTCGCCATGGCGGCGATCACGGCGATCGTCCCAGCGGTCGCGATCATGACCGCGACGACCGCGATCCCAGCCGCCATCATAGTCCTGGACCTGGAGGAAGCCGTTGCGATAGCCGACATTGTCGATCGTCACGCTGAGGCTGGCGGCGGAGGCGGCCGGAACAGCGGCGGTCAGGGCGCCGAGACCGAGGACGGCGGCAAGGATGGTCTTTTTCAGAATGCTGGTCATGGAAGGTTCTCCTGTTCGTTCCGGCCGGGCCGTTCTGTCCGCCGATTGAGGAAACCATATGGCGGCCCGCCTGAACGAAATCCGAATCCGCCGTTCAGCCTGCGTTCAACTTCATGAGCCGCTGAAGACGGCGAAGCGGGTGATCATCCCGTCCTCCAGTTCGAGGAGAAGAATCTTCTCCTTCGAATAGCTGTCGCCACCTGCCGACCGGCCACGCGCCGTCACGCGGATCGCCGCATTGTCGCCCGAGGCATCGCTCATCACCAGCATGTCGCCATAGCTCTCGTCGAAGGCCTCGAAATGGCGGGCAAGCCGGTCGCGCAACGCTTCGCGGCCATTGTCGCCGCCCTCCCCGACGCCGGAAAGAACAACATCTTCGTGGACCCTACCGGCGAGCGCGGAAAAGTCGCGGGCGTTCAGCGCCTCGATAACGGCGCGGCTGGTGCTTTCGATATCGGCCATGGTTCTTGCCTCCGGTTGATCGCTCACGGGAACGTGCGACCCGCAACACGGTTCCGTCAAGGGTTGACCGGTCGCTCAGCCGATGGCCCAGAACAGCGTGCCGAACACCACGATGAAGGCGAGAATCACACCCATGAAGCGCGCAAGGCCCTGATTGGTATCGGTGGTCGTGCCGACGATCGCATAGTAGATATCGTTCATGGTGGGCCCTTTCTTCAAGCGGCGAGCGCATCGAGCGCACCCGCCAGCCTATCACAGCTCGAGGAATGCCTGAAAGCCGCCATAGATCATACGCTTGCCATCGAAGACATCCTTCCAGTCGTCGCCCTGGAGACGCTCGTCGGCCATCACCTTGGCGACGATCGCGTCGCGCCGCTCCCGGGATTCGTAGGTGATCCAGGAAAAGATCACGATCTCGTCATCGCTCGCATGCACGGCGCGCGGGAAGGAGGTGAGTTCGCCATAGGGCACGTCATCGGCGGCGCATTCGACATAGTCGATCGCACCGTGTTCCTTCCACACGTCGCCCGCCGTGCGCGCCATCGCCTTGTAGGCCTCCAGATTGGCCTTGGGCACGGCCAGCAGGAATCCGTCGACATAGGTCATGCTCGTCTCCTCCTTGGTTGGGGCATGAAAAGAACGTGTGGCACGGCGGCGATCCGGCAAGGGGGCGACCGTCGTTTATCGATCCTCACCGGCTTTCGTCGGGTCGCCGACCGCCGCATTCAACCGGACAGCTTCCCGCACCAGCGCCTTGGCAAGGCTTTGATCCACGGTGTCATCCTCCACGAAAGCCATCGTCGCCAGTTCGTATTTACCGCCAGGCCTCAGCCGCGGCTCGATCCCGGTCAGCCGCCTGCCACGCCAGAAGCCAAAAAGCACGCGTGCCGCCTCGGCGCGGATCAGAAGCACCGGCCCGTTGGAAAAGCAGACGATGTGCCCCCATTTGATGCGCTCTTCCAGCGCACCGGCGGCAAGCACGGCCGCTCGCAACGCATCGACGATCTCGCGGCGCCAGCCGTCGAGGGCGTCGACATAAGCCTGTGGGCTTTCCGCCGGCTTCTCCTTGCGCATGATGGGCATGCCCCCATTTCCCGCAGTCTACCGCGAACCGCCCCGCCCCGCCATGCTTCTCCACCGCCCATCCACGCGCGGGACAAATCGTCTGTTGCCTCACTCTCGCCGTCATGCAAGTTTCGGCCGCGTAAACGGCTCGGCATGAAAGGAAAAACGACGATGCGGGACTGGTTTTGGCGGCGTGTCCTTTCCCTCTCCGCCTGCGGCCTCATGCTGGGCACGCTGTTCTTCGCGGCGTCGCTGACGCCGAGCCTGCTGCCACGCACCTATCTCACCCAGGGGCTTCTGTCCGGCGTCGCCATGGCCATGGGCTACGGTCTCGGCGTTCTTCTCAGCATCCTGTGGGTCTGGCTGGAACTGCCGGAGGCGAAGAACCGCACACGGCTCTGGATAACGACGGTGGCCGGCGGCATCTGCGGCATCGTGGCGCTCGTCTTCCTCTGGCGCACGGCGGAATGGCAGAACTCCATCCGAACGCTGATGCACCTGCCGCCAATCGAAACGGCCCACCCGTTCTATGTCGGCTTCATCGCATTCGCGCTGTTCCTCGCGCTGCTCGGCCTCGGCCGGCTTTTCGCCCTCAGCGCCCGGCTCTTCGCCAGCACGTCGCAGCGCGCCGCGCCGCGACGCCTCGCCTCGCTCATCGGCACCGCCCTTGCCGTGGTCCTGTTCTGGACCCTGGCGGACGGGGTGCTCATCCGCTTCGTGCTGCATACGGCCGATTCCTCCTTCCAGCGGCTCGACCAGGTATTCGAGCCGGACACGGCGGAGCCGACGGATCCGCTGAAATCGGGCAGTGCCGCCTCGCTGGTGCGCTGGAACGAGCTTGGCCGCCAGGGCCGCTCGTTCGTGGCGACCGGCCCGTCGTCCAGCGACATCTCCACCTTCACCGGCAAGCCCGCCATGGAGCCGTTGCGCGTCTATGCCGGCCTCAACGCCGCCGAGACACCCGAGGCGCGGGCACAGATCGCGCTTGAGGAACTGATCCGCGTCGGCGGTTTCGAGCGCTCCACGCTGCTTGTCGTCATGCCCACGGGCACCGGCTGGATCGACCCGGAGGGGATCGACCCGGTCGAGTACCTGCACCATGGCGATATCGCCAGTGTCGCCATCCAGTATTCCTATCTCGCAAGCTGGCTCTCGCTGCTCGCCGAACCGGACTACGGCGCGGAGGCCTCGCGTGCGCTCTTCCGCGCCGTCTACGGCCACTGGACGCGCCTGCCGAGGGATCACCGCCCGAAGCTCTATCTCTACGGCCTCAGCCTCGGCGCGCTTTCCTCCGAGCAGGCGGCAGAACTCTTCGAGGTCATCGGCGATCCCTATCAGGGCGCGCTCTGGTCCGGCCCGCCCTTCCCCAGCCGCATCTGGCGCCAGATGACCGCGGGCCGCAATCCCGATTCGCCCGCCTGGCTGCCGCGCTTCCGCGACGGTTCCTACGTGCGCTTCACCAGCCAGCGCAACGCCCTGCCGGAAGCCGGCGACCATTGGGGACCGATGCGCATCGTCTACCTGCAATATGCCAGCGACCCGATCACCTTCTACGACGCACATTCCTTCTACCGCCAGCCCGACTGGATGAAGACGCCGCGCGGGCCGGATGTCTCGCCGGACTTCCAGTGGTATCCCGTCGTCACCTTCCTGCAGCTCACGCTCGACCTCGCCATGGCGACCACCACGCCCATGGGGCTGGGGCATGTCTATGCCGGCGAGCACTATGTCGAGCCGTGGATCGCGGTGACGAACGTAACGGACTGGAGCGAAGCGGATATCGCCCGGCTGAAGGAAAAGTACCGCGCGGACCGGTAAGCGGCCGCGCCTTCACCACGCAAACAAAAACGCCGGGGCAAAACCCCGGCGTTCGCATTTTCGGATCGGTGCGCCTTATTCGGCGGCGACGATCTTGCCGTCTTCCCACTTGAAGAGCGAGAAGCTCTGCGAGGTGAGGTCGCCGCTTTCGCCATAGGTCAGCTTGCCGATAGCGGTCGGGATGGCTTCGCCGGTCTTCAGGGCCGCTGCGACGGCGGCGGCGTCATCGGCGCTGCCGGCCTTCTCGATGCCGGCCTTCAGAACCTCGACGGCAGCATAGGCGTTGAGCGTGAAGGCTTCCGGCGGAACGCCCTTTTCCTTCAGGACAGCGACGGCCGCCTGCGAGTCCGGGCTTTTCAGCGCGTCCGACGCATTGGTGAAGAGCGTGCCAGCGGCAGCTTCGTTGCCGATCGCCCAGAATTCGCTGTTGGACAGGCCCTCGCCGCCGATGATCGTGGCGTTGACCGAGAGGTCCTTGAGCTGACGGGCCAGCAGGCCGCCTTCCGGATGGTAGCCGCCGAAGTAGATGACCTCGACGCCATCGGACTTGAGGCGGGTGATCAGCGCGCTGAAGTCCTTGTCGCCCGGGGTGATCGAATCGTAGAGCGCCTCGGTGACGCCGCCCTTGTTGAGCGCCGCCTTGAAGGCGTCAGCCAGACCCTTGCCGTAGGCGCCCTTGTCGTGGACGATGGCGACCTTCTTGTCCTTCAGGTTCGCCAGCACGTAGGCGGCGGCGACGTCGGCCTGCTGGTCGTCACGACCGCAGGTGCGCAGCACGTTGGTGAGGCCGCGGGCGGTGAGGTCCGGCGCGGTCGCCGTCGGGGTGACCATCAGGATGCCGTTCTCGGCCAGCACGTCGGAAGCCGGGATGGCGACGCCCGAGGTGACCGGGCCGACGACGAAGCGGATGCCCTCGCCGACGATCTGGTTGGCGGCGGAAACGCCCTGCTTCGGCTCACCCGCATCGTCGGTCAGCTTCAGAACGACCTTCTCGCCGAGGATGCCGCCCGTCTTGTTGATCTGGTCGACAGCCGCCTGGGCGCCGTTCTTCACCTGGTCGCCATAGGCGGCGACCGGGCCGGTAAGCGGCGCGATGAGGCCAACGACGATATCGGCATGGGCCAGCGGCGCAAAGGCGACGGAAGCCGCAAGCAAGGCTCCGGCGAAAATCTGCTTCTTCATGGTGTATCTCCTGAACTGGGGCCTTGGAAAGGCCCGGTCGCAAACCGTCATGCGTCCGGACGGCGCTGGCCGTCTGCTTTGGCATGGCGGGGTACTTTCACGGTCCGGAACAATCGTGCGCGAAAGGCCGGCGTGCTGCGGATTGATTAGGCCGGCAGGGCAAAAAGCGCAACAAAAGAATGCATTTGCATCCTTGATCGGCGGATCACCGCCATGAATGGGAGCGGCAAATCGCAATTGAATCAAAACCAATCGTTAAGATTTACGATTTATCAATATCCGGAAATCTTGAGGATCAGCGATGCGTTGCGTATTGATCGTCGTCCTCCTGCTGCTTGCCGGCTGCGCGTCCGTCCCTCGACAGACGCAGAACGCCTGCGCCATCTTCGAGCAGCGCGACGGCTACTTCGACAACTGGCGGCAGGCCGCCTATGGCGTGGAGCGCGAATACGGCGTTCCCGTCCCCGTGCTGATGGCGACAATCTATGCGGAGTCCGGTTTCCGGCACAATGCCCGCCCGCCGCGCACCAAGCTCTTCGGCTTCATTCCCTGGAAGCGCCAGTCGACGGCGCTCGGCTACTCGCAGGCGCTCGACGGCACCTGGGCGCGCTACAAGCGCGAGACCGGCCGCTGGACGGCCAAGCGCACGGACTTCGGCGACGCCATCCGCTTCATCGGCTGGTATCACAGCGAGAGCAACCGCAAGAACGGCATCGCCCTCAACGACACCTACCGGCTCTACATCGCCTATTACCACGGCCATACCGGCTACGAGCGCGGCAACTGGAGTTCGACGGCAAAGGCCGGCGGCAAGCGGGCGGCGATCATCGCGGTGAAGTATTCCCAACAGTTGAAGAACTGCGGCGGCTGGTAAAGTAGTCGGGGCCGATAGCCCCCACAAACAAAAAGCCCCGCGACCTTCCGGTTCGCGGGGCTTTTCGGTTTGTTCGCCGCCTCAGCTGTCGAGGAACGAGCGCAGCTTGCGGCTGCGGCTCGGATGCTTGAGTTTGCGCAGCGCCTTCGCCTCGATCTGGCGGATACGTTCGCGGGTGACCGAGAACTGCTGGCCGACTTCTTCCAGCGTGTGGTCCGTGTTCATGCCGATACCGAAGCGCATGCGCAGGACGCGCTCTTCGCGCGGCGTCAGCGAGGCCAGCACGCGGGTCGTCGTCTCGCGCAGGTTCGCCTGGATGGCGGCGTCGATCGGCAGAAGCGCATTCTTGTCTTCGATGAAATCACCGAGATGCGAATCCTCTTCGTCACCGACCGGCGTTTCCAGCGAGATCGGCTCCTTGGCGATCTTCAAGACCTTGCGGACCTTCTCGAGCGGCATGGCGAGCTTTTCGGCCAGTTCTTCCGGCGTCGGCTCGCGACCGATCTCGTGCAGCATCTGGCGCGAGGTACGGACGATCTTGTTGATCGTCTCGATCATGTGCACCGGAATACGGATCGTGCGGGCCTGGTCGGCGATCGAACGGGTGATCGCCTGCCGGATCCACCACGTCGCGTAGGTGGAGAACTTGTAGCCGCGGCGATACTCGAACTTGTCGACCGCCTTCATGAGGCCGATATTGCCTTCCTGGATGAGATCGAGGAACTGAAGGCCACGGTTCGTGTACTTCTTGGCGATCGAGATCACGAGACGGAGGTTGGCTTCCACCATCTCCTTCTTGGCGATGCGCGCCTCGCGCTCGCCCTTCTGCACCATCGAGACGATGCGGCGGAATTCGGCGATGGAAATGCCGGTTTCCGTGGCGAGGTTCTGGATCTCCTGACGGATGTCGCGGATCGTCGTGTTCTCGTTCTTGGCGAACTCCTTCCAGCCGCGGGCGGCCAGATTGGCGATCGACTTCATCCAGTTCGGATCGAGCTCCGCGCCGGAATACTGTTCGAGGAACGAGTCACGCTTGACGCCGTAGCTTTCGGCAAGGCGCAGCAGGCGACCCTCGTTCTGCATCAGGCGCTTGGAGATGTCGTAGAGCTGCTCGACGAGGCTGTCGACGCGGTTCTGGTTGAGCGACAGCGACTTGACGGCCGTGATCAGCTCGTCCTTGAGCTCCTTGTAGCGGCGCTCCTGGGCGGGCGAGAGCGTACCGGTCGCCTGCAGGCGGGCTTCCACCTGCTGGTCCTGCAGCTTGCGCAGCTTCTTGTAGGTCTCGGCGATCGTGTCGAGCGTCTCCATGACCTGCGGGCGCAGTTCCGCTTCCATGGCGGCGAGCGAAAGGTTCGACTCGTCGTCGTCCTCTTCCTCTTCCTCCGGCGGCAGGCCTTCGCCGCCGACATTGGTGATGTCGTCGTCGTTCGCGGCCCGCGGCTTGCGGTTCTTTTCCTTCTCTTCAGCCGCCTTGCGGTCGGCCTCGATCTTTTCCGGGCTCTGGAACTGCGGGGCAGCCTTCGCCTCGGGACCGGAATAGGTCGTCTCGAGATCGATGATCTCGCGCAGCAGCGTCTGGCCTTCGTTGAGCTCATCCCGCCAGATGATGATGGCCTGGAACGTCAGCGGGCTCTCACAGAGGCCGGCGATCATCGTCTCGCGGCCGGCTTCGATGCGCTTCGCGATGGCGATTTCGCCTTCGCGCGACAGGAGTTCGACGGAGCCCATCTCGCGCAGATACATGCGCACCGGGTCGTCCGTACGATCCGTCGGCTCCTTCTTCTTGGCGGTCGCAAGCGCGGTGCCGCCGGAAGCGGCAAGCTCCCCGCCTTCGCTCTCGTTGTCGTCGTCGCCGCCTTCGTCGTCGGTCTGGGCCGCCTCTTCGGCGTCCTCGTCTTCGATGACGTTGATGCCCATGTCCGAAAGCATGGCCATCGTATCCTCGATCTGCTCCGAGGTGACTTCCTCGGAAGGCAGGACGGAATTCAGCTCATCCATCGTGACATAGCCGCGCTTCTTGGCGGCCTTGATCATCTTCTTGACGGCATCATCGGAAAGATCGAGAAGAGGGCCGTCGGATGCGCCTTCGCGTTCGTTTTCGACTTCCTCGTTCTCTTTGACCTTTGTCGCCATTTATTTCGTCGCTTTCCTGAGCATCAGTTTCCAAGCGGTAAGGGTTCCGCAGCCGATCGCCCTTCGGCATGCGCAAACGCGAATCAGCGTCCCTGACCTAACGGATTGACAATTAAATCCCGATTAACCACATCCCGGCTCGCGGGATCGTGGGAATGTTGCCTGAGCAACATAATTGACATGACTTCCCGATCCGCCGTACCCATTCCTTCTCAGCCAACAATGGTGATTCCCAGAATTTTCGGTTACGTCAAGCTTTTCCGGTAAAAAAGCCGGAAAAGGTTCCGATTCGGGTTCGCGGACGAACGAGTCAGCGGATCCGGGCGATTGAGCCTCATGTAGGCGCAATTGCCGGAAAGACAAGAGCCGCTTCCGGCCCGCCCTCCCCGAATCGCCGATCTCAGAACGAGCGCCCGTCCACCTTGTTGATCGTCAAGGTTTCGAGATCGATCGCGGGGATGCAGCGCAGGTTCACCGCGGCCATCCTGTTCCCCTTCGGATCACTTCCCTCGCCATAGGGCGCGATGCCGCAATTGGCGCAGAAATGATGTTTTATGACGTGGCGGTTGAAGGTGTAGGTCGCCACATTCTCCTCCGGCGTCGTCAGCACGAGGTTCTCGCGCGGCACGAAGGCGAGCAGGCCGCCGCGCCGGCGGCACATGGAACAGTTGCAGTCGAGACCGCTGTCGAACTCACCCTCCACCTCGAAGGCGACATTGCCGCAATGGCAGCTTCCTTCATATTTCATCGTTCAACTCCTCCTGTCCCTTGGCGCATGTCGCTGTCGCAAACCGCTGCGCACGCTTGTCCGATATGGCTCAGTGCCAATCCATGACGACCTTGCCGGAATTGCCCGAGCGCATCGCCTCGAAGCCCTCCCGGAAGTCGTCGATCCCGATGCGGTGGGTGATGATCGGCGAAAGGTCGAGCCCGCCCTGCACGAAGGCGATCATCTTGTACCAGGTCTCGAACATCTCGCGCCCGTAGATGCCCTTCAGCGTGAGCATCTTGAAGATCACCTTGTTCCAGTCGATGCCGAATCCATCCGGCGCGATGCCGAGGATGGCAATCTTGCCGCCGTTGTTCATCGTGTCGATCATCGAGCGGAAGGCCGGCGGCGCGCCCGACATTTCGAGGCCGACGTCGAAACCCTCCGTCATGCCGATCTTGCCCATCACCTCGGCAAGGTCCTCCTTCGAGGCGTCGACCACATGGTCGATGCCGACCTTGCGGGCGAGGTCGAGGCGCACCGGATTGATATCCGTGATGACGACCTTGCGGGCGCCGGAACGCTTCGCCACCATCGCCCCCATGATGCCGATCGGCCCTGCACCGGTAACGAGCACGTCCTCGCCAACGAGGTCGAAGGAAAGCGCCGTGTGCACGGCATTGCCGAAAGGATCGAAGATCGCCGCCACCTCGTCCGGCACGTCATCCGGGATCGGCACGACATTATGCTCGGGAATGCAGACGAACTCGCCGAAGGAGCCGGGACGATTGACACCGACGCCCTTGGTATAGTGGCAGAGGTGCCCGCGCCCAGCGCGGCAGTTGCGGCACTTGCCGCAGACGATGTGTCCCTCGCCCGAGACCCTTTCCCCGACATGGTACTTGGTGACGGCCGAGCCGACTTCGGCGATCTCGCCGACGAATTCATGGCCGACGACCATGGGCACAGGAATGGTCTTCTGCGCCCACTGGTCCCAGTTCCAGATGTGCACGTCCGTGCCGCAGATGGCGGACTTCTTCACCCGGATCAGCACGTCGTTCGGGCCGACCTCCGGCACCGGCACGGTCTCCATCCAGAGGCCGACTTCAGGTTTTGCTTTAACCAGCGCACGCATCATGTTCGACATGACGAAAACTCCACAAGGGATTCAGAAGACTCTCAAATGACGCCCAGTTCGCGCCCGACTTCGGCGAAGACATCGATCGCCCTGCGAACATCCGCCTCGCCATGGGCGGCCGACATCTGAGTGCGGATACGCGCCTGGCCGCGCGGCACGACGGGGAAGGAAAAGCCGATGACATAGACGCCCTTCGCCAGCATGCGGCTCGCCATGTCCTGTGCAAGGCTCGCGTCGCCGAGCATGACGGGAATGATCGGATGCCCCTCGCCCGCAAGCGTGAAGCCGAGCTTCGTCATCTCGGCGCGGAAGAGATCGGCATTGGCATAAAGCCGCTTGCGGAGCGCGTCGCCATTGTCGATGAGATCGAAGACCTTCAGCGAGGCGGCCGCGATGACCGGGGCGAGCGTATTGGAAAAGAGATAGGGCCGCGAGCGCTGGCGCAGCCATTCGACCACTTCCCGCTTGCCCGACGTATAGCCGCCCGAGGCGCCGCCGAGCGCCTTGCCGAGCGTGCCGGTGATGATATCGACCCGGCCTTCGACCCCGCAATGTTCCGCCGAGCCCCGGCCGTGTTTTCCGACGAAACCGACCGCATGGCTGTCGTCCACCATGACCATCGCGCCGTATTTTTCCGCAAGGTCGCAGACGCCCTGCAGATTGGCGATGATGCCGTCCATCGAGAAGACGCCGTCCGTCGCGATCATCTTGAAGCGGCTGCCCTCGGCCTTCTTCAGTTCCTCCTCCAGAGCCGCCATGTCGTTGTTGGCATAGCGGAAGCGCTTGGCCTTGGAGAGCCGCACGCCATCGATGATCGAGGCGTGGTTCAGCGCATCGGAGATGATGGCGTCTTCCTCGGAAAGCAGCGTCTCGAAGAGACCGCCATTGGCATCGAAGCAGGAGGAATAGAGGATCGTGTCTTCCAGCCCGAGGAAGGACGAGATGCGCGCCTCGAGCTGCTTGTGCTCCTCCTGCGTGCCGCAGATGAAACGCACGGAGGCCATGCCGTAGCCGTAGCGGTCGAGGGCCTTTTTACCGGCCTCGGCCAGCTCTTCATTGTCGGCAAGGCCGAGATAGTTGTTAGCGCAGAAATTCAGCACGCGCTCGCCGGAGGCGACGGCGATCTCGCCGGCCTGCTTGGAGGTGATGACGCGCTCGGCCTTGTAGAGGCCGGCGGATTTCAGGCCGTCGATTTCGGTTCGAAGATGGGCGAGGAAAGCGGAGGTCATGGGCACGCACTCATGGGCTGGAAGGAAATCGGTTCGAAGCGGCGACGGCTCAGGCAACGCTCGCCGCATAGGCGGCGACAAGCCCCTCGTAGTCTTCCATCGGCGGGAATTTCTCATAGCTGTGCACGGCGGGCGTCGTGGCCCAGGCAAGCCTCTCGCTCGTATAGGTCTCGATGAAGGGGCTGATCCAGCTTGTGTTTTCAAGCATGGTCGGCCGGACATTGACGAAGAAATCCATGCCCGCCGGCCGCGTGAACATCCAGGTCATGCAATGCGGGCAGAAGTGATGCCCTGCCTCGGGGCTGGCCCCGGCAACGACCGGCTCACCTTCCGTGACGGCAAACCCTTCGGACGGGATCGCCGCGCTCAGCGAATAGGCACTGCCGGACATGCGCTGGCAGCCGGTGCAATGGCAGGCCATGGTCAGGAGCGGCGGTGCGCTGATGCGGATTTTCACCCGCCCGCAACGGCAGGCTCCGTTCAGCGGCAAGGTCGGTCGCGACATACTCGGCTCCCCTCCGATTGACGCCGGCTTGTCTTGTTATCGTAGCGCCGGCGAATATGGCTCCAGAACATAGTTCTAGCGCAGCGGCGGCCCGCGTAAAGGGCCACCGATCCGTTTTCAGGGCCGCTCGCAGGCAATCAGCAGGAACATCGGCCGGTTCAGTTCCACCTGCCATTCGGGATGCTCGGCAAGCTGTTCGGTACTCGGCTTCCATTCCTCGACATGGCGGATGACGAAGCCGGCCGAAACCAGCGTGTTCAGCGTCGTGCCGAGCGTGCGGTGGTACTTGACGACCCCCTTGGCGAGCCAGTCCGTCGTGCGTGGGCCTTCGACGAGATAGCCGTCCACCGGCCAGACCGTCCTGCCGCCCACCTCCGCCCAGTCGGGCTGCGAGGGCGCCATGTACAGCGGGTGCTCGATGGTGAAGACGAAGGACGAGTCGGGCGCCAGCGCCGCATGCACACTGCGCACCAGCCGATCGAAATCCGCGATATAATGGAAGGCGAGCGAGGAATAGGCGAAATCGAAAGCGCCTTCCGGCAGTTCGAGCCGGTCGAGATCGGCGATCTCGTAGCGTACGGCCGGCGACTGTGTCTCGGCCTTCGCCCGCGCGATCATGTTTTCCGAAAGATCGAGACCGAGCACGCTCACCGCCCCTTCCGCCGCCGCATGGCGCGCGAACCAGCCGAAGCCGCAGCCGAGATCGACGACGCGGCGTCCCGTCAGATCGGGCAGCAGCGCGCACACCGATTCCCATTCCGCCGCCCCGGCAAGCCCGTGAACCGAGCGGGGAAGGCTGCTGTAGCCCTCGAAGAAGGCGGGCTGGTCGTAAATGTTCTGGGCCATCGGAAAATCCTTTCAGCCGGGACATAACCCGTTTTCGGCAAAGGGCAAACCCGTCCGCCTGGTTACGGCAACTGCCGGCGCGGCGTCCGAACCGTCGTGCGTTCCCTTCCAGCAGGACGAAGCGAGCAAGGCGCCCCTTAAAGTCCCCTTGCAATTTCCTCGGGGTTGACACGAGCCGCCCACCCCCTATCCGTTGGCGCCACGAAAGGAAGCTGCGATGACGATTTTGGACAGGTTCTCCCAGAAGGGCCGCGTTGCCCTCGTCACCGGCGCCGCGCGCGGCCTCGGCTTCGAGATCGCCAAGGCGCTTGCGGAGGCCGGCGCACATGTGGTGGTGACGGGCCGTACGCCCGCGACGCTCGACGAGGCCGTGGCGAAGATCGCCGCAGCCGGTGGCAGCGCCTCCGCAACCGCCTTCGACATCGCCGACCGCCCCGCCCAGCGCGCCGTGCTGGCCGATATCGAGCGCTTGCACGGACGGCTCGACGTACTGGTCAACAATGTCGGCACCCGCGACCGCCGCCCGCTCGCCGACCTCGACGACGAAGCGATCGACGAGCTGATCCTGACCGACCTTGCCGCCGCCGCCAGCCTTTCGCGCGACGCTGCCGCCCTGATGAAGCGCAACGACCACGGTCGCCTGATCTCCGTCACCTCCATCGGCGGCCATGTCGCCATGCCGAACGACGGCATCTACCCGGCCGCCAAGCAGGGCCTCACCGGCCTGATGCGCAGCATGGCCGTCGAATACGGCCCGCACGGCATCACCAGCAACGCCATCGCCCCCGGCTGGTTCGCGACGGAGACCAATGCCGCCATGGCCGCCAACGACGACCTGATGCCCTTCGTGCGCCAGCGCATCCCCGCGCAGCGCTGGGCGCGCCCCGACGAGATCGCCGGCGCCGCCCTCTTCCTCGCCAGCGACGCCGCCTCCTTCGTCAACGGCCATGTGCTGGTGGTGGATGGCGGGATGACCGTGCGCATGTGACGCAAACTTGCGCCGCCGCTAATCCGTGAAGTCGTCGATCACCGCCAGGAAGGCCTCGCCGAAACGGTCGCGCTTCGAAACGCCGATGCCGGGAATATCCAGAAGCTCCTCGAGATCGCGCGGCCGTTCCTTCGCAAGCGCGATCAGCGTCGTATCCGGGAAGACAACATAGGGCGGCACGTCGAGATCCTTGGCAATGGAAAGGCGCTCGGCGCGCAGCAGCTCGAAGAGTTCGCGATCGGAGCCGGAAAGGCTGTCGCGCTCCCGGGCGGCGGGCGAGCCCCCGGCCTTCGCCTTGCGCCCCGTCTGCGGCCGGTCCTTGCGGAACAGCACCTCCCGCTCATGGCGGAAGACAGCCCGCGCCTCCGACTCCAGCTTCAGCGCGCCGTAGGCGGAATGGTCGACACTGATAAGGCCCATCGCCAGCAGCTGCCGGAAGATCGACTGCCAGATGCGCGGCGCGATATCCTTGCCCGCGCCGAAGACCGGCATTTCCGTATGGCCGAAACGCTCCGTCTTCTCGTTGACGGTGCCCATCAGCACATCGATGACATGCCCCGCGCCAAAGCGCTCGCCGGTGCGATAGACGGCGGCAAGCGCCTTGATGGCGGCTTCCGTGCCGTCCCAGGTCTCGACCGGGTTGCGGCAGGTATCGCAATTGCCGCAGCCGCCGGCATGCGTCTCGCCGAAATGCGCGAGGATCGCCTTTCGCCGGCAGCCGGCCGTCTCGCAGATAGCGAGCAGCGCCGTCAGCTTGGCGCGCTCGATGCGCTTGATCTCATCCGCCGCCCCGCCCTCGTCGATCATCCTGCGGCGCTGCACGACATCGGCCATGCCATAGGCCATCCAGACATCCGAGGGCAGCCCGTCGCGCCCGGCGCGCCCGGTCTCCTGATAGTAAGCCTCCACGGAACCCGGCAGGTCGAGATGGGCGACATAGCGCACATCCGGCTTGTCGATGCCCATGCCGAAGGCGACGGTGGCAACGAGGCAGAGGTTCTCTTCCTTCAGGAAGGCATCCTGGTTTGCGTCGCGCACCGCCCGGTCGAATCCGGCATGGTAGGGCAGCGCGCGGATGCCCTGCGTGTTCAGCCACTCGGCCGTGTCCTCCACCTTGGCGCGCGAGAGGCAATAGACGATGCCGCTCTCGCCCTGATGGCGCGACAGGAAACGCAGGAGCTGCTGGCGAGGCTGGTCGCGCTCGGCGATCTCGTAGGAGATGTTCGGCCGGTCGAAACTGGTGGTGAAGACCTCGGCCTCTTCCAATCCCAGGCGCTCGATGATGTCATCGCGCGTATGCGGATCGGCCGTCGCCGTCAGCGCCATGCGCGGCACGCCGGGATAACGCTCGCCGAGCAGGCCGAGCGTGCGATATTCCGGCCGAAAATCATGCCCCCATTGCGAGACGCAATGCGCCTCATCGATGGCGAACAGCGCGATGCGCGCATCCGCCACCAGTTCGGCGAAGCCATCGGTAACGATACGCTCGGGCGTGACATAGAGAAAATCGAGATCGCCGCTGCGCATGGCGTCGCGCACCGCAAAGAATTCCTCGCGCGACAGCGAGGAATTGAGCGCCGCCGCCCTGACGCCGAGCTGCTTCAGCGCCTCCACCTGGTCGCGCATCAGCGCGATCAGCGGCGAGATGACGATGCCGACACCCTCACGGCAAACGGCCGGGATCTGGAAGCACAGCGACTTGCCCGCCCCCGTCGGGAAGAGCACCACGGCATCGCCCCCCGCCGTCACATGCTCCACCACCGCCTGCTGCTTGCCGCGGAAGGCATCGTAACCATAGACGCGCTTGAGCACGTCGAGCGGATCGGCAATGGGCGCCGCGAACAGGGCCGACAATGGACTGGGGGAACTGACGTGATTCATGACCTGCACTTTCTCCCCCCATTCTGGCCAAGCGTGACAATGTCGGCAACCACCCGACCGGCGACTTTCGCCTTCGCACACAATGTTCTTGATTTGTTCTAAATTCAAGGGTAAGTTGCAAGAAAATTGAGAGGGAGAGAAAAATGGACGCCTATGCAACACTCGGCGCGTCAGACACCGCCGCGACAGCCACATTCTACGATGCCGTGCTCTCGACCATCGGCTGGGCTATGCATTCCGAATTTCCGGGATGGCGCAGCTACACCAAGGGCGGCGGCGAAGGCGGCTTCAAGCTCTGGCTTTGCACGCCCTTCGACGGCGCGCCGGCCAGCCCCGGAAACGGTACGATGATCGGCTTTGCGGCCACCTCGCATGACGAAGTGCAGGCTTTTCATGCTGCCGCCCTCGCCCATGGCGGGACGGATGAAGGCCCGCCGGGTCCGCGCGCGCATTACGGCCCGAACTGGTACTCCGCCTATGTGCGCGATCCCTCGGGCAACAAGCTCGCCATCGTCTACGACAGCTGAGGTCTTTCCAGCACGTAGCAGTCTTGTGTGCGAAGGCCCTTGGAGGCGGCAGCGGCGGATTACTTCCCTGCCGGTCCCTTCACCCGGCCGGAGAGCACGCCGAAGCCCTCGATGATGGCCTCCTGGTTCTCCATGCGGACGGTTTCCAGCTGGACCTCCTGCAGGGCGCGCAGGATCTGCGGCACGCGCTCGCTGTCGCCCTCTTCCGTGGCCACGGCGAGTTCACGCTCGAGTTCGCGACGCTGCCAGAGGAGCGCGCGGGTGCGCTTGTGGAGCGCGAGCGCCTGGAGATAGCCCTCGCGGGCATCCTCGGGCGCGGCCTCCGCTGTCGCGGTCCAGAGGCGCGAATTGCGGATCTGCTGGTCGAGGCCGCGCAGCAGCGTGTCGAAGCCGGCCGCTTCCAGCTCCTCGACCAGCCGCTCGCGGTCGAGCCGCGCGCCGATGGCCCCCGCTACGCCGAGGAGTAAGGACCAGAGGCGCTGCAGGTCGCGATTCTCGTATTCGATGATCGCGATCTCGTCATAGTCGCTGAAGAGGAGGCCGGGATGATTGACCACGGTAAGCGCCAGCACGCTTTCGCGCAGCGCCGGCAGGTCCTGCGCGCCGCGCACCAGCGCCGAGCGGGCGAGCCGGTCGGAAATGCCGGACGGGACCGCATTGGCCTGCGGGCCGCGCCCGCCACCCCTGCCCGGCTGCCGGTTGCCGGAAAAACCGCCGCCGCCCTGCCGCTGCGGCGGGCGGAAGAAGGCGTTCAGCCTTTCGCGCATGGCCTGCTGATAGTGGCGGCGCACATCCTCGTCGGCGATCACCGCCGTGATCTGGCGCAAACGCGCCTCAAGGGCGGCGCGGCTTTCGGGCGTGTCGAAATTCGCGCCCTGCACCTCGCGGTTCCAGATCATCTCTGCGAGAGGCTGCGCGCCGGCCATGACCTTGTCGAAGGGTGTCCGGCCCTCATGGCGCACCAGGTCGTCGGGGTCCTTGCCGTCCGGCAGCAGGGCGAAACGCACGGTCCGCTGCGGCTTGATGAAGGGCAGCGCCAGATCGGCGGCGCGGTTCGCCGCGCGAATGCCCGCCCCGTCGCCGTCGAAGCACAACACCGGCTCCGGCGTCATCTTCCAGAGGAGTTCAAGCTGGTTTTCGGTCAGCGCCGTGCCGAGCGGGGCGACGGCATTCTCGATGCCGGCCTGGTAGAGCGCAATCACGTCCATATAGCCTTCGACGGCGATGACCGTGCCGCCCGTCCTGTCGTCCTGCCCGGCGCGGCCCGCCCCCTGCGCCGCCTTGCGGGCGCGGGCATGGTTGTAAAGCACGCTGCCCTTGTGAAACAGCTCGGTCTCGTTGGAATTGAGGTATTTTGCCGGTGCATCGGGCGACATGGCGCGGCCGCCGAAGGCGATGACCTTTTCCCTCACAGAGAGGATGGGGAACATGATGCGGTCGCGGAAGCGGTCGTAGGAAACGGGGATGTCCGGCCCGTGCACGACGAGGCCACAGGCCTCGATCGCCTCCTTCGGCACGCCCTTTCCGGCGAGGAATTCCTTCAGCGCGTTGCGGCTCTCCGGCGCATAGCCGAGGCGGAAGGTTTCGATGGTGCGTCCGGTCAGGCCGCGGTCGCGCAGATAGGCGCGCGCCTTCGCGCCAGCCGGCGTCTGAAGCTGGTCCTCGAAGAAACGGGTCGCCATCTCCATGACCTCGACGAGGCCCATGCGCTCCTTCTCGCGCTGCTCGGCCTCGCGGTCCGGCTGGGGCATGGCGACGCCCGCAAGGTCGGCGATCTGCTGCACGGCCTCCGGGAAGGACAGGCCTTCCAGGTCGGTGAGGAAACGGAAATGATCGCCTGAAACGCCGCAGCCGAAGCAATGGTAGCGCCCCTTGCGGTCCTCGCAGTGGAAGGACGGCGATTTTTCGCCGTGGAACGGGCAGCAGGCCCAGTAATCGCCGCGCGAGACATTGGTCTTCTTGCGATCCCAGGTCACGCGTCGGCCGATCACGTCCGAAATGGAGACGCGGTCGCGAATCTCGTCTAGGAAGGCGTTGGAAAAGCGCATGGATACCTCGGATCGGGGTCCATATAACCATGCGGGCGGCCCGCCGCCAGCGCTAGTCGCCTGCGCACAGCAATTCACAGGTGGAAACGCAAAGGGCGGCCGAGGCCGCCCTTTCATTCGTGCGCCTTGCGGCGGCTTACTTCAGCAGGTCCTTCACCACGCCGGAGGCCTTGGCGAAGTCCATCTGGCCGGGGTGGCGTTCCTTGAGCACGGCCATGACCTTGCCCATGTCGCGCAGGCCCTGTGCGCCGATCTCGGCGATCACGCCGGAAATCAGCTCCCTGACCTTCTCGTCGGAAAGCTGCTCCGGCATGAAGCTCTGGATGACCGTGATTTCCTCGCGTTCCTGGGCGGCGAGTTCCGGGCGGCCGTTCTCGGCGAAGATTTTCGCGGATTCCTCGCGCTGCTTGATCATCTTCGCGAGGATCTGCAGCAGCTCGTCATTTTCCACCGGTCCCTTGCCGGCGCCGCGGTTGGCGATGTCGCGGTCCTTCAGCGTGGCCTGGATCAGGCGCAACGTGGAAACACGGCAGGCGTCTCTTGCCTTGAGTGCATCCTTCAAGGCGTTTGCGATGGTATCGCGCATCATTTTCTCCATGGGAGGCCGGCCTGTGCGGGATGCGCAGCCTGGCCTCCATCGTCGTTCGATTGTGCATGCTCATAGACCGGCGGAGGGTCCGCCGGCAAACGGATTACGCAAGCATTTGATTCCAAACGCTTTATAATTCCGCGCAATCCACAGGCAACGGTTGACCCCGCCCCCTGCTTTGTCTATTTTCCGGCACCTGCACGAAAATTGGCAATCAGGGCGAACCAACGCGGGTTTCCGCGCGCCTTTGCCTGCGACCTTAAATGGTGCCCGGCCCCTCGGCTTTCAAGCCGGCGCCCGGCACCGGAAACGGGATGACTATGACCTCGACCCCCGCATGGACCACTGAAAAGCCGACCGCCCTGCTCGTTCTTGCCGACGGCACGGTCATCGAAGGCAAGGGCATCGGCGCCACCGGCAAGGTGACGGCGGAAGTCTGCTTCAACACGGCGCTGACGGGCTACCAGGAAATCCTGACCGACCCGTCCTATCTCGGCCAGATCGTCACCTTCACCTTCCCGCATATCGGCAATATCGGCGCCAATGACGAGGACATCGAGGACCTGACACCTGCCGCCCGCCACGGCGCAGTCGGCACGATCTTCAAGGCCGACATCACCGACCCCTCGAACTACCGCTCGGCAAAACATCTCGACGGCTGGCTGAAGGCCCGCGGCATCATCGGCCTCTCGGGCATCGACACGCGCGCGCTCACCGCCTGGATCCGCGAGAACGGCGCGCCGAACGCGGTCATCGCCCACGACCCGAACGGCGTCTTCGACATCGAGACGCTGAAGGCCGAAGCCAGGGCCTGGAGCGGCCTCGTCGGCCTCGACCTCGCCAAGGTCGCCTCCTCCGGCCAGTCCTCGCGCTGGAGCGAGAAGCCCTGGGTCTGGAACGAAGGCTATGAAGATCTCGCCGACAGCGACGTGAAGTACCACATCGTCGCGCTCGACTACGGCGTGAAGCGCAACATCCTGCGCCTCTTCACCGGCCTCGGCTGCAAGGTCACCGTCATGCCGGCGACCTCCAGCGCCGAGGACGTGCTGGCGCTGAAGCCGGACGGCATCTTCCTCTCCAACGGCCCGGGCGATCCGGCGGCGACCGGCGAATATGCCGTGCCGGTCATCAAGGCGCTCATCGAGACGGGCATCCCGATCTTCGGCATCTGCCTCGGCCACCAGATGCTCGGCCTTGCCGTCGGCGCGACGACCGAGAAGATGCACCAGGGCCACCACGGCGCGAACCATCCGGTGAAGGACCACACGACCGGCAAGGTCGAGATCGTCTCGATGAACCACGGCTTCGCCGTCGCCTCCTCCACCCTGCCGGACGGCGTCGAGGAAACCCACGTCTCGCTGTTCGACGGCACGAATTGCGGCCTGCGCCTCGTCGGCAAGCCGGTCTTCTCCGTGCAGCATCACCCGGAAGCCTCCCCCGGCCCGCAGGACAGCCACTACCTCTTCCGCCGCTTCATCAATCTGGTGCGCGAGAAGAAGGGCGAGGCAGCCATTCCGGAACGGGCATAAGCGATCTATCCATGCAAACGAAAAGGCCCCGGACACGTGTCCGGGGCCTTTTCGTTTGGCGTTGCCGGTAAATTCATGCCCCGGCTTGCCGCGTCACCAAGCGGTAGAACCGCCAGTTGAGCAGGATGGAAGCGGCGGAGAGACCGGCGAGGAAGCCGAACCACACGCCGATGCCGCCGAAGCCGGCCGGGAAGGCAAGGAACCAGGCGGAGAAGAAGCCGATGGGCCAATAGGAGATCAGCGCCATGACCATCGGGATGCGCGTATCCTTGAGGCCGCGCAGCAGGCCGGCGGCAATCGCCTGCATGCCATCGACAAGCTGGAAGATGCCCGCGACCACCACGAAGGGACCGGCAATCGCCAGGACGGCCGCCGAATCCGCGCCTGCCTTGTCGAGGAAGATCGAGGCGAGCGTCGTGGGAATGGCGGCGAAGAGGATGCCGCCGGTCACCGAAATGCAGGCCGCGACGATCAGCACCGCCCAGGAGGCGCGCACGATGCCGAGACGGTCGCCGCGCCCATGCGCCACGCCGACCCGCACGGTGCCGGCCTGCGCCAGGCCGAGCGGCATCATGAAGGCAATGGAGGCGAGCTGGAGCGCGATACCATGGGCGGCGAGCTGCAGCGTGCCGATATTGCCCATCAGCAGCGAGGCCCCGGAAAAGAGGCTGACCTCGGCGAGCATGGTAAGGCCGATCGGCAGGCCGAGCTGGAGCACCTCGCGGAAGGCCGGCCAGTCGGGCTTCCAGAAGCGCACGAAAAGCTCGTAGCGGCGCATGTCGGCGCGCGTCTGGATATAGAGGGTGATGAGCAGGAAGCTCAGGAGATTGACGCCGAAGGAGACGATGGCCGCGCCGACGATGCCCATGGCCGGAAGACCGAAATGGCCGAGCACCAGCGCATAGGCGAGGACCGCGTTGACGGTGAGCACGATGATCGTGATGTAGAGCACGATCCCGGCCCGGCCATGGGCGCTGACGAGGCCGCGCAGGGTCATGAACAGCAGCGCCGGCCCCATGCCCCATTGCGCGATTTTGAGATAGCTACCGGCAAGCGCCGCCACATCCGGCTTCTGGCCGGCATAAAGCAGGATGCGCTCGGCATTGAAGAAGATCGGCGAGACGAGCGCGGCATAGATCAGCACCACCCACATGCCCATGCGCACGGAGCGGCGCACGGACACGGTGTCGCCGCGGCCATAAGCCTGCGCCACCATGGGCATGACGGCATTGGCGAAGCCCGAGCCAAGAATGAAGAGGGTGAAGAAGAAGGAGCTGGCCAGCACGATGGCCGCCAGATGCGCGGCACCGAGGCGGCCGAGGATCACCACGTCCGTCGTGTGGATGCCGAGCTGGGCGAGCTGCGCGCCGATAAGCGGCACGCCGAGCGCGAAGGTCGCCCGGAAATGCGCGCCCCAGCGATTGTCCTCGCGATGCGATGCCATGTGCATGATACTTCTCACTTTCGCATCGCTTCCGATCACAAGATCGGGTCGCGATCAATCGAATAGCATTGATGCTTTCATCAAAATGCGCGAAATCGGGCCTTATCCGCCGGTTCCGGCCGGAAATTTCGCTAAAATGTCACGGTGAAGGCCCGTCAGGCGCTTTTCGGCGCCATATCGCCGCTCGGGCCCACGCCCGCTCCCTTCAGCTTGACGAGGAAGATCACGAAGCCGACGAGCAGGATCAGCGCCGCGACCGCGAAGGGCGCGCCGGCGAAGGAGACCGGCGCGGACGGCGCGGTGAAACGGCTGAAGACCTGCGTGAAGATCAGCGGGCCGATGATGGTCGTGATCGAGGAAACGCTGGTCAGCGCGCCCTGCAGCTCGCCCTGCGCGGAAGCTGGTACGCGGGCGGAGGCGATGGAGCGCAGCGGCGGATCGGCCAGCGCCTCCAGCGCCGTCAGCACGATCACCACATAGACCATCCAGCCCTGCCATGCGGCGGCATAGCCCGACAGCGCCAGCACCGAGAAGACGAGGCCGAGAAGCGCGGTGCGGTATTCGCCGAGCCTGGGCACGACGCGCGGCAGCACGAAGCCCATGACGACGGCCCCGCCGATCCCGAAGATGCCGAGCGACAGGCCGATCTCGCCCTCGCTCCAGCCATAACGATAGGAGGAGACGAAGGACCAGACGGACGGATAGACGGCATGCGCCAGCCCGTAGCAGAAGAACACGAGGCCGACCCAGAGCACGCCGGGATAATGGCGCATCTGGGCGAGCGCACCGAGCGGATTGGCGCGGGCAAGCTCGAAACGGCGGCGGTTCACGGGCAGAAGGCTCTCGGGCAGCAGGATCCAGGCGCCGAGGAAATTCAGGAAGGCGAGCGCCGCCGCGCCGTAGAAGGGAATGCGCGGGCCGAACTCGCCGAGAATCCCGCCGATCACCGGCCCTATGACGAAGCCCGTGCCGAAGGCGATGCCCATCAGGCCGAAATTCTTCGCCCGCGTCTCATCCGTCGATACATCGGCGATATAGGCGGCCGCCGTGCCGAAGCTTGCGCCGCTGAGGCCGGCCAGCACGCGACCGACGAACAGCATCCAGTAGCTCGTCGCCATGGCGCAGATCAGGTTGTCGATGGCGAAGGTGAGGATACAGGCAAGCAGCACCGGCCGCCGGCCGAAACGATCCGACAGGTTGCCGACGAAGGGCGCGAAGAGGAACTGCATGCCGGCATAGACGAGCAGCAGCCAGCCGCCGTCGATCGCCGCCTGGCTGATATCGTCGCCCGTCAGCTCGCGCAGATAGGCCGGCAGCACCGGCATGATGATGGCGATGCCGATCACGTCGAGGAACATGATCATGAAGACGAGAAACAGCCCCCGCCGGGTGGACGTGGCATCCATGATGGTTCGACCTCGAAAATGAATGGTGCCCGCAAGAGGGCGGAAATGTCAGGCGGCGAGTTCTATTTCACTTTTTCCGCCGAAACAATCCGTGAACATTGCAAAAATTTTGATGGCTTGGATACATTTTCCTGATGAAAAGCAAAAAACCCTTCGGCCGGCGGGCCGAAGGGTTCATTCGGTGGCGCGTGAAACGAGGTTTCAGACGTCGCCCTTGAACGTGTCGCAGGCATCGACGCGGCCGGTATCGAAGCCGCGCTTGAACCAGCGGCGACGCTGGTCGGATGTGCCGTGATTGAAGCTTTCCGGCACGACATAGCCCTGCATGCGCTTCTGCAGCGTGTCGTCGCCGATCTGGGTGGCGGCGTTCAGCGCCTCCTCGAGATCGCCGCTTTCAAGAAGCCCCTTCTGCTGGGTGTACTTGCCCCAGATGCCGGCGTAGCAGTCGGCCTGAAGCTCGACGCGGATCGACATCTGGTTGGCTTCGACCTCGCTCATGCGCTGGCGCTGCTGATTGAAGCGCGGCAGCACGCCGGTGAGGTTCTGCACGTGATGGCCGACCTCGTGCGCGACGACATAGGCCTGGGCGAAGTCGCCGGCTGCGTCGAACTTGTTGGCAAGCTCATCGAAGAAGCTCATGTCGAGATAGACCTTGTGGTCGCCCGGGCAATAGAACGGGCCGGACGCCGCCGAGGCAAAGCCGCAGGCCGACTTCACGGAGCCGGAGAAGAGCACCATCTTCGGCTCCTCGTAGCGCTCGCCGGCGGCCTGGAAGATGCCGTTCCAGGTGTCTTCCGTCTCGGCCAGAACCGTCGACATGAAGGCCTTTGTCTCCTCTTCCTGCGGCGAGGAGCGGCTGCTCGCGCTCTCCGTCTGCTCGAAGCCCGGCAGGCTCCCCTGCCCGCCGCTGCCCATGACCTGCAGGAGGTCGATGCCCATCGCCTTGAAGATGAAGTAGAGGGCGATGAGGAAGATGATCGTGCCGAAGCTCATGCCTCCGCCGCCGGCGCGGCGCCCGCCGCCCATCGGGATGCGGAAACCGCCGCCGCTGCCGCGGCCGAACGGGTTGCCGCCCCCCATCGAAGGCCCGGCTCCGCGCTGGTCCTCGATATTGTCCGACTGGCGACGACCTTTCCATTCCATGGCGCATTTCCCCGCATTGAATTGCCGACGAACGCTCATCGCGTGAATTCGTTCCTCAGCAACGACTTATAGGGCTTGCGGGGGCCGCTTGCAAAACGAAAAGCGACCGGTCAGCGCCGCCGCAGGCGGGCGATCCATCCCGCCTCCCGCACCGCCAGCGCCCCCGCCGCCACGATGAGAGCGCCGACCGCCGCTCCGGCCACGCCGCCAACGAGGCCGGGCGAACCGCCGAAGAGCGCCGCGTGCATGAGACGGCCCGGCAGCAGCGTGAACAGCCCCGCCACGACGATGCCGCCGAAATACATGCCGGCGACCTGAGCGCGGTGCGCACGGATATCGCCGCGACGCGCCGACCGGATCGCCGGTACGCTGCCGAAGATCACATAAAGCGACAGGAGATGGATCGCGCTGAAGCCATGGAACGTGCCGATTCCATGGATGAAGAAGGTGGAGACGCTTGTGGCGACCATCAGGCCGAGCCAGATTTTCCCGAGCAGCCGATGGGCCGGCGTGCCCTTGGGACAGGCAAGGAGAAAGGCGCCGAGCACGGCGGCGGGAAGCACCGTTGCGACATGGAAACGGATGGCAAGGGAAGCGGCGAGAAGCGGTTCGAGGGTCATGGCGGGTCCGGTGCGGTTGAATTCCACCGCGTCTTCCGCCATTGATCGGGCCGCCTCAAACGCTTTGGCCCGAACGGACGGAAAACTTCGTGGAACGCCCCTCGCTGCAATCCGCGCTTCGTGAAATGCAGGCCTTCCTGCGTGCGCCCCGCTTCTGGGCAACCTTCGGCGCGGTCGTGCTGATCTTCTGGGTGACCGGCCCCTACGGCACCGCCGAACGGCTGGCCGCCATCCCGCGCCTCGGCTTCTGGCTCATGCTGCACGCCGCCGCCTGGGGCATCGCCGTCAGCGTCATCGTCCTCGTCAACGCGCTGTTGCGCGGCCGCATCCCGAGCCTTGCCGGCCGCATGGGTATCGGAACCGTCGTGGCCGGCATTCCCGTCGGGTTGGCGACGGAGGCGATCAGCCTTGCAACCTTCGGCGGCGTACCGACGCTTTCCAGCATCACCGAAAGCATCGCGACGGGCCTCCTCCTCTCCGCCCTCTTCTGCGGCCTCACCTACCTCACGATGAGCAGCAGGCAGGCCGAGGCGCTCTCGACAACGCCTATTCCGCAGGAGCGCATGGAGGCGCCGCTGCTGCGTCGCCTCAGGCCGGAGAACCGGGGGCCGATTCTGCACATGACCGTCGCCGACCACTATACCGAGGTGACGACGACGCGCGGGCGGGAACTGATCCTGCTGCGCTTTTCCGATGCCATCGAGGAGATCGGCGGCACGCCGGGCCTTCAGGTGCACCGCTCGCATTTCGTCGCCGATGCGCATGTCGAACGGCTGCTGCGCGCGGACGGCCGGCCCGCCGTCGTGCTCAAGGACGGAAGCGAGGTCCCGGTCAGCCGCAGCCGGACGGAGACGGTACGCACCCGTTGGGGCTGATTTTTTTTGCCGCCCGTGTCGGCTCGCCGTCCCGCCATTCGTCTCTAGGTATATCCGTCAATCGCACATGCCAGGAGAAACCCCATGCGAAAGATCATTGTCGGCGCATTCACCAGCCTCGACGGCGTCATGCAGGCCCCGGGCGGGCCGGACGAGGACCCTATCGGCGGCTTCAGGTTCGGCGGGTGGGCCGCCCCGCTTTTCGATGAGAAGATGGGCGCCTTCATCGGCGAACTGTTCGCAAAACCCTTCGATCTGCTGCTCGGCCGCAAGACCTACGACATCTTCGCCGCCCACTGGCCCTATGTGGAGAAGGACGACCCGATCGGCCCGCTCTTCGACCGCATCGGCAAATATGTCGCCACCCGCAATCCCGCCTTCAAGACCACCTGGCAGAACAGCCATGTGCTTGGTCCGGACACCATCGCCGCCGTGCGCAGGCTGAAAGAGGAGGACGGGCCGGATCTCCTGACGCAGGGTTCCACCGAGTTCCTGAAGGCGCTCTTCGAGCACGACCTCGCCGACGAGGTGCACGTCTCCATCTTCCCGGTCATCCTTGGCAGGGGCAAGCGACTCTTCGGCGACGCTGCCTTCCCGCGCGCCCTGACGCTGATCGATTCGCGCACCAGCGATACCGGCATCGTGATGAACCGTTATGCCCGCGCGGGCGACGTCGCCACCGGCTCCTTCGAATTCGAGACGCCGACGGATGCCGAGCTGGAGCGCCGCCGCAACCTCACCTGAGCCGCATCAGGCCAGCCCCTCCGCCGCCGCCGTTTGCGCCAGCCATGCGGCGAAGGCGGACATGGCCGGGGTGAGGCTGCGCGATTGCAGGCGGGTCAGCCAATAGCTGCCGAGCGCAACGCTCGTGCGGAACGGCTGGACGACCGCCCCGGCGGACAGGAGCCGCGAGAACATCAGCGGCGGCGCAAGGCCGACGCCACCACCCTGGAGCACCACTTCCATCATCGCGAGCGAGGTGTCGAAGACGATGGCGTTCTGCGGCGGCGGCGTGCGCGGCAGGCCGGCGGCCTCGAACCAGCGCGTCCACTCGTCGCGCCGGTAGGAGCGCAGCAGCGTCATGCCGAGCAGATCGGACGGCTCCTTGAGATCGTGGGCGACCGAAGGCGTCGCAAGCACGGAAAGCGGCGCGTCGAAAAGGCGGACGGCATCCGTCCCATGCCACGCGCCCGCACCGAAGCGGATCGCGAAATCGAGTCCCTCGGCGGCAAGGTCCACGCGGTTGTTGTTGGTGGAAAGTCGCACCTCCACAAACGGATGGCGCTCGCGGAAACCGGCAAGCCGCGGCAGCAGCCAGCCGACGGCGAAGGTGCCGACCGCGCCCACCGTCAGTATCTCCCGCACATGCCCGCCGCGAAAGCGCTCCACCGCATCCGCCATGCGGTCGAAGCTGTCGCGCAGCACCGGCAGCAGGCTTTCCCCCTCCGCCGTGATCATCAGACCGCGCGGCAGGCGCTTGAAAAGAACGACGCCCATCTGTTCCTCAAGGCTCTTCACCTGGTGGCTGACCGCCGCCTGCGTGACGTTCAGCTCGATGGCCGCGCGCGTGAAGGAAAGATGACGGGCCGAAGCCTCGAAGGCCCGGAAGGCGTTCAGCGGAAGATATGGCCGAACCATGGCAATGCCCCAATTTTCCTAATGGCTAAGACCAGTATTCGTCTTTTGCCAGATCATCAAGGCATTGCTATCAATGATATACAAACCATTCGAAATTCGAGGAAAACGCGATGAATCCACGTCCCTTCGCGGCCGGCCTGCTGCTGGCCGCCGGCTTTGCCATGCCTGCCGAGGCCCGTATTATTTGTACAATCGTGGCCGACGCGGCAAGCGACGAGATCATCCTGGAACAAGGCGACTGCAAGACGCGCGTCACCCCCGCCTCCACCTTCAAGGTGCCGCTCGCCGTCATGGGCTACGATTCCGGCTTCCTGGAAAATGCCGAGGAGCCGGTCCTGCCCTTCCTGAAGGGCTATCCGGAATGGGGCGGCGACAACTGGCGCCAGCCGACGACGCCGAAGCGCTGGCTCGAATATTCTGTCGTCTGGTATTCCCAGCGCATCACCGAATTCCTCGGCTACGAGCGGCTGCGCGACTATGCCGAAGCCTTCGCCTACGGCAATGCCGACATGACCGGCGACCCCGGCAAGAACAACAGCCTCGAGCGCTCCTGGATAGCCTCCTCGCTGAAAATCTCGCCACGCGAGCAGGTCGCGTTCCTGCGGAAGCTTGTGAACCACGAACTGCCCGCCTCCGCAGAGGCCATGGATTCGGCGATGGGCATCGTCGAGGGACGCGACATCGCCGATGGCTGGCGGGCGCAGGGCAAGACCGGCATGGCCTATCCCCGCAAGGCGGACGGAAAATTCGATTATGCAAGTCCCTGGGGCTGGTATGTCGGCTGGGCGCGCCGCGACGACCGCACCGTCGTCTTTGCCCGGCTGATGCAGGATGAGAAGAAGCAGGAATCGAGCCCCAGCCTGCGCGCACGCGACGGCATCCTTGAGGAATTGCCGGGTATTCTGGCCGGCAACTGATCCTCCTCCCTCCACGCCTGTGTGGCTCCCCGGACCGGCAGCGGAAAGTCCCCGCACTTTTCCTGTCGATTCGGCGATTTTCGGGGTTCCGCTCCCCCCTGCATTTGCCTATAAGCCGCTTCTAGCCTTTGAACGACCATAGATGCGCGCCCGGCCGGTGAACCCATCACCATGGCCGGTTTTATGCGCGCGCGGCCCATGCGTTAAGAACGGATAGAGAGATGCCCAAGCGCCAAGATTTGAAATCGATCCTCATCATCGGCGCGGGGCCGATCGTCATCGGCCAGGCCTGCGAATTCGACTATTCCGGTACCCAGGCCTGCAAGGCGCTGAAGGAGGAAGGCTACCGCGTCATCCTCGTCAACTCCAACCCGGCGACGATCATGACCGATCCGGGCCTCGCCGACGCCACCTATGTCGAGCCGATCACCCCCGAGGTCGTCGCCAAGATCATCGCCAAGGAGCGCCCGGACGCGCTGCTGCCGACCATGGGCGGCCAGACCGCGCTCAACACCGCGCTCTCTCTCAAGCGCATGGGCGTGCTCGACCGCTACAATGTCGAGATGATCGGCGCCAAGCCGGAAGCCATCGACAAGGCCGAGGACCGCGCGCTCTTCCGCGAGGCCATGGCCAAGATCGGCCTCGAAACGCCGAAGTCGATGCTGGCCAACGCCACCGAGATCAAGGACAAGGACCGCAAGATCCACGAGGCCGAGCGCGCAAAGCTGAAGGCCGAGCTTTCGGGCGACGCGCTCGACAAGGCGCTGGACGCGCTGGAGAACCAGTGGAACCTCGGCGAGACCGACCGCAAGCAGCGCTACATGAGCCACGCCATGGCCATCGGCGCGCAGGCGCTCGACGTCATCGGCCTGCCCGCCATCATCCGCCCGTCCTTCACCCTCGGCGGCACCGGCGGCGGCATCGCCTACAACCGCTCGGAATTCTTCGAGATCGTCAATTCCGGCCTCGACGCCTCCCCGACCACGGAAGTCCTCATCGAGGAATCCGTCCTCGGCTGGAAGGAATACGAGATGGAAGTCGTCCGCGACAAGGCGGACAACTGCATCATCATCTGCTCCATCGAGAACATCGACCCGATGGGCGTGCATACGGGCGATAGCATCACCGTCGCCCCGGCCTTGACCCTGACGGACAAGGAATACCAGATCATGCGCAACGCCTCCATCGCGGTGCTGCGCGAGATCGGCGTCGAGACAGGCGGCTCCAACGTGCAGTTCGCCGTCAACCCGGAAAACGGCCGCCTCGTCGTCATCGAGATGAACCCGCGCGTCTCACGCTCTTCAGCGCTGGCGTCCAAGGCCACCGGCTTCCCTATCGCCAAGATCGCAGCGAAGCTCGCCATCGGCTACACGCTCGACGAACTGGAGAACGACATCACCGGCGGCGCGACCCCGGCCTCCTTCGAGCCGTCCATCGATTATGTTGTGACGAAGATTCCGCGCTTCGCCTTCGAGAAGTTCCCGGGCGCCGAGCCGACGCTGACGACGGCCATGAAGTCGGTCGGTGAAGTCATGGCCATCGGCCGCACCTTCGCCGAATCGCTGCAGAAGGCCCTGCGCGGTCTCGAAACGGGCCTGACCGGCCTCGACGAGATCGAAATTCCCGGCCTCGGCGACGGCAACGACAAGAACGCCATCCGCGCCGCCATCTCCACGCCGACGCCGGACCGCCTGCGCATGGTCGCCCAGGCGCTGCGCATGGGCCTCTCGCTCGAAGAAGCCCATGAAGGCTCCAAGATCGACCCGTGGTTCCTCGAACAGTTCAAGGCCATCGTCGACATGGAGGCCCGCATCCGCGAGCACGGCCTGCCGACCGACGCCGAGAACCTGCGCATGCTGAAGGCCATGGGCTTCTCCGACGCCCGCCTCGCCACCCTCTCCGGCAAGCGCCCGAAGGAAGTTGCCGAACTGCGCAACGGCCTGAACGTGCGCCCGGTCTTCAAGCGCATCGACACCTGCGCCGCCGAATTCGCCTCGCCGACCGCCTATATGTACTCGACCTACGAGACGCCCTTTGCCGGCGCGACGCGCTCGGAAGCCGGCATTTCGGATCGCAAGAAGGTCGTCATCCTCGGCGGCGGCCCGAACCGTATCGGCCAGGGCATCGAGTTCGACTATTGCTGCTGCCATGCCGCCTTCGCGCTGAAGGACGCCGGCTACGAAGCCATCATGGTCAACTGCAACCCGGAAACCGTCTCGACCGACTACGACACGTCGGACCGCCTCTATTTCGAGCCGCTGACGGCAGAAGACGTCATCGAGATCCTGAAGGCCGAGCAGACCAACGGCGAAGTCGTCGGCGTCATCGTCCAGTTCGGCGGCCAGACCCCGCTGAAGCTCGCCGAGGCGCTGGAGAAGAACGGCATCCCGATCCTCGGCACCGCGCCCGACATGATCGACCTTGCCGAAGACCGCGACCGCTTCCAGAAGCTCCTGCAGAAGCTGGACCTCGCCCAGCCGAACAACGGCATCGCCTATTCCGTCGAGCAGGCCCGCCTCGTCGCTGGCGAGATCGGCTTCCCGCTGGTCGTGCGCCCATCCTACGTGCTTGGCGGCCGCGCCATGCAGATCATCCATTCGGAAGGCCAGCTCCAGACCTATCTGCTCGACACGGTTCCGGAACTCGTTCCCGAGGACATCAAGCAGCGCTACCCGAACGACAAGACCGGCCAGATCAACACCCTGCTCGGCAAAAACCCGCTGCTCTTCGACAGCTACCTGACCAACGCGACGGAAGTCGACGTCGACGCGCTCTGCGACGGCAAGGACGTCTTCGTCTCCGGCATCATGGAGCATATCGAGGAAGCCGGCATCCATTCGGGCGACTCAGCCTGCTCGCTGCCCGTCCACACGCTCTCCAGCGAGATCGTCGACGAGCTGGAGCGCCAGACCAAGGCGCTCGCAAAGGCGCTGAACGTCGGCGGCCTGATGAACGTGCAGTACGCCATCAAGGATGGCACCATCTACGTGCTGGAAGTCAACCCGCGCGCCTCGCGCACGGTGCCCTTCGTCGCCAAGACCATCGGCGCGCCCATCGCCAAGATCGCCGCCCGCGTCATGGCCGGCGAGGGTCTCGACGCGGCGATTGCCGCCTATGGCGAGAAGCCGGACCCGCGCAACCTCAAGCACATCGCCGTCAAGGAAGCCGTGTTCCCCTTCGCCCGCTTCCCGGGCGTCGATACGCTGCTCGGCCCGGAAATGCGCTCGACCGGCGAGGTCATCGGCCTCGACACGGACTTCGCGCTGGCCTTCGCCAAGTCGCAGCTCGGCGCCGGCGTCGACCTGCCGCGTGAAGGCACGGTCTTCGTTTCCGTGCGTGACGAGGACAAGGACCGTGTGCTGACAGCCGTGCGCCTTCTCACCGAGATCGGCTTCAAGGTCATGGCGACGTCGGGCACCGCCCGCTTCCTCGCCGAGAAGGGCATCGAGGCGATCAAGGTCAACAAGGTGCAGGAAGGCCGCCCGCACGTCGAGGACGCCATCCGCAACCGCCAGGTCAGCCTCGTCATCAACACGACGGACAGCAGCAAGGCCATCTCGGACTCGAAGTCGCTGCGCCGCGCCGCCCTGATGCAGAAGGTGCCCTACTACACCACCATGGCCGGCGCGGAAGCCGCCGCCCAGGCGATCAAGGCCCTCAAGCAGGGCCAGCTCGAAGTACGGCCGCTGCAGTCGTACTTCTGAGAAACCGGACATCGAGGCCGGGCGGTTCATCCGCCCGGCCTTTTCATTCGCGCCATGACACAGCCTCTCGCACACTTGTGGGTGGATGCTGCCCTGCGGCAAAAAAACTGGCTTTCACTCGCCGCAATCTGCTATAAGGGCCGTTCAAACGCTTTCGACGGTTCCGGGGATTCTTCTCCGGAGACCGTTTTCTTTTGCGTTCACGCGGGCGGGAGTTCGGGTGGCGCGGGCTGAAGGACGGGATAAAATGGTTGAAAAGGTACCGATGACTCAGGGCGGTTTCGTCAAGCTGCAGGAAGAGCTGCGCTGGCGTCAGCAGGAAGAGCGCCCGCGTATCATCGAGGCGATTGCCGAGGCGCGCGCCCATGGCGACCTGTCTGAAAACGCCGAGTACCACGCCGCCAAGGAAGCCCAGAGCCACAATGAAGGCCGCATCACGGAGCTTGAAGACTTCGTCGCGCGCGCCGAGGTCATCGACCTTTCCAAGATGTCCGGCTCGAAGATCAAGTTCGGCGCCCGGGTGAAGCTCGTCGACGAGGACACCGAGGAAGAGAAGGTCTACCAGATCGTCGGCGACCAGGAAGCCGACGTGAAGCAGGGCCGCATCTCCATCTCCTCGCCCATCGCCCGCGCCCTCATCGGCAAGGAAGTCGGCGATTCGATCGAGGTGAACGCACCCGGCGGCTCCAAGGCCTACGAAATCCTCGCGGTCACCTGGGGCTGAGGCCCTGCCTGCCGGAGACCGGGCGTGACCGATATCAGGAACGTCGACGTGATCGCGCCGAACTTCAAGCGCCGGCTCTCCGGCGTGACGTCGACGATCGTCCAGCTTGTGCCCGCGCAGGTGAAGCTTGGGCTGCGCATCGCGGTGCTCGGCCCCGGCCTGCCGGACGACGCCGGCCTTCCGAAGATCGGTTTTAGCGCCCTTGCCGGCCTCTGGCGCGCGCCCGAAGGGCGCACGCACCGTGTCTGGCACGCGCGACGCAACAACGAGATGGGCTTCGGCCTTCTCCTGCGCAGCGTGCTGCGCATGCCGCTCAAGCTTGTCTTCACCTCGGCCGCCCAGCGCGAGCACAGCGCCTATACGCGCTTTCTCATCCGCCGCATGGACGCGGTGATCGCCACCAGCGACCGTTCGGCCTCCTTCCTCAAGGTGCCGTTCCGCGTCATCCGCCACGGCGTCGATCTCGACGCGTTCCACCCGCCGCAAGGCCCGGACGACACGATGGAAGCGACGGGCCTGCCCGGCCGCCACCTCATCGGCTGCTTCGGTCGCATCCGCCACCAGAAGGGCACCGACCTTTTCGTGCGTGCGATGATCGAGCTGCTGCCGCACTATCCCGACTGGACCGCCGTCATCTGCGGCCGCGCCACGGCGAGCCACACGGCCTTTGCCGATGGCCTCAAAGCCGAGATCGCTGCCGCCGGCCTTGCCGGGCGCATCGTCTTCATGGGCGAGGTGCCGGACGTGAAAGTCTGGTATCGCCGCCTCGCCCTCTATGTCGCGCCCTCGCGCAACGAGGGCTTCGGGCTGACGCCGCTCGAGGCCATGGCGTCCGGGACGGCGGTCGTCGCCAGCGACGCCGGCGCCTATGCCGAGATGATCACCCCCGGCGAGACGGGCGCGGTGACACCCGCCGGGAACTACGAGGCGCTGCGCGATGCGATCCGCCCCTATCTGGCCGACCCGCAGATGACCGCGCACCATGCCGCCGAGGGGCTTGCATCGGTGCGCAGGACATTCGCGCTGGAGAACGAGGCGAAGGCCGTCAACGCCGTCTATGAAAGCCTGAAATAGAGCTTACAGCTCCACCAGCCCGACCTTCTTGACCTGCCGGATCGTCAGCATGGTGCGCACCGTGTCGACCTGCGCATTGGCGGTCAGCTCCTCGATGACGAAATCCTGGAAGCGGGTGAGGTTTTCCGCCACGCAATGCAAGAGGAAATCGCTGTCGCCGGAGACCATCCAGGCCTGGCGGACCATCGGCCATTCGCCCGTCGCGGCGGCGAAAGCCTTGAGATTCGCTTCCGACTGGTGCTTGAGGCCGACCATGCAGAAGGCGACGAGATCGTAGCCGAGGGCGGGCGCGTTCAGCATCGCCGTGTAGCCCTCGATGATGCCCGCCTCCTCCAGCTTGCGCACGCGGCGCAGGCATGGCGGCGCGGAAATGCCGGCGCGTGCGGCAAGCTCCACATTGGTCATCCGCCCGTCGGCCTGAAGCTCCTTCAGGATACGGATGTCGATGGCGTCGAGTTCGGCACGGAACATGAGCGTTTTTGAAACCTTTCAGGGTGGCGACCGGAAGTGACCCGAATCGCCGCATCAGCGCAACATTGTTACCGCAAGAGGCACAAATATGTCACGCGGGATCGCTTGCCTGTTGGCAAAGCGCGGCGCGCACTTGAAACTGCCCGCACTCCCCTCATAAATGAGGCTGGAACACGACACGCAGGCCCCTGCCCGCAGCGACATCGCGCGGCGCCGGCCGGATTGGGGCAAGGCCCCGGAAGGAACGATCATGTCCACCCGCCACGTCAAGGTGCTGATCATCGGCTCCGGCCCCGCCGGCTACACCGCCGCGATCTATACCGCCCGCGCCATGCTTGAACCCGTGCTGATCGCCGGCATGGAACAGGGTGGCCAGCTCATGATCACCACCGATGTGGAGAACTACCCGGGCTATGCCGATCCGGTACAGGGGCCTTGGATGATGGAGCAGATGCTCAAGCAGGCAGAGCATGTCGGCGCCGAGATCGTCAACGACCTCGTCACCAGTGTCGATCTCGACGTGCGCCCCTTCCGCATCTCCACCGACAGCGGAACGGAATGGACCGCCGACGCGCTGATCATTGCGACGGGCGCGAAGGCCAAGTGGCTCGGCATCGAGACCGAGCAGAAGTTCATGGGCTTCGGCGTTTCGGCCTGCGCCACCTGCGACGGCTTCTTCTATCGCGGCAAGGACGTCATCGTCGTCGGCGGCGGCAACTCGGCCGTCGAGGAGGCGCTTTACCTCTCCAACCTCGCAAAGAGCGTGACCGTCGTGCACCGCCGCGACGGCTTCCGCGCCGAACGCATCCTCCAGGAGCGCCTGTTCGCGAAGGAAAACGTCAAGGTCGTCTGGGACCACGAGGTCGTCGAATATCTGGGCGGCGAGGCCAAGCCGCCGATGCCGGCCGCCGTCAACGGCGTGAAGCTGCGCAACGTGAAGACCGGCGAGACCCGCGACGTCGAGACGGACGGCGTCTTCGTCGCCATCGGCCATGCGCCGGCGGTCGAACTCTTCAAGGGCAAGCTGCGCCAGAAGCCGAACGGCTACCTCTGGACCGCTTCCGATTCCACGGCGACGGACGTGCCGGGCGTGTTTGCCGCCGGCGACGTCACCGACGACATCTACCGCCAGGCGGTCACGGCCGCCGGCATGGGCTGCATGGCGGCCCTTGAAACCGAAAAATACCTTGCAGGTCATATGCCTGTCGCAATTGCGGCCGAGTAGAAGCCGCCAACAAAGGGAGGCGGATTCGTACCGACCTCCCGCGTGGGAACAGTTGAATCAGCGATCGGGCGGGAAGCGTGCGCTCCCCGCCACACAGACATATGGGGGATAGAATGCCGCTCGATTGGGACAAGCTGCGGATTTTTCATGCCGCGGCCGAGGCGGGTTCGTTCACGCATGCGGCGGACAAGCTGCATCTTTCTCAGTCGGCCATCAGCCGCCAGGTGAGCGCGCTGGAGCAGGATGTCGGGATCAAGCTTTTCCACCGCCATGCCCGCGGCCTCATCCTCACCGAGCAGGGCGAAATCCTCTACCGCACCGCCCATGACGTGCTGATGAAGCTCGAAAGCGTGCGCGTTCAGCTCACGGAAAACACCGAGAAGCCGAGCGGCAAGCTGCGCATCACCACCACCGTCGGCCTCGGCCAGGGCTGGCTGACGGACAAGGTGCAGGAATTCCTCGCCCTCTACCCGGACATGCAGGTGCAGCTCATCCTCGACAACGAGGAGCTGGACGTGAACATGCGCCATGCCGATTGCGCCATCCGCCTGCGCGAGCCGCAGCAGTCCGACCTCATCCAGCGCAAGCTATTCACCGTGCACATGCACGTCTATGCCGCGCCGTCCTACATCAACCGTTACGGCGAGCCGCAGTCGATCGACGATTTCGACAACCACAAGATCATCACCTTCGGCGAGCCGGCCCCGAACTACCTGTTGGACGTCAACTGGCTGGAGATCGCCGGCCGCGATTCCGACAATCCGCGCCCCTCGGTGCTGCAGATCAACAGCCTCACCTCGATCAAGCGCGCGGCCCTGCTCGGCATCGGCATCGCGATGCTTCCCGATTACATCGTCGGGCGCGATCCGGGCCTGATCCAGCTCGTCACCAATGCGGATGTACCGTCCTTCGACACCTATTTCTGCTATCCGAGCGAGATGAAGAACTCGGCGAAGCTCAAGGTTTTCAGGGACTTCATCGTCGCGAAAGCACGCAACTGGAACTTCTGAGGGCAGGTCCTGGCAAGACCTGCGCCTCATGCATGGCTGGCATGCACATTGAATCCTTGATGCCTGCACAAAAAACCATCATATCGCCCGTAGCTGATGCACTTTGGTGGCTTTTCCTCCCAGTGCCACCGCGTCGGCTGTTCCCCTCTGGAGGTTTTATTACCTTCAAAACTACAAAGGGCCCAAGTTGATCTTGCGGCCCTCTTTTTTTGCCTTGTGTTGACCAGGACGGAATTTTCAACGCTCCCGGAAAACTTGGCATCCGTTTCTCTTGAAGAAACAACACCTCTCTCCCATATTCAAAATCAGCCGGTGCACCCGCGGACTTTCTCCTCCCAGTGCCGCGCACCGGCTGTTCCCCTCTGGAGGTTATTCAACCTTCAACCTTGCAGGGCCCAGGCTTCGCTTGCGGCCCTCTTTTTTTGCCGGCACCCCTTGCATCGCAAAAGAACGATCACAATATCGGTACAAGACGATATAGCCATCGCCAACACACGATAGACCGATGACACCGCTCGACACCGACGAAATCCTCAAGGCCCTCGCCCATCCCAAGCGGCTGGAGATCCTCGCCTGGCTGAAGGAGCCGCAGGCGCATTTCGCCGGCCAGGAGCATCCGCTGGAATTCGGCGTATGCGCCGGCCAGATCGAAAAGCGCTGCGACCTCTCGCAGTCCACCGTTTCCGCCCATCTCGCCACCCTGCAGCGCGCCGGTCTCGTGTCGACGCGCAAGGTCGGCCAATGGGTGTTCTTCAAGCGCGACGAAGACAGGATCGCGGCCTTCCTGCGCCACATCAACGGCGCCCTCTAGTTTCCTCCCCAGCCAGAAGAAGGACTCTTCCATGACCTCCCTTTTCGACCCCATCACAGTCGGCGACATCCAGCTCAGGAACCGCATCGTCATGGCGCCGCTGACGCGCAACCGCTCCCCGGGCGCTGTGCCGAACACGCTGAACGCCGCCTATTACGAGCAGCGCGCCAGCGCCGGCCTCATCATCACCGAGGGCACGCCGATCACGCAGCAGGGCCAGGGCTATGCGGATGTGCCGGGCCTTTACACGCCCGAAGCGCTCGCCGGCTGGAAGCAGGTGACGGAGGGCGTGCACAGGGCCGGCGGCAAGATCGTCGTGCAGATGTGGCATGTCGGCCGCGTCTCCCATGACAGCCTCCAGCCGAACGGCGGCAAGCCGGTCGCCCCCTCCGCCGTCACCGCCAGGTCCAAGACCTACCTCATCAATGCCGACGGCAGCGGCGGCTTCGCCGAGACATCGGAGCCGCGCGCCCTCGAGCGTAACGAGCTTGCCGGCATCGTGGAAGACTACCGCCGTGCGGCGCGCGCCGCCATCGACGCCGGTTTCGACGGCATCGAGATCCACGCCGCCAACGGCTATCTCATCGACCAGTTCCTGCGCGGCGGCAGCAACAAGCGCACGGACGATTACGGCGGTTCCATCGAGAACCGCGCCCGCTTCCTCTTCGAGGTCGTCGACGCCATCGTGGCGGAGATCGGCGCCGGCCGCACCGCCATCCGCATCTCGCCGGTAACGCCCGCCAACGACGCCTTCGATGCGAACCCGCAGCCGCTCTTCACCCATGTGGTCGAGGGCCTTGCCCGGCACGACCTCGCCTATGTCCACATCATCGAGGGGGCCACGGGCGGCGCGCGCGACCACCAGCAGGGCGACACGCCCTTCGACTATACGGCACTGCGCGCAGCCTATGCAGCCGCCGGCGGCAAGGCGGCCTGGATGGTCAACAACGGCTACAATCGGGAACTCGCCATCGAAGCCGTGGAAGACGGCAAGGCCGATCTCGTCGCTTTCGGCAAGCTTTTCATTTCCAACCCGGACCTCGTGGAGCGGCTGAAGAACGACACGGTGATGAACGCGCCGGACGTCGGCACCTTCTACGGCGGCGGCGCGAAGGGCTACACGGACTACCCGGCCCTCGAAAACGTCGCCTGATTGCCCGGAGCCACACACCGGCGGCAGCGGGGTCAGCCCGGCATGGCGCCTCCGCAAACCGTCACCCCCGGCTTCATTCCAAGCGCCCGCGGTTTTCCTCCGCCGCGGGCGTTTTCTTTTTGCGCGTGTCGGCTACATCTAAGTCATGCACACCTCCGAGGAGCCCGCCCGCATGCTCTCCAGCATCCTGAAGGAACGCTTCCTGTTCATCGGCCTCGGCGCCGCGATCCTTGCCTATGCAACGGAGCACAGCCTGCTGGACATGGGGCGCCTGCCGGTTCTGCTCGCAGCCTTCGCGCTCGTCGTCACGATCATCCTCGTTTCCACCCGCATCGCCCACCATGCGGAAATCCTCGCCTCCAAGGTCGGCGACCCTTACGGCACGATGATCCTGACGCTTTCGGCGGTGCTGGTGGAGGTCGTGATCCTTGCGATCATGATGCAGAGCGAGACGTCGCCGACGCTGGTGCGCGACACGATCTACGCCGCCGTGATGCTCGATATCAACGGCATCCTGGGCCTCGCTGCTTTCCTCGGCGGCATCCGCCACGGCGAGCAGCCCTATAACGACGATTCCGGCAAGACCTATGGCGTGATGATCCTGACGGCCATGGGCATTTCCATGGTCGTGCCGGAATTCGTGCCGCGCGAAAGCTGGCATCTCTATTCCGCCTTCACCATCGGCGCGATGATCACCCTTTACGCCGTGTTCCTGCGCATGCAGGTGGGCGCGCACAGCTATTTCTTCAGCTACGCCTATCCGCGCGCCGAACGGAAGGAAGGCCTGCCGAGCAAGGCCCCGGACGAAAACGAGCCGACCGCATTCTCCATCGCCGTGATCGTCGTCGGCGTGGTGCTGATCGGCGCGCTCGCGGAAGTCATGTCCGTCCTGCTCGGCGCGGGCCTCAAGGGCTCCGGCGCACCGCCGGCACTGATGGCCGTGGTGGTCGCCGCGATCTCCGCCGCGCCGGAAATCCTGACGGCATTGCGCGCCGCGCTCGCCAACCGCATGCAGTCGGTCGTCAACATCGCCATGGGCGCATCGCTCTCGACGGTCATCCTCACGGTGCCCGTCATGGAGGCGATCGCGCTCTATACCGGCCAGCCCTTCGTGATGGCCATGTCGCCGACACAGACCGTGATGGTCGCCATCACACTGATCGCCGCCGCCATAAACCTCAACGACGGCGAGACGAACGCCATCGAGGGGATGACGCACTTCATCCTCTTCGCCACCTTCATCATGCTGACATTGATCGGGCTTTAGCGGCGCATGCCGCCGACATGATACTCACCGGGGCCGTTGCGCATGGAACGGTACTTTTCCGGATTGTTGAAGAAGTAGTCCCAGACCGACATCGTGGCCGGCGCTTCGCTGACCACGATCTTGCCGCGCGGCGTCTCCTCGTTCCGCTCACCGTAATTATCGGCGGCAAGGGCGGATGTCGCGGCAACAAGCGCGAAAAGGGCGGCAAGGGAAAGAGATCTGGCTTTCATGGAACTGCTCCGGTGTTTCCGTATCACCGCATTATATCGGTAACGAAGGCTAAAATTTCACCGGCCGGGAACAAAAAACCCGCCGTTGCCGGCGGGTTTTTCATGCAGGAATGGGCCGCTTACTTGCAGGCGGCGCAGAAGCGCTGGATGCGCTTGCAGGCTTCCTCGAGCTGGGCTTCCGAGGTGGCGTAGGAGATGCGGAAGTTCGGGCCGAGGCCGAAGGCCGAACCGTGCACGACGGCGACGCCCTCGGCTTCCAGCAGTTCCGACACGAAGTCCTCATCCGTCTCGATGACCTTGCCCGACGGGGCGGTCTTGCCGATCAGGCCCTTGCAGGACGGATAGACGTAGAACGCACCTTCCGGCGACGGGCACTCGATGCCCTTGGCCTGGTTGAGCATGGAGACGACGAGGTCACGACGGCCTTCGAAGATCTTCTTGTTTTCCGGGATGAAGTCCTGTGTGCCGTTCAGCGCCTCGACGGCTGCCCACTGGGCGATCGAGCACGCGCCGGACGTCTGCTGGCCCTGGATCATGTCCATGGCCTTGATGAGGTTCAGCGGGCCGGCCGCATAGCCGATACGCCAGCCGGTCATCGCATAGGCCTTGGAAACGCCGTTCATGGTGAGCGTGCGGTCGTAGAGGCCCGGCTCGACCTCGACCGGGGTCGCGAACTTGAAGTCGCCGTAGGTCAGGTGCTCGTACATGTCGTCGGTCAGGACCCAGACATGCGGGTGGCGCATCAACACGTCCGTCAGCGCCTTCAGCTCATCATGGCTGTAGGCCGCGCCCGAGGGATTGGACGGCGAGTTGAAGATGAACCACTTGGTCTTGGGCGTGATCGCCTTTTCCAGGTCTTCCGCCTTCAGCTTGAACTTGTTTTCCTGGGTCGTGGCGACGAAGACCGGCGAACCGCCGCACAGCGACACCATTTCCGGATAGGAGACCCAGTAAGGTGTCGGGATAACGACTTCATCGCCCGGATTCATCGTCGCCATGAAGGCGTTGAAAAGAATCTGCTTTCCGCCCGTGCCGACGATCGTCTGCGCGGCGGTGTAGTCGAGGTTGTTCTCGCGCTTGAACTTCTTGACGATGGCCTCGCGCAGTTCCGGAATACCGGCGACCGGCGTGTACTTCGTCTCGCCGCGGTTGATCGCCTCGATAGCGGCCTGCTTGATATTGTCCGGCGTGTCGAAGTCCGGCTCGCCTGCGCCAAGCCCGATGACATCGCGGCCTTTCGCTTTCAGCTCGCGCGCTTTCTGGGAAACGGCGATGGTGGCGGAAGGCTTCACACGGGAAAGGGCGTCGGCAAGAAAGGCCATGATGGAGATGTCCTCATCGGGTTCAAAGACGGCGTGACGCCATGGACCCGGAGCCCCCGGCTCCATAGCGGTTAGGTCTATGTCGAATGTGGGCCGGTCTTGCAAGCACGGAGGGCGAAAAAAGCGGGAAATCCGGGCTTCGGCTAAAAATTTCATGGACGCCATCAACAATGCGAATGGATTGCGGCCCACCCATCCGGAAGATACACCAAATAGTTGATATCACTGCAGGAAGCGAAAACTTTACGCGAAGGATTAAACCGGCCTTAACGGATGATCCCTATTCTCACCCGGACAATATCCAGCGGATGGTGCGCTGCATGAGTGAGAAAAGTATTTTCTCCAACCTCGTCCGCCAGCCGGACGGCGCGTTCAGCGCGGTCTACGGCCCCTATCTCCTGCAATCGGCGCTGCAACCGATCTTCCACGAGCGCGAGAACGGCCACTTGCAGATCGCCGCCTTCAAGGGCCTCATCCGCGCCAGCCTAGGGGATGTGCCTTCCTCTCCCGCGGAGTTCTTCCAGACCATACCGGAAGAGGAGCGCGGGGTCGTGGACGGCCTTTGCCGCAGTCTGCACATTCTCAACACCGGCGCGCTCGGCCGCACCAATGCCACGCTGATCGTCGGCTTCCAGGCTGGCCTCTACGGCACGCAGGCGGCGATGCGGCAGGAGGAGGAGCGGCTGCGGCTTTGCGCGCACGAGGCGGGCATGCCGTTCGAGGCTATCGCCTGCGAAATCCGCGAGCATCCCGATGACGACCCCGACGCCATGGCGCAGTTCGCGGCACGGCTGCACGAAAGCGGCTTTTCCATCGCCATAGACGACTATACGGGCGAGGACAGCGACCTTGCCCGCCTGGAGCGTCTCGATCCGCAATTCGTGACCTTCGACACGGCATGGCTGCGCGGCTTCGCAGAAAACTCCGCCGGCCTCGCCCTGCTGCGCGTCGTCGTCGGCCAGTTCGCGCAAAAGGGCATCCGCGCCGTCGTCGCCGGGATAGAGGAGCCGGACATGCTCGACCTCTGCCGCGAGATGGGCGGCCCCCTGATGCAGGGCTATCTCCTCGCCCGGCCCGAACTCGCCCCGACGACCTTCGACCTCAGCTTCCCGTATGAGGGCGAGGAGGACGCCTGGACGCCCGTCGAGCCGCTTCCGGCCGGCCTAGCGCCTGCCGCCGAAACCCGCGCCGCCCGCCCCCAGCGCCAGTTCGGCCGGCGGGGTGCCTAGAACGGTGCAAAACAGCGATCTATTCGGCCGAACACCCTGAAAATCCATCTTTTTCCACTTGCCATCCTTTCGCCACAATAAATGTCGGGACTTGCCGCAATTCGGTCCTTGTCGCGCCGATTTCGGCAGGCTTTTTCGGTACTCGCAGCGGAAAAAAGCCAAGAGGGGGACGCGATGTTTCTGGATGAAGACAAGGTCGGCAGATCACCGAAGGCTCGCGAGTCGCGCGCCATGTTCCTGATCGCGATGACCGCGCTCGCCGCCTGTGTCGCCATGGTCGTCGGTCTAATGTCGCCGCCCGCAATCGCAATCGACACGATCAAGACCTCCGGCATCCACAAGACGACCTCCGAGACCCTGCCCACGCAAAAGTGACGCCCGGCACCGGCGTCGCTCTTGAAAGCCGCACGGCTCTAGGCCAGTTAACGGCGAAAGACGGGAGACGGCGATGCGACGCAAGACAGGCAGCGGGAAAGAACTTATCGGCGGCATGGCCCTCGCCCTCCTTGCGGGCTGGTCGCTCCTTCCCCTTCCAGCCCACGCCGAAACCCGCGAATTCCCCAGCAAGAAGGCCCCGCTCACCGTCGAAACGCTGGCAAGCGGCCTGCAACAGCCCTGGTCCGTCGAGGTCCTGCCGGAAGGCGGCTACCTCGTTTCCGAAAAGGCCGGCACGTTGCGCCTCGTGCGCGGCGGCAAGATCTCCGCCCCCATCGGCGGCGTGCCGGCGGTCGCCACGGACGGCCAGGGCGGCCTGCTCGACATCGCACTTGCGCCGGACTTTGCCGAAAGCCGCACGCTCTACCTCACCTATAGCGCGCGCGGCGATGGCGGCGCGGGCACGGCGGTCGCCAGGGCGCGGCTTTCCGACGACGGAACGCGGCTGGAGGACCTCACCCGCATCTTCCTGATGAGCCGCCTAACGCCAAAAGGCCAGCATTTCGGCTCGCGCATCGCGATCGCCCGGGACGGCAGCCTGTTCTTCGGCATCGGCGACCGGGGCGAAGGCAGCCGCGCGCAGGACCCGCGCGACCATGCCGGCGCGATCCTGCACATCAATCCCGACGGCACCCCGCACAAGGACAATCCCTTCCTCGGCACATCGGCGGGCCTTGCGGAAATCTGGTCGAAGGGCCACCGCAACCCGCAGGGCCTTGCCATCGACCCGAAGGACGGCACGCTGCTGACGGCCGAACACGGCGCGCGCGGCGGCGACGAGATCAACAATCCGCAGCCCGGCCGCAATTACGGCTGGCCGCTCGTCTCCTACGGCCGGCACTATTCCGGCGCGGAATTCGACCTCGGCTCCTCGGCCGAGGGCTACGAGCCGCCGCTTTATTATTGGGACCCGTCCATCGCGCCGGGCGCCATCGCCGTCTATCGCGGCGCGATGTTCCCGGAATGGGACGGCAACCTCATCGTCGCCGCGCTAAAGTACCAGCTCGTCGCCCGCCTCGAACGGGACGAAGGCGGCGCGATCGTCTCCGAGGAACGGCTGTTCGACGGCGAGTTCGGCCGCATCCGCGACGTCGTCGTCGCTCCGGACGGCGCCTTGCTGCTCCTGACCGACGAGGCGAACGGCGCGCTGCTGCGCGTCTCGCGCGACGACACGGCGGACTGACACGCTCCCTTGCCTAACGCCCGGCCGCCTGATAGCAGGAGGCCGGACGCAGTCGCGTCCATTTCCTCTCACAGGGTACGAGACATGACGCGCGTTCAGGCGAACCTTCTCCTGTTGCTGGCAGGCGCCATCTGGGGCGCGGGCTTCATCGCCCAGTCGACCGCGATGCAGGCGCTCGGCCCCTTCTGGTTCATCGGCCTTCGCTTCCTCGTCGCGACCTTCGTCGCCCTGCCCTTCACGCTCTGGGAGAAAGCGCGGGCGACAGCCCCGTTGCGCACGAGAGACGTCGCCGGCTTCGTCCTGACCGGCCTTGCGCTGTTTGCCGGCGCCGCCTTCCAGCAGGTCGGCCTGCTCACCACGACCGTCACCAATTCCGGCTTCCTCACCGGCCTCTATGTCGTCTTCACCCCGATCCTGACGGTGCTGTTCCTGCGCCGCCGGCCGCACTGGGTCATCTGGCCCGCCGCGCTCACCGCCTGCCTCGGCATCTTCCTGCTCTCCGGCGGCACGCTGACCGCGCTGACGCTCGGCGACATGCTGACGGTCGCCAGCGCCGCGCTGTGGTCCGTGCAGATGATCTGCGTCGGCGTCTTTTCCGGTAGGTCCGGCCGGCCGATCGCGCTGTCGCTCATGCAGTTCGCCATCTGCGGCATTCTCGGCTGCGCCGCCGGCCTTCTCTTCGAATCCGTCAGCCTGGCCGCCATCCAGTCGGCGCTGCCGGAAATCCTCTATGCCGGCCTCTTCTCGAGCGGCATCGCCTTCATCCTCCAGAACATCGCCCAGCGCTATACGACCGCGCCGCAGGCGGCCATCTTCCTCTCCAGCGAGGCCCTGTTCGCCGCCCTCTTCGGCGTGGCGCTGCTCGGCGAGACCATCACGCCCGCCGGCTATGCCGGCTGCGCCATCATCTTCGTCGCGATCCTCGCGGTGGAACTGGTGCCGGAACTGCTGCGCGGCCGGCGCGCGGGCCAGCCCCTGGAGGCATGAGACCCGCCGCTCCGCGCGGCCTTCTTCTTTGCGCTCCGCAATATAAGTCGTACCAATGCCGTGCAGGTCCCCGTAAAACCTGAGGGTTTTTTCGGCAATCGCCCGGAATTTGACCAAAGTGAGGCATGCCGGAGGTGTGCCAAAACTTTTGCTTGCCAATTTGAAGCAAACGCATCACTCTTGCGCCGTTCGGGCAATTTGCGAACACGGGAAGACCTTGAATAAATGCGCGCCGGAGACGCGAAACAATTCCGGGCGGCCAACATCTGGAACGGTCCTTGTGACCTTGTGGTTGGCTGGCTGCGGTGAAAACAGGACCCTTTCCTCAACCTCGAGAACTGCCTGCCTAACGCCCCTCGGGGCAAAACTGATGTGCTGCCCGCCGCCAAATATACGGGCAGAGAGAAAAGGACCTGACGCATGGCCGAAACTGGCACCGTAAAATTCTTCAACACCGAGAAGGGCTTTGGCTTCATCAAGCCCGACAACGGTGGTGCGGATATCTTCGTACACATTTCCGCTGTACAGGCCTCGGGCCTGAACGGCCTTTCCGAAAACCAGAAGGTAAGCTTCGACACGGAACCTGATCGCCGCGGCAAAGGCCCGAAGGCGGTTAACCTGCAGATCGCCGGCTGATCCGGCACTCTTCAGGATTTTCAGTTGGAGCCCGGCAGAGATGCCGGGTTTTTTCGTTCAGCCTCCATTCAGCCTCTTTCTTCTAGTCTCGTGGCCATCATCGACCGGTAGAAGCCGGCGTTCAAAGGAACGATGTTATGAATAAAACCATCAAGGCCATCGTGCTTTCCGCTGCAGTCGCCGCCACGACGCTCACCGCAACCGTTGGCGTCGCCGAGGCGCGCGACCGCCATGGCTGGAACAATGGCGGCTGGCACCATCGCGACCATCGCCGCCGCGACCGCAACGATGCCCTCGTCGGCGGCGCCATCGGGCTTGCCACCGGCATGATCATCGGCGGCGCCCTCGCCTCCCAGCCGCGTTACGACGACCGCCGCGTCTATGTGGAGCCGGATTACTACCCGGAACCCGAGCGCCGCGTGTACCGCCGCCCGGTCGCAAGCTACGAACCGTGGACGCAGTCCTGGTACGATTACTGCTCGCGCCGCTACCGCTCGTTCAATCCGGACAGCGGCACCTTCGTCGGCTACGATGGCCGCGAGCACTTCTGCGTCGCCGGCTGATCGCGACGACTTTCAGCAAAACGGGCGCCCTCGGCGCCCGTTTTCGTTTGTCAAAGCCCGCGCAGGAACGGATTGGTCCGCCGCTCCTCGCCGATCTTCCCGCCCGGTCCGTGGCCGCACAGGAAGCCGACCTCGTCCCCCAGCGGAAACACCTTGTCGCGGATCGAGGCCAGAAGCTGCTGATGGTCGCCGCCCGGCAGGTCCGTGCGGCCGATCGATCCCTGGAAAAGCACATCGCCGAGATGGGCGAAGCCCTGACTGCGGTTGAAATAGATCACGTGCCCCGGCGCGTGGCCCGGCGTGTGGTAGACCTCGAATTCGTGCGCGCCGAAGGAGACCTTGTCGCCATCCTCCAGCCAGCGGTCGGGCACGACATTGCTGACCTTCATCGGCACGCCGAACATCGAGGCCTGCGCCTCCAGCCGTTGCAGCAGCGAGAGATCGTCCTTGTGCGGGCCGATGATGTCGATGCCGAGCGCTTCCTTCAGTTCCTTTGCCCCGCCGGCATGGTCGATATGGCCGTGCGTCAGCCAGATCGCCTTCAGGTCGATACCGTTATCCTTCACCGTCTGCAGGATCACCTCGACATCGCCCCCGGGATCGACGACCACGCCTTCCTTGGTGTCCACGTCGAAGAGAATGGTGCAGTTCTGCTGGAAGGGGGTGACGGGAATGATGCCCGCCTGAAGCATGCCCATGGAATCCTCGCTCTGTTGCGCTCGTCGACCCCGTATAGCCGCAAGCGCCGGCGAAGACCAAGCGCCAACTAGCGAAGGCTCGCCATCTCCTGCGCAGGGCCGGTCGCAAGCGTCGGCGAAACGGTCGAGAACAGCAGCGCGGCGACCGCGATATTGAGCGCCGCATAGAGATAGACGACCGGGCGGAGGCCCTTGGCAACCTGGTTCTGCTGCGTCGTGTTCGTTTGCATCGTTTCGTCCCCTGCTGTTTCCGGCCGTCTCGGCCCCTTGCGATCATTTCTACAACGACGCGGGATTCCGGTCGGTTCCAAGGGGAACAGGCCATGGCGGCAAGCTGTTGCGACGGGGCAACAGGGATCAGAGCGGCAGGGCGGTGGTTTCCTTCAGCGTGTCCAGCACGATGGCCGTTTTCACATGGGAGACGGATTCGTGCGGCAGCAGCACGTCGTTGACGAAGGCCGAGAGCGCCTTCAGGTTCGGCACCACCACCTTGATGATATAGTCCATCTCCCCCGTCAGCGAGAATGCCTCCAGTACCTCCGGCAGGTTGGAGATCAACCGGGCGAAACGCACCGCATTGTCGCGGTTGTGCGTCGAAAGCGTCACGGTAACGACGATGACGATGCCGAGATCGAGTTTCTCCCGATCCAGCTCCGCCCGGTAGGCGCGGATGATGCCCTCCTCCTCCAGCCGGATGCGCCGGCGCGAGCATTGCGAGGGCGACAGGTTGATGCGCTCCGAAAGCTCGTTGTTCGTCAGGCGCGCATCCTTCTGCAAATGCGCGAGCAGTTTACGGTCGAATTCGTCAAGCTGCACGGTCTTCCCCTTATTTTGTCATTTTACGCACAAACATCGCACGAGATTGGCAAAACGCAAGCACTACGCACGCACATTGCATGGAAACCGCGCCATACTTGCCGAACATCAATATCGAGGAGGACGAACGATGGGCCCTTTCCCGCATGACGCACCGCCAGCCGTGATCACCGCCGACAACCCGGCCGGCACGGACGGCTTCGAATTCGTCGAGTTCGCCCATCCCGAGCCGCAGAAGCTGGAAGACCTCTTCACCCGCATGGGCTACAGCAAGGTCGCCACGCACCGCACCAAGGCGATCTCCGTCTGGCGGCAGGGCGACATCAACTATATCGTCAATGCCGAGCCGGGTTCGCACGCCATGAAGTTCACGGATGTGCACGGCCCCTGCGCCGCCTCCATGGCCTGGCGCGTGGTCGATGCGCAGCATGCCTTCGCCCATGCCGTCTCCAAGGGCGCGACGCCTTATGAAGGCGACGACAAGGCGCTCGACGTACCGGCCATCGTCGGCATCGGCGGCTCCCTGCTCTATTTCGTCGACAAGTATGGCGCCAAGGGTTCGGCCTATGACGCGGAATTCGAATGGACGGGCGCGCGCGATCCGAAGCCCGAGGGTGTCGGCTTCTACTATCTCGACCACCTGACCCACAATGTCTATCGCGGCAACATGGACAAGTGGTGGGACTTCTATCGCGAACTCTTCGGCTTCAGCCAGATCCACTTCTTCGACATCGACGGCCGCATCACCGGCCTCGTCTCGCGCGCCATCACCTCGCCCTGCGGCAAGATCCGCATTCCGCTGAACGAATCCAAGGACGAGACGAGCCAGATCGTCGAATACCTGAAGAAGTACAACGGCGAAGGCATCCAGCACATCGCCGTCGGCACGGACGGCATCTACGACGCGACCGACAAGCTGGCCGGCAACGGCGTGAAGTTCATGCCCGGCCCGCCGGATAACTACTACGACCGCTCCTATGTGCGCGTGGTCGGCCATGAGGAGCCGGTCGAGCGCATGAAGAAGCATGGCATCCTCATCGACGGCGAAGGCGTCGTCGATGGCGGCATGACGAAGATCCTGCTCCAGATCTTCTCGAAGACCGTGATCGGCCCGATCTTCTTCGAATTCATCCAGCGCAAGGGCGACGAGGGCTTCGGCGAGGGCAATTTCCGGGCGCTCTTCGAGAGCATCGAGGAAGACCAGATCCGCCGCGGCGTGATCGCAGCCGAATAACGACCGCGGCAGCAAGCCTATGCGGGGAAGAGGGAGGCGGTCGCGGCGCGGCCGCCTCTTTTCGTGCGCAAGACTCCGGTGCACGCAATACGCGGGCAAATTGACAGATGCCCAGATTCTTCTCACGTTACAGATGTCGATTCTTTCGACAACGGGTGCGCGGTCTCCAGGCCGCAGCCCGGCAACGAAGCTAATGTCCGGCCCGGACCTCTCTCTCATCCTGGCGGACCTTTCGGAGGGGAAGTCATGGAAGCTTTGATGCCCATCATCACGCAGCTCATCGCCGGCGCCGTCGGCGGCAATGTGGCCGGCGCCGCCTTGAAACAGGTGGCTGTGAGCGCGATCGTCAGAACCGTCGTCGGCGCCATCGGCGGTGTCGGCGGCGGCTTCCTCCTGCAGATGCTGGGCGGCGAAGCCGGCCTTTCGGGCATCGTGGCCGACGGCATCGGCGGCCTCATCGGCGGCGGCGTCCTGACGGCCATCGCGGGCGCCGTTCTCGGCAAGAAATAAGGTCCGACCTTTACTGCGCGGGGCCGGAACATCGCCACGATGTTCCGGCCCCGCTTGTATTGCGGCGGCCGCGCCGCTCTTTCAAGTTGATTGTTCCGCCCGTTACGGTCTAACCAGAAAACCGGAAAAGACGCGGGGGACAGCAAGGCATGAAGGGAAATGACAACGTGGCCCGACAGATGCCGGACAGGAACGGCGCGCACGAGCTGCACGAGGACGCCATGACGGGCGACGGGCGCATCGACTTCGAGATCATCGAGGGCCTGTTCTTCGCCTATCGCGACTTCATTTCCGATCCGGACGCCATCCTCGAGAAGAGCGGCTTCGGCCGCGCCCATCACCGGGTCGTGCACTTCGTCAACCGCGAACCCGGCATGACCGTCGCCGACCTGCTCGACACGCTGAAGATCACCAAGCAGAGCCTGGCGCGCGTCTTGAAGCAGCTCATCGATTCCGGCTATATCCAGCAGGTCGCCGGCCCGGAGGATCGCCGCCAGCGCAAGCTCTACCCGACGCGCGCCGGGCGGGCGCTGGCCCTTGCGCTCGCCGAGCCGCAATCCCGCCGCATCGCCCGTGCATTCGAGGAGATGGACGCGGGCGACCGGCGGACGGTGATCCGCTTCCTCACCGGCATGCAGAACGCCAAGAGCGAATGACAGGTTGACCAGGAGGTGAAGACGATGACCGCAGCCGGCGCGCCCTGCGACGACGCATCCCATCTTCTCGTTGTCGATGACGACACCCGTATCCGCGACCTGCTCAACCGCTACCTGAAGGCCGAGGGCTTCCGCGTGACCGTGGCGGGGGATGCGGACGAGGCCCGGCGTAAGCTGCGCGGCCTCGATTTCGATCTCATCGTCATGGACGTGATGATGCCCGGCGAAAGCGGGATTTCGCTGACGAAGAGCCTGCGCGAGATCCGCCCCGTGCCGATCCTGATGCTGACGGCGCTCGCCGAATCCAAGGCGCGCATCGAGGGGCTGGAGGCCGGCGCGGACGATTATCTCTCAAAACCCTTCGAGCCGCGCGAACTGGTGCTGCGCATCAACAATATCCTCAAGCGCAACGCGGCCCCCGTCACGCCGAAGATCGAGCAGGTCATGTTCGGCCCCTATACCTTCTCCCTCGTGCGCAAGGAACTGAAACGCGGCAGCGATCTCATCCGCCTCACCGACCGCGAGCAGGAGATCATGCTGCTCTTCGCCCAGCGCGCGGGCGAGACGATCCCGCGCCACGAGCTGATCGGCGAGGAGACGGAGGTCGGCGAGCGGACCATCGATGTGCAGATCAACCGCCTGCGCCGCAAGATCGAGGACGACCCGTCCAATCCGGTCTGGCTGCAGACGGTGCGCGGCATCGGCTACCGCCTCAGCGTGGAACAGGGCTGAGCGTGGGCGCGGCGCGAAATATCCCGCTCCGGCCGACAGGCCAGCGAGGGGTATGGCAATCGCCGCACCTGCCGGGAAGCCGCCCATGACCAGCCTTCAGACCCTCCGGCGGGATATCGAACGCGCGCCGCTGGCCGGCTGGAAACGCTTCACGCGCTGGCTGCGGCACCGGATGCCGACGGGCCTCTATGCCCGCTCGCTGCTCATCATCATCATCCCGATGGTGCTGCTCCAGGCGGTCGTCGCCTTCGTCTTCATGGAGCGCCACTGGCAGCTCGTCACGCAGCGCCTGTCCATGGCCGTCACGCGCGACATCGCGGCGATCATCGACCTCATCGAGACCTATCCGCAGGACGGCGACTATTCCGAGATCGTCCGCATCGCCCGCGAACGGCTGGAGCTGATCGTCTCAATCGAGCCGGGCACGGAACTGCCCCCGCCGCGCAGCAAACCCTTCTTCAACATTCTCGACGAGATTCTCAGCGAGGAGATCGTCCGCCAGATCCGCCGGCCGTTCTGGATCGACACCGTCGGCGAGAGCAACCTCGTCGAGGTCCGCATCCTGCTCGACAACAAGGTGCTGCGGGTCTACGCCCGGCGCAGCCAGGCCTACGCCTCCAACACGCATATCTTCCTGCTCTGGATGATCGGCGCGTCCCTCGTGCTCATCACCATCTCCATCCTGTTCCTGCGCGGGCAGATCCGGCCGATCCTGGCGCTGGCGCAGGCTGCCGAGAGCTTCGGCAAGGGCCAGAAGATGCCGGAGAATTTCGCGCCGCGCGGCGCGGACGAGGTACGCCGCGCCGGCCTCGCCTTCATCCTCATGCGCGAGCGCATCGAGCGGCAGATGGAGCAGCGCACCGCCATGCTGACCGGCGTCAGCCACGACCTGCGCACCATCCTTACCCGCTTCAAGCTCCAGCTTGCGCTGGCCGGCGACAACCCGGACCTGCAGGGCCTCAACAAGGATGTCGAGGACATGCAGAGCATGCTGGAAGGCTACCTTTCCTTCGCCCGGGGCGATGCGGAAGAGGATGTCGGCGAATTGCGGCTGTCCGATCTCTTCGAACGGTTCGAGCTGGAGGCCGAGTTGCAGAACCGCGCCTTCACCAGCGCCATCGAAGGCGCGGACGAGGTGATGGTGCGCCCGAACGCCTTCGGCCGCCTCGTCGGCAACCTCGTGTCGAATGCGATGCGCTATGCCAAAAGCGTGCATGTGGACGCGCGCCACCGGGCCAAATGGCTGACGATCACGGTGGACGACGACGGCCCCGGCATTCCCGAACGCTCGCGCGACGATGTCTTCAAGCCATTCTTCCGGCTCGACGCGGCGCGCAACCTCGATGCCTCCGGCACCGGCCTCGGCCTTGCCATCGCGCGCGACATCGCCCGCAGCCATGGCGGCGACGTCACGCTTTCGGACAGTCCGATGGGTGGCCTTCGGGCGACGATCCGCGTTCCCGCGTGATCAGCACATCTTCTTGCCGTTCGGCACCAGATGATCGACGCCAGCCAGCACGATGGCGCCGGTCTCGTCCTCGAAGCCGAGCGTCAGCACTTCCGAGCGAACCGGACCGATCTGGCGCGGCGGGAAGTTGACGACGGCAAGCACCTGCCGTCCGACGAGGCTTTCCGGCGTATAGTGCACCGTGATCTGCGCCGACGACTTCTTGATGCCAATCTCCGGCCCGAAATCGATCTGCAGCTTGTAGGCCGGCTTGCGCGCTTCCGGGAAGGGAAGCGCCTCGACGATGGTGCCGACACGGATGTCGACACGTTCGAAATCGGCGTAGGTGATGGTCTCGGTCATGGGAATTCCTTGGAGGGCTTAGCCCGCCAGTGCCTCGGCGCGCTTGCGGGCGGCCGCGATGGCCTTGTCGAAGAGCGGCTGCATGCCGTCCTCGGCCATAAGGACGGAGAGGGCCGCGGCGGTGGTGCCGCCCGGCGAGGTCACGTTCTGGCGCAGGCGGCTGGCGTCGTCGGGGGACTGGTGAAGCAATTCACCAGCCCCCGCGACGGTTTCCCGTGCGAGACGCATGGCGAGGTCCGCCGGCAGGCCGAGTTTACGGCCCGCCTCTGCCATGCATTCGACGAGATAGAAGACATAGGCCGGGCCGCTGCCCGAAACGGCCGTGACGGCGTCGATATCGCCCTCGGTCGCAACCCATTCGACCGGGCCGCTCACCTTGAGAAGGGCATGCACGAAATCGCGCTGCCCCTGCGACACCCGGTCATTGGCAAAGGCCCCGGTGACGCCGCGGCCAATCATGGCCGGCGTGTTCGGCATGGCGCGCACGGTAGCGGTCTCGCCGAGATGGCCTTCCAGATTGGCGATGGTCTTGCCGGCCGCGACGGAAACCACGACGGTTTCGGGTCCGACGAGTCCCTTCAAAGGCGGCAGAACCTGGTCGACGAGCTGCGGCTTGACGGCGACGAAGAGCACGCCCGCCTTCACGCCCTCGGGCGCGGACGTCTCATGGCGCGCGCCGTTGTCGGCGATCAGCTTGGCCATGGCCGGTTGCGGGCCGGGATCGATGACGATGACGGAAGAGCCGGAAATGCCGTTCTTCAGCCAGCCCGTGAGCATCGCGCCGCCCATGTTGCCGGCGCCGATGAGGACGATGGGACCGGAACCCGCCACAGCCATGCTCACGCCTCCCCGACCGTTTCGAACAGCACGGCGTCGACGGCGGACTGGGCGTCCATGCCGGACCAGACGACGAACTGGAACGCCTGGAAATAGGCCTCGCAGGCCTCGAGCGCGCTGGAAAGCAGCACCTCGACCTGACGGTTCGTCGGCTCCGCGCCGCCGGCAAGCAGCAGCGACTGGCGGAAGATCACGACATCCTCGCGCCGCCACAGGTCGAAATGGCCCATGAGCACCTGGCCGTTCACATGCGAGAGCAGGCAATGCACCTCGTTGACGCGGCTTTCGGGAACCTTGATATCGAAGGCGCAGGCCAGATGCAGCGCCTCGAACTCCTCCATCCAGGAGAAGGAGACGTGATAATCCGTCCACTTGCCTTCGACGGTCATCGCGATCTCGTCTTCGCCCGACCGCTCGAACGTCCAGTCATTGTTGGCTGCGACGAATTCGATCATGTCGACCGGGTTGGACTGACGCCCGATATCCAATTCCATAAGGCTCATGCATCACCTTCAAGGCCGGAAGGCATGCGCCGTCGCGCTCACACACGCGACGCGGCAAACCGTACTCCGGATACAACACTGAATGATTGCTCGGCACCTTGCGCAATTCTGGACGACTTACCCTGCCCGAAGCTTGCGCTGCCCGTTTCGAATCATCATTTAAAATCAGTGTATAATGGCGGAGTCGCGACGCCAGCCCCCGCCTTCCCATTTTCTCCGCCCGGTTGTGGACAGAGCCTGCCAAAAAGATTCAGGTCGGTCGCTTAAGGGACTCTGCGCAAAGGGCTTTTCGAAAGTGTCCACAGGGGTAAAAATTTTATTAAAAAAAACGGTTGGCGCGATGTGAATCACGCCAACCGAGTCCTTGCCGAAAGAAGCTGTGCCGAAACGGCTCAGGCGCCCTTCTCGAGGCGCGCTTCAAGGGCCTCGATCCGCTTCAAAAGCGCGTCGTTTTCATCGCGCGCCTTGATGGCCATTTCCCGCACCGCCTCGAATTCCTCGCGCTTGACGAGGTCCATGCCGTTGAAGAAACGCTCGGCCTGGGCGCGGAACACGGTCTCGGCCTCCTTGCGCACACCCTGGGCGGCGCCGGCGGCATCGGTCATCAGCTTGGCGAAGTCGTCGAGAATGCGGTTCGCACCGGTGGTCATGGTCTGCCCTCCTCGGGTCTCGATGGTTCTGGCGGGCGTCCCGCGCCCGCGTCCTGACCAGTGAGGTAGGGTCTTGCGCCCTTCCTTGCAAGCGGATTCCGGTGGATCGCGCGCCATCGGGGCACGGCAGGCCGGCGTATCACGATTTATCGCCTTGACCCTGCCGCAAGGCCTCGCCATCTTCCGCGAAAATCAGGAAGACCGCAGCCTTGACCAGCATAACCCAGCTTTTCGCCATCATGCCCTACCCGCAGATCGACCCGATCGCCTTCTCCATCGGCCCGGTCGCCGTGCACTGGTACGGCATCGCCTATGTCGTGGGCATCATGCTGGGCTGGTTCTATGCCCGCAGACTGATCGAGACGCCGCGCCTTTGGGCCGGAGAAGTGCCCGCGACCCGCGCCCAGCTCGACGACTTCCTCGTCTGGGCCGCCGTCGGCATCATCCTTGGCGGGCGCATCGGCTATATCCTCTTCTACGATTTCGCGAATGTCGTCGCCGATCCGCTGCGCGCCCTCCAGATATGGAACGGCGGCATGTCCTTCCACGGCGGCCTTGCCGGCACGACGCTCGCCATGATCCTCTTCGCAAGGCGCAGCGGCATCGCGGTCTGGAGCCTCTTCGACATCGTCGCCGCCGTCGTGCCGATCGGCCTGTTCTTCGGCCGCATCGCCAATTTCGTCAACGGCGAGCTGTGGGGGCGCCTTTCCGATGCGCCCTGGGCGGTGGTCTTTCCCAATGGCGGCCCCTTCGCCCGCCATCCGAGCCAGCTCTACGAAGCCGGCCTCGAAGGCATAGCCCTGCTAGCCCTGCTCGCCATCGCCATCTACGGATTCGGCGCGTTGAAGCGCCCCGGCCTCGTCACCGGCCTCTTCGTCTCCGGCTATGCGCTGTCGCGCATCACGGTGGAGTTCTTCCGCGAGCCCGATCCGCAGCTCGGCTACCTCTTCGGCGGCTGGCTGACCATGGGCATGCTGCTCTCCCTGCCGATGTTCGCCCTCGGCCTGTGGGCCATCGTCCGCGCCCGCGCCGCGGATGCGGCGGAAGCCTGAGCGGGACCGCCCATGCCGACACCCCTCGCCCGCAAGATCAAGGCGCTGATCCGCACCAACGGCCCGATCAGCGTCACCGACTATTTCGCGCTCTGCCTCGCCGATCCGGAATACGGCTATTACCGCACGCGCGATCCCTTCGGCACCGCAGGCGACTTCATCACCGCCCCGGAGGTAAGCCAACTCTTCGGCGAGATGCTCGGTGTCTTCCTCGTCCACGCCTGGCAGCGGCACGGCGCGCCGGCGGACGTACGCATCGCCGAGATCGGTCCCGGCCGCGGCACGATGATGTCCGACATGCTGCGCGTCATCTCGCGCATCGCGCCCGAACTCTACGAGAGTGCGACGATCCATCTCATCGAGACCAGCCCGAAGCTGCGCGGCGTGCAGCGCGAAACGCTCGGCACCCACGCGGCCCGCGTCGCCTGGCACGACAGCTTCGAGGAACTGCCCGAAGGCTTCGTGCTGCTGGCGGCAAACGAACTCTTCGACGCCATCCCGATCCGCCAGTTCATCAAGACCGCCGCCGGCTTCCGCGAGCGCCTAATCGGCCTCGATGCCGATGACGAGCTGACCTTCGCTGCCGGCGTCGCCAGCCTTGACCCGGCCCTCCTGCCGGAAAACCACAAGACCGTCCCCAACGGCACGATCTTCGAGATCGCCCCCGCCCGCGAGGCGGTGATGGCGACGATCGGCGAGCGCATCGCCCGCTTCGGCGGCACCGCGTTGATCATCGACTACGGCCATTTCGTCACCGGCTTCGGCGATACGCTGCAGGCCGTCCTGAAGCACGATTTCGACCCGCCGCTCGCCCATCCCGGCGAGGCGGACCTGACGAGCCATGTCGACTTCGAGCGCCTGGCCGGCGCGGCGGCAAGCGTGGGCCTGCACGTCCACGGCATGCTGCACCAGGGCGACTTCCTCGTTGGCCTGGGTATCGGCGAGCGCGCCTCCGCCCTCGGCCGCAACCGCGACGAGGAGACGCAGCAGTCGATCCTTGCCGACGTCGACCGTCTCGCAGGCTCCGGCGCCGGGAAAATGGGCGATCTTTTCAAGGTCTTGGCGGTCGGCAGCGCACCGCTCTCGCTCTTTCCCTTCCGTCAACCCGATTGACACATAAGCCAAGGCCGGACAACATCCGGCCCGATTTGCACCCCGTATGCCCGGCCGAAATCCTTGCCTGGCGGCCTGTCCAAAAGCCCAGCCGAGAGACCATGAAGGACCAAGCGCTTCCCCATCCGATCGAAAGCCCGCTGCTTGCGGAACGCGCCGGCAAAGCCGCGCGCCACGGCTTCTTCACCCGCACCGGCGGCGTTTCGGAAGGCATCTATCGTGGCCTCAATGTCGGCCTCGGCTCGCAGGACGAGCGCGGGAACGTTCACGAGAATCGCGCCCGCGTCGCCCGCTGGTTCGCCGTGGAGCCGGACCGGCTCGCAACGGTGCACCAGATCCATTCGCCCGACGTCGTGGTGGTGGACGAGACCTATGATGGCGCGCGCCCGCAAGCGGACGCGATGGTCAGCAACACGCCCGGCGTCATCCTCGGCGTGCTTGCCGCCGATTGCGGCCCCATCCTCTTCTGCGACCCCGAGGCCCGCGTCGTCGGCGCGGCCCATGCCGGCTGGAAAGGCGCGCTCTACGGCGTGCTCGAAAACACCATCGCGGCGATGGAAAAGCTCGGCGCAAAGCGCGAAAACATCATCGCCAGCCTCGGCCCCTCGATCAGCCACCGCAATTATGAGGTCGGCCCGGAATTCGTCGAACGCTTCCTCGGCGTCGACAAGGCATACGAGCGCTACTTCAAGCCCTCGGAAAAGCCCGGCCATGCGATGTTCGACCTGCCGGGGCTGACGACGCAGCGGCTCAAGGATGCCGGGGTGACGGCGGAGAACCTCGATATCTGCACCTATCCCGACGAGGACCGCTTCTTCTCCTACCGGCGCACCACGCACCGGCAGGAACCCGACTACGGCCGGCAGATTTCGGCGATCATGATAAGGGGCTGAAGCCCCATACCGCGAGGGAGACACCCATGGCACTTCACTTCGACACCGAGGAATACGCCAACCGGCTCCAGCGCCTCACCTCCCGCATGCGGGAGGAAAAGCTCGACGCCGTGCTGCTCTTCGCGCAGGAGAGCATGTACTGGCTGACCGGCTACGACACGTTCGGCTACTGCTTCTTCCAGACGCTCGTCGTCAAGGCGAGCGGCGACATGGTGCTGCTCACCCGCTCGGCGGACCTGCGGCAGGCGCGGCACACCTCCAATATCGAGAAGATCGAGGTCTGGGTCGACCGCGTCAACGCGGACCCGACCATGGACCTGAAGAACCTCCTGTCCGATCTCGACCTGCTCGGCTGCCGCATCGGCGTGGAATACGACACGCACGGCCTCACGGGCCGCAACGCCCGCCTGCTCGACAACCAGCTCCAGAGCTTCGGCGACCTCGTCGACGCCTCGACCATCGTCAGCCGCCTGCGGCTCATCAAGAGCCCGGCCGAGATCGCCTATGTCGAGCGCGCCGCCGCGCTTTCGGACGACGCGCTGGACGCGGCCCTGCCGCTGATCGTGCCCGGCGGCGACGAGGCGGCGATCCTCGCCGCGCTGCAGAACGCCGTGCTTGCCGGCGGCGGCGACTATGCCGCCAACGAATTCGTCATCGGCTCAGGCGCCGACGCCCTCCTCTGCCGCTCCAAATCCGGCCGGCGCCGGCTGGATGCCCAGGACCAGCTCAGCCTGCAATGGGCCGGCGTCAGTTCGCGCTACCACGCGCCGATGATGCGCACCGCCGTGATCGGCGAGCCGAGCAACCGCCACCGCGAGCTCTACAGCGCCTGCCGGGAGACCATGCAGGCGATGGAGATGGTGCTGCGGCCCGGCAATACGTTCGGCACCGTCTTCGAGACCTTCGCCCGCATCCTCGACGAGCGCGGCCTCGCCCGGCACCGGCTAAATACCTGCGGCTACTCGGTGGGCGCGCGCTTCGCCCCCTCCTGGATGGACCCGCAGATGTTCGTCGTCGGCAATCCGCAGGAAATCGAGCCGAACATGTCGCTCTTCGTGCACACGATCATCTCCGATTCCGAGAGCGGCACGGCCATGACGCTCGGCCAGACCTACCTGACCACCACCGACACGCCGAAGCCGCTTTCGCGCTACGGTCTCGATTTCCTCGAAATCTGACCCGCGACATCCTGCGATTGACAGCACCGGAGGCGGCACCCATAAATCGTTGCGGGGACGCAGGAGGCATAAGCCTCCGCAGGATACGGACGACAACGATGCAGGAGCTGATGAAGCGGCTGGCACTGATCGGCCTCATTGCCACCCTTACCGGCTGCAACAGTACCGATGCGCTCATTCCGCCCGCCGACGTGGGCAACAGCTTCAACTCTCCACCGGTGACGCAGAGCGATCTCGACCAGATGAGCGCCGACACGTCGCCCGTCTCCACCGCCACCCAGCAGACGGCCTTCACCTCCTCCGGCGGCTCCGCCGGCGCGGACACGGCAGGCACCTTGCAGGGCCAGGCCGATGCGCTGGCCCGCAACAACGGCGCGCACAGCACCGCGGAGGCGAATGCCGAGCTTACCCGCACGGCTGCGGAGCGCTCGCTGGCCGCCGAAGAGGTCGCGGCCCTGCCGCCCGCGAACGCTGGCAGCGAAACGATCCGCTTCCTGCCGATCATCGGCGCGCCGGTCGAGGCGGTCACGCCGCTTTCCAAGCGGCTCGGCGCGGAAGCGCGCTCCGGCGGCCTGACGATCCGCAGCGCCTCGGACGCATCCGCCAAGTATATCCTCAAGGGCTACTTCTCCGCCATGAACGACAATGGCGGGACGACCGTCATCTATGTCTGGGACGTGCTCGACGGCAGCGGGGCGCGGCTGCACCGCATCCAGGGGCAGGAAACGGTCTCAGGCACGGCCGACGACCCGTGGACCGTCGTGCCCGCACAGACGATGGAGGGCATCGCGCAGAAGACGATCCGGCAGTATCTCGACTGGCGCGGTTCGCTGCCGGGTTAAGCTCCCCGAAACGGTAAATCACAGCGAAATGCGAGGAATCGCTTTTCCGAAGGAGCAAGGCCCTTGCATTCGAGGATTTTGCCGCTTAAACGCCCCCCATCAGCATAATAACAGGCGGACCATAGATGAAGGTTTTCGCGGGCAATTCGAACCGGCTTCTGGCCGAAGCGATCTGCAATTATCTGAATGTTCCGCTCGGCCGTGCCACGGTCAGACGCTTCGCAGACCAGGAAATCTTCGTTGAAATCCAGGAGAACGTGCGCGGCGAGGACGTTTTCGTCGTGCAGTCGACGTCGTTCCCGACGAACGACCACCTCATGGAAATGCTCATCATGATCGATGCGATGCGCCGCTCCTCGGCGCGCCGCATCACGGCCGTGATCCCCTATTTCGGTTACGCCCGCCAGGACCGCAAGCCCGGCCCGCGCACGCCGATCTCGGCCAAGCTCGTCGCCAACCTCATCACCGAGGCCGGCGCCGACCGCGTGATGACGCTGGACCTGCATGCCGGCCAGATCCAGGGCTTCTTCGACATTCCGACCGATAACCTCTACGCCGTGCCGATCCTCGCGCGCGACGTGAAGGAGAACTACAATCTCCAGAACGTCATGGTCGTCTCGCCCGACGTCGGCGGCGTGGTGCGCGCACGCGCATTGGCCAAGCGTCTCGAATGCCAGCTGGCGATCGTCGACAAGCGCCGCGAGCGCGCAGGCGAATCCGAAGTCATGAACGTCATCGGCGACGTCACCGGCAAGGACTGTCTGCTGATCGACGATATCGTCGACTCGGGCGGCACACTCTGCAACGCCGCCGAGGCGCTCTTGAAGAACGGCGCGACCAGCGTCACCGCCTATATCACCCATGGCGTGCTTTCGGGCGGCGCGGTTGCCCGCGTCACCTCCTCCAAGCTCAAGGAACTGGTGATCACGGACTCGATCCAGCCGACCACGGCCGTCCAGTCCGCCCACAATATCCGTGTCATCACGACCGCGAACCTGCTTGGCGAAGCGATCAACCGCACGAGCGCGGAAGAATCGGTTTCCAGCCTCTTCGACTGAGAAGACACCGTTTCGTTTCGAAAGGCCCGCGCCCCGATGGCGGCGCGGGCCTTTCCTTTTGCCAATCCCTGTTTTTTCTCTTCGCCCCGATACCGGATGCATCACTTTTGCGTTACGGTCCGGCGAGATTCATTTGGAGGACCTCTGATGTCGCCTTTCCTCACCCGGCTGGCCGGACGCATCGCCATCCTGATCGCCGCCGGCACGCTCGTCGCCTGCTCGGTCGAGGTCGATGAAGGCGGCGGCGATTACCGCCCGCGTCCTCGCCCGCAGGCCTGCACGATGGAATACAACCCCGTCTGCGGCGCACGCGGCGGCGACCAGCAGACCTTCGCCAATGCCTGCGAAGCACGCTCGAGCGGCTTCCGCGTCGTCAGCCGCGGCGAGTGCCGCCGTGGCGGGCGTCCCGATGTCCGCCCGGACGACGGCCGCGCCTGCACGCGTGAATACAATCCGGTCTGCGGCGCGAACGGCCGTGACCGCCAGACCTTCGCCAATGCCTGCGAGGCGCGCCGCAGCGGCTTCGACATCATCGGCCGCGGCGAGTGCCAGGTGCGCCGGCCCGATAGCGGCTGGGGCGGCGGCGACCGTGATCGCGACCGGCCGGGCAGAGGCGAACGCGCCTGCACGATGGAATACAACCCGGTCTGCGCACAGCGCGGCCGCGACCGCAGGACATTCGGCAATGCCTGCTCGGCGGATGCCGAGGGCTACCGCATCGTCAGCCCGGGCGAATGCTCCGGCTACTGATCGCCTTCCCGCATGAAACCGGAAACCCCGCCCGCAAGGCGGGGTTTTTCCTATACGGCACCCTGTTTCCAAGCCCCGCGCCGCCTGTTACCAGTGGGCATTTCCTTTCCGCATAGATGTCGCCATGCTTCGTGATTTTTCCGCTCAGGCCCTGTTCATGGGCTTGCTCACCGCCTTCGTCGGCTTTGCCAGCTCCTTCGCCGTCGTGCTGCACGGCCTGACGGGTGTCGGCGCCACCGAAGCGCAGGCCGCCTCCGGCCTGATGGCGCTCTCGGTCTCGATGGGCCTTTGCGCCATCGTGCTCAGCACCGTCACACGCCTGCCCGTCTCCATCGCCTGGTCGACGCCCGGCGCGGCCCTGCTCGCCAGTTCCGGCGCGGTCGAGGGTGGTTTTGCGACGGCGGTCGGCGGGTTCCTCGTCTGCGCGACGCTGATCGTCGTCGCCGGCCTCTGGAAGCCGCTCGGCCGCATGGTCGCCGCTATCCCGGCGACGCTCGCCAACGCCATGCTGGCCGGCGTGCTGATCGGCCTCTGCTTCGCGCCGGTCAGGGCCATCGCCTTCAATCCCCTGCTCGGCCTGCCCATCGTGCTGGCCTGGATCGTCGTCGGCAGCATCAACCGGCTCTATGCCGTTCCGGCAGCGCTCGCCGCCTTCGTCGCCGTGCTCGCCTTCGGCGTCGAGATTCCGGACGGCGCGCTCTCCGGCCTTTCCGCCGCGCTGCTGCCGCAGCCGGAATTCGTCACGCCCGCCTTCACCGTGGCCGGCCTCGTCGGCATCGCGCTGCCCCTCTTCATCGTCACCATGGCCTCGCAGAACATTCCCGGCATCGCCGTGCTCAAGGTGAACCACTACGAACCCAATCCCGGCCCGCTCTTCGCGACAACGGGCCTCTTCTCGCTTTTCTCCGCGCCCTTCGGCGGCCATGCGGTGAACCTTGCCGCCATCACAGCCGCCATGTGCGCGGGCAGCGACGCCCATCCCGACCCGGCAAAACGCTACTGGGCGGCGATCAATGCCGGCGTCTTCTACGTGATCTTCGGGCTTGCGGCCGGCGCGGTCACGGCCTTCGTCAGCCTCGCACCGCCGATCCTCATCCAGGCCGTGGCGGGCCTTGCGCTCATCAGCGCCTTCGCCGGCTCCGCACTCAACGCCTTCAGGGAACCGGACGGGCGGGAAGCGGCGGCGGTGACCTTCCTCGTCACCGCCTCGGGCGTTTCCTTCGCCGGCATTTCCGGCGCGTTCTGGGGGCTGATCGCGGGCGGCCTGATGCTGGCGCTTTCCCGCCTGGTGGCCAGCCTGCGCAAATAGGCTACTGCTGGAACGGCAGCGGGCGGCCGTTGACCAGCATCTTCCCGTCCTCGCCGACCGTGAGGTCCCAGGCCTGCGCGCCGTCGCCGGCATCGCGGGCAAGCCCCTTCATCATCAGGAGGCCGAAAGAGGCCTGGGCGAATTCCGGCACGGTCGCGGAATTCTTCTGGAGATAGGCGACGGTCTTGTCGAAGTCGCGCATGGTGATCGTCACATCCGCGCTGCGGCGCTCCTTGTCGTCCGGATAGACCGTCATCCTGCCCGAAAGGTGCACGTCATAGACCGGCGATACGGCGGATACGTCCTCGAACTCCACGGTCATCGCGCCGTTCGGCAGGACGATACGGCCCAGCTCCGCGTTCTGCGCCTCGGTCAGCGGCTCCGACTTGGTGAAGTCGGCATGATCGACGAGATAATTGACGGCGCCGGCGAGATCGAGGTCGGCCACCGCCAGCCCGAAGGTCGCCTTTTCCGGCAGCACGCCCTCATAGGCCGCGGGCAGCAGGCCGGCCGGCAGTTTCGGCTTCTCGACGCCAAAGCCGAAGCCGAAACGGGTCGAGTGGGCGATGCCGTTCATGGAGAGATCATAGGTAACGGCCTCGGCGCCGAAACTGCCCTGCTCCGTCCCCACCGTCACGTTCGAGGCCCTGATCTTCTCGGTCAGGTTGTCGAACACCGGAAGCGAAGCGCGCAGCAGGCCCATGAGCTGCTTCGCCTCGGCCGGCTCGAGCTTTTCCTTGTGCATGTTGTCGAGCACGAAGAAGACGAAGTCCTGCAGGACCTTGTAGCGCGCGCCGTCCATGCTCACGTCGATGTCGACCGCATCCGCGCCGATCTCCACGCGGCCGGTCTCACCGCCCGTGATCGTCTGGGCGAAGGCCTTCATCACGCCCGTGGATGAAATGTCGAGCGCATCGGCTCCCTTCTTCTCCGCCACGGTACGGATCGCCGTCTCACCGAAGCTCGCCGTCGTGCTTTCCCGCGGCGAGCTGCTGGAGAAGGCCAGCCGCCCGGTGGTCCAGTCCGCCGAGGTGAAGTAGAGGATCTCGGGATCGTAGACACCGTCGAGCTTCATCGAATCGATCACGTAGGAAAAGGCGTTCTTCTCCTCCCCGAGGGTGACCGCCCCCTTGATGTCGAGGCTCTCGTTCGCCTCGATGCGGTAGGTGCCTTCCGGCAGCGGCCGCAGATAAGCTGTCATGGGCTTCAGGCCCTCGATGGCGACCGCACCGCTCTTCGCCTTGTCCAGAAACACGGCGGGATCGAAGCGCAGCTCGTAGAACGAGGTCGCGGCCCTGACGGTGACCAGACCGGCGTCGATCATCTCCTGCGGCAGGTAGCGCGTGAGGCGCTGCTGGATGCTTTGCGCCTCGGCGGGCGAAACCTGCTGGGCAAAGGCGGGACTTGCGGATACCAACGCAAGGGCGGCCGAGGCCATCAGGATCTGTCTTCTCATCATGGCCTCCAATGCCGAACCGATCTGGCCCGAACATCCATATGCGGCGGCACCCTGTCAATCCGGACACGAACCCGGCGCAGGCCTTGCATTTTCGGCCATTCTCGTTTATCGACCCCCCGTCCGCGTAGACACCCTTGGAGGCAACGCGGATGAGGCTTTCACGAAATCCTCAAGTTTGGCGCGGCTGGAGCATTCTCCGCCGGGACAAGCTCTCCAGTAACACATGAAAGGTAAAGCCATGAGCCACGACACCTACGAGCTCAAGGCCGAAACGCGCGAACGGGTTGGTAAGGGGTCCTCCCGTGAACTTCGCCGCAACGGCCTTATTCCTGCAGTTATCTACGGCGACAAGCAGGCCCCCCTGTCGATCGCCATCTCGACCAAGGAAGTGACCCAGCGCATCCACGCCGGCGGCTTCAAGACGACGGTCGCGACGATCGACGTCAACGGCGAGAAGATCAAGGTCCTGCCGAAGGACTTCCAGCTTGATCCGGTCCGCGACTTCACGATGCATGTCGACTTCCTGCGCGTTTCGGGCGACACCCACGTTGTCGTCGAAGTTCCGGTTCACTTCGTCAACGAAGAGAAGTCCCCGGGCATCAAGGCCGGCGGCGTCCTGAACGTCGTTCGCCATGCAGTCGAGCTGCACGCCCTTGCCGGCAACATTCCGGAATTCATCACGGCTGATCTCGCTGGCCTCAAGGTTGGCGACGGCATCCACATCTCGCACGTCAAGCTGCCGAAGGGCACCAGCCCGGTCATCGCCGACCGCGACTTCACGATCGCCACGATCGCTGTCCCGGCTGCCGGCGTGAAGGAAGAAGAAGCCGCTTCCGAGTAAGCGCCTTCGACCGCATTCCTGCGAACCCCGCGTCCACCCGGACGCGGGGTTTTTCTTTGCGCAGTCATTGCACTGCCGCCGCGACAAGTTTGAATTATCAGCACTTTTCCGAACCGATATTTCAGCAACATTTAAGACTTTGGTGAAAATCTAGCCCCGGAAAACGTCGCGCGCCAAAGAGGGGCATATGGGCTGGCTTCGCAGAGCGGCAGGAGGGCAACCGGCATGAAAGTGCATTCGGTTGAGAGCCGCTTCATTGCCATCGTCATCGGCGCCTTGCTCGTCTTCGTGGCCCCGCTCTTCGTCCTGTTCCTGATCCTGTCCTCCGACCGCGTGGCGCGCGAGCGCCTGCAGAACACCGAGGTCCTGCTGAAGACCAACGTGCAGGCGCTCGGCAAGCCGTTGTGGGATTTCGACAAGGAGAGCATCGACCAGATCGTCGCCGACCTGCAGGCCGATGCCGCCATCGGCCTCGTTCGCGTGCGCGACACGGCCGATGTCATCGATATCAGCAAGCCCGCCGTCGCACCCGATCCGGGAGAGGCCCGCTCCATCGTGCGGACCGACATTCTCCACAAGGCCTCCGACGGCATCCAGAAGGTCGGCACGGCGGAAATCTGGCTGAGGCAGGAAGGCCTCTTCTCGCGCTTCACGAAGGACGAGATCGCTATTTTCGCCATCTTCTTCTTCGCCGTCGCCACGCTTTTCACCGCCGCCCTCATCGGCAACCGCATCACGATCATCCGGCCGCTGATGCGGCTGACGGCGGCCATCGAGGCCACGCGCCGACTCGGCTCACGCCACCATGTCGACTGGACGTCGAACGACGAGATGGGCGCGCTCGCCGACAATTTCAACGCGATGCAGAGCAAACTGGAGCGCGACGAGCTGGAGCTGAAGCTGGCCCATGCCCGCGCTACCGACATCTACAACCTCACCCCCGCCATGCTGTTTTCCATCGACGGCGAGAACCGCATCACCGCCGTCAGCGACTACTGGCTCCGCGCGACAGGCTATCGCCGCGAGGAGGCGATCGGCGAGGATTTCACCGCCTTCGTCGCCGAGGAATGGCGCGAGGCCTATCGCAGCCGCCACGCCACCAACACATCGGACGGCGGCATCTGCGAAGTCACGGTGCGCTTCCGCTGCGCCGACGAAAGCATGATCGACGTGCTGATCCTGGAGACCGGCGCGGAGGCCAGCAGCGACCGGCATGCCCTGTCCCTTTCGGTCATGACCGATGTCACGGAACTCAAGGAAGCGGAAAACCGCAACCACCGCCAGGCGATCACCGATCACCTGACCGGCCTTCTCAACCGGCAGGGTCTCGAATCCATGCTGGACCACATGATCGGCGAGGTGGACGCGCGCGGCCAGCAGCTCGCCTGTCTTTTCGTCGACCTCGACCGCTTCAAGTGGATCAACGACAATCTCGGCCATGCAGCCGGCGACGACGTGCTCTGCCAGGTGGCGATGCGCCTGCGCCGCCAGTTGCGCGCCAGCGACATCATCGCCCGGCTCGGTGGCGACGAGTTCGCCATCCTGCTCACCGCGCCGGACGCCCGCCAACTCGCCCTCGACATCAGCGAACGGCTGGTGGCGAGCCTGCACGCGCCGTTCCTCGTCAACGGCGCGGAGCTGCATGTCAGCGCCAGCGTCGGCGTCGCGCTCTACCCCGATCATGCGACCACCGCGGCCAGCCTGCTGCAGAAATCCGACATGGCCATGTATGCGCGCAAGCGCGGCGGCAAGAACGGCGTACAGCTCTTCGACAGCAACATGGTCGATATCGCCCGCACGCGCCTGGAGATCGAGCAATCCATCGAGCAGGGTTTGCGCAGCGACTGGTTCACGGTCCACCTTCAACCCATCGTCAGCCTTGCGGATGGCCGCGTGGCCGGCTTCGAGGCGCTGATGCGCCTCAACCACCCCGAGCGCGGCCTGCTGCCCCCGGCCGAGATCATCGGCGTCGCCGAGGAGAACGGCTCCATCGGCAAGATCGGCGATTGCATCCTGTCGAAAGCCATCGCCAGCCTCGCCGTCATCTCGAAGCGTGACGGGCTGGCCGACAGCTACCTCGCGGTGAATTTCTCGCCGCTGCAATTCGAACCCGCCCTGCCCGCCCGCCTCGCCGCGCTGCTGCTGGAAAGCGGCATCACGCCGGCGCGCATCGTCGTGGAGATCACCGAGGCGGTGCTGATGTTCGACAACCCGGTGGTGCGCGAGGTGCTCGATGCGCTCTCCGACCTCGGTTGCCGCATCGCGCTCGACGATTTCGGCACGGGCTATTCCTCGCTGAGCTACCTCAACCGCTTCCCGGTCGATATCGTGAAGGTCGACCAGTCCTTCACCCGCTCGCTTTCCAGCGACCAGGTGGATTTGCGCCGCAAGAGCCGCATGCTGGTCGAAGGCATCCGGACCATCTCGCACCAGATGGGCTGCGCCGTGGTGGCCGAGGGCGTCGAAACCGCCGAGCAATGGGATATCCTGCAGGCGATGGATATCGAATTCGCCCAGGGCTACCTGCTGAGCCGGCCGCTACCGCTCGATGCGCTCCTGGAGAAGCTGGACGACATCGCCCCGTCCCAGGCGCCCGGGCGCCGGGCAGCGGCATCTTGAGAAACGGGGAGAGGGGATGATGAAGAGACTGCTCCTGGCGCTCGGCCTTTCACTCGCTCCCCTTTCCGCACCGCTCGCCGAGCCGCTGCACTTCATCACCGAGGAATACGCACCCTTCAATTTCCTCAAGGACGGCAAGATCACCGGCATCACCGTCGATCAGGTCACCGCGATCGCCGAAGCGGCCGGCATCGACTACACGATGGAGATCATGCCCTGGGCGCGCGCCTTCGCCATGGTGCGGAGCCGGTCGATGCACTGCATCTTCACGGCCGGATACAACCGCGAGCGCGCCCGCCAGTTCGCCTGGATCACCCCCACACTCAAGGACGAGATGGTGCTGCTGAAGCGCAAGGACGGCAGCAAGGGACCGGCCTCCATGAAGGAAGCACTCGGCATGAAGGTCGGCTCGCAGCGCGGTGACTTCGCCGTGGAGGTGCTGGAAGGCCTTGGCTTCACGAATATCGATCTTGCCGCCGACATCGACCTTTCCGTGCGCAAGCTCGTTTCCGGCCGCATCGACCTGATGCCGACCTCCATCAAGACCTATGAAAGCCTCGTGCGGCGGGGAGAGCCGGTGGAAAAAGCCATGGCGATGTCGGGCCAGATCTTCGGCATCGCCTGCAACAAGCAGACGCCTCCGACCCTCATCGCCCGCCTGCAGGCCGAGTTGAACAAGCTGATCGCAAGCGGCGAGCAGGACCGCATCTTTGCCGCCTACGGCCTGCCGCCAACCCCGCGCACGACGGAAAACGGCGCGAAGGAATAGCCTGCCTGTTGACTTCCAGCCGCTTTCGCGGTGGTGAAGGTCGAACACAGCTTTTGGCGGACCATTCCATGCAGATCATCGCCGGGCTCGGCAATCCGGGCGCAAAATACGCGGGCAACCGTCACAATATCGGTTTCATGGCGCTGGACGCCATCCACCGCAAGAACCCTTTCTCGCCCTGGTCGAAGAAGTTCAAGGCGGAGATCTCCGAGGGCGAGCTGGCCGGTGAGAAGGTGCTGCTCGTCAAGCCGCAGACCTTCATGAACCTTTCCGGCGAATCCGTCGGCGAGGCGATGCGCTTCTACAAGCTGGCGCCGAAGGATATCGTCGCGATCTACGACGAGCTGGACCTTGCCCCCGGCAAGGCCCGCATCAAGGTCGGCGGCGGCCATGGCGGGCACAATGGCATCAAGTCGCTCGACGCCCATTGCGGCAAGGAATACCGGCGGCTACGCCTTGGCATCGGCCATCCGGGCGCCAAGGAACTCGTCACCAATCATGTGCTCGGCGATTTCGCCAAGGCAGACCATGCCTGGCTCGACCCGCTGCTGGACGAACTGGGTATCAACGCCGCCATACTGGTGCGCGGCGAGGATTCGCAGCTCATGAACAAGCTGGCGCTCGCCACCGGAAGCAAGCCGGAGGAGGATGCGCCGGCGAAGAAACCCGCCGGCCAGTCCCATATCCGCGCCGCGCGCAACCACGCCCAGCCGAAGGCGCTGCCGACCAGCGGGCCGATGGCCCACATGCTGAAGAAGCTCTTCGGCGACAAGGACAAGTAACGGCCTATTCCTCCGGCTCGGTCTGGAAGAGCAGCGGGAAGCCCGCCTCCTTGGCGAGGTCCGTCGCCTCCTTCGCCTTGGTCTCGGCAATATCGCGCGCGCAGACGACCACCACCGAGGTCCCCATCCTGTGGGCGGTCAGCATCACGCGGTAGCTCGTCTCCTCCGGCATGTGGAAGATGGCCTTCAGCACCAGCACAACGAAGTCGCGCGGCGTATAGTCGTCGTTGACGAGGATGACCTTGTAGAGCCTCGGCCGCTGCAGCTTCGGTTTCGTGACGGTCTTCGGGGTAAGGATCGTGTCACCATTGCTCATGGGAAGCTCCTCGGACTGTTGGCTTCGAGCGGTGTACGGCCATTGTGCACCGCAGGCGGGGCGACTTCAAGGCCGTGCGGGCCGCAGGCCCTTGACCCTGCCCCGTCCTTCCCCCATAGCGAGGGCAACGATTTTTCCAAGACGAACGGACCATTTCCATGGGCTTCAAATGCGGTATCGTCGGTCTGCCGAATGTCGGCAAGTCGACCCTCTTCAACGCGCTGACCAAGACGGCGGCCGCCCAGGCGGCGAACTATCCCTTCTGCACCATCGAGCCGAATACCGGCGAAGTCGCCGTGCCGGATCCGCGCATGAAGGCGCTCGCAAGCGTCGCCGGCTCCAAGGAGATCATCCCGACGCGCATCTCCTTCGTCGACATCGCCGGCCTCGTGCGCGGCGCATCGAAGGGTGAAGGCCTCGGCAACAAGTTCCTCGCCAACATCCGCGAAGTCGATGCCGTCGTGCATGTGCTGCGCTGCTTCGAGGACGATGACATCACCCATGTCGAAGGCCGGATCAATCCGGTCGGCGACGCCGACACGATCGAGACCGAGCTGATGCTCGCCGACCTGGAAAGCCTGGAGCGCCGCGTCGAGCAGACGCGCAAGCGGGCGGCCAGCAAGGACAAGGATTCACTGGCGCAGCTGCCGATCATGGAAGCCGTCGTCAAGCTCCTCAACGAGGGCAAGCCGGCCCGTCTTCTGCTGAAGACGCTGGCTCCGGAAGAGATCGAGGTCCTGAAGGGCCTCAACCTCCTGACGTCGCATCCGGTCCTCTACGTCTGCAACGTCGCTGAAGCGGACGCCTCGACGGGCAACGCCCACACTGCAGCCGTCGCCGCCATGGCGAAGGAACAGGGCGCCGAATGCGTCATCATCTCGGCCGCCATCGAATCCGAGGTCGCCCAGCTTCCCGAAGAGGAAGCGACCGAATTCCTCTCCGCGCTCGGCCTCGAGGAAGCCGGTCTCGACCGGCTCATCCGCGCCGGCTACCATCTGCTAGACCTCATCACCTATTTCACCGTCGGCCCCAAGGAAACCCGCGCCTGGACCATCGTGCGCGGCACCAAGGCCCCGCAGGCAGCCGGCGTCATCCACACCGATTTCGAACGCGGCTTCATCCGCGCCTTCACCATCGCCTATGACGACTACATCGCCTACAAGGGTGAAGTCGGCGCCAAGGAAGCCGGCAAGGGCCGCGACGAAGGCAAGGAATACGTGGTTCAGGACGGCGACGTCATCCATTTCCGCTTCAACACGTAAGCGAACCGCATCCCCGGTATTTCAGCCGCCGTCCCTGACCCGAGGGGCGGCGGTTTTCGTTGACGGGGACCGATGCAAGGGCGGCCGAGCTTGCCAAAGCAGACCGCCCTCGCCATTGTGCCCTTGCAACAGAATGGACGGGATCGTGCCCAGCTACACCTTTGAAGACTTCACGCCCGGCCGCCGCTTCGAATTTTCGAAGCGCACGATGACGGCACAGGAGATCGTCGCCTTCGCGGCCGAATTCGATCCCCAGCCGATGCATCTGGACGAGGTGGTCGGCAGCGCCAGCATCCTCGGCGGCCTCGCCGCCTCCGGCTGGCACACCAGCGCGGTGATGATGCGCATGCTCTTCGAGGCCTATATCGACGGTTCCACCTCGGAAGGCTCGCCCGGTGTCGATCTCATGGAATGGAAGCGCCCGGTGCTCGCCGGCGATACACTCGGCGGATACTGCGAGGTGCTGGAAGCCCGCATCTCGCGCTCGCGGCCGGACATCGGCATCGTGCGCCTGCGCGCCGAGGTGACGAACCAGCGCGGCGAGACCGTCGCCGTCTGCGAATACATCAACATGCTGCGGCTTGCCGCAAAAGGAGCCGACCATGCGGATGGCTGAGCTTTATCCTTTCGGCGAGGCGGTCGATATCGGCAGCCTCACCTTCACGGCCGGGGACATCATCCGCTTCGCGAAGGATTTCGACCCGCAGCCCTTCCACCTCGACGAGGAACAGGCAAGGCACGCCCTCTTCGGCGGCCTCTGTGCCTCCGGCTGGCATACGAGCGCGGGCTGGATGAAATGCTTCGTGCCGTTCTGGATGGACGAATGCAGGCGCCTCGCCGCGAAAGGTATCGCGCCCCCGAATCTCGGCCCCTCCCCGGGCTTCACCAAGCTCGCCTGGCTGAAGCCGGTCTTCGCCGGCGACACCATCACTTACTCGGTGACGCTCACCGGATCGCGCGAACTCGCCTCGCGTTCGGACCGGCTGATCAACACGATCCTCAATGCCGGCCGAAACCAGAAGGGCGAGCCGGTCATCCGGTTCGAGAGCACGGTTCTGGAGTTCGTCTGAGGCTCTCGCCGATCGGAGAGCCTGCCCCTCTCCAGCGAGCGGGGACTTGCTCCATGCACCGTTGAAGATCTGGGAAAGCGGCGCGGCATATCTCCTTCTCCCCGCTTGCGGGGAGAAGGTAGCCGGCAGGCCGGATGAGAGGCCGCCATCCGAAGACGGCCCGCCCTCAATCCCCGTCGAAGGCCACCAACGTGCGCACTTCCACGCCGAGTGCTTCCAGCTTCTTGCGCCCGCCGATGCCCGGCAGGTCGATGATAAAGCAGGCCGCGACGATGTCCGCGCCCATCTGCTGCAACAGCTTGACCGCCGCTTCCGCCGTACCGCCGGTCGCGATCAGGTCGTCGACGAGGATCACCTTCTCGCCCGGCTTGATGGCGTCCTTGTGCATCTCCATCTCGTCCACGCCGTATTCCAGGCTATAGGCGATGCGTACGGTCTCGTGCGGCAGCTTGCCCTTCTTGCGGATCGGCACGAAGCCGGTCGAAAGCTGGTGCGCCATGGCCCCGCCGAGAATGAAGCCGCGCGCCTCGATGCCGGCGACCTTGGCGATGCCGATGCCCGCATAGGGATGCACCAGCTCGTCCACCGCACGGCGGAAGGCGCGCGGATTGCCGAGCAGCGTGGTGATGTCGCGGAAGACGATGCCGGGCTTGGGATAGTCCGGAATGCTGCGGATCGCGGCGACGAGTTCGTTTTCAAGCGTAGACATGGAGGTTCCCGACTGCGGAGGGCTTCGTCCGGTTATTGCAGGTGAGGCGCGGCCCCACAACAAAAAAGGCGGCCCGGAGGCCGCCTTTCGACAGAGCGGCTAGCCGCTCAGTGTTCCTTGTTCGCGTAGACCGACTTCTTCGTCAGGTAGATCAGGCCGGTGAAGATCACCAGGAAGACCATGACCATGAAGCCGGTGCGCTTGCGTGCTTCCAGGTGCGGCTCAGCGGCCCACATCAGGAAGGCGGAGACGTCGCGGGCATACTGGTCGACCGTCTGCGGCGAGCCATCGTCATAGGTGACCTGGTCGTCGGAGATCGGCTTTGCCATGGCGAGCGCCGCGGCGCTGACGAAGTACGGGTTGAAGTGCGTGCCTTCGGCGACTTCGAGATGCGCCGGCACCTCTTCATCGTAGCCCGTCAGCAGCGAGTAGATATAGTCCGGCCCGCCTTCCTGGTACTGCGTGAAGATATCGAAGACGAACTGCGGGAAGCCGCGGGTGATGCCGCGCGCCTTGGCGATCAGCGAGAAGTCCGGCGGAGCCGCGCCGTTGTTCGCGGCGGCCGCTGCCTGCACGTTCGGGAACGGCGACGGGAAGTGGTCGGACGGAACGGCCTTGCGGGTGAACATCTCACCGTCGCTGTTCGGGCCGTCCTCGACTTCGTAGTTCGCCGCGAAGGCCTTTACCTGAGCTTCCGAGTAACCGAGGCCTTCCAGCGTGCGGAAAGCGACGAGGTTCATCGAATGGCAGGCAGAACAGACTTCGGTATAGACCTTGAGGCCGCGCTGGAGCTGCCCCCTGTCATACTTGCCGAACGGGCCGGCGAAGGACCATTCCTGTTCCCGGGGGTGGTGCATGGGGAAATGCGGGGTGGCGTGTTCCGCTGCCGCGCCGGCGGCGGGCGCCGCCTCTTCCGCCGTGGCGAAGGAGACGCCGAGGCCGGCGACGAGTGCGAGCGACAGAATGCCTGCAACAAGCTTTTTCATTGTCATGGTTCCTTTCGTCGCTCGTCTCAGGCCTTGGCCGCCTTGGCGTTCTTCTGTTCCAGAACCGCTTCCGTGATCGAATTCGGAATGCGCTTCGGGGTTTCGATCAGGCCGAGGACCGGCATGATGACCAGGAAGAAGCCGAAGTAGTAGAGCGTACCGAGCTGCGAGAGGACGACGTAGATACCTTCAGCAGGCATGGCGCCGAGCCAGCCGAGCATGATGGCATTGGCCACGAACAGCCAGAAGAACAGCTTGTACCACGGGCGGTAGACGGCGGAACGAACCTTGGAGGTGTCGAGCCACGGCAGGAAGAACAGGATGATGATCGAGCCGAACATCACCAGGACGCCGCCCAGCTTGGAGTCGATCGGGCCGACGTTGAAGGTGATGGCGCGCAGCATCGCGTAGAACGGCAGGTAGTACCATTCCGGAACGATGTGGGCCGGGGTGCGCAGCGGATCGGCCGGGATATAGTTGTCCGGGTGGCCGAGGTAGTTCGGCATGTAGAACACGAACCAGGCAAAGACGATCAGGAAGACCGATACGCCGAGGGCGTCCTTCAGCGTCGCATAGGGCGTGAAGGGAACGGTGTCGGTCTTGGACTTCACCTCGACACCGGTCGGGTTCGTCTGGCCGGTGACGTGCAGTGCCCAGATATGCAGGACGACGACGCCGGCAATCATGAACGGCAGGAGGTAGTGCAGCGCGAAGAAGCGGTTCAGCGTAGGCTGGTCGACGGCGAAGCCGCCGAGCAGGAACTGCTGGATCCACTCGCCGACCCACGGGAAGGCCGAGAAGAAGCCGGTGATGACCGTCGCGCCCCAGAAGGACATCTGGCCCCAGGGCAGAACGTAGCCCATGAAGCCGGTGGCCATCATGAGCAGGTAGATCACCACGCCGAGGATCCAGAGGATTTCGCGCGGCGCCTTGTAGGAGCCGTAGTAGAGGCCGCGGGCAATGTGCAGATAGACCGCGATGAAGAAGAAGGATGCGCCGTTGGCGTGCATGTAGCGCAGCAGCCAGCCGTGGTTCACGTCGCGCATGATCTTCTCGACCGAGACGAAGGCCTCGTTGACGCTGGCCACGTAATGCATGGCGAGCACGATGCCGGTCAGGATCTGCACGATCAGCATCACCGACAGCATGGCGCCGAAGGTGTAGGCATAGTTCAGGTTACGCGGAACCGGATAGGAAACGAAGCTGTCATGGACCATGCGCGGCAGAGGCAGGCGCGAGTCGACCCATTTTTCGATGCCAGTCGTCGGCTGGTAGGTTGAATGTTCAGCACTCATTATCAGTAGTCCCCTCAACCGATCTTGATGACTGTGTCGGATACGAACGAGAAGGTCGGCACAGCAAGGTTCTCGGGCGCCGGACCCTTACGGATACGACCGGCGGTATCGTAGTGAGAACCGTGGCAGGGACAGAACCATCCGCCGAAGTCGCCGGACTGGCCGAGCGGCACGCAGCCGAGATGGGTGCACGAGCCGATCATGACGATCCAGTTTTCCTTGCCTTCGCCGGCGGAGCGATCGAGGTCCGTCGCCTCTGCGTCGGCAGCGACGTTGGCGTTACGGGCGATCGGGTCCTTGAGGTCGGTGAGCGGAACGGCGCGCGCCTCTTCCACTTCCTTGTCCGTGCGGTTGCGGATGAAGATCGGCTTGCCGCGCCACTTGGCGGTCAGCGACATGCCCGGTTCCAGGCTGGAGACATCGACCTCGATGGAGGCGAGCGCCAGCGTGGACGCGTCCGGGCGCATCTGGTCGATGAACGGCCATGCAACCGCCACGCCGCCCACGACGCCCGCCATGCCGGTGGTCAGGTAAAGGAAATCGCGGCGAGTGGGCTCGCCCATGGATTCGCTTGTTGTCTCGTGTTCGCTCACGGCTAAACCATCCTCTCACGCAATGTCTGCGGAAACCGCAACGCCCCTTTGGAAACCGGCAAGATCCGGACACAATACGGCCATAGATTCCCCGTCAATCCGGCGCGTTCTATGCTTGATCGCAAATTATGTCCAGCCTTGGCAAGGGGAGGTGGGCACATTGTCGCGGGAAAAAGCCGGCATCTTGACAAAGCAGATGCGCCGCCTTGAATTTTCAAGGCTTACCGGCTGAAAAACCGAGCGAAAAACGACGCCCGGCGGCGCTATTGCGCCGCTTCCTCGTGGCCGAGGAATCCGCCCGACTGGCGCGCCCACAGATCCGCATAGAGACCGCCTCGCGCGACCAGTTCCGCGTGCGTTCCCTCCTCCACGATATGGCCGCGATCCATGACGATCAGCCGGTCGAGCGCGGCGATGGTCGAGAGGCGGTGGGCGATGGCGAGCACGGTCTTGCCGCGCATCAGGCGCTCGAGGTTCGACTGGATCGCCGCCTCGACCTCGGAATCGAGCGCCGAGGTCGCCTCGTCGAGCACGAGGATCGGCGCGTCCTTCAGCATGACGCGGGCAATGGCGATGCGCTGGCGCTGGCCGCCGGAAAGCTTGACGCCGCGCTCGCCGACATGCGCGTCATAACCGCGCCGACCGCGCTGGTCTTCGAGCTGGAGGATGAAGTCGTGCGCCTCGGCCTTGCGCGCCGCCTCGATCATCTCCGCCTCGCTGGCATCCGGATTGCCGAAGAGGATGTTGTCGCGGATCGAACGGTGGAGCAGAGCCGTATCCTGGCTGACCATGCCGATATTGGCGCGCAGGCTCTCCTGCGTGACCGCCGCGATATCCTCCCCCGCAACGAGGATGCGTCCGCCTTCCAGATCGTAGAAGCGCAGCAGCAGGTTGACGAGCGTCGACTTGCCGGCGCCGGAGCGTCCGACGATACCGACCTTCTCGCCGGGGCGGACGGCGAGCGAGAGGTCCTCGATGACGCCGGATTTGCGGCCGTAATGGAAGCGGACGTTGTCGAAGCGGATATCCGGCCGCGCAACCTTCAGTTCCGCTGCGTCCGGCCTGTCGACGAGGCCGATGGGCTGGGAGATGAGGTCGGCGGAGTTCTGGATCGTGCCGATATTGCGCATGATGCCGTTGAGCTGCGTCATCAGCCGGTTGAGCAGGAAGTTCAGCCGCAGCACCAGCGCCATGGTGAAGGCGACCGCGCCGGAACTGACGATGCCGCCCAGCCAGAGATGGATGCACAATACCGCCATGCCGGCGATCATCAGGCCCGAGAGGAAGGCCATGGAGGCGCGCACGGCCGTCAGCAGCCGGGTGAAGTTCAGGATCGTGGCCTGGAAAGTCTCGAAGCCGTCGCGCATGTAGCGGTCGTTGGCGTCGTCGCGGCCGAAAAGCTTCAGCGTCTGGATGTTGGAATAGGCGTCGACCATGCGCCCGCTGATCATCGACCCGGCCTCGGCGGAAAGCCGCGCCTGCTCACGGATGCGCGGCACGTAGTGACGCGCCAGCACGGCGAAGACCGCCAGCCAGACGACGAGCACCGCCGCCAGCCGCCAGTCGAGCCGGCCGAGCAGGACGAGCGTCGAGGCCGTATAGATCGTGACGAACCAGACGCTTTCCATGAAAGAGGTGATGACATCGCCCGTCGCCTGCCCCGCCGACCAGACCTTGGTGACGATGCGGCCGGAAAAATCGTTCTGGAAGAAGGAGAGCGACTGGCGCGCGACATGCACATAGGACTGCCAGCGCACCAGATTGTAGAAACCCGGCGTGATGACCTGCTGGTCGACCAGCGCCGTGAGGAATGCGACGAGGAAGCGCACGATGCCGATGAGGCCAAGCATCAGCAGCAGTTCCGGCCCATGCGCCGAAAGCAATCCGTTCCATCCCTGCCCCGGCGTCACGGTCGCCAGCATGTCGACCAGCCGCCCGACGAACCAGAACGTCGCCGCCTCGATGCCCGCCGTGATGCCGCCGAGCACCAGCAACGCCGCGAACGGCCCCTTGGCCTGCCCGACATAGAACCAGACGAAGGCAAGCAGGCTCTTCGGCGGCCGCAGATCATCCTGCCGCGCGAAGGGCTGGATCCAGTTCTCGAAAAGGGAGAAGAGCGGCCGGAAGATCATGTCCTCGATATAGGAGTTTTTGAGTGGGGGGCAAATTAAAGATCGGCAAGATATGGCACGCTTCGACAGTCAAGCCCGAGCTTGATTTCCGGAAGCCGTAATATTAAAGTTACAATCGATATGGCGATCCTGATCAGGCAGACGGACACATTTCAAAAATGGGAGCGCGCGCTCAACGATCCGAGGGCGCGGGCCTTGATCGCCGCCCGGCTGAACCGGGTCGCCTATGGCCTCCTCGGCGACGTCAAATCCGTCGGCGAGGGGATCAGTGAAATCCGTATCCACTACGGCCCAGGATATCGCATCTACTTCACGCGGAGAGGCAACGAAATCATCGTTCTGCTTTGCGGCGGCGACAAGGGCACACAGAAACGGGACATCGTGGCCGCCAGAACACTTGCAGCTCAACTGGACGACTGACATGAGCAAAGCCTTGCATATCTATGATCCTGCGGAAGCGCTCACCTCCGACGAAGCCGTCGACATCTTCATGAAGGATGCTTTCGAAAGCGGAGATGCCGGATATATCGCGCATGCTCTCGGCGTCGTCGCGCGCGCAAAGGGCATGAGTAAGGTCGCCGGGGAAACCGGCCTTGCCCGCGAAGCGCTCTATCGCTCGCTCGCCGCCGATGGCAATCCAACCTTGAAATCCATGCTGACCATCATGCACGCCCTAGGGCTTGAACTGACCTCGAAACGCACCGGCACATAGGAACGGCATCCCCGCCCACATGGCGGGGATGCTTTGTTTTTCACTCCGCCGCCGCTTCGGCCTCGGCCGCGTCATCCGCGATGAAGCCGCCGGACTGGCGGGTCCAGAGGTCGGCGTAGATGCCGCCTCTTGCGACCAGCTCGGCATGGGTGCCCATCTCGTGGATGTGGCCCTTGTCGAGCACGACGAGGCGGTCCATCTCCGTCAGCGTCGAGAGGCGGTGGGCAATCGCGATCACCGTCTTGCCCTCCATGAGGGCGAAGAGGTTTTCCTGGATCGCCGCCTCGACCTCGGAATCGAGCGCCGAGGTCGCCTCATCCAGCACCAGGATCGGCGCGTCCTTCAGGAAGACGCGGGCGATGGCGATGCGCTGGCGCTGGCCGCCGGAGAGCTTCACGCCGCGCTCGCCGACCTGAGCGTCGAGGCCGGAGCGGCCCTGCTGGTCGCTGAGGCTTTCGATGAAGTCCCAGGCATTGGCCCGCCTGGCCGCCTCGATGATATCCGCGTCGGTCGCATCCGGCTTGCCGTAGGCGATGTTGTCGCGGATCGAGCGATGCAGCAGCGAGGTATCCTGCGTCACCACGCCGATCTGCGAACGCAGGCTATCCTGCGTGACCGTCGCGATGTCCTTGCCGTCGATCGTGATCTTGCCGGACTCCAGATCGTAGAAGCGCAAGAGCACGTTCATCAGGGTCGTCTTGCCGGCGCCGGAGCGGCCGACGAGGCCGACCTTCTCGCCGCCCGCGATGTTGAGCGACAGGTCCTCGATCACGCCCTTGTTCTTGCCGTAGTGGAAGCGGACATGGTCGAAGCTGATGGCACCCTTGGCGGCCGGCAGCGCCGGGGCCTGCGGCCGGTCCTTGATGTCGTGCGGCTTGGTCATCATGCCCATGCCGTCGAAGACCGTGCCGATGTTCTCGAAGAGCGCGGTCACCTCCCACATCACCCACTGCGACATGCCGTTGATGCGCATGGCAAGGCCGATGGCGACGGCCACCGCCCCCACGGTCACCTCGCCCGACATCCAGAAATGGATACCGACGGCCGCCGTGAGGAACATCGCAATGACGTTGTTGATGTCGATGGCGATGTTGAACCGCGTGATGAGGCGCATCTGCCGGTGCACGGTGACGAGGAATTCATCCATGCCCTCGCGGGCATAGGTTTCCTCGCGGCCGGCATGGGAGAACAGCTTGACCGTCGCGATATTGGTGTAGCTGTCGACGATCCGGCCCGTCATCATCGAGCGCGCATCCGCCTGCTCGCGCGAGACCACCATGAGCTTCGGCACGAAATAGCGCAGGATGCACAGATAGACGACGAGCCAGATCAGCAGCGGCACGACGAGACGCAGCTCCGCCGACGCGATGATCGCGATCATCGAGACGAAGTAGCTCACCACATAGATGAAGACGTCGATGATCTTCATCACCGTCTCGCGCACGGCAAGCGACGTCTGCATCACCTTGGTCGAGACGCGGCCCGCGAACTCGTTCGAGAAGAAGGCCATGCTCTGGCGGATGAGGTAGCGGTGCATCTGCCAGCGGGCGATCATCGGGAAATTACCCGCGAGCGCCTGGTGCATGGTCATGGTGTGCAGCGCGCCGACGCCCGGAATGAGGACGAGCAGCAGGGCGGCCATCCAGATCAGCGTATTGCCCTCGCGGGCGAGGAACGTGGCGGGATCGCCGGCCGACAGCCAGTCCACGATATTGCCGAGGAACTGGAACAGCACGACTTCCGCAATGCCCAGCACCATGGAGCAGAAGCCGAGCAGGGCCAGCCACGGCGCGGCGGGGCGCGTATAGTGCCACAGGAAGGCGAAAAGGCCCTTCGGCGGCAGCGAGGGCGCTTCCGAAGGATAGGGATTCAAACGACTTTCGAACCAGCCGAACATGGCTTTCTCCGTAATGAAAGACGGAACCGGCACGGACAGCGCGCAACGGCGCGTTCGGGAAGGGGTTCCGGAGGTTTGCCGCGCGGCGACGAAAAAACGTCACACGGCGATTTGAAATGAGGGCAATCAGGGAATCCGGGCGGCGGAGTGCCTAGGCGAGAAGAGGCGTAAATCCAGCCGGGAGGCGGTGCCGATGCGTGGTTCTCATCATGATCCTCCCTTTCTCGTGTTGCGGATGGACCTTGAGTACCCCGGAATGGCGCAATTTGCCAGTCACTTCGTCGCAAGTTCGCATCTGAGGCCAATTCTGTTGCCATCACGCCACATCCGGGCTACGCGACGATCATGCCAGACATCCGCATCGCCCTGTATCAGCCCGACATTGCCGGCAACACCGGCACGATCCTGCGTTTTGCGGCCTGCCTCGGCCTTGCCGTCGACATCATCGAGCCGGCGGGCTTCGACATCTCCGACCGCAACCTGAAGCGCGCCGGCATGGACTATCTCGCCGCCGTGGCGCTGACACGGCATGTGAACTGGGAGCATTTCGAGGCGTGGCGGCAGGCGAGCGGCCGCCGGCTGGTCCTGGCCTCCACCAGGGCGGCCGACCTCTACACGGATTTCGCCTACCGCCCGGACGATATCCTGCTTCTCGGCCGCGAAAGTGCCGGCGTGCCGGATCGGGTACACGAGATCGCGGACGGCCGGGTGCTCATTCCGATGGTCGAGGGCCAGCGCTCCATCAACGTCGCGCTCTCCGCGGCGATGATCTGCGGCGAGGCGTTGCGCCAGACGGGTTTTGCGTGACGGTCAGCCCAGCCGGGTGGCCAGCAGCTTGTCGACGCGGCGGCCGTCCATGTCGACGACCTCGAAGCGCCAGCCCTGCGTTTCGGTGATCTCGCCGGTCTTCGGGAGCTTCTGCAGCGATTCGATGACGAGGCCGGCGGCAGTCTGGTAGCTGCGGCGGGCCGGCAGCGACAGGCCGAGCCGGTCGGCCATCTCGTCGATGGGCATGGAGCCGGCGATCAGCCAGGAGCCGTCCTCACGCTGCACGGCATAGTCGTCGTCGCCTTCCTCGATGTCGGCGCGGAACACGCCGGCAATCGCCTCCAGCACGTCGGCAGGCGTGATCACGCCCTCGAAGTGGCCGTACTCGTCGTGAATGAGCAGGATCGGCACTTCCGAATTGCGCAGCGCCTCCAGGACGCGCATCGCGTCCATCGTGTCCGGCACGATGGGCGCCTGTCGGATGAACGAACGGATATCGAGCGGATGGCCGGTCAAGAGCGCCGACAGCAATTCGCGCTTCTGCACGATGCCGACGATGGTCTCCGGGCCGCCATCGGCGACGGGCAGGCGCGAATGCTGGCTCTCGACGAGCTGCTGGTGGATTTCCTCCACCGTATCGCCGAGGTCGATCCAGTCGACATCGTTGCGCGGCGTCATGAGGCCGCGCGCCTCGCGGTCGGAAAAGCGCATGACGCCGGCGATCATCAGCTTCTCACCGCCCTCGATGACGCCGGCGGCCTCGGCCTCGGCGACGATGGTCTTGATCTCCTCGTCGGTGACGACGCTCTCGGCAACCTCGTGCTGGCCCAGAAGACGGAAGATCAGGCGCGTGGAAGCATCGAGCACCCAGACGGCCGGCGCGCCGATCCTGGAAAGCAGCGACATGGACGGAGCGACCAGCGTTGCGAACCGCTCCGGGTTCTTCAGCGCGATCTGCTTGGGCACCAGTTCGCCGACGACGACCGACAGGAAGGTGATGACGGAAATGACGATACCGAAGCCCAGCGGATCGGCAAGCCAGTCCGGCACGCCTTCGGCACGCAGGATGTCACGCAGTCGCCCGCCGAGCGCGGCGCCGGAAAAGGCGCCCGCGAGGATGCCGATGAGCGTGATGCCGATCTGGACGGTGGAGAGGAACTTTCCGGGGTTTTCCGCAAGCTTCAGTGCCGATGCGGCGCCGCGTGAGCCTTGGGCCGCCATGGTCTTGAGGCGCGGCTTGCGCGAGGAAACGATGGACAGTTCGGAAAGGGCAAAAACCCCGTTCAAGAGAATGAGGAAGACGGCAATCGCGAGTTCGAACAAGGACGATGAGCCGTGCTTTAGAACCGCAACGGCGCCTTTCTATTGATGACGATGGCCGCAAGATAGGGGCGCACGCGTCCGCCGTCAATCGAACTTGCCGATCACGCTGTCGTCAGGGTCGCGTCAATCGGCGCTCGGCAACCTGCGCATGGTGAATTCGATACGGTCGCCCTCCAGCATCCGCCAACTCTCCACCTCGGTCCAGTAGGCGGCTTTCGGCCAGAGATCGAACCATTCGCGCGCCTTTTCCCGTGCGGCGCTCCGTTCGAGGCAGAAGGTCTCGCGCACGAAATGGCCCTCGCCCGCGGGTCTGCCGCGGCGGTGACGCTCGATCTGGCGGCGAAGGCCTTCGAGCGGGGGCGGTCCGGGAACACGCGCCATGCAGAATTCCTCCTGGCAGCACATTCGACGGGATGAACATAAGTCGCCCTCGCGGCTTTTACGAGTCCCCTCGCCCTGGCGGTAAACGCCCCACGCGGTTGCAAAACGGCGCAAAGTTGGGGACTGTGGCGAAAATGCGATTCGGCGGCGCCTGCCGCCAGCGGGAAGTGAACCATGGAACGACCAGACCTGCCGAAGGGCTTGCCCGAGGATATCGAAGACAAGAAGGCCATGGCCCGCGCCTGGTTCGAGCAGTTGCGCAACGCGATCTGCGCGCGCTTCGAAGCCCTCGAGGACGAGCTGGAAGGCCCGCTCTCCGACCTGCCGCCCGGCCGCTTCGTTGGCAAGGACTGGCTGCGCGAGGACGGCGAAGGCGGCGGCGGGCGCATGTCGCTGATGGAGGGCCGCGTCTTCGAGAAGGTCGGCGTGCACACGTCCACGGTCTACGGCGAGTTCTCGCCGGAATTTCGCGGCCAGATCCCCGGCGCCAGCGAAGACCCGCGCTTCTGGGCCTCCGGCATCTCGCTGATCGCCCATCCGGTGAACCCTAACGTGCCCGCCGTGCACATGAACACGCGCATGGTCGTCACCACCAGCCGCTGGTTCGGCGGCGGAGCGGACCTGACGCCGGTGCTCGACCGCCGCCGCGTGATGAGCGACCCGGACACGGCCCTCTTCCACAAGGCGATGGAGATCACCTGCAACCGTCATCCGGTCGCCGACCATGCCAGATTCAAGGGCTGGTGCGACGAATATTTCTTCCTCAAGCACCGGAACGAGCCGCGCGGCACCGGCGGCATCTTCTACGACTGGCTGCACTCGCCGGAAGAGCTGGGCGGCTGGGACGCGGACTTCGCCTTCACGCAGGATGTCGGCCGCGCCTTCGCCATGGTCTATCCCAAGATCGTGCGCTCCAACTTCAACAAGGGCTGGACCGAAGAGGACCGCGACGAGCAGCTCGTGCGGCGCGGACGCTATGTCGAGTTCAACCTGCTCTACGACCGCGGCACGATCTTCGGCCTGAAGACAGGCGGCAATGTCGATTCCATCCTCTCCTCCATGCCGCCGGTCGTGCGCTGGCCGGCTTAGGCCGCCGGGGTATTTCCAGCAGAAGCGCGCAACGGTTTGCGGCCGCTCTCGCGGGCTTGTGACTACGGCGTGAGCGGCCTTCGTGGTATCATGCCCCTGTCTGATTCCATCAGGGAGGCAGTCATGATCCATGCGGCACAAGATGCAGCGCATCCGGGCCTCGACCCGCAATCCGCCGATTTTCTCGATCGTTTCGCTGAAACCATCCGCGCCGAAAGCGGCACGGACCTGCCGCACGACTATTTCGTCGCGGAAGCACGATTGCGGCTTTCCCGCCGCGCCGTCTCGTCTTCCGGCGAGCGGCGGGCGGAGCCGGAACGCCTCCAGTCGTCGGCCTGCTTCGATTGCTGGGCGAAGGGCGAGCACACCGCCTGACCGCGCCGGCAATGTCGAGCCGGGGCGGAACCACGGTCGGCCCCTTGCGTTTGCGTAGACGGCCTTCGTGGCCAAAACCCGGACGGTTTGGCCGCTCCGGCCTCATCTGCTACAATGGTCCCGTTGAAACGACAGGAGATAGTCATGAGACTTTTTGAATGCGGTTCACTCGTCCCCGGATGCGACTGGCATACGCGGGCCAATGACGACGCCGAAGTCGTCCGCCGTGCGGTCGAGCACATGCGCACCGCCCATGGCGAGACCATGATCCGGGAGAGCATGGTCGAGCATATCAAGGAACGCATCGTCAACGAAAAGGCCGCCGACGCCGCCTGAGGCGACGGGTCAGCCTTCCATTGCAAGAACCTCCAGCCGGGCAAGCAGCTTTGCCCGGCTCTCATGGAAATTGCCGGCGACCCACGCGTCCTCAATGGCCGAAAGCGCCGCGCCGACCCTCGGCCCGGCGGGAATCCCGACGGCCAGCACATCCGCGCCCGTCAGCGGGAAGGACGGCTTCTGCCATTTTCCCGCGCGCGCCAGCAACCGCTGGCAGAGGCCAGCGAAGGCCAGCGCCGTTGGATCGCCCGGCCCGCGCGCCCGCGCGGCGGCAAGCGCCAGCTTGAGACGCATGACCAGCCCCTGCGGCCCGTTCTTGTAGAGCAGCCGGTCGAAGGCGGTTTCGGCGAGTTTTGGCGCGATCTCCTGCGCGGATGCCCAGTAATCGAGCGTGGCGGCTTCCGCCTTGGAAAGGCGCAGGCGCTCGGCAAGTCCCTTCAGCCGGTCCCGATCGGCGGGCACCATGGCGGCAAGACGCAGCAGCGCATCCGGCTTCCAGCCGAAAACCCTCTCCGCCTCGATCAGGCCGGGAATGGCGTCTATGCCCCATTTCTCCGTCTCGGGCAGGATTTCCGTCAGCACGCCCGCCTGCCGCATCCAGAGCAGCGCCCGCCCGGGATCGGGCGCACCCAGCAGCTTCTTCATCTCCGACCAGACACGCTCGGCCGACAGCTTGCCGAGTGTTTCCTTGGCCCGTGCACAGGCCTTCAGGCCTTCCGCGTCCGGCCGCCCGCTGCCGTAGAGCGCAAAGAAGCGGAAGAAGCGCAGAATGCGAAGATGGTCTTCCGCGATGCGGGTTGCGGCATCACCTATGAAACGCACCGCGCGGCTTTCGATATCCGGTAGGCCATTCACGAGATCGACCACCGTTCCGTCCTGCGTCGCATAGAGCGCATTGATGGTGAGGTCGCGCCGCTCGGCGTCCATCTGCCAGTCGGTGCCGAAGGCGACTTCCGCACGCCGCCCATCCGTCGCGACGTCCCGGCGAAGCGTCGTCACCTCGAAGGGCGCGCCGTCGATGACCAGCGTCACCGTGCCGTGCTCGATGCCCGTCGGCACCGCCTTGATGCCTGCCGCCTTCGCGCGCTCAACAACGATCTCTGGCCGCAGCGTGGTCGCGATGTCCACATCGGCCACCGGCAGCCCCATCAGGCTGTTGCGCACGGCCCCGCCGGCCACGCGCGCCTCGCCGCCGTCGCTATTGAGCAGCGCCAGCACGCGCGTCAGCGCCGGATCGGAAAACCACGTCTCGCCGGAGACAGACGTCATGCATAGAGCCTTTCGTAGATCACCCGCACGATACCGGCGGTGATGCCCCAGATATTATGCCCCTCATAGGGCATACGGTAATAATGCCGCTCGTCGCCGAGCCAGACGCCGCTGCCCCGCCCGTGATTGCGCGGGTCCATGAGGAAGGAGAGCGGCACATCGAAGACCTTCTCCACCTCGGCCGGATTGGGAACCAGCGCGAAACCCGGCTGCACCACCGCCAGCACCGGCGTGATCGAGAAGCCGGACAGCGCCTTGTACTGCGGCAGCCGACCGACCGGCTCGACGAAGCGACGGTCGAGGCTGATCTCCTCCTCCGCCTCGCGCATCGCCGCCGTCTCGGCGTCGCCGTCCTCCGCATCCACCGCCCCTCCCGGAAAGGCCACCTGGCCGGAATGCTTGCGCATGGTCGCCGTGCGCTGGGTGAAGATGACCCGCGCCTCCTCGCCGTCGTCGACGACGGGAACCAGCACGGCCGCATCGCGCAGCTTCATGTCCTCCAGATGGGGGATGACGCCGGGATTGAGCAGGCTGTCGCCATGCTCGCGCCAGCTCGCCTCGCCGAGCGTCAGGGTCTGCGCGACGGCGCGACGGCGGAACTCGGCGGCGCTGTAGGGCGCAAGGCTCATCGGGACAAGGCATCCAGTTCGGCTGCCGGCATGACCGGAAAGACCATGCCGCCGGAGCGCACCGCGAACATCGGCACACCGTCGATCACCACGGTCTCGCCAAGCTCCACCAGATCGTACATCACCGCCCGCGAGACCAGCGCCTCCAGCCGGCCGCGCACGAGGAGATAGGGCTTCAGCTCGCTGTTTTCGCCCGCGATGACGAAGCGCAGCGGATGCTCCGGCCCCGCCTCCACCACGTCGCCGACATTGGTGCGGAAGGTCAGCACCCGCGCCGCGCCCTCCCCGCTTACATTCATCTCGACGGCGAGGAAGGGCGCATCGACGACGCGGATGCCGACCTTCTCGACCGGCGTCACCAGATAGGTCTTCCCGTCTTCGTCCCTGCGCAGCACCGTGGAAAAGAGTCGCACCAGCGGCGCGCGGCCGATCGGCGTTCCGAGATAGAACCATGTGCCGTCGGCGCGGATTTCCATGTCGATATCGCCGCAGAACGGCGGATTCCAGCGCTCGACAGGCGGCAGTCCGCGCCCGCCGGTCTCGGCGCTCGCGCGCGAGATCAGGGCGGCCAGTCCCGCAGCGTCCGTGCTTTCGCGAATTTCACCCGTTGCCATTGTTCCGTCCCGGTTCACCCCTATCTCCGCGAGAGGAAAAGGTGGATACAGACACGAGATAGTCATTTCGTGGCCGCTTGTCAGCCACGGGTGCGCTAATAAGCTTTCCATATAGCGGGCGAACGCGGCAGGACCACGATTCGCCGGGCGCTTCAAACGGACTGGAGACGACCATGGGCGTTCAAAATTCCTCCGATGCGGGCCTCGACGAGAAGGCGGTGGTCGCGGCCGCCGAACGCGCGCTGTCCGATATCGCCCGCATCCGCCAGGAAGTCGCCAAGGTCATCTTCGGCCAGGAGAGCGTGATCGAGCAAACCCTGCTCGCCGTCCTCTCCGGCGGCCACGCGCTGCTGGTGGGCGTACCGGGCCTCGCCAAGACGCGGCTCGTCGCCACGCTCGGCACCGTGCTCGGCCTATCGGCAAGCCGCATCCAGTTCACGCCCGATCTCATGCCTTCCGATATCCTCGGCTCGGAGGTGATGGACCAGGACGAGAACGGCAAGCGCTCCTTCCGCTTCGTGCCCGGCCCGATCTTCACCCAGCTTCTCATGGCCGACGAGATCAACCGCGCTTCGCCGCGCACCCAGTCCGCGCTCTTGCAGGCCATGCAGGAATACCATGTGACGATCGCCGGCGCCCGCAACGACCTGCCGAGGCCCTTCCATGTGCTGGCCACGCAGAACCCGCTGGAGCAGGAAGGCACCTATCCGCTGCCGGAAGCCCAGCTCGACCGCTTCCTGCTGCAGGTCGACGTCCACTATCCCGAGCTTGCCGCCGAGCGGCAGATCCTCCTGGAAACCACCGGCGTCCACGAGGCGCGGGCCGACGCCGTCCTTTCCGCCGAGCGCCTGATCGAGATCCAGGCCCTCATCCGCCAGATGCCCGTCAGCGAGAAGGTGCTGGACGCGATCCTGTCGCTGGTGCGCTCCGCCCGCCCCGGCAACGGCGTCGCCTCCACCGACAAGCATGTGGCCTGGGGTCCCGGCCCGCGCGCCGGGCAGGCGATGATGCTCTGCGCCCGCGCCCGCGCGCTCTACGACGGCCGCCTCGCGCCCTCCGTCGACGACGTGCTGGCGCTGGCCGAACCCATTCTCCAGCACCGCATGGCGCTGACCTTCGGCGCACGCGCCGAGGGCATGTCGGTGCGCGACGTCATCGCCGGCCTCGTCCGGCAGGCGGGCGGCTGAACGGGATAGAAGCATGGCATCCGTCGGCCAGATCGTCCAACCGACCCCGACCCGCGAGATTCTTTCGCGGGCGCAGGCCCGTGCCGCCCTCATTCCCGATTGCATGGTGGAGGCCCGGCGCCTCGCCAACACGGTGATCGCCGGCTGGCACGGCCGCCGCAAGCGCGGCATCGGCGAGAATTTCTGGCAGTTCCGCCCCTATGTCGACGGCGAGAGTCTGTCGCGCATCGACTGGCGGCGCTCGGCACGCGACGACCACACCTATGTGCGGGACCGCGAATGGGAGGCCGCCCATACCGTCTGGATCTGGGCCGACCTTTCGCCGTCGATGATGTACAAGTCCAGCTTCGGCTCCGTCTCCAAGGAAAGCCGCGCGCTCGTGCTCATGCTGGCGCTCGCCGAAATCCTCGCCCGCTCGGGCGAGCGCATCGGCTGCCCCGGCATCATGGAGCCGATCGCCGCGCGCAACACCGCCGAGCGCCTCGCGACCGCCCTGATGCACCGCCCCGCGACCGGCGGCCTGCCGGACACCGCCATGATCCGCGGCAGCAGCGATATCGTGCTGATCGGCGATTTCCTCGATCCCGTCGCCGACGTGATGGACCGCCTCGGCCCCCTCGCCCGCCGCGGCCTTCGCGGCCATGTCGTCGAGATCGCCGACCCGGCGGAGGAGCTTTTCCCCTTCACCGGCCGCACCGAATTCACCGATCCCGAGAGCGGCGAGAAGCTGACCGCCGGCCGCGCCGAGACGCTGAAGGACGACTACGCCCGCGCCTATGCCGCGCGGCGCGAGACCCTGGCGGACAACCTGCGCCATCTCGGCTGGAGCTTCGTTTCCCACCGCACCGACCGCCTCGCCTCCGAGGCGCTGGTAGCCATGCACGCCTATCTCTCCGGCATGCCGGCGATGCGGGCGGAGAGGATCGGCCGATGAGCGCTTTCGCCTTCGCCTTTCCCGCCGTACTGGCCGCCCTGGTCCTTCTGCCCGTCATCTGGTGGCTGCTGCGCCTGACGCCGCCCAAGCCGGCGAGCGAGGTCTTCCCGCCCTTCGCCATCCTCGCCTCCATCCTCAAGCGCGAGGAGACGCCGGCGCAAAGCCCCTGGTGGCTGACGCTGCTGCGCATGCTGATGGCCGCCGCCGTCATCCTGGCCATCGCCGATCCCGTCTTCAACCCGCGCGCCAATACGCTGTCAACCGGCGGCCCGCTCGTCCTCGTCGTGGACAATAGCTGGGCCGCCGCCACCGACTGGAAGCAGCGCGCCGAGACCGCCTCGGCGCTGATCGACGACGCGGAAAGCCGCGACCTGCCGGTCTCGCTCGTGCTGACCGCCGACCGAACGCACGACGCCGTGCCGGTCGATGCGGTGACCGCCCGCAACAGGCTCGCCGCCGCCGGGCCGCGCCCGCTGCCGGCCGAGCGCGACGCTGCCGTCGCAGCGCTGCGCACCGCGCTCGACGGCACCGCACCCGGCACCCTGGCCTTCATAACCGACGGCATGGCGAGCGGTGGGGCCGACGACACGGTCGCCGCCCTCAAGGCCCTTTTGCCCGCCGAGTTTCGCCTGATCGCCGGCGATGGCGCATCCGCCGTCGCCGTCACCGCGGCGACCAACGGCGCGGACGCCCTTTCCGTCACGCTGACCCGGCTCGACGGCGGCCCGGCGCGGAGCCTGCCGCTGACCGCGCATGACAGCCGCGGACGCCCCATCGCCACCGGCACCGCCAATTTCGCAGCCGGCGCGACCACGACGACTGGCACGGTCGCCGCCCCCTTCGAACTGCGCAACGACTTTTCCCGCCTCACCGTCGACGGACTTGCCAATGCCGGCGGCACCTATCTGCTGGACAATTCCTTCCGCCGCCGCCGCGTCGCCTTCCTTTCCGGCGAGGTGCTGGACGCCAGCCAGCCGCTGCTCTCGCCGCTGCACTACATCAACCGCGCGCTCGCGCCCTATGCCGACCTCATCCAGCCGAGCGTCGCCGACCTTTCCTCCGCCATCCCCGAACTGCTGGAACAAAAGCCCTCCGTGCTGATCATGGCCGATATCGGCCGCCTGCCGGAAGGCGTGCAGGACGAGGTGAAGCGCTGGATCGAGGCCGGCGGCATGCTGATCCGCTTCGCCGGCCCGCGCCTTGCCGCCGCGCCCGCCGACGATCCGCTGGTGCCCGTCATGCTGCGCAAGGGCGAGCGGGCGCTCGGCGGCGCGCTCTCCTGGTCCGAGCCGCAGCCGCTTTCCGCCTATCCGGCGAACAGCCCCTTCTTCGGCATGCGCGCGCCGGAAAACATCCTCGTCAAGCGCCAGGTGCTCGCCGAGCCGACGCCGGACCTTGCCGAGCGCACCTGGGCGAGCCTTGCCGACGGCACGCCGCTGGTCACGACCGGCCCGCTGGGCGCCGGCCGTATCGTGCTCTTCCATGTCAGCGCGGAAACCGGCTGGTCCAGCCTGCCGCTCTCCGGCGACTTCGTGGAAATGCTCCGCCGCACCGTGCAGCTTTCCCGCGGCGGCGTCTCGACGGGCGGCAGCGGCCAGCAGGCGCAGGGCCTGCCGCCGTACCGGCTGATGACCGCGAGCGGCACGCTTGCCGGCGCAACCGGCGAGGCCAAGCCGCTCGCCGCCGGCGACGCCGGACGGACGGCGGCCAGCTTCGACAACCCGCCCGGCCTCTACGGCACCGCAGACGGCTATGTCGCCCACAACCTCTTCCCACCCGGATACGCGATCGGCCCGCTTGCCGTCGCGGACGGCGCATCCATCCGGCGCGAGCCGCTGGCCGGCAAGGAGACCTGGTCGCTGAAGCCCCATCTCTTCACCCTCGCCGCCCTGCTCCTGCTGGCCGATTGCGCCATCGTGCTCCTGATGGGCGGCGCCTTCGCCATGCGCCGTACGCCGAGGCGCGGGGCGGCAACCGCCCTTGTCCTGCTGCTTGCCGCCGGGATGCTGACCGCAATGCCATCCGAAAGCCGGGCGGACGATTCCAGGCCGGGCGACGAGGCCATCCTGTCCCGGCTCGACACCACGCACCTCGCCTATGTCATCACCGGCGAGAGCGAGGTGGACCGCATTTCCGAGCGCGGCCTTGCCGGCCTCACGGAGTTCCTCACCTACCGCACGACGCTGGAGCCAGGCGAGCCGGTCGGCGTCGATATCGCCCGGGACGAGCTGGCGCTCTACCCGATCCTCTACTGGCCGGTCAGCGCCAGCGCCGAAATGCCCTCGGCCGCCGCGATCAGCCGGATCGACGCCTATATGCGCAACGGCGGCACGGTACTGTTCGACACGCGCGACCAGTTCGTCTCGCTCGACGGCAATGCGGCAAGCCCCAACACGGAGCGGCTTCAGGCGATCCTCGCCAATCTCGACATACCGCCGCTGGAGCCGGTGCCCGCCGATCACGTCCTGACCAAGGCCTTCTACCTGCTCGCCAATTTTCCCGGCCGCTATGCCGGCGGCCCGCTCTGGGTCGAGGCCGAGCTGGACCGCAAGGAAGACCCGTCCCGCCCCGCCCGCGCCGGCGACGGCGTGTCGCCGATCATGATCACCGGCAACGATTTCGCCGGGGCCTGGGCGATCGATGCGAACGGTATGCCGCTGTTGCCGACCGTTCCTCCGGACGAGATGCAGCGCGAGCACGCCTTCCGCGCAGGCGTCAACATCATGATGTACATGCTCACCGGCAACTACAAGGCGGACCAGGTGCACGTTCCCGCCCTCCTCGAACGGCTGGGACAGTAGGATGACCCTTCAGTTCTCCCCCTTCCTGCCCTGGATCGCCATCGCCCTCATCGGCATCGCCGGCCTTGCGCTCTCCGCCCTCGGCCTGTGGCGGGGGCTGCGCGGCGCCTTCCTGCGCGCGCTCGCCCTCCTGCTGCTGGTGCTTGCCCTTGCCAACCCGGTCTTCCTGCAAGAGGATCGCGAAGCGCTTTCGACGGTCGTTCCCGTCATCGTCGACCGCAGCCAGAGCCAGGCAAGCGCGGAACGCACCGCCCAGAGCGACGCCGCGCTGGCGGGCCTCAAGGAGCGCTTCGCGCGCTATCCCCGCATCGAGCCGCGTATCGTGGAGGCCGGCGACGACGACACCTCCGACACGCCCTCCACCCGCCTCTTCGACGCCCTGAACGCCGCCATCGCCGATGTGCCGCGTTCGCGCGTCGGCGGCGCGATCCTGATCACCGACGGCCAGGTGCACGACATTCCCGAAACCGCGGCCTTCTCCAGCTTCGACGCCCCGGTCCATGCGCTCGTCACCGGCCGGCCGGACGAGTTCGACCGCCGCATCGAAGTGGTCAGCGCGCCGCGCTTCGGCATCGTCGGCGAGGAGCAGGAGCTGAAATTCCGCGTGGTGGACGACGGCAAGGAGCCGGACACGCCGGCCCGTGTGACCGTGCGCCTCAACGGCAACGAGATCGCCTCGGAAATCGCCCAGCCCGGCACCGAACAGCCGCTCGGCTTCACCGTGCCGCGCGGCGGCAACAATATCCTGGAATTCGAGGTCGATCCCGTCGAAGGCGAGATCACCACCGCCAACAACCGCGCCGTCCATGTCATCGAGGGCATCCGCGAGAACCTGCGCGTGCTGCTGGTCTCGGGCGAGCCGCATGCCGGCGAGCGCGCCTGGCGCAACCTGCTGAAGTCCGACACGGCCATCGACCTCGTGCACTTCACCATCCTGCGTCCGCCGGAAAAGCAGGACGGCACGCCGATCAACGAGCTGTCGCTGATCGCCTTCCCGACGCGCGAGCTGTTCGTCGACAAGATCAACGAATTCGACCTCATCATCTTCGACCGCTACCAGCATCGCGGCGTGCTGCCGATCCTCTATTACGACAATATCGCGCAATATGTGGAGAACGGCGGCGCGCTGCTGATCGCGGCAGGCCCCGAACATGCGGGCAACGATTCCATCGCCGGCACGCCGCTTTCCGCCGTGCTGCCGGCCACGCCGACGGGCGCGATGAACGAAGCCCCCTTCTATCCGCGCCTGTCGGAGCAAGGCAGGAAGCACCCTGTCACGCGTGGCCTTGAGGGCGCGAAGGACGAGCCGCCCCACTGGGGCCGCTGGTTCCGCACCGTCGATGTGGAGCGCCCCGAGGGCAATGTCGTCATGGAGGCCAATGACGGCAAGCCGCTGCTGGTGCTGAACCGCGCCGGCAAGGGCCGCGTCGCGATGCTGCTCTCGGATCAGGGCTGGCTGTGGGCGCGCGGCTTCGAGGGCGGCGGCCCGCATGTCTCGCTCTACCGGCGCATGGCCCATTGGCTGATGCAGGAGCCGGCGCTGGAGGAAGAGGCGCTGACCGCGCGCACCTTCGGCCGCACGCTGCAGATCAACCGCCAGACCATCGGCGACGCCCCGGGCGAGGCGATCCTCAAGCTGCCGTCCGGCGGCACGCAGCGGGTCGCGCTCAAGGAAGCCGAACCCGGCCTCTTCCGCGCCGAGATCGCCACCAGGCAAACCGGTCTCTACGAGATCACCAACGACAATCTCAGCGCCCTCGTCCACGTCGGCGCGGTGGACGCGCCGGAATTCAAGGCGACGATCTCGACGACGCAGACGCTGCAGCCGCTCACCGCGGCCACCAAGGGCACGGTCCGCCGGCTCGTCGCGGAAAGCGGCGAGGCCGTCTCCCTGCCGCCGCTTCTGCCGGTCTCCGGCCAGATCCGCACCATCGACGAGGACCGCCTGTCGCTGCGCATGACGGACGAGACGGTGCTGAAGGGCGTCAACTCCCTGCCGCTCTTCGCCGGCTTTGCCGGGGTCGGCCTGCTGCTCCTCGCCTTCTCGGCCATGTGGTATCGCGAAGGGCGTTGACCCCTGCCGCGTTTCGGCTAATCTTGCCGCACGGCCGGAGGCGGCCGGCAGACCCGCGCCTTTCCCGAAGGCATGGCGAACGCCTCCTCAAGAACCTTTCTCCACCGTTCATCGTTGGGCGAAGGCGTCGGCAATGCGGGCACTGACGGGGACTTCGCCGGAACGAAAGGAACGGACATGCGCGATTTTCGCGATGCCAAGGCCATGGCGAAAGCCATGCGGGAAACGCTGGCCGCCCGCAATATCGAGATCAGCCACAGCGAAGCCCTCGAAATCGTCGCCCGCCAGTTCGGCGTGGAGACATGGAACATTCTCTCCTCGAAGATCGAAGCCAAACCGCCGGAAGGCGGCATCGCCTTCGAGCAGGCCGTGCCCATCGTGCGCATCTTCGACGTGGCGAAGGCGCATGAATTCTATCTCGGCTTCCTCGGCTTCTCCGTCGACTGGGAGCACCGCTACGGCGACCGCTTCCCGCTTTATACGCAGGTCTCGCGCGGCGGATTGCGGCTGCACCTTTCCGAACATGCGGGCGACGCCACGCCCGGCGGCAACATGGTCGTCTACATGAAGGGCATCCGCGCCTTTCAGAAGGAGCTGATCGGCAAGGACTACCCCTATATGCGGCCGGGCCTCGAGGACGAGGGCACACGGCTGGAGGTGACGGTGACCGATCCCTTCCAGAACCGCATCCGCTTCATGGAGTTGAAGGACTGAAACCCTTTCCGGCTGGGTTACCCCTCATACGGCCTGCCGGCCACCTTCTCCCCGCAAGCGGGGCGAAGGGGATATGCCGAACCGGCTTCCCCAGCCAATGATGATGCGTGGGGCAAGTCCCCTCTCCCCGCTTGCGGGGAGAGGGTTAGGGTGAGGGGCAAATTGTCGAGGGAGGGCCTTACCGCCCTTCCGCCCCATCGTCCCGCCAGGCGATGACGCCCTTCAGCCGCTCATGCGTATCTTCCGCAAAGGGCATGACGAGCACGCGGGCCGGATCGACAGGACCGGGGAAGGTAAGCGCGTTCCACGCCACCTTCTCGAAGCCGAGCGGACCATAATAGGGCGGATCGCCGACGAGCACGACGGCTTCCGACCCCTTGCGCTTCGCGGCAGCGCAGGCGATGCGCAGGAGTTCCCGGCCGATGCCCCGGTTCTTGTGCGAGGGGCGCACGGCGAGCGGACCGAGCAGGTGCGCCTTCACGCCGCCGGCCAGAACGGGCGTCATGCGCACCGAGGCGATCGTCTCGCCGTCGTCCGTGCAGACGAAGGAGAGCGAGAGATCGTGCGGCCCCTGCTCGCGGATACGCGCGGCGGCACGGACGTGCCGGCCCGGGCCGAAGGCTTCCTCGTTGATCAGTTCGATGGCGGCGTCGTGGGAGGTATCTTCCGTCAGGTAGACGATATCGTGCTTGAGCATGTTCATGGATCAGGGAACCGGATACGAAGCTGGGATGCAGGTGATCGCGCCGCCGCCGAAGGGGGCGCAGCGTGAGCATCAGCGTCGTCGTGGGGTTCCCGTGTAGAACATGCCTGTCGTCTTCCTCGCCGGCCGGAGCGCCGGTACTGGTCTGCGCGGATAGCAGAAATTTTCACTCTGTCAAAGAGCAAAACGCACCGTTCACTAAAAAGCGCCTATCCAGCCCCGCCCCATGCGCTATCTATGAACGCACGTTCAGGCCGCGATCGGCGGCGAAGGAGACAATCATGGGCATGCTCGTTGACGGCGTCTGGCATGACGTCTGGTACGATACGAAGGCGACGAAGGGCCATTTCCAGCGTTCCGTCTCGCAGTTCCGCAACTGGATCACGCCGGACGGCGCGCCCGGCCCGACCGGCGAAGGCGGCTTTGCGGCTGAGGCCGGCCGCTACCATCTCTATGTCTCGCTTGCCTGTCCCTGGGCGCACCGCACGCTGATCTTCCGCAAGCTGAAGAAGCTAGAAGACCTTATCACCGTCTCCGTCGTCGATCCGCTGATGCTGTCGAAGGGCTGGGAGTTCAAGGGCGAGAACGGCGGCACGCTCGATCCGCTGTTCGGCGCCGCCGCGCTCTACGAGGTCTATCTCAAGGCCGATCCGCACTATTCCGGCCGTGTCACCGTGCCCGTCCTGTGGGACAAGAAAGAGAACCGCATGGTCTCGAACGAATCGGCCGAGATCATCCGCATGTTCAACACCGCCTTCGACCATATCACCGGCTCGCGCGAGGACTTCTACCCGGAGCCGCTGCGCGCCGAAATCGACGCGCTGAACGACAGCATCTACGACACCGTCAACAACGGCGTCTACAAGGCCGGCTTCGCGACGACGCAGGAAGCCTATGAGGCCAACGTCAACAGGCTCTTCACGATGCTGGACAGCCTTGAAGAGCGGCTTTCGACGAAGCGCTACCTCACCGGCGGGCGCATCACCGAGGCCGACTGGCGGCTCTTCACGACTCTGGTGCGCTTCGATCCGGTCTATGTCGGACACTTCAAGTGCAACATCCGCCGCATCGCCGACTATCCGAACCTCTACGGCTACCTGCGCGACCTCTACCAGGTGCCCGGCGTCGCCGACACGGTGAACATGCGCCACATCAAGGAGCACTATTACCGAAGCCACGTCACGATCAACCCGACGGGCGTGGTACCGGTCGGCCCGCAGATGGACCTTTCCGTCCCGCACGGTCGCGAAGGGCTGAAGGCGGCCTGAACCTACCAGTAATCCGCGAAGGGCGACCGGCCGGCGATCTCCTCCAGCCGCCGGCGGGTCGCCGCCGTGGTCGCGGCCGGCAGGGCGTCGAGCGCAAAGAAGCCGGCCTCGACAATCTCGCGATCCCGGAGGCGCGGCGCCGTCTGCGCCACGCCATCGCAGCGATAGAGCAGCACATGGTCGCGCTTGCTGGTCTGCCGGTTGAAATAGACATGGAGGAGCTGCGGCGGCGCGCCGATGGCAAGGTTGCCCTCCTCCCTGATTTCCTTGGCCAGCGCCTCCAGCGCCGTCTCCCCCCGCTCGATGCCACCACCCGGCAGATGCCAGCCCGGCACGTAGCTGTGGCGCACGAGGAAGATGCGGCCGGCCTCGTCGAAACAGGCCGCGCGAACGCCCATCGTCATGCCGCGCGACAACGCGAAGTAGCCGTGCAGCACGCGCTTCACAAGGTTCACGAACGGGCCTCCGACCGGCGAGATGTTGTCATCCATCGCGGCACTTCGCCGGAACCGCCCGGCCAAATCAAGACACACCACCGCAAATGGCAAGGAATATCCACGCCTTGCGTTTCCCTTGCCGGTCTTATGCTCTAAGGAAAGGTATGTTCAGACTTGCCCATATATCGGACGTCCACCTCGGGCCGCTGCCGGCCCTCACCTTCCTGGAACTGTTCTCCAAGCGCATCACCGGCTTCGTGAACTGGCACCGCAACCGCCGCCGGCACCTCTTCACCAACACGCTGGACATCGTGCTGGACGATATCGAGCGGCAGAACCCCGACCATCTGGCCATTACCGGCGACCTCGTGAACCTCGCCTCTTCACTGGAGATCGCCGCCGTGAAGCGCTGGCTGCCGGAAGCGGGCACGCCGGAAAACGTCTCCGTCGTGCCGGGCAATCACGATGCCTATGTGCGCGGCGCCTACGAGAAGTCGACGCGCGCCTGGTATCCCTACATGCGCGGCGACGCCGGCCCGGACGAGTGGCAAGAAGACAGGCACGTCTTTCCCTATCTGCGCGTGCGCGGGCAGGTGGCGATCATCGGCTGCTCGACGGCGGTGGCGACCCCGCCCTTCTCGGCGTCAGGCTATTTCGGCAGCCGGCAGGCGCGCGAGGCGGTGAACATGCTGCGCGCGGCGGGCGAGGCCGGCCTTTTCCGCGTCGTGCTCATCCACCATCCGCCGATCCGCGGCGCGACTTCCTTCCACAAGCGCATGATCGGCATCCGCCGCTTCGCCGCGACCATTTCGACAGGTGGCGCGGAGCTGGTGCTGCACGGCCATACCCATCTCAACACGGTGAACTGGCTGCCCGGCCAGACGAAGCCGGTGCCGGTGGTAGGCATCGCCTCTGCCTCGCAGGGACCGGGAGGCCACAAGCCGCCGGCGGGGTACAACCTCTTCTCCATCTCCGGCGCGCCGGGCAACTGGACCGTCGAGCGCGAGCGCTATGCGCTGACCGGGGACGGCCTTGCGCTGACGCTCGCCGAGACCTCGCGCTTCTAGGCACGAATAAATCCACGGCCCCATCCGTTCCCTCCACCTGAAGCGGCCTGCGCCCGGCAGACGGCCCGATCGAGGAGGAACCTGACATGCTCCGCCATACCATGCTGCTATCGTTCTGCGCCGCCGTTTCGCTGACGGCGTTCTCCGCCGCGCGCGCGGCCGACAGCGACACGACCACCCCGCCCGTGGCGACCGAAACCACCACGACCTGTACCGGCGGCAAGATCTGGAGCACCGAGAAGAAGGAATGCATCGCGGCGGAGGACATGAAACCGGCCAAGCACAAGAAACCGGAAGAGCAGAAGAAGTCCGAGCGCGAGATCGACGACAGGCTCTACGCCGCCGCACGCGAATTCGCCTATGCCGGCCAGTATGGGAATGCGCTGCGGGCATTGCGCGCCGCCTCGGACCAGGAAGACCCGCGCATCCTCAACTATCTCGGCTACAACACCCGCAAGCTCGGCAACATGGAACTCGGCATGCGCTATTACAGACGGGCGCTGCAGAAGGACGAGAACTACATTCTCGCCCGCTCCTATATGGGCCAGGCCCTGATCGAACAGGGCGATATCGAGGGTGCGCGCGTGCAGCTCGTCGAGATCCGCGACCGGGGCGGTGAGAACACCTGGGCCTATCGCGCCCTCCTTCAATCGCTGGGCGGCGAACGCACCGGCTACTGAGCCTGTCCCGGTCGGGGACAAACGTCGCGGAACGCGGGGAAACTGCGTTCCGGTTGCCGTTCGCGCTTGCGGACCCAAGGAAGAATGTTTCATATCAGGCGGTCGCTGCCCGGTCGGGAGCGAATAGAGTTTTGATCCCGAACGTTCCCTTGGAAAAGCAATGCGTCCGACGGCAGAATCGAAAGAGTTCCGGCGAGAATTGGTCAATTTGCTGCCGAAGTTGCGGCGTTTCGCCATGACGCTGACGCGCAACGGCAGCGATGCGGACGACCTCGTACAGGAGGCCTGCGAAAGGGCCATCACGCGAAGCCATCTGTGGAACGGGGAAGGCCGGCTGGAAAGCTGGGTTTATGCAATGACGCGCAATCTCTGGGTGGACGAGATCCGCAAGCGAAAGGTCCGCACAGGGTCCGGTACGGTAGATGTTGCCGAGCAGGATAGCCTGCATATCGAGGCGTCGGCCGACAAGGCGGTCTATGCCAAGCAGTTGCACAAGTTGATCATGACCATGCCGGAAGGCCTTTCGAGCGTCTTCCTGCTGGTGAATGTCGAAGGCCATAGCTATCGGGAAGCGGCGGATATCCTCGGGATACCGATCGGCACCGTGATGAGCCGGCTTTCGGCGGCCCGCATCAGGCTCGCGGCCATGATCTCCGAACAGACGGAAAGGAGGGCCTGATCGTGGAAAGCACGCAGGGTCTCCCGCTCGAAGTACGCCTGTCGGCCTATCTGGACGGCCAGCTACCGGAAGCGGAAGTGGAAGAAATCAACGCCCTCCTCGCCGCCGACGACGCTGCGCGCGCGACCTATGAGAAGCTCAAGCTCGGCAGCGAATTCGGCGCGCGCGCCTTCGACAGGATGCTGCAGGACCCGATCCCGCTCGATCTGGTGCGCAACATCAAGGAAGCCGGCAAGGACGAGGACGAAACGCCGAAGCTCGGCATCGCCGCCATCCCGGTCTCCGCCGTGCCCGCCGCGCGCCGCAGCGCCTTCTGGCCGCAGGCGCTCGCCGCCTCGCTGGTGATTTTCCTCGCCGGCGGTGCCGCCGGCTATCTTATCTCCGAGCAGAAGCAGACCTCCCAGGTCGCCTCCGAGTCCTTCGCGCCCGTCCGCACCTGGCTGGACGATATCGCGGACTACCACCGCATCTATGCGCATCAGACGCGCCACCTCGCGGAGGTGGCGGCCGACGACAAGGCCCATATCGTCGAATGGCTCACGGCCAGCACCGGTGTCGGCTTCACGGTGCCGGACCTCTCCGCCCAGAACCTCACCTTCGAGGGCGCGCGCCTGTTGGTGGCCGGCGGCCGGCCGACCGCGCAACTGCTCTACCGCGACGCCGAGAACGAGGTCTTCGCGATCTGTTTCCTGAAGAGCGAACCGGTAGACGGCAAGACGGATCTGACGGAAAGCATCCGCGACGACCTCGGCCTTATCTCCTGGCAGCGGGGCAATGCTTCCTTCGTCGTGGTCGGCCCCTCCTCCGACCCGAATCTCGAGCGCATCGCCCAGACGGTCGCCACCAAGATCTGAGCGCATTCCGCCCAAACAAAAGCGCCCGGCAGCATCGCTGCCGGGCGCTTTCTTGTGCCGTAGCGCGCGATCAGCCGCGTGCGGCGATCACATGGTTGGCCGCCGAGACGATGGCTTCGAGCGAGGCCGTCACGATATTCGTGTTGATGCCGACGCCGAACAGCTTGCCGCCCGGATGCTGGACTTCGACATAGGCGATGGCCGCCGCGTTCGAACCCTGCTGCAGCGAATGCTCGGAATAATCGACCACCGACATCGGCACGCCGAGATAGATCGACAGCGCATTGATGAAGCCGTCGATCGGGCCGGTGCCCTTGCCCTCGATGCGTTTGGCCTCGCCACCGTCGGTGATCTCGGCGGCAACGATGCGCGATCCCTTGTTGCCGGCATCGGGATAGGTGTGGTGGTCGACGAAACGCAGGCGCGTGCCCGGCTGCGTGACATAGCGCGCGATGAAGCTTTCATGGATGCGCTTGGCCGGCAGCTCCACGCCTTCCTCATCCGTAATGCGCTGGATCTCGTCGCGGAACTCCACCTGCAGGTTGCGCGGCAGGTTGATGCCGTAGTCTTCCTGCAGGATATAGGCGATGCCGCCCTTGCCGGACTGCGAGTTGATGCGGATGATCGCCTCGTAGGAGCGGCCGACGTCCTGCGGGTCGATCGGCAGGTAGGGCACTTCCCACAGCGGCTTGTTGGCCTTCTTGATGGCCTTCATGCCCTTGTTGATGGCGTCCTGGTGCGAGCCGGAGAAGGCCGTGTAGACCAGTTCGCCGACATAAGGGTGTCGCTCGGGAATGACCATCTCGTTGGAATATTCGTAGACGGCCTTGATGCGTTCGATATCCGAGCAGTCGAGCTTGGGATCGACGCCCTGCGTGTACATGTTCAGCGCCAGCGTGACGACGTCGACATTGCCCGTGCGCTCGCCATTGCCGAACAGCGTGCCTTCCACGCGATCCGCACCGGCCATCAGGCCGAGTTCCGTCGCGGCGATACCGGTGCCGCGGTCGTTATGCGGATGCAGCGAGATGAGCACGTTCTCGCGGTTGTCGATATTGCGGCACATCCATTCGATCTGGTCGGCATAGATGTTCGGCGTCGCCATCTCGACGGTCGAGGGCAGGTTCAGGATCAGCTTGTTGTCGGCCGTCGGCTTCACGATCTCGACGACCGCGTTGCAGATTTCCAGCGCCACTTCCAGCTCGGTGCCGGTGAAGCTCTCCGGCGAATATTCGAAGCGATAGCCGCCGCCGGCCTTGGCCGCCATGTCGGTGATCATCTTGGCCGCATCGGTCGCGATCTGCTTGATACCTGCGACGTCCTTGGCGAATACGACGCGGCGCTGCAGCTCGCTGGTCGAGTTGTAGAAATGGATGATCGGCTGATGCGCGCCTTCCAGCGCCTCGAAGGTCCGGGTAATCAGCTCGGGACGGCACTGCACCAGCACCTGCAGCGAGACGTCGTCCGGCACGTTGCCTTCCTCGACACACCAGCGGGCGAAGTCGAAGTCGGTCTGCGAGGCAGAGGGGAAGCCGATTTCGATTTCCTTGAAGCCCATGTCGAGCAGGAGCTGGAACATGCGGGCCTTGCGGTCGTGGCCCATCGGGTTGATCAGCGACTGGTTGCCGTCGCGCAGATCCACCGAGCACCAGATCGGCGCCTTGGTGATCGTCTTGCCCGGCCAGGTGCGGTCCGGAATGTTGATCGTGGGGTAAGGCTGGTACTTGACCGCCGCCTCGGACATGCCCTGCTTGGGGGTGTGGGTCTTCAGAATCATCGCGTCTTCTCTTCGTCGTCCCGGCATTCGCGGAAGGTCTTAGCGCAAGGATCGGCGCTTGGCGACGGCGAATGCTGGCCATGGGCGGCCAGAACCGGAATTAATGCATGGGGTGAAGCGAGGAGCTATTGCCGGCAGGGCTTTTCGGCCGCCGGGCGCTCCTCAGCGAACCCGGCAACCGCGCGTAAGGCCGAGAAGAAGAAGCGAGGAGAAGCCGCGCGAACGCTCGCGAACAGCAACGCTGCCGCGGGAAACTCGTTCGATGATCTGTGCGCCGGTCTTCAACATGAGGCGGCTTATACCGGCAGGAAGGCCGCTGTGCAACCCACCTGAAAGAAAAAGCCCTCCGCTATGGGAGGGCTTCGTCAATTCAAGGGGCAGAAACGCCTCAGATATCTGCCTGCGAGGTCACGATGCGCGAGACGAGGCCGTAGCCCTTGGCTTCTTCCGCCGAGAGCCAGTAGTCGCGGTCCGTGTCCTTGGCGATCTTCTCGATCGGCTGGCCGGTCGCGTCGGCGAAGATCTTGTTCAGGCGCTCGTTCATCTTGATGATTTCACGGGCCTGGATCTCGATATCCGATGCCATGCCGCGGGTGCCGCCCGACGGTTGGTGCAACAGGAAGCGGGTGTTCGGCAGGCAGATGCGCCGTTCCTTGGGTACGGCGACGTAGATCAGCGCACCGGCCGAGGCGACCCAGCCCGTGCCGATCATCCAGACCTTCGGCTTGATGAACTTGATCATGTCGTGGATCGAATCGCCCGATTCCACATGGCCGCCCGGCGAGTTGACGTAGATGCGGATATCCTCGTCACCGGCGGCGGCGAGCGCCACGAGCTGCGAGCAGACCTTCTGCGCCAGTTCCTGGTTGATCGGCCCGTAGATGAAGATCGAACGCGACTTGAAAAGGTTCGCCTCCGTTTCCTTGCCCAGGGGCAGTTCCGTCTTCTTGTCGTCTTCGTCGCTCATCCAAAGTCTCCGGATTGCTCGTCAATAGTCCTGTCGCCGTTCAGATAATGCGACTCACCGGCCAAGACAATGCAACAAAGCGATAACGCGCGATAGGGTTTGTCCACGCGGCGGGAAAACAGGGTAAACGCCCAGCGCCTGTCATTCGGCAAAACAACCATGGCTTTTACCATGGACGGATTGCGCCTTGCCCACTAGAGTATGCACATTACTGAAAAACTGCATCACCGACCAACCAAAGGCAGCGGAAAAGGGGATACCATGATCAAGCGCATCATACTCGCATTCACCGCATTTGCGGCCACCGCCGCGCCCGCCTTCGCCCATCTCAATCCGGAAGAGCACGGCTCCTTCATGGCGGGCCTCTCGCACCCGCTCTTCGGCCTCGATCACATCCTCGTCATGGTCGCGGTCGGCCTGTGGGCCGCACAGATCGGCGGCAAGGCGCTTTGGGGCGTGCCGCTCGCCTTCGTCACCACGATGGCCATCGGCTTCGGCCTCGCGCTTGCCGGCATCGGCCTGCCCTTCGTCGAGCCGGCCATCCTCGCCTCGGTCGTCGCCCTCGGCCTGCTGGTCGCCATGGCCGTCAAGCTCGACACCGTCATGTCCGCCGCCATCGTCGCCGTCTTCGCGCTGTTCCATGGCCATGCCCATGGCGGCGAACTCGGCTCGGCGGGCGCCCTACAGTTCGGCGTCGGTTTCGTCGTTGCGACGGCCTTCCTGCATATCGCCGGTATCGGGCTTGGCCTCGGCATCGCCCGCCTTTCCGGCGGTGCTCTCGCCGCCCGCATCATCGGCGGCCTGACGGCGCTTGCGGGGCTGGTGCTCGCCTTCGGCTGACGGCCGGCTTCCGGGCTATGGTTTGAAAAGCGGCGGTGCACGCGCATCGCCGCTTTTGTTTATTTATGGCGCGGCCGCGACGGGCGGCGCAACGCGAACCCGCTCGCCGTGAGCCTTCTCCGTCTCCGGCTCGACATGGATGGCGACATGCACGCCCGGCTGCACGGCGCCGATAGCGTCCTCCAGCCGGTCGCAGATCTCGTGCGCCTCGCCCACCGGCATCGCCGCCGGCACGACGAGGTGGAAATCGACGAAGGTCGCCGCTCCCGCCCTGCGGGTCTTGAGGTCGTGCACGCCAAGCGAGCCGGCGCCGTTCGCCGCGATCGCCGCCTTGATCGCCTCCGCCTCGTCCGGCTCCACCGCATGGTCCATCAGCCCGTCGACGGAGTGGGCGATGACCTTCCAGCCCTGGTAGAGGATGTTGAGCGCGACGAGCACCGCCAGCAGCGGATCGAGCACCGCAAAGCCGGTGGCGATCGCCAGCACGAGGCCGATGAGCACGCCGACCGAGGTGACGACATCCGACAGGATATGCTGCCCGTCCGCCGCCAGCGCCGGCGAGCGATAGCGCCGGCCGGCGCGGATGAGCACATAGGCCCAGGCCGCGTTAATCACGCCCGCCGCGAAATTGATGACAAGGCCGAGAACCGGCGCGTCCATCGGCTCGGGCGCCAGCACGGCCGGCAGGGCCGCCATGACGATCAGCAGCGCCGCCACCACGATAAGCACGCCTTCGAGAACCGCCGAGAGATATTCGGCCTTGTGGTGCCCGAAGGGATGGGTCTTGTCGGCGGGCTTGGCCGCATAGCTGACCGCCACGAAGGCGACGATGGCCGCCACCACGTTGACGCTCGATTCCAGCCCGTCCGAAAGCAGCGCCACCGACCCCGTCACCCACCAGGCGACGAGCTTCAACCCCATCACGCCGAGCGACAGTGGAATGCCCCACAGAGCGAGCCGCCTGACCTTGTCCGAATTTTTCATACCGCTCTCCATGCGCATGCAAACGAGTTGCAAAAGCCTGGTCCATCAACGCAAAACCGCGCGCACGGGGACGTGCACGCGGTTTTTCTCTTCGGGTTTCGCTATGGACCAGACAGGCGGCTTTGTCAAAGCCCGCACGGCCAGGTGCACAGGTTAGCGTCGCCCCTCCGGGGGCAACCCACCGACCTAAGCGGCCTTCACCTTCGCCTTCTTCGACAGATGCGCCACCACGTTCTCGATCATGCGCATGCCGGCGTCCTGGCCGAGCGTCATGATCGATTCGGGGTGGAACTGCACCGCCGCCACCGGCTCGCTGGCGTGTTCGATACCCATGATCGTGCCGTCCTCGCTCTCCGCCGTGATGATGAAATCACGCGGCAGCGTCGCTGGATCGGCGAAGATCGAGTGATAGCGCCCGACCGTCACCTCCTTGCCGAGGCCGGAGAAGACGATGCCCGGCTCCAGCACGCGGATGCGTGAGGGCTTGCCGTGCATGGGAACGGCAAGCTGGCGCAGTTCGCCGCCATAGGCTTCCGCCAGGGCCTGAAGCCCGAGGCAGACGCCGAAGATCGGCAGGTTCCGCTCCCGCGCCTTGCGGATCGTCGCCTTGCAGTCGAAATCCTTCGGATTGCCCGGCCCGGGCGACAGCACGACGAGGTCCGGCCTGATTCGGTCGAACACCTCTTCGGGAACCGGTGTGCGCACGGTCGTCACGTCCGCACCGGTCTGGCGGAAATAGTTGGCAAGCGTGTGGACGAAGCTGTCCTCATGGTCGACGAGCAGGATCTTCACCCCTGCCCCGACCGTCGCGACATCGCGCTGGACCTTGGCGGAATTGCCGGATCTGGCGTCGCGGATGGCTGCAATCATGGCGGAGGCCTTCAGTTCGGTTTCGGCTTCTTCTTCTTCCGGGCTGGAATCGTAGAGCAGCGTGGCGCCGGCGCGCACTTCCGCGATGCCGTCCTTGATGCGGATGGTGCGCAGCGTCAGGCCGGTGTTCATGTCGCCGTTGAAGCCGACCATGCCGATCGCCCCACCATACCACGCGCGCGGGCTTTTCTCATGCGCCTCGATGAAGCGCATCGCCCACAGTTTCGGCGCCCCTGTCACGGTGACGGCCCAGGCGTGCGAGAGGAAGCCGTCGAAGGCGTCCATGTCGTCGCGCAGGCGCCCTTCGATATGGTCGACCGTGTGGATGAGGCGCGAATACATCTCGATCTGCCGGCGGCCGATGACCTTGACCGAACCCGGCTCGCAGACGCGGCTCTTGTCGTTGCGGTCGACGTCCGAGCACATGGTCAGCTCGGATTCGTCCTTCTTGGAGTTCAGCAGCTTCAGAATCTGTTCCGAGTCGGCGATCGGGTCGTCGCCGCGCTTGATCGTGCCCGAGATCGGGCAGGTTTCGATGCGCCGGCCCGACACGCGCACGAACATTTCCGGCGATGCACCGACGAGATATTCCTGGTTGCCGAGGTTGATGAAGAAGGAATAGGGCGACGGATTGATCGCCTTGAGGCGGCGGGAGATTTCCGACGGCTTGCTCTCGCAGCGCTCGAAGAACTTCTGGCCGGGAACGACCTCGAAGAGATCACCGCGCTTGAAGCTCTCCTTCGCCTTGACGACCAGCTCGGCATATTCGCCGGGCCGGTGGTCGCCGTGCGGCGGAATGACATCGACGGTCTGGAACGGCTCGGCGGCAATCGCCTCGCCCTTGCCTTCCGTCGAAAACCCGTCCTTGGCGAAATCGTAGCGGTCGATCCAGGCCTTGGCCGCATAATGGTCGACGACGAGAATCTCGTCCGGCAGGAAGAGCACCATGTCGCGCTGGTCGTCCGGCCGCGTCAGCTTGAGGTCGATGGCGTCGAACTGGAAGGCGAGATCGTAGCCGAAGGCGCCGTAGAGGCCGAGGCTGGCATCCTCGGCCGAATGGAAGAGGTCCGTCACGGCGCGCAGCACCGTGAAGACCGTCGGCATCTTGGAGCGCTCCTCCTCGGTGAACACCCGGTCGGGCAGCTTCACGTCAAGATCGAGGCGGGTTGCCGTGCGCGCGCCGAGCGCCAGTTCCCGCACCTCGGCCAGCCGGTCGGCGATCAGCGACAGCAGCACCTCGCCGCGGGCGTTATAGGCCTCGATCCAGACGGCGCGGCCGAAGGAGGAGATGCCGAGCGGCGGATCGACCACGGCCGTATCCCAGCGCGTATAGCGGCCCGGATATTCATAGTTCGAGGAGAAGACCGCCCCGCGCCGCTCGTCGAGCTTGTCGATGTAGCTGGAGATCGCATCGGCATAATCCGCCGCGCGGCGGCGGCGCGTGACGGTCACCCCGCCGCGCGTTTCATAGGCTTCGCCGCCATCTTCCAGAATTTTCGTGGCCATTCCCCAACTCCGTTTCAGGCCCGGTCTTCGCAAGGCGGCCGAACACAAAAAAGCCGCCTCGAATTTTCCGGGCGGCTCATCGTCTCAATCACGCATGACTGGTCAAGGCCGCCTCAGCGAACCCACCACCAGCCGGCAATGATACGTGCGTTTATCATGGGGCAAGTGTTAGCCGCAGATGGGGACTTGCGCAAGGGCCTCCTGCCGAGGCCCGAAGAAAAGGGGGCGGCGATAAGACGCCGCCCCCAACCCGTGACAAACCCCACCTCGCCCGCCGCCGTCATCCTCGGCCTTGTGCCGAAGGTCCACCAACGCATTGAAAACAGAGGCGTTGCGGATGCCCGGGACAAGCCCGGGCATGACGGATGAGAGGTTTGCACACCGTTTCGGCAGTCTGAGGGGCGGCTACGAGTGCCCCTCCTCATCCATGCTCAGAACGTCTTGGTAAGGGAGATCCTGAAGCTGCGCCCCGGCTCGGAATAGTAGGCAAGGGGCTGGTTGGAGTTGCCGATTGCAGGGGTATCAGTCGACACAGTACGCGATGCGACGCCGTTCCAGTACTGCTTGTCGAAGATATTGTAGACGCCGGCCTGGATCCGGAGACCTTCGGTTCCCTCCGGCTCCCACCATGCCGTCAGATTGGCGACACCATAGCCCGGCGCATTGAAATCACTTGCAACAGAGGACTTGCGCATGGCGTTGGCGAAGATACCGGTCAGATCGACGCCCCAATCATCCTGACTGTAACCGATCCCCGTAACGGCCTTGAATGGCACGACAGTGCGCACAGCCTCGTCGGTGTCCGTATCCTTGGCGCTCGTGTAGCTGAGCGAGCCGTTGATGTGGAATCCATTGTCAAATGCGTGGGATGCACTGACTTCCAACCCCGCGACTCGAACGCGGTCGCGATTATAATATTCGTAGACCGTATTCGTCGAGGGTCCATACTTCTGCACATCGATGAAGTTCCGGTACCGATTGTAGAAGCCGACCACCCGCATCGTGGTATCGCCAGCGTCGTAATTGCCACCAAGTTCAAATCCCGTCCCCGTTTCCGACTTCAGATCGGGATTGCCGATCATAAAATAATTGGCGCCGGTAAATGGGGACCCCTTGAAGCGCAGATACAATTCGTTGACGTTCGGCGCCCGGTAGGCCATCGAGGCTTGGGCAAAAAGCTCCAGGTCCGGGGACACATCATACCCGACCAACAGCTTCGGCGAGAGACGCAAGCCGCTCTTCGAATCCGGCATGCCGACATAGCCGGCGTTCTCAACCGAGAACGAGTCCGTTTCCTGCGGGCTATAGTGGAACCAATCGAAGGCAAGCCCCGGCGTCACGGACCAGGCGGAATCGTCATAACGCATTTTATCGTCCACGGTGACGGCGAACCTTGTGCCATTCACGTCCGGCATGTCCGCTTGATTGACGTGGAGCGAACCGCAAGTAGTCCCTGAAAATGTCCCTCTGACGCAGCCGTCATCACCCGCCGTGTAGGACTCCGCCCAGAAATAGGAGAAGTTACCGCGGATCGTCAGGTCATGACTGACATTACCTGTTTCGAACGCCTTATTGAACGTGCTGGCAATGCCGACAGACTGCTCTTCAAGCTGTGTCGAGCGGTACCAATCACCTATTGGAGCAACAAGACGTATACCCTCGTTGCCTACATCTCGTTTTACATTCTGCCAGTAAATCGAAGACCGGATCGAATCGAAGAAGCCGCCGGGTTCTGTCAGCTGGTAATCCAGCGAGACCCGGTCACGCTTGCTTTCCTCAAAGCCGAAGAAATCCCTAAAGCCTCGGGCGGAGTTTGTTCCGTTGCGTAGGGTCAGGAGTTCGGTATCGACATCACGATTATAGTGCTCGGCCGTCAAGCCGATCTTGTGCCCTCCTTCAAGCTCGTGGCGAAGCTTGAAGAGCAGGTTGGTTTCCGAAAGGTCAGCCGGATTGGCCTCGTCACGCTTGAAGCCGATACCGCCGACCGTGCCGGTGCCACGCGTCTCATGCCCGCGCAGATAGGATCCCTGGAACAGCACGCTGGTATCGTCGAAACGCTTCGCCACCGCGAGGCTGCCGCCAAGCCCCTTGTTGGCGCTATCATAGGTGGCCTTGCCGATGCCGCCCCAATCGCGTCCTTCCTTGATCAGGTCTTCAGGCTCCAGCGTGCGCAGAACGACAGCGCCGCCAAGGGCACCGGATCCCGCGCGGCTCGAGTCTGCCCCCTTGACGATATCCAGGGTGGAAACGGAGTTGAAGGAGAAGGCGGTCGTGCCGCCATCGGCATTGGTCGTCGATGATGCCGGCGACCCCGCACGGGCGAAATTGCTCATATGAGGCTGCGGGATATCGTCGATCAGCGTCGTCACCCGGTTGGGTTCCATACCTCGGATGACAAAGCCCCTGTCAGCCGGCGAATACTGAACGCTCGGGTCCAGGCGCGAGATATCCGAGGGGGAATTTATTTCCTGGCGGCGTAGCTGCTCCGCGCTCGTCTGCACGGCGAGAGGAGTATCCTCAACGCTGCCCGCCCGCCGGACAACCCGTTTCCCCTTCACCACAACCGGCTGAAGGTTCGTGGTGGCAGCAGCGCCGTTTGCGGCATCCTGTGCGGAAGCGCCGGTGGAGAGCGAGAGCACGGCCAGCGCCGTGCAAGCCTGAAGTGCGGAGCGGTAACGCCGGGCCTGCATGTCTATCCTCTTGGGTCAGCGCGCACGACAGCGGCCAGACGCAGGGGATGCGCCGGCTCTCAGCCATGCGGAAATATGGCGAAAACATGATCGGGCCTGAAGCCCGCCTCATCGCTATGAAACATGATTAAACTTGTCAACATAAAAAAGATGACTTTATCAATCCACTATCGATGAAGAGCGGCGCTGTCACATAAATGACGATTTTCAAAAGGGTGGATTGCCCGCCCCGCTCAAGCCACGCTCGGTGCCTGCCGCCGGAATCGCGAATTTTCAGCGTTGCGGGTATTTTCCCAATCCGTAAGCATATGCTAATGGCTTGACGGAAACACAGGCAGCAAGGCAATTCCATGGTTTCCCGCATGGTGGACAGGTTCCGCGAGCTGCAGCAGCGGCTGGCGGAAGTGATCGAGCATTACGAAACGCCTGAATTCAGGGCGCTGGATGGCAACATGGCTGCCGCCTTCCAGGCGATCTGCCGGCATGTGCCGCGCAACGCGAACGAGGCGCGCACCATGGCGGCCTTCTTTCTCGACCTCATCGAAAGCAACGATGCGGGTGACAACATCCATATCATCCGGCACGTGCGGGCGATCGTCGTCGATTGTATCGAGGGGGATCGGCCGGCCATGGAAATCACGCACGGCGCCGGTATCTAGCACGCCGGCAACGACGCCTCAGCCGCACCTCCTGCAACCAAATCGCCCGTCCGACGTTTCCCCGCCGACATATCAGCCGGGAGACGCCCCATCGCCACGATCCGCCGCCTGCCCCTTCTCGCCGCCGTCCTGCTCCTCACCGGAGCCGCCGAATTGCCGAAGGACGGCCCCCTGCCCGCGGCCCGGCCCGAGCGCAAGGTCGTGGAACCTGTTGAAAACAAGGCAGCACAACGCCCGCAGGAAGACACGGAAGAACAGGCATCCTGCCGGGCGGCTCTCGGGAAGGCCGGCGCGGTCTTCGTAGAGGCGCCGACCGTCGAGGACGGACAGACCTGCGGCATGGAACACCCGGTAACGCTCAAGGCCCTGGCCGGCGGCATCGAGGTCGAGCCGGACGCGACCGTGCGGTGCGAGACGGCGTTGCAGCTTGCCCGTTGGGTGGACGGCTCGGTCAAGCCGGCCATCGCGGCGGCCATGCCACAAGACGCGATCACCGGCCTCACCCAGGCCTCTGCCTATGTCTGCCGCAATCGCAACGGCGCGCCGGAGGGCAAGATTTCCGAGCACGCCTTCGGCAACGCCATCGATATCGCCGGGTTCACGCTGAAAAGCGGAAAGACGCTCGTCATTCGCCCCGCCGACAGGGACGCCACGCTGGAGGGCGCCTTCCAGCGCGCCATCACCGAAGCCGCCTGCCTCTACTTCACGACGGTGCTCGACCCCGGCAGCGACGCCGCCCACCAGAACCACCTGCATCTCGACGTGAAGGCGCGCCGCGGCGGATATCGCTATTGCTGGTGACGCCACGCGATATTTTCGGCCGCATCTCAAAAGGCCTGGCGGCGACACCTATCTCTAGCCCGGCCGTCGCGGCCAATCGCCATTCCCATCCAGAGGCCCTGCCATGTCGATCACGCCCTACGAACTCTCCATCCCTGCCTTCCAGCGCGGCTTTGCCGTGCTGTCCAAGCTGCTCGACAAGGCCGAGGCCTTTGCGGAGGAGAAGAAAATCAAGCCAGAGGTTCTGGTGAATGCGCGCCTTGCACCCGACATGCTTTCGCTTGCCGGCCAGGTGCAGCGCATGAGCGACACCGCCAAGGGCGCCGCCGCCCGCCTCACCGGCACGGAGGCGCCGAGCTTTGCGGACGACGAGACGACCCTCGCCGATCTCAGGGCGCGCATCGGAAAGACGACGGCCTATCTCGCCTCCGTGCCGGAAGCGGCTTTCGCAGGCGCGGAGGCGCGCACCGTGGTGCTGAAGACGCGCGGCGGGGAAATGAGTTCCCCGGGCAAGGATTATCTTCTCACCTTCGTGCTGCCGAACTTCTATTTCCACCTCACGGCCGCCTATGCGATCCTGCGCCATAACGGCGTTTCCGTGGGCAAGCTCGATTATCTCGGCCGGACCTGACGCGAAGAACGGGGCCCGAAGGCCCCGTATGTTTCAGAACAGGCCTTCGATCTGGCCGTCCTCGTTGAGGAAGATCCTTTCCGAGGACGGCACCTTCGGCAGGCCGGGCATGGTCATGATCTCGCCGGTGATGACCACGACGAAACCGGCGCCGGCCGAAAGGCGCACCTCGCGCACCGGCACCGTATGGCCAGATGGCGCGCCGCGCAGGTTCGGGTCGGTCGAGAAGGAATACTGCGTTTTGGCCATGCAGACCGGCAGGTTGCCGTAGCCCTGGTCCTCCCATATGCGAAGCTGGTCGCGCACCGACTTGTCGGCGATGACCTCGCCGGCGTGGTAGATATCCTTGGCGATCGTCTCGATCTTCTGGAACAGCGGCATCTCGTCGGGATAGAGGGGCGAGAATTGCGACAGGCCGGATTCGGCAAGGTCGACGACCTTGCGGGCCAGCGCCTCGATGCCCGCCGAGCCTTCCGCCCAATGCCGGCAGACGATGGCCTCGGCCCCGAGCGTGGCGACGAAATCCTTCACCGCCCTGATCTCAGCCTCCGTATCGGAGGTGAAGTGGTTGATGGCGACGACAACCGGCACGCCGAATTTCTTGACGTTCTGCACATGCCGGCCGAGATTGGCGCAACCCTTCTTCACCGCCTCGACATTCTCCCGGCCGAGATCGTCCTTCTTGACGCCGCCGTTCATCTTCATGGCGCGCACGGTCGCCACGATCACGGCCGCGTCGGGCTTCAGCCCCGCCTTGCGGCACTTGATGTCGAAGAACTTTTCCGCCCCGAGGTCTGCGCCGAAGCCGGCTTCCGTCACCACATAATCGGCAAGCTTCAGCGCCGTCGTGGTGGCGACGACGGAATTGCAGCCATGCGCGATGTTGGCGAAGGGGCCGCCATGCACGAAGGCCGGATTGTTCTCCAGCGTCTGCACGAGGTTCGGCTGCATGGCGTCCTTCAGCAGCACCGTCATCGCTCCGTCCGCCTTGATGTCGCGGGCGAAGACCGGCGACTTGTCGCGGCGATAGCCGATGATGACGCTACCGAGGCGCTTTTCGAGGTCTTTCAGGTCCGTTGCAAGACAGAGGATCGCCATGACCTCCGAGGCGACGGTGATGTCGAAGCCGGTCTCGCGCGGATAGCCGTTGGCCACGCCTCCGAGCGAGCCAACGATGTGGCGCAGCGCCCGGTCGTTCATGTCCATCACGCGCCGCCAGGCGATGCGGCGGATATCGATGTTCTGTTCGTTGCCCCAGTAGATGTGATTGTCTATGAGCGCGGCGAGAAGATTGTGCGCCGAGGTGATGGCATGGAAGTCGCCGGTGAAGTGGAGGTTCATGTCCTCCATCGGCACGACCTGCGCATAGCCGCCGCCGGCCGCCCCACCCTTGACGCCGAAGCAGGGTCCGAGCGAGGCCTCGCGGATGCAGGTTATCGCCTTCTTGCCGATACGGTTCAGCCCGTCGCCGAGGCCCACCGTCGTGGTCGTCTTGCCCTCGCCGGCCGGCGTCGGGTTGATCGCGGTGACAAGGATCAGCTTGCCGTTCGGCCTGCCCTTCTGCGCGGCGATGAACTCGGCGCTGATCTTCGCCTTGTCATGGCCGTAGGGCAGCAGGTGCTCGGGCGGAATTCCCAGCTTCCCGCCGATTTCCAGGATCGGCTTCTTGCGGGCCGCGCGGGCGATCTCGATATCGGACTTCACGTCTGCCATGCGATGTTCCCTCCCCAAAACAACGAATAGCGAACAGGCTCCTCCGCCTATCCGCTATTCATCCCGTTCCCCTGTGCAATCACCGCGCCAGCACGTCGCGTATCTCCACGAAGTTCGAGCGCACGCGCAGCATGTAGAAGCCGATCGTCGCCAGATGCGTCGGCATGATCCAGCCGTCTTCCCGGCCGTTCGAGATGATGCTCGGCTGGATGCGCAGCGCGGAGCGAAGCTGGCTGATCGTCGAAGTCCACAACGGCTCGATGCCGCGCGCCCGGATGACGGCCTCGAAATCCGCACCCGCCGCCGAAAGAATGCCATACTGGGCGTAGAGCTGGCCGTAGGCAAACCAGAAACGGTCGTCCGCACGGGTATCGAACCAGCCGTTGTTGTAGAATTCCGAGCGCTCGCGCAGGATCGCCGTGGTGGCGCCGAGGTCGTTCGCCAGACGGTCGAGCAGCTCGATCAGGTTGTCCGAGCGGCCGTCGAAGATCGCGTCGCAGGCCTCCAGCGAGGCGTTGAACTTGCGCAGGTCCGCCATCGCCGTGCGGTAATAGTTCGGTGTCGGCGTCTTGGGCAGCAGCGAATCCGAACCGAAATACCAGGTCTCCTCGTCGAACTGGAGATTGCCCCGCGCCCGCTGAAGATCGGCATTAATGCCCGACGTGCCGCGCACGCGACCGAGCGAATCCACAAGCTCGACGGCCGTGCGGCGCACCACCTGGTTCACGCCGCGCTGGAAGGAGGCCTTGTTGTCGAACCACGGCGTCTTGTCCCAGTCCAGCCCGAAAAGCCCGAGCTTGTAGAGCAGCATCGAGGAAATCCAGGCATTCTGGTTGACGTTGAAATCGATAAGGTCGGCCGTCACATCCACGATGGCCGAGCGCACGCAGGTCCGCGGCTCCGGCTCGACGGCCTCGCCCGCCGCCGGCGTCGTCGCGTTGCCGGCCGTGGCGGTGCCCGCGTCCTGCCGGCGCTGGCCGAGATTGTAGCTGTTCACATAGTCGGGATCGAAGCCGCTCCAGACCTGCGTCTGCCAGACGAAATAGCCGTAGAACCCAACGAGCAGGAGCAGCACGATGCCGATCGGCCCCTTGATGATCCAGCCGCGGGCGCGATACCAGTTCGCCACCGTGATGAAGGGCCACAGGATCCAGGCGATCACCATGCCGATACCCCGGCCGATGGCCGCGAAGATGCGCTGGAAGAACGCGACGATCGGGTCAAGCATTGGCGTCATCCTCTCTGATGCCGAAGAGTTTCCTGCGGAAAGCAGCCTTGTCCTGCAGATAGGTCCGCGTCAATGTCGCCACAACGTAGGCGCGGAATTTTTCGCTGTAATGCTCATAGGCTGCGTAGAAGCCCTGCTTGTCGAAGACGAAGCGGGACACGAAGTCGTAGGGAACCATTTGCGAAATCAGACGGTTGACCAGCCACTGGTCCGGATGGTCGGGCGCGGCGCGCACAACGAGGAAGCGCCGATCCGGCGCGACCTCGTCGATCTTGATCTCGCCGGTCGCCGCCACCGTGCGGGCGGCTTCCATGAGGAAGGGATAGGTGCCGTCTTCCGCGACCAGCGCGACATTGTGGTGCATCCAGGTTTGCAGCCAGATGCGGTCGGCCTTTTCGAGATCGGCGGTCGGATCGGCGCGGTTGACGAGGCCGGCCACCGTCATGTCCGCCCGATGCTGGAAGAGACCGGACGGCTCCACCCAGGAGGCGCGCGGCAGCTCCAGCCGCTTCGTCGCCGCCAGGAACTCGAAGATGCGCTTGTGGTCGTCGAGCGCGATATAGCTCACCTGCCAGGGCCGCGAGCGACGGAAGCCCGGCACGCTCGGGTCGCAGATCACCGTCGTCGTCTTGTCGTCGAGGAAGACGTAAACGCCGCCGAAATGGTTCGCCCAATAGGCTTCGTGGCGGAAGACGAGCTGGTCCGGCACGAGCGCGTTCAGACGGATGTCACCGGTCTGCTTCGCCAATTCCACCATGCGGTTCAGCATGGCATCGTCCGACCAGGCGTTCGGCACCGTCTTCAACCGGTCCACCAGCCCGCGCAGCTCCGCCGCCTTGCCGAGCATGTCCTCCGCCGACAGTACCTTGAAGCGCACCTCGTTGATGGAGAGCAGGTCGTCGATATCGTTGACGACCGAGACCGAGTCCTCGATCTCGCCATAGAGCGCGTCGCGGATAGTGATCGCGTTGATCGCCCGGGCATTGGCCGAGAAGAACTCGTGCATCAGCGCCGCGGTGTTGGAAAAGCTCGTATGCACCACCGGCAGATTCTCCTGCTCGGGCGTCATGACAATGAAGCGCCGGTTGACGCGGTTGGGGTCGAGATAGTCCCGGTCGCCCAGTTCGTCGGCGATCTCGGGCGAAAAGCCCGTCATGTCGATACGGAAGCTCGACAGCGCCGTGCGCCGCATCCCGAATCCATCCAGCGCCTTGTTGTAGCGCTCAACCAGATGCGGCTCGTCGACGGGCAGGAGCCGGCCATAGATCAATTCGGCTTCGAGGAGGCGTTTCATCAATTCTCCGTTGCGGGCAAGAATATCAGATCGGTTTCCACCACACACTCAGCCAGCCGGCCTTCGCATACTGCCAAAATAGTCTCCAGAACGGCCTCCCGTTTCGCAACCACGTCCACACTCCAGAAACGAGCGATGGACCAGCCATTCATGCGCATGAATTCATTTCGCTTCCGGTCGTATTCACTACCTGCATGCTGGCTTCCGTCAACCTCGACGACCAGCATTTCCTCTCGGCATGCGAAGTCTGCGAAATAAGGCCCGATGGCGAGTTGCCTTACGAACTTGAAGCCATTCAAGCGCCGCCCGCGCAGATCCGACCAGAGCCATGTTTCCGCATCATTATCGACTTGACGCAGTTGCCTTGCTCTTTCGGTCTTCTTGCCGTTTGCGCCCCGCATAGCCCCTCACCCTAACCCTCTCCCCGCAAGCGGGGAGAGGGGACGCGCCCAACGCGACGGAGATGATTGAGGAAACCGGCGCGACTTGTCTCCTTCTCCCCGCTTGCGGGGAGAAGGTGGCCGGCAGGCGGGATGAGGGGCCATCATCCTCACCACCGTCCTTCCGCCTTCATCGTCTCGATCTCCCGGATCGCCTTCTTCCGCTGGCGTTCGCGGCGGATGATGTCGGAAACGGCGGCGTCGTCGGATTTGTCGGTGTAGCGGAACTCCGAGTCGGCGTAGCGGTTGATCTCCTGCAAAACCATCTCCATCGAGATCGGCCCGCGCAGCTCTTCGATCATCGCCTTCTTCTCATCGTAGCCCTTGTGCATGAAGGCGTCCGCCGTCGCGAACCAGTCGTCCGGCAGGTCGACGTCCATGGCGCGCATCTTGATGGCGTCGGTGATGTTCTTGATGGCGCGGCCCGTGAAGCGCGGCTCGGCGAGCTTGATGCGATGGAGATAGGCGCCCACATCGGCAAGCGACCTGATAGCGCCCTGTTCCTTCTCATGCACCTCCCAGACGGCGAGAAGGCCGTCCTCCTGGGGCCTGGCATGCTGCTCGTAGGAGGTGGAGACGGCGCGCTTGATCTCCTGCCCTTCGAAAAGCGTGTGCTCGCCGAGCGGGATCGAATGGTTCTTGCCGACGAGCATGGCGAAGATGTCGATATAATCGTCCTCGGTCTGCGGCCCGTCTACCAGCCAGCGGGCGCCGGCACGCTGGCGTAGCGCGTCGTCGACATTTTCCGGATAGTTGGAGAACATGCCGAAGGTGCAATTGCCGCGCACCACCGTCGAGGCGCCGGCGAAGCTCTCCATCAGCACGGCTGTCACCTCATGCTGGCCGGCCGAGGCGCGGTCGTCGGAACGCTTGGCTGCGACCTGGTCCACATCGTCGATGGTGCCGAAGCCGATCGCCTTCGGATTGATGACGTTGTTGACGAATTCCTTGCAGTTCTGGCCGGACTTGCCCTGATAGGAGGAGATCTGGTCGACGCCGAAATTCTCGTAGTGGAAGGCGTAGCCGGCGATCTGGCAGTAGTCGTTGACGAGGCCCGCGAGCATCTGGATGAGGATCGTCTTGCCGGTGCCCGGCATGCCGTCGCCGATGAAGGTGAAGAGGAAGCCACCGAGTTCGACGAACGGGTTCATCTGCCGCTCGAAATCGTAGGCGACAAGCATCTTGGCGAGCTTCATCGCCTGGTATTTGGCGATGTGGTTGCCGATGATCTCGTTCGGCTTCTTGAAGGTCATGACCAGCGGCTTGCGCTTCTGGCCCGGCGCGACGTCGAAGCCGGACAGCGTGAAATCGTCCTGCTCGATACGGATATGCGCGTTCTCGAAGCCGGCAAGACCGGTGAAACGCGCGCGGCGGCCGATCAGCCCCTCGATGGCGACACGCGAGAAGGCGCGGGCGCGGCTGATGAGCGCCGCATCGTCCGGCGCACCGGCAAGCGTACGGTCGAGGCCGGCGACCATGCTCTTGAGCGCATCCTGCGGCGTGTCGAAAAGATAATCCGGCTCCCCGCCATCCTCCACCGGCTCGCCCTCGCCCGGCAGCGTCGCGCCGAGATAGGCGGCGAAGGTGAAGGCGGCGATGTAGGCGGAGGCGGAAAGCAGGGCCTTGAACTGGTTCGCCTCGTCGCCAGTCAAAGGCGCGGCGAGGTTGCGCGATTGCAGGCCTTCGAGATTCGTCTGGCGGGAGAAGGCATCCGTCACGGCGAGCGCCACCTGAAGGCCGCGGCGCGCGCGATAGAGCACGGCATGCTGCTGCGGTGAGAGCAGCGGATCGGCGGCGCGCACGGACTGGATGGTCTTCGCCAGCTCCACCTCGCGGGTGCGGCGACTGCCGGCGGTCGAGACCGTCGAGACGAAGCGCCGGCCGGTGCCGGCAAGCGCGGCGCCGCTCTTGCCGTCATCGCTTTCGAGGATGACGAGCTTGGAAACGAGGCTCTGCGCGACCGCCTGGTGCCTGGCGATATCGTCCTCGTGGATCGTCGTCAGTCCGGCGTTGAGGCTCATCTCATCCCTCGCTGATTACCTGGTTTCCTGAAATCACATGCACCTTGTAGGCGCCGAAAATGCCCTGCGTCTCGCCCGCGGCATAGAGCGCCTGATAGGCGTCGTGCGGCACGAGCGCATGCTTCTCGTAGGCGCTGACGCCCATGCGGGCGGCCTCGAGGTCGTCGGTCTCGATATGGAATTCCTCCTGCGCCGGGGTGGAACTCCAGAACCCCTTCTGCGCCGGACGTTCGGCCTTGGAGAAGATCTCCTGCACCGTCCAGGTCAGGAGCCAGGCATTCTCCGGCTTGCGCACCTTGGAGAGGATATCGTTGACCCGCGCATTGTTCTCCGTGATGCCCGCCGAATAGAACGGGCCGAGCACGAAGCGGCGAAGCTGCTTGGGGTGCAGCGTCGGAAAATCCCTGTCGAGATTGGTGGCGATGGTGGCCGGCGTCAGCGAATAGGCGCTGTTCTTCAGCGCAAAATCGTCGAAACGGCTGGCAAGCTCGGGGTTGAGGAGTCCACCGACAGGCAAGGGGATATCCACATCGGGATTGAGCTTGCCGTCACCGCTCACCAGCATCTTGACGACGTTTTCCGACGAATCCTCGATGGTCGCCATATAGACCATCGGCAGCGTCGCCGTGCCGTCGAACGCGCCCCAGCAGACGACATAATAGGGCCGCATCGTCTTCGGGTTCACCGCGACGCGGATCGTTTCCGGCAGCACGAAGGGCGAGAAGATGTCGCCCTTGCCGATCTGTTCGAGATAGAGCCTTTCGGCCATGCGGGTCTGCAGGTCGGTCGGGAACGCCTTCTGCCGCAGGATGAAATCCGCCATCTCAGTGCGTAGCTGGTCAGCGTTGGGGATCGCGGCGAGGCGCTTTTCGGCGCTCTGGCGGTCGTTCTCCAGCTCCAGCACGTTCTGGAAGACGGGAAAGCCGCTCTCGGCGCGCGACACGCGGAACTGCTGCACGAAGCCGATGCGGTTCTCCCAGCAGGCGAAGGAAGCCTTCAGCCGCGCGAGATAGGGCATAACGACCTCGCCCACCACGCTGTTGCGGTAGAGCGGCGAGTTGCGATCACCGAGGAAGATTTCGAGGCCACTCATGGCCGCCCGGATGGTCGAAAAATATTGTGCGACGGCGCTGTCGGCGGAGATGGTCATGGCAACCTTCCGCAAGAGGCGTGCAGCAGCCCTTCATCCGGCCTGCCGGCCACCTTCTCCTTGGCTGCGGGGCGAAGGAGGTATGCCGGGCCGGTTTCCCCAATCCTCAACGTTGCATGAGGCACATCCCCTCTCCCCGCTTGCGGGGAGAGGGTTAGGGCGAAGGGCAATCGGATGCCTGCAACCATCACGATTTCACGTAGTTGGCCGTATTGTGCTTGTCCATCACCGACTGGAAGCGGCGGGCGAAGGCATCGTCCGCAAGCTTCTTGCGGCGCTGGATATCCTGCGTCGCCAGCATGTTCTTCTCGTGCATCTCCAGAAGGTCGCCGATATGGCGCTGGGCGGCCGAGCCGATGCCGGCCATGGTTTCTTCCGCAGCGGTGTCGACCTGCGAGCCGAGCGTGTTGATCTTGTGCGCGACGTCCTGCTGGGCGGCCGTCTTCAGCGAGTCTTCCAGCGCCTTGTAGAGCACGATGCGCTGCTCGGTATCGATGGTCAGCTTGTTGATCAGCGTGTTCTGCGCGGCGATCTGGTTGTTAAGCGAATCCACGAAGGTCTGGAACATGGAGGTGTAGCGCTCCAGCGTCTGGCTCTCGGCCAGAAGCTCCTGCTCCTTCGCCTGCATCTGGTTGTACTCGGTCGCCAGCGCCGAGCGCTCGCCCTCGAGATCCGTGCGGGTCTTCTGCTCGGTCGAGGCCGCGATGCGGTTCTCGAGGTCCATGAGGAGCGGGTTCAGTTCCTCGATGCGGTTCTGCGTCGCCTCCAGGTTCGCCATGGTGCCCTTGCGGCGCTCGATCACCTGCACGAGGCTCGTTTCGGAGGTCTTGTAGCGCTGGTCGAGGATCGACTTCTGCTCCTTGAGGATGCCGACGATCGTGTCGGACTTGGAGAGCAGTTCCTGCAGGTTGCCGGCCAGCGACATGTTGCGCACGCGGTCGGTGCGCATGCGCTGCATCTTCTGCTTGGAGAAGATGCCGATGAACTTCTCGTAGCCCGTATAGCTCTTCATGCTCTCGAATTCGGTGCCGAAGACGTTCGTGGCGTCTTCGAGACCGATGATGAGGTCGGCGATATTGCCTTCCATCACCTTCTGCTGGGCGATGACGTCCTGGATGCGGGCATTCTCGATGTCGAAATTGACGTCGCCGAGCTTGGTGTCGGCTTTCGCGAACTGTTCCAGCACAACGCCGGACTGCTCCAGCTTGCCGCGCATCTCGTTGACGACGCTGCGGGTCTTGTCGATTTCAGCATCGAAGTTCTGAAGTGTGGCCATATGCCTTTTCCCCTTGAGCTCTCCACGGCGAACGTCTGCGCCGCCCGATTTATTCTTTCGCGGCGACACTATACGATTTCAGGCAGATAGGAACCTGCCAGCGGGTTTTCCCGCAGAACATGTGGGACAGCGCCGGCGCGCCGCAAGACGGGCGGGGAATTATTTCTCATGCCTACTGCGCGGCGGGATTCTTCAGATAGGCGATGAGGTTGGCGATATCCTCGCTCTTTTTCAGGCCGGCGAAAGTCATGGCCGTGCCCGGAACCATGGCGCGCGGCGACAGGAGATATTCAGCCAGCAGCGCCTCGCTCCAGCGCTTGCCGCCCTCCGCGAACCCGGTCATTGCCGCCGAATAGCTGTAATCGGCAACGGACGCCACCGGCCGGTCGACAATGCCCGAAAGCGTCGGCCCGACCCGGTTAACCGGTTCCGTCGTGTGGCAGGTCGCGCATTTCCGGAAAACCGTCCTGCCCGCCGCCGCATCGCCGCCGGCAAAAGCGGGAGAGGCAAGACAGAGGACGGCAGCCGCCAGCACAGCAGGATATTTCATCGCAAGCCTCTCCGCAGCCGCCTCACTTGGCGTTCATGATGTCGTCCCAATGGCGGCGGCAATAGGAAACGTACTTGTCATTGCCGCCGATTTCCACCTGCGCGCCATCCTTCGCCACCTTGCCGTCCGCGCCAAGGCGCACGACCATGGTCGCCTTGCGGCCGCAATGACAGATGGTGCGCACCTCGCGAAGCTCATCTGCAAGGGCGAGCAGCGCCTTCGATCCCGGAAAGAGCTTGCCCTGGAAATCCGTGCGCAACCCGTAGGCCATGACGGGAATGTGCAGCCGGTCGGCCACGCGGGCAAGCTGCCAGACCTGCTCCTCGGAAAGGAACTGCGCCTCGTCGATGAAGACGCAGGCGATCTCGCCTTCCCCGTCACCGTTCAGTTGCTCGATATGGCGATAGAGGTCATCCGAACGATCGAAGGCGATGGCGTCCGAGGAAAGACCGATGCGCGAGGAGATGCGGCCCTGCCCGGCGCGGTCGTCAAAGGAGGCGATGAAGATCGTCGTGCGCATGCCGCGTTCCCGGTAGTTGTAGGACGCCTGCAGGAGCAGCGTCGACTTGCCCGCGTTCATCGTCGCGTAACTGAAATAGAGCTTGGCCATGGTTTGTCTCCGTTGCCGCGTCATGGCCCGGGAACCGGCGATTTTCCAGCCGAAAGGGCTGAAAACCACAGAAAACAGCGCGGCCCGTCCTTTGCGACATCCATGTGCACAATTGCGAACCGGCGTGAAATTAATTGGACGGCCCGGGGGCTTCCGGCTACGCCAAAGTGCTTGAAAGCATATCGTTTTGATGATTGGCTAAACCATCAATCATAAGGGGAGCAATAAATGAAGACCGCATCACCATTCAAGACCCTGCTTGCCGCGGCCGTTTCCGTCCTCGCGCTCGGCGTCGCCCACGTTTCGGCGGCCGAAGCGGAAAGCTGTGGCAAGGTTCGCTTCTCGGATGTCGGCTGGACGGACGTCACCTCCACCACCGCGACCGCGAGCGTCATCCTCAAGAGCCTCGGCTACGAGACGGAAGTCACCGTCCTTTCGGTGCCCGTTACCTTCACCTCGCTCAGCAACAAGGATATCGACGTCTTCCTCGGCAACTGGATGCCGACCCAGGAAGCCGATATCAAGCCGTTCCGCGACAACGGCACGGTCGAGACCGTGCGCGAGAACCTCGAGGGCGCGAAGTACACGCTCGCCACCAACGCCAAGGGCGCGGAACTCGGCATCAAGGACTTCGCCGACATCGCCAAGCAGAAGGAAGCGCTCGGCTCCAAGATCTACGGCATCGAGCCGGGCAATGACGGCAACCGCCTGATCATCGACATGGTCTCGGCCAACAAGTTCGACCTGACCGGTTTCGAAGTCGTCGAATCCTCCGAGCAGGGCATGCTGGCCGAGGTCGCCCGCGCCGAGCAGGAAGGCGCGCCGGTCGTCTTCCTCGGCTGGGAACCCCACCCGATGAACGCCAACTTCAAGCTGACCTACCTCACCGGCGGCGACGACATCTTCGGCCCCAACTTCGGCGGCGCGACGGTCTACACCAATGTGCGCAAGGGCTATGTCGCCGAGTGCCCGAACGTGGGCAAGTTCCTGCAGAACCTCAAGTTCTCGCTGGAAATGGAAAACCAGATCATGGGCAAGATCCTGAACGACGGGCAGGATCCGGAAACGGCCGCAACCGAATGGCTGAAGGCCAACCCGGCCGCCATCGAGCCGTGGCTCGCCGGCGTGACCACCAAGGACGGCAGCGGCGAGGCCCTGGCAGCCGCAAAAACGGCACTCGGTCTCTAACAGACCAGAATAGGGCGGGGAGGAAACTTTCCCGCCCTACTTGTCTGCGGATATTGCTATTCCAGCAGAGGTATCTGCCCGGGCCTGCGGGACCGGACTTTCGGGAATGCATCGCGCATCGTCAAACTCCAGCCAGGGACTTCCACCGTGGATTGGCTCACCGTCTCCAAAATTCCGATCGGACCGATCGCCAAGGAAGCCGTCAGCTGGCTGACGACCAACGGCAAGGGACTGTTCGATTTCCTCAAGGTCTTCCTGCAGGCGGGCATCGACGCCGTGCTCTTCCTGCTGCAAGGTCCCTTCGCCAGCGCCGGCGGCAAGCTTGGCTATGCCATGGCGCTCATCCTGCTCGTCACGGGCGCGAGCTGGTATTTCCGCCGCTCGGTTGGCGTCGCGCTCTTCACCCTCCTCGGCCTGCTGCTCATCGTGAACCAGGGCTACTGGAAGGAAACGACGGAGACGCTGGCGCTCGTGCTCGCGGCGACCGGCGTCAGCATGGTCGTCGGCGTGCCGCTCGGCATCGCCGCTGCGCGCCGGCCGTGGTTCTATTCGATCCTGCGGCCGATCCTCGACCTGATGCAGACGATCCCGACCTTCGTCTACCTCATCCCGGCGCTGATCCTCTTCGGCCTCGGCATGGTGCCGGGCCTGATCGCCACGGTCATCTTCGCCATTCCCGCGCCGATCCGCCTCACGCGCCTCGGCATCATCTCGACGCCGCCCTCGCTGGTCGAGGCCGCGCAGGCCTTCGGCGCGACGCCCGGCCAGGTGCTGCGCAAGGTGGAGCTGCCCTTCGCCATGCCGCAGATCATGGCGGGCCTGACGCAGACCATCATGCTCTCGCTGTCGATGGTGGTCATCGCCGCGCTCGTCGGCGCCAAGGGCCTCGGCGTTCCCGTGGTGCGCGCGCTGAACACCGTGAACATCTCCATGGGCTTCGAGGCAGGCCTCTGTATCGTGATCCTCGCGATCATCCTCGACCGCCTCTTCCGCTCCTCCGACGAGGGAGACGCCTAATGACCGACGCCGTCGTCTTCAACAACGTCTCCATCATCTTCGGCGACAACCCGCAGAAGGCCCTCTCGATGGTCGACGCGGGCAAGAGCCGCGACGAGATCGGCGCCGAAACCGGCCTCGTGCTCGGCGTGGCCGACGCCACGCTCTCCATCACCGAGGGCGAAATCCTCGTGCTGATGGGCCTTTCCGGCTCTGGCAAGTCCACGCTGCTGCGCGCCGTCAACGGGCTTGCCCCGGTGGTGCGCGGCGAGGTGCAGGTGAAGGCCGGCAGCGGCGGCGTGAACCCCTACGGGTCGACACCCAAGGCCCTGCGCGACTTCCGCATGCACACCGTCTCCATGGTGTTCCAGCAGTTCGCCCTCCTGCCCTGGCGCACCGTCGCCGACAATGTCGGCTTCGGCCTGGAGCTGGCCGGCGTGCCGGACAGCGAGCGCAAGGCGCGCGTTGCCGAACAGCTTGAACTGGTCAACCTCACCAAATGGGCCAACCGCAAGGTGAACGAGCTGTCGGGCGGCATGCAGCAGCGCGTCGGCCTTGCCCGCGCCTTTGCGACCGGCGCGCCGATCCTCCTCATGGACGAGCCGTTCTCGGCCCTCGACCCGCTGATCCGCACGCGCCTGCAGGACGAGCTTCTGGAGTTCCAGCGCCGGCTGAAGAAGACCATCATCTTCGTCAGCCACGACCTCGACGAGGCCTTCCGGATCGGCAACCGCATCGCCATCATGGAGGGCGGACGCATCATCCAGTGCGGCACGCCGCAGGAGATCGTCAAGAACCCGGCAAACCAGTATGTCGCGGACTTCGTGCAGAACATGAACCCGATCAACATGCTGACGGCCGGCGACGTGATGCAGCACGGCCCGTCCGGCGACGGCGGCGTGACGGCGACGGCAACGCCCGCGACCCCGCTCGTCGACATCCTCGACGCCATGTCCCGCACGCCCGGCAATGTCGGTGTCGTCGACAACGGCACCGTCGTCGGGACGATCAACGCCCAGGATATCGTGAACGGATTGACGCGGCACCGCCGCCGCGGCTGACAGACGGCCCCGTTCGGATTAGATAGGGCGGCGCACCTCTTCCGGTGCGCCGCCCTTTTGCATTCGATATGGAGCCGATCATGACCGAGAAGGACAAGCCGAGCATTCTGCGCGAAACGGACGACGAGGCCCGCCGCCTCGCCCGAACCCTGTTGCGCTCGGCGCGAAGCTGCGCCCTCGCCGTCCTGGAGCCCGAGACCGGTTTTCCGATGGCCACCCGAACGCTGACCGGCACCGACACCGACGGCACGCCCGTCATCCTCGTCTCCGCCCTCTCCTTCCACACCCAGGCGCTGAGGGCCGATCCGCGCGCCTCGCTGCTGGCGGGCGAGCCGGGCAAGGGCGATCCCCTCGCCCATCCGCGCCTCACCGTCCTCTGCCGGGCCGAGGAAGTGCCGCGCGAGAGCGAGGCACGCACGGCCCTGCGCGAGCGCTTCATCCGCCGCCATCCCAAGGCGAAGCTCTATGTCGACTTCCCGGACTTCACCTTCTTCCGCCTCGTGCCGGAGCGCGCGAACCTCAACGGCGGCTTCGGCAAGGCCTTCATCCTTACGCCGGACGATCTCCTGATCCGTTCGCCCGCGCGCGCCGCGCTCGCCGAGATGGAGACCGGCGCGGTGGAGCACATGAACAGCGACCACGCCGAGGCCGCCACCATCTACGCCCGCCACTACTGTGGCGCGAAGGACGGCGACTGGAGCATCGTCGGCCTCGATGCGGGGGGCATCGATCTTGGAAGCGGCGACAAACTCAAGCGTCTGGAATTCTCACGCGAACTTGATCAGGCCGGGGAACTTCGCGGCGAGCTGGCGCGTTTGCTCCAGGAAGCGCGCGCGGCGGGCTGAACGCCTGCATTTTCGTCTTTCCGCCGTGCGCGAGCAGGAAATCGGGCTGTCGTCAAGCGCGCGCCTACCCCGATTTCTTGCTCTTGATGAGGGTGCTTTTGTTTATATGCTAACAAGCGGATTGATAGAAAATCGTGTGATTTGAAGCGGAAACGCCCAAAGGAGTTTCAGATGGAAAAGATTTCAGACGCAGAACACGCACAGGCCGAGGTTGCATCCGATTTCCTTTCGGCCATGGCGAACCCGAAGCGCCTGCTGATCCTGCGCGTGCTGGTGGGCGGAGAGATCGCCGTCGGAGCCCTGGCCAACCAGGTCGGCCTCAGCCAGTCGGCTCTGTCGCAGCACCTTTCCAAGCTGCGCGCGCAGAATCTCGTGACCACCCGTCGCGACGCCCAGACCATCTATTACTCCAGCAAGTCCGACGCCGTGATGACCGTGCTCGAAGCCCTCGACCGCATCTACAAGGCAGGCGGCGCGGCAGCGGAAAAGAAGCTGCGCATCGCCTGAAATCGGACAAATCACCCGTTTCCATGCGCCCCGGATGAGAATCCGGGGCGTTTTGCGTTGAAAGCCGCTCCCGATGCGCCTTGACGGCCCCCGGGGCCTTGATAGTTTGACCATCGGGTAAAAATCGCCGGGATAGTCCCCCGCATCCAAGAGACCCCGGCATTCCAAGGATCATGGAGAACCGCATGTCCAACCGCCTCAACACCCCCAACGACCTGCGCGCCTTCTGGATGCCGTTCACGGCGAACCGGCAGTTCAAGAAGGAGCCGCGCCTTTTCGTCGGCGCGAAGGACATGCACTACACCACCCATGACGGGCGGCAGGTGCTGGACGGCACGGCGGGCCTGTGGTGCGTCAATGCCGGCCATTGCCGCCCGAAGATCACCGAGGCGATCCGCGAGCAGGCTGGCGAACTGGACTACGCCCCCGCCTTTCAGCTCGGTCATCCCAAGGCCTTCGAGCTGGCTAACCGCCTCGTCGACATCGCCCCCGAGGGCATGGACCATGTGCTCTATACCAATTCCGGCTCCGAATCGGTCGAGACGGCGCTCAAGGTCGCGCTCGCCTATCACCGCGCCAGGGGCGACGGCTCCCGCTTCCGCCTGGTCGGCCGCGAGCGCGGCTACCACGGCGTCAATTTCGGCGGTATCTCCGTCGGCGGCATCGTCTCCAACCGCAAGATGTTCGGCACGTTGCTGACGGGCGTCGACCACATGCCGCATACCCATTTCCCGGACAAGAACGCCTTCTCGCGCGGCGAACCGGAACATGGCGGCGACATCGCCAGCGAATTGCAGCGCATCATCACCCTGCATGACGCCTCGACCATCGCCGCCGTCATCGTCGAGCCGGTCGCCGGCTCCACGGGCGTGCTCATTCCGCCGAAGGGCTACCTGCAGAAGCTGCGCGAGATCTGCACGCAGCACGGCATCCTCCTGATCTTCGACGAGGTGATCACCGGTTTCGGCCGCCTCGGCGCCCCCTTCGCCGCCCAGTATTTCGACGTGAAGCCGGATATCATCACCACCGCCAAGGGCCTGACCAACGGCGTGATCCCGATGGGTGCGGTCTTCGTGACCTCCGAGATCCACGACGCCTTCATGAACGGCCCGGAGCACATGATCGAGTTCTTCCACGGCTATACCTATTCCGGCAACCCGATCGCCTGCGCCGCCGCCCTCGGCACGCTCGACACCTACCGCGAAGAGGGCCTCCTGACCCGCGCCGCGGATCTCGCCTCCTACTGGGAGGACGGCCTGCATTCGCTGAGGGACTGCCCGAATGTCATCGACATCCGCAATGTCGGCCTGATCGGCGCCGTCGAGCTTGCCTCGATCCCCGGCGAGCCGACCAAGCGCGCCTTCAACGCCTTCCTGAAGGCCTACGAGAAGGGCCTGCTCATCCGCACGACGGGCGACATCATCGCACTCTCCCCGCCGCTCATCATCGAGAAACACCATATCGACGAACTGTTCGGCAAGCTTAGAGAGGTCCTGCAGAACAATATCTGACCCGGCCCGCCCGGCAGACGGAAACGGCGGCCTCGGCCGCCGTTTTCATATACGCCGAAAAGGCACCCGGTTCAGGGGACCAGGCGCTTCTCGTAACGCCATGCCTCGAGATCGAAAGGACCGGCAATGGTGCTAAGGCGATGGACGGCCGTGGCGGCAAGATGCCAGCCGCACTTTTCATAGAAGCGCGCCGCACGATGGTTGCCGATCGCGCAGATCAGCCAGGCCGTCTCCACGCCATGCGCCGCAAGCCGCGCCTCCGCATCCGCCACGAGTGCGGCCGCGATACCCGCGCCGCGCCCTTCCGGCGCAACGAAGAGCTGGTCCAGCTCGTCATGTCTGATGGCGCAGAAGCCGAGCGGCGCGCCGCGATCGCCGACGACGCGGACCTCCGGCAACATGTCGCCCAGCCGCTCCTCGAAACTTTCCAGCGTGCGCAGCCGGGCAAGCTCCGCCGGTAGGACCGCGGCATGCGCATCCGCCAGCCCGCGTGCCAGAGCCGCGCAAGCGCCCCGATCTCGGACGCCTCGGCTTTTCTTATGATGGGTGCCGGCTGCATCGCTTTCTCCATGAAAGAGCCTTTGGCACCCCACCGAGGCTCTTGCAAGTGCGGGCCGTTTGGGGGCTATTGTGCCGCACGGAAACCTGAGGCCTGCACCATGCCGACCATCACCCGCATCGCCAACGAATTCCTCGCAGTCGAGATTTCCTCGCTCGGCGCCGAAATGCAATCGGCCACCACACGGGATGGCGCCGGCTGGCTGTGGAACGGGGATGCGGCCTTCTGGACGGGCCGCTCGCCGGTGCTGTTCCCCATCGTCGGCAAGGCGCCCGACGACACGCTGTTGATCGACGGCGCGCCTTACCCCATGGCACAGCACGGCTTTGCCCGGCGGCGGGAATTCACGCTGGACGACGCGGCGGCGACCGCCTGCCGCTACGTGCTGGAAGCCTCCGACGAAACGCGCGCGGCCTATCCGTTCGATTTCAGGCTCGCCGTCGCGCACAGCCTCGACGGGCCGGCCCTCACCGTCGCCGCCGAAGTGGAAAACCGCGGCGAGACGCCGATGCCCTTCGGCTGTGGCTTCCACCCCGCCTTCCGCTGGCCGCTGCCGGGCGCGCAGGGCAAGCCGCATGCCGTCATCCTCGACAATGCGGGCGAGCCGGAGCGCCAGCCCCTCGAAAAGGGCCTGCTGTCGCAAGACAGGACCACCTCCCCCTTCCAGGCCGGCCGGCTGACCCTTGCGCAGGATCTCTTCGAAGACGACGCCCTCGTCTTCCCCGAGGGTGCGGGCAATGGCCTCACCTATGCCGCCGAGGGCGGCCCGAGCCTTACCTTCCATTTCGAGAACCTGCCGAACCTGGCGCTCTGGACGAAGCCCGGCGCGCCTTTCCTCTGCGTGGAGCCGTGGCATGGCACGGCGGCACTTTACGAAGGCCCGCACGAACTGAAGGACAGGCCCTACACGACCCTGCTTGGCCCCGGCGAGCATACGCGCTTCGCCTTCACGGTGATCTTCCCGACCTGAAGATTCGCCTTTCCGGCTCTTTCCTCCCGCCACGGCATGCTAGTGTTCTCCGACAAGGATTCGGAGAAGGCAGCCATGCGCAATTTGGAACGTTTCATCGATCAGGGAACCGGACGCGAACCCGCCGATATCGTGCTCAAGGGCGGCCAGTTCCTCGATCTGGTGACGGGCGAACTCGTCGCCTCGGACATCGCCATTTCCGGCGAGCGCATCGTCGGCACCTGCGGCGACTACAAGGGGCGTCAGGAGATCGACATTTCCGGCCGCATCGTCGTGCCCGGCTTCATCGATACGCATCTGCACATCGAGTCCTCGCTGGTCACCCCGCATGAATTCGACCGCTGCGTGCTGCCCTATGGCGTGACGACCGTCATCTGCGATCCGCACGAGATCGCCAACGTCCTCGGCACCGAGGGCATCCAGTTCTTCCTCGACAGCGCGCTGGAAACGATCATGGATATCCGCGTGCAGCTTTCGAGCTGCGTGCCGGCGACGCATCTCGAAACCTCCGGTGCCGACCTTCCCATCGAGCGGCTCCTGCCCTTCCGCAACCATCCCAAGGTCATCGGCCTTGCCGAATTCATGAATTTTCCGGGCGTCATCCACAAGGATCCCGTCTGTCTTGCCAAGCTGGAGGCTTTCCAGGGCGGCCATATCGACGGCCATGCGCCGCTGCTTACCGGCAACGACCTCAACGGCTATCTCTCCGCCGGCATCCGCACCGAGCATGAATGCACGACGGCCGAGGAGGCGCTGGAGAAGATCCGCAAGGGCATGCATATCCTCATCCGCGAGGGGTCCGTCTCCAAGGACCTGCACGCCCTGATGCCGATCCTCACCGAGCGGCTCTCGCCCTTCCTCGCGCTCTGCACCGACGACCGCAACCCGCTCGACATCGCCGAGCAGGGCCATCTCGACTACATGATCCGCACGGCCATCGCCCATGGCCGCGCGCCGCTCGCCGTTTACCGCGCCGCCTCCATCTCCGCGGCGAAAGCCTTCGGCCTGCGCGACCGCGGCCTCGTCGCCCCCGGCTGGCGCGCCGACCTCGTCGTCATCGACACGCTGGAGAACTGCAAGGCCGGGATGGTCTTCTCGGCTGGCCGCAAAGTGGACGACGCCCTCTTCGCAACCCGCAAGGCAGTCGAACCGGTCGGTCTCGACAGCGTCAAGGCGCGGCCCGTCAGCGCCGCCCATTTCGCCGTTCCCGTCACGGAAGGTGAAACGCCGGTGATCGGCGTGCTGCCGGGCAAAATCATCACCGAGCACCGCCGCTACCGCCTGCCGGCGAAGGGCAACCAGACAACCGTCGATCTGGCGCAGGATATCATCAAGGTCGCAGTCATCGAACGCCACGGCAAGAACGGCAATCATGCCAACGGCTTCGTGCAGGGTTTCGGCCTGAAGAAGGGCGCCATCGCCTCGACCGTCGGCCATGACAGCCACAATATCTGCGTGGTCGGCGTCGATGAGGACGACATGGCGCTGGCGGCAAATCGCCTCGGCGAGATCAAGGGCGGCTTCGTCGTGGTGGAGGACGGCAGGGTGACCGGCGAGATCGCCCTGCCCGTCGCCGGCCTGATGAGCCTCGAACCCTACGAGAGCGTCCGCGACACCCTGCACCACCTGCGCCACGCCGCCTTCGCCCTCGGCGCCACACTGGAGGAGCCCTTCCTCCAGCTCGCCTTCCTGCCGCTGCCGGTCATCCCGCACCTGAAGATTTCAGACCGGGGGATGGTGGATGTGGATCGGTTCGCGCTGATCGAGTGAGGCTACTCCACTCCGAAATCGTCTCCGTCGATATCCAGATAACGGCTGAGGACGCGAACGATAATCAGCTGGGTAACACTCGTCTCGTAGAAAAGAACGTAGTTTCCGATCACGAAGCTGCGCAGGTTTTCTCCCAACTCCGGCCGCAACCGGCCGGATTGCGGGTGAGCGGAGAGCTTGCGCACAACCTCGACCACACGATCGAGAAGACGATCGGCCGCGGCTTCGCTGTCATCGGCGATGTAACGCCATATCTGTACAAGGTCTTCCTCCGCTCGCGGAAGGCGTGTGACCTCAAGCACGGCCGCCACGCGCCCGCGCCTTGATGGCCATCATATCCAGCGGGGCGGCAGAGCCGCTCTCCAGTCCTTCGCAAATGGCCTCCTTCAGCGCCGCGATTTTCGCTTCCCGCTGCCGCTCCCGATCTTCCAGGAGGCGCAAGCCATCCCTCACCACTTCGCTGGCGCTGGCGTAACGACCGGTGGCGAGAAGCTCGCGTACGAAGGATTCATAGTGATTGCCGAGCGTATAGCTGGAGGCCATGGCGAAACTCCAAAAGTATCACTTTATGATACTCTGGACGCCTGCCATCCGCAACCTCACAGCCGCACGCAGGCCATATCCAGCCCATCCAGCGCAATCACCCCATCCTTCGGCCTGGCCCCGAAACCGGGCACCGGCACGGGATCCCCCAGCACCAGCGATTTCGCCGGCACGAACTCCGCTTTCCCGCGCGTCAGGTTGAAGACGAAGAGCAGCTTTTCGCCGCCCTTCTCCCGCGTGAAGGCAAGGATGTCCTGGTTGGAGTGGAGGAAAGCCATGTCGCCGTCATGGAGCGTTTCATGCTCTTTCCGGAAGGCGAGCGTCGCGCGGTAGTGGTTGAGCACGGAGCCGGCGGTCTTCTCCTGCGTATCGACCGCAAGGCGGGCATGATCTTCCGGCACTGGCAGCCAGGGCTTCGCGGTGCTGAAACCGGCATGGGCCTCGCCATGCCGCCAGGGCATCGGCGTGCGGCACCCGTCGCGCCCCTTGAAGGCCGGCCAGAAGCGGATGCCGTAGGGGTCGCGCAGGTCCTCGAAGGCAAGCTCCGCTTCGGTGAGACCCAGTTCCTCGCCCTGATAGAGGCAGATCGAACCGCGCAGCGTCGACAGCAGCGTGATCGCCAGCTTGGCGACGCGCTCGCGCTCCTCCGGCGCTTCGATAAAACGGCTGACATGGCGATTGACGTCATGGTTGGAGAAGGCCCAGCAGACCCAGCCATCCGTCACCGCCCGCTGGAAGCTCTGCACGCACCGACGGATATGGTCGGCCGTGAAATCCGGCCCGAGCAGATCGAACGTATAGCACATGTTCAGCTTGTCGCCGCCGCTTGTATAGTCGGCGACGGTCTTCAGCGAGCGCGCACCGTCGCCCACCTCGCCCACCGTCATGCGCCCCTCGTACTCGTCGAGCAGGGCGCGGAAACGCCGGAGGAAATCGACGTTTTCCGGCTGCGTCTTGTCGTAGCGATGCGTCTGCATACCGTAGGGGTTCACGTCCGGAGCATCGAGGCCGACGTCGTCGGGATTGGCCTCGTGGGGCGGGTTGTCGCGCAGCTTCCGGTCATGGAAATAGAAATTCACCGTATCGAGGCGGAAACCGTCGACGCCCCGGTCCAGCCAGAAGCGCACGGTCTTCAGCAGCGCGTCCTGAACATCGGGATTGTGGAAATTGAGGTCCGGCTGCGAGGTCAGGAAGTTGTGCATGTAATATTGCTTGCGCACGCCGTCCCATTCCCAGCCCGGCCCGCCGAAGATCGACAGCCAGTTGTTGGGCGCGGTGCCGTCCGGCTTCGGATCGGCCCAGACATACCAGTCGGCCTTCGAGTTCGAGCGGCTGGAGCGGCTTTCGACGAACCACGGGTGCTGGTCGGAGGTGTGGGAGATCACCTGGTCGATGATGACCTTGATGCCGAGATGATGGGCCTCGGCCAGCATCGCGTCGAAGTCCGCCAGCGTGCCGAACATCGGATCGACGTCGCAATAATCCGAGACGTCATAGCCCATATCCGCCATCGGCGACTTGAAGAAGGGCGAGAGCCAGATGGCGTCGACGCCGAGCGAGGCGATATGGCCGAGCCGTTTCGTGATGCCCCTGAGATCGCCCATGCCATCGCCAGTCGTGTCCTGGAACGAGCGGGGATAGACCTGATAGATGACCGCGCCGCGCCACCAGTCGTCGGCCTTCCTGCGGGTCCTTGTCATGCGTTCTCGCTCCGGTTCCTGTTGGTATCGGGCAAGATGTACCGTGCGCCCCATGAGGCGTAAACGGGTGGTCTCGCGTTTTTTCGACGGTTGACGAAGCGGCCGCCGGTCTGGATGATGTCGGCAAATTCCATAGAGAAGGTTGACCGCATGCCCGGTGACGTCACCCTTTCCCCCGCCGAAGCGATGGACCTCGCCCGCACCGCGCTGATGCGCGTCGGCATGGCGGAAGCGGCGGCGACCGCCCTCGCCCGTGCCACGCTGGACGCCGAGATGGCCGGCAAGCGCGCCCTCGGCCTCCAGCACCTTACGGATTACCTCAGGGGCCTCATCGACGGCCGGATCAAGGGGCGTGCCGAACCGCTCATCACCTCGCCGGTGCCGGCCATTATGAAATGCGACGCCATGGGCGGCGTGGCGCAACACGGTTTCTCGCTCGCCCATGAGGAACTGGCCTCCAAGGCGCGAACCTTCGGCCTTGCGGCCTTCGCCCTGCACAACAGCTATACGACCGGCGAACTCGGCTGGTACGCCGCCCGGCTTGCGGAAGAAGGTCTCGTTACGCTCGCGGCCACCAACGGCCCCGCCCTGATGGCCGGCGCGGGCGGGCGGCAGCCGGTTTATTGCACCAATCCGCTCGCCTTCGCCGCGCCGCTCGATACCGGCCGCATCCTCCTCGTGGATCAGGCATCCAGCGCCACGGCCTTCGTCAATATCCGCGAGGCGGCAGCCCGCGGCGAGGCAATCCCCGACGGCTGGGCCCTCGATCAGGACGGCGCGCCGACCACCGATCCCTTCGCGGCCATGCAGGGCGCGCTTCTGGCCTTCGGCGGCGCGCGGGGCGCCAATATCGCTCTCATGGTGGAGGTGCTGGCGGCAGGACTGACCGGCGCGAACTGGTCGCTCGACGCCCCGGACTTCCAGGCAGGCGACACTTCGCCCGGCGCCGGCCTTTTCGTGCTCGCCCTTTCGCCGCAGCTTTTCACGGACGATTTTGTCACGCGCCTCTCAAGCCAGGCCAAACGTCTTGTGGGTGACTACAGCGTCCATATCCCCGGTATCGAACGCGTGAAGAGACAGCGCGATGCCGAAAGCGCGGGCATCGTCTTGCCCCGCCAACTCTTTGACAGTATTTCCTCTTTCCGGCGTAATTGACCGGAGAGGAACGGACATGGCTGGACGGCTGCTGGCAATCGGCGAATGCATGGTGGAACTGATGCAGGCCGAAGGCGGTCTGATGCGCAAAAGCTTCGCCGGCGACACGTTCAACACCGCCTATTACGCCCGCCAGTTCCTGCCCGCCGACTGGAGCGTCGACTATTTCTCCGCCGTCGGGACGGACATGATCTCCGATGAAATGCTGGCCTTCATGCAAGGGCACGGCATCGGCACGGATCATGTCTCGCGCATCGAAGGCCGCTCGCCCGGCCTCTACATGATCCATCTGAAGGACGGCGAGCGCAGCTTCTCCTACTGGCGCTCCGTCTCCGCCGCAAAGCTGCTCGCCCGCGACGGCGACCGCCTGCGCGCCGCCGTCGAAGCGTCCGATATCGTCGTCTTCTCCGGCATCACCCTGGCGATCCTGCCGGCGGAGGATGTCGAGACCCTGCTTGCCGAACTGCGCCGCGCCAGGTCCGCCGGCAAGCGCGTCGTCTTCGATCCCAATATCCGCCCGCGTCTCTGGGGCGATGCGGAACGCATGCGCGCGACGATCACCGAGGGCGCCCGCGCCGCCACGCTCGTCATGCCGAGCCTCGACGACGAGACGACCCATTTCGGCGACGCCTCGCTGGAAGAGACGATCGCGCGCTATGCCGCGCTCGGCGTTGCGGAACAGGTGGTGAAGGATGGAGCCGAGGGCGCAACGCTCGTCTTCGGCGGCGAGCGCAGCCACGCGCCTTCCGCGAGGGTGGAAAAGATCGTCGATACGACGAGTGCCGGCGACAGCTTCAACGGCGCATTCCTCGCCCGCATCGCCGTGGGCGCGACGCCGCAGGAAGCCGCCCGCTTCGCCGCGGACGTCGCCGCGGCGGTCATCCAGCATCACGGCGCGCTGGTGGCAAAGGACAAGCTGCCGGTGGGCTGAGCCTCAGCGCCGCTTCTTCGCCTTGCTGGCATAGGGATTGTCGGACGCCCGGAAATGGATACGGATCGGCACGCCCGGCAGATTGAAGTCGTTGCGCAGGCCGTTCGTGAGGTAGCGGATATAGGATTCCGGCAGCGCATCGGGGCGCGTGCAGGAGACCATGAAGCCCGGCGGGCGGGCCTTCACCTGCGTCATGTATTTCAGCTTGAGGCGGCGGCCGGAAACGGCCGGCGGCGGATGCTGCGTCTGCACCGCATCCAGCCAGCGGTTGAGCTTGGCGGTGGAGATGCGGCGGTTCCAGGTGCGGTCCGTGTCGATGACGGCCTGCATCAGCTTGTCGAGGCCACGTCCGGTCTGGCCGGAAACCGGCACGGCGCGGATGCCGCGCGCCTGCGGCAGCAGCCGCTCGGTCTTCTCGCGCAGATCGGCAAGCACGGCCTGCGGGTCGTCGATCAGGTCCCACTTATTGAAGGCGAGCACGGCGGCGCGGCCCTCGCGCAGCACGAGGTCGACGATCTGCAGGTCCTGCTTCTCGAAGGGAATGGTGGAATCGAAGACGATAACGACCGTCTCGGCGAAGCGGATGGCGCGCAGGCCGTCGGCGACGGAGAGCTTTTCCAGCTTCTCCTGCACCTTGGCCTTGCGGCGCATGCCGGCCGTGTCGAACATCTTGATCGTGCGGCCCTGCCAGTCCCATTCGACGGAGATGGAATCGCGCGTGATGCCGGCCTCCGGGCCGGTCAGCAGGCGGTCCTCACCCAGGAAACGGTTGATGAGGGTGGACTTGCCGGCATTCGGGCGGCCGACGATGGCGACGCGCAGCGGCTTCGTCTCGTCGTATTCCGGCTCGAAATCCTCGTCCTCTTCCGCGCCCTCGGCCATTTCGGCCCGCACGTCGATATTGGTCTCGGCCTCGTCGTCTTCGGGATAGGCGCGATCCTCGCCAATGGCGGCGACGATGGCGTCGCGCAGGTCCAGCATGCCCTGGCCGTGTTCAGCGGAGATGGGCGTCGGCTCGCCGAGACCCAGCGTGAAGGCGTCGTAGAAGCCGCCGTCCGAGCCGCGCGCCTCCGACTTGTTGGCGACGAGCACGACCGGCTTGCCCTTGCGGCGCAGCATCTCGGCCAATGTCTGGTCGACCGGGGTGAGGCCCATCTTCGCGTCGACCACGAAGAGCGAGAGGTCCGCCTCCTCGATGGCCGCTTCCGTCTGGGCACGCATTCGGCCCTGCAACGTCTCGGGCGCGGCCTCTTCAAGGCCGGCGGTGTCGATGATGCGGAATTTCAGGTCGATGAGGCGGGCGTCGCCCGGCCGGCGGTCACGCGTGACGCCGGGCGTATCGTCGACGAGCGCGAGCTTCTTGCCCACGAGCCTGTTGAACAGGGTGGACTTGCCGACATTGGGGCGTCCGACAATGGCGACGGTGAAGCTCATGAACGTGTTCCGTTCCCGATCAGGAGGACAGCTTGCCGCTTGCCGTCATCAGGTCAAGCAGCATCTGCGCGCGGTTGGCGACATTGCGCGGGCTTTCGCCGTCGTTGAGGATCGCGTCGAACCATTCCTTGGCGCGCGCATAGTCCCCATGCTTGAAGGCGGACAGGCCGAGAACCTCGCGGGCGGAGTGACGCAGCGCGCTCTGCGGCGTCGCAAGCTGCTCGGCTTCGGCCGAGACCTGCTCGTAGGTGCCGGTATCGACGAGGAGATAGGCCGCGCGAAGGCGGGCCGCGTCGCGCAGCGCCTGCGGCACCGAGGCATCCTTGGCGATGGTCGTGAAGGCATTGACGGCGCCCTCGGCGTCCGTCTCAGCCAGAAGCGAGGCCGAACGCATGCGTGCCAGCACCGGATAGGCGCCGAAGCCGTCCTTCTCCAGTTCGGCAAGGGCGGCAAGCGCCTCGTCCTTCTTGCCGTCGCGGGCGAGCGTCAGGGCGGCGAGGAACTGGTCGCCGGCGGCCGAAGCCTCGCTGTCGCGCCAGTAATCGTAGCTCACCTTGCCGATCGTACCCAGGACGACCAGCACGGCGGCGGCGATGAGGATGCGGCCGAAGCGCTTCCAGACCAGACGCATCTGGTCGGAGCGCAGTTCCTCGTTCACCTCGCGGATAAAGCTGTCGTCCTGATTTACCATGTCGTTTTCCGGCGCAACCAACGTTTAAAAGTTAGCGCCTTCTACCCGATTTTCGCGGCGTTGTAAGGGGGCTGGCGCGAAAAGCCCCCGGATCGGCACGGATCAGCCGAGCGGCGCCACCCCGATCAGCCATTCGTGCAGCTTGAACACGATCGCCGCATAGAGCGCGAGACCGGCGACGACGGAGATGATGTCGTATTTCGCGGCGACGAAAACGGGCAGCTTGGTCTCGCCGGCGGCGATACGCTTTTTCAGCGTGATGCGCAGGATGACCGCCCAGGCGAGGATCGTCACGAAGAGAAGGACCGAATAGCTCTCGCCGTTCGCCAGCAGATGCGCCAGCGCCCAGATCTTGATGGCGACGAGCAGCGGGAACTTCAGCCTGGTGCGGATATGGCCCGCTGGCAGGCAGCCGGCGACAAGACAGATCGAGGCGATCATCATCAGCGTCAGCGCGATATGGGCCATGAAGGTCGGGGGCGTATAAACCGCGAAAACCCCGCTTCCGCCGTTCTCGCGCGCGTCGATGAAGCCGTAGACGATGAGGAAGAGGCTTGCGAGCGAGACGATGCCGTGCAGCGCCATCCAGCCCGGCTTGCCGAGCGCCGAGATGCCGGCATCGCGAAGTCCCGGCGCGACGGGACGCAGGAGATGGGTGACGACGAAAAGAACCAGACCGGCGATGAGCAACGTCATGGAAATGCCCCTTGAAGAAAAGTCGGCCCTTGGCCGTTCTCTCTGGAATATCCGTGACGGGCCGAGAATTCCAGCCCGATCAAAGGATTGCCGCATTCGGAATCGATGAGAAACCCTTTGCAAATTGTCGCGGGTAGCCATGTCACCGTCTCGAACCCTCCTCCTTCCCCTCATTGCCGCGCTTGCCGCGGGGTCGGCGCTCGCCAAGGACGATGCAATCAAACCGATGAAGCGCAAGCAGCTCGTCATCGTCTCCTTCGACGGCGCGCACGACAACATGCTCTGGGAGAAGAGCCGCGCCATGGCCAAGCGCACCGGCGCGCATTTCACCTATTTCCTCTCCTGCACCTTCCTCTTTTCGAAGGACGAGCGCGCGAAATATCAGGCCCCCCATCAAAAGCGCGGCCGCTCCAATGTCGGCTTCTCGCAAGACAGGGACGAGACGATCCTTCGCCTCGGCGAAATCTGGCTGGCGAAGCTCGAGGGCCACGATATCGGCAGCCACGCCTGCGGCCATTTCGACGGTGGAAAATGGAGCGCCGACGACTGGAAGGCGGAATTCGCCTTCTTCCGCGATTCGCTGAAGAGCGCGTGGCGGAATGCCGGCGTCGGCGAGCGGGAGCCAGGCGGCTGGCAGCGCTTCGCGGCGGAAGACATCAAGGGTTTTCGCGCGCCCTACCTTTCGGCCGGAAGCGGCCTCGTCAAGGCGCTGGAGGCGGAGGGCTTCGCCTATGACGCCAGCCTCGTCACCAAGGGGCCAGCCATGCCCGCCGCAACCGGCGACATCGCCCGCTTCGGCCTGCCGCTCATCCCGGAAGGCGCTTCGCAGCGCCCCGTCATCGCCATGGACTACAACCTCTATGTCCGCCATTCCAAGGGCAAGGAGGCCCCGGAAAGGAGCGCCGCCTTCGAGGAAAGCACGCTGAAGGCCTATCGCGACGCCTTCGCGAAGCAATATGACGGCGAGCGCATCCCGCTCCAGCTCGGCTTCCATTTCGTGGAGATGAATGCCGGCGCCTATTGGCGCGCGCTCGACCGGTTCCTGACGGAGACCTGCGGCAGAACGGACGTCGCCTGCGTCAGCTATGCCGGCGCACTGGACATTCTCGCAAAAGAGAAGAAGGCGGCCGGAGCCGCCCTCTGATCGCAATCCCTACGGCTCGTTGGCCGCAAGCTCACCCTCTTCCTGCGCCCTTTCCAGGTAGCGCTGGTCGATATCGGGAAGCGGTTGGTCGTCGATCGCCGCCTCGAAGGCCTTGAGGCGCTTGTAGATCGACAGCAGCTCCACGATCGTCGTCCAGGAATTGACGAGATACTGGAACGACTCGCGCACCTGCCCGAACACGTTCTGGATCTGGCTCATCACGCCGAGCGTCAACTTGCCGGCGACGATGGAGGGAACCAGCACGAAGGTGCCGAAGAGGTTGTCGGCCTGCAGGTAGAAGATGCGGGCGACGTTGAAATAGAGATAGTGGAAATAGAGGCGGAAATAGTTCTTCCGTACGTTCGCGAAGAGTTCGGCCACCGTCGGCGGCTGCGCCCGGTCGGCATGGTCCTCTCCATAGACCAGTTCCTTGCGGTAGGCCGCCTCGACGCGCTGGTTGCGGAATTCCAGCCCCGGCAGCTTGATGCCGACCGCGGCAAGGAACACCGTCCCGAACAGCGACCAGCAGATCGCCGCCCAGACGAGGGCATGCGGGACCTCGCCGATGAAGGGCAGAACCGTCACCGTGCTGGAGAACTTGAACAGCACGGGCAGGAAGGCGACGAGCGTCATGATCGAGGAAACGAGGCTGACGCCGAGACCTTCCACGGTGCGCGAGAAGCGCATCGTATCGTCCTGTACACGCTGCGAGGCGCCTTCGATGTGGCGCAGCTTGTCCCAGTGGGACATGTAGAAATCGTTCATCGCCGTGCGCCAACGGAAGACATAGTGGCTGACGAAGAAAAGGTTCAGCGTGCCGACGGTGATGGCGACGAAGGCGATGCCGGCAAAGCCGATCATGCCGACATAGATCTCGGTTTCCGTCGGGATCGGCTCGGTGCGTGCAAGTCCGCGCTGGATCATGTCGTAGAACGGCCCGTACCACGCATTGATGGCGACGCTGACCTGCACGGAGAAATAGGTATTGAAGATGATCAGCGCCGAGCCGAGCACCGACCAGAGCTGCCATTGATGCGGGCTGTAGGTGAACCAGAAGGCGGCGAACAGCCCGACCATCACCGCATAGTACATGTAGAACCAGAGGAAGGGCGCCGACCAGAAGACGGAGACCCCGATGATCGCCTCCTCGCCCGGCTTCAGCGGCGGCAGCCCGATATAGGCGCCCAGACTCTCGCCGCCGGCGTACCAGATCGCCATGGCAAGGGCCGACCAGAGGACGACGGACGGAAAGAACAATCTCGGATTTGGAAAGAAGGAGACGAACAAGGGAAGCGCTTTCGTTGCGAAGCAGGCCGAAGATGCGCAGAACCTAAAGGAGTTTGCGCAGCACAACAATTGGCGCTCGCCGGCATTACCGAGATTTAATGGAAGGCACGCCGCCGAGCGCGGCGATGACCGCAGCCAGCAAGAGAAGACCGGAGGCAGCAAGGCTCGGCAGCGCATAGCTGCCCGTGCGCGCCGCCAAGAACCCGGCCCCGAGCGGCCCGACGATCTGCCCGACGCCGAAGGCCGCCGTCATCAGCGCCAGGACGCGGCGCGGGCTGTCGCTGGCCAGAATGCGACCAAGCTGCAGGCCATAGGCGGTGATGACGACGAAGGTAAGCCCGAGCAGCCCGCCACCGATCAGCGCGGAGGCCGGAAAGGGCAACACGACCGTCGCCGCGACGCCTGCCGCCTCCACAAGGAGCGCCAGCAGATAGGCGGAGGCGACGCCGCATCGCCGCTCCACGGGCTTCCAGGCAAGGAGCGAAAGCGCGGCGGCAGCACCAGTGACGAGCCAGGTCAGGCATTCGAGCAACGGACTTTCCGCCCCCTCCCGCGCGATGGCGACGATGAACGTCGCCGTCACTACATAGCCGATGCCGAAAAGCCCGTAGCTGAGGGTCAGCGCTGCCAGTGGCCGCGTCCAGGCAATGGCCGGCTCACGTACCGTGCCCGCGCTGCCCACCGGCCGCGGCAACAGCCAAGCCACGGCGGCAAGGCCGGCCGCACCGAGCAGCGCGCCGGCAAACCAGTCGATCCGCCAGGACGGGATGGCCGTAACGGGTGCAAGCGAAAGCAGGTAGACCACCACCGCCGAAACCGCGATGCCGATGCCGACCCCGGAAAAATGCGCCATCTGGACTCGCGGGTCACGATGCGCAAGGCCGATGGCAAGCACGATGCCAGAGGTGAAAATGAGGCCGAACGCGCTGGCAAGGCCCGCCAGGAACCGCACCGCCGAAAGCGTCGCGACACCCGTCAGACAGCCCATTGCGAGAAGCAGCAGAACCGTCGCAGCCAGCGAGCCGACCGCAAGGCGCCGCTCGTGGCCGGCGGCCCAGCTATAGGCGGCCAGCACCGCGCCGAGGAGATAGCCCGCAAAGTTCGCAGCAGCGATGACGCCGGCATCGGCCGCATCGAGACCGAGGCCCGCCATCATGCCGGGCAGGACCGGCGTATAGAAGAACCGCCCAAGCCCCATGGCGACCGCCATCGCCACGGCCCCGGCAATGGCGGCGCGGACGGGTTGGCGGGAAGAAGGGAACGGACGCTGCATCATGCCGCGACCATTGCACTGCAACATGATCGCGGCAAACGACATTTATTGATCGACGGATCAGCCCCGGTGAAGGCGCTCAACCGGGCAGCGTCACCACCAGCGGGCCGTTGCGCGTGGCGACGACCGTATGCTCGAACTGCACCGTCGGCGCACGGGGGTCGCTGTAGAGCGTCCATTCGTCCTTGTCGCCGCTTTCCGCCCAGTTCGCGCCCAGCGACAGGAAAGGCTCGACCGTGAAGACGAGGCCTTCCGTCATGCGGCGCTTTTCCTGCGGGTCCGGCCATGTCGCGATTTCCGCCGGCTCCTCGTGCAGCGAGCGGCCGACGCCGTGGCTGGCGAGGTTGGCGATCAGCGTGTAGCGGTTCTTGCGCGCGAAGGCGCCGATGGCGTTGCCAACCTCGGCCAACGGCCGGCCGGCCCTCACTTCCTTGAGGCCGACCCAGAGCGCGCGCTTGCCGTCGCGGCAAAGCCGCTCCACCCCCGGCGCGGCACGCCCGACCGTGAAGGACGCGCCCGTATCGGCGAAGTAGCCGTCGAGTTCGGCGGAAACATCGATATTGACGAGGTCGCCTTCCGCGATCACCCGGTCGCCCGGAATGCCGTGCGCCACTTCCTCGTTGATGCTGATGCAGGTCGCGCCCGGGAAGTTGTAGCAGCTCTCCGGAGCCGAGCGCGCGCCGGCGGCCTCCAGCATGCGCCGGCCGATCAGGTCCAGCTCGGCGGTCGTCATGCCGGGCCTGACGGCGGTCGACATATGCTGCAGCACGTTCGCGCAGATCCGGCCGATCGCCTTCAGGCCGTCGAGGTCTTCATCGTTTCCAAGGGTCATCGCATCTCTCTTTCGCGGCGCGTCCTATCACGTCCGCGCCACGCTGTCAGGCGGAAGCCTCCGCCAACATCTCGCGCACCAGCGGCGCGACCTTCGTGCCGTAAAGCTCGATCCCGCGCAGGATCCGGTCATGCGGCATCAGCCCGATCGCCATCTGCAGCAGGAAGCGGTCGTTGCGGAAGATTTTTTGGTGCGCGACGATCTTCCTCGCCACCGTCTCCGGATCGCCGAGGAAGAGATGGCCGTCCGGCCCGATGGACTGGTCGAACTGCGCCCGGCTCGTCGGCCCCCAGCCGCGCTCGCGGCCGATGCGGTTCATCACCTCGGCCTGCGGCCCATAGAAGGCATCGGCCGCGGCCTCGGTCGTATCTGCGATGAAACCGTGCACGTTGATGCTGGTCTTCAGCTTCGCCTCGTCCTGCCCCGCGCGCCGCGCGGCCTCGCGGTAGAGGTCGAAGAGCGGCGCATAGCGCGCCGGCGTGCCGCCGATGATCGCGAGCGCCAGCGGCAGCCCGTAGGCCCCTGCCCGCGCCACCGATTGCGGCGTACCGCCGACCGCGATCCAGATCGGCAGCCTGCCATGCGCCGGCCGCGGATAGACGCCGATCCCCGATAAAGGCGCACGCATCACGCCGTTCCACGAGACCTTCTCGCTTTCGTTGAGAGCGAGCAGCAGGTCGAGTTTCTCCTCGAAGAGCTGGTCGTAATCGTCGAGCGCATAGCCGAAAAGCGGGAAGGATTCGATGAAGGACCCGCGCCCCGCCATGATCTCCGCCCGGCCGCCGGAAATCAGGTCGACCGTCGAGAACTGCTGGAAGACGCGCACCGGATCGTCCGACGACAGCACCGTGACCGCGCTCGAAAGCCGGATATTCTTCGTGCGCGCCGCCGCCGCGGCGAGGATGACGGCGGGCGCCGAGGCCGCATAGTCCGGCCGGTGATGCTCGCCAAGCCCGAAGACATCGAGCCCCACCTGATCGGCAAGCTCGATCTCCTCGATGAGATTCCTCAGCCGCCGTTCCCCCTCCCGCCCCTTGTCGGAGGCGTTGGGATCGACATCGGCGAATGTATAGAGACCAAGTTCCATGGGATGTTCCGGATGAGAGGATTTGCCCTGAAATATGACCGGCGACGGCGGCTTGAAAGGGCTTACGGAGAAACAGTGTGTTTACAGGAACATCCTTCATAAAAAAACGGGGCGATATCCGCCCCGTTTCTGTTGCTCAAAGCGTCGATGCCACCGCCTCAAGCTGCATCGCCACCTGCCCCCAACCCTCGTGGAAGCCCATCTTCGCATGCGCCTCGCAGTCCTCCACGCTCCAGTGGCGGGCGATGGCGGTGTAGCGAGTCTGGCCGTTGCCGAGGTCGTCGAGGAGGATTTCAGCGGAGAAGAAGGCGCGCTCACTTGGCTTGAAGTCCGGGCCGAAAGCGTCGGTAGTGATGATGCGGCGGTCCTTTTCCACCTTGAGGAAGATGCCGGTGCTGTCCATGTGGAAGCCGTCCGGACCGGTCATGACGGTGCGGAACTTGCCGCCGTCGCGCGGCTCGATCTCGATGACGGGCGTCTCGTAGGGCTTGGGCGCGAACCATTGCTTCATCAGCTCCGGCGTCGTCCAGGCCTTGAAGAGTTGAGAGGGCGTGGCGTTCAACACGCGGGTCAGCACCAGTTCGCGGCTGTTGGCGGGCTTGATCTCGGCGGTCATGTCTTGCTCCTCGTGGATGAACTGGATGGTGCGCATCAAGGACGGCCGGCGAACGGCCAGTGCGACATTGAAGCGGATTATTGTTCGGCACCGGCCACTTCACGCCGCATGCTGTCGATATGTTGGCGGATATGGGCCGCCTCGGCGGAGGTCGTGGCAAGCGCGATGGCCCGGTCGAAGGCCTGATGCGCCTCGGCATAGCGGCCGAGCTGCTTCAGGAGGCCGCCGCGCAGGCCGTGGAAATAGAAATAGCCGTCCAGCTTCTCCGCCAGCGGCTCGACGAGCGCCAGCGCCGCCTCCGGCCCCTCGCGCCTGGAGACCGCGACGGCCCGGTTGAGCCGCACCACAGGCGATGGCTGGAGGCGCTCCAGTCTCTGGTAGAGCAGGTCGATCTGAAGCCAGTCCGTCTCCGCCGCCGTTCCGGCGCGGGCATGCAGGGCGGCAATCGCCGCCTGTATCTGGAAGGGACCGGGCGCGCGATGGCGGATCGCCTTGTCGATCATCACCAGCGCCTCGTCGATCAGCGGCCGATCCCAGAGCGAACGGTCCTGATCCTCCAGCGGCACGATCTGCCCGTTCGCATCGAAGCGGGCATCGAACCGCGAATGCTGAATGAGCAGGAGCGCCGTGAGGCCCATGATCTCCGGCTCGGACGGAAAGAGTTTCAGCAGCAGCCGCGCCAGCCGGATCGCCTCCGCGCAGAAGGGCGTATCCGCCTTCTGCGGCACGCCGGCCGAATAGCCCTCGTTGAAGACGAGATAGATCATCGCAGCCACAAGCCCGAGCCGTTCGGCCCGCGCCGCCGCATCCGGCGTCTCGAAGGCAATGCCGGCCGCGCCGACCCTGGCCTTGGCGCGGGTGATGCGCTGCTCCATCGCGGCTTCCGAGACGAGGAAGGCCCGCGCGATCTGCCTCACCGAAAGGCCGGAGACGATGCGCAGCGCCAGCGCGATCTGCTGCGTAGCCGGCAGGTCGGGATGGCAACAGACGAAGAGCAGGCGCAGGATGTCGTCGCGGTAATGCGCGCCGTCCAGCCGGTCGGCAAGGTCGCTCTCGGTGTCCTCCAGATCGGACAGCATCTCCTCGGGCGGCAGCGGCTGGGTTTTCACACGCTTGCGCACCTGATCGATGCCGCTGTTACGGCCGACGAAGATGAGCCATGCGGCCGGATCGCGCGGCGGGCCTTTCTCGGGCCATGTCCTCAGCGCGCGAAGGCAGGCTTCCTGAAAAGCCTCCTCCGCCATGTCGAGGTCACGGAAGTAGCGCAGCAGCGCCCCCATGGCCTGCGGCCGCGCCGAGGTGAGCGCCAGGTCGATCCAGGCGAGGTCTGTCATGCGATGGGCACTCCCGGATTGAAGAACTGCAGCGGCCGGATCTCATAGGTCCCGTTTGCCGGATTGGCGGCGGAAAGCTCGCGGGCGAACTGGATCGCCTCCTCCAGCGTCTCGGCCTGAAGCACGAAGAAACCGAGGAACTGCTCCTTGGTTTCGGCGAAGGGACCGTCCATGACGATATCGTCCGTCGCGCCCTTGCGCACGGTGACGGCCGCCGTCGTCGGCATCAGCCGCGCGACGGGGCCGAGCTTGCCGGCCTCGGCATAGCGCTGGTTGACGGCGCCGAGATCGGCCATGACCTTGTCGTCCAGCTCCTTTGACCAGGCGCAGACTTCACTTTCGGCATCGTAACAAAGAACGGCATACAGCATGGTAAACTCCCGTTGGCTGAAAGACGTAGAAGTAGCGTCTCAGCCGACAGGGCGCACCGGATTATTTTTGATTTTTGCCAGGGCGTTCCAGCGGTTCAGATCTTGAACACATCATCCTGCCGGAACACGATGACATAGCCGCCGGTCGCCTCGGCTTCGCGCGCCCAGTCCCGCAATTGCGCGTGATAAGGCTCGCGCCGCCAGATATCGGGATGGTCGGGATCGACCAGAACCGTGATCTGCGGCCCCTGCCGATAGACCATCATGTGCGAGCGCGACGGTTCCCATATCTCGGCAAATCCCGCATCGGTCATCCAGAGGCAGAGAAAGTCACGGCAGACCGAGGGCCGGTCCACATAGATCGAGCATCCCTTCCCCGCGACGCAATGGCGGCACCAGACATTGGCCGGCTTGTCGAACAGGTCGATATCGGGCAGCCGGCAGCAGAGCGTACAGGTGCCGCAGGACCGGCCGGCAACAACGTTGGGAGATGATGGCATGGCCGGTGCATAGCATCCGGCCATCGAACCTTGAAGGGAGGCGCGACGATTTACGCGCTCAGCGTCCGCCGCACCGCATCCTTCCAGCCCTTGATCTTCACCGCGCGCGTCTTCTCGTCCATCTCGGGCGTGAAGCGCCTGTCGCGCGCCCAGGACCTGGCGAAGCCCTTGCGGTCGGGCCAGACGCCGGCGCGCTGGCCGGCGAGCCATGCTGCACCGAGCGCCGTGGTCTCCAGAATGGTCGGGCGGTCGACGGGGGCGTCGAGGATGTCGGAAAGGCGCTGCATGGTCCAGTCGGAGGCGACCATGCCGCCGTCGACGCGCAGCACCGTCTCCTTGCCGTTCGCCTTCCAGTCCTTGTGCATGGCGTCGAGCAGGTCGCGCGTCTGGTAGCAGACCGCCTCCAGCGCGGCGCGGGCGAATTCGGCCGGGCCGGTGTTGCGCGTCATGCCGTAGATTGCGGCGCGCGCCTCCGGGTCCCAGTGCGGTGCGCCAAGGCCGGTGAAGGCGGGGACGAGATAGACGTTCTGCGTCGGGTCCGCCTTGGCGGCGAGATCGCCGGTGTCGGACGCCGCCTTGATCACCTTCAGCCCGTCGCGCAGCCATTGCACGGCAGCGCCGGCGATGAAGATCGAGCCTTCCAGCGCATAGGTCGTCTCGCCGTCGAGCCGGTAGGCGATGGTGGTGAGCAGGCGGTTCTTCGAGCGCACGATGTCCGGGCCGGTGTTGAGCAGCGCGAAGCAGCCGGTGCCGTAGGTGGATTTCATCATGCCCGGCTCGAAGCAGGCCTGGCCGATGGTCGCGGCCTGCTGGTCGCCGGCAACGCCGAGGATCGGGATTTCCGCGCCGAACAGCCCCTTCTCCGTCACGCCGAAATCGGCGGCACAATCCAGTACTTGCGGAAGCATGGCTTTGGGCACGCGCAGGATTTCGAGCAATTCGCCGTCCCAGTCGTTCGTCGCGATGTTGTACATCAGCGTGCGACTAGCATTGGTGGCGTCGGTGACATGGGACTTGCCGCCCGTCAGCCGCCAGATGAGGAACGTGTCGATGGTGCCGAAGCAGAGATCGCCCTTCGCGCCCCGCGCCCGGGCACCCTTCACGTTTGAGAGCATCCAGGAGAGCTTGGTGCCGGAAAAATAGGGGTCGAGCAGCAGGCCCGTCTTCTTCGTGAAGGTCTTTTCGAGGTCCTGCTTCTTCAGCTTCTCGCAATAGGAGGCGGTGCGGCGGTCCTGCCAGACGATGGCGTTGTGGATTGGCTTGCCGCTCTCACGCTCCCAGACCACAACCGTCTCGCGCTGGTTGGTGATGCCGATGGCGGAAATGTCGGAGGCCTCGACGCCGGCCTTCTTCAACGCGGCCTTCACCGACCAGACGACGCTTTCCCAGATTTCCTCGGGATCGTGCTCGACCCAGCCGGACTGCGGAAAGATCTGCGTGAATTCCTTCTGGCCGGAACCGACGACCTTCTGGTTGCCGTCGAAGACGATCGCCCGGCTCGAGGTCGTGCCCTGATCGATCGCGAGAACATATCCGCCCATGCTTTCCTCCCGGTGAAGAGCCGCTCCCAGGCCCTTCGGAATCTTCAATACGATGCAAAAACGAATGTCAAAGGAAAATAAAACGCAAGTCGCGCTTCGTCCCCGGCGGAACTGTAGCGCGCAAAACACAATTGTCATCGCTCGAGTTTTCGGCGTAGGCTACCGCAACGCAGCATATCGGGAGAAACAAGATGAAGAGCGTCGTCATCACCGGCTCCACCAGCGGCATCGGCCTTGCCATTGCCAGCGCCTTCGCGCAAAGCGGCGCCAATGTCGTCATCAACGGTTTCGGCTCGGCGGAGGAGATCGAGGCTATCCGGGCGAAGCTCGACGGTCTCGGCAAGGGCCGCGTGCTCTACCATCCCGCCGACATGACGAAGCCGCACGAAATCTCCGACCTCATCCAGACGGCGGTGGAGGAATTCGACGGCGTCGATATCCTCGTCAACAATGCCGGCATCCAGCATGTCGAGAAGATCGAGGATTTCCCGGTCGAGAAGTGGGACCAGATCATCGCGATCAACCTGTCCAGCTCGTTCCACACCATCCGCTGCGCCGTGCCGCATATGAAGCGCAAGGGCTGGGGCCGCATCGTCAACGTCGCCTCCGCGCACGGTCTCGTCGCCTCGCCCTTCAAGGCGGCCTATGTGGCGGCCAAGCATGGCGTCATGGGCCTCACCAAGACGGTCGCGCTGGAGGTCGCCGAGAACGGCATCACCGTCAACGCCATCTGCCCCGGCTACGTGCTGACGCCGCTCGTCGAGCAGCAGATCCCGGCGACTGCAAAAGCCCGCGGCATCAGCGAGGCCGAGGTGAAGACCGACGTCATGCTGAAGTTCCAGCCGACCAAGGAATTCGTCGGCACGGACGAGGTGGCGGCCATCGCCATGTTCCTCGCCTCGGATGCGGCCAAGTCGATCAACGGCACCCACATCTCCGTCGACGGCGGCTGGACCGCGCAATAGCCGCGCCCTCTCAATGACGACCGTCGAGATAGCCGAGATCCCGCTTGATGTGATCGGACACATGGCGGGGGTCGAAATGCGGCCGGCGCTTGCGCCGCCGCAAAAGGCGCGCCACCCTTTGCCAGAAACTTTTCTTGCGGGGGTGCGTCGCGTCGGCAATGGCCCGGTCGGCGGTGCATGTCATGGTCAAACCTCGAAAATTCCATCCATTGCTTGCAGCCTGCGCCGGAAAATGATGGAATTCCAATCGAACCTTCGTCTGAACCCATAAAGAGAGCTTGGCCTTGAAGATGTCGCGCGCCTTCCCGCTCAATGCGCTCCGCGTCTTTGAGGCAGCCGCGCGGCACGGCAGCTTCACCCGCGCGGGCGACGAATTGGGCATGACGCAGACGGCCGTCAGCTACCAGATCAAGCTGCTGGAGGAGACGCTGGGCGAGACGCTTTTCCTGCGCCAGCCGCGACAGGTGGCGCTGAGCGAGGCCGGCGAACGGCTTGCGCCGAAGGTGGCGGAAGGGCTCGCGAAACTGGCGGAGGCTGTGTCGGACCTGCGCGGGGCGAGCGAGCAGAAGTTGCACATCCACTCCACGCCCACCTTCGCCCTGCAATGGCTGAGCCGCACCATCGGCGATTTCCAGCTCAGGCACCCCAACATCGCGGTGCGCCTTTCCACCTCGCAGGACGTGATCGATTTCGCCAAGGAAGAGGCCGATGTCGCCGTCCGCTGGGGCATGGGCGACTGGCCGGGCCTTGCCGCCCATCGGGTCATGCGCATGGATTTCGCGCCCATGCTGAGCCCGAAGCTCGCCGAGACCATCGGCGGCGTGAAGGAGCCGGCCGACCTTCTGAAGCTTCCGATCATCAGTGCGCGGGATATCTGGTGGCGCACCTGGTTTTCGGCAGCCGGCATCGACAATCCGAATCTGGAGCGCTTTCCGCCGAACGAGCTGGGCACGCAGACCATCGATGCGCAGATCGCCATGGCCGGGCAAGGCGTCGCCATCCTCAGCCCCGGCCATTTCCGCAGCGAGATTGCCGCCGGCCAGCTCTACCAGCCCTTCGACCTCACCTGCAACGATGGCCGCGACTACTGGCTCGTCTATCCGGAAAACCGCCGCAATATCCAGAAGATCCGGGCATTTCGGGACTGGATTCTCGCGGCCATGCCGCAGGAGGTCTGATCCCGTCCGGGGAGCGGCCGGGGGATGGCCGCTCCGCAAGCCCTTTCAGGGCTGCTCGATGACGAAGGGCGTATCGAAGAAGTGTTCGATCACGTTGTTGCCGCCACCGAGACGGTCGACGACGAGGAAGTCGCTCACCGCGCCGATGGCCATCAGCGGATGATGCCAGACGTTGCGGCCGTAGTTGACGCCCTGGCGTCCGCCGGCGAGGAAGACCTGCGGCCGGCCGGGCCTGCCACCCTCGTCCGCCGCCACGACCACCAGCCACGGCCGGTTGTCGATGGGCGAGAAACTCTGGCTGCCGAAGGGATGGCGCTCCATCATACCGATGGCATAGGGGAAGCTGCGCGGGCTGCCGCGGAAGATGTTGATGATGACCTTCGCATCCTCGCCCACCGCCTCGGCCACGGCGAGCGCGTTGTAGCGCTCTGTCGTGCCGCCGTTGATGTAGCGCATGGCGGCGGGATCGGTCTCGATCACGCTGCCGAAGGGGGCGAAGGCTTCCTTGGTGAGGGGCTGGATCGTCAGTTTTTCAGCCATCGGACAGCCCTCCCGGGGAGAGGAAGGGCGGTCGTCGGTAATCAGGCATCGTCAATCTCCGGGGAGCAGAGCATTCAAGCGCAGGAGCGCAATGCGCTCCACCTGGGCTTTCGCGGTTTCGAATTCCTCATCGGCCGTATTGCCGATGCGTGTCTCGAAAGCGGCAAGGATGTCGCTCTTGTCAAGCCCCTTCACGGCAATGATGAAGGGGAAGCCAAACTTTTCCGTGTAATCGGTGTTGGATCGGGTAAAACGCGCGTGCTCTTCCGGGCTGAGCCGGTCGAGACCGGCGCCGGCCTGTTCCTTGCGGCTGTCCTCCGTCAATTCGCCGGCGATGGCGAGCTTTCCGGCAAGGTCCGGGTGGGCGCGCAGCACGCCGAGCTGCTCGGCATGGCTCGCCTTACGGAACGCCTCGGTCAGCGCGCCGTGCACGCCCGCCGCCGTCAGGGGCAGCGCGACGGAACCGGCGTCGAGCGCCCGCTCTGCGATGAAGGGCGAATGCTCGAAGACGCCGCCGAAGCGGTCGAGGAAATCGGCCCGGTCGATCATGCGCTCTTTCCCTTCGTCGGATGGTAGTTCTCGATCCAGTGGCGCGCGATGTCGATGCGGCGCGGGATCCAGACCTTCTCATGGGCGAGCACGTAGTCGACGAAGCGGGCGAGCGCGGCGGCGCGGCCGGGGCGGCCGACGAGGCGGCAATGAAGGCCGATATTCAGCATCTTCGGGCTGCCTTCCTTGCCTTCCTGGTAGAGCACGTCGAAGGCGTCCTTCAGGTAGTTGAAGAACTGGTCGCCGGCGTTGAAGCCCTGCGGCGTTGCGAAACGCATGTCGTTCGTTTCGAGCGTGTAGGGAATGATCAGGAAGGGTTCGCCGTCGATGCCCGGCACAAAATACGGCAGGTCGTCGGCATAGGAGTCGGACGAATAGACGAAGCCGCCCTCCTCCATGACGAGGCGCAGCGTGTTGTCCGAGGGCTTGCCCTGGTACATGCCGAGCGGATGCGAGCCGGTCAGTTCCTTGTGCAGGCGCACGGCCTCGCGGATGTGCTCGCGCTCCTTCTCTTCGGAATAGTCCTTGTATTCCAGCCAGCGGTAGCCGTGGCTGGCGATTTCCCAGCCGGCTTCCTTCATCGCCGCGACGGCTTCCGGATTGCGCGCCATGGCGAGCGTCACGCCGTAGACCGTGGTGGTGACGTTCCGGCTGGTGAAGAGCCGATGCAGCCGCCAGAAGCCGGCGCGCGAACCGTATTCGTAGATCGATTCCATATTGAGGTTGCGCTGGCCCGGCCAGGGCTGCGCGCCGACGATTTCCGACAGGAGATTCTCCGACGCCGCATCGCCGTCGAGAATGCAGCTTTCGCCGCCTTCCTCGTAGTTCACCACGAATTGCACGGCGATATTGGCATCGCCCGGCCAGCGAACCTGCGGCGGAGTGCGGCCGTAACCGATCAGGTCGCGCGGATAAGTCTTGTCAGTCATTCGATCACCTCGGCAATGGGCGGAACCGTGCACCGGGCGGTGCAATACCCCATGGGAAGGAACCAATAGCGCCTTGGTCCGTTTCCTGTCCATGACAAGCAAGGAGAAACACTATGGCCATGCAGGACGCAAACATTCGTGAAACGCAGGATCTCATCGCCAGCGACAAGGTCGAAGGCACCAGCGTCTACGGCGCGGACGGCAAGCATATCGGCGCGGTGGAACGCCTGATTCTCGACAAGCGCAACGGGCATGTATCCTATGCCGTCCTCAGCTTCGGCGGCTTCCTCGGCATCGGGCAGGACCACTATCCCCTGCCCTGGAGCAAGCTGAGCTACGACGAAGGCCTCGGCGGCTATCGCGTCGATGTGACGAAGGAACAGGTGGAGCGCGCACCGCACTATGAAAGCGATGCCGAATACGACTGGAACCGCCGCAACGGCAAGGTGATCCACGACTATTACGGCGTTCCGCCCTACTGGATGTAAGCGTCAGATCCGTCCGGCTTCCTCGAAGTGTGCCGGAACGGTAAAGGAGGGCGGTACGCCGAGCGTGCCGCCCTTTATCTCGTGCAGCACTTCGCGGGCCAGCGCATGCGCGAGGCCGAAGCTCACCTTGAAGCCCCCGGTCATCAGGCTGACATTCGCATGATCCGGGTGCCGTCCGACCATAGGCTCCCGGCCGATGGCCTTGGGCCGAAGCCCGGCCCAGCGCTCGGCGACAGGCGCGTCCGCAAGAACCGGCGCCATGGAGCGCGCCTTTTCTATGAGGGCGTCGAGAAGCCCATCGGTGCCATGCGGATCGGAGAAGCTGTTCTCGCTGGTGCTGCCGATGGCGACGAGACCGTTGTCATGCGGCACGATATAAAGGCCGTCCGCGAAAATCACCGGAAGGGACGGGTCGACGGCGGCCTTAAGGAAGGCCGCCTGCCCCTTGACCCCGACGCCCGCCGGCTTTGCCAGTGGCGGGCCGAGCGGGGCCAGCAGGGCGAAGGTCTCGACGCCGGCCGCCAGCACGCAATGGCCGAAGGCGACCGCGGTTCCGTCGTCAAGACACGCGGTCCCGGCCGCCGTATCCAGGCTCTCGATACCGGCGCCCTCGCGGATGGAAACGTTCGGCAGCCGTGCAAGCGCCGCGCCGAGGGCGGCAACGAGGCTGCGTGGCGCAAGGCGGGCGGCAAGGTGATCGCGGACAAGCCCGCAGGCCATCGCCTCGCCGGAAGGCCAGCCATCGACTGGGGCGGCGTCCAGTACCTCGAAGGCGAAGGCGCGGCCGGGTGTGCGCCAGGCCGCGCGGGCATCCTCGGCATGGCCGAGCGCGATGTCGCGATTATGGGGTTTTCCCAGCGGGATGAGTCGGCCGGAGCGCCGGTAGCCGGCGGAAAGGCCGGTCTCCGCCTCCAGCGCCGCAACCTCGCCTTCGAGGGAGACCAGGGCATCGAACTGGAAGGCCTTCTTGGCGTTCCAGCGATCCGGCAGATGCGGCATCAGCGCACCGAGCAGGCCGCCGCTCGCTCCCGCGCCGATCCGCCGCTTTTCGACGAGCTGGACGGACAGGCCTTGGCGGGCGGCAAAGAGCGCGGTCCAGAGTCCCATGACCCCGCCGCCGGCGACGAGGAGGTCCACGCCCGGTTGACCGACGGCCTTCCCGCGATTATCGGCTTCTGCCATGGCTGACCACGATCCTGAACAGACACCGCCGAGCGAAACGGTCCTCGACTGGCACGAGGGCGATATGCCCTATTCACGCGCCTTTGACGACCACTTTTATTGTCGCAGCGACGGGCGGCTGGAATGCGGCCATGTCTTCCTTTCGGGCAACGACCTGCCGCACCGCTGGCAGCGTGACGAACCTTTCCGCATCGCCGAACTCGGCTTCGGCACCGGCCTCAACCTGTGCGAGACCTGGCGTCAGTGGCGCGAGACGGCCCCCGGCGACGCCAGCCTCGCCTTCACCTCCTTCGAGCGTTTTCCGATGGCGCGCGCCGATATCGACCGGGCGCTGGCGCACTGGCCGGAGATCGACCGGGAACGTGCGGTGCTGACGGCGAAATGGCCGGACGCGCCGCAAGGCCGCATCGAGATCGAGCTTGCGCCGCGCGTCCACCTTACCGTCGTCTGCGGCACGGCGCTCGACAGCCTGCAACGGGAGGAGGCGCCGTTCGACGCCTGGTACCTCGACGGCTTCGCCCCCTCGCGCAATCCGGACATGTGGTCGGCGGAACTGATGGCTGAGGTCTGCCGCCTCACTGCCGCGGACGGCCGCTTCGCCACCTACGCCGCCGCCGGCTTCGTGCGGCGCAACCTGCTTGCCGCAGGCTTCTCGGTGGAGCGCCGGCCGGGCTTTGCGGGAAAGCGCGAAATGCTCTGCGGGGGCAAAGCCACGTCCTAGTGCAAGACGCCGTTTACGGCCTGCGCCTTGCCCGGCTTCAGCCAGCGATCCAGCTTCTCCTCCAGCTTCTCGATGCTGATCGGCTTGGCGAGATAATCGTCCATGCCGGCGGCGAAGCATTGCTCGCGATCGCCGTCGAGCACATGGGCGGTGACGGCGACGATGGGAACGCGGTGGCCGCTGCCGCTTTCCAGCGCGCGGATTTCCCGGCTCGCTTCCAGGCCGTTCATGACGGGCATGGAGACGTCCATCAGGATCATGCCCGGGCGGCTGGCGCGAAAGACCTCGACCGCCTGCGCACCGTTCTCCACCAGACGGAAGCGCAGGCCCGACGCCAGCAGCAACTGGGTAAAGAGGATCTGGTTGACCTCGTTGTCCTCCGCGACCAGCACGTCCAGCGTCTCGCCGCCCGTCACCGCGGCAGGAGGCGGCGCCTGCGGGCGAAGCGGCAGGACCTTGGCCTGTGCGGCGTCCTGCGCCGCCGGGGCGCCCTTCGCGCCCCGCACCGCGCGCAGCACCTCGGCCACCGTCTCGCGCAGGAGATCGGCCCGGGCCGGCTTCATCAGATGCGCCTGCACATCCTGCGAGGACCGGTGCTGGTCTTCCGTCGAAAGGTTCATGGAGGTCAGCACGATCACGGCGATATCCGCCGTCGCCGCGCCGTCGCGCAAGGCCCGTACGAAGGCCGGCGAGCGCTCGGGCCGGTAGTCGAGCAGGATCGCATCGACCGCCACGCCGATATCCGCCGCCGCCGCGAGCACGGCCAGCGCCTCGGCCTCGGACCCCACGGCCGTGGCGTCGTAGCCCCATTCGAGCAGCATGTCGTGCGCGGCCTTGCGGGACAGGTCGTGCGCATCGACGACGAGGATGCGCGCACCCGTCGCGCGCGCCGGGACGATGCGGGCCGGCAGCGAGGAGACGGCGAGCGCCATCGGCAGGCGGACGGTGAAGACAGAACCGCGACCGACCTCACTTCGGGCCTCCAGCACGCCGCCGAAAAGGCGCGTCAATCCGTCGGTGATGGCAAGGCCGAGGCCGGTGCCCTCGTGCCGGCGCGTCGAGGAACTGTCGACCTGCGAGAACTTCTCGAAGATCGATTCCATCTTCTCGGCCGGAATGCCCGCGCCCGTATCCTCGACGCTGATGACGATCTCGACGCCGCTCTCGGTGGTCTCGGAGGCAAGATCGATCAGCACATGGCCGCGATCGGTGAACTTGACGGCGTTGCCGACGAGATTGGTGACGATCTGCCGGAAGCGGCCGGCATCGCCCATCACCGCCGCCGGCATGTTGGCCGCGCCGCGCACGACAAGCTCGATGTCCTTTTCCGCCGCTTTCGCCGACAGGAGCGTCGCCACGTCCTCGATGGCCTCAACCGGATTGAAGGCGACATCGCGCAGCACCATCTGGCCGGCATCGATCTTCGAGAAGTCGAGGATGTCGTTGATGATCGTCAGGAGCGCATTGCCGGATTTCACCATGATGTCGATGAAGGTCTTCTGACGCGTGTCGAGGTTGGACTTGGCGAGCAGTTCGGCCATGCCGAGCACGCCGTTCATGGGCGTGCGAATCTCATGGCTCATATTGGCCAGGAATTCCGATTTCGCCTTGTCGGCCGTCTCCGCCCGGGTCACGAGGCGGCGCAGCTCATCCTCGCGGTCCTTGAGGGCGGTGATGTCGGAGAAGACCATGACGTCGCGGCCACGGCTCGTCGGCGTCACATCCAGCCGCAGCCAGCGCTGGTAGCCGCTGAACACCGTCAGCGACGCGGGCTTGCCGGTGAAGAGGATGCGCTCGAACTCACTCGCATCGACCGGGTCCTCGCCATCGAAACCGGCGATCTTGCGGTCGATGCAGCTTTGCAGCACCTCCTGCATCAGCGCGCCCGGCTGCAACAGATGCGGCGGCATGGCGATCATCGTGGCGAGCGCCTCGTTGGAAATCACCACCACACCGTTCTCGATGATCAGCAGGCCCTGGCTCATCGAGGAAACGGCATCCTTCATGAGGCTGCCGATATCCTCGAGCGCGCTGCGGGTCTCCAGCACCTCGCGCTCGCGCTCGCGCCGCTCGGTGATGTCGATATAGGTGAGCAGGCAGCGGCCACCGGAAACCACGCAGCCGGCCTCGATCACCGTACGTCCGTTGGCATAGGAGACCTCGCGCACCGGCGCGCTGCCGGCGCGGATGCTGGCGATGCAGGCCTCGTAACCGTCGGCCCGGGCGCGGCCGTCGTCGCTGACGCCGCCCTGCTCCTGCTGGAAGCGCAGCAGCTCCATCAGCGGCCGGCCCTTCATCGGCGGCAGGGCGCCGCCCCACAGCTCCTCGAAAGCCCCGTTCACCAGGTCGATCGTGTTCGTCTCGTCGACGACCACGATGCCCACCGGCAGCGATTCCACCACGCTTTCGAGATCGGCCCGCGCCGCTTCCGCCAGGCGCTGCGTCTCGATCAACTGTTCCTCGCGCTTCTTCAGCAGCGTGGTGTCGGTGAGCGATCCGATGAGGTAGTTCTTGTCGTCGAGCGTGGTGACGCGATAGAGCCGCGAGATCGTGGGCAGCACCGAGCCGTCCGACCGGATATAGTCGATCTCGGATTCGAACAGCTCGCCGGTATCCAGCACGAACTGGTTCTGGTCGTGGAATTCCTCGCCCTGCTCGGGGTACATTTCGAGCGTGGTGAGGCCGAGCAGTTCTTCTGGCTGCCGGCCCGTCAGGTCGACATAGGCCCGGTTGGCGAAAATCATGCGCTGGTTCTCGTCGCGCATGAAGCTTGCGACCGGCAGCTCGTCGAGCAGCGCGCGGTAAAGGCTGATCTCCTGCGAATGCTGCTGCAGCCGTCCCTCGCTCTCCTTCAGCGCCGTGGCGTCCAGCCGCAGCACGACCAGCGTGCCATCCGGCCGGCGCTGGCTGACGAGGCGTATCCAGCCGCCCGCCATTCGCATGAGGGATTCGTGAAGCGGCAGGCTGTACTCGGCGAGCCGGCTGGCGACCCAACGCGCGCGCTCATCCGCAGACGCCGGCCCGATCTCGAGCGCGTGCAACGCCTCGACGATCGCGGAAAGGCTGATCGCGCCGCCGGCCGTTTCACCGACGAGAGCGCCATAGAATTCCCGCATGCTGCGATTGGCGTAGCGTAGCCGATCATCCGCGCCGAAGACGGCGACCCCCGCCCCCATGGCGTCGAGCGCGCTTTCGACATGCGTGCGCGCATCCTCCCGCTCCATCTGCGGGGGCGCTGCGGACCGGGCTGCCGCGCCGTTTCCGTTGGCGGCGGCGCGAACGGTCGTGGCAAGCACCTCCACGACCGGCGTGAAGAGGCCGACGAGAATGGATATCGCGGGAGAAATCCGCTCGCGCCTCAGCGCGATGTCGAAACAGCCGTCGAAAGGATGAACATAGCGCGCGCGCTCGGGATTGCCGAAGATCAGGCAGCGGCGTTCCGGGTCGCTCCGGTCGCCATGGCCGGGCGCCTCGCCGATCTCGTCGCTGCGAAGGCCCACCATCTCCGCCGGGGAACGGCCGAAAAGACGCGCATAGGCATCGTTCACCGCGAGGTAGCGCAACTCGCTGCTCTTGACGTAGGCCGGATGCGGGTGCGCGCCAACGCGCGCGCACGCCGCCACCAGCATTTCGTCATGAGATTCAGCCACGCCAAGTACTCCCCGAAGCGGCACGGATAGAGAGATTCATACCCCTCGGGGAGTATCACCAATCCTTGAACGGATGGTTAACCGATCGTTGCCGGAACCCGGGACGCCCTCACGCCTCGAACATGATCGAGCGGACGGAGGAGATCAGCTTCTGCGTCGGCAGGTTGGAGAAATTCCTGTCGATCTCGGCTGTGGTCAACGTACGCGCCCTGTCGGAGAGCTTGCTGCGCAGGTCGCCCAGCGTCTGCGGCGCTGCGCAGATGACGAGCCGGTCGAAAGCGCCTTCGGCAGCATAGTCATCGATGCGGCCGGCGATCTCGGCGGTGAATTTCTGCTGTTCCTCACGCACCGGATCGCTGGAATATTCCATGGCGGAACGGCCGGGACCGACGGAGGAATGGCTGCGCCCGGGCCTGTCGGCCATGATGTCCTGCGCCTTCTTCGGCTCCCAGCGAAAGATTTCCTGCTCCGGATTCTGCTGGCCGTCCTTCAGCAGGTTTACCCCCTTGAGCAGGCGTGCCTGATTGCCGTCGGCGGCGAGAATCCAGGTCGTAGCGGTCATGTTTCCCTCCCGTAGCGAGATTCATGGATACGCAGATCGCTTCTGCGCCGGGAAGCATCCAACAGGATTGTGGCAGGATGCGTATCGGTTCAACGCAGGGCGGAGGCTCAGGTTCCTGATTTCGCAAGGATCGCGGCGCCCTCCTTTCGCAGGTGCGAAAGTAACACTTGACTTTTCGCCACAAAACAACGACATGAGCCGCAGCGTCGCCCTTCGGCCGCCGCGTGAGCGAGCCAGCGATTTCCCGAACAGGGATGCCAAGAAGGACAAGCGCAAGAGAAGGATCCGCCTCCCATTTTGCGGATGACTGCGCAGACGATAGCCAACCAACCCACAAGTTCCCAATTCACGCGGGGTTCTTGACGCCAGACGAAACCGGAAGCGCATGGTGCGTTCCGGCCTGAAGTAGTTCCAGCAAAAGTGTGACGCGGTTTTGCGTCCGGAACTGCGTTCGGGAAAGTCGTTTGGCGCCCCCGAAAGGTATTGCTTTGACCACTTTCCACGACCTCGGCCTCTCGAAGACCATCGTCGCCACCCTTTCCGCGCTCGGCTTCGAGAAAGCCACGCCGATCCAGGAAAAGGCCATCCCGCTCGTCCTCGAAGGCTCGGACCTCATCGGCCTCGCCCAGACGGGCACCGGCAAGACGGCCGCCTTCGGCCTGCCGATGATCGAGAAGCTTCTCGCCGACACCCGTCGTCCCGACCCGCGCAACATCCGCGCCCTCATTCTCGCCCCGACCCGCGAACTGGTGAACCAGATCGCTGATAACCTGCGCGACTTCGTGAAGAAGACGCCGCTGCGCGTCGTCACCGTCGTCGGCGGTGCTTCGATCAACAAGCAGTCGGAAATGCTGAACCGCGGCACCGACATCCTCGTCGCCACGCCGGGCCGCCTGCTCGACCTCGTCGCCCGCAAGTCGGTGACGCTGACGCAGGCCCGCTACCTCGTGCTCGACGAAGCTGACCAGATGCTCGATCTGGGCTTCATCCATGACCTGCGCAAGATTTCGAAGATGGTGCCGAAGAACCGCCAGACGCTGCTCTTCTCGGCCACCATGCCGAAGCTGATCGCCGAGCTTGCCGGCGAATATCTCAGCAACCCGAAGAAGGTCGAAGTCACCCCGCCCGGCAAGGCCGCCGACAAGGTGGAGCAGTATGTCCACCACGTTCCCGGCAAGGACCAGAAGACGCAGATCCTAAAGCAGACGCTCACCGCCAACCCGGATGGCCTGTCGCTCGTCTTCTCGCGCACCAAGCACGGCGCCGAGAAGCTGATGAAGCATCTCGACCAGGTCGGCTTCAAGGCCGCCTCGATCCACGGCAACAAGAGCCAGGGCCAGCGCGAGCGTGCCCTCAAGGCTTTCCGTGACGGCGAAATCCGCGTGCTGGTCGCCACCGACGTCGCCGCCCGCGGCATCGACATTCCGGGCGTCACCCACGTCTACAACTACGACCTGCCGGAAGTGCCGGACGCCTATGTCCACCGTATCGGCCGCACGGCCCGCAACGGCCGCGACGGCATCGCCATCGCCTTCTGCGCACCGGACGAAGCACATCTCCTGCGTGACATCGAGCGGCTGATGGGCATCAAGATCGCCGTCGCCAGCGGCGAAGCCCCGGCCGAAGTCAGCACGGCAGGCCCCGGCGGCAAGTCCCGCAAGGGCCGCAACAGCCGTGGCGGCGGCCAGCGCTCCGGCAACGGCCGCGCCGCCAACCGCCCGGCCCGCCAGCCCTTCGGCGACGGCGCACAGGCCGAAGCCGGCGCGCCGTCCGGCGCCAAGCGCCCGCAGCACGGCCGCCCCGCCCAGAAGCAGGGCGACCGCCAGAACCGCAACCACGGCGGCAACGGCCAGCCCGGCCGCCCGCAGCGCAGCGGCAAGCCGCGCCGCCCGGAAGGCCAGCGCCGCGAACAGGCGTAAGCGGATAGTGCATTGGAATGAGGAAACGGCGGGCTTCGGCCCGCCGTTTTCGTTTATGCACCCTCACTCGGCCGGCGCCACATCCTTGCGATTGGTAAGGTACACCCCCGCCACCACGATCACCGTGCCGAGGATCATCGGAACCGTCAGCTCCTCACCAAAAATCGCGGCCGCCTGCAGCGCCGCGATGGGCGGCACCAGATAGATGAGCGAGGCCGCGCGCGAGACCTGTCCGCGGCGAATGAGGTAGAGCAACAGCAGGATCGCCCCCATCGAGATGCCGAGCACCGACCAGGCAAGCAGCGCGAAAAAAGCAAAGCTTATCTCGACATGCGGGGTTTCGAGACCGAGTGCGAGAGGCAGCGTGACGATCAGCGCACCGACATATTGCAGCGTGGCGACGGCGCGAATGTCGCCGGTCTGGAGGTGCTGCTTCTGATAGATCGTGCCGTAGGTCACGGCGGCCATGCCGAGCATGTTGACGAGGATGGCGAGGGCCGGGATTTCCGCCGCGCCCTGACCGAAGAATTTCGGCAGCACGGCGATGAGCACGCCGAAAAAGCCGAGACAGAGGCCAAGCTTCTGCGTGACGCTCAACCGCTCGCCGATGAAGAACGGTGCCGCCAGCGCCGTCATCAGCGGCTGGAGCGCGGCGATGATCGAGGACAGCGCCGCCGGCACGCCCTCGCCGATCGCCCACCAGACCGCGCCGAGATAGATACCGTGCAGGAAAACACCGGAGACGATGGCGTGCAGGACGGTGCGTCCGTCGCGCGGCCAGGAGGCACCGGACGCAACGCAAAGCCCCGCGAACAGGACGGCCGCGGTGAGATAGCGGATGCACAGGAAGGTCAGCGGCTCCGAAAGCAGGGCCGCGAACTTGGCGACGACCCAACCCGTGGACCAAAGCAGGACGAAAATGGCCGGAGCCAGGCGATCGAGGGACATGGGATTTCCGGCAGCACGACAAGCAATGCGCGAGCGTTAGGGCCTGCCCCTTTGATGGTCAAAGGAATTTCCTTGATGCTTAGGTTCAGACAAAGCCATCGGTGACCATGCTTTCGGCATCTGCCCACCGTTTCGGCAGAGCGATGCGCCGGTGTGGGCGACACCTCTCGAAAAACCGTCGCGCCGGCCGGTTTCCGCGCACTCAAAGCGGTGTGAGAATTCTTTCCCGCTAATTGAGCATGGTTCTTGCATTGCCCCAGATCTTGTACTCAAATGACGGAAAATGGGGAACACGCCTTTGGCATTTGACGAAATGATGAATGCGGACTCCGGTTCGCGGCAGCCGTATCAGAACTACCATGAATGGTACGAAGCACAGGATCGGGCGCGCCTGATCGCCAAATCGAGAGACGCCGAAAACCTCTTTCGAAAAACCGGCATCACCTTCGCGGTCTACGGACACGCAGACAGTTCCGAAAAACTCATCCCCTTCGACATCATACCGCGCATCATCTCTGGCCGGGAATGGCGCAAGCTGGCCCAGGGCATCGAGCAGCGGGTCATCGCCCTCAACGCCTTCCTCGACGACATCTACCACAAGCAGGAAATCATCAAGGCGGGCCGCATCCCGCGCGAACTGATCGAGCGCAACGAGGCGTTCCTGCCGCAGATGATCGGCTTCAAGCCGCCGGGCGGCGTCTATACCCACATCGTCGGCACCGACATCGTGCGCACCGGCGAGGACCAGTTCTACGTTCTGGAGGACAATGCCCGCACCCCGTCCGGCGTCAGCTACATGCTGGAGAACCGGGAAACCATGATGCAGATGTTCCCGGAGCTGTTTCACCTCAACAAGGTGCGCCCGGTCGAGGACTACCCGAAACTGCTGCGCCAGAGCCTCGCCTCACTCGCGCCGCCCGGCTGTTCGGGAAAACCGCGCGTCGCGGTGCTGACGCCCGGCATCTTCAACTCCGCCTATTACGAACACGCCTTCCTCGCCGACATGATGGGCGTGGAGCTGGTCGAAGGCTCGGACCTGCGCGTCGTCGACGGCAAGGTGAAGATGCGCACCACCCGCGGCTACGAGGCCATCGACGTGCTCTATCGCCGCGTCGACGACGACTTCCTCGACCCCCTCACCTTCCGGCCGGATTCCGCCCTCGGCATTCCCGGCATCATGGATGTCTACAAGGCCGGCAACATCACCATCGCCAACGCCCCCGGCACCGGCATTTCCGACGACAAGGCGATCTATTCCTACATGCCCGAGATCGTGGAATTCTACACGGGGCGCAAGGCGATCCTGGAGAACGTGCCGACGTGGCGCTGCTCGGAGGAGGACAGCCTGAAATACGTGCTGGAGCACCTCAGCGAACTCGTCGTCAAGGAAGTGCACGGCTCGGGCGGCTACGGCATGCTCGTCGGCCCCACCGCCTCGAAGAAGGAATGCGCGGCCTTCGCCGAAAAGCTGAAGGCCCGACCGGCGAACTACATCGCCCAGCCGACGCTCTCGCTCTCCACGGTCCCGATCCTCGTGAAGAAGGGCATCGCGCCCCGTCACGTCGATCTTCGGCCCTATGTGCTCGTTTCCGACAAGGTGCAGATCATTCCCGGCGGGCTGACCCGCGTGGCGCTGAAGGAAGGCTCGCTGGTGGTGAACTCCAGCCAGGGCGGCGGCACGAAGGACACCTGGGTTCTGGAGGACTGAGCCGATGCTGGGAAGAACTGCCAACGGCCTCTACTGGATGTCCCGCTATATCGAGCGGGGCGAGAATATCGCCCGCCTCATCGACGCGGGCCTGCGCATGGCGCTGACACGCTCCGGCTCCTCCGACGAGGACTGGGACGGCGTGCTGCAAAGCGCCGGCGTGCGCGAGGATTTCGACAGCGTGCACGACAAGCTGACGAGCGCCGACGCCATCGACTACCTGCTGCGCGACCGCTCCAACCCGTCGAGCGTCATGTCCTGCATCGAGTCCGCGCGCAACAACGCCCGCATGGTGCGCACGGCGCTGACGCGCGAGACCTGGGAAGCGACGAACGAGTGCTGGATCGAGCTGAAGCAGATCCTCGCCAAGCGCGCCAAGCCCGCCGACATGCCGGAGATCATCGACACGATCAAGCGGCGCGCCGGCCTCATCCGCGGCGCCTTCCACGGCACGATGCTGCGCGACGACATCTACAATTTCTCGCGCATCGGCACCTTCATCGAGCAGGCGGACAATACCGCCCGCATCCTCGACGTGAAATACTACGTGCTGCTGCCCGCCATCGCCAAGGTCGGCTCGTCGCTCGACAACAAGCAGTGGGAATCCATCCTGCGCTCCGTCTCGGCGCACCGCTCCTATAGCTGGGTCTATGACGGCGATTATTCGCCGGCGAACATCGCGGACTTCCTCATCCTCAACGACCGCATGCCGCGCTCGCTCGCCTATAGCTACGACAAGATCGTCAGCAATCTCGGCTACCTCGCCAAGAGCTACGGCGAGAAGCACGCCGCGCACGAGACGGCCTCCTCGACGCTGATGTTGCTGCGCAGCCGCAGCATGGAGGACATCATGGAACAGGGCCTCCACGAATTCATCGAGGAGTTCATCGTGCACAACAACCGCCTCGGGGAAGAAATCTCCGAGGGCTACCGCTTCTACCGTTAGGCCGAGGGTTCGCGATGCGACTGAAGATCAGCCACACGACCGAATACCGCTACGACGATCCGGTGCAATATTCCCTGCAAAGGCTGCGGCTGACGCCGAAGAGCCAGCCGGGCCAGATCGTGCGCGACTGGAAGACCACCGTGCACGGCGCCCGTCTCGAAGCCGGCTACAGCGACCATTTCGGCAACCATGTCGATCTCGTCAGCACGGATGGCGAGCAGGTGGCGATCCGCATCGTCGCCGAGGGCGAGGTGGAGACGGAGGACCGGGCCGGCGTCTTCGGCCCGCATCAGGGTTTCGTGCCGCTGTGGCTCTTCCTTCGCGAAACGCCGCTGACCAGGCCCGGCAAGCTGATCCGCGACCTCGCAAAGGCCGCGACGGGCGAGAATGAACTGGCGCGCATGCATGCGCTGATGGCCGCAATCCACGAGACCGTCGCCTACAAACCGGGCGAAACCGCCACCGACACGACGGCCGAGCAGGCGCTGGAGAAGAAACAGGGCGTCTGCCAGGACCATGCGCATATCGTGCTGTCCGTCGCACGCCATCTCGGCATTCCCGCCCGCTACGTCTCCGGCTACCTGCTGATGGACGCGCCGGAGCAGACGGCAAGCCACGCCTGGGCGGAAGTGCACCTGCAGGGCCTCGGCTGGGTCGGTTTCGACGCGGCGAACAACATCTGCCCGGACGCGCGCTATGTCCGGCTTTCGACCGGCCTCGACTACAAGGACGCCGCACCCGTTTCCGGCATGGTGATGGGCAAGGCGGCCGAGACGATGAGCGTTTCCATCACCGTCGAGCCGACCGCCAGCCAGAGCCAGTCGCAAAGCCAGAGCTGAAGGCCGCAGCCCTCACCTACCGGGAGGCCATCTGGAGCAGGCGGCAGAGGTTCACCAGCGCGGCGTCATATCCGCCGCTGCCGATGCCGCGGCAACGCTTGATCATCTGGATACGGTCACGGCGGGGAAGCTGCGAGAACGCTTGCAGCATCTGCCGGTCGGCTCTCGTGATGCTGTTGCCGCCGGGAGAAACGCCATCGCGCCCGACGCCAAGGCCGATATTCGCATCGAGCAGGCTCCCACCGCCGACAGTCGCATCAACAGTTGCACCAAGCCCTCCCGCGCCGCCGACCGTGGCGTCGATATCCGCATCCACAAGGCCGCGCGTCCCACCGACATCGACCTTGGCGCGGGCATTCACGCCGCTGCCGCCACCGATCGAGGCGGTGGCATCAGAATCGGCAAGCCCTTTCGAACCGCCGACATTCGCCCGGACGCCGGCATTGACGCCCCGCGCGCCACCGACGCTGGCGCCCGCCCGCACACCCGCAAGACCGCCGCTGCCGCCAACCGTAGCATTGGCCCCGGTCCTCACGCTGCCGAGGCTCACCCCGAGGCCGACACTGAGGCCGCCCTTGTCCTGTGCGCCCGCATGGACAGGCACGGCAAGAACTATCGCCGTCAACACGACCGCCGAAAGCCTGGGGATCGATACCGCATTCGATGCTGCAAACATGGAAGCCTCCCATCATCGGCCGGTCCGGGATGGATCGGCACCGCATAACGAAAGGTTGCGCCGCGTCCAGGGTTCCCGCGCCGCCAGGCGGATCGCCGGATAAGGGAAAGGAAGCGTTTTCGCACGTGCACCGCGAGCGCCGCGCTGTGCCGCCCCGATACAGATCGGGCGCGGCCTTACTCGGTCGCGCCCGAAAACCGATGATCAATGTGGCAGCGCCGCCGCCTTACGCCAGCGTATAGGCGGTCTTGACGGTCGTGTAGAACTCGTTGGCGTAGCGGCCCTGTTCACGCGAGCCGTGGGACGACCCCTTGCGCCCACCGAAAGGCACGTGGAAATCGACGCCCGCCGTCGGCAGGTTGACCATGACCATGCCGGCTTCCGCATTGCGCTTGAAATGCGTCGCATGCTTGAGGCTCGTCGTGGCGATGCCGGAGGACAGGCCGAAGGGTGTGTCGTTTGCGACAGCCAGCGCTTCCTCATAATCCTTCACGCGGATAACCGCGGCGACGGGACCGAAGATCTCCTCGCGCGAGATGCGCATGTCGTTGGTCGCTTCCGTGAAGAGCGCGGGAGCGAGGTAGAAGCCGGGCGTATCGCGTTTCAGAAGCTCGCCGCCGAAGGCAAGCTTGGCGCCTTCCTTCCGGCCAATCTCGATATAGTCCGTATCCTGCTTGAGCTGGCTCTCATCGACGACCGGGCCGATATGCGTGCCGGCCTTCAGCGCATCGTCCACGACGACACCCTTGAGGCGCTCGCCGACGGCAGCGACGAAGCGGTCATGGATGCCTTCCGTCACGATGACGCGCGAGGAGGCCGTGCAGCGCTGGCCGGTGGAGAAGAAGGCCGAGTTGACGGCGGCTTCCACGGCAACGGTGAGGTCCGCATCGTCCAGCACGACGAAGGGGTTCTTGCCGCCCATTTCGAGCTGGTACTTGCGGTTATGCTCGACGGAGGCGGCGGCGACGCGCTTGCCGGTGCCGGTGGAGCCGGTGAAGGTGATGGCGTGCACATCCGGGCTGTCGAGCATGGTCTGGCCGACGACGGAGCCCTTGCCCATCACGAGGTTTAGCACGCCCTTCGGCAGGCCGGCGCGCACGAGGATATCGACGATGGCCCAGGAGCAGCCCGGCACCAGCTCGGCCGGCTTGAAGACGACGGTGTTGCCGTAGCAGAGCGCCGGCGCGATCTTCCACGCCGGAATGGCAATGGGGAAGTTCCACGGCGTGATGATGCCGACGACGCCGACCGGCTCGCGGGTGATTTCGACGCCGATGTTCGGGCGTACCGAGGGCAGCGCCTCGCCGGCAAGGCGCAGGCACTCGCCCGCGAAGAAATCGAAGATCTGGCCAGCGCGCACCGTCTCGCCGATGCCCTCCGCCAGCGTCTTGCCTTCCTCACGCGACAGGAGGCGGCCAAGCTCGTCCTTGCGCGCGAGGATTTCATCCGCCGTCTTGCGCAGGATGGCGTGGCGCTCGAGGATGCCCGAGCGCGACCAGGCCGGGAACGCCGCCTTGGCCGCTGCGATGGCTGCCTTGGCGTCCTCAGCCGAGGCGCGGGCATATTCGCCCACGACATCGTTCGTGTTGGACGGGTTGATATTGCGGATCGAATCCGAGCCGACCCATTCGCCGGCGATAAGGTTCTGATGGATAGTCATGGCCGAGGCCTCCTGTCTGTCATCTGCGGACCCGATAGAACCGGGTTGCCGCGCAAATTACAATTGGCGGATGACAATCTCTTCTTCTTTGGCGACAGCCAGCGGATTGCGCAGCGGCAGGCCGAAACCGTCCGCGCCGATCTCGAACACATCGCCCGCTTCCGTGCGGATGCCATCGCCGAAGGAGAGCGTCGCCGTGCCGAACATATGGACATGGATATCGCCGGGCGCACGGAACAGGCCGTACTTGAAGTGATGGTATTCGAGATTGGCGAAGGTATGGGACATGTTCGCCTCGCCGGAGACGAAGGGCTTTTCCCAGAGAACCTTGCCGCCGCGCACGATGCGCGAGAAGCCGCGGATATCATCCGGCGCGGCGCCGACGCGGATTTCCGGGCCGAAGCTCGCCTGCCGCAGCTTGGAATGGGCGAGGTAGAGATAGTTGATCCGCTCCGTCACATGGTCGGAGAATTCGTTCGACACGGCAAAGCCGATGCGGAACGGCGAACCATCGGAGGCGATGACGTAGATACCGGCCATTTCCGGCTCCTCGCCGCCGTCGAGCGCGAAGGAGGGCGAGGTCAGCGCGCTGCCCGGCGCGACGGCCTGGGTGCCGTTGCCCTTGTAGAACCATTCCGGCTGCACACCCTTCTCGCCGGCCTTCGGCTTGCCGTTCTCAAGACCCATGCGGAACATCTTCATGGAGTCCGTCAGCGTCTCCTCGGCGGCTTCCGAAGTCTTCTTGTGCATGGAATCGCGCGTTGCGGCGGAGCCCAGATGGGTGAGGCCCGTACCCGTCAGGTGCAGGTGCGCGGCATCGGGATGCGTGATCGGCGACAGCAGCCGGCCCTCGGCATAGGCCGCATCGAGATCGACTTCATCGCCAAGCCCTCTGGCCTCGACGGCCGCCTTCAGCGATTTCCCGCCATCGGCCGCTTCCATGGCGAGCGCATAGACACTCTCCGCACCCTTCACCGCACGGCCCCTGCCGCCCTCCTCGCGCACGACCACGGTGATCGAACCATCGGCATTCCCTACCTGCGAAATCAGCATTTCCGTTTCCTTCCATCAGCGGGCCTGACGACAAAGCTCCGCACTTGCGGCGAACGAAGGTCCCCGCTCTGGCCACATCCGCGGCCGGTCAAACACGTTTGCGATATTGCGGCTGACCGGTTCCCGGTCAGCCCTTGTTCTTGTTGTAGACGTCGAAGAACACGGCGGCGAGCAGCACCAGGCCCTTGATGAGCTGCTGGTAGTCGATGCCGATGCCCATGATCGACATGCCGTTGTTCATCACACCCATGATGAAGGCGCCGATCACCGCGCCGGTGATCTTGCCCACGCCGCCGGAAGCCGAGGCCCCGCCGATGAAGCAGGCCGCGATCACGTCCAGCTCGAAGCCGACGCCGGCCTTCGGCGTCGCCGAGTTGAGGCGGGCCGCGATGATCATGCCGGCGAGCGCGGCAAGCGCGCCCATGTTGACGAAGGTGTAGAAGGTCAGCCGCTCGGTATTGATGCCCGAAAGCTTCGCCGCCTTCTCGTTGCCGCCCATGGCGTAGATGCGCCGGCCGATGGTGGTGCGGGTCGTCACGAACGTATAGAGCGCGATCAGGACGCCCATGACGACGAGGACGTTCGGCAGGCCGCGATAGGTCGAGAGCTGGAAGCCGAGGAAGATCGCCACGGCGCTGATGATCGCCATTTGCACGGCGAAGAACGCGAAAGGCTCGTTCTCGGTCTCATGCAGCGCGTTCATGCGCCGCTCGCGAAGGCCCGCATAGATGGCGTAGGCGACGAGCGCCAGCACGACGACGAGGGCGAAATAGTTCTTGATGAGGCTGGTGGCCGGGTCGGTGATCGACAGGAAATCCGGCACGAAGCCCGTGGAGAGGATCTGGAACTCCTTCGGGAACGGACCGACCGGGCGGCCGCCGAGCACGACATAGGTCATGCCGCGGAAGACGAGCATGCCCGCGAGCGTCACGATGAAGGACGGTATCTTCTGATAGGCGACCCAGTAGCCCTGCGCCGCGCCCATGACGGCGCCGACGATAATGCAGAGCGGCACGACCACGATGGCCGGCAGCCCCCATTTCACCAGCATGATCGCCGATATGGCACCGATAAAGGCGACGATGGAGCCGACCGACAGGTCGATATGCCCCGCCACGATGATCAGCAGCATGCCCAGCGCCATGATGACGATGAACGAGTTCTGCAGCACCAGGTTGGTGATGTTGACCGGGCGGAAAAGCACGCCGTTGGTGATGACCTGGAAGAAGATCATGATCACGACCAGTGCAACGAGCAGGCCGTATTCACGGATGTTCTTCCTGAGATATTCCCCCACCGAAGGCTGGGTCGTCTTGGTCGCGGTATCGGTGGACATTAGTGTTTCTCCCCGGAGCGCATGATGGCGCGCATGATGGATTCCTGGCTTGCTTCCGCCTTGGAAAGCTCGGCCACGATGCGTCCTTCGTTCATGACATAGATGCGATCGCAGGTCCCGAGCAGTTCCGGCATCTCCGACGAGATCATCAGGATGCCCTTGCCCTCGGCGGCAAGCTGGTTGATGATGGAATAGATTTCGAACTTCGCGCCGACATCGATGCCGCGTGTCGGTTCATCGAGGATCAGAACCTCGGGATTGGTGAAGAGCCACTTCGACAGCACAACCTTCTGCTGGTTGCCGCCCGAAAGATTGACCGTCTCCTGATAGATCGAATGCGAGCGGATGCGCAGCTTCTGGCGGTAGCCCGAGGCAACCTTGGCCTCCTCATGCGTGTCGATCACGGTCGCCCTCGAAACCGCCTTGAGATTGGCGAGCGTCGTGTTGTGCATGATGTTGTCGATCAGCACGAGGCCGAGATGCTTGCGGTCCTCGGTCACATAGGCAAGGCCGGCGTCGATGGCCTTGGGGATCGTGCTCACATCCACCGGCTTGCCGCGCATGGTGACGTCGCCGGTGATCCTGTGGCCCCAGCTCTTGCCGAAGAGGCTCATCGCCGTCTCGGTGCGCCCTGCGCCCATCAGGCCGGCGATGCCGACGACTTCGCCGGCGCGCACGCTGAAGCTGATATCGTGCAGGAACTGCCGGTCGCGGTGCTGCTGGTGGAAGACGTTCCAGTTCTTCACTTCCAGCAGCGTCTCACCGATCTTCGGGTCGCGCGGCGGGTAGCGGTCTTCCATCTCGCGGCCGACCATGCCCTTGATGATGCGGTCTTCCGAAATGTCCTCGTGGTGACAGTCGAGCGTCTCCACCGTGCCGCCGTCGCGCAGGATGGTGATCTGGTCGGCGACCTTTTTGATCTCGTTCAGCTTGTGCGAGATGATGATGGAGGTCATGCCCTGCGTGCGGAACTCCATGAGCAGCTTCAGCAGCGCGTCGGAGTCCTTCTCGTTGAGCGAGGCCGTCGGCTCGTCGAGGATGAGCAGGCGCACCTTCTTCGACAGCGCCTTGGCGATCTCCACGAGCTGCTGCTTGCCGACGCCGATATCGGTGATCAGCGTGCCCGGCGGCTCCTTGAGGCCGACCTTGTCGAGCAGTTCCTGCGTGCGGCGGAACGCCTTCTTCCAGTCGATGATACCGTTCGTCGCGACCTCGTTGCCGAGGAAGATGTTTTCCGCAATCGAGAGCAGCGGCACAAGCGCCAGCTCCTGATGGATGATGATGATGCCCAGATGCTCGCTGTCGGAGATCGTGGAGAAACGGCGCACTTCGCCGTCGAAATGGATTTCGCCCTCGTAGGAGCCGGCCGGATAGACGCCGCTCAACACTTTCATGAGGGTGGATTTGCCGGCGCCGTTCTCACCGACAAGCGCGTGGATTTCGCCTTCGCGGACCTTCAGGTTGACGTTGTTCAGCGCCTTCACGCCGGGGAACGTCTTCGTGATGCCACGCATTTCCAGAAGGGTTTTGCTCATATACCAGTTTCCAGCGGCCTTCCGCCGTCATCTAGGCGGCGGAATCGAGCCTAGTCGCTCTGCGATCCGGAGAAAAGAGGGTTCGCGCACAGGACGCGAACCCCCGGAGAGTGATGAGAGAACGATCAGTTCTTGAGCTGGTCGGCCGTGTAGTAGGCCGAGTCCGTGACGAGGATCTTCTCGGCATTGGACTTGTCGACGGCGACGGGCTTCAGGAGGTAGGACGGAATGACCTTGACGCCGTTGTCGTAGGTCTTGGTGTCGTTCACTTCCGGCTCCTTGCCTTCCATGATCGCGTTGACCATGCCGACCGTGACCTTGGCGAGTTCGCGCGTGTCCTTGAAGATCGTCGAGTACTGTTCGTCAGCCAGGATCGACTTGACGGACGGAAGCTCGGCGTCCTGACCGGTGACGACAGCCATCGGCTGGTCGCCCGAGCCGTAGCCGACGCCCTTCAGGGCCGACAGAATGCCGATGGAGAGGCCGTCATAGGGCGACAGGACGCCATCGACGCGGCCATCGGTGTAGGTCGAGGAGAGCAGGTTTTCCATGCGGGCCTGCGCGACGGCACCGTCCCAGCGCAGCGTGCCGACGGTTTCCATGCCGGTCTGGCCCGACTTGACGACGATCGCGCCGCTATCGATCAGCGGCTGGAGGACCGACATCGCGCCGTCATAGAAGAAGAAGGCGTTGTTGTCGTCCGGCGAACCACCGAACAGCTCGACGTTCCACGGCTTGGTGTCCGGGAACTTGGCCTTCAGGCCGTCGACGAGGCTGGTGGCCTGCAGGACGCCGACCTGGAAGTTGTCGAAGGTGGCATAGTAATTGACGTTGCCCGAGTCGCGGATGAGGCGGTCGTAGGCGATGACCTTCACGCCGGCGTCGGCAGCCTTCTGGAGAATGTCGGAGAGCGTCGTGCCGTCGATGGCACCGATGACCAGGACCTTGGCGCCCTTGGTGACCATGTTCTCGATCTGGGCGAGCTGGTTCGGAATGTCGTCGTCAGCGAATTGCAGGTCCGGCGTGTAACCGGCTTCCTTGAACAGCTTTTCCATCGTCTCGCCGTCGGAAATCCAGCGGGTCGAGGTCTTGGTGGGCATGGAGATGCCAACCACGCCCTTGTCCTGGGCAAAGGACGGCGCAACGAACGACGCGACGCTGATGGCAGCGGCGGCGAGAAGCGAAGTGATCATTTTCATTGAAAGGTCTCTCCCTTGTGCGCACTGGCCGAGATTGCAGCCAGGCATTGTTCTGTGCGCGATGGGGTCGCCGTCAGGCGGTGGCCTCGGCTGGACGGATGGAAACCCGCCGGCCCCACTCCCAAAGCCCCCAGCGCACATTCGCGCAACGTCTACCGAATTGCCATACCTGTCAAATGCAATGAACTTCTAAATCGATACCATAGTTGATATGTTATGGAGGAAATATACTATTTTTACGGATACGAGACCCATGCGCCTTGACGACACCGGAGATCAGTTCCTCCCCGACGAGAGCCTCGACAGCCTGGAGGGGGTCGGCCTCCTGCGCAGCGGGCTGAAGCTCAGTCACCTGCGCATGATCGTGGCCATCGAGGCGCACAAGCAGGTGAGCGCGGCGGCCGATGCGCTCAACATATCCCAGCCCGCCGCCTCGCGCATGCTGACGGAAATGGAGACGATCCTCAAGGCCCAGCTTTGCGAGCGCGTCTCGCGCGGCGTCACGCTCACCGCGTTCGGCCGGGCCTTCGCCCGCCGGGCGCGCACTATCCTGCTTGAGCTGCGCGAGGTCGATCGCGAGCTTTCAGCGCTGAAATCGGGCACCGGCGGCTCGGTCTTCCTCGGTTCGGTGACGGCCCCGGCCATCAGCCTCGCCGTGCCGGCGATCCAGCAGGTCAGCGCCGCCTATCCGGGCATCGAGGTGAATGTGCGCGTGGAAACGAGCAACGTGCTTGCCCGCGAACTGCTCGCCGCACGGCAGGATTTCATCATCGCCCGCGTGCCGGATGACCTCAATCCCCGCCTCTTCAACGTCACCGAGATCGGCATCGAGAAGGCCTGTCTTATCGTGCGCAAGGGCCATCCGCTGACGGAAAAGCCCGCCGTCGGCCTTGCCGACCTGCCGGGCTACGACTGGGTGTTCCAGCCGGCGGGCACGCTGCTGCGGCGGCGGATCGAGGAACTGTTCATCGCGGCCGGCGTGCCGCTGCCCGCGACCGTCGTCAACACATCGTCGATCCTGCTCACCACCGCCATCGTCTGCGGCTCGAACGCCATTGCCCCCGTCGCCCGCGACATGGCGAATTTCGTCGCGGATGTCGGCGCGCAGGCGGGCGAGATCGTCATCCTCGACACGGATTTCGAGATCGACATCAAGCCCTACAGCCTCATCTCGGTCAAAGGCCGGGCGCTCCCACCGAGCGCCAAACTGCTCTATGATCTCATCTGGCAGCGAAGCCGGATGGTCGCGCCGGACTGAGTGGAGGAAGACAGATGTTCGGCATGACCGTTTTCGAATCCGTGCTGGAACGGCTGAAGGCCGAGGCGCGCGAAGCCGCGGAGGATGCGGAGGAACGCGAAGAGGATTCAGGCGAGCGGCGGATACTTGGCCTGACCTCGGGTTTTGCCGGCCTTGGCGCGACAGGCGCCTTCGTTTCCGGCGCGCAGGCCGCAGCCGCCTATCTCGATCTCTACGAGGCCCCGAAGCCTCCGGAGCCGGTCAGCCCGCCGCCGGCTCCGCCGCATCTCCTGCGCACGACGCCAGAGGAGATCGCCGCGGACCTCGCCCTGACGGGCCGGGAGGATATCGACGCTCTCACCGCCCGCCGCCGCAGTTTCGCGCGAGAGAACCATCCGGACCGCGCACCGGCGGAATTGCGCGGCAACGCGACGCTGCGCATGAAGATCGCCAACATGCTGATCGACGAGACGATCCGGCGGATCGAGGTGGAGAAGAGCCTCGGACTTTCGGGTTAGCCCGCGCCGTCGCCACCCTCGCCCGCCGGCTTTTCGGCAGCGGCAGAGGGTTTGAAGAAGAGGATCAGATGGGCGAAGGCATAGGCCGTCACGGCAAGGAAGATCATGCCCCAGGTCTGCTGGCCGTTGTAGAATTCCACGGTTGTCCATGCCGCGCAAAGCCCGACCAGAAGCAGCCGCCGCCAGAGCGGGCGGTAGAACGGATGGTCGGGATCGATGAACTTCATGAACGTCTCCTCATGCCTCAGCCCGTGTACATAAGGGCTTTTCGCCCGCAAGGAAACCGCACCGCCGAAGAATGGAACGATCTTGACGTCGCGAACGAAAACGGAATAAAAATTCCAAAGAATGCAAGCCACGATCCTCCCGTTCCGTTTCGACGTCATCGGCGCGGGAGGCCCCCTGACGCCGAGACCATCCGCGAGGCCCGCCAGGCCCGCCCTATTCGCCATCACCGGAACGAGGAAAACATGACTGTGAGATTTGGCCTTCTCGGCGCAGGCCGCATCGGCAAGGTGCATGCCAGGGCCGTCACCGGCAATCCCGATGCGGTATTGGTCGCCGTCGCCGACGCCTTCCCGGCGGCAGCCGAGGCCATTGCCGCACAATATGGCTGCGAGGTGCGCAGCATCGAGGCGATCGAGGCGGCTGGCGACATCGACGCCGTCGTGATCTGCACGCCGACCGACACCCATGCCGATCTCATCGAGCGTTTCTCCCGCGCCGGCAAGGCGATCTTCTGCGAAAAACCCGTCGATCTCGATATCGACCGCGTGCGCGCCTGCATCAAGGTGGTCGAAGAGACCAAGGGCAAGCTGATGGTCGGCTTCAACCGCCGCTTCGATCCGCACTTCATGGCCGTGCGCAAGGCCATCGACGATGGCCGCATCGGCGATGTCGAGATGGCGACGATCACCTCGCGCGATCCCGGCGCGCCGCCGGTCGACTATATCAAGCGCTCCGGCGGCATCTTCCGCGACATGACGATCCACGATTTCGACATGGCCCGCTTCCTGCTCGGCGAAGAGGTGGCCACGGTCTCGGCGACCGCCGCCGTGCTGGTCGATCCGGAGATCGGCAAGGCCGGTGACTATGACAGCGTCTCGGTCATCCTGCAGACGAAATCCGGCAGGCAGGCGATCATCTCCAATTCCCGTCGCGCCACTTATGGCTACGACCAGCGCATCGAGGTGCACGGCTCGAAGGGCATGGTCTCAGCCGAAAACCAGCGTCCGGTCTCCATCGAGATCGCCAATGGCGAGGGCTATACCCGCCCGCCGCTGCACGACTTCTTCATGACCCGCTACACCGAGGCCTATGCCAACGAGATCGCGAGCTTCATCGCCGCCATAGAGAAAGGCGCCGCCCTTTCGCCCTCCGGCACCGATGGTCTCGCCGCCCTGGCGCTCGCCGATGCGGCCGTGAAATCGGTGGAAGAAAAACGCCAGATCTCCGTCGCCTGACGGACACCGTCTCCCAAGCAACTGGCCGGGCGACTGCGTCGTCCGGTCTTTTTTATGGCAGGGCGCCTACTCCGCCCCCGTCCGGGCCGCGATGATATCGTGGTCCATTTCCGCAAGCGCCCGGTCGAGATGGCCTTCCAGCACCAGCGTCGCCTCCTCCGGCACGACGGTGATCGGCGGCGCGCCGAACAGGCGCACCTGCTGCGATTGCCCCAGTCCCTCTTCCAGCCCGCGCTGGAGAAGATCGAAATAGCGGGTGCCTGGCCCGGTGATGGCGATCGGCATGGACTCGTACAGGCTCACCATGCGCGACAACCCCTGCCCCAAGGCAAGACCGGCCTGCCGGAAGGCATATTCGGACATGCGATGCCCCTGCCGGGCGCGCAGCGCGATCTTGTCCATCTCCGCGAGCGGCACGAACTTCGCGGGGATCGTATCCGGCGGCACTTCGAAGGCCGTGCGCAGGATACCGTAGAAACCGGCGGACGCCTCGATGCAGCCCTGCGCGCCGCAGCGGCAGAGCTTGCCATCCGACGCATTCAGCATATGCCCGAAATTCGGCGCGGTGACGGAGAGTTCCCCCATCCGGTCGAACCGCGCGATGCCCAGCCCGATGCTGTGGCCGAGCGACAGCGCGGCGACAGCGGTCAGATTTTCCGCCCCCGCCTTCTCCATGCGCAACGCCATGGCATGGGCGACAAGCAGCGTCTCGTTGCTGAGAAGGATTTTTGCCCGCCAGCGCGGCTCGAGCAGGGCCGCGAAATCCACCTGCTCCGCCCCGAAGACCGGCGACCAGACGAGCCGCGCGGAGGCCGGATCGACCAGCCCCTTGCTGCTGATGGAGACGACCAGCACCTCCTCCCGCGCGATACGCGAGCGGTCCGCCAGCCTGTCGAGCGCGGCGACGAAGGCTTCCGCGAAGGGCCGCGTCGAGCTGTCCGCATGATTACGCACCTCCTCGAAACGGTCGATGAGCGTGCCGCCGTAATCCGCCAGCGAATATTGCACGAGATCGGAGGCGATGCGCACGGCGACGAGATAACCCGCACCGCGCCGCTGACCGAAGATGACGCGCGGCCGCCCGCGCGAGGCGGCGGTCTGCTGTTCGCGCCGTTCCAACACCTCGGCCTTTTCCAGTTCCGCGGTGATGGCCGAGACCGTCGCCGAGGCAAGGCCGGTGTGATGCGAGATATCCGTATGCGCAAGCGGCCCGTGCCGACGCAGCGACGCAAGGACGAGCGCGCTGTTCTGCTGACGCACAAGCTCCGTGCTCGACTTCACCAGCATCGTCCGTTCCCGCCCACCTTCACAAGCTGCAACACATGCCCCTCCCAAAGCATCTGTCTGGCCGTCATTCAAGGCCTTTCGAACCTGTGTTGACAGCCTCGAAAAGTTCTGACATCTATTTTCTCGACTGTCGAGAAAAAAGTCCCGGCATCGTCGGGAGGGGCATCGAGACAGTATTATCGTGGCCGGTCGTGAATTGGGCGGGAGGTTCGCCCGGGCGGCCGGTGTTCACTTGGGAGGTTATCATGAAGTCCGTTTTGAAGCTGATGGCAGGGGCTGCCATCATCGTTTCCCTGCATTCCGCCGCAGCGCACGCCAAGGACCTCGTCGTCGGCGTTTCCTGGTCGAACTTCCAGGAAGAGCGTTGGAAAACCGACGAAGCCGCCATCAAGGCAGCGCTCGAGGCCTCCGGCGACAAGTACATTTCCGCTGACGCCCAGTCCTCTGCCGCAAAGCAGCTCACCGACATCGAATCGCTGATCGCCCAGGGCGCCAACGCCATCATCGTTCTGGCGCAGGATAGCGACGCCATCGGCCCGGCCATCGAGAAGGCCGCTGCCGAAGGCATCCCGGTCGTCGGCTACGACCGCCTGATCGAGAACCCGGCCGCCTTCTACATCACCTTCGACAACAAGGAAGTCGGCCGCATGCAGGCCCGCGAAGTGTTCAAGGTGAAGCCGGAAGGCAACTACGTCTTCATCAAGGGCAACTCGGCCGACCCGAACGCCGACTTCCTCTTCGCAGGCCAGCAGGAAGTACTGAAGGAAGCCATCGATGCCGGCAAGATCAAGAATGTCGGCGAAGCCTACACCGATGGCTGGAAGCCGGAAAACGCCCAGAAGAACATGGAGCAGTTCCTGACGGCGAACGACAACAAGGTCGACGCGGTCGTCGCCTCGAACGACGGCACGGCCGGCGGCGCGATCGCTGCGCTGACCGCGCAGGGCCTTGCCGGCTCCGTTCCGGTCTCCGGCCAGGACGCCGACCACGCCGCGCTCAACCGCGTCGCGCTCGGCACGCAGACGGTCTCCGTCTGGAAGGACTCCCGTGAACTCGGCAAGCGCGCCGCGGAAATCGCCGCCCAGCTCGCCGGCGGCAAGACCATGGACCAGATCGACGGCGTGACCACCTTCAGCGGCGGCCCGAAGGGCGTCGAGATGAAGTCGGTCTTCCTCGCTCCGCTGCCGATCACCAAGGACAACCTGAACGTCGTCATCGACGCCGGCTGGATCTCCAAGGATGCAGCCTGCCAGGGCGTCGCGGCCGGCTCGGTCGCAGCCTGCCAGTGAGCCGGATCGACCGGTAACGACCTGACCATCACCAGGCGCCGCAACGACACCGTTGCGGCGCTTGCGCAAGATGGACAGCGGGCGGAGGATAGGGCGACGGCCCGTCCTCGAGCGGGATGGAGAAAGGGTGAGCCGGCTTGCCGCGCAACCCGCCCGACGCCCGGACGACACGTTCAACAAAAGTGAGGGGGACGGCAAAGCGATGGCCGACATCACAAATACCGCACATGCCAACCGCGCGCGATCGGCGAGCGAGAATCCGGTGAAGCGCTTCTTTCGCGCGACCGAGATCGATACGCGTCTGCTCGGCATGGTCGGCGCGCTGCTGATCATCTGGATCGGCTTCAACATCCTGTCCGGCGGTCTCTTCCTGACGCCGCGAAACCTGTGGAACCTTTCCGTCCAGACCGCCTCCGTCGCCGTGATGGCGACCGGAATGGTGCTGGTCATCGTCACACGCAACATCGATCTTTCGGTCGGCTCGATCCTCGGCTTCGTCGGCATGATCATGGGCGTGCTGCAGGCGGAGCTGCTGCCGCAGCTCATCGGCTTCAATCACCCCGCCACCTGGGTCGTCACGCTCATTGCCGGCCTCATGCTCGGCGCGGCCATCGGCGCGCTGCACGGCTCGATCATCGCCTTCCTCAACGTGCCGTCCTTCATCGTCACGCTCGGCGGCCTCCTCGTCTGGCGCGGCGCCACCTGGTTCGTCACGAGCGGGCGCACCGTCGCCCCCATGGACGCCACCTTCCGCCTCATGGGCGGCGGCACCGAAGGCTCGATCGGCGCGGCGGCAAGCTGGATCGTCGGCGCCCTCGCCTGCATCGCCATCGTGGCGACCATCGCCAACTCCCGCAAGCAGCGCAAGCGCTTCGGCTTCCCGCTGCGCCCCATGTGGGCCGAATATTTCCTGGTCGCGGTCGGCTGCGCGCTGGTGCTCGGCGCCGTCGCGGTCGTCAACGCCTATCCCTGGCCGGTCGCCATCGCTCGCAAGTTCGCGGACGCCAACGGCATCGCCTGGCCGGAGGGCGGCCTGTTCATCCCGCACGGCATCGCCATCCCCGTGCTGATCGCCATCGTCGTCGGCATCGTCATGACCTTCATCTCGACGCGCCTGCGCTTCGGCCGCTACGTCTTCGCCCTCGGCGGCAACCCCGAGGCGGCGGAACTAGCCGGCATCAAGACCCGATGGGTCACGGTCAAGATCTTCGCGCTGATGGGCATGCTCTGCGCCGTCGCCGCCGCCATCTCGACGGCCCGCCTCAACGCCGCGACCAATGCGCAGGGCGAGCTGGACGAGCTTTACACCATTGCGGCCGCGGTCATCGGCGGCACGTCGCTCGCCGGCGGCATGGGCACAATCGCTGGCGCCATGCTCGGCGCCCTCGTCATGCAATCGCTGCAATCGGGCATGGTGCTGGTCGGCATCGATACCCCGTTCCAGCGCATCGTGGTCGGCATGGTCCTCGTCGTCGCCGTCTGGCTCGACACGATCTACCGCGCCCGCGCCAAGTAAGAGGAGCCCACCCAATGACGGACACCCGTACGCCCCTCGTGGAGATGAAGAACATCTCCATCTCCTTCGGTGGCATCCATGCCGTGGACAATGCCTCGGTCGATCTCTACCCCGGCGAGGTCGTCGCCCTGCTCGGCCATAACGGCGCCGGCAAGTCGACGCTGATCAAGATCCTCTCCGGCGCCTACCGGCGCGACAGCGGTGAGATCCTGATCAACGGCGAGCCTGCCGACATCGGCAATCCGCGCGACGCCAAGAAATACGGCATCGAGACGATCTACCAGACGCTGGCCGTCGCCGACAATGTCGACGCCGCCGCCAACCTCTATCTCGGCCGTGAGCTGCGCACCCCCTGGGGCACGCTCGACGACGTGGCGATGGAAGCCAAGACCCGCGAGGTCATGGGCCGCCTCAACCCCAACTTCCAGCGCTTCAAGGAGCCGGTGAAGGCGCTCTCCGGCGGCCAGCGCCAGTCGGTGGCGATCGCAAGAGCCATCCTCTTCAACGCCCGCATCCTCATCATGGACGAGCCGACCGCCGCGCTCGGCCCACAGGAGACGGCACAGGTCGGCGAACTGATCAAGCAACTCAAGAAGGAAGGCATTGGCATCTTCCTGATCAGCCACGACATCCACGACGTCTTCGACCTCGCCGACCGCGTCTCGGTGATGAAGAACGGCCAGGTCGTCGGCCACGCCCGCACCGAGGACGTGACCAAGGACGAGGTTCTCGGCATGATCATCCTCGGCAAGGTCCCGGAAAAAGCCATCCCCGGCCCTGGCGCCATGCAGACCGCCTGACCAGACACCAAAGCCGCCGGCCCCACCCGGCGGCTTTCCCTTTCACGCCCACAGCAAACCACCCAAGAGATTGCCCCATCCCGCAATTTCCCGATTGAAGCCCGCCCCTACCTAGGCTAAGACCCTCTCATCGGACAGGCGATTCATCGCCGTGGGATGCACCCGTAGCTCAGCTGGATAGAGTGTTGGATTCCGATTCCAAAGGTCACAGGTTCGAATCCTGTCGGGTGCGCCATTTCCGTTCAAAACTGCGAACACCGGGCCAAAATTTTTTGCTGCCAGTCATAGCTTGGTGGATAGCGGCCTTGCTCCCGATGATTTTGACCTGTTTGTCCCCGACTTCGACCTGATCGACGACCGCCTGAATGTAGGCCTTGCGGAACGGGATGTCGCCGGATGTGATATTCTCGCGCATCATCCTGCCGAACTCTTCGACGACGGCGGGCGGGATGTCGGAAGCGGGCACCGCATGCGTCCTTGCGCGATCGAGGGAGGCCTGAATACGCTCACGGTCGATCTTGAGGCCGGCGATGCGTTCCCGCAGAATGTCGTCCATCTCGGCGATCCCGTCCTCGATCATGGTGTAAATACGCTTGAGGCGTGTTTCGACCTCCGTCAGTTCGCCTTGCAGACGAATGATCCGGCCATCGACCTCGGCAGCTTTCGCGGCGCGGTCGGCGGAGATGGCGGCGAGCATTTCGGTAAGGCGGGTGGAGGTGAGGAGACGATCCGACAGATGCTCGACGACCAGTTCGTCGAGCGTGTCCATGCGGATGGAGCGGCCGGTGCAGACGCTCTTGCCGGCGCGGGCGGCGTTGGAGCAGGTGTAGTAGCGATGAACGGTCCCGTTCTTCGATGTGCCCGTGCGCAACGTCATGCCGCCCCCGCATGTGGCGCAGGTGGCCAGCCCCGTCAGCAGGATCGGCCCCGTGACGACACGCGGCGGCGTCACCTTCGGGTTCCTGACCTTCAGCATCGACTGCACCGCCTCGAACTCGTCGCGCTCGATGATCGCGGGCACGGCGACGATCACATGCTCGGAGACGGGCTTTGCCTTCAGCGTGCGCGAATCCCGCCGGTTGAAGGTTAGCTCACCGATATAGGTGCGGTTGGTGAGAATGCCGTGCAGCGTGCCGACGCCGAAACGGGCGCCGCGCTTCGTGCGCTCGCCCATGGCATTCAGCCGCTTGACGATCTCCTTCGTGCCGAGCGGCCCCGACCTGCCATCGCCGGTATGATAGAGACGGAAGATCATGCGAACGGTCTCAGCCTCCACGGGATCGATCGCAAGCTGCTTCTTGGCCCTGTTGCCGCGCCGCTCGACCTCGACGGCGCGATAGCCGAGGGGAACCGGAGAGCCATTGTAAAAACCCTGCCGCGCGTTTTCCTTCATCGCGCGGATGACGTGCTTGGCGTTTTCCTTGCTCTGATACTCGTCAAAGAGAGCAAGCACCTGACGCATCATGACTTGCGCCGGATCGTCGCCAAGCTCCTGCGTGATGGAGACCAGCCGGACATCGGCCTTGGCAAGGCGACGGATATACATTTCCAATGCGAACGAATCGCGGAAGAAGCGGCTGTAGCTGTGAACGACCACGACATCGAATGGCCTGTCCCCATCCGTCGCCCGTTCCATCATGCGCTGGAACTCGGGACGATTGTCATCCGTTGCCGATGCGCCCGGCTCGACATATTCGTCCACCAGCCGCCAGCCCTTCGAGATGCAGAACGCCGCGATCTGCTTGCGCTGGTCGGGAATGGACAGATCGCTCTCGGCCTGGCGCCCCGTCGACACACGCAGATAGGCAACCGCACGCAAGGTCGGCGCAACCACCGTGTCGAACTCTTCGGGCTTCAGCGGCTTTGTCATATCGAACTCCTCTTCACATCTGGCAAGCGTACCGCGGTATCCGGGGCAATGGAGCCCGGATGCCGGTCATTGGTCCGCATTACCGCGCCATGGCGGTCATGTCCGCTACCGTCCCGCGCCGAGCGGTGGTACGGGCAGTGCGAACCGCCGCGGTCTTCGTCGGGATATGCGCGGCCGGCGCGACGCGGCGCGTAATGACAAACACCTCCTTCACCCGCTTGCGACGACCGGGAGCCTGGTCGGCATCGACGACCTGCCCCTTGCTGAGCGTGTCGCAGAACACCCAGCCGCTGACGGCGACGACATGGCGTTTGACGCGCACCACGCAGGGATGCGTGCGCTGGAGACCTTCCCGGCCTTCGAGATAGGCGGCAAGGGTCGGCAGTCCTTCGACCGTGCGCCAGATGCCGACATAGCCGAAGAGGCGCAGCACGGATTCGACCTCGTGCGGATAGGTCCCCATGACGGGCGGCGAGCGATGGCGGCTGGTCCAGTTCGCGCCATAGCGAACAAGACGGAAGGCATCCCGTACACGCGACACCGGCTCCCCGGTGATCGCCGCCACCGCTGTCGGCCCGCAGAAGGCGCGGCTTTTCGTGTCGTTGACGACATCGTGCAGGCGGCCGGGCAAGATTGCCGGCACCACGGGAGCGGCGACGGTTGCGTCCGGCTTCTTCCCCGGCGTGCGGCGAATGGAGCGGGTGATGGAAGAGATGGAGCCGGAGGTAGTCTTTCTTTTCATGGATTACATCCTGTAGTTGTTGATGAGGGCGCAGAACGCCTGTGAACGGGTGCTGTGCCCGGCGTCTGCATGGTCAAGGGGAAGCGCCGGGCGTGGAACGACCGCGAGTATGCGGTTTCAAGTCCGGCAATGAAGCGGGAGGAAGTGGATTATCCGGAAGGCATGATTGATATCTCCTTTGGTTACGAGACCCATTTAGGGTTTTTCAACGTGGAGGTAAGTCTGCCATGCAAAAATTTTTGCATTTTTTACTGTAAATATTCGCAAGGCGACCAGAAATCCCAGTATATCTAGCGTTAATTACAATTTTAGCGAACATTTTATCTCAATGATTACTGTAATCCCTTGAATCTTCCCGGCTCATCCGGAGACGTGGCGCCAGTCGCTCGATCCAATTCGGCGATATCAGCCCGCGCCCGTCATCACCGGCCGATCCCGGTCAGGAGATGGCTGACGGCCTCGGACAGGAAGCTCTCGATCACCGCAACCTCCCCACCTGTTGCCGGCATAGGGTCCGGCCAGTCGCTGGTGACGGTGAAGCGGGCCTTGTCCGTCCCGTTGCCGCGTGTCGCCTTCCGGCGAACGGGTCTTGCAACACCAGGGCGGTAGCGGATCGTCGGGCGTGTCGTCGTGGCCGGCTCAGAGCGCATGATCGAACTCCCAGCCTGTACGGCGGGTCCGCCGTGTGGGAGGAGTGGATGGCGGTGGAGGAGCCTCCTGCTCGATGACGTTGGCCGTGGAGCGCAACGTGCCGGCGACATCGAGCGTCGTTTCCTTGACGTGCCGAACGGCAAGCCGCTCCGCCAGCCAGTCACGGCGGGCTACCGGATCGCGTGCGTCCGACGCGCTCGCGCCTGCGTGCATTTCGGCATCGATGCGCATGCGATCGACGACGAGGGCTGTTTCCCTGCGGGCACGGCTGGCAGCGACATAGATGTCGTGGCGGTCGAAGGCCGGTGTCAGAAGGACCGCAGTCTTGTCGACCGTCATGCCCTGTGCGCCGTAGATCGTCGAGGCATAGGCCCAGCCGAGCTTCGCGCGGCCATGCTCGTCGGCGATGTCGGCTGTGCTGAAGCGGACAGTCCGTTCCCCGATCCGCGCCTCGATCACAACCTTGCTGGCAGGCGTTGAAGATGCGCCTTCCTCCGTCATGAACAAGTTCATGATGGTCCCGACCGTACCGTTGACGACACCGAGACCGTCATTTCGCGTCAGGAACCGGATACGGTCGCCGGAGGCGAGCGCCAGGCTGGTGGCATGGCCGGACGGCGTGACGGCCGTAACAACCATGTCCTCGCCCGTGACGATGCCGTGACTCCTTAGCCGTCCGCGCACCTCCTGGCCGATCGCCGCGACCTCCGCATTGGTCCGGGCCAGGATCAGCGCGGTTTCGGGATGCGCCCCGAGCAAAGTATCCTCGACCCTATCGACCACGGCGCGGATGGCCGCCGTCTGGCCGTCAACCTCCGTCAACAGGCCACGGTCGGCAAAGGCATTGAGAGCCGCTTTCGCATCGCCCGCGCCGAACGCCGTGACGGCTTCGCGTGCCCAGGCGTCATGCTGGCGCACGATCGTCGTCACCTTCGCTGTATCGACGGCATGCGCCACAAGCCGCAGGCCCGAGCCCGCACCGATCGCCTGGAGCTGGTCACGGTCGCCAGCGAGCAGAACCTTCGCACCGGCATCCCGCGCATGGGAAAGCAGATCGTGCATCTCCCGCGACGACAGAAGCCCGGCTTCATCGACGATCAGCACCGTGCGCGCATCGAGGAAGGGCTTGCCATGCTGCGCCAGCGCCAGCCAGGAGGCCGTTGCGCGGGATTCGATGGCAAGATCGTCACGAAGGGCATTGGCGACCCGCCAGGCCGTTGCGGCGCCCACAACGCGATAGCCGGCGCGCTTCCAGGCTTCCACGGCCGGCGACAGTAGCGTCGTCTTGCCCGTGCCGGGTGCGCCTTCGACAACGGCGATCCGTCGGGAACGGGTCGCGTCCAGAACGGCAACCGTCTGCTCCTCGCTCAACCCCTTCCGGCCGCATTTGGCTCGAAGCTTCTCCTGATCGACCGCGAAGCCTTCCGTCGCCGCGAATCCAGCCGCCATCTCGACGATGTCGCGTTCGATCCGGATCATCTCCGGTGTCGAGTAGCGCGGAAGGCCCAGCCGGTCGCGGCCGATTTCGACGAAGAGACCGTCGGCGAGAAGCCGATCGACCTCCGCCTCGACGCGCTCCGCGCCAAACCCCGTGCCGACCAGAACCTCGCCGACCGCGCGGAAGAGGTCGCGGCGATCGAGAACGCTGCGGGTTTCCGTGAGGCTGGCGGGCAAGATTGCCAGGCGTTCGGCGAGAACGGTTTCGGGAGACCGGCCGTCGAGTTCATACCCGGCCGCCGCCGACAGAGAGGTTTCGACATCGAAGCCGATACGCGAAGCGGCCATCGACCAGGCTTCCTCGCGAGACAGGCTGCCGGCCGTCTTTGCGGCGCGCGTGGTCTTTGCGACCGCGGCAGCCAATGCGGCGGCGTTGCCGCTCTCCACACCGGCCAACGCCAGTTCCTCGACAATCTCCTGCCTGCGGGCCGAGAAGTACTGAATGGCATCGTCGCCAATGCCGACGATCTCGAATATTCCATTCTTACCGATACGGTCGAGCAAGAAGCCCGCATCCATCACGCCTGCTGCGAGGGCCGCGTGATAGACTGCTCCCGCCGCCATTTTCCAGTCGCGCAAAACCGTCGAATGCAATGCACCGACCGAACCGTCGCCGCGTGTGGCGAGATTGAGCACGACGCAATGGGTGTGAAGATTGGGATCGGCGAAGGTCACGCCGTCGGCATGTTCGGCCGGACGGCTTTCGCCATGGCGGAACGTCGCCGCCGTCAGCGCCACCCGTTCGATCCGTTCGCCGCCACGTCCACGGCGGGCAAAGGCAGCTTCGCGCTCCAGCATCTCCAGCGTCTGCCGCACGGCACGCGTATGGGCAGCTTCGATCGCCTGACGGGTTTGCTCGTCGCCCAGCGCCCAGACAAGCGAGACCGAACGGGGAGCCGAGAGCGTCACGTCGAAGGCCGGCACCCGATCGAGCCGGCCACCGCCGTTCGTGATCAGCGACTGTCCGTCCGCATCCTTGCCGGCGAACAGGCGCTCGAACAGGTCGGCATCGACAAGAGCACTATCCGTCAGTCCGTGATCGCTGCCCGGCGCATACCAGACACCGCGCGGCTCGCTGCCGCCTTCCTTCGCGTAATATGCCGTCTGTCTCGAATAATATCCCGCGCTCGCTGCCGGGTTCCAGGTCGCAACCATCGTCTCGTCTCCATGTCTGAGACGATGGTCGCGTCACCTGCGCCGCAAACCGGGGGGGCGACTCCACCAATTTGAGGTTATCGGGTTTCGTGAACGAGGTTTACCGGGCGCAGGACGGGCCAGCGGCCGACCGGCCACGATAGCCGTGCGATATCGCCATGCCCGACGACAAGCGCATGCACGCACGCCTTTCCACCCAGACCGGCATGGAAACCCAGCGCGCTCGACAGGGCCGCCGGATCGACGACCGGGATATCTTTCGTCCGCGCCTCCAGGCGAGCGCGGCCATTCGCATCCCGTCCCACGTCCTCAAACCAGCGAACGCTTCGCGTGCCGATCCAGGTCGCAGAGATTTCCGACGCGGTGCTGCCGGAAGCGACCCTGCCGACGATCTTCGTTGCAAAATTGTCGGTCAGCGCCTGCGCCGTCTCGCGGCCGTAGATATCGCGCAACTGTGCCGGTGACTGGATCGCCGCGACGAGGCGGATGCCGGCGGACCGCCCGATCGCCGCAAGCCGGGGAACGGCAGCGCAACGGCCGATCTGCGGCAACTCGTCGAGGACGATCCAGATCGGCGCGGGGTCTTCCTGGGATGCCTCGGAGACAACGGCGTCGGCCACGAGTTTCAGGACAAGGCGGGCAATCGTCGCCGAAAGCTGCGGCTGCCGCTGTGACTGGCGCAACAGAAGGGTATTCGGGCCACGCCCGGTTGCCCATTCGCGGATCGACAGGGATCGATCGTTTCCTCCCTTCCTTCCGGTTCGTGCGCAAACCCGCACGATCTGGCCGGTATTGGCGACCATCACCAGATAGAAGGACATGGCCTGCTTCAATGTCGCGTCATTCGTCACGTCGATGAACGATGCTTCGGCCGGATGGTCCGCCACCAGCAAGTCGTGAAGCTCGGCAACGGGTTTGCGCAGCAGCATGTCAAGATGATGCCAGCCCCACACGGCCCGGCGGGCTGCGGCCTTTGCCTGGAGAACCTCGACAAGCGCCGCCAGCACCCGCTGCGCCCCGGCGCTCCAGGACGGATCGGAGGTTTCCGGAATGAGTTCCATCGCCAGTTCCATCGCGTCGTCGGCGGTGCGAATGTCGCGGCCGATATCCCAACGGGCGCAACGCTGGTCATCGGTGGAAAGAAGCACGAATGCGTCCGAAGGCCAGCGGGCAGTCATGTCCCCCTTCACGTCGAGCGTCAGCACTCGGTCGCCGAGTTTCAACGCTCCGTCGAGGATGCCTTGCAGGATCGTCGTCTTGCCGGCGCCGGTTCCGCCAACGAGCAGCAAATGCTCCGTTTCAAGCTGCCGTGGCATGGGCAAGCCGTCGACAAGTGCGATGCCGGATGTGTTGTCACCGTAACGGCGCGCCCATTCCGCCTTGAGGCTTCGCACGGCTCCGCTACCTGCCCGCAACCGCAAACCGTCGATATGTTGGACAGCGGGCCTACCAATCGCCGATGCCAGCATGGAGGCGCGCAGTTTAGCATAGACGATAATACCGACCAGTCCGGCGCCGATTGTTCGCACGGCAAGGCTCGGTCCGATGCCAAGGTCGATAACGGCAAGAACCGTTCTCTCCGGAAAGGCGATAAGGCCTGACAGTATATCAAGTACCCCGTGGCCCGCCCCTGCGAAGACGAGGGAGTGAAAGAGCCCGAGGAGCGCAGGCAGGTTTACCGCCATCGGCCGGTCTGCATGATGCAGCCATGCGGTCGGCGGCGCTAGCATCAGTACAAGCGCAAACGCCGTGGTAGCGATGACAAATCCGGCCATGGTGGAAAGAACAGATACGAGCCGTTCCGGCTTGCGCGGTGTCAGAGGATGCAGGTGCATGGTCTCGTCTCCTATCGATAGAGTTTCGCGACGCCGCGCCAGACGACGACCAATGTTCCGCGGGAAAGCGGCTCGTCAGGCGCAGTGGTGAGGTGGCGGTTGGGTCGAACGAGGTCACCGGCCGGCATGTGCAGCCGACCCGCAAGCTGGCGGAGGGTGGTTTGAGGGCTACCCGTTCGGTAGAGGCAGCCGTCGACATAAGCGTCCAGCCTCCGGCACACTGGCCAGGCAGATACCTGGATCGGCCGCATGCTATTGCCCGTCATCCGCTCCACAAGCGGCCATGACCGGTCAAAGACAGGGCCGGCGGCAAGCAGGGCAACGCAGACAACCCATATCGGCCAGCGGCGCCGTACCTTCCGGGGCGCCTCGACGGGTTTCGGTGGGGTGGACGGCGCGGTGGCGCTCGTGCGCGCCGTCACGCCGGCGGGAATATCCCGACGCATCGACACCAGCATCTCGAAGCCCTCCGGCCCCAGCATGGCGAATGACGACGGCGGCACTTTCACCAGTTGCTCCAGCGGCAGACGGGCAAGCTGCGAGGCAATCTCGCGCCGCCCGGCCTGCCCCTCCGCCATCGCGGTCGTTATCCGGGCGCCAAAGGCGCGCTGGTCTATCGGACTGGTTTTCGTCGGTTCAGCCTTCATCGACGGCCTCCGTCCGGTTGCCGGTGACACTCGCCATGGTGCTTTTCGCGGCCGCCAGGAAGGCCGCGACATCGCCCCGCAGAACCTTCGCCGCCGGGCGGCTACGCCCGGTCCAGGCGCGGATGTCATCAATTTCTGCCGCCACGACATCGATCGGTCGCTTGCCGGCCGCCTCGAACGGCTGCCACGATCCCGGCGCGATCGCCGGGATATCGATTGCACCGAGTTCGAGGCAGAGCGGTTCAAGCCCGCCCTTCCAGAGCAGATCGGCGGGCGAGTTCGGATAGAAGCGGAACGGCCCGTCCCTCCGGTTGAGAACAATATGGCGCGTCACCGAGGGTAGGATGCGTCCGATCGCATGCGCGGTACGAACAGCGCCCCGCATCGCTTCCGGTTCCGCCGTCGTCGGGATCAGCCAGCGGGCACACACACCCGCCTCGATCAGGTCCGCGTCGAGATCGACCAGCGCCAGATATTCCTCAATCACCGTCTGCTGCGGGCCGCCGATATCGACGATCATAGGCACTCTGGAAATCAACGCCGTCTCGAACGCCGAATAGAACGGATCGAACGCGGCGACGATGGCTGTTGGATCACGCCGCAGATCGTCCATGCTGGCCGGAAGCACTGTCGTGACCCGCCCCGGATATAGCGCGGGCAACCGGTTCTGGTCGTCGATCTGCACGATCGTCGCCGCGATCGCATCCACCTCCATCAGATCGGCGAGAACGGTTGTAATAAAGGATTTTCCGACGCCGCCTTTGTCCGACCCGATGAAGGTGACAAGCGGTTGCGATGGTCGAGCCGCGGTTGCCGTTGCGGTCGAGGTTCGGTTTGGTTTCTGGCTCATGGATACCTCCTGTGTTGGAGCACAGGAGCATTCCGCCACATCCGGCAGGACAAACCCCTGGGGCGACTTACGGTATTTCGACGGAGTGCCGTCGGAATCGAAAACAGCCGGCGGTTTCCCGCCGGCCGTTGCTCATATTGCGCCGTGAACGATCACCCGTCAGGCCGCTTGCGCCAGCCGCCCCGCAAACAAATTACGGTAGATGCCAGCAAGGATCGCCGCCGTCACCGGCACAGGCCAGGAATTGCCGACCAGCTTGTATTTCTGGAGATCGGTCAGAGCTTTGCCGGCAACCGAGACCCCGTCGAACCAGTCGTCGGGAAACCCCTGAGCCCGCAACGCTTCCAGTGGTGTCGGACGGCGCACGACCAGCCCCAGCCCTGCAAACTCCTGCACGACGAGAAAGTCCAGCTCGTGACCGCGCATGCCCGGCCGGTTCATGCCCGCCCCGCTCGCCATCAATGTGCCGAGCCGCGGCGGATGCAGGACAGAAGCGCTTCCAGAAGCGGCATCGGCAGACGGTAGCCGTGCCGTTCCGCACGCCTCAGCACCCCGGCCGCCGCACGCGGCGTCAGCGAGTATTTCAGAAGGCGATCCGACGGCATCTCCGCGACGTCCGAGAATGAACAGCCGCTTTCGACGCTGTGGCAGGACTTGCGCGGCATCGATGACGAGATGGTCAACCGTGTACCCGGAGCCGACAAGTCCGCTACGCAATTCGTTGAACGCCTTGCCGCCGTGGAGGGTTTCGTACTGCGCGACGTTCTCGAAGAGGACGTAGCGGGGGCGCACGTCTGCGACGATCCTGACGATGTCGGATGTGACGTCACGCCGGTCTTCGACGCCGCGCTGGCGCCCCGCGACCGAATACGGCTGGCACGGGATGCCCGCGATGAGGATGTCGATGGTTTCATGATGATTGCTCCAGTTTGCAAGGGTAAGATCGCCGAGGTTCGGCACGGTTGGGAATTTACGGGAAAGGACGGCTGAGGCGATGGGGTCGATTTCGGCCACGGCCGCGACCTCATGAGGAATGCCGGCATGGTCGAGCGCGGCAACGTCCCCGCCGATGCCGCTGCACAGGCTAAGAATCCTGAGCGGCGGCAGCCCGGCGTTGTCGTGTGCTGGATGTTTGGTCTGCATTGCTGATCTCCAGTGCATGATTGCACAAGACCAGCGTGGCGTGGCTCATTCCGGAAACCGGGGGGGCGACTCCATGAATTTCAGAATCGGGGTCGCCCACATCGTTTCATGCCGCTGTCTGCGGCTTTTTCCACCGGCGTAACTACCCCTTGCCGGCGGCTTCCTGCTTATGCTTTCCAGCATTTCGTCGATAAGCGGCTGCGCAGCCGCGGCAATCTTTTCCACGCGCTCTTCGATCGGTAGCGTGGGTTTCATCTGCGGAAACCGCGGGAAGGTTATCGAAGACGTACGCCACTGCTCTTTCTCATAGGCGCCGTGCAGCAATCGCCAGTCCATCTCTTCCCGCCAGAGATGGATGACCCTGATCGTCGCTTCCAGGCGCAGGGATTCTGGATCGTTCACGTTCGACTGGCGACGAACTTCGCGAAGCGCGGCCTCCAGAAACGCCAGCGCGCAATTCAACTGATATCTGGTGCTACGGTAGGAAACGGCCATCCTTATATGTTCGTGAACAAGCAACTGCTCTGGCCGGACACCCTTTTGGTTGATGCCGATATTCCCGATGCCGGTGTTACGCTCGGCATGGAGTTTTTCCGCGGGCGACCCAAAAAGCTCAAATTCGAGTTCGCCCCGCGTATGGGTCGCTTCGACGATGGAGTATATCAGCGCCCTCGTGGCCTTCCGCGGCGATCCGTTTTCCGCAGGCCATATCCGATTGAGCACATCGTTGATCAGCGTCCATGTCGCGGGAGCTACATAGGATCGGGTCGTGCGCCGGCCCATTCCCGTCGGATTGATATCCTTGTCGTATTGCTGTTCGATCCGCTCGACGATCGTCTGCAAGGCCTCCTTGAATCCGGGCGGGTTCCTGGCCGCCACGAGCCGCAATCCTGCCTGCCGCTCGCCAAGGTCGCCCGCCTTCAGGATCGGCTCGATAATCCCGGCCGCCAGGCGGCTGGCGGCAGTGACTGTTCCTGGCTCAACCAGGACTACCCGGAAGAGCGACGAAGCCTCCTCCGCCAGGAACTCAAGGAAAATATGGAATGCTCGATCGCTATGGCCTTCCATCTCGTTCCCGAGGACAGCAAATTTTTCCGGGAGGAGCTCCGCGAAGATGTCGCCCAGGACCGGAAACCAGTATCGAACCAGATGCGGTATCAAGCCGTCCCTGCCCGGCAGCGCCGTCAGATGACGGATCATATCCGACACCATGCCCGCCAGCGCTTCCCTGTCCGCTTTCATGCAGACCATCTCGATAAAGCTCGGCAGGATCGCGGGCTTGACGAGGCCGGTCGGGCTCTCATTCAGGACATGTTTCAGGTCCTGACGCGCTTGCCGGTCATCGGCGGGAACAAAGACGGATCGTCCGGCAGGGATCGTGGCAGCTCTTCTGCTCACATCGACCTCAACGGGAGTGTATTGTGTCTCGGCAAACGGGAAGCCGCCGAGAAGCGCCTCGATCGATGCCGCCTCGAGTTCCGCCAGACGCCGTAACCAGCGCTCGATGAAGCGGATTGAATAGTTTGAAAGCTCCGCCAACTGCCCCGATATTACCGACACTCTGGGAACCAGAACCTCCTCCGCCCGATCCAGGCGGTAAATCGTGGCCGTCGCCATTAGGTCGCCGGCAACCGCCGTCAATGCGGTGCTAAAATCCTTCGAGCCGATCGTCTGCCCCTGCAGTGTCAGAAGCTCCCGATAGGCGCTCCTGATATCGGCGATGAATGCCTTCTCCGTCAGAGCCGCTATAAGGTCCTCTTCGGATGTGATTTCTTGTTGGCTCTGCTCTTGCGGCATCAATCTTTGTCCTTCCCGGACCTGATGTCGGCTGCGCGTCGGATGCGCTCGGCAACATCGGTGAGCGCTAGTCGGTCTGCTTGCATGTTGGCTGGAGCGGAATGCCGGGTCCTGTCGGGTCCGACCGGCGTAACGGTTGCGACAGGCGCCGGTGGTCGTGCCTGCTGTGATCGTTGTATCCGGGAGACCATCGCTCTGACCACCTGCGCACTGACGATGCCGCCTGACTTCGAGCGCCAGCCGGCATCGCTGAGAATCATGGCGATCTGGTCCCAGCTCGCCCCCTGGTTTCGCCAGCCGGTGATTGTCGCAAGATGGTCGCGTAGCACACGTGCAGCCGGCAGCGGACCGAGCGCGGTGCATGATGCCGCGACGATCGCGCGCGCCTTTCGCGTCTCGTCCCGCTTGTTCATCGCCAGTCTCCCTCCATCATGCTGGCGCGGAAAGCCGTCGGCCGCAAACACAGAACCGCCATGACCGCATCAATCGACGGAGAAGTGTTGCGGTAACCTCCCGATACGGCGCACCCGTGGAAAGCGTGTTACGAAAACGTCTAAAATTCTATGCATATGCCGTTTCGTTACTGTCGATGCCAATGCACACAACGCGGTTGGCGCTCAGCACCTCGGTCGGCAGCATCGCCGCTGTTTCGATTCGTTTCCAAAAGATTCAAAATGTTGCAATCACACCTGTGCATCTGCGATGCGAACTGACAGCCCTCTGATTAGAGCTACGACGGGCCTTGATGGCCGTCTGGCATTCGATTCGGTGACGGGAACGCCGGCGATGAAGCAGAGACCTTGCGATCCGAACATTCCGGGCGGAGCGCAGGGATGTGCCCGGTCTTGGAGAAACCGGGAACGTACTGGCCCGCGTCGGTGATGAGGTGCGCCCGCGACTCCAGCGACAGACCCTGCTTTGCCAACCAGTCGGCCAACTTCTTCGGGCGGGAGAAGACACGGATGCCGTAGCCCTGCCGCAGCCGGTGGCGTGCTTCTTGCCTGACGATCCGGGTGCCGTCCTCGCAGCTATCGTCCAGGATGGCGGCGGAGGGAACCCACAATTCCTTGATCTTGATACGGCCTTCGCTCTGGTATTTCGCGGCGTGGTCGAGCCAGAAGAAATCGCCCGCCCCGCAACAGTGATCGTCGTCCAGATGGGTAAAGCAGACGACGCCGTAGTTGTTCCAACCAGCGGCCCGCAGGTCGGCCTTCAGGTCGACAGGAAGGTCAATCCGCTTGTCATAGGGGTTGTTATCGTTCCGTATATCGGCCAGCACATATCTGGCGTGGCGTGAGCCGATGGTGGTGTTGACTGGAGCTTCGGCAGAAAGCACGGGCTGGCACTATAGAACGGGTTATTCGTCGCTGAACCACGACGCAGGGAGCCCTCGGCACTCCCCCGGCCCCATCGACCATTGGGCGTGTCTGCCCCTTGGAACCCAGCCGTCTCCAGCGGGGCAAGGGGAGCGTTCCTGCTCCCCTTGCCCCCATGACCGAGGAGCTATCGCGCCCCTCTGGACATCCGCGACAATCCGGTTGCGAAAATCAGCCAATTTGGCCAATATGACCCAGCCTGAGGGGAGAATGATGAAAAGCCTATCCGCAGCCGAGGCGAAGAACGCCTTTGGTCATCTCATTGATCTCGCTCGTCACGAACCTGTGCTGATTGAAAAACACAATCGTCCGGTGGTCGTGGTTATCAGCATCGAAGAATACGACCGGTTGATGGGCGGGGCCTTTTCCCATCCTCAGGTGGACAACACGCAACCAAAGGGTAAGGCATGAAACTTCTCCGCAATTCGGGGAACGAGCGAGTTCTTGACCGCCTTCAGTCGTGGCTGTCTCCCGGCTCAGCGGTTGATCTCATGTCACCCGATTTCTCACTTTATGCGTTCGCCGAAACGCATGACCAGCTCAAGAAGGCTGGACGGTGCCGTATCCTGCTTGGCTCCGACACTTCCATTACGGGTTCCCTTTACGGCGGACCAGGGGACATTACCGCGCGCGGCAAGCTGCAAAGTCGCTGGCTCGCCAAAATTGCCGGTGAATGGCTGGACAAGCACGCCGAGGTTCGTCACGCCCCGGCTACGCCGCCCCAATCCATGATTGTCATTTCCAACGACGACAATCGCCACGTCCTGACGGGCACATGCCCGTTCACAACCGAAGGGCTGGGCGTGACGCCGGGCGACCGGCTCGGCTTAGTCCAGTTTTCCGATACGGATGCGGAGGCGGCGGCTTTTGCTGACTGGTTTCAGTCGAGCTGGGGCAGCGTAAAGCCGGGGGCGAGTACACTTGCCGCTAATCTCGATGATGCGGCGAGCCATCGCCCGCCGTCGCTCCTTTATTTCAAGGTGCTCTACGAGCTGTTTCGTGACATCGGCGACGAGCTTGACGAGGAGCGGATCATCAAATCCGCCACCGGCATTCGTAACACCACCGTCTGGAACAAGCTTTTCAAGTTCCAGCGTGACGGCGTTGTCGGTGCCATCGACAAGCTGGAACGCATCGGCGGTTGCATTATCGCCGACAGCGTCGGCCTTGGCAAAACCTTTGAGGCCCTTGCCGTCATCAAATATTATGAGCTGCGCAACGACCGCGTTCTTGTTCTCTGCCCCAAGCGCCTGCGCGACAACTGGACGCTCTATAAGGCCAACGACCGCCGCAATACCCTTGCGTCCGACCGCTTCAATTATGACGTGCTCAATCACACTGACCTGTCGCGCGACGGCGGCATGTCCGGCGACATCGACCTCAGCCATGTGAATTGGGGCAACTACGACCTTGTCGTGATCGACGAGTCCCACAACTTCCGCAACAAGGCGACCCATAAAGACCGCGATACCCGTTACGACCATTTGATGAAGCGCATCATCAAGGCAGGCGTCAAAACCAAGGTGCTCATGTTGTCGGCCACGCCGGTCAACAATCGCCTTGCCGACCTCAAGAACCAGATCGCTTTCATGACCGAAGGCAACGACCTCGCCCTCATGGGCCATGGCATCCAGAGCATCGAGGCCACCATCCGCAAGGCGCAGACACAGTTCAACCGCTGGTTAGACCTGCCCGAGGCCGAGCGCCGCCCGGCACGGCTGATGGACATGCTCGGCTTCGACTATTTCAAGCTGCTGGACCTGCTGACCATCGCCCGCTCCCGCAAGCACGTGCAACGCTATTACGGCACCGAAGAAACCGGCCAGTTCCCGGAGCGCCTGCCGCCCGTCAACATCAAGGCCGACGTGGACCTTGCCGGAGAGTTCCGGCCTATCCGCGAGATCAACAACGAAATCAGACGGCTCACGCTCGCGGCCTATGCGCCGCTGCGCTACGTCCTGCCGCACAAGCAGGCCGTCTATGACGAGAAATACAGCACCAAGATCAGGGGCGGTGAGAGCTTTTTCCGGCAGGTGGACCGCGAAGAAAGCCTCATCCACCTGCTGCGCGTCAATATTCTCAAGCGCATGGAAAGCTCGGTCGCGTCCTTCGCGCTCACCATCAAGCGCCAGCTTGCCGATGTGAACGCGCTCTTGGCGAAGATCGATGCCCACGATGAAAGCGTGGACGAGGTTTCCATCGACGATGTCGATATAGACGATCCTGCTTTTGAGGCTCTGCTGATAGGGCGCAAGGTCAAGGTCTTGCTCCACGACGTTGACCGCGTTCGCTGGCGGCAGGATTTGATCGAGGACCGCAATCGCCTTGCCACGCTACTGTCCGCCGCGCAGGCCGTCACGCCGGAACGCGACGCCAAGCTGGCGGCATTGAAAGACGTGATCGCTCGCAAGGCCGCAGCCCCGATCAACGCCGGGAACCGCAAAATCCTGTTGTTCACCGCTTTTGCCGATACGGCGGATTATCTCTACGCGCAGCTTGCGAGCTGGGCGAAGGACGAGCTTGGGCTTGAAACCGCCGTTGTATCCGGCACGGGCGCGAACAAGACAAGCCTGCGCGGGCTGCGTGGCGACATGAGTTCGATCCTCTCGGCCTTTTCTCCACGCTCGAAAGAGCGCCCGGATGAAATGAGCGCCGAAGGCCAGATCGACCTGCTGATTGCCACCGACTGCATTTCCGAAGGGCAAAACCTTCAGGACTGCGACTTCCTTACCAATTACGATATTCACTGGAACCCCGTGCGGATCATCCAGCGGTTCGGGCGCATCGACCGCATTGGCTCAACCAACACCCGCATCCAGTTGGTCAATTTCTGGCCCAACATGGAGCTGGACGAATATCTCGACCTCGAATCCCGCGTCAGCGGGCGCATGGTGCTGCTCGACGTGTCCGCGACCGGCGAGGAAAACGTCATCGAGTTTCAGGCCGGAAACCAGATGAACGATCTCGAATATCGCCGCGCCCAACTGCAAAAATTGCAGGACACGGTGATCGACCTTGAGGATTTGTCCAGCGGCGTTTCCATCGCCGATCTTACACTCAACGATTTCCGCATCGACCTTGCCGGATATATGCGCGAGCACCGCGAGCGGCTGGAAACCCTGCCGCCCGGCACTTATGCCGTGGTGCCTGCGCCAGATGCATCCGCCCCAGAAAATGATCTGCCGTCCGGTGCCATTTTCTGCCTGCGCGCCGTTGGCGAGGCGGCGGAACGCGCCGCCGAACCCGGCTACCCGCTGAGTCCCAATTTCGTCGTCCATGTCGGCGACGAAGGCGAGGTGCTTCCCTATACGCAGGCGAAACAGGTGCTCGACCGGCTCAAGAAGGCCGCCATCGGGCGCGACCTGCCCGATGCCGAAGCCTGCACGCGCTTCGACAAAGCCACCAGATACGGGCGCGACATGGAGGATTATCAGGCGCTTCTTGCACGCGCCGTCGCCTCCATCGCTGGCAAGAGCGAGGAACGCGCCGTCGCCAGCCTATTTAGCCCCGGCGGTACTCACGCCCTGAAAGGCGAGTTTGCCGGTATCAACGACTTCGAGGTTGTCGCCTTTCTTGTCATCCTGCCCGAAACGGAGGCCACATGATGGCGGGTGCGGACTTCCTCGCCATTGTCAACGCGCTGGGACTTCCGCCCGGCGCGCGTGTCGATTCCCGCGTCCCCAAAAAACTGCTGATCGAGCAAGGCGCGCCGACGGCCGCCGACAAACGCGCCATTCAGGACGGGATCGACGAATTGCAGTGGTTCGCCGCCTGCAAGCCCGCCACCATCGGCGTTCCGGCATTTTCCGACGATACCCGCGAATATCTTGAGATTGCCGTTGTCGGCTGCGCTTTCCGTGCCGGTGCGAAGGCGTCGCGGCTGATCGAGCTGATCCACCGCGCCATTCCCTATCCGGTACTGCTTGCCACCACCGACGAGAGCGGCCTTGCCGTGTCGGCAGCGCACAAGCGCCACGCGCAGAACGAGGCAGGCCGCATCGTGATCGAGCAGGTTATCATGGCAAGCGGTTTGCGGGCCGACGCCGTGGATTCCGTGCAGGTCGCGTTCCTGAAAAGCCTCGCGCTGGCACAACAGCCGCGCACCGACCTGTTCGGCCTCTATGCGGGATGGATTGCACGGATCGAAGCCGTCAACGCCGCCCGCCTGACGGGCGCGTTTGCTCCGACCGACGATCAGGAAGCCATCGACCGCCGCCGCGCCGCGCTCGACGCGCATGTGCGGCTTACCAAAGAAATCGAAGGTCTGCGCGCCAAGGCCAAGCGCGAGAAGCAGCTTAGCCGCCGCGTGGACCTCAACCTCGAAATTCAGCGCCGCGTGGCCGATCTCACTGGAATTGCGAAATGGCTGTAGTGGCGAAGAACCAAGGTCCAAGAGCGATTGTAGGACCGCTCGTCTCCGACATCGCCAGCATCAGTGGCGATGACGTGACCTTGGCCACGGCATTCTACACAAGCGGCGCCTTGGATGTTTTGAATATCAAGGCCAAGCGCCTCCGCCTGTTGATGCGACTCAACACTCAATCAGTTGCAGACTGGGCAGTGGGTTCGCTCGACCCTCTCGCGCTCCGAGCATTCATCCAAAGGCACAAGCAAACATGTGGAGAAGTCTCGCTGCTCATCAGCCCCACTGCCCATGCAAAAATCTACAGCGGTCAAAACGGCTATCTCGTCGGCAGCGCCAACCTCAGCACCCGCGCCTTATCTGGGAGCGCCGCGGAAATTCTTTGGTTTGAAAGTGATGATGAACGAAAGCGAGCGATGGACGCCGCTGTTCAGGATTACTCGCAAAAATTCAGCCCGTGCAGTATCGCTCAGCTGGATGCCTACATTGCTGCGAATGAGGTCAAAGCCAAGGAACTCTCAAAAAAGATCCCCCGAGAGATGTTCACCGATGAAGAAGATCGCCTCCCCAGAGGGATTCTGCGACCCGCACGCCTGGGCGACTACGATGCGTTTCTGGGCTGGCTCTCGAAACACACCAGCCCGGCTGCAAAGGAGGTGCTGGCACGAGCTAATGGCAAGTCGAACCTGAGTGGTCATATTCGACAAGCGTTTTTCGGGCTTCGGCAGTTTTTGCTTGGTGCTCCGGACGTCATGTATCACTTTACTAAGGTCGATCCAGATAGCTATTCTTTCTCGAGCGACGTCTCCACCGCTTCCAAGCTCGGCTCATTCGTCACCAAACATGCCCGTGACGAAGGCCCGTTTTCTCCCAAGAAGTGGCAAACCTACCTGCCAAAGAGCGCCGGGGGTAAGCAGGTAACTGGGGGCGCAACATCTGGTAACTTGAACCGTATGCTCCCGCTAATTGCGCGCTATCTGACTGTGAGAATTGGAAAAATATAGTGACTGAAAGTTGTGCCCAGATGGAAAAAATCAAAAAGGGCGATGCACTCGCTCAAAGCCAGAACCTAATCGAACAGAACATCGCCAGCTTACGGGAGATTTTTCCAGCGTTGCTCGTGGAGGATGGTGACGGCGGGTATGCTGTTGATATTGAGCTTCTCAAGCAACTCGTCGGCGATGCGACATTATCGACCGCCGACGAAAAGTACGGGCTGTCTTGGTATGGAAAACGCCAAGCCCGTCAAATTGCCTTGACACCATCTACAGGAACACTTTTGCCGTGCCCCGATGAAAGTGTCGATTGGCAAGACTCTAATAACCTTCTCATCGAAGGGGACAATCTTGAAGTTCTAAAACTCTTGCAGAAGAGCTACAATCGAAAAATCAAAGCCATCTATATAGACCCGCCTTACAATACGGGACGAAACCTAATTTATCCGAATGATTATCAAGACGGAGTTCAAGCGTATTTAGAGGTGACGGGTCAGATCAAAGGCGGAAATAAGCTTCAAAGCAATCCAGAATCAGGCGGGCGATTTCATACCAACTGGCTATCTATGATCTACCCGCGCTTGAAGCTCGCGCGGAACCTGCTTGCGCCAGATGGCGTCCTCATCGTGACGATAGACGACAATGAGGTAAGTCAACTTGGCGTCGTTCTGCGCGAAGTGTTTGAAGAGGGGAACTTCGATCACGTCTGCGTTCCTGTCATCCACAATCCACGAGGTGTTCAAGGCAAGAACTTCTCCTACGTTCATGAGTATGCCTATTTTGTATATCCGGCTGGAACCAAGGCAATTTGTGATCGTAAAATTGAGGATGAGAATGTTGACTGGTCTCACCTCCGAAATTGGGGGTCAGAGTCAGAACGATCTGACGCGAAAAACTGTTTTTACCCCATTCTCGTCAAGGATGGGACAATCATCGGATTCGGTGACGTCTGCCCAGATGAATTTCACCCTCGCCAGACTGAGGTGGTCGAAGGTATTTCCTACGTTTACCCAATCGACAAGGCTGGGGTGGAGCGCAAATGGCGTTATGCACGGCAATCGGTTGAGGCGATTGCTTCCATGCTGCGCGCCAAGCAAACCAGCTACGGATATGAGATCGAACTCGGAAAAACCTTTGGCCTCTACCGCACTGTGTGGAACGATAAGAGGTATGACGCCAACGATAACGGGACAGGGCTAGTCGGCGACCTCGTCCCGGGTTCACCGTTCACATTTCCTAAGAGTCTTTGGGCCGTCTATGATAGTCTGCTCGCCGCAACCGGGAATGACCCCGACGCTATAGTTTTAGACTTCTTCGCTGGCAGTGGCACTACCGGCCATGCCGTCATGGAGTTGAACAAGGATACAGGCGGAAATCGGCGGTTCATCCTCGTCCAGTTGCCAGAACCTGTTGAGGACAACAAAAAATTCCCTACGATCTTTGAAGTCACCAAAGCGCGTATTAAGGCGGCGGGAGAACGCATCAAGGCCCAGTCTCCCATGTTCACGGGCGATGTTGGCTTTCGCGTTTTTAAGCTCGCGTCGTCCAACATTCGCGCGTGGGAACCCGAACCGACCGACCTGGAAGGCACCTTGCTCGCCAATGCCGAGCATCTTGTAGCGGGCCGCACCGAACAGGATGTGCTCTATGAGCTGTTGCTCAAGCTGGGCCTCGACCTGTGCGTTCCCATCGAGAAGAAGGACGTTGCCGGGAAGGCCGTCCATTCCATCGGCGGCGGAGCACTGTTCGCTTGCCTTGCCGATGGTCTTACTACCGACACGGTTGAAGCCGTCGCCAATGGCATCGTCGCATGGTGGAAGGAACTCGCGCCCGCCGTTGACACCCGTGTCGTGTTCAAGGATTCCGGCTTTGCCGATGACGTAGCCAAAGCCAACATGGCGGCAATCCTCAATCAGAACGGCATCCTCGACGTGAGGAGCCTGTGATGAGCACGGAAAGTTTCGTCACCTTCGCCTACGGCTCCAACATGCCCGCCGCGCGCTTGCGGGAGCGGTGCCCTTCCGCGCCCGCAATCGGCATCGCTGAACTGTCCGGCTATGAATTGCGCTGGCACAAGCGCAGTCGGGACGGGTCGGGCAAGTGCGATATTGCCGCCAGCGCCGCCGGTGATTCCGTGCTTGGCGTACTCTATGAGATCGCGGCGCACGACAAACGCGCGCTTGACCGCGCCGAAGGCTTGGGCGTCGGCTACGAAGAAATCGAGATCGAGGTTCTTTGCGGCGGCAGTCCGATACCAGCCAAGGCATATAGAGCGACCGATACCGATCCCGCGCTTCGCCCCTATACATGGTATCGCGCCTTGGTCATCGCGGGCGCGCGGGAACACGGTCTTCCCGCATCCTATATCACGAGGCTGGTATCCGTGCCTGCCGACGAGGATCAAGACCGCGCGCGCCACGACGAGCGCATGGCTTTGATCGCGGAGGTGCGGGCATGAAACTGCATTTCGAGCCGAACCTCGACTATCAGCACACCGCCATCGAATCCGTCTGCGACCTGTTTCGCGGGCAGGAGATCAACCGCACCGAGTTTACCGTCACCCGCCAAGCAGGCGGCGGCGCGCAGCAGGAGCTTGGCCTTGTCGAAAACGCGCTCGGCATCGGCAACCGCCTGACCCTGTTGGACGATGAAATCATCTCCAACCTCAATGAGATTCAGCTTCGCAACGGCCTGCCGCCGTCAACCGGCCTCGCCTCTGGCGACTTCACCGTGGAAATGGAGACGGGCACCGGCAAAACCTATGTCTATCTGCGCACCATCTTCGAGCTGAACAAACGCTTCGGTTTCACCAAATTCGTGATCGTGGTGCCGTCCGTCGCCATCAAGGAGGGCGTCTACAAGACCCTCCAGATTACCGAGGACCATTTCAAGGGCCTCTATTCCGGCCAACCCTTCGATTATTTCCTCTACGACTCGTCGAAGCTGGGGCAGGTGCGCAATTTCGCTACCAGCCCGACCATCCAGATTATGGTCGTGACCGTGGGCGCAATCAACAAGAAGGACGTGAACAACCTCTACAAGGACAGCGAAAAAACTGGCGGCGAAGCGCCTATCGACCTGATCCGCGCCACGCGCCCCGTCATTATCGTGGACGAGCCGCAAACCGTGGACGGCGGCCTGAAAGGGCAAGGCAAACAAGCGCTCGACGCCATGAATCCGCTTTGTACATTGCGCTATTCCGCAACCCATGTTGACAAGCACCACATGGTATACCGGCTGGATGCCGTGGATGCCTATGAGCGCAAGCTGGTTAAGCAGATCGAAGTGGCCTCGCTCGAAATCGAGGGTGGGCATAACAAAGGCTATCTGCGTTTCCTTTCCGCCAGCAACAAGGGCGGTGCCGTTATCGCCAAGGTCGAGATCGACGTGCAGCGGGGTGGACAGGTTCGCCGCAAGGAAGTCACCGTGCAAGATGGTGACGACTTGGAGGATACGACGGGCCGCGCCGTCTACAAGGATTGCCGCATTGGCGAAATCCGGGTCGCGGGCAAAGATTCTCTGCTCGAAGTGAAAACCGCCGGGTCGGAATCCTTCCTCGCCGTGGGGCAAGCCATCGGCGACGTGGACGCCGACGCCGTCAGGCGGCTCATGATCCGCCGCACCATTACCGAGCATCTTGAGAAAGAACGCCGTCTTGCGCCGCTCGGCATCAAGGTGCTTAGCCTGTTTTTCATCGACGCCGTGGAGCACTACCGTTCCTACGACGAGGATGGAAACACGGTGAAAGGCAAATATGCGGCAATCTTCGAGGAAGAGTATCGCCGCGCCGCCAAGCTCCCCGAATATGCCAGCCTGTTCAGGGACGTGGACCTCGAAACCGACGCCGGAGAAGTGCACGATGGCTATTTCTCCATCGACAAGAACAAGCGATGGACCGACACCGCCGAGAATAATCAGGCCAACCGTGACAGCGCCGAACGCGCCTATAACCTCATCATGAAGGACAAGGAGAAGTTGCTCAGCTTCGACACGAAGCTCAAGTTCATCTTCTCCCACTCCGCGCTGAAAGAGGGTTGGGACAATCCCAACGTGTTCCAGATTTGCGCGCTGCGCGAAATCGGCACCGAGCGCGAACGCCGCCAGACCATCGGGCGCGGCCTGCGCCTCAGCGTCAACCAGCAGGGCGAACGGCTGCGCGGTTTCGAGATCAACACGCTGACCGTAATCGCCACCGAGAGCTACGAAGCCTTCGCCGAAAACCTACAGAAAGAGATCGAGGCTGATACCGGCATCCGTTTCGGCATCGTCGAGAAACACCAGTTCGCGGCTATCTCCGTCCAGCAAGAGGACGGCACCCTCGCCATGCTAGGATTTGAGGAATCCGCCGCGATCCACGAGTATCTCAAAAACGCCGACTTCATCGACGCCAAGGGCAAGGTGCAGGACAAGCTGCGCACGGCGCTGAAAGAGGGGACGCTTACGCTCCCCGATGAGCATGCCGCACACCTTCCGCAGATCAAGGAAGTCCTACGTAAAATCGCCGGTAAGCTCGACATCAAAAACGCCGACGACCGCAAAGCCGTGCGCGTGCGCAAGGAAGTCTTGCATAGCGCCGAGTTTCAGGCGCTATGGGATCGCATCAAGCACCGGACGACCTATCGCGTTCACTTCGACAACGCCAAGCTGATCGAGGATTGCACCAAGGCTATTTCCAATGCGCCGCCGATCACCAAGGCGAAGGCCGTCATCCGCAAGGCCGACCTTGCTATTGGCCAAGGCGGCGTGATCGCTACCGAAACCTCGACTTCTGGCCCCGTGACCATCGAGGAAGGCGATATTGTTCTCCCCGACGTGCTGACCGATCTTCAGGACCGCACCCAGCTTACGCGCCGCAGCCTTGTCACCATCCTGACCGAGAGCGGCAGGCTTGGCGATTTCAAGCGCAACCCCCAAGCTTTCATCGAACTGGCGGCGGAAACCATCAACCGCACCAAGCGCCTCGCGCTCGTGGACGGCATCAAATACCAGCGGATCGGCGACGATCATTTCTACGCGCAGGAGCTATTCGAGCAGGAGGAGTTGACCGGCTATCTGAAGAACATGCTTCAGGATACGCAGAAATCCGTGTTCGAGCATGTCATCTACGACTCCGGCGGTGTCGAGCGCACCTTCGCCGAGCAGCTTGAAAAGAACGAGGCGGTGAAGGTTTACGCCAAGCTGCCGGGTTGGTTCAAAGTCCCCACGCCCCTCGGCACTTACAATCCCGATTGGGCGGTGCTGGTGCAGGTGGACGGCGCGGAACGCCTGTATTTCGTTGTCGAGACGAAAGGCAGTCTGTTCACCGACGACCTGCGCGACAACGAAGCCGCGAAGATCGCCTGCGGCGAAGCGCACTTCAAGGCGCTTGCCGTTGACGAGAATCCAGCCCGCTACATCAAGGCCACGAAGATCGACGACCTCATGGAGTATTGCTGATATGGGCGATGTGCCGCCTGACATTCTAGCTGCAATCAAGGCCGCCGCGAAAGAGGAGTGGCCCGACAACCGCGATATGCAGGAATATTGTATCGAGGAGGAACCAGAGGTTATCTGGCTATCGTCGGTTTGGACTTTGGTCGCTCTCTGCCGATGTCAGGCGTTTAGGTTAACATAGACACGTACCCCGTCGATATTAGAAGTATATATCAATGACATAGGAGTTCTTATCTTTGTCTGTAACGGCGCGCCATGAACTTCTTTCTGGACTGCCACAAAAGTGCGGACTAGTCACGGGCACACCACAGGTCCATCCTAACGCGAGGGCGAATACCGTCTTGCTTACACCGGGAGAAGTTCTCTCGCATGGTGCCGGGCGTGTGGTTCTCGCGCTAATCCCAGTTGGGGTAGTTGGTGACGAAGGTCAGCATCCAGCCCTGCACTGGATTGTTTGCGTGGGTTATGTAGGCACCTCGATCAATGATGCCGGGTTGCCCCGTGTCAAAGCGGCGGCGGCAGGAGTTTCGGCAGGACGAATTTTTCGCCAAAAAGATGAAGCCACAGACGCTCCAGGATGTAGCCGTAAACGGCGACCCCGGATACGGAGAGGTTGCGCAGGGTCTCGATGGCCTCTGCCGGAACCGCGGCGACGCGCCGGTTGCGCACGGCGAAGATGGCGCCGTAGGAGAAGACGCCCACCATATGCCGGGCGGCCTCTTCCGCCATGGCGCCGAGGCCGGCGAGGTGCAGGAAGTGGCTGGCGATGTTCGTGCCGTCCGGCAGGCCACCGTGAATGGCGCGGTAGACGTTGCCCATGCCCCAGGCCCCCTGGTCGATAAAGTCGATCGGCCCCCAGGTCAGAAGCGAGAAACGTTCGAGGCGCACGCGCGGACGGCCGAACAGACCGCGCTCGTATTCCGACAGGAGAAGCGGCGGCGGCACCTTCTTCTCCGCGATCCATTGCCACGACATGGGCTGCAGGTCGTCCCAGTTGCGCCAGGTGTGCAACAGGCCGATGAAGTCGGGGCTGTGCTCAAAGGGGGCGGCTTGCGCGTAGACGGTGAAATCGTCGTCGTCCCGCCGCTCGGTGAGCATGTGGTGCAGATAGGTTTCCGATTCCCGCCCCTCGTTTGGCCGGTCTATGATGACGGAAGCACGCCGAATGACATCGGGGGATTGGATCCGGTCACCCTTGTTGTAGATGACGACCTCGAAATCGTCCGGGATGAGCTTGATCCACTCCAGCGGTTCGGAATAACGCGCAAGCACGATACGGTTCATGAAAAGCTCCGGCGATAGGAAATAGGAAGGAACGTCAGGTTCGGAATTCTCGGGCCGGACGGCAACTGCTCCAGCCTGTGCAACAAAGAACTTGCTGGTGGATCGAAGCAGGAAGCCTGCCGTTCCACCACGAGAACGGCAGCCCTACCGTTCGGCATTCTTGAGACCCCGGATGAATGTCCGCAAGTCACACTCGGTCCTCGGCACACGCTTCACACTAAAAACGCTTCCGAGAACGGAGGAGCCAAAATGTGGTGAACGCAGATTTCTGGGATATCTCATGGCGAAGAGACTCCCTTCTCCGCGAATGACCGCCTCTACGAGATCTTCCGACATGGTCGTTATGGTGCAGTAGTCACATAGCGTAAGCGGCAGGGTGGCGGTCTTGCCAACCATACAGAACCGGGCGGCGACAGTTGCTGGAATAACCTCCTCGGATTCGAAGCCGCACGGCTCGATCCCGAAGAACTGTGTGTAAAGATCAGCAATAAGCTGGAATATCTCCTTGCTGAAAAACTGCCCTTCCGTAACCGCCCGATTGCGACCGCCTGTCGGGAATGTCCAGGCTCGTTTATGAGCCGTCTATAACGACGTCGTTAGCGACGTGTTTTAGGCGAGGTCTGCGATGCGCGTGGAAATTCTCGGCGATGAACGTCGCCGACGTTGGAGTGATGAGAGCAAGCTGGAGGTCGTGCTGTCGGTAGGCATCGACGGTGCGTCGGTGACGGAGGTTGCGCGCCGGCATTCGGTGACGCGGCAGCAGGTTTACACCTGGCGGCGTGAATTGCGGAAGAAAGGCTTGCTCGCGCCGCCATCGACGACGGTGTTTCTGCCGCTGGACATGCCACCTCTCGGGGGCAGCAAAGAGGCTCCGGCTTTTGATGGCATGCAGGCTTTGCCTGCGATGATGGAATTGCACTTACGCTGCGGGCGAAGCCTTCGCTTCAGTGGCGATCTTGATGTGGTTGCACTGAAGCGCCTGATCCGGGCAATCGAGGCGGCATGATCGGGCCTGGGACAGGTGTTCGTGTTTATCTCGCCTGCGGTGTCACGGACATGCGCAAGGGGATCGAGGGGCTGGCAGCTCTTGCCCAGGATGTGCTGCGCCAGAAGCCGACGGGAGGCGCGGTCTTTGCGTTTCGGGGCAAGCGGGGCGACCGTTTGAAACTTTTGTATTTTGATGGCCAGGGGTTCTGCCTCTATTACAAGGTTCTGCAGAAAGGTCGGTTTCCCTGGCCGTCGGCAGCAGATGGGACAGCCCGGTTGACGTCTGCTCAACTGGCGATGCTGTGGGAAGGGATTGATTGGCGACGACCCGACTGGGGCGCTCCTCCAGCCCGTGTTGGTTGATTTTATCCCACTGAATCTGCGTGTTTTTATGGATATTGAGCCTGACCTGTGGTAGTCAGGTTCATGTCGAATGTTAGCCAAAATCTTCCCGACGATCCGGCCTTCCTGAAGGCGATGATCGCGTCGCTTGAGGCGAAGAACGCGAAGATGTCGGCGACCTTGCAGGCGCATGATCAGTTGATCCAATCCCTGCGGCTACGCATCGCCAGGCTCAAGAAACATGGCTTCGGCAAGTCATCGGAAAAGATCGAACGGGAAATCCAGCAGTTGGAACTGGCCCTGGAGGACCTGATGATTGCCGCCTCGGAAAGCAGAGCCGAGCCGCTCGCCGAGGTCAAGGAAACGGAGCTTGGGCCTCCTGAGGCAAGCAAGCCGGAAAAGACCATGCGACGCCGTCCGCGCGTGTCGGACAAGGCTGCTCGCGAGCGCAGGGAACTCGACCCCGGAACGCACTGCCCCGCTTGTGGTGGCGAATTGCGGCTTGTTGGTGAAGACGTCAGCGAAATCCTCGACATGATCGCCGCACAGATGAAGGTCATCGAGGTTGCTCGGCTGAAGAAGTCCTGCCGTTGCTGCGAGAAGATGGTGCAGTTGCCCGCGCCCAGCCGTCCGATACCGGGCAGCATGGCGGGCGCAGGACTGCTCGCCTACATCCTGGTCTCGAAGTTTGACGACCACCTGCCGCTCTATCGCCTGAACGAAATCTTCGCCCGCATGGGCGTTGATATCCCCGACAGCACGCTGGTCGATTGGTGTGGCCGCGCCATGCGGGTGCTCCTGCCGCTGATCGAGTTGATCGAAGCCGCGATCATGAGCAGCGATCTTCTCCATGCCGACGACACGCCGATCCGGGTTCTTGATCGTTCTGTGCGAGACAAGGGGCTGGGGAAAGGGGTGAAGAAGGGCAGGCTCTGGACCTATGTCCGGGACCAGCGCCCATGGGCGGGCACAGCTCCGCCCGGTGCGGTCTATTACTTTGCTCCCGACTGGAAGCAAGAGCATGTTCAACGTCACCTCAGCCAAGCAAGCGGCATCCTTCAGGCCGACGGCTACAAAGGTTATGCGAAGTTGTATGAGGCCGGAGCGGACGGGACACGCCGCTTCCGCGAGGCTTCGTGCTGGGCGCATTGGCGGCGCGACTTCCATGATATATGGACCTCAAACAAGTCCGAGATAGCCCGCGAGGCTCTCGACCGTATCGGCGCGCTTTACGATATCGAGCGTGAGGTTGCAGGCAAGCCTGCCAATATCCGTTTTGCCGCGCGCCAGAAGCACAGCAAGGCAAAGGTCGAAGCCTTGCGTGTCTGGGCCGAGGCGCAACTTACCCGCATCCCCGGCAAGAGCGATCTGGCGGGAGCTTTCCGGTATGGCCTGAGCAGGTGGTCCTCGTTCTGCCTGTTCCTGGAAGACGGTCGTGTCGCAATCGATAACAATGCAGCAGAACGGGCGTTGCGTCCTATCGGCGTTGGAAGGCGCAACTGGCTCTTCGCGGGTGCCGACACTGGAGCAGAAACCTTGGCGCGGGCCATGACAATTATCGAAACCGCCAAGATGAATGGCCTTGATCCGCAGGCCTATCTGGTTGACGTGCTGGACCGCATTCAGGATCACAAGATCAATCGCCTGGCGGAGCTGCTTCCATGGAACTGGAAGCCGATGACGGCAGTTATCTGCGCCGAGGCGGCCTGATGGCAGCGGTTCGCTTCGTCTTCACTGTCGATTATGTCGCCGAGATCCTCGATGAGGACGTCGACCTCCTCCGGGAGATCATCAGCAATGATGACAATCTGACCTATGGCAATATAATCAGCGTCGTAACCGGAGACGACGAGAGTACGTCAGCTTTAACAGACGATGGCGTTGACGAACTCAGGCAGATGCTCAGCGACGCGCGTAGGTCTGCAGAAACATGGCAGGAGTTCCTCGATTGCTTCGTCCTCGACGAAGACATCGCCGCACGCGTCAAGACATATTCCCCACGGTAACAATCGGGCGGTTACGCCCTTCCGCCTGACCGCCAAAATAGACCGGCAGGCCAAGCCTCTTGAGGAAGCCACGCATTCGTTCGTCTTCGGCAATATCCTGCCTGAACAGGTGCCAGCCCCCGGCAGCGTCGAATATTTCGGTCTGCGCTCCAATTTCGAAGTTGGCGATCACCTCCATCGCTCCTCGCCGGACGAACATCTCGTTCGAGGAGATCAGGACAACCTTGTCGAACTCCACACCTAAGGAAAGGGCATGCTCAAAATTACTGATATGCGCATGCAGAAGTCCGGTGCTGTGGCCGGTCTCACGGGAATTCGGATTCACGAATACATCAGGAAGGGCGCAAGCGCTCTCGAACAGGTGCCTTTCATGCGCCACCAATCCGGAGACATGGATGCAGACCTTCGCGCCGGGGCAGAAATGCTGGATATTTTCCAATTGGTCCCGGACGATATCCGGACGCTCGTGAACCGGCAGCGAGAAAAGAACACCGACCAATTTTGTCTCCGACAGATCAAAATATATTCTGCCAGAGGCCCTGAATCGTCAGCGCATTCGCATTCCGGCATTTCTCCGATATCGTCCTTGCGTGTGGCTGTTGCATTGCGGCGTCGAGCGGAGCGATCACCAGTCGTAAGCGACACTTTCCGCCCGAGAACCAAACGGAAGGGTATTCGCGGGGTTCCATCAATCCACCGGGGCAAGGCCGAGAGCAGCGCGAAGCGCCACCTCGCTCTCCTCCGCAAAACGCAGCGCCGCCAGATGGCCGCGCTCGGCGTCACGCGGCGGCAGCGGACCGGCAAGCCGTGCAGCGACCGTCTCGGGGCTGGCGGCGATATGCGGGAGACATTCGGTGACGCACAGGCGGTGTGCGAGCGAACCCTGCCGCACGACGACGGGAATGCCGAGCTGCGCCGCCCGCCCGAGAATGCCGGACGCATGATCGCCAACCGGCGGATAGAGGCACCAGACCGCATCGCTCGCCGCATAGGTGCCGAGCAGTTCGGCATCGGAAAGCATGCGGTCGACCAGCACGCCACCGGCCTCGACCAGAACCGCCGCATGCTCTCCTGCCGCCGGCGCGACGCGGCCGCAGGCAATGAACTGGCAGCGCGACCGCAAGGCGGCGGAACGAGCATAGACATCGGCGAAGAGGCCGATCCCTTTTTCCAGGCTCTGCGTGCCGATCGCGGCTACCACCGGGCGCGCGCCGGTGCGCCGTTCCTCGCGCAGCACCTCGATGGCCCTTCGCTCCTCCTCTGTCATGTCCCAGAGCTGGAAGTCGTAGATCCAGCCGTCCGCAATGGAGGCGAAGGCCGGGAAGACGCTGAAGGGCAGCAGGGTGAGCGTGCGGATGGAACGCCACCGCTTCAACCGGCACAGCACGGCCCGCCTGAAGGCATGGCGCCAGCGGGGAGAAACGGCGAGCGGTCGGGGCCGGGCCAGCAGGCCTACGGTCCGCCGCCCGGTCATCGCCCGCAGCAATCCGACAATGACATAAAGGAGGAACGCCTCCTCCACCATCAGGAACAGCACCGGCGCACGGGAGAAGAGGAGATCACGCCGTCGCCCCGCGCGGCGCGCGCCGAACAGGCGCTCCAGCACACGCAGATACGAGCCGCGCCGACCGGTTTCGGACCGGGTGTAGACGATGGGCGGCCCCTGCCCATCCCCGGCTGCGCCGCGTTCCGCCCCAACCGGCACAAACCGCGGACCTGCCTCCGACGCAGGTTCCTCCGGCCACAAATCCGCGCGGGCAAACGAACCCGCCGCCGGCAGCATCGAGCCAACCAGCATGCCCCCTCCCCGAAATGGCCGCAGGCACCGTCGGGAAGGTCTTCCCGGCAGATGCAAGCGGGCGGGCCAGCCCCATGACCCGTAGATTTGCAACAAGCCAAGACCGGACAAAAACGCGCCCGAGCACAACCATATCGCTAATATTTAGACTTTAACGTGCTATTTACCGATTTCAAGCGCTATCGCAACGCCCGCCGAACGCTCGCGTGCGGCCTTCGCGGTGCTTGCTGCGCGGGGCCGAAGGGTCCATAAATGGCGTCCGGTCGACCGCAGCAGAGACGACAGCATGAACCTCAAGGAATTCGCCGCACGCATCGGCCTGTCGCAGACGACGGTCAGCCGGGCGATGAGCGGATATCCGGAGGTGAAGCCCGAGACGCGGGCGCGCGTGCTGGAGGCCGCCGAGCGGCTCGGCTACCGGCCGAATATCAGCGCCCAGCGGCTCGCCACCGGCCGGGCCGGCGCCATCGGCATCGTCTTTCAGGGCGGTGGGCGCTTCGGCCCGCATTCCAGCGAGTTCATGGGCGGCCTTTCGACGCGCCTGCAGAAGGACGGCATCGATATCCTCGTCTCGACCGTGGAAACGCAGGACGAGGAGGAGACCGCCTACCGCCGCCTTGCCGCCAGCAAGCGCGTGGATGCGGTGATCGTCCACACCCCCGCCTGCACGGATGCACGCATCGCCCTGCTGCGCGCGCTGGACCTGCCCTTCATCGTACACGGCCGCAGCGAGACGCAGCAGCCGTTCGCCTTTCTCGATATCGATAATTTCGGCGCAATCGAGACCGCGACGCGGCATCTGGCGGGCCTCGGCCACCGCCGCATCGCCCTGATCAACGGCGATATCGCGAGCACCTATGCCCGCGACCGCGATGCCGCCTATCGCGCGACGCTTGCCGCCCATGGCCTTGCCGTCGAGCCGGCACTCGCCGGCCACGGCGAGTTCACGGACGAGACGGGTTTTCGACTGATGCGGGCCTTCCTCACCCTTCCCTCACCGCCGACGGCCGTCATCGCCGGCTCGATGATGTCGGCGCTCGGGGCGATGCGGGCGATCCGCATCGCCGGGCTTGCGGTGGGCACGGACGTCTCCCTCATCGCCCATGACGACGTCTTCCCCTATCTCAGCCCCGACAATCTCGTGCCGGCGCTCACCACGACGCGCTCGCCGATCCGCGCGGCGGGCGAGCGGATCGGCGACATGGTTCTGCGGCTGCTGCAAGGGGAAGCGCCGGAGACCTTGCAGGAGGTCTGGCCGGTCGATTTCATCATTCGCGGCTCGACGGGTCCTGCCCCGGCCTGATCAGACCTTCCGCTCGCAGCGCCCCTTCTCCGTCTCGATGGCGAGGTCGAGAACCTTCTGAAGCTCGGCCGCGTGGCGGAAGCCCGGCTCTATCGTCTGGCGGGCGGCGACGGCCGCGGCGAAGCGCTGATAGTTGGTCGGCACCGTGCCGGCGTCGATCTCCCGCCACACGGCCGTTTCCACATCCGCCCCAAGGCAGCCGCGCAGGATCGATCCCTCGGTCGAGTGGATCACCTCCAGCGCGCCGCGCGCGCCATGCATGCGAAGGCGCAGCTCGTTGAGGTGGCCGGTCGCCCAGCGGCTGGAATGGATGACGCCGAGCGCGCCATTGGCGAAGTCGACGGTCATGGCGAAGCTGTCATTGGCGTCGAGATCATATTCGCCGATGCGGTTGTCCGGCGCCTTGTCGAAGGCCTTCAGGCGCGCGAAGACATGCTCCACGTCGCTCGCCACGCCATAACTGGCGAAGTCGAGGATGTGGATGCCGACATCGCCGAGCACGCCGTTTGAGCCGTGCTTCGTGGACAGCCGCCAGAGCCACTGGCTCTCCGTCGCCCAGTCGCCCCAGGCCTTCGAGACGAGCCAGCTTTGCAGATAGGACGCCTCGACATGGCGCACCGGGCCGATCGCGCCGGCCAGCACCATCTCGCGCGCCTTCTGCAGCGGCGCGACATTGCGGTAGGTCAGGTTCACCATGGTGACGAGGCCGGAAGCTTCCGCCGCGCGCGCCATCTCGTCAGCCCGGGCGTAGTTTTCCGCCAACGGCTTTTCGCACAGGACATGCTTGCCCGCCGCCAGCAGCGCCAGCGTGGTCGAATGGTGCGCCCGGTCGGGCGTCACGTTGGTCGCCGCATCGAAGCCGCCCCAGGCGATGGCCTCCTCCAGCGAGGTGAAGACATGCGCGATGCCATGCTGCGCCGCAAAGGCTTTCGCCCGCGCGGGATCGACATCGACCGCGCCGACGAGTTCAACGCCGTCGATTGCGGCAAAATGCTCGGCATGGGTGTTGGCCATGCCGCCGGTTCCAAGAACGAGAAGTCGCATGGCCTGCCTCAACGGTAACCGGCTTCGCCGGCTTCATGCAGCTTCGGCCCGCGCTCGACGATCGGCTCCAGCGCCGTCTCGACCGGCACGTTCGGCGCATCGTGGATCGCCGGATAGGCGCCCTGCGGGTTGAAGGCCCATTTCACGCCGTTGACGAGCACCTTCTGCACCGTTGCGTCGTGATAGGTCGGATAGGTCTCATGGCCCGGGCGGAAATAGAAGATATTGCCCGCACCGCGCCGCCAGGTGAGGCCCGAACGGAACACCTCCCCGCCGGCGAACCAGGAGATGAACACCGTCTCGAGCGGCTCGGGCACCGAAAACTGCTCGCCGTACATTTCCTCGTTCTCCAGAACGAAGTTCTCGCCAAGCCCCTCGGCGATGGGGTGGCGCGGGTTGACGACCCAGACGCGCTCCCGCTCGCCGGCCTCGCGCCATTTCAGCGCGCAGGGCGTGCCCATCAGGCGCTTGAATATCTTAGAGAAATGGCCGGAATGGAGGACGAGAAGGCCCATGCCCTCCCACACGCGCCTCGCCACCCGTTCCACCACCTCGTCGCTCACCGCGCCGTGATTCTGGTGGCCCCACCAGGTCAGCACGTCCGTCTGCGCCAGGCGCGCCTCCGTCAGGCCGTGTTCCGGCTCCTGCAGGGTGGCCGTTGTGGCCGTGATCGCGGGATCCTGGTTGAGCGCATCGGCAATCGCGGTGTGCATGCCGTTCGGATAGATCGAGCGGACGACCGCGTTCGTCTGCTCGTGGATGTTCTCACCCCATACGATGGTGCGTATTGCCATGTGCCATTCCTTCGAGATCAAAAATTGAAATCGCTTTCAATTCACAAAATCGATAGGGCCGGAAGCGCCGCTTGGCAAGCGGCTGCTCGTCGATTCCGATCCTCGTTCAGTGGAATGTCGACTTGGAGAAGACGTTCAGCACGACGACGCCGGCGATGATGAGGCCAAGGCCGAGAATCGCGGCCGGATCGAGCTTCTGGCCGAAGACGAAATAGCCGACGAGAGAGATCAGCACGATGCCAAGCCCGCTCCAGATCGCATAGGCGATGCCGACCGGCACGAAACGCAGGCTCCACGACAGGAAATAGAAGGCGATGGCGTAGCAAACCACCATCGTCGCCGTCGGCACGAGGCGCGTGAAGTGCTGGGCCGCCTGCATGGCGGAAGTGCCAAGCACCTCGAAGACGATGGCGACGACGAGAACGGAATAAACGGCGGTGAGGTTCATGGCAGGTCTCCGGCGCGGGCCGCGCCAACAAGCGCCGCAGGGCGCGAATTCAGGGACGGGTCAAAGACGCGACAGCACCAGCAGTCGCTCCAGCATGGCCGCGCGCATCGGTGGGTCCATGACCGGCGCGCCGAGCAGGTCGGCCAGCCACAGCCCGTCCACCGCGTAGCGCACCAGCATGGCGTCGAGCGCGGAATCCGTGCCGACATTCTCCGCAAGCTGGCGATCCACCCATTGTCGCCAGCGCTCGCGCAGATGCGGCTCGGAAATGAGCGCGACGATCAGCACCTTCCATTGGTCACCGTCCGCCATGCCCTCCGGCAGGAACCAGACGGCGACATAGGCTCGCGTGAAGCGCCCCTTCGGCTCCGGGTCGTCCCGCATCCTTTCCGCGAGCGCCCGGTCGAACTTGCCCGTCAGGTCGTCGAACAGGCCGTCGAGCAGCGACAGCTTGTTGGGAAAATGGTGCAGCAGCCCGCCCTTGCTGACGCCCGCCGCCTGCGAGACCGCATCGAGCGTCACGCTCGACGGCCCCTTCTCCAGCGACAGCTTCGCCGCGACCTCCAGCAATTGCTGGCGGACGGCCTCGGGATGCTTCTTGCGATGGTGTGCCTTGCTCATGTCAAAACATACCGTCTGGACGGTTTTTTGTCAATCGACGGGAGGAAGGGCGCGCTTCGTCGCAGCGCGTTGGCCGGGATTGCACCCCGCGCATGGCGGCGCTAAGACCGGAGGAACGGGAAGAGCCATGACGGACACGACGGAAAATCAGCAGCAGCAGCGCGAGACGGTCACCCTCTACGAGGCCATCGGCGGCGATGCGACGGTGCGCGCGCTGACGCGCCGCTTCTACGAGCTGATGGACACCCTGCCGGAAGCCGCCCGCTGCCGGGCGGTCCATCCGCCGGATCTCGCCGGCAGCGAGGAAAAACTCTACGAATATCTGACGGGCTGGCTCGGCGGTCCGCCGCTCTATACGCAAAAGCGCGGCCATCCCATGCTGCGCCGCCGCCATTTCGCGGCCCCGATCGGCCCGGCGGAGCGGGACGAATGGCTGCTCTGCTTCGTGCGCGCGCTGGAGGAAACGGTGCAAGGCGAGGGCCTGCGCACCGTCATCCTCGAACCCGTGACGCGTCTCGCCCACCATATGCAGAACCAGGAATGATCCGATGTCCTTTTCGCTCCGCTCGGCAAGCCTCCTCGTCGCCGGCCTGATGGGCCTTGCCGGCGTCGCCGCGGCCGCCGCCGCATCCCATGGCAGCGACCCGCGCCTGATGGCCGGCGCCTCCGCCATGTGCCTCGCCCATGCCCCGGCGCTGATCGCGCTTCATGCCGTATGGCCGTCGGTGCGCACAGCGCCGCTTGCGGCCCTTCTTCTCATCGTCGGCACGGTGCTCTTTGCCAGCGACCTTCTCTTCCGCCACGCGGCAGGCCACGGCCTCTTCCCCATGTCGGCACCAACCGGTGGGTTCCTCATGATGGCGGGATGGCTGGCCGTGGCGCTGGGCGCTTTCCTGCCGCGCGGAAACGCCTGAGATCAACGCTTGGGGATGCGGCCGAAGCGCAGCAGGTTACCGTGCGGATCGTGGATGTAGAACTCTTCCATGTTCCATGGCCGCACGCTCATCGGCGTCAGCCCCGGCACGGCGCGCGCGCTGAACTCGCGGTGAAGATCGGCAATGCCGCCGCCGCGCAGATAGACCGAGGTACGCTCGCAAAGCGTCCGGTCGTCGGTCAGCCAGAAATGCAGCTCCATGCCGGGACGGCGGACGATGAGATAATCGTCCGCCTCATAGACCAGCTCGGCAAAGCCGAGCTTGCCGGCATAGAAATCCCGCGTCGCGGCAATGTCGAGAGACGGCAGGACGGGCAGAACCTCGATGCGGTCCGGATCGTCGGGCACGCTCATGCGCCGACGACAGCCGTAAAGCCCTCGAATTTCGGCGGGCCGAGATAGATGCCGCGATTGTCACCGGCATTCTTGTGGGCCTGCCGGAAATTCTCCGACTGGGTCCAGGCGGTGAAATCGTCCTTGCTCGCCCAGACCGTATGGGAGGCGAAGAGCGTATAGCCCTCCTCCGCATTGGTGTCGCCACGCAGGAGATGGAATGTCCGGAAACCGGGCATTTCGGCAAGGCTCGATTCCCGGCCTTTCCAGATATTCTCGAAGGCTTCTTCATGGCCGACGGCGATGCGGAAACGGTTCATGGCGACAAACATGCGATACCTCTCAGTAGGAATCCCGGCGCACGCGGCGCGGCTCAGGGAAGGCTACGATATTGTCGTTCCGCGCTTCAAGAGCGGATGCGCCCTCGAAAGTCGCAGGCCGGGCCGGCGGACGGGCGCTGTGGAGCGGAAACTCCGTGACGTTAGCGCTTTCTATGATCTCCGCCCGGCGCGTCAGCAGGGCATAGAGTTCCGGCACGAGGCCGTCGCCGTTCTGGGAGGCCAGCTTGTGCAGGCCGATCATCATGAAGGCATCGGGTCTTTCGTCATTCACTGGGTACTGTCTCCCTGGCTCATGCTCTGCAGGGCGCGCTCGAAGGAGGATTTGCTGCCGTTGCGCAGCGGCACGAAGGCCTTCTCCCACTTCTTGCAGCCCGTCTTCACGCGGATGCAGGCATCGTGGCTGATACAGTCGATGGGGCAGAAGACGCAGTCGACCGAAGGCAGCACGTTGTCGATGCGAGAGACCGCCTCGCGAAGTCCGCCATCGTGGTGGATGAGGTTGGCGCCGTAGGAACTGGCGATCTGGCGCAGATGCGCCACCTGGCAATCCCGCCCGCCGACATAGAGGAAGCTGCGCCCTTCGAGACCGGCCTTGTCGCCCTTCTGGGCGTCGCTGTCCTGCTGGCGGGCCTGCTGCTGCCTGTGCTTCTCGCGCATCGCCTTCCTCTCCGCTTCGCCGGTCCGGCGCTTCACCTTGGTGACTTCCACGCTGCGCGGCGCCTGCGGCGCCCTCACCTCGACCCGCACCGCGGCCGGCGCGGCAACCGCCGGTTCCGGCGCGCCGGCCATCTGCTTCTTGAGCGCCGCAAGCTGGCGCTCCAGGTTCGCGATGCGCCGGTCGCGCTCGGCGATCATTGCCTTCAGGACCGATTCCATGCGGCCCGCAGTCATCGAATTCATGCAACTCCCCTTTGGCACTCCGCAAAGGGCGGAGCCTCGGTTCGGGGGCAACCTACAAAACTTGATTTTCAGAGTAAAGTATAAACATGACTAAGTTAGTCATATTTTCACGCAAAAAAAATCCCGCCGATTGGAGGCCGGCGGGAAGGAAACACTCAGTTGAAGAGAATCGGCACGTCGAAGGCCCAGGAAGATCGCCCCGCCCCTTCGGGAATCTTCGCAAAGGGCGCGGCGCGGCGCACCGTATCGACCGCCGCCTGATCGAGGGCGGCGCTGCCCGACGAGCGCGCCAGGCGAATGCCGGTCGCCTGCCCGCCCGCGCCGACGACGAAGCTCACCACCGCCGTGCCCCTCTCGCCGTTACGCCCTCCGCGCTTTGCGCGATTGATCTTGTTACGCACCTTGCCGGGGTAGTTGCTGACGGCGGCATTGCCCGCCATGGACGAATTGCCCTTCTTCTGGCCGCCGACCGACGCGGTCTTCACGTCGGCGGAACCATCGACCTCGCCCTTGGTGGCGTTGGCCTTGGCATTGCCCTTGTCGCCGGCCTTCTTGACGACCTTCTGCTTCGGCTTCTTGCGCTCGACCTTCTTGACCGGCTTTTCCTTCTTCACCTGGGGAACGGGCTTGGCCTCCTCCTCGGGTTCGATCAGCGGCTTAATGTCAGGAACGGGAACCGCGGCAATCTCCACCTCGGAAGAGGGCACGATGAGTTCCGGAACCTGCTCCGACACGACCGGGTCGACCGGCGTGATCTCCGTCGTCTCGGGCTGGATTTCCGCCACTTCCTGCGGCTGCGGCTCGGTGATGTCGGGCTGGATCGTCTCGGGCGTGATGGCGTCTTCGGGATTGCCCGATTCCACCGTCTCGAACGCGCCGTTGCCAAGCATCGCCACTTCCGCGACGACCCCGCCGGCGATCAACGCCTCCTCGTCCTGCTGCGCAGGCGTCATGGTGAGGATTGCCGCCGCCCCGGCATGGGCGAGCAGGGACAGGACGCCCCCACTGATCCAGAGCCACTTGCTTCCAGCCATCGTCCTATCCGCCATTCCGTTCCCGCGCCGCAGCCTCATGCGCGGCGCTACTCAAACTCAGCCTTCGAGACCCGCCGCCGCCTTGCTGCGCGTGACGATGCCATCCATGCAGGCGCCCTTCGCAAGCCCCTCGCCGTCACACACCGGCGCGTCGTTGATCAGAAGGTTCTTCACGGCCTCGCACTTGATGCCCGGCACATCGAACTGGCGCACCTTGGACTTGCCCGCCGGCAGGTCGCGGAAATCGAGCAGCGCAAGGCGCTCCACCGTGCCCTTGTCGTTGAAGATCACGACTTCGAAGGAGACCTTCGCGACATTCTGCGCAAGGCCGCTCTCCGCCACGAAGGTGAAAAGGCAACCCTTCTGCGAGGCGGCGAGCGCATTCAGCTCGACGGTCAGCCCCTTGGCCTTGGCGACCTCCTCGGCCGCTGCGCCGGAAACCGCCGCCGCGGACATCAGGGCCGAAAGAAGAAGGATGCGTACGGTCATTGGCTCGCCTGTCTCGCGTATCGGTTCCAAATCTCGCCGGCCGCCGGGCAAAGAATTAACATGACCTTGCGGCTCCGGTATTGCGTGCATAAAGAAATATGAGTTATGAAGTCAAGATAGCAAACCACAAAATCCCGGTCAAACCCCTGTTCCACCAAGAAAATCCACCGGTCGGAACGCCATGAGGGAATGACGCAACGCATTTCGATGAAGGCCGCGCCCATGAGCAACACGACCCGACCGACCCCCGCCGAAATCCGCGCCTTCCGCGCCGAGAACCTCAAGATGCGCGAGCGCGACATCGCCGCCCAGCTCGGCATTTCGGAAGCCGCCCTCGTCGCGGCCGAAGTCGGCCTGACGGCCGTGCGCATCGACGGGGACGCCAACCGCTTCCTGGAGCGCTCGGAAGCGCTCGGCGAGGTCATGGCCCTCACCCGCAACGAAAGCGTCGTGCACGAAAAGATCGGCGTCTTCGAGAAGATCAACACGGGCAAGCATGCCTCCATCGTGCTCGGCGAGAACATCGACCTGCGCATCTTCCCCGGCACCTGGGCGCACGGTTTCGCCGTGACCAAGACGGACGGCGACCAGGTCCGCCGCAGCCTGCAGTTCTTCGACAAGGCGGGCGAAGCCGTGCACAAGGTTCACCTGCGCCCGGCCTCCAACCTCGAAGCCTATGAAGCCATCGTCGCCGACTTCCGCCTGGAGGACCAGTCGCAGGAATTCGTCGAGGTCGTCACGGAAAAGACCGTCGAGACCGGCCCCGTCGACGTCGCCGCGCTGCGCGAAGGCTGGAGCGCCATGACGGATACCCATCAGTTCTTCGGCCTGCTGCGCAAGCTCAAGGTCGCCCGCCAGGACGCCGTGCGCAGCGTCGGCGAGGACTTCGCCCATGAAGTGCGCGCCGATGCGGTCAGCGAGTTGCTGCGCGCCTCGGCCGAGCGCGAGGCCGAGATCATGTGCTTCGTCGGCAACCACGGCACGATCCAGATCCACACCGGCCCGGTGAAGAACATCCAGCCGATGGGTCCCTGGATCAACGTGCTCGATCCGACCTTCCACATGCACCTGCGCACGGACCACATCGCCGAATGCTGGGTGGTGCGCAAGCCGACCACCGACGGTCATGTCACCTCGCTGGAAGCCTACGACGCCAGCGGCGAGATGATCATCCAGTTCTTCGGCAAGCGGAAGGAAGGCATGGTGGAGCGCCCCGACTGGCGCGAGATCCTCGCCAACCTGCCGCGCCCGGACAGCGCGGCCGCCTGAGCCGAACCAAGCAGCGGGTCCTTGCGCCGAGCGCGGGGACCCCGGAACCGCCGAAGGACCGTCCGATGAGCAAGAGTCTCGATTTTCGCCGCGCCCGCCCCTGGGAAGTGGCCCTCACCCTCCTTGCGCTTTCCGCGCCCATCGCCCTGCCCTTCGCGGCGGGCGGCGAAGGCGGCTTCATCCGCAAGGCGGTCGCGCAGGAAATGCAGCAGGCCGACACTTCCAGGCTCGTGACGATCGGCGGCGCCCTCACCGAGATCGTCTATGCGCTCGGTGAGGAAAAGCGGCTGGTCGCGCGCGACAGCACCAGCATGTATCCGGAAGAGGCGATGAAGCTGCCGGATGTCGGCTACATGCGCGCGCTTTCGCCGGAAGGCGTCATCGCCGTCAACCCGACCGCGATCCTCGCCGTCGAGGGCAGCGGCCCCGCCGACGCCCTCGCGGTGCTGAAAAGCGCGGGTATCCCCTTCGAGACCGTGCCGGAAGGCTACGACCGCGCGGCGATCCTCAAGAAGATCGATGCCGTCGGCAATTTCCTCGGCGTGCCGGAAAAGGCCAAGGCGCTCGAGGAGAAGGTCGGCGCCGAACTCGACGCCGCCATCGCCGACGCGGCCAAGCGGCCGGAAAGCGAGCGCAAGCGCGTCCTCTTCATCCTGAGCTTCCAGAACGGCCGCATCATGGCCGCCGGCGGCCATACCGCCGCAGACGGCATCATCGGCCTTGCCGGCGCGATCAACGCGACGGATGGCGCGTTCGAGGGCTACAAGCCGCTCACCGATGAGGCGGTGATCAACGCCAAGCCGGACGTCATCATGGTCATGCGACGCCCCGGCGCGGAAAGCTCGGACGAGGACATCCTCGGCCATCCGGCGATCTCCGTCACCCCGGCCGGCCAGAACAAGGCGATCCTGCGCATGAACAGCCTGCACCTGCTCGGCTTCGGCCCGCGCACCGCCTCGGCCATCAGCGATCTCAACAAAGAACTCTACGGCAAATCCGGCAATGTCTCTCAATGACGCCGTGCGCGCGCCGAGCGCCCGCGGTTCCTTCCTGATGCGCGCCGGAACGGCCCGGGCGACCGGCGACCGGACGGCCATCGCGCGCCTGACGCTCGTCGTCCTCGTCGTGCTGTCCATCGTCGCACTCGCTCTTTCCATCGCGACCGGCGCGTCGGACGCCTCGGCCGTCGGGGTCATCGGCGCGCTGCTGGGCGGCGCGGAAGACACGGCCCTCAGCCTGCGCGACCGCATCATCGTCTTCGATATCCGCATGCCCCGCGCCCTGCTCGGCTTCCTGATCGGCGCGGCGCTCGCCATGTCCGGCGCGGTCATGCAGGGCCTCTTCCGCAATCCGCTCGCCGATCCCGGCCTCGTCGGCATCTCCTCCGGCTCGGCGCTCGGCGCGGTGCTGATGATCGTGCTCGGCGGCGCGCTTCCGGCCGGCCTGATGCTGACGCTCGGCCCCTATGCCCTGCCCGTCGCCGCCTTCGTCGGCGGCCTGCTCACGACGCTCATGCTCTACCGCATCGCCACGCGCGGCGGCCAGACCTCCGTCGCCACGATGCTGCTCGCCGGCATCGCCATCGCCGCGCTCGCCGGGGCCGTCACCGGCATCCTCATCTACATGGCCGACGACAAGCAGCTCCGCGACATCACCTTCTGGGGTCTCGGCTCGCTGTCCGGCATGACCTGGACAAAACTCTTCGCCGCCGGCCCGATCATCCTCGCCGCCCTCCTCGTCGTGCCCTTCCTGTCGCGTGGCCTCAACGCCATCACGCTCGGCGAGGCCGCCGCCTTCCATATGGGCGTGAAGGTGCAGCGGCTGAAATACATCGCCATCGTCGCCGTCGCCGGCGCGGTCGGCGCATCGGTCGCCGTCAGCGGCGGCATCGGCTTCGTCGGCATCGTCGTGCCGCATCTCCTGCGCATCGTCATCGGGCCGGATCACCGCTACCTGCTGCCGGCCTCGGCGCTGCTCGGCGGTGTGCTGCTGCTGGGCGCGGACATGCTGGCGCGCATCATCGTCGCTCCCGCCGAACTGCCGATCGGCATCATAACGGCGCTGGCCGGCGCACCCTTCTTCCTCTGGGTTCTGCTGCGCGACCGCACGCGGAACGGCTGGTAGACCCCATGATCACCGCATCGAACCTTTCGGTCAGCCTTTCGGGCAAGCCCATCGTGCACGGCGTCTCGCTCGTCGCAAAGCCCGGCGAGGTCACCGCCATCGTCGGCCCCAACGGTTCCGGCAAGACGACGACGCTGAAGGCCATCGCCGGGGAACTCGCCAGCAAGGGCGACATCACCCTCAACGGCCATGACATCCGCACGCTCGAACCCTGGCAGCTCGCCACCAAGCGCGCCGTGCTGCCGCAGGCCGCGACCATCGCCTTCCCCTTCACTGTGCGCGAGATCGTCCGCCTCGGCCTCACCGTCGGCCCGAACCGCCATGCCGAGCGCATCGACGCGGTCACGGCCGAGGCGCTTGCCGCCGTCGACCTCGCGGGCTTTGCCGGCCGTCTCTACCAGGAGCTTTCCGGCGGCGAACAGCAGCGCGTGCAGCTCGCCCGCGTGCTGTCGCAGATCTGGGAGCCGGTGCTCGACGGAGAACCCTGCTTCCTGCTGCTCGACGAGCCCGTCTCGGCCCTCGACATCCGCCACCAGCTCACCATCATGCAGCTTGCACGCCGCTATTGCGAAGGCGGCGGCGGTGTGATCGCCGTCATGCACGACCTCAACCTCACCGCCATGTTCGCCGATCATATGGTGATGATGAAGGACGGCCGCATCGAACGGTCCGGCGCGCCCGCCGAGGTGATGACGGACGATGCGATGGAGACCGTGTTCGGCTGTCGAATGCGCATCAACGGCGTGCCCTCCGGCGGCGTGCCCTTCGTGCTGCCCCATACCGCTTCGGCCTGATTGCGCCGCCACCCGGCGGAACCTTTTGCACCATATCTGCGTTTACCAGCCGAGAACCGCTCCGCCGCGAAGGCGGGCGGCGTCCGCAAAAGGAGACATGGCATGGCCACAGGACTGTTTTCGTCCCGCAGCAAGACCCTTCACGACGATGCCCAGGCAGTAGAGGAGCAGATCGCCGAACTGCGCGAGGAAATCGCGGCGCTCGCCCGCACCCTTGCCGACGACGCCTCCAGGGGCGCCGGCAGCGTCCGCCGAAAGGCCCGCGCCGCGAAGGCCGAGGCGAGCGAGGCCGCTCAGGACCTGAAGAGCCGCGCGGAAAACGACATCCGCGACATGATCGCCGCCGGGGAGGACATTCTCGCCGATTTTCAGGGCCGTTACCAGGAGTCCGGCCGCAAGGCGCGCCAGGCGGTGCACGACCATCCGCTCACCACGCTCGGCATCGCCGCCGTCGCCGGCTTCGCGCTCGCCGCTCTGCTGCGGCGCTGATTTCCCGCCTTTACGCCCGAAGCTGCCGTCGCGGCGGCTTCCGTTCCACACGGAGAAAAGACGGCATGCTGTCATTGGGGGCCATTCTCATCCAGAACCTCGTCACCCGCGTCACCGACCGGGTGGACGAGACGCTGGACAGCGCAAAGCGCAATGCGGTTGCCGGCCTCCTCGTCGGCGTGCTGCTCGTCACGGCCTATGTGCTCGCCCTCGCCGGGGCGACGGTGGCGCTCGCCGAGCGCTACGGCACCGTGCCCGCCCTCTTCGGCCTTGCCGGCGGCTTCCTCATTCTGTCACTGGTCGTGCTGGCCGTCGTCGCGGCACGCAACAGGCGCGAGCGCGAACTGCGCCGCATCCGCCGCCAGCAACTCGCCGCCCGGCGCGACCTGCTGGCCGCCGCCGCCACCGCAGCCACCCGCAAGCCTCTTGCCGCGACAGCCGTTGCCCTCGCGCTCGGTTTCCTCCTCGCGCCGAAATCCCGCCGCGACGACGACTGACCTTCTATCCTTTCCGGAAAACGGCGCCGCTCAAAGCGGCATGCGCACGACCGCCGTCACGCCTTTCGGCAGATACTCGACATGCACGCTGCTGCCGAGGACCTTGTCGAGGCTCCGCTCGATCAGCACCGAACCGAAACCGCGCCGGCCGGCGGCCGGATCGACCGGCGGGCCGCCGACCTCGTGCCACGTCATGTTGAGCACGCGCTGGCTATCCTCGTTCACCACGCGGGCGGTGATCACCACCTTGCCGGATCGCACGGACAAGGCCCCGTATTTGCGGGCATTGGTGGCAAGCTCGTGCAGCACGAGACCGAGGCCGACCGCCTGGTCCGGCCCCAGCTCCACCTCGTCCTTGTGGATCTCGATCTGGCTTTCGTAATCCATCGCATAGGGCAATATCTGCTTCTGCAGCAGCATTTTCAGATGGATCACGCCCCATTCATGGTCGCTGAGCAGGCCGTGCGCCTCCGACAACGATTGCAGGCGGCCGGCGAAAGCCTCCATGAACTCCACCGGGTCGCTGGTCTGGCGCAGGGTCTGGCGCGCCAGCGATTGCAGCATGGCGAGCGTATTCTTCACCCGATGGTTCAGCTCCCGCAGCAGGAGGCGTGTCCGTTCCGAGGCGAGCTGCCCGTCGGTGACATCCACATTGATGCCGAGGAACACGGTCGGGCGACCCTCCCCATCCCATTCGTGCACGCGGCCGCGGCCGAGCAGCCAGCGTCCGGTTTTCGCCGCACGGAACAGGCCGTCATATTCCTTGCCGGTGGAAAGCGCGCTGCGCAGGCGGTCGATGGTCACCTTGCGGTCGGCCGGATGCACGGAGGTGAAGAATTTCCGCGCGCTCATCGGCCTTGCCGGCTTGACGCCCAGCATGCGGTAGAAGGTCTCGTTGCCGGAAACCACACCGGTCGAGATATCCCAGAGCCAGCTTGCCACATTGGCCGCGTCGAGCGCCAGCGCATGGCGCTTTTCCTCCCGCGAGAGCGCTTCGGCCGCCAGCGCGCGCCGCCGCGCCTCGTCCTTCAGCGTGATAAGAGAGGCAGCAACCCCCGCAAGCCGCTGCAACTGCGGCAGCAGGTCCCCCGCAAGGCCGACATGAGGCTTCACATCGAAGACGCAGACCGTGCCGATGGCCTGGCCACCGATCTGGACCGGCGCACCGGCGTAAAAGCGCAGGTGCGGCTCGCCCGTCACACTCGGCAGGCCGGCAAAGCGCGGGTCACCATGGGTGTCGGCAACGGCCAGCGGCTCGCCCGGACACGCCGCGAGCATGCGCGCGCAGAAGGAATCCTCCGACGGCGCGCGAATTTCCGGCGTACCCTTGCGGGCAAGGAACCACTGGTCCTTGCGGCCAAGCACGGTGACAAGCGCGATCGGCACACTGAAGAGTGCGGCGGCAAGCGCGGCGATATCGTCGAAATCGGGATCGGGACCGAGAAAGACCGGCATGGCCGCGTCGAGCGCCGCCAAACGGTCGGGCGCGCCCAGAACCGCAGCGACTTCGGATGGCAATGGCTGCATATTGTCCTTCATCTCTTCTCGGTACGCGATTCTGCCCCTGCTTTCACCCGTTAAACGCGTGCCAGGTTGCGCATTCGCCTCTACCCTCACGTTTGCGCCGCCCGCCGGAAGGACGGGCGGCGTGCCGTTGCCTCAGGATGCGAAGGCGCGCGACGTGATGGGCGCGGACACCGCGTCCGGCCCGTAGTCGCTCTCGCCGCTCACCTGCAGCAGCTCCTGCAGACGCTGGCGGGCGCGATTCACGCGGCTCTTGATCGTGCCGAGCGCGCAGCCGCAGATTTCCGCCGCCTCCTCGTAGGAGAAGCCGGAAGCGCCGACGAGGATGATCGCCTCGCGCTGCTCGTCCGGTAACTTCTCCAGCGCCTTCTTGAAGTCCTGCATGTCGAGCGAGCCGTATTGCGAGGGGTGCTGTGCAAGGTTCTCGGTGAAGATACCGTCGCTATCCTGCACTTCGCGGCCGCGCTTGCGCAGCTTGCTGTAAAGCTCGTTGCGCAGGATCGTGAAGAGCCACGCCTTCATGTTCGTGCCCATCTCGAACTGTTCCTGCTTGGCCCAGGCCTTCATGATCGTGTCCTGTACGAGATCGTCGGCCTGGTCGTGGCGGCCGATCAGGGAGATCGCGAAGGCGCGAAGGCTCGGCAGGACCGCCAGCATCTCGCGCTTGAAAGTCGTCTGTTCCCGGTCCATCGCTTCCTCACTCGGCACGTTGCACACTGCCTTCGACAGCATCCAATTTTTCGAGAAGATCCAGGAACCTCTGGGGAAGCGCCTCGTCCTGTACGGAATGGTAGAATGCGCGCAGCTTCATCGCAATCTGCGCATTCGGGTCACCCGGTCGTTTGGGAGGTTTGTTCGTGCTGTTTGTGGTGTTCACGCTATTCACTCTCGGCCGCTTTCATATCTCTATCCACGCCCCGGAACGGATTTGGCTTGAAAATGCCCGGCATCAAAAAAAGTTCCCGGTCCCGGAACCTAAATTTGGCTCCCGCGTTCAAACCGTCGACTGCAACTGCAGAAAATCGAGAACAGGGGAACACCATGCCCATTTCCGACCGTATCGGACCGCACCTTCCGGCCCTGCGCCGCTATGCCCGTGCCCTGGCGGGCACCCAGTCCTCGGGCGATGCCTATGTGGCCGCCACGCTCGAAACCATCCTCGTCGACCCCATGCTCATGCGCGAGGGCGAGGACGACAAGATGAGGCTCTTCGCACTGCTCAGCCGCATCATCGCCTCGCTGCCGGTCTCGATGGGCCGGGGCGCATCTTCCCTCGTTCCCGGCGCGGAGACGCCCTTCGATCTTTCCGGTGTTCCCCCGCGCGGCCGGCAGGCTCTGCTGCTCGCGACGGTCGAGGGCTTCTCCGTCGAGGAGACGGCCGAAATCCTTGAAGCGGAAACGACGGCCATTCGCGCCCTGCTCGACGCCGCCTTCGCGGAGATCGCCGCCCAGGCCGAAACGGGCATCATGATCATCGAGGACGAGCCGCTGATCGCGCTCGACCTTGCCCATATGGTGAGCGGCATGGGCCATCGGGTGACCGGCATCGCCCGCACCCAGGCGGAAGCCGAGACGCTGTGGAGCGACAGCCAGCCCGGCCTCGTGCTCGCCGACGTCAAGCTCGCCGACGGCTCCTCCGGCATCGACGCCGTGAACACGATCCTTGCCCGTACCGATATTCCCGTCATCTTCATCACGGCCTATCCGGAAAAGCTGCTGACGGGCGAACGCCCGGAGCCGGCCTTCCTCGTGTCGAAGCCCTTCAATCCGGAGCAGGTGAAGGTGCTTATCAACCAGGCCCTTCTCTTCACGCCGCAGACCCGCGCAGCGGCCTGATCCCGCTCCCGGACAGCCGTAGCGGCGGCGCGGCGGCGGCGGTGGGACGGCACGCCCACCGCCGCTTTTGTTTGCGTCAAATCTTCCGTTTCACAGGCGCAAAAGAAAACAGCCAGCGCCGGAGGCACTGGCTGCTTGAGTATCCACGGACCGGAGGGGGACACGGTATCGTGGTCGATCACCAGTCGAGGGCCTCGCATTTGGGGGATATGCGCAGACCGGTGACGCCGTAGAAACACACGGCGGACGATTTGGTTCCATCCGGTTGCAAATTTTTTTGGTCTTTTTTCAACCGATCGCCTCAAGCTCCGCCCGGTGGCGGGAAAGCGCGAGGAACCGGCGATAATCCCGGTCATAGCCGGCCTTGCGCGCGGCGTCAGGCAGGAATTCCGTGCCGCCCCCCTGCATGCCCGCGCCGGCCGCCGGCAGGTCCGGATACAGGCCGCCGGCAACCGCCGCGACCATCGCCGTTCCCAGAAGCACCGCATCACCGCTGTCCGGCACCACGATGCGGCAGCCGGTGACGTCTCGGTAGAGTTCCAGCAGCAGCGGATTGCGCACATGGCCGCCGGCGACATGGAGCACATCGGCCGGATAGCCCGCGTCGTTCAGCTTTTCGAGAATCTGGCGGATACCGAGCGCGATGGCCACCGCAGTGCGCCAGTAGAGCCGGCAGAGGCCGTCGAAGGACGCATCGAGCGACAGGCCGCTGATCACCCCGAGCGCGTGCGGATCGGCCAGCGGCGAGCGGTTGCCGTGGAAATCGGGCAGGACATGCAGCCGGGCAGCGAAGGCCTCTCCCTCTTCCGCCCGCATCTCGGCTATGCGTGCCGCGATCCGGGCATGGGTCGCCGCATCCGGCTCGCCACCCGCGCCATGCGCCCGCACGATATGGTCGAGCAACGCGCCCGCGGCGGACTGGCCGCCCTCGATGAGCCAATGGCCCGGCAGCACCACCTCGTAATACGGTCCCCACATGCCGAAGCCGAACTTCTTTTCCCGCGAAAGCGCGACGATGCAGCTCGATGTGCCGCCGATCAGCGCGAGGCGACGTTCCAGCCTGTCCGGCGCGCCGGCGAAGGGGCCGAGCACGCCGAGCGCGCCGGCATAGGCATCGATCAGCCCCGCCGCGACCACGCAGTCCGTGTCGAGACCGAGGCTGGCGGCCGCCTCCGGGGTCAGCCGCCCAACGGCCGCGCCGACGGCAAGCGTCTGCGCAGGCAGGGCACCGCGTTCACGTACATCCTCAAGGCCGATCGCCTGCAGGAAGCTCTCGCTCCAGCCGCTTCGCTCATGGGAGAGATAGTTCCACTTGGCCGCCATGGTGCAGCGCGAGCGGGCATTCATGCCGGTCGCCCGCCAAGTGATGAAATCGGCAAGATCGAAGAAATAGCCGGCCTTCGCCCATTGCGCCGGCTGATGGCGCTTCAGCCAAAGAAGCTTCGGCATCTGCATTTCCGGCGACATGACATGGCCGGAATGGGCGAGAACCGGGTGCTGCGTGGCAGTGCAGGCATCCGCCTCCTCCAGCGCGCGGTGATCGAGCCAGACGATGGTGTCCCAGCGCGCGTCCTCGCCGCCGGAAACGGCAAGCGGCCTCCCGGCTCCGTCGCGCACGACGAGCGAGCAGGTCGCGTCGACGCCGAGGGCGGCGACCCGGGAGGCATCCGCACCCGCCGCCGCGCAGGCGGCCTTCACCGCCACGCACAGGGCGCGCCAGATATCTTCCGAATCGTGCTCGGCGTGATTGACGCTGGGGCGGCGCATGGCGATGGGATGTTCGGAACGCCCGAGCAGCGCGCCGCGCCGGTCGAAGACGCCGGCCCGGGCACTGCCCGTGCCGATGTCCACCGCAACGATCAGATCGCGCATCAATGCTCTTTCCCGCCGTCCTCGTCCTCACGGACAAACTGTAACAATTCCCGCATGTCGTCAAACAGGGCGTCGGGCTGGAGGCTGAGGAGAGCCTCGCGGTGCTGCGGCGAGCGCGCATGGGAACCGCCGGTGAAAGCGACGACCCGCATGCCGGCGGATTTCGCGGCGGCGATGCCGGCCGGACTGTCCTCCACGACCACGCAGCGGCCCGGCTCCACCCCCATGGCCGCGCTGGCATGGAGGAAAAGGTCAGGCGCGGGCTTGCCGTGCCTGACCATGCTGGCGCTGAAGATGTTCGGCTCGAAACGGTCGAGCAGGCCTGTGACGGAAAGCGACAGGCGGATGCGTTCCGGCTGGCTCGACGAGGCCACGCAATGAGCGATGCCCAGCCCATCGACGGTCTCTGCTATGCCCGCAATGGGCTGCAGTTCGCTGCGGAAGCGCTCGTAGAGCGCCTTGCGCATGCTATCGAGAAAGGCGGCGTCGACGGCGAGGCCATAGTCGTCATGCAGGATTTCCGACATGCTTTTCAGGCTGCGCCCGAGGAAACGCTGGTGCGCCTCCTCCTCGCTCATCGTCACGCCGGCCGCGGCAAGGGCCTCGACCAGCACCGTGATCGAGATCGGCTCGCTGTCGACGAGCACGCCGTCGCAATCGAAGATGACCAGTTGTGTCGCTATGGCGGCCATGGCGTTCCGTTCCGTGTTCAGGCCCCCGTTGGTACTGTCTGCCCCGCGCGATGGAAAGCCCCCTCCTCAATCCGCCAGCCGGTCCTCCAGATAGCGCTTCAGCGTCGCCCGCGTGCCGTCCCGCTGGAGGGATTTGAGCGCATGGGCGAACCGCTTGCGGAAGAGGTCCGATCCCGCCACCGTTCCGAAGATGTCCTTCAGTTCGAGGAAAGCGCCCGGATCACCCTTCGCCGCCGTCGCGGCGGCGCGGATGCGATCGATATTGGGGTCGTTGAAGGCGATATCCTTGCCGCTGTCCGATTTACCCGCGAGGTAATGGCACCACAGGGCCGAGACGAGCGAAAGGCCGACGACGTCCTCCCCGCGCGAAAGCCGGTCGGCGGTCGAGGGCAGGATGAATTTCGGCTGGCGGTTGGAGCCGTCCTGCGCGAGACGCGGGATCGTGTCGGCGATCTTGGGGTTCAGGAAGCGCCGTTCGATCAGGGCGAAATAATCGTTGAGGTCCGTGTCCGGCACCGGCGGGATGACGGGAATGATCTCCTCGCGCTCCAGCTTGGCGAGGAAGGCGCGGATATCCGCGTCCTCCATCGCCTCGTGCACGAAGTGGATATCGAGCAGGGCGGCCGGATAGGCGATGGCCGCATGGCCGCCGTTGAGGATGCGGATCTTCATGTGCTCGTAGGGAGCGACATCCGGCACGAACTGCACGCCGGCCTTTTCCAGCGCCGGGCGACCCTGCGGAAAATTATCTTCCAGCACCCATTGCTTGAACTCCTCACAGAAGACCGGCCAGGCATCGTCGATGCCGTAATCGTCCGCCGCGATGGCGATCTCGCGCGCGCCCGTCGCCGGCGTGATGCGGTCGACCATGCCGTTCGGGAAGGCGACATTGGCCTCGATCCAGTCGGCAAGAGCCGGATCGGAGAGGCGGGCAAGACCGGACACAGCCGCGCGGGTCACCTTTCCATTGTGCGGAATGTTGTCGCAGGACATGACGGTATAGGGCGCGATACCCTTGTCCCGGCGCGCCTTGAGGCCCGCGAGGATGAGGCCGAAGACGGTTTTCGGATCGCCGGGATTCGCCGCATCGGCGGCAATGGCCGGGTGGGTCGGGTCGAAGACGCCGGACGCCGGGTTGATGAAGTAGCCGCCCTCGGTGATCGTCAGGGAAACGATGCGGATCGCCGGATCGGCAAGCTGGGCAATGGTCGCCGCCGCATTGCCGGGCGCAAGGTAATCGATCATCGCGCCCGTGACGCGCGCGCCGGAGCGGTTGTTGTCCTGCTCCACCACCGTCGTCAGGAAATCCTGTCCCGCCAGCTTATCGCGCATCGCCGCATCGGACGGCAGGACGCCCGCGCCGACGATCGCCCAGTCATGGTCGAGGCCGAGATTGAAGAGATCGTCCAGATAGACCGCCTGATGCGCCCGGTGGAAATTGCCGACGCCGAAATGGACGATGCCGGCCGCAAGGCCGCCGCGCGCATAGGCGGGCACGCTTGCCGTTGCAGCAATGTCCTTGAGGGTGGCGAGCGACAGTTTCGTGGTCATGGGTCCAGTCCTTCCGGTCTATCCGGTCTTGTCTCGTGCCGGGTCCGCGCGCGCGGGCTCAGCTCATCCAGTTGCCGCCGTCGACATTGTAGGTCTGGGCAACGACATAGTTGCTCTCCTGCGAGGCGAGGAAGATCGCCATGCCGGTGAGGTCATCCGCCGTTCCCATGCGGCCGAAGGGTACTTCCGCGCCGACGAGGCGCTTCTTCTCGCCGAGCGGACGGTTCTCGTATTTCGCAAAGAGCGCATCGACGCCGTCCCAGTGCTCGCCGTCGACCACGCCGGGAGCGATGGCGTTGACGTTGATGCCGTGCCTGATGAGGTTCAGCCCCGCCGACTGGGTCAGGCTGATGACCGCCGCCTTGGTGGCGCAATAGACGGCAACCAGCGCTTCGCCGCGCCGGCCGGCCTGGCTCGCCATGTTGACGATCTTGCCGCCGCGGCCCTGCGCGATCATCTGCTTCGCCGCCGCCTGCATCGTGAAGAGCGTGCCGGCGACATTGATCGAGAACAGCCTGTCGTAGCTCTCCCGCGTGATCTCGACGAGGGGCGCGAGGTCGAACAGCGCCGCATTGTTGACGAGGATATCCAGCCCGCCGGCCTCCTTGACGCAAGCCTCAATGGCCGCATCGATGGAGTCCTGCCGCGTCACGTCCATCTGCACCGCGTAGGCCGCGGAGCCGATTTCGGAGGCAGTTGCCGAGGCCCGCTCGATGTTGATGTCGGCGATGGCGACGCGCGCGCCTTCCCGCACATAGGCTTCCGCGAATGCGCGGCCGATCCCCCGCGCCGACCCGGTGATCAGCGCGCTCTTGCCTTCCAGTCTTTTCATCGGATTGCCATTCCCTTGTCGTCGAAGCGGTGGATACGGGTCTCGTCGGGGGTGAGGTAGACCTTATCGCCGTGGGTGACGGGGAAGTCGCCGTCGGCACGAACGGTGAGCATGCCCACACCTTCGACATTGACGTGGAGGAACGTGTCGGAGCCGAGATGTTCGGCAACGCCGACGACGCCCTTCCAGGTGCCGCTCTCCTTGGAGAGCCTGATATGCTCAGGCCGGATGCCGGCGGTCGGCGCGTTCCAGGGCTTTGCCGCCTCACCCTTGACGAAGTTCATGCGCGGCGAGCCGATGAAGCCGGCAACGAAGAGGTTATCCGGCTTGTTGTAGAGATCGAGCGGCGAACCCACCTGCTCGATATTGCCGGCATTCAGCACCACGATCTTGTCGGCCATGGTCATCGCCTCGACCTGGTCGTGGGTGACGTAGATCATCGTGGTCTTGAGCTGGTGATGCAGCTCGCTGATCTCCAGCCGCATCGTGCCGCGCAACGCCGCGTCGAGGTTGGACAGCGGCTCGTCGAATAAAAAGGCCGACGGTTCGCGCACGATGGCGCGGCCGATAGCCACGCGCTGGCGCTGACCGCCGGAAAGCTGTCCTGGCCGCCGCTCCAGGTAATTGGTGAGGTTCAGCACGCGCGCGGCTTCCGTCACCTTCTTGTCTATCGCCGCCTGATCCATCTTGGCCATCTTCAAGGGGAAGGCGATGTTCTTGGCGACGCTCATATGCGGATAGAGCGCATAGGACTGGAATACCATTGCGAGCCCGCGCTTGGCGGGAGCAGCGGCCGTCACGTCCTTGCCGTCGATCTCGATGGTGCCGCTTGTCGTATCCTCGAGGCCGGCGATGAGGCGCAGCAGCGTGGACTTGCCGCAGCCGGACGGGCCGACGAAAACGACGAACTCGCCGTCCTCGATGGTCAGGTCGATGCCCGGGATGACCTGGGTCGCACCGAAGGACTTGTTGACTTTCTTCAGGATGATCTTGCCCATGAGTTCCCTCCCCTTACTTCACGGCGCCGAAGGTCAGGCCGCGGACAAGCTGCTTTTGTGAGAACCATCCCATGATGAGGATGGGGGCGATGGCGAGCGTGGATGCCGCCGAGAGCTTCGCCCAGAACAGGCCCTGCGGACTGGAGAACGAGGCAATGAAGGCGGTCAGCGGTGCGGCGTTGGTCGTCGTCAGGCGGATCGTCCAGAAGGCTTCGTTCCAGGCAAGGATGATGTTGAGGAGCATGGTGGAGGCGATGCCCGGCACCGCCATCGGCGTCAGCACGTAGACGATCTCGCCCCAGAGCGAGGCTCCATCCATGCGCGCGGCTTCCAGGATCTCGCCCGGGATTTCGCGGAAATAGGTGTAGAGCATCCAGATCACGATCGGCAGGTTGATCATGGTCAGCATGACCGTGAGGCCGATGCGGCTGTCGAGCAGGCCGAAGTCGCGGAAGAGGAGATAGATCGGCACGAGGACGGCGACGGCCGGCATCATCTTCGTCGAGAGCATCCACATCAGGATGTCCTTGGTGCGCCGTGTCGGGGCGAAGGCCATCGACCAGGCGGCGGGCACGGCGATCAGAAGCGCCAGCAGCGTCGAGCCGATGGAGATGATCACCGAGTTCAGGAAGAACTTGAAGTAGTTGCTCTGCGCCTGCACGGCCGCATAGCTTTCCACCGTGCCCGAGGGGATGAGGTTGAAGCCCTGGATGGCCTCGGTCTCGGACTTGAACGAGGTGATGATCGTGTAGAGGATCGGGAAGAAGATCACGAGCGCGACGATCCATGCGGCGATCGTGAAGGCGATGGTTCTTCTCTTGGAAACAGCGCGGGCCATAGGTCTCTCCCCCTACTTGTCCAGGTTCTTGCCGACGGCGCGCATCAGGAAGAAGGCGACGATATTGGCGAGGATGACGGCGATGATGCCGCCGGCGGACGCTCCGCCGACGTCGTAGCCGAGCAGCGCGGTCCGGTAGATCAGGAACGGCAGGTTGGTCGAGGCATAGCCCGGCCCGCCATTGGTCGTGACGAGGATTTCCGCGTAGACGCCGAGCAGGAAGATCGTCTGGATCAGGATCACGACGGTGATCGAGCGCGAAAGATGCGGCAGCGTCAGGTAGATGAAGCGGCTGACGAAGCCAGCGCCGTCCATCTCCGCCGCCTCCTTCTGCTCACCGTCGAGCGATTGCAGCGCGGTCAGCAGGATGAGCGTGGCGAAGGGCAGCCATTGCCAGGCGACGATAATGATGATCGACAGCAGCGGGAACTGCGCGAACCAGTCGATGGGCTGGAAGCCGAGGGCGCGGTTGATATCCGCCAGCACCCCGTAGCCCGGATGCATGATCATGTTCTTCCAGACGAGCGCCGCGACCGGCGGCATGACGAAGAACGGCGAGATGATCATGATGCGCACGATCCCCTGCCCCCACATCGGCTGGTCGAGGAGAAGCGCGATGCCGATCCCGCCGGCGACGGTGATGAGCAGCACCCCGCCGACGATCAGCAGCGTGTTCCAGATCGACTGGAAGAAGGCCGGGTCGGTGTAGAAGTATTTGTAGTTGAACAGCCCCGCCCAGCTCACATTGCCGGGATTCAGGAGATTGTAGTTCTGGAACGAGAACCACAGCGTCATCGCCAGCGGCACGATCATCCAGACCAGAAGCAGGCCCACAGAGGGCGCCAACATCACCCGCGCCAAACCGCGCGTATTCTCCGTCGCCATGATTTCCTCCCGAGAGCCGGTGCGGCCGGCCGATGCTGTCAAATCGTAAGCGCTGCGGCAGAACGGCGCGCCCATCGTTCCTCGCCCCGTTTACGGGGAGAGGATGCCGGCAGGCAGGTGAGGGGCAGCGCCGCAAACAACACCCCGCGTCATCGGCTGCCCGAACCGCAGTCCGGGCAGCCTGTCCTTGGGGAGGAGGCTTACTTGATGTAACCGGCGCGGGTCATTTCGCGCACGGCCGTGGTCTGTGCCTGTGCGAGCGCGTCGTCCACGGAGGACTGGCCGGCGAGCACCGCCGAGAAGAGCTGGCCGACCGTCGTGCCGAGGCCCTGGAATTCAGGGATCGCGACGAACTGGCCACCCGTATAGGGCACCGGCTTGACCGAGGGCTTGGTGATATCCGCCGCGTCCATGGCCGCAAGGGTCGGAGCCGCGAAGGGCGCTGCCTTCTGGTATTCGGCATTCTTGTAGAGCGAGGTGCGCGTGCCCGGAGGAACGTTCGCCCAGCCTTCCTTGCTGGCGACGAGCTCGGTGTAGCCCTTGCCGGTTGCCCAGGCGATGAACTTCTGCGCGGCTTCCGCCTTGGTCGAGCTTGCCGGGACGGCAAGGTTCCACGACCACAGCCAATGGCCATGGTTGCCGTTGCCCGTGTCCGGGAAGATCGCGTAGCCGACCTTGTCGGCGACCGTCGAATCCTTCGGGTTGGAGACGAAGGAAGCGGCGACCGTCGCGTCGATCCACATGCCGCACTTGCCCTGCTGGAAGAGCGTCAGGTTCTCGTTGAAGCCGTTGGACGAGGCGCCCTGCGGGCCGGCATCCTTCATCATGTCGACGTAGAATTGGAGGGAAGCCTTCCATTCCGGCTGGTCGAACTGCGGCTGCCACTTCTCGTCGAACCAGCGTCCGCCGAAGGAGTTGTTGAGCGCGGTGAGGAACGCCATGTTCTCGCCCCAGCCGGCCTTGCCGCGAAGGCAGATGCCGTTGATGTCGGCATTGCGGTCCGTAATCTTGCGGGCGGCTTCGCCGATGAATTCCCAGGTCGGGGAATCGGGCATGGTGAGGCCGGCCTTCTCGAACAGGTCCTTGCGGTACATGATCATGGCGGATTCGCCGTAGAACGGCGCGGCATAGAGCTTGCCATCGACGGAAAGGCCGCCGCGGATCGCCGGCAGCAGGTCGTCGACATCGTAGTCGGCGCCGAGGCCGTCGAGCGAGACCAGCCAACCCTGCTTGGCCCAGATCGGAACCTCGTAATTGCCGATCGTCACGATGTCGTACTGGCCGCCCTTGGTCGCGATATCGGTCGTGACGCGCTCGCGCAGCACGTTTTCCTCGAGCGTCACCCACTCGAGCTGAATATCCGGGTTCTTTGCGGTGAAGTCTTCCGTCAGCCCCTGCATGCGGATCATGTCGCCATTGTTGACGGTCGCGATCGTCAGCGTTTCGGCATTGGCGAAACCGGCGAGGAGAGCAGCCGAGCTGACGCCCAGCAGAAGGGTTCTCAAATTCATCATCTTCCTCCCAGAAGAGTTGTGAGCATTTGCTTCGCTCGTGAGCAATTACCCATAATTCGACACAGGAAGTCAACGCCCATTCGTTGCTGCACTGCACAATGCGGGCAGCCAAACCTTGAATCTCATGGGAAATTTCTGCCCAGCGACAGGCGATCCACAGCCGGTGGAAGCCTGTTTTCAGGCGGAAAGCAGGTAGCGCGCCGTCTCTTCGTCGGTAATGACGCCGTTGATCATGCGCCCGCGCAGGGCCGCCAGCAGGGCGGCATATTTGCGCTTGCCCTTGGCGAGACCGATGACGGTGGTCGTTTCGCGTGGCGGCAGGGGCACGGAGGCGACGCGCTCGTTGATGCTGCCGTCCAGCAGCCTGCCGTCACGGTCGAACATCCAGCCGCAGATCTCGCCGGCCGCCCCCTCCTCCATCAGCCGCGCCATCTCTTGCGGGTCGAGGAAGCCGTCGAGGCAGAGCGGCGCATCGGCGCCAAGCTCGCCGATGCCGACGAAGACGACATCCGCCTCCCGGCCGAGCTGGAGCGTCGATTGCACGAGGCTCTGGCGGTGCAGGAGATCGCGCTCTTCGGCCGAGGAAACGAGAACCGGCAGCGGCATCGGATAGTGCCGGGCCTTCACCGCATCGGCCATGGAGAAGATGACGTTGTAATAGGCGGCCGAGCCGTCCGGCCCGATATTGCCGGTCAGCGACATGATGCGGTGCTGCGGACATTCCATGGCCGGCAACTGGTCGATGGCCGCCTTGAGCGTGCGCCCCGTGCCGACCGCCAGCACGATGGGTTCGCTCTTCTTCAGCCAGCGCTCGATTTCCGCCGCGCCCGCCTCGGCAATGCCGATGGTCGTCGAACTGGACCCCGGATCGCCCGGCACGATGTCGACATGCACAAGGCCGAACTTCCGCTTGAGCGCCTCGCCCAGTTCCAGGCATTCGGCGATGGGATGGTCGAGGCGCACCTTGATCAGCCGCTCGGCGACGGCGAGCGAGACGAGGCGCTGCGCCGACTGGCGGGAAATGCCCATGGCGGCGGCAATCTCGTCCTGCGTGCGGCCCGCGACATAATAGAGCCAGCCGGCCCTTGCCGCATCGTCCAGCCGCCCGGCTGTTTCCGTCCGCTTCGCCATCGTCTTCCCCGGTTGTTCCCCACGATTTGCTGCATCTTTTCATGCCACCTGTCAAACGTCATCTCATGACGCATAAAGAACAGGCAAAGCCGCGCCGCTCTATCGACATGGCGAAAAGATAACCGGATCTCTCATGTTTATTTTCGCTGCAAGCCCCGGAAAACCGGCATTTCTTTTGAAATTTTACCGTTTGATAAAAAAATAAACCTGAGTTACCGTTCTCCTATTCAAAAAGCCCACGCGAATGGGAGATAACGATGGGAACGACGCAATCTGGGATTCATCGGGGGCGTCTTGCGCCGGCCGAATACGAGACGAACTTCTCCGACCTCCACCCGCGCCTCGACGACCATGAGGCGCTGGTCGCAGCCGACCGCTGCTACTTCTGTCACGACGCGCCGTGCATGACGGCCTGTCCCACCTCCATCGACATTCCGATGTTCATCCGCCAGATCTCGACGGGCAATCCCATCGGCTCGGCCAAGACGATCTTCGACCAGAACATCCTCGGCGGCATGTGTGCCCGCGTCTGTCCGACCGAAACGCTCTGCGAACAGGCCTGCGTGCGCAACACGGCGGAACACCGCCCCGTCGAGATCGGCCGTCTGCAGCGTTACGCGACCGACGTCGCGATCACGGAAAACCAGCATTTCTACGAGCGCGCGGCGCGCACCGGCAAGGCCGTGGCGGTCGTCGGCGCCGGCCCGGCGGGCCTTGCCTGCGCCCATCGCCTCGCCATGAACGGCCATGACGTCGTGGTCTTCGAGGCGCGCGAAAAGGCCGGCGGCCTCAACGAATACGGCATCGCCACCTACAAGGCCGTCGACGACTTCGCCCAGCGCGAGGTCGACTACGTGCTTGCCATCGGCGGCATCGAGGTGAAGAACGGCCTGAAGCTCGGCCGCGACTTCACGCTCGCCGACCTCACCGCCAATTTCGACGCCGTCTTCCTCGGCATGGGTCTTTCGGGCGTCAACGCGCTCGGCGCGGAAGGGGAGAACCTTCCCGGCGTCGTGGATGCCATCGACTTCATCGCCGAACTGCGGCAGGCCGCGGACAAGGCAACCGTTCCCGTCGGCCGGCGCGTCGTTGTCATCGGCGGCGGCATGACGGCCATCGACGCGGCCGTGCAGGCCAAGCTCCTCGGCGCGGAAGAGGTGACGATCTGCTACCGCCGCGGCAAGGAGCACATGAACGCCTCGCCCTTCGAGCAGGACCTTGCTGCCTCCAAGGGCGTGATGATCCGCCACTGGCTCCAGCCGAAGCGCGTCATCGCCCGCGACGGCCATGTCGCCGGCATCGAGGTGGAATATACCGAGATGCGCGACGGCAGGCTCACCGGCACCGGCGAGACTGGGGCGCTCGTCGCCGACCAGATCTTCAAGGCCATCGGCCAGACCTTCGAGGCAGCCGGCCTCGGCTCCCTCGCCATGGCCTCGGGCCGCATCGCCATCGATGCGGAAGGTCGCACCTCGATACCCAATGTCTGGGCGGGCGGGGACTGCGTGAAGGCCGGCGAGGACCTGACGGTCACCTCGGTCGCACAGGGCCGCGACGCGGCCGATTCGATCAACCGCATGCTGGCTGCCGGCGCGCAGCCTTCCTTTGCCGTCGCTTGAGGGAGATGAGACATGGCTGATCTTCGCAACAATTTCGTCGGCATCAAGTCGCCCAACCCGTTCTGGCTCGCCTCCGCGCCGCCGACCGACAAAGCCTACAATGTCGAGCGCGCCTTCAAGGCGGGCTGGGGCGGCGTGGTCTGGAAGACCCTCGGCGAGGAAGGCCCGCCGGTCGTCAACGTCAACGGCCCGCGCTACGGCGCGATCTGGGGCGCCGACCGCCGGCTCCTCGGCCTCAACAATATCGAGTTGATCACCGACCGCGACCTCTACACGAACCTGCGCGAGATGAAGCAGGTCAAGATGAACTGGCCGGACCGAGCGCTCATCGCCTCCATCATGGTGCCCTGCGAGGAGGAGAGCTGGAAAGCCATCCTGCCGCTGGTGGAAGAGACCGGCGCGGACGGCATCGAACTGAACTTCGGCTGTCCGCACGGCATGTCCGAACGCGGCATGGGCGCGGCGGTCGGCCAGGTGCCGGAATATATCGAGATGGTCGTGCGCTGGTGCAAGCAGTATACGCGCATGCCGGTCATCACCAAGCTGACACCCAACATTACCGATATCCGCAAGCCCGCCCGCGCGGCCAAGGCCGGCGGCACCGACGCTGTGTCGCTGATCAACACGATCAACTCGATCGTGTCCGTCGATCTCGACAGCTTCGCCCCGAACCCGACGGTCGGCGGCAAGGGCACCCATGGCGGCTATTGCGGCCCGGCGGTCAAGCCCATCGCGCTCAACATGGTGGCCGAGATCGCCCGCGACCCGGAAACCTACGGCCTGCCGATCTCCGGCATCGGCGGCGTGACGACGTGGCGCGACGCCGCCGAGTTCCTCGTCCTCGGCGCGGGCAACGTACAGGTCTGCACCGCCGCCATGACCTACGGCTTCAAGATCGTGCAGGAAATGATCTCCGGCCTTTCCGACTGGATGGATGCAAAGGGTCACCGCAGCCTCGACGACATCTGCGGCCGCGCCGTACCGAACGTCACCGACTGGCAGTACCTCAACCTCAACTACATCGCGAAAGCCCGCATCGACCAGGATGCCTGCATCAAATGCGGCCGCTGCCACATCGCCTGCGAGGACACCTCGCACCAGGCGATCACGCAGTTCGTCGACGGCGTCCGGCATTTCGAGGTGATGGAGGATGAGTGCGTCGGCTGCAACCTCTGCGTCAACGTCTGCCCCGTCGAGAACTGCATCACCATGGTGGGCCTCGAAGCCGGCACGCTCGACCAGCGCACCGGCAAGCCGGTCGATCCGAATTACGCCAACTGGACGACCCACCCGAACAATCCCATGGCCCGCCAGGCCGCGGAATAAGCGAACCCTGCCGGGGCCTCAGGCCCCGGCAAACTGGTCGTAGGCGCGCATCGCGTCGGCCGCGTACATCAGCGCCGGCCCACCGCCCATATAGACGCACATCGCCATCACCTCCGCGACCTCATGCCGGCTCGCACCCAGCTCGATCAGCGCCTTGGCGTGGAAGCCGATGCAGCCGTCGCAGCGCTGCGTCACGCCGATGGCAAGCGCAATCAGCTCCTTCGTTTTCTTGTCCAGAACACCCTCGGCGCCTGCGCCCTTCGCGAGGGCGGAAAAGCCCTGCATCGCCTCCGGCGTCAGCTTTCGCAACTCGCCCATATAGGCCGAGATATCCCTGGTGATCGCCTTGTAGTCCTTCGTCATGGCTCGCTCCTTGCGGCTTTACATTTCATATTTTCTTGATATCATAAAATTATAAATCGTAAAGAGGTGCCCGTGACGATTACCGAGGAAATGCCGGCGAAGGCCGAGACGGTGGCGAACTTCCTGAAGGGCCTCGCCAATCCGCATCGCCTTCTCATCCTCTGCGCGCTGGCCAACGGCGAGCGCAGCGTGAGCGACCTCATCGAGGAGACGGGCATCGCCCAGACCTCGATGTCGCAGCACCTCGCCAAGTTGAAAGAGGAAGGGATCGTTACCTACCGGCGCGATCACCGCACCCTCTTCTATGCCATCGACCACCCCGCCGTGATGGAGATCATGGCCGTACTCTACGCCCGCTTCTGCGCAAAGGACTGATCATGACCGCAACCGTATCCCCCAAAGACGCCGCCCTGTGGCTCGCCTCCGGCGAAGCCGTGCTGATCGACGTGCGCGAGCCGGACGAATTCCGCGCCGAGCACATCGCCTGCGCCGCCTCAATCCCGCTGTCCTCGCTTGGAAATGCGCTTGCCGGCGCGCAGATACCCGCCGCCCGCAAGATGATCTTCCAGTGCCTGAAGGGCGGACGCGGCGCGGCGGCCTGCCAGACGGCGGAAGCCGCCGGCGCGGGCCACGCGATCTACAATCTCGAAGGCGGCATAGCCGCGTGGAAAGATGCGGGCCTGCCTGTCGTCGGCAGCGGCAAGACGGCGGCGATCCCGCTTTTCCGGCAGGTGCAGATCGCGGTGGGCATCATGATTGCCACGCTGATCGCGCTCGGGTTTTCCGGCCTGACGGCCGCTTTCGCCATGGCCGGCGTCATCGGCGTCATGCTGGTCTTCGCGGGCACCACGGGCTGGTGCGGCATGGGCATGCTGCTCGCGCGCATGCCCTGGAACCGGCGGACGGCGTGACGGCCGTCAGCCGAAGATGTTGAGGCCCTGCCCCGCGCTATAGGCAAGGTAGGCGAGCGCCGCGAAATAGACGATCGTCAGCACCACCATCACGTAGCCGCCGAGCACCACCAGCCCGTCGCGCTGCGAGATGCCGGCGGCGAGCAGGAGAATGGCGACGCCCGGCAGCGTGTTGGAGAAGGGAATGAGGCCGAGCGGGGCCATGAGCAGCAGCCCCGCGCCCATCAGCACGAGACCGTTGACGCGGTTCATCACCGCGCCCGTCGTCAGCGCGCCCATGCGCGGCTTGAAGAAGCGGTCGATCTTGCGCAGGAACGTCACGCCGCGCTCCAGCACCGGGCGCAGCTTGCCGCTTTCCAGCCGCCGGTCGGCGACCTTCGCCGGCAGCCAGGGCAGGCGGTTGAGGGTGATGGCCGCGCTGATCAGCACGATGCCCGCACCGAAGACGGTGGAAACGCCGGGGATCGACACCGGAAACAGGAAGGGCAGCGACAGGAAGGCGCAAAGCAGCAGCAGGCCGCTTTCGCCCATCATCGCCAGGAGATCGCGCAGGGTGATGTGCTCGCCCTTGATCGAATGGATGATGTCCTCGAGCAACTCGCTCGTCTTGCGGTCCGTGTCGTTGAAGCCGATGGCCGTCGTCATGCAATGTCCTTTCGAATGTCGCCGGCCTATGGGCGGCGATTGCGGCTTTCCTGTGGGGTGACCGCTGCCGCGAAACCGCGTCGCACTTTCGCGCAAATTGCTCTATGACCACACCGCGCCGCAGACAATAGGGTGATTTTCTTGACGAAGCGTATGCCGGCCCGGGCGGGCCTCTCCGTTCATGCGACGGGCCGTGAAAAGCTCAAGGGCCATCTCGCCATGCTGCTCTTCGCCGTGCTGATCGCCGGCTCCTTTTCCTTCGGCGGGCTGGCCGCGCGCTACATGGAGGCCGAGCCGCTGATGCTCTGGCGCTATATCATGACCATCGCGGTCATGGCCGCCCTCGCCTTCGGCGTCTTTCGCGTACCGGCAAGGTTCCCGAGGGAGGCATGGCGATTCCTGCTGCTCGGCGGCCTCATCGCGATCTATATGCTCACCATGTTCATGGCGCTGGAATTCACCAGCCCCGTCGCGACAGGCGCGGTCTTCACCCTCATGCCGCTTCTCAGCGCCGCCTTCGCGCTGCCGGTGCTCGGCCAGAAGACCCGGCCCGGCGTGCTCGCCGGCCTGATCATCGCTGCGGCCGGCGCGATCTGGGTCATCTTCCGCGGCGATATCGGCGCCATCCTGTCCTTCGATGTCGGCACCGGCGAGATGATCTTCTTCATCGGCGTCGTCGGACATGCGCTCTATGTGCCGCTCATCCGCCGCTTCGATCGCGGCGAGCCGGCTGTCGCCTTCGGCTTCTGGGTCACGGTCGGCGCGACGCTCTGGCTCGTGCCGCCGGGTATCCGGGACCTGCTGCAGGTGGATTTCTCCGCCCTGCCCCTCGCCGTCTATGCCGCCGTCACCTATCTCGCGGTCGTCACGACGGCCGGCACATTCCTGCTGCTCCAATATGCCTCGATGCGGCTGCCGGCTTCCAAGGTGCTCGGCTACGGCTACCTGACGCCGAGCTTCATCATCCTGCTCGAAGGCATTCTCGGCCACGGCTGGGCAAGCCTTCCGGTACTGGCCGGCGCCCTCGTCACCGCCTGCGGCCTCGCACTGATGGCGCTCCTGCCCGACTGATCGTCAGGCCGGCTCCTCGCTGATGTCGAGGCCGGTCACGAAAAGCTGTTCGAGGAAGCGCGCCGCATCCTCGAAGCGCCCCTCACCGGACTGGTCCTGCCCCAACACCGCGCGCACCTGCACGTCGAAGTCAGCGTAATGCTGCGTCGTCGACCAGATCGAGAAGATCAGGTGATAGGGATCGCATTTGGCGATCTTGCCCGCCTTGGCCCAGGCCCGGATGACTGCCGCCTTCTCGTCGACGAGCGATTTCAGCGGTCCCTTCAGCTCATCCTCGATATTCGGCGCGCCCTGCAGGATTTCATTGGCGAAAAGCCGGCTTTCCCGGGGAAAGTCCCGCGCCATCTCCAGCTTGCGGCGGATATAGCTGCGGATTTCCGCCACCGGATTGCCCGCCGCATCGAACTCGCGCAGCGGATCGAGCCAGGTATCGAGCACGCGGGTGATGAGCGCCCGGTGCATCGCCTCCTTGGTGCGGAAATAATAGAGCAGGTTCGGCTTGGACATGCCCGCCACCTCGGCAATCTGGTCCACCGTCGCGCCGCGAAACCCGTGCAGCGAGAAGACCTCCAGCGCGGCTTCGAGGATCTGCTCCTCCTTCGCCTCCTGGATGCGTGTGCGCCGCTGTGTCCTCGCCGCCCTCGGTAATGCCATCGTGCCCCCTCGGCCATTCCGCTTCCCGAAAACTGCCGTCAAATTCACCAGTTTAACCAGCCGCCATTTTCTTGGGCGCTCGCCCATGGTTTTTGGTTTTTCGGCTTGAGTGCCGCAACGGAAGCTGTAATGTTTACCAACCGGTCAAATTATCAGACAGTTATCAAGTAAAGGCAACTGCTGATCGGACGGCGCAAAACAACAATCGCGCTGCCAGCCGGTGGGAACAAATCAGGGCTGCAAAAGCCCGAAGACGTGGGAGCATACGACATGGCCGCACCCGGCGAGAACATGCGTGTCAACGCAGACCGCCTGTGGGATTCCCTCATGGACATGGCGAAGATCGGCCCCGGCATCGCCGGCGGCAACAATCGCCAGACCCTGACCGACTCGGACGCCGAAGGCCGCCGCCTCTTCCAGAAATGGTGTGACGCCGCGGGCCTGACCATGGGTGTCGACACCATGGGCAACATGTTCATGACGCGCGCCGGCACGGACCCCGAGGCGCTGCCCGTCTATATCGGCTCGCATCTCGATACCCAGCCGACCGGCGGCAAGTATGACGGCGTGCTGGGCGTGCTTGCGGGCCTTGAGGTCGTGCGCTCGCTCGACGATCTCGGCATCCGCACGAAGCACCCCATCGTCGTCACCAACTGGACGAACGAGGAAGGCGCGCGCTTCGCCCCCGCCATGCTCGCCTCCGGCGTCTTCGCCGGCGTGCATACGCAGGATTACGCCTATGGCCGCAAGGACCCGGAAGGCAAAACCTTCGGCGACGAACTGAAGCGCATCGGCTGGATCGGCGAAGAAGAAGTCGGCGCGCGCAAGATGCACGCCTATTTCGAATACCACATAGAGCAGGGACCGATCCTCGAGGCGGAAAAGAAGGATATCGGCGTCGTCACCCACTGTCAGGGCCTCTGGTGGCTGGAATTCACGCTGACCGGTCGCGAGGCGCATACCGGCTCGACACCCATGAATATGCGTGTCAATGCCGGCCTTGCCATGTCGCGCATCCTCGAAATGGTGCAGGCGGTCGCCATGGAGAACCAGCCGAGCGCCGTCGGCGGCGTTGGCCAGGTGTTCTTCTCGCCCAATTCGCGCAACGTGCTGCCCGGCAAGGTCGTCTTCACCGTCGATATCCGCTCGCCCGACCAGAAGAAGCTCGACGGCATGCGCGCCCGCATCGAGGCGGAAGCGCCGAAAATCTGCGAGGCGCTCGGCGTCGGCTGTTCCGTCGAGGCGGTGGGCCATTTCGACCCCGTCACCTTCGACCCGACGCTCGTCGCCACCGTCCGCAAGGCCGCCGAAGACCTCGGCTACAGCCACATGAACCTCATCTCCGGTGCCGGCCACGACGCCTGCTGGGCCGCCAAGGTGGCTCCCGCCACGATGATCATGTGCCCCTGCGTCGGTGGCCTCTCGCACAACGAGGCGGAGGACATTTCGAAGGAATGGGCCGCCGCCGGCGCGGACGTGCTGCTTCATGCGGTGATCGAGACGGCGGGCATAGCCGAGTGATCTTCAACCGCCCGGTCAACCGGGCGGCTCCACCCGTTGCGTGCACCAAAATCAAGACAGGGAACGGACCAACATGAGCACAGTCATCAAGGGCGGAACCATTGTCACCGCCGACCTGACCTACAAGGCGGACGTCAAGATCGAGGGCGGGAAGATCGTCGACATCGGCCCGAACCTTTCCGGCGACGAGGTGCTGGACGCGGCGGGCTGCTATGTCATGCCGGGCGGTATCGATCCCCACGTCCACCTCGAAATGCCCTTCATGGGCACCTATTCGGCCGACGATTTCGAAAGCGGCACACGCGCCGGCCTTGCCGGTGGGACGACCATGGTGGTCGATTTCTGTCTGCCCGATCCCGGCCAGTCGCTGCTCGACGCGCTGAAGCGCTGGGATAACAAGTCGACCCGGGCCAATTGCGACTATTCCTTCCATATGTCCGTGACGTGGTGGGGCGAGCAGGTCTTCAACGAAATGAAGACCGTAGTGGAAGAACACGGCATCAACACCTTCAAGCATTTCATGGCCTACAAGGGCGCGCTGATGGTGAACGACGACGAGATGTTCGCCTCGTTCCAGCGCTGCGCGGCGCTCGGCGCGCTGCCGCTCGTCCATGCGGAGAACGGCGACGTGGTCGCCGCCATGCAGCAGAAGCTGATGGACGAGGGCAACAACGGGCCGGAAGGCCACGCCTATTCCCGCCCGCCCTCCGTCGAGGGCGAGGCGACGAACCGCGCCATTATCATCGCCGACATGGCCGGCGCGCCGCTCTATGTCGTGCACACGTCCTGCGAGCAGGCGCACGAGGCCATCCGCCGCGCCCGGCAGAACGGCATGCGCGTCTACGGCGAACCACTGATCCAGCACCTGACGCTCGACGAGACGGAGTATTTCAACAAGGACTGGGACCACGCCGCCCGCCGCGTCATGAGTCCGCCCTTCCGTAACAAGCAGCACCAGGATTCGCTCTGGGCCGGCCTCGCGGCAGGCTCGCTGCAGGTGGTGGCGACCGACCATTGCGCCTTTACCGGTGATCAGAAGCGCTTCGGCGTCGGCGATTTCCGCAAGATCCCGAACGGCACCGGCGGCCTTGAAGACCGGATGCCGATGCTCTGGACCTACGGCGTCAACACCGGCCGGCTCACCATGAACGAGTTCGTGGCCGTCACCTCCACCAATATCGCCAAGATCCTCAACGTCTACCCGCGGAAGGGCGCGATCCTCGTCGGCGCGGATGCGGATATCGTGGTGTGGGATCCGAAGCGCTCCAAGACCATCTCGGCGAAGAACCAGCAGTCCTCCATCGAATACAACGTGTTCGAAGGCAAGGAAGTGACCGGCCTGCCGCGCTACACGCTGACGCGTGGCGTCGTCGCCATCGAGGAAGGCACCGTCAAGACCCGCGAGGGCCACGGCCAGTTCGTCAAGCGCGAGCCTTTCGCCGCCGTCAACAAGGCGCTGTCGACCTGGAAGGAAATCACCGCGCCGCGCAAGGTGGAGCGCAGCGGCATTCCGGCGAGCGGCGTCTGATGCCCGACGGCCGGTCACTTTCCGCCCTTCTTCTCGGCCTTGCTCTCGCCGGCCCGGCGGGAGCGGCGGCCGACATCGTCGATGGCAGCTACGGCGACAAGGAGGGCTGCCACTACGCCGAAACCGGCGAATCCTCCGGCGCCGATATCTTCTTCCTGCTCGACAAAGCGGGCGTCACCACCGCAGTCTCCTATTGCGAGTTCCAGGGCGAGGGCACGAAGACCGGCGACGCCACGGTCGTCAAGGCCGGCTGCCATGAGGAAGGCTCGGAGGAGGTCACGCCCTACGAACTGACCCTGACGCCGGATAGCGGCGGCTACACGATCGGCTTTCCCGACGGCACGCGCTGGGGGCCGCTGGCGAGGTGCGGGAAGTGACGGCGCGGCACCCGGCATATAGGCGCCGACGCGCAAACCAGCACCGCGAGATGCAGCAGAAGCACCACGCGCTCCTGCTCGTAGGGCACTGTCCGGACGCGGCGGCCCGCACATCCTCTGGAAAGAATTCCGCACACATCGCGAAACGCCTGACAATGCCGATTGCAATGCCGGAAATGGACATGCAGTCTTGCAAGAACCGCGCTGTGCGAGGCGCTGAAAGATGAGCAGCATGGCCCCATCCGATACCGTCGTTGCAGCAAAAGACCTCGGCCTCACCTTCCAGACCGCCGACGGCCCGGTCACGGCGCTCACCGGCGTCGATCTCTCCGTCGAGAAGGGCGACTTCGTCTCCTTCATCGGGCCTTCGGGTTGCGGGAAGACGACTTTCCTGCGCGTCATCGCCGATCTTGAAAGGCCGACCTCCGGTACGATCACCGTCAACGGCATGACGCCGGAAGAGGCCCGCCGGCACCGCGCCTATGGCTATGTCTTCCAGGCGGCCGCGCTCTATCCCTGGCGCACCATCGAGAAGAACATCGCCCTGCCGCTCGAGATCATGGGCTATTCGAAGGCCGACCAGAAGGCGCGCATCGAGCGCACGCTCGATCTCGTCAACCTCTCGGGCTTCGGCAAGAAATATCCCTGGCAGCTCTCCGGTGGCATGCAGCAGCGCGCCTCCATCGCCCGGGCGCTCGCCTTCGACGCCGATCTTCTCCTGATGGACGAACCCTTCGGCGCACTCGACGAGATCGTGCGCGACCATCTCAACGAACAGCTCCTGAAGCTCTGGGCCGCGACGCAAAAGACCATCTGCTTCGTCACCCACTCGATTCCCGAGGCGGTCTATCTCTCGACGAAGATCGTCGTCATGAGCCCCCGCCCCGGCCGCGTCACCGACGTCATCGAATCCCCACTGCCGAAGGAACGCCCCCTCGGCATCCGCGAGACGCCGGAATTCCTGGAGATCGCGCACCGCGTCCGCGAGGGACTGCGCGCCGGCCACAGCTATGAGGAGCACGCCTGATGCCGTCCTCCCCTTCCTCCTCCCCCGCGAGGCGCTGAACCATGGAACAGGCAAGTTTCCTTCGTGACCGCCTGCTCCCGATAGGCACCGTGCTTATCGCCCTCCTCGCCCTCTGGTACGTCTTCGTCGTCGTGTTGAACGCGCCCTTCGAGCGCGATACGGCCGCGCGCGCCGGAACCAGCATCGGCTTCATGGAGCTTCTGCCGAAGACCATGGTACAGGAGCGGCCGGTGCTGCCGGCACCGCACCAGGTCTTCGCCGAACTGTGGGACACCACTGTCAACAAGGCGATCACCTCCAAGCGCAGCCTCGTCTACCACGCCTGGATCACCCTTTCGGCCACGCTGCTCGGCTTCGCCATGGGTGCGGCACTCGGTATCCTGCTCGCCATCGCCATCGTGCACAACCGCGCCATGGACCGCTCGCTGATGCCCTGGGTTATCGCCAGCCAGACGATCCCCATTCTCGCCATCGCGCCGATGATCATCGTCGTGCTGAATGCCATCGGCATTTCCGGCCTGATGCCGAAGGCGCTGATCTCCACCTATCTCTCCTTCTTCCCCATCGTCGTCGGCATGGTGAAGGGCCTGCGCAGCCCGGAGCAGATCCAGCTCGACCTGATGCACACCTACAATGCCTCGGCCATGCAGACCTTCTGGAAGCTGCGCTGGCCGGCCTCCATGCCCTATCTCTTCACCTCGCTGAAGGTGGCGGTCGCCATCTCGCTCGTCGGCGCCATCGTCGGGGAGCTTCCGACAGGCGCCGTCGCCGGCCTCGGCGCGCGCCTCCTCGCTGGCTCCTATTACGGCCAGACGGTGCAAATCTGGGCGGCGCTTTTCATGGCGGCCGCGGTGGCGGCGCTGCTCGTCATCATCGTCGGCTTCGCCCATAGCCTCGTCCTCAAGCGCATGGGGGCACGGGCATGAACGCATCGATCCTGATCGCCGCCGTCATCTTCTGGCTCGCAGCCTGGGCATTCAACGAGTGGCTGGTGCGCCGGAGGTTCCTGAACCCGGCAGCCGACCGCGCCGCGCGCCTTGCCGTGCCCCTCATCTTCGGCATCACCATCCTCGTCCTGTGGGAAGGCATCGTACGGGGCTTCAACATCCCCTCCGTCCTCCTGCCGCCGCCGAGCATGATCTGGACGCGGCTCATCAATTCCGTCCCGACACTGTGGGCCGACTTCCGCCAGACCTTCCTGAAATCCGTGCTGGTCGGCTACGCGCTCGGCTGCGGCCTCGGCTTCCTCGTCGCCATTCTCATCGACCGCTCGCCCTTCCTGCAGAAGGGCCTGCTGCCGCTCGGCAATTTCGTCTCCGCCCTGCCAGTCATCGGCGTCGCGCCCATCATGGTCATGTGGTTCGGCTTCGACTGGCAGTCGAAGGTCGCCGTCGTCGTCATCATGACCTTCTTCCCCATGCTGGTGAACACCGTCTCCGGCCTTGCCGCGACGAGCCACATAGAGCGCGACCTGATGCGCACCTACGCCGCCGACTGGTTCCAGACGCTGGTGAAACTGCGCCTTCCGGCCGCCTGGCCCTTCATCTTCAATGCCCTCAAGATCAATTCCACGCTGGCGCTGATCGGCGCCATCGTCGCCGAGTTCTTCGGAACGCCCATCGTCGGCATGGGCTTCCGCATCTCCACGGAAGTGGGCCGCATGAATGTCGACATGGTCTGGGCCGAAATCGCGATCGCCGCGGTGGCTGGCTCCCTGTTCTACGGGATCGTCGCGCTCATCGAGCGGGCCGTCACGTTCTGGCATCCGTCTGTCCGCGGTGGACAGGCGTAACAAGAAGAAAGAGGGAACTGACATGAAAACGAAGATCGCATCGCTGCTGCTGGCAAGCGCCTTCTCGCTTGCCGCGTTCCAGGCAGGGGCCGCCGACAAGGTGACGCTGCAACTCAAATGGGTCACCCAGGCCCAGTTCGGCGGCTATTATGTCGCGAAGGACAAGGGCTTCTATGAAGAAGAGGGCCTCGACGTCGAGATCAAGCCGGGCGGCCCGGACATCGCCCCCGCGCAGGTGATCGCCGGCGGCGGCGCGGACGTCATCGTTGACTGGATGCCCTCGGCGCTGGCCAGCCGCGAGAAGGGCGTGCCGCTCGTCAACATCGCCCAGCCCTTCAAGTCCTCGGGCATGATGCTGACCTGCCTCAAGGAATCCGGCGTCAAGGGACCGGAGGACTTCAAGGGCAAGACGCTCGGCGTCTGGTTCTTCGGCAACGAATATCCGTTCCTGTCCTGGATGAGCCACCTGAAGATCCCGACCGAAGGCGGACCGGACGGCGTGACGGTGCTCAAGCAGGGCTTCAACGTCGACCCGCTGATCCAGAAGCAGGCCGCCTGCATCTCGACCATGACCTACAACGAATACGGCCAGGTTCTCGACGCCGGCATCAAGCCGGAGGACCTCGTCACCTTCAAGTACGAGGACCAGGGCGTGGCGACGCTGGAAGACGGCCTCTACGTGATGGAGGACAAGCTCAAGGACCCGGCCTTCAAGGACAAGATGGTCCGATTCGTGCGCGCCTCCATGAAGGGCTGGAAATATGCGGAGGAAAATCCGGACGAAGCCGCCGGGATCGTGCTTGAGAACGACTCCACCGGCGCCCAGACCGAAGCGCATCAGAAGTTCATGATGGGCGAGGTCGCCAAGCTGACCGCCGGCTCCAACGGCGCGCTCGACGAGGCCGACTACAAGCGCACGGTCGAATCCCTGCTCGCCGGCGGCTCGGACCCCGTCATCTCCAAGGAGCCGCAGGGCGCCTGGACCCACGAGATCACGGACGAGGCCCTCAAGTAATCCTCGTTTCGAGAACAAGAACGTGCGGGGGCTTGCCCCCGCACGTTTCGTTTCAGGGACCGGGAACCGGTGCGCCGACACACCGTCATTGTCATGGAAATGCCACGCGCCTAAAATAATGAGGCACCATTCCGTTGCCCCTTGTAAGGATGGCGGGCGCCAATTACATAGACCGCACAGTTGGACCGGAACAGGCTGGGGAGCCGTTCCGCATCCACGATACTGGCAGGCAATAGGGTCCGGCAGAACGACAAGAAGATCGCCCGGATCAAGATCATAAAGTTCATGCTTTTTGGGAAAGTTCGGCCTATGGCTTCTGGACGCAGGACAATTCTCTCTTTTTCCGTCGCCGCCGTCATGACGGCCACGCCCGTCCTCGCCCTCGCCGATGAGGCCCCGGGCGATACGGCCGGGCAGCAGACGCAGAATCTCCCGGCCATCGTGGTCACGACCGCCGAACCCCATGCCATCGTCGACCGCGTGATCGCCACCGGCACGATCCAGGCGGTCGAAGAGGTTTACGTCACGCCGCTCGTCGAGGGCCTTTCCATCCGCACGCTCGCCGCCGATGTCGGCGACAGGGTGGAGAAGGACGGCACGCTCGCCACGCTGAACGACGACGCCCTCCTCCTGCAGAAGAGCCAGACCGAAGCTTCCCTCGCCAAGGCCGAGGCCGCGCTGGCGCAGATCAAGGCGCAGCTTGCCGAAGCCCGGGCCAATGCCGACGAGGCCGTCCGCGCCCGCGACCGCGCGCAGAAACTCGTGAAATCCGGTTCGCAGTCGCAGGCCGCCGCCGACCAGGCCGTCGCGGCCGCCGACGCGGCGCTCGCCCGCGTCAATTCCGCCGAGCAGGCGATCTCGGTCTCGCAGGCAGACATAAAGGTGGCCCAGTCGCAGATCGACGATATCGACCTGAAGCTTGCCCGCACGGCGGTCAAATCGCCGGTTGCCGGCATCGTTTCCGCCCGCACGGCCAAGATCGGCGCGATTGCGACCGGCGCGGCCTCGCCGCTCTTCACCGTCATCCGCGACGGCGAGATCGAGCTGAAGGCCGATGTGGCCGAGGATGCCGTGCTCAAGCTCGCACCGGAACAGAAGGTCACCGTAACGCTGGCCGGCGGCGCCGCGAAGCTCACCGGCACGGTCCGCCTCGTCGAACCGACACTCGATCCGCAAAGCCGCCTCGGCCACGTCTACATTCGCTTCACCGAACCGGACAAGGCGCGCGCCGGCATGTTCGCCAGCGCCGAGATCGTCGTGGCGGAAAAGAAGGGCATCGCCCTGCCGCTCTCCGCCATCACCACGGCGGACGGCAAGACGGTGGCCCGCAAGGTCGAGAACGGCATCGTCACGTTGGTCCCGGTCGAAACCGGCATCCAGGACGGCCAGCTCGTCGAGATCGTCAGCGGCCTTGCCACCGGCGACGAGGTGGTCGCCAAGGCCGGCGCCTATGTCCGCGACGGTGACCGGATCAACCCGGTGCATGGCGAGCAGGCCTCGGCCACGAAATGACACGAGCGCTCCGCCGCGGCGGGACCGCTTCCGCAGGCTGCGGAAGCAATGCCGGGCGAGACGTCCGGTGGCATGCGGGTGATCCGGAAGAGGCCGGAACCCGAGCAACATCCGGTCTCTCAACAAGGACTTCGGGGACATGAATTTTTCAGCTTGGTCCATTCGCAATCCGATTGCGCCGCTGCTTGCCTTCTTCCTGCTGATCTATGTCGGCATCCAGTCGTTCTACGCGCTGCCGATCACGCGCTTTCCGAATATCGACGTGCCCATCGTCGCCATTTCCGTGACGCAGAGCGGCGCGGCCCCGGCCGAGCTTGAGGTTCAGGTCACCAAGGAGATCGAGGACGCGGTCGCCGGCATCGAGGGCGTCGATGACATCATGTCGACCGTCACCGACGGCAGCTCCGTCACCTCCGTGCTCTTCAAGATCGAAAAGCCGACGAACCAGGCGCTGCAGGACGTCAAGGACGCCATCGACCGCATCCGCAGCGACCTGCCCGCCTCCGTCGAGGAGCCGGTCGTCACGAAGATCGACGTGGAAGGCCAGGCGATCCAGTCCTTCGCCGTCTCCTCGCCGAACATGACGCTGGAAGAGCTGTCGTGGTTCGTCGACGACAAGGTCAAGCGCGCCCTGCAAGGCCAGCCCGGCATCGGCAAGATCGACCGCTTCGGCGGCGCCGACCGTGAGGTGCGCGTCGACCTCAACCCGGACAAGCTCGAATCCTTCGGCATCTCGGCCGCCGACGTGAACCGCCAGATCCGCAGCATGAACGCCGATGTCGGTTCCGGCCGCGGCCAGATCGCCGGCGCCGAGCAGGCGATCCGCACGCTGGGCGACGCCCGCTCGGTCGAAAAGCTCACCAACACGATGATCGCCCTGCCGAACGGGCGCTTCGTGCGGCTGTCCGAGCTTGGCAGGATCACCGACACCTATGAGGAGCCGCGCTCCTTCTCGCGCTTCAACGGCAACCCCGTCGTCACCTTCGCAGTCTTCCGCTCCAAGGGCGCGAGCGAGGTGACGGTGGCCGAATCCGTCGCCAAGTCGCTCGACAAGGTGCGGACGCAATATCCCGACGTCTCCATCGAGCTGATCGACGACGCCGTCTACTTCACCTACGGCAATTACGAGGCGGCGCTTCACACGCTGATGGAGGGCGCGCTTCTCGCCGTCATCGTCGTGCTGCTCTTCCTGCGCAACTGGCGGGCGACGCTGATCTCCGCGGTGGCGCTGCCGCTGTCGGCCATCCCCACCTTCTTCATCATGGACCTGCTGGGCTTCTCGCTGAACCTCGTCTCGTTCCTGGCGCTGACGCTCGCCACCGGCATCCTCGTCGACGACGCCATCGTGGAGATCGAGAACATCGCGCGGCACATCCGCATGGGCAAGACGCCCTACCGCGCCGCCATCGACGCCGCCGACGAAATCGGCCTCGCCGTCATCGCGACGACCTTCACCATCATCGCGGTCTTCGTGCCGGTCTCGTTCATGCCGGGCATTCCGGGCCAGTATTTCATCCAGTTCGGCCTGACTGTCGCCGTCGCGGTGTTCTTCTCCCTCGTCGTCGCCCGCCTTATCACGCCCGTCATGGCGGCCTATCTCATGCGCTCGGGCGATGCGGACGGCCATGGCGAGGAAGAGGAAGGCCCCTTCATGCGCGGATATACCTGGCTCGTCAGAAAGACGACGGGCAAGTGGTACACCCGCTATGCGACGCTTGCCGCCGCCATCGCCTTCCTCGTCGCCTCCGTCGCCCTGCTCTCCACCGTGCCCGGCAGCTTCCTGCCGCCGGAAGACGCCTCGCGCGTCGTGCTCTCCGTCGAGCTGCCGCCGGATGCGATGCTGGACGACACGGACCGCACGACGACGCAGATCTATGATCGCGTCAAGGACATCGACGGCGTGCAGAGCGTCTTCGTACTCGGCGGCTCCTCGCCGAAGGGCGACCTAGAACTGCGCCGCGCTTCCGTGACCGTCATCCTCGACAAGCTGGAGCATTCGCTCGCCCACAAGCTGGTGAACGACGTGCTCGGCGGCATTCCCGTGATTGGCCAATACCTGCCGAAGCTGGAGGCCAAGGGCCGCCTGCGTCCGCAATGGGATATCGAGAAGGAAATCTTCGCGACCCTGCGCGATATCCCGGATGTACGCATCATCAAGCTCAACGACCGCGGCGAGCGTGACCTTGCCTTCAACCTGCTGTCCAACAACGAGGCGGACCTCAACAACACCGTCGCCGTTCTGGAAGCCAAGCTGCGTGCCGATCCGGTCCTGTCCAATGTCAGCTCGGAAGGCTCGCTGCCGCGGCCGGAGCTGCAGATCCGCCCGCGCGACGACCAGATGGCCCGCCTCGGCATCACCACCGCGCAAATCTCGGAAGTCGTGCGCGTCGCCACCATCGGCGACATCGATTCCCAGCTCAGCAAGGTCTCGCTCGACGACCGCCTGATCCCGATCCGGGTGCAGGTCGACCGCGGCTTCCGCACCGATCTTTCCGCCATCCGCAACCTGAAGATCCAGACGGCCGGTGGCCAGTTCGTGCCGCTCTCCTCCGTAGCCGACATCGACTATTCGGAAGGCCCGAGCTCGGTGAAGCGGCATAACCGCAACCGCGTCGTCTCCATCGGCTCGGACCTCCGTCAGGGCGTCGCGCTCGATACCGCCACCGCCCGCTTCAAGGAGATCGCGGGCAGCATCGACATGCCGCCGACGGTCCAGTTCACCGAAAGCGGTGACGCGGAAGTGCAGGCCGAGATGCAGCAGTCCTTCGGCAATGCCATGCTGCTCGGCTTGCTGCTGGTGCTGATGGTGCTGATCCTGCTCTTCAAGGACGTGATCCAGCCCTTCACCATCCTGCTCTCGCTGCCGCTCGCTATCGGCGGCGTGGCGGCAGGCCTGATCCTGACGCAGAACGCGCTTTCCATGCCCGTTCTCATCGGCATCCTCATGCTGATGGGCATCGTGACGAAGAACGCCATCCTGCTCGTCGATTTCGCCATCGAGATGATGCACCACGGCATGGACCGGGTGGAAGCCATGATCGAGGCCGGCCGCAAGCGCGCGCGCCCCATCGTCATGACCTCCATCGCCATGTCCGCCGGCATGCTGCCCTCCGCGCTCGGCGTTGGCGAGGGCGGCTCGTTCCGCTCGCCCATGGCGATCGCGGTGATCGGCGGCATCATCGTCTCGACCGTGCTGTCGCTGGTCGTCGTGCCGTCCTTCTTCCTCATCATGGACGACGTGTCGCGCTTCCTCGGCTGGCTCTTCGGCCGCTTCGTCGGCAAGAAGGACGACGAGCTGCTGGCAATGGAGCCGGAGGCCCTCACCCGCCTCGCCGAACGGACCGCTCGCGACGTCAGCGATCTGGAAAAGCGCATCGAAACGCTCGAGAAGAAGAACGGCGAGCGCAAGCCCTTCAGCGTGGTGCATCACTCGCCGCTCGCCGCCGAGTAAACCGCAGGGAACACAAACGGCCGGGCCGACGAACGTCGGCCCGGCCGTTTTCATATTCATTGATCGAAATCAAGTAAGACTTCCCCGACCTCGACTATCGTTCTGTCATCGAAATTCGGACGACGCCTGCGGGAGCATGGAGTGAGATCGATGAACAGGCTGATGAAACCCGGCGCCCGGGAACGCGAAACCCTTCTCAATTCGGGTCTTCTTTCCGTGCTTGGCGTGGAAAGCGTCGCGGCAATGATGGAGATCGCGTCCATCGGCAGCCTGCCGGCCCGCCAGATGCTGTTCCGCGAGGGTGAACCGGCGGATATGTTGCATTGCGTGCTTTCCGGCTATGTGCGTGTCTACAAGCTCGACCCGGACGGCCGGGAAGCCGACGTGGAGCTTTACGGCCCCGGTGACCTGATCGGCGCAAGCCTGGTCCTCGACGGCAGCCGCTACCGCGCCACCGCCCAGGCCGCGGAACCCTCGCTGATCGCCCGGTTCGACCTCAAGCGCGTGCGCGATATTGCGAGCCGCCGGACGGACCTCGCCATGGCCCTTGCCGCCTCGCTGTCAGGCCAGCTTGCCAAGGCCTTCGCAAGCCTTGCCGACGACCGGCTGCACACCGCGCCGCAGCGCGTCGCGCATTATCTGCTCGCGCATTGCACGGCGGACGGCAAGCCCGCAAGCTTCCGCCTGCCCTACCAGAAGAGCCTGCTGGCCGGAAAGCTCGGCCTCGCGCCCGAGGCGCTGTCCCGCGCTTTCTCGATGCTGCGCAACCACGGCGTCAGCGTGCGCGGTCGCCTCGTCCATATAGGCGATCCGGAAGCCCTGCGGCGGATCTGACGGCAATCAACGGTCGAGGCGTTCCAGACGCCCGGCGGCGATATAGGCCTCGACCCAGCGCCGCTCCGCGGAAAAGGGATGCCATTGCCAGCCCTCGTGGCCGAAGCCGGCGATGAAAACCCTGTCTCCCGCCGCCGCCACGCTCTCCAGAACATGAGCGATGGTGACCAGCCCCGAACTCGGCACGACATAGGGTGATGGATCGAAGGCGGCCAGCGAGGCCTCCAGCGCCCGATGGGCCGCGGCCGGGACAATCTTCAAGGACCGGCCGGTCGCCTTGCAGAAAGCCGCAAAACCGGCCGTATAATCATCGCAGAAATCGTCAAGGTCGGGGTGGCTGCGCGACAGCGGCCCACGCAACGCGGCAAAGGTCTCCGCCGCGCGCACGCACCAGATCTCCTTGGCCTGCCGCACGCTCTCACTGGCCTTCCATTGCCCTCCGGCAAGCATTTCCAGCGCCGGCCGGCCGGTGTTGCAGACCGCGACAACATCCGTCCGCAAGCCGCCCCGGCCGGCCGAACGGCAAAGGTTGAAGCGGATGACCATATCGGAGTTGTCGATGGTCTCCGCCAGCCCTTCCGGTACGGAACCGTTCCCGACGATAGCGATCCGGCGCATCATGGCGGCCCCTACCCTTCCCGTTCCGCGAATTCTCTCAATTCCTGCGTCCGGCTGCGCGTCAACTCGGCAAGGCAGCCTGAAACCAGCATGGCCTCCGCCTGCCCGCCTCGTGCCTGAAGGCCTGCCAAAACGCATTGACCATCGCGATAACCGATCCAGGCGCGCTGGGCGCTCTTGAGGGCATCGACGGCAACCGGCTGCCCATCATACTCACCGTCCAGCACCCGCGCCTTGACCAGCGCCTTGCGGTATTCGGCATTGAGGTCCGCATCCGCGGCCTCGTAGTCGCGATAGGCGCAATCGTTGAGATCAGGCTGCGCCGTGGCCTTTCCGCAGTCCAGCGTCGGTGCGCCGTCCTGCGCAAGGGCGGCGAGAGCGGAGATCAGCAGGACGGCCGCAGCAAACCCCAAACGGAAGTCGGGCATCCTCACGCCGCCCCGGCCGGCTTGCAACCCTCGGCCTTGAGGACGCGCCGCGTGGCCGGCGGATACTTGCCCAGCAGCGCGGCGGGACGGATGGGCCGCGGCGTGAAGCCGCCGCCGCAATTGGGGCAGACCCCGCCAAGCACCGTCGAGACGCAGCCGGCGCAGAATGTGCATTCGAAGGTGCAGATCATCGCCTCCGGGCTTTCCGGCGGCAGGTCGCGATCGCAGCATTCGCAGTTCGGTCTCAGTTCCAGCATGGTCCACCGTTTACGGAAAGGCGGGGCGGACATCCGTCACGCGCGGGGTTCGCGCCGGATTGTCGGCATGGGCACACCGTCGCGCAAGAGCGAAATGGGGCGTGCTCCCATTTTCCGCCGCGCAGAAACGAAAAAGCCCGGCGCGAAGCCGGGCTTGAAGATCGAAGCGGCCGGGCGGCGTGCATGCGCCGCCCGTTCCGTGAACCGATTACTGGTTCTCGACGTAGGTGTACTTGCCGTCGTCACCCTTCTTCCAGGTGTACATGACGTAGTCCGGACGGGTGATGTCGCCCTTTTCGTCGAAGCCGAGGTCGCCGATGGCGGTCTTGAACGGACCCTTCGCCTTGATGGCTTCGGCAACGGCCTGCGGGTCGCTGCTGCCGGCAGCCTTGGCGGCTTCGGCGATGACCTGGAGAGCGGCGTAGGAGTAGAGCGTGTAGGCTTCAGGTTCGAAGCCGGCAGCGCGGAACTTCTCGACGAGCTCCTTGGCGGATTCGTTCTTGCGCGGATCCGGCGCGAAGGTCATCAGCGTGCCGTCGACGGCGTCGCCGGCGATCGAGGCCAGTTCGTTCGAAACGATGCCGTCGCCGGACATGAAGGTTGCCTTCAGGCCCTGGTCGGCAGCCTGGCGTTCCATCAGGCCGAACTCGGTGTGCAGGCCGCCCCAGTAGACGACGGAAACGCCGGCTTCCTTCATCTTGGCGATGAGAGCGGAGAAGTCCTTGTCGCCGATGTTGACGCCTTCGTAGATGGCTTCGGTGATGCCGGCTTCGTTCATCGCCTTCTTGGTTTCATCGGCAAGGCCCTGACCATACGGGGTCTTGTCGTGCAGGACGGCAACCTTGGCGTCCTTGAAGTTGGCGGCGATGTAGGAGCCTGCTACGGCGCCCTGCTGGTCGTCACGGCCGCAGGTACGGAAGGTGTTCCACAGGCCGCGTTCCGTGTAGGTCGGGTTGGTGGAAGCCGGGGAAACCTGCAGGATGCCGTTTTCGGCATAGATTTCCGACGTCGGGATGGAAACGCCCGAGTTGAAGTGACCGACAACGAACTTCACGCCGTCAGCGACGAACTTGTTGGCGACCGAAACGCCCTGCTTCGGGTCCGAAACGTCGTCGCCGAGCACGACCTTGATCTGCTCGCCATTGATGCCGCCGGCAGCGTTGATGTCGGCAGCAGCCTGCTCGACGCCCTTCTGGATCTGCGCGCCGAATGCGGCGTTCGGGCCGGTCAGCGGGCCGCCGACGCCGATCAGGATGTCGGCCCAGGCGCTGCCGCTGAAGGCGACCATTGCAGCCAAAGCAACAGCCGACATGAGAGACTTCTTCATAGTGTTACTCCCAAAATTTATAGCGGGTTGGTTTCAACCGGTCGCAACACCCGCATTCATTGCGCCGATATCCTTATGCCGCAGCCGGAAACCGGCTGCGGAGTTCCCTCTGGTTACTTGGACTTCCAGGAAAAAGGCGAGGCCTTTTCATAGAGCCAATAGTAGTTGTTGGTCATCTGCCGCGTACGGTAGTAGCGATAGCCGAGCGTAGCAAACAACAAAAGAACGACAGTGTCCACGACATAGTATTGCGGCGACACCATGGTGCCGTGGAAGAGCGCATGGTGGATGAAGCGGATCGCCGCGCCGAGAAGCAGCACGTAGACGACCAGCGTTCCATAGCTCTGCCAGTTCTCCGCAACGCTCTTGCCCGTGCGCCACGCCGTCCAGCCGCCCATGATGACGGTGATGAAGAGGAACTGCCAGACCGACGGTTCTTCGTAGAGAATTCCCTGCATTGTTCTTGTCTCCCCTACCGGATCCGCCCTAGTGCCTGCCGCCTTCGAGATAGGCTGCGCGCACCTCAGGATTGGCCAGAAGTTCCTTGCCCGAACCGCTCATCGTCACCTGCCCGTTGACCATCACATAGGCACGGTCGGAGAGCTTGAGGGCGGCAAAGGCGTTCTGTTCGACGAGGAACACGGTCAGCCCCTCGGTCTGGTTCAGGACCTTGATGGCGTCGAAGATGCCCTTGACGATCAGCGGCGCAAGACCCAGCGACGGCTCATCGAGCAGCAGCAGCTTGGGCCGGGCCATCAGCGCGCGGCCGATGGACAACATCTGCTGCTCGCCGCCCGAAAGCGTGCCGCCGCGCTGGGCCTGACGCTCCTTGAGCCGCGGGAAGAGCGTGAAAATCTTCTCCACGTCCTCGCTGAAATACTTCAGATTGTCGAGGCTCGCGCCCATCTGGAGGTTTTCGAACACGGTCATGCGCGGGAAGATGCGGCGACCTTCCGGCGACTGCGCGATGCGGCGGCGGGCGATAAGGTGCGTCGGCAGGCGCGTGATGTCCTCGCCGTCGAAGGTGACGGTACCGGTGCGGGCCTGCGGGCTGCCGCAGATCGTCATCATCAGGGTCGATTTGCCGGCGCCGTTCGCGCCGATCAGCGAGACGATCTCACCCTTCTTGACCTCGACATCGACGCCGGCGAGCGCGCGGATATTGCCGTAGTAGGTCTCCACGCCCCGGACGCTGAGAAGCATGTCGCTCATCAGTGCGGCCCTCCCTGCGTGTCTTCAATCTCTTCGATCACCTCTTCGACCTCATCATCTTCGACACCGAGATAGGCCGCGATAACCTTCGGATCGTTCTTCACATGGTCCGGCGTGCCATCGGAAATCTTCTGCCCGTATTCGAGCACGACCACATGGTCGGAGATTTCCATGACGACCGACATGTCGTGCTCGATGAGCAGGATCGACGTGCCGCTATCCTTGCGGATGGAGCGCAGGAGTTCGTTGAGCGCGAGCGACTCGCGCGGGTTGAGACCGGCGGCCGGCTCGTCGAGGCACAGGAATTCCGGCCCCGTGCACATGGCGCGGGCGATTTCGAGACGCCGCTGGGCACCGTAGGGCAGGTCGCCCGCCGGATCGTCGGCGCGATCGATGAGATCGGCCTTTTCCAGCCAGTAGCGGGCGATATCGATCGATTCCGCCGCGGCCTTCTTGTAGGTCGGCAGGCCGAGCAGGCCGAGGACCGTGTAGCCGGACGCCTTCATCAGCATGTTGTGCTGGGCGACGAGCAGGTTCTCCAGAACCGTCAGGCCCGAGAAGAGCCGGATGTTCTGGAAGGTGCGCGCCACCTTGGCGTCGCGGTTGACCTCGAAGTCGGTCATCTGCTCCAGCAGGAATTCCTTGCCCGCCTTCTGGCGCATGGTGATCATGCCCATGGTCGGCTTGTAGAAGCCGGTCACGCAGTTGAAGACCGTGGTCTTGCCCGCGCCGTTCGGGCCGATCAGCGCGGTGATATCTCCGCGATAGGCTTCGAAGGACAGGTCGTTGATGGCCATGAGGCCACCGAAGCGCATCGAGAGATGCTCGACTTTCAGGATGGGATCTTTCGTCATCGTATTCGTCGCTATCTTCGTCTCGGGCGCCATCAGCCGTGCCCTTCCTTGGTGAAGCTGCCGGAGACGGACTTGCGTTCCTTGAGGAAGGCAGTCGGCTCACGGCTTCCGACGAAGCCGCGCGGCTTCCAGACCATGACCACGACCATGGCGAGGCCGAAGATCAGCATGCGGTAGAGTTCAGGCGTGAAGTCCGGCCCGAAGATGGCCTTCAGGAAGGTCATCTCGCGCAGCAGCTCGGTGCCGCCGACCATGACGGCCGCCGCGATGGCGATGCCGACGAGCGAACCCATGCCGCCGAGAACCACGATGGCGAGGATGATCGCCGATTCGAGGAACACGAAGCTTTCCGGCGAGACGAAACCCTGGCGCACGGCGAAGAAGGAGCCGGCGAAGCCGCCGAACATCGCGCCGATGGAGAAGGCCGTCAGCTTGGTCGTCACCGTGTTGATGCCGAGCGAACGGCAGGCGATCTCGTCTTCGCGCAGGGCTTCCCAGGCCCTGCCGATCGGCATGCGGCGCAGGCGGATCGTCACATAGGCGGTGAGCAGGGCCAGCGCCAGGATGAGATAGAACAGGAAGACCTTGTAGTAGGCCGAGGACATCGGCAGGCCGAAGGCCTTGGCGAAGTTGTTCGGCGCGGAAACGTCGAAGGACCAGATGCCGAAAACCGAGGCCTTGGGAATGCCCGAGACGCCGAAGGTGCCCCTGGTCACTTCCGTCCAGTTGATCAGGACGAGGCGGATGATCTCACCGAAGGCAAGCGTCACGATGGCGAGGTAGTCGCCCTTCAGGCGCAGCACCGGGAAGCCGAGGATCATGCCCCAGAAGGCGGCGAGGATGCCGGCGAGCGGCAGGAGCACCCAGAAGGAGAAGCCGAACTGCTGCGACAGGAGCGCATAGGAATAGGCGCCGACCGCATAGAAGGCGACGTAGCCGAGGTCGAGCAGGCCGGCGAGGCCGACCACGATGTTCAGGCCCCAGGCGAGCATCACGTAGATGAGGATCTGGATGCCGAAGTTGTCGACCCACTTCAGCGAGCCCTGCACGCCGAAAAGCATGATCATCAGCGGCGGGTAGAAGAGCAGCGCGACGATGGCGATCTTGCTGAAGTTGCGCTTGAAGAAGCTTTCTTCCGTATCCACGCCCGTCTTCGAGGCGGCCGCTGCCTTGCGGGCGGCCATGAAGGGGCGGATATAGGCTACGGAGAGGAAACGGCCGACAGCAGCGATGATCACGAAGATCGCGAGCAGGCCCCAGCGCTGGTTCAGCACAAGCTCGTTGCGGATGTTCTGCGTGGTCTCGAGACCGACGAAGAGGACGAAGAGGCCGAGTGCGACGAGGCCGGCAAAAAAGCCCTCGCGCAGAGCCCGCGCCGTCAGGTTCCCGCCGGCGCTCTCATGGGTGTTGGAAATGTTGGACATGAAATCAAACCTTCTCGACTTCCGGTCGTCCGAGAATACCGGACGGCTTGAAGATCAGGACGATGGCGAGGATGGAGAACGTCGCGACGTCCTTGTAGTCGATGGTGAAGTAGGCGGACCACAGGCTCTCGATAAGGCCGATGAGAAGGCCGCCGAGAACGGCGCCCGGCAGCGAGCCGATGCCGCCCAGAACCGCGGCCGTGAAGGCCTTGACGCCCGGGATGAAGCCGTCGGTGAAGACGGTCACGCCGTAATACATCAGGTACATGGTGCCGGCGACGGCAGCGAGCGAGGCGCCCATGATGAAGGTCACGGAGATCGTGCGGTCCACGTCGATGCCGAGCAGCGCCGCCATCTTGCGGTCCTGTTCGGTTGCACGTTGCGCTCTACCAAGCGAGGTCTTGTTGACGATATACCAGAAGGTCGTCAGCAGCACGACCGTCAGCACCATGATGATGATCTGCTTGAGCGAGATCGCGATGCCGAAGACGTTGTAGACCGAGGACACCAGCGGCGGGATCGGCTTGTTGCGCGGGCCCTGGGTCACCTGGATGAAGTTGGACAGCGCGATCGACATGCCGATGGCGGTGATCAGCGGCGCGAGGCGGAAGGATCCGCGTAGCGGCCGATAGGCAACCTTCTCGATCGTCCAGTTCCACAGCGATGCGGTGAGCATCGCTGCGGCGATCATGACCAGCAGCAGGAGGACGACCGGAAGGCCGACGAACACGCTGGTCAGGACGAGGAAGGTGATGAGAGCGGCAAATCCGCCAAGCATGAAGATATCGCCATGGGCGAAGTTGATCATGCCGATGATGCCGTAAACCATGGTGTAGCCGATGGCTATCAGACCATAAATCGAGCCAAGCGTCAGCCCGTTGACGAGCTGCTGGACGAAATACTCCATATAAATCCCCCGGATGCAGTTCCTGATGGGCCCGCATCTCTTGTTTTTGTCGCTCTTTTCGAGCTTGTTTGGACAATGCGGATTCCATACCGCTTTCGATGCAAAAGGGAAGCCCAAAAAGCCTGGATCGACAATTTCTTTGGAAAGAAGCGCCGGATGACGCCTTTAACGCCATGGAAACCAAAAAATGGGCGGAGGAATCGGCACTTTTGCCCAAAAACGTGCACGAAAGTTGCAAACCGCCGTCCCATTTCGGGACAATCACGGCAGGCTGCATCGGCCGGTTTCAGCGCGTGGCGAAATCGACCGACAGATGGTGGCCGCGGGCCATCGTCTTCAGGTCGTCCACCAGCGCCTGCGCGAAGCTGCGGGCCACGACAAGATCGAAGCGCGCCTCGCCGGTCCGGGCGAGATTGACGGCGAGGTGATTGCAGCGGGCATTCGCCGCCCGGCCGACAGGAAAGGCCTCCGGATGCAGGTCGACGGCGATGCCATTCGCCAGGATGCGGGCCGCATCGGGGCCGCTGAGCGTGATGACGACGCGCCCGTGGCTCTGGTCGCAGACATGGGCGCGCGCGCCGAACCGGGCTTCGAGTTCGGCGACGAGCGTTTCCGGCGCATGCGCTTCGGCCAGCACCAGCCATTCCCCGGGGCCGCAGAAACGCGCCTCGACCGAACCGTCCGCGGCAAGAAGGGCTGCGACTTCGGCAAAACAGCCCGGTGCGGCCAACACCACGGCAAGCGCCGGCGTGCGATGGACCGCCAGATGATTCGGCCGATGCTCGGAGATCGCTCCGATGGTGCCGTCCAGCGCATGCGTCGCCTGATAGTCGTAAGCCATCGCCCTCACCTCACGTCGTCAGCTTGTGGTTTTCCGGATCGACGAAGACCGGACTGCAGACCTCCGCCATGGTCTCGACGCCGCGCAGCCGGTCCCATACCACGATCTTCTCGCCATATCGCTCTCGGCCGGACTTGAGGAAAGCAAGCGCGATATGCCCGCCGAGCGTCGGCGAGAAGCAGGCGGAGCTGACCCAGCCCTGGTCGTTCAGCGTCGAGGGCTTGGCTCCGTCCTTGAGCAGGTGCGCGCCGGCCCGCAGGTCCTGATCGGCCTCCAGCGCCCGAAGACCGACGAGCTGCGCGCGGTCGGCGGCGGTCAGGCCGAAGCGGGCGGACAGGCGCTTGCCGATGAAATCCGGCTTGGACGCACCCATCATGCGCCCGAGGCCAGCATCGTCCGGCGTCACGCGGCCATCGAATTCGGCATGGGTCACATGCCCCTTCTCGATGCGCAGCACGTTCAGCGCCTCGACACCGTAGGCGCAAAGGCCGTGCGGCTCGCCTGCCCGCATCAGGGCGTCCGCCACTGCCTCGCCGTATCCGGCCGGCACCGCCAGCTCATAGGCAAGCTCGCCGGAGAAGGAAATGCGGAAGAGCCGCGCCCTGAGATTGCCCTTCAGCCGCACCTCGCGGCCAGCCAGGAACGGGAAGGCCGCGTTGGACACATCGTCCTCGACCACGGCCTGCAGGATGGCACGCGCCTTCGGCCCGGCGAGCGACATCTGCGCCCATTGATCGGAGACGGAGAGGAAGCGCACCCGCAGCTCCGGCCAGAGCACCTGTGCGGCAAACTCCATATGCGACAGCACGCCGCCCGCCATGGCGGTCGTCGTCGTGACGAGAAAATGCGCCTCCGCCAGCCGGCTCACGGTGCCGTCGTCATAGACCATGCCGTCCTCGCGCAGCATGAGGCCGTAGCGCGCCTTGCCGACCGGCAGTTTCAGCACGGGATTGCAATAAAGCCGGTCGAGAAACTCGGCGGCATCCAGCCCGAAGACCTCGATCTTGCCGAGCGTCGAGACATCGCAGAGACCGGCATGCGCGCGCACGGTGCGCACTTCGCGGTCGACGCTTTCCCGCCAGGTCTTCTCCCCGGCTTTCGGAAACCAGGATGGGCGGTACCACAACCCGGAATCGACGAAGGCCGCGCCGTTCGCCGCCGCCCAGCCATGCAGCGGCGAGCGGCGGACGGGCATGGCATGCTCGCCGATAGCGGTCCCCGCCAGCGCCCCGAAGGAGACGGGCGTGTAGAACGGCCGGAACGTCGTCGTACCGACGTCGGCGGGGCTGACGCCGCGCATGGCGGCAAGGATGCCGATGGCGTTGACATTGCCGAGCTTGCCCTGGTCGGTCGCCATGCCGCTCGTTGTATAGCGCTTGGCATGCTCGACATGGCCGAAGCCCTCGCGCACGGCAAGGCCGAGGTCCCCGGTATGCACGTCGTTCTGGAAATCCACGAAGGCCTTGGATTTCGCCCCCGGCACATGCCAGAGCGCCGTGAAGGACGGATCGGCCTGTTCGCCGACGGCGGGAGACGTGAAATCCGCGACCGGGCGCCCGAGTGCCGCCACCAAGGCCGCCGCCTTGCGCGCGCCGTCCTCGAAGCATTCGGCAAGGCGATAGCGCCCGGCCGCCGCACCGGCCATCGCAAGGCCCGGGCCGGCATCCGGCGCAAGGAAGGTCTGCAGGGCTGGCGCCCAGACCGGCCGCCCGCCACGCTGGCAGGCGAGATGGATGACCGGGTTCCAGCCGCCCGACATCGCCACCGCGTCGCAGGCGATCAACTCCTCGAAGCCCCCGCGATCGGCGACGATGGAGCGGACGCGATGACGCCCCTTCGTATCGACGATGGAGCCGCCGCGAATGAGCCGGACGCCCTCCGGCGCGCTGTCGGCGGCATCCGCCCGGCTGTCGATGAGCGCGGCGATGCCGACGCCCTGCGCCGCAAGATCCTCCGCCGTGCGATAGCCGGACGAACCGTTGGTGTAGATGACGACCGCCTTGCCGGCGGCGACACCGTAGCGATTGGCATAGGCGCTGGCGGCGCTGGCCGCCATGATGCCCGGCCGGTCGTTTCCGCCGAAGACCAGCGGGCGCTCCTCCGCGCCGGTCGCAAGGATCGCGTGCTTCGCCACGATGCGCCACAGGCGCTCCACCGGCCTTGCCGTGTCGATTGTCGCGCCGTGCTTCTGCACCCGCTCCACCGCACCGAAGACGTTGTCGTCGTACCAGCCGAAGACGGTGGTGCGCGGCAACAGGGTAACGTTCGGGCTGTTCTGCAACTCGTCCGTCACCCGCCGGGCGAAGATATAGGGCGCCTCGCCATCCAGCCGCGCCGTCTCGCAAAGCAATGCACCGCCGAGCACGAAATCCTGCTCGGCAAGGATGACGCGCAGGCCCGACCGCGCCGCGACCAGCGCCGCCGCAAGGCCCGCCGGACCGGAGCCGACGACCAGCAGGTCGCAATGCGCCCAGCTTTTCTCGTAGCTGTCCGGATCGGGCGGCAGCGCCGTGCGGCCGAGGCCGGCAGCGCGGCGGATCAGCGGCTCGTAGACCTTTTCCCAGAAGGCCGAGGGCCACATGAAAGTCTTGTAGTAGAAGCCGGCCGAGAAAAAGCGCGACATCAGGCCGTTCGCCGCGCCGATATCACAGGCAAGGCTCGGCCAGCGGTTCTGGCTGGCGGCGACGAGACCGTCGTAAAGCTCGGCGACCGTCGCCTTCGTATTTGGATCGCGCCGCGCGCCGCTGCCGATGGTGACCAGCGCATTCGGCTCGGAAGGGCCTGCCGTCACGATCCCGCGCGCACGGTGATACTTGAAACTGCGGCCGACGAGCAGCCGGTCGCTGGCGAGCAGCGCCGAGGCCAGCGTGTCGCCGGCATGGCCGGCGAGGTCAGCCCCGTCGAAGGAGAAGCGCAGGGCATGGCTGCGGTCGATCAGACCCCCGGAGGCGAGGCGATAGGCGGTCATTGCGCGCCTCCCCTCTCCGCCGCGGCGTCCGTCACGGCGAAGACCTCATGGGTGAAATTGTCCCGTTCCACCACCAGCCAGCGGCGACAGCCGGCGACATGCTGCCAATGCTCGCGGATGCGCCCGCGCGGATTGACGCGCAGATGGACATAATCGTGCCAGATCTCGTCCGCCGCCAGCGGCGCGGGGCGGGCGGGCGTGGCATCGCCGCGGATCGTGAATTCTTCCTTGGGACGTATGCCGCAATGCGGACAGGGGATCAGGCTCGCCATGGCTCAGCTCAATGCAGGTTCGGCTGGGCGCCGGCGCCCGCCTCGTCGATGGGGAAACCGCGCTCGAACCGGTCGAGCCGCAGGGCGCGCGCCACGTGATGGCTCTCGCCCCGGGCGATCAGATGCGCGAAGCAGAAGCCCGAGGCGGGCGTCGCCTTGAAGCCGCCGTAGCACCAGCCGCAATTCAGGTAGAGGTTCTCGATGGGCGTGCGGTCGATGATCGGCGAGCCATCCATCGACATGTCCATGACGCCGCCCCAGGCGCGCAGCACCCGCACGCGCGACAGGCCGGGGATCATCGTCACCCCCTCCTCCATGACATGTTCCGCCGTCGCGAGATTACCGCGCTGCGCATAGGAGGAGTAACCGTCGATCTCCGCCCCGAAGACCAGCCCGCCCTTGTCGGACTGGGAGATGTAGAAATGGCCGGCGCCATAGGTGATGACATGGTCGATGCAGGGTTTCAGTCCCTCGGTCACGAAAGCTTGCAGAATGTGGCTTTCGAGCGGCAGCTTCAGCCCTGCCATTTCGCCGACGCGGGAACTGTTGCCGGCGGCGGCAAGCGCCAGCCGGTTGCAACCGATGAAACCCTTCGACGTCTCGACGCCCGTCACGACGCCGTTTTCCCGGCGGATGCCGGTCACTTCGCAATTCTGGATGAGATCGACGCCGAGCCGGTCCGCCCCGCGCGCAAAGCCCCAGGCGACCGCATCGTGCCGCGCCGTGCCGGCGCGCCGCTGCAGAAGACCGCCGACGATGGGGAAGCGCGCATGGTCGAAATTGAGGAAGGGCAGCATCTTCATCAGCGTCTCGCGGTCGAGCTGCTCGGCCGCCACGCCCTCCATCATCATCGCATTGCCGCGCCGGGTGTAGTGATCGCGCTGGCTGTCGTTGTGATAGAGGCTGATGATGCCGCGCTGCGACAGCATCACATTGTAGTTCAGTTCCCGCTCCAGCCCTTCCCAGAGCTTCAGCGAGAATTCGTAGAACGGCTCGTTGCCGGGCAGCATGTAGTTGGAGCGCACGATGGTCGTGTTGCGGCCGACATTGCCGGAGCCGAGATAGCCCTTCTCCACCACCGCGACATTGCGGATGCCGAATTCCTTCGCGAGATAATAGGCCGTCGCCAGCCCATGCCCGCCGCCGCCGACGATGATCACATCGTAATGCGGTTTCGGCTGCGGCTCGCGCCAGACGGGTTTCCAGCCGAGGTTTCCGGCGAGGGCCTGCTTGAAGATGGAAAGGGCGGAGTAGCGCATGCGAAATCCCGGATCAGTTCCCCCACATTCGCATATGCCGCACAAACGGCAAGGCGTGGCATCGTCGCAGGCGCCGCGAGCGGCACTCTTTCCACATACTCCGCGAAACGCGCATTTGCTTTCACACCCTACCGCGACTAAGCCATGGACATGCAACCCGATCCCGCAGCACTCAAACAGGTCATGGAATCTGCCGCCCTTTCGGCCGGCCGGGCGATCATGGCTATTCACAGCGTGGGGCCGGAGGTACAGATCAAGCTCGACAGCTCGCCTGTCACCGAGGCGGACGAGGAGGCCGAGCGGCTGATTCTCGCGGCCCTGCGGCAGCAATTTCCCGCCATCCCTATCGTTGCCGAGGAAGCGGTCGCGGCAGGCCATGTGCCCGATATCTCCGCCGGCCTGTTCTTCCTCGTCGATCCGCTCGACGGCACGAAGGAATTCATCGCCGGCCGTAGCGAGTTCACCGTCAACATCGCCCTCATCCAGAACGGCGCGCCAATTGCCGGCATCGTCCTCGCCCCGGCGCTGTCGACCGGATTTACGGCGGTGGAGAACCGCGCCGAGCGCTTCTCCATCACGGAAGGCATCATCGGCGAACGCCGGGCAATCGGCTGCCGCGACCACAGTTCAGCGGTCACCGCCGTCGCCAGCCGCTCGCACGATACACCGGAGACGGCGCGCTTCCTCGACGACCACGGCATCGACGCCTGCACGGCCATCGGCTCGTCACTGAAATTCTGCCTCGTCGCCGAGGGCCTTGCCGACGTCTATCCGCGCTTCAGCCGCACGATGGAATGGGATACGGCCGCCGGCGACGCCGTGTTGCGCGCGGCGGGCGGCGAGACGCGCACGCTTGACGGCGCGCTCCTCGCCTACGGCAAGCGCAACCAGCCGCACGACGCGGACTTCGCCAATCCGAACTTCATCGCCGCGCGCGCGGGCTGGAAAACGAAATAGCCCCGCCGCGCGGCGGGGCCATTCGGTTCAGGCCGCCGGAAGCGGTTCAGGCTCGGAGGGCGGAGCCTCCCCTTCCGTCCCGCTCTCCGGCTTGATACGGAACCAGGCGATATAGAGCGCCGGCAGGAAGAGCAGCGTCAGCACCGTGCCGACGATGATGCCGCCCATCATGGCATAGGCCATCGGCCCCCAGAATACTTCCCGCGAGATGGGGATGAGCGCGAGGCTCGCCGCCGCCGCGGTCAGCATGATCGGGCGCATGCGGTGCTCGGTCGCCTCGCGCACGGCATCCCAGGCCTGCATGCCCTCCCGCCGCAGGTCCTCGATCTGCACCACGAGGATCACCGAGTTGCGGATCAGGATGCCGATCAGCGCCAGCACCCCGAGGATGGCGACGAAGCCGAGCGGCGCGCCGCTGCCGAGAAGGGCGATGACCACCCCGATCAGCGCCAGCGGCGCCACCGCGAAGACGAGGAAGAGACGCGAGAAACTCCGCAACTGCAGCATCAGGATCGTCGCCATAGCGAAGAGCATGAGCGGCACGACCGCGACGATCGGCGCCTGGCTGTTGGCGCTTTCCTCCACCGTGCCGCCGACCGTGACACTGTAGCCGGAGGGCATCGCCGCGCGGAAGGCGGCCACGTCCTTGTCCATCTGCGAGACGACGGTCGCCGGCTGCACGCCGTCGGCGATGCTCGCCTTGACGGTGATGGTGGGCTGGCGCGAGCGCCGCCAGACGACCGGCTGCTCCATCTCGTAGCGATAGTTCGCCACCGCCGCGAGCGGCACGGAGGTGCCGTTCGCCGTGGGAAGCTGGATCTGGCGGATCGTCTCGATGGATTCCCGCTCGGAGGGCTTGGCCCGGCCGATAACATCGATCAGGTAGACGTCGTCGCGAATCTGGGTGACGGTCGTGCCGCCGACAACGCCGTTCAGCGCCGAGGCGATATCCTGCGAGGTGACGCCGAGCTGGCGGGCCTTGTCCTGCAAGACATCGACCTTCACCACGCGGGCCGGCTCGTTCCAGTCGTAGACGATATCGCCGAGATGGCCGTTCCCGCCGAGGAGTTCGCCGAAGGCGAGCGCCTGCGCGCGCACCTCTTGGATATCCGGCCCCATGACGCGATACTGGATCGGCCGGCCGACCGGCGGGCCGATGTCGAGCAGTTTCACCAGCGCATCGGTGCCGACGAAGGTCTTGCGCAGATAGTCCTGAAGGTCCGCCCGCAGGCGGTCACGCGCCTTGAGGTCCTTGCTCACGATGATCGTCTGGCCGAAGGCCGGCGACGGCGGCTGCACGTCGAAGGAGAGCAGGAAGCGCACCGCGCCCTCGCCCACATAGGAGGACCAGCGCTCGATATCCGGATTGCCCTTCAGCTTCTCCTCTTCGAGCCTGGCGATCTGCGCATTGGTCTCGGCAATGGAGGCGTTCTGCGGCAGCGCCCAGTCGATGACGAGTTCCGGCCTATCCGAGGAGGGGAAGAACTGCTGCTGCACGAAGCCCATGCCGAAGACGGAGCCGAGGAAGATCAGCACGGTCGCGGCGATGGTCGTCCACTTCCAGCGCATGCATGTATCGAGGATACGGGCGAAGCCGCGGGCGAACCAGCCCTTCTCCTCGTGGTGCTTCTTCATGCTCTTCGGCAGGATGGTGACACCGAGCAGCGGCGTGAAGATCACCGCCACCACCCACGATACGACGAGCGAAATGGCAATGACGACGAAGAGGCTGAAGGTGAACTCGCCGGCCGCACTGTTGTTGAGGCCGATCGGGATGAAGCCCGCTACCGTCACCAGCGTGCCGGTGAGCATCGGGAAGGCGGTGGAGGTATAGACATAGGTCGCCGCCTTGCGCAGCGAATCTCCCGCCTCCAGCCGCGCCACCATCATCTCCACGGCGATCATCGCATCGTCGACGAGAAGGCCGAGCGCGATGATCAGCGCCCCGAGCGACACGCGCTGCAGCGATATGGCGTCGTAATACATGAAGACGAAGGTGATGCCGAGCGTCAGCGGGATGGAGAGCGCCACGACGAGGCCGGCGCGCAGCCCGAGGCTCACGAAGCTGACGATAAGGACGATGGCAACCGCCTCGAACAGCGCGCGCGTGAAGCCGGAAACGGCCTCCTCCACCACCTTCGGCTGGTCGGAGACGAGATGCACGTCGACACCCGCCGGCAGCTCGTGCGACAGGGTTTCGATTTCCTTCTCCACGGCCGCGCCGAATTGCAGGAGGTTCGATCCCTGCTTCATGCCGATGGCAAGGCCGATGGCCGGCTCGCCGTTGAAGCGGAACAGCGCGGACGGCGGGTCCTGGTAGGTGCGGGTGATGGTGGCAATGTCGCTAAGGCGGAAGAAGCGGTTGTTGACGCGCAGGTTCACGTCGCGAAGGCTTTCCTCGGAGGTGAACTGGCCGCCGACGCGCACGCTCACCCGCTCGCCGCCGGCCTGCACCACGCCGGACGGCGCGATGGCGTTCTGCGCCTGAAGCGTGGCGACGACCTGCTGGGTCGAGATGCCGAGGGCGGCAAGCTGGCGCGTCGAGAATTCGAGATAGATCACCTCGTTCTGCGCACCGATGAGATCGACCCTGCCGATATTCGGCACGGTGAGGATGCGCGTGCGGGCATCCTCCACATAGTCGCGAAGCTGGCGCGGCGTCAGGCCGTCGGCGGTGAAGGCGTAGATATTGCCGAACACGTCGCCGAAGCGGTCGTTGAAGGCCGGACCGACGACGCCGGAAGGGAACTCGCCCCGGATGTCGTTGATCATGTTGCGCACCGTCTGCCAGGTCGGCGCCACATCGCGGGCGCGGGTCGTCGGCTTCAGGTTGACGAAGACGAGCGTCTGGCCGGGCGTCGTGATCGAGCGGCTGAAATCGAGCGATTCCAGCTCCTCCAGCTTGCGCTCGATGCGCTCGGTCACCTGCCGCGTGGTCTCCTCGACGGATGCGCCGGGCCAGGCGGCGCTGATCGTCATCGTCTTGATGACGAAGGAGGGGTCCTCCTCGCGGCCGAGATTCTGGTAGGCGAAGAAGCCGAGCAGCGCGAAGACCAGCATGAAGTACCAGACGAGCGATGCGTGATCGAGCGCCCAGTCCGAAAGGTTGAACTTCTTCATAGGCTTGCCTCGTCTTCCATCTTTATCTTCTGGCCTTCCTCAAGGCTGTGCACGCCGGCCGTGACGATGCGTTCGCCCTCCTTCAGGCCGCTCGTCACCGGCAGGTAGCGGCCGATGGCCGCGCCTGTCTCGACCGCCGCCAGGCGCACCTCGCTCTTGGTCTCGTCAACGAGCCAGACATGCGGCTTGCCGTCCTTCACAAGCACGGCCGTCTCCGGCACCATGAGGGCCGTCAGGTCTGGCCCCTCCAGTTCGGCCGTGATCGTCGTGCCGAGACGCACGGTGTCCGGCGGGTTGTCCAGTGCGATCTTGACGCGCCGCGTGCGCGTGGCCGCATCGGCCGACGGCGCGATTTCGCGCACCACGCCGCGCACGGTGACGGCAGGGTTGATCTGCAACGAGACGGTGAACCGGCTGCCGACCGCGATGGCCTCGGCCGTCTCGGGGATATCGACGACGGCGTCGCGCGCATCCGGCTGGGCGACGGTGACGATCGTCTCGCCGGGCGAGACCGTCTGGCCGACCTCCGCGCCCGTCGCGACGACGACCCCGTCGAATTCGGCGAGAATCTGCGTGTAGGAAAGCTGCTCCTCGGCCTTCACCAGCGCCGTACGCGCCCGGATGAGACCGGCATCGGCCGCCGCGCGCGACTGTTCGGCGCTCTCGACGGCCGCCTTGGCCGCGGCGTTCGACTGGAGCAACGTCTTCTGCCGCTCCTCCACCGCTATGGCGCTGGCAAGGGTCGCCTCGGCGCTGGAAAGCTCGGCGCGCGCCGAGCGCACCGCAAGCTCGAAGGCCGTGGCGTCGAGCACCGCGAGCACGTCGCCCTTCCTGACGAGATCGCCGACATGAACGCTGCGCGACACAAGACGGCCCGCGACGCGCGAGCCGAGCGCGGCCTGCACCTTGGCCTGCACCGTGCCGGCAAAGCGCGTGCCCGGCAGCGCGGTGGGCGTCACGACCATCGAGAGAACGGGACGCGGCGGCGCGACCGCCTCCTCTTCCTTCTTGCAGCCGGCAAGCGCCACGGCGGCGATGACAGCCACGGCGAGCGGAACGAAAATCCTCATTGGGCTGCTCCTTCGCTTGCGGCTACCGTCTGGCCGGGTCGCAGCAGCTTCGTGCCGTCTGCGACATAGGTTTCCCCTTCCTCAATGCCGCCGGACACCAGCGCCGCGCCCGTCTCGAAGGACAGCACCTCGACCGGGCGCAGGCTGACCGTGTTGTTCGCCTTGTCGACGATCCACAGCGCCGGCTTGCCCTCGATGCCGGAGAGCGCCTGCCACGGCACGACCGCGACCCGGCGCGGCGCGAGCGCCCCGACGCCGACCACGGAGGCGCCGAGCGTCATCTGCGGCGGCGTCTCATCCATGGCGATCTTCACACGAACGGTGCCGGTCTGCGCGTCGATGGTCGGCGAGACCTCGCGCACATGGCCCGTCGCGCGCACGCTCTCGTCGCTGAGCAGCGTGACGGTCACGCCATCCTTGGAGGGCTGGGCGAAGAACAGCGATTCATAGACATTGAAAACCGCGTCGCGCGGGCCGTTGTCGGCAATGGTGAACATGGTCTGCGCCGCCTGCGCGACCTGTCCCGTCTCGGCGAGCCGCGCGGTGACGATGCCATCGGCGGGCGCGCGCAGCTCCGTATAGGAGAGGACCTCCCGCGCCGTATCACGCTGGGCGACTGCCGCCTCACGGGCGCTTTCGGCCGTGCGCAGCGCGGTCTCCGCGTCGTCATAGTCGCGCTGCGTGCTGATGCCGTCGTTGAGAAGCGATTTCTGGCGGTCGAAATTGGTGCGGGCGAGCTTCAACTGCGCTTCCGCCGCGCGCACGCCGGCCTCCGCCGCCTCCACGTCCGCCTTCTGTTCCTCAGGGTCGAGCCGCGCGAGAACCTCGCCTTCCCTGACCGCGTCGCCCACATCGACGAACCAGCCCGTGATACGCCCGCCGACGCGGAAGGAAAGCTCCGTCTCCACCCGCGCAACGACCTCGCCCGTGATGGTGATCGACTGTTCGCGTTCCTCGAAATGCACCGGCGCGATACGCACCGGACGCGCCATGCCGTCGGCAAGGGCCGGCGCGGCGGCAGCGGACAGCAGGAGAGCCGCCAGCATCATTCTACCCGATCGGGTCATCGTCGTCTCCACTGTTGCAGAAACCCCATTTAATATGGGGCCTCATTATATTGCGAAGAGCAGACTGGCAAGCCTCCGTGCCATCTGGCGTTGCGCGTGCCACGGAGGAGTGTGGCGGACTGCGCGCAAAAAGCCAATCGGCAAGGCGCCGTCGGTGGAAAATATAAAAAGTCATATTTTTCAGGGGCCTATGCCGCACCGCCCGCACCAGACAGGAAAGCCGCCGGCAGCCGGAAATCCTCGCGGTTTCCGTGGTTGCTGCACGACGGCTTGCCCGGAGCGTCATTCGTTGGACGCTTCTATCCGGTCCCCTCTGGACCTGTTTCGAGAATGCAGAAACCGTGCCAGATGCGGCCTCGCCTGGGATTCGCCGGAAAAACGCGCTATTCAATAGATATCTAATTTACAATATCTGTAATGCTGCCCGGCAAGGTTGCGCAAACGGTGTGCAGAACGGGACATCTGTGCCGCTTCTGCACAACAAAAGGGCGGCCGCTGCGGGGCCGCCCTCCGGTCCAGAACCCGAAGCGGATATCAGAATTCTTCCCAGTCCTGCGCGGCCGTGGCCGCCGCGGCCGGCTGTCCGCCGCCGAAGGCCCGGGCGAGCCTGCCGCCGAGCGCCCTCGCGCCGGACGCGGCTGGCTGGTGCTCCCCTGCGGAAGCCGCGACCGGGCGGGCCGCCGCCGCGCCCGTGCCCAGCCGGAACTGCGCGATGAGCGTGTTCAGCGCCGAAGCCTCGGTGGCAAGCGAATGGCTCGCCGCCGTCTGCTCCTCCACCATGGCCGCGTTCTGCTGCGTACCCTGGTCGATGGAATTCACCGCCGCGCTGATCTCGTTGAGACCCGTCGACTGCTCGCGGGCGGACCGCACGATGGCCGCGACGTTCTGGTCGATCTCCTGCACCTGATCGACGATCTCCGTCAGCGCCGAGCCGGTCTCACCGACGAGCGCGACGCCGAGATGCACCTGCTCGCCCGACTTGGTGATGAGCGCCTTGATCTCCTTGGCCGCCTGCGCCGAGCGCTGGGCGAGTTCGCGCACTTCCTGCGCCACGACCGCGAAGCCCTTGCCGGCCTCCCCAGCGCGCGCCGCTTCCACGCCCGCATTGAGGGCAAGCAGGTTGGTCTGGAAGGCGATCTCGTCGATAACGCCGATGATGTTGGAAATCTCGCGCGAGGAATTTTCGATGCCGCTCATCGCATCGACCGCCCGGCGCACGACCGCGCCGGACTTCTCCGCACCGATGCGGGTGCGCTCGACGAGCTGGCCGGCATCCTCCGCCCGCTTCGTGGCGTCCTTGAGCGAAGTCGTGATCTCTTCCAGCGCTGCCGCGGTCTCCTCGACGGAAGCCGCCTGCTGTTCGGTGCGCTTGGCGAGATCGTCGGAAGCCGAACGGATTTCGGCCGACCCCGCCTGAATGGCATTGGCATTGCTGCCGACGGAGCGCAGCGCCGATTGCAGCTTCTCGACCGAAGCGTTGAAATCGTGGCGGACCTCGTCGAGCGAGCCGGCGAAGGCCTCGTGGATACGGTGCGTCATGTCGCCATCGGCAAGCTTCTGCAGGCCCTCGGCCAGAGCCACCACGGCGGCCCGGGTCTGCCGCTCGCGCTCGGCGGCTTCCTCGGCGCGCTGGCGGCGCTCTTCCTCGGAAAGCGCGCGGTTCTGCTCCGCCTCGCCTTCCAACCGCACCTTGGCAAGTGTCGCATCGCGCAGAACGGCGAGCGAGCGGGCCATCTCGCCGATCTCGTCCTGGCGTTCCGATTCCGAAAGGTCGACATCGGTGCGGCCGCGCGCGATCTCGCTTGTTGCGACGATGACCTTGTCGAGCCGCTTGCGGAAGCGCGCCGCCAGCAGCCAGCCGATGGAGATCATCAGGCCGGCCGCAACCGCGATAACGATGATGGAGGTAACGGCCAGCGTCGACAGGCTGGCGAAGAGAACGGATTTCGGCACCGAGGCCACAGTATACCAGGTCGTGCCCGGCACCAGCGGTACCGGCACGGCAACCGCGATGGAAGCGACGCCGTTGGCATCGGTGATCTCCATCGCCTTCTCCGGGGTGTCGATCATCGCCTGCCAGGCGGCGACGTCGAGGCCGGAATCGGCGAGCGCCTTGCCGAGCGCGGCCTGATCGGGGTGGCTGATGATGCTGCCGCCCTGGCTGAGAAGGGCGACATACCCTTCCCCGAGCGGCTTCAACTGCGCCATGTCGGCGGCGAGCGCGTCGAGGGCGATGTCCACACCGGTCTCGCCCTGGAACGTGCCGTCGAACAGGAGTGGCACCATGAAGGAGGTCATCAGCACGTTCTTGCCGCCGATGACATAGCTGTAGGGCTCGGTCAGGAAGTCCTTTCCGGTCGCCTTCGGCACCTGGTAATAGTCGCCGGCGCCGGGCTTGTCGTAGTCGACCAGCGCCTCCATGCCCACCTTGCCCTCGCTGCGCACGAAATAGGGAATGTAGCGGCCGGTGGCGTCGTGGCCTGGCTGGTTCCTGTAGTCTTCATCCTTGCCGTCAAAGGCGTTCGGCTCCCAGCCGGTGCTGACGCCGAGCGCGAACGGATTGTCGGCCATGAGGCGATCGAAGACGCCGTTCATCGTCTCGCGGCTCGGCGCACCGGATGCCTTCATCGCATAGAGCGCCGAGCGCATGTTCCAGCTCAGCGCCTTGACCTGCGCGAAATAGGTCTCAACCTTGCCGGCGCTCGCCTCGGCCGCATTGACCATTTCAGAGATCGACCGTTCCTCCACGGCCCGGTAGGACAGCCAGAGCAGAACGCCCGCCGTCGCGACGGTGGTGGCAACACCGGCCGCCACGATGGCGAACATATTCCGGGCAGTCGCAGTCTTTGGCAGCATGAAACGTCTCCTCGCATCCGGGGGCGAGAAAGCCCGCACCGGCATTCATCGGAAATGGCGGAACATGCCGACGGTGCGGCGAAACAGAGACGAAGTCATTTCGCGGGATGAAGCCTACGGGATACCTGGTTTACGAAACAATAAAATCCGCGCGGGTGCCCGATACGGCGAAATCGCCGGTCATCGTTCAGGAAAAATGAACGATCCGTTCGCCCCCGACAGTCTTCCGGGAACGCCACCGAAGGGCGATATTCGCCTCAAAGCAAGGCCCCGGCACGGGGCACGCACAGAACGCCCCGGACGGTTCCGGAGAGGAGCTCACCATGACCCTGCAGCTTACGGGCATCCATCATCTGACTGCGATCACCGCCAATGCGGCGGAGAACCTGCGCTTCTACACGCAGACCCTCGGCCTGCGCCTCGTCAAGAAGACCGTCAACCAGGACGATACGAGCGCCTACCATCTCTTCTACGCCGATGGCCTCGCCTCCCCCGGCTCGGACCTCACCTTCTTCGACTGGCCGGTGGGCTATGAGCGGCGCGGAACGCACAGCGTCTCCCGCACGGGGCTGCGTGTCGCCAGCCTTTCGACGCTCGAATGGTGGAGGGCGCGCTTTGCCGATCTCAAGGTCAAGGCCGGGGATATCCGCGATGTCGGCGGCCGCGCCACGCTCGATTTCGAAGACGGCGAGGGCCAGCGCTTCCGCCTGACGGTGGACGATGCCGGCCCGCCCTCCAATCCCTGGGCGAAAAGCCCGGTGCCGGCCGGACACCAGATCAAGGGCCTCGGCCCGATCACGCTCAGCGTGCCGGATATCCGCAACACGGCGCTGGTGCTCACGGAAGTGATGAACATGAAGGAGACCACCACCTATCCCAACCCGGAAGGCGCGGGCGAGGTCCATGTCTTCTCGATGGGCGACGGCGGCCCGGCGGCCGAGCTGCACGTCGCGGTCGAGCCGGACCTGCCGGCCGCCCATCAGGGCGCGGGCGCCGTGCACCACGTCGCCTTCCGCGCGCCGGATGTGGAGGCGCTGCATGCCTGGACGGAGCGCCTGCGCGGCTTCCGTCTGCCCTCCAGCGGCGAAGTCGAGCGCTTCTACTTCCGCTCGCTCTACTTCCGCGAGCCGAACGGCATCCTCTTCGAGATCGCGACGGACGGACCCGGCTTCGCCGTGGACGAACCGCTCGAAACCCTCGGCGAGAGCCTGTCGCTGCCGCCCTTCCTGGAACCGCGCCGCGCGCAGATCGAGGCAAGGCTGAAGCCCCTCGCCTGACCCCAACCGAGCCCCGGCGCGACGACACCGTCCGCCGGGGTTTTTTCCATGCCCATGAGGAGATGCGACATGACGAGACTGGTGGCAATTTCGGGAAGCCTGCGCAAAGGCTCCTTCAACACGGCGCTGCTGCGCGCTGCCCTGACCATGGCGCCCGAAGGCACCGTGATCGTGGAAGGCTCGATCCGAGGCATTCCACTCTATGACGGCGACGTGGAAGCTGCGGATGGCATTCCGGCGGCGGTGACGACGCTGAAGGACCTCGTCGCGGCGGCGGACGGCGTCATCCTCTTCACGCCGGAATACAACAACGGCATTCCCGGCGTCTTCAAGAACGCCATCGACTGGATGAGCCGCCCGTCCACCGACATCGCCCGCGTCTTCAGTGGCAAGCCATTCGCCATAACAGGCGCCTCGCCCGGCAATTTCGGCACGCTGCTTTCGCAGGAAGCCTGGCTTCCCGTCATGCGCACGCTCGGCACCGTGCCGTGGTTCGGCGCCAAGCTGATGGTCTCACGCGCCGGCACGGTCATTCAGGACGGCCGGATCGCCGACGAGGCGACCGAGAAGAAGCTTCGCGATTTCATCACCGGCTTTGCCGCCTTCGCCGCCGAACACAGGCGGTGACCCGGACAAAAAGGGCGCGTCCTGCGACGCGCCCTTTTCCTTGTCCCGCCTTGAGCATTTCCGGCCGCAAAACCGCGACGCGCTTTTGCTGAAAACACTTGAGCAGGATCAGCCGATCACCCGTTCCTTGTAGGCCTTCGCCAGTTCCAGATCGGCCGTGCCGATATCGTGGCCCGCCGACAGCAGCTCGCTCGCCACCGTCGCACCGGCCGCCTTCAGCGCGGCCTCAAGCTCCCCGGCATAACGGCCATAGGGATCGGACCGCCCGGTCACCATCAGCACGTTCGCGCCGGCAAGATCGGCCTGCGGCACCGTCTCCAGCACGTTCATGCCGCGCAGCAGCACGGCGTTGCGGATCAGGCCCGGATGCAGCAGCATGATCGCGCCGATCATGTTCGCCCCGTTGGAATAACCGACGAACAGTGTCTTGTCCGGGGCCAGCCCGTAGGCCGCATTCGCCCCTTCCATGAAGGCCGCGAAGGCCTCCGCCTCCTGAACGATATCCCTCTGGTCGAAGGTCACGGCCGTCAGGCGGCGGAAGAAGCGCGGATAGCCTTCGTCCGTACTGCGCCCGCGCGGGCTGAGCAGCACCGCCTCCGGCGCGAGCCGCGCGCCGAAGGGCAGCAGGCTGGTCTCGTTGCCGCCGGTGCCGTGCAGCAGCACGACGGCGGTGCCGTCGGGATTTTCCGGGCGATGAACCCGGTGGATGAAAGGCAGGTCTCGTTCGGTCATTCTTTCCTCTCCCGGCAGGGAAAATTGCGGAAGCCTGGCCCGGACATCCTCCGGGTCGGCGCGAAAATGCCTCGGCACGAACAGCCGCGTGCCAAGCGTCTCCAGCGGTTCGTCGACCGTCATGCCCGGGCCGTCTGTCGCATATTCGACGAGCGAGCCGCCCGGTTCGCGGACATAGAGCGAGTAGAAATAGGTGCGGTCGTGCATGTTCGTGTCGCCCGCCGCCTCGGCCTCCAGCCGGCCGGCGAGCGCTTCCACGGCCGCCCGGTCCGGCGCGCGCAGCGCGACATGGTCGATCGTGCCGGTACCGGGCGCGGACGTCCAGAACCCGCCGGCATTGCGGATATCGAGCACATCGCCCGCCTCACCGGCAAGCCGGGTAACGCCATCCGCCTCGGCCACCGGCCGGAAGCCGAAATGGCCGGCGATGAAGCCCGCCGTCTCCGCCGGCGTTTCGGACAGGATCGTCGCGCCGCGGATGCGCTGGATCGCATCCCCTGCCGCGATATCCTTCGTGACATGCGGCGCGGGGCCTTCCACGCCCGTCTGCCCAACAAGCTTGACGATGATGCCGTCGGGGTCCTTCAACCGCAGCACGGGTTCGCCGAATTCCTGCGCGGGGCCGGTCATGGCGATATTCCGCGTCAGCGCGCGCGTCAGCCAGAAACCGATCGCCTCGGGCCGGATGGCAAGGGCGATCTCCGAAGGCTGGCCGAGACCGACCCGGCCGGGGGAGCCATCCTCCCAGGCGAGGAAGGTGATCAGCGAGCCGGGGCTTGCCGCCGCGTCGCCATAGAAGAGATGAAGCTGGTCCGCGTCCTCGTAGCCGGCCGTGCGCTTGACGAGCCGCAGACCGAGGAAGCCCGCGTAGAAATCCACATTCGCCTGGATCTTGCGGGTGATGGCCGTGATGTGATGGATGCCGCTGGTCATGGGGCACCTCCTTTCGAAAGCACCCAATCAGGATTTGGCCGGACCCGCCAGCCGGCGCTGGGTGAATGCATTGTTCACAAAACGAGACCGCCCGCGTGCATGACGGGACGGCCGGGTTCACAAAACGAAACCGGCCCCGCGCAAGGCAGGGCCGGCCGGGCCGGCACAGATGCGCCGGCGCATGGGAATTGGGTTCAGGCGGCCGCGATACTGGCCGGGGGCATCGCCCGCCGTGCGGCGGACGGATCGTTGAGGAGACGACGGATCGCCGCACGCACCTCGTCGGCCGAGGAAAAGCGCTGGGAATCCAGATCCCATACGGAATATTTGACGGCCACGAACTTCAGCCGATCCTCATCCGGAACGACGACGCCAACGGCCTCACCACCGATTTCGATAACCTGCTTTTGCATAACAACTCCTGCCGCACCCGAAGGCACAGCCAATTCAAACTTGCGCTTAATCGATAGGGGAACTCAGATCACATTCGGCACGGAGCCGTATGCACTTTCCCTGTAACCGTTTCACGACAGGAGTACGCCACACGCACGGAGGCGATGCAGTTGATATCGTACATGACACACTCCCTCTGGTTGGCGCTGACGCTAAAAAGGAACGCGTCAGGATTGGGCCGAAGAATACGCATGCGGCCCTCTCATGCGATGCTCAAACACATAGTCGACTCCCCTCTCTTTGTCAATGGAATCCCCGGAATATTGGAATAAATTACCGCAGGATTTGTGTGACAATTGCGAATCGCAAAATTGTTTTCGCGCATGCAGCATTTTTCAGGAAAATATGTCGCGAAGACGAACATTCCGGGGAAAGATGGTGACGCAACCCGGCGGCGCAGCGCGAGGCCACCGACTTGCGCCATGCGCGCAGAAAAGCGACGTCCCGCGGCGCATTCCCGTTGCACCGCGGTCACACCCCGTTCGCGAACGGGGAAAAAAACGCTATGGGACCATTCTTTTTCCTAGCGGAGGCTCGCCCTCGGCCGCAAACATAAATAAAGAGTGAATCAGAGACATTTTGCGTTAAGCACGCCAAACGGCCGACAGGATAGACCCATGAATTTCACCAGGACGCTTCTTCCGCTGAGCATGCTTCTCCTGTCAGGCTGCGTCGTCGGCCCCGACTATCAGAAGCCGGAAACCGCCCTTCCCGCGAAATTCACCGAAAGCAAGGCCACGAGCGCCGACAATGTGGCGCTCAATCCGTGGTGGGAAGCCTTCCGCGACAAGCGCCTCAACGCGCTCGTCCATGAGGGTCTCGGCGAGAACCTCTCGGTCATGACCGCTCTGGAGCGCATCGAGGCGGCCGAGGCGAACGTCACCATCGCGGGCGCCGGCAGCCTGCCGAGCCTCGGCGTCGGCGCGAACGCAACCGCGCAGGGCGGCCACAACGCACAGGACAGGCGCACGATCACCGGCGGCGCGGACGCCTCCTGGCTGCTCGACTTCTTCGGCCAGTATCGCCGCGCGAAGGAAGCGGCCACCGCCTCGCTTGATGCCGCCTATGACGACGTCAACGTCGCGCGCCTCGCCTATCTGTCCGATCTCGTCTCGAGCTACGTGAACGCCCGCTACTTCCAGGAAGCGCTGGCGCTGAGCCGCAAGAACCTCGAATCGCGCCGCGAAACCCTGAAGCTGACGAACGAGATCCGCGAGGCCGGCGCCGCCTCCAATCTCGACGTGCTGCAGACCGAGGGTCTGGTCAACCAGACGCTGGCGGAACTGCCGGGCCTGGAAGCCGGCTTCCTGCAGGCCGCCAACCATATCGCCACCCTGCTCGGCGTGCCGGCCGGCACCGTCACGGCCAGCCTGACGAAGGGCTCCGCCCAGCCCATGCCGCGCTACACGACGCGCACCGGCGTGCCGGCCGATCTCATCCGCAACCGTCCCGATATCCGCGCGGCCGAACGCCGCCTGCAGGCGGCGACGGCGCAGATCGGCGTCAACGAGGCGAACCTCTATCCGAGCATCCAGCTCGGCGGCTCGATCAACGCCTCGCGCGTCTTCACCAATCCGGGCGTCACCAACATGACGAGCTGGTCCTTCGGCCCGTCGCTGGCCCTGCCCATCTTCAACGGCGGCGAACTGAGGGCACGCGTCAAGGTCGCCCGCTCGCAGGCTGAGCAGCAGTACCTGACCTGGAAGTCGACGGTCCTGAACGCAGTCGAGGAAGTCGAGAACGCCCAGAGCGCGCTCATCCGCGACGGTCAGACGGTCGCGGCGCTGCGCAAGGTCGTGCAGACCAACGAGAAGACGCTGGAACTTGCCCGCGAAAGCTATCGCGGCGGTGCAAGCACCATCCTCGACGTGCTCGATGCCGAGCGCAACGTCGCTTCGGCCCGCCTGTCGCTCGCCGCGGCGATCCGCCAGCTCGCCCGCGACTACGTGGCGCTCAACGTCGCTATCGGCGGCGGCGCGGAGATCGGCGCTGCGGAGACGGTTGCCAGCAAGTAAGCCGGCAGGACACCAATCGAAACAACGGCGGCCCGGCTATGCGGGGCCGCCGTTTTCGTTTGCGAAGAAGGATTCGAGCGCGGCGGCCGTCCGGCCGTAATGCGCGCGCAGCAGCGCCGCCGCCCCATCAGGGTCGCGCGCCAGTGCGCATTCCATGATCCGGCGATGCTCGCCCTCCACATCCCGCGCGCCGCCCGAAAGGCTTACCGACAGACGCCGGTAGCGATCCGCACGGGAGAACAGCCTGTCGCAGATATCCAGAAGAATGGGCGACCCGCACGCCGAAACCAGCGCCGCATGGAAGGCCGCGTGCCGCGCCTCCCAATCCTCCCGCATCGCGGAGGGGATATCCTCCCGCGCCTGCGGAATACGCGTCATCAGGTGGTGGGCGGCGATCACCCGCGCCTCCCAGTCCGCATCCCCGTTCGTCACGGACAGCCGCAGCGCCTCACCCTCGCAAAGCTGCCGCGCCGCCGTGATGTCGCGCAGTTCTTCCAGGGAAAGGCTTGCCACGCTGTAGCCGCGGTGATCGTCCAGAACCGTGAAGCCTTCCGCCGTCAGCCGCGCCAGCGCCTCTCGCACCGGCGTCACGCTCATGCCGCACAGCGCCTGCAGGTCGGCAAAGCGCAGCCGGTCACCCGGCTTGAAGCTTCCCGAGCGGATCGTCTGCCGGATCGCCGCATAGGCGTCGGCCGCAAGCGTCTTTCCCCCTGCCCGCTTCTGCTCCATCGGCCTTACCTATTTTATAAGATCTGGAAGATTTTCGAAAATCATTGACTCGATGTAAAACCGGATGGAAGCTGCGCGCAACAGAAATCGGCGAAGCCGGCAACAATGGAGGACGGAATGAAACTGGTGCGCTTTGGCGCGGCGGGCGCGGAAAAGCCCGGACTGATCGATGCGGACGGCAAGGTGCGCGACCTTTCCGGCGTGGTGCCGGACATTGCCGGCGACGTGCTCGGTCGCGCGGGCCGCGCGCGCCTTGGCGCCATCGACCCCGCAAGCCTGCCGCTCGCCCCGGAAGGCAGCCGCTTCGGCGCCTGCGTCGGCCGCGTCGGCAATTTCATCGCCGTCGGCCTCAACTATGCCGACCACGCCGCCGAAAGCGGCATGGCGGTCCCCTCCGAGCCTGTGCTCTTCAATAAGGCCCCCTCCTGCATCGTCGGCCCCGACGACACGGTGCTCATTCCGCGCGGCTCGGAAAAGACCGACTGGGAAGTGGAGCTTGCCGTCGTCATCGGCGAGCGCGCCTCCTACGTCTCCGAAGCGGAGGCGCTGGACTACGTCGCCGGCTACTGCATCTGCAACGACGTGTCGGAACGCGCCTACCAGATCGAGCGCGGCGGCCAGTGGACCAAGGGCAAGGGCTGCCCGACCTTCGGCCCCATCGGACCCTGGCTGGTGACGGCGGACGAGATGGACACCGGCGATCTCGCCATGAAGCTCAGCGTCAACGGCGAACTGGTGCAGAACGGCTCGTCGAGCACCATGGTCTTCAAGGTGCCCTTCCTCATCCATTACATCTCGCAGTTCATGATTCTCGAACCCGGCGACGTCATCACGACCGGCACCCCGCCCGGCGTCGGCATGGGCATGAAGCCGCCGCGTTACCTGAAGCCCGGCGACCGGATGGAAGTCTCCATTGCCGGCCTCGGCGTGCAGCGGCAGGCCGTGGCGGCAGGCTGAGGCCCGTCAGCAGCCCGAAAAGCGAGAGGGGCCTCGAAGGCCCCTCTTTCGTTCAGCGCTCAGTGCACGGTCGCGGGCGAGGCTTCGCCCTCGAGGATGCGGAAGGCCTCGTCGAGCGCGGCCACCAGAATGTCCGTCAACTCGTCCGCATCGTTTTCAAGGAGATAGAGAGCGACCGTTGCATTGTCCGGATCGCTGTAGCGCTCGAGGTCGTTCGACATGTCATTGTCCCTTTCCAGCCGGCACCATCCCGGTAAAGGAAAGCTTAGGGACGAAGGCTTGCGTCTGGCTTGTGCCGGAAAGACACAGCGCACGCAAGGCAAAAAGCATGCGTTAACCGCACCAGGATCGATGCTGTCCGGTCCAGGGTTTGGCAAAGCCCTCGCGCACCAGCCGGCGGCCGATCGACTGCCCGCCGCGCAGCACGAGATGCGGCATCGCCCCCGCTTTGCCGGCAGCGCCGTCTTTCGCCGCGACGAGCGTGACATCGCCCTCGTTCAGGATTTCGCGCAGCCGCAGCTTGGCATCGCCCCCGCGCGAGCGCTCAGCGTCGCAGCGCGCACCGGATATCGACGGCGCATCGATATCCGCGAGCCGCACCTTGCGTCCGGCATAGAGGATCGTGCTGCCGTCGAGCACGCAATAGTCGGTCTGCGTCGTGCAGATGAACCACTTGCCCGAAAAGGCCGGCAGCTTCTCCGGCGTGGGCAGCGCCTGCTCGACCCGCGTGGCGGGTTTCGTCTTCGGCCGTGCCGCCACCGCCTCGCGCTCGACCTTCGTCTCCCGGCGCTCGATGGAGGCCGTACGGATGCCTGTGGCCGCGCTTTCCGGCCCCGGCATCCGATGATCCATGTAGAGGATGCCGCCGACGATGGCCGCGCCCAGCACATACCAGTGCGCCATGCCGCCCCGCCGGGCCGAGCCACGCTTCGCGCCGCCGCTCTTCTTCCGTCTCGCCGTCTTCTTCGCCATCACCGGCCTCCTGCGCGGGACAGTGCAGCGATCTCTTGAATATATGGTTACCGGCGCGCCTCGGAAGCGCCGCCGATGGGCTGTCAGCCGCGGAGCGACTCCTTGAACAGAGTGGCCGCAAGATCGATGCGCTTCGGTTTCCAGCGCGCGATCTCGCCCGCCGCTTCCTTCTCGACCAGTTCCGTCACAAGCCGCCTTGGATCCGACCAGTGCGGAGGAAGGTCGATGAAGTTGAAATCCCACCATTTCGTCTCCAGCAGGAGATCGATCAGGTCGGCATCGAAGCGCTTGCGGATGGGCTTTGCCGGCACGCCCCCGACAATTGTGTAGGGCGGCACATCCTTCGTGACCACCGACCGGGCCGCCACGACGGCGCCGTCACCGATCGTCACGCCCGGCGAGAGCAGGACCCCCTCCCCGATCCACACGTCGTTGCCGATCGTGACGGGCGCATCGAGTATGCTGTACGGCTCCGGCACAACGGTGCGGCCATAGTGATCGCGGGCGATATCCGCGAAATCCTGGTGGTAGGTGAACGGATGCGTCGTCAGCCGCTCCATCGGGTGGCTGTCCCCCATGAGCTGAAGATTGCCGGCAATGCTGCAATACCGGCCGATGGAGAGATTGCCGCGGACAGGCCCCACGACATAGCTGTAGGCGCCCATCTCGATGAAGGACCGGAATGGCAGCGTCGCGTAGGGCTCGACGGACACCGGCCACATGAACGGGACGAATTCGCCCGGCGCATAGACATTGTCGTGCCGCCAGCCGATGCACAGATACACGTGATTGCGCTTGAGAAACTCCGTGCAGCCTTCCGTCCAGACAAAGCCCATCGGATAGGTCAGCCCAGTCTTCTCCAGGATGTGCACCAGCCCCGGCCGCCAGCCCGGCACCGTAGGCAGCACCGGCCCTTCATATCGGCTGTCCGAGACGCGGCGGAGAACGGCGGTCGGCTGCCGGTCTCCGTTCACCATCACGATGGCATCGTCGTGCCTCAGCCAGAACGTCTCGTTATGGTGCCGGTGATTGAGGACAAGGCCCCGCTCATCCAGCACCACGACATCGGCGATTGGACCATCGGAACTGCTGAACCGCCAGAGATGGTCGCCAGGATCGTCGTCATGCACCAAGATGAACTGCCTTCAGGATCGCGTGTCTCGCCAATCCTGGAACTGTGTCACGGATAGGTTGCGTGAAGCTGCCCCGCAGAGGAACCGCACGCCGAGGGCCGCAAGGGAATCCGGATGCGCGCCGGTCAGGGTAGCGGTATGGCCCGGCACGCCTTCCAGTCCCGCAGCATATCCCGCCGGGAGGCCGGGTAGGCCGATCCTGTCGGCGCTATGCGCTGCAGGCGGTCCGTCCGGAAGTGGCGATAGTCCTGCCGGGTTTCGCACCAGGCCGCGACGATACGGACCGCATCCATATAGGCGATGAAAATCGGCCAGATTATCCGCTCGCTCCTCACGCCCTGCGCATCGACATAGGTGATGGCGACCTTCTGCCGGTCGCGAATGGCATGGCGCAGTTCCGCAAGGTCGATGGTCTCGACCGGCTGGCACGTCATGCTGACGGGTTTCAGGCCCGCATCGAGCACGATGGGCCGCAACGCCGCAGGCACGACCGCAGTCAGTTTGGCGATCAGGTCGCGCGCGCCCTGCGCGAGTTGAGCGTCGCCCCGCGCCGCCACCCAGCTCGCGCCGAGAACGGCGGCCTCCAGTTCATCCGGCGTTAGCATCAAAGGGGGCAGGTCGTATCCCTTGTCGAGGACATAGCCGGTGCCCGCCTCGCCGCGCACAGGTACGCGCTGCGCCATCAGCTCCGCGATATCGCGATAGAGCGTGCGCAGCGATACTTCCAGCTCGTCCGCCAGTTCGCGCCCGGTCATCGCCCGCCGCGCGCCGCGCAATGTCTGGATGATGCGGAAAAGCCGCTCGGTTCTCCTCATGATCTCATCTCCTGCCAAGCTGCTGCCATAACGGTGGCAGCAGGCCTGTGACAAGAGGCAGGCTCCATCATCAAGGAGAGATCGCCATGAATCGCGAAGGAGGGTGCGCCTGCGGCGCCATCCGCTTTACCATCGAGACCGCCCCGCTCGGCACGGGCGCCTGCCACTGCACCAACTGCCAGAAATTCTCGGGCGGCGGGCCGAACTACGTCGCGCTCCTGCCGAAAGGCGCGCTCAGGGTCGCGTGCGGAACACCCAGGCTGTTTTGCGACCGGGGCGACAGCGGCGGCGAAGTCCAGCGCGCCTTCTGCCCCGACTGCGGAACGCCGCTCTGGAGCATCCCCGAGCATGCTCCCTTCATGACCGTCAAGGTCGGGGCATTCGACGAGAGCGCGGATCTCGGCCCCGGTCTGCATGTCTATTGCGTGTCCGCGCCCAAGTGGCATCCCATCCCCGACGGGGCGACGCGGTTCGAGAAAATGCCGCCGCCGGATACAGCACCGGCTTAACCGTCCGGCCCAGGACGGGCAGGCGCATCCGCCTGCCCGCCACAGCGTCTGGGCAGACGTTGCGGCCCTTACAGAATGAACACAACCTTTAATTATATATCTCTAATTTTAATGATAACGAAGCCTTCCTGGTCGATCTTCTCCTGGAGTCGACGTGACGGGAATTCAACATCATCGATCGCCCACCCCATTGAGCGTATCCTCAGCGCACCATCACGGAGCGCCTGAATGGAGACCACCGGCAATATTCGGCGCTGGAAGCCGAAACGCATCGATCTCGCGCTCGAATTGTCAAGGTGCCGACCCTCAACCCGTCCACGGTAGATCGGATCATGCATTGACGTCAGCAGGTTTCACCACAATAGGGTTGAGCAGAAAAATGTGGTAGGCGCAGGCCGACCAGAACAGGAGTATAGCCGTGAGCGAACCGACCGTGGCAGAGATAACAAACCGCATCTATGAATCGCTTCAGGCGGACAATGCCGACATCGACACGCATATTGCAGCCCTCAAGGCAGCGTTGACGCGGGAGGGGTTGAAAGAGGCCGTATTCGACCCGGCCAGGCTCGCGCACAACAACCGTTCCGGCAGGAAGCTGATGCAGGCCTATTTCCGGCAACGCGGCGTGACGGTAAAATATTCGGCGGCCTGATAAGGCTCGGCCTGAAGCCGGACTTCGCCCTTCGGTGCGAAGATTGGCAGTCCGCTATCGACCCCGCACCCAAGGGCCAGAACACCTCGATCTTCGCGAGTGCATGATCGACACCGCATGACCGCTCATAGAGGTCGTGGCGCCGGGACGACCTCTTTACACCGCCAGCATTTCGGCAAACCGCGAGCCGGCGCGGATCTCGATGACGGTAGGCACCTTGCGGGCGCTCGATGCCTTCAGTTCGCTTTCGAATTCGGCAGACGAAGCCGGGCGCGAGGCCTCGCAGCCAAGCGCCCTGGCCAGTTCGATGAAATCTGGCGTGAAGATATCCACGCCGATCTGCGGAATGTCCCGCTCGGCCATGAAGGCCTTGATCTCGCCGTAGCCGGCATTGTTCCAGATGATGACGGCCGTCGCGATACCCGCCTCCACGGCGCTCGCCAGCTCCTGCACCGAGAATTGCAGCCCGCCGTCGCCGATCAGGCAGACAGAGGGGCGGTGCGGCACGCCCAGCTTGGCACCGAAAGCAGCGGGCAAGCCATAACCGAGCGTGCCGTAGCCGGTCGAAGAGTTGAAGAAGGAGCGGGCCTGGGGCGCCTGATAGATCTGGTTCACCGCATAGACCGGCTCTGTCTGGTCGCCGGCGACGATCGCACCGGGTAACGCCCTGCTGATGATTTCCATCAGCTTGCCATGCATGCGGCAGGCGGGCCAGAGGCCGGCCACCACCGCTTCGCGCACGGCGTTGGCACGGGCTGCGCCGTGGCCGGCCCTGCGGGCTTGGCCAAGCGCAGCATTGAGGCTCGTAGCGGCAAGCTTGGCATCGGCAGCGATCGGCACATCGGCGCGAAGCCCCGTGACGATCTGCGCCGGGTCGATATCGATACGGATCAGCGGGCCGCCGAAGGAAAGCGGCTTCGGCTCGGGATACATCTCCGTCTCGCCGAACTCCGTGCCGATCGCGAGGATGGCGTCGCTGGCGGCAAGCTCGTCACGCAACGGCTGCATGGCGAGATTGCCGGTCATGGTCAGCGCGTGGCCGGGCTTGAGGATACCGCGCCCATTGATGGTCATGAAGACGGGGGCATCGAGCTTTTCGGCGATGGCCGTGATCTCCTCAGCGGCATCGGCGGCGCCGCCCCCGGCGACGATCACCGGGCGCTTCGCCTCCTTGAGGATCGCTGCGGCCTTTTCGATGGCGGCCGGATCGGCAGCGGCGCGGCACGGCAGCGGCCAGGCATCGACGGGTAGATGCCGCGCCTCGGCGACGATGATGTCGAGCGGGATCTCGATATGGACGGGGCGCGGGCGCGCCGAGTTGAACACGGTGAAGGCGCGCGCCATCACCTCGGGGAGCTGAGCGGGATCGAGCAGCGTGTGGCTGAAGGCGGCAACGCCGGCCACGAGGTTGCGCTGGGAAGGCAGCTCGTGCAGGCGGCCCTGTCCCATGGCGAGCTGGCCGCGGGAATTGACCGCCGAAATGACCAGCATCGGCACAGAATCCGCATAGGCCTGCCCCATGGCGGTGGCGATGTTGGTCATACCGGGGCCGGTGACGATGAAGCAGACGCCCGGCTTGCCGGTCACGCGCGCATACCCGTCAGCCATGAAGCCCGCGCCCTGCTCGTGGCGCGGCGTGACATGGCGGATCTTCGTCGCCGGCAGGCCTCGGTAGAGTTCGACCGTATGGACGCCGGGAATGCCGAAGATAAGTTCGACACCATAGGACTCCAGTAGTCGGACGAGGTATTCGCCGGTGGTAAGACGGGTATCTGTCATAATTCATTGCCTCTCAGCGCCCGGAGGGACGCAAAGCCTGTGTTTCGCGCGCGTGCGAGATGTAGCTGACGAAGACTTTTGTGGGCTCGCGTTGCGGATTGTCGAAGGGTTCGGCGGAAAAGCGGAGAGAAGACCGGCATCGACCATTCCCTCGGCGCCGTTCTGCCGCTGCATCATTGGCGATGAGCGCAAGGCGCGGAAGCTCGAAAATGCGGAGGCGTATATAAGGATTCGTGATAGTCGGATGGGATATTCCGCAAGGCTGAATACCCGGGTCATCCGGGGCGGGCAGAGCAGCAAGATGCGCTAGGCGGGCAGCATGGCGGCTTGTCGCGCGATGAAGTCGACAAGATGGCGGGCGCCTTCCGCCATTTCCGGCTGGTTATACAAGCCAATCTCGATACGGACCGGCCCCGGCAGATCGGACGACCTGTCCAGTGTCCGGCACCCCTCCGGCTGCGTGTTGGCGATCATCGGCGCGATGCCGATACCCACACGCACCGCCGTCGCCACAGCCACAAGCGTAGACGCGACGCAGGCCGTTTTCCATTTGATGCCACGCTGCGACAAGGCCCCCGTCACCGGGATCGTCCAGGGGCATCCCTCGTCGAACATGATGATGGGCAGCGGCTCTCCCGCATCGACGACGAAATCGGATCGTACCGTCCACATCAAATATTCGGTCCAGACCAGCGCCGGCTTTCGCAGCAGGCAGGTCACGTCGCACACCGCCAGATCAAGCGCGCCGTCCTTGAAAAGCGCAGCCAGCCGGCGGTTTGGCTCGATGATGATGTCGATCTCGATATCCGGGTTCTGGTCGCGAAAATTGCGCAGAATCCGGATAAGATGACCCGCCGCGAAATCCTCGACGACGCCGAGACGAATGCGGTCACGGATCGTTTTCCCGCTCAGCCTCTTGCCGGCCTCATCGCCGAGCCGGACGATCTCACGGGCATAGGGCAGCATGATCTGCCCCTGCGCGGTGAGCGAAAGTCCCTTCTGCGACCGCGAGAACAGCCTGACGCCGACAAGGTCCTCCAGCTTGCGGAGCTGCATGCTGACGGCCGCCTGCGTTCGGTTGAGTGTCGCGGCCGCGCCGCTGACCGTGCCTATTTCGGCAACGGCCAGAAACGCTCTGAGCAGATAGGGATCGAGGTCCAGCATTCAAACTCGACTTCAGGATGGGGTGGGCTACGGGCTGAACCAGATGCTGCACCCGCTCCGGCCAGAGATCGCCGCACCATAGCAAAGACGATGCAGCGAATGGAGAAGAAACAGGGCGGCATTGGCAAAATCGGATTGAACGGATCCCCGTCCCCGAACGCTCCTACTCATCCGGGGTCCGTTTCGACTGAAAAATGTCTACACTAATCGCACACATGCAACACATAGAAAGATGCTTCCTCCCGTTAAAACCGTTAAATTTCCCGTAAATTCGAACAAATCCAACAGGATTTCCAAATCGCTCCGCGTAATGTTAGATTGTTGACATAGAAATTGTATACAGTTATAAAGATGACAAGGGACCTGAAGGTCCACTCGCCTGAGGAGCGCGGGCTCACGGAGGAACATCGATGACTGACGAACGGTGGCGTTTCGCCCCCGATGGCGAAGGCTTGCCTGCATCCATGGGAGAGCGTTGATGCAGGGGGCTTCGTTCCTGGATCTTGTCGGCTTCGGCCCGGAGGGCTGGGGCGCGGCGCTGCTCATGGCGACGGGCATGACGCTCGCCGTCGCGACGGGCGGCTTTGCGGCCGGCTCCGTCATCGGCGCAGGCATCACCACCGCCAAGCTGTCGCGCAGCCGGTTCCTGCGTGCTTTCGGCGACGGCTATACCACCGTGCTGCGCGGCATCCCCGACCTTCTCGTCATCTACCTCTTCTATTTCGGCGGCAGCGCGGCGCTCGGCGCCATTGGCCGGCTCTTCGGCGCGCAGGGCTTCATCGGCATGCCCGCCTTCATCACCGGCGTGCTCGCCATCGGCGTCGTTTCCGGCGCCTACCAGGCGGAAGTCTTCCGCGGGGCCTTCAACACGATCAGCCGCGGCGAGCTGGAGGCGGCCCGCTCCGTCGGCATGACGACTTGGCTGCGCTTCCGCCGCATCATCGCCCCGCAGGTGCTGCGCTACGCCATTCCCGGCCTCGGCAACACCTGGCAACTGGTGCTGAAGGAATCCGCGCTCATCTCCGTCACCGGCCTTGTCGAATTGCTGCGCCAGTCGCAGATCGCCGCAGGCTCGACAAGCCGGCCCTTCGATTTCTACGTCACCGCCGCCGCGCTCTATCTCGTCATCACCGCGGCCTCCTCCTACCTCTTCCGCCAGGCAGAAGCCCGCTCGATGCGCGGCGTCAGGAGAGCATGATGGACTTCACCTTCCTCTCCGAAACCTTCCTGCAGCTTCTGTCCGGCGTGCCGCTGACGCTCAATCTGGCGCTCGTTTCCACGGCGCTGGGCGGCATCCTGGCGGTGCTGTTGACGCTGATGCGCATGTCGCCCGTCCGTCCGCTCGGCTGGACCGCGCAATTCTATGTCTTCGTCTTCCGCGGCACACCGCTGCTGGTGCAGATGTTCGTCATCTATTACGGCCTCGGCCAGTTCCGGCCGACCCTGCAGGCCTGGGGTCTCTGGAGCTTCTTCCGCGAGCCCTACTGGTGCGCCATCTTCGCCCTCAGCCTCAACACCGCCGCTTATGCCAGCGAAATCCTGCGCGGCGGCCTGCAGGCCGTGCCTCACCAGCAAGTCGAGGCGGCGCGGGCGAGCGGCATGTGGGGCCTGCTGCTCTACCGCCGCATTATCTTCCCCATCGCCCTGCGCCAGGCCCTGCCCGCCTATGCCAGCGAAATCATCCTGATGGTCAAGGCGACCTCGCTCGCCTCCGTCATCACCATGCTGGAAGTGACGGGCCTTGCCGCCAAGCTGATCTCCCAGTCCTACCGGGCCGTGGAAGTCTTTATCGTGGCCGGCCTCATCTATCTCGTCTTGAACTTCGCCATCACCCGTCTCGTGGCCTTCGTCGAGTGGCGCCTGTCGCCGCACCTTCGCCCCGTCCCGACACCCGTCTCTTCCGGAGCTGCGCTGCAAAATGCCTGAAACCGCCTCCATCCCGCCCGCCGTTTCCATCCGCAACCTGCGCAAGAGTTTTGGCGCGCTGGAAGTGCTGAAGGGCATTTCCTTCGATGCGCGCGAAGGCGAGGTCATCTCGATCCTCGGCTCATCCGGCTCGGGCAAATCCACCATGCTTCGCTGCATCAACATGCTGGAAGTGCCGAGCGACGGCGAAATCCACATCGAGGGCGAGGCGATCCGCCTGAAGAACGGTCGTCACGGCCGCCAGCCCGCCGATGTGAGGCAGGTCAGCCGCCTGTGCACCAATGTCGCCATGGTGTTCCAGAGCTTCAATCTCTGGTCCCACATGACCATTCTCGAGAATGTCATGGAGGCGCCGGTCTACGTCCAGAAGCGGCCGAAGGCAGAATGCCGCGAGGAGGCGATGGAACTGCTCGCCAAGGTCGGCATCGCCGACAAGCGCGACTTCTACCCGACGCACCTTTCCGGCGGCCAGCAGCAGCGCGCCGCCATTGCCCGCGCCCTTGCCATGAAGCCGAAGGTCATGCTGTTCGACGAGCCGACCTCGGCGCTCGACCCGGAACTGGTGGGCGAGGTGCTGCGCGTCATGCGGGCACTTGCCGACGAGGGCCGCACCATGCTGGTCGTGACCCACGAAATGGCCTTCGCCCGCGACGTCTCCAACCGGGTGATTTTCCTGCACAAGGGCCAGATCGAGGAAGACGGCCCGCCATCGGAGGTCTTCACCGCGCCGCGCTCCGAGCGCTTCCGCAAGTTCATCTCCTCGCACGGCTAGGACAGGCGGATGGCGGCGCTATTTCAGGCTGCGGCTATAGCCGACAAAGCTCTCATAGAGGCCGGCGACGTCGTTCAGCCGCTCCTCCACCGCGGGGCCACAATGGGCGAAGACGCTGTTCAGAAGCAGCTGCAGCAGCGTCCACATGCCGGAGGTCGCATCCCAGAACAGGTTGAGGTCGGTCGGAACGGCAAAGACCTCCTCGCCGTAGCTCGCGGCCCAGTCGCAGTAGAGGTCGGTGACGATCGTCACCGGCATGCCCCGCTCGGATGCCTTGGCGGCGAGCAGCTTGGACTGGTGCGAGTAGCGCCGGGCGTCGATCAGCACCAGCGCGCAGCCGGCCGGGTCAGTCAGGAGCACTTCAGCGAAATTGCCGCCACCGACATCCACCACCGTCACCTCGTCCCGCAGGTAGCGCAGCATATGCGCAAACCCTTCGGCAAGGCCGCGCTCGGTCTGGAAGCCGGCGACGAAGACACGGTCGGCCTGCGCGATACGCCGCGCCGCGCGATCCCAGGCGGCCGTCTCGGCATAATCGTAGACACGCACGACCGAGGCGACCGCAAGCTCCAGGCTGCGGGCGAGCGCCGTATCCGTGGCGCTCTTGCGCTGCAGGTCCTTCAACCGGTCACCGAGCAGCCAGGGGCTGTCGCTGATGTCATCCTTCAGCCGGTCCTTGAGATCCTTGAAGCCATCGTAACCGATCGACCGGCAGAAGCGGCCGACCGTCAGTTCGCTGACCCCTACCTTTTCCGCAACGCTGCGAGCGGTCTCGAAGGGCAGGTCGCCGATATGGGCCAGCATGAAGTTCGCCAGCGCCTTGCCCGATGCCGTCGCCTCCTTGGATGCCACCGCAAGCCGCTGCCGTACCGAACTGTCGTCCATCCAGCTCCCGTTGCGCATGTCCCCGCCTCTCGACTGCCCGCGACCTGCGGGATCCCCTTTTGCAGCGTTATGTAATCATCAGAACGCAAAATAAAGTCAGAAAACTATCATTATGTCTTACACACTCGGATCACTCCCCTCTTCGCAGCCCCCGCGTCCCGATATGGACGTGCTGGTGCTCGGTGCCGGCATCATCGGCGTCTCCGTAGCGCTGCACTTGCAGAAACGCGGCAAATCCGTGCTGCTGGTCGACCGCCGCGCGCCGGGCGAAGAGACGAGCTACGGGAATGCCGGGCTGATCGAACGGGCAAGCGTCGTTCCCTACGGCTTCCCGCGCGAGATTCGCACGCTGCTGAAATATGCGACGAACCGCTCCGCCGACGTGCGTTTCCGCTGGACCTTCCTGCCGAAAATCCTGCCGTGGCTGGCGCGCTTCTGGCTGGAATCCTCCAGCCGTCGCCTGCGCCGCGCCGCCTCCGACATGCTTCCACTCATCGAGCGTTCGGTGATCGAGCATACCGCTCTCATGGCCGAGGCGGGCATCGAGCACCGGGCGCGCCGCGGCGGCTGGATGGAAGCCTACCGCAGCGAGAAAGCCTTCACGGCGGCCAAGCAGGCGGCCCGCGCGTTGGACGAGTACGGCCTTCGCTACGACCTGCTCGGCCCGCAGGAGCTTGCCGCCCGCGAGCCGCATCTGGCGGGCGAGTTCGCCGGCGCCGTGCACTGGCTCGACCCCGCCACCGTCGCCGATCCCGGCGGGCTGGTGACGGATTATGCCGCGCTCTTCGAACGCCGTGGCGGCACCGTGATCCGCGGTAATGCGGCGGAGCTGAAGCAGAGTGGCGACGGCTGGAGCCTTGTCGCGGGCGGCCGCCGCATCGTCGCTCGCGAGGCCGTGGTGGCGCTCGGGCCGTGGTCGGATACGGTCTACAAGCCGCTCGGCTATCGCATTCCGCTCGCCGTCAAGCGTGGCTACCACGTCCATATCGAGCCGGCCGGCGATGCCGTTCTCAACCATCCCATCGTCGATGTGGAGCGCGGCTATCTGCTGGCGCCCATGACGCGCGGCATCCGCCTGACAACGGGCATCGAGTTCGCTGATCGCGACGATGCGGCAAGCCCGGTCCAGATCGACCAGACCGAACCCCATGCCCGCGCGATCTTCCCGCTCGGCCGCCGCGTCGAGCAGACGCCGTGGATGGGCGCGCGCCCCTGCCTGCCGGACATGCGCCCGATCATCGGCCCGGCGCCGCGCCACAAGGGCCTCTGGTTCGCCTTCGGCCACAACCACCACGGCCTGACGCTCGGCCCGGCCACCGGCCGCCTGCTGGCGGAAATGATGACCGGCGAGACACCCTTCGCCGACCCCGCCCCCTTCACCATGAGCCGTTTCGGCTGAAATCCCGATCCCTGGAGAAACCCGATGTCGACAGAATTCGTTCTCACCAATGTACAGCCCAACGGCGCGGCGGCCAGGGACGTGGTGATCCGCAACGGGCGGATCGCCGAGATCCTGCCGCACGGCTCCCGCCCCTTTCCAGCCGGAACCGCGACCGTCGACGGCGAAGGCCTCCTGATGCTGCCCGGCCTGGTCGACGCCCATACCCATCTCGACAAGACCCTGCTCGGCATGCCCTGGTATCGCAATGATGTCGGCCTCGAACTAATCGACCTCATCGAGAACGAACGCCGCATGAAGCGGGAGCTCGGCATCGATCCGGCGCGCCAGTCGGCCGCGCAGATCGAGCGCTCCGTCGCCAATGGCACCACCCATATCCGCACTCATGTCGATATCGACACGGAATACGGTCTTGCCGGCCTCGAAGGCGTGCTCGCCTCGCGCGAACGCTATCGCGATATCGTCGACATCGAGATCGTCGCCTTCCCGCAAAGCGGCATGCTGATCCGCCCCGGCACCGTCGACCTGATGGAGCGGGCGATGCGCGAAGGGGCGGACGTGGTGGGCGGCCTCGATCCTTCGGGCGTCGATCGCGACCCCAAGGGTCATCTCGACACGATCTTCGCCATGGCCGAGCGCCACGGCAAGCCGGTCGACATCCACCTGCACGAGCCGGACGCGCTCGGCACCTTCGCCATCGAACTCATCGTGGAGCGCACGAAGGCGCTCGGCATGGCGGACCGGGTAACGGTCAGCCACGGCTTCTGCCTCGGCATGCTCGCCGACAAGCCGCTAGCGCGGCTCGCCGGCATGATGGCGGAGACCGGCGTGCACCTGATGACCAAAGGCGGCGCGGCAAGCCCCCGCCCGCCGGTGCTGGATCTCACCGAGATGGGCGTGAAGATCTGCTCGGGCAGCGACGGCGTGCGCGACACCTGGCAGCCCTTCGGCAATGCCGACATGCTCGACCGTGCGGCCATCGTCTCGCAGCGCAACGACTTCATCAACGACGTCCATATCGAGCTGGCGCTCCGCCTGTGCACCCATGGTGGCGCCCACACCATGGCGCTCGAAGGCTACGGGCTGGAGCCCGGCTGCGACGCCACCTTCGTTCTTGTGCGCGCAGAAACGCCGGCCGACGCCGTCGCATCCCGCCCCGTGCGCCGGGCGGTCTACCGCAAGGGCATTCCAGTCGCAAAGGACGGCGCGCTGATCGCCGCCTGAAACAAACCCATTCGAACATCGGCAATGAGGAGTAGCCAACATGTTGAATAAAATCGGAAATGCAGTCATCGCTCTCGGCATCGCGCTTGGGGCCTCCGCCGCCTTCGCGGAGGAGCCGACGCGCACCATCACGGTGGCGACGGAAGGCGCCTATGCGCCTTGGAACTTCACGGAAGCCGGCGGCAAGCTCGCCGGCTACGAGATCGACATGCTCGAGGACATCTGCCCGCGCATGAAGGTCAAGTGCGATATCATCGTGCAGGATTGGGACGGCCTGATCCCCTCGCTGAACGCCGGCAAGTTCGATGCCATCGTCGCCGGCATGCTGCAGACCGAGGAACGCGAAAAGGTCATCGCCTTCTCGCGCAACTACGGCACCGGCTCGGCCGCCTTCCTCGTGCGCAAGGATTCGCCGCTCGCCAAGATGCCGGTCGGCAAGCAGGTCGACATGGGCAAGGACAAGGAAGGCGCAAAGGCGGCCGCCGCCGAGATGCTTCCCTTCATGGAGGGCACGGTGATCGGCGCGCAGGGCTCGACGACCGCCGGCCAGATCATGGCCGAACTCTTCCCGACCGTCGAATTCCGCGAATACAAGACGACCGAACAGCACGACCTCGATCTTGAAGCCGGCCGCGTCGATGGCGTCATGGCCTCGCCGGTCGCGCTCGACCGGGCGCTCGAAAAGATCGGCGCCGACCAGGTGGTGTTCGCCGGCACGGAATTCACCGGCGGCCCGCTGGGCGGAGGCCAGTCCGTCGGCCTGCGCAAGGACGATACCGAACTGAAGAAGCTGTTCGACGACGCGATCAACGCCGCCATCGCCGACGGCACCCTCTCGCGCCTCGCCATCAAGTGGTTCAAGCGGGACATTTCGCCGAAGCAATAAGCCATCTGAAAATATCGGAAGGCCCTGCGAAATTGGCAGGGCCTACCCTTACTCATCGTCCAGAGGCACTCAGGGCTGGCAGCGCTCCCATGCAAACCCCTTCCGTTGCCTCAGCCCGAGCCGCCGGGAGCATGTCCCAGCATACGGCGCGTCTCCGCGAGGAAGACCCGCAACGCCGGTGTCGGGTCATCCTGATGATACACCATATAGACTTCCGAATGGGGCGGGTCGGGGCGGATCGGCAGGAAAACGAGCGGGCCGGTGGTCAGTTTGGCAATGCCCGCCGGCACGATGCTGACGCCGAAGCCCGCCGCGACGAGGCTCGGGATCGACTGCGCGTCGATTACCTGCTGGGAGATACGCGGGCGATAACCGGACGCGACGATATAGGACATGACATAGGCAGCGAAATCGGAACTCTCCGGCTGCAGCACGACGAACTGGTCGTCGCGCAGATCGGTGACCCAGACATCGGCGCGTCCGGCGAGCCGATGATCGCTGCGCACAAGCGCCACCAGCTCCTCCTGCCAGGCATATTCGTAGGCAAGCTCCTCACCATGCGGGATCGACCGGTTGAAGCTGACATCCGTGCGGCGGCGGCGCACTTCGTTGATCTGCGCCACGGGCGATTGCTCGTGCACCCGCAGCGTGATGCGCGGATGGCTCGCCGTGAAGCTGGAGAGAAGCTCCGAGAGCCCCCCACGCAATATCGACCCGGTCGTCCCGATCTCGACCATGCCGTCCTGGCCCTGCTGCACCTCCCGGATTTCCTGCAGACTGCGTTCATACTGGTCGAGCATATTGTTCGCCCGCTGCCGGAAGAGTTCGCCCGCCCGCGTCAACGCCACCTTGCGGCTGGTCCGATTGATGAGATCCACCCCCAATTCACGCTCAAGTGTTTGAATCTGCGTGCTGAGCGGGGGTTGCGACATGTTCAGCCGCTGGGCCGCGCGGGTGAAGCTCAGCTCTTCGGCGAGGACCACGAAACACTGGAGCTGGCGTAATCTCATAGCCTCACCCTATAGATTGCCGATAAATCGATATTAGACATACATAAGATATTCGACAAGTATGAGGGCGTGAGGGGAAGATACATCGAAGGCTGCCGATGCGAGGAGACGGTGGAGGCCGTGCATCCGCAAGCTTACGGTCGTGGATTGCCCCTTTTCTCAAAGGGAGGAATATACATGCCCAATTGGTCGAAATCCCTGTTCGGACAGGTCTGCATTGCCCTCGTTCTGGGTATTGCCGCCGGCTTCTTCATGCCGGATCTCGCCACGAAGATGAAACCGCTCGGCGATAGCTTCATCAAGCTTATCAAGATGCTGGTCCCGGCCATCGTTTTCTGCGTTGTCGTACATGGCATCGCTGGCGCGGGAAGCCTCAAGAAGGTCGGCCGCGTCGGCGTGCGCGCCCTCATCTATTTCGAGGTCGTCACCACCATCGCGCTGGCGCTCGGCATCGTCGTCGCCTACCTCTTCGGCCCCGGCCACGGCATGAACATCGACATCAACACGCTCGATGCCTCTGCCCTCTCCTCCTATGTGGAAAAGGCTCATGAGGTCTCGAGCGGCGGCACCGTCGAGTTCCTGATGAAACTCATCCCGACCACCATGTTCAGCGGCTTCGCGCAGGGCGACATCCTGCAGGTCCTGCTCGTCGCCATCCTCTTCGGCTGCGCCCTGGCGCAGGTCGGCGAGCGCGGCAAGCCGCTTCTGCACATCATCGAGATGGCCGGCGACGTCGTCTTCAAGATCATGGCCTTCATCGTCCGCCTCGCCCCGCTCGGCGTGTTCGGCGCCATCGCCTTCACCACCGGCAAATACGGCGTCGGCTCGCTGGCCCAGCTCGGCTACCTCGTCGCCCTGTTCTATGTGACCATCGCGATCTTCGTCGTCGTCGTGCTCGGCTCCATCCTGAAAGCGGCGGGTTTCAGCATCTTCAAGCTGCTGCGCTACCTGCGCACCGAGGTCAGCATCGTTGCCGGCACCGCCTCCAGCGATGCCGTGCTGCCGCAGACCATGCGCAAGCTGGAACATCTCGGCATCAAGGACTCGACCGTCGGCCTGGTCATCCCGACAGGCTATTCCTTCAACCTCGACGCCTTCTCGATCTACCTCACGCTGGCCGCCGTCTTCATCGCCCAGGCGACCAACACGCCGCTCGCCTTCACGGATCTCCTCGCCATCCTCGGCGTGGCGCTCGTCACCTCCAAGGGCGCCCATGGCGTGCCGGGTTCGGCGATCGTCATCCTCGCCGCGACGCTGGCAGCCATTCCCAGCATCCCGGCCATCGGCCTCGTCCTGGTGCTCTCGGTGGACTGGTTCATGGGCGTCGCCCGTGCGCTGGGCAACTATCTCGGCAACTGCGTGGCCACCGTGACGATCGCTTCGTGGGTCGGCGACATCGACAAGGATCGCGCCCGACGCATCCTCGACGGCGAAACCCTACCCGCGCCGAGCTTCTCGGAAGACCCGGTCCCGCACAGCGCAGGCTGACAGGACACGCGCGACAAAGGCCTGTCGACATGCCTCGACCAGCGCCGAGGTCCGGGACGCCTCCTCCACCGGCCTGGAACCCATCCCGGGTTCGCCTGCAGCAAAATCCGGGCATATCCTCTGCGCCAAGCGCGCAGAGGATCGCGCAAACCGCCGCCTCTCCCCTCCTCCCCTGGGGAGATGGCCGCGACGGACAAAGGCCATCGTCGACAAACAGAAGGCCCGTGCGATTGCACGGGCCTTCTTGCGCCATGGGACGACCTTATTCCTGCAAACAGGGTCGCCGGCATCGCAACAGCCGCCACCGTCCGGCTTTGATCGATAAGGCCATGGACGATCAGAAATGCGCAGCAATATAACGTCACGTTATGACATCGGTGCGCTTCACCTTCAGCCTCCCCCGCCTGCAATATCTGGTCGCGATCGTGGACGAGCGGTCGTTCACCCGGGCCGCAGAACGTCTCGGGGTATCGCAGCCGGCGCTTTCGCGGCAGATCAGCCTTCTCGAGGGGGAACTCGGCGTAACGCTGCTAGAGCGAACGGCAGCAGGCATCGTTCCCTCGCCGATCGGACGGGAAGTGGTCATAGAGGCCCGGCAGGCCCTTGCCGCGGCCCAGCGCGTGGCTCAGGTCGCCCAGGACTCTATCCAGCTCCAGATGGGGCATCTTGAGATCGGCACCTTTCCGACGCTCGCGACGGGCGTGTTGCTGGCCGCGATCGGCGCCTGGCATGAACGCTATCCGAACCTGATGATCCGGTTGAGGGAATTCCGCAGCCGCTACGCACTACAGGAAGCGGTACGCCTCGGCATGGTCGACCTTGCGATCGGGGTCCGCCCCGACGATTGGTCCGGGCCGAAGAAACCCCTGGGGGTCATGCCCCTCGTCCTGGTCCTTCCCCACAAGGACGAAGCCTTGAACGAGCGCGGCCCCATCCATCTCAACCGCCTCTCGTCACGCCGCTGGGTACTCTACGACCGGTCCTATGGGCTCGCCGATGTGCTCGACACGGTGTTCTCCTTCGCCGGATTCCGCCCCACCCCCGCCGTCGAGACGTCGCAGGCGGAAGCTGCCGCAAGGCTGGCGGTGGCCGGTCTCGGCCCCGCCCTCGTGCCGTCCCCCAACCTGCCGTCTGAACTGGTGGACTACAGCCGGCCCTTCGACCCCGTCGTGGGCTATGAGATCTATGCTTATACGCGCCAGCGCTGGTCCGCCTCTGCGAAAGCTTTTCTGCAAATCGTCTCTGAAGGGAACTGGCCGGATTCTCCGCCGGATATAAAGGTATTCGAACTGCCGCCCTACTAGGCGCAACATTTCATGGAGCCCCGGCGGATCTCCCTGATCCCGGCAATCATCATCGCCACCGCCCTCAGCCCCACTCTCTTGACCTTCGGTGATGACGTCCTGCAGGTACCGAATAGTCTTGTCCGAAGGACCCTAGGCGGCGCCCGTGCCAACCGGAAGCCGGTGAAGGCAATTCAAAGGCAGCCCGCGAGGCACTGACGAATGGAGCCATCCCCCTTACCAGGACAACTCTCCCTTGGGCACCAGCGTTAGCCCGAAATCAGGACGCGTTGTCTCGTTTTAAAGGGATTCGGCGGGGTGTGGCACGCCATCATAGGCGCCCCATATGCCCTGATCGAAGTTAACGATCGCACCGGTCATGAGGCCCGATTCCTCGGAGGCGAGAAACGCAATGGCGCGGGCAACTTCGTCGGGATCGATCAGGCGGCCATTGGGTTGAGCGGCCGCCGCCTTTTCCAGCCAATCATCAGGCTGGCCGTCAAGCATGCGTTGCGTGTTGTCCTCGCCCTCGGAGGCCATCCAGCCGATATTGAGGCTATTCACGCGGATGCGATTGCGCAGCACCGCGTAGGCCGTATTACGCGTCAGCGTGTCGAGTGCGCCTTTTGAAGCGCAATAGGCGGCAAGGACCGGTTGCCCGCCCATCGAGGACATGGAGGAGATGTTGACGATCGTGCCCGCCACCGCGTCGCGGCGGAAGAGGCGGATCGCCTCCTGCATGAGAAAGAAGGGCGCGCGCGTATTGACCGCAAACAGCATGTCGAACAGTTCGGGCGTCGTCTCGAGGATATTGCCCCGATTGGTGGCGCCGGCGACGTTGACGAGGATATCGAGCCGGCCGAACATCCGGTCGGCCGCCGCGACGACAGCGCGGCAATCCTCTACCCTGCCGAGATCAGCGGGCACGAACACGGCCTTCGCCCCGCGTTTTTCCAGTTCCGCCACCTGTGCCGCCCCCTTTTCGGCGGAGCGGCCACAGATGACGATCCCTTTGGCTCCCCGCTCGGCGAAGAGCCGTGCGGTGGCCGCGCCCAGCCCCTGCGTACCTCCGGTGACGATGGCGACTTTTCCTGCCAGTTGTGCCGTCATGATTCCGCTCCCGCCTCAGACCCCGACACGCTGCTTCTTGCGGCCGGCCTGCTGGTCGGCGGCTGCGGCGTTGACCTCCTCGCGCCCGCTCACCTGCGGCACGCCGACATCCCACCAGGCATCGCCCGGCGTCCAGGTGAACGCGTCGGAGACGATGGTGAGGACGGTGGTGCGATCGGTCGTCTGCGCCCATTCGACCGCCTCACCCAGATCCGCGAGGCTTTCGACGCGGCGGGTATACGCGCCCATCGCCTCGGCGTGCTTGGCGAAATCGACCGGGAAAGGCTCCTTGACGCGGCAGTCCTTCAGGAGGTTGTTGAACCCCGGCGTCCCCTTGGCGTTCTGCAGGCGGTTGATAACCGCGTAACCGCCATTGTCGCAGACGATGAGGATCATCTTGTGGCCGGACAGCACGGTCGAATAGATGTCCGAGTTCATCATCATGTAGGTGCCGTCGCCGATCATGACGATGGGCGTGCGGGTGGGATCGGCCATGGCCGCGCCCCAACCGGCGGCAATCTCGTAGCCCATGCACGAGAAGCCGAACTCGCAATCGAAGGTGTTCGGCGCCTTGACGCGCCAGTTCTTCATCACCTCGCCCGGCAGGCCGCCGGCGGCGGTGATGAGGAGGTCCCGATCCCTCGCCTTGGCATTGACGATGCCGACGACCTGCGCATAGGTCGGCACCGGCGCATTGGTCGGCTTCTGGTAGCCGTCGAGCGCTTCGTTCCATTTCGCGAATTCGAGTACGCCCTTCTTCGTCCAGGCAGCATCCGCCTTGTAGTCGCCGATGGCCGCTTCCAGCTCGCCGATGGTTTCCAGCGCGTCGCCGACGACGGCAGTCGCGCGGTGCTTGTTGGCGTCCCAACGCGCCGCGTTGATCGAGACGAAGCGGGCGTCGGGCGAGAAGGCCGTCCAGGAACCGGTGGTGAAGTCCATGAGCCGCGTGCCGACGGCGAGCACCACGTCCGCCTCGCCGGCGAGCGCATTGGCCGAGGTCGAACCGACAATGCCGATAGGGCCAACATGGGCGGGATGGTCGTGGGTGACGGTGCCCTTACCCGCGATGGTCTCGCAGAGCGGGATACCGTGCTTTTCGGCGAAAGTGGCCAGCGCCGTCTCCGCGCCCGAGTAATGCACACCGCCGCCGGAGATGATCAGCGGACGCTTCGCGCCCTTGAGGACCCGGACGGCTTCGGCAAGGCTGTCGCGATCCGGCCGGGGACGCGGGGTTCTGTGAACGGTTGGTGCGAAGAAGCTTTCCGGATAGTCCCAGGCGATTTCCTGCACGTCCTGCGGCAGGCCGATGAAGGCCGGGCCACAATCGGCGGGATCCAGCATGACCGCGATGGCCTGCGGCAGGGAGCCGATGATCTGCTCGGGATGGGTGATGCGGTCCCAGTAGCGCGTCACGGCCTTGAAGGCGTCGTTGACGGTGATCGTCGGATTGCCGAAATGCTCCACCTGCTGCATCACCGGGTCAGGCCGGCGATTGACAAAGCTGTCGCCCGCAAGAAGCAGCACCGGCAGGCGATTGGTATGCGCCACGCCGGCCGCCGTCACCATGTTCAGGGCACCCGGGCCGATCGAGCTCGTTGCGACCATGATCTGCCGGCGGCGCGTCGCCTTGGCGAAACCGATGGCGGCGAGCGCCATGGACTGTTCGTTCTGGCCACGCCAGGTCGGCAGGGTCTCCTTCACGGCTTCCAACGCCTCGGAAAGGCATGTAACATTGCCGTGGCCGAAGATGGCGAAGACACCGGGGAGCAGCGGTTCGCGCTTTCCTTCAATCTCGGTGAACTGGTTGCACAGATAACGCACCAGGGCTTGCGCCACGGTCAGGCGAATGGTGGACATGGTAAACCTCCCTGAGCCGGCTTGACGGCGCCAGCCCCTATCAAGAAACCAATATTTCACTTTATAAAACTTTGCAATAATTATTGCAAAGCACTAGAACAAAGTGCAGGCCGTCCAGGCGCCGCCTGACTTGCTGGATGCAAGCGCGGCCTCGGCGAACTTCACGCCAAGCGCGCCATCCATCACCGTCGGATAGGCGAGGAGACCTTCGGGCAGGGTTACACCGAGACGGCGGGCTTCGATGGCGATCGCGAACTCCTCATAGAGATTGCCCCACGCATCGCTCAACGCCTCCGGATGGCCGCGCGGCATGTGTACGAAGCGTGCGGCATGTGTGCCGATGCCGGCGCCCTCGCCGCGCGTCAGCACACGAGCGGGTTCGCCGAAGCACCGGAAATGCAGAAGTTCCGGCTCCTCCTGATTCCATTCCAGGCTGGCCTTGTCGCCGAAGACCCGAATGCGCAGGCCGCAATGAGCACCGGGCGCAACCTGCGAAATCATGATGGTGCCGGGAATATCCCCCTCGTAGCGCACCTGCATGAAGGCCGTGTCCTCCAGCGGCTTCGGCGGGCCGAGCGTGTGGAACTCCGCCCGAACCGCCGTAACGGGCCTGCCACAGACGAACGCGCCGAGATGGTGGCAATGCGTGCCTATGTCACCCGTGGTGAAGGTCGAGCCGACGATGGCGGGATCGACGCGCCACTGGGCACCCGCGCCCGCCTCGCTCGGTGGCGTCAGAGCCCATTCCTGGAAATACTCGACATGCACCTGCCGGAGTTTTCCGAGCGCCCCGCTCTGAACCATCTGGCGAGCCTGGCGAACCATCGACGAGGCCGCATAGGCATAGGTAACCCCGAAGACAAGGCCTGTCTCCTTCTGCCGGCGCACCAGGTCAAGCGCATCATCGAGCGTTGTGGTCAACGGCTTGTCGCTGATGACGTCGATGCCCTTTTCCATGAAAGCGACCGCAATGGCGTGATGGGAATTGTTGGGAGTGGTGATCGCCACGGCATCGATACCGTCCAGCCGGGCCGCCTCGCATTCGGCCATCACGCGATAATCGGTATAGACCCGGTCATCGTCGAGCAGCCATTCGCGACCCGATTCCCGGGCGACCTGCGGACGCGACGACAGCGCCCCCGCCACGACATCCCAGCGGTTGGAAAGCCTGGCACCACGGGCATGCACCTTGCCGATGAAACTTCCCTGCCCGCCGCCAACGACGCCGAGCCGCAAACGCCGCCGCGCCATTGGAAAAGCCATATCGTTCGAACGAACTTCCATCATCCCCTCCAACCGCCCGAAAGCGAGCTTGCAGAATTAATATTGAGATAATATAAAATTCGCAATGTTTTTTGCAAACAACCTTTCGGGAGAAGGACCATGACGAGGATCGCATTGCTCGGCTGCGGGCGCATCGGCAAGATGCACGCGGCGACCATAGCGCGCGCCGAGGGCGCGGTGCTTGCCGCTGTCTACGACCCGGTCGCCGCCGCTGCCGAGGACATCGGCCGCCGCCATGGCTGCACCGTCGCCGCCAGCGCGCAAGAGGCTATAGCACTGGCCGATGCCGTACTGATCGCCACGTCCACGGCGACCCATGCAGACCTTATCGAAGCCGCCGCAAACGCCGGAAAAGCGATTTTCTGCGAGAAGCCGATCGATCTGTCGCTTGCCCGCGTGGTCGCCTGCCGCAAGGCAATCGCCGGTTTCGACAGGCCCGTCCAGATCGGTTTCAACCGCCGTTACGACCCTGGCCACCGGGCTGCGCGCGATGCGGTGCACGCCGGCGAGATCGGAAATCTCCAACAGGTGATCATCACCTCCCGCGACCCCGGCCTCGCTTCGCGGGACTATCTCAAGGTGTCCGGCGGCATCTTCCGCGACATGACCATCCACGACTTCGACCTCGCCCGCTTCATGCTCGGCGAAGAACCCGTCGAGGTCTTCGCCACCGGCAGCACACTCATCGACCCGACGCTCGCGGAATTCGGCGATGTCGACTCCACGATGATCATCCTGCGCACCGGCAGCGGGAAACTCTGCCACATCAACAATTCCCGCGCCGCCGCCTATGGCTACGACCAGCGCGTCGAGCTGTTCGGCACGAAGGGCATGCTGATCTCCGGCAACCGGCGCGCCCATCAGGTCGAGCGCTTTACCGCGACCGCAACCGGTGCGGGCGAACCCTATCTCGACTTCTTCATCGAGCGATATGTCGAAGCTTTCGAGATCGGTCTGCGGTCCTTCCTGAACTGCGTCGCGGAAAACCGCGTGCCGGACGTCACCTTCGACGATGGCGAGAAAGCGCTGGTTCTGGCCGAGACCGCCATTCGCTCGAAGACGGAGGGCCGCTTCGTCAAGGTCGAGGAGATGGTCGGCCGCTAGCTTTTACGCCGCTGCTTGCCCGTGACCGTCGGTATCTCGGGCGAGCCTTTCTGATCCTCCTGCAACAAGGCAGCCAACGCCACGGCAATGGTCTGCGTCAGGCACATCGGTGCGGCAAGCGATCGCGAGAACGAATATTCGTCCTCGGGAATGGTGAAGAGCACGGCAGCATTCTTCGCAAGCGGGGAAAGCTGGCTATCGGTAATCGCGACGATCGGCGTGCCGTTCTCCGCCGCGACATCGGCGATCGTCACCACCTCCTTGGCATAGTGGCGGAAGGATATCGCCACCAGGACATCCTTCTTCCCCATCACCTTGGCCATCTCGGGCGCAAGCCCTCCGGCGGGATCGAGCAGAATGACCCGGCATTGCAGCATGGACAGCACGTATCGAAGGAACTTGGCGATCGGCTCCGAGCGCAACTGACCGGCAATGAAGATGGTGTTGGCGTTCTTCATCGCCCGCGCTGCTCGCGACAGGCTCTCCTCCGTCGTCGTGTTCAACAGCTCCTGCAACGTGGCGATATCGCGCACGACGAGGTCGTGCAGGAAGCCGAGATTACCTTTGCGCTTGTTCTTCTCCAGATCGACGTCGAGCGCGCTGATACGCTCACGATATCCCGGCGCGGCTGTAGACAAGCGGGTCTGGAACACCGACTGGAGCTGCTTGAAACCCGCGAAACCGAAGTGCTGGGCAAATCGAACCAGAATTGAGGGATGGGCGCCGCACAGTTCGGAAATCGCATTGACCGACTGCATCGCCACAACGTTCGGGTTTTGCGTGATGTAGCGGGCGACTTGCTGGAACCGGTCGGAGAGCTTCGGATACTCTTCAGTAATGAGGTTGACGAGCGTCTCGTAATTGGCCGTCTTCGGTGGCGGCTGGTCGGACTGCTTTATCCTCGGCATACGGCCTGCTCCCAGATGCAATTCTCCGTAGCCAGCATAAGCTGACGTCGGGCATTTATTTGCAGTATTGCATAAGCGCAAACTCTGCAACGTATGTCTCAATGGGGGCGTCCCGTCATGGACACGCCATGACGGGACGCTAGAACAACCCTGCGACCGCTATCAGTATGGCGCGTCGGGGAAGTAATATTCCGCAGCATTGTCCTTGGTAATCAGGGGGCTGCCGAGCACGTAGCGGCCATTGATCGGGGCCTGGGTGGCATATTTCATCGTGACCAGTTCAATGGCGGGGATGATCAGCGTCGGCGGGTAGAAGATGTCGGCATCGACCATGTCGTGACCGTCCTGCACCAGCTTGATGACCTTGTTCATGCCCGAGCCGCCGAGCACCGTCACGTTCTTGCGGTCGGCCTGCTTGATCGCCTCGATGGCACCGAGCGCCGCATCGTCGTCACCGGCCCACACGCCGTCGATCTGCGGGAAGCGCTGCAGGTAGTCCTGCATGACCTCGAAGCCCTTGTCCGGATTCCAGTTGGCGTACTGCATGTCGAGCACCTCGATCTTGGTGCCCTTCAGCGCCTCGTTGAAGGCGTCGATGCGGATATTGTCAATCGCCGTCGGAATGCCGCGCATCACGACGATCTTGCCGCCATCGGGGAACTTCTTCTTGAAGTATTCGGCCGCGGCCTTGCCATACTGCGGATTGTCGCCACCGACGTAGAGATCCTCGATGCCCTCCTCCGCAAGACCGCGGTCGACGGTGGCAATGAAGACACCCTTGGCCTTGGCCGCCTTTACCGGCTCCGTCAGCGGATCGGACTCGAAGGGCAGTACGACGAGCGCGTTGATGTTCCGCGCCATCAAGTCCTCGATATCGTTGACCTGCTGCGTGGCGCTCGACGACGTCGCCAGCACGAAATCGATGTTCGGGAACGCTTCCTTCATCCGGTCGATGGTGCGCTTGGTGTGGTAGTTGAGACCACCCGTCCAGCCATGCGTGGCAGCCGGGATGGAGATGCCGATCACGGCGTCCGCAGAAAGCGCCGGCGACGCCAAACCTGCGACCGCAACCGCGCCGGCGGCAATAAGGGACTTCAGTCTATTGAGCATTTCGTTCCTCCTGTTGAAGCTAAGAAATCGTGATGTCGTCAGTCTTGCGCACGATCGCGCTGCAGGAAGACGGCAATGATGATGATCGCGCCCTGGAACGCGCCGTTAAGGTAGGGGCTGATGAAGCCCGTTAGGTTCAGGATGTTGCTGATGAAGCCGAGGATCAGCACACCGACGATCGTGCCCCAGATGCGACCGAAGCCGCCGCTGAGCGCCGTGCCGCCGATGATGACGGCGGCAATCGCCTCCAGCTCCCACATGAGGCCGGTCGAGGGCGTGGCCGCGCCGAGCCGCGGGACGTAGATGACAGTGGCGACGGCGACGCAGAGACCCTGGATGACATAGGTGAGGATGCGCACCCGGCTGACGGGAATGGCCGAGTAAAAGGCGACATGCCGGTTCGAGCCGATGGCGGCGACATGCCGGCCGAAGCGCATGCGCCTCAAAGCAAGCTCGCCGATGACCGCGATGACCGCGAGCACGACGATCGGCACCGCAATGCCGAAGACCTGCCCGTAATAGATCGGGCGGGCCGCGTCGCGCAGCGAGAAGTCCAGCGAGATCGAGCCGCCGTCCGCAAGCCAGGTGATGACCGAGCGGAAGATACCCATGGCGCCGAGCGTGACGATGAAGGCCTCCACCCGGCCCCTGACAATCATGAAGCCGTTGATGAAGCCGGCGAAAGCACCGATGGCGAGCGAGAAGACGATGCCGGCGGCGACGAGCAGCCAGCCATCGCCGAGCGTGGCGGCGGCGGCGTTCATGAACATGATCGTCATGCCGGCGACGAGCGCCGAGAGCGAACCGACCGAAAGGTCAAGCCCGCCAGCGGTGATGACGAAGGTGGCCCCGACCGCGATGATGCCGATGATGGCGCTGCGCGTGAAGACGTTTGACAGGTTCTCCGCGCCAAGGAAGCTGTCGCTCATCGCCGTGCCGATCAGCATCAGCAGGATCAGCGCGAGGAGCGGACCGGCGGCCTCGAGAATGCGCATGAGGGAGCGGCCCGGCGACGAGGCTGCGCCGCCGGCGGTCGTTGCGGTGATGTCGGTCAATGGCTTGCCTCCTCCCTGGGGGTCTTCTCATCAAGGCCCATGGCAAATCGGATAATGTCGTTCTCGTTGATGTCTTCGCCCGAAAGCTCGCCGGCGATGCGCCCGCGGCGCATGACGAGCACCCGGTCGGAAAGGCCGACGATCTCCTGCATCTCCGAGGAGATGACGACGATGGCCTTGCCCTCGGCGGCGAGGCCCGCGATGATCTCGTAGATCTGCTGCTTTGCGCCGATATCGACGCCGCGCGTCGGTTCGTCGAAGACGACGAGGTCCGGCTCCACGCCTAGCGTCTTGGCGATGAGCACCTTCTGCTGGTTGCCGCCGCTGAGCGCACCGGCCGTGACATCCAGCCGGCCGGCGCGAATGTCGTAGCGCTTGACCGCCGCCTCCAGCGCATTCCGTTCGGCACGCCGGTCGATCCATGCAGCCCCGGCGATAGCGCCACGGGTGAGCGCGACGTTCTGGTCCAGCGACTTGCCGAGCAGCAGGCCCTTGCCCTTGCGGTCTTCCGTCAGGTAGGCGAGCTTCAGCGCCCACGCTTCGCGCGCCGCCGGCAGGCGCCGTTCCTTGCCGCGCAGCACGAAGGAGCGGCACCTCGCCTGACGCAGACCAAGCAGCGCTTCGAACAGTTCCGTGCGGCCCGAGCCGACGAGGCCGGAAATGCCAAGGACTTCCCCCTCGCGGATATCGAGCGAGGCATCCTCGACGGTATCGGGCGAGGAAAGGCCGACGACGCTGAGCAGCGCCTTGCGCGGCGCGGCACCCCGACGGGGCGGGTAGATCTCCGCCAGCGGCCGACCGACCATGGCCTCGGCCATCTCGTCCTCGGAAATGGCTTGGGCCTTTTCCACCCGCACGATCTGCCCGTCGCGCAGCACCGCGACGCGGTCGGCGATCGCCTTCACCTCGTCGAGACGATGCGATGTGAAGATCACCGACCCGCCGCTTTCGCGGAAGGCGCGGATACGGGTAAAGAGATTGCCGGCCTCGGCCGCCGAAAGGACAGCGGTCGGCTCGTCCATCAGAATGAGTTTCGGCTGGCGGGCGAAGGCTTTCGCAAGCTCGATCATCTGCCAGTCGGAAACCGGCAGGTCGCGAAGCCGCGCCCGTACCGGAGCCATCGAGCCGAGTTCGGCGAGAAGCGCGCGCGCCCTCGTCTCCATCGCCTTGCGATCGGTAAAAAGGCCGCGCGTCAACTCGCGTCCGAGGAAGACGTTCTCCGCTACCGTCAGGTGCGGCGCGAGGCAGAATTCCTGGTGCACCATGACGATACCCGCACGCTCGGCGTCGTGCAGCGTCGCCGGCGCAGAGGCGCCGTCCAGCAGCATCGCCCCGGCAGAGGGGGCGGCCAGACCTGCGGCGATGCGCATGAGGGTCGACTTGCCCGCGCCGTTCTCGCCGACAAGGGCGAGCACTTCGCCCGGTTCGACGACGAGATCGATGCCCTTCAGAACGGGCACGACGCCGTAGGATTTCTCGATCTGGCGGAAGGTCAGAAGCGCCATGGTCAGGCCCCGGCCGCCGAGAGGCGATGTGCAGTGATCTCTGAGCGGTTGACGACCAGCGCCGGGTCGAGCGTCCCTCTGAAATAGTCGACGATATTCGTCGCCGCCGAAATCGCCATGCGGCGCGCGCAGGCTTCCGTCAGCCCCGCATTGTGCGGCGAGAGCACGACGCGTTCGCACGCGAGCATCGGGTCGCCCGCCGCCGGCGGCTCAGCGTCGAACACGTCGAGGCCGGCGGCGGCAAGGCGGCCCTCGTTCAGGGCGGCAAGCAAGCCCGCCTCGTCGATGAGCCCGCCGCGCGCGGTGTTGATGAGAATGGCCGACCGCTTCATGACGGCTAGCTCCGCAGCACCGATCAGCGGTTCGGCGCCTGACTTCGGCACATGCAGCGAAACGACGTCGGCACGGCGCAGGCCGTCCACAAGATCGACGACCGGGGTGACACCCGCCGCCGCGATATCGGCGGCTTCCTGGAACCTGTCATAGGCGAGCACCGCCATGCCGAGCGCCGTCGCGATCTGCGCCAGCCGCCGGCCGATACGTCCGAAGCCGACGATGAGGAGCGTGCGCCCGTCAAGCTCGTCCGCGTCGAGGCTGTTGCGGTAGTTCCAGTCACCGGCGCGCATTTTCTGGTCGAAAAGTACGGTCCGTCGCGCGGCGGCCAGCATCAGCATGACCGCATGCTCCGCGACGGCGCGCGAGTTGACGTCGCCGACGACGGCGAGCGGGATGCCCCGGGCATTCAGCGCCGCGACATCGACGGAATCGTAGCCGACGCCGTGACGGGAGACGATGCCGAGCCGGGACGCCTTCTCGACGAAGGCGGCCGACAGCGGCTGGGTGCGGATAAGCAGCGCATCGGCGGCCGGCAGGAACGGCTCGTAGCTCGCCGCCGAGACCTCCTCGACATAGTCCACCGTCACCTCCGGCGCGGCGCGAAGGACGGCGAGGCCGTCGGCGTGGATCTTGCCTGCAACGAGAACTCTCGGCATTCAGTATCCTCCCGTGTCGATGGTGTTGACGGGAGCAATCTCCTGGACCAGTTCGCGGAACCGTTTCACGCTCGCCTCCGCTGCGCCGGCGAGCAGGCGCACGTCATTGGAGACGGTCACGAGGTCGAAGCCCCAGCCGGCCGCCTCGGCGGCATAGTCGGGCGTGCCGTTGTGCAGCGCCGCGCGCTTACCTGCCTTGTGGGCGGCGTGGAGAATGGTCTTGATGGCCTCGACCATCTCCGGCTCACGGCGGTCGAAGCCGGGCGCGTAGCGCTTGCCCTGAAGCCCGAGCGTCAGGTCGGCGGGACCGATATAGACACCGTCGAGGCCGGGGGTCGCGAGGATATCCTCAAGGTTCTCATAGGCCTGAGCCGTCTCGATCATGGCAAGGCAGATGATCTCGTCGTCGGCTTCCGCCGCATAGCCGGGGCCGGCGGAAAACAGCGCCCGGCTCGGGCCGAAGCTGCGCACGCCGGCGGGCGGATAGCGCACGTAGGAGACCAGCCGTTCAGCCTCGGCGCGCGTGTTGATCATCGGGCAGATGACACCGTAGGCGCCGGCATCCAGCGCCTTCATGATGTCGGCGGGGTCGAGCCAGGGCACACGCACCAGCGGCGTTACACCGCTCGCCCGCATCGCCTGGAGCATCGGCACCGCGCCGTCATAGCCGACGATACCGTGCTGCATGTCGATGGTGACGCTGTCGTAGCCCTGCGCGGCCATGATCTCCGCGCTGAAGGAGTTGGCGATGGAGAGCCAGCCGTTGAGCACCGGCCTGCCTTCCGCCCAGCGCTGCCTGACGCCGTTCCTGATCATGGATGCCTCCTTCAGACCGTCATCTGCGCGAGCTTGACGTTGGAATAGTCGAGGATGCCCTCGGCACCCCCTTCGCGGCCCATGCCGCTCGCCTTGATGCCGCCGAAGGGTGCCTCGGCCGCGGCCAGGGCGAAGCTGTTAACACCGACCATGCCGGCCTCCAGCCGTGCCGCCGCCTCGCGGGCGCGGCCGGCATCGCGGGTGAAGACATAGGCCGACAGTCCCATTTCCGAGGCATTGGCGCGCTCGAAGACCTCGTCTGCCTTCGAGAAGGGCGTGATGGCGGCAATGGGACCGAAATTCTCTTCGGCGATGGCCTTAGCGTCGTCCGGCAGGCCGGTGATGACGGTGGGTTCGAAGAAGAAGCCCGCATTCATCTCCGCCGGCCGGCGCCCGCCGGCAAGAATCTTCCCGCCGCGGTCACGCGCATCCGCGATGATCTCCTCGACGGCGGCGATGCGGCGCTCGTTGATGAGCGGCCCCATCTGCGTCGCTTCATCGAGACCGTGGCCGAGCTTCAGCGCGCGGGCACGCGCGGCAAAGCCCTCGGCGAAACGGTCATGCAGCGTTTCATGCACGTAGAAGCGATCCGGCGTGACACAGACCTGCCCGGCATTTGCGTATTTGGTCGGCACGGCGAGATCGAGCGCCCTGTCGAGATCGGCATCGTCGAAGACGATCATCGGCGCGTTGCCGCCAAGCTCCATGCTGACCCGCTTCACCGTCTCGGCGCTGTCGCGGATCATCTGCTGGCCCACACGGGTGGAGCCGGTCAGCGAGACCTTGCGCACCAGCGGCGACGCCATGATCGGCTTGTAGGTGCTGCCTGTCGGACCGATCAGGAGATTGGCGACACCTGCGGGCATGCCGGCTTCCCGCAGGCAATCGAACATGATCATCGCCACGCCCGGCACCTCAACGGAAGGACGCACGATGACGGAGCAGCCGGCGGCAAGCGCCGGAGCGACCTTGCGGGCGATCAATGCCGCCGGGAAGTTCCAGGCGGTGAAAGCCGCGACGACGCCGACCGGCTCGTGCGAAACCTCAAGCCGGCCACCCGGCGCACGGCTCTCGACGATGCGGCCGTAGATGCGGCGAGCCTCCTCGGCGTACCAGCGGAATTGATCGACGGCGAGACCCCATTCGCGGCCGGACTGGGCGAGCGGCTTGCCGGTCTCCAGCGTGATCTGGCGGGCGGCCTCGGCCGCGCGGGCAGCCATGACGTCGGCCGCCTTGTGCAGGAGGTCGGCACGCGTCCAGGCCGGCGTCGCCTTCCAGCTCCGGAATGCGCGGTCCGCGATGGCAATTGCGCGTTCCGTCTCTTCGGCCGTCGCGGCAGGCACCGTGCCGAGCACCGCACCGGTTGCGGGATCGGCAATCTCCGTAGAGGCTGCCTGCGCCGGCCCGGACCAGGCACCGTCAATGAACAAACCGTATGAGCCGTACATGTCATCTCCTCCATGCGGGAGCCGCCCGTAGGCGGCATCCGCATTTTTATTTCACGATCAGAGAAATAGCAATTATTATTGCATGTCAAGCGCATTCCGCAATATCGCTTGCGCGGCCTTGTCGGCTCAACAAGGCCGCGGCGGCAGCGTCAGGGGTATGCGCTGGCGGGTCGCCATTGCCGCCACCACCTGGTCGGCAAGGCAGGTGGCGACAAGCCCGTCCCAGGCGGTCGAGCCGTCCGCCGGAGGGGTGCCGGCGCGGATGCCGTCGACCCAGGCCTGATTCTGAATACGGTAAGCATCGCGGAAGCGCGGAATCCAGTTTTCCGGAAAACGCCCCTCCTGCGCCCCGTCACGGCGTATGCGGATCGGCGCGGGATGCGCCATGGCGATCGTGCCCTTCACGCAGACGGCTTCGGCGTGAACATGGTATCCGTAGGCAGCGTTCATGAAGACCTCCACGGAAACCAGGCTGCCGGCCTCCGTTTCGAAGACGAAGAGCACCGGATCGCCCGCGGGGGACGGAATGACGGTGACGGCGCTATATTCCGTCGACAGCAGCCATCGGCAGATATCGATTTCGTGCACCAGCGAATTCGTGACGGCCATCGCGCCGGTGAACCAGGCGGGCGCGGCCACGTTGCGGTGCTGGCAATGGAGGATGCGCACCCCGCCGAGCGCTTCGTCATCCATGATCGCCTTCATTTCGCGATAGGCGGGGTCGAAGCGGCGATTGAAACCGGTCTGCACCAGCCGGCGGCCGGCACGCGCCTCGGCCGCGACGATCTCCAGGCATTCGTCCGTGCTGACGGCAAGCGGCTTTTCGCAGAGCACCGGCTTGCCGGCGGCAATCGCCGCCAGCACCAGCCGCTGATGCGTGGCATCCGGCGAAGCCACGAGCACGGCCTCGACTGCGGGATCGGCGATGAGGGCCTCGGGATCGGCCATCGTTCGGCCGCCCTGCGCCGCCGCCTCCGCCCGCGCCAGATCGGCATCCGCGACGGCGGCAAGATGCGCGCCCGAGACCTCGCAGGCGATAAGGCGCGCATGTTCCGCGCCCATAACACCCGCCCCGATAACGCCGACACCGATACTCCTCATAGTGCCCTCCCCGTTCAGGCCACCGCCAGCCAGCGTTCGGCGCGGGCGGAATTCTGAATCGTCTCCACCAATGTCTGGATGCGCAGGCCGGCACGGAAATTGAACGGCTCGGGCCGAAGACCCGCTATCGCCTCCAGATAGCCGGCGACCTCGATGGCCTTCAGGTCGTTGAAGCCGAGCTGATGGCCGGGCGCCACGCAGAAGCGGCCGTAGGGCACATGGTCCGGTCCCGCCTCGATGCGGCGGAACCCCTGCCTGCCCTTCGCATCCGCCGTCGAATAGAAATGCAGTTCGTTGAAGCGCTCCTGCGAGAAGGCAAGCGCCCCCTTCGTGCCGTAGACCTCGAAATCGTGCTGCATCTTGCGGCCGGTGGCGATCCAGTTACCCTCGACGGAGCCACTCGCACCGTTCGCAAAGCGCAGGAACGCACGACCGACATCGTCGATCTCGACCGCGCGCGCGCCGCCCCTGCCATCGGGCCGCTGCGAGATCATCGTCACGCAATCGCCCATGACCCTGGTGATGGGGCCAAGGAGATACTCTGCGGTCGCCAGCGCATGGCTGCCGATATCGGCCAGCGCGCCGCCACCTGCCGGATCGTGCCGGAAAGTGAAGGGTGCACTGGCGTCGGCCATGTAGTCCTCGGCATGGAGGCCGCGATAGCCGCGGATCTCGCCAAGCTCGCCGCCGGCGATCATCTCCTTCGCAAGGGCAAGCATGGGATTGCAGAGATAATTGAAGCCGACCTGTGTCTTGAGGCCCGCTTTCTCCGCCGCCTCCGCCATCTCACGCGCATCGGCGGACAGCGGGGCGAGCGGCTTTTCACAATAGACGTGCTTGCCCGCGGAGATGGCGGCAAGCGCCATCTCCTTGTGCAGCGCGTTCGGCGCGGTGATGTCGATCAGGTCGATGCCGGGGTCGGCGACAAGACTGCGCCAGTCATCCGTGGCGCGCCGGAAGCCGAGCGCGGCGCGGGCAGCCTCGGCCTGCGCCATCGTTACGTCGGCAATGGCGGTCAGTTCCACCTCATAGGGCAGATCGAACACCCGCATGGCGGCGGCAAAACCGAACACATGCGTCTTACCCATGAAACCCGACCCGATGAGGCCAAGGCGGAGCGTCTTCTTCATTCTGCTGATCCTCGGATATGCGGCCTCCTCCAGGCGCGAATGCAATTATCTTTGCATAAATATTGAATTGTCAATATTTGTTTTGCATGATCGCCCAGCCAGGCCGGCAGGCGGCCGGCATTCCCGTTTTCCGCAAGCCCGGAGCTAGAACATGAAGGCCAGACTTGGCATTGCCCCCATTGCATGGTGGAACGACGACCTGCCGGAAATCAGCAGCGACATCTCGCTGGAAGGCTGCCTTGCCGAAGCTGCGGAAGCCGGCTTCACCGGCATGGAGACAGGCCGGCGCTTTCCGATGGACGCGGCGGTGCTGCGTCCCATCCTCGACAGATACGGCATCCAGGTCTGCGGCGGCTGGTTCTCCGGTCTCCTGCTCGATGGCGACATCGAGGCGGAGAAGGACCGGATCGCCGGGCAGATGGCGCTGTTCAAGGCTGTCGGCGCACCCTGCATCGTCTATGGCGAGACAGCCGGCACCATCCAGGGCGACCGCACCGCGCCCCTCTCCACCAAGCGCCGTCTCTCCGAGGGCGAGATCCGATCCTATGGCCACAAGTTGACCGCCTTCGCCGAATGGTGCGCCGACCAGGGCATGCCGATCTCCTACCATCACCACATGGCCGCACCCATCGAGACCGAGGACGAACTCGATCTCCTGATGAAGCATTCCGGCGAGAGCCTGCCGCTGCTCTTCGACGCCGGCCACATGGCCTTCGCGGGCGGCGACGTGCTGCGCGTCATCGACAGGCACCACAGGCGCATCAGCCATGTCCACACCAAGGATGTCCGCCTGCCCGTCATCGCGGCGCTCGACCGCACGCGGGACAGCTTCCTCGACGCGGTGATCAAGGGCGCCTTCACTGTTCCCGGCGACGGCGACCTCGACTTCGAGGCCATCGTCAAGCGTCTTGCCTCCCATGGCTACGAAGGCTGGTTCGTCGTCGAGGCGGAACAGGACCCCACCCACAACCCGCCACTCGATATGGCGAAGATCGGCCATCGGGAACTTCTGCGCGTCATGGCGGCCGCCGGCTACGAGGTGATCCGCTGAGGAGAGCCGCAAACTTCAAGTCTTCGGGAAGGCGTGCACGACAGACCGTCCGGCACGCCTTTCCTCGTTTCAGATCGTGCCGCCGAGCGAGCTTTCCAGCAGAGCAAGCTCCTGCCCGCCCGCCATCATGTCCTGCAACGCGGCGGCGTCCACCGTGCCGCGCTCCGCCGTCCCCAGCGTCTGGCCTCGGTTGAGCACCGTAAAGCGATCGCCGACGGCGAGTGCATGGCGAACGTTATGCGTGATGAAGACGACGCCGATGCCCTGCTTGCGCACGCGATCGATCGTGCTCAGCACGTTCGCCGTCTGGCGAACGCCGAGCGCCGAAGTCGGCTCGTCGAGGATCAGCACCTTCGCGCCGAAATAGACCGCCCGCGCGATGGCGACGGTCTGCCGCTCGCCGCCCGAAAGCGTGCCGACGGCCTGGTCCGGCCCGCGTAGGTTGATGCCCATCTTGCGCATCTCCGCCACGGTGATCTCGTCGGCCCTTGCCGTATCGAAGGTTTTGAACGGCCAGATGCCCCGCTCCGGCTCGCGCCCCATCCAGAAATTGCGGCTGACGCTCATCAGCGGGATCATGGCAAGGTCCTGGTAGACCGTGGCGATACCCGCGGCCATCGCGTCGCGCGGGCTTTGGAAGAGTGTCGGCGTACCCTCCACCAGCACTTCGCCATCGCTCGGCCTGTAGACGCCGGACATGATCTTGATGAAGGTCGACTTGCCCGCCCCGTTGTCGCCGAGCAGGCAGTGGCATTCGCCCGGCCGGATGTCGAAGGAGACGCCGGCCAGCGCGATGACATGGCCGAAGTGCTTCTGGATGTTCCTCATCTCCACGATGGCGGTCATCAGCGTTCTCCCGTGATGATGCGGCGGATATAGGTGTTCATGATCACCGCCGTGAGCAGGATGACGCCAAGGAAGACGCGGAACAGCGAGCTTTCGGCATTGGCGAAGAACAGACCCTGCTGCACCACGCCGAAGATGATGGCGCCAAGCGCGGCGCCGATGACGGAACCGTAGCCGCCCGTCAGCAGCGCGCCGCCGATGACCACGCAGATAATCGCCTCGAACTCCTTGAGAAGGCCGCGGTCGGCCGCCGCCGAACCGAACTCCATCACCTGGCAGGTGGCGAAGACACAGGCGCAGAAGGCCGAGAACATGAACATCAGGATTTTCACCCGGTTGACCGGCACGCCGACATAGCGCGCGGCGAGCGGGTCGCCGCCCGAGGCAAATATCCAGTTGCCGAACTTGGTGCGCGTCAGAAGCCAATGGCCGAAGACGACGAGCACGATGGCCCAGACGACGAGCATGGGAACGCCATCGATGACGGGCTGGCCCGCGCGGTTGCCGCGGGTGAACGTGGCGATCCATCCCATCTCCCCCATCCAGGCGAAGAAGCCGGTCAGGATCTTGCCGCCGAAGAACGGCGCCAGCCAGTCGCCGGCCGCCTTCTCGCCCACGCCGCCGATGATCGTCTGGCCCGTGAAATAGACCGAGCCCCAGATCGTGAGACCGCGCAGGATATAGAGGAAGGCGAGCGTGACGATGAAGGACGGCAGGCCGGTACGGATGACGAGCCAGCCGTTCACCGCGCCGATGAAGACGCAGAAGAGGAAGGTCACGATGATGGAAAGCCAAAGCGGCACGCCGAGATGGACGGCAAGGATAGCCATCATCAGCCCGGAGAATCCGATCATCGAGCCTGTGGAAAGGTCGAACTCGCCCGCGATCATCAGAAGGCAGGCGCCGACCGCAATGACCATGAACTGCGCCGAGACCACGGTCCAGTTCATCACGCCCTCGGCGGCGAACATGCCGCTGTCGCCGGCGACGATGGCAAACAGCAGGAAGACCAGGATGGTGCCGCAGATACCGCCGAGTTCGGGCCGGATCAGCGCGCGCTTGAGCGGCGAGACGGGTTTGATGCGCTCGTCCTTCGACGCGCCATTGATGACGTCCGTCATGAATGCATTCTCCTCCCTCGAAAATCGTTCGGGGCGCGCCGTCGGCCGCGCACCCCGACGGACCGTCAGGTCAGCGGTACTGGCCTGCCAGCGACTCGACGAGCGCGATGTTGTCCTTGGTCACGAAGCCCGGACCCGTGAAGATCGAGTTGGCCGGGGCGACGCCGTAGCGGACGTAGCTCGTCAGAACCTGGATCGGGATCGAGCCTTGGAGGAAAGGCTGCTGATCGATGGCAAAGTTGATCGTGCCGTCCTTGATGGCGGCGGAGATCTCGGCCGAGAGGTCGAAGGTGCCGAAGTAGATATCGCCGTCCAACCCCATTTCCTTGACCGCGCGGATCGAGGGTTCCGCCGAATTCGGGCCGAGCGTCAGGATCGCGCCGGTGTCCTTGTTCGCCGTGAGGTAAGCCTTGACCTTGTTCTGGATTTCCGACGGGTCGATACCGGAGTCGATCATCTGGTTGCCGAGCTCGACACCGATACCCTCGGCAAAGCCGCGGCAGCGTTCGACGGAAGCGGGGTTCGTGATGTAGTGGTTCACGCACACGAAGCTCTTGACGCCGGCCTCCTTCGCGCGCTTTCCAGCACCAAGTCCCGCCTCGTATTCCGGCTGGCCGACATGCATCAGCGCACCGAGCTTCTGGCTCTCCTCCACCGTCCCCGAATTGACGGTGACAACCGGAATCCCCTTGGCGACGGCGTCCTTGATCGGACCTTCGAGCACGTTGTAGTCGGCGATGGTGACGATGATGCCGTCGACGCCTGCCGCCGAGCTCTGCTGGACGATGCGCGCCATGTCGGCAAGGTCGCCGGTCGGCGGATTGCGATATTCGGTCTCGACATCCATCTGCTCGTTCGTGACCTTGATGGCGTTCTTGATGACATTGAACCAGCTATCGCTGTCCGGCCCATGGCTGATCCACACGAACTTCTCACCATCGGCATGTGCCGCGCCGGCAAGCGCGGTCGTGGCCAGAAGCGCGCCGAGCGCCAGGGACTGCAGAATTTTCTTCATGTAAGACTTCCTCCCGAAGTTGGCTTCCTGTTCGTGCCCGCCCGAAGCCTTTGCGGGTGACTTCCTGCCCTCAGGCCGCGCGCTTTGCGCCCTGTGCCGAAAGAGCCGCATCGAGGCGGGCCTGGTCCCAGCCTTCGGCAACAGCCCTGGTCAGCACGTCCTGCTGGCTCTCCGGGGCAAGGCCGCCAAGCGGCGGATCCGTGTCGAGATTGGTCGGGAACGGATACCCGTCCGCCGTTGCGGCGATGACCGCCCGCCGTCCAGCCGGAGAGAGCGCCGCAAGATGCGGATACACCGCGCGCGCCATGGCGGTGCGGTCGAGGGTTTCCATGTGGCGGGCGAAGGCGGAAGCCGTCTGGATGAGGTTCACCATACGCACCACATCCGCCGTGCGGTTCTCCCCCGCGGCATGAAACAGGGCCGGGCTGAAGAAGATGGCATCGCCCTTTTCCAGCGGAAGCTGGACATAATGCTCCTCGAAATAGTCGCGGAATTCCGGGCGTGTGGCGGCAATGTAGCCAGGCAGATAGCGCTGCGAGTGCGGCAGGAGCTTCGTCGTGCCGCTCTCGACGGGCATGTCGCAATGGGCAACGCCTCCTTGCAGGATCAGCGTGGGGCCGGTCGCGTGGATATGCGTCGGATACTCCGCCATCTGCTCGGGCTTCATGAAGCCTAGATGGTAGTCGCGATGCGGGGCCTGCGCCTTGCCGCCGGGACGCACCTGGTTGACTTGCGTCGCGATCTGGTAGCCCGGGCCAAGCCAGGCGCGGCAGGCGATATCGATGACCGGGTTTGCCATGTACCGGGCATAGACGGCCGGGTCGCGAAGGCACAGCTTCTGCAAGCTGTTCCAGATGCGGTCGTTGGCGCCAGCCTTCGCGAAATGATCGCCTGCGGCCGTACCGGCGGCACGCTCGTCGGCGATGATCTGCCGGAATACCGCGCTTGCTGCGTCTATAGCGCCGGGATCGGTGAAGGCGCGCTTGACAACGAACACACCCGGCCCCGAGCCGATGACCGAGGCCCATTCCGGGCCGATACCGTCAACCACGCTTGCGCCATCGTAGATGGGGATGTTCTTCTCGATGGCGATCGCGGTCGGGCACATCGCCTTCGTCGTCTCGGTCTCAACCTCACGCCGGAACTGCGCCAGGTCGATCACCGTTGCAATATCATTCATCGAAATCCTCCTGTTCGATGTCCGAAAACCCATTTGAAGGCAGCAGGTACCGTTCTCGCACACCCCCTCCAGAGGCAAAGCGAGCGGCAAATTCAGGCATGACTTGCAACCAACAACAGGCCGCAATATTAATTGTGGATTTTTCTCAATGTCAATACAAAGTGCAGAAAGGAGTAACCGACCTTGGACGCTCCCTGGATCCGGCTCATGTCGATCATTGGACTTATCGTTACGTGAGACGTTGAAGGGATCAAAGCCGCCACCCCTGTCGGAGAATGCCCATTCATCCGGGTTTCGTAGCCGCCCGGAATTGGGGAAAGGTCGCTTGGAGGCCGCAGCGGAACGGCACCAGAAAGGCGTGCTGCAGGCAAGCGTTCGGCGCTTGCCATATCCGGAACGTTTCACCGAGCCTGGGAAACGATGTTGTACGCTCCCGACGGGACAAAGCGATACTCACGACCGGAAGGCAATCGCTGCCGCAATCTGGCGGCGCAGCAGTTAACGGGCGCCGACCTCGTGCTCGCCTCCGGCGGGAAGATCTTCCAGATGCAGAACGGCCGCATCTGCTGCTTCGTCGACGTGCGCAACGACCTCATCGACGTGATAAGAAGCTCTTGAGCCAGAAGGACAAGTTCGACCACATCATCGTCGAGACCTCCGGCCTTGCCGACCCGACACCATGCATATCGACCAGCACCTCTACGACCCGGTGCTCGATGGCAGCGACAACCGGTTCTTCGTCCTCCAGGCGGTGCACAAGCTGGTCGATTTCCGGCCGGGCCACACCTGGGGCGAGGATATGCCGAAGTTGAAATTCGTATTCATCGGCCGCAACCTCGACCGTGACGGCATCGACAGAAGCTTGCCCGCGGGCGGACTTTCCCTTCATATATTGTCATTAATAAAATCCCGCCTGAAACGCAGGATATTCACATGTTTACCGTCGCTCATTGATATGCTTTTGCCAAACTGGCAATAAGGGGAATGGAATCTGAAGTTCTTCTGCGTGGGTGAAGTGAATGACAAATTGGCGACTGGATCAGACGGATATTCAAATCCTGGACCAACTGCAAAAGAACGCGCGCATATCCAACAACGAGTTGGCCAAGGCCGCCGGCCTGTCTCCCTCTCCATGCTCGCGCCGCGTGCAGGAGCTGGAAGCCTCCGGGGTCATCAAGAGCTTCAACGCGCTGCTCGATCCTCGCGCGCTGAACCTTAAGGTGAATGTCTTCATCACCGTCAAGATGGAGCGTCAGCTCGACGACAAGCTGTTCGAGCAGAAGATCGTAGAGTTCCCCGAAGTCATGGATTGCTACTACCTGTCCGGATCGGCCGACTACATTCTGCGCGTCATCCTGAGCGATCTGGAGGAATATAATGTCTTCCTTTCGGAGAAGATCGGCAAGATTCCCGGTGTTCGGAACATCACGTCCAGCTTCGCCTTGAAGCAGGTCGTTCACCGTACCTCTCTGCCCCTTCCGCAGCAGCCCCCCGAAACGTGACTCCAGCAGTCACCAAGGAGATATTTGCTCGTTTCTGATAAAAATTGGCACAACCATCCATTTAAAATTGCTTTATTGAACATTATCGGCGCAATCTAAGCACAGAACGTGATTCTAGCGCAAGGATTCGCCATGCCCCGCTCCATCCAGACCGTCTCGCTCCCGGTCGTCGTCCAGGGCACGGAGCGCAGCCTGCAGGTCTTTCGCTATGGCGAAGCTGGCGCTCGCCCGAAGATCTACATCCAGGGCGCGCTACACGCAGGCGAAATGCCAGGCCCGCTGGTGATCCATCACCTGACGCGCCTGCTGGACGAGATGGACGCCGCCGGGCGCATCCGCGGCGAAATAGTCCTCGTCCCCTTCGCCAATCCCATCGGCTTTGCCCAGGATCTTTCCGGCACCCATTACGGCCGTTTCGACCAGGCCAGCCGGGAGAACTACAATCGCGGCTTCCCCTGGATCGGCGCCGAGGTCGCGGCGCTGATCGGCGATCGGTTGACCACAGATGCGACGGCCAATGTCCCGCTCGTGCGGGCGGCGGCGCATAAGGTGCTGGAGCACATCCCTGCACGCACCGAGTTCGACCATCTTCGCCTTGCGCTGATGCGGATGGCCATCGACGCCGACTACTGCTTCGATCTGCACTGCGCAGGCGAAGCGCCCCTTTACATCTATTGCGACGACGATCCCGGCGAGGAACGCATAGCGGAATTTGCTGCGCAGCTCGGCAGCGAGGCCACCTTCATTCATGCCTATATGGAGGACGGCCGCCCGTTCAGCTCCGCAGTCGGTCAACTGTGGCTCCAGGTCGCACGCGCGCTCGACGATAGCGGCAAACCGGTCCGCCAGCCGGGCTTGAGCGGCACGGTGGAACTGCGCGGATCGCGCGACGTGGACGACGCCGTCAGCGCCGCCGACGCCCTGAACCTTCTCCGCTACATGATGCGCCGCGGGATCGTCACGGGCGATCCAGGCCCCTTGCCCGAGGCCAAATCGGCGCCCATGCCGATCACGGCCTGCGATCACGGCTATGCGCCGTGCACGGGGATCATCGTTTACAGCGTTCCCGTCGGCGCACGGCTGAGGCAGGGACAGGAAGTATGCTGCATCGTGGATCCGGGGATCGCCGATTTCGAGGCAGCCCGTTTTCCCGTCCTGGCCGGTTGCGACGGCGTCCTGTTCGATCGGGCGGGCGACCGTCTGGCACGTGCCGGCGAACAGATCTTCCGCATAGCCGCCGAAGAGCCGCTAGCACACCGTATCGGCAAGACCGCACTGGACGATTGAAGTCGTTCAATCCGCGCCGGCAGTCGCAACACGGTGGAGAACCGGCCTGAGCGCGAAGAGCAAGAACGCGGCCGCCAGCGTATAGAGCGTGAAACCGAACATCTGCTGTTCCACCGAAACACCGAGATCAAACAGCATTCCCATGAAGCCGGGGGCAAGTGCGGAGGCGACGACGCTGCTGGCCATGGTAATCGAGCGGATGGCGCCGAGGTGCTCGCGGCCATAAATCTCCGCCCAGAGCGCGCCGGTGACGGGTCCGACGAAGCCGGAAGCGACGCCGACGAGCCCCATGAAAACCGGAACCATCGCCGCGTGGCTGAACAGGCACAGGACCAGGCAGGCGGCCGCGAGCGGGACCAGGCCGATCGGCAGGAGGGTCCGCGCACTCCATCTGTCGACCATGCCGCCGGCGATCAACGAAGCCGCCACCGTCAGGCCGGCATAGATCGGATAATTGGCGGCAAGCCAGGCGACGCTCCAGCCTTTACGGGTCACGACTTCGATCTGGTGAAAGAAGATGCCGGTGGTGATGAGTGAGTGCGACTGGACTCCGAGCAGAATGAGATAGAACAGCGGGTCACGGACCACCTGGCTGCGGGTTCGGTCTCGTGGACGTGCGCGCGGCCAGGCATTGGCCCCGGCATGGATCGCCTCCTCCGGCGGCGGCGCCGTTTTCAAGAGCCAGAAAAGCACTGGCGCGGCCGCGAGCAGCAGCACGCCGGCGACCGCCAGCCACACATCGCGCCAGCCGATGGCCGCGACGAGGGCAACGCCAGCCAGCGGCAGCAAGGCCTCCCCGACCGGATGCCCGAGCGACGCGACGCTGAGGGCGCGTCCGCGATTGAGATCGTACCAACGGGTCATGGTGACGCCGGCAATATGATCGAGCATTCCCTGGCCGCAAAAGCGCAGGAGGTAGAGCGCCACGGAAAAGGCAAGCAGCGACTGCGCATAACCCGTCAGAACGGCGGCCGCGGCGGTCGCCAGGACCGCGCAGACGGCAATCTTCTGTGCGGGATACACATCCACCATCCGCCCGACCCAGAGGATGCTTGCGGCACTTCCAAGCGTGGCGGCCATATATAGAAGGCCGAAACTGCTGTGTGTCAGCCCGAACTCCGCGCGAATATCACCGGAGAAAAGCGCTATGAAGAAGGTCTGCCCGAAACAGGACGCGAGGTTGAGCAAAAGCCCTGCCAGCAGCCATCGGGAATTCGTCAGCAGGAATCGTATATTTCGCATGGCAAGCAATACGCACTCGGCCCGCGCGGCCGGGTGGCGGCCGCGCCTGCAAAGGCGCTCCATCATGTGGCTGCGGGCAATCGGCCCTAGTGGCCGACGATCTGGCTCAGGAACAGCCGGGTCCGGTCCATCTTCGGCCGCTCGAAGAAGTCCTGCGGCCGCGCCTCCTCGACGATCTCACCGCCATCCATGAAGATGATCCGGTCGGCGACCCTGCGGGCAAAGCCCATTTCGTGGGTCACGCACAGCATGGTGATGCCGCTTTCGGCCAATTCCGCCATCACGTCGAGAACCTCCGACACCATTTCGGGATCGAGCGCGGATGTCGGCTCGTCGAACAGCAGGATGTTCGGGTCCATGCAGAGTGCGCGCGCGATCGCCACGCGCTGCTGCTGTCCGCCGGACAGTTGCGCCGGATATTTATGCGCCTGTTCGGGGATGCGGACACGCTCGAGGAACTTCATGGCCAGCGCGGTCGCCTGCGCCTCCGGCATCTTGCGGATCCAGAGCGGCGCCAGCGTGCAGTTCTCCAGCACCGTCAGGTGGGAGAACAGATTGAAGCTCTGGAACACCATGCCGACATCGGCGCGAACCTTGTCGACGTTCCTCAGATTGCCGTCCAGGCACACGCCGTTGACCAGGATTTCGCCGGACTGATGCTCTTCCAGCCGGTTGATACAGCGAATGAGCGTCGTCTTTCCCGAACCCGACGGACCGCATAGAACGATCCTCTCGCCTTTCTTCACGGCGAGAGAAACATCCTTCAGGACATGGAACGGGCCGTACCACTTGTTGACGTCGGTCATACTCACCACGATCCGGTCGGTCACGGCCGAAGCGACGTGCGGACTGGCGGCGCCTGTTTCGTTACGAGCCGATGGCATTAGATTCCTCCCGTGACGCCGCTGCCGCGTCTTTCCAGATAACGCCCGTACAGGGACATGCAGTAGCAAAGAACGAAGAAGATCGCGGTCCCGAACAGGAGCGGCTCCTGATAGAGCCCGTTCCATTCCGGGTTCTGGCCCGAGACGTTGATCATGCCCAGCAGGTCGTACATGCCGATGATGGAAACGAGTGTCGTATCCTTGAGATTGCCGATGAAATAGGTGACGAGAACGGGCGTCATCGTCTTCAGCGCCTGTGGCAGGATGACGAGATAGGTCGCCCGCCAATAGCCGAGGCCCAGCGACGTCGCCGCCTCGTACTGCCCTTCCGGTATGGCCTGCATTCCGCCGCGCACGACCTCGGCCAGATAGACCGCGGTAAAGAGGGAGAGGCCGACAAGCGCATACATGAGCTTGTTGAACTGCGTTCCGGCCGGCATGAACAGCGGCAGGAGCACGATGACCATGAACAGCAGCGTCACCAGCGGTATCGACCGCAGAACCTCGATGAAGGTCGCGCAGAAGATCCTGACGAGCGGCATCTCGGAGCGCCGGCCGAGCGCCAGCAGAATGCCGAGCGGGAAGGCGAAAAGCGACGAGCTGACCGCTATGATGAATGTCAGGAAAAGCCCACCCCATTTGCCTGTTTCGACATAAGGCAGCGTGAAGCCGTAGGACAGGGCCACCGCCCCTGCCGTGAGGAGGGTGACAAGCCCGGCCATCGGATAGATAAGGACGGAGGGATGCCTGTCGGCAAGCCCGAACAGTCGCCCAAGGTCTTGGGATAGGCTTCGCCCCGTGGTCATCGACAGGATAGCACTTGCCCAGTTCACAATGAGGAAGGCAACGCCGAGCATGGCGAGCGTCCGCGGAAGTAACGACCAGTCTCCGCCGAGGAACAGGTAAACGGCAAGGAACGGAAAGACCAGCACCATGGTCGCAAGGACCGTCGCCTTGTTGTGCGTGCGCGGCAGCCAGATGGGAATGGCCCAGAGAACCAGCAGGAGGCAGCCCAGATTGGCGCGCCAGCGCTCCGAGGCCGGGAACTGGCCGTACATGTAGCTGTCGAACCAGTGGACGACGCCCGCCCAGCAGGCGCCGTCGACATTCTTCTCGAAGCATTCGCGGCGCGTGCCGGCCTCCCAGACCGCATTGGTCACCGCCCATTCATAGAAGGGCGCTGCCGCCCGATAGAGGAGGTAGAGCGTGACGACGGTAAAAAGGCTGCTAGCGGGGGAATAGAACAGCCGCGTCCTCAACCAGTGCACCACACCCCTCTGCCCCACAGGGGCAGGGCGAGCGGGCATCGGCGTGAAGACGGTAGCGACGGAGGCTGTATCAGGCATTGCGGCGTCCCCTTGCCAGCAGATGGCGGTTATAGGCGTTGAGGATGCCGGCGACGGCGAGGCTGATGCTGGTGTAGAACGCCATCACCATCGCGACCTTCTCGATAGCATGCCCGCCCTGCTCGATAGAGGTGACCATGAAGAGGGTGATCAGTTCCGGGAAGCCGATGGCCACCGCCAGCGACGATTCCTTGATGATGTTGAGCCAGATGCTGATCAGCGAGGGAATGATGGTACGCAGTGCTTGCGGAAGGACGATGAGGCGCATCACCCGGCTCGACTTGAAGCCGAGCGCCGTAGCCGCCTCCCCCTGCCCGCGCGGCACGGCCTGGATTCCCGCCCGCACCAGTTCGGCGACGCTTGCGGCCTGATAGAAGGACAGGCCGCACAGGACCGCCAGGAAGGCGGGCGGAAGATTCCAGCCGCCGACGAAATTAAAGCCCTTGAGTTGGGGAACCTGCCATTCGAGCGGCTTGCCGACCAGATAGAAAAGCACGACCGGAACACCGACGACGAGGAGAACCTGCCAGGGCAACACGAAGGGGCGCCGCCCCGTGGCGCGCTGCCTGCGCCTGGCGAACCGTCCGAGCGCCATCGCGGCGGCGGCGGCAAGGACAAAGCCCAGCACACACACCCAGAATGGCTCGGACACCACCGGGCGCGGCATGTAGAAGCCGCGATTGTTGATCGGGAAGAGGCCGAGTCCAAACAGGTCGAGGCTCTGCTTCGGCTTGGGCAACAGGACGAAGATGCCGCCGAACCAGAAAACGATCTGCAACAGGGCCGGCGTGTTGCGGATGACCTCGACATAGGTTCTGGCCACCGTCGAAACGAGCCAGTTCCGCGACAGGCGCATGATGCCGATGAAAGTTCCCATCGCGGTAGCCCCGGCGATGGCGATGACCGACACCAACATCGTATTTAGAATGCCGACCACATAGACGCGGGCAAGGCTGTCGCTCGCGGAATAGGGGATCAGGGTCCAGGAAATATCGAACCCCGCCGAGGACCAGAGGAAGTCGAAGCCCGTCACCATGCCGATGGCGTTGAGGTTGCGGGAGACGTTGCTCGCCAGGTAGGCGACCGCCAGAAGGATACTGGCAGCGAGTGCGGCCTGCACCACCACCGACCGAACCTTCTTGTCGTAGAAATACCATGCGGCTGTTCGCCGGGGCGACGGGGCAGGCCCGTCAGGGACAGATACGGTTGTGTTCACGCTGGCGCTCATGGGGAACGGACGATGCGCCCGGCTGACGTTGCCGGGCGCATGCGTTTCCTGGATCAGTTAAACGGCGGTGCGAAGATGAGGCCGCCATCGATATAGCTGGCGTTCAGGCTTCCGGCGCGGGGAATACCCATGCCTTTCGGCCCGCCCTCCGGGCCATCGCCCATATAGAGATCATAGACCTCGCCGTAGTTCCCGACATGCTTGATGATATTGTAGGCCCATTCCGGCGACAGGCCGAGACCGACATTGAGGTCACCCTCAAGACCGAGGAAGCGGGACTGGTCCGCCGATTGCGGCTTGGCCTTCGCCTCATCGATGTTCTTCGACGTCAGGCCGATCTCCTCCGCCGTCACCATCGCATGGACGACCCAGGTGACGATATTGCGCCACTGACTGTCCCCCTGACGGACGAACGCGCCGAGCGGCTCCTTCGAGATGGTTTCGGGCAGGATCTCATGCTCGTCGGGGTTGGGGAATGACGCCCGGTCCGAAGCCAACCCCGAACGGTCGGTCGTGATGGCGTCGCAACCGCCCTTGAGGTAGGTCGCAAGGCGCACCTGCCGGTCCTGGAACATCAGCGGGTTGATCGTGATCTTGTTGCGGCTGGCAAAGTCGGCCACGTTGGCAACGCCGGTCGTGCCGGGATCCATGCAGACCGTCGCCCCGTCCAGTTCGAGCGCGCTCTTGATGCCGCTGCTCTTGGGCACCATGAAGCCCTGCCCGTCATAGAAATTGACGGTGGTGAAATCCAGACCGAGCTGCGTCTCACGCTTCAGCGTATTGGTCGCGGCGCGGACCATCAGGTCCGACTCGCCGTTTGCGAGCGACGTGAAGCGCGCACCGCCGGCGACGATCTGGAACTCGACCTTGGAAGGATCACCGAAGATCGCCGCGGCAACCGCACGGCAGACCGCCACATCGCGGCCGTACCATACGCCTTCGGGCGACAGCATGAACGTCCCCGCCTCGGGGCGCCCGACCTGGCAATTGACGGAACCGCGCGCCTTTACCTGCTCCAGCGTCGATGCCGCGCTAGCCGGCAGCGGGGCCAGCGTCATAGCGGTGACCGCAGCGGCGCCCAACACCTTCCCATATTGAAATTTCATCAGAAGAACTCCCCCAGAGCGTTGACGCATGCCGAGGCTGGCATGCCTGCGTGCCGAAAACGACGGTGCCGAGATAGCGATTATCAGGCAGCGCCTCCCCACCCGGAGATTTCTAGCGCACTTGATTATTTTTGTCCATAAGAAAGATTTTAAGCAAAAATCTAAAGCAGTACTAGCATTTTTTGGACAATATTATAATTAAGAGGGCAAACGCGCGACAGAATGCACGAAGGCGACGACCAGCGAGCGGTCACCGCCAGCCGCCGAAAACGCGCATGCGATCGAGAGGGAAATCGACATGACTGGAACTGAGACGAAAAGCCGGGAGCGCCCGCGGGAAACCTTTGGCCTCGCGGCCTATGGCGGCGCGGGCTGGTCGCAGCGCGAACGCAGCCATGCGGAGGAAATCGGCAGCCTTTGGACCGCCTGCGGCATCAACAGCGAATGGGCTCCGCTCAAGGCGGTGCTGCTGCATCGGCCCGGCGAGGAAATATCCTCCTCGGAGGACGACCACAATGCAATCCAGATGCTCGCACCCGTCGACATCGCCAAGGCGCAGGCCGAGCACGACGCGATCGCCGAGGCATATCGCGGGCTGGGGGTCGAGGTGCACTATGTCGAGCCTGCCGGTGCGCCCAGCCCCAATCTGATGTTCTGCGCGGATCTGGCCGTGATGACGCCGCAGGGCGCAATCCTGGCGCGCCCCGCCTCCACGGTGCGGGCCGGTGAAGAGCGGCAGGTCGCACGGCGTCTTGCCGCGCTCGGCATGCCGATCGTCAGGACGCTGACGGGAACGGCGACGTTCGAGGGCGCCGACCTGATGTGGCTGAACAGGGACGCGGTGGTCATCGGCCGGGGCCTGCGCACCAACCAGGCCGCGATAGACCAGATTTCCGGCCTGCTGGCGGAAACCGGCGTGAAGACGCACGCCTTCGACATGCCGTTCGGCACCATGCATTTCATGGGCATGCTGCGGATCGTCGACAAGGATCTGGTCATCGCCTGGCCGCGCCGCACGCCGCACGCGGCGGTCACGACCATGCTCGACAACGGCTTCAGGGTCGCCTTTGCACCGGACGAGGAAGAATTGAAGCAGAACCACGCCTTCAACATCGTTACGCTCGGACCACGCAAGATCATGATGGTCGCCGGCAATCCGAAGACCCAGGCATTCTACGAGAGCCTGGGCATCGAAACCGTGGTCGTCGGTGCGCATGAACTCGGCAAAGCGGCGGGCGCGACGGGCTGCCTGACCGGCGTGCTGCACCGCGAGCTGGTCTGACGGAGAGGCGCACGGATGCTCCAGAACCCGGTCCCCTGGCCCCATGGCGCACGTTGCGCGGTTGCCTTCAGCTTCGACATGGACGGCGAGAGCAATCTCCTGCAGAACTTCGGGGCCAGCGCGCGCGGCATGATCGCGGCCCGCACGCTGGGGCGCTTCGAGGCCCGGGCCGGCGTGCCGCGCATTCTCTCCGTTCTGGCGCGCCATGGCCTGCGGCAGACTTTCTTCGTGCCCGGCTGGTGCGTGGAGACCTATCCGCGCATCATCGAGCAGATCCTGGAAGGCGGCCACGAGATCGGCCATCACGGCTATCTGCACGAAGATCCCAACAGCCTTGACGACGAGCAGGAGCGGGACGCCTTCTGGCGTGGCCGCGAGGCCCTGATCAAGGCGACCGGCATGGCGCCCCGGGGCTACCGCGCGCCGAGCTACGCCTTTTCGCACCGGACGCTGCCGCTTCTGGCGGAGGCCGGTATCGCCTATGATTCCTCGCTGTTCGGCGACGAGGTTCCCTACCTTCTCAAGGACGCCGGAGGCGGCGACGTGCTGGAGTTGCCAAGTCTCCTTGCGCTGGACGACTGGACGCAATACGGCGACTTCGAGATGTTCCGCTCCGGCGCGCCGATAGCTTCGCCCCGGCAGGCCATGGAGACTTTCCGAGCCGAATTCGAGGCCGCATGGACCCATGGCGGCCACTGGATACCGGTCTGGCATCCGTTCCTGAGCGGCCGACTGTCCCGCTGCATGGCCATCGACGGCCTGATCGGAGAGATGCGCGAAAAAGGCGACGTCTGGTTCGCGACGCTCGGCGAAATCGCCACACATCTGCGCTCGCTCATGGCGTCGGGCGCCTGGTCTCCGACCGTCGAAACATTTCCTTTCGATTGAGCGGCCGGAGATCCTCATCATCGCAGACGCTCAGCGCCCGCCTTCGAAACGCCGCCGGGCCTCGCTGGGCGACACAGCCTCGCCACCGTTTCGCACCATATAGTCGAGCGACCGCTTGAGGCGGTCGGAATAGACCGTCTCGGCCATGGTATAAGTATGGCAGAGGAAGGACACGATCTGCGTACGCCCCTCCTCGTCCGCACGGCGCGCGACCGCGTCCCAGACGGCCGTGATCGCCTCGTAGTTGGAGAACTCATTCACCAGATACTGTGTGTTCAGCAGTCGATTGGCCGTATCCGACGGCAGGCCGCTCCAACCGACCGGAATCGCGAAAAGCGGATCCGCCTCATCGGGCGAGGCCGGCTCGCCGAGACGATCCGACGACATATGGAAGGCCGTGAGTGGAGCCATCCGCCAGTCCGCCAGCTTCTCCGGCCAGAAGAGACCGGGCGCGCAGGAAAGGTCGATGCCGATCCCTGCCGCCTTCATGTGCCGCGCCATGGCGAGCGTCTGCGCCTGGTATCCGTTCTTGTAGGCGGCGAAGGTCAGGCCAAGCCCGGCGAGCGAGGCCACGCCATCGGCGATCACTTCGCCCATGCGCTCGCCATCTTCATAATAGGTGCCCATGGGCAGGCGCTCTTCCGGCCGGCAGTACAGGTCTTCCTCCGGATGAAGCGCGAGATCCCCCCCGCCCTTTACCCATTCATGCCAGAAATCGATGAAGGGGCTTTCGAAGAAACGCCTGCGATACATCGGACTGGTCTGGACGCAGAACGATCCCTTGCCTCCGGCATGGTCATCGACAATCCGCTTCATGATTGCATATTTCAGCATCACGGCCGGATTATCGGGCGGCGTCGTTTCGGGATCGGGATCTCCATCGATATTCACGACGAACAGAACCTTCGATGTCATGCATATTCTCCGTTCCATTTCCACGGCAGCGCTCGCACCGCGGAAAGCAATGGTTCAAGGATGTCGATCGCTCAGAGCAGGGCGAGCCGGACGAGATGGTCGCGCATAGCCTTGCGGTTGGCGTCGGACAGTGCCGTCATCGGCAACCGCAGATGCTCTTCCAGCAGCCCCATCATGGCGAGGGCCGCCTTGACAGGCGCGGGATTGGTTTCGCAGTAGTTGAAAGCGGCGAGGTCGAGGATCTCGTTGTGGATCGCCAGCGCCGCGTCGAGCCTGCCGCCCCGCGCATGCGCCACCAGCCCTGCTACTTTTCCGGGCACCTGATTGGAGACGAGCGAGAACGCGCCCGCGCCGCCGAGCGCCATCATGGCCAGCGTCAGCTCGTCCTCACCGGAAAAGACCAGGAAGCCTTCCGGCGCCGCACGGATCAGGCGCATGGTGAAACCGAGATCACCCGAACCTTCATCCACCGCAACGATATTGGGGTGGCCGGCAAGGGCGAGCGTCGTGTCGAGATCGAGTGCTCTGCCGGTGCGGCCCGGAACGTTCGACAGGATAACCGGAGCCGGACTGTCCTCTGCAATGCGGGTGAAGTGATCGAAGATGCCTTGCGCCATGGGGCGGTTGTAGGGCGGCACGACCGACAGGATCGCATCGGCCCCCTCCTCCGCCAGCGCGCGCGACAGCGAGACGGCAGTGCGCGTGTCGCTCGCCCCGCCCGCTGCAACCAGCACAGCCTCCGCCGGCAGACGGCGGCGCAATGCACGCAGTGCGCGCTGCCTGTCCTCGAGCGGCACCGTCGCCTCCTCCCCGGTACAGCCGAAGAGGGCCAGCCCGCTGATGCCGGCTGCGAGTTGCCGTTCCGCCAGGCGGACGAACGTATCGCAATCGACCTCGCCATCCGGGGTGAAAGGCGTGACCAGAGCGGTGTAAGCACCAGAGCGAATTTTATTCATTTTGCCGATTTATCCGATAAATTGCGATTATCACCCCGACAGATAGACAATGTTGGAAAATTACGCAATAAAATAAGATAAAACTAGCAAATATGAAATCATCCAAAATCCCTTTCCATATCCGGCAGCCCTATTTCCGCGGCGTCAGGTGAACCCCTGCCAGAGTGCAGCGAACGGAGCCGCCGGCGCGCTCGACGGTGTGAATATCCAGCGGGACGATCGTCGCGCTTTCCTCGATCAAGGCGCGCTGATCGGCATTAAGCGCGGCAAGCGCCGTCGTCGAAAGCGCCAGGATGCGCCCTTCCCGCGCCTGCAACTCCAAAGCATTCCCCGCGAATTGACCGATCTGCCGGTTCGTCAGCCTGACGATGGCGCGGCCCGACCGCTCAAGCCGGGCGATCACCTCGTCGCGCCGGTCCTTGTCGGTCATCATGGCGTCGCCGAGCATGGCAAACCCGGTCGCGATGCACATCAGGACGTTTGTATGATAGATCGGCACGCCGTTGTCGTCGCACGCATCGAACACCATCGGCTCGAAATTGAAATGCGTGCAGAAGCGTTCGAGCGCGATCGGGTTGGTACGGTCGGAACGCACCGCATAGGCCACCCGGTCGATGTGATCGAGCACCATCGCCCCCGTCCCCTCCAGGAACAGGCCGTCCGGTTCCAGCCCCGAATAGTCGATGACGTCCTGCACGCGGTAACGCGCCTTCAGCATCTCGATCACGTCGCGCCGCCGCTCCCGCCTGCGGCTTTCCGCCTTCATCGGATAGATTGCCACATGGCCGCCCGCATGGGTGGAGAACCAGTTGTTGGGCAAGACGGAATCTGGCGTTTCCGCACCTTCGTCCTCGAAAAGATGAACGGTGACGCCGTAGCTTTCGAGCGTTTGCGCAGCGCGCGTGATCTCCTCGCGGGCCGCCGCCGCAAAGTCCTCGCCGGCATCGCCGGGCGCCTGGAAGCGGTTGTCGGCTGCGGTCTCCGTGTTGACGGTGAAGTGGTGGGGACGAACCATGACGACCGCGGACGGCGCCTGGATGGAGAAGGAAGATCGCTTCATCTTTCTACCTCTTGCCGCACGCGTTGCAGACGCGTGCAGGCGCGGGAAAATCCCCGATGACAAACCCTATGCTGACGAAAGGAACGAGCACTTTCCTCGACTGAAACGGTACGGCCATGGATGCCTCCTCTGCAGACTGCCAAAGAAGAGGCTAATCATCGGAAATGTTGACCGAAAGCGCAGATTCATGCCATTTTCGAGATAAAACTGGACAATATGCGCAACAAAAATGTAAAATTCGGCAAATGCAGAAGCCAATCGCGAAATATATGCCGGACGATCTGGATCGCCGGATCATCGCCCACCTTCGCGGCGACGGCCGTGCATCCCTTGCCAAACTGGCCGACGCGCTTGGCGTGGCGCGCGGAACGGTCCAGAGCCGCCTGGACCGCCTCATGGAAACGGGCACCTTGCTCGGCTTCACGGTTCGCGTACGGGATGATTACGACGCGCACAATGTCCTTGCGGTCATGATGATCGAGGTCTCGGGAAAGTCGACAACCCAGGTTATCCGCAAGCTCCGGGGCTTTTCAGAAATTCAGGCGCTGCATACGACAAACGGCAATTGGGACCTCGTCGCGAACATCCGCGCGGCCAGCCTTTCGGATTTCGACCGTGTCCTGCGCGAGGTCAGGATGGTCGACGGTGTCGCCAACAGCGAGACAAGCCTGTTGCTGAGCAGCGTCTGATGATCGCCGGTGGAAGGGGCTTTGCCGCGCTAAACGTCCGACATCGGTCAGTCATCCTCAACAGGCCTCCGCACCCTCTCAGCGACTGAAATAGGTACAATTCGGAATTTTTTCTGAGCCGGACCAAGACGCAACCTCCTCAATCCGGGCAGGATTTTGGCAAGAAGGTCGCCCGAAACTTTATTTAATTGTAACATGACCCGAGGGGATATGCGGGCCTATAGATAATGTCAGGCTGGATGCCGCCGGCGGAAACAAACCGCGACGCGACGACACCGGACAGCCTGCGGGCAGGCGCGATGCGCCCGCCTTTCCATCGAGGACAGCACCATGCGCTCGACATTCAAAACCATCGTCTTCACCTCCCTCGCCCTTTCGCTCGCCACCGGCGGCGCCTTTGCTGCCGGCCTGCACGAGAGCCACCAGTATGCTTCCGACGACCACGATTACGCCGGTCCGCAGATGTCCGTGCAGGCCGTGCCGGCACAGGCAAAACCGGCGATGGTCCCAAAAGCGCACCTCGACCGGGTTCTCGCTAGCCTACGCTCAGCCGAAAGAAATATCCGGCAGGAAGAGACCATGCACAGGCTTTCCGCCAGCGCAGCGCGCAAGCTCGAAGGCGAGGCCAGCGGCATCCGCCACCGGGCCGTGAGCGTCGCCAGCGCCCATAAGGGCGCAATCCCGAATGCCACGTTCCAGAGCCTCAAGAGCGACATCCGCAAGCTCGACCGGAACATCGTCCGGATGAGTTGACATCGCAGGTGGCCGGTCGTGCTCGGCCCGCCGGACGACCGGCACCGCTTCCATGCCCTGACCCGAATATCCATTATTTGGAGGACCTGGAAGAATTGTTCCTCGACAGCCTGCCCCGTGAGCTTGCCACCCCGGATCAAATCCATCGCTATGCGCAAGCATACATGGAAAAACTGCATGCCAATGCCGAGCGTGAGGACCGCCGCCGCAGGCAGTTAGACAAGCAGCTTGCCGAGATCGAAAAGGACAACGAGCGTCTGACGGACATGCTCATGCGTAGGCTGGAGACACCCGCGTCATCGACAAGCGTATCAAGGAACAGGCCGAAGAGCGGGCAGACCTTGAGCGCGAATTGCGCTCCCTGCCTGAAGCGAGCAACATCGTCGTGCTGCCGAGCGCCATCAGGCATTTTGCCGACAAGCTACGGCAAAGCAGGGCAAAGACGGAAGTCGTCCTTCAGGCGCTGGACGATATGGGCGAACTCCCCCGGCTGGTCCGGGAACTGGTGCATTCCATCACGGTCCGCAAGACGGAGACAGGAAAGGTTGAATGGAGGTTGTAAGCTCGCTTGAGCCGTTCCTGAACGATGATGGAAACCCCGTGAAGGCCAATCGCAGCTGGGGGGGGGGGATCGGTGGTAGCGGAGGAGGGATTCGAACCCCCGACACAAGGATTATGATTCCTCTGCTCTAACCTACTGAGCTACTCCGCCGCCCGAAAGGACGCTTGGAACGATGTCCGTTTCCGTCCGGTGGGCGGCTTATAAGGCGGGGTTCCTGCGGGTGTCAAGCGCGGTTTTGAGAAAAATCGCTTTGTCCGCAAAGGCTTTGGCCGGCGCGGCTTTTCAGGCCGCGGCCGGGGTGGAGAGGATGCGCCTCAGGGCGTCCTCGGCCGCCGCTTCCCGCTCGGAGCGCAGGATGAAGCCGCCGCCGTAGATGCGGGCATCCTCGCCCTCGCCGGAATAGAGCGCACAGGCCTGGCCGGGCGCGACGCCAGGCTCGCCCTCGGCAAGCTCGACATAGATACCAGCCTCGTTCGCCTGAAGACGAGCGGGGCGCGGCGGGCGGGTGGAGCGCACCTTGGCGTAGCAATCGAAACCGGCGGCGGAGACGGTTTCAAGAGCGCCGTCGCCGAGCCAGTTGATGTCGCGCAGGTAGAGGCGGCGGGTTTCGAGTGCTTCCTTCGGGCCGACGATGACGCGGCGCGAGCGGGCGTCGAGATAGACGACGTAGAGCGGCTCGCCGGTGGCGATGCCGATGCCGCGGCGCTGGCCGATTGTGTAATGCAGAATGCCCTCGTGGCGGCCGAGCACGCGGCCGTCGATATGCACGATCTCGCCGGCAAGCGCTGCATTCGGCTTCAGCTTGTTGACGATGTCGGAATATTTCCCCTGCGGCACGAAGCAGATGTCCTGGCTGTCCGCCTTCTTGGCGACGACGAGGCCCATCTCCTCGGCAAGCGCGCGCGTCTCGGCCTTGGAGAGGTGGCCAAGCGGGAAGCGCAGGTAATCGATCTGCTCCTGCGTCGTGGCGAAGAGGAAGTAGCTCTGGTCACGCTCGGCATCGACCGGGCGATAGAGCGCCCTCCGGTTCGGCGCATCCGGCGCCGGATTGGCGCGCGAGCGGATATAGTGGCCGGTCGCCAGCGCGTCCGCGCCGAGTTCCCGGGCGGTGGCCAGAAGATCGGCGAACTTGACGGTCTGGTTGCAGGCCACGCACGGGATTGGCGTCTCGCCGGCGATATAGCTTTCGGCGAAGGGATTGATCACCGTCTCGCGAAAACGCTTCTCGTAGTCGAGGACATAATGCGGGATGCCGAGGGTTTCGCAAACGCGGCGCGCATCGTCGATATCCTGGCCCGCGCAGCAGGAGCCGGCCCGGTGCACGGCGGCGCCGTGATCGTAGAGCTGCAGCGTGATACCGAGAACGTCGTAGCCCTCCCGTTTCAGGATGCCGGCCACGACCGAGCTGTCGACGCCGCCGGACATGGCAACGACGACACGCGTATCTTCGGGCTTGCGATCGAAATCGAGACTGTTCACGCGAGGTCCGTTCCGGTGCGCGGGCGCTGCCGTCATACACCTTTGAATTGGGGCCGATCCCGGCCGTTGCGGCATGCCGCGCTCGGCGGAATGCCCTTCGGGCGACATATAGAAACTTGCCGCACCGAGGGCAAGAGAAGGCGCAAAAGCCCCCTGCCCGCGCGAACCGGGATCAGATCAGGCGAAGACGCAGGGCGATGGCGATGGCCTGCATGCGGTTGACGGCCTGCAGCTTGCGGGTCGCGCTCTTGAAATAGCTGCTCACCGTATAGACCGAGATGCCGAGGATGATGGCGATCTCGTCACTGCTCTTGCCGGCCGCCGCCCAGCGCAGGCACTCCACCTCGCGGCTGGAGAGCTTTTCGCGGTTCGCGGCCAGCCCCACGAAGGTCTTCTCGAGGCATTCGAAAAGCTGGAGAGCCGCGAAATGCAGTTCCTTCAGCTCCGGGCGGGCGAGCAGGCCGCGCGTGCCGGAAAAGACCATGAGATAGGGATCGCAGGCCGTGGAATGCATGAGGAGCGCGGTGGAGACCGAAAGGCCGTAACTCTCGGCAAGCGCGATCGCCTCGCCGGCCTGTGCGCTTTCCCAGTCGGCAGGCGCCAGCAGCGCGCTGTCGCCCTGCACCGGCAGCTTCGTCATGCCGGTATCCAGCGCAAGCCGGCTGACATGGAAGAGATTCAGCGCGTCGTATTTGCGCACCAGATCGGCCGGCCAGTTGCTGACGAGCAAGCGCTCGGAAAACCGCTGCCGGTCGTCGGCCGGAAAGCGCGCGACCAGGAAATGGCCGAAGCCGAAATGATTGGCGCACTGGCGCATGAGGTGCAGCACCTCGTATTCGGTCTGCACGGATTCGATATTGGCCGGCGACAGGAATTCGGGCGACCAACCACCCTGCTGCGAGAGCATCTTTTCTGGGTCTCTCATTTTCCGTTTCCAACAGCCGGCGGATCGCGCCGGGCTTGGGTGTATTCTCGGTCCGGAAAATTTCGGGCGCACCGTTCAGTCAGGCGGCGAGAAAAAACGCCGCAGAAGCCATTTCCCTGTGGGAGACAGCTTGCGGAGGCAATACGTTTGGATGCGGCCTGGAGGCTTCCGGTGGCGTCAACACGACGCCGCCTCCGAATTTTGGGGCGTATTAGCAGCATTTGAATAAAATGGAAATGAAATATTTGCATGGCTCCCATGCGGGCGGCGCGGGCGAAAAGCCGGCGAACGCTAGGGAAGGCAGGACTTCCCGCAAATCGGCAGCGCCGGCGAACCCGCTCAAATGATTAGAAAATTGTTAGTATGCGCTTAGGCAAATCTTAAATGTGGCAGGCTACAGTCCCGCCATATGGTCTTGAGTTTATGTAGAGAGTCCAATGACCGACCTGATACGACCCCGCGTTAAATACGTCATCGGCCCCGATGGCAGCCCTCTTACGATCGCCGATCTGCCGCCGGCCAACACGCGGCGCTGGGTGATCCGCCGGAAGGCAGAAGTCGTCGCCGCCGTACGCGGTGGCCTCCTCAGCCTCGAAGAAGCCTGTGACCGCTATACGCTGACGGTCGAAGAATTCCTGTCCTGGCAGTCCTCCATCAACGACCACGGCCTTGCCGGCCTGCGCACCACGCGCATCCAGCAATACCGCCACTAGACATTTCCCGACACTGCCTTCTGCGGCCGCGCCCTGCGCGGCCGCAGTCGCGTTTGCAAAGGCCCGGTCCTCGACGCACGCTCCCGCGATGCGCCGATGCAGCACGGACCGTTCACCGCCCCGCGCCTTGCGGGCGGTCCGAAGACGGGCAAGGATAGCTCCGACGCAACGCAGCGAGGAGCCGATCCATGAACATCCTGCACGAAGAAACCGGCGCGAAGGGCCGCTATCACGTCACCGTCGAAGGGCACGAGGCGGAAGTGACCTATTCCCGCGCCTCCCCGCAACTCGTGATCGTCGACCACACCGGCGTGCCGGACGCGTTGCGCGGCAAGGGCATCGGCCAGGCGCTGGCGGCGCATGCGGTGGAAGAAGCCCGCAGGGGCGGCTGGAAGATCATGCCGCTCTGCCCCTTCTTCCGGGCACAGGCGATGCGCCACGAGGACTGGCGCGACGTCGTCACCCTCTGAGCGCAGACAGCAACGCGAAGAGCCCTCGTGAGCGGCCTTCCGGCCGATCGCGAGGGTTCTTCAAACTTGAACGGAGCGGACCGGCGCCTGATCAGGCGCGCATGCGCACCGCGTTGTCGCGCTCCTCCAGCGCCGAAGCCTTGGCGAATTCCGCCTCGGCCTCTTCCAGCGCCAGTTCGGCCGCATCCTGCTGCACCTTCAACTCCCGGATGGAGACCTGGAGATTGTCGGAACGCTGCCGCGCCGCCTTGGCGAAGGTCGGATAGGCGAAATGGCTGGGATCGGTGATCCCGGACTTCTTTTCCTCGATGGCGATCTGGCTTTCCAGCTCCTTCGACATCCGTTCGAACTCGGACATCATAAGCTGAAGCTGGGCCAGCTGCCGTCTTTTGTCTTTCACCTGAAATTCCTTCAGGCGAACTAGGCTCTCACGCGACTTCATACGCAATACTCCCGTGGATAGCGAGACCCCGGCATTGGAGCGAACGGCCGCCGAAAACACTGGCGAACGCCTGCCCCGCATTCCAAATCAGTCCCCGAAGCACGACGTTTTTCCGTGCGCCGGCGACCGGCATTCCCACCCGTAACGCGACAAACCCTGCCGAACCGTAAAAAAAATTCAGCGAGATTAATGAAATCCTACCGCTGGTAACCTTTCGTTTACGGGCATCGTTAATCATAGGTGCGATGATTTAAGGCTCGGTAAATGCGGATCACGAAAAAAGAGGTGCCCGCATTGATGAGTCGAAAGAGTCGGTTAGCTGTGTTTCCTAAAGTGAGAACTTAAGAGACACATTTCTGATTCATACGTAAAATCAGGAGTCTGCCTAAAATAATTAACAGATCGATACACCTTGCCAAAGTGAATCAGGATTTGTTAACCATTTCGTGGCAGCCTCCAAATCAGGCAACGACTGGATCCGTATCGCGTAGGGGGCCAGGTACCTTGGGCGGCGGAAAAGGGGACAGATATGCGGGTTCTACTCATTGAGGACGATAGCGCGACGGCGCAGAGCATCGAGCTGATGCTGAAGTCCGAAAGCTTTAATGTGTATACCACCGACCTCGGCGAGGAAGGTGTCGATCTGGGCAAGTTGTACGATTACGACATCATCCTGCTCGATCTCAATCTCCCCGACATGTCGGGCTATGAAGTTCTGCGCACGCTGCGCCTTTCCAAGGTCAAGACGCCGATCCTGATCCTCTCCGGCATGGCCGGCATCGAGGACAAGGTGCGCGGCCTCGGCTTCGGCGCCGACGACTACATGACCAAGCCCTTCCACAAGGACGAGCTGGTCGCCCGCATCCACGCCATCGTGCGCCGCTCCAAGGGCCATGCCCAGTCGGTCATCTCGACGGGCGAGCTTATCGTCAATCTCGACGCCAAGACCGTCGAAGTCGGCGGCCAGCGCGTGCACCTGACGGGCAAGGAATACCAGATGCTCGAGCTGCTCTCGCTGCGCAAGGGCACGACGCTCACCAAGGAAATGTTCCTCAACCACCTCTATGGCGGCATGGACGAGCCGGAGCTGAAGATCATCGACGTCTTCATCTGCAAGCTGCGCAAGAAGCTGGCGAACGCCGCCGGCGGCGCAAACTACATCGAGACGGTCTGGGGCCGCGGCTACGTGCTGCGCGAACCCGACGGGGATTATCTCGAAAGCGCCTGATAGCGCCCTCCCCGCTCAACGACATCCGACCCGCCGCTTGCCGGCGGGTTTTCTTTTGCCTGGACGCCGGCTTGAAGCGCAAAACAAAAACGCGGCCGACTCCTTCGAGCGGCCGCGCCGATATTTCGTTATGCGCTAGGATCGTTTCAGGCGGCGATCGACAGATTGCCGAAGACCTGGGTCAGGATCTTGCGGTCGAACGGCTTCAGCAGGAAGTCGTCCGCGCCGGCGCGCTTGCCCATCATCATCTTCTTCAGGTCCGCCTCGACCACGCAGTAGTAGATGCGCACCGATTTGCCCTGCGGCAGGTTGCGGATATTGGCGATCAGCTCCAGCGCGCCGTCCATGGTGGCGTCGACGATCAGGATATTGGGCAGTTCGGCCTCGCAGCGCACCAGCGCCTCAAGCGAACTCGAGGCTTCCAGCACGAGGAAATCGAAACCGGAAAGAATACGCTTGCCGACCTTACGGACGACATCGGAACTGTCGGCGATCATCAACCGCTGCATTAGCTGCTCCTAGGTCTCCCGCTCGGAAAGCGGGAACGATACAAGGTGCAACTCTACCGGCGCCTGGAAAACAAAGCGTTAGCGGCCATGGTTAACGAACCGTGGCCGCTCCGCAACCCTACTCGGCGGCCGGCTCTGCCATGCGCGCCGAGAAGACGATCTCTTCCGGGCTTACGGAAACGTCGAGTTCCATGCCGGCCTCGTCGGCGAGCAGCACGGTGTAGTAGGGCTGGATGGAATGGGCGTCGACCGCCTCTTCCGGCGTGCCGGTGAGGATTTCCGTGAACTTCGGCGGCACGCGCAGCATGCGGCCCTTCACGGCGAGCTTGAACACCGCGTCGAATTCCGGGTTCTCCAGCGTCACGTCGATGGAGCCGCCGCGCGGGATCGCGCCATAGGCGATGAGAAAGAGGTTGAGCAGCAGCTTGACGCGGTTCTTCGCGACGATGGCGCGCGGCCCGCTCCAGGTGATTTCCGTCTTCTTCTCGGCGGCGGCGAAATCGCGCGCGGCCTTTTCCGCCTCGCCCGTATCGATCGATGCGCCGACGGAGCCGGAAGCGCCGAAGGCAAGCCGCGCGAACTTCAGCCGGACGGATGCGTTGAGCGCACTGGTGCGGATGAGGTCCATCGCCTCGGCATCGGCGCCGCCCTCGTCGAGCAGCTCGAGACCGTTGTTGATCGCGCCGACCGGCGAGATGACGTCATGGCAGACGCGGCTGCACAGAAGCGCTGCCAGATCGGGACCGGTCAGCGTAAGGTTCGGATTTTTCGCCATAAAATTCTCCCAGATCCACGCATCGATTCATCGCGGGACGCTTCGCCAAGGGCGCGCGCGGCAACATTCCGCACGACGCATAGCACGCCACGATTGCGCGAGGCGTGCCCTATCTCATGACAGCCATAATGACACCACATTTGGTAAACCGATTATTAAGACCATCGGATCAAATTGCGGAAGGAACGGGGCCGAACACAGGAAGGCGAACGGACATGGCTATTTCACATCCGGCCACGACGGCATTCAGGATCGCGGCGGCGCTTTGCGCCATCCTGCTCATGGCCCTGCCCGCAAGGGCGCAGCAGAGCAACCAGTATTCCATGCAGGAGATCGTCGATGCCGGCCACGGCTTCTTCGGCGAGACCTCCGGCGCCCTTGCCAAGGTGGTCGAACGCGCCTTCGAATCCTATGGGCTGCCGAACGGCTACATCCTCGGCCAGGAAGGTTCCGGCGCCTTCGTCGCGGGCCTGACCTATGGCGAAGGCACGCTCAACACCAAGAATGCCGGCCAGCACTCCGTCTTCTGGCAAGGCCCGTCGCTCGGCCTCGACTGGGGCGGACAGGGCAGCCGCACCATGATGCTCGTCTATAACCTGCCCGACGTGAACGCGCTTTACGACCGCTTCGGCGGCGTCTCCGGCTCGGCCTATGTGATCGCCGGCCTCGGCATGCAGGTCAATGTCAACCGGGATATCGTGCTCGTGCCGATCCGCACCGGCGTCGGCGCCCGCATCGGCATCAATGCCGGCTATCTCAAGCTGACGCGCCAGCCGACCTGGAACCCCTTCTGAGCCTCCTCGGATCGAATGAAACGGGCTTATCATCCGTCAAACCAAGCAAGCGTTGATTTCGACGAATCGCCCCTGTGCAAGTTCGAACGAGCCGCTATAGTGCGCTCGTTCGAGACCCATTTTGGGCCATGTTTGGAACGAGTTGACCCGTGATCGAGTACGCCCTCCTCTTCGCGCTTGGCTTCCTCGCCGCCACGCTGACCGGCCTGCTCGTCGCACCGGCGATCCAGAAGCGCATCGTCAAGTTCACCGAAGAGCGCATGCGCGCCACCATGCCGCTCAGCCCGCAGGAAGTGCGCGCGCAGAAGGACATGGCGCGCGCCGCCTTCGCCGCAGAAAACGCACGCCTTGCCCAGAACGTGCGGCGCGAGCGCGACAGGCATACGCTTCAGGTGGTGAAGAACGAGAAGCTGCTGGCCGAGGCCGCGGGGATCGCCACGGAAAACGCCGAACTGCACGCCCAGATCGCCGACATGAATATCGAGGCCGGCGACATGCGCTCGGCCCTGCGCCGTGAGGAGATGAAGAGCGAGCAGCTTCGCGCCGCGCTGGTGGCCGCCGACCGGGACATGCGCGCCAAGCTCGCCGGCGTCAGCCATCTTCATGCCGACCTCGACAGCATGCGCATCGACCTGGCCACCCGCGAAACGGCGATGGAGAACCTGAAGAGCCGCATCGGCAACCTGAAGGACGAGCGGGACAAGCTGCGCCAGGACCTGAAAGCGGCCGGCGATAAGGCGATCTCACTCGAAGTGCGCCTGTCGCGCGAAGAGGGCCGCGTGCGCCAGCTCGAAACCAAGCTGACGCGGGAAGTCGCCGGCAACGCCGACAAGGACAACGCAATCGAACGGCGCATCGCGGAAATCGACCGCCTGCGCGAGAAGGTGAAGACATTGACGGCCGAAAACAAGGAAGCGGTAAAGGCGGTGCGCGCCACCGGCCTTGCGCGGACGATCTCGACGAGCCGGCTTGCCGGCCGCCGGCCGGAGAAAGCGCAGACCGTGCCCCCCATCGATATCGCCGCGCTGGAAGAGGAAGCCCGCAATCAGGGAACCGCCCTGACCGAACGGCTTCTCGCCGCCAAGGCCGACACGAACGACGCGGCGCTACGCGAAGAGATGGCCGACCTCGCCGGCAAGATGATCGTGCTGACGGCCGCGCGGGAAGGCGCAGGCTCGCCGGTGCATGAACTGATCGCCACGATCGACCCAGGCCTTGAAGGCGACGAGCGCAGCCTCGCCCGGCGCGTGCGCGAAAAGATCGGCCGCGACGAGGGCTGACCGATCGATCCGCCAATAGCCATCGGGCGAGAACCCGGCACGGCAACGCGGCAGGTCGTAGCTGGCATCGTTTCCGCATGGCATCGCCCTCGCCTGGAGGGTTCGGGAGGAGTCCCACGGCATGGCAAAGCTCGTTTTCGCTTTGAACCAATCCCTGGACGGATATGTCGATCACACGGCATTCGCGCCCGACCCCGCGCTCTTCCGTCACTTCATCGACGACATGCGCGGCCTTGCCGGCGTGCTGTACGGCCGGCGCATGTATGAGGTGATGCGTTACTGGGACGACGACCGCCCGGAATGGGACGAGGCGGAGCGCGATTACGCGGCGGCATGGCGGAGCCAGCCGAAATGGGTCGTTTCGCGCTCGCTGCAATCCGTCGGCCCCAACGCCACGCTTCTCGCGGGCGACATCGAGTCGGCGGTACGGGGACTGAAGGCCGAGCTTGCCGGGGAAATCGAGGTCGCCGGCCCGGAACTGGCGAAAAGCCTGACCGACTTCGGCCTTGTCGATGAATACCGGCTGTACATCCATCCCGTCGTCATCGGCCACGGCAAACCGCTCTTCGCCGGCCCGCGGCCGCCGCTGCGCCTCGTGGCGAACGAGCGCATCGCCGGAGATGTGGTCAGGCTGACCTATGTTCCAGCCTAGTCGCGGCTAGAGCATTTCCAGCCGAAGCGGGATCGCTTCGGCGTCGGATACTGCGGTAAAACAAAAAGCTAAAGCATTTCCGGTGAACTGGAACTCACCGGAAATGCTTTAGGCTACCCGCCCCATCGCCAAGGCTATCTGGTAGAGCGCGATGCCGCTTGCCGTCGCGACATTGAGGCTGTCGAGGCCCGGACGTTGCGGGATGCGCGCCGTGCGGAACGATGAGAGGATATTTTCCGGCAACCCCTCCCCCTCCGTGCCCAGCACGAGCGCGATGCGCCGCGCTGACGGAATGGTCGCGACCGGAACCTCGCCGCGCGGGGAAAGCCCCCAGATATCGAAGCCGGCCTCCGCCAGCCCCCGCAGCATCGCCTCGCCGGACAGCCCGCGCGAAAACGGCACCGTCAGCACCGAGCCGACCGAAACGCGGATCGCCTTGCGGTAGAGCGGATCGCAGGACGTTTCGTCGAGAAATACCGCATCCGCGCCGAAGGCCGCCGCGTTACGGAAGATCGAACCGGCATTGTCGTGATTGGAAAGTCCGCAGCCGGCCAGCACAAGGCTCGTCTCGGGCAGGCGGGCGAGAAGCGATGCACCGATCTCCGCAGCCGGTTTGCGGCCGAGCGCCAGCACGCCGCGATGCATGTTGAAGCCGGCGATCGCGTCGAAGACGGCCTGCGAGGCGATATAGACCGGAACAGCCGGCGGAAAGGCGGCCAGCACCTCCGCGATGCCCGCAAGGCGGCTTTCGAGCAGCAGGATCGCCTCGGCGGCAAAGCCGTTGCCGCGCGCCTGCGCCTGTCCGAGCATGCGCAGCACGACGGTGCCTTCCGCGATGAAGAGGCCCTCGCGGCCGGTCAGGTCGCGCTCGCGGATCGACACGAAGCCGGCAATGCGCGGATCGGCGGGATCGTCGATACGGACCGGTTCGGCCGCCATCGGCGTCACTTGCCCGTAACGTCGATCTCGGCGACAGTGCGGCCGGCCGCGATATCGAAGAGGAACGCCTTGCGCGCGCCATCGGCCGTCACGCCGTAGAACAGGACCTGCCCGGCGGACTGCGACACGGCCGAAACGGTAAAGCCGTCGGGCAGCGCCGCCGTCGCCTTGACCGGCGCATCGCTCGGCACCACGCCGCCGCTGGCCGAAACGGCGGCTTGCGGCTTGCCATCGCGCGTGTTGATCTTATAGACAATGGCCGCGAGCACGGCCATGAACATCAGAAGCATGATGCCGCCCGACACGAGTTGCAGGCGCATCATCTTGCGACGCACATTCTCCATCACGGGGTCGAGCGGCTTGTCTTCCTGATCGTCGGTTTCGATGTGGGACATGGCAGCGCCCTTCCGGCAATGAGTATAGTTGAACGATGACCGACCCCTTTAAAGAAGCCGAGGCAACAAGAAAAGTCCTGACCGCGCCGGAAGACGCGGAGGGGCGCATCGACGCATGGCTTGCCGCGACGCTTGCCGGCGACTATTCGCGCAGCCGCATCAAGGCGCTGATCGAGGAGGGCGCGGCCGTGGTCAACGGCACGGTGATGACCGAGCCGAAGCGCAAGGTGCATCCCGGCGACGTCATCGAATTCACCATGCCCGCCCCGCGCGACCCGGAACCGAAAGGCGAGGACATCCCGCTCGATGTGCTCTACGAGGACGACGACGTGATCGTGCTGGTCAAGCCCGCCGGCCTCGTCGTGCATCCGGCCGTCGGCAACTGGACGGGCACGCTCGTCAATGCGCTGATCTACCATTGCGGCGAAAGCCTTTCCGGCATTGGGGGCGTCCGCCGCCCAGGCATCGTGCACCGGCTCGACAAGGAGACGAGCGGAGTCATGGTCGTCGCCAAGAACGATCTCGCCCACCGCCATCTCTCCGACCAGTTCGCCGACCACGGCCGCACCGGCCCGCTGGAGCGCGCTTACCAGGCCGTCGTCTGGGGCCGCCCGCGCCAGCTTCGCGGCACCGTCGACGCCCCGCTCGGCCGCGGCGCGGACCGCACCAAGCGCGCCGTCAAGCGCGAGGACGCCGACGACGCCCGCGAGGCGATCACCCACTACGAAGTGGTCGAGCGCTATGGCGAGACCGAGGACGGCACCAGCCTCGCCTCGCTGGTCGAATGCCATCTCGAAACCGGCCGCACGCACCAGATTCGCGTGCACATGGCCCATATCGGCCATCCGCTGATCGGCGACCCCGAATATGGCGCGGCCTTCAAGACGAAGGCGAACCGCCTGCCGGACGAGGCGCGCAAGGTCGTCAACGGCTTCCGCAGGCAGGCGCTGCACGCCTTCCTGCTGCAGTTCGAACATCCTTCCACCGGCGAGACCATGCATTTCGAGGCCCCGCCACCGGCCGACATGGAGCGGCTGCTGAAGGCCCTGCGCATCATGGACGAAGCCACGGACCCTTGATTTCCGGGCACCGCACCCCATCTTGTAGCTGTGCCGCCAATCCTTTTCCCGCCCCGTCTTCACGCAGCCGTGAAGGCGCGTGACGCCTTGAATCATCCTTTCGCCATACCTATCTTTAGGATCGGTGGGGTCGCCATGACGACCCACGGGGAGCATGGTCGCTGACGGGGATCCGGTCTTCAGGATCAAGCTCCGTACCGAGGCTTGCCGGAATGGAAGCCGTCTCAGAAAGGGGTGCTGAATGGCCCGCAATACGCTGCCGTCTATCACGGCTGGAGAAGGTGGTCTCAACCGCTATCTCGATGAAATCCGCAAATTTCCGATGCTTGAGCCGCAGCAGGAATACATGCTCGCCAAGCGTTACCAGGAGCACGGCGACCGCAACGCCGCCCATCAGCTCGTCACAAGCCACCTTCGCCTCGTGGCGAAGATCGCCATGGGCTATCGCGGCTACGGCCTGCCGATCGGCGAAGTCGTCTCCGAGGGCAATGTCGGCCTGATGCAGGCCGTCAAGAAGTTCGACCCCGAGCGCGGCTTCCGCCTCGCGACCTATGCCATGTGGTGGATCAAGGCCTCGATCCAGGAATATATCCTGCGCTCGTGGTCGCTGGTGAAGATGGGCACGACCGCCAACCAGAAGCGCCTGTTCTTCAATCTGCGCCGCATGAAGGGCAAGATCCAGGCCATTGAGGACGGCGACCTGCGTCCCGACCAGGTCAAGGAGATCGCCACCAAGCTGAAGGTCTCCGAGGACGAGGTCGTCTCGATGAACCGCCGCCTTTCCGGCGACGCCTCGCTGAACGCGCCGATCAAGGCAGGTGAAGGCGAATCCGGCCAGTGGCAGGATTGGCTGGTCGACGACCACGACAGCCAGGAACAGACGCTGATCGAGCAGGACGAACTCGACACGCGCCGCGCCATGCTGGCCCGCGCCATGGGCGTACTGAACGAACGCGAGCGCCGCATCTTCGAGGCTCGCCGCCTCGCCGAGGACCCGGTGACGCTGGAAGAGCTTTCCAGCGAGTTCGACATCAGCCGCGAGCGCGTGCGCCAGATCGAGGTCCGCGCCTTCGAGAAGGTGCAGGAAGCGGTGCAGAAATACGCCGCCGAGCAGGCCCGCGCCGTCCGCGTCATCGAGGACGCATAAGGCCGAACGACAATCCGCAAAAAGAAAGGCCCGGCATCGCTGCCGGGCCTTTCTTTTATCCTCCAGAGGACCTTACTGGCCGCCGCCAGCCTTGTCGGCCGCTGCCCAGGCCCGCATCACCTTGTCGAAGGCTTCCGCGCCGGCCGTGCCCTTGTCGAGCGTCAGCAGCGCGCGGCGGCCGTTGCGATAGGTGATCGGAATATCGATCCACGAGCGCGTGCGCAGCAGATCCGTGTTCTTGGCGATCGCCTCGGGGAAGTCGTTGAGCGCAATCATGTGGAAATCGTCGGTGATCTTGGCGGGGACGGCGATCAGGGCGTCGCCACGGTCCTGTTCGGTCCGCTTCATCGCCACGCGCTGCACGCTCTCTATACCGCCGCCCTCGAAGCTTTCCGGCAGCGAGAAGACGAGTTCGATGATGTGGCTTGCAGGCAGGGACCGGTCCGCGTTGCGGCGGAAGGTCACCAGCGCCGTCAGGCCCTTCGTCGGCACATTGATCTGCGCGCGTACGACCGGCTCCGGCTTGGCGTCGCCGCCCGGCGATTCCTCGGCAGTCGACCAGACCACCGTGCCCTCGATCGCCGTCGGCGCCGTCTGGCCGAGGCGCTCCTCGTAGAGGAACATCTTCTGCGTAACGCCGATGGCGGCCGCCTGCTCGCCGGTCGCGGCAGGGGTCTGCGTGTCGGTCGTCGCGGCAGCGCTCGTGCCGGTGTCGGCCGGTGTCTGCTGCGCGGTATCGGTGCCGGCAGCAGGCGTCTGGCCGCCCGAGCCCGCCGCAGCGCCGCCGGCATCAGCCGTTTCCGTGGTCTGCGCAGCCACGGACTTACCCTCTTCCGTAGAGCCGCCATCGAGCGCTGGCGCCGGACCGTTGTCCACTTCCGAACCGTCCGTCAGCAGGCGCTGGGTGAATTTCCCACCGTTCTTCTCGGCCGAGGCGACCTCGGTATTGGCGGCCTCGCCGGTCTGCGGCGTCGTCTGTGCGGTATCGGACGGCGTGGTGTTTGCAGGCAGACTGCGGCCGCCCTCGGCGGTATCGCTCGCCTTCGGCGTCTCGGCCGGCTTGTCCGTCGTGAAGGACGCGACCTTCTCTTCGACCCAGCCGTTCACCGTATCCCGGTTGAACCAGTAAGCCGCGCCCGCACCCCCGACAACCGCGAGCAGCGCGACCGTCGCGGCAAGCGCGCCGAGATTGAGGCGCGACTTGCGCGGCTCCGCCCGGAAGGAGCGCTGCGGCGCGCGTGCCGTCTCGGCCGTGATCGACGATGCGGCAGCGGCAGAACCGGCCGTCGCCACGCTTGCCGCAGCGGCTGCGGTTTCCGACTTCGGCGCGACGCCGATCAGATCATCGAGATCATGCCAGTCGTTCTTCTGTGCGGCCTGCGCCGGCTTGTCCTCGACCGGCACGGTCTTGTCGCCCGGCCATTCCCAGGCCAGCGGGTCGATATCGGCGGCGGTGGACGGCTGCTGGTGGCTCTCCGATGCGATGGTGGTCGCGGCCGCCTCGCTCCAGTCCCACTGGGACTCGGCGGCCGGCATGTGCGCCTCGGCGACCGGAGCGGCCTCCGGCAGCATTTCATCGTGAACGGGAAAGACCTGCGGTTCCGGCTCGGCGGCCGTAAAGGCCTCGGCGCCGGCTTCGGCGGCGATGTCGTGCTCCGGCTCCTGCCAGGAGGGCACGTAGTCCGCCGCAGGCTCGGCCTCCACCTGCCAGGACGGCTCGGAATGGGCCGCAACGACGACCGGTTCGTCGTGGAAGGCCTGTTCCTGCGGGAAGGCTTCGGGTTCCGGCTCGACGGCCACAGGCCCGGCTTCCGGCTCGGCGACCGGCGGCTCCTCGGCAACGACCTCTTCGGCGGTGGATTCCTCGACGGCGGGCGCGTCTTCCGCACCATGCTCCTCGACAGGTTCTTCGCCGGCTTCCGCTTCGGCCGCAACAGGTTCCGGCTCCACTTCCTCGGCGGCAACGGGTTCCTCCGTCACCGATTCGGCCGGCGGCACAGCCTCTTCCCGGACAGTCTCCTCGACGGGCACGAACGCGGGTTCCTCGGCGGGAAGCGCCTCGGCATGGTCAGTCTCGACGTCCACGATCGCCGCTTCGAGCTTGTCGAGCTGACGCTTCATGAGGTCGTCGGAAGGGCGCGGGTTCATGGATTCGAGCTGCCGGCGGACAGCGCCGCGCGCCTTCTCGTAAACCTTCTGCCGCATCTCGGCATTGTTGTCCGAGAGGCCATCCACGGCCCTTCGAATGACTGCTACAAAATCCGCCATCAGAACTTTCCGTCGTGTCCATGCGCTATCCCATTGGAATAGGTCACGGAACTGGTGTTGAACTTGAGATTAGTCCTCAAACGGGTCGGTCACAAGTATGGTGTCGTCGCGCTCCGGGCTGGTCGAAAGCAGGGCGACCGGCGCGCCGATCAGCTCCTCGACCTGGCGGACATACTTGATCGCCTGGGCCGGCAGGTCTGCCCAGCTCCGTGCGCCAACGGTCGATTCCTTCCAGCCTTCGAGCGTGATGTAGACCGGCTCGACGCGGGCCTGCTGGCTCTGGCTCGCCGGCAGGTAGTCGATCTCCTTGCCGTCAAGCCTGTAGCCGACGCAGATCTTCAGCTCGTCCAGGCCATCGAGAACATCGAGCTTGGTGAGCGCGATGCCGTTGATGCCGTTGGTCTTGACCGTCTGGCGCACCAGCACGGCATCGAACCAGCCGCAGCGGCGCGGACGGCCGGTATTGACGCCGACCTCACGGCCGACCGTCGCAAGATGCCTGCCGATCTCGTCGTCCAGCTCGCAGGGGAACGGCCCTTCGCCGACGCGCGTCGTATAGGCCTTGGTGATGCCCAGCACATAGCTGATCGCCGTCGGGCCGAGGCCCGAGCCGGCGGCCGCCTGGCCGGCGACCGTGTTGGACGAGGTGACGAACGGATAGGTGCCATGGTCGTTGTCGAGCAGCGCGCCCTGCGCGCCCTCGAAGAGGATGCGCGCGCCGGCCTTGCGGTGCTTGTCGAGAACATCCCAGACCCGGTCGACATAGGGCAGGATCTGCGCAGCGACGGAGGTCAGCTCCTCTTCGATGGATTCGATGGAGATTTCGGCAAGGCCCATGCCGCGGCGCAGCGCATTGTGATGCGTCAGCAGCCGCTCGATCTTCGGCCGCAGCGTTTCCGGCTCGGCAAGGTCGATCACGCGGATGGCGCGCCGGCCAACCTTGTCCTCATAGGCCGGGCCGATGCCGCGGCGGGTCGTGCCGATCTTGGTGCCGTTGCTGGAGGCCGCATCCTCGCGCAGCGCGTCGAGATCGCGGTGCAGCGACAGGATGAGCGGAGCGTTGTCGGCGATGCGCAGCACCTCCGGCGTCACCGCCACGCCCTGCGCGCGCAGCTTCTCCACTTCCGTGACGAAATGGTGCGGATCGACGACGACGCCGTTGCCGATGACGCTGAGCTTGCCGCGCACGAGGCCGGACGGCAGCAGGGCAAGCTTGTAGCTGACGCCGTTGATGACGAGGGTATGGCCGGCATTATGGCCGCCCTGGTAGCGAACGATCACTTCCGCCCGTTCGGAAAGCCAGTCGACGATCTTGCCCTTGCCTTCGTCACCCCACTGCGAACCGACAACCACGACACTTGCCATTTCATCTTTCCCGTTTTCGCGCGCGGGCGCATGAAGACATGCGCGCGCCTGACTTGAAACCCGCGCATCTATACTGTGTTGTCTTTGGGAATGCGACCCTGTTATGACGGCCTGCATCCGCTTTTTGCCCATATCCGCTTTTTGTATGACGTAGCGCGCTTTTTTACCGTATCCGGACCACCCGCCCGCGCCTGCCCTGCCACACGGACCTGCCGCCTTGAACACGAGAGCCTATTTCTACCTGACGGTCACATCGCTTTTCTGGGGCGGAAACTCGGTCGCGGGCAAGCTCGCCGTCGGCCATGTCAGCCCCATGGTGCTGACGACCTTCCGCTGGATCGTCGCCCTTTCGGTGATCCTCGCCCTGATGATGCCGCAGGTCAAACGCGACTGGCCGGTCATCCGCAAGCACTGGCTCCAGCTGCTGCTCTACGGCGTCTTCGGCTTCACCGCCTTCAATGCCCTGCTCTACACGGCGCTCGGCTATACCAGCGCCATCAACGCCGTCATCGAGCAGGCCAGCATTCCCATGCTGATCTTCGCCTTCAATTTCATCCTGTTCCGCATCCAGGCGTCCGTCGCCCAGATCGTCGGCTTCGCGGTCACGCTGATCGGTGTCCTGATAACGGCCGCCCACGGCGAATTCTCGGCGCTCGCCGAACTGGAGTTCAATTTCGGCGACCTGCTGATCCTCCTCGCCTGCATCGTCTATGCCGGCTACACCATCGCGCTGCGCTGGAAGCCGGCCCTTAGCTGGCAGAGCTTCATCGCCGCCCCCGCCTTCGGCGCGCTTCTCAGCGCCATTCCCCTCTTCTTCTGGGAATTATCGCGCGGCGGCACCATCCTGCCGGATGCGACCGGCTGGGCCATCGTGCTCTATGCGGGCATCTTCCCCTCGCTGCTGTCGCAGGTGCTCTATGTGCGCGGCGTCGAGATGATCGGCGCGAACCGGGCCGGTCTCTTCATCAACGCCATTCCGGTCTTCGGCACGCTGCTGTCCGTCCTGCTGGTCGGCGAGACGATGCATCCCTTCCACGGCGTCGCCCTTCTCCTCGTGCTCGGCGGCATTGCCATCGCCGAATGGGGACGACCGAAGACCTGACGGTAAAAGGCCCGCCGGATCGCTCCGGCGGGCCTTTCCATTTTCATCCTGGGAGGGCCGAAGATCAGTCGACGTTGAAGACCAGCGGCTTGACCTGGCGGATCGCCGGGTTGGCGGTAAGCTTGGCCAGCACGTCGTCGGAGATCGCGCCGTCGACATAGAGAAGGGCGATGGCGTCGCCGCCTTCCTTCTCGCGGCCGAGCTGGAAGTTGGCGATATTGACGCCAGCCTCGCCGAGCGTCGTGCCGATGAAGCCGATCATGCCCGGAACGTCGGTATTGGTGATGTAGACCATGTGGTTGCCGACGTCGGCGTCAAGGTTGATGCCCTTGATCTGGATGAAGCGCGGCTTGCCATCCGAGAACACGGTGCCGGCGATGGAACGGGTCTGGTTCGCGGTCTTGACCGTCAGACGGATATAGCCGTCGAAGACGCCCGACTTGTCGCGCTTGACCTCGGACAGGATTACGCCCTTTTCCTTGATCATGACCGGGGCCGAGACCATGTTGACGTCGGCGACCTGCGGGCGGATAAGGCCGGCGAGCACGGCGCTGGTCAGCGCCTTGGTGTTCATCGACGCCGTCGCCCCGTCGTAGAGGATCTCGATTTCCTTGATCGCGCTTTCCGTGACCTGGCCGACAAAGGCGCCGAGCACGTCCGCAAGACGGATGAAGGGCTTCAGGATCGGCGCTTCCTCGGCCGTGATCGACGGCATGTTGATGGCGTTCGAGACAGCACCCTTGACGAGGTAATCCGACATCTGCTCGGCGACCTGAAGGGCGACGTTCTCCTGCGCTTCCGTGGTCGACGCGCCGAGATGCGGCGTGCAGACGACGTTGTCGAGACCGAAGAGCGGGCTTTCCGTCGCGGGCTCGACCTCGAACACATCGAAGCCGGCGCCGGCGACATGGCCGGACTTGATGGCTTCGGCAAGCGCCGCCTCGTCGACCAGACCGCCACGGGCGCAGTTGATGATGCGCACGCCCTTCTTGGTCTTGGCAAGCGCTTCCTTGCCCAGGATGCCGCGCGTCTTGTCCGTCATCGGAACGTGCAGCGTGATGAAGTCGGCGCGGGCGAGCAGGTCGTCCAGCTCCGCCTTCTCGACACCCATTTCCACGGCGCGTTCGGCCGACAGGAAGGGATCGTAGGCGATGACATGCATGCCGAGGCCGATGGCCTTCCTGCAGACGATGCCGCCAATATTGCCGGCGCCGATGACGCCGAGCGTCTTGCCGGTGATCTCGACGCCCATGAACTTCGACTTCTCCCACTTGCCGGCCTGGGTCGAGCTGTCGGCGGCCGGAAGCTGGCGGGCGACGGCGAACATCAGCGCGATGGCGTGCTCGGCGGTGGTGATCGAGTTGCCGAAGGGCGTGTTCATGACGATGATACCGCGGCGCGAGGCGGCCGGGATATCGACATTGTCGACGCCAATGCCGGCACGGCCGATAACCTTGAGATTGGTCGCCGCCGCGATCAGCTTTTCCGTCGCCTTGGTGGCCGAGCGGATGGCAAGGCCGTCATAGTTGCCGATGATCTCGGCGAGCTTTTCCTTGTCCTTGCCGAGCTTCGGCTGGAAATCGACTTCGACGCCGCGGTCACGGAAGATCTGGACGGCGGTTTCCGAGAGTTCGTCGGATACGAGTACGCGAGGTGCCACGATGGCCTCCTTAAATCGGTCTAGGGAGATGAGATAAAGGGTGGCTCCGCCCGAAGGACGAAGCCGGTCGCGAAATCAGGCCGCAGCCTTGGAAAGCGTCGCCTTCTGGGTCTCGAAGGCCCAGGTCAGCCAGGGCATCAGGGCTTCGAGGTCAGCGGTGTCGATGGTCGCGCCGGCCCAGATGCGAAGGCCCGACGGGGCATCGCGATAGGCGCCGATATCATAGGCGACACCCTGCTTGTCGAGCAGCGAGACGAAGCCCTTGGCAAAAGCCGCCTGTGCGTCTGCGTCGAGCGCCAGCACGTCCTTGTCGGCGATCGTCAGGCAGACCGAGGTGTTGGAGCGCGTCGCCGGATCCTTGGCGAGATTGGCGATCCAGTCGTTCTTCTCGACGAAGTCGAAGATGACCTTGGCGTTCGCATCGGCGCGAGCCATCAGGCCCTTGAGGCCGCCGACTTCCTTCGCCCAGAGAAGCGCATCGATATAGTCCTCGACGCAGAGCATGGAGGGCGTGTTGATCGTCTCGCCCTGGAAGATGCCCTCGATCAGCTTGCCGCCCTTGGTCATGCGGAAGATCTTCGGCATCGGCCAAGCCGGCGTGTAGCTTTCGAGGCGTTCAACGGCGCGCGGCGACAGGATGATGACGCCATGTGCGCCCTCGCCGCCCAGCACCTTCTGCCAGGAGAAGGTGACGACATCGAGCTTGGCAAAATCGAGGTTCTGCGCGAAGGCGGCCGAGGTCGCATCGCAGATGGTGAGGCCCTTGCGGTCCGCCGGGATGAAGTCGGCATTGGCAACGCGCACGCCCGAGGTCGTGCCGTTCCAGGTGAAGACCACGTCACGGTCGAAATCGATCGTGGAAAGGTCGGGCAGCAGGCCGTAGTCGGCCGTGATCTTTCTGGTGTCGGGGAGCTTCAGCTCCTTAACGACATCCGAAACCCAGCCCGAACCGAAGCTTTCCCAGGCGACCATGTCAACGCCGCGCGGGCCGAGCAGCGACCACAGCGCCATCTCGACGGCGCCGGTATCGGAGGCCGGCACGATGCCGATGCGGTAATCCGCCGGCACTTCCAGGACTTCACGGGTGAGATCGATGGCCAGCTTGAGCTTGGTCTTGCCGATCTTGGCACGGTGCGAACGACCGAGCGGAGCATCGGAAAGCGCTTCGAGCGACCAGTTGGGGCGCTTCGAGCACGGGCCAGAAGAGAAATGGATATTGTTCGGACGCACGTCCGGCGGTGTGACGGTCTTCGTCATGATCGCTATCCTTCCAGATAGATAGCTCCTCGTTGGGGAGGAGTGTCCCGCCGCCGTGAATATGGGAGAGAGCTTCTCCCGTCAAGAGGAATATGTCGCTATCGAAAGATAATCCGGCGCAATGGAAACGGCGCGCCGGTACCCGACGCGCCGCGAAAGGATCGGATCGTGAAAGCCTACCAGAGCGGAACGCGCAGGCCGACGCGGAATTCGTGCTTCTGGATGCCGCGGTCGCGGATATCCATGCCGCCCGCCCCCGACCGGAAGGCGTCGCCGCCGGCGATATCGGAGAAACGATAGCCGAAGTCGAGCTTGACGTTGGCGGCAAGGTCCATGGAAGCACCGGCCATCAGGGCATAGGTGAAGCGCAGGCCATCCCGCCCCTCGAGCCGCGCTCCGGGGCAGCCCGCCCCGCCACATGCGGCGTCGCGCCAGTCGAGATAGGTCGCGCCCAGCCCCACGCCGACATAGGGCGTGAACCCGGCCAGCGTGCCGAGGTCGACATAGCCGTTGGCCATAACCCCGGCGGCGGAATAATCGGCCTTGAAGGCGCATGGCCCGCCGGCGCAGGCCGCGCTGCCGCGGAAATCATCCCTGGAATAATCGACCGTCACATCGGCGCGCGCCAGATCGTTGAACTGATAGCCGAGGCCGAGACCATAGGAGAGCGGCCGGGAGAAGCGGCGGTCGTCGAATTCCTGCGACACGCCGGCTTCCGTGACGCGCGGCCGCCCGCCCTTGATCCAGCCGGAATAGCCGAGATCGCCGCGAATGTACCAGCCACCGGCAGCAGCGCTTTTCGACACGTCGATTTCCGGCGCGTCGATAACCTCGAGATCGCTCGCAAGGACGCCCGTTGCGACAAGCGCTGCAACGGCGGTCATGCCAAGCGACAGGATACGGCGGGCCATGGTCTCAATTCCCTGAAGACCGGAAGCCGGTCGGTTGCGCCGGCGCAGGCGGCATCGCGCCGCCCTACACCATCGGTTAACCATATTTCTCAAGGAATGAAAAAACCGTTAAGCCCCCCGCCGGAACGCGAAAGGCCGCCCCGAAGGGCGGCCCTGAAGATGAGACAGGGAACGTCTCTTACTTGTAGACCGGGATATCGGCCGGCGGGATATAGGTCGCCGTTTCGCAGCCGTTGAAGGAATAGCGAAGACCGGCGCGCGCTTCATGGCTGTAGAAGCCCTTGTCGTAGCCGGGGCCGCCCTTTTCCATATAGCCGAACATATCGCCCTTCGTCACGTGACGGAACCGATAGCCGACATCGGCCTTAAGGTTGCACGTCAGGTCGATCGCGGTGCCGGCCATGAGCGCATAGGTGAAGCGCCAACCGCTTCTACCGCGGTGTGTCATCGTGTTGTCGCAACCCGTACCATTGTCCGCGCACGACGTGTTAACAAGATCGGCCCACCGTACATAGGTGCCGCCAATACCCGCACCCACATAGGGTGTGAAGACGCCATAGTGCCCGATATCCACATATGCGTTCGCAAGCAGGCTGAGGGCGGTGAGCGAAGCAACATCTCTCGACGTGCACGACAGAGAGCTATCGAAGCCACACTCCCCCTTGGTGGACCCACGGAAGTTCGACTTGAACATGTAGTCGAGCGTCACGTCGGTGCGCAGATGGTCGGTGATCTGGTAGCCGACACCGCCGCCGATCAGGAAGCCGCCTTTCAGGCGAGCCGTATGAAAGTCCTGGTCGACCTTGTTCGAACCCTGGAAGTAATGCGCGCCGCGCAGCTTGTTGTAGGACCATCCCGCGTCGCCGCGCAGATACCAGCCGCCCGTCTCCACGACGGTTTCCTGCACCGGAGCCTCGATGACCTGCGGCTCGTACATATCCGCCGCGTAACCGGACGTGCCTGTCAACAGGACGGCGGCGACGCTACTCAAAACTTTCCTCATGGCCTTGCTCCAGTAGGCTTGTGCTTGGGCTTGACGGGTCCGGCGCGCCGGCTCCCAAGTCCTTCGATCAGGCATGGATAATGGCGAGGAAAGGTTAAGGGCCGATTAACTACGAACATTTACCGTATTCGTTAACGACCGTTCATGAATTCGGTAAATTTTCAAATAAAGCGGCGCTCTCGACTTGCCGCCAAAAGAAAAGGCCGGAGCATTACGCCCCGGCCTTGAGAAAGACGTGGCAAAGCCGCTCAGGCGGCGTTGCGGACCGAGCCGATCACTCCGACGAGTTCGTCGACGATGCGCTCCACCTGACCGCGATCGTCGCCTTCCGCCATGACGCGGATCAGCGGCTCGGTGCCGGACGGGCGGATGAGCAGGCGGCCGTTCTTGGCAAGCTCGCTCTCCGCGTCGGCGATGGCCTGGCGCACGGCGGCGTCTTCCAGCGGCTGGCCGGCCTTGACGCGAACGTTCTTCAGCACCTGTGGCACCGGCTCGAAGCGATTGCAGACCTCGCTCACCGTCCTGCCGCTGCGCTTGACGCAGGCGAGAATCTGAAGCGCGGCGACGAGGCCGTCGCCGGTCGTGCCGAAATCGGAAAGTACGATATGGCCCGACTGCTCGCCACCGACATTGTAGTCGTTCTGGCGCATGTGCTCCACGACATAGCGGTCGCCGACCTTCGTGCGCTGCAGGCCGAGGCCCTTGTCGGTGAGGAAACGTTCCAGCCCGAGATTGGACATGACGGTCGCAACCAGCCCGCCGCCGCGCAGCATGCCGTCCGCCGCCCAGCTTTCGGCGATGACGGCCATGAGCTGGTCACCGTCGATGATCTTGCCGTTCTCGTCGACGATCTGAACACGGTCCGCATCGCCATCGAGCGCGATGCCGATATCGGCGCGCACTTCATGCACCTTGCGCTGCAGCGCCGCCGGATGGGTGGAGCCGCATTCCAGGTTGATGTTGACGCCGTCCGGCTCGTTGCCGATGGTCACTACGTCCGCCCCCAGCTCCCAGAGCACGGCCGGTGCCACGCGATAGGCCGCCCCGTTCGCACAGTCGATGGCGACGCGCAGGCCCTGCAGCGTCACATCGCGCGGCAACGTGCGCTTGGCGTGCTCGATATAGCGGTCATGCACGCCATCGATGCGCTTGGCGCGGCCGATCTCGCCGGCCTTGGCAAGCTGCGCCATCATGTCCTTCTCGAGCAGGTCCTCGATTTCCATCTCCAGCTCGTCGGAGAGCTTGTAGCCGTCCGGGCCGAACAGCTTGATGCCGTTGTCCTGGAACGGATTGTGCGAGGCTGAGATCATGACGCCGATATCGGCGCGCAGCGAGCGCGTCAGCATGGCGACGGCCGGCGTCGGGATCGGCCCGAGGACGAAGGCGTCGATGCCCGCCGCCGTGAAGCCGGCCACCATGGCGTTCTCCAGCATGTAGCCGGAAAGGCGCGTGTCCTTGCCGATCACCACCCGATGGCGATGCGCACCGCGCCGGAAGATCGTGCCGACGGCGATACCGACCCGCATGGCAAGGTCCGGCGTCATCGGGAAGGTGTTGGATTGACCCCGGATGCCATCCGTGCCGAAGTAACGACGTTTCATGTTCGCTCCTGAATTCGCGGGTTCCTGCGGCGTTTTTCGCCGCGCCCAGCGCATACGCGTTCCATCTGCCGCGTCCCAAGTGCCGTATCGAGGCACCGAATGGGCAAAGACTCTACTGTCCGCGCGTAACTTTAACCTTAAGGCGCGCGGCTCTCGCGCTTCTTTGCCACAAAAGCAGGCAAAGAACATCCACCTTGAAATCAGAATTCGTTACAGTCCGTTACCGAAAGAAAACGGCCGGGAAGATGATCCCGGCCGTTTTTGCTGTTTCGCAAATCCGCACTTACTGCGGCTGTGGCTCCAGGCCGCCTTCCGGTTCGCCGCCCTTCTTGTGGCCGGCCTTCGGCACGGCGGAGCCGCGGCTCGGCGGCGTGTCGTCGCCAAGGTCGCGCGCCGGCTTCTCGCCGCGGATGAGCGCCTTGATCTCGTCGCCCGTCAGCGTCTCGTATTCCAGCAGGCCTTCCGCCAGCGCCACGAATTCGTGGTTCTGCTCGGTCAGGATGCGCTTGGCTTCGGCATAGGCTTCGTCGATCAGGCGGCGGATCTCGTTGTCGATCTTCTGCGCCGTCGCCTCGGAGACGTTCTTCTGCTGCGCCACCGAATGGCCGAGGAACACTTCCTGCTGGTTCTCGCCATAGGCGACCTGGCCGAGCTGGTCGGAAAAGCCCCATTGCGTGACCATGGCGCGGGCAAGCTTGGTGGCCTGCTCGATATCCGAGGACGCGCCGGAGGTGATGTTCTCCTTGCCGAAGGTGATCTCCTCGGCAACGCGGCCGCCCATCATGATGGCGAGGCGCGAGACCATCCACTTGTAGCTCATCGAGTAGCGATCGCCCTCGGGAAGCTGCATGACCATGCCCAGCGCGCGACCGCGCGGGATGATCGTCGCCTTGTGCAGCGGGTCGGCCGCAGGAACCTTGAGCGCGACGATGGCGTGGCCAGCCTCGTGATAGGCGGTGAGCTTCTTTTCCGCCTCGGTCATCGCCGAGGAGCGGCGCTCGGCGCCCATCATGATCTTGTCCTTGGCGTCCTCGAACTCCTGCATGGTGACGAGGCGCTTGTTGCGGCGCGCGGCCATCAGGGCGGCCTCGTTGACGAGGTTCATGAGGTCGGCGCCGGAAAAGCCGGGCGTGCCGCGCGCAAGGATCTTGAGGTCGACATTCGGGGCGAGCGGCACATTGCGCACATGCACCTTGAGGATGCGTTCGCGGCCGACGATATCCGGGTTCGGCACGACGACCTGGCGGTCGAAGCGGCCGGGACGCAGGAGCGCCGGGTCGAGAACGTCGGGACGGTTGGTGGCGGCGATGAGGATGATGCCCTCGTTCGCCTCGAAGCCGTCCATCTCGACGAGAAGCTGGTTCAGCGTCTGCTCGCGCTCGTCATTGCCGCCGCCGAGGCCGGCGCCGCGATGGCGGCCGACGGCGTCGATTTCATCGATGAAGATGATGCAGGGCGCGTTCTTCTTGGCCTGCTCGAACATGTCGCGCACGCGGCTCGCGCCGACGCCGACGAACATTTCCACGAAGTCCGAGCCGGAGATGGTGAAGAAGGGCACGTTCGCCTCGCCCGCGACGGAGCGCGCGAGCAGGGTCTTACCGGTGCCGGGCGGGCCGACGAGCAACACGCCGCGCGGGATGCGCCCGCCGAGGCGCTGGAACTTCTGCGGGTCGCGCAGGAATTCGACGATTTCCTCGAGGTCCTGTTTGGCTTCGTCCACGCCGGCGACGTCCGCGAAGGTGACGCGGCCATGCGCCTCGGTCAAAAGCTTGGCCTTGGACTTGCCGAAGCCCATCGCTCCGCGCGAGCCGCCCTGCATCTGGCGCATGAAGAACAGCCAGACGCCGAGGATCAGCAGCATGGGCAGCAAGGTGCCGATATAGCTCAGGAAGCTGGAGGAACCGTCCGTTTCCGGGCGCGCGCTGACGACCACGTTCTTGGCCTCGAGACGCTGGACGAGCGAATTGTCGCCGGCCGGCGCATAGGTCTGGAAGGTCGCGCCGGTCTCGACATAGCTGCCGACGATCTTTTCGCCGGTGATGACGACTTCCTTCACCCGGCTCGAGTCCACTTCCTTGAGGAACTGCGAATAGGGAATTTCCCGAGAGCCGGTCTGGGCCGGACTCGTCTGGAACATGCTGAACAAAGCGATCAGCAGGAGAGCGATAATCGCCCAGAGGGCGAAGTTTCGGAAATTGGGATTCATCGAACTTTCCGGGCACTTTCCCGGCCGGGGGCTGCCGGCCGTTTCTTCAATGCCTAACATAGGGTCGCCTTGCCGCCTTGCCAAGGCAAACCACGCGCCCTACGGGCATTTCTCAAACTATCGTCAACGGCGGCTGCAAAACCGCGCCGTCCCTTCCCCGCACCCTATCATAACGCTTCCGCGTCCGCCTTCATTCGTTCGGTGGGGGTGGGAAGCGCGCGCATCCGAGAACATCCGCGAGGGCATGGGCGACCGGCAGGTCGAAGCGAGGCAGGAAATGCGCATAGGGCGCGATCACCGGCGTGACGGCGGCATGGCCCGCCGCCACCGCGCCGCCATCCTCGAATTTCAGGCACGGCGCGGTTCGTGCGGCCCGCAAGGCTGGGCCATGCAGCGCACCGGCCGCCGCGCCGCAGGCGCAAACCACGACCGTCCGCTCCGTCCGGTTGCGCACATGATAGCGTCCGTCCCATGTCCCGGCTTCGCCCGCCGCAAGGACGAGTGGCGCGATACCCCGCTCCTCACGATAGAGATAGAGGCCATCCCGCCGGCGGTCGAACACCACGCGCCCCGCCGTCAGCCGCGACAGTGTGCCGCTGGCGAGGAACGATCGGAGGCGACCGGCGGAGCGGGCTTCGAGCGTGTGGACCCGCCCCCCTACCGTCGCCGCCAGCAGCAGCAGGCCCCGCCAGGCGGCGGAATCGGACAGAACGGTTTCGACGGCGGATACGGCAAGGACGAAATGCGCACCCTCCGCCCGCGCATTATCCGCCAGGAACGCCGCCGCGCGCGCGGCCAGCAGGGAGCGCCCCTCGCCGGCCGGCAACAGCGGCGCGGCATCGCCCTCGGCCCGCAGGCGCACCCGCTCGAAGCGAGGATTGTGGTTGCTCGGATCATCGATCCAGCCCTCATCCCTTTCAGCAAGGAAGTCCCGGATCGCGGCGCGTCCGACGCCGAGGAACGGCCGCAGCAGCCAGACGGCGCCATTCAGCAGCACGCCATCCGCCATGCCGGAAAGGCCGACACCCTGCTGCGCGCGGGCCGCGCGCATGGCGACGGTTTCGTGCTGGTCGTCCAACGTATGAGCGGCGACGATGGCGTCCGCGCCGCCTTCCCGCGCGGCATCGACGAGAAGATCGTAGCGCATGGCACGGGCGGCGGCCTGCAGGCCCGTCGCGGGTTTGGCCCCTTCCCAGCGGCGGATCGCATGCGCGATGCCGTAGCGGTCGCAGAGCGCGCCGACGGCAAGCGCCTCCTCGGACGAGCCGGCGCGCAGGTCATGATCGACGGTACAGGCGGAAAGGGTGATGTGCGGATAGCGCCCGGTGGCGCAAAGCGTGGCGAGGGCCACAAGAAGCCCGGTCGAATCGCTCCCGCCGGAAATGGCGATCAGGAGCTTTGCGGGGCGTTTGAAACTGGCAAGCAGATGGCCGGCTGCCTCGACGACGGGATTGTCCGCGCGGGCCACGGCCTTCGCTCCGTCCGCAATCAGCAGGACAGGCGGCTCTGTTCGGAGGAAACCTTGGCCTTCACGGCCTTCGAGGCGCTGGGGTAGCGCTTGCTCACCTCGCGCAGCGTGGCGCAGGCGGTTTCGCGGTTGTCGAGGGCGGCGAGCGACATGCCAAGCTTCAGCAGCATTTCCGGCGCCTTCTTCGATTTGCTGAAGGTCTGGTGGGCGTTGAGGAAGGTCTTGGCCGCGTCGTTGAAGTTACCCTGCGAATATTGCGCCTCGCCGAGCCAGAAATTGGCGTCCGCCGCCTTCTCGCTGCTCGGGAAAATATCGAGGTAATCGCGGAATTCACGTTCGGCGAGCTGGTAGTCGCCCGTCAGCACATGGCCGTAGGCGGTCTGGTAGAGGTCGTCGGGATTGTCGAGGGAGGCGGTCGCGGATCCCGAGGCCTGTGGCTGGCCGCCGTCGACGCCGGGCAGCGCGGCGCTCTGGTTGTTCAGGTCCGGATTGGCGTCCGCGCCGATCGGATTGCCGTTCTCGTCGAACTTGATCGAGCCGAGTTCCTGCGGCTGGGCGCCACCGCCGTCCGGCGTGGCGAGGGGGTCGGTTCCGGCGACATCGTCCGCCGGAACCGTGTTGGATGCGGTCTGCTGGGTGGCGGCGCCGCTATCGAGAGGCTTTTCGAGCGCACCGCTCTTGCCCTTCGCGCCGCCCTTTCCGCTTTCGAGGTCCTGGAAGCGATACTCGTTGTCTTCCTGAGCCTTGCGGATCTGCTCCTGCATCTGGAGAAGCTGGTAGCTCATCTCCTCGATGCGGCCGTTGAGGGTGCGGATCTGCTCCTCGAGCTGGCCGACCCGCGGGTCCATGGCCTGGGCCAGCACAACGTCGCGGTCGCCCGCCCGTTCCTGCTTGGCTGGAAGGAAAGCGCTCGTCAGTGCCGTGAGCGGCGATGCGCTGAGCGGTCCGACGGTGCCCGCCACCGCTGCGAGACTGAGAACGCCTGCCGCGACAAGTTTCTTCATCTATCTTCGTCCTGTTGGTCCAAATTGCGCGCCGAAGCGCCGCCGAAGAGTTTTCCAAATACTCTCAAAAAGCAACGGAGTTCGGCCAAAGTGTGTTGAAAAAAGAAAGGCGGCCGAAAGGCCGCCTTCCATCCCGTCCCGAAGGGCGGAATTACATGCCCGCGCCACCGAGAACGGTGACGGCGCGGCGGTTCTGCGACCAGCAGGAAATGTCGTCGCAGACGGCGACCGGCTTTTCCTTGCCGAAGGAGATGGTCTTCATGCGGGCTGCCGGCACGCCGCGCGAAGCAAGGTACTGGCGGGTGGATGCCGCACGGCGCGCGCCGAGCGCGAGGTTGTATTCACGCGTGCCGCGCTCGTCGGCATGGCCTTCGATCGTGATCGCGAAGTTCGGGTAGCGCTGCAGCCACTGGGCCTGGCGGTCGAGCGTCGCGGCGGCATCGGCACGGATCGAGGTGGAGTCGGTGTCGAAGAAGATGCGGTCGCCGACATTGACGGTGAAGTCCTGCGGCGAGCCGGGCGTCGCGGCGCCTGCGCCGCCGCCGTTGAGGCCGAGGTCGCCGGCGCTGTTCGGCAGGTTCTTCTTGGAAGCGCAGCCTGCCAGCGCGAGCGTCATGACAAGCGCGATGACGGCCGGGTTGCGGGCGATGGTCTGCATGCGGCCAGCGGCCGGGGTCTGAATGCGGCTCATGAGCCGGTCTCCTTGCATCAGGTCTTGCGTCAAGTTCGTTGAATCGCGGGTTTCAATCAGGGTTGCCAGACTGTAACCGCGCTCGGTTAATCCCTGTTCAACGAGTATGGTTAACGATTGCTTGTAAGACCGTCCCCGGCCCCTCGCATTCTCAATTCACTGTCGCGTTTCCGAAGGCCAAGCTGCTGCGCGCTTTTGCCGGAATCGCCTGAAGACGCGTCTGCCGCGCCTCACCGCCGCCTGACTTACAGGACTTTGCGGCAAGAACGCGGCAGGCACGCCTCATATCGGAATGGCTGCTATTCCAGAAGCGGCGACCAGGCCGGGTCGGACGCGAAGCCCTTCGTCTGGACGAGCTGCTCGTTGTAGCCGGAAAGGTCGATCGAGTAGATCTGCGGACCACCCGAACCGGCGGCCTGGCGGAAGAACATCAGCACGCGGCCGTTCGGCGCCCAGGTCGGCCCCTCGTTGTGGAAGCCGGTGGTCAGGATACGCTCGCCCGAGCCGTCCGGCTTCATCACACCGATGGAGAACTTGCCGCCCGACTGCTTGGTGAAGGCGATGAGGTCGCCGCGCGGGGACCAGACCGGCGTGGAATAGGAGCCGTCGCCGAAGGAGATACGGCGCTGGCCGGAACCGTCGGCACCCATCACGTAGAGCTGCGGCTTGCCGCCCCGGTCGCTTTCGAAGACGATCTGCGTGCCGTCCGGCGCATAGGAAGGCGCGGTGTCGATGGCCGCGGTCGAGGTGAGCCGCGTCGTGGTGCGCGAGCGCAGGTCCATCGTGTAGATATTGGCGTTGCCTTCCTGCTGGAGGCTCATGATGACCTTCTGGCCATCCGGCGAGAAGCGCGGCGAGAAGGTCATGCCCGGGAAGTCGCCGACGACCTCGCGCTGCCCCGTCTCGAGCTGGAGCAGGTAGACGCGCGGCTGGTTGCCCTCGAAGGACATGTAGGTGATTTCCTGGCGGTTCGGCGAGAAGCGCGGCGTCAGGACGAGCTCGTTGGAATTCGTCAGCGCGCGGGCGTTGAAGCCGTCCTGGTCCATGATGGCGAGCTGGCGCTTGCGGGCCGTCTTCGGGCCGCTTTCGGCGACATAGACGACGCGGGTGTCGAAGTAGCCCTTTTCGCCGGTTAGGCGCTCATAGATCGCGTCAGCGATGATATGGGCGACGCGGCGCCAGTTTTCCGGCTGCGTGTAGAACTGCTGGCCGGTGAGCTGCTGGCCGGCGAAGGTGTCCCACAGGCGGAACTCGGCACGAAGGCGGCCGTCGCCCTCCTGCGTCACGCGGCCGGTGACGAGGGCCTGCGCGTTGATGACCTTCCAGTCGTCGAAGCGCGGCGGCTGGTCCGGGTTCGAGATCTTCTCGATGAAGGCCTGCTTGTTGACCGGGGCAAAGAGGCCGGACCGCTTCAGGTCCGCCGCGATGACCTCGGAGATGCGCTGGCCGAGGTCGCCGCCGGCAACGAAGTCCGTCACCGCGATCGGCAACGGCTCGACGTTACCCTTGTTGATGTTGATTTCCACAAGCGCCCAGGCCTGCGGCAGGGAGGCCGCGAGGCCGGTCAGCACGACCAGCAAACGGAGGAGATTGCGTCTGAACATCTATCTAGGCCTTCCTAGTTCTTACATCATTTGGCTGGGGTCGAAGTTCACGACGACTTCGCTCCAGGCGTCATATTTCTCAGGCGGCAGCCCCTTGAAGGGCCGCGATTTCATGATGGCGCGGCGTGCACCGCCGGCCAGCGCCCGGCGCGCGGCTTCCGAGCCGCCCGTCGCCGTCACTTCCGGCTCGCCGATGATGTCGCCGTTCTGGTCGAGCTGCATCTTGACCTGGATGCGCACGTCGGCGGCATCGGCAAGGCCGGGGATGATCGACCAGTTGTTCTGGATCTGGCCGCGCAATGCGTCCATCTCGCTGAGCGAGAGCTTGCTGCCGTTGGACGGCTTCGAAACGCCGAGCGCCGCCTGTTCCTGCGAACGCTTGGCGCCGCCGCCGGCAGCCTTTTCCTTGTTGAGAAGCGCGGAGATCTCGTCGGCGTTGAAGTCGCTGTCGTTCATCGACGTCGCCTTCTCCTGCTTCTTCTTCTGGTCCTTCTTGCGGTCCGGCGTCTTGGCGGTCTCGGCCTTGGCCGTCTCCACCTTCTTTTCAGTTGGCTTCTCGGCGGTCTCGGTCTTCTTCGCCTCGACCTTCGGCTTCATCTCGGGAAGCGGCACCTTGTCCGGCAGCGCCTCGGCGTCCGGGGTCTCGGCCGGCTTTTCCTCGGCGGGCTTGGCGTCGGGCTTCGGGTCCGGCTTGACGTCCTGCTTGGCCTCGGCAGCGGCGGCGACCTCGGTCGAGGGTTCGCTCGCCGGCTCTTGCTGCTTTATCTCTTCGGGCTTGCTGTCGGGCGTCTGGACGACCTTCTCCGCCTTTTGCGGTGAGGCCGCCGTCTCGACGTCGCGCGGCTTTGCCTCCGGCGTCGGCAGCTTCTTCAGGTCGATATCGTTCTCGCCGGCATTTTCCGCATTCTCGACCGGCGTCTGCTTCTTGGTCGGCGTCGGCGCGGCCTTTTCCTTCAAATCGGCTTTCTTGTCGCCCTGCTGGAGCTGCGTCAACTCCTCGATCGACACGACGTCGACCGGCAGCGCCTCGACGTTTGCGACATCGAAGCTCTCAGGGCTGCCGAGCGAAACCAGCGCCCAGGTGAGAACCAGGGTGTGGAGCACGGCGGATGTGGCGAGGCTGCCCTTCATGGCGTGCGATCAATTATCCGGTTTCTGCTCGGTGACGAGGCCGATATTGGTGAAGCCGCCACCCTGGATGCGCGACATGACGTCGGCGATCACGCCATAGGGCGCATTGCCGTCGCCACGCACGAAGACGCGCTCGGTATAGCCGGTAGTCGCCACGGCCTGCAGTTTGGCGGCGATCTCCTCGACCGGGATCGGCGTTTCCTGCAGAAACACCTGCCCGTCGGCCTTGACCGAGACGGTGATCGGCTGCGTATCGGCGTTGAGGGCCTTGGCCTGCGTCTTCGGCAGATCGATCGGCACGCCGACCGTCATCAGCGGTGCGGCCACCATGAAGATGATGAGCAGCACCAGCATGACGTCAACGAACGGCGTCACGTTGATCTCGCTCATAGGGGCCTTCTTGCCGCCGCGGCGACGGCGGCCACCGCCCGAATTCTTTGCTCCGACTGACATGCCCATGGCGTCGTCTCCGTCTCAAGCAGTTCCAGCAAAAGTGTGAAGCGGTTTTGCGTTCGGAACTGCGGAAAATATTGATGCCGCGTTACTGCGCCGCGGCGCGCGGCTGCAGCTTCTCGTCGATCTGGCGCGAGAGGATGGCCGAGAACTCGTCCGCGAAGCCTTCCATGCGCGCCGTCAGCTTGCCGGCGTCGGCGGAGAACTTGTTGTAGGCAATAACCGCCGGAATTGCGGCGAGAAGGCCGATGGCCGTCGCCAGAAGCGCTTCGGCGATACCGGGCGCGACAACCGCAAGGCTCGTCTGCTTGGAACCGGCGATGGCCTGGAACGAGGTCATGATGCCGACGACCGTGCCGAAGAGGCCGACGAAGGGCGCGGCCGAGCCGATGGTGGCGAGCGAGCCGAGGCGCGCTTCCAGCGTTTCGGATTCACGCGACAGGGTCACGTCCATCGCCCGGTCGATACGCATCTGCAAGCCGATGGGCGATCGCGCCCCGCGCTCGAAACTCTTCTTCCATTCCCGCATCGCCGCCACGAAGATGGCGCTCATGCCGGAGGTCTGCCGGTCGGAGAGCGTGCGGTAAAGCTCCTCCAGCGACTGGCCAGACCAGAAGACCTGCTCGAAGCTGTCGAGCTGGCGGCGCGCCTTGCCATAAGTCACCGTCTTGTCGACGACGATGGCCCAGGTCCATACCGACGCGGCGATCAGGCCGAGCATGACCAGCTTCACGACGAATCCGGCCTGCATGAACAGACCCCAAAGGGTCACGCTGCCTGCCGCTTCCAAACCCACTTGTTCCATAGACCTATGTCCCCGAATCCAAACACCCGGCACGGGCCTTTGCGGCTCGAACCGGGTTCCATTCACGCCTTTGCGGTCTCCTGGGAGGTGGATATCGCATCGGCATTCACAAAGCGTGCGTCACAGGCAGGGATCGAGATCCGCAACCGCTTCGCAGCCCGTCAAGAATGTCCGGTTGATGCCGCCGGCCGCCATGCCGGTCAAACGCTTACAACCTGCCTTCTTCACGGCAATTTTGGTTAAAGGATGACGTGCAGTGCACAAATCCCCTCTGACCGGCCGAGTAAGACATCATTATGGTTAAGGGACCGTTACCGCCGCTATGCGTCGGGGATTTCCCGACCTTTGGCAAGGAAACGCGCGGCCAGCGCCTCGGGCAGCCGGCGCGGCCGGCCCTGCCGGTTCACCACGGCGATCACCACCTTGGCCGCGATCAGCGGCGCGCCCTCGCGCTCCACGACCTGCTGCAGCACCATCTTCGCCCCGCCGGCCTTTTCCGTGACGGTGCGGATCGTCAGGATATCGTCCATGCGCGCAGGAGACTTGAAGTCGATCTCCATGCGATGCACGACGAAGGCCAGGCCCTCGGCATCGCTATCGAACAGGGTGGATTGCTCGACACCGAGGCAGCGCAGGTAATCCGTGCGGGCACGCTCCATGAAATGCAGGTAGCGGGCGTGATAGACGGCGCCGGAAAAGTCCGTGTCCTCGTAATAGACCCGCTGGACGAGTTCGTGCCCCGCTTCCTTCAGTTCGCCGCAAATCGAAAAAGTCGTGCCTGACATGGGTGCCCTCGATCAAGATGCCTGCCGACGGCCATTACAGGGTTCGCGCCCGATCCGCAAAGGCGATGTCTCCGGCCGTAACGAAAGAGGCCCGGCGCAAACCGGGCCTCCTGCGTCATCCGATGGAGCGGATCATGCCGCGATGGCTTGCCCCATGAGAGGACCCCGCGCCGACACACCGTCGCCGGAGCCATTCGGAACCACGAGAAGAACGCCATGCGACACCGCCGCGACGAGCGCGAGGATGAGCGCATAGGCAAGCAGGATCGTGGTCATCGGCACGACGAAGTTGAGTTGCGGCAGAGCGCCGAGCAGAAGCGGCACATACCAGGAGGTGGCCGAGATCGCGCCGGACGTCAGCAGCACGCTCTTCTGGCGCGTCGACATGCCCGCCAGCAGGGACCGGCCGATCTGCGCCTTGACCTTCGGCAGGATGACCGCATGGATGAAGAGGCCGTTGATCGTGAGGATCAGGACGATCAGCATCTTCGCCCAGACTTTTTCATTGCCGAATTTTATCGGCTCGAACGCGCCGTAATAGGCAAGGAAGCCGAAGCCCGTGATCCACAGGAGAAGGAGGCCGGCATTGACGATCTTGGAGCCGAAATCGAAGATCGCCCATCGCTCCGATGTCACCTTGCCGTTGAGGAAGAACCTGAAGATCATCAGGTCGAGAACGGTCGCCGCGCCGAGGCCGAGCGCGAGGCCGATGAAGTGAATGATGCGCAAGCCGGTCCTGATGGCCGCGACCGGGTCCAGGCTTAGCGTGTTGATCAGGTGCATGAGTCCCATTTCAGTGCCTTTCGGTTATGCGAAGCTCACACATCCACGCAGCACGAAAATGCACGCGAGCACCTTCGGCGGCGCAAGACGCCGTCGAGACAAACAGAGACAAACGCAATACTCTCCCTGGAAGCGTGTGACGCTTCGCCAGCCCATCCGCCCGGGGCTGCAATAGGCGGCCAATCGGTCCAAAACCCGGCTGGTTCACGGCCTAATCATGATTAACTAAAGAATAGAGAGCTAATTAAGCAGGATTCAATTTGAAGGTGCCGGCACCATTCGCATGTGCCAGCACTCCGCGAAAAAACCGCGCCCACCCCTCAATCCTCCTCGGAGAACAGCCGGAACTGCGTCGCCTCGATATCCTTCGGCGGCGTGAGGCCGAGATGCTTCCAGGCATTGGCGGTCAAGACGCGCCCGCGCGGCGTACGCTGGATGAAGCCCTGCTGGATCATGTAGGGCTCGATGATGTCCTCGATCGCGTCGCGCGGCTCGGAAAGCCCCGCCGCGATCGTCTCGATGCCGACAGGACCGCCGCCGAAATTGTGCGCGATCATCGAGAGGTAGCGCCGGTCGAGCTGGTCGAGGCCCATATTGTCGACGAGAAGCCGCGTCAGCGCCTCGTCTGCGATCTTCTGCGTCACCGCCTCCGCGCGCGCCACTTCCGCGAAGTCGCGCACGCGGCGCAGGAGACGGCCGGCGATGCGCGGCGTGCCGCGGGCGCGCCGGGCGATCTCGCGCGCGCCCTCGTCCGTCATGCCGAGGCCCATCAGCCGCGCGCCGCGGCGCACGATCGATTCCAGTTCCTCGACGGTGTAGAAATTGAGCCGCACCGGAATGCCGAAACGATCGCGCAGCGGCGTCGTCAGAAGGCCAAGGCGCGTGGTGGCGGCGACGAGGGTGAATTTCGACAGGTCGATCTTCACCGAGCGCGCAGCCGGGCCCTCACCGATGATGAGATCGAGCTGGAAATCCTCCATGGCCGGATAGAGGATTTCCTCGACGGCCGGATTGAGCCGGTGGATTTCGTCGATGAAGAGCACATCGCACTCTTCGAGATTGGTGAGCAGCGCGGCAAGGTCGCCGGCTTTCGCGATGACCGGACCGGAGGTCGAGCGAAAATTGACGCCGAGCTCCTTGGCCATGATCTGGGCGAGCGTCGTCTTGCCGAGGCCGGGCGGGCCGACGAAGAGCACATGGTCCAGCGCCTCGCCGCGGTTCTTTGCCGCCTCGATGAAGATCTTCAGGTTTGCGCGCGCCTCCGCCTGGCCGGTGAAGTCGTCCAGCGTCTGCGGACGCAGGGCCGTGTCGATATCCTCGCCGCGCTTGTCCGGCGAAAGCAGTCTCGTCTCGTCGCTCATTGAGCCCTAATCCCATTGTCCACGGTGGAAGGCAACCGCATCACCGCGACAATTCCTTGAGCCCGAGGCGGATGAGCTTGGCGCTGTCTGCGCCCTCCCCGCCATTCTTGAGCGCCGCCGCGACGGCATTGGCCGCCTGATCGCGCGAGTAACCGAGATTGGTGAGCGCCGAGACGGCGTCGGCGACCGGCGCCGAAGCGACGCCTTCGCCGATCTCCTGCTTAAGGCCAATCGTGGCCGAGGCCTCGCCGGCAAAGGCCGGAGCCTTGTTGCGCAGTTCCGTGATGATGCGCACAGCGACCTTCGGCCCGACGCCCGGCGCACGAGACACCGCCGTCTTGTCCTGCAGCGCAATCGCGTTCGCCAGCTCTCCCGGCGTCAGCGTGGACAGCACCGCCAGCGCCACCTTGGAGCCGACGCCCTGCACGCTCTGCAGCAGCCGGAACCATTCCCGCTCCAGCGCGGTCAGGAAGCCGAAGAGGCGGAACTGGTCCTCCCGCACATAGGTCTCGATGAACAGCACTGCCGCCTCCCCGACCGAGCCGAGCTTGCCGAGCGTGCGCGCCGAGCAATGGGCGACATAGCCGACGCCGTGCACGTCGAGGACGACATGATCCTCGCCGATCTCGTCGATGGTGCCTTTGAGTTTGCCGATCATGGGTGGGTCCGTCAGGGATGGGTTTCGGGGGAGATGATGTCGAGCGCGGGGAAGTAGGAACGGTAGCGCGCCACGTCCCGCGTAAGGAGCCGGTGAGAACGGACCGCAGCATGGGCACCGACCAGAAAGTCCGGCAACGTACGCTCGCGCAGACCACCCGCCCGACGATAGGCATAATGCGCCTTGCCGGCTGCGAAGGCCGCCTCATATGAAACGGATTCCCTGCGCATGCGTAGCCAGCCGAAGGCGAGGTTCAATTCCAGTTCGCTGAGCGGCGACGTCGCAAGTTCCGACCAGACAACGGGATGGAGCACCAGCTCTCCCTCCTGTGCGCAGCGCTTCAGCGCCGCCAGCGACCAGGCCCGCTGCGGCCGGTCCGGTCCAAGAATGTCGATGAGAACATTTGTATCAACGAGGGTTGAGGTCATCGCGCGGCCCCCGCAGCCATTCGAAATACTCGTCAGGCGTCATGCCGTCCAAATCCCATGTGCCTTGAACGCTGGCCGCCCAGGCATCGAAATCCTCGAACTCGGCCCTGCCGTCACCGACCTTGACCAGCATCACACCGTCTTTGGAAACAACGAAATCCACCTCGGAGCCGGGCTCGATGGCGAGCCGGTCGCGGATATCCTTGGGGATCGTCACCTGACCCTTTTCCGTCACACGCATGGTAATACCTCTGCGGTATTACTTATCGCCGCAACCGGAACAAGTCAAGAACAAATCAGCCCGCGAGCTTGGCGAGGCGGCCGGAAAGGCCCTGCCGGTTATGCGCATGGCAAATGGCGATGGCGAGCGCGTCGGCCGCGTCGTTACCCACGAAGGTGGCTTTCGGCATCAACACCTTCAGCATCATGTGGATCTGCTGCTTCTCGCCATGGCCGACGCCGATGACCGCCTTCTTCACGGCATTCGGCGCATATTCGGCGACGCGCAGGCCCGCGCGGGCCGGCACCAGCATGGCGATGCCGCGCGCCTGTCCGAGCTTCAGGGTCGCGGTCGCATCCTTGTTGACGAAGGTCTGCTCGACGGCGGCTTCATGGGGCTGGTAGCTGTGCACGATCTCGGCAAGCCCGTCATGCAACTGACAAAGACGCGAGGCAAGGTCCATGTCGCCATCGGAGGTCACGGTGCCCGAGGCAACGAAGCGCAGCGAGTTGCCGAGCGTCTCGATGATACCCCAGCCGGTGCGGCGAAGCCCCGGATCGATGCCGATGATGCGAATCGTTTCCTGCATGTCCAAACCCTAATCCCGTCAGGCCGACCCTGCCAGCGAAATGTGAACAAAACAAAAACAAAGCAATGCTTTGCGAATTCCCGGAAATCGTCGCTTGGATTTGAGAAAACTGAACCTACATGGGGAAGCAATCAAATTCTCTTACAAGAGGCCGCTCCCATGGTGCCCTTCTCCATCCTCGATCTGTCCCCGGTCATCGAAGGCGGCACCGTCGCCCAGTCGCTGGCAAATTCCCGCCGTCTGGCGCAGGAAGCCGAGGCGCATGGCTACAAGCGCTTCTGGCTCGCCGAGCATCACGGCATGCGCGGCATCGCCAGCGCCGCCACCTCCCTCGTCATCCAGCATGTCGCGGCCGGCACGGAGAAAATCCGCGTCGGCTCCGGGGGCATCATGCTGCCGAACCATTCACCGCTCGTCATCGCCGAACAGTTCGGCACCCTTGCCGCCCTCTTTCCTGACCGCATCGACCTCGGCCTCGGCCGCGCGCCGGGCACCGATATGCGCACCGCACAGGCGCTGCGCCGCAATCTCGACAGCGCTGCCAACAATTTCCCGCAGGACGTCATCGAGCTGATGCAGTTCATGGGGCCGCCGGCACCGGACCAGAAGGTCATCGCCGTGCCGGGCGCAAACAGCTACGTGCCGGTCTGGCTGCTCGGTTCCAGCCATTATTCTGCGCATCTGGCCGGCATGCTCGGCCTGCCCTTCGCCTTCGCCTCGCATTTCGCGCCGGACATGCTGCTGACGGCGCTGGAAATCTATCGCGAGCGCTTCGAGCCGTCGCAATATCTCGACAGGCCGCATGCCATGGTGGGCGTGATGGGCGCGGCCGCCAATACGGACGCGGAAGCCGACCACCTCTTCACCTCCATGCAGCAATCCTTCGTGCGCCTGCGCCGCGGCGCGCCGGACGCCTTCCCGCCGCCGGTCAACAGCATGGATAGCCTCTGGAGCGACCAGGAGCGCATCATGGTGGAGCACACGCTGCAATATGCCGTCGTCGGCGGGCCGGAGAAGATCGAACGCCGCATCGCCGATTTCCTCGCCCTCACCAAGGCGGACGAACTGATCGTCTCCATGCCGATCTTCGACATGGAAGCGCGCGTGAAATCCCTGCGGCTCTTCGCCGGAGCGCAGCAGGCGCTCGCCAGGGCGGCATGACGAAAAAGGCCGGGGCCTTGCGGCGCCCGGCCTTCTCGCAATGTATGATCTCGTCGATCAGGCCGAAAGCTTGGCCATGACCTCGTCGGAAACCTCGAAGTTCGAATAGACGTTCTGCACGTCGTCGTCGTCTTCCAGCGTATCGATGAGCTTCATCAGCGACTGCGCCTTTTCCTCGTCGACCGGCACGGTGTTCTGCGCCCTCCAGATCGCCTTGACCGTCTCGGCTTCGCCGAGCGTGTCTTCCAGCGCCTTGGAAACGTCGCCGATATCCTCGAAGCCGCAGATGATCGTGTGGCCGTCCTCGTCCGTCGTCACGTCCTCGGCGCCGGCCTCGATGGCCGCTTCCATGACGGCGTCGGCACTGCCGGCGGCCAGCTTGTAGGTGATCTCGCCCACGCGGTCGAAGGAGAAGGAAACCGAGCCGGTTTCGCCCAGCGCCCCGCCGGCCTTCGAGAAGGTCGAGCGGACGGAGGAGGCGGTGCGGTTGCGGTTGTCGGTCAGCGCCTCGACGATGACGGCGACGCCGCCCGGGCCGTAGCCCTCGTAGCGGACTTCCTCGTAGTTCTCGCTGTCCGCACCGGAGGCCTTCTTGATGGCGCGCTCGATGTTATCCTTGGGCATGGACTGCGCCTTGGCGTTCTGGATCGCCAGACGCAGGCGGGCGTTCATGGCCGGGTCAGGCAGACCAGTCTTCGCCGCAACCGTGATTTCACGGGCAAGCTTGGAAAACATTTTCGATCGCACGGCATCCTGCCGACCCTTGCGATGCATGATATTCTTGAACTGTGAATGGCCAGCCATGGCACCCCTGTCTGAGTTTGGCGCCCTTGTTTCGGTCGCCGGTCGCTGAGCGGGACATGACGACCGCGGTGAAGCGCCGGCCTGCTGCCCCGATTTTTGGAATGCCGCCTTATAATTTCATTGTCGCCGCGCGTCCAGCAGTCCCGGCGAACAAAGCGACAGGGCCGTTTCAATCCGCCTTCACGCGGGCGCGGCTGAGCAGGAACGAGTGGCCGTCGTCGCGCTCGCAGGTCAATCCCGTGCGCTCGGAGTAACAGGTGAAGGGACCGCCGCGCCAGACGTCACCGTAGTCGAGGGTCTTTTGCGCGCTGCAGCAGCCCTGGTCGCCGATATCGGAAAGCACCCTGCCCTTGCCGCTGCGGCCGAGAATGGCGCGTACATATTTCGGCTCGATCCGGTCGCAGGAAAGCTCCGGCCCGCCGTCCTCCGGCTGATAGACGTCCGTGCCGCCCTCCGGAATATAGATGCAGCCAATATTGCCGGACGGCATGATGAACTCGTCCGAGACGCCGAGGCCCCGCGCCGGGGCCTTGGCCACCGGCTGCTTGGCCGTCTCTCGCGGCTGGCTGGATTCCACCGCCGGCTCACCGGGCGTCGGCGCGCCGCTGGCAAGGGCCACGCTGCAGGAAAGCAAAAGGACGGGCACGGCAGGCAGAAGACGCAGCATCGCAAGGCTCCGGTATCGAATGCCCGGAGAATACGAACCCCTCGGCATTTCGGCAAGCAACGGCCCGCGACGCTAAACTCAGCGCCAGAAATCCGGCACCGTTTCGGCGAGGCGCGGGCCGAGGCGGAGCGGCGCCACCTTCTCGGCAAGCCCCGTGCGGTCGGAAATCTCGGCCGCCATGCCGCAGATCGTGGCGGGACCGGACGCCGCCTCGAAACGTCCCTTCGGCATTTTCGAGATGAAGCGGTTCAGCGGCTCCTCCTTGTCCATGCCGAGCGAGGAATCGTAGTCGCCGCACATGCCGGCATCGGACATGTAGGCCGTGCCGCCGTTGAGGATCTGGCAGTCGGCGGTCGGCACATGGGTATGCGTGCCGACGACGACGCTGGCGCGCCCGTCGACGAAATGACCGAAGCACTGCTTCTCGCTCGTCGCCTCCGCGTGGAAATCGAAGATGATCGCATCGGCCTGCTCGCCGAGCGGGCAGGAAGCGAGGATCGCTTCCCCCGCCGTGAAGGGGTCATCCAGCTCGGGATGCATGAAGACGCGGCCCATGATGTTGGCGACCAGCACGCGCGCACCGTTGCGGGCGATGAAAAGATTGGCACCGCGGCCCGGCGTGCCGGCCGGATAGTTGGCGGGACGCAGGAACTGGTCGTGCCGACCGGCGAAGCCGACGGCCTCCTTCTGGTCCCAGACATGATTGCCCGTCGTCACCACATCCGCCCCGGCATTGACCGTCTCGAGGAAGATATCCTCCGTGATGCCGAAACCGCCGGCCGCGTTCTCCCCGTTGACGACGACGAAATCCAGCTTGAAATCATGGATCAAGCCCGGCAGGCGCTCCCAGACGGCCGTCCGTCCGGTCTTGCCCACCATGTCGCCGAGAAAGAGAAAACGCATCGATCTGCCTTATGAAACCTGTTGGAACATGCTGAGGCCGCTCTCCGTGAGAATGCCATCCAGTGGCACGTCATGCGGCTCGGCGGGTACTGATGCCACTTCCTGGCAGTCGAACGCAATGCCGATGAGCTTCGGCACGCGGCCTTTCGCCTTGAGGCGGTCGATCGCCCGGTCGTAATGGCCCGCGCCATAGCCGATGCGATGCCCGGTCCGGTCGAAGGCGGAAAGCGGCACGAGCAGGATATCCGGGTCGAGCACCGCCGCCTCCGGTCCCGGCCCCGTCGTGCCGAAGCCGGTCTTCACCACGGGCGCGCCGCCGACGAGTTCACGAAACACGATGGTCTCGCGGTCGAGCACCACCGGCAGGCAGAGCCGCGCGCCGCGGCTGCGCAGATGCGCCATCAGCGGCCGGATATCCGCCTCCGAGCGGATCGGCCAGAAACCGGAAATCACCGTTCCGGGGTCGAATGCGATGCGGTCGCCCGCAAGCTCGACCATGGCGAGGCTGCCCTCGATGCGTACCTCGGGCGTCATCGCATCGCGCAACGCCAGCCGCTCGTTGCGGATCGCCGCCTTTTGTTCCTTGGGGGTCGTGTGGGTCGTGTGGGTCGTCACGGGTCGCTCCAGCTTGTCTGCTCCCGCTTAACAGCTAGCAGCGCCGGAAGGCAAATCCGCCCCGCTTTGCGACACGACAGGCCCCTGTGCCGGAATGGCACAGCGCGGCAAAAAGCGGCGGCCTGCCGTTAAGCATCGGAACAGCTTGCACTTTCGCCACCGCGCACGGCCCCTTAAGCCGGGCGCATGATGCCCCCGGAAAATGCCTCTTCCCCCTTGCCCGAACTGACCGAAATCGAGAAACGCTGCCTCACCCTCGCCGCCAACGGCAGGACGCCGGCCGATATCGTGCTCGACATAGACCTGACCACGGCATGCGTGAACGGCATCCTGCGCAGCGCCGTCGAAAAACTCGGCGCCCGCAACATCGTCGGCGCGATCGCCCGCGCCGTGCGGCTCGATCTGCTCTAGGCGGCGCCTTCCGCGAGCCGCAGCATGGCCAGCGCCGCCCCTTCGTCGGTGATCAGCGTGTTGCAGCCGACGCGGCGGATCGTGGCGCGGATGGCCGGCGCCCGATGCGCACCGCCGGAGACCAGCACGATATGGCGCGCCTTCTTCACCGTATCGAGGTCGATGGACATGACGCGGTGGCGGATCGGATGGTCGATGGTGCGGCCCTCGGCGTCGAGGAAATTGCACATCGTATCGCACACGCAGCCGGCGGCGATCAGTTCCTCAAGCTCATCGCGCGCGATGAAATCGCGTGACAGCGAGCTTGCCCGCGGGCCGATATCGCCGCAGCTCACCACGGCGATATCCATGTTCTCGGCGAGGTCGAACAGCGTCTTCAGGCCGCATTTCTCGATAAGGCTGCGCTTGGTCTCACCGCTGTCGACCAGCAGCGGCGCGAGGAACAGGTAGCATTCCGCGCCGAGCTGGCTCGCAAGCTGCCAGGTATATTCGATGGGGTTGATATGGTGCGCCTCCACCACGCCGCCGAGCAGCGACACGACCTTGACGCGCTCGCGCCGTGCCGGGCGGAAGCTGGCGAGCGAGGCCGTCAATGTGCGCCCCCAGCCGACGCCGACCGTGCAGTCGTCCGGGATCGCCTCAGTGAGGAACTGGCCGAGCGCGAGGCCTACACTCTTGGCGGTCGCCTCCGCGCTGTTCGCCGCCGGCACCACCACCGCCTCGTCCAGCCCGTAGGCCTTTTCCAGTCGCACGGCGAGTTCGACGCAATCGGCAATGCCCTCGTTGATCCAGATCTGCACCTCGGAGCGCTTCAACGCCTCGTCGAGCATACGGATGACCGTGGTGCGGCTGACGCCGATCTTCTCCGCCACATCCTTCTGGGTGAGGCCCTGATTGTAATAGAGCCAGGCCGCCCGCAGCCGCAGCGCCGCCGATTCCGAATAGGCCGTGTGTGTGTCGCGCCGAAGCCTTGCCACGTCGCCTCCCTCTGTCCGCTCTCGTCCGGCGCACCTTAGCACACCTCGGGAAGAATGCGACATATGTTCAGAAGATTAAGCAAAAGTGCTTGACTTTCGCCCGGGAACCCACCAATAGTCCGCCCATATCTGCTGGCGGCATTCTGCCGGCGGGTGGAGCGTGCCAACGCATGGACGGCCGAAACGGAAGCACGGTCGTGCATGCGCTTTCACGGGAACAATGGAGGAGGGCCTGGCGTTTCCAGAAACGCCGCCCGGCAACAACATTCGGGATTTCGGATATGACGTCCAAGCTTGAACAACTGCGCGCGATGACGACCGTGGTCGCCGATACCGGCGATATCGAAGCTGTCCGCCGCCTGAAGCCGGTCGATTGCACGACCAACCCCACCATCGTCCTGAAGGCGCTCGGCACGCCGGCCTTTGCGGACGCGGTGGCCGAAGCCATCCGCTGGGGCCAGTCCCAGGGCGGCAATCGCGAAGGCGTCGTGAACGCCGTCGGCGACCGGCTCGCCATCTCCGTCGGCGCTGCCCTGGCCGAACTCGTGCCCGGCCGCGTCTCGACCGAAGTCGATGCAGACCTCTCCTTCGACACCGAAGCCTCCATCGCCAAGGCCCGCGAGATCGTGAAGGCCTATGACGCCCGCGGCATTTCCCGCGACCGCATCCTCATCAAGCTCGCCTCCACCTGGGAAGGCATCCGCGCCGCGGAAGTGCTGCAGAAGGAAGGCATCGACTGCAATCTGACGCTGCTCTTCAATCAGGCCCAGGCCATCGCCTGCGCCGATGCCGGCGTCTTCCTCATCTCGCCCTTCGTCGGCCGCATCCTCGACTGGCACGTCAAGGCATCGGGCAAGACCTTCACGGCCGAGGAAGACCCGGGCGTGCTCTCGGTCCGCGCGATCTACGATTACTACAAGTCCAACGGCATCAACACGATCGTCATGGGGGCCTCCTTCCGCAACACGGGCGAGATCGAAGCCCTCGCCGGCTGCGACCGCCTGACGATCAGCCCGGCCCTGCTGGAAGAACTCGACGGCGCCCAGGGCACGCTTGAGCGCAAGCTCTCGCCGGAAAAGGCCGCCAAGGTCTCGCCGGTCAAGATCGACGAGAAGACCTTCCGCTGGATGCTGAACGAAGACGCCATGGCCACCGAAAAGCTCTCCGAAGGCATCCGCGCCTTCGCCAAGGACCTCGGCAGCCTGCGCGCCATGATCGACAAGGAAATGAAGGCCGCGGCGTAAAGCACCCGCAGCGTTTCCCGTCACGAACACGAAGGCCGCCCCACGGGGCGGCCTTTTCGTTTTGCCGGTGATGTCAAGAAAGTGCGATCCACGGCGACCGATGGAGGTTTACGATCCTGGGTGCCTACAAACGTAGGTGGGCACCGTGTGACCAAGCCCACGGGCCGGGTCAGGGACAGCTCCCTTTGGATCGAGTATGGCCCCAGGGATTGTGGTTCCTGTCGGGAAGCGCAGAACGCATCCGATATATAGGATGAAAGCGGCGCTTTCGCCAGTGGCAATTCCCGCAGCATTTCCAACAGAAACGCGACGCGGTTTGCGCCTGGAAATGCGCAAAGGCCGGATCAGTTGGCCGGCGGCTTGCCGTTGAGCTTGGCGGCCATGCCCTGGATCTGGCTGGTGAGTTCACCCAGCGCCTGCGCGATGGCCTCCTCGTTGCGGGAGACCTCACCCATCACGCCTTCCCGGCCCATGCGGAGCGCCTCGGCTTCCTTTTCCAGCTTTTCGAGGCGGCGGGTGACGTCGTTCAGCTCGTCCATCACCATGATGCCGGCCATGACGGTGAGACGCAGGTCGCCGATCTCGCCGAACTGACTCTTCAGGTGACCGACATAGCGATCGAAGCCGGCGGCAAGCTCCTCGAGATGCGCCTCCTGGCCTTCCTCGCAGGCCATGCGATAGGCCTTGCCGTCGATCTGTACCGTTACCTGAGCCATGCCGTCACTTTCTATTGGGATTAGCGGTCGAGCACGGCCCGGATGGTTTCCATGGCCGTGACCAGCCGGCGGGAGACCTCACGGTTCACCTCCTCCAGGCGGTTGGCGCGGAATTCGGACTGGTCGAGTTCCTGGGCGAGCCGCGAGCGGTCGGCATTGACCCGCCGCACTTCGCCCTCCACCTCGCCGTGATCGCGCTCCCTGTCGAAGCGCATGTCGAGCGCGTTGTCGAGGCTCGCAAGCGCCTTGCGCAGCTCCTCGATCGCCGCCCTGACTGTTTCCCCGTTGGTCATAAAGCCTTCACCGGCACTCTCAAAAAACGCGAATCGCCGCCGCCAGCGCCGGTTCTCTTGCTTTGACAGTATTCAACTGCGGGCCCGAGCGTCAACAGCCGGGCGCGGCAGGCCCGGAACGGCGTTGTGGATCAGCCTTCGGGAGGGGCGAAAACGGCACCGCACACATTCATGCGAAAACGCTGAAAAAGTCCGTGGAACCGGCGCGCAAACGCCGCAGGAACCGCCGAATTCGTTGACTCCGACGGTGCACCTGCTATGTGTCACCCCGCTTCCAACCGATCCCCCTGAACGGCATCGGCCCTGACACCCCGAAGAAGACGGAACAGTCATGATCTCTCGCGAAAAACACGACCGGATGGCGAATGCAATTCGCTTCCTTTCCATGGATGCCGTGGAAAAGGCGAACTCCGGCCACCCCGGCCTGCCGATGGGCGCAGCAGACATTGCAACGGTTCTTTTCACCCGCTTCCTGTCCTTCGATCCGAAGACCCCGTCGTGGCCGAACCGCGACCGCTTCGTCCTGTCGGCCGGCCACGGCTCGATGCTCCTCTACTCGCTGCTCTATTTGACCGGCTACGAGGACATCACGATCGACGAGATCAAGAATTTCCGCCAGCTCGGCGCCAAGACCGCCGGCCATCCGGAATACGGCCACGCCGCCGGCATCGAGACGACCACGGGTCCGCTCGGCCAGGGCATCGCCAACGCCGTCGGCATGGCGCTTGCCGAGCGCAAGCTGCGCGACGAATTCGGCTCCGACCTGATGGAGCACTTCACCTATGTCATCGCCGGTGACGGCTGCCTCATGGAAGGCATCAGCCAGGAAGCGATCTCGCTTGCCGGCCACCTGAAGCTCAACAAGCTCATCGTCTTCTGGGACGACAACAACATCTCGATCGACGGCCCGATCTCGATCGCCGACTCGACCGACCAGCACGCCCGCTTCCGCGCCTCGAACTGGAACACCATCGCCGTCGACGGCCATGATCCGGAGGCGATCGCCGCCGCCATCGAGGTGGCCCAGAAGTCCGACAAGCCGACCCTGATCGCCTGCAAGACGACCATCGGCTTCGGCGCGCCGAACAAGGCCGGCACGCACAAGGTCCACGGCTCGCCGCTCGGCGCCGACGAAATCGCCGCCACCCGCAAGGCGCTGAACTGGGAATCGGAAGCCTTCGTCGTTCCCTCCGACGTGCTCGACGCCTGGCGCCTCGCCGGCCTGCGCTCCACCAAGGCGCACAAGGAATGGGAAGCCCGCCTCGAAAAGACGGAAGCCGAGAAGAAGGCCCAGTTCGTCCGCCGCTTCGCCGGCGACCTCGAAGGCAGCCTCGACTCCGCCATCGCCGCCTACAAGAAGAAGCTCGCCGAGACCAAGCCGAACCCGGCCACCCGCAAGGCTTCGGAAGACGCGCTTGAAGTCATCAACGGCGTGCTGCCGGAAACCATCGGCGGCTCCGCCGACCTGACCGGCTCCAACAACACCAAGACCAGCCAGACCAAGTCGATCACCCCGACCGACTTCTCCGGCCGCTACATCCACTACGGCGTGCGCGAGCACGGCATGGCGGCCGCGATGAACGGCATGGCGCTGCATGGCGGTCTCATCCCCTATTCCGGCGGCTTCCTGATCTTCTCGGACTATTGCCGTCCGTCGATCCGCCTCGCCGCCCTGATGGGCATCCGCGTCATCCACGTCCTGACGCACGATTCCATCGGTCTTGGCGAAGACGGCCCGACGCACCAGCCGGTCGAGCACATGGCCGCCCTGCGCGCCATCCCGAACCTGCTCGTCTTCCGCCCGGCCGACGCCACGGAAACGGCGGAGTGCTGGCAGCTTGCGCTGGAAAGCCACAACCGCCCGTCCGCCATCGCGCTGACGCGCCAGAACCTGATGCCGGTTCGCCTGGAATATGAGGAAGAGAACCTCTGCGCCCGCGGCGCCTACGATCTCGTCTCGGCCAGCGACGCCCAGGTGACGATCTTCGCCACCGGCTCGGAAGTCGAGATCGCGGTCAAGGCCCAGCAGGCCCTCTCGGCCAAGGGCATCTCCACCCGCGTCGTCTCGGTTCCCTGCGTCGAGCTCTTCGCCGAGCAGCCGGAAGCCTACCAGCAGGCCGTCATCGGCAATTCGCCGGTCAAGATCGCCGTCGAAGCCGGCATCCGCCAGGGCTGGGATCACTTCATCGGCTCGGACGGCATCTTCGTCGGCATGTCCTCCTTCGGCGCCTCCGGCCCGTACAAGGAGCTCTATAAGCACTTCGGCATCACGCCGGAGGCCGTTGTCGCCGCCGCGGAAGCCAAGCTCGCCTGATTGCCCCAGGGCGCGGCTCCCCGGCCGCGCCTCACCTCGCAAAGTTCATCCATAGGGAGAGACCCGAAATGACTGTGAAAGTTGCCATCAACGGTTTTGGCCGCATCGGCCGCAACGTGCTGCGCGCCATCGTCGAGTCCGGCCGCACCGACATCGAGGTCGTTGCCGTCAACGACCTCGGCCCGGTCGAGACCAATGCGCATCTCGTTCGCTATGACTCCGTCCACGGCAAGTTCCCGGGCACCGTCACCGTTTCCGGCGACACCATCGACGTCGGCCGCGGCCCGATCCGCGTCACCGCCATCCGCGACCCGAAGGAACTGCCCTGGGGCGACGTCGACATCGCGCTGGAATGCACCGGCCTCTTCACCACCAAGGAAAAGGCCTCCGCGCACCTCGCAAACGGCTCGAAGCGCGTCATCGTTTCGGCCCCGTGCGACAACGCCGACAAGACCATCGTCTACGGCGTCAACCACAACACGCTGACCAAGGACGACCTCGTCATCTCCAACGCCTCGTGCACGACGAACTGCCTTGCACCGGTCGCCTACGTTCTCGACAAGGCCTTCGGCATCGAGAAGGGCTACATGACGACGGTTCACTCCTACACGGGTGACCAGCCGACGCTCGACACCATGCACAAGGACCTGTATCGCGCCCGCGCCGCAGCCCTGTCCATGATCCCGACCTCGACCGGCGCCGCCAAGGCCGTCGGCCTCGTGCTGCCGCAGCTCAAGGGCAAGCTCGACGGTTCGGCCATCCGTGTGCCGACCCCGAACGTCTCGGTCGTCGACCTGAAGTTCGTGCCGAAGCGCAACGTCACTGCCGAAGAAGTCAACGCCGCCATCAAGGCAGCCGCCGAAGGCGAACTGAAGGGCATCCTCGACTACGTCACGGGCCCGCTCGTCTCGATCGACTTCAACCACGACAGCAACTCGTCCAACTTCGCCGCCGACCAGACCAAGGTCCTCGACGGCAACCTCGTTCGCATCCTCTCCTGGTACGACAACGAGTGGGGCTTCTCGAACCGCATGTCCGACACGGCGGTTGCGATGGGCAAGCTGATCTAATCGGAAACACGAAGCACCCGGGCAGCGATGTCCGGGTGTTTTTTCTTGACCAGACGTCACATTCAGGAGCCGTGCCATGACCTTCAAGACCCTCGACAACCTCACCGATATCGCCGGCAAGCGCGTGCTCGTCCGCGTCGATCTCAACGTGCCGGTCAAGGACGGCAAGGTCACCGATGCGACCCGCATCGAGCGCGTCGCGCCCACCATCCTGGAACTGTCGAAGAAGGGCGCCAAGGTCGTCCTGCTCGCCCATTTCGGCCGCCCGAAGGGTGAGGTCGTCGCCGACATGTCGCTGCAGCAGATCCTGCCCGCCGTGAACGATGTGCTGGGCGCCAAGGTCCATTTCGCCGCCGACTGCATCGGCGAGCCGGCCGCCGCCGCCATCGCCGCCATGGCGAACGGCGATATCCTGCTTCTCGAAAACACCCGCTTCCACAAGGGCGAAGAGAAGAACAACCCCGATTTCACCGCCGCCCTCGCCGCCAATGGCGATATCTACGTCAACGACGCCTTCTCGGCCGCTCACCGCGCCCATTCCTCGACGGAAGGCCTTGCCCATCTCCTGCCCGCCTATGCCGGCCGCACCATGCAGGCCGAGCTGGAGGCACTGGAAAAGGGCCTTGGCAATCCGGCCCGCCCGGTCGTCGCCATCGTCGGTGGCGCGAAGGTCTCCACCAAGATCGACCTCCTCATGAACCTCGTGAAGAAGGTCGACGCGCTGGTCATCGGCGGCGGCATGGCGAACACGTTCCTGGCCGCCCGCGGCACCGACGTCGGCAAGTCGCTCTGCGAGCATGACCTTGCCGATACCGCCAAGCAGATCATGATCGAGGCCGCCACCGCGACCTGCGCCATCGTTCTGCCGGAAGACGGCGTCGTCGCCCGCGAGTTCAAGGCCAATGCCGAGAACGAAGTGGTGGACGTCAACGCCATTCCCGCCGATGCCATGATGCTCGATGTCGGCCCGAAGACGATCGAGGCGGTCAATGCCTGGATCTCGCGCGCCTCGACGCTGGTCTGGAACGGCCCGCTCGGCGCCTTCGAAATCGCTCCCTTCGACACGGCAACCGTCTCCGCCGCCAGGCATGCGGCGGCCGAAACCAAGGCCGGCAAGCTCGTCTCCGTCGCCGGTGGCGGTGATACGGTCGCGGCCCTCAACCATGCCGGCGTTGCCGACGATTTCACCTATGTCTCGACCGCCGGTGGCGCGTTCCTGGAATGGATGGAAGGCAAGCCGCTGCCGGGCGTCGACATTCTCCGCCAGCAGAAATAAGCAAAGGCCCTTGCGCTCCGGCGCGGATCGCCTACATTTCCTGTATCGTCAACGTTCAGAAAGGAAGGTGATCCGATGTCTAGTGAGAATTTGGCTTTGGCCGCGGGCATGGGAAAAGTGGTGACGAAAGCGGGGCAGCCCTCGCTCTGAACCCACCTTCCTTCGGGCCGCAAGCCCGGGTCCGTGCCGGACCAGACCTCATGGGGGCCACCTTCGGGTGGCCCTTTTGCATTTCAGGGCCGGATGAGCACGGTAAGCATCATCAGCCCGATCGCGACCACCGCGATCTTCCAGAAATCGGCACGCCACCGCAGCCCCGGCAGGCCGATGGGGCGGATGAGATGCAGCAGCATGGCGGCAATGAGAAGCGCAGGGAGGATTTTCGTCATGACGGCCTTTCCGGCCCCTTCCTGTCACACCTCAGACACTTTTCCAAGCGATCAGCGCGTGGCGTGAAAATCGTGCCGACGTCGCCTTTGCATCTGGCAATCGGCAACAGGTGCGCTATTCCTTTCCCATCGGCGAACAAGCGGAATTCACATGCGAAAAAACCTCCTATCCGTCTTCGCGCTTCTCCTGGGAACCCTTTTCCTCTTCCTGGGCAACGGCCTGCACGGCCTGCTGCTTCCCATGCGCGGGGCCTTCGAGGGCTATGAGACGACGATGCTCGGCCTGCTCGGCACATCCTGGGCCACGGGCTTCGTGCTCGGCTGCCTTTTGGCGCCCACCGTCGTCAAGCGCATTGGCCATGTGCGTGCCTTCTCCGGCTTCGCCTCGCTGATCGCCATCATCGCGCTGCTGACGGGCATGATCGTCGATCCCTTCTGGTGGATCGTGCTGCGCGCCGTCACCGGCTTTTCCATCGCCGGCACGTCGATGATCATCGAGAGCTGGCTGAACGAGCGCGCGACGAACGAGAGCCGTGGCCTGATCTTCTCGCTCTATATCGCCATCACGCTGGTCGGCACGGTCGGCGGCCAGATGACCGTCGCGCTCGGCGACGTCACGACCCCGATGCTCTTCATGGTCGCCGGCATCCTCTACTGCCTCGCCATGCTGCCGACGACGCTTTCGAACGCCGCCTCACCCCAGCCGCTGAAGCAGGTGAAGCTTGACATCCCCGCCCTCTTCCGCACCTCGCCCATCGCCTGCGTCGGCATCGTGCTGATCGGCCTTGCCAACGGCGCCTTCGGCACGCTCGGCGCGGTCTTCGGGGCCAATGCCGGCCTTTCCTCCAGCAACATCGCCTTCATGATGAGTATCGCCATCTTCGCCGGCGCCGTCATGCAGCTTCCCGCCGGTCGCATCTCCGACCGGATGGACCGGCGCATCGTGCTCGCCGTGCTCTCGGCCATCGCCGCGGCGGCAGGCCTTGCGCTCTTCATCTTCCAGCCGGCCTCCGTGCCCGTCCTGCTGGCGCTGACCGCCCTCTACGGCGCGATGGCCAACGCGCTCTACCCAATCGCCGTTTCCCACGCCAACGACTTCGCGAGCCCCGAGGACTTCGTGAAGGTGTCCGGCGGCCTGTTGCTGCTCTACGGCGTCGGCACGATCATCGGCCCGACGATCGGCGGCCCCATCATGTCCTCCGTCGGTCCCTATGCGCTCTTCATGGTCACCTGCTGGGCGCATATCCTGATCACCGCCTACGCGATCTTCCGCAGCCGCCGCCGCGCCGCCCTGCCGGCCGAAATGCGCGAGACCTACACGACCCTCAATCCCGGCACACTCACCACGCCGGAAAGCCTTCAGCTTTCGCCGCGCGCCCTGCCCCAGCCGCAGGCCGCCGACGAGCAACAGGAGGAACGCACCGCATGAGCCTCTTCGACGACGACCGCCCGCAGAAGAAGACCGCGCATGAAATCGGCAGCGACCTGTCGCTCCTCTCCGTCGACGAGCTTTCCGCGCGCATAGACCTGCTGCGCGCGGAGATTGCGCGTCTCGAATCGGAAAAGACGAAGAAGGGCGCAAGCCGTTCGGCGGCGGAAAGCCTGTTCCGTTGACCCATACGGGGATCGCCGGCCTTGCCGAAAAGGCACAGCCGGCAGCGAAACGACAATAGAGTTAACCGGCCATTAAACCTTGCATGCTATTACCTGCACATCCGGTCCTTCCGGGTTCAGACATTTCCACCCCTTCGGGTATGCGTCTGATTTTTCCCCTGTTTTACCTTGAGAGCCGCTTTCCGCGGCTCTTTTTTTATTTGCGGCGGCCCCCGCGGACACCCTGTCCCGAAAGAATTGTGGAGATTAACCCTTTCTTAAGAATACCCTTGCGCGAATTAGGTTATGGCATCATCTTCTAGCCACAGACCGGCCACATGGAACACCACGGGCCGACCTTCCGTTACCTGCAAGTGATGCGTTCAACAGGGAAGAAACCATGTCCGAAAGAGGATTGAATACCGTCAGCTTCGCTGGCCATGTTGCGTCGTCGGCGCAGTTCAAGTCCCTGTACGCCGAGGGCATGGGTCTGGTCGAGGAAACCGCGAGTTATCTCGACGGCATCGGCCGCCAGGCCTCGAAGGTCCTGCCGCGCATGGCCTCGGTGCTCTACGCGGCCGAATCGATGCGCCTCACCACCCGCCTCATGCAGATGGCCTCCTGGCTCCTGCTCCAGCGCGCCGTCAACAACGGCGAGATGAGCCGCGACCAGGTGCTTTCGGAAAAGAACAAGGTTCGCCTCGACAGCTTCAACGTCGACAAGACCGCACCCGGCTGGCACGACCTACCGGAAGCCTTCCGCGACCTCATCGAGCGCTCGCTGCGCCTGCAGAACCGCGTCGCCCTGCTCGACCGCGAGATCTACCGTCCGCAGGAGGTCCAGACCTTCCAGCCGGACAACCAGAACAGTGTCCAGGCCCAGATCAACCTGCTGCAGACCGCCTTCGGCAACAACTGAGCGACAGCGCACAGACACGCATGCGGAACCCGGCCTCGGCCGGGTTTTTTGTTGCCTGCACGTCGGGTGAGGCTGCCCCTCATCCCCCTGCCGGGACCTTCTCCCCGCAGGCGGGGAGAAGGGGCAGAACGGCGCGCCCAGCGCTCCTCGCCCCGCTTGCGGGGAGAGGATGCCGGCAGGCAAGTGAGGGGCAATCCCAATTGCAGACAACAAAAAACCCGGCCGAAGCCGGGTCTTTCGAAATTCGCCGTGAGGCAAGAAGATTAGAGGCCGAGACCTTCGAAGCGCTTCTTGAACTTGGAAACGCGGCCGCCACGGTCCAGCATCTGCTGGTTGCCGCCGGTCCATGCCGGGTGCGACTTCGGGTCGATTTCGAGGTTCATCGTTGCGCCTTCCGAACCCCAGGTCGAGCGGGTTTCGTACTCGGTGCCGTCGGTCATCACGACCTTGATGGTGTGGTAGTCGGGATGGATATCAGCCTTCATGACACTCTTCCTGCTTGTTCCGGGGGCCATTTGTCGCAATGGATTGCGACAGCGGGGCCAAAGACGTAAATGAAGCCGCAGTCGGTCGGACCTACGGCTTCCCAATTCGATGGCGAGCCTATACATGAAGGCCGTCTGGATAACAAGAGCCGAAAGACAATTCGTGCCGGCAGGCACTGGAAACGGGGGTATGGTGTCCACAGACAAAGAACACGCCGCGCAGGAAAAGCCCGCGCGCCAGAACATGCGTCCGCTGGGCAGGCTCGCTCCCTATCTTCGCCGGTATCGCGGTCTCGTCGCCGGGGCGCTCGTCGCGCTCGTGCTCGCCGCCGTCACGACGCTCATCCTGCCGATCGCCGTGCGCCGCATGATCGACCACGGCTTCTCGGGAGCCGACGCCGGCTTCATCAACACCTATTTCATGATGCTCTTCGCGCTCGCCGGCCTGCTCGCGCTCGCCAGCGCCCTGCGCTACTACTTCGTCATCACGCTCGGCGAGCGCATCGTCGCCGACCTGCGCCGCGACGTCTTCGCCCATGTGACGAAGCTCTCGCCTGCCTTCTTCGACGTCAACCAGTCCGGCGAGATCGTCTCGCGGCTGACGGCCGACACGACGCAGATCAAGTCCGCCGTCGGGGCCACCGCCTCGGTGGCGCTGCGCAACCTCATCCTCTGCCTCGGCGCCATCGCCATGATGGTCTATACCAGCCCGAAGCTCTCCAGCCTCGTCATCGCGGCCATTCCCGTCATCGTCTTCCCGCTCGTCGCCTTCGGCCGCTCCGTGCGCCGCCGCTCGCGCGAGGCGCAGGACATGCTGGCCGCCGCCTCGGCCTATGCAGGCGAAGCCATCGGCGCGACCCGCACACTCCAGGCCTTCAATGCGGAAGAGGTCGCCCGCGCGCGCTTCTTCGGCAATGTCGAGAATGCCTACGAGGCAGCCCGCTCGGCCATCCGCGCCCGCTCACTGCTGACGGGCTTCGCCATCGCCATGATCTTCGGCTCCGTCGTCGCCGTGCTCTGGTTCGGCGCGCGGGACGTGCTTTCCGGCACGCTCTCGGCCGGCACGCTCGGCCAGTTCCTGCTCTACGCGGTCTTCGCCGCCGGCAGCCTCGGCGCGCTCTCCGAGGTTTGGGGCGAGCTGTCGCAGGCCGCCGGCGCCGCCGAGCGCCTGACGGAGCTGCTTGCTGAGCCGCCAGCCATCACCGCACCGGCCAACCCGGTCGCCCTGCCCGTTCCGGCCCGCGGCGAACTGGCGTTCAAGGACGTGCACTTCTCCTACCCCGCCCGCCCCGGCTATCGCAGCATCAATGGCCTGAGCTTCGCCGTGAAGCCCGGCGAGACCGTCGCCGTCGTCGGCCCCTCGGGCGCCGGCAAGAGCACGATCCTCTCGCTGGTCCTGCGCTTCTACGATCCCGATTCCGGCAGCGTGCTGCTCGACGGCGTGGACCTTCGCGCCGCCGACCCGGAAGAACTGCGCCGCCGCATCGCGCTCGTGCCGCAGGACGTGACGATCTTCGCCGCGACGATCCGCGACAACATCGCCTTCGGCATGGCAAATGTCAGCGACGAGGCGGTTCGCGCGGCAGCGCGCGCAGCGCAGGCGGAAGAGTTCATCGACCGTCTCGACAAGGGCTACGACACGATGGTCGGCGAGCGCGGCGTCACGCTTTCCGGCGGCCAGCGCCAGCGCATCGCGATCGCCCGCGCCATCCTGAAGGACGCGCCCCTCCTGCTGCTCGACGAAGCCACCTCCGCGCTCGATGCGGAAAGCGAGACGCTGGTGCAGAAGGCGCTCGACGGGCAGATGGGCAAGCGCACGACCATCGTCATCGCCCACCGCCTCGCCACCGTCCTCAAGGCCGACCGCATTCTCGTCATGGAGCACGGCCGCATCGTCGAGGAGGGCACGCACCAGTCGCTCATCCGCCAGGACGGCCTCTATGCCCGCCTTGCCCGGCTGCAATTCGACCATGGCGGCCAGGCCTTCCTCGGCGAGGAGCAGGCGGCCGTCTGAGCCGCCTCTCAGGCGCCGACCGCCCTGCCCGCGACGCGGCCGGAGAAAAGGCATCCACCGAGGAACGTCCCCTCCAGCGCATTGTAACCATGCAGGCCGCCGCCGCCGAAGCCGGCGGCCTCGCCCGCCGCGTAAAGCCCCGGCACCGGCCTGCCGGAAAGCTCCAGCACGCGGCCGGAAAGGTCGGTCTGGAGGCCCCCCAGCGTCTTGCGCGTCAGGATATTGAGGCGCACCGCGATCAGCGGCCCGGCCTTCGGATCGAGCAGCCGGTGCGGCTTGGCCGTGCGCATCAGCTTGTCGCCGAGATAGGCGCGCGCGCCGCGAATCGCCGTGACCTGCGCATCCTTGGAGAAGGGGTTGTCGATCTCGCGGTCGCGCGCCTCCACTTCGGCCCTGACCCTGGCCACATCCAGCAGCGGTTCGTCGGTCAGCGCATTCATCGCGGAAACGAGATCCCCGAGCTCGTCGCGCACCACGAAATCCGCCCCCTTGTCCATGAAGGCCTGCACCGGGCCGGGCGGGTTCTTGCCGAGGCGCTTGAGGAGAAGCGGGATATTCTTGCCGGTAATGTCCGGATTCTGCTCCGAGCCGGACAGGGCGAATTCCTTCTTGATGATCGCCCGCGTCAGGATGAACCAGCTATGATCGTAGCCGGCGGCGCGGATGGCCTTCAGCGTCGCCAGCGTATCGAAACCCGGCATGGCCGGGGCCGGGAACCGCCGCCCGCGCGCATCCAGCCAGAGCGACGACGGGCCGGGCAGGATGCGGATGCCGTGGCCGGGCCAGATCGGATCCCAGTTTCGAAGGCCTTCCGTATAATGCCACATCCGGTCGCCGTTGATGACGGAACCGCCGGCCTGCTGCGCGATCCCCAGCATGCGCCCATCGACATGGGCCGGCACGCCACTCACCATGAAGCCCGGCGGTTCGCCGAGGCGGTCACGCGGCCAGTTCTGCCGCACCAGATCGTGATTGCCGCCGATCCCGCCGGAAGACACCAGCACCGCGCCGGCACGAAGGCTGAAATCACCGACAACCGCGCGTGAGGTCGCGCGCCCGCGCTCGGCGGCATCCGGCGCCAGCACCGCGCCATGGGCGCCGACGACCACGCCGTTCTCGACGGCCAGCCCGTCGACGCGGTGGCGGAAGCGAAAGGCGAGCGTGCCGGAAACCCGCAATTCCTCGGCCCGGCGAATAAAGGGCGCGAGCACGCCGGGGCCTGTGCCCCAGGTCACGTGGAAGCGCGGCACGGAATTGCCGTGGCCGGTGGCGAGCCCGCCGCCCCGCTCCGCCCAGCCGACGACCGGAAACCAGCGCATGCCCATGGCATGCAGCCAGGCGCGCTTCTCGCCAGCCGCGAAGTCGAGATAGGATTCCGCCCAGCGGCGCGGCCAATAATCTTCCTGACGGTCGAAACCGGCCGAGCCGAGCCAGTCCTGCCGGGCGAGATCGATCGTGTCGCGGATGCGCATGCGACGCTGCTCGGGGCTGTCGACGAAGAACAGGCCGCCAAGCGACCAGAAGGCCTGCCCGCCAAGATTCTGTTCGCCCTCCTGATCGAGCACGATCACCTTGAGGCCGCGCCCCGCCGCCTCCGTCGCCGCCACGAGGCCGGCCAAGCCGGCCCCGATCACCAGAAGATCGCAATCCACGAAAAGCCTCCCGCGCCATATTAGGAAAACTTACGCATACGTGCGCGTAAGATCAACAGGACGGCATCGCGTCGCCGGCGCGTCGGCGCCGATTACTTCTCGGTCAATTTCAGCTCGATGCGGCGGTTGGTGGAGCGCGCCTTGTCGTCGTCTCCCTCGGCAATCGGCTGGAATTCACCGAAGCCGGCGGCAACCAGCCGGTTGGCCGGAACACCCCTGGAGATGAGGAACTTCACCACCGAGGTCGCGCGCGCCGAGGAAAGTTCCCAGTTATCGCGGTAGCGGCCCGTGCCGGAAAGCGGCACATTGTCCGTATGGCCGTCGACGCGCAGCACCCAATTGATCTCGGAGGGAATCTCCTTTGCGAGATCGAGCAGCGCCGTCGCGAGCTTGCCCATCTCCGCCTGCCCGGCCTCGTTGAGGTCGCTGCCGCCCGAGGGGAACAGCACTTCCGACTGGAAGACGAAGCGATCGCCGACGATGCGGATATTCTCCCGGTCGGAGAGGATTTCACGCAGGCGTCCGAAGAAATCGGAGCGGTAGCGGTTGAGTTCCTGCACGCGCTGCGCAAGCGCCACATTGAGCCGGCGGCCGAGATCGGCGATCTTGGCCTGCGAGGACTGGTCCTTCGCCTCGGACGCCTGCAAGGCCTCTTCCACGGCCGCGATCTGGCTGCGCAGCGCGGCGATCTGCTGGTTGAGCAGCTCGATCTGGCTCATCGCCCGCGCGCTCACCTGCTTTTCCGAATCGAGTTCGCCCTCGAGCGTGACGACCCGGGCATTGGCCGTATCCGACGCGCCCGCGCCGCTGTCGAGCAATTGCTGAAGCCGCGTCCGGTCGCTTTCCGACTGGGCGAGCGAGGCCTGAAGATTGGCGAGCGCATCCTCCAGATCCTGCTTGCCGCTCTTTTCCAGCGCCAGCAGTTGCGTCAGCTCGTTGATCTGGCTCGTCAGCCTGTTGAGCACATCGTCCTTGCCGGAAATCTCGCGGCTGAGGAAGAACTGCGCCAGCACGAAGACGGTCAGCAGGAACATGATGGCGAGCAGCAGCGTCGACAGCGCGTCGACGAAGCCCGGCCAGTAATCGACGGTGCGCTGGCTGCGCCGGTTTCGCGCGAGCGCCATGATTATTCGCCCCCGGTCGTGTGGGCTTTCTCGGCGGCGCGATCGGCCTTTTCGCCGCTGCGCGCGGCGAGCCGGTCGAGCGTGCGCCGCAGGGCCTTCGCCTCCTCCTGCTGCGCCTCGATCCAGTCGCGCAGCATCTGCTGCTCGCTGCGCATGTTCTTCACGAGACCCTGAATGCCCTCGGCAAGGCTCGCCATCGCGGCGGTGGAGCGGTTGCTGCCGCCGCTTTCCTGCGCGAGCAGCAGGATCTGCTCGGCAAGCGCCTGCACATCGGCGGAGGACGCACCGGTCGCGTCGGCGGCCGGCTGGAGTTCCGGCCCGACATCCGTGACCGAGGAGAGCCAGTTTTCCAGCTCGGTATAGAAACGGTTCTGCGCGCGCCCCGCCTGCAGGTCGAGGAAGCCGAGGATAAGCGAGGAGGAAAGGCCGAATAGCGATGTGGAGAAGGCCGTTCCCATGCCGGTCAGCGGCGCGGAAAGCCCTTCCTTCAGGGCATTGAGGATATCGTTCGCCGTGCCGCCGCCGGCATCCAGCGACTGGATGACCTGGCTGATCGAACCGATGGTGCCGAGAAGGCCCCAGAAGGTGCCGAGAAGGCCGAGGAAGACGAGAAGGCCGATCAGGTAGCGCGATGTATCACGGGATTCGTCGAGGCGGGTCGCGATGGAATCAAGAATCGAGCGGAGCGCCGTCGTGGAGAGCGCCACCGAATGGCGGCGGCCGATCAGCGAGCGCATCGGCGCGAGCAGGACCGGGTCGCGCCCGACCTTCTCGGCGCTCCCGGCCGCGCGGAACGAGTTGAACCAGCGCACTTCCGGCCGCAGCGCCAGCACATGGTTGAAGACCAGCAGGATGCCGATCAGGAGCACGCCGAGGATGAGGCCGTTGAGGCCGGGATTGGAAAGGAAGGCCGTCTGCGCCTGACGGAAGAGGATGGCGGCCACGAAGCCGACGATGATGAGGAAGATCACCATCGTCCAGAAGAACGCCATGGGGCTTGAGAGTTTGTGCGGGTAGTCCTCGGTCTCGGCCGAGCCTCCCCGGCCCGACAGCGCCAGCTTAGCCATGTAGTCGCATCTCCGCTTCCTCGATCGGGGGGGAGACTAGAGGAAGATTGCGACGAGTTGAAGGGCTTAGCGCGTCGGCACCGGGCGGTGCAGCACTTCGCGCAGCGCCTTGTGGATATATTCGTTGCCGGCGACGATCGTGCCGGTGTCGAACATCGCCGTGCCGCCGTCCAGATCGCTGACATAGCCGCCGGCTTCGCGAATCAGGAGGATACCCGCCGCCATGTCCCATTCGGCCAGGTCGCGCTCCCAGAAGCCGTCGAAGCGGCCGGCGGCGACATAGGCAAGGTCGAGCGCGGCCGCGCCGAGGCGGCGCATGCCGGCGACTTCGCCCATCGCGTGGCGCAGTTCGATCAGGTACTTGCCGTGGTTGCCGCGGCCGAGATGCGGCATGCCGCAGCCGATGACGGCATCCGAGAGGTTCTTGCGGGCCGCCACGCGCAGGCGGCGGTCGTTGAGGAAGGCCCCGCCGCCGCGCTCGGCGGTGAAAAGCTCGTCCGTCGCCGGGTTCAGCACGACGCCCGCGACGATCTCGCCATTGCGCTCCAGTGCGATGGAGACCGCGAAGCACGGAATGCCGTGCAGGAAGTTGGTCGTGCCGTCGAGCGGATCGACGATCCAGCGGTGCGCGCCGTCCGTGCCGGCGATCTCCTCGGATTCCTCGCCGAGGAAGCCGTAGGTCGGGCGGGCCTTCATCAGCTCCTCGCGGATGATCTTTTCCGCCTTGCGGTCGGCCTGCGAGACGTAGTCGCCCGGCCCCTTCAGCGAGACCTGCAGGTTCTGCACTTCGCCGAAATCGCGCGCGAGCGACTTGCCGGCCTTGAAAGCGGCCTGAACCATGACGTTGAGAAGAGCTGAACGAGCCATGCAACCTTGTCCTTCGGGAATGTCCGGCGCTCGGGACGGCAGAAGCCGCGGCGCGAAAACGCGCCGGGACCGGAATATGCGGCCTCAAGACCACAAATCCCCCGAAGTTTCAAGCCTTCTGCCCCTGCAAGGGATGCAAAGCAGGCCATCCTATCGCGCAACAGGGTAAATGCGGGAGCGTCAGGACCCCGAACGGTACTTGTTCGCCGCCGTGATCGCCGCCTTCTGCTGCTCGTCGTTGAGGCCGAGATAGAAGTCCTCCAGCGAGGGGTCGTTCAGCCCGGCGCGGCGCGCCAGCACGAACCACTTCGCCGCCTCGACCGGATCGGGCTTGGTGCCGATGGCGTGGATATAGAGCTGGGCGAGCTTGCTCTGGGCGACCGGGTTGCCGCCGTCCGCCGCTCGCTTCAGCCATTTGAAGCCGGCATCGAAGTCGCGCTCGCCGGCCGTGCCGTTCACCAGCCACATGCCGAGGTCGAGCTGGGCGGTGTCGTAGCCGGCCCGGGCCGCGCGCAGCAGCCATTCGCGGGCGCGCTTCTTCTTCTCCTCCGGCAGATCCTTCAGGTTCTCGTAGATCTGCGACAGCGCGTACTGCGCATCCGCGATGCCCTGCTCGGCGGATTTCTCGTAATAGGGCAGCGCCTCGCGCAGCCCCTTCTCGCCGGGATTGTCCGACACCAGAACCTGCGCATAGTTGAACTGCGCCGAGGGATTGCCGAGTTCGGCCGATTTCTTCATCAGCTCGTCGGCCTTCTTGCGGTCGTCCTTCGAGCGGGAGCGCTCCATCAGGAGGACGGCGTATTTGAACATGCCGGTCGGATCGCCGCCATTGGCCGCCTGCTCGTACCAGAACATCGCCTGGTCGCGGTTGCGCTTGACGCCGAGGCCGCGGTCGAGGATTTCGGCAACGAGCGTCTGCGCCGCCGGGTCGCCGAGCTGGGCGCGCGGCAGGGCGAGTTCCATCGCCGTGAGATAACGTCCGCGCTGGAATGCGCCATAGGCCTCGTCGACCTTGCCGGTGAAGGGCTTTTCCGCCGGAAGGGCCGGAAGATCCGCCCCCATGCGGTCGAGGACCGTCAGGCCCGTCGATGGCCCGTCTTCCGGTTTCTCCCCAGGCTTGTCCTTGCCCGTCTCCGTCGTCCGGACCGTTGACGCCGCCTTGTCCTCGGGCGCGTCCTTCTGCTCGACCTGGTCGCCGGCCGTGACGGAAGGGCCCTTCTTCGCCGTTTCCGCCAAGGCGGGCGCGGCCACGAGAACGCCCGCGGCGAGAAGCGCCATCGGCGCGATACGGCTAGCTTGCGAAAGAACGGCCCTGATCATGAACCCTACTATTCCTCAAACCGTGGCGCTTTTTCGTCAAGCAGAGCATTGACGGCCGCGACCACATGCGGGGCCTGCGCGGGATCGGCGAAAACCGCCTTGTCGAGCGCCACGAATTCCGCGCCGGTCTCGGCCACGGCCAGCGCCGACTGCGGGTCCGTGCCGCCGAGCACGATGCAGGGAATCTCGACCATCGAGGCCCACCATTCCGCGAGCGCCAGATTCTTCGGATGCGCCTCCGGCTTGATGTCACCGCCGATCTTGCCGAAGAAGATATAGTCCGGCTGCACTTCGCCGATCTCCAGCGCCTTGTGCCTGTCCGTCGCGTTACCGCCGCCGACGATGAGCTTCGGCGTGAATTTCTCCACCGCCTCGCCAAGCTCCTCGACGCCGCCCGTCACATGGATGCCGTCGGCCTTCGCCCGGCCCGCCACACGTGTATCGCCGGCCACCAGCGCCGCCGCGCCAGCCTTCTGCACGAGCGCGACCAGCGTCTCGGCATGTTTCTGGAACTGCCCGTCGTCCAGCCCGTATTGCGGCAGGATGACCGAGGCGACGTCACCGCCCTTCAAGGCCCCCTCCAGCATCGCCGCCCGCGCGGCAAGGTCCTCGCCCTCGGGAAGGATCAGCACGAGACGGCAGCGGCTTTCGACATTGGACATGAATGGGACTTCCCTTGCGTTGCGGCCGCCGATTGCGGCGGCCGGTCTCGTCATAACAGATCAAAGCGGATAGACGGAAGGACGAACAGGATCAATCGCCTTCCATGTCCATCGACCCCGCCATCTACTACGCCGCCGTTCCCGCGGTCATCCTCGTCGGCCTCACCAAGGGTGGCATGGGCGAGGCGCTCGCGCTCATGGGCGTGCCGCTGCTCGCCATCGCCGTGCCGCCGGTGCAGGCCGCCGCCATCCTGCTGCCGATCCTCGTCGTCATGGACTGCGTCTCGCTCTGGATCTGGCGCCGGCACAACGACCGGACGCTTCTCAAGATGCTGCTGCCGGGTGCCCTTCTCGGCCTTGCCGTCGGCTGGGCGACCTCGGCCTATGTGCCGCGCGATGCGCTCCGCCTCATCATCGGGGTGATCACCGTGCTCTTCGCCGCCCGCTATTTCTACAATAGCTGGCGCATGCGCCACGGCCACGTCATCCATGCGAAACCGCACCGACTCGTACCCGCCGCCTTTCTCGGCACGCTTTCCGGCTATGGCAGCTTCGTCGCCCATGCCGGCGGCGCGCCCTTCCAGGTCTACGGCCTGCCGCTGAAGCTGCCGCCGCGCGACTATACGGGCGCCGCCGTACGCTTCTTCGCCATCCTCAACTTCCTGAAGCTCGGCCCCTATTTCGCGCTCGGACAGTTCGGCACGGAGAATCTCACCATCTCCGCCACGCTCATTCCCCTCGCCATAGCCGCCACGGCCTTGGGCGGTTTCGTCGTCAAGCGCATGAAGCCGGATGTGTTCTATCCCTTCATGTATGCCATGGCCTTCATCGCCGGCCTAAACCTTGTCTACGACGGCGCGCGCTCCTTCTTCTGAGCGGCTCTTCGCAGCGCACAAAATACTTGCCGCACCTGCTGCTTTGCCATAGCCTCCGGCCATGACCCAGCCGGACCCCTTCTCCGCGATCGCCGACCCGAACCGCAGGTTCCTGCTGGAAGAGCTGCGCCGCGCCCCGCGCACGGTCAACGAACTGTCCGAGGGCCTGCCGATCAGCCGCCCGGCGGTATCGCAGCACCTCAAGGCCCTGCTCGATTCCAACCTCGTCAGCGTGAAGGCCGAGGGCACGAGGCGCATCTACACCATCAACGCGCGGGGCTTCGACCGGCTCAATCTCTGGCTCGACCAGTTCTGGTCCTGAGCACCGCACTCGTCCCGTTTTGAAACAGAACGCCCCGGCGCGTCTTTCGAGCGGGCCAGGGCGTCACGACATCTATGATTTCGTATTTCGGAAGCGGTTTCGCGAAATGGGTTCCGACCCAGGTCCTCCCATACAGACCATCTGTTCCGCGACATGCCTCCTTCTGATAACTTTGGAAAAACCCCTGTCTTTTCAGTGAGAAGAAGAGCGAAGGCGCTCGATCTCATCCTTGATGCGCAGCTTGCGACGCTTGATCTCCGCAATCGTCTGATCCTCAGCCGAGGGGCGGTTCACCGCGGCATGCAGCTCTTCTTCCAGAGCGACGTGCTTCTTTTCGAGCGTAGCCAGATGGGCCTCAATCGTCATGTGACAGTTCCTTCCTTTTGCTTGCACCCGGTCACTTGCGTGCCGGATGATCCAGGTTGCAACAAAGTCAGTGTGCCATGTCATTTTTCATTTGTCGAAGGCGAAAACGTGGCGAGGGATAACTTCCCGTTACCAGGGGTTTCGTGGTAGGAGCAGCCTTCACAGAAGGCGCGCGAGGGGGACCGACCGCGCCCGCGAGGACGGGGAACGAACAGCATGGCAGACCAGGAACAGGCTGAATTGCGGCTTGCCGCGGCACGGCTCCGCCAGGAGCACGAAGACTACGACGCCGCGATCAACGCCATGATCCAGACCGGGTGCGAAGCCCTCAGGATCCAGCGCATGAAGAAGAAGAAACTGATCCTGAAGGACAAGATTTCCAAGCTGGAAGACCAGATCATCCCCGACATCATCGCCTGAACGGACGAGACGCCTTGGACACGACAGAAACGCCCCCCGTCGCCATCATCATGGGAAGCCAGTCCGACTGGGAGACGATGAAGAACGCCGCCGACACGCTCGATGCGCTCGGCGTCGATTACGAGGCCCGCATCATTTCGGCGCACCGCACGCCCGACCGGCTCTACAGCTTCGCGCGCGGCGCGAAGGCGGAAGGCTTCAAGGTGATCGTCGCCGGCGCCGGCGGCGCGGCCCACCTGCCCGGCATGGCCGCCGCCATGACCCCTCTTCCGGTCTTCGGCGTCCCGGTGCAGTCCAAGGCCCTTTCCGGCCAGGACAGCCTGCTCTCCATCGTGCAGATGCCGGCCGGCATTCCCGTCGGCACGCTCGCCATCGGCAAGGCCGGCGCGGTCAACGCCGCGCTGCTCGCCGCCGCCGTGCTGGCCCTCAGCGACCCGGAGCTTGCCCACCGCCTCGACGAATGGCGCGAGAACCAGTCGAACGCCGTCGCCGAATATCCCGTGGACGGCCCGCTATGAGCGTACGCACGATCGGCATCATCGGCGGCGGTCAGCTCGGCCGCATGCTGGCCATGGCCGCCGCGCGGCTCAACCTGCGCACCGTCATCCTGGAGCCGCAGCCCGATTGCCCGGCCGCGCAGGTCGCCAACGCCCAGATCGTCGCGCCCTATGACGACCCGGATGCGCTTGCCGAGCTTGCCCGCCTCTCGGATGTCGTGACCTACGAATTCGAAAACGTGCCCGTCACCGCCGCCGAGAAGCTGGCGGCCTCCGTGCCGGTCTTCCCCCCGCCGCGCGCACTGGAAGTCTCGCAGGACCGGCTGGTCGAAAAGAGCTTCATCCGCGACTGCGGCATCCTCACCGCCGATTTCGCCGCTGTCGACAGCCAGGCCGACCTCCAGGCTGCGCTCGACGCCTTCGGCGGCGTCGGTGTCCTCAAGACCCGCCGCCTCGGCTATGACGGCAAAGGCCAGCGCCTGTTCCGCTCGCCCGCCGAGAACCGCGAGGGCGCCTTTGAAGCCCTGGGGGGCGTGCCGCTGATCCTCGAAAGCCTCGTGCCCTTCGAGCGGGAAGTCTCGATCATCGCGGCGCGCGACCACGACGGCACGATCGCCTGCTATGATCCGGCGGAGAACGTCCACCGCAACGGCATCCTGCACACCTCCACCCTGCCCGCCCGCGTCAGCGAAACGACGGCGGACCAGGCCCGCAAGGCGGCGCGCGCGATTCTCGACAGCCTCGATTATGTCGGCGTGATCGGCGTCGAGTTCTTCGTCCTGCCGGACGGCGGGCTGGTCGCCAACGAGATCGCGCCCCGCGTGCACAATTCCGGCCACTGGACGGAGGCGGCCTGCGTCATCTCGCAGTTCGAGCAGCATATCCGCGCCGTCGCCGGCCATATGCTGGGCGATCCGCGCCGCCATTCGGACTGCGTGATGCAGAATCTGATCGGCGACGACATCGACGACGTGCCCGCCTGGCTCGAAAAACCCGGCGTGCTCGTCCACCTCTACGGCAAGACGGAAGCCCGCCCCGGCCGTAAAATGGGGCATATCACCCAGATTCTCGACTGAGGGAGGCTGGAAAACCGGCTTCCACGGTTGACAGCGGAAATGTCCCGGGTTACATGCCTGCCAACCCGAAAGCGCGCCCGAAATGGCGCGTTTTTGATTGAGGAAATCCGGCGAACTCGAGTCGCCCCGAAATACGCGGATCAGAAAAATGAAGATCAAGAATTCGCTCAAGTCGCTCAAGGCTCGTCATCGCGAGAACCGCCTTGTTCGCCGCAAGGGCCGTGTCTACATCATCAACAAGCAGAACCCGCGCTTCAAGGCCCGTCAGGGCTGATAAGCGTCGCGGTCGCCTTTCCGCCCTGCGGAAAGCGATGATCGACAAATAATGATTTGAAGTTGGCGCATGGCGGTTTACCATAACCGCCATGCGCTTTTTCATGCTTACCGCTCTCTGCCTTTCCCTCTCCCTCACCGGCGCGCTTGCGCAGACGGCGGACAAGGCCTCGCTCGACGCCCCGTCCAGCGCCTTCACCACGCCCGCCCAGCGACTCGATACGCTCTTCGGCGAGTTGAAGCATGAAGGCGACCCCGACAAGGCCAGAAACATCGCCGACCAGATTCGCCGCGAATGGCAGGAATCGGGCAGCGCCACGATCAACCTCCTGATCCAGTGGGCCGACAAGGCGATCTCCGAGGAGAACAACGCCGCCGCGCTCGATTTCCTCGACGAGGCGATTCGCCTGAAACCTGACTACATCGAGGGCTGGAACCGCCGCGCGACCCTGCACTTCAAGGCCGGTAACTACCGCAAGTCCATGTCCGACATAAATCAGGTGCTCAAGATCGAGCCACGCCATTTCGGCGCGCTCACCGGCATGGCGGCAATCATGGCGCAGACCGGGCGCGACGAACTGGCGTTGCGGGCGCTGGAAAAGGTTCTCGACCTCTATCCCGCCGAGCGGGACGCGCAGAAGGAACTCGGCGACCTCGCGGAAAAGCTGACCGGCCAGCGCACCTGACCGCGAGGTGGCGCGAATGGCCCGGATCGGCTATCAGAAGCCAACCGGATCGCTCCCAGCCTCTTCCCCCCGCCCATGCTGACAGCCCTTCTCGCCACGCCCCTCGTCCTCCTCGTCGCCGGCTTTGCCTTCTCGGCATGGAGAACACGGGCGCTCGAGCGGCAGTTCCCGAATGTCGGCGAACCGATCGACATCGGCGGCCTGCGCATGAACAGCGTGTTCGTGCCGGCCGGCACGACGGCGGACCTGCCGCCCGTCGTTTTCATCCACGGCGCGAGCGGCAACCTTCGCGACCAGATGCATGCCTTCCGCAACAGGCTCGAAGGTCGCGCCGATCTCCTCTTCCTCGACCGCCCCGGCCACGGATATTCCGAGCGTGGCGGGCCGGAGAATGCGTTTCCCGATGGCCAGGCGCACGCCATCGCGCGGCTGATGGACAGGCGCGGCATCGGCAGGGCCATCATCGTCGGCCACTCCTTCGGCGGCGCCATCGCCGCGAGCTTTGCGCTGGAGCACCCGGAAAAGACGGCGGGGCTTCTCTTCCTCGCCCCCGCCACACATCCCTGGCCGGGCGGCATCGACTGGTACTACGATCTCGCGAAGCTGCCGGTGATCGGCTGGCTCTTCAGCCATATCGTGGCCATGCCCGCCGGCCTCCTGCGCATCGAGGGCGGCACCCGGTCCGTCTTCTCCCCCAATCCTTGCCCTGACGACTATATCGCGGCGACGGCCCCCGCCCTCGTGCTGCGCCCGAAAACCTTCCGCAACAATGCAATCGACGTGGCGAGCCTGCTCGATCATGTCCGCCGCATACAGCCGCGCTACGCCGAGATCCGCACGCCGACAGTCATCGTTACCGGCGATACGGACGGCATCGTCTATGAGGAAATTCATTCGCGCGGACTGGCGCGCGATATTGCCGGGTCGGAACTCGTGTGGATCCGCAATCTCGGCCACAAGCCGGATTACGTCGTCACCGATCTTGCCATAGAGGCGCTGGAGAAGATCGCCGGCCGGGATCGCGACCTCCAGGAATCGGCAAGGCGGGCCGAGGCCCGCCTTGCGAAGGATCACATATAGAAGGCGCTGTCAGACGCCGCTGACGCCGTCGGCGGCGATATAGGCAATGCGCAGCATGTTCGTCGCGCCGGGCGTGCGCAGCGGCACGCCGGCCGAGATGATGATGCGGTCACCCGGCTTGCCGAATTCTTCGGCAACCACGATGCGGCAGGCGCGGTTGACCATGTCGTCGAGGTCTTCAGCGTCGCCCGTGACGACGCAGTGCAGGCCCCAGACCACCGACAGACGGCGCGCGGTCTCGATGACCGGCGACAGCGCCAGGACCGGCGTATCCGGCCGCTCGCGCGCGGTGCGCAGGCCCGTCGTGCCCGACGAGGTGTAACAGACGATAGCCGACAGCTTCAGCGTCTCGGCGATCTGGCGCGCGGCGAGCGAGATGGCGTCCGCGCCGGTCGCTTCCGGCGTCGAGCGCTGGGCGTAGATGATGCCCGGATAATGCGGGTCGCGCTCGACCTTGCTGGCGATGGACGCCATGGTGGAGACCGCCTCGACCGGGTAATCGCCGGAAGCGGATTCGGCCGACAGCATCACGGCATCCGCGCCTTCGAAGACGGCGGTCGCGACGTCGGAGACTTCGGCGCGGGTCGGCACCGGCGCGGAGATCATCGATTCCAGCATCTGCGTGGCGACGACGACCGGCTTGCCGGCGCGGCGGCAGGCGCGGATGAGCTGCTTCTGCAGGCCGGGAACGGCTTCCAGCGGCATTTCCACGCCAAGGTCGCCACGGGCGACCATGAGGGCGTCGGAAAGCTCGATGATCTCGTCGATGCGCTCGATGGCCTGCGGCTTCTCGATCTTCGACATCAGGCCGACGCGGCCGCGCGCGACCTTGCGCACTTCGGCAAGGTCTTCCGGACGCTGGATGAACGAGAGCGCCACCCAGTCGACGCTGCCGGTCGCCAGAACGGCGTCGAGGTCGATACGGTCCTTCTCCGTCAGCGCGCCCACGCCGAGCAGCGTGTCGGGCAGGCTCACGCCCTTGCGGTCGGAGATCTTGGTGCCGGAGACGACCGTGCAGACGATGGACTTGCCGTCGGACGACTCGGCGCGCAGATGCAGCTTGCCGTCGTCGATCAGCAGGCGATGGCCGGGCTTGACCGCTTCGAGGATTTCCGGATGCGGCAGGAACACGCGGGTGTTGTCGCCGGGCACATCCTTGTTGTCGAGAGTGAAGGTCTGGCCGGGCTTCAGTTCCTCCGAGCCGTTGGCGAACTTGCCGACGCGCAGCTTCGGCCCCTGGAGGTCGGCGAGGATGCCGATCGGGCGGCCGCAGCGGGCTTCCACGGCGCGGATGCGGCTGATCAGCGTGCGCATCACGTCATGGCTGGCGTGGCTCATATTGATGCGGAACAGGTCTGCTCCCGCCTCGTGCAGCTTCTGGATCATCTGCTCGTCAGACGATGCCGGTCCGAGCGTGGCGAGGATTTTGACTTTTCTGTTCCGTCTCATCAGTTCTGGCTCTCCTGCGTCCCTGGCGTATCGGAGAGCTGCACCATCCAGCTTCCCTGCCGCCCCGTGTCATATTCCTTGAAGCCCATGCGCTGGAAACCGCGTGCGAAGCAGTCCTCGACGCCGGTGATCTTGAACTCGTTCTCGGCGACGCACATGTTGACGTCGCCGGTCCAGCGGCCGCCGCGGGCGGCGTCCTCGGCATAGAGATAGTAGTAGCGCGACTGCAATTCGCCCTCGATCAGCGTGGCGCAGGTCGTGGCCGGCACCTGCCACCAGCCCTCGGTCACCCAGCCTTCCTTGGCGCGGTAGCCGATGGCGACGCCGACGAGGTTCTGCGTGCCGTTGCAGACGCGGAAATCGGCCCTCGCCTCATCCGCGACGGAAAAGGCGAGAAAACCCGCGACGAGGAAGAGGCCGGCCTGGAAAAGGCCGCCGGCTTTCGAGAAAAACGGGCGATGGGTCTTGGCTCTCACGGCTTCCAATGGAACTCCGTTGATTTGAATATGCGCTTTCTTGCGACGGCGGGGCATGAATGTCAACGCGGCTCTAATCGATTACATTGTCATGAAAAGAGAAGGAATCTTTCCCGAACGCCAAGCATTGCGGGTTGCGGGGCGGATCGCCCCATGCGATCACTTGCGGGGCGCGGCGTACAATCGGCAAAAGCATGCAGGACCATCCTCCTTTCGAGATCATCGACGGCGACACAAGCCTGGGGCTTGTCATTCTCGCGGACCACGCAACGAACCTCCTGCCCGAACGCTACGGCCGCCTCGGCCTGCCGGAAAGCGCCTTCGAGCGCCACATCGCCTACGATATCGGCGTGGAAGGCGTGGTGCGCGGCCTCAATGCCCGGCTGAACGCACCGGTGGTCATGAGCCGCTTTTCCCGCCTCCTCATCGATCCCAACCGGGGCGAGGACGACCCGACGCTCGTCATGCGCATTTCCGACGGCGCGATCATTCCAGGCAATCATCCGATCACGCCGGAAGAATGGCAATACCGGCTGGAAGCCTTCCACCGCCCCTATCACGATGCCGTGTCCCGCACGATCCGTGCGGTTGAGGAACGGACCGGCAAGGCTCCGCTCGTCATCTCCATGCATTCCTACACGCCGGCCTGGAAAGGCGTTCCCCGCCCCTGGCACGTGACGGTGCTGTGGGACAGCGATCCGCGCGCCGTGCGCCCGCTGCTTGCCGAACTGGAATCGCCCGGCGACGTGGTGGTGGGCGACAACGAGCCTTATGACGGGGCGCTGCGCGGCGACACCCTCTTCCATCATTGCATGAAGCCGGGTATCGCCCATGCACTCATCGAGATCCGCCAGGACGAGATCGGCGATGCGGACGGGATTGCCCGCTGGGCCGACCGGCTGGCGCCGATCTTCGCCCGGTTGAATGCGGACGAGGCCCTGCACACATACGAGATACACCCTTCCCGCACCGGACCGTACTGAGACCGAAACGATGACCGAACTGACGAAAGACCAGCAGACCGAATTCGAGGCCGCCGCCTTCCGGCGCCTCGTCAGGCACCTTCGCGAACGCAGCGACGTGCAGAACATCGACCTGATGAACCTTGCCGGCTTCTGCCGCAACTGCCTGTCGAACTGGTATCGCGAGGCGGCCAACGAGGCCGGTGTCCCGCTCGACAAGGATGCCTCCCGCGAGATCGTCTACGGCATGCCCTACGAGGAATGGCGCACCCTGCACCAGCGCGAGGCGAGCGATGCGCAACTTGCCGCCTTCGAGGTCAACCGCCCGAAGGAATGACGCCGCCGGCGCGCGAAAATCCTGAACGAACGCGCGACAGGCCTTGATCTTGCCGGAAGTTCGCGGCAAGTCACGGCACCTTTCGAATTTCCAGCCATCCAAGGAGAAGACCATGTCGGATGCCCACGGCGTAGCACGCGACCAGCTTCGCGCGTTCATCGAGCGGATCGAACGCCTCGAGGAAGAAAAGAAGACCATCGCCGACGACATCAAGGACGTCTATGGCGAAGCCAAGGGAACCGGCTTCGACACCAAGATCCTGCGCAAGGTCATCCAGATCCGCAAGCAGGACAAGGACGAGCGCATGGAGCAGGAAGCAATCCTCGACACCTACCTGCAGGCCCTCGGCATGATCGAGCTGCCGCCGGACGCCGAATAAGCCTTCGACCAGTTCCAACAAAAAACCCGCCGGATCGCTCCGGCGGGTTTTTTGTTGGAACTGGTCGGCCAGTCAGTTGCCGGCGCTCTCGAACTTGCGCACTTCCATGAAGTTGACCGCCGTGCCGCTGAACCGGCCTGCGTCGATCGACTTGCCCTCGGACTGGAAGCCGGCCATGTAGACGGTCGTCGGCGCGGCGCGCAGCGTGCGGCTGACAAAGCGCGGGGCCTTGACCGGCTTGGCGTTGGACGAGACGCTATCCTGGGCGAGCGCCCATTGCGACAGGATCTTCTGCGTCGCCTTCGGTTCGGTGCGGATCGCGCCGCGGCTGGCGGCATCGGCATCCTTCTTCTTCGGGCGACCGCCCTTCGCGGGCGTTTCCTCGACCGTCTTCGCGTCGAAAGCGTCCGCACCGGAAAGCGAGCGGGTGCCGCCAGCCGGAAGCAGCGCGGCCATCTCGACCGGCGTGCCGTCCGACTGGTCCGTCGCCGGATCGGCCACGGGGTCGGCAAGCGCGGCAAGGCCGGACCGGTCGGCGGTAGACGGCAGGGCGACCTGCGCTTCCGCGGCCGCCATCAGCGCCGTCTGCGACTTGTCCAGTTCGACCTGTGGGCGCAGGCCCGGCACCGGAACCATGGCCAGCTCCACGCCGTCCTCGGCTGCGGCTTCCGCCGTCATGGTCTCTGCCGGCTGCGCGTCGCCAGCCTGCGTGCGGGCGCCCAGCATCATGGGAACCGGAACCTTGTAGGCGGCAAGGTCCTCGAATTCGGGCTTCCGCTCCTCAGCCGTCGCCGCTTCCAGCGCCGCGACGGCGCCGCTGGTCGTCGGCGCGACAAGGGCAAGCTCGCTCGTCGCCTCGGCGGACTTGAAGGCCGGGCGGTTCCCCGGGACGGGCGCGTTGAAGGCGACCTCCGTCTCGGCCGCCGTGACGGCCGGCTGCACGTCCTCAACGATCTTCGCCTTGGAGCCGCCGGGATTGCTGGCATCGAATTCGTCCGCGATGGTCGCGGTGCTGGCGATCATTTCGGGTTCTTCATCCTCGTCGCCGCCGCCGCCGAAGAGCGCGGCGAGGAAACCGCCCTTGCGCTTGGACGCCTTGGGGCTGGAGCCGCCGCCGGCAACTTCGATCGTGTCCGCGCCGACGCGGCGCTTGTAGTCTGCCACGGCCTGCTGGTAGCCCGGCAGCGGCTTGCCGTCGGCCGGCACGTGCATGGTCTTGCCGTCGGGGAAGAGGCTGACGAGTTCCTGGCGGCTCATGCGCGGCCATGCGCGCACGCTGCCAACGTCGAGATGGACGAAGGGCGAGCCGGATGTGGGATAGAAGCCGACGCCGCCGACCTGAAATTTCATGGCCGTGGCGCGCAGGTTCGCGAGCTTGACGCCCGGAATGTAGAAGTCCATCGCCTTGCCGAGCATGTGCTGGCTCTTCTTGGCGACGCCCTTGGAGCGCGAGCGCAGCATGCCGTTCGTCGCCGGCGAGCGATAGGCGGAAACGACGTTGATGTACCCCTTGCCGCCGACCTTCTGGTAGACTTCCCAGACGAGGTCGAAGAGGCGCGGGTCCATCTTCGTGGGTTCGTTGCGGCGCCAGTCGCGCAGGAACGTGTTGAGCTGCTTGAGGCCGCGCTGATCGTAGCGCCCGTTGCGCTTGAAGGTGATCTCGGCCTTTTCCTTGGTGTGGATGAAATAGAGCTTGAGCGTGCGGTTGCCGCTCTCGGCCTGAACCGTCGCGGGGATGGAAGCGGGCAGGATCAGGGCGGCGGAAAGCACGGCCGTGGTCAACGCCTTCGGCAGCTTATGCAGCACTGTCTTGCAGAGGCCGCTCAGGGAGGCCCCCTGACGCTTCATCGATGCGAACAAATTTGCCAACTCTTTCCCCGTCCAAAGGACAACGAGCGTCCGTTGCCCAGATGACTGCCAATTGCGGTAAGAGCATGGCAAATCGGCCACACTCTTTGTCGCACCCCCGTTATAGTGAACAATCCACTAACAGGGAATAAACGGCAATCGAGAAATCCCAAGTGGCCGGGATTTCAGGGGTTTTTACGCAGCTTCCTTCATCGGATCGTCCGGATCGATGCCGTAGTCCTTCAATTTCCGATAGAGAGTCGAGCGTCCGATGCCCAATTTGCGGGCAACCTGGCTCATCTGGCCATGGTAGAATTTCAGGGCGAAACGGATCAATTCCTCTTCCACATCGGCGAGTTTGCGCACATGGCCGCCCTTGTCGACACTGGAAATGGCGTTCTCGGGCGAGGCAGCCTCGGCTGATTCGGCCGGACGGAAGTCCGGATAGACGCTCGGCAGGCGGGTATCGGCGGTCGGATCCGGCAGGCGCACGCTTGCCGCTTCCCACGTCGCGGCCCCGCCCTCGGCCAGCCCGTAGCCCGGCACCTGCGCGGCGATCTGCGGGAAGTCGGCGGCCGTCAACTCGGCCCCTTCGGAAAGCACGACCGCGCGGAAGATGGCGTTTTCGAGCTGGCGGATATTGCCCGGCCAGTCATAGGCCGTCAGCAGCGCCATGGCCCCCGCCGAGACGCCGAGCGGGCGGGCAAGCTTCTGCTCCCCGGCAAAGCGCTGCACGAAGGCGCGCACCAGGACCGGGATATCCTCCTTGCGCCGGCGCAGCGCCGGGATGGTGATCGGGAAGACGTTGAGGCGGTAGTAGAGGTCTTCGCGGAAGCGCCCCTCGCGCACCTCGGTGATGAGGTCGCGGTTCGTCGCCGAGATGAGGCGGACATTGACCTTCTGCGGGAAGCGCGCGCCGATCGTCTCGATCTCGCCCTGCTGCACGGCGCGCAGCAGCTTCACCTGCACCTCGAGCGGCAGGTCGCCGATCTCGTCGAGGAACAGCGTGCCGCCGTCGGCCTCCATGAACTTGCCGGTATGGCGCTCCGTCGCGCCGGTGAAGGCGCCCTTCTCGTGGCCGAAGAGAATGCTTTCGACGAGATTATGCGGGATCGCCCCGCAATTGACAGTGACGAAGGGCTTGTTCGCCCGCTCGCTCGCCGCCTGGATGGCGCGGGCGACCATTTCCTTGCCGACGCCCGACTCGCCTTCCAGCACGACGGGAATGTTCGACTGCGCGGCGCGACGGCCAAGCTCGATGACGCGCAGCATCTCGGAACTGGCCGAAACGATATCGTCGAAATGCACGGCCTCCGAACGGCCCCGCCGCCCGCTCCGGCCGCGGCCCTCGCGCTGGTCCATCTTCAGCGCATTGCCGACCGCGACATTCAGGCGCTCCGGCGAAACAGGCTTCACGACGAAATCGAAGGCCCCGGCGCGCATCGCCATCACGACCGTCTCGATGCCGCCCTGTCCGGTCTGCACGATGACGGGAATGGTGTTCTCCCGCTCAGCGAGCGCGTCGAGGAAGGCCGAGCCGTTCATTTCCGGCATCATCAGGTCGAGCAGGATCACGTTGATCAGGCCGCCCTTGCGATCGAGCAGGTCGAGACCGGCGCGGCCGTTCTCGGCCATATGGGCGACATGACCGAAGCGCTCGATCATGTTCTTCAGAAGCCTGCGCTGGACAGGATCGTCATCGATGACAAGAATATGGGCCGTCACTGGAACCTCCTTGCCGAAGGCGCGCGTCATGCACGCCCTTGGGGACTGAATACCAGCGGACCATGGCAGAAAGGGTTGAACATGCCGTTTTGAGAAAGGCTTGCATTTTAACCAACGCCGACGCAAGCAATGAACCCGACCTGCCCATCAGGAAGAGAGATATCGATGACCCGCACTTTCCTTGCCCCCCGGATCGACTTCGCACCGGCAGAGGCCGCAGCTACCGCCGGATTGGGCGACCTGCCCGGCTGGAACCTCACCGACCTCTACCCCTCGCCGGCCTCGCCTGAATTCAAGGCCGACATGCAGAAGGCCGCAACGGATTCGCTCGCCTTCGAGGCGAAGTGGAAGGGCAAGCTCGACGCCGCCACCGAGAAGACTGGCGACGAGGGCATCGGCGCGGCCGTGCGCGAATTCGAGGCGCTGGAAGACGTGATGGGCCGCCTTATCTCCTTTGCGGGCCTCACCTATTTCACCAACACGACCGAGCCGGCGAACGGTAAGTTCTATGGCGACGCGCAGGCCAAGCTCACCGACCTCGGCGCGCATCTCCTGTTTTTCTCCCTTGAACTCAATAGGATAGAAGACGAACGCATCGAGGCGGCGCTGACGAACGACGCGCTTGCCGCACACTATCGCCCGTGGATCGAGGACCTGCGCAAGGACAAGCCCTACCAGCTCGACGACAAGACCGAACAGCTCTTCCTCGAAAAGTCGATGACGGGCGCGGCTGCCTGGAACCGCCTCTTCGACGAGACGATGGCCTCGCTCCGCTACACGATCGACGGCGAGGAACTGCCGCTGGAAATCGCCCTCAATCAGCTCCAGTCGCCGGACGGCGAGGCGCGCCGCAAGGCGGCAGAAGCGCTGGCGAAGACCTTCAAGGACAACATCCGCACCTTCACGCTGATCACCAACACGCTCGCCAAGGACAAGGAAATCTCCGACCGCTGGCGCGGCTTCGAGGACATCGCCGACAGCCGGCACCTCGCCAACCGCGTCGAGCCGGAAGTCGTCGCGGCGCTGGCGGAAGCCGTGCGCGAAGCGTATCCGCGCCTCTCCCATCGCTATTATACGATGAAAGCAAAGTGGCTCGGAATGGAGCAGATGGATTACTGGGACCGCAATGCGCCCCTTCCCGAGACACCCGACGCGACCATTCCGTGGAGCGAGGCGCGCGAAACGGTGCTCTCCGCCTACAGCGCCTTCGCGCCGGAAATGGCGGCCATCGCCAAGGACTTCTTCGACAAGGGCTGGATCGACGCGCCGGTGCGTCCCGGCAAGGCCCCCGGCGCCTTCGCCCATCCGACCGTGCCCTCCGCGCACCCTTACGTTCTCGTCAACTACATGGGCAAGCCGCGCGACGTGATGACGCTCGCCCACGAGCTTGGCCATGGCGTGCATCAGGTTCTGGCCGGCGGCCAGGGCGCATTGATGGCCTCGACCCCGCTGACGCTCGCCGAGACCGCCTCCGTCTTCGGCGAGATGCTGACCTTCCGCAGCCTGCTCGACAAGACGAAGGACAAGCGTGAGCGCAAGGCCATGCTCGCCCAGAAGGTGGAGGACATGATCAACACGGTCGTGCGCCAGATCGCCTTTTACGAATTCGAGCGCAAGGTGCACACCGCGCGCAAGGAAGGCGAACTCACCAGCGACCAGATCGGCGAACTCTGGCTCTCCGTGCAGGGCGAAAGCCTCGGCCCGGCGATCCGCATCTCCGAGGGCTACGAGACCTACTGGGCCTATATCCCCCACTTCATCCACTCGCCCTTCTACGTCTATGCCTATGCCTTCGGCGACTGCCTGGTGAACTCGCTCTATGCCGTCTACCAGCAGGCCGAGACCGGCTTCCAGGCAAAGTATTTCGATCTGCTCAGGGCCGGCGGCACCAAGCATCACACCGAACTCCTCAAGCCCTTCGGCCTCGATGCGAGCGATCCGTCGTTCTGGAGCAAGGGACTGTCGATGATCGAGGGGCTGATCGACGAACTGGAAGCGCTCGATAAGGCGTCATCTTAAAAGAAGCCGGAAGCCCGTATGACCGACCGCGAACGCTTTGTGCTCCTCAGGGACGACCGTGAGGATCGGACGGTGGTTTTCGCCGATCCGCTCGCGGTCGTCACCGTGCGCGAGCGCGCCGGTTTCGAGCCGGCCTTCGCGGCCTTGCAGGCGGCGCATGAAAAGGGCCACTGGATCGCCGGCTTCATGAGCTATGAGGCCGGCCATCTCTTCGAGAAGAAGCTGACCCCGCTCGCCGAGGAGAACCGCCTGACCCCGCTGATGAGCTTCGGCATCTTCGAAAAGCCGTCGGACGATCACCCGCTCGCAACGCCGCGCCAACGTGTCGAAAACGAACCTTTCCTCACCGATCCCAGGGCCGACTGGGATTTCGAGACCTACCGCGGCCGCTTCGATCGCCTGCACCAGCACCTCCGGCAGGGCGATTGCTACCAGGCCAACCTCACCATGCCGATCCGCGCCCGCTGGAACGGCGACCCGCTCGCCGCCTTCTGGTCGCTGATCGAACGCCAGCCCGTGCGCTACGGCGCTTTCATCTCGCTGGACGGGCCGAAACTGCTCTCGCGCTCGCCGGAACTCTTCTTCGATATCGATAGAGAGGGTTGGATCGAGACGCATCCGATGAAGGGCACCGCGCCGCGTGGGGGCAGCGCGGCCGAGGACGAGCGCATCATCGCCGCCATGCAGGCCGATCCGAAATCGCAGGCGGAAAACCGCATGATCGTCGACCTCCTGCGCAATGACATCTCGCGCATCACCGAGGTCGGCACGCTGCATGTTCCGAAGCTCTTCGCGGTCGAGACCTACCCGACCGTGCACCAGATGGTGAGCCATGTCCGGGCGAAGCTGACGCCGGGCATCTCCATCCGCGATATCTTCGCCGCCCTCTTCCCCTGCGGCTCCATCACCGGCGCGCCGAAGATGCGCGCCATGGAGATCCTGCACGACCTGGAGGACGGCCCGCGTGACGCCTATTGCGGCGCCATCGGCATGATCGCCCCCGACGGCACCATGCGCTTCAACGTCGCCATCCGCACCATCTCGCTCTTCGACGACGGCAACGCCGTCTTCAATGTCGGCGGCGGCATCGTCTTCGATTCCACCGCCGAGGCGGAATATGCGGAATGCCTGCTGAAGGCGCGCTTCGCCGTGGGGGACCAATGGATCTCTCGCTGATCGAGACCCTGCGCTGGGAGCCAGCGGCAGGCTTCGTGCGGCTGGAGCGGCATCTGGCGCGGCTGCAGCGGTCGGCGGCCGCGCTGGACCTTCCCGGCGCAGAGCGGGCAAGGGACGCATTGCTGGCCGCCGCCCCCCGCTCCGCCGACCCGCTTCGCGTCCGGCTTGAGCTTTTCCCCGATGGCGGGATCGAGGTGCAGGCGGCCGTATTCACCCCGCTTGCCCCGGACGCGACATGGCGGCTCAAGTTCGCCGGAACCTGCCTTTCCTCCACCGATCCGCTGCTGCGCCACAAGACATCCCGCCGCGCCCTCTACGCCGCCGCCCGCGCCGAATTCCCGGCAGCGGACGCCGACGAGGTTCTCCTCCTCAACGAGCGCGGCGAGCTTTGCGAGGGCACCATCACCTCGCTCTTCCTCGACGACGGCTCCGGCCCGTTGAAGACGCCGCCGCTCGCCTGCGGCCTGCTGGCCGGCGTGCTGCGCGAGGAACTGCTGGAAACCGGCAGGGCCATCGAGGCGGCGCTGCGGCCGGAGGACCTTGCGCGGGGCGCGATCCTCGCCGGAAATTCGCTGCGGGGCCTGATCCGCTGCGTCCTCGCATAGACCACGACGACAGCCGCTTAAGCATATCGTCGCAGAATTCCCCGGCCGCTCTTTATTGTGACAGAAATCTGTGCTCTAGCGCTGCCATACTATGCTAAGGGGCCTTCGAACCCCTGAATTTTCAGCGCAAAGCGGCCGTCCGCAGGAGACCCAAATGGCAGACAGCACCTATCCGGTATATGGCGAAATCACCGGCCCGATCGTGATGATCGGCTTCGGCTCCATCGGTCGCGGCACGCTGCCGCTGATCGAGCGCCACTTCAAATACGACCGGAACCGGCTGATCGTCATCGAGCCGCGCGAAGACGCCGCCGACGCCGAACTCTATGCCCGCCACGGCGTCCGCCACGTCAAGGCCCACGTCACCAAGGAGAACTACAAGGACCTCCTGAAGCCGCTCCTCACGGAAGGCGAAGGTCAGGCGTTCTGCGTCAACCTCTCCGTCGACACCGGCTCGCTCGATCTCATCAAGTTCTGCCGCAAGCTGGACGTGCTCTACATCGACACCGTCGTCGAGCCGTGGCTCGGCTTCTACTTCGACAAGGACATGAAGAACGCCGACCGCACGAACTACGCCCTGCGCGAGACCGTGCGCAAGGAGAAGGAAAAGCATCCGGGTGGCACGACGGCCGTTTCCACCTGCGGCGCCAACCCCGGGATGGTCTCCTGGTTCGTCAAGCAGGCGCTGCTTAACCTTGCCCGCGACCTCGACATGAAGTTCGAAGAGCCTTCTCAGGACGACCGCGAAGGCTGGGCCAAGCTGATGAAGAAGGCCGGCGTCAAGGGCGTGCACATCGCCGAGCGCGACACCCAGCGCACCAAGAACCCCAAGCCCTTCAACACCTTCTGGAACACCTGGTCCGTCGAAGGCTTCATCTCGGAAGGCCTGCAGCCGGCCGAGCTGGGCTGGGGCACCCACGAAAAGTGGACGCCAAAGAACGCCAAGAAGCAGAAGAAGGGCTGCAAGGCCGCGATCTACCTCGAGCAGCCCGGCGCCAACACGCGCGTGCGCTCCTGGTGCCCGACGCCCGGCCCGCAATACGGCTTCCTCGTCACCCATAACGAGTCCATCTCGATCGCCGACTTCTTCACCGTCCGCGACAAGGACGGCGACGTCACCTACCGCCCGACCTGCCACTACGCCTACCACCCCTGCAACGACGCTGTGCTGTCGCTGCACGAGATGTTCGGCAACGGCGGCAACCAGCAGCCGGTCCTGCACGTCCTCGACGAGAACGAACTGGTGGACGGCGTCGACGAACTCGGCGTGCTGCTCTACGGCCACGACAAGAACGCCTACTGGTATGGCTCGCGCCTTTCGCTGGAAGAGACCCGCCGTATCGCTCCCTACCAGAACGCGACCGGCCTGCAGGTAACCTCCGCCGTGCTCGCCGGCATGGTCTGGGCGCTGGAGAACCCGAAGGCCGGCATCGTCGAGGCCGACGAGATCGACTACAAGCGCTGCCTTGAAGTGCAGATGCCCTATCTCGGCCCGGTCGAGGGCCACTACACCGACTGGACCCCGCTCGACGGCCGCCCGGGCCTCTTCCCGGAAGACCTCGACACGAAGGATCCGTGGCAGTTCAAGAACGTTCTCGTTCGCTGAACGGTCCTCACGCCCCGATACGAAGACGCCCGCGGCCATGCCGCGGGCGTCTTCGCTTCCAATGGGATAATGCTTATTCGCCGGGCGGCGCGTCTTGCTTTCGGCTTTTCTTCACGGCATGGTCGGGCGAAACGAACGGGTGCTTTGCGCCGCCGTGACCTTGGGAGACCTGACATGAAGCCAATCGCAGCCCTGGGCCTGCTCACCGCAGCCGTAGCGCTCGCCTCCTGCCAGACGGAGCGCGCCCCGCGCAACGACATGCCGGTAGCCCAGCGGCCCGCACCGACAGGCGTCGAAGGCGCCTGGGTGGATCCGAACGGCATCGTCTCGACCTTCGCGGCCGGCACCTTCACGACGCGCACGACCGACACGAACCAGCTTCTCGCCTCGGGCACCTACGTCAACACCTCGCCGACGCTGGTCGAAATCAACATGACCTCGCTGGTGCGCAACACGCAGTCCAAGGTCAATTGCGCGCTTGTCAGCCAGAGCCAGCTCAACTGCACGACGGCGGAGGGCGCACAGTTCTCCCTCGCCCGCCGCGTCTGAGCCGAAACGGCATCCCGATGAAAGGGCCGCAAGGCCCTTTTTTCGTCTTAACCGTCAAACGAACCTGCCTTTCGGCAAGTCGTCTTTTCTCTTGAAGTTGCCGGCCAGCGGTGGAAACATCCGCCCGCCCGACAGGGGTCGCGGCAAACGAGGAGAACAGGACCATGACGATTTTCCGATCCGGCCTGCTGGCCGTTTCCATCATCGCGCTCTCCGGCGGCTCGGCGCTTGCGGATTACGAGCTGAACATCCTGCATATCAACGACCTGCATTCGCGCATCGAGGCGATCAACAAGTTCGATTCGACCTGCTCGGCCGAAGAGGAAGGCAAGGGCGAATGCTTCGGCGGTGTCGCGCGCCTGAAGGCGGCCATCGACGCCGAGCGCCAGAAGCTTTCCGGCAAGAACGTTCTCCTCCTCAATGCCGGCGACAATTTCCAAGGCTCGCTCTTCTACACCACCTACAAGGGTGCGACGGAGGCCGAGTTCCTCAACCTCATGAAGTTCGACGCCATGACCGTCGGCAACCATGAATTCGACGACAGCGAGGACGGCCTCGCCACCTTCCTCGACAAGATCCAGTTCCCCGTCGTCACCGCCAATGTCGCCGCCGGCGCAAGCTCGAAGATCGGCGATCGCATCAAGCCCTTCGTCGTGATCGAGCAGGGCGGACAGAAGATCGGCATCGTCGGCGCGGTCGCCAACGACACGGCGGAACTCTCCTCCCCCGGCCCGAACGTGCTGATCGGCAACGACGTCGCAGACATCACCGCCGCCGTCGCCGAACTGAAGAAGCAGGGCGTCGACAAGATCGTCGCCCTCACCCATGTCGGCTATCCGCGCGACCTCGAAGCCATCGCTAAGATTCCCGATGTGGACGTGGTGGTCGGCGGCCATACCAACACGTTCCTCTCCAACACCTCGGACAAGGCCGAAGGCCCCTATCCGACGCTGGTCGACAATCCCGGCGGCTACAAGGTGCCGGTCGTGCAGGCCGGGGCCTATACGAAATATCTCGGCAACCTCAAGGTCGTCTTCGACGACGCCGGCGTGGTGAAGGAAGCCTCGGGCGAACCGATCCTCCTCGATTCCTCGATCAAGCCGGACGAAGCCGTCCTCGCCCGCATCAAGGAACTGGCCGGCCCCATCGAAGAGTTGAAGAACAAGGTCGTCGCGGAGACCGCCGAGCCGATCGACGGCTCGCGCGAGGTCTGCCGCGCCGCCGAATGCCCCATGGGCAACCTCGTGGCCGACGCGATCCTCGACCGCACGAAGGACCAGGGCATGACCGTCGCCATCACCAATGGCGGGGGCCTGCGCTCCTCCATCGACGGCGGCCCGGTCTCCATGGGCGAGGTGCTGTCGGTGCTGCCCTTCCAGAACACCGTCGCGACCTTCCAGCTCAAGGGCGCCGATCTCCTCGCCGCCCTCGAAAACGGCCTCAGCCAGATCGAGGAGGGTGCAGGACGCTTCCCGCAGGTCGCCGGCATGAAATATTCCTTCGACAAGTCGAAGCCCGCGGGCAGCCGCATCGTCTCGGTCGAGGTGAAAGAGGGCGACACCTTTGCCCCGCTCGATCCTGCCAAGACCTACGGCGTCGTCTCCAACAACTACCTGCGCGCGGGAGGCGACGGTTATTCCGTCTTCGCCAAGGCCGGCTTGAATGCCTACGACTTCGGCCCGAATCTCGAGCTTGTCGTCGCCGACTACCTCGCCGCCCACCGCCCCTACAAGCCCTATACCGACGGCCGCATCATGGAAGTCGCCGCGGTGAATGCCGAGGCGAAGCCGGCGGCCGCGACGGACACGGCGGCAAAGCCGGCCGAAGGCGCGGCGACGGCGGATGCAGCATCCGCAACAGTCGGCGGCAAGCATGTCGTCGCACGCGGCGACACGCTCTGGGACATCGCAGCGGCGGCCTATGGCAATGGCGCCCTATGGCACAGGATCGCCAAGGCCAACGGCAATCCGCGTCCGCGCGCGCTCCATGTCGGCACGGAGCTGTCGATCCCGGCCAAATAAGGACAATTCGTCTCAACTTTTTCTGCCGGTCCGGGCTTTCCCGGCCCGGCATTTCTTTTTAGAACCGTTCTGAACGGACCGGCCTCGCCGCGTATAGAACGACACCCCGCACGCACAGGATCCATCATGGACATCGCCGCCAAGCCCGCCGCCCATCCGCCCGTCAAGCATGGCAAGGTCGGTGTGCTGCTCGTCAATCTCGGCACGCCGGACGGCACGGACTACGCCTCCATGCGGCGCTACCTGAAGGAATTCCTGACGGACAAGCGCGTCATCGAATGGCCGAAGATCGCCTGGTACCCGATCCTTTTCGGCATCGTGCTCAACACGCGCCCCGGCAAGGTCGGCAAGGCCTATGAGACGATCTGGAACAAGGACCGGAACGAGAGCTACCTGCGCACCTATACCCGCAGCCAGGCCGAGCTGATGGCTGAGGCCCTCAAGGACCATTCGAACGTCATCGTCGACTGGGCCATGCGCTACGGCCAGCCGTCCATCGCCTCGCGCATGGAGCGCCTGCAGAAGGAAGGCTGTGAGCGTATCGTCCTCTTCCCGCTCTATCCGCAATATGCCGCCGCGACGACGGCGACCGTCAACGACAAGGCTTTCGAGACGCTGCTGAAGATGCGCTGGCAGCCGGCGCTGCGCACTGTGCCGCCCTATCACGACGATCCGGCCTATATCGACGCGCTCGCCGTCTCTATCGAGAAACACCTTGCAACGCTCGACTGGGAACCGGAAAAGGTGCTGACCTCCTTCCACGGCATTCCGAAGAGCTATTTCGAGAAGGGCGACCCCTATTACTGCCAGTGCCAGAAGACCGCGCGCCTGCTGCGCGAGCGTCTCGGCTGGTCGGAGGAAAAGCTGGTCGTCACCTTCCAGTCCCGTTTCGGGCCGGAAGAATGGTTGCAGCCCTATACCGACAAGACCGTGGAGAAGCTGGCGCAGGAGGGCGTAAAGCGCATCGCCGTCCTCAATCCCGGCTTCGTTTCCGATTGCCTGGAAACGCTGGAGGAGATCGCCGAGCAGGCCGCCGAAAGCTTCCTGCACAATGGCGGCGAGAAATTCGCGCACATCCCCTGTCTCAACGATTCACCAGAGGGCATGGCCGTTCTGGAGGCGGTCGTGCGGCGTGAACTCTCCGGCTGGATCTGAGCCGCGCATAATTTTCATTCCGCTCAAATAGACTGGCGCCGTGGGCCGTATTGCCTACAGTAAAGCCGCAATGCCTTTTGGAGAAAAGAATATGGATTTTGCCGGAGTGGATATCGTCGTCATCGCCCTCGTGATCCTGGTGGTATTGATCCTCTTCGCCGGGATCAAGACCGTTCCGCAGGGCTACCAGTACACGGTTGAACGCTTCGGCCGCTATACGCGCACGCTCCAGCCCGGCCTCAACCTGATTGTTCCCTTCATCGACCGGGTCGGCTCGCGGATGAACGTGATGGAACAGGTGCTCGACATTCCCACGCAGGAGGTCATCACCCGCGACAATGCCAGCGTGGCCGCCGATGCCGTCGCCTTCTACCAGGTGCTCAACACGGCGCAGGCCGCCTATCAGGTCGCCAATCTCGAACATGCCATCATCAACCTCACCATGACCAATATCCGTTCGGTCATGGGGTCGATGGACCTCGACGAGCTGCTTTCCAACCGCGACAAGATCAACGACCAGCTCCTGCGCGTGGTCGACGAGGCCGCCAATCCCTGGGGCGTGAAGATCACCCGTGTGGAGATCAAGGACATCGCCCCGCCGAAGGACCTCGTCGATTCGATGGCGCGGCAGATGAAGGCCGAGCGCGAGAAGCGCGCGCAGGTTCTGGAGGCCGAAGGCTCGCGCAACGCCCAGATCCTGCGCGCCGAAGGCGCCAAGCAATCCGCCATCCTGGAGGCCGAGGGCCAGCGCGAAGCCGCCTTCCGTGACGCCGAGGCGCGCGAGCGCCTTGCCGAAGCCGAGGCCAAGGCGACGAAGATGGTCTCCGACGCCATCGCCGCCGGTAATGTGCAGGCGATCAACTACTTCATCGCGCAGAAATACACCGAGGCCATGGCCGCGATCGGCAAGGCGCCGAACTCCAAGATCGTGCTGATGCCGATGGAAGCCTCCTCGCTGGTCGGCTCGCTCGGCGGCATCGGCGCCATCGCGAAGGAAGTGTTCGGCGACGGCTCCGCGCCTGCCGGCACTCCGCAGCGCGCCCGCCCGGCATCGACGGCGACCGCCACCACGCCCGCCTTCCGCAATCCGTTCGACACGCCGCCGCAGGGGACGTGAGCATGATCCACAGCATCGTCGCCGAACTCGGCCCCTGGGCCTGGTGGGTCCTCGGGATCGTCCTCCTGATCCTCGAAGTGCTGATGCCCGGCGTCTTCCTCGTCTGGATCGGCATCGCCGCCATCGTAACCGGCGCGCTCTCGCTGCTTCTGTGGGAACAGGCGTTCTGGACATGGCAAGCGCAATGGCTGGTCTTCGCGGTGCTGTCGCTGGTTGCCGCGCTCATCGGCCGGCGCATCGTCAGCGCGCGGGGCGAGACGAGCGACCAGCCGCATCTCAACCAGCGCGGCCAGAGTCTCGTCGGCCGCACCGCGACGCTGGAGCAGCCGATCAGCGAGGGCCGCGGCCGCATCCGCCTGGACGATACGATGTGGAGCGTTCAGGGACCGGACCTGCCGGTCGGCACGCGCGTGCGCGTCACCGCCAGTAACGGCCGCGACCTGACGGTAGAGGCCGTTTAAGCCGCGCCGATCCTGAGCAGGTCGTGGAAATGCACGATGCCGACGGGACGGAAGGTCTCGTCGGTGACGATAAGCGCCGAGATGTTGTGCTGGTTGAGAAGGCCGAGCGCCGCGGTCGCCAGCGTCGCCGGCTTCACCGTCTTGGGACTGCGCGTCATCACGTCGTCCACGGTGAGTTCGGAGAGATTGCGCGACAGGTTGCGCGCGATATCCCCGTCCGTGACGATACCCGCCAGCGTGCCCTCGTCATCGATGACGCCGACGCAACCGTAACGCTTCAGCGCCAGCATGTGCACGGCGTCCGGCATCGAGGTGCCCAGCGCCACGAGCGGCATGTTCTCGCCGCTATGCATGATGTCGCCGACATGGGAGAGGCTCGCACCGAGCTTGCCGCCCGGGTGGAACGTCTTGAAATCCGTCGCCGTGAAGCCGCGCGCCTCCAGCAGCGCCACGGCGATGGCATCGCCCAGCGCAAGCTGCATCAGCGTGGAGGAGGTCGGCGCCAGCCCATGCGGGCAGGCTTCCTGCACTTTCGGCAGCAAGAGCACCGTATCGGCCTCGCGCGCCAGGGCCGAGCGTTCGCCGGAGGTCATCGCGATCAGCGGGATGGAAAAGCGCCGTGAATAGGAGACGATGCCCTGCAGCTCGGCGGTCTCCCCGCTCCAGGAGAGCGCCAGGATGACGTCGTCGCGCCCGATCATGCCAAGGTCGCCGTGATTGGCCTCGACCGGATGGACGAAGAAGGAGGGCGTGCCGGTGGAGGCGAGCGTGGCTGCGATCTTCACGCCGATATGGCCCGACTTGCCGATGCCGGTGACGATGACGCGCCCGACGCTGTCGCCGATACGGCAAACCGCATCGCGGAAGGCGTCGTGCAGGTCGCCTTCCAGCGCCGCAGCGAGGGCGACAAGCCCCGCCTTTTCGGTTTCGATCGTCCGCATCGCGGAGGCGATAGCGCCACCGCCGTCAACTTTGGCCTGTCTCGTGATCATGCGCCTCGTTAGCGCTTTTGCCCGGACCTGTCCATTGAGAACATTGGCGCGCCACCGCCGCCCGTGGCAACCAAGCGTTAACCATGGCGGTTTACGTTCGCTTAGGAAATTCGAGAATCGCGGGCCGAGCATGCAAGAGGTGAACGGAATGGAACGCGGGGCGCTGCCGCCCTGCCCGACATGGCGACTGGCCGGGCTTCTGCTCGCCGGGACCGTGCTCGTGTCCGCTCCCGCCTTCGCCCAGCAAAGTGCCTCCGCCTTCCCGGCGCCGCTTGGTGACCAGCAGGCGGGCGCGACCGATCCCCTGTCCAGCCCGGCAACGGAAGACGCCGATCCGACAGCGGCAATTCCGGACGGCACGACCACGGCCTCCACCCCCGCCATCGCCGACGAGGGCAATACCTTCGCCCGCACGGGGCGCGAGACCGAGCAGCTGAATGCGCGCGAAGGCAGCGTCGATGGCGCACGCAGCAATTTCGGCAATCCGTACGAGCCGACCGGCATCCGCGTCGGCTCCTTCATCCTGCGTCCCTCGATCTCGCAGAACCTCGGCCACGAGAAGAACAGGAGCGGCGGCGTGTCGACGCGCCGCACCTATTCCCAGACCGGCCTTCGCGGATCGCTGGTCTCGGACTGGTCGCGCCATCAGCTCTCCGTCGAAGCCGAGGGCATCTACCAGCGCAACATCAGCGGCACCGGCGAGACTGAGCCGCGGCTGCGGCTGGATACCGACCTGCGGCTCGATCTCAGCGACAGCACCATCGCCAATCTCACCGCCGGCTACGATTTCGAGCGGGAAAGCTCCAGCGATCCCAACGCGATCAACGGCGCCACCGCCCAGTCCGGAGTTCACACCTATTCGGCCGGCGCCCGCGTCACGCGCGATTTCGGCCTGATCCGCGGCACGATCGGCGCGGAACTGGAGCGCCGGACCTACGGCTCGGCGACGCTCGCCGACGGCAGCCGGCTCGTCCTTTCCGACCGGAACCATACCACGGGCACCCTGACGGGCCGCGTGGGCTACGAACTATCGCCAGCGCTGATCCCCTATCTGGAAGCCTCCGTCGGCCGCGCGGTCTACGACGACAAGTACGATGCGCTCGGTTACGAGCGCTCCGCGACGACGCTCGGCGGCCGGGCCGGCGTGGAAGTGGACCTTGGCGAAAAGCTGCGCGGCGATCTCGGCATGGGCTACGAGCGCGCCCGCTTCGACGACAGCCGTCTTGCCACGCTCGGCGCGCTGACGCTCGACGGCACGGTCCAGTGGTCGCCGCAGCGCGGCACGGACCTGCGGCTCGGCCTTACGACGGAACTCGAGCCTTCGACCGCGGCCGGCCAGAGCGGCTACGTCTCCTACGAGGCGACCTCGGAACTGACGCACGAATTGCGGGAAAATCTCGTGGCGCGCCTCAGCGCCGCCTATACCCTGCGCGATTTCAAGAATACCGGAAATCCGAACCAGACGATCTACCTGGTCGGCACCGGCATCACCTGGAACGTCAATCGCTGGCTCGCGATGACCGGCGATGTCTCCTACGAGCTGACGCGCCAGCGTGGCACGTCCGACACCGGCGTCACGCGCGCCGGCATCGGTCTCGTCCTGCGCCGCTGAGCCTTATTTCAGGCTGGCGACCAGTTCGCGCAGCGGCCCTTCGACCGACGGGCGGATATCCCCGCGCGCCAGCGCGAAGGCGATGTTGGCGAGGATGAAGCCATCCTTGGCGCCGCAGTCGTAGGTCTCGCCGCGGAAATGGTAGGCCGCGAATGTCTGCTCGACCGCAAGCTTCACCATGGCGTCGGTGAGCTGGATCTCGTTGCCCGCGCCGCGCTCCTGCGTGGAGAGGATCTGGAAGATTTCCGGCTGGAGGATATAGCGGCCGTTGATGAAGAAGTTCGACGGCGCGGTGCCCTGCGGCGGCTTCTCGACCATCTTGGTGATGGCGAAGCCGTCGCCGATCTTCTCGCCGACGCCGACGATGCCGTATTTATGCGCCTGGTCGGGCGCGCATTCCTCGACGGCGATGACATTCGCGCCGGAATGCTCGAAGAGTTCGACCATACCCTTCATGCAGCCCTTCTCCCCCTTCATGATCATGTCGGGAAGCAGGAGGGCGAAAGGCTCGTTGCCGACGAGTTCGCGGGCGCACCAGACGGCGTGGCCGAGGCCGAGCGGCTCCTGCTGGCGCGTGAAGCTGGTGGAGCCGGCAACGGGCAGGATGCTTTCCAGAAGCGTCAGCTCGGCGGTCTTGTTGCGCTGGCGCAGCGTCTGCTCCAGCTCGACCTGGATATCGAAATAGTCCTCGATGACCGCCTTGGAGCGGCCCGTCACGAAGATCAGGTGCTCGATGCCGGCATCCAGCGCCTCATCGACCACATACTGGATCACCGGCTTGTCCACGACCGTCAGCATTTCCTTCGGAACGGCCTTCGTCGCCGGAAGGAAGCGCGTGCCGAGACCGGCCACCGGGAAGACTGCTTTGCGAACCTTGCGTGCCTGCGACATATTCACCTCGTTGGGTCCATTGCCCTCATGGCCGGACATATTCCAGCCGGAATAGAATCGAATTGCTATTTTTTTGCAAAAGAAGACGGCGCAATTTTTTGATGGTAAAGAATTTGTTGACTTCGTTTTTATAAGTTTTGCGTTCAGCCGGTGGCTTCCTGGCCATCGTACCGAAATTTAGAAACGGACATGACAGCCGATGACACAGAATCTGAAGACCGTTCTGCGCCGATCTGCGCTCACCCTTCTCCTCTCGGCCGGGCTTTTCGCCCAGGCGACTGCGGCCCGCGCGGACGCCCGCTTCCAGAACTGGATCGCCGACTTCTACGAGACCGCATCTGCGGCCGGCATCAGCAAGAGCACCTACCAGAAGGCGTTTTCCGGCGTCAAGACACCCGATCCGGACGTGCTGGAGAAGGCCGCCTACCAGCCGGAATTCAAAAGCAAGATCTGGGATTATCTCGATTCGCGCGTCAACCCCTACACGGTGCGCATCGGCCGCGAGATGGCGGCCAAGCATGGCCGCACGCTGGCGGCGCTCGAACGTCACTTCGGCGTCGATCGCAATATCCTGCTCGCCATCTGGTCGATGGAATCGAACTACGGCGCGGTGCTTCAGAAGGACGACCGGCTGCACTACGTGCCGCGCGCGCTCGCCACACTCGCCTATGCCGACAAGAAGCGCTCGAAATACGCCCGCACCCAGCTCATCGCCGCCCTCAAGATCATCCAGCGCGGCGATATTGCCGCGGGCGACATGACCGGCTCCTGGGCAGGCGCGATGGGCCACACCCAGTTCATTCCGACAAGCTACCTGCTCTACGCGATCGACGCCGATGGCAACGGTCATCGCGACATCTGGAATTCCGTGCCGGACGCGCTGGCGACCGCCGCGAACCTGCTTGCCAAGAACGGCTGGCAGGCCGGCAAGACCTGGGGATACGAAATCGTGGTGCCGCCGGGCGGCAACAAGTATTCGGGCCAGACGAAGACGCTCGCCCAGTGGGGCAAGCTCGGCTTCACCCGCCCGGGCGGCAAGGGCTTCAAGAACGGCGCGGACCGCGCCGAACTCAAGCTGCCGGCCAATGGCGGCCCGGGCTTCCTGATGACCAAGAACTTCTTCGTCATCAAGCGCTACAACGCCTCGGATTCCTACGCGATGGGCGTCGGCATGCTGGCGGACCAGATCGCCGGCTACAGCGGCGTCAAGCAGCGCTGGCCGCGCCCGGACGGCACGCTCGACATCACCGAGAAATTCGAACTCCAGACACGCCTCAAGGAACTCGGCTATTACGACGGCGAGGTCGACGGCAATTTCGGCTCCGGCTCCAAGGCCGCGATCCAGGCCTTCCAGAACCGCATGGGCCTTGCCGCGGACGGCGAGCCGAGCCAGCAGGTTCTGAAAGCCCTGCGCCGCTGAGGCCCGCGGCGGATACTGGCATCGGGGGCGCTTCGGCGCCCTTTTTGCTGGCGGGCGCTTTCGTTCGGTGCCGGCATTTGCCATCATGCCGCCACCGAGCTTCCGCAACATCGGGGCAAAGACGGAGCCTTTCACGATGAGCAAGACGATCCCCCCCCGTATCGCGCGCCTCGGCATCGCCCTCGTCGCCGTCGCCAGCGTCGTCGTGACCGCGCTTCCCGCCGGTGCACAGGAGCAGCCGCGCGAGCGCAAGACCATTCTCGAATTCCTCTTCGGCAAGAAAAAGCCCCGGGAGGTCATCCCCGCCGAGCCGCAGGTCAGGAAGCCGCGCCCCACCGCCCGCAAGAAGAAGACGACAACCACGGTCGCCAAGACGCCGGAAGCACCCGTCGTGGAGAAACTGCCGGATGCGAAGGTGGTGCTGGTCGTTGGCGACTTCATCGCCGGTAGCGTTGGCGAGGGCCTTGCGACCGCCTTCGAGGCGACGCCGGGCATTCGCGTCGAGCGCCGCACGAACGGCTCCTCCGGCATCGTGCGCGACGACTATTACAACTGGCCGGAAAGCCTGCCCGCCCTCATCGCCGAGACGAAGCCCGCCCTCGTCGTCGTCAGCATGGGCGCCAACGACCGCCAGCAGATGACCGTCGCGGGCGAGAAGGAGAAATTCCGCTCCGAGGCCTGGACGAAGGAATACGAGACGCGCGTCGCCCGCCTCGCCTCGCTGGCGCGCCAGAGCGGCAAGCCGCTGCTGTGGATGGGCATGCCGGCCTTCCAGTCCTCTGCGCTGACCGCCGACATGACGACGCTGAACAACTTCTATCGCGCCGGCGTCGAGAAGGCGGGCGGCGAATTCGTCGATATCTGGGACGGCTTCGTCGACGAGGAGGGCAAGTTCGTCATTTCCGGTTCCGACATCAACGGCCAGCAGGTGCGCCTGCGCGGCTCCGACGGCATCAATTTCACCAAGGCCGGCAAGCGCAAGCTCGCCTTCTACGTGGAAAAGGAAATCCGCCGCCTGCTCGGCGATGCGGCCGCCGACGGCCCCGGCCTGCAGGGCGACCTCAAGGACCTCGTCGTCGCGACGCCCCCGGTCGAGGACGCGGAAATCACAAAGACGCAGCCCATCAGCCTTTCCGACCCGGTACTGGACGGCGGCACGGCCCTCCTCGGCGGCGCTCCGATCAAGGGCACCGGCAAGAGCCTGCGCGACAAGCTGGTGGAAAAGGGCGAGACCGCCGACGCGCCGCTCGGGCGCGTGGACGATTTCCGGATGAACAAGACAGCAACGCCCTGATCCCCTACACCTGAAACGAAAAGAGCGCGCCGCTTTCACGGCGCGCCCTTTTCTTATTCCTGAAGCCTCAGCGCGGCAGCGTCGTCGCGCCCATCAGCGCCTCGTCGATGGCGCGTGCCGCCTGGCGGCCTTCGCGGATCGCCCAGACGACGAGCGACTGGCCGCGGCGCACGTCGCCGGCGGTCCAGAGCTTGTCCACCGAGGTCTTGTAGTCGCGGTCATTGGCGATGACGTTCGACGAGCCGCGCTTGTCGGTGTTGATCGCAAGCTTGTCACCGAGATCCTTCAGCACGCTGGTGGTGAAGGGGCCACGGAAGCCGATGGCGATGAAGGCGAGGTCCGCCTTGATGATGAACTCCGTGCCGGGGATCGGCTTGCGGCGGTCATCCACCTGGCAGCACTTCACGCCCGTCAGGACACCGTCCTCGTCGCCGACGAATTCGAGCGTGCCGACCTGGAACTCGCGCACGGCGCCTTCGGCCTGCGAGGAGGAGGTGCGCATCTTCGTCGCCCAGAAGGGCCAGACGGCGAGCTTGTCTTCCTTTTCCGGCGGCTGCGGGCGGATGTCGAGCTGCGTGACCTTCACCGCGCCCTGGCGGAAGGCCGTGCCGACGCAGTCCGACGCGGTATCGCCGCCGCCGACGACGACGATATGCTTGCCACCGGCAAGGATCGGTGCGGAGGGCCAGCCGACGCTATCGATGTTCTCGCGGCCGACACGACGGTTCTGCTGCACGAGGTACGGCATGGCATCATGCACGCCGGCGAAATCGACGCCCGGGATGCCGGCGTCGCGCGGGGTTTCCGAGCCGCCGCAATAGAGCACGGCATCGTGCTCCGCCAGCATCTCGTCCATCGGCTTGTCGACGCCGACATTGACGCCGTAGTGGAAGGTGACGCCCTCGCCGCGCATCTGGTCGACGCGGCGGTCGATGAAGTTCTTCTCCATCTTGAAGTCCGGGATGCCGTAGCGCAGCAGGCCACCGGCCTTGGATTCACGCTCGTAGAGATGGACTTCATGACCGGCGCGGGCAAGCTGCTGGGCGGCCGCCATGCCGGCCGGGCCGGAGCCGATAACGGCGACCTTCTTGCCGGTCTTCACCGTCGCCGGCTGCGGCACGATATAGCCCATCTCATAGGCCTTGTCGGCAATCGCCTGCTCGACGGTCTTGATGGAGACCGGAGTGTCCTCGAGGTTCAGCGTGCACGCCTCCTCGCAGGGTGCGGGGCAGACGCGGCCAGTGAATTCCGGGAAGTTGTTGGTCGAATGCAGGTTGCGGATCGCCTCTTCCCAGTTGCCGTTATAGACGAGGTCGTTCCAGTCCGGGATCTGGTTGTGCACCGGACACCCGGTCGGACCGTGGCAATAGGGAATGCCGCAGTCCATGCAGCGCGCGGCCTGCTTCTGCACTTCGGGATCCGACATCGGAATGGTGAATTCGCGGAAATGGCGGATGCGGTCGGAGGCCGGCTGATACTTCATCACCTGCCGGTCGATTTCCATGAAACCAGTTACCTTGCCCACTTCAATAATCCTTGCTCAAGACGGGTGCCTCTCGGGCCCCGTTACCGGTGCGCAGCTCCGCTGTCGTACCGGTGAAGATGAAATCGATCCTGATCGCGTTTCGCGCAATCGGTCAGTGAAGGTAGGTGGACCGCTGCCTCACTCGGCAGCGATCCCCATCCTCATGCGCTCCATCTCTTCGAGCGCGCGGCGATACTCGACCGGCATCACCTTGCGGAATTTCGGACGATACTCGGCCCATTTGTCGAGGATCTCCTTGGCCCGCGGCGAGCCCGTATAGTGCAGGTGGTTCGAGACGAGCTGATAAAGCCGCTCCTCGTCGTGACGCGTCATGTCGTCGGACACGTCGACCATGCCCTTGTGCATGAGGTCGCCGCCGTGGTGATGCAGCTTCTCCAGCATGTCGTCCTCTTCCGGCACCGGCTCCAGCTCGACCATCGCCATGTTGCAGCGGCGGGCGAAATCGCCCTCCTCATCCAGCACATAGGCGACGCCCCCGGACATGCCGGCCGCGAAGTTGCGGCCGGTCTGGCCGATGACGACGACGACGCCGCCGGTCATGTATTCGCAGCCATGGTCGCCCACGCCCTCGACGACCGCGACGGCACCGGAGTTGCGCACGGCGAAGCGTTCGCCGGCAACGCCGTTGAAGTAGCACTCGCCCGAGATCGCGCCGTAGAGCACCGTGTTGCCGACGATGATCGATTCATGCGGCACCGCGCGGTTGCCGGCCGGGGGACGCACGACGATGCGGCCGCCCGAAAGACCCTTGCCGACATAGTCGTTGCCGGCGCCCACCAGATCGAAGGTGATGCCGCGGGCAAGGAACGCGCCGAAGGACTGGCCTGCCGTGCCGTTGAGCGTCACGGAGATCGTGTCGTCCTTCAGGCCCTTGAAGCCGTAGCGCTTGGCCACCTCGCCGGAAAGCATCGCGCCGGCCGAGCGGTCGACGTTCTTGATATCGACCTCGAAGGCGACGGGCGTCTTGGCTTCCAGGGCGGGCTTCGCCTGCTCGATCAGCTTGCGGTCGAGGATATCCTGGATCGGATGGTTCTGCCGCTCGGTCCAGTAGGTCGCCTCCTTCGGTGCATCGACCTTGTGGAAGATGCGGGAGAAGTCGAGACCATTGGCCTTCCAGTGCGAGATCATCTTCTCCTTTTCGAGGAGTTCGGAGGCGCCGATGATCTCGTTCAGCGAACGCACGCCGAGCGAGGCCAGGATTTCGCGCACCTCTTCGGCAACGAAGAAGAAGTAGTTGATGACGTGCTCGGGCGTGCCCTTGAAGCGCTTGCGCAGAACCGGGTCCTGCGTCGCAACCCCCACCGGACAGGTGTTGAGGTGGCACTTGCGCATCATGATGCAGCCGGCCGCAATCAGGGGCGCGGTGGCGAAGCCGAACTCGTCCGCGCCGAGCAGCGCGCCGATGACGACGTCGCGGCCGGTCTTGAGGCCGCCGTCGACCTGAAGGGCGATGCGCGAGCGCAGCTTGTTGAGCACCAGCGTCTGGTGCGTCTCGGCAAGCCCGATTTCCCAGGGGCTACCGGCATGCTTCAGCGAGGTGAGCGGCGACGCGCCCGTGCCGCCGTCGAAGCCGGCAATGGTGATATGGTCCGCGCGCGCCTTGGCAACGCCGGCGGCAACCGTGCCGACGCCGACTTCCGAGACGAGCTTGACCGAGATATCGGCTTCCGGGTTGACGTTCTTCAGGTCGTAGATGAGCTGCGCCAGATCCTCGATGGAATAGATATCGTGGTGCGGCGGCGGCGAAATGAGGCCGACGCCCGGCGTGGAGTGACGGGTCTTGGCGACCGTCGCATCCACCTTGTGGCCCGGCAACTGACCACCCTCGCCGGGCTTGGCGCCCTGCGCGACCTTGATCTGCAGCATGTCCGCATTGACCAGATACTCGGTGGTCACGCCGAAGCGGCCGGACGCGATCTGCTTGATCGCCGAGCGCTCCGGGTTCATCGAGCCGTCAGGCAGCGGCATGTAGCGGTCGGCTTCCTCGCCGCCCTCGCCGGTGTTCGACTTGCCGCCGATCCGGTTCATGGCGACGGCGAGCGTCGTATGCGCTTCGCGGCTGATCGAGCCGAAGGACATGGCCCCCGTCGAGAAGCGCTTGACGATATCGGCCGCCGATTCGACCTCGTCGACGGAGATCGGCTTGCGGCCGAGCGCATCCGCCCCCTTGATCGAGAAGAGACCGCGGATCGTGTTCATGCGCAGCGACGAGGCGTTCACCAGCTCGGCAAACTCCTTGTAGCGGTCGGCCGCATTGCCGCGCACCGCATGCTGCAGCGACGCGATCACGTCTGGCGTCCAGGCATGTTCCTCGCCGCGCATGCGATAGGCATATTCGCCGCCGATATCCAGCGTGTTGGCGAGCAGCGGATCGCGGCCGAAGGCGGCCTTGTGACGGTTGAAGGTCTCCTGCGCGATCTCGTCGAGACCGATGCCCTCGATGGTCGTCGCCGTGCCGAAGAAATACTTGTCCGTCAGCTCGGAGGAGAGGCCGATGGCATCGAAGATCTGCGCGCCGCAATAGGACTGGTAGGTCGAGATGCCCATCTTGGACATGACCTTCAGGATGCCCTTCCCGATCGCCTTGATGTAGCGATAGACCACCTCTTCCGCATCGACCTCCTTCGGGAACTCGCCGCGCTTGTGCATGTCGGTGAGCGTGTCGAAGGCCAGATACGGGTTGATCGCTTCTGCGCCGTAGCCGGCGAGAAGGCAGAAGTGGTGCACTTCACGCGGCTCGCCGGTCTCCACGACGAGGCCGACCGAGGTGCGCAGACCCTTGCGGATCAGGTGATGGTGCACAGCGGCGGTCGCCAGCAGCGCCGGGATCGCCACGCGGTCCGGCCCGATCTGGCGGTCGGAGAGCACGATGATGTTGTAGCCGGAGGTGACGGCCTGCTCGGCGCGCTCGCAGAGCCGGTCGAGCATTTCCAGCATGCCGTCCGCACCGCGCGAGACATCATAGGTGAAGTCGAGCGTCTTGGTATCGAAGCGATCTTCGACATGGCCGATGGAGCGAATCTTCTCCAGATCGCCGTTGGTCAGGATCGGCTGGCGCACTTCCATGCGCTTGGCCTTGGCCGCGCCGCCATGATCGAGGATGTTCGGACGCGGGCCGATGAAGGAGACGAGGCTCATGACCAGTTCCTCGCGGATCGGGTCGATGGGCGGGTTCGTCACCTGCGCGAAGTTCTGCTTGAAATAGGTGTAGAGCAGCTTGGTCTTGTCGGACATGGCCGAGATCGGCGTGTCCGTGCCCATGGAGCCGATCGCCTCCTGCCCCGTCGTCGCCATCGGCGACATCAGGAGCCTGGTATCCTCCTGCGTATAGCCGAAGGCCTGCTGGCGGTCGCGCAGCGACACGTCGCGGCGAAGCGCGCGCGGCTCGACCGGGCCGAGGTCCTCAAGGATGATCTGGGTGTTGTCCAGCCAGTCGCGATAGGGGTGCTTTTCGGCAAGCGCGGACTTCACCTCCTCGTCGGAGATGATACGGCCCTCTTCCATGTCGATGAGCAGCATCTTGCCGGGCTGGAGACGCCACTTCTTGATGATGCTCTCTTCCTTGACCGGCAGCGTGCCGGCTTCGGAGGCCAGGATCACGCGGTCATCGTCCGTGACGAGGTAGCGGGCCGGACGCAGACCGTTGCGGTCGAGCGTTGCGCCGATCTGGCGGCCATCGGTGAAGGCGACGGCGGCAGGACCGTCCCATGGCTCCATCAGCGCGGCGTGGTATTCGTAGAATGCCTTGCGCTCCGGGCTCATCAGCTGGTTGCCGGCCCAGGCCTCGGGGATCAGCATCATGACCGCATGGGCCATGGAGTAGCCGCCGCGCACGAGGAATTCGAGCGCGTTGTCGAAACAGGCCGTGTCCGACTGGCCCTCGTAGGAGATCGGCCAGAGCTTGGTGATGTCGTCGCCGAAGAGCGGCGAGGAGACGGACGCCTGACGGGCCGCCATCCAGTTGACGTTGCCGCGCAGCGTGTTGATCTCGCCGTTATGGGCGACCATGCGGTAGGGATGCGCCAGCTTCCACGAGGGGAAGGTGTTGGTCGAGAAGCGCTGGTGCACGAGGGCGACGGCCGATTCGAAGCGCGGATCGGCAAGGTCCTTATAATAGGCGCCCACCTGGTAGGCGAGGAACATGCCCTTGTAGACGATGGTCGTCGAGGAGAGCGAGACGGGGTAGAAGTTGCTCTCTTCGCCCTCATACTCATCATAGATGCGGTTGGAGATCACCTTGCGCAGCGTGAAGAGCCGGCGTTCGAACTCGCCGTTCGTCGCGGCATCGCGGCCGGCGCCGACGAAGACCTGCACATGGCGCGGCTCGGTGGCGGCGATTTCGGGGGCCTTGGAGAGCGAGGAATTGTCGACCGGCACATCGCGGAAGCCGATGAGGACCTGGCCCTCTTCGGCGACGACGTCGGCGATCACCTTCTTGAAGTAATCGACCAGCTTCTCGTCCTGCGGCATGAAGATGTGGCCGACGGCATATTCGCCTGCCTTCGGCAGCGTGATGCCCTGCTTTGCCATCTCCTCGCGGAAGAAGCGGTCCGGAATCTGTACGAGAATGCCTGCACCGTCACCCATCAGCGGATCTGCGCCGACGGCGCCGCGATGCGTCAGGTTCTCGAGCATGAAGAGCCCGTCCTTGACGATCTGGTGCGACTTCTTGCCTTTCAGATGCGCCACGAAGCCGACGCCGCAGGCATCGTGCTCATTGCGCGGATCATAGAGTCCTTGTTTTTTCGGCAGGCCCGGTGTGGAAGCGCGCGTTTTGGCGCCCGTCGCAGTCGTCTGCGCCCGGGTCTGCCGCAAATCATGTGCTTGAGTCTTCACCACCATCGTTTCCTCCTGTTGGCCCGGCATCGTGCGGGGATTCCGTCCGCCCCTCGCGGAGCGTCGCCTGTTGCATGAACCTGATGCGACCGTAAAACGACGGCCGATCCGGTGGATCATCGGAACCGTCGGGGCGGCGGGTTTGTGGAACACGTTCCACCCGGCGCCGTTACCGGCGCCCCTCCTCTATCGGGACGGCGCCTCTTCGGTCTCCTGACCGAAATAGGACAGTAACGCTGTCCTATTTCAGATGCTCTATGCCAGAAACACCCCCACCCCGCAAGGCCATCATGCCAAATAATCACCACCTCATGAAGAAAAATTGCCCACGCCATCGACAGGTTGAAATTAAATTACGGGCCTTCGGCGCTTTGTTTGCGTTCCTTTCATTTTCGGGAAAAACGGGCATTTCGGCCGAAACCGGCGATTGATCGCCGATTTTTCTCCATTATGGTCCTTCCCGGCCCTCATTCGCACTGGAAATCGCATGTTTTTCGCTTCAGACAACTGGGCAGGCGCCCATCCTGACATTGCCAAGAGTCTCGTGGACGCCGCCGGTGGCTTCACCTCGGCCTATGGTACGGGTGACCTCGACAAGCGTGTGGAAAAGACATTTTCCGAGATTTTCGAGCGCGACGTCGCCGTCTTCTTCGTCGGCACGGGCACGGCGGCCAATTCGCTGGCCCTCGCCAGCTTCAACCGGCCGGGCGGGCAGGTCTTCTGCCACCGCGAGGCGCATGTGAACGTCGACGAGTGCAACGCGCCCGAATTCTTCGCGACCGGATCCAAGCTGGTTCCCATCGACGGCCCGGCGGGCAAACTCTCGCCCGAGGACCTTGCCGCAGCGATCAACCGTTTCCCGCCGGATTTCGTGCATGGCGGCCAGCCGATGGCCGTCACCATCACCCAGGCAACGGAAGCCGGCACCGCCTATACGCTGGATGAAATCTCCGCCCTCTCCGACGTGGCGAAGAAGGCCGGCCTGCCGCTGCACATGGACGGCGCACGCTTCGCCAACGCCCTCGTCCATATAAGCGCGACGCCCGCAGACATGACCTGGAAGCGCGGCGTCGACATCCTCTCCTTCGGCGGCACGAAGAACGGCTGCTGGTGCGCCGAGGCTCTCGTGCTCTTCGACCCGTCGAAGGCGCGGCAGATGCATTACCTGCGCAAGCGCTCCGCCCAGCTCTTCTCCAAGTCCCGCTTCATCGCCGCCCAGTTCGACGCCTATTTCCGGGACGGCCTCTGGCTCGACCTCGCCCGCCACTCCAACGCCATGGCAGGCCGCCTCGCCGAAGGCTTCGCCGCCTCCGGCAAAGGCCGCCTCGCCTGGCCGACCGGCTCGAACGAACTCTTCGCCATCCTGCGCAACGACGCCTTGAAGGCCTTGAGGGAAAAGGGCGCCACCTTCTACGACTGGCACCCCGGCCCGGACCTGCAGGCGACCATGCAGGATGACGAAACCCTCATCCGCCTCGTCACCAGCTTCGCCACGACGCCAGCGGATGTCGACGGGTTCCTTTCGGCGCTTTGAGGCAACAAAAAAGGCGGCGCCTTGCGGCACCGCCCTCTTCATTCCCGCGCGAAACGCTTAGTTGGTCTGCGCTTCGATCTGCTTGGCTTCGCGTGCGACAGCCGCAATCTCGATACGGCGCGGTTTAGCGGCTTCCGGGATCTCGCGAAGAAGATCGATGTGGAGAAGGCCGTTCTTCAGCGAAGCGGCGCGCACTTCCACATGATCGGCGAGCTGGAAGCGGCGCTCGAAGGCGCGCTTGGCAATGCCGCGGTAGAGATACTGGCTTTCCTCGGACGCTTCGTCCTTCTTCTCGCCCTTGACCGTCAGCGCATGTTCGCGCGCTTCGATAGACAGTTCGCTTTCGTCGAAACCGGCTACCGCCATGGTGATGCGATAGGTGTTTTCGCCGGTGCGCTCGATGTTGTAGGGCGGATAGCTCTGGGCCTGGTCAGGCTGGCCGAGGCTGTCGAGCATGGTGAAGAGACGGTCGAAGCCGACGGTGGAACGGTAGAGGGGGGAGAAATCGACGTGACGCATGGTGTCCTCCTTCAGAGCAACGGTTGCGATCTTTCAAAGAGCTGCCCCTGATTTCCAAAGGAGCGGCCCGGTTCATCCGGCCTCCGCCCCTTTCTGGCGACGGCAGCCTCGACGGACCCTTGCGGCGCCCGTGACGATGAGATGGGAACGCCATTTCGGCGGTTCAAGATCGCATGGCCGAGAAAAATTCCGACATGAACGGCAAATGAACGTCCGCTTCGGACAGCGTTCAGCTTGGCCTTGCTAGAACCACGACATCGGAAGCAACAACTTTCGACGACCGGGGTGCAACGTCCCTTCCGCCACGGTCAAATTGCGCCGGACTGCATGTGAGCCACCCCCGTGCCGCATGCATCCGGCTTTTTTCTTTGACGGCCCGGATGGGAGCGCCTATCCATCGAACGTCACATGAGAAACCGTGCCCGTCCGATGGATTCCATCCTCTACGCCACCCCAGACAATCCCGTTCCGGAAAATCATTTCGCCGGTTTCCTGGAAGGCAGCGGCGGCGTGAAAATCCGCTACGCCGTGTTCCGGTCCCGGGAGCGCGAGGCCAAGGGCACGGTGGTGCTGCTGCAGGGCCGCAGCGAGTGCATCGAGAAATATTACGAGACGATCAACGACCTGACGGCGCGGGGCCTGTGGGTGGCGACCTTCGACTGGCGCGGCCAGGCCGGCTCGGGCCGCCTCATTAGCGGAAGCCATACCGGCCATGTCGCCCGCTTTGCCGACTACGAGGCCGACCTCTCGCTCTTCCTCGAAAGGATCGTGCTGCCCGACGCGCGCCTGCCCTTCTTCATCGTCGCCCATTCGACCGGCGCGCTCGTCGCCCTCTCCCAGGCACCGTTCCTGGAAAACCGCATCGAGCGCATGGTGCTGGCCGCGCCCTTCGTCGCCCTCGGCGGCCAGTCGATGAGCCAGCGCCGGATCGCCATCATTGCGCGTCTCGCCTCCATGACCGGCCTTGGCAACCGCACCTTCCGCAGGAGCGAGCCGTCCTTCGATTTCGCCCGCAATGTGGTGAGTTCCGATGAGCGCCGCTTCGCCCGCAACGCCGCCATCTATACGGCGCATCCCGAGCTTTCGATCGGCTGGCCGAGCGCGCGCTGGCTAAACGAGACGCTTCGCGCCATCGCGCGCGTAACGCATCAGGATCACCTGACACGGATCCGCATTCCCACGCTGCTGCTCTGCCCGACGGCAGACGTACTCGTGCCGCGCAAGGCCATCGGCGACCTTGCCCGCATCTTCCGCGCCGCACGCCTCATCGAGATCGACGGCGCGCGCCACGAGCTTTTCCAGGAGGCGGACCGCTACCGCGCGCAGGCGATGGCGGCCATCGATGCCTTCATTCCGGGCAGCGACGCCGAGGAAACCGGCCTCGGCGCCTGAAGCGCGGCTCAGGCGCCGAGCAGCGCCATCGCCTCGTTATAGACCTTGCGGCTGCCGGCCGCGATGATCTCGCCGCCCATTTCCGCCGGACCGCCATCCCAGGCGGTGATGATGCCGCCCGCCTGCTCGATGACCGGGATGAGGCCGCCGACATCGTAGGGCTTCAGCCCGCATTCCACGACGAGATCGACATGGCCGGCCGCCAGCAGCGCATAGGCGTAGCAATCGACGCCGTAGCGGAAGAGCCGCACCTTGTCCTGCACCGCCTCGAAGCGGGTCTTGCGGCTTTCGGTGAAGAGATGCGGCGAGGTCGTGAACATGATGGCGTCCGACAGGCCGTTGCACGCCCGCGTCGACAGCACCTTGCCGCCGTCCGGCCCGGCATAGCGGGATACCTCGCCGTCGGCGAAATAACGCTCTCCCGTGAAGGGCTGGTCGACAAGCCCCATGACGGCCTTGCCGTTGCGGTAGAGGCCGATCAGCGTGCCCCAGACAGGAACACCGGAAATGAAGGCGCGCGTGCCGTCGATCGGGTCGATGACCCAGACATATTCCCGGTCGAGGCCGACCGAGCCGTGTTCTTCGCCGAGAATGCCGTGTTCGGGGAAATGCCGCTCGATCAGCGCGCGGATCGCCGCCTCCGCCGCCCGGTCACCTTCCGTCACGGGATCGAAACCGCCGGCCTCCTTGTTGACGACGTCGGCGCCGACGCGGAAGCGCGGCAGGGTTTCCTTCCTCGCCGCATCGGCAAGGAGGTCGAAGAAGGCGCGGTCAGGCAGCATGGCAATCTCTCGGAGAGGTTTTCATCGAAGCCCCTCTTACTGCATCGCCGGCCAAAACGGAACCGGAATGAGGGGCCGGCCGAGCCGGGGATTCCCGGAAGCACCGCAATTTCATCTCGCACATGCGCTTGACAATTGTGCGATGCAATATTACCTTTTCCTCACAGTCACTCGTGACTGTAAATACCCTCCATGGGTGTTTCCTCCCTAGACTTGACCGCGCCGCAAGCGCGGTTTTTTTTGGCGGGAAGCCGGGCTATTCGGCGGCGAGCGCCCGGTCGGCGGCATATTCTTCCACATAGTCGGAAAAATCCTGCAGGAAGGCGGAAATCGCCGTCTGCAGCACCGCGAAGTCCGGCCGCTTCACCAGCGTCGCCTCATCGATGTAGAGGCCGCGGTTCACCTCGATCTGCAGGGCATGCAGCCCCTTGGCCGGCCGGCCGTAATGCTCGGTGATGAAGCCGCCCGCATAGGGCTTGTTGCGCACCACGGAAAAGCCCATGTCCTCCAGAAGGCGCATGGCGACGCGCGAAAGCTCGCCGGAGGCGCTGGTGCCGTAACGGTCGCCGATGATGAAATCCGGCCTGACACCCGTCCCAGAAACCCGAATATTGCCCGGCATGGAATGGCAGTCGACGAGCACGGCCAGGCCGAAGGCGACATGAGTGCGTACGACAAGCTGGCGCAGGCGCGCGTGATAGGGCTTGTAGACCGTCTCGATCCGCTCCAGCGCCGCCTCGACTGGAAGGCGGTGACGGTAGATCTCCATGTTTTCCGCGACGACGCGCGGAATGGTGCCGAGTCCGCCGGCGACGCGGATCGATCCGACATTGGCGAAGGACGGCAGCGGGCCGTCGAACATGCGCGGATCGAGTTCGTAAGGCTCGCGGTTCACATCGAGCCAGGCACGCGGGAAATGCGCGACCAGCATGGGCGCGCCGAGCGCGGGAGCGACGGAGAAGAGCTCGTCCACGTAATGGTCTTCCGACCGGCGGATGCCGAGCGCGTCGAGACGCGACCCGTCGAGAAAGCTCTGTGGATAACGCCGCCCGCTATGAGGCGAATTGAAGACGAGGGGCACGCTCTGCGAAATCGGCTCCAGCACTTCGAAGTCGCTGTTTTCGCTCAAGGCCTCCGCCATCGCCATCCTTTACCATGCCTGAAAGTCATTGCGCCTTTCATGTTGCCAGCGGGTTTAGCGCGTGTCCATACTCAGATAAGGAGGGATCGGGGCTTGCCCTCTCCCATTCACCGGATATTTACCGGAATACGCTCTTGTAACAGAACCGCCCGACCGCGGGCAGACAACCTTCAGCAACGGTTCCCGAATTCCATGACACCCAAGATTCTCCTCGCCGAAGACGACAACGACATGCGCCGCTTCCTGGTGAAGGCGCTCGAAAAGGCGGGCTACCAGGTGCTGTCCTACGACAACGGCGCCAGTGCCTACGACCGGCTTCGCGAAGAACCCTTCTCGCTTCTCCTCACCGACATCGTGATGCCCGAGATGGACGGCATCGAACTGGCGCGCCGCGCCACCGAGCTCGACCCGGACCTGAAGGTGATGTTCATCACCGGCTTCGCCGCGGTCGCGCTCAACCCGGATTCCAAGGCCCCGAAGGACGCCAAGGTCCTCTCCAAGCCGTTCCACCTGCGTGATCTCGTGGAAGAGGTCAACAAGATGCTGGCCGCCTAAGGCCCGGAAAAGACCGCGAAATCGGCGCGCAAAAAAAGCTGAAAAAGCCTATTGACGCCGCCAGATGTTTTGTGGTCTATGCCCCTCATCGAACGGGCGTGTAGCTCAGCGGGAGAGCACTACGTTGACATCGTAGGGGTCACAGGTTCAATCCCTGTCACGCCCACCATTCGACACCACGATAAGGCCTTGCAAACGCAGGGCCTTTCGCGTTTTTAGGTGATGCGCTCCGCTGCGATACATAGTTCCCTACAGGTTCAGCAAACCTACCATCTGAGCCACCCCAAAATCTTCACGATACTCTCGTAGAACATCACGGTCCCGACAGCGAAGCCGAGAAGGCCAACTATCACCCATTTGAAGAAGGTTCCTACCGTCTTGACCGCGTTGACCAGGCGCACGCCGTCTTCAAGGGTTTCAAGATCGTCTGGGCGAAGGCGGGCAAGGAATTCCCGCGTCTCTTTCGGGAGTTCTGCCATTGCGGTTACGGGTTCCGCCTCTTGCTTCATTTCCTGCACCCAGCGTCCTGCTGGCATTGCCGGTTGTTCGAGTGGATCGCCGGCCCAGCAGTGGCATCATCTGCCGCCAGCCGGGCCGCCTGGGCGTCGGAGAAGCGCACCATCTGGTAGCCGCTCCCGTTAATCGCAGCCGGCGTCTGGCAACCGGCTATCCCGCATGAGAGCAAGGCAACGATCACGAGGCGATAGAGAGCGGAAGGTTTCATTGTTCTTCTCCAGTTCTTGGATGCGAGAGATGGCTTCGGCCGCAGCGGCGGCACGCTCCAGCGCCCTTCCCTCAGAACGGGCCGCTGGCAGCGATACTGCCTGCGTGTAGGCATAGACGGCCAGCGCACCGAGAAGCGCGCCAGCGGCCAGTTTCGCGGCGTCGAGGAGGCCGGTCATGCGGCAATCGCTCGCTGGATAGATTTGATGCGGCTGATGATCCACTCGCCAAGGGCCAGGAAGCCAAGGCCGGCGACGATGACCACGGCGACAATGATCAGAAGCTTGACCGGGTCGACGCCGGCCGCCCAAGCACCGAGGGCGCCAAGGAAGCCAGTGCCGGAGAAAATCGACGTGAACCAGTTGGTTTTCTGGCGCACTTCTTTCTCAACCTGCGCTGGGACGACTGGCTTTTCGACCTCGACGGCCACCTCCCGCACCGGTTGGCCCTTGGCGTGGCGGTTCCTGATCTCTGAGAGGCAATTGCGGAGGCGATCCACGCTGATGGCTGCGTGCTGCCCAGCATAGGCGCCCTTGCCGTCGAGCTTTGGCAGCGAGGCCCACTCATGCGCAAGGTTGTCGATCAGCGCGTCCTCGCTGAGACGGCCGGCGAGATACTTGTCGATCCCGCGGACGCCGAGAAGGTAGCAGGCCATTTCATCCTGACAATCAGCATCGAACTTGCGTGTCATAGGGTATCGATCGGGCAGAGCTTTGCGGATGGCACGCGCGGTCGTCCTGACTATCTGGTAGCGGCCAGCCGCCGACGAATTCAGCTTCTTATTGTCGGGGTCCGACAGCATCTTCGTTTGGAGCGCGTCCAGCTCCTTGAGCGTCATCGAGACGAGCTCGACCGTCGGCCCCTTCCCATTCGTCACCTTGCCGTCGAGCATCCTCCCGTAGGCAAGGGTTTCGTTGTAGCCGCGGCCCTTGTCCGTTCCCTCGGTGAAGCCGATGAGGTCGAGCAGGGGTCTGTACACGAAATAGCGGTCGCCCGCACCCTTTGGCACGTTCGTCATAGGTTCGTTCCTTGTCTAAAGTGATTGATTCAGCTAGAAATAGCGAAGCCGCCGAGCGTTGGAGCGCTGCGACGGCTTCTAACCAAGCCCAACCTTTGGAGAGGTCGAGATGGCTAATTTTCGTCTATGCTCTATTACTGGATGCGGCAAGCATCATTATGCTCGTGGCTATTGCAGCGCTCATTGGCAGATGTGGAGGAAGCATGGCGACCCCCTAACCAAATTGAAGGCGCCTGGTAATGTTTTTTGCTTTTTTGATCAGATTGTCCTTAAGCACGATCAGGATGAATGCCTGATCTGGCCCTACGCTACAGCCGGCTCCGGATACTCTGTTATAACCATTCGCGAAAAGAGAGATTACGTTCACAGGCTGGTATGTGAGGATGAACACGGCCCCGCCCCGTCAACCCTTCATGAGACGGCTCATTCATGTGGCAACAAACGATGCGTTGCCCGGAAGCACCTTTCATGGAAGACGCCTTATGACAATGAAAAAGACAAACTGGCGCACGGCACTAGAGTCAGAGGTGAACGCGTTGGGAATTCCCGCCTAAAAGAGCATGAGGTTCGGCAAATTCTGGGTCTTAAAGGACAGAAGTCCCAAGCGAAGATCGCCAAAGACTTTGGCGTGTCACAAAGGCTGGTGTGTGACATTCATCGCCGCATCGCATGGGGATGGCTGCAAACGTGATACTTGTCGGCGCGCGGGTTCGCGGCCGCCGGGATGCGGTCCATGGTGATTGCCTCACGTTTCCAAAAATTAATTATTTGCTGCGCGGGAAATGCGAGAAATCGCCCGCGGCGAGAAGAAGCCTGCCCACATGGGGCTGGATTTACACGATCGCCTCTCATAGAAGAAACGCATGGTTGAAACGAGCACCGGGGCGCACGCTCGCTCATCAAAAGACATGCTTGTGGGCATTCAGGCCTTATGTTTGCGACTTGGGAACGATATATGAGTAGAATAGGAACCTCTGGCTCAAGTCCTAACAGATTCCACACCCTAGATTCCTGGCGCGGTATATTCGCTGTGGTCGTAGCAGTCGGGCACTGCTTTGTTGAGTTCGGTGAGCCTGACGCAGTACCCGGCTCGTTTGTTTTGGCGGTTGATTTTTTCTTCGCTTTATCTGGATTCGTCATCGGCTCCTCTTTGCTCAAGAGCAACCATCCTCAAGATTGGGCGCGCCGGTTTTTAATTTCCCGCATATTTCGTATATTCCCGCTTTATCTGCTGGTACTGGCCCTCTACGGCTTCATTTTCCTCCCCGCCCTTAGAGAAATCAATTTGCTCAGCAACAGCGCGCAGGAGGCGATAGGATTCGCACTGTTGCTGCAAGATACAGGCTTGGTAGTGACAAGAGCATGGGAACTCGGCCGAACTTCGATAGGCGTGGCTTGGACTCTGTCTGTCGAGGTCTGGTGCGGACTAGCGTTCTTCTCCATCTGCGCGCTACTGGCGAATAACCGGCTAGCGCTGGTCCTGTTCCTGAGCTTGTCTCTCGCGGTGACCCTTGGGTTGATGGTTAACCTTTCACCGCGAAGCTTTAATGTGCACTACCATCCTTTCGGGTTCACAACATGGGGGATGATAAGGGGTGTTGTCGGTTTTTCGTCGGGGTTCCTTGGATTTATCGCTTGGCAGCAGGTTCATCGGTTGAAGGCGTCTACGCTGCTTGAAATCGGTATTGTTGCCTCCTTGATAGCTTGCTTCGCTTCTGTGAATTACGCGCGCCAAAACGATTATCTCATCCCCGTTTTTTCCGGAGCACTACTTCTCGTGTTCGCCTTTGAGAAAGGGGCCATCTCTCGCATTTTGCTTAGCCGTCCGGCGCTCGCATTAGGAAGATGGTCTTTTGGCATTTACTTGTGGCACCCACTATTCATCGAAATAGTTCGTGCCGCAAACCTCCCTATCGGCAGAGGCAATTACATTATTGTTCTGGCGGCCACGATTGTTTGCTCAGCGGTAACTTTTCGCTTGGTTGAGGATCCTATGGTCAATAAAGCGAGAAGCCTTTTGTCTCAGGGCGGCGCAACCAAGGCGACGTAAACGACCGTCCCGTCGGACATCTTCATAGGGAAACTGCCCGTGATTGGCGTGTCGGAACGATTAGTCCTCGTTCCGTACTTAAGCAGACCGGTCCCTTTGGGCGAAACACCAAAGTCGATATTAGTGTCCGCCCCTCGGACCTTAAAATCTACCGATGCTCCCGAAAGCCCTGCGTCAACTTGAGCATAGTTAACTTCATTCCCTGTCAGGGCGAAAACTCGAAAGGCATCAAAACCGCGAGCTTTTAAGAATACACCATCCGATAAAGACTCTAGACGCGCGGGTCCTGAATTACAGGCAACGGATGGACTGTCGCTGAAATTGTTCAAAAACATCACGGGCATTCTCGGCCCGAGTACGTTGCCAGTTCTAGTACTTGTCGCTGCGTAGATTGTGCCTGAGCCAATCTCTTCCCACCCCCATCGACCATTGTTATTCGCGGTGCCGCCAGAATGCTGAACGTGACCACCCTCACGAGAAAGAACACCGCTGCCTACATTGTTGCTCGAGTTTGCTCCAAGCGCCCGCACCTTTCCGCCCGACAGAGCCGCTATCCCAGCATTCCGGCAGGTTGTTGCCACAGCATTAGAACAGTCGAGAGTACCGCCATACTCTGCCTGGAAACCGTACCCATAACCATTGATATTGTCTGATACCCCTTCGACCGTTGCGAACTGCGCGTCAACACAGCCCCCAACGAAGGCCCACACTCCTACGTCGCCGGCATTGGAGACATGAGCGTATCGGCAGAAAACATCTCCACCGTCCCTAGCTGCTATTCCGTAGTACCAATTATTTACCCTGATGTTGGGGCCGCAAATAATGTTCCCCCCTTGGGACGCTAAGATGCCGGTATGGGAATGGGTTGACTGAGCCTTTGCGTCTAGATCAATCGTGAAGCCGTCCAGTAAGCCAAGGCTATTGCCTCCACGCACATGAATACCGCTATCAGTTGGCAGCCCGACAGGCTTCACGACGCAGGCATCCGGGTCCGTCACATTCCCAATGATCTGAATTCGTCCGCCGTCCGGGTGGTGAACGGTTCCCGGAGGCTCGTGAACCCCGTCAGCCACCTTGATTGTGACTGTTACACCAGCGGCAATACGTGTTTTTGCCAGGCTGTCCCATGCCGCCCGAATTGTGGGATAATCGGCAGGCACATTGATGGTGCGATTGTTCTGCACCAGCACGTCCGGGGAAAGCCGGGCAACGCCAACATCGGCCTCCCTGTACCAGTTCTTGGCAGTGGCGCCGTCTCCGGGCGGAGACGAGAACGCAATAGTGCCAGTACCAGCCGTTGAGAAAACTCCGCCGTCTTCCCCGAGCACGATCAGTTTGGCTATGCCATCTTTGACCGGCAGCGAGGAGGCAGACGAGACACTGTTGCGAATGGGGACATTGCCCTGGCTGACAGCATCTGAGGCGTAACCGGCGGCGATGTCGCGCGCAGCTTCGGCAGCAGCCTGCGCCGCCTCTGCACGCTGCGCATAAATCAGAGCGTTCGGGTCCGTGATCAGCCGGAACGTCCCGCCGGAAACAAAGCCGGCAAGCATGTCCCCTTCCTGCAATTCGCCGATTGCCGGGCTTTCACCGCTACGGGTTTTGATGGTCAGAGCCGCGCCGCCGTCGAAACTCACCGTCACGGGTGTCGCCGTATTGGTATGCGGAACGGGCAGAGTGACCAGCGCGACACCGTCGCCTGCCGGCAGACGCGGCGAGGTCGTGGCGACGATCGCATTCGCGGTGCTGGTCTCGGTCGGGCTCGCCGTCACGAACTGGTAGCCCGGCAGGAACGTGGTGATCTGCGACCAGGAGCCCGAGCCGGAAGCGCCCACCTTGATGTAAAGCCCGTTCTCAGCGGCGTCCGGATCGTCATAGACGACGGCGATGGTGTTGGCATCGTAGCCGAGCGTCATGGTCTCCCGCGTGGCAAACCACGGCCCGGAAGACAGGACACCAGACGTGACGAGGCTTTCCAGCCAGGCCGACCACGCGCGCGCATCGGCCTTTGCCGGATCGTTTCGGCCAGACGACGGCACGCCATCGGTAACATAGTCGCGCCAGACTTCGGCGCCGCGAGGTGCAGGCATGTCGTTCTCCATGCGAAAGAGGTGGCTCGGTTTGTCTGAACAGCTTCGGGCGTTTCGCTAAGTGGATTTCCGCCTCGATTATGCCGCCACCATCATTGGTGTCAGCGCGTTGAAGTAGGCCTGATCCGGCGTCCGCCGGTCAAGGGATGAATGTGGGCGTCTGGTGTTGTAGAAGTTCAGATATCGGGCGATGCCAGCGCGTGCCTCGGACACAGTCTTGTAGGCATGGAGGTAGACTTCCTCGTATTTGATCGAACGCCAGAGCCGCTCGACGAAGACATTGTCTCGCCACGCACCCTTGCCATCCATCGAGATGGCGATCTGTGACCTCTTCAGCACGGCGGTGAAGTCGATGGAGGTGAACTGCGATCCCTGGTCGGTATTGAAGATTTCCGGCCTGCCATGACGGGCAAGTGCCTCCTCCACCGCCTCGATGCAGAAGGCTGCTTCCATCGTGATCGACAACCGCCATGACAAGACCTTCCGGCTGAACCAGTCCACGACGGCGCACAGATAGACAAATCCCCGCGCCATGGGGATGTAGGTCAGGTCCATTGCCCACACCTGATTGGGCCGAGTGACTGCCAGCTTTCGTAGGAGGTAGGGATAAATTTTGTGCCCTGGCGCTGGTTTCGAGGTGTTCGGGCGGCGGTAGATCGCCTCGATGCCCATCTTCTTCATCAGCGTGGCGACGTGTCGCCGCCCGGTCTCCAGACCTTCTCCTCTCAAGAGCCCTTGCAACATCCGACTTCCGGCAAAGGGGTAGTCGAGATGCAATTCGTCAATCCGGCGCATAAGGGCCAGATCGCCGTCAGACACCGGACGAGGCAGATAGTAGACGCTGCCACGGCTGAAGCCGAGAAGCTTCGCCTGGCGCACGACGGATAGCTTGTGCTCGCGGTCGATCATTTCTTTCCGCCCAGCAATCCCGCCTTGCCGAGCGCACCGGATAAAAAATCGTTCTCCAGTGTCAGTTCGCCGATTTTCGCGTGCAGCGTTTTGACATCGATGGTCGGACCCGACGGCTCCGCTTTCGTTTCATCGCCGAACACACCTGTCGCCCCCTCAAGGAGCTGGTCTTTCCATTGCTTGATCTGGTTGGCGTGCACATCGAACTGCTGGGACAACTCCACCAGCGTCTGCTCACCTCGGATGGCGGCAAGTGCCACCTTCGCCTTGAAAGCCGGGCTATGGTTCCGGCGCGGTCGTCTCGTCATGGTCTCTCCTGTTCCCGGCATCTAAGCCGAAGTCAGGCAGAAACTCCACTTATCCCCGCTGTGCAGATTTCCCGAGCCAGCTCTGAAAGCGCTCCGGCGGCAGCCAGAGGCGAGAAGTGAATGTTGTTTGGACTGGTCAGGTGACGGTGAAGGCACCCGTCGCTTCGGCGGTCGCGGGGACGCCGGATGCGTTGATGGCGACGAGCCATGCATAATAAGTGTCGGCCGAAAGCGTCACCGTCCGGCTATCCGCCGCGCCCGGAGCGCCGTATTCCGTGGCCACCAGCGTTGCGGTTCCCACGTCATCGACCGTGCTGACATAGATGCGGGTCGCGAAGTACCGAGGCGTGTTCGGAGAAGTCCACCCGAATAGCGCCTCGCCAGGCGTCGAAACATCGACCGTCTGCACGTCGGTAACGGGACCGGGCGAAACAGGATCGGCGGTCGCCGTCAGCGTCTGGTAGTCGGTCCAGTCGGATTTCGACCCGCCGCCCCAGGCACGCAGACGGACGCGATACTCCTGCCCATCGACCAGATAGCCAGACCGCACCTGCGTGTCGCCAGCCTTGGAAAAAGCGGATTGCAAGCCCGTCGAGCCGCTGGTGCGGTCATACTCAAGCTCATACATCAGCGACGGCGCGACAAAATCCCATGTCGCATTGATGAACGCGGCAGTCGAGCCGCCGGAAACGACCTCTGTCTGGATTGATGCGGCAAAGTTGACCGGCGCGGGCACTCCGCCATTATCGATGGCCGAAACCTGCTCACCAGGAACGCCCTCTTCGTGCGCAGCGTCGAAGTCATACATGGTCGATGGAATGACGATCCCGCTGAAGCTGATGCGCATGTTGCGCAAGTCGATAGACACGCTGGACGTGACTTCGATCGTCGCCTCCGCGAGGCCCCGCGACGGATAATGGACCGTTACGAAGCGCCGGAATGCCACATCGCGGATGTTGTCCGCAGTATAGTCCGCTACGACCGATACCTTGCGAGCGTTGGCACGGATGAAGGCAAGCTTCTGCTTCCTCTGGCAGTGGTTATGGCTCTGGATGGCCTGATTGTCGAATGTCTTGGTGCGTTCCGTGCTGTCGTCGACGAAGCCGTATGGGTCGCCGTAGATGGCGGCATCTTCCGTGACGTAGTGGTTCGCCGGATTGACATAGCGACCTCGCACCGCAAGCACGGTTGCAGAGCGCCTGCGATTCTTGTCGACGCGGATGCTGAAAATGTTATCCGCAGTCAGCCGCACATCAGGCGCAACGAATTCGCCGGCATGCACGCCAACTTTGCCGTCGGCGCGTTCGTAAACGACCATTTCGGCCGCCTCGTCCATGATGCGCCCTACTTCGACAGGATCGTTGTTGGCGCGGAACCAGAACCCGCCGTGATAGCGGCGCTCAGTACCGCCAGTTCGATTCGTGACGATCTGGTCGCACACGTTTGCCGCATTGATCCAGTCGGGCAGGTGCATTGCTGAATACGGCATCTTCCCGCCGACCGGATGGCAAAGGTGCCATAGCCGCATCAGCGCCAGATTGCTGGAAAACTCCCACGTCAGTGGGTTGTCGTAGCGATGCGAGCCGGAACCGCCCTGCGTGCCATCTTTTCGCGGATCGTAGAGCAGCGCCCCGTCCCCCACCGCGGAATGCTCAGGCATCTGATTCGGGAAGGCATCGAGATAGTTCTCCTGGTCGACGGTGTCACAGCGCATGCGGACCGAGGCTATGCCGTCACCCCGGCAGGTACTGCCCCAAGCATCCGGAAAAACGGAAACGACATCGGAATAAGCCGTCTCTGAGTTGAGGCCCGCACGCGTTTGAATGTTGACATAGTGCGACGAGCCAACGCTGTAGTGGGACGTGACGTTGCCAGATCCATCGAGCGTCAGTTTGTCATCGTGCCCATAATGCTGCACGAAGCCTTGGATGCGATGGCATGCCCAGGCCATGATGTGGTAGGCGGAGCCGTTTCGCTCTTCAAGGAAGATATAGTCTCCGCCTTTCTTCGTCCGGCCAAGAACGTAGGTCCGGGGCGGTACGTTCTGCTTGAGATTGTATGACCCGTCATCGGGCTTTGGTACGGACGGTCTGTCAGGGGCGAGGAGGGAACTCGCCAGGTAAAGCCCGGCGCCGAAAATGGCGTAACCAAGCGCCGTTGCAAGGGGGCCGGCGAGCGTCGTTGCGATAGCCGTCGACGAAATCAGAAACGAAAAGATAGGCCCGGCGATTAGCTGCGGCATTGCAGTCTCCAGATTGCCAGAGAAGAGGCGAAGACGCGGTCAAAGCCGCGCGGAGTGCGCACCAGCCATCCACATCCGTCGTGGATGGCACCAAATTGTCTTTTCACGTTATTGCGCGAACCGATGACACCGACAGCCCCGGCTTCCGGCGCCTCGACGCGTTCACTGATTTCATCGGCGCACGATGCGACGAGCGGCACTACGCCACCTGCGGCTGATATTATGGCTTGGTAGCCGATCTCGTCGCTATACGCGCCTCGCAAGTGCTTTGCCGGGTCTTCATTGCCGAGCCAAATGGCCCAGTCAGCGAGGATAATGCAGCAATCTGCATACCCAGGCGCCCACGGCTTTGCTTCGTTGACGGCGACGAACTCCTTCAGTGACGGCTTTACCAATTCGGCCATGAGACGGTCTTGTCCCGCATCAACGGGACGCGCTTGCAGAACTCATCGTCCGGCGCCGATGGGTTGAGCGTCTTGGAATAAGCGCGCTGGTCGACATCAGACAGAACGCCGCCGTTAGTGATGTTCCGCAGCGTGAAGCGGTTCGTTACCTCAAGGTTCACGCGCGATGTGATGCCGTCTTCGCTGGCATCATCGGCCACATCGATGTTGTCGATCTCGCCAGAGAAGACAACAATCGGCTCACCGTCCGGCTGCTCGCGCTCATCCAGAATTTGCAGCTTCACAACGACCGGCGAACCCTGAACCGGCATGCTCTCGTCGTACTCCCAAACGTAATCAGCCGCCGAGCCGGTGGTGCTGACGAGCGACAGTCCGAGCATGAATGCCTCGCCGTTGATCGCGGCCTCAATCTGCTGCAAGGCGTCTTCGGTGAACTGTGCCGGTTTGTACTCATTGCCGTCGGAGTCGATGAAAACACCGCCCCCGCCATTCCACACTCGAATGGTGACGTCTGGCAATTCCACGTCACACAAGATCCGCAGCGACTTGATGGTCATGGCCGATTTTCCTTGCGACTAGTAGGTGCCTGCCCAGTAGTCGGTTGCCTCAATGAAGCTGACGCTCGGCCGCGCATTCTTGGCGATGGCATCCTGCCCGACGTCCATGCCGCGATCTTCCGCCAGGTGGCAAAGACAGGTCGGACGGTCGAATTCGAGGTCGGCGCCAGCCGGGATAAGCTCGCGAACCGTGGGCGAGATCGGGACCTCCCAGACATCGCCATCGATGCTGATTGCTGGCCCAGTCTCATAGAGGGCGTGGTTATAGCTGAACCGCACGCCGACGAGATTTGCAGCGGCTTTGATGATGCGCAGCCGGATCGTTGTCGCACCGACGGCCGTCACGCCCTCGGTGACAACGGAAATCGCGCCTTGCACATATTCCGTGCCATCGTTGAAGGTCGAACCATCGGAATGCGGCACTTCTGCCACGCCTTCAAACGCGCCCGAAACATACGGCGCCGAAAGCGATGCCCGCACCGGCAGGGCAATGAGGCCGGAGCGTCCGCCGAGTTTTTGGCGGATCGCCTGCCATGTCTGCCATTGCGCCCGGTTCCGGTTTTGCATGGCGATGCCGCTGTACTCGATCTTCCAGTAACCTAGATCCGTCCGCGTCGACGGAGTGATACCGCCGAGTGTCGTCCCGCCAGATCGCGTGAACGGCACAAGATTGGCCGCTACCTGCTGCGGACGAAGCAGGCAATGCGGCCAGACGATTATCGCCATTCAGCACCTGCCTTATCGTTTTGATATGCCGCCATGGTCGGGACGACACGTTGCGTTGCCGCCGATACGATGCTCGGGGCCGCCTTCTTGACCTGCCCCTGGCTGACGCTTTCGACGAACGGCAGCAGATTGCCGTTGCTGTCGGCGGATACGCCGACCGTGACGTGGATGCCCTGCTGGCCGGCAGCTTTAGTGCCGCGAGGCAACACGACCTCGCCGCGCTGGAGGATCGCCGGGACTTCGCCCGGCTGGAGGCCGGCCACGCCGCCAGTGTGATAGCGCTTGGCGCCGGCAAACGTCGAAGGCGAAACCGCGCGACGATGACCGTAGCCATCAGAACCCGCCACGCCGCCGGAATGGAGGATACCGGGAATGATGGCGCCACCCAGGAGGCCGCCTCCACCGCCGATACCAGAGAACAGGCTGTTGAGGCCGATGTCGATCAGCTTGTCGAGCACGCGGTTGAGCGCGTTCTTCAAGGCATCCGCAGCGGACACGCCGTTGCGCAGATCCGAAATGAACCCGCCCAGCGCTTCTTTACCGAGGCTGTTGAATTCCTTGGCTGCCTCGGCAACCTTGCGCTGGCTTTCCTTCAATCGCTCGTTCGCTGAAGCCGCCTTGGCGGTGTTTTCGGCAAGGCCCGAAATCTGCTCGCGCAACTGCGGCGTGATTTCCAATCCGGCCTTCTGCGCCTCGCTGAGCAACTGCTGCTCGATGCGTGCCTTTTCGACCGCATAGCCATAGTCGTTCACCAGCGGGTTGAGCTTCGCCTGCGCTTCGTATTCAGCATTGAGCGCGTCAATGCGCGCCTGCACCTGCTGAACATCTCCCTTGAAGAGGTCAGAAGGCGTCTTTCCGCCGATGCCGGCGTCTTTCAACGACAGGCCACTACCGGAGAGATAAGACTGCGCTTCTTGCTTGCGTCGCGACGGATTTGCAGACAGCCCGGTGATGGCTTGTGCCACCACCTCCGGACCGCCGCCGCTCTGAATGGCAGCGACGATCTTCTTTGGCAGCGATCCATAATTATAAGCGATCGACGTTAGTGCGGCCTGCTGACCTTCACTCAACGACCTCCAGGTATCAATGCCAATGGCAGATTGGATGCCAGTTTGGAACTCGATAATCCGGCGGGAGAGATCGCGTTCCGCTTCGTCTAACGTAACGACGGTGTCTTTTGTGACCTTCTCAATGTCGCCGTTCGCCCGCGTGACCGTGTCAGAGCCGAAACCGGCCCGCCAAGCATCAAATTTGCCCGTCGACGTGCGGGTGTCGGCATACGCCTTGCCGACGTAAGTCTCGAACCCACGGATCATGGCGGCGGCCGCGCTTGAGCCAACCGCCTGCATGTTTGCTTCGCCCGCCCTGAAGTTCTGCAGCTGATCGGGGTTCAGGAACTGACCGCCGCCGGAGAAAACCGGCGATAACTGCCCGAGAGGCGTCTGATTTACTTGATCCTGAAGCGACCTGTAATTCTTGGCGAACTCAGCAACCTGCTGGATCGCCGTCGTCATGGCAGGAATAAGGTCGGTCTTGATTTTTCCGGCGACAGCGGTAACAGCACCGCCGCCATCCGTGCCGAGGCCGAGTGCCTGCGCTGTCAATGCGGCGAACGCTTCGCGCGCCTGTTCGCCGGTCAGGCGGACCACCTTGAGATGACCCGCAACCTTTTCCAAATGCTCCTGAAGCGGAATCGATTCCTGCGCCGTCAGCCGAAGCTCTGTCGCAAGCTTGCGGACTGGCTCCGGCAGCCCCGTCATTCCCTCGATCTTTGCCATTTCCACCGAAAACTGGCGAAAATCCGGGATATCCTGTTCCAGTAAAGTTAACGCTCGGCTGAAATCGGAAGCGCTCTTGGTCGCCCCACCAAGTATCTTTGCCGTCTCACCACTGAGAATGTCATCGCTGAGCGAGCCGGCCAAGGCCTTTGCAGCTTCGGTCGTGCTGCCGAATTCGTCGCGAAGCTTCTGCAACTCGACCTGACGGGCGGCATCGGTGTACTGCTTCGCGCCCTTCTCGGCGACACCCCAGGCATCCTCGAAGGACCGGATAACCTCCCCGTGTTCTTTCAGGTATTTGTCAACGTCGAGAACGCCTGAACTCAGGGTCGTGATGTATTGTACCGCTACCCCCGTCAGTCCGATCAGCGCGAACGAGGCGAGCGACACAGGATTTACCATGGTCGCAAGCGCGCCACCTAGCGTCTTGACCGCGCCAATGATCCCACCAGAGCCCTGCAAGGCCTGGGACACCTGCGAACCCTGCTGAACCATGATGGTGAACGGCGAGGTGCCGGACGCGAGCCCCATGGCAATGTCGTTCAGCTGGAACGACAGGTTCGAGACGGCGGCGCGCTGCGCGCCGAGCGACCGCTCGACCTGCCTGCCGCCAGTCTGAAAGCTGCGCGCGACGTTATCATTCGAGCGTTGGAACCGCTTCTCGATGCCGTCGGCCGTGTCTGCGCCGCTTTTCGCGATTGAGGCGAGCTGCTTCTCAAAGCGGCGCTGTGTGGCCTCAATGGAGACCAGCAGGCGTGCGGTGTCGTCGTTTGCAGCCACGTCAGAAGCCCTCGATGCCTAGTTCAGAAAGTCGGTCGTCGGCCATTTCTGGCGCAGCTTTTTCTTCCGTCGCGTGGGCTTCTTCAAAGCCTTGCAGGCAGTGGTGGAATTCCCACATCGTCATGTCGTCTATCTGTGCGGGCGCGAACCCCATCACAGCCCCTGCTCGGTAGAAGCCGGACCACCGTGTTCTTCCGTTGGGAAGCGGGTTTGGCGCTGGTCCTCCCCCGCCCCTCGCTCCCCCGGCGCATCATCCGCTTCCCACATGATGAAGCGCTTCAGAATGTCGGCAGCCGTGATCGAAAGCTCAAACGGGCTGTTCATGCCCGTGACGCGCTCCATCACCTTCCTTGCTTCCGCTTCCGAGAGACCACCGCCGACAAGGCCAAGACGAATGGGCGCAAGCACATCGTCGAGCTTCCATTGTGACCCTAGAAGCCGAAGAAGAACGACGGAAACCCCGGCATCACTTGCCTGTTCGATCGCACGAAGTTCACCAATCCCGAGCCGGAAGCGGTGTTCGCCCCCGGCCCAGACGATAGTTTCAGCGGCCCGCATTACGAGCCGGATTCCGCAGCAACACGCGTCGGCAGGCCGTCGAACTGGATTTCCAGTTCAGCCGTTACCTTTTGCCCGCGCTCGCGGGTGTGGTTCAAGTTGACGAGATAGGCGGCGCCGGTTTCATACTCGGTGTCTCCCGGCTCTGCCTTGAGGTGGCCGACGCGAATGTTCTTCGTGGCGCCGGAATACCACCAGTCCATCATCGTGCCATGCGACTGCGCAGCCCAGACGCCCGTACCCGAAAGCGTGACCTCGGACGACTGGACGGCGCGCTCGACCGCAGCCGGCAATGCCTCGTTGTCGCAATCCGGCACTTCGGTCGTGCTCATGTTGTGCGTGCGGTTGAGGGAATTCCCCGTAAGACCGCAGATCTTGATCCATGAGCCGGGCGTGATGCCCTCGATCTCGACGACCATTTCATGAAAGTTCTCGGTGGAGGCGCGTGCCATTTGGTTTCTCCGTGTGAAAACGGGCCGGGAGTGACCCAGCCAGAAAGGGCTTGTGGCCCGGTTTCAGGTGATTAGGGCTTCGTGCCCGGTCTCTTGCGCTTGATGGCGCGTGCTTCCGTGCTGTTGGGCGACGGAACTCTTTCAGCCGCGCCTCGGGCCACGGCATAGTCGATGAAGTCCTTGGGGAACTCCTGAGGGGACGGCGACGGCTCGGCGCTGAACCCGACCTTTGTCTTTGGCTCTCGCTGCGCCCCGTTCATGTGGATAGTGCGGAAGAAAATAGCCCAAGCCATCAATCCACCTCCTCATCAATCATTGCGGCAAGCTGGATAACGCCATGCTGCTGGAGCGGATCGGGGTCGTCGATGACACGCCACAAAACCACGTTGATTTCGACCAAGCCGAACGACGGCAACTCAATAGTAGCGGCTTCCACGATCTGCTTGACGGCGAACACGATATCGTCACAAGCGAGCCGGCTTGGCTTCCTCGACCAGACATCCAGTTGCAACGTGATTTCCGAGCTGGCTATGCATTCCGCGCCGTCATCCGACCCGTACACCGGGCCTCGGGCGATATGCGCATTCTTGCCCTTCCACGGATCCTTCGGCGCCTTGTCATAGACGGCATCGATGATGCTCATCAGGGCTGTGTTGCCGATGAGGACGCCGCGCACCGCATCCCATAGCTCAGACGTTGGACTGGCCATTTCCCGCCTCCGCCTGGATTGCCTTTTTCATTTCTCGCGTGATCCGGCTCTTGATCCGCTTGCGAAGTGCTCGCCATGAAGGAAAGAAGAACGGATGAGCTCGCATCTGAGATGTCCCAAATTCCTGCCAGCGCACGTAGTAGGCAGCCTTGCTGCCGGCATAGACGGTTATCTTTAGGCCTCGGCTGTCCTCGCTGCTCTCTGCGATGACGGTTGCGCCTTCAGGCGCTTTGCCCCATGTCCAAGAAATGGACATCTGAAGATCACCGGTATCGACCGGCGCAAGCCGCTTCATCATGGCGACGAGCTCTTCCGCGCTCTTCTCCATTGCGGCACGCGCGGCGGCCTCAACCCTCGCGGGGATGGTTACGGTTAGTTTCTTCTTGAATGCGGCAACACCCTCGACCATCAAGCCGCAGTCCCGCTTTCCACGGTGATATCGATCCACTGGCGGTCGGTCGTCGGGATGACAGAGCGGACGGCGTAGGTTGGCCCTTTCCAGTATTCCTCGCCTGAGCCGCCTGCCCACTCGCCATCGCGAAGATTGCGCATCCGCCAATCATGGTCGATCTGCTCTGTCTTCGAATTGCGACGAACGCGAACAACGATAGGCTGGCGACCTTCGAGGCGAGCGGCAATCACGGCTTCGGTGCCTCGGAGATAGGTAAAGCCGGCGCGGCACTCGAAAGCCTCGACAAAATCCTCCTGCTCATTGCCGTGGCCGTCGGACTGGAGCGCGCGCTCATCAAAAGCAACACGCTCATAGAGTTGGCCGGAACCGCGATCAGCCATCGCCTTCCAGGCTTTCTGTTGCGAGCGTGAAACAGCGCGTCGGAAAAACGATCCGCGCCTCGCCTGAGTGACCGGGACCACCATCAATTTCAATCCGGAGGACGCCGGTCATTCGAACGCCATCCCAGTAGGGGGTCAGCTTGCCCCGCTCATCCAAGCGGATTTCAAGCTTGCAGGTCTTGTGGGAAACCGCAGCCATTATATTCTCGCAAACCAAGTGAAGTTCAGGTCAGTTTCGACGACAACGCCCCAAGCCGAAGCCCATTCGTTCACGGCACGGTCAACGCCGGAGAAATCGAACTCAGGTGCCGGATTTCGGTAATCATGCCCACCGATCCAGCCGCCGGCCTTAACCTTCGGCACCCACGCCGCGAGATCGGCCTTGACGCCCTCGTAGGAATGATCCGCGTCGATGAAGACCAGATCAAGCGAACCGTCCTCGATCGTCTGCGCCGCGTCTGCGGACAACACCGGCATGATGATCGCACGGCCGGGAAAATTCTTTGCCCTGCCCTCAGCCTCGCGGCGATGAGAAGCAACCCTTGCCGGATCGGTGTGATTGGCGTGAACGTCGCCCGTCGCGCGGTAGTGCTCCGGTTGGTTCTCCGCCGTCTGCCAGCTATCCACCATGAAAAGCTTGAGCGTAGGGTGGTTGCGCAGAAGGTATTCCGACATCATCCCGCGCAGGACGCCGATTTCTGCCGCTACGGCATTGACCGGCAGGCGCTTGAGGACGGCAGAGCCGCGTTGCTCGAAAGGCTTCATTACCATCCTACTTGCCAAGGACGCGGCAATCCATGGAACGCTATCACTCGCGCTCCATCGGGAACCGCACCGTTTCCAAATTCTCTGTCTTTGCGAACCGCGGGCCGGACATGGGCCTTGTAGGAGCAAACCTGCCCCGGAAGCTCGTCCTGTATGATCGCGGCCTTGCCGAGCCATAGCCGCTCAAGGAAAGCCTGATCACCGCCCTTGCGGTACATCTGCATCCAGATTTCGGGGCTTTTTACCCATTCCGCCCAGACCTTGGCCCTGTCGGCTTCCGGCAGGAACATGATCGAGGATTGCAGGCCGTCCTTGCGATAGACGTCCCGCATGATCGCGAGACGGTCGAGCCCAGCCAGATCGGACAAATCGCCGACGATGGCGCTGTCAAGATCGAGATACAAAAAATCCCCAGTGATAGATGGGGAGAACAAATTTTGTTTACTCCACCATCCGGGCCACGGATGCTCCATCGGCATCCGCTCGCAGGGAACATCAACGTCAGAGATGCAACGAAATCGCGCGTCCGGCAGGTGTTGGAGCACCTGCCTGTGAAGGCGCTCCACGTGCTCCGCTTTGTATTCTCCTTCGCTCTTAAGGACGCAGAGAATTTCCAGACGTTTCACGTTCCCTCTTTCTCGCTTTGGCAAGCTTGTTCCGCGCCCGGTGGCAAATCTTACACCGCCGCTGCGTCTTTCCGTTCGAATGGTGAACTATGCTGAACTCGGCGGGATCATATGGATGTCCGTTGATGCACCCGCGCGCCTCATACCCCCGACTCAAGTTTTCGGATCGCGTCACTGGCTCCAGATGGTCCGGGTTCACACACTGACGATTGCGGCACAGATGATCTAAATCCATCCCTTCCGGAATATCACCGCGCAGGAATTGCCAGACCGCGCGATGCGCCACCGTCCGCACGCCGTGTAGAGACGAAACGCCATACCCTCCGTAATTGGCGACCTTATCCCAATTCCAGCATCCCGTATCCGGATCGACGGTGATCCGCTTTTTGAAGCGCTCCCAACGATTTTCGTGTATTTGACGATAAGCCATTGCCTGCTCCTTACAGCGGGTTGTGGTTAGAGCCGGAGATGGTGTTGACGCACCGCTTCGGCTCACCTTTCTATAGCAGATTCAGCCAGTTACACCAACTCTCAAAGGGATAACGCCTCCTCAAACGTCATCTTTTGATAATTCTTCAAAGCAGAGACGGCCGAGCAGTTGACGACCGCGATGCCGGCCGCTTGAAATTTGTCGGCAGCGGCGTCAACCGCCCGCCGCCAGCGCTCGACGTTTCCACCGGTCGGGTTGTTCATTCCCGCCGGGTGCGCACCATGCCAGTGCAGCCCGTGCTTGATCGACATGTCGAAGCCGACGAGGATGACCTTGCTGCAACCACACTGCGCGGCGAGCTGCATGGCGTGGAAACCGCTATTGCCGCCCCAACCCACCTCGCAGAATTTGTTTAGGATCGGCCGGTCATCGTGCTTGCGGCACTGGACATGACGAGCGCCCCAATCTTCCCGGCTGGTGATGCGGCGATCGACACATGTCTTGATGCCGGTGAACTCCGGGCACCCATCGTTCTGCTTCCACCAGCCGAAATCGCAGGCATGAAGCCAGTCGGCCCATGGAGCCAGCTTCCAGCTATCGTTTACCGCGATGAACCGGGCTTTGCCTTTCGCAAGCCCAATAGGAACGCCTTGTGCAGACGGGCCAGACGCAACGACAACGCAGGTCTCATCGCGCCACCACGGCCACCAGTCGGGAGCGGCGGCCCCAAAGGGATGAGCGCTCATGCAAGAGTTGGGTCCCGCAGCATATAGAGGATGGACTTGACCGGAAGCGGCAGCTTTCCCAACTGGAAATCGCCCTCCGGATCCTGGTCCTGGTTCTTGAAGAAGTAGCCGACCAGCATGATCGTCGCCAGGGCGACGTCATCGGGTACGCCGCCGCTGAGCGGCTCACCATTACTGTCGAGATCGAGAACCACGTCCGCCTGCCCTTTCATGTGCTGGATGACGCGACGCGACGCCGCGCCGATCATCAGTTGCAGCATCGCATCGTCGTCATTCTCGTCGATGCGCAGCACTCCCTTGACCTGTTGGATGGTGACGAGCGCGACCATCAGACTTTCACCTTGGCTGGCTCGCGCGCTGCTTTGGTCTCGCCATCGCGTCCGTCCCGGCCCTTTTTGGCAGCAAGGGTCCAATGCTTCTCGGCGCCATCAGGCTTGGCAACCGTCCGAGCCTCATCGCAGTGCCAGAGAGAGCCGCCCCACGTTACCGTGTCGCCCTTCTCGTAGGTTTGGCCTTCCTTGAATACGCCGCGGTAGATCATTGCCGGGATGCCGAGTTCGACGCTGTAGCCCGTGTCCGAGCCGTCTTGGAACTTGAGGACAACGGTTCTGCCGTCCTCCATAAGATCGGCGTCGAAGTGCTTCAGCGAAAATCCGTCTTTCCCGTCCCTCGGGCGCGGGATGGCATCAACCTTCTCAGCAATGCTCTTCTCGATCGCCGCCATGTCGGCGTCTCGGCCGTCCTTCCCGACAAAAACGCCGAGGTCTCGCGTCGTGCCGTCGCTCATAACAGCAATGAGTTTCCCACCTTCGGCACGAAACATGTTGGTGACATCTAGACCGTCGTTACCGTCCTTTGCGGCGGGGATAGCTTTGACAGCCACCGAAACGGCTTCGGCAACCATCCTTTCCACGTCTGGCAGCTCAGGCAATTCCGGGATCTCTGGGATTTTGATGGCGCCAACGGCCGCGCGAAGGTTCTCGATTTCAGATGCCATTTTCTCCGACACACGCGAGACAACGGCATCCTCATCGGCATCCCGGCCGTCCTTCGGCGCGGGCAGGCTTGCGAGGTGCCGCTCAATATCATCAAGCCGCTTGGCAACATCGCCGATCTCGCGCGCAAGATACTCCTTGACGACGGCCACGATCTCCGAGCCGAACGCCTTTCCGTCAAAACCTGCCATTACCAAAGCCCTTTTCGGATTTCGTTCAGAGCCTTGGCGGCTTCAAGTTCGTCGGAATTGTCGTTGGCCGGGACAGCATCAGGAACGGCCGGCGTCGGGTTCTTAGCTTGTTCGATCAGCAGCTTGTCGCGGGCTGCGATTGCCTCGATGCTATGGTCCTGCTGCTGGAGATATACGGTATCCCCGCCAGTCTTCATTGCCTTCGCATCGACGCGACGGCGGCGCTCGTCCAGCGTCAGAACGCTCTTTGCCTTTTCCAGCACGTCGAACTGCGTCACGCTGTCCATGCGCAGGAGCCCGTCCACATCGAACTCCGTGCCGTACATGCGGCCGTCTGCGTTCTTCACGCCCGCGCCTATCCCGAGCCCTTCATCAAGGCAGAGTTCAGCGGATTCGATATGCGCCTGGAGGCACTGGCTGTAATACTCGACGTTGAGGCTCTGAATGTTGTTGTAGGTCGGCATTTCGCCCACGCCAATTTTGTACGGCGGGACATGGAAGGTCGAGCAGACCACCTCGGCGGTCCAACGAAGCTGCTCGATAAGCTGGCTGTCGTGGGCGTTGATCGTCAGTGCCTGATACTTCAGATCATCGCCGAGCACGGCGATCTTGCCGGCATTGTCGCCAGTGAAGTTCGCCTCCCAATACTCCTTGAGGCGGGCGGCCGTCTCATCGCCAATTTCACCAGGCGCGGTGAGCACGCCGCCGGGCTGCGACTGATTGCCGAAGAACCGGGCCGAATTGTTCTGGATCCGAATGCCCTGCGTTGCAGCAACGGCGCTGGCATAGATGGGAGAGACGCCAACAAGCGGATGAAACAGGCAATTGAACCGGTCGTGGATGATCTCACGGGCAGGCACGAGAATATCGCTTTGGATGCCGGAAAGACTATCGCACTGAAGCTGGTAGAAGACCGAACCGTCGTCCGCCACCATCGGGACGACACGCCGCGGGTCGAGCACATACAGTTTTGCCACCACGCCGCGGTTATCCCTCTGCTTGAGGGCATAGGTGTTGCCGGTGACGAGCTTGGAGAGGAAATAGTGTTCCCAGAACTGAATCCGCGTCTGCCACTAATTTAAATGCAGCATTTTCAATGCAGTACAGGCTGTTGTCGCGTGCTTGTCGCGTCGAACTGGGTTGCAATCTCCTCCAGAACGGTTTTTGTCCTGTCATCTTCCGGGAACAAGTGCCCGTAGATGTCATAGGTGATGTTGATCGAAGAATGGCCTATGACCGTTTTAAGGTTCAATGCGGGCATGCCGCTCTTGATCATCAGGCTTGCGGCTGCATGGCGTAGCGCATGCGGACTGAACCGGCCTAATCCGGTTTTCTCCTCGACAAGGCCTGCCGCCTTCATCAGTGAATGCCACGTGCAAAACGCTGCTTGCGGCGTGAGCGGCTTCCCCTGATTGCTTAGGACGATGTGTCCGCGTTTCGCCGCCGCTATCTGTTCACTCGAAGGCTGGACACCCTTGCGCCAATCTGTGCGCGTTCTGAGGTTGATCGCTGAGATCGTCATGCCTCTGTGTCCCGGCCCCGCCGACATGCGCGCCAAAGCCCTGAAACGGGCGGCTGCATCAAGCGCCTGCCTAATTGGTGCCGTTATCGGCACGAGCCGTTTTCCGGCTGCTGTCTTCGTGTCCTTGAGGCCATCCACGCGATTGAAGGAATGCCGAATCCGAAGGACGTTCGCTACCTCGTCAACATCTTCCCACTGGAGCGCGAAAACCTCGCCAGGGCGAAGCCCGCCAAAGACCCCTAGAGCGACCATGACCTGTTGCACGACGTGGCTGTGAAGGTTCTCCCCGTCACGGTAAATGGCAGCGGCCTCCAGCAGCTTGGCTATGTCCTCCATGCTCGGGATTTTTGTTCGACGCTCCTTTTTCGGTGTCGACAGTGGTTCGTCCTTCAAGACGTTGCGCTTCGCCCATTTCTTGCGGATGCAGAAATCAAGGAACGTCACACACTCAAACTGGATCCCCCGCAAGGTATTTGGCTTGAATGCCCTCTCTTCACGGAAGCGGTCCATCATCGTTTCAATGACCGACGAGGACAATTTTGATACCAGATGGGCGCCGATCGTAGCCTTGACGAGCTGCATCTTGGTAGTCTTCCCGCGAAGGGTCATTCCGGTGATGTCGTTCCGTTTCCAACGGCGTTCGGCGTCTCGCAGATATTCGTCTATCGCCTCGCCGACTTTCACCGACGAGTTATCCGCCACATGGATGCCGCGCGCCATTTCCCCCTCGACTTGGACGCGGAAAGCCTCCGCATCTTTCTTCTTGTCGAAGGTCTTAAGGCGGCGTTTCCCCTCTTGGTCGGTATAGGTGACCACCCACGCGGTTTTCACTTCGCCTTTATGGGTCCATTCGCGCTTTCGAACGGTTGCCATGTTCTCTTCCTTTCCATTGGTGAAGGCCCGGCCACGGATGCAGCCGGGCCGGTTGATCAGGTTCTCAGATCGGTGATGTTGTAGTGAAAGCGAAAATCTCGCTTGAGGCCGTCCGAATCGTCATGGGCAACAACCATCACGGCATGGATGTGTGCAGGCAGGTCCACAAAGCCACCGCCGTGCACATACGACTGAGGGCAGACCACTCTGCTTTGCTTGTCGATCTGCCATCCAGCGTACAGTTCCGACATAGCCTGCTCGATCTCCGCTATGGCGGCGTCGATCCGCTCCTGCGGGCTGGATTGAACCTTGTCACCGGACGCCACGGCCGTGTGAGCGGTGGCGGCAAGGACAAGGCCACCCTTGAGGATGGTGCGGCGGTTCATCGTGCACCCTCCCAGCGAGGACGGCGCATTTCTAGGCCGAGGTGGCGGCAGCGCTTGAACACGTTCGTCCGAGGCTGGCCGATCTTGGCGCCGATGACGACATAGGGAGCGCCATCGCGGTAGAGCCGGATGATTGTGGCGTCGTCGTCGGCTGAGAAGACAACTGCCTTCGAGCCGGGAGGCCGGCCGCGATATTTTCCGACCTTTGCCGGCTTACCGGCGCTGCGGGCTTTTCGCTCCGCACCAGCGTAGGAGATCAGCATGCCGACCTCCCACCGAGCATGGCATATGCATCAGCCCGCTTCGCGGCAATCGGGAGGCCGCGGACCATATCCCGGCCGATGGTTCCGAAACCTAAGCAATCATCAGCGGGCGAATAGTCGCCCTCATCGCCGTTGAGGTCGAGCTCATCGCCATTGGCCTCTGTGTCGCGGTGGACTTCACCTTTCTGCACTCCGCAACCATGGCCGCACCAGCCGAGCTCCGGCTCACCTTCGCCTATCTCAAAAACAGTGGCGTCGATTTTCGCCGCCTTCGTCTGGTCGAGATGTTCCGTCCAGCCATGGCTCGGTTCGTCGTCCGCCTGATCGTCGCCCTCTAGATCGACCTCGATGCGGCCATTGCGGTATTCCGCACTAAGCAAGGACGGCTCCAGATCATCGCCATCGTCTTCGCGGTCATCATCCGCGCCGACATGCCATTTCTCTTGCGAGGAATTGTCGTTCCAGATTAGCCCGTTCGGATGCCGCTCAAGCGCGCCGAGGGCCGGTTCGCAGTCTGCGTTGTCTTGCTCGCGATCTCCATCAAGGCACATCGCCTCATTGGCGGGCTGGCCAGCGTTCGGCCATCCGTGGGCCGGCTCTAGGTCGCCGCCGTCCTCAATGTCGGGATCATCGCTCATGGCGTCGAGCAGATCGATAAGCCGTTCAATGGAAATGGCGATGGCGGCGCGGTCGCCGTGGGGGATGAAAAACAGCGTGCCTTGTTGCCGCTGGATGTCGGGATAGTGTTCCATTGTGGTTAGTCCTCGCGAGCGAACCGGCTTCTCAGGGCCGGGGAACCTTTGCCTTCTCAGGGGCGCGGGTTCCGTGCCAGTGGGCGTCACTGGCTCCGGGAGTCTGAGAACATGTCCGCGAGAACATGCGCCACGGCCTTCACCCGAAGGCTGTTATATCCTGGCCAAGATTGCTCTTGACCGCACCGTGGCACTCCCGGCATAGTGAGCCGGTTCGCACCCACGGCAAAGGGGCGCGTTACATTTCGGAAGAGGCTCAGGCCGGCAAGCCCAAGTCTCTCCTATCGCGGGAGAAGCCCTATCCCCGGCAAGGGATGGCTTCGGGAGTTCTCAGGCTCCGCGTTCAAAATCACATGATTTGCTCGACAAGACAAGCATCCCCTTCACCGGGGACCAGCTTGCCTATTCAATGTGCGCCCATATTTCTCTTCGCACGATCGCGCGGATGGTGCTGCTATCCATCCCAAACGCACGACCAAGCGATCCACTGCCCTCACCAATCGCGGATCGCGCCCGTATCTCCAAAACCTGAGCCGTTGTCAGTTTTGCCGTAGGGTTGGTTTCACCCCGACGCCTCGCTGGCACAGCCTTTCGCCCCTTTGTGATCATGTCAGCGACGTTTTCGGCCATCGTTCCCAAGAAAAGGTGGTCTGGCTTGACGCAGCTTGGATTGTCACATCGATGGCAAACCGCCTTGGCACCGGGGTCTTTTCCGCTCGCTATCGCGTAGCTCACTCGGTGAGCATAGGCGGTGTCGTTTTTTGCCGTGCCTCGATGGATGACGCCATAGCCTCCATTTTGCCTTTTTGCGGTCCACAGCCAGCATCCGTTGGTCTTGTGCACTTTTAACCAAAATCTAGCCACTAGTTCGGGCGTGACCGCGATCGGGCGCGTTCTCATGGCAATCTCCGCATGTCATTGAAAGGTTATGGAGCACACCCTCGCCAAAGGGTGGATGCTTGCGTTTTTCGGTCGGCGAGAACCTTTTTTTCTACAAGTTTTGCGAAAGTCGTTTGGCACGCGGGTGTAGGCCGATAGGTGTTGCCACTATGGCAATCCCCCCCCCTACAGCCCCGCTGCGCGCCTTCCAGCGCGTCTCTCCCTCGAAAGCTCTATGGGCTGCTCTGGCTCTACAATCGCGTGTACGGCGAACGTCGGGCGATTTTCTGCAATCTGCTCCTGCCGCCTGATCCGGTCGGCCATGATGGCAGCTGCTCGCACCTCATCGCGGGTAGCACCGTACTGCCGCCGATAGGCTCCAATCTGCAAATCGGTGATGAAGCGGGTTTTGCTTGATGCCAGCCTTATGGCGATGGCCTCTATCCGTCCGATGGGTGGCGTCAATTCAACTCCCTCTAGGATTGCGTCTGCGCGGGACTTTTGCCACCATCGGGCATGGAGGACGCATGGCGATGGACTGGCTTCAAACGTTGCAAGATGAGGATGCGAAGTCGTGGAGGTGTGTGAGCAGTATCGTCGCGTCGGAACAATCAGCGAGGGGAACGCACGGCTATGCCAAAGGCGACTTACCATCTTGACCGCCAGCCGATACCGGAGGGGTTTCGAATCTACTTCGACAGGTTGCCGGTCGCTGGCCTGTTTGCGCGCAAACCGGAAGCCGGCAAATTCTGTGGTGGCAAGGATCAACAGTTGCGCCTCCAACTCGATCCGGCGAATGAGCATGACCGCAACGCCATCAGGATCTACGGGAGTTGGAAGGGCTGGCTTGCTCGGGAGGAAGGGCACATCGGCTTTGTTCCAGCGGAGGAAGCTGCTCTTCTAGCGGAACTAGGGATTGCAGACCGAGTGCTTCCAAGGCTGCTTAAGACGTATCCCGGAACCGACGACTATTCAGAGGTGCTGTTTCAAATCCTCGGTCCTGTCGAGACCTTCCCGGCGTTCAAGAGCCTCCGCCAACGACTGAGATAGAAAAGGCCGAACCCCGCAGGGCCGGCCCGTTCCGTGCGCCGGTACATCCGCGGTCGCCAAGTGCTTTATTATACCACGTTCAGTGATCTGAGAATCCGTCATTCGGATGCCGTCTCGCTTTGCGCGCCAAGCAGAACCGCGTTCTCTGCGCGGAGACGAAGGATTTCCTCGCGCATCGACGGCGGCATCGCCTTGCGCGACGGTCTGCTCGACCACCCGGAAAAGCGTTCGGATTTCGGATTTTTGTGGCTGCGTTGGCGTGCTGATCGGGCCATCAGCATACACTGTGTTTGCAAGGCCTGATATTTCGTTAGCCATGCTGGTCTCCTAGAGATTATCCTGATCGGGATTGTAGAATTTCGGGGCTCGGGCTTCCCACGAGAGTGTGCCGCCACAGGCTTCCCTCAGTTCGTTCCATGCCTCGCGTGGCACAACGCGGCGTCCATGGGCTTTGAGGATTGCTTTTGTGCCAACCTCTTCCTCGTGCGAGCGGTAGAGGATGGCGACCAGTGGGCAAGGACCATGCGCGGCTTCGATCGCCTCACGGCTACTGGTCCTGACGGAGGCGTATAGGTATTTGCGCCAAGCCTCTGTTCTGGCGTCTTTTTCTCCATCTTTGTCAACGGCAGCATCGTGGACGGTTGCAGCAACGGTCTTCTCCGGTTTCTTTGCCCCCTTGAAGATGGCCTCGTGCAACCGGCGGCGCTCCATCGTCGCCACGTTCACCGCTCGACTTGCTGCCAGTTTCGAGCCCTTTTCGACCTGCTTTTCTGCGGCGCGTAGGTCTGTCAGCCGCGCATCGGTGCGAACGTATTCCTCGACAAGGCCAGCCCGTGCGATCGGGTCAATGCCCCTATCTGCCAAGGTTTTCACCAGATTGCGGAATGCCTTCTTCTCGCCGCGGCTAAGGTCCGATGGGGGGTCAGGCAGGGTCATAGGATTTTTTCCCGGCGGAGATCGAAAATCTGCGAATGCATGGCACGCGGGTCTAGGATGGGATCGGCCTTAGAGACCATCATGCCCCCCCTTGCCGTTCGACCGGCCGGCGATCTCCTGCTTCTGCTTCAGGCTGTCGTGACAGGGCTTGCAGAGGCATTGCAGGTTCTTGGCATCCCAGAAGAGACGGGCATCGCCTCTATGCGGTTCCCGGTGATCAGCGACGAGTTGCGACGTGTCGATATCGACCTTTCCGCAACCCTCCATCTTGCATGTGAAGCGGTCCCGGATAAGGACCTGCATCCGTAGCTTCTGCCAGCGCGCCGTCTTGTACCACGCGCGCCACGGCTGGGCGGCGTCCCGGTGCTGGTCTCGCTTCGGCATTGCGATCATGCCTTTGATCGTGCGCACCATGGGCTTGAGGGTCTTGAGCTTAGGCATCGGCAACGCCCTTCCGAATGGGAGGAAGGGAGGCCAAGGAGAAGACCTCCCTTCCATCACAGCCCGGCGCTTCTACCCACTGTGAAATCATTGCAGCGTCCCATGCGTGACCGGGGGCGGCGTGTCGCCAATGAAACGGCCGGCCATCGCCATCGCGTTCCTTGCCCAATTGTTCAGGGCTTCCCGCCTGATCGCCAAGAATTCCTTGATCTCGGCATCCGTTGCCCCGTGCTCCTCAAGCAACATCTCGTTGCGGACGAGTTCGGTTCGGATCGCCTCGTCAATGACTTCCTGCGTCCTTCGCAGCGCTGTTGCGTGGGTGTGCTTGATCATGCGCCCTTCCTTCCTGCACGGACGCGAACAATTGGCTTGCCTTCCTTGCGCCCGTCCAGCGCGTCAATGCGGCCCTGCTGGTCGAGCAGAGCCGATTTGATGACCGCGATAGCCTCGTACATTTCGCGGCGCGTCGGCGGGCGTTTCATGCCTTCCTCGCCGAATGCCTTCTCAATCGCCTTCATGAAGTCGCTGGTCATCGGCCGGCCCTCAGCTACCCGGTTCCAGCCATGCCACGCCCGTCACTTCGGCAACGGCATCGTCGCGCATCCGCTCGGCACCGATTGAGATCTTCGCCAGCAAGGCCGTGCTGTTGGTCTGGAACATGCTGACGAGCGTGGTGGCTGTCGGCGTGACAGAATTGTTCGTGGGGTTGTCGACCATCTGAAGGGTGGCTTCGTTGGAAGCCTGCACCTCCATGCCATCGCCAGCGGCCGCGATACCGGCGCCGTTGATGAGCCGGAGTGTGCCGGCCGGCAGGGAATGCGCCACCATGGCAGGGATGCCGAAGAACTCGCCGCCCATCGGCGTCATGGCGTTGCGTTCGTCCAGAATGGTCGCATCATTGGCAACGTCGGGAGACATGGCCCACACGAGGTATCCGGCCGCCGTGGTGTTGACGAGGGACAGAAGGAGGCGAACGTCTTCCATCATGCCAGCGGCACCGAGGCCGGCGCTGGGGATCGACGGCGTGGCGCTGTCCATGACGATGCTGAAGAACTCGGAATCGACGGCATACGAGACTGCACCGCGCAGCTCGGCATAAATCAGGTTCGTAGCGTCCGCCGTCATGTTCTTGGCAAGCTGGTCGGTCATGACGAGGATGACGCCTACAGGCACCGGCTCCAGCGTTTGGCCGTCGAGTGTGACAGCGCTGACGGGGAACGGTTGGCCCTCAGCACGCGCCAGAGCAGTCGCATTCGTCGCGACCATGCCGACACGCTCGCGAAGCGGCACCCGCCGAAAGCCCTTGTCGAGAAGGCGCATGAAAACGCTTTCCGTGCGGAGCATGGTGAAGAACGACTTGCCGGCGATGCGCCAGTCGACAAGATCGGGACTGTTGCTGATCGTCAGGCCGCCGATGGGGGCTTTGGTGAGGATGCGGATAGCTCGGTCGGACATGTGGGCGGCGCGCGCGTATTCCGCCGCTTCCGCCTTCTTGCCGCCCGATGCGAGCAGCGCTTTGACGACCTGGCCCATATCTGCCGCGCCGGTCATCGGTTGTTCTGCAATGGCAATGACGCCCTTCATTTCGGTGTCTCCGGTTGATTTGCCGGAATCATGACAGAAAACAAAACTCCATGTCGTTACGCGTCACGCATGTGCATTGCGGCCAGATCGGAGTGCATCCGCTCGATGCCGCGGCGGATTGCGTCCATGTCATCGGTTTGCGCAGCGTCGAGGTAGCCCCCTGCTACGAGGGTTTCCGGCAAGGACACTTCGTCAATCTCGATCAGGATGCAGCGCCGGCCGCTGGACGTGCGGCGGCGATATCGGCGCATGCGTTCTTTGCCGCTCATGACAGATCATCCCTTCGGGATGCCTCAACTTTTTGTTCTGAAATCGTCGCCATCACAAATGGAGGTGGCACGCGGGTGTGGGATGGCCGGCGTCATTTCGTCGGCTTTACCCCCCCCTCGATCGGTTTGGCGTGCTCGGCCTTGTGGTGCCGCCTGCAAAGCCATCTGACGACGAGCGGGCGCGAATAGTCGTCGTGGTGCGCGTCGGTCTGATCTTCGCCACAGACCTCGCACGGGCCGCGTGTGATCAATCCTCGCTTCAGTGCAGATCGCACCGCCGCGTGGGCCCATACCGCTAGAGGATTGTTCATGGCCCATCGCTGTTGCCTGGACATGGTTTTGCCATCGGGCACGGCTTTGCCACCCGACTGGATCGGTTCTGTCATTGTCGTGGTTCCTATGCTTGGGAGAGTGGTGGCTCGCTCTGGAGCCTGCGACCTGTCAGCGGTCGGCGCGGTCGCTATGAAGCGCCGGTTTCCTTTTCAGTGTGCTTTTCTTTTTCTTTTTCCTTTTCGGTGTCCTTGTCCTTTTCCGTTTCCGTTTCCTTGTCTGTTTCCTTTTCCTTGTATCGATACCAAGGGCATAGGGTATCGATACCCTATCGATAGGGTATGGGATGGGTATCGATACCCTATCGCGTGGCGTATGGATTCCGTCGCTCGTCAGGCGGCTGGACCTTGCCTGCCATCTCCAGCAAAGTGTGTTCCAGCCGTTCCCGGAAGGTATCGCTCTCGACCGAAAGATGAGCCTTGAGCAGCCCTTGCAGATGCTTCTGGTTCAGTGGCGGATTGACGTCGATCCATCGCGTCACGAGCAGTTCTTGCGTGTCGTCGTCAAAGTCGATCAGGCCGGCCGTGATGCAATCGGCCTTGGCAACCTGATACTCTGCCAGCGTCCAGCCTAGGTCGAAGACGGCGTATGCGTCGGGGAGCCGGAAACAGCCCACGGCGTTCTGATGCTCGCAGGTCAGGTAGTAAAAAAACAAGAGCTGCGCCCGATCGGTGGAAAGGGTCTTGAACTTGTCAGATCGCCAGATGCTACGGGCCACCATGGAAAAGCGCCCTCCTTTGCTCATATCGCCCTCGCCCGGATCAGGTGGCTTTCACTGATCGCCGCACAGACCTCGGACGAGGATAGGTTGAACATCTGCTTCAAGGCCGGCACAAGCGGCGTCGGGCGCTGCTCTGGCGGCGTGTGTGCCAGGTATCGGGCGCACTCTGTCACCGCCTCGGTATGCTCGTGATCAGTCATCGGTGCGGCCCTCCAGCTTGTCGAAGTGCGCCTTGAGGGTCGAGCGCCGCGCACACACCGTCTTGCCGATCTTGAAGGTTGGAATGTCGCCGCTCGCCGCTCGGTGCTTCGCCTGATTGAACGTCATTCCGAGGTGCTGCCCGATCTGGTCGAGCCCCACGAGAAGGTCGCTGTCAGCGGGCTTGTTGTTGTCGTTCATGTCGCATTTTCCTTTCATCTCTTGTCGCGTCGTTGTCGCATTCATGTCGCATCGCCATGCCGCCCGCACGGCTATTTGCCTTGCGCATCAAGCACTTAGGTTTCCCTGCTTTGCGGTTGACGACCGGGCAAAAAAATACGCCCCGAAGGGCGCTAAATACTTGTTATCTCAGGATGTTTTTTGGCTATACGCCGGTTTCTTAATGATAGTCTGCCAATCATTGGGCTTGCGCAGGACTGGCGAGAAAGATGGGCTTTCCACCTCCGACCAAATGCCGGCGGCATCCCGCTCAACCAACTTCATCCGCAGCTTTGCAATATCGGACGCGATCAGGGTGATGCAGGCGAAGACCGCGTGGTAGGAGAGAACCGTGTCCCGGTCGAGCGCGATATTTCGCTGCCAAGCGCCGGAAAAGCTCTCGAATATTGGGAACCACCCACGCCCACGGCCGACAGATGACAAGGCTGCCGCCTTCTGTCGCTCACCTGTGAACGGGATAGGAAGGCCGAGAATGCGCATCAGGATGCCGCCTTTGCCTCTGCGATCTTCTCGCGCAGCTTGGCCTCGTCCCACCCCATGTACGGACGCTTGCCCACAACGCGCTCATACTCGGCCCGCAGAAGAGTAATCTCGTCGTGCTGGGGGATAGAAGCCGGCTTGGCCGCAACGCTTTCCACGGCCCGCAGATCGCGGCGCTCGTATCCCAGCTTACCGAGAATGCGCGCATAGCGCGGATCGGAGGACTGCAAGGCGCGGTCCATGTAGCTGTTGTACTTTTTCATGTCGGGACCTCCGATTGGGGTAATCGGGTCAACTCGCAATGGCCCGTTGACCCGATGCCCTTAGTTGCGTGGCATCAAACCGGGTATCGTCGCGCGTCATCAAGAACGGTATGAGCCACGGCTTCATGCGGCATGGAACCGCCGTTGATGGCCTCGGCATCGCGCAGCAACTGGCCAAGGCGGCTTATTCGGGCCGGTGAGGTCTGATGAAGGAATTCGCGAAGGAGATAGCCTTCCAGCGCCCATATCTTGTTGCGCGCGTTGTCGCGGGAAATCTTACGGCCGATTGCCTCATCGAAGTTCGATGGGCTGGCGGCGGCGCTTTCGCCGGTGACGATGTAGCCATTGCGCAGCGTGAGTGCGCAGACGGTCAACGTCGTGCCGGGGAAAACATGGTACTGCTCCGACACGATTGCTGCATCGATAAGTTCCGGTGTGAGGCGCGGAGCGTTGAGGCCCTTCGCCTGAATTTCAGTTTCAATCTGTGCTTCGTCCTTGGACATCAATCTATCCTTCAATCTTGTTTTAGGAGAAGAACCCGCCGCAGAGAGGTCCGCGACGGGCAAGAAGTCAGGCAGGCTTAGGAGCCAGGCATGCCCCAGTTGACTTCATCGAGGAGAGCGACAGCGGAGGCCCGGCGCTTCGCCCAGTTCAGGATGCGCTCGGCACGGAACGCGACCGAGTTGGTCTGCCACATAGATACCATGCTGGTTGCGGTCGGCGTCACGACGTCGTTCGTCGGGTTGTCGAGCATCTGGAGCGATGCTTCGCGCGAGACATCGACCATGACGCCGCCCTCATCCGCGAAGTAGATGTCCGACGCATTGACGAGGGCGACGAAGCCGCCGGCCGAGACAGGAGCGAAGTATTCCGACACGATGACCGGGATACCTTCCAGGGTGCCACCGTTCATGGTGATGCCGGGGAACTCCTGCTGACCGAGCGGGTTGCGCATCAGGGACACGGCAAGTGCATTCGCCGAGGACATGATGAACACCGCAGAGGTCGGCGGGTTGTTCGCCGCCACGAACGTCGCCATCAGAGCACGGATGTCTTCGCGGATCGCGTCAGCGTCGTTGCCGCTGGATGCGATTGCGACCACACCATTCGTGATCGATGCCGGGGATACACCGGCCGCAGCCGCCTTGTCCGGGTCGATGAAGTCGATGTCGATGCGTTCCGCGACAGCTGCAGCCAGTGCATCGCGGAGGATGGCATCGGCGGACGGGCTGGACTTGCGAAGCAGTTCTTCCGTCACGACCGAGATCGTGGCCACCTTCAGCTCGTCCAGCGTGGTGCGGTTGAAGTCGAACGCCGTCAGCGGCTTCGGCTTGCCTTCACCTACCCAGTAGGCCTGACCGCCGCCGGTCTGACCGATGAGCGGCGTGCGGAACGGGACACGTCGAAGGTTCGGGATATTGCCCTGACCGAACTTGCCGACGATGGTCATGGGGCGGAGGTATTCCGCGAAGTCAGCGTAGACGGACGTCTCATCTCCGACGAGATCTTCCGCCCAGTTGCCGGCGACGGACGCGCCCGCGACGACGTTGGCCTTGGTGACCAGACGATAGACGGCCGAATCCTCGCCATAGAGCGCCTTGGCGACATCACGATTGCTCTCGCGGTCCAGATGAGCCAGAGCCTTCACCTTGGCCAGACGTGCGAACTCGATGCCCGGTTCGGACCTCTGCTTTACACGCACCTGTGCCGGGACACGGCCGTCACGAGCATCCGAACCGGACTTCGTGTCAACCACGTTCGTCACCGGCTTTGCCGTCGATGCCTTCAGGCTCTCGACAAGGCGCAGTCGCTTGAGGTGATCATCGATCGACTTGATTTCGTCCGTCAGCGTATCGGCCGCTTCGGCGCTTTCAGCGTCAAGCGTTTCGCCTTCCGTGCCGGTCATGATGGTTTCGAGTTCCGCCGCCTTGGCGACACGGGTTGCCTCGAATGCGGAAATCTGTTCCGCGATGGTCTTAGCCATGGGTTTCTCCTTTGGCTTCAGGGATTTCACGATGGGTTTTGGGGTTCCCGAAGCGCCGGGAGCGGCCTTGCGGCCTTCGTTCGCATCAGCGTCTGAGATGCCAGACGAGACGGATGAAGGAGGCCTTGTTCCATCGCTGAAACCAGTGTCGCGACTGAGAAGGCTTCCCTCTCCACCATGCAGACTGTTCGAGCGCTTGGAATTGCCAGCTCGACGCCGAGATCGAGACCGGCTCCACCTGTGCAGATGGAGAGGATGTTGAGAGGTTGGGGACGTAGAGCCACATTCACTGATCTTCCCTCTCCTCGTCAGATACGATCCAGTCGGCCCTATCGGCCCATTTCCGAGAACGATCCCGCCAGCGCTTCGCGATGCGCAGCCTGTAAATTGCCGCATCCATCACGCCGCCCGCCGCGTTTGCGATATTTTGGGAGAGATCCAATCGGCCCATTCGTCTCGCGGGATTTCCAAGAGGGTGAGCATGTCGACGATTTCGAAGACGTCCACTCGCAGACCGCGCAACTCGTGCAGTGCGCGCACTCGGCGCCGCGTCCAGGCGACATTCATCGAATGAAGCTCTTGGAATGCCTTCTCCAGGCAGTCGCCAACTGGCGTTTGCCGCGGATAGCGCTCGTAGATCTGGCGTAACAGCCCGAGCGCGCAGCGAGCATCGTGTTCTCGTCTCTGGATAGGCTGTGCGGCTTTCGGTGCCCATGTGCTGGGCTTGAACCTGAATTCCGCGCTCTCTGGATCGGCGACCAACCGGATATATGTTTCGAGGTCTTCGCCGGCTCTGAACCACTCCCCTTCCAAGCGAAGGTGAGCAAAGCGCAACTGGACCTTTCGCTCGGTCGTGACGCCGCCCGGCATCGATGCAAAATAGTGGATCGGCCCGACAGCTCTGGCGATTGTTGCCAGCCGCTTCGCAACATTGCTCGCGGTCCCGATTTTGATCTCCGATGGGGATTCAATCTTGCGGATGAAGTAGACGGTCATTGCTCATCCCTCAGTTCTGGGCAGATCCACTCGGCAGCCCAAGCGGCCTTGTCACGAAGCCACATCGCAATCGCGTGCCTGCGTTCGAAGCTGAGCCATCTGGCGAAGGCGGGAGGTCTTGGCGATGTATTCTGCATGTTCGTTCCTCGCTGCCCGCAGTGCCTCGGCTGTCTCGTAGAGCTCGACCATCTGGAAGTGCTCTACGACTTTGCTTTCCTTGTAGCGCCAGGCTTTCAGCCGTCGCTCTGTCCATCTATTTTCGGGGTCGTCGCGGTGCGGGAAGCGCTTCGAAAGCTCACGGAACGCAGTAAAGAGCATGTCGCCGACGGGGCGTCTGCTTCCTCCGATCTGCTCGACAAGAAAATTTGCCGTGGTTACGTCAGCCATTTTCGTTGCATTTCCCTGTTTCAACTTTTCCGGCTTTCCGGACAACTTTTCCGACATTCCCGAAGTCCTTTCGTTCATCTTGTCCTTGTCGAAAGGAGCTTCCGATGAACTTCAGGAGCACTCACAATGGTGACGGGGAAGGACGATCGCTTGCCGGCGATGTTGTGCCCTTCCCGTCTCCGGCCCGCCGCGTCGGGCAAACCGCTAATTCAGAAACCCCCGGTGTTTCCGCCGCCGCATCAGCCGGGGTTCAAGAGGGCGCCGGGGTATCCTCGGCTTCGGCGTCCTCGTTCGTTCCGCTCGGAAATCTCACCCACGCCGTCGTTTTGCGTTTGCAGGGAGGCTTTCCGAAAATTCGTGGACCGGCGCGGCCGGGAGGAGGAGAGGAGCCGCGCCGGTCATCCGATCAGGCGGAGTGGGACAAACCGCGCTGAACGAAACTGTTCACTGGTCCCTCCACCAGTCGTGTTCCTGGTAGTCGTCGTCATCACCAGAGAGGATGATTGCGAGGGCAGCGCAGCCGCAGATAGCGGTGAAGCCGATGATGGAAATGATGAGCCACGTCATGCTGCTTTCCTTTCCAGGGCTTTCCGACGCGCAATCTCGCGCTCAGCAGCTTCACGGTTGCGACCGGAGACAGCGCCGATTTCCGGGTCGACAATGATGCAGATGCCGTCTTCGGTGATGATGATGGAGCGGTGCGAGGTCATGCGGCCTCCCGAACAATGACGGGCTTCCGATCAACTCCGAGCGCGTATCCCTTCCCCCACAGCGTGTCGATGCGAACGCCGATTTGGTCGAGCTTCTTCCGGGCTTTGCAGATGTACACGTCGATGATTTTGATTTCCGGCTCTTCGCCTTCCGCTGAAAACTGGTACAGCCACTCCAGAGCCGCCTCTTTCGAGAGGACGCGCGGAAACACTTCGGCTAAGCGCTGGAGCAACAACACCTCGTGTCCGGTCAGGATGGCGAACTTGCCGTTCGCCACGACCATTCCACGCTCAGGCAAAATCGTGACCGGCAACTCGCCGATCGGCTGGCCGCAAAGCGGGCAAGAGCAATCAGGCTGCATTTGCCACCTCCACGACGCCGCGCTTGAGAGCGGCGTTGATCTGCCTCGTGATGATGAACTGAACAGGATTGTTCGTGCGGGCGCTCTCGATCTTCGCGTCATAGAGCAATTCGGACAGGCTGATATCGTCGAAGACGGCGAACAGATGAGAAGGATTAGCGAGGACTTCCGGCTTGGTTCGGATCGCCCGACCAATGCCGTTGATCATCGCTCCGAAGAGCATCCCGGGATTGCCGTCCGACGTCTCGACGATGCACTGGAGGATCGTCGTCAGGATTGCGCTACCGTAGAACTCATGCGCGCGCTGCAAAACGGTGATCGAGCGCGTCTCGCCGGCAAGGAAGCCTTCCTTCTTGCGGGTGATCTTTACCCCTGCAGCATCAAGGACGCGCTGGAGAGCTACCGCCTTCGGCTTCTTGGCCGCAAGCTCGGCGAACCACAGATCGATCGGCTGCACCGGCGTGACGTTGCCATTGATGGCAGCGAACGCAGCAGCTGCTTCCGAGGCCGTGCACGACAAGATGTAGCAGGGGACTTCCGTGATGCCGATCGTAGCGGCAGCGGTAGTCCGGTGCTGGCCGTCAACGATGGAATAGGTGTCGCCGTCTTGCGTTACGATGACCGGGAGAAATTTCGACCAGTCGAAGTCCTGGCAGATGCGGCGGATGTTCTTGACGGAGCCGTGCGATACCGCGCGTTGGTAAACCGTGTCGACAAGGAGCTTGACGATCGGAATAATTTCAAAGCGCCCGACATGGCCGAGAACGTTACCGGCCTGCACATCGCCGCCGAGCGCAACGATCGGGAACAAGGTATTCTCTTTCATGCTGCTTCCTCCTCAAGCGCTCTGATGCAGGCGCGGCAATGCGTCGTTCCGTGTCCAGGGCAGGTTTCGCCGGGGTTCTTGCAATGAGGGCGGAGAACGAATTTCGGCTTTGCGGGGAGAGCGGTATTGGCGGCGCCCTCCCCTGTGTTCGAGGTCGTGGCGCGCGCCGCGCTGCGGTCTACATCGTCGCCTCCTGCGTTGGCGGCGGCGCGATCCTCGCGCTCGACGCTGGGGAATCCTTCGTCTGCCTCTTCGGGCGAAATGGTGCGGACGAGCGCTGCTCCACCATCGGCTTCAACATCCCGCTCGTCCGCTGCGCTTTCGGCGCTGGTAGCCGGGATCATCTCAGGTTGCCCCGATACTCCGGCCTCAGCCGATGCAGAAGCATCGACCTGGGTTGCGGTCCTCTCGGATACCGCCTCCGCCGCCTTGCGCGGGGATTCTTCCGCCGTTACCGGCGCTGTTCTGATGTCTTCGTGCTTGGTGAAGATGGTAAGGCCACCGTCGGAGCGTCGAGCCGCCGCGTAACTGTTGCCCTCACGTGCACGTGCGCGTGTGAGGAGCGAAACGTAGTCGTCGACGCGCTCGCCCTTTTCCTCGCGCTTCTCCTTCGCCTTTTCGTCAAGGCGCATCTCGCCAATCGCGCCTTTGAGCGCGGCGACTTCTGCGGAAACGTGCTTGCCATCCCAGCCAAGGCCGCGCAGCTCTTCGCGCAGATCGGCGTAAATCTGTTTCAGGTCATCAGCCGCCTGCTGGCGCATGTCCTCGGCCTCGTTGATGAGGCGGGCAACGCGAGCGGCCATATCGTCCGGGATGGTTTGAGAGTCCGTCATGCGGCGGCTCCACGGACGAGTTGGCGGAGCCGATGAATCTCCTCAATCGCTTCCCGATAAATCGCTATGTCTGTCCGCTCCCAGAAGAAGCCACGCGCTTCCAAGCGGCCAATCCGATAGGACATACGGATGAGAAGGTCGTCGTTGAAGATTTTCCCACAGTGGGGGCAGCGTTGGTCGCTCATGCTGCTGTCTCCGCCGTACCGAAAACATCGGGGCGAAGTTTTGCCCTAGGTATCCCGGTGATCCTTTCCGCTTCTTCGAGACGCTTAACCGGAATGGGCGGCACGCCCTTTTCCCACCTAAGGATCGTTGTGCGGTCGACGTTGAACAGCCCGGCAACCCCGTCGAGGGTCAGGTCAGCTCTGCTCTTGCGGAATTCGGAAAATGCTGTGGTTGTGCTCATGGGCAATAGTAGTGGCATTTTCTGCCACTTTTGTAAATACCCACAGTCGCATTTTGTGCAGGCGATGTGATTTCTGACGGATGGTAAAATCTGCCACTATGTCAAAAGTCGCGAAAATCCATCAAGGGAAACAACCTGTTCGCCGCCATTATTTGGTCGAGTGGATGGAAGCGAAAAACATGACCGCGCCCGATCTCCTGGCCGTCTTAAACGACCCAGAGAGATCAATGGATTTGCCCGAAATAGACAAGAGTCAGGTCTATCGCTGGATGAAGGGGCAAATGCCGCAAGCTTCGGCTCAAATCAGGATTGCTGGCGCTCTCGGCTTTGAGGACGACCCAGAGAAATTGTTCCAAGATCCCACTATGGATTGGCTTGCAGCGTTCTTTCGCGACAAAACGGAAGAGCAAAAGGAGAAAGCAATCCAAATGCTCAAGCTATGGTTCAGCGAAGACAAAACCGGGACGGACGGCTGACCTTATGAGCGTTTCCGTTCCTGTGTTTCTGGTGAACAAGTCCGGCGGCGTCTGCACAGACAACGTGAATTGCTCGCCCTGTATCTCCTTGGCCGTCGTCAGCGCAGGAATGGCGTCTCGATGCGTGGCAATGCTGGATTCCGGCGCTACCGGCATCTATGCCGATCCCGCGATTGCTCGGAAGCTTGATCTACCGGTTATCAAAACCGATACGGTCTATGCGGTCGGCGCAACGCATGCGTCGAACGTCTACGCCGCTACGTTCTGGATTGATGACCTGCCGGATTTGTCGGTTGAGGTTCAAGAGGTCCCGCTTCGCTCTCAGGGACAGCCCTACGATATAGTCCTTGGACGCTCGTTTCTAACAATGTTCGATTTTGGGTTCGACCTGAGAAAACGGGCGTGGAAGCTGGAAGCCATCGGAGTGGCGAAAGCATCCAATCTAAATCGGACTTCGATATAGGCATCTCGGGTTTCCTTGTCTCAGGTCATAACCTCGGCATTAGGATGGTCTCCAACACACACTGAGACATCCGTCATGCACCGATCCTGCCAGCGCCAAGCATCCGTGGAATCAACCTCTCCTGAAGCTCGGTTTGTTTTCCCAGCCGCTACTGGGTCCAACACTGAGGGTCGTCTTTTTATCCGGCTGGTCAGGCCGATTTATCCTCAGTACGAGCATCGCCCTTTGTCTTTCAGGCGATGGTATAGGTAGCTTCAGTTTCCCGGCGAGCTGCAAACTCGTTTCTCCGGCGGGCCATCAACCCCGTTCGATTCCGCTCGGTGAGCCTGGCACCGATACCGCGTCAGTTTCATGTGCCGGATTGATCGGAGACGCGGGTGAAACTTCAAAAGACCGCTGCCCTTGCGCTCCATCGAACGTCATCTTGGCGGGAGCATCCGTGCAGGCCCAAGATTTCGCGCGATTTCACGCCCGACAGCCGCCAATCCGATTGCAAATCCTAACTGGTTTTGCTATTGCTTCGGTATCAACATGGTAGCCATCAGCCCCGGTCGGATCATCCCGCCGGGGCTTTCTTTATGCGCCGTGATTCTTTCTGGCGCAATAAATTAGTTGCATTTGTTGCCACTTTTTTCTCTTCCCCCTATTGCGCATAGTTGCATTTTCTGCCACTGTCTCCTCATCGAACCACCCCGACACACCGGGAATATGAGGAGCAAGGGAAATGGACCACCTCGATCACCAGCGCGAAGTCCTGAAACTCAAATACGTGCCCTTCAACTATCCGGCGATTTCCTGGCACTGCCGCGAAGGCAACCGGAAGGTCAACGAGCGCTTTGCTCGCGAAGGTTATCCGGGCCGCGACACCGGCTACGACCCCATCATGTCGGACGCCTGATCCCCTTCGGCATCCCGCACACAGCGGCGGGATATCGAAAGAGATCACCTGAGGAACCCACCCATGCAGACCGAAGCAGACCGCATTGCCACGGCGATCCAGCGCATTCGCGACGGCGCCATGCTCCGCCCGGCAGGCCAGCGCGCCGCCTACGTCGCCGAGAACCTTCGCCGCCAGCAAGAGAACGCCCAGCGCTTCGTCATGGCCCGCAAGCAGCCGGCCGGCTGGTCGGTCGCCCTCCATGAAGAAATGCTTCACGGCCTCATCGCTCTTGAAGCCGAGTTCCGGAACGCCGGGAGGGTCGCGGCATGACCTTCGACGTCAACACCCTCAAGCGGCTCGCCTACTTCCTTGCGAACACCGACATGTCGGAACTCGTCGAGGCTGGCGTCATCACCGAAGGCAACAACGACCAGTGGAAGCGCTTCAACCACGACTTCGACGTGTTCGTGATCAAGCTGCCCGACGACCGCCGGCAGAAGCTCTGCGACCTGATCAATGACCGTCTCGGCCTTCGCGCCTCTGTTCTGGAGGCAGCGGAATGATCCTTACCTGCACCAGATGCGAAGGCGAAGGCTCGATCTACGCCAGCCGCTACGGCGGCAATGATCCCGATGTATGGCGCGTCGGTCCCTGCGAGGACTGCGGCGGCTCCGGGAACATGGCCTGCGAGGCTCGCGGGTGCGGTGAAGATGCAGTCGCGTTCAACGATGACGGCGAGGCACTTTGCGAGGATTGCCTTTTCGAATGGACGCTTTCTGAAGCCGGCCTGGAGGACGCCGAATGACCCGCTGCGACCTCAACCCTGCCGGCGAATGTAGCTGCATTCCCTCCGGCGTCCCCTGCAAGGTTCAGACACCTGTCTACCGGATCATTGCAGATGCGAACACTGGCGCTGCCAAGCATGGCTCCGCCTGCCTGATCCTCCTCACCATCATTGTTTTCGCAATCGTCTTCGGAGCCGGCCTCACGGTCGGGCCGAGCGCAATCTAATGAGCAGCGCATGTCTCAGGATAACCCGTGGGCTTGGTGGCAGGCCGCGCTTGAAGGCAACATCGGCCCGATGCACGAAGGGCAGCCCGAACAGGGATATTACCGGACGCGGTTCAAGGGCGGCCAGTGGGAACCCGTCGCGCTCTGGTATGAGAACGGCGCGTGGCACGCGATGCGCGGCGAGCGCATGGTTGATGCCGCCGACGCCTGGAACTTCTGCCGCACGCATCCTGTGTCCTACGAGGCTTATCAGAAGGCTATCGAAGGCGCGGGCTGGGACGACGAACCGCCGGCACCCGCAATGGGACACAACCTGCCGGCCGATCCGTTCGAAGCGCTCAATCTTGAATACCAAGCCGAAAAGGAACTCGCCGCCGAACTTCTGAAAAATGAGGTGAAGACGGAAGATCAGGCCAGTCAGATCGCGATCCTTTCGAAGAGGGTGGCATCGGTCTCCAAGAAGGCGACCGACCTTCACAAGGTCGAGAAGCAGCCGCACTTGGATGCCGGCCGCGCCGTTGACGATAAGTACCGCTACCTCAAGGAAGACCCTGCGGACCTGTCAAAGCAGCTCAAGCGCCACCTCGACGCATATCTCATTGAGAAACAGCGCATCGAGCGCGAACGGCAGGAAGCCGCCCGCCGCGAGGAAGAGCGTTTGCGCCGTGAGGCCGAGGAAGCCGCCCGCAAGGCCGCTGAGGCTGACCAGCAGTCCGAATCCGAGCGCCAGGCCGCAATCGACCGCGCCCGCCAGCTTGAGCAGGAAGCAGCAGCCAAGGCGAAGGAAGCCGAGGCGAAGAATGCCAGCGCCGGCCGCACCGGGGCGCGCGTATCGCTGCGTACGTTCGTCGAGCCGAACATCACCGACTACGACGCGCTTCTGATGGCGCTCAAGGACAGGCCGGAAATCCGCGAAGTCGTCGAAAGCCTCGCCAAGCGCGCCGCGAAGTCCGGCGTTTCGCTTCCCGGCATGGAAATCATCGAAGTCCAGAGGGCCGCATGATGAACGAAGTAGCTCGCATTCCCGCATTGACCGGCGGCAGCCAGGTTGTCGCCATCGTCCCCCGCACGTTCGAGGAGACGTTCCGCGTAGCGCGCGCCGTTGTCGCGTCCAAGCTCGCCCCGGCGGCGCTCATCGGCAAGCTGGAAGGCGATGATGCCGCCAGCGCCGTTGCCGTGGCGATCATGTCCGGCGCGGAACTTGGCCTGAAGCCGATGGTGGCGCTGCGCAGCTTCACCGTCATCAACGGTAAGCCGGCGCTCTATGGCGACGGGCTGATCAACGTCGTTCGCCAGTCGGGCAAGGTCGCCTATCTGCGCACCGGCTGCGACGAGCGGAATGGCAAGCTCGTCGGATGGTGCGAGGCGAAGCGAAACGACACCGACGAAGAAAAGCGCGTCGAGTTCAGCCAGGGCGATGCCGAGCGCGCCGGCCTCTGGCAGACGGAAGCCATCGTAACGAAGTGGAACAAGTGGGACAAAAAGAACGAGCAGAAGCCGAACGACAGTCCGTGGTGGCGGTTCCCGCAGCGCATGCTCGCGTGGCGCGCGGCCGGCTATTGCCTGCGTGAACTGTTCGGCGACGTTCTCGGCGGCATCCGTGATGAGTTCGAGGCGCGCGAAATCGCCGAGGCCGACGAAATGCGCGACATCACGCCGGCAGAGCGCCCCGCACCGCCGAAGCCCCCGGCCCCGCCCGCGCCGCCGAGCGCGAAGGTTATCGAAGTCGAGCCGGAACCGACCACGGAAGAGGAGCCGACCGAATCCGATTTCGACCTCGGCGCATTCCTTGAGGAAATCGAAACCTCGCTTGCGACCGCGAAGGATTCCGCGTCGGCTGCCGAGATCTGGAACGACTACGATGCCCCGGCGCTCCTCGAAAGCAACGGCCACGCCGACATGATCGACACGGCCTATGCGATCCGTGATCGGGCCTATGCCAAGCTCGAACCTTACAACGGGGGCTGATCATGGCTACCAACAACCGCATCGTAGATACGGAACAGGCCCGCGATCAGCTTCACAAGTTCATCGCCGGAAAGAATCTGCCGTTCACGGCCAGCATCACAGACGGCAAGCACCGCACCAATGACCAGAACAGCCTCCAGCGGAAGTGGGTTCTGGAAATATCGGCGCAGCTCGGCGACCGGACCCCGGAAGAGGTCCGAGGCTATTGCAAGCTCCACTTCGGCGTGCCGATCCTTCGGAACGAGAACGACGTGTTCAAGGCCGAATATGACGCCGTGATCATGCCGCTTCCGTACGAGCATAAGCTCAAGCTCATGATGGTGCCTTTTGATTTCGGCGTCACCCGGATCATGACGACACGGCAGAAGACCGACTACCTCAATGCCATCCATCGTCATTTCTCCGAACAGGGGCTCATTCTCACGAACCCGGACGATCGCAAGTACGGGAGGGCAGCATGACGAGCACCATCCGCGTCAAAGGCTACGAGCGCCGCAAGCCCGAGAAGACACCCGACCCGTTCGCCGACAAGATCCGCGAGAGGTTGGAGCAAATGCGCCGCCATCAGGCGAAGGCCCCGCAACGCCAGTCGATGCCCTCGATCATTGAAGGGCTTCGTAGCCTCGCCAAGCTCATGCAGAAGGTGGGCCGGTCATGACCTACAAAACCGTAACCATCGGCGGCGACTGCCCCGACCACGGCGAATGGGAAGTGTACTGCGTCGTTCCCGGCCACGTAACCGCGCAAGAGCTTATGTTCGCGCCGGAAGAGACGGACATTATCTGCGAGTGCTATGAAAAGCACTACGCCGACATGATCGTTTCCCTGTTGAACGGGGAGGCCCGGCACTGATGGCGAAGCGTCGCGAATTCTCTAAGAAGACCCAGCGCGAGGCCATGGCCCGGTCTGGCAAGCTATGTGAGGCGATAGGCGCGATGTACGGCCTAGAGCCCGGACACCGCTGCAATGCCGATCTCGCCTATGGCGTCCAGTTCGATCACATCGTTCTCGATGCCAACTCCAAGGACAATAGCCTGGAGAACTGCGCAGCCGTCTGCATCAAGTGCCATAGCTGGAAGACGGCCAACCACGATATTCCGATGGCGGCGAAGACCGTTCGCCAGCAGGACATGGCACTCGGCATCAAGAAGCCCGGCAAGCGAAAAATACCGCGCGCCGCATCCCCCAAATCCGACAAGCCGAAGAAGACCATCGTCTACCGGCCCTGCACCTTCTACCGCGAGGAAACGAGATGACCGACCTTGAAACCTTACGAAGCCCTCTTGCGCTCGTCGCTCATCGGCAAATTCATTCGGATTGCGGCGGGGCAACTGTGTTCTGCGTCGTACTCGCAGACGGCTTCATCGTTGATTGCGGCTCTGACGGGTATTCGCAGAAGCGCGCGATGATCCTCGCGGAAGCGGTCAACGCATTCGGCCCGGATAAATTCCTGATGCGGAAAGGCGGTGAAGCATGAGCGACCTGTCCTCACTCATCGCAGACCAGTGGCAGCCGATAGAGACGGCAGAAGTGCCTTTGACGCTTGGCCAGGTATGCATCATCGACCTGTCAGACCTGCCGTTTGTCCAACGCTTCAAGTGGCATGCGCGCCCGAGGCGAGACGGGCTTGGGTTTTACGCCGCCAATTCTTCCGGCCAGAGAATGCATCGTCTCCTGCTTGAAGCCGGCCAAGACGAGGTTGTCGATCACAAGGATGGCGACGGCCTTAACAACCGACGCGCCAATCTTCGGAAGGGCACACAATCACAGAATTGCGTGAACCGAAGGCAGACTCCTGGTGCAAATCCTAGAGGTACTAGGCTCAAAAAGGGGAAATGGCAGGCATACATCAAGTTCCGCGGCAAGCAGCATAGCCTTGGATACTTCGATACGGCCGAGCAAGCGCACGAGGCCTACGTTCGCGAGGCTACGCGGCTTCACGGCGACTGGATGCCTCTTCCCTCTCCTCCCCGCGCTCTTGATCAGAAAGGCTCCTCCAATGGGTGACCGCCTTACAAAATGCACGGCCTGCGACGGCCGGGGATATTTCCGTTGTGAATGCTGGCCCGGCGACTGCATCTGCGGTTGGGATGATCAGGACTGCGAGGAATGCGGCGGCGAAGGCATCATCGACAATTTCTACGCCGATGATCTCGACTGCGATTGCTCGAACTATGAAACCGACCTGCTTGAAGGCAGCGCACGTTGCCATCGCTGCGGCCGTACTTGGACGCTCTCGCAAGACGACATTGCCGCCGAGATCGAGCACCAAGCGGCCTACATGGCGGAAGAAGCCGAATCTGAGGCCGCAACGTCGGAGGCCAGCCCATGACCTCCGCCGTATCCGCCATAGAGGCCATAGCTCGCACCGTCGCGCTGGATGTCTATCACAATGCCGTCGATTCCGATGACGGCAGTCATTCAATGGACATGCCGGTCGCGGTCGCGCTCATCATCGAAGCCCTTTCTCCCCTCGCCCGCCAGGCAGAGGCGTTGCAGCGGGAGAATGCGGAACTGCGCGCCGTGATGAATGAATGCCACGCCGCCCTGAAGATGATGATCTCGCCCGGCGACATTTCCGGTTCCACCGTTCTTGGCGCGTTTGCAGCGGCAAAATCTGCGGAAGCCCGCGCCCGCTCCGCCCTCGCCGCCACGCGCAGCGGTTCCGCCACAAACTCGAAGGGAAACACGCCATGACCAAGCTCGCGAACTTTGATGGCCTGCTCGATCTTTGGGGCACCCTGGATGCCCGCATCAATCGTATGCTGACCTCGCAACCTGCCGAGATGACTGCAAGCGCCGAAAAGCTGGAGGCAGCACGTATTGCGTTCGGCGATGCTATCCGGGCTGCCATGCGATCTTCCGGAGGCGACCAGCCATGAACGTAATCCGTCAGGAAGCGCTCGATTTTCTCAACATCGCCACTCGCAATTGGTCTGGCCTGCCGCCTTTAGAGGAAGACGATATCGGCGACGTGGCGACGGCGCTGCTCGCATTCGTCAGTCAACGGTTGCAGACGCCCGAAACGCGACCGGAGGCGACCATGCGGATTAGGCCGATCTTCGCTTGGTATGACCTGTGGGTCGGGGCGTTCTACGACCGCGCCAAGCGCCGTCTCTACATCTTCCCGGTGCCTTGCCTCGGCTTTTACGTCGAGCGCACCGCCAGAACATCATCTGGAACCTCCCCTATCCGCCAGAGAGGATAGGGCGATGGCTGATCTGACTGAACGAGAGCTGCTTGACCTGCGCTATGTCGACAGTCGTCCGGGGTGCTGGTGCCTTGTGGCCCCGGATGAGAATGCCGGCATCTCCCAACTGGTGGAGCGCGGCCTTATCGAATGGCTCGGCAGGATGAACGACTATCGTATCACCCCTGCCGGCCGCAACGCACTGGATAAGGAGCGGGGAAATGGGTGAGACCTTCACTGGATACATCATCGCCGCCACCGATTGGCCAGACGATGTGAAGCTGCACATGGGCAAGAGCACCATTGCAGCCACCACGGCCGATGCTTGGCGTAGGCATGTCGGGCACGACAAAGCAGCCAGTCGCGAATTTTCAATCTACGTCCAGCGCTGGAGTGACATGGGATATAAGCCATTCCGCGTGACGATGACGCTCGACAACTCACCAGATCCGCTCGACAGGGCGGCGGAGATACTGCGAGGTGCGGAATGACACCGCTACCAAATGTTCTCACTCCCGCAATGCTCGCCGAGCGTTGGAGTTGTTCCGAGCAGCATATCCGGAATATGATAGACCGGGGACAACTGCCATCTTTCAAGATCGGTGAAAAGCTGCTGCGAATCCGTCGCGAGCATGTGGAGGCTTTTGAATGCCAGAATGGAGACTTACCCGGCTCCGAGGCGAATTTTGTATCGCATGGGAAGATGAGCGAGGGCAGCGGCGACGTTATCGACTTGGAACAGCGGACGCAAAAGAAGCGGCCCGCCGCGCCCCGGCTCGATACTCGGAACTCACGCGCCCGACCGGCCAGAATGTAGCCGAGCTATGGCAGGCATACACGCGCGACATGGAGGGCCGTGCCGTCGTGGAAACGATGCGGCACACATGGAAGGCTTTGGAGAAGAGATTCGGCCCGATGGAGGCCGAGGCAATCACGATAGCGGATTGCAGGGCGCATGTGGAAGAGCGCCGCGGATTGCGCACAAAAAGGTTCCCGAAGGGCATCGGTGATGGAACAATACACACCGAGCTTGGTCATCTGCGCATGGTGCTTCTTTGGGCCAAGAAGCACAAGATCATCGAGAACGTGCCGGCGATAGAGAGACCGGCCAAGCCAGAGGCGAAAGACGCCTACCTGACGCGCATTGAAGTGAAGGCGTTGATCGAGGCGGCTAAGACACCGCACATCGCCCTAGCCATTCGGCTCCTCATCGGGACGGGCGCGCGGATCGAGGCAGCGCTACAGCTCACTTGGGATCGAGTCGATTTCGCACGCGGCATGATCCAGTTGAGAAACCCTTTCGACAAGGCGAGGCGGAAAGGTCGGGCAACCGTCCCGATGAACGACGCCTTGAAGGAATACCTCAAGACGGCTAAGGGCGAAGCCATGACGCCTTTCGTCATAGAGTGGGCCGGCGAGCCGGTGAAATCAATCAAGCGTGGGCTGAAATCTGCCGGGGCTGCGATAAAGCGCCCCGACGTGTCGCCGCACATGCTGCGCCACAGCGCCGCCGTCTGGCTGGCGGAAGATGGTCATTCCATGTGGGAGGTCAGCCAGTTCCTCGGGCACAACGATATCAAGACGACGACGCGAGTCTACGCCAAGTTCTCGCCTACCCATCTGCGGAAGCTGGCGGACAGCCTGTCAGTCTAGGTGCACATAGTTCCCGTTGGTACAGCGAACCTGAAAACCGCTTTGCGAACCTTCCGAAATTGGATAGATTGGCGAAATAGGAATGCTTGAAGTGCTCTTTTCGCGATGTTTGGCGTGGTTGAGACACGGGAGCAATGTTGACATCGTAGGGGTCACAGGTTCAATCCCTGTCACGCCCACCATTCGATCACCGGCATACCTTGAAAAACCCGCTTCGGCGGGTTTTTTCGTTTCCGGCAAGTCCGGGGCCGGCCTCACTTGCGCGAGGATGGCGGCGATGAAGGCCGCCGCGCAGGAAGCGCGGCGGCATCCCTGTCCGCGTCAGGCCGCTTTCCTGGACCCGGTCGTCTTGTTGATGGCCGTCACGGCGAGATTCGTGAGCTTGTTGTTCGTCGCCTTTTCCTGATCGAGAATCTCGCTCAGAAGCTTGTGCGCCTCATCATGACCAAGATCCTTCGCCCATTCGCGAAGCGAGCCGTATCGCGCAATCTCGTAATGCTCCACGGCCTGGCAGGCGGCGAGCAGGCCGGCGTCGAGCGCCGTACCTTCGGCTTCCTCCATCAGTCCGTCGGCTTCCTTGATCAGCCCCTCGATGGCGTCGCACTTCTCGCCGGACGCCTTCTTGCCGATCGATTGGAAGACCTGCTCCAGCTTTTTGATCTGCTCTTTCGTTTCCGAAAGGTGCGCCTCGGCGGCCTTCTTCAGTTCGGCGCTCCCGGCAGCCTTGGCAACCTTCGGCAGAGCCTTCGTGATCGCATTCTCCGCGTAGTAGACGTCCTGCAGGGTGTGCTCGAAAATATCAGCCAGCGATTTCATGGTGTCTCTCCTTTGCAAGGTGAAATGCGCGAGAGAAATCGACAAGGCCGGCAAACGTTCCCTCAGCACGGCACACTTTGACGAAGCCCTGGATGCCGCACACCTTGCCCGTTCCCTCGGACACGCGCGCCGGCGCTGCGGCATCGGACGGATTTTCCGTTTGTTTTTCGCGTATTGGGCCTTTCCGCAGGTGGTTTTCCGGCGGCGCGGACGGCATCGCGGAAATACACATATGCCGGTCAGGAAACAGTTGACGGCGACCTGTGTTTTGCGCTCATATGACGGCAGGTACAGGCCGTTCTTTTTGTCTGGATGCACTGCCAAGGCTGTGAAAAGGCAGACGAATCCGGCACGGAGACGGCACGCGGCGATGTCTCCCCCTCGCACGATTACCCCAAGAATACGTAAAGTGTTTATCGCCTGGCTATGCTTGAAGCGCTCTACCGCAGTGCGAAGGATGGCGCACCCGTTGGAGGACGGGAACAGGTAAGGTCGACGTGATGGGAGGAGTATCCATGAGCGACATATCCAGTACACATCCGGTGGACGAGAAGCTGCCCGTCGGCAGGCTCGCGACGCTGGGCATCCAGCACGTGCTCGTCATGTATGGCGGCGCCGTGGCGGTGCCGCTGATCGTCGGCCGCGCCCTGCAGCTCAGCCCGCAGGATGTCGCATTCCTGATTTCCGCCGACCTTTTCGTCTGCGGCCTCGTCACCATCATCCAGTCGCTCGGCGTCACCCGCCATGTCGGCATCCGCCTGCCCGTCATGATGGGCGTGACCTTCGCCTCGGTCGGCCCGATGGTTTCCATGGCCACCATGGCGCCCGGCCCTGAAGGGGCACGCATGATCTTCGGCGCAATCATAGGGGCCGGCTTCATCGCCTTCCTGCTCGCGCCGATCATGGGGCGGCTCCTGCGCTTCTTCCCGCCCGTCGTGACCGGCACCATCATCCTCGTCATCGGCGTGTCGCTGATGCGCGTCGGCATCAACTGGACCTTCGGCAACCCCTTCGGCCCGACGGCGCCCAAGGTGATCGACCCGGCCCATGCCGCATGGCTGACGCAGATGAAAGAGCTTGCCGCAGGCGGCGGTCCCGCCGTTCCGCAAGGCCTTACGCTTGCACCCACCGTCTCCAACCCGATCTATGCCGAGCCGATCCATATCGCCCTTTCGGCGCTGGTGCTCGCTTCCATCCTGCTCATCGCCCGCTACGGCCGAGGCCTGATCAGCAACATCGCGGTCCTCAGCGGCGTCATCATCGGCTGCCTCGCGGCCTCGATCCTCGGCCTGATGCATTTCGACCGCGTGGCCGATGCCGGCTGGTTCGCCGTCGTCACGCCACTGCGCTTCGGCATGCCCATCTTCAACCCGATCCTCATCGCCACCATGACACTCGTCATGATCGTCGTGATGATCGAATCGACCGGCATGTTCCTCGCCCTCGGCGAAATCACCGAACGTCCGATCGGCCAGCAGCAGCTCACCTCGGGCCTGCGTGTCGACGGCATCGGCACGATGATCGGCGGCCTATTCAACACCTTCCCCTACACCAGCTTCTCGCAGAATGTCGGTCTCGTCGGCGTCACCGGCGTCAAGAGCCGCTATGTCTGCGTCGCCGCCGGCGTCATCATGATCGTCCTCGGCCTCATCCCGAAGATGGGCGCGCTGGTGGAGGCTGTACCGACCTTCGTTCTCGGCGGCGCGGGCCTCGTGATGTTCGGCATGGTCGCGGCGACGGGCGTGCGCATCCTCGCCACCGTCGACTTCAAGGCCTCACGCAACAACCTCTTCGTGGTTGCCGTGTCCATCGGCTTCGGCCTCATCCCGCTGCTGGCGCCGAACTACCTGATGTGGATGCCGCATGCGATCCATCCGATCATCGAATCGGGCATCGTGCTCGCCTCCATCGCGGCCGTGATCCTCAACGCCTTCTTCAACGGCGTCAGCTACGATCACGCCTCCGCCGTGGACGCCGCCCGCATGGCCGACAGCCACTGATCCCTCTGGCTTTAGCCTCTTGAGCAAAGAAAGCCGGCCCGTTCACCACGGGCCGGCTTTTCTCTGGGCGTTTGCCGGCCACCCGGTCCAACGGACCTGAAAACGAAAAGCCCGGCGCGAAGCCGGGCTTTCCAGGGACATGCCGATGCGGCGCATCACCACTCGGCAACGCTGCCATCCTCGTGACGCCAGACGGGATTGCGCCAGCGATGGCCTTCCTTCGCCCGCTCGATGACATATTGCTCGTCCACTTCCACGCCGAGGCCCGGCCCCTGCGGGATCGACACGAAGCCGTCCGCATAGTGGAACACCTCCTTGTTGGAGATGTAGTCGAGGATGTCGTTGGCCTTGTTGTAGTGGATGCCGAGGCTCTGTTCCTGGATGAAGGCATTGTAGGAGACGGCATCAACCTGGAGGCAGGCGGCGAGCGCGATGGGACCGAGCGGGCAATGCGGTGCGAGCGCCACGTCATAGGCTTCGGCCATCGCCGCGATCTTGCGGCATTCCGTGATGCCGCCGGCATGCGACAGGTCGGGCTGGAGAATGTCGACATAGCCGTCCGCCAGCACGGACTTGAAGTCCCAGCGCGAATAGAGCCGCTCCCCGAGCGCGATCGGCGTCGAGCAATGGTTGGCGATCTCCTTCAGCGCCTCGCGGTTCTCCGACAGCACCGGCTCCTCGATGAACAGGAGATTGTAGGGCTGGAGCTCCCTGGCCAGAACCTTGGCCATCGGCCGGTGCACACGGCCGTGGAAATCGACGCCGATGCCGATATGCGGGCCGATCGCCTCGCGGATCGTGGCGATGGTCTCCACCGCCTTCTCCACCTTTTCCCAGGTGTCGACGATCTGCATCTCCTCGCAGCCGTTGAGCTTGATCGCCTTGAAGCCGCGGGCGACGACCTCGCGGGCATTGTTGGCGACATCGGAGGGGCGGTCGCCGCCGATCCAGCTATAGACCTTGATCCTGTCGCGCACCTGCCCGCCGAGCAGGGCATGGACCGGCTGACCGTAGGCCTTGCCCTTGATGTCCCAGAGCGCCTGGTCGATGCCGGCAAGCGCCGACATGTGGATGCCGCCGCCACGGTAGAAGCCGGCGCGGTACATGACCTGCCAATGGTCCTCGATCAGCAGCGGGTCCTTGCCGACGAGATAGTCGGAAAGCTCGTGCACCGCCGCCTCGACGGTCAGCGCGCGGCCCTCCACCACCGGCTCGCCCCAGCCGACGATGCCCTCGTCCGTCTCCACCTTCAGGAAAAGCCACCGGGGCGGCACGATATAGGTCGTCAGCTTCGTGATCTTCATGGATTCCATCCCTCGTCGGTTCGTATGGAGAGCGGGCCGGCGCCCGCGAAAATCGTCAGTCCTTGCCCGCAGCGTCCATCAGGGCGGAAAGGTCGCGGGCGGCAAGGTCGAGAATGTTGCGCGAGCAGGCCTCCGCCCGCGCGCCGTCGCGCAGGCGCAGCGCGTCGACCAGCTCGCGGTGCACATCCAGCGCCTCATCCCGCCGCGCGGCCGCGCGGTTGGAGGCATGCAGCGCATAAGACAGCGCCGCATGGATGATGGAGGAGAACTGGTGGAAGACCTTGTTGTGGCTCGCCTTGAGCAGGGTCTCGTGGAAGCGGGCGTCGGCGGCGGTGAAGGCTTCGAGATCCCCCTCCGTCTCGCGCATCTCCTCACAGGCATGCTCCAGGTCGGCGATCTCCTGCGCCGTCGCCCGCGACGCGGCCAGGAAGGCGGCGGCCGGCTCGACGGTGCGGCGCGCCTCGAGGATCGAGCCGAGCAGCTCGCTCGACAGCACCTCCGGACCCATCCATTCGAGGATCTGCGCGTCGAGCACATTCCATTCCGACCGGTCGCAGACCAGCGTGCCGACACGCGGCCGGCCATGCACGAGGCCCTTGGTCTCCAGAACCTTCAGGGATTCGCGGATGACGGTGCGACTGACACCGTAGGTCTCGCACAGATCGCTTTCGCGCGGCAGGACCGCGCCCGGCGGAAAACGTCCGCCGCAGATATCCACGCCGATGGCGGCCGTCACATTATGACGCACACGCGGACGGCGCGACAGCGGGCGCTGCACCGGTCTCCTTGCCTTGTCCGCCACGACGCCTCTCCCGCAAGCCGATAAAATCATCATACAAATGAAGTGTAATAATATGATAAATCGACAGCAAAGACCATGCCGTTCTCCCGTCCCGGCCCAGATAATTCCAAATATTGACTTTTGCCGGCAAAGTGCATAATGCGCCCACCCATTCGAGGAGCCGCCATGCTTGCCGACCTGCCCGCCGTGCTTGTCCTCAACCCGAAAGACAATGTCGGGGTCGTGCCCGCCAATGTCGATGCCGGCCGCGTGCTGGTGCATGGCGTCACCGCCGTGGAGCGCATTCCGCGCGGCCACAAGGTCGCCCTCGCCCCCATCGCGGAAGGCGCGCCCGTGCTGAAATACGGCCAGATCATCGGCTATGCGACGCGGGCGATCCGGCCGGGCGAGCATGTGCACCTGCAGAACCTCGCCATCCTCGACGTCGAGTTGCGCCACGAATTCTGCGTCGACAACGCACCGCCCGTCATGGTGCCGGAGGCCGAGCGCCGCACCTTCGAGGGCTATGAGCGCGGCAACGGCCGCGTCGGCACACGCAACTACATCGGCATCCTTTCCACGGTGAACTGTTCCGCCACGGTCTCGCGTTATGTGGCCGAGCACTATGCCCGCCGGTTCCGCGAGGCCGGCCACGAGAACATCGACGGCGTGGTGGCGCTCACCTATGGCGGCGGCTGCGCGCTGAACCTCAGGTCCGAGGGCGGGCGTATCCTGACCCGCACCTTCAAGGGCTATGCCCGCAACCCCAATTTCGGCGGCATCCTGATGATCGGCCTCGGCTGCGAGACCTTTCAATACGGCCCGCTGGTCGAGGAGGCCGGGCTGGAGGAGGGAAAGACCTTCCGCACCATGATGATCCAGAACCATGGCGGCACGCGAAAGACCATCGAGGCCGCCTGCGCGATGATCGACGAAATGCTGCCCGATGTCGGCCGCATCCGCCGCACGCCGCAGCCGCTTTCCGGCATCAAGCTGGCGCTCGAATGCGGCGGTTCGGACGGCTATTCCGGCATTTCCGCCAACCCCGCCCTGGGCATCGCCTCCGATCTCCTGGTCAAGGAAGGCGCGACGACCGTGCTTTCGGAAACACCGGAGATCTACGGCGCCGAACATCTCCTCACCCGCCGCGCCGCCCGGCCGGAGGTCGCGGAAAAGCTGCTGTCGCGCATCGACTGGTGGCGCGACTACACAGCGAGGAACGACGCGGAACTCAACAACAACCCCTCGCACGGCAACAAGGCCGGAGGGCTGACGACCATCCTCGAAAAGTCGCTAGGCGCGGTCGCCAAGGGCGGCTCCATGCCGCTCAACGCCGTCTACGAATATGCCGAGGAGGTGACGGAGCACGGCTTCGTCTTCATGGATACGCCCGGCTACGACCCGGCCGCCGTGACCGGCCAGATCGCCGGCGGCTGCAACCTCGTCGCCTTCACCACCGGCCGCGGCTCGGTCTCCGGCTACAAGCCGGCACCCTGCATCAAGATCGCCACCAACACGCCCATGTACGAACACATCCGGGAAGACATGGACATCAATTGCGGCACCATCGTCGACGGCACCGAGACGATCGAGGAGGCAGGCCGCCGCATCTTCGAATTCGTCATCGAGACTGCCTCCGGCCGCAGGACGGCGAGCGAGGCCTTCGACTATGGCGACAACGAATTCGTGCCCTGGCAGGTCGGCGCGATCACCTGATCAGCGCGTGTGCATGACGATATTGACCAGCGTGCCGGCCGGATCGCGCACGAAGAAGCGGCGCACGCCCCATGGCTCGTCCGCCGGCCCGTACTCGACCGGATAGCCGCCCTTCACGACCGCCGCATGGGCCGCCGCCACATCGTCCACCTCGACGGAAAGGCCCGGCACCGGCGTACCCGATCCGCCTTCCGAGGCGAAGCTCACCTGCACCGGCATGGTCCCGTCGCCGCCATAGGTGGCGATCCAGCCGTGATCCATCAGCAGTTCCAGCCCAAGCACGTCCTTGTAGAAACGGGCGACGGCAGCCGGTTCGGCCGTCTCGATATTGGCGACGATGCGCTTGACCTTCATGGCACCTCCTGACGCACGAGCGGCGTCGCATAGGCCGGCATTTCCGGCCGGTGCGCGTCCCGCAGTTCCGCGACACGCCCGATGACCTTCGGCAGGGATACGACGATATGATGGCGCAGGGTCTCGGCCGCCCGCGCGCTGTCGTCCACGTCGAGCGCCCGGAAAACCGCCAGATGCTCGGCGATGAACGGCTCGTCGGCGGGCATCCGGTGCGAGACGCCGATGATGTGCTTGCTGACATTCAGCATGAAGCGGGCGCGCCGCAGCGCGATCAGCAGCTCGCGGTTCGGGCAGTAGCCGAGGCAGGTGATGTGCAGGTCCGTTTCGAGACCGTCCATCGCCTCGACGGAAAGCACGGGATAGACGGCCAGCGCCTCCTCCAGCCGCTCGGTCATCGCCCGGCGCTCGGCGGGCGGGATGAAGGGCGCGGCCTGCGTCAGCGCGACCGGCTCCAGCACGACGCGGATGTCGTGCAGGTCGCGCATGCGCTGGGCATCCAGAGGCACCAGCGTCCAGCGCATGCGCTCGTCCTTCTCGACGATCCCGAGCGCTTCGAGCCGGGTCAGCGCGTCGCGCGCCACCTGCCGGCCGACGCCTCGGGCGCGCGCCAGCTCCACCTCGTTGATGCGATGGCGGCCGAAGACGGAGAGATGCACCATCTCCCGCTCCAGGCTTTCATAGATCGCTTCCCAGGCCGGAGCCTTGCGCAGGCCCGGCGCTTCCTCGTCGAGGCCCAGCATCTCCGCCGTCAGCACCACGCGCTTCGGCCCGCTACGCCCCTGCCCCACGAGGAAACCGCGCCCGTCGAACCGGCGGATCGTCCCCGCCGTCTCCAGCAAGGCGAAGGCCTGGCGGACGGGCGTGCGGGTCGAAGCGAAGAGACCCGCCACCGGCCCTTCGAGCAGCAAGGCGCCCCTCGGCAGCCGGCCCGCGGTGATCGCCTCCGCCAGCACGTCGCGGATGCGCAGGTAGAGCGGTCCGTTGTCGGGCGCGGCCTGCGCGCCCTCTTCCGCCAAAATCTGTCCCCGGTCGATCATGGCGCGGACAATCGCATGAATGCACCCTGCCGACAACGGTCAGGATCACGCCGCACGGAGGCAAGGAAATTGCGTCGCACCGCCAAAAAATCTCCATTCCTTTCGTGACGCGCGGGGCGTTTTGCGTTAGGGAACCTTGCTCAGGCTCGCAATCCGGCCTCCGACGGCCCATGTGCACGCCACGTCCATCTCGAGGAATTGACCATGCCCGCATATCGCTCCCGAACCACCACCCACGGCCGCAACATGGCCGGTGCCCGCGGCCTCTGGCGCGCGACCGGCATGAAGGACTCGGACTTCGGCAAGCCGATTATCGCGGTGGTGAACTCCTTCACCCAGTTCGTTCCCGGCCACGTCCACCTGAAAGACCTCGGTCAGCTCGTCGCGCGCGAGATCGAGGCAGCCGGCGGCGTCGCCAAGGAATTCAACACCATCGCGGTCGACGACGGCATCGCCATGGGCCATGACGGCATGCTCTACTCGCTGCCGAGCCGCGAGATCATCGCCGACAGCGTCGAATACATGGTCAACGCGCATTGCGCCGACGCCATGGTCTGCATCTCGAACTGCGACAAGATCACGCCCGGCATGCTGAACGCCGCCATGCGCCTCAACATCCCCGCCGTCTTCGTCTCCGGCGGCCCGATGGAGGCCGGCAAGGCCGTGCTGCACGGCAAGACCCACGCGCTCGACCTCGTCGACGCCATGGTCGCCGCCGCCGACGACTCGATCTCCGACGAGGACGTCAAGGTCATCGAGCGCTCCGCCTGCCCGACCTGCGGCTCCTGCTCCGGCATGTTCACGGCCAATTCGATGAACTGTCTGACCGAGGCCCTCGGCCTGTCGCTGCCGGGCAACGGCTCGACGCTCGCCACCCACGCCGACCGCAAGCGCCTCTTCGTCGAGGCCGGCCACCTGATCGTCGACCTCGCCCGCCGCTACTACGAACAGAACGACGAAAGCATCCTGCCGCGCTCGGTCGCCAACAAGCGCGCCTTCGAGAACGCCATGTCGCTCGACATCGCCATGGGCGGCTCGACCAACACGGTGCTGCACATCCTCGCCGCCGCCTACGAGGGCGGCATCGATTTCACCATGGACGACATCGACCAGCTCTCACGCAAGGTGCCGTGCCTCTCCAAGGTCGCGCCCGCGAAAGCGGACGTGCACATGGAGGACGTGCACCGCGCCGGCGGCATCATGCGCATCCTCGGCGAACTCGACCGCGGCGGCCTCCTCCACCGCGACACGCCGACCGTGCATGCCGAAACGCTCGGCCACGCCATCGACCGCTGGGACATCACCCGCACCAGCAGCGAAAGCGTGCGCACCTTCTTCCGCGCCGCGCCGGGCGGCATCCCGACCCAGGTCGCCTTCAGCCAGGAAGCGCGCTGGGACGAACTCGACGCCGACGGCGAGAACGGCGTCATCCGCTCGGTCGAGCACCCCTTCTCCAAGGACGGCGGCCTTGCCGTCCTCTCCGGCAACATCGCGCTCGACGGCTGCATCGTGAAGACGGCGGGCGTCGATGAATCGATCCTGAAATTCGCCGGCCCCGCCGTCGTCTTCGAAAGCCAGGACGCGGCCGTCAAGGGCATCCTCGGCGGCGAGGTGAAGGCCGGCGACGTCGTCGTCATCCGCTACGAAGGCCCGAAGGGCGGCCCCGGCATGCAGGAAATGCTCTATCCGACGAGCTACCTGAAGTCGAAGGGCCTCGGCAAGGCCTGCGCGCTCATCACCGACGGCCGCTTCTCCGGCGGCACCTCCGGCCTTTCCATCGGCCACGCCTCGCCGGAAGCGGCGCAGGGCGGCGCCATCGGCCTCGTGCGCCAGGGCGACCGGATCGAGATCGACATCCCGAACCGCACGATCAACCTTGCTGTTTCCGATGCCGAACTCGCCGCCCGCCGCGCCGAACAGGACAAGCTCGGCTGGAAACCGGCCGCGCCGCGCAAGCGCAACGTCACGACGGCGCTGAAGGCCTACGCCGCCTTCGCCGCCAGCGCCGACAAGGGCGCGGTTCGCATCCTGCCGGAATAACCGTTCACCGGGCGCACGGGAAAACCGCGCGCCCGGCCTCTCCAAGGGCGATCCGCCTCACGGGCGCACCGTTATCTGCCTCGCCTGCGGAAAAGCGCACGCCGGGGGCAACCAAACTGTCATTGCGGCGTTACGGGCCTCAAGAGGTCACCCACGCCGCCTCGTGCGGACGGCCTCCCGCTTTGACATACGCCAGAAATGTTGATACCAACTTATTTATCGAACGCCCGGGAGGAGATCGGTCCGGGCATGCCCCCACCCCCAGATCGAAGAAGAGAGAAGACCGATGCACAAGGACTACGGCAAGTTCTGCTGGTACGAACTGATCACCCCGGACGTGCCGGCTGCGGCGCGTTTCTATGGATCGGTGATCGGCTGGTCGACGCGCGATTCCGGCATGCCGGGCATGAACTACACCCTCGCCTATGCCGGTGAAAGCCAGATCGCCGGCCTGATGGAAACACCCGCCGAGGCGAAGGGCATGCCGCCACTCTGGATGGGCTATATCTTCACCGACAGGATCGAGGAAACGCTGAAGGACATCACCGCGAACGGCGGTAAGATTCACCGCCAGCCGCAGGACATTCCCGGCGTCGGGCGCTTCGCCATCGCCGCCGATCCGCACGGCGCTGTCTTCTCGCTCTTCACCACCGAGGACGAAGGCCCCGAGCAGCCGGACATGATGACGCCCGGCCACGTCGGCTGGCACGAACTGATGGCGGGAAAGCTCGACGAGGCCTGGGCCTTCTATGAGAAGACCTTCGGCTGGACGAAGGACATGGCCGTCGACATGTCGGAGAATGACATGGGCGTTTACCAGACCTTCGGCGTGCGCGGCGGCGACATGATCGGCGGCATGATGACGAACCCGCCCGTCTCTCCAGCCCCGCCTTTCTGGGGCTACTACTTCGTGGTCGAGGGCCTCGACGCGGCCGCAAGACGCGTGACGGACGGCGGCGGGCAGGTCGTGATGGGGCCGATGGAGGTTCCCGGCGGCGCCTGGATCGTCAACTGCACCGATCCGCAGGGCGCCTTTTTCTCGCTGGTCGCCATGACCCGCTGATCGCCGGAGGAAACAAGCAGGCGGGGCACATCATTCCCGCTTGCAATCTCCCCTCGCCTTGCACACACTCCCCTCGATGACGGCAGCAGACCGTCACCGAGGGGAACAGAGAGCGTATGTCGATCAAGGCCGGTATCTACCACCTTACCCACTACATCTACGACAACCCGGTCCGTCTCGGACCCCAGATCATCCGGCTGAAACCGGCGGCGCATTCCAAGACCAAGGTGATCAGCCATTCGCTGAAGGTCACGCCCGAAAATCATTTCGTGAACCTCCAGCAGGATCCCTACGGCAACTATCTCGCCCGCTACGTCTTCCCCGATCCGGTGACGGAACTGAAGATCGAGGTCGACCTCGTCGCCGACATGACGGTCTACAACCCCTTCGACTTCTTCGTGGAGGAGGAGGCCGAGCACTGGCCGTTCAACTATCCAGCGGATCTCGTCGAGGACCTGAAGATCTACCGCACGCCCGAGCCGCTGACGCCCGCGCTCGAAGCCTTCATGAAGACCGTCGACCGCTCGCGCCAGCGCACGGTCGACATGGTCGTCGGCCTCAATGCGCGGCTGCAGCAGGAAATCGGCTACGTCATCCGCATGGAACCGGGCGTGCAATCGCCCGAGGAAACGCTGAGCATCGCCCGCGGCTCCTGCCGCGATTCAAGCTGGCTCCTCGTGCAGATCCTGCGCAATCTCGGCCTCGCCGCCCGCTTCGTCTCCGGCTACCTCATCCAGCTGACGCCCGACCTCAAGGCGCTCGACGGCCCCTCCGGCACCGAGGTGGACTTCACCGATCTCCACGCCTGGTGCGAAGTCTATATTCCCGGCGCCGGCTGGATCGGCCTTGACCCGACCTCGGGCCTCCTGACCGGCGAGAGCCATATCCCGCTGGCCGCCACCCCACATTACCGCAACGCCGCTCCGATCAGCGGCGGCTATTTCGGCGAGGCGAATACCGAATTCGACTTCGCGATGACGGTCACCCGCGTCGCCGAGCACCCGCGCATCACCAAGCCCTTCTCCGACGAAAGCTGGGAGGCGCTGAACGCGCTCGGCCGTGAGGTGGACAACGTCCTCGCCGAGAGCGACGTGCGCCTCACCATGGGCGGCGAGCCGACCTTCGTCTCCATCGACGATTTCGAATCCGCCGAATGGAACACCGCCGCCGTCGGCCCGACCAAGCGCGAGAAGGCAGACCAGCTGATCCGCCGCCTGCGGGAAAAATTCGCGCCCGGCGGCTTCCTGCATTACGGGCAGGGCAAGTGGTATCCGGGCGAAAGCCTGCCGCGCTGGACCTTCTCGCTCTACTGGCGGCGCGACGGCAAGCCGATCTGGCAGAACCCGGACCTCATCGCCGAGGAGGGCGCACGCCGCCCGGTGACGGAAGACGACGCCGGCCGGCTGCTCACCGCAATTGCCGGCGAACTCGACATTCCGGCCGAAAACGTGATGCCCGCCTTCGAGGACCCTGCCGAATGGCTGGTCAAGGAGGCGAACCTTCCCAACAACGTGGACCCCTCCAATTCGAAGCTCGAAGACGCCGAGGAGCGCAGCCGCATCGCCCGCGTCTTCGACCGCGGCCTCACCCGCCCGACCGGCTACGTGTTGCCCGTCCAGGCATGGAATGCCCGCGCCGGCGGCCGGCGCTGGTCGAGCGAGAAGTGGCAGACCCGCCGTGGCCGCCTCTTCCTCGCGCCCGGCGACAGCCCCGTCGGCTATCGCCTGCCGCTGAATTCGCTGCCCTGGCTCTCACCCGCCGTCTACCCCTACATAAACCCGATGGACCCCACCATCGACCGCCCCGACCTGCCGGATTTCGCGGACGATGCCGGACGCCGGCTGCAAACCGCACATTTCCAGCCTTTCGAGGGCCAGCAGCCGCAGATACCGCAATCCGCCGACGAGATCGGCGGCCATGTGCGCACCGCCATCTCCGTCGAGCCGCGCGACGGCCGGCTCTGCGTCTTCATGCCGCCGACCGTCAGCGTCGAGGACTATCTCGACCTCATCGCCTCGGCCGAGCGCGCCGCCGCCGCCCTCGGTCTGCCGGTCCATATCGAGGGCTACGCCCCGCCGCATGACGAGCGTATCAACGTCATCCGCGTCGCGCCCGATCCGGGTGTCATCGAGGTCAACATCCATCCCGCCTCCACCTGGGGCGACTGCGTCGACATCACCACGGCGATCTACGAGGAGGCCCACCTGTCCCGTCTCGGCGCGGACAAGTTCATGATAGACGGTCGCCACACCGGCACCGGCGGCGGCAACCATGTGGTCGTCGGCGGCGCGAACCCGAACGACAGCCCGTTCCTGCGCCGCCCGGACCTCCTGAAGAGCCTCATTCTGCACTGGCAGCGCCATCCCTCGCTCTCCTACCTCTTCTCCGGCCTCTTCATCGGCCCCACCAGCCAGGCCCCGCGCATCGACGAGGCCCGGCACGATTCGCTCTACGAACTGGAAATCGCGCTCTCGCAGGTGCCGCCGCCCGGCGAGGGCCAGCCGCCGCTGCCCTGGCTTGTCGACCGCCTGTTCCGCAACCTCCTGACGGATGTCACCGGCAACACGCACCGCTCGGAAATCTGCATCGACAAGCTCTTCTCGCCGGATGGACCGACGGGACGGCTCGGCCTCGTCGAGTTCCGCGGTTTCGAAATGCCGCCGAATGCCCGCATGAGCCTCGCCCAGCAGCTCCTCATCCGCGCCCTCATCGCCCGCTTCTGGCAGAACCCGGCGCAAGGTAGCTTTGTGCGCTGGGGCACCACGCTGCATGACCGCTTCATGCTGCCGCATTACGTCTGGCAGGATTTCCTCGACGTCCTCGCCGACCTCAAGGCGAACGGCTTCGAGCTGCGTCCGGAATGGTTCTCCGCCCAGCTCGAATTCCGCTTCCCCTTTTGCGGCGAGGTGGAATACGAGGGCGCGAACCTGGAACTGCGGCAGGCGCTCGAGCCGTGGCACGTCATGGGCGAGCAGGGCGCCATCGGCGGCACGGTACGCTATGTCGACTCATCCGTCGAACGCCTGCAGGTGAAGCTGGAGACGACCAATCCCGAGCGCTACGCCATCGCCTGCAACGGCCGGCCGATGCCGCTGAAAGCGACGGGCACCAAGGGCGTCTCGGTCGCGGGGGTCCGCTTCAAGGCATGGCAGCCCGCCTCGGGCCTCCATCCGGTGCTGCCTGTCAACACACCGCTTACTTTCGACATTTATGATACATGGTCGCGAAGAGCGATCGGGGGCTGCATTTACCACGTTGCCCATCCGGGCGGACGCAACTATGACACCTTCCCGGTAAACGGCAACGAGGCCGAGGCGCGCCGGCTGGCGCGGTTCGAGCCCTGGGGGCACAGGGCGGGCGGCTATACGCTGTGGCCGGAAACGCCGCCGGCGGATTTCCCGCTGACGCTGGATCTACGCCGGCCGCCCGGCATCTGAAGCAATTCCAGCAAAAGTGCGCAGCGGTTTTGCGTCCGGAATTGCACGAAACAAAGAGCTGGAGCATTTTCGCGATTCGAAGAGGCGCGGAAATGCTCCAGCTTCGTAGGAGACATTGATTGAAGACCACGACTGCGGAAGCGGAACGCATCGAGGCCGAGGCGTCGGAGACCTCCGCGCGCGCCTATGCGCCCCTTCCGGGCATCGCCGACGAGATGGTCGACACGGAAGGCGCGGTACGCCCCGTCTGGCGTCCCCTCCTCTCGGCGCTCGAGCGCATGGACGAAACGGATATCGCCGGACGCTTCGCCCGCGCCGACCGGTATCTGCGCGATGCCGGTGTCTTCTACCGCGCCTACGGCAAGGAGGCGGGGACGGACCGCGCCTGGCCGCTCTCGCACATTCCCGTCCTCATCGACGAGGCGGAATGGGAGCACCTGTCGCGCGGCCTCGTCCAGCGCGCCGAGTTGCTGGAAGCCGTCATCGCCGATATCTACGGCAGGAACGAACTGGTCGCGAACGGCCTGCTTCCCCCTGCCCTCGTCGCCTCAAACGACGAATTCCTGCGCCCGCTCGTCGGCGTGCAGCCCGATGGCAAGCATTTCCTGCATTTCGTCTCCTTCGAGATCGGCCGCGGGCCGGACGGCAACTGGTGGGTCCTTTCCGACCGCACCCAGGCCCCTTCCGGCGCCGGCTTCGCGCTGGAGAACCGCGTGGCGACGACCCGCGCCTTTTCCGACGTCTTCGCGGAAACCCATGTGCACCGCCTCGCCGGCTTCTTCGGCGCTTTCCGCAACACGCTGCAGGCCGGCAAGGTAGCGGAAGAGCGTATCGCCGTCCTGACGCCCGGCCTTGCCAACGAGACCTATTTCGAACACGCCTATATCGCCCGCTATCTCGGCTTCATGCTGCTGGAAGGCGAGGACCTGACCGTCGTGGACGGCAAGGTCATGGTGCGCACGGTGGCGGGCCTCAAACCCATCGGCGTGCTGTGGCGCCGCCTCGACGCCGCCTTCGCCGACCCACTGGAGCTGAACCAGAACTCCCATATCGGCACGCCCGGCATGGTCGAGGCGCTGCGCTCCGGCTCCGTCACCTTCGTCAACGCGCTCGGCGCGGGCATCGTCGAGACGCGCGCCTTCCTCGCCTTCCTGCCGAACATCTGCCGGCACCTGCTCGGCGAGGAGCAGCGCCTCCCCTCCATCGCGACCTGGTGGTGCGGCCAGAAGGGCGAGCGCGAGCATGTCGCGGCCAATATCGAGCGCATGGTCATCGGCCCCGCCTATTCCACGCGCCCCTTCTTCGACGACAACGGGCAGTCCGTGCTCGGCTCCAGCCTGCGCGACACGGCCAAGCGGTCCATCGCCGAATGGCTGGCGAGCGACGGCGCGAAGCTCGTCGGCCAGGAAGCCGTCACCCTCTCCACCACGCCCGCCTTCGTCGACGGCAAGCTGGTGCCTCGGCCGATGTCGCTGCGCGTCTTCGCCGCCCGCACCCGCGACGGCTGGCAGATCATGCCCGGCGGCTTCGCCCGCATCGGCGCCGGCGACAATGTGGCGGCCATCGCCATGCAGGAAGGCGGCTCGGCGGCCGACGTCTGGATCGTCAGCCGCAAGCCGGTCGAGCGCACCTCGCTGCTGCCACCGGAAGAGGACTTCACCCGCAACATGCCCGGCAGCCTGCCGAGCCGTGCGGCCGACAACCTCTTCTGGCTGGGCCGCTATATCGAGCGGGCGGAAGGGGCGCTACGCATCCTGCGCGCCTGGCACAGCCGCTACGCCGAATATGCCGATCCCGAGCAACCGCTGCTGAAGGACGTGAGCACCTATCTCGACGCGCTCGACATCGACACGTCCGAAGCCGTGCCGACGAGCCTCATCCGCAACATCGACAGCGCCGTCTTCTCCGCCAGCAACATCCGCGACCGCTTCTCGCCCGATGGATGGCTGGCGCTCAACGACCTGTCGAAGACCGCCCGCCGCTTCCATGTCAGCATAGAACCGGGTGACGACGCGACCCGCGCCATGACCGTGCTGCTGCGCAAGCTCGCGGGCTTCGCCGGCCTCGTGCACGAGAACATGTACCGCTTCACCGGCTGGCGGTTCCTGTCCATCGGCCGCTATCTCGAACGCGGCCTGCACATGACGCGCCTGCTCGGCCATATGTCCGGCGAGGACGCGCCCGACGGCGCGCTCGACATGCTGCTGGAGATCGGCGACAGCGTGATGACCCATCGCCGCCGCTACAACGTGGCGACCGCGCGCCTGACGGTCACCGACCTCCTGGCGCTCGACGCGCTCAATCCGCGCTCGATCCTCTACCAATTGAACGAGATCAAGAACGAGATCGAGCAATTGCCGAACGCCTATTCGAACGGCCAGATGTCGCCCTTCTACCGCGAGGCCATGCGCCTTCACGCCGGTCTGGCGGTGATGACGCCGGAGACGATGACCGACGTGGTCTACAAGCGCCTCGAGACGGAGATGGAAAAGCTCTCCGACATTCTCGCGCAAACCTATCTGAGCTGAGCGAGGGGGAGGCGCCGAACCATGCTCTACGACGTCAACCTCCATATCAGCTATCTCTATGACACGCCGGTTTCCGGCGGCCGGCATATCGTGCGCGTGCTGCCGCTCTCCATCGAGGGCCGCCAGCGCCTCGTCGCCGGCACGGTCGGCGTCGCGCCCGATCCCGGCGAGCGGGTCGACCATCACGACTTCTTCGAAAACCCGATGAGCGCGATCCTCTTTCGCAGCCAGCACGAGCGGCTGGATATCCGCATGCAGGCCCGCGTGCAGGTCGATGCGCCGGAAACGACCGCCGATCTCTCGCCCTGCGTTGCCGAATTGCCGGAGGATATCGCCGGCTACTGGTCGCTCGACGCCGGCTCGCCGCACCACTATACCGGGCCGAGCCCACGGCTGAAGGATTGCCCGGAGATCGCCGAATATGCCCGCGCCATCGCAAAGCCCGGCATGACGGTCCGCGCCATCGCCACGGCGCTCTGCGCCCGCATTCACAAGGACTTCACCTACGACCCGAAGGCGACCAGCGTGGACACGACACCCCGCGAGGCCTTCAAGCTGAAGAAAGGCGTCTGCCAGGACTTTTCCCATGTGATGATCGTGGCGCTGCGCAGCCTCGGCATTCCAGCCGGCTATGTCAGCGGGTTCCTACGCACCATCCCTCCGCCGGGCAAGGAACGGCTGGAAGGCGCGGACGCCATGCATGCCTGGGTGCGCTACTGGGGCGGCCGGGTGAACGGCTGGATGGAACTCGACCCGACCAACGACATCCCCGCCGGCACCGACCATATCGTCGTCGCCTATGGCCGCGACTATGCCGATGTCGCCCCGGTCATCGGCGTGCTCAAGGGCTACGGCCAGCACCAGACAAGCCAGGCCGTCGACGTCATCCCGGTACGATCCGCACCGTAGATTCCCGTTTGGAAACAGCGGCAAAGCCCCTGTTTTCGGGATGCATGCAATTTTACGAAAACTATACCACGCCGCCGAACCGTTGAATAACACTTCGCTGGTAGCCTTCATCCACATTATGACGATGGTGGGTGAAGCCTCATGACGAAGACGGCAGGAAAATCGACGCTCGCATCGCGCTTGCTGCGCGACCGTGGAGGCAATTTCGCGATGGTGACCGCCGTCGTCATCCCGGTCATCCTCATGGCCGCCGGCGTCGCGATCGACCTCACCAAGACCGTCCTTGCGAAAGCCGAGCTGCAGGACGCCTCCGACGCCGCCGTTCTCGCCGCCGCCGCGGCGCTGGCGAACGACGGCAAGAGCATCGAAGAGGCTAGAACCATCGCCCAGGAACTTTTCACGCTGCAGATGAGCGGCGCGTCCTCGCTCGTCAAGGAAGGCGACGAGACGCTCGTCGATGCCGCCCCCGTCATCAACATCACCGAGACGGTGACCGGGAACACCGGCAGGTCGTACACGGTGGAGATCGACGCCAGCTATTCCGTGAAATACAATATCCTTACGCGCCAGCTTCTCGGCCACAACAGCGGCACGCTGGAGACATCCAGCATCGCGGAAAGCGGCACGGCCGATTCGAAGAGCGCGTTCTCCATGTATTTCGTGCTCGACAAGTCAGGCTCCATGGGCGAGGAAACGAAAAGCACCACGTCCTATCCCTGCCCCACCAAGAAGAAGCCGGACAAGGTCTGCTCGAAGAACCTGACGCGCATCGACTCGCTGAAGCTTGCGACCGCCAGCCTCCTCGCCCAGATCGACGCCGCCGACCCCACGGCCACCTATGTGCGCACCGGCGGGGTTTCCTACAACAGCGTGGCGCAGAAGGCGAACCCTCTCGACTGGGGCACGACCGGGGTTCTCGGCTACGTCAACGCCCTGACGGCGGACGGCAACACGAACTCGGCCCCGGCCTTTAAAATCGCCTATGATAGCCTGATGCTCGATACGGAGGCGAAGGCTCACAAGGACAAGCAGGGCAACGGGCAGGTTCCCGCGAAATACATCGTCTTCATGACCGACGGCGACAACAACCAGACCAACGCCGACAAGACGACGCTGGAATATTGCGATCTTGCCCGTGCAAAGAAGATCGAGGTCTACACGATCGCCTTCATGGCGCCGAGCCGCGGCCAGGCCCTGCTCAGCGCCTGCGCCACCACGCCGGGCCATTACTTCCTCGCGGAAAGCACGGCGGACCTCCTCGCCGCCTTCCAGAGCATCGGCCAGCAGACGTCGAAGACCGTCGCCCGCGTCACGAAGTAACCGGAGCGGTTCCCCTTCACGAAAGCCAGCCCGCCGCGCGCCCGCGCGGCGGGCTTTTTCGCCTCTTTCAGATATGTCGAAAATGCATGCGCCCTTTCTTGAAAAGGCATATTGCAAGCGCTTCGGATAGATGCATAAATTGATTTAAACGCACTTTTCGCCAAGGCGAAGACAGGCAATGCGAAGGGAAAAAACTCACCGATGACGAACCGGGCAACCAACAACGACCTCGCTCCAGCCCCCCGTTCATCGGACAGAGAACAGCTTGCGACAGAGCTTCTGGAACGTCTCAAATATCGCATCGGCAAGGACCCGAAAGTCGCCAAGCCGCATGACTGGCTGACGGCGGCGATCCTCGTCGCGCGCGACCGCGTCACCGACAAGTGGATGGACTCCACGCGCCGCACCTACGCCACCGGCGCCAAACGCGTTTATTATCTCTCGCTCGAATTCCTCATCGGCCGCCTGATGCGCGACGCGATGACGAATATCGGCATCCTGGACGAGATGCGCCACGCGCTCGCCTCGCTCGGCGTCGATCTCGACGTCATCGCCGAACTCGAGCCGGATGCCGCCCTCGGCAACGGCGGCCTCGGCCGTCTCGCCGCCTGCTTCATGGAAAGCATGGCGACGGTGGACGTGCCGGCCTATGGCTACGGCATCCGCTACGTGCACGGCCTCTTCCGCCAGCAGATGGCGGACGGCTGGCAGGTCGAGCTGCCCGAGACTTGGCTCGCCCACGGCAATCCCTGGGAATTCGAGCGCCGCGAAAGCTCCTACGAGATCGGCTTCGGCGGCGCCGTCGAGACGATCAATATCGGCGAGGACAAGCAGCGCTTCGTCTGGAAGCCCGCCGAGCGCGTCATCGCCACGGCCTACGACACGCCGGCTGTCGGCTGGCGCGCCAAGCGCGTCAACACGCTGCGCCTGTGGGCCGCCAACCCCATCGACCCCATCCTGCTCGACGCCTTCAATGCCGGCGACCATATCGGCGCGCTGCGCGAGAGCAACAAGGCGGAAAGCCTGACGCGCGTGCTCTACCCGGCCGACGCCACGCCCGCCGGTCAGGAATTGCGCCTGCGCCAGGAATTCTTCTTCTGTTCGGCTTCGCTGCAGGACATCCTGCGCCGCCACCTGCAGCAGTATCCGGATTTCACGTCCCTGCCGGACGCCGTCGCCATCCAGCTCAACGATACGCACCCGGCCGTTTCCGTCGCCGAACTGGTGCGCCTCCTGACGGACGTGCACGGCCTCGACTTCGATGTCGCGTGGGACCTCGCCCGCCGCACCTTCTCCTACACCAACCACACGCTGCTGCCCGAAGCGCTGGAAAGCTGGCCGGTTCCGCTGTTCGAGCGCCTGCTGCCGCGCCACATGCAGATCGTCTATGCGGTCAACGCGAAAATCCTGCTGGAAGCGCGCAAGGATCGCGGTCTCGACGACCAGCGCGTGCGCAACATTTCGCTGATCGAGGAGAGCGGCGAGCGGCGCGTGCGCATGGGCAACCTCGCCTTCGTCGGCTCGCATTCGATCAACGGCGTGTCGGCGCTCCACACGGAGCTGATGAAGGAAACGGTCTTCGCGGACCTCCACAAGCTCTATCCCGACCGCATCAACAACAAGACGAACGGCATCACCCCGCGCCGCTGGCTGATGCAGTGCAATCCGGGCCTGTTCGAGCTGATCCGCGAGTCCATCGGCGATGCCTTCGTGGACGATGCCGAGGCGCTGCCGGCGCTGGATGCCTTCGCCGACAACCGGGATTTCCAGGAACGCTTCGCCGCCATCAAGCGCGAGAACAAGAACCGGCTCTCCAATCTGGTCGGCAGCCGCATGGGCGTGCGCATCGACCCCTCGGCGATGTTCGATATCCAGATCAAGCGCATCCATGAATACAAGCGCCAGCTCCTCAACATCATCGAGGCCGTCGCGCTCTACGACCAGATCCGCTCTCATCCCGAACAGGACTGGGTGCCGCGTGTCAAACTCTTCGCGGGCAAGGCGGCGCCGAGCTATCACAACGCCAAGCTGATCATCAAGCTCGCCAACGACGTGGCGAAGGTGATCAACAACGATCCGGCCGTGCGCGGCTTGCTCAAGGTCGTCTTCGTGCCGAACTACAACGTCTCGCTCGCCGAGATCATGGTGCCCGCCGCCGACCTTTCCGAGCAGATCTCGACCGCCGGCATGGAAGCCTCCGGCACCGGCAACATGAAATTCGCGCTGAACGGCGCGCTGACCATCGGCACGCTCGACGGCGCCAATGTCGAGATGCGCGATCATGTCGGCGAGGAGAACATCGTGATCTTCGGCATGACGGCCGAAGAAGTAGCGAAGGTCCGCTCCGAGGGGCACAATCCCCGTGCCATCATCGAGCAGTCCCGCGAGCTGTCGCAAGCCCTTCAGGCAATCTCCTCCGGCGTCTTCTCGCCCGATGACCGCAACCGTTTCACCGGCCTTATCGACGGCATCTACAATCACGACTGGTTCATGGTCGCCGCCGATTTCGACGCCTATGCGAAAGCCCAGCGCGAAGTCGATGCCATCTGGACCGATAAGACGTCCTGGTATTCCAAGACCATCCGGAACACCGCCCGCATGGGCTGGTTCTCCTCCGACCGAACCATCCGCCAATACGCCAAGGACATCTGGAGAGCCTGATGACCGCACCGCCAAACAAGAGCACGACGGAAACCCAGTCAAATCTCTTGGCAGAGCTTCTGGCGAAGGCGGATATCGACGCGATCCTGGAAAGCCGGCACTGGGACCCGTTTGCGGTGCTCGGCCCGCATCTGGTTCGCGAGGGGGCGGCCGGTGAAAAGTACTTCGCCCGCTGCTTCCTGCCCGGCGCGGCCGAGGTGACGGCCGAAACGCTTGCCGGCAAGGAAATCGGCGCGCTTACGCAGGTGCACCCGGACGGCATCTTCGCCGGTGAGGTGGCCCTGAAGAAGCTGCAGCCGATCCGCTATCGTGCCCGCAACGAGGGCGGCGAATGGGTGGTGGTCGATCCCTACAGCTTCGGCCCCGTCCTCGGGCCGATGGACGACTATTACATCCGCGAAGGCTCGCACCTGCGCCTCTTCGACAAACTGGGCGCGCACCCGATGACGCTCGACGGCATCGACGGCTTCCACTTCGCCGTCTGGGCTCCGAACGCCAAGCGTGTCTCCGTCGTCGGCAACTTCAACGAATGGGACGGGCGGCGCAACGCCATGCGCCTTCGCCGCGACACCGGCATATGGGAAATCTTCCTGCCCGGTATCACGGAGGGCCATGCCTATAAATACGAGATCGTCGGCATCAACGGCGAGGTCCTGCCACTGAAGGCCGACCCCTTCGCCCGCCGCTCGGAACTGCGGCCGAACAACGCCTCGATGACGACGGGTCCGATCACCCAAAAATGGGAGGACGAGGCGCATCTGGCCCATTGGGCGAGCGCTGATGCCCGCCGCCAGCCGATCTCCATCTACGAGGTGCACGCCGCCTCCTGGCAGCGCCATTCCGACGGCGGCATGCTGACCTGGGACGAGCTGGCCGACCGCCTCATCCCCTACTGCACCGACATGGGCTTCACCCATATCGAATTCCTGCCGATCTCAGAATATCCCTTCGATCCCTCCTGGGGTTACCAAACGACCGGTCTCTACTCGCCCACCGCCCGCTTCGGCGAGCCGGAGGGTTTCGCCCGCTTCGTCAACGGCTGCCACAAGGTCGGCCTCGGCGTCATCCTCGACTGGGTGCCGGCGCATTTCCCGACGGACGCCCACGGCCTCGGCAAGTTCGACGGCACGGCGCTCTACGAGCACGAGGACCCGCGCCAGGGCTTCCATCCGGACTGGAATACCGCGATCTACAATTTCGGCCGCGCGGAAGTCCTCTCCTACCTCATCAACAACGCCCTCTACTGGGCGGAAAAATTCCATCTCGACGGCCTGCGCGTCGATGCCGTCGCCTCGATGCTCTACCTCGACTATTCGCGCAAGCACGACGAATGGGTGCCGAACGAATATGGCGGCAACGAGAACCTTGAGGCGGTGCGCTTCCTGCAATCCATGAACAGCCACGTCTATGCCGGCCATCCCGGCATCCTGACGATCGCGGAAGAATCCACCTCCTGGCCGAAGGTCTCCCATCCCGTCCACGAGGGCGGGCTTGGCTTCGGCTTCAAGTGGAACATGGGCTTCATGCACGACACGCTGCAATACCTGTCGCGCGAGCCGGTGCACCGCAAATTCCACCACAACGACATGACCTTCGGCCTGCTCTATGCCTTCACGGAGAACTTCGTGCTGCCGCTGAGCCACGACGAGGTGGTGCATGGCAAGGGCTCGCTGATCGCCAAGATGACCGGCGACGACTGGCAGAAGTTCGCCAATCTCAGGGCCTATTACGGCTTCATGTGGGGCTATCCCGGCAAGAAGCTGCTGTTCATGGGCCAAGAATTCGCCCAATGGCAGGAGTGGAGCGAGGCGCGCGCGCTCGACTGGAACCTGCTCGAATATCCGCTGCACGAGGGCATGCGCCGCCTGGTGCGCGACCTCAACGGCACCTATCGCTACAAGGCCGCGCTGCATGCCCGCGACTGCGAAGGCGAGGGCTTCGAATGGCTGATCGCCGACGACCGCGACAACTCGGTCTTCGCCTGGCTGCGCAAGGCGCCTGGCGAAAAGCCGATTGCCGTCGTCACCAACTTCACCCCCGTCTTGCGCGAGGGCTATGGAGTGCCACTGCCGGTGGAGGGCCGGTGGCGCGAAATCCTCAACACCGACGCCGAGATCTACGGCGGCAGCGGCAAGGGGAACGGCGGGGCCGTCGAGGCCCGCAGGCATGACAATGGAAGGATCGCAGCCGACATCACGCTGCCGCCGCTGGCGACGGTGATGCTCGAACTGGACGCATAAAAAGCAATTCCGACAAGGCGTGCAGCGGAATTGCAAAAGGAACAGGGATAATCGGGAGGACACCATGGAGCAGAAGCGCAATCAACCCCTCGCCCGCGATGCGATGGCCTATGTACTGGCAGGGGGACGCGGCAGCCGCCTCAAGGAGCTGACCGACCGGCGCGCCAAGCCCGCCGTGCATTTCGGCGGCAAGGCGCGCATCATCGATTTCGCGCTCTCGAATGCGCTCAACTCCGGTATCCGCCGCATCGGCGTCGCCACGCAATACAAGGCCCATTCGCTGATCCGCCACATGCAGCGCGGCTGGAACTTCTTCCGCCCCGAGCGTAACGAGAGCTTCGATATCCTCCCCGCCTCCCAGCGCGTCTCCGAGACGCAGTGGTACGAAGGCACGGCCGACGCCGTCTACCAGAACATCGACATCATCGAGGATTACGGCGTCGAATACATGGTCATCCTCGCCGGCGATCATATCTACAAGATGGACTACGAGCTGATGCTCCAGCAGCACGTGGATTCCGGCGCGCAGGTCACCATCGGCTGCCTTGAGGTGCCGCGCATGGAGGCGACGGGCTTCGGTGTCATGCATGTCGACGAGAAGGACCAGATCATCGCCTTCGTGGAGAAGCCGGCCGACCCGCCGGGCATTCCCGGCAACCCGGAAATGGCGCTCGCCTCCATGGGCATCTACGTCTTCCACACCAAGTTCCTGATGGACCTGCTGCGCCGCGACGCCGCCGACCCGACGTCGAGCCGCGACTTCGGCAAGGATATCATCCCCTATATCGTGCAGCACGGCAAAGCCGTAGCCCACCGCTTCACCGCCTCCTGCGTGCGCTCGGACTTCGAGCGCGAAGCCTACTGGCGCGACGTCGGCACCATCGACGCCTACTGGCAGGCCAATATCGACCTGACAGACGTCACGCCGGAACTCGACATCTACGACGGTTCCTGGCCGATCTGGACCTTCGCCGAGATCAAGCCGCCGGCCAAGTTCGTACACGACGACGAGAACCGCCGCGGCTCGGCGACCTCCTCGCTGATTTCCGGCGACTGCATCATTTCCGGCGCCTCGCTGAACCGGAGCCTGCTCTTTACCGGGGTGCGCGCCAATTCCTACTCGCGCCTCGAAGGGGCCATCATCCTGCCGAACGTCATGATCGGCCGGCACGCGCAGCTCAGGAACGTCGTCATCGACAGCCGGGTCGTCATCCCGGAAGGCCTCGTCGTCGGCGAGGATCCGGAACTCGACGCCAAGCGCTTCCGCCGCTCGGAGAACGGCGTCTGCCTCATCACGCAGCCGATGATCGACAAGCTGGAGCTATAGCCGCGACATGAAAATCCTTTCGGTGGCATCCGAAGTATTCCCGCTCATCAAGACGGGAGGCCTCGCCGACGTCGCCGGCGCACTGCCGCTCGCGCTCGCCGGACATGGCATGCACATGCGCACGCTCATGCCCGGCTATCCGGTGGTCATGCAGCGGCTGGCGAAGAGCGAGGTGGTCGCGACCTTCGACGACCTCCTCGGCGAGCCGGCCCGCATTCTCGCGGCGAAGCACGAGGGCCTCGATATTCTCGTGCTCGACGCGCCGGGTTTCTTCGACCGCCCGGGCGGCCCCTACACGGACGCGACAGCCAAGGATTTCCCCGACAACTGGCGGCGCTTCGCCGCCCTCTCGCTGGCCGGCGCGGAAATCGCCCGCGGCCTGCTTTTCGGCTGGCGACCGGATATCGTGCATGCGCATGACTGGCAGGCGGCGATGACCGCCGTCTACATGCGCTATACCGGCCTCCAGCACATTCCGACCGTGATCACCGTGCATAACCTCGCCTTCCAGGGCCAGTTCGGCCCGGAGATATTCCCCGAACTGGGACTGCCGCCGGATGCCTTCTCCGTCGACGGATTGGAATATTACGGCGATGTCGGCTTTCTCAAGGGCGGCCTGCGCACGGCCTGGTCGATCACCACGGTCAGTCCCACCTATGCCCAGGAGATCACGACCCCCGAATATGGCATGGGTCTCGAAGGTCTCATCAATGCCCGCGCCGCCGACCTCGACGGCATCGTCAACGGCATCGACACTGCCGTCTGGAACCCCGAAACCGACCCGCATATCGCCCGCCCCTTCGCCGCCGGCTCGCTGAAGAAGCGCGCCGTCAACCGCCAGGCCCTCGTCGAGCGCTTCAACCTCGATGACGACGACGGCCCGATCTTCTGCATCGTCAGCCGCCTCACCTGGCAGAAGGGCATAGACATCATCGCCGAGGTCGCCGACTGGATCGTTCAGCAGGGCGGCAAGCTCGCCGTGCTCGGCTCCGGCGACCAGGGGCTGGAAGGCGCGCTGCTCGCCGCCGCCTCGCGCCATCGCGGCCGCATCGGCATCGTCATCGGCTACAACGAGCCACTGTCCCACCTCATGCAGGCCGGCAGCGACGCCATCCTCATACCATCCCGCTTCGAACCCTGCGGCCTCACCCAGCTTTACGGCCTGCGCTACGGCTGCATCCCCATCGTCGCGCGCACCGGCGGCCTTGCCGATACCGTCATCGACGCCAACGAGGCCGCCCTTTCCGCCCGCGTCGCCACGGGCTTCCAGTTCACGCCGATCAATGCCGATGGCCTGCGCCAGGCGCTGCGCCGCGTCTTCAAGGCCTATGCCGAGCCGAAAGTCTGGGCGCGCATCCAGAACCAAGGCATGAAATCGGACGTTTCCTGGGAAAACAGCGCCGCGCGCTATGCCGAACTCTATTCCAGCCTTCTTGCGAAAGTCTAAGCCATGACCATCAAGACCGTCCCGACCACGCCCTACAGCGACCAGAAGCCCGGAACGTCCGGCCTACGCAAGAAGGTCCCCGTCTTCCAGCAAAAGAACTATGCGGAGAACTTCATCCAGTCGATCTTCGATTCACTGGAAGGCTTTGCCGGCCAGACATTGGTGATCGGCGGCGACGGCCGCTTCTACAACCGCGAGGTCATCCAGCTCGCCATCAAGATGGCCGCCGCCAATGGCTTCGGCCGCGTGCTGGTCGGGCGCGGCGGTATCCTGTCCACCCCCGCCGCCTCCAACGTCATCCGCAAGAACAAGGCCTTCGGCGGCATCGTGCTCTCGGCCAGCCACAATCCGGGCGGGCCGACCGAGGACTTCGGCATCAAGTACAATATCGGCAACGGCGGCCCGGCCCCGGAAAAAATCACCGACGCCATCTTCGCCCGCACCAAGACCATCGACAGCTACAAGATCGCCGATGCCGCCGACATCAATCTCGACCTCGAAGGTACGCACGAGATCGAGGGCATGACGGTGACGGTCATCGACCCCGTCACTGACTATGCCGAGCTGATGGAACAGCTCTTCGATTTCGACGCCATCCGCAAGCTGATCGCCGGCGGCTTCCGCATCGTCTTCGACGCCATGAGCGCCGTCACCGGCCCCTATGCCAAGGAAATCCTCGAAAACCGCCTCGGCGCGGCCAAGGGCTCGGTCCTCAACTTCATGCCGCTGCCCGATTTCGGCGGCCACCACCCCGACCCGAACCTCGTCCATGCCCGCGCGCTCTACGAGACCATGATGGCCGCGGATGCGCCGGACTTCGGCGCGGCCTCGGACGGCGACGGCGACCGAAACCTCATCATCGGCAAGGGCATCTTCGTCACGCCCTCCGACAGCCTCGCCATACTCGCCGCCAACGCCCATCTCGCCCCCGGCTACGCCAAGGGCCTCGCCGGCATCGCCCGCTCCATGCCCACCTCCGGCGCGGCCGACCGCGTGGCGGCAAAGCTCGGCATCGGCATCTACGAGACGCCGACCGGCTGGAAGTTCTTCGGCAACCTGCTCGACGCGGGTCTCGCTACGATCTGCGGCGAGGAAAGCGCCGGCACCGGCTCCAACCATGTACGCGAGAAGGACGGCCTCTGGGCGGTGCTCCTCTGGCTCAACATCCTCGCCGTGCGCAAGGAAAGCGTGCTCGCCATCGTCGAACAGCACTGGGCGACCTACGGCCGCAACTACTATTCCCGCCACGACTACGAGGAGGTGGACACCGACGCCGCGAACGGCCTGATGGCGAACCTGCGCGATCAGCTCGCGACGCTGCCCGGCAAGACCTTCGGCGCGCTGACCGTCGAGACCGCCGACGACTTCGCCTATAACGACCCGGTGGACCACTCCGTCAGCAAGAACCAGGGCATCCGCATCCTCTTCGTCGGCGGCTCGCGTGTCGTCTTCCGTCTTTCCGGCACCGGCACCTCCGGCGCGACGCTGCGCGTCTATATCGAACGCTTCGAACCCGACGCCGCCCGCCACGGCATCGACACGCAGGAGGCGCTGGCCGATCTCATCGCCGTCGCCGATGAGATCGCCGGCATCAAGGCCCGCACCGGCCGCAACGAGCCGACGGTGATCACCTGACATGACCGTCACCGCCCCCTCCTTCGCGCCGGGCGCCACGCTCTCCGGGGACGGGGTGGAATTCGCGGTCTATTCGCGCGATGCCGCCCGCGTCCAGCTCTGCCTGTTCGACAGTGCGGGCGACAAGGAACTTGCCCGCCTCGCCATGGGGCGGGACGAGACCGGCTTCCACCGCGTCTTCGTCGAGGGTGCGGCCGCCGGCACGCGCTACGGCTTCCGCGCCGATGGCGTCTATTCGCCGGACCACGGCCTCTGGTTCGATCCGGCAAAGCTGCTGGTCGATCCCTATGCGAAGGAACTCGACCGCCGCTTCGTGCACAACGGGCGGCTCGCCCTCTTCGGCGCGGAAACGGCGGACATCGTGCCGAAGGCCATCGTCACCCGCGACAATCCGGTCAAGGTAGCGCCTCCGCTCTTCCGCGCCGGCGGCTTCATCTACGAAGTGGCCGTACGCGCCTTCACCATGCTGCATCCCGACGTGCCGGAGAAGATGCGCGGCACCGTCGGCGCGCTCGCCCATCCCGCCGTGCTCGCCCACCTGAAGCACCTCGGCGTCGACGCGGTGGAACTGATGCCCATCACCGCCTGGATCGACGAGCGCCACCTTCCGCCGCTCGGCCTTTCCAATAGCTGGGGCTACAATCCCATCGCCCTGATGGCGCTCGACCCGCGCCTCGTGCCCGGCGGCATGAAGGAGCTGGCCGATACGGTCGCGACGCTGCGCGCCGAGGGCATCGGCACCATCCTCGACCTCGTCTTCAATCATTCCGGCGAGAGCGACCGGCACGGCGCGACGCTTTCCATGCGCGGCCTCGACAACCTCACCTATTACCGCCACGTGCCGGACCGGCCGGGCGAGCTGATCAACGACACCGGCTGCGGCAACACGATCGCCGGAGAACACCCCATCGTGCGCCAGCTCGTGCTCGACAGCCTGCGCCATTTCGTGCGCCATGCCGGTATCGACGGCTTCCGCTTCGACCTTGCCACCATTCTCGGCCGCGAGGCGGACGGCTTTTCCGCCCGCGCGGCGCTGCTTTCCGAAATCTGCGCCGACCCGCTCCTGAAGGACCGCGTGCTGATCGCCGAGCCGTGGGACATCGGCCCCGGCGGCTACCAGCTTGGCAATTTCCCGAAACCCTTCCTCGAATGGAACGACCGCTTTCGCGATGACGCGCGCATGTTCTGGCGCGGCGACAGCCACACGCTGGGCGCCTTCGTCACCGCCTTCGCCGGCTCCTCGGACATCTTCTCCCGCCATGGCGGCGCCGAGACCCGCACCGTCAACTTCCTCGCCGCCCATGACGGCTTCACGCTGGCCGATCTCGTTTCCCATACGGTGAAGCACAACGGAGCGAACGGCGAAGACAACCGCGACGGCCACGACGAGAACCATTCCTGGAACAACGGCGCGGAAGGCGCGACGACCGACGGCGCCGTGCTCTCCGCCCGCAGGGCGGATATCAAGGCGCTGCTCGCAAGCCTCTTCCTTTCCCGCGGCACGATCATGCTGACGGCCGGCGACGAAGGCGGGCGCAGCCAGGAGGGCAACAACAACGCCTATTGCCAGGACAACGCCATCACCTGGATGCATTGGGACCAACTGGACGACGGCCTGATCGAGCATGCCGCCATGCTCTCGACCATCCGCAGGCGCTTCCCGGCGCTCGGCGAGACAACCTTCCTCAGCGGCGCGGGCGATGTCGAATGGCGAACGCTTGCCGGCGCGCCGATGACCGTCGCGGACTGGGAAGCACCCTTCGCCGGCACGCTGCTGGTGCTGTTCACCACGCCCGATCTTCTGCAAAAGCGCAGCGTCCGCCTTGCAATTGCCCTGAACCGCACGCATGGCGAACAGGCGCTTGCCCTGCCCCCGACTGAAACGCGGGAATGGGTCAGCCTCCTGACCGTCAACCATCCGGCGACCGGCTTGCTACGGGCACGCTCGGTCGAGGTTTTTGTCGAAAGCCGCTGAAATTCATTGCCCGGGCAAACGGCCCCTCTAGAAGCGGCCTGAATCGTTCCATGGAAAACCGCATGCCAGCCACTGTTCATTTGAAGGATATTGCCGCGAGCGTCGGATCGGAACTCGGCGTCTCGCGCTGGTTCATCGTCGACCAGACAATGATCGACCGCTTCGCCGATGCCACGCAGGACCATCAGTTCATCCACACCGACCCCGTGCGCGCGGCAGCCGAAACGCCCTTCGGCGGCACCATCGCCCACGGCTTCCTGACGCTCTCCCTCCTGTCGGCAATGAACTATGATTGCATTCCGCGCATCGTCGAGCAGACGATGGGCATCAATTACGGCTTCGACAAGATCCGCTTCATCACGCCGGTCAAGAGCGGCGCGCGCGTGCGCGGCCGCTTCGTGCTCGACGAGGCCCGCTTCCGCGGCGCGGGCATGTTGGCGGTCCGCTACAATGTGACGGTCGAGATCGAAGACGAGCGCAAACCGGCGCTGACGGCCGAATGGACCACCATCATCCAGTTCGACCCGAAGGATCGGCCGGAGGACGTCTAGGGCATTTCCAGCCGAAGCGGAATCGCTACGGCATCGGAGAATGCGGATGGAACAGCTCAAAAGAAAATCCCGCCTCGAAGGCGGGATTCTTGTTAAAGGCCGGCGTCTTCCGCGCCTTCCACCAGGAGGCCGAAGGCATAGGGCGAGAACGAGCGCCAGCATTCGACCCGGTAATCCTCCTCGCCCGAGCGGAACAGCACGATCTCGATCTTGCCGAGCACCGTACGCGCCGCAGCGCCCACCGGGAAGACCGCATTGCCGAGATCGAGCGGGCAGCCGCTGGCAATCGCCCCGGCCGCGTCCGGGCCGGAAACGATGATCGCCGTGTTGCGGTGGGAAACGTCCGTCGCAGAATGCAGCGCGGAAACACCCGAAGCGATGCCCATCAGGTCCGCACCGTTCTCGTCGATCAGCAGCCATTCGTCCGGGCCGAGCCAGAGCGCGTGACGGCCGCTGACGGAAGCCGAGGTTTTCGGCCGGCGTGGCAGCTCGAGGCCGAAGGCCAGCGAGAGCGTGCCGATGGCATCCTCGCCGGCGCGCAGCGAAAGACGGGTCGCGGGCGCGGCGGGCGTGACGCGCGCGCCGGCGGAGCCGCCGTGATGGCGACCGAGGGGCGCCTTGCGAAGAGCTTGATCAGCCATTGAGGCGTCCTCCTTCCTTGTCGATAAACACCATGTCGCTGACCTCGACCGAGATGGTGCGGTCCGGCATCGGCACATAGAGCGTCTGGCCCATGCGGGCCTGACCGCCGGCAACGAGCGCCATGGCGATGGACCGGCCGCAGTTTTCCGACCAGTAGGACGACGTGACATGGCCGAGCATGGTCATCGGCTTCGGCTCGTTCGGATCGGCAACGATCTGCGCACCCTCCTCCAGAACCACCTTCGGATCCTTCGTCAGCAGACCGACGAGCTGCTTGCGGCCCTCCTTGACGAGGTCCGGCCGCTTGAGGCCGCGGATGCCCACGAAGTCCGCTTTCTTCTTGGAGACGGCCCAGCTGAGGCTCGCATCGTGCGGCGTAACCGTACCGTCCGTATCCTGGCCGACGATGATGTAGCCCTTTTCGGCGCGCAGCACGTGCATGGTCTCCGTGCCGTAGGCGCAGGCGCCGAGCGGTTCGGCCCGTGCCCAGATGGCTTCCCAGACGGCCTGCCCGTAATCGGCAGGAACGTTGACTTCGTAGCCCGCTTCACCGGTGAAGGACATGCGGAAGAGCCGGGTCGGTACGCCGCAGATCTTGCCCTCGCGCACGCTCATATGCGGGAAAGCCTCGTTGGAGATGTCGATGCCCTCGACCAGCGGCTCGAGGATTTCACGCGCCTTCGGACCCTGCACGGCAATGACCGCCCACTGCTCGGTGGTCGAGGTCAGCCAGACCTTCAGATGCGGGAATTCCGTCTGGAGATAGTCTTCCATGTGATGCATGACGCGCGGCGCGCCGCCCGTCGTGGTGGTGACATGGAAGCGATCCTCCGCCAGACGCCCGACGACGCCGTCGTCATAGACGAAGCCGTCCTCGCGCAGCATGATGCCGTAGCGGCAACGGCCCGGCTTCAGCGTATCCCAGGCGTTGGTGTACATGAGGTTCATGAACTCGCCCGCATCGGGGCCGACGACCTCGATCTTGCCGAGCGTCGAGGCATCGAACAGGCCGGCGGCATTACGAACCGTGCGGCACTCGCGGTTGACCGCATCATGCATGGTTTCGCCGGAGCGCGGATAATACCAGGCGCGCTTCCAGTTGCCGACATCCTCGAAGACCGCGCCATGCGCTTCTTCCCATTCGTGCATCGGCGTCTTGCGCGCGGGGTCGAACAGGTCACCGCGCGAATGGCTGATCAGCGCGCCGAAGGTGACGGGCGTATAGGGCGCGCGGAAGGTCGTGAGACCGATCTTCGGGATCTCGCGGTTCAGTACCTCTGAGGCGATGGCAAGGCCGTGGATGTTGGACAGCTTGCCCTGGTCCGTCGCCATGCCGTTGGTGGTAAAGCGCTTGATATGCTCGATGGAGTGCATGCCCTCGCGCACGGCAAGGCGGATATCCTTGGCGCAGACGTCGTTCTGGAAGTCGACGAAGGCCTTGACCGTCGTGTCGACGCCGGCCCCTTCGCCGGCACCCACCATGCCGCCGGTCCATTCGAAGGCGTTCTCGCCGGAAAGCTCGACCTTGCCGCCGCCGTCGTTGCCGGTGGCGCGGGCCATAAGCTCGCCGGCTGCCAGCGATTCTTCGATCGTCGCCTGCAGGCCGTCCGTGCCGTTGCACGAACCGACCGAAAGGCAATCCTGCGCATAGGTGCCCGGCAGGAAGCGGCTGGTGGCCGCATCATAGGCGACCTTGCCGCGCGACTGCGAGAAGAGGTGGACGGAAGGCGTCCAGCCGGCCGACACCAGCAGCGCATCGACCGGGATCGACCGTGCCGAGCCGCCGCCGTTGCGGGCGACCGACATGGAGGAAACGCGCAGCTTCCCCTTGGTGTCGACCACCGAATGGCCGGCCAGCACCTCGATGCCAAGCTTGCCGGCCTCGGCCAGAACCGCTTCGCCGGGCTTCTCGCGGTTGTCCACGATGGCGGCCACGGTCACGCCGGCGCGCTTCAGGTCGAAGGCGGCCTCATAGGCAGAATCGTTCGCCGTGTAGACGCCGACCTTGCGGCCGACGGCAACGCCGAAATGGTTGAGATAGGTGCGTGCCGCCGAGGCGAGCATGATGCCCGGCCGGTCGTTGTTGGCGAACACCATATGACGCTCGATGGAGCCGGTGGCGAGGATGACGCGCTTGGCGCGGACCTGCCACAGCCGCTCGCGCGGCAGCTTCTTGTCAGGACGCGCAAGGTGATCCGTCACGCGCTCTACGAGGCCGACGAAATTGTGGTTGTAGTAGCCGAAAGCCGTCGTGCGGGTGAGAACGGTGACATTCTCCATCGCCCTCAGCTTCGCGGCCGCAGCCTGCGCCCACTCATAGCCGTTCTGGCCGTCGATCTTCACCGACATGTCGTAGTGCAGCGCGCCGCCGACTTCCGGCTGCTCATCGACGATGATGACCCGCGCGCCCGCTTCAGCAGCGGCAAGCGCGGCCGAAAGGCCGGCGACACCCGCGCCCGCGACCAGCACATCGCAATAGGCGTAGCGGTTGGCGTAGTGATCCGGGTCCTCTTCCGTCGGCGCGACGCCGAGGCCGGCGGCCTTGCGGATGAAGGGCTCGTAGAGCTTTTCCCAGGCCGCCTTCGGCCACATGAAGGTCTTGTAGTAGAAGCCGGCCGCGAAGAACGGCGACATCAGGTTGTTGACACCGCCGATATCGAAGGCGAGCGAGGGCCAGCGGTTTTGCGACGACACCTTCATGCCGTCGAAGACCTCCTGCACCGGCGCGCGCACGTTCGGCTGGCGGCGGGCCGCGTCGCGCGACACGTCGATCAGCGCGTTCGGCTCTTCGGGACCTGCCGAGAGGATGCCGCGCGGGCGATGATACTTGAACGAACGACCGACGAGATGCACGCCGTTGGCGAGCAGCGCGGAGGCGACGGTATCGCCTTCCAGCGCATCGAAGGTCTTTCCGTCGAAGGTGAAACGCGCGGTCTTGGCGGGGGTCAGGCGGCCCTGGCCGGCAATGCGATTGGCGCCGCTCATTTCGCGGTTCCTTCCGTGGTCTCGTTGGTTGCCGCGGCAGTAGTGACGCCCGGAATATCGGGCCTCGGTTCGCCGGCCTTGTAGCTCATGTAGAACTTGTCGCTGACGGTATCGCGCGCCGCGTTGAAGAAGCGGCCGCAACCATGGATATGGCGCCAGCGCTCGAAGATCAGGCCCTTCGGATTATCGCGCAGGAAGAAATAGTCCTGGAATTCCTCGTCGGTGATGTCGGCGATGTTGGTCGGCCGGGCGATGTGCGCATCGCCGCCGTGGCGGAATTCGAGCTCGGAGCGCTCTTCCTCGCAGTAGGGGCAGTAGATCAGCAGCATTTTATCCTACCTGTTTAAAGCTCTGGACCCGTCACGACGGTGCCGGGGTCCTGGTCGCAAAGTCGCCGGCCCATGGTGACGAAGGAGGCAAGCCGGCGGACCAGTTGCCCAAAGTCGTCGTAGGGGGCCAGAACATTCGTCATGCCCAGATTGACCATGCTCATCGACATGAGATCGATATCGATGTTGAAGGGGCGGCTGGCGGCCGGTTCGTCGGGAATGAAATAGACGACCCGATCACCGAGCAACCGCACGCAGCTCAACATCCCGCTCTCGGCGACGAAAGGCCACTCCTTTTCCTGCGCCGACTTGTGGATCTTCTGGAGACGCACATCCCCGGGCTGGGGAAAGATCTCGCCGGCGGGAACCACCCCCGCCGTCATCAGAAATCCGGCAAGCAGCGCGCCGTTCATCAATGCGCCACGGCCGCCGCCGCCGCCTCGTCGATGAGGCGGCCGGTGCGGAAGCGGTCGAGCGTCAGGCCGGCCGCCAGCTTGTGCGGCTCGCCCCGCGCGATGAGATGCGCGAAGAGATGCGCCGAACCCGGCGTCGCCTTGAAGCCGCCGGTGCCCCAGCCGCAGTTGACGAAGAGGTTCGGAACCGGCGTCACGCCCTGGATCGCCGAACGATCCGGCGTGTTGTCGGTGATGCCGCCCCACTGGCGCATCATCTTGACGCGGCGGAACATCGGGAAGAGCTCGCAGATGGCATCCAGCGTATGCGTGATGATCTGCAGGCCGCCCGTCTGGGAATAGGAATTGTACTGGTCCGTACCCGCGCCGATGACCAGCTCGCCCTTGTCCGACTGCGAGATATAGGCATGCACCGAGTTGGACATGACCACGCAGGGGAAGATTGGCTTCATCGGCTCGGAAACCAGCGCCTGCAGCGGCACGGAATGCAGCGGCAGCTTCACATCGGCCATGGACAGGATGACCGAATTGTGGCCGGAGGCCGAGACCGCGACCTTCTTGGCGCCGATGAAGCCCTTGGAGGTTTCCACGCCCGTCACCGCGCCATCGGGGCCGCGACGGATGCCCTTGACCTCGCAGTTCTGGATGATGTGCACGCCGCGGTCGGAGGCCGCGCGGGCATATCCCCAGGCGACGGCGTCGTGGCGGGCCGTGCCGCCGCGGCGCTGGAGGGCCGCGCCGTTGATCGGGTAGCGGGCGCTCGCCGAGATGTCGAGAACCGGCACGAAGTCCTTCGCCTGCTGCGGCGTCAGCCATTCGTTGTCGATGCCGTAAAGCCGGTTGGCATGCACGTGGCGCTGGAAGGACTGCTTGTCGTGCACATTGTGCGACAGCATCATCACGCCGCGCGGCGAGTACATGACATTGTAGTTGAGGTCCTGGCTAAGACCTTCCCAGAGCTTCAGCGAGTGCTCGTAGATGTCCATGCTCTCGTCATAGAGATAGTTCGAGCGGATGATGGTCGTGTTGCGGCCGGTATTGCCGCCGCCGAGCCAGCCCTTCTCGATCACGGCGACATTGGTGATGCCGTGCTCCTTGGCGAGATAGTAAGCAGCGCCGAGGCCATGGCCGCCGCCGCCGACGATGATCACGTCGTATTCCTTGCGCGGCTCGGGCGAGGTCCACTGTGCCTCCCATCCCTTGTGGCCGCGCATCGCCTCGCGGGCGACGGCGAAAACCGAATATTTGCGCATAACCCAGGTCCTCGATGTCTCGCCGGCAGCGCCGGCTGTTTCCTGTTGCAATAGAAAGCAAATCCTGGCGCGGGACGCCGTATCCTTTGCGACGCATTCAGGCGCACCTTGTACCACATGCGACATGACCGAATGGGGACCGCATGACGGTTTTCCCGGCCTTTCACGGAAAATCCCGCACATCGCGGCGCGGAAGACTGGACTTCCCTCAAGCGTTCTGGTATCCGACGCCTCAATCGTCAGCCTTCCGGGCTGCGCGAACGTCACTTATTTGCCTGACGAACTCAAAGAATCGCCGGGTAACAACGAACAAAGGAACGGGATTCTCGTGCAGGTACTTGTCCGCGACAACAACGTTGATCAGGCTCTCCGCGCTCTCAAGAAGAAGATGCAGCGCGAAGGTATTTTCCGTGAAATGAAGATGCGCGACTATTACGAAAAGCCGTCGCAGAAGCGTGCGCGTGAAAAGGCTGAAGCCGTCCGTCGCGTTCGCAAGCTGGCTCGTAAGCGCGCCCAGCGCGAAGGCCTCATCGGCGGCCGTCCTGGCGCCCGCTAATCGGCCGTCATTTCGACGTTTTCGGATGCAAGACCGGGCGGGGGCGATGAATTCGCCGCCGCCTTTTTTGATGTGACCGGACGATTTTTCACCCTTGTGAAAGGTTTCCGTGCAATTCCGGGTTCGACCGCTACGCACCTTTGCCGGAATTGCTGTGAAAGGCCGTAGCGTTTTCTTCGCGCATGAGGCGGGAAGAAGCCCATTTTGAGGATTCGCACTTGGACATGGCTGCATCTACCGGGTTCCCGACCGATCGTCTTTCTTCCTCGTCCGCCCGCATGCGCCGCCCGTTCATGGCCGCCGTCGCCGCCACGTCGCTCGCCGTCCTGCTCGCAGGCTGCGCGTCGACCGGCACCTCGACGGACGTGCTGAAGGTCGAGCGCGCGCAGGGCTCGCAGGAGAACATCGCCTCGCTCTCCGCCGTGATCGCCGCCAATCCGCAGGATCCGGAAGGCTACAATGTGCGCGGCTCGGCCTATGGCCGCGCGGGCGAGTATCGCCGCGCGCTCGATGACTTCAACCGCGCCATCGAGTTGAACCCGCGCTTCTACCAGGCCTATGCCAACCGTGCGCTCATCCAGCGCAGCCTCGGCGACCAGGCGAAGGCGGCGGCCGACTACAACACGGCCCTCCAGCTCAACTCGAACTATGACGTCGCCTATATCGGCCGCGGCAATCTCTATCGCCAGGCCGGCCGTCTCGACGAGGCGTTCAGCGACTTCAACCGCGCCATCCAGCTCGATACGACCGATCCGCGCGCCTATCACAATCGCGGCCTGATCTATCAGGCGCGCCGCCAACACGACAAGGCGATCGAGGACTTCTCGAAGGCCATCTCGCTGTCGCCGAACTCGGCCGAACCCTATAACGGCCGCGGCATCTCCTATGCCGCGAAGGGCGACGACGACAACGCCTTCCAGGACTTCAACACCGCGATCAACCTCAACGGAAAGCTGGCCGAATCCTGGGCCAACCAGGCGCTGATCTACGAGCGTCGCGGCGAGATGGCGAAGGCCTCGCGTTCCTATTCGCAGGCGCTCCGCCTCGATCCGAACTACGCCCCGGCCAAGTCCGGCCTCGCCCGCACCCGTGGCGCGGCTGCGGCCAAGCCGGCCTGACCGACGCCAGGACCTGCCAAAGAACATGAAAAAGCCCGCGAACCGGTTCGCGGGCTTTTCTCTTTGATGGCTTTCGCATCAGGCAGCCCGACGCCGTGCATCGGGCTTGCTTGATCAACGCAGGACGACGACGCCGAGGACGTTGATGAGGATCAGCAGCAGAAGGCTGGAGAAGAAACCGGCGCTGGTGAAGAAGCCGGCGGCCATCGCGACCAACAGGGCGACGCAGAACAGCGTGCCGTACTTGGCGGCGGCGATGAAGAAATTGTAGGTCTTCTCGTGCTCGGGATAGTCCATCGGCGCGCCGAGTTCGACCGGTCCGTTATGATGTTCAGCCATAGTCACCTTCTCCTAAGCAGCCGCACCCGCCAGTCAATCCCCCGGACGGGCACCTGAAACACGGGCCGATCCAAAACGGACCGGCGATTCCCTCAAGCGCGAAAACGCGCGTCTTTCTGGCCATACACAATGGATCGGCAAAGCGCAACGGCAAGGCGCGGCGCGCGCTTCGCCCCATACGCTTTCTCTAACGCGAAAGGCCGGTTTCCCCCGAAACCGGCCTTCCCTGCGACAACGGAACGCAAGACCTATCGGGCGTGGACATTGCCTGAGAGCTGGATGCGCCGGTGGGATTCCGCAAGACGCGCGGTGGGACGCACGGTCAACGGGCTGAACGGCATATCCTCGCCACGGGCGAACAGCATGCGCCGCTCGAAAGGCTCGGACTGGAAGAAGGGGAAACGCGCATAGAGCGAGGAGCGCACGTCCTTGCAGCGCGTCGCCATCAGCATCAGGTCGATGATGAACTTGCCCTGGTTGCTCTTGGGCGAGGCGACGAAGTCGCCATCGAAAACCCGGCGGTAGAAGGCCGCATGCGCCGGCTTGACCATCTGCAGCACGCGGTCGGCGTCGAAATAGTCCGCCGCCATCGTCGCAAGGCGCAGCGTCAGATAGGGGATCGCCGGCATCTCGCTCCAGATTTCCGGGTCGGCCGCAAGACGGACCGGATCGATCAGCGACATGCCCGCATCGAGGAACGCCTTGATCTCGTCGGGGAACACCTTGCCCGAGGAGGTGACACGATGATCCGGCGTCACATGATGCAGGCGCACGGTCGAGATCAGCCGCTCTTCGTGATAGACGCCGAAGACATAGGCTTGGCTGTCGAAGTCCGCCTCGTCGATGAGAAGGTGGGAGTCTTCCGCAAGATGCATCACGCTACCGGCCTTGTAGGCCTTGTAGCGGATCCGCGCGACATCCTCCATGTCCTCGCTCGTCTCGACCCGGCGGTATTCCACCTTGTCGAGCAGCCCGAGAAGCTTCTCGGAAAAGCGGCCGCTCGCTAGTTCCACGCTGATGTCCCCCGTATCCAGATCGAAAACCGGCTGTATCCCCACAGCCGGCATCATGATCGCCGATATAGGACAATTTGTGTAAAATACAATTCATTAACCTTAACGGATGGTTAACGCTAAATTTGAATAAGCTTATACATCCTGTCGAATCAAAGACCTATGAAAATGAAGGGGTGTGGATCAGGCGACGCGGCGACCGCGGCGGCGCGGCTCGTCCGGCTTGTGGCCGAAGCCTTCGTAACGGTCGCGCAGCGCCTCGGGCGACATGGGCGCGGCGAAGACATAGCCCTGCACGAGATCGGCGCACTGGTATTTGTTGATGAGCGCGAGCTGCTCCTCCGTCTCGACGCCTTCCACGACGATACGCAGTCCCAGCTCGCGGGAAAGGTTCACCGTGCCGCGCAGCAGCTTGAGGCGGCGTGGGTCCTCGCCGATATTGCGGACGAAGGACCGGTCGATCTTGATGACGTCGAGCGGAAGCTGATCGAGATAGCTGAGGCTGGAATAGCCCGTGCCGAAATCGTCGATGGCGACGGTGATGCCGCGGGCGCGAAGCTCCTGCAGGATCGCCTGCACCTTGACGGGCTCCTCCATGAGGCAGCTTTCGGTAACCTCGAGATGCAGCCGGTGCGGCTCAAGACCCGCCGCGTCCAGCGCCGCGGACACGACCTCGATGATGCCGGTGCCGCGCAGGTCCTGGACGGACAGGTTGACCGAGACGCCCATATGCGCGGGCCAGTCGGCGCAGTCGGCGCAGGCCCGGTTGATCATGAACCGCGTGATCTCGGAGACGATGCCCATCTCCTCGGCGATCTGGATGAAGACCGTCGGGGCGACCGGGCCGCGCTCGGGATGCGTCCAGCGCGACAGCGCCTCGCAGCATTCGATGCGCGAGCCGTCCGGCACGAACATCGGCTGATAGGCGACGGAGAGCGCGTTGTTCGCAAGCGCCTCGCGCAGGTCGTCCTTGAGTTTCTGGCGGTCCATGTACCGCGCGTCCATCTCCTGCTCGAAGAGGGTGAAGCTGCCCTTGGCGCGCGACTTGGTCTCGAACAGCGCCAGATCGGCGCGGATCTGCATTTCCTCCAGCCGGAAGTCGTCACTCGCCACCGTCACGCTGCCCGCGCTGAACGACACGAAGAGCGTCATGCCGTCGAATTCGTAATTGCCGCGCAATTGCTCGTGGAAGCGCCGCATACGCGCCTCCAGGTCCCGACGGTTGGTCTCGTTGGGGAAGAACAGGATGAATTCGTCACCCATCAGGTGTCCGGCAATCGCCCGGTCGCCGGCAAGGCGGCGTAGCCGCTCGGCGATGGCGCAGAGCAGCCGGTCGCCGGTGACATGGCCCTTCATGTCGTTGACATGCTTGAAGTCGTCGACGTCGAGCACCATGAAGCCGACCGTGCCGGGCTTCTTGCGCTCAGCCAGCGCGTCCTGCACCAGCTCGGCGAAGTAGGTGCGGTTCGGCAACCCCGTAAGGCTGTCGTAGCGGACCATGTGCAGGATCTTCTTTTCCGCCCGCACGCGCGCCGTCACGTCTTCGAATATCAGCACCGCCCCGCCGTTTTCGCGCGGCGCGGCGGTGAATTCGAGATAAAGCCCGGCCGTCACCTGCACGAGCGCACGCGAGCGCTCCCCCTTCAGCAGCTCGTCGAGCTGGCGCAGGATCGTCCGGCTCTGCCCGGCATTGAAGAAGGAATTGCGCACGCCGAAGCGCAGCACCACGTCGAGATGACAATCCTTCAGCCGCTCCTGGTTGCCGAGATGCAGAAGCTCGCAGGCCCGCCGGTTGGCAACGAGGATACGGTGTTCCGAATCCAGCATGAACAGGCCGTGCGGCATGTTGTTGAGCGCCGTGTCGAAGCGGTCGGCGATGGTTGCGAGTTCGCGCGCGGCCAGAACGTTCTCATAGAGGAAGGTGCGCACGCCGTTCGCCATCGAGCGCGTCGTCATCGCGAAGGGCAGGACGAGGGAGGCGAGCACCGCATGGTAGAAGTCCCCAAGCCCGAGAAAACCGACCACGATGGGGAAGCAGGCGGAGAATACCATGTAGTTGACGGCGCGCGGCGAGCCGTAGTTGCGCCCGACCACCGAGACCATGGTGGCGAGCGTCACCGATATGGTGGCGATTTCCGCAAAGGAGTCGCGGCTGACCAGCAGGCTGTAACCGCAGGCCGTGCCGAGCGCCAGCGTCGTGCCGACGGCGCCGAGATTGTACCAGTTCTCCCAATAGCGGATGCCGTCCATGTCGAGAACGGTCTTGTCCGCCCGGTCGAAGCGGCGCATGCCCTGGGCGCGCAGCGCCCAGATAAGCACGACAAGCGCGCTCCAGACGAGGAAGAAGGGGTCGTCGGTCTTCGCGTAAACGAAGGAGAACGTGATGACGTGCGAAATCACGCCCACGAAAAGGGTCTGGCGATTACCGTACAGCGAGCTGACGAATGACAAGTATACATCAGCCGGCAGTGTGTTTTGACCCTTATCCTTCATGGACTCGGCACTCCCTATGACGTTCGAGGGTTACCGACCAAAATTTAATGAATGATTTCGGGAAATTACCGAATAACGAGGGTTCCGTCGAGCATACTTGTACGCCTGCACAACCAAAGGAAGCCATACTCAACCGAATATTGCACAAAAAGCTATTTCAGTAAAGACTACACAACCCTTCATAGGCCCACCGCGCAACTTCCTGACTCGTTCGCGACAGAGTATTGCGCCACTCAAGCCGATGGAAAACTTGCCCCGCACCGGCCGTTTCCAGCCCATTGGTTAACAGCATACATCCTGCCATCCCCTCAAAATTGACAGGCGTCAGGCAACCCACTCTCCTCCCCCGCCGCCGGAAGCGCCGGGAGCGTCGTCATTTCGCCAGAAAGGGGGAATTGACTGGAGAGAGATTTGATAGCAAATCCTCTTTTGGTATTTCTTTTTCCGGAGCCGATCATGTCGAAACCCGTCGTCGCCATTCCCGCCGATATCCGGGAAATCGAAGGCAACGTCTGGCAGGCCACGCCGAACCAGTATGTACGCGCCGCCGTCAAGGGCGCGGACGTCACGGTCTTCCTGGTGCCGGCGCTGGATGCGGACAACGATTTCGACGGCATCCTCGACCGCGTCGACGGGCTTCTTGTCAGCGGCTCGCGCACCAATGTCCACCCCTCGCTCTACGGCAGGGAGGCGACGGACGCCGAAGGCCCCTACGACCGGGCGCGCGACGCGACCAGCCTGCCGCTCATCGCGCGGGCGCTGGAGCGCGGCATTCCGCTTCTCGCCATCTGCCGCGGCATTCAGGAGCTCAACGTCGTCCTCGGCGGCACGCTGGCCAACGAGATCCAGGACCAGCCCGGCATGTGGGACCACCGCAAGCCCGACACGCCGGTGCTCGACGTCGCCTACGGCATCCGCCAGAAGGTGCTGGTCAAGGAAGGAAGCTGCCTCGCCTCGGTGATCGGCGCCGGTGAGGTGCAGGTGAACTCGCTGCATCGCCAGGCCATCTCCGACAAGGCCCCGCGCCTTGCCGTGGAAGCGGTCGCGGAGGACGGCACCATCGAGGCCGTCTCCGTCATCGGCGCCAAGGCCTTCGCGGTCGGCGTCCAGTGGCATCCGGAATATTGGGTCGGCTCGGATCAGCCCTCGAACAGGCTCTTCGCCGCCTTCGGCGAGGCCGTGCGCGAATACGCGGCCGCCAGGCAGGCCGTCGCGCATCGCACGGCGGCCGAATAGGCCGTCAGTCGGTGGAAACCATCGTGATCATGGCCTCGGCCGGCTCCACCGCCTCGTAGTCGAAACCATCGCCGTCGACGACCGTCAGGATCGCCTCGCCCTGCGCGTCCGCAACGACGGCCGTGCCGTCGCCGTTATTGGTCCAGGTCCGCGCCTTCGAAAGCCCCGGCCAGACGGCTTCGCAATCCGTGCCCGCCGTGAAGCGCGCGCTGCGGCTCGATATCGGGTTGCCCCGCTCGGCAAGGCAGGCGGTGCTCGCCGCGCCGTTGGAAATCGTATAGCTGCGGCCGACCGTCTGCGACGGGATGGACCCCGAGACGATGGGATCGACACCCGGCCGCTCCTGCCCCCAGTAGCTCCAGAGGCCGAAGGACACGGCACCGATCATGACGGCGAATGTCAGTGTCTTCATGGCGCTCTCCTTCATCGCGACTCGATGGGGAAATCATGCGCCCGCAAGCTTGCGGAATGGTTAACGAAGGCTTTCCGGCCCCTACCCCGTTTTTCGCGTAAAGGGCGTCTCCGGCACCGGAGTCAGGGCGACGCCGCGCCCGAACCAGGCAAGGAGATTGTCCGCCACCAGATCGGCCATCGCATCACGCGTCGCCACCGAGGCGGAGGCGACATGGGGCAGCAGCGTGGCGTTCGGCAGGTCGAGCAGCGCCTGGGGCACGTTCGGCTCGTCGTAGAACACGTCGAGGCCGGCCGCCGCGATCGTGCCATCGCGCAGCGCCGAGGCCAGCGCGTCCTCGTCCACCGTCCAACCGCGCCCGACATTGATCAGCACGCCGTTCGCCCCGAGCGCCCGCAAGATGGCGGCATCGATGGTCCGGTGCGTTTCCGGCGTCTTCGGCACGATGGCGATGAGGACATCGACCGCCTCGGCCAATTCCGCCAGCGAAGGATAATAGGCATAGGGCACGCCCTCGCGCGGCCGGCGCGTGTGATAGGCGATCTCGATGCCGAACCCTTTCAGCCGCTCGGCGATGGCAAGGCCGATGCGGCCGAGGCCGTAGATGCCGGCCCGGCGGCCGCGCAGGCTGAGTGGCGTCAGCGGGAACGCGCCCTCGCGCGTCCATCGCCCCTCGCGCAGCCACGCCTCCGCCTGCGGAAAGCGGCGGATGGTGTTGAGCAGCAGGCCGATGGTCGTATCGGCCACCTCGTCGTTGAGCACGTCCGGCGTATTGGTCACGGCGACGCCCCGCGCGGCGGCGGCGAGCGCATCGACGCCATCATAGCCCACACCGAAGCTCGCGACGATCTCCAGCGCCGGCAGATGCTCGATCATCGCCGCGCCGAAAGCCCCTGAAACGGCGACTCCGGAAATCGTCGCCGCCTCGGAGCGGGCGAGAAGCGCGGGATCCGCCTTCTCGATGCGCACGATGTCGAAGGTTTCCTTCAGACGGTCGAGCACCCGCTCGCGGATCGTTCCGGGTACGAGAATGCGTGTCCTGGCCGCCATGCCAAACTCCTGCTCAGCCTTCCGGTTGCGCCTTCAGCGGCCCGGTCGATTGCCGGATGCGCATTTCCGGCTTGATGAGGTGGATGCCGTCCGGCTCGTGGCTGCCGGAAAGCTTGTCCAGCAGCGCACGGGCGGCGTTGCGGCCCACTTCCGACTGGCCGTTCCAGACGGTGGTGAGCGCCGGCGTGGCGATGGCCGCCTCCTCGAGGTCGTCATAGCCGGTGACGGAGACATCGCGGCCCGGCACGAGGCCGGCGCGGGCGATGCCGTTCATCAGGCCGATGGCGACGAGATCGTTCCAGCAGACGGCGGCCGTCGGCTTCTGCGGCAGCGAGAGGAAATGCACCGCCGCCTCGAAACCGCCCTGCTTGGTGCGCGGGCCGGGAATGCGCAGGCCGGGATCGACCTCGATATTGGCCTTGCGCAGCGCGTTGACATAGCCCTGGTAGCGGTCGCGGCCGGTCGAGGTCTGGTCGGTGCCGCCCACCATGGCGATGGTGCGGTGGCCGAGGCCGATCAGGTGGTTGGTTGCGAGCGAGATGCCGTAGCTGTCGTCGCCGCGGAAGATCGGCACGTCGAGGCCGTCGATGGAACGCGCAATCAGGATCGCCGGCATGCCGTTGTCCTCGGCAAGCTGGATATCCTCCGGCGGCGTGCCGATGGCCGGCGACATGATCACCCCGTCACCGCCGAGTTGCAGCAGCGTCTCGACGAAGTTGCGCTGCTTCTCCACCGAATCGTAATGGTTCGACAGGATGAAGGTCTGCCGGTCGCGGTCCAGCTCGCTCTCGATGGCTTTGAGGATTTCCGCATAGAACGGGTTCATGATGTCGTGCACGACAACGCCGATGATGCCCGAGCGGGAGGTGCGAAGGCTCGCCGCGCGCCGGTTGTAGATATAACCGAGCGCCCGGGCCTGTTCCTTGATCCGCTCGCGCGTGGAAGCCGCCACGAGCGGGCTGTCCCTGAGCGCAAGCGAGACCGTCGCCGTGGAAACGCCGAGCGTTTCCGCGATGGTGGAAAGCTTGATTTTCTGAGCCACGACCCCTCCCCGAAGAACACGCAGCAACGCGGCTTTAAAACCGTTTATTTAAACAGTTTAAATGTCGTCGGCAACAGGCTTTTCGTGCTGGCGGGACGCATCGGGCAGGCCGGCATGCAGGTTCTCGTCCATGGCGCGCAGAAGCTTCAGCAGATTGCGCATGTCCTTCTCGCTGAACCCCTCCGCCGCCTGCTGCTCGCTGAGCCGGGCGGCCTCGGTGATATGATTGACGGAGGCGCGGCCGGCATCGGTGAGATGCACGACGGTCAGCCGCCCGTCCGCCTCATCCGTCCGGCGCGCGACGAAACCCTGCGCCTCCAGCCGGCCGATGGTGCGCGTCATCGTCGGGGCCTTGACGCCGAGCCGGGCGGCAAGCGCCCCGGCCGTCAGCCCGCCTGCCTCCGACAGCGCGAGGATCACCCCGTCCTGCCCGGCATAAAGACCGGTCGCCAGGAGATTGCGGGACAGCACCGTGCGCATGGAGCGCGCCGCGTTGACGACCGCGGCGGCTAGGCCCGCGCCCGAGACCGCCTCGTGCGACTTCTTCTTCTTGGCCTTCTTGCCGTCCTTGCCGTCCTTGTGCTTCTTGCCCATGCATCGCCTCCTGCACCGCCGCCCTTGCATCGCGGGCGCGGCCTTGTATGACAGAGGACCGAGGCTGGCGGCAAGTAAGGATCGGAGAGACGCCATGGCGCATCCCAGGACGCGATGGACCGAAAACGACCCCATGCTTGAGCCGGAAGACCGCGCGGACTGGATCGCCGTCCTGCCGCTCGGCGCGCATGAAGGCCATGGCCCCCATCTGCCGCTGGAGACCGACACGCTGATCGCCGAGGGCATCGCCACCCGGCTGATGGCCGTGCTGCCGCCGCACCTGCCGATCACCGTCCTGCCGGCCGAGCCGGTCGGCTATTCGCCGGAACATCTCGACGTGCCCGGCACCCGATCGCTCGGCTATGGCGAGGCGATCGAGCGCTGGCTGCACATCGCGGAGGACCTTCACCGCTTCGGCATCCGCAAGCTCTTGCTCCTCAACGCCCATGGCGGCAACGCGCCGCTGATGACCATTGTTGCGACCGAGGCGCGGGTCCGGCTGAACATGCTCGTCGTCGCCACCGCCTGGACGCGCTTCGGCCAGCCGGACGGCTGGATTTCGCCGGAGGACAAGGCCATCGACATTCACGGCGGCGATATCGAGACCTCCGTCATGCTCGCCCTTCACCCGGAACTTGTCCGCATGGACAAGGCGGAGCGCTTCGGCTCGCGGCAGGCGGAGTTCGCCGCCCGCTTCGCGCATCTGCGCGCCTACGGCCCGCATGCCTTCGGCTGGAAGATGTCCGATCTCAACCCGAAGGGCGTCGCGGGCGATGCGAGCGCCGCCACGGCGGAAAAAGGCGAGACGCTGATCGCCCATGCCCTCCGCGGCCTCGTCGCGCTCCTGGAAGACGTCGCCGCCTTCGACGCGGATACGCTCCGCTAGCATTTGCGCTGGCTCTTTCGATCTCCTATATCAGTCGCCAACCGGACGTCTCGCCGTCCCCGCACCCGCCCGAGGTTCCCATGACCGAAACAGCCCTTCCCAAGCCCATTCCCGTCACCGTGCTCACCGGCTATCTCGGCGCCGGCAAGACGACGCTGCTCAACCGCATCCTCACCGAAAACCACGGCAGGAAGTATGCCGTCATCGTCAACGAATTCGGCGAGATCGGCATCGACAACGACCTGATCGTCGAGTCGGACGAGGAAATCTATGAGATGAACAACGGCTGCATCTGCTGCACCGTACGCGGCGACCTGATCCGCGTGGTGGAGGGCCTGATGCGCCGCCCCGGCCGCTTCGACGCCATCATCGTCGAGACCACCGGCCTTGCCGATCCGGTGCCCGTCGCCCAGACCTTCTTCATGGACGATGACGTACGCCAGAAGACCGAGCTGGACGCCGTGGTCGCGCTGGTCGACGCCAAGCATCTGCCGCTGCGCCTGAAGGACAGCCGCGAGGCCGAGGACCAGATCGCCTTTGCCGACGTCGTGCTCATCAACAAGACCGACCTCGTCAGCCCGGAAGAACTCGCCCGGATCGAAGCCACGGTGCGCGTGATCAACCCTTCCGCCCGCATCCACCGCACGACCCGCTCGGAAATCGACCTTGCCAAGGTCCTCGACCAGGGTGCGTTCAACCTGGAACGGGCGCTGGAAAACGATCCGCATTTCCTCGACCACGACCACCCGGACCATGTCTGCGGTCCCGATTGCGGCCACGACCATCATCACGATCATGACCACGATCACCATCACGACCATGATCATCACCATGACCACGGCCATGGCCACCACCATCATCACGACCACGGCGCTTCGCCGATCCATGACGTGACGGTGCAGTCGATCTCGCTGCGCGGCGGCGAGATGAACCCGGACCGCTTCTTCCCGTGGATCCAGAAGATCACCCAGACGGACGGCCCGAACATCCTGCGCCTCAAGGGCATCATCGCCTTTGCCGGCGACGAGGAGCGCTATGTCGTGCAGGGTGTGCACATGATCGTCGAGGGCGACCACCAGCGCGCCTGGAAGGATGGCGAGAAGCGTGAAAGCCGCCTCGTCTTCATCGGCCGCGACCTCGACCACGAGAAGATCGAGCGCACCTTCAAGGCCTGCGAGGCGCAGGCATGACGCCGAAAAGTGCGAAGCGGTTTTCGGATAACGTCATGCACATGGAAAAGCCCCGATAATGCCCACGATTGCCCCCCTCGATCTCGACGGCCACGTCGTTTCGGCCGCATTCCTCGGCGATGTGCCGTTCTTCGCCACCGCCTCCGGCGCGATCCACCGGCTCGATCACGGCCAGAAGGTCACCGAGGCGCATGACGGCCTGCTCGCCTGCGTGCGCGACGAGGCGAACGACACGCTGGTCACCGGCGGCGAGGATGGCAAGGTGCTGCGCATCGCCGCCGACGGCACCGCGACGCTGCTCGCCGAAGTGCCGCGCAAGTGGATCTCCGTTGTCGCCGCCGGCCCGCAGGGCGCGGTCGGCTTCGCGGAGGGCCGCACGGCGCGCGTACGACTGGCGGATGGCACGATCAGGGAATTCACCGAGACCCGTTCGGTCGAGGGCATCGCGTTTGCGCCGAAGGGCCTGCGCCTCGGCGTCGCGCGCTATAACGGCGTGTCGCTACACTGGGTCGCCATGGCGGCCCAGCCGGTCGATCTCGAATGGAAGGGCGCGCATAATGGCGTCACCTTCTCGCCGGACGGCCGCTTCGTCGTCACCAGCATGCAGGAAAACGCCCTGCACGGCTGGAAGCTCGACACCAAGCCCGGCGCGGAAACCCGCCATATGCGCATGACCGGCTATCCGGCCAAGGTGAAGTCGCTCTCCTGGTCCGTCAAGGGCAAGTGGCTCGCCTCCTCCGGCGCGCCGGCCGCCATCGTCTGGCCCTTCTCGGCCAAGGACGGCCCGATGGGCAAGCCGCCGCTGGAACTCGGCACGCGCGCCGACGTCATGGTGACCGCCGTCGCCTGCCACCCCGCCGAGGAGGTCGTCGCCATCGGCTATTCGGACGGCATGGTGCTCGCGGCCCGCTTCGCCGACAACCGCGAGGTGCTGCTGCGCCGCCCCGGCAAGGGCGCCGTCACCTCCATGGCCTGGAGCCGCAACGGCAAGCTTCTCGCTTTCGCCAGCGAAGCCGGCGACTGCGGCGTCATCGATCTCGCAGGTTGACAAAAAGGCCGCCGGACAAGGATCGGCGGCCCCTTTTTCACCATTCCAGCTCCAGATGCGGCCGGCCGTTCGAGGTCTTCTCGACCGTCCGCCCCGTCTCGTCGATGGTGCAGCTCACGCGCTGGCGGAAGGCCGAGAAGCTGTCGAAGGTGACGACATCCACCGGCTCGTCGAAATGCAGCGTCATGCGGTAGCGGCCGGGCTGGCTGGTCACCGCCTGGATGCCGAGGACTTCGGCATCGAACGGCTGGCCGAGATAGTGGCCACGCACCCGCGAGCCGAGCATCCACGGATCGAACGGTGGCCGGTTGCCCACCGCGGCATGCAGCGTATTCCAGTCGCGGAAGCCGTATTGCGCGGCGATGAGTTCAAGCGCGCGGGAATGAGAGATATCCTGTCCCTCGGAGGAAAAGCGCGCGCGCAGCCGCTTCGCCTGGTCCTTCAGGGCATCGAGGGATGGTAGGGGCGTCGAGGATGGACGCATGTCGGAACTCCAGTCATGGCATGCGTCGTTTCGGAGGGAGTCCGCATTGCCACCGGTTCGCATGCGTGATGCTGGAAGACCGATCATCTGGGAGGAACTTCACCAAAGCTTGCGCTCGCGGACGGCAGGGGTCCTCACCCTTGCCCCGCACATAGTCATTCGCGGCGGCGATGTCAAATCGGGCACGCACGGAAGGGGCCACTCAACGCCGGCCCCTCCTTGTCGACTTCACGCCGCCTTGCGCCGCTCCGCAGAAAAGCGGCGGCCGCTGGCGACAAGCATGCCGGCCGCACCGTCCAGCCAGCCTTCCTTCAGTTCCAGCGCCAGGAAGCGGCGGCGCTCGAAGGGACCGGGCATGACGAAATGGCGCGCCTTGTCGGCAAAGAAGCCGAAGCGCTCGTAATATTCCGGATCGCCCACGAGCAGCACCGCGCCGTGTCCACGGTCGCGTGCCTCGGTGATCGCCGCACGCATCAGCGCGCCGCCGATGCCCTTGCCCTCATGCTCGCAATCGACAGCGAGCGGGCCGAGCAGCAAGGCCGGCACGGCATTGCCGTCGGCATCCACGCCCGCCTCGACATTCCAGAGGCGCACGGTGCCGATGACATGGCCGTCGGCATCATGGGCCACGAGCGCGAGGCCTTCCGCCGGCAGGCGGTTGCGGCGCAGCTTTTCCGAGGACTTGCGGAAGCGGGCCTCGCCCATGACGCGGTCGAGCAAACGCTCGCGCGCGACGATATCGCCGGCGTTTTCCTGGTCGATGGTGAAGGCGGCATGCGCGAAGAACGCGCGGACAGAATCAAGAACAGTGGCCATCTTGGCCTCCCGAACTCAAAACCGATTCAAACGGTATCGAAAACTGATTGTGAAGCTGGCGCTCCCGCAGGGACGGGAGCGCCCGGTCGTCAGATGACGTAGGCCTTGAGCGGCTCGAAGCCGTTGAAGGCGACGGCCGAGTAGGTCGTCGTATAGGCACCGGTGCCTTCGATCAGAACCTCGTCGCCGATCGAAAGGGTGACCGGCAGCGGGTACATGTTCTTCTCGTACATCACGTCGGCCGAATCGCAGGTCGGGCCGGCGAGCACGCAGGACTCCATTTCGTCCTGGTCGCGCTCGGTGCGGATCGGGTAGCGGATCGCCTCGTCCATGGTTTCGGCAAGGCCGCCGAACTTGCCGATGTCGAGGAAGACCCAGCGGTGGTTGTCGTTGTCCGACTTCTTCGAGACGAGGACGACTTCCGCCTTGATCACACCGGCATTGCCGACCATGCCGCGGCCCGGCTCGATGATGGTTTCCGGGATCTGGTTGCCGAAGTGCTTCTTCAGCGCCCCGAAGATCGCCTTGCCATAGGCTTCGGCCGAGGGCACGTCGCGCAGGTACTTCGTCGGGAAGCCGCCGCCCATGTTGACCATCTTCAGCTCGATGCCCTGCTTGGCAAGCTGCACGAAGACGCGCTTGGCATCGGCGAGGGCCGAATCCCAGGCGTCGAGCTTCGTCATCTGCGAGCCGACATGGAACGAGACGCCGTAGGACGTCAGGCCGAGCTGATGCGCGTAGACGAGCACGTCGACGGCCATCTGCGGCACGCAGCCGAACTTGCGCGACAGCGGCCATTCGGCGCCTTCGCCATCCGTCAGGACGCGGCAGAACACGCGGGCGCCGGGAGCGGCGCGCGAGATCTTCTCGACTTCCTCATGGCTGTCGACGGCGAAGAGCGAGACGCCGAGCGCATGCGCCTTGGCGACGTCGCGTTCCTTCTTGATCGTGTTGCCGAAGGAGATGCGCGAAGCGGTCGCGCCGGCGTCGAGCGCCATTTCGATTTCGGCGACGGACGCGCAATCGAAATTGGAGCCCATGCTGGCGAGCAGGCGCAGGATTTCCGGCGCAGGATTGGCCTTCACGGCATAGTAGATCGCGCTGTCGGGCAGCGCATGGCGGAAGGCCTTGAAGTTGTCACGCACGACATCGAGGTCGACCACGAGGCACGGGCCGTCGGGACGTCGGGTGTTCAGAAAGTCGATAATACGTGCAGAAGCCATCTCGGTATTCCCCATATCCAGGTTGCTCCGGGCAAAACCCAGAGGACAAAGGGCAGATGCGGCAACGCTATGGAACCAGCCGGTGGAGACCCCGGAACCAAGCATGCGCAAATGCGCGAACGGTGAACCAAAGCCCGCCTAGGCTTCAATTCGCTTTGTCTGCCATGGATTGGTGGGAAACCCGACCGCACTTCCGGCAATGAAGGTGTGCCTCTTCAGTAACCCCGGCTGATGGAAAGCCGGCAGACACCAGAAAGGCCCGCACCGTCGTTGCTTCAAGATGTCCTCGCATTTCCCGGTTGGCCGGAATAGCGACTGGAGCGGTTAGTTCCAGGTACCTTACCGATGATCCTCACCAAATCGAGGGTCGGCGGACACCCACAGGCACGTGCGACTTTGGGCAAGCGCGGAGATAAGAAGAATCGCTGTCGTAATCAAGAGGTTTTTTGAATTTGACTATTGAAAATATTCCGTGAGCCACGACATTCGCGGAACTGGTTTTCGACACATCTCTTTGCACCGGCGCCCCAGACGCCGGACGCACGCAGGCCAGAACGGCGGCGTGCCATTCAAGTGGGGACATATGGATACACTGACCCGAATCCGGGCCTTCATCGACGTGGTCGATGCCGAAGGCTTCTCCGCCGCTTCGCGCAAGACCGGCCGGTCCAAGGCGCTCCTGTCCAAATATGTGCGCGAGCTGGAGGACGAGCTGGGCACGCTGCTGCTCAACCGTACCACCCGCCAGTTCTCCATGACCGAACCGGGCCACACCTATTACCGCACCGCCTCTGACATCCTGAAGGAGATCGACAACCTTGCCGATCTAGTGCGCGAGAAGAACACGGACCTGCGCGGCAAGCTGAAGGTTTCCGCCCCGCGCACCTTCGTCGATGCCGATATCGGCCAGTCGCTCATCGATTTCGGCAAGGAGCATCCCGAACTTTCGCTGGAGATCGTCTCGGACGACCGCTTCGTCGATCTGGTCGAGGAAGGCTTCGACGTCGCCATCCGCATCACGCGGCTGGAGGATTCAGCCCTCATCGCACGCAAGCTCGGCGATTTCTATCTCAAGATCTGCGTGACGCAGGACTTCCTCGAGCGTGTCGGCCCGATCCGGCATCCGAGCGACCTCGCCCGCCTGCCCTGCATCATCGACACCAACGGCAAGTCGCACAGCAACTGGCGCTTCGTGGACGAGAAGGGCGCAGGCTTCTCCGTACCGGTGGGCGGCCATATCGAGGTCAACAGCCCGACGGCCGCCGTGCGCGCCGCCGCAAGCGGCCTCGGCGTTGCGCAGGTTCCGGCCTTCATCGCGCGCTCCTGCCTCGAATCGGGCAGGATCGTCTCTATCCTCGAGGATTACCTGCCGACCGACCGCGGCATCTACGCGATCTATCCGCATCGCCGCTACCTGCCCGCGAAAGTGCGCACCTTCGTCGATTTCCTGCACGCCTGGTTCCGCCGCCATCCCGGCATCGAAGCCTGACACGGTCCCAATTCCGGCCTATTTGCCGTACATTCAGACCGCTGATTCACGCCCGCCCGAGAGGACCGAAATCCATGCGCTTCCTGCCTTGCCTGATTGCCGGAGCGGCCCTCTTCGCCCCGGCCGTGGCCTTCGCCCATCCGCATATCTTCGCGCAGGCGCGGCTGGAAGTGGTGGCCGGCGAGGACGGCACGATCAGCGAATTGCGCAATGTCTGGCGTTTCGACGAGATGTTCTCGGCCAGCGTCGTCATGGATTTCGACAAGAACAGCAACGCCCAGCTCGACCCGGACGAGCTTGCCGAGGTCGGCAAGACCGTGCTCGAATCGCTGGAGGAATTCAGCTACTACACGACGATCACCGAGGACGGGAAAACCGTGAAAGTCGGCAAGCCCGACGCGATCAACGTCGACTTCAAGGACGGCCAGCTCCTGATGTTCTTCACGGTGAAGCCCGGCGAGGTCATGCCGCTCAAGGGCAAGCTCACCTTCGGCGTCTACGATCCCACCATGTATGCGGCGATGGATTTCGCCTCCGACGACGACCTCGTCGCCATCGGCGACAAGTTCGCCGCCTGCAAGCGCGCGGTCGTGCGGCCCGACCCGGACGAGGTGCTCGCCCAGAACCAGGACAGCCTGACGGACGCCTTCTTCGACGATCCGTCCGGCACCGACATGTCGAAACTCTTCGCGACCCGGCTGGAGCTGACATGCTGACCCGCGACCGCGCCGTCGCCCTGGTCGCCCTCACGCTTGCCGCCGCCTCCATTGCGACCTTCGCCCATGCCCAGTCCCCGCTCGGCATCGGCTCGGCCGAGCCGGGCTTCAACACGACCGGCACCTTCGGCGGCCTTTTTGCCTGGATCAATGCGCAGCAACAGGGCTTCTATCGCCTGATGACCGGCGCGCTGAAGGACATGCGCGAGACCCCGTGGGCGGCCTCGACGCTCGTCGGCCTTTCCTTCGCCTATGGCGTCTTCCACGCGGCCGGCCCCGGCCACGGCAAGGCCGTCATCTCCTCCTACATGCTGGCGAACGAGCTGGAGCTGAAGCGCGGCGTGCTGCTCTCCTTCCTGTCCTCGATCCTGCAGGGCATCGTCGCCATCTTGCTCGTCGGCGCGGCCTATCTCTTCCTGCGTGGCACCACGGTTTCGATGACCGACGCCACAAGGGCGCTCGAAATCGGCAGCTACGCGCTCATCGCCCTCTTCGGCGCATGGCTGCTGTACAAGAAGCTGCGGCCAGTGGCGGCGCGGCCCGCCTCCACGCTCGGCATCTCGGCCGTCGAGGTGCACGGACATCACCACCATGCCGGCGAGGTCTGCGCGACCTGCGGCCACGCCCATGCGCCGGACCCGGCGCTCTTGAAAGGCGACCGTTTCGCACTCCGCGAGGCCTGGTCCGCCATCGTCGCCGTGGGGCTTCGCCCCTGCTCGGGTGCACTGATCGTCCTGAGCTTCGCCCTGCTGAACGGGCTTTATCTCGGCGGCATGCTCGCGGTCCTCGCCATGTCCATCGGCACGGCCATCACCGTCTCCATTCTCGCCACGCTCGCCGTCACCGCCAAGGGCGCGGCCGTGCGCTTCGCCGGCAATGGCTCGGCGGCGCAACGGGTCGGCACCGCCATAGAGATCGGCGGCGCTGCACTGGTGATGGTTCTCGGATTGCTGCTGCTGGGCGCGGCGCTACAGGCCTAGAGCATTTCCGACGCCGAAGCGATCCCGCTTCGGCTGGAAATGCTCTAGCCTTCCCGGTTCCGCTGGTAGCGCGCCCGCAGCCAGAACAACAGGAAGAAGCCTAGCACCAGCAGCGTACCGAACACGCCGGCCAGCCAGGGCGAGACGTCGCCGAGCGCGATCATGACGCGCGGCAGGAAATAGAACACGATGCCCGTGCCGAACAGAATGAAAAGCGCGGCAATCGCCGCCGACTTGCCCTTGCCGTCCTCGCTCATTGGGCGCCCGCCAGTTCCGCGCGGATATCCTCGAGCCTGCGCTTCTGGTTGCCCTCGGCATCGAAATTATCGGGCGACAGCCAGGCGGCGAACGCCTTGTCGAGCGCCGGCCATTCGCTGTCGATGATCGAGAACCAGGCGGTGTCGCGGTTCTCGCCCTTGGAGAGCATGTGCTGGCGGAAGACGCCCTCGAAGGTGAAGCCGAGGCGGGTGGCCGTGCGCTTGCTGGCCGCATTGTCATTGTGGCACTTCCACTCGTAGCGGCGATAACCGAGGTCCTCGAAGACGTGCTTGGCGAGCAGGTACTGCGCCTCGGTGGAGAGCGGCGAGCGCGACATGCCGCCGCCATGGGCGATGCCGCCGATCTCGACGACGCCGTTGGCAGGATCCGGCCGCATGTAATGCGCCATGCCGACCGGCTTGCCGCTCGCCTTGTCGACGATCACCTCACGCACCCAGCCCGATTTGATCGCGCCTTCCGACCAAGTGTCGAAGCCTTCGATGCCGGTGAAATCGGCCTGTGCGAAATAGCGCAGCAGCGGATTGATGCCCATGCCGCCGAAGGCGTCCCAGAGAGGCTGGAGATGCCTTTCGCGATCATAGGGTTCGATGCGCACGGTACGGCCTTCGAGCGCCACGGGCGCCGGCGACGGGCAACCCTTCCAGTCCTTGAGATCGCGCATGAAAATCCTCCTTCGGTCCTGCCGAAGGGATAGAGCAGCCGGCGAGCCGAAGCAATCGGCAAAGCGGGGAGCGGCGTTCGGCCGCTCCCTGACGACTGTCAAACCTTGGCGGCGGAAACCGTCGCCTCGATATGGTCGACCAGTGCATCTGCAAGGCCGAGGCGGCCGGCGAGCAGATCGAGATAGCCACGCTCGGCGCGCGTTTCCGGCTCGATGGCGAGGCGCGAGGCGGTATAGAGTTCGACGCGCTGTTCCTCGGTCGTCGCGGCCGCGACGATCGCATCGAGATCGACGGGGTTCGCAAGCTCCTGTTCGAGGAACTGCGCGGCATCCGCGCCGAGGCCGGAAACCTTGAGCTTGTCCATGATGCGGGCGCGTTCGGCGTCGTCGATATGACCGTCAGCGCGGGAGGCGGCGATCATGGCGCGGACGAGGATGAGGGCGAAATCGGTGCTGACGGCTTCGGGATGGAAGCCGGAATCGGCCGGTGGCGGCAGGAGTTCGGGCGTGCCGGCCTGAGCGGTCTCGGCCGGGTTCTGGCCGTCACGGTAATTCTTGTAGGCCTGGTAGCCGAGGCCGGCGATGGCGGCAAGGCTGCCGATCTTCAGCGCCGAGCCGGCGACCTTGCGCCCGCCGTCCGTGCCGAGCAGCACGCCGGCAATTGCGATGCTGGCGAGCGGATTGTCCTTGGCGAGCTGGGTGACCTGACCGGCGCGATCGCGCACGGTCCCGCCCGCGCCGGGCACCTGCGAACCGAGGAACTGGTCGAGCAATTTCTTGGCGTCAAACATGGGCGTCTCCGTTTTGTCCCGCGCGGCAGGGGCCGGCTGCAAGGCAAGATAGGAACGCCCTTTCCAAATTACAAACGCATAACGGGCGACCGAAGGCCGCCCGCTTGCAAATCCGTTGAACCGTCTCAGCCCTTGAGGGCGGCGGCTTCCGCGGCGAGCTTCTCGATGCCCGCCCAGTCGCCCTTGGCGACCAGTTCCTTCGGTGCGACCCACGAACCGCCGACGCACACGACGTTCGGCAGCGAGAGGTAGTCGCGGGCGTTCGACAGCGAGATGCCGCCCGTCGGGCAGAACAGCGTGCCGGCGAGCGGCGAGGACAGCGACTTGAGATAGGCGGCACCGCCGGCCTGTTCGGCCGGGAAGAACTTCATGACCTGATAGCCCTCTTCGCGAAGGCCCATGACTTCGCTCGCGGTGGCCGCACCGGGTAGCAGCGGAATGCCACTTTCTGCTGCGGCATCGATCAGTTCCTGCGTGGTGCCCGGGCTGACGATGAACTGTGAGCCGGCCTCGACCGCCGCCTCGAACTGCGCGGCATTGAGAATGGTGCCGGCCCCGGCGACGGCGCCTTCCACCTCGTTGGCGACGGCGCGGATCGCCTCCAGCGCCGCCGTGGTGCGCAGGGTGATCTCGATCGCCTTCAGGCCACCAGCCACCAGCGCGCGCGCCAGCGGAACCGCCGTCTTGACGTCGTCGATGACGAGCACCGGAACGACCGGCTGCAGCTTCAGGACCGAAAGGAGCTTGGCGTTTTTCTCGCTCATGGCACGACCTTTTAAAACGATTGAATTGAGAGGGGAATACCGCGTCCGCGACGTTCTGTCGAGACTGATACGCGATTCATGGCCTTGTCATGACACACTTATCGTGTAGTGTGCCCCTCGCCCAAGCCCATCTCCAACAGCGAAAGCATGCCTATGGCAAAAGAGATCGAGCGGAAGTTCCTGGTGTCGGGCCAGCGGTGGCGCACCTTCGCGGACGAGGGGATCGCCATACGGCAGGCCTATGTCGTGGCACAGGACGACCGGTCTCTCCGGGTTCGCATCTATGGCGACGGGCGCGCGCGCATCACCCTCAAGGTCGGCCATACCGCGCTCGTGCGTGACGAATACGAATTCGATATCGACCGCGACGAGGCCGAGGACATGCTGCGCCATGCCATCGGCAACGTGATCGAGAAGGTGCGCTACAAGGTGGCGCACGAGGGTCATGTCTGGGAGATCGACGTCTATGACGGCGTCCATCGCGGCCTCGTGATCGCCGAGGTCGAACTGTCCTCCATCCATGACGAGCCGGATATGCCCAACTGGGTGGGCCGGGAAGTGACAGGCGAAAGCCAGTATTCCAACCAGTCCATGGCGCTCGGCTTCAGCAACGGCGCAAGCCTGCGCCAGCTCGCCTGAGCCGCTACGCCGCATTGCCTGAAATGCGCCGAAGCTGTATGTGGCGGCCATGACAAACACGTTCTCCTCGCCCAACGAGACCGACGGCTTCCTGGTCGCCGCGCTCTATCATTTCGTTTCGGTTCCGCATTTCGCGGAACTGCGCGCGCCCCTGCAGTCGCTCTGCGAGGAATATGATGTGCGCGGCACGCTGCTGCTGGCCCATGAGGGCATCAACGGCACCATTGCGGGACCGGCGGACGGCATCCGCACCGTGCTTTCTTTCCTGCGCCGCCAGCCGGAATTCTCCGCGCTGGAGCACAAGGAAAGCTGGGCGAGCGAAATGCCCTTCCTGCGCATGAAGGTGCGGCTGAAGAAGGAGATCGTCACCATGGGCGTCGAGGACATCGACCCCAACCGCTCCGTCGGCACCTATGTAGCGCCCGAGGACTGGAACGCGCTGATCAGCGATCCGGGCACCATCCTCATCGACACGCGCAACGACTACGAGACGGCCATCGGCATGTTCAAGGGCGCGGTCGATCCGAACACCAAGACCTTCCGCGAGTTTCCGGAATGGGTTCGCCAGAACACCGGCCTGCACAACAAGCCGAAGATCGCCATGTACTGCACCGGCGGCATCCGCTGCGAGAAGGCGACCGCCTTCATGAAGGCTGAGGGTTTCGAGGAGGTCTACCACCTCAAGGGCGGCATCCTGAAATATCTGGAGGAAGTACCGCCGGAGGAAAGCCTGTGGGAAGGCGCCTGCTTCGTCTTCGACGAGCGTGTCTCCGTGCTGCATGGCCTGGAGGAAGGCGAGCACAAGCTGTGCCGCGCCTGCCGCCATCCACTGACCGCCGAGGAAATCACCTCCCCGCTCTACGAAGCCGGCGTCTCCTGCCCGCATTGCCACGGCGAGCGCAGCGAGGAAGACCGGATGCGCTTCCGCCAGAGGCAAAAGCAGATGGACCTTGCCCGGGAGCGCGGCGAGCGGCATCTGGGGAAGTAGGGGCGAAAAGCCCCTCATCCGCCTACCAGCACCCACGCATGCTCAGCCCGCGCGATGATTGCCCTTCGGGAACTGCCCCGCCAGCGCGCCGTACCAATGGCCACTCTTCTTCACCGTGCGCACCTGCGTCTCGTAATCGACATGCACGATGCCGAAGCGCATGCGATAGCCTTCCGCCCATTCGAAATTGTCCATGAGGCTCCAGGCGAAATAGCCGCGCATCGGATAGCCCTCGCTGATGAGGTCCGCCGTCACGCCGAGATGCTCGGCGATGTAGTCGAGGCGCGGCTGGTCATCCACCGTGCCGTTCTCCACGCCCATATTGTAGCAGGCGCCGTTTTCCGTGATGTAGCAATCCGGCAGCGCATAGTCGGCATTGAGCTTGCGGATGAGGTCGCCGAGCGCGGGAGCGTAGACCTCCCAGCCGATATCCGTCTTGATATCCGCCACCGGCGGGGCCGGTACCGTCGCCGGAAACTCCGCGGCCTCGGCCGGATCGTCGGCAACGCGCATGGGCGTGTAATAGTTGAGGCCCCACCAGTCGAGCGGCTGGGCAATCGTCTCCATGTCGCCGGGTTCGATGGCGGGCATGCGGTGGCCGAGGGCGGAGAGGAAGCTTTCCGGATACGCGCCCTTGAAGACCGGGCCGAAGAAGACACCGTTGTGGAAATCGAAGGCCCGGTCGGCGGCAGCTTTGTCCGCCGGGCTGTCGCTGCCCGGATAGATCGAATGGGCGTTCAGCACGAGGCCGACGGGCAAGTCCGGCCGCTCGGCGCGGATGGCCGAAACGCCGAGGCCATGGGCGAGGTTGGTGAAATGCAGGGCGTGCAGCGCCGCATCCATGCTGCGCTCGCCCGGCGCATGGATGCCGTAGAGATGGCTCAGCCAGACGGAGCACCACGGTTCGTTGAAGGTCGCCACCGCATCCAGCCGGTCGCCGAGCCGGGCGATGACGGTCTTGGCGTAGCGCTGGAAGGCGTAGGCCGTCTGCCGAGCCGTCCAGCCCCCCTCCCCCGCCAGCATCAGCGGCAGGTCCCAATGGTAAAGCGTGGCATAGGCCTTGATCCCGCGGGCCTTCAAGCCGTCGACGAGACGATCGTAGAAATCCAGCCCCTTCTCGTTCACCGGCCCGGTACCCTCGGGCACGATGCGCGGCCAGGCGATGGAGAAGCGATAGGCCTCGACGCCGAGCGACTTGATGAGGTCGAGGTCTTCCTCCAGCCGGTTGTAGTGATCGCAGGCGACATCGCCGTTATGCCGGCCGTAGACGCGGCCCGGCATGTTGGAGAAGGCATCCCAGATCGACGGCTTGCGGCCATCCATCTTCGCCGCGCCCTCGATCTGGAACGCGGCGGTCGCCACGCCGAAGAGGAAGTCGCCGGGGAAGCGTTCGGCGAGGGTCTTGGGATCGATCATCGGTCTTCTCTGCCTTGAGGGAGTTTGCCGGATAACGGGCATCTGCAACGTTGCAGTAACGCCACTACAGAAAAAGTCAATCAGCCGGCAACGGATTCCCATGCCTGCGGCACCGCCATTCCCCAACGCAAAGAGGCCAGCCGCGAGGCTGGCCTCTCTCATCGCGATGCCAATGACCCTACACCTTCACCCAGGCCCCATTCTTCTTCGACGACTGCACGCAGGCATCGACGAACAGCATGCCCTTGAGACCGTCGTCGACGGTCGGATAGGTCACGGCGGGATCGAGCTTCGCGCCGCTGCGCTTGGCATGGATCGCGCGTGCGGCTTCGGAATAGATGTTTGCGAAGCCTTCGAGATAGCCTTCCGGATGGCCGGACGGCACGCGGCTGACGCGGGCGGCGGCGGGGCTGGAGCCTGCGCCGCCCCGGGTGATCAGGCGCTTCGGCTCGCCGAAAGGCGTGTACCAGAGATAGTTCGGATCGGCCTGTACCCATTCGAGGCCGCCCTTGGTACCGTAGACGCGGACCTTCAGGCCGTTCTCATGGCCGGGCGCGACCTGGCTGCACCAAAGCGTTCCCTTGGCACGCACGCCGTCCTTCGCCTTGAAGCGCATCATGACATGGGCGTTGTCGTCGAGCCGGCGGCCTGGCACGAAACTGTCGAGATCGGCGGCAAGCTCCTCCAGCTCGAGGCCGGAGACGAAGCAGCCGAGATTGTAGGCATGGGTGCCGATATCGCCGGTGGAGCCGCCCGCGCCGGATTTGGTGGGGTCGGTGCGCCAGGAAGCCTGCTTCTGGCCGCTACTCTCGATATCCTCGGTCAGCCAGTCCTGCGGATATTCCATCTGGACGAGGCGGATCGCGCCAAGCTCACCATTGGCGACCATCTCGCGGGCCTGCCGAACCATGGGATAGCCGGTATAGTTGTGCGTCAGCACGAAGAGCGCATCGCTCTCTTCCGCCAGCTTCTTCAGCTTGCGGGCGTCTGCCAGCGTCGAGGTCAGCGGCTTGTCGCAAATGACGTGGATACCGCGCTTCAGGAATTCCTTCGCGGCCTCGTAATGCACATGGTTGGGCGTGACGATCGCCACGGCCTCGATGCCGTTCTTCAGCTTCGCCTCGCGGATCGCCATCTCCTTGAAGCTGCCGTAGCTGCGCGAGGGGTCGAGACCGAGTTCGCGGGCCGACTGCTCCGCCTTTTCCGGCGAGGACGAGAGCGCGCCGGCGACAAGTTCGTAATGATCGTCGAGCCGGGCGGCGATGCGGTGCACCGCGCCGATGAACGCGCCCGAGCCGCCGCCCACCATGCCGAGCCGGATGCGGCGCTCCCGCGCCTCGCTTGCGCTTCCTTCGATTGCCATTGGGTGTTCCTCCTTGACGTTTCTTGAGGGGCAACCCTCAAAGCCCAAGCATGCGCCGGTTGGCAGCCTCATCCGTGCCGGCATCGGCAAAGTCGTCGAAGGCCTTTTCCGTCACGCGGATGATGTGCGCCTTGACGAATTCGGCCCCTTCGCGGGCGCCGTCTTCCGGATGCTTCAGCGCGCATTCCCATTCGACCACGGCCCAGCCGGCAAAGTCGTTGGCGGCCATCTTGGAGAAGACGGCGCCGAAATCGACCTGGCCGTCGCCGAGCGAGCGGAAGCGGCCGGCGCGGTTGACCCAGCCCTGGTAGCCGCCATAGACGCCCTGCCGGCCGGTTGGGTTGAACTCGGCATCCTTCACATGGAACATGCGGATGCGGTCCTTGTAGATGTCGATATTGTCGAGATAGTCGAGGCACTGAAGGACATAGTGCGAGGGATCGTAGAGCATGCAGGCGCGGGCATGGTTGCCGGTGCGCTCCAGGAACATCTCATAGGTGATGCCGTCGTGCAGGTCCTCACCCGGATGGATCTCGTAGCAGATGTCGACGCCGTTATCCTCGGCATGGTCGAGGATCGGCTTCCAGCGTTTCGCGAGTTCGTCGAAGGCCGTCTCGACGAGACCGGCCGGACGCTGCGGCCAGGGGTAGACGAAGGGCCAGGCGAGCGCGCCGGAGAAGCTGGCCATGGCATCGAGGCCGAGATTGCGCGACGCCGTCAGCGCCATCTTCACCTGCTCGACGGCCCAAGCCTGCCGGGCCTTCGGATTGCCGCGCACTTCGGGCGCCGCAAAGCCGTCGAAGGCCTCGTCATAGGCGGGATGCACGGCGACGAGCTGTCCCTGCAGATGCGTGGAAAGCTCGGTGATCTCGACGCCGTTCTCGCGCGCCTTGCCGGCGAATTCATCGCAATAGGCCTTGGATTCCGCCGCCTTCTTCAGGTCGATGAGGCGCGCATCCCAGCTCGGGACCTGTACGCCCTTGTAGCCGATATCGGCCGCCCATTTGGTGATCGCGTCCCAGGAATTGAACGGCGCGGCATCGCCCGCGAACTGCGCGAGAAACAGGCCGGGGCCTTTGATCGTCTTCATTTTCGGCGTCCTCCCATGGGGCTGACCGATCACGCGGCCAGTCGATGATGTTTTGCGGTACGTACCGCAGCGCGTGGAAAGCTATAGGCCTTTGCAGGCCCCGGCAATGTGAAAAGCCGGCTTCGAACGGAAGCCGCCCGGGCGATCAAGCCCGGGCGGCGTTCTTTGTCAGATCAGAACGGGGAATCCGGGAAGTAGAAGTCCTTCGCGTTGTCCTTCGTCACCAGCGTGGCGTCGATGGTATAGACGCCGCGGACCGGAACCTGGCTGTAGAAGTTGGCGGCGGTCATCTCGAGCGCGGTGCCGATCATCGCCGGCGGATAGAGCACGTCGACCGGGATCATCTTGTCGCCGTCCATGACCTTCTTGATCATGTCCTTCGAGCCGGCGCCGGCCACGACATACTGGATGTCCGTGCGGCCGGCCTGCTCGATGGCCTGGAGGACGCCGACGGCCATGTCGTCGTCCTGGGTCCAGACGACATCGATCTTCGGATACTTGGTCAGATAATCCTGCATGACCTTGAAGGCGTCGTCGCGATTCCAGTTGCCGTACTGGCGGTCCAGAATCTTGATGCCCGAGCCTTCGATACCCTTGTCGAAGCCGTCCTGGCGTTCCTGGTCGATCGGGATCGCCATGCCGCGGATGACGACGACCTCGGCGTTCGGCGTCGTGGTCTTGATGTATTCGCCGGCCGTCTGGCCGAGGGCGAAGTTGTTGCCGGCGACATAGAGGTCACGCACGGAATTGTCGTTGGTGCTCGGCGCACGGTCGACGAGCGCGACGAAGGTGCCCTTGCCCTTGACTTCCTTGATGGCGTTGACGAGCGGATCCGGGTCGGTCGGCAGGATGACGAGCGCATCAATGCCCTGCGTCTCGAGGTCCTGCACGGCGTTCGCCTGGCTTGCCGGATCGGGCGACGTCTTGACGATGACGTTGAGGCCCGGGTTGCGCTCCATCAGGAGCTTGGCGACGCGCTCGGCATGGTAGACGACGCCGGAGGTCCAGCCGTGGTCGGCGGCCGGGATCGACACGCCGATCGTCACCTTCTTGTCTTCTGCATGAACGGCGCCGGCGATGAGCGCCATGGCGGCGACCGTCAGGCCCAAAAGTTTCTTGCGCATGAGTTTCCTCCCAAAAGCAGGTCTATTTCCGTGACCGGGCGACCCGTTGACCCGGTTAGTCCTACGACTTCCGCACCAGCGAACGCTGGACGAGCATCGCAATGATGATGATCGCGCCCTGGATGGCCCCGATCAGATATTCGCTGATGAAGTTGGAGAGCAGCATGATGTTGCCGACCAGTTCGAGAATGAAGGCGCCGCAGATCGTACCCCAGACACGCCCCGCCCCGCCCTTCAGCGCCGTGCCGCCGACGACGACCGCGGTGATGGCCTGCAATTCCCACAGGATGCCGGTGGTGGCCGAGGTGGAACCGAGGCGCGGCACGTAGAGCAGAACGGCGATGGCGACGCACAGGCCCTGGATGACGAAGGCGATGGTGCGCACGCGATTGACCGGAATGCCGGAATAGCGCGCGACATCGCTGTTCGAGCCGACCGCCACGACATGGCGGCCGTAGCGCGTACGGTAGAGGATAAAGGCGGCGATGGCCGTGACGACGAGAATGACGACGATCGGCACCGGCACGCCGAGGATGTAGCCGAAATAGGCCGGGCGATACATCGCCTGCAATTCCGGCTCGCGCAGCGTGATCGCGCCGCCCTGCGAAAGCCAGGTGGTGAGGCCGCGATAGATGCCCATCGTGCCGAGCGTGGCGATGAACGGCTCGATCTTGCCGACCGTGGTGATGAGACCGTTGGCAAGGCCGCAGGCCCCGCCGATGACGACCGTCAGCACGACAGCGGTGGCGAGCATCAGGGCGGGATCGGCGATCACGCCGGAATTCATGAAGAGGATCATGAGCGAGGCGACGAAAGCCACCATCGAGCCGACCGAGAGATCAAGGTCGCCGGAGGAGATGACGAAGGTCGCGCCGACCGCGATGATCGCGATGAAGGCGCTGCGCGTCGCGACATTGGCGAGATTGTTGATCCCGATGAAATTGGGATTCACCAGCGCGCCGACGATGAGGAGCAGCGCGAGCGCGGCGAAGGGCGCGACGGCCCTCAGGTCCACATCCCGCCAGCTTCGGCCCCGCGGCTTCGTTTCGACTGCGTCTTCCGTCATGTTCGTCCCCGACGTAATTCGTTGTGCTGGCGGCGATCAGGCCGCGGTCTTCTTCTTGAGGCCGGCCGAATAGCGCATGATCTCCTGCTCGGAGATCTCCTCGCCTTCGAGAATGCCGACGATCCGCCCTTCCCGCATGACGGCGACGCGCGTGCACAGGCCGATGATCTCCGGCATCTCCGAGGAGACGACGATGATCGACTTGCCGTCGCGGGCGAGCGCCGAGATGAAATGGTAGATCTGCTGCTTGGTGCCGACATCGATGCCGCGCGTCGGCTCGTCGATGATGATGACGTCCGGCTCGGTCTCCATGACCTTGGCGAGCAGCAGTTTCTGCTGGTTGCCGCCCGACATGCGGCCGGCGACGACGCGCCCGTCGCGCACGCGGATATCGAAGCGACGGCGTGCGCGTTCCAGCGCGGCGGCCTCGCTCTTCGGGCTGAGATAGCCGTAGCTACCATGCTTCTCCAGCGATTGCAGCGTGAGGTTCGCCGTCATGCGCGAATTGAGGAGCAGGCCCTTATGCTTGCGGTCCTTGGTCATATAGGCGATGCCGACGCGGTTGGCGGCATGAACGTCACCGCCCGGCACGCTTTCGCCGCGCACGGTAACCTCGCCCGCCGAGCGCGCCCGCAGGCCCGCGACGGCTTCCATCAGCTCCGTGCGGCCGGAGCCGATGAGACCGGAGAAGCCGAGGATCTCGCCCTTGCGGACCTCGAAGCTCGCATCCTTGACATAGTGCGTCGACAGGCCCTCGACGGCGAGTGCCACCTCCTCGTCGATGCTCGGCTCCTGCTTGGCCGGATAGAGGCTGGAAAGCTCGCGGCCGACCATGAGCTGGGCGATGGATTCGCCATCGAGCATGCTGGTCGGTGCGGTCTTCACCCATTGCCCGTCGCGCAGGACCGTGACGCGGTCGGTCAGTTCCATCACCTCGTCCAGCTTATGCGAGACGAAGACGAAGGAGGTGCCCTTCTCGCGCAGCTTGCGCACCTGACGGAAGAGGTAGTTGGTCTCCTCGCGGGAGAGGACGGCGGTCGGCTCGTCCATGAAGATGATGCGTGCATCGCGGCTGATGGCCTTGGCGATCTCCACCATCTGCTTGTCGGCGATGGAGAGCGAACTGATCTGGGCGTTCTCGTCGACATGGGAGCCGAGCTGGTCGAGCACGCGGCGCGTCTCGGCGCGCATGAACTTGCGGTCGAGCACGCCGAAGCGCGTCACCTCGCGACCGAGGAACAGGCTCTCGGTGACGGTGAGATGTTCGGCGAGGTTGAATTCCTGGTGGATGATGACGATGCCGAGCGCCTCGGCCTGTCCGTTCGGCGGCAGCTTCACCGGCTGGCCGTCCAGCAATATCTCGCCGGATGTCGGCTGCTCGAAGCCGGAGAGGATCTTCACCAGCGTCGACTTGCCGGCGCCGTTCTCGCCCATGAGGGCATGGATCTCGCCGGCGCGAAGCTCGAAATTGACGCTGAACAGCACCTGCACGCCATTGAATGACTTGGCTATGCGGCGTGCGGCAAGAACGACGGGAGCCCCGTCGGCAGCGTCCGGATTCATCGATTTCCTCCCTGCGGCTCCTCGACCGCTTGAGCATGATGTAAACCTTTACACCAATCATGTAAAGGTTTACATCGTGGGATATCAGGAATTTTCACCAAGCGCCGTTTGACCCTTGGAGCAGTCTGTGTAGTGTCCCCGCACTTCGTTTGTTTGACGCGGTTCCGGGCCGCTTTCCGGACCTGCCACCGCTAAGTGAGAGCCAGTTTGTCGACGTCCAGCCCTGCCACGATCGAGGATGTCGCGCGGATCGCGCAGGTCTCGATCGCGACCGTCTCGCGGGCGATCCACACGCCGGAGAAGGTGGCGAACTCGACGCGGCTGAAGGTCAACCAGGCCATCGCCATCACCGGCTACACGACCAATGCGATGGCGCGCAGCCTGCGCCTCGGCCGGTCGAACATGATCCTGGTCGTGGCGCCCGATATCGGCGACCCGAACTTCTCCAACATCCTCGTCGGTCTGGAAAACGAGGCGCGCGCGCATGGCTACGGCATTCTGATCGGCCATACGCAGAACGACCCGCAGCGCGGGCTGGAATATCTGAAGTTCCTGAATTCGAGCCAGGCGGCGGGACTGATCCTCTTCACCGGCATCCTGCCCTTCGGCCACCAGAGCATGACGGCGCGCCTGCCGCCCAGCGTCGGCGTCTTCGAGCCGGTCTATAACGGCGGCATCCCCTATGTCGGCGTCGACGACATCGAGGGCGCGCGCAAGGCGGTCGACCTGCTGATCGCGGAAGGGCACCGCAAGATCGCCTTCGTCGGCGATTCGCGCACGCGCCTCGCCTACAGCCGCCGCCGGCAGGGGTATGACGAGGGGCTGGACGCCGCCGGCGTGCCCGTCGGCGAGCGCATCGTGCTGGAGGGGGACGGCACCATCGAGAGCGGGCGCCTCGCGCTCGAGCAGCTCTTCATGCGCGACACGCTGCCGAGCGCCTTCATGTGCGTAAACGACCAGACGGCCATCGGGGTGATGATCGGCCTCGGCGCGCGCGGCTACGACATTCCGACCGATTTTTCCGTGACCGGCTTCGACGACGTGCCGCAGGCGACCTTCATGACGCCCTCGCTCACCACGATCCGCCAGCCACGCACCGCCATCGGCAAGCGCTCGATGGCCCTGCTGCTGGAACTTCTTTCGGGGAGCGAGCCGCCGGAGGCGGAGATATTGCTGCGGCCGGATCTCATCGTGCGCAATTCGGTATCGATGCCGGCGCGGCGGTTCTTGAAGCGGTAGGGCGAACTCCGCCCTACCGGGCATCCCCCTCATCCGGCCTGCCGGCCACCTTCTCCCCGCAAGCGGGGAGAAGGAGAGATGCCGCGGCAGTTTCTCCAGACCTCAACGTTACCTAGGGCAAGCCCCCTCTCCCCGCCTGCGGGGAGAGGGTTAGGGTGAGGGGCGAGCCTCGAAGGGCAACGTCACCCGTACCACCGCTGCGCCGGTCTCGCCGCCTGCTGGCTGCGTTCCGCCGAAACCGTGAAGCGATCCACCAGCCCCTTCAGCGTCGTGCTGATCTTCATGAGGTTGTGCGTGGCGGCGTTGGTCTGCTCGACCATCGCGGCATTCTGCTGGGTCATCTGGTCCATGCTGCCGACGGCCGTGTTGATCTCGGCGATACCGGCCGACTGTTCGCGGGCGGAGCTGGCGATGGCGTCGATATGGCCGTTGATATGCACGACCTGCTCGCCGATATGGTGCAGCGCCTCGCCCGTCTTGTGCACCAGCGACACACCAAGCTGCACATCCTCGAAGGACTTGTCGATCAGCGCCTTGATCTCCTTGGCCGCCTCGGCGGACTTCTGCGCCAGTTCCCGCACTTCCTGGGCAACGACCGCAAAGCCCTTGCCGGCCTCACCGGCCCGGGCGGCCTCCACGCCGGCATTGAGGGCGAGGAGATTGGTCTGGAAGGAAATCTGGTCGATGACGCCGATGATCTGGGTGATCTTGCCGGAAGATTCCTGAATGGCGCCCATGGCGGTGACCGCCTGCTCGACGATCGTGCCGGACCGCTTGGCCTCCTCCGTCGCGCTGCCGACGACGCGGCGCGCCTCTTCGGCGCGGCTGGCGGCCTCGCGGGAAATCGTGGTGATCTCCTCGACGGCGGCGGCCGTCTCTTCCAGCGACGCCGCCTGCTGCTCGGTGCGCTTGGCCATATCGTCAGTGGCGTGGACGAGTTCGCCGGAATTGCCCGCCGCGTCGTCCGCCGCCGTCACGATGGCACCGAGCGTGTCGTCCAGTTTCTCGATGGCGGCATTGAAATTGGAGCGCAGGCGCTCGAACTGCGGGGCGAGCGGCTTGGCGATGGAAGCGGTGAGATCGCCGCCGGCGAGACGGTTGAGCGAGGTGTCGATCGCGTTCAGGGCCTCTTCCTGCTGGGCGTTCAAAGCCTGCCGCTCGGCCTCGGATTTCTCACGCTCCTCCTGGAGGGCGTCGAGATAGACCGAGATCGCATAGTCCATGTCGACCAGCGCCGCCTTGACGATGGCGGTGATCTCCTCGCCCAGCGCCTCCGCCTTCTTGCGGTAGAGGAAGCCCTCGAGATGCTTCCTGATGACACTGTCGACGATGGCTTCGAGGATCAGCGCGTAGCCGCCGATATACCAGCGCGGCTCCAGGCCGAGGCGGGCATGCGTCTTGCCGATGGTGGTCACGGCATCGACATAGTGCGTATCGAATTTCGCCGAGGCGATCACTTCCCAGTGCTTGACCTGCCGGCCCTTGGCGCTCTGGATGTGCGCCTCGTTGGCGAAGAAGCGAGCGGTTTCCGGCGTGGTGCGGGCCTTGCCGTAAAAAGTGTCCAGCGCGCCGTCGAGCGAGGCCGCAATGGTGGGCAGCGCCCGCTTCAGCGCCTCGCGCTGGCCAGCGTCGAAATCGACGAACTGGAGACGCTCGTTCAGTTGCTGGGTCTTGGCATCCTGCGCCGACATCGGGCAAATCCTCTGCAGTTGGGTTGGCGACTGACGCAAGTCCCGAATCAGGATCCCAGCCTTCGGTCTGTGGCGATTTTTTGCAGGGGACGGTAAACAAACACTGTAAATACGCAGGCAATACTTCGCTAAAAATTGACGAAGGGCAAATTTTATTCGATTTTATATGCTAAGTGGCGCTTATTGATATAGATAATACCAATCAATACCAAATGAATCCGATGTATTCGGCATCATGAAAAGTATATCTTCCGTTACGTGAGGACGCTGTTTCTCTTGCGCAACGAAAAAGGGCGCCCGAAGGCGCCCCCAGGAATTGCCCGAGACGGCAGCGGATCAAACGTAGCGGTTGACCACGTTTTCCAGGAACTCCTGCCGGCCGGAGCGCGGCTGGGGATTGACGTTGCCGCCGAGCACATAGGCCTCCAGCGCTTCCAGCGAGGAGCCGCCGGAGAGGATTTTCTGTGCCTCAGACTTCTGCCAGCCGGCATAGCGCTCGGCGAGCGGGCCGGAGAGCGCCTTGTCCTCGATCATCTTCGCCGCCGCCTTCACGCCGCGTGCGCAGCAATCCATGCCACCGATATGGCCGATGAGCAGATCGGCCGGGTCGATGGACTGGCGGCGCAGCTTGGCGTCGAAATTGGTGCCGCCCGTGGTGAAGCCACCGCCGGCGAGGACCTGATAATAGGCCAGCGCCATTTCCGGCACATTGTTGGGGAACTGGTCGGTATCCCAGCCGGACTGGTAGTCGTTGCGGTTCATGTCGATCGAGCCGAAGATGCCGAGCGCATTGGCGAGCGCCAGCTCATGCTCGAAGGAGTGGCCGGCGAGGATGGCATGACCCTGCTCGATATTGAGCTTCACCTCGTTTTCCAGGCCGTACTTCTTCAGGAAGCCGTAAACCGTGGCGACATCGTAGTCGTACTGGTGCTTGGTCGGCTCCTGCGGCTTCGGCTCGATGAGGATCGCGCCCTTGAAGCCGATCTTGTGCTTGTACTCCACCACCATGTTGACGAAACGGCCGAGCTGGTCCAGCTCCTGGCCGAGATTGGTGTTGAGCAGGGTCTCGTAGCCTTCGCGGCCGCCCCAGAGCACGTAGTTGTCGCCGCCGAGGCGGTGCGTCGCGTCGATGCAGGTCTTCACCGTCGCAGCAGCGAAGGCGAAGACGTCCGGGTCCGGATTGGTCGCCGCACCGCCCATGTAGCGGCGGTTGGAGAAGAGGTTCGCCGTGCCCCAGAGCAGCTTGACGCCCGTCGCGGCCTGCTTTTCGGCGAAGTAGTCGACGATCTCATTGAGATTCTTCGTGTTTTCGACGAAGTCCTTGCCTTCCGGGCGCACGTCGGCATCGTGGAAGCAGTAGAAGGGCACGCCGAGAAGCTGGAAGAACTCGAAGGCGACATCGGCCTTCAGTTTCGCGGCCTTCATCGTATCCTCGAACCACGGGCGCTCGAAGGTCTGGCCGCCAAAGGGGTCGCCGCCCGGCCAGACGAAGGTGTGCCAATAGGCCACGGCAAAGCGCAGATGATCCTCCATGCGCTTGCCCATGACGATCTCGTCGGGATTGTAGTGACGGAAGGCGAGCGGATTGGTGCTCTCGGGACCTTCGTATTTGATCTTGGCGATATCGCCGAAGAAGCCGGTGGCCATGGATGTCTCCTCTTGGGTTCGTTGATCAGTAGGCGGCGCGGATCGCCGGATAGAGGCGGCGGTAGCGCTGATAGGCGTCCTCATAGGCGGCGGTGAGCGCGGCCTCGGGTTCGATGGTCTCGGCGGTGGCGGGTGCGGTCAACGCGTCTACCGGGTTCGCGCCGGTCGCGGCAATGAGGCCGAGGCGGGCGGCGCCGAAGGCCGCACCGAAATCGCCGTCAGCCGGCAGATCGACAGGCAGGTCCAGGGCCGTCGCGATGGACTTCAACCAGTAGCGCGAGCGCGAGCCGCCGCCGATGGCGGTGACGCGGGACAACCGCGTGCCGGCGGATTTCAGGGCTTCGAGATTGTCGCGGAGCGCAAAGGACACCCCCTCCAGCACTGCCTGCGTCAGAACCGGACGGCCGCTCTCGTGACCGAGACCGAGGAAGGCGCCACGGATGGCGGCATCGTTGTACGGCGTGCGCTCGCCCGAAAGATAGGGCAGGAAGGTCACGCTGGAGGGCGCTTTCAGCGCATCGCCGATTTCCTGCGTAAGGTCCGCGGCGGAAGCGCCGGTGACGCGGGAGTGCCAGTTGAGCGCATCGGTGGCGGAAAGGATGACGCCCATCTGGTGCCAGGTGCCCGGCAGCGCGTGGCAGAAGGCGTGCACGGCGCTTTCCGGGTTCGGCAGGTAGCTGGCATTGGCGGCGAAGAGCACACCGGACGTGCCCAGCGAAACGAAGGCCGTGCCCTCGCGCACCGTGCCCATGCCGCAGGCCGAAGCCGCATTGTCCCCGGCCCCGCCGGCAATGACGATACCCGCGCCGAGACCCCATTTCGCGGCAAGCTCGGCCCGCAGGATGCCGGCCGGTTCGGTTCCCTCGACGAGGCCCGGCATCTGCCGCTCGTCGAGATCGGTCGCGGCCAGCAATTCAGCGGACCACTTTCGCGCGCCGGTGTCGAGCCAGGAGGTGCCGGCGGAATCCGACATCTCGGAGAGATGCTCGCCGGCAAGCCAGAGGCGGAGATAATCCTTGGGCAGCAGCACCCGGCGAACCTTCGCGAAGATATCCGGCTCGTTGTTCTTCACCCAGGCCAGCTTGGGCGCGGTGAAACCGGGAAAGACGATGTTGCCGGTGATTTTTCTGAAGCGCGGATCGGCGTCGAGCGCGGCGGCCTCCCGGTGACTGCGGGTATCGTTCCACATGATGCAGGGGCGCAGCACCCGGTCATCAGCATCGACCAGCGTCGCGCCATGCATATGGCCGGAAAGGCCGATGCCGCGCACGGCCGAGAATTCGGCGGGATGGGCGGCGCGAAGGGCGGCGACCGCCTCCTCCGTCGCACGGATCCAGTCGGCCGGGTCCTGCTCCGACCAGCCGGCATGAGGCCGCGCGGTCACGACGTCCCTGCCGGAGGCCGAGCCGACGACCCGCTGGTCCGCATCGATCAGCATGGCTTTCACACCCGACGTGCCGAGATCGATCCCGAGATACATGTCTGCCTCCTAATTGTCCTCGTCCGGGCCGGCCGGGAGGTTGTCCTTGATGAAGATATCGAGACGGATGCGCTCCTGCGCGGCATTCACCGGCAGACCGTCCGCCTTGGCGCGCAGCACGCGGATGGCGCTCCGCACTTCATGGCCGGCATCCTGATTGAGCACGACATCGATGAAGCCGTCCCGCAGCGCCGCGCGGGTCTCGGCAGTGAGTTCGTGCACGATCACGCAGAGATCGCCCCTGTTCCCGACCGAAAGAGCCTCGACGAGGCCGCGATTGCCGGCGCCGAGGCTGTAGACGCCGGCAAGATCCGGCACATTGGCAAGGCAATCGGCGATCAGCCTGAGGGAGAGGTGCGGATCGTCCTGCCCTTCCAGCACGGGCAGGATGACGCGCGCTTCCAGCATCGCCGACATGGCGGCGAGAAAGCCTTCGAGGCGCTCGCCATGGTCGCGCACACGCATGGAACCGGCAAGCACGGCGACGGGACCGGGCCTTGCACCGAGGAAACGGCCCATCAGGCTGCCGGCGGTGCGGCCAGCGGCGATATTGTCGACGCCGACGAAATGATCGCGGCCGGAGCCGGCGAGGTCGGAAACGAGCGTGACGAAGGGAATGCCGGCTTCCTGCGCCCGGGCGATGGCGACGGAGACCTCCGGTGTATCCACCGCGACGGCCGCGATGCCCGCGACGTCGCCGGCAATCGCCGTGTCGATGGCCCTTGCCAGCGCCGCTCCATCGAAGGCGGGCACCGTCATCACGGAAAGCTGCGTGCGCTCGGCGGCGGAATGCAGGCCCGCCCGACGCACCTCCGCCTCAAGCCCGCGCATGAAGGGGTTGTCGCCTTCCGGCAGGATGAAGACGAGCGGATAGACCCGGCTCTTGGCAAGGTTCGCCGCCGCGACGTCCCGCACATAGCCGAGCGCCGCGATGGCCGCCTCCACCCTCGCGCGGGTGACGCCCCGCACGCCGGGCCGATCGTTCAGGACGCGATCGACCGTGGCGAGGCTGACGCCCGCCTTGGCGGCAATATCGTGCACCGTGGGTCTCATCGTTCCTCCGTGGCGAGACCCTTAGAGGAATTTTTGATGTACGTAAATCAGAAATTTTCACGATCGGCCTGGGGACCGTCTCCTCAGGGCTGGAGACGCTTGCTAAAGGCGTGAGTGAAGACGAGGTCGGCGGGGTTTTCACCGGCGCGCGCGAGCACGACATCCATGAATGCATCGGTGACGCGCACCAGCGCCAGACCGCCCATGAAGGCGGCGACGGGCTTGAAGATGTCATAGCCCTCGTGAGTGTAGATCATCGGCGTCGGGTGCTCGTGGCCGTGGAAGATGCCGACGACATTGTAGCCCTTGAGCGCGGCCAGCAGGCCGGCGCGCTCCTCCTCGCTCCACCAGTGCGCCGGGCCGGCGCCCGTGGCATCGAAGGTTTTTGCCGCCGGGTCCCAATGCTCGGTGGAGAAGCCGTCCCAGCCGTAATGCTGGAAGAGCACGACGGGCCGGCCGTCGGCGGCATAGGTGGCAAGGTCCTGCCTGAGCCAGGGCAGGCCGCTGATCGCGCCCCTGGTGTCGTCGCCGCCGAAGCGCTGGAGCTGAATGAGGTGCAGGCCGCCCCAGTCCCAGGAATAGTTGTCGGAATCGAGATCGTAGTTCGTCACCGGCACCGGCGCCTTGTAGAAGACGGTGGAGCGGTGGTTCAACTCGACATAGTCGCGCAGCTCGCGGCGATACCAGTCGACATGCGGCGGCACGCCGTCCTGGTCGAGATCGTGGTTGCCGAGGCCGTTATAGACAGGATAGTGCACCCGGTCCGGCCCGACGCCCTGCTGATAGCGGCTGGCGAACTGCTGGAGCTGCCGCCCCTCGCCCGGCACGCGCACCTGCCCGCCGCCATCGTCCGTCATGTCGCCACCGAGCACCAGGCCGAGCGGGGTCGCGATGGGCTTTCCGGCACCGGCAAGCCCGGTCGGCCTGCCGTCGATCTCCGCCGGCCAGAGGCGGCCGCCGACGCCGTTCAGCGCCGCGACATGGCGCAGCAGCGCCGCATCCGTCTTGCCCTCGTCGGCGCAATTCGGGCTGAGGCCGTCCGCGGAGACGAGGCAGGCATGCACATCGCAGGAAAACAGGAAGGTCGCGTCCGTCGCGGGGTGCTGCGCCCGGGCGATACCCCGGAAGAACGGAAAGGCCAGCGACAGCCCTCCGGCGGCGGTCAGAAAACGGCGGCGGGTGGGACTGAACGGCATGCGGGCCTCCGGGCATCGGTCACGCATCCATTCTGCGGACGGACCGGGGCCGCGGCAAGAGGCCCCGGCAACGGCTCAGTGCCCACCGCCCCCACCGACGCCCGACTGCGGCTTGCTGATCGCAAAGGCGCAGACGACGAGCGTCGCAAAGAGCGCCGTCAACAGCAAGAAGATATCGATGAAGGACAGGACATAGGCCTGTTGCTGCACCATGCCGGCCATCTGCTTGATGGCGATCGTCGAACCGTCGAGGCCGTGAGCGTCGAAATTCGAGGCGATGTTGCGGAGCTGCTCAACGGCCACCGGATTGCCCCACTGCACATGCTCGGAAAGGCGCAGGTAATGTTCCTGCGAGCGCTGGGTAAGGAGGGTGTTGATGACCGCAAGGCCCACGGCCCCGCCGAGATTGCGCATCAGGTTGAAGAGGCCCGACGCGTTGCGGATACGGTCCGGCGGCAGCGTGCCGAGCGCCACGTTGTTGATTGGCACCATGCAGATCATCAGAGAGACGCCGCGCAGGATCTGCGGCGCGAGCAGCTCGTAGAAGTCCCAGTCGGCGGTGAGCTGCGTCATCAGCCAGGTGCCGAGCGCAAAGCCGGCAAAACCGATCATCATCATGAAGCGCGGATCGAGCCGCGACGACATCATGCCGGCAATCGGCGCGGTGAAGAACATGGCGAGACCCGAGACGAACATGGTCTCGCCGATCATCAGCGAATCGTAGCCGCGGATATGCGCGAGGTAGAGCGGATAGAGATAGGTGAGGCCGTAAAGGCCGATGCCCATGACGAAGGAGAAGATCGAGCCGAAGGCGAAGTTGCGGTTGGAGAAGGCGCGCAGGTCCACCACGGGGAACGGCACCTTGAAGGCCCGCCAGAAGAACACCGTCGCGCCGACCACGATGGCGATGGTGCCCATCACGATATGTTCGTCGCTGAACCAGTCCTTGTTGTTGCCCTCTTCCAGCACATATTCGAGCGAGCCGAGGAAGACCGCCATGGAGGCGAGGCCCCACCAGTCGAAACGCTTCATCAGGCTGAATTCCGGCTTGTCGAAGTCGATCAGGTTGAAGGTGAGGACCGTGACGATGATGCCGGGGATGACGTTGACGAGGAACAGCCAGTGCCAGGAGAAGGCATGGCTGAGATAGCCGCCGACCGTCGGGCCGATGGTGGGGGCGAGCGTGGCGACGAGACCGATCATCGGCGAGACGACGGAGCGCTTCGAGGGCGGGAAGATGGTGAAGGCCGCCGCGAAGACCGAGGGAATCATGCCGCCGCCGATGAAGCCCTGGATGGCGCGATAGACGATCATCTGGTCGATATTCGTCGCGGTCGCGGCAAGGGCGCTGGCGATGGTGAAGCCGGCGGCGGAGAAGCTGAACAGGATGCGCGTGGACACGATGCGCGCCAGCGTGCCCGACAGCGGGATCATGATCACTTCGGCGATCAGGTAGGAGGTCTGCACCCAGGCGATCTCGTCCGCGCCCGCGCCGAGGCCGGCCTGGATTTCCGACAGTGAGGCAGAGACGATCTGGATGTCGAGGATCGACATGAACATGCCGAAGACCATCGCGAAGAACGCGACGACGCGGCGGACGGGAACCTTGTCGGACTGCGCGGGCGCGATGAAGGCGCCGGCTGTCGGTTGAGCGGTCGCGGCCATAGCCCGCGCTCCTTTACTGGAGAGACCTTACTGCGCGGGCGCCGTGCGGCTGTCGACCTCGACGACGACGCTGAGGCCGGCGCGCAGCTTGCCGCTGTCCAGGGCCTCCTTCGGCAGGGCGATACGGACCGGCACGCGCTGCGTGACCTTGGTGAAATTGCCCGTGGCGTTTTCCGCCGGCAGCAGCGAGAAGACCGAACCGGAGGCCGGCGCGATAGACTGCACCGTGCCGAGGATATCGTCATCCTCGTAGGCATCGACATGCAGGTGCACCTTCGAGCCGGGCACGAGATGGGCGATCTGCGTTTCCTTGAAGTTCGCCTCGACATAAAGCTCGGTCACCGGCACCAGCGCAGCAAGGCGCTGGCCGGCCGACACGAGGTCGCCGACCTGCACGGAGACATTGCCGACGATGCCGTCATAGGGCGCCTTCAGCACGGTGAAGCCGAGGTCGCGCACGGCCTTGTCGCGGGCAAGCTCCAGGGTGCGCACGGCGCTTTCGGATTCGGCGCGCTGGGCCTGAAGAACCGCGATATTCGCCTTGGCCGAAACGATATTGGCGTCCGCGCCGACGAGGTTGGCCCGGGCCTGGTCGAGCGCCACGCTGGCGCTGTCGAGCGAGGCGGCGGTGCCGACGGCCTTCGCGTTCAACTCCTTGGCGCGCTTCTCTGCCACTTCCGCGCCGCCGAGGGCGGCCTGATAGGCGGCCTTCTGGGCTTCGGCCTGGGCAAGGCTTGCCTTCGCGCCGTCGATCTGCGCGTCGATGCGGCCCAGCGCGAGCTTCTGCGTGGATATCTGGGCCTCGGCCTGCTCGCGGGCGAGACGGTAGTCGCCGTCGTCCAGCGTGACGAGCGGATCGCCGGCCTTGACCGTCTGGTTGGCAACGACGTTCACGGCCGCGACATAGCCGGAGACCTTGGGCGAGATGGAGGCGATGTCGCCCTCGATATAGGCGTCGTCCGTCGAGATCATGAAGCGGCCGTGCGTCCACCACTGGTAGCCGTACCAGCCGGCGGCGGCGAGCAACACGGCGCCCACCACCGGCAGCATCAGGCGACGGCCGCCCTTCTTCTTCTCAGGGGGGGCGACGGCTGCGACAGGCGCCGCTTCCGCAGGTTGCGCCTCGGCCGTCTCGGCTTCGAAATCATCGTTGACCGGACGAACCTTCGCCGTGCCGGCGCCGTGGGAAGTCGACATGCGCATGCCACCATTCTCTGAGGTAGATTTTCGAACTGAACCGTTCGGTTCGATTTGACATAGACCCATTTCTCCCGCATATCAAGAGTAAATCGAACCAGCCGGTTCGAAATGGTTCATGCGAGGTTTCGAACGCGAAAATGGAAATGCCGACGACCGAAGACCCGATGGCCGGCCCGCAGACGGGCCGCCGCGCCGCCGGAGAGGATCCCGCCAAGCGCGAGCAGATCCTCGACGGAGCAAAGCGTGTGTTCATGGAACAGGGCTTCGAGGCCGCCAGCATGAACGACATCACGCGCGCGGCCGGCGTTTCCAAGGGCACGATCTACGTCTATTTCGAGAACAAGGAAGACCTTTTCGGCTACATGATCGAGCGCGAGCGCGGCCGCATCACCGAAACGGTCCGCCATGCCCTCGACGGCAACAAGCCGATCGGCGAGACGCTGCACGGTTTCGGCACGCTCTTCGCCACGCACATGACGGCCGACCAGACGATCCGCGCCATGCGCATGGTCATCGCCGCCAACCATCGCCTGCCGACGCTCTGCAGCCGCTTCTTCTCCGCGACGCCGATCAACCCCGTCTCGGTGCTGCAAGACTATCTCGACCGGCAGGTCGCGGCCGGCATCCTCGTCTGCGACGACACCGCCCAGGCCGCCAAGCAGTACATCGAGTTGACGACCGTCGGCCTCTTCAAGCCGCGCATCTTCGGCTCCATGGAGGAAGTTCCCTCCCCCGCCGTCATCGAGAAGAACATCGCGTCCGCCATCCGAGTCTTCCTTGCCGCCTACGGCGCAAAGCCCTGAGAGCAGGCGGATCAGATGACGAAATCGTGATATGGCCGGCCAGCGCGCCCGGCCGGCTTGCCAGCGGCCGATTTCTGCATAAATACGGAAGTCCATTCTCCGCCGTATTCATGAAGGGAAAGACCGGATGGACAGCATTCTTGCGCTCATGCAAGACCCGGCCGCCTGGATCGCGCTCGTCACGCTCGTCGTGATGGAAGTCGTTCTCGGTATCGACAACCTCATCTTCATCTCGATCCTGACGAACAAGCTGCCCCCCGAGCACCGGGTCCAGGCCCGCCGCATCGGTATCGGCCTGGCGCTCATCATGCGCCTCGCGCTGCTCGGCACCATCGCCTGGATCGTCAAGCTCACCAATCCGGTCTTCGAGCTTTTCGGCCACGGTTACTCGTGGAAGGACATGATCCTGATCGCCGGCGGCCTCTTCCTCGTCTGGAAGGCGACCAAGGAAATCCACCACAATGTCGATCCCGTCGATCACAAGGAAGACATGGTGGGCGGCGCAGTCGCGACGAGCTTCGCATCCGCCATCGGCCAGATCCTGATCCTCGACCTCGTCTTCTCCATCGACAGCATCATCACCGCCGTCGGCATGACACCGCACCTGCCGATCATGGTCGTCGCGGTCCTTGCCGCCGTCACGGTCATGCTGCTGGCGGCAACCCCGCTCGCCAACTTCATCGAGCGCAACCCGACGATCGTCATGCTGGCCCTCTCCTTCCTTCTGATGATCGGCACGACGCTGATCGCCGAGGGCATGGGCTTCCATGTACCGAAGGGCTATATCTACGCCGCCATGGCCTTCTCGGCGCTCGTGGAAGTGCTGAACATCATCTCGCGCAACGCGCGGCAGAAGAGCAAGGACGCGGGCCACTGAAACCGGCACCGGCGGGGCAAAGGCCCCGCCGGTTTCGTTTTGAAAGCTTCCGAAGACGAGCCGGACGGGTGAGAAGCTCGACTGCCGTTTCGTTGGCCACGGGAAGAAACCGGAAAAATCCCCGCATTCTCCATCTCCGTCGCGTCCGGTTGACACGGCCCGCCTTCTCTTGGCAAACCTAAAGGCGGGTGGATTGTTCCGTGAAAGTTTTGGGGGTTGCGTCGTGCGCGGCGGAACCGGCAGGGCCTCAAGGGCATTCATGCCGAGCATAGCCCCCTCGCATGGACCGACATATGACCCTTGAGCAGACCTCCGCCTTCATCGTCATCGGGTTGATGATGGCGGCGTTCATCTGGGGAAGGTTCCGCTACGATCTCGTCGCCTGCTGTTCGCTGATTCTGGCGCTCGCCGTCGGCATCGTGCCTTTCGACAGGGCGTTTTCAGGATTTTCCGACGATATCGTCATCATCGTCGGCAGCGCCCTGATGGTGAGCGCGGCCGTCGCCCGCTCCGGCATCGTCAATCTCGCGGTCAAGCGCTTCTTCCCGAACCTCACCTCCGGGCGCAGCCAGCTCGCGCTGCTGCTGGTCTCGGTCGCGGTTCTCTCGGCCTTCATCAAGAATATCGGCGCGCTCGCCATCATGATGCCGCTCGCCTTCCAGTTCGCCCGCAAATCCGGCACGCCCGCCTCAAAATTCCTGATGCCGATGGCCTTCGCCGCCCTCCTCGGCGGCCTGATGACCCAGATCGGCACCTCGCCCAACATCGTCGTCTCGCGCCTTCGCCAGGAAATCACCGGCGAGAGCTTCACCATGTTCGACTTCACACCTGTCGGCGCGACGCTGACGGTGTGCGGCATCCTCTTCCTGCTGCTGTTCAACCGCATCGTGCCGGAACGCACCAACAAGAACGCCAGCATCGAGGAATCGCTGGAGGCGGCCGCCTATTCCTCCGACGCCACGGTGCTGGACGGCTCGCCCGCCATCGGCAAGTCTCTCAACGAGGTCCTGCGCAACGGCGACGGCGACGTCATCGCGACCTCCATCATCCGCGGCCATGTCCACTTGACCCCGCTGCCGGACGTGCGCCTGCTGGAAGACGATACGATCCTGATGGAAGGCACGGCCGGCGCGCTCGACAAGGTCGTCTCCGCCGCCGGCCTCACGCTCTCCGGCCGGCCGATCCGTGCCGGGCGCGGAGAGGCCGGCGAGATCAGCGCCATCGAGGCCGTCGTCGGCAACGAATCCCGCCTCATCGACATTTCCGCCCGCTCCATCGCGCTGTTCCATTCCTACGGCATCAACCTGCTCGCCGTCAGCCGGCAGGGCCAGCGCCTGCGCGAAAAGCTCTCCGAGGTGCGCCTTCGCCCCGGTGACGTGATCGTGGTGCAAGGCAACAACCGCACGCTGCCGACTCTGCTGCCCGAACTCGGCCTGCTGCCCCTCGCCCAGCGCGAAATCCTGCTCGGCGCGCCGCGCAAGGCGATCATCCCGGTTCTGGTGCTGATCGCGGCCATGGCCTCCACTGCGCTCGGCCTCGTGCCGGTCGCGACAGGCTTCTTCGCCGCTGCAGTCGCCATGGTGCTGTTCCGCGCCGTGCCGCTGCGCGAGGCCTATGCGGCGCTGGACGGGCCGATCCTCGTGATGCTCGCCGCGCTCATCCCCGTTTCCGACAGCCTGCGCACGACGGGCGCGAGCGAACTCATCGCCGGCTGGCTCGGCGCCATCGCGGTGCACCTGCCTCCCTTCGGCGCGCTGGCGCTCATTCTGCTGACCGCCATGGCGGTGACACCCTTCCTCAACAATGCCGCGACGGTGCTTGTGATGGCGCCCATCGCCGCGAGTTTCGCAAGCGCGCTGCACTACAAGCCGGAGGCCTTCCTGATGGCCGTGGCGATCGGCGCGGGCTGCGACTTCCTCACCCCCGTCGGCCACCAGTGCAACACGCTGGTCATGGGCCCGGGCGGCTACAAATTCGCCGACTATCCGCGCGTCGGCCTGCCGCTTTCGTTCCTCATCGTCATCGTCAGCGTGCCGGCGCTGCTCGCCGTCTGGCCGGTGCAGTAGGCGGAGCCTGAGTTTTTCTTGACGCGCCGGGCTGAATATGGTCTCACCCAGCCCAATGGATAGCCTTTTGCCGCCATTCGAAACGGCGAGAAACCGGGCTCTCCCCTCCTGAAATGTCAAGACAGGCCCAACCCATGAGCACTTCCGGCGTTCGCGTCCGCATCGCACCCTCTCCGACCGGCGAGCCGCATGTCGGCACCGCCTATATCGCGCTGTTCAACTACCTCTTCGCCAAGAAGAACAACGGCACCTTCATCCTGCGCATCGAGGATACGGACGCCACGCGTTCGACGCCGGAATTCGAGCAGAAGGTGCTGGACGCGCTGAAATGGTGTGGCCTGGAATGGTCGGAAGGCCCTGATATCGGCGGCCCCTACGGTCCCTACCGCCAGTCCGACCGCAAGGACATCTATCGTCCCTATGTCGACAAGATCGTCGCGAACGGCCACGGCTTCAAGTGTTTCTGCACGCCCGAGCGGCTGGAGCAGATGCGCGAGGCGCAGCGCGCCGCCGGCAAGCCGCCGAAATACGACGGCCTGTGCCTCCACCTTTCCGCCGAGGAAGTGACGAAGCGCGTCGACGCCGGCGAGCCGCATGTCGTGCGCATGAAGATCCCGGCCGAGGGCTCGTGCAAGTTCGTCGACGGCGTCTACGGCCCGGTGGAGATTCCGTGGGATGCGGTCGACATGCAGGTCCTGCTGAAGGCCGACGGCATGCCGACCTACCACATGGCGAACGTGGTCGACGACCACATGATGAAGATCACCCATGTGGCGCGCGGCGAGGAATGGCTCGCCTCGGTGCCCAAGCACATCCTCATCTATCAATATCTCGGCCTCGAGCCGCCGGTCTTCATGCACCTGTCGCTGATGCGCAATCACGACAAGTCGAAACTCTCGAAACGCAAGAACCCGACCTCGATCTCCTACTATTCGGCGCTCGGCTACCTGCCGGAAGCGCTGATGAACTTCCTCGGCCTGTTCTTCATCCAGATATCCGAAGGCGAAGAACTGCTGACCATGGATCAGCTCGCCGAAAAGTTCGACCCGGAGAACCTTTCCAAGGCCGGTGCGATCTTCGACATCCAGAAGCTCGACTGGCTGAACGGCCGGTGGCTGCGCGAGCAGCTCACGGAAGAAGACTTCATGCAGCGCGTGCTGGAATGGGCGATGGAGAACAACCGCATCCGCGACGGCCTGAAGCTGTCGCAGTCGCGCATCTCCAAGCTCGGCGAGCTGCCGGACCTTGCCGGCTTCCTGCTGAAGTCGGACCTCGGCCTGACGCCGGAAGCCTTCGCCAAGGTGAAGTCGACGCCGGAAGAGATTCTGGAAGTGCTGAACCAGGTGCAGCCGGACCTCGAAAAGATGCCGGAATGGACCGTCGAGAGCATCGAGGCGGAACTGCGCGCCAGCGCCGACCGGCTCGGCAAGAAGCTCAAGGTCGTGGTGGCCCCGCTCTTCGTCGCCGTCTCCGGCTCGTCGCGCTCGCTGCCGCTCTTCGACTCGATGGCCATCCTCGGCCGCTCCGTCGTGCGCCAGCGCCTGAAGGTCGCCGCGCAGGTCGTGGCCTCCATGGTCGGCAGCGGAAAGTAAGGAACGAACAAGAATGAACGACAAGACAGAAACCGCCCTCTCCTCCGACCCGACGGAAGTCCGCCGCCAGAAGCTCGCCCAGCTGCGCGAAACGATCGGCGATGTCTATCCGGCGCATTTCCACCGCACGATGACCAATGCGGAGCTTGCGGAAAAGTACGAGGGCCTGGAGCTCGACACGGAGAGCGGCGACATCGTGACCGTCGCCGGCCGCGTCTATTCCTCGCGCAATTCCGGCATGTTCATGGATATCCATGACGCCTCGGGCAAGATCCAGATCTTCAGCCACAAGGACACGACGCCGGAGGAGGCCCGCAACCTGCTGCCGATGATCGACCTCGGCGACATCATTGGCGTGACCGGCGCGGTGCGCCGCACCAAGCGCGGCGAACTGACGATCAATGCCCATGAGATCGTCATGCTGACGAAGTCGCTTCTTCCCATGCCGGAGAAGTGGAATGGCATTGCCGACATCGAGATCCGCTATCGCAAGCGCCACCTCGATATCATGAGCAACGAAGAGTCCAAGCTTCGCTTCCAGCAGCGCTCGAAGATCGTTTCCGGCATCCGCCGCTTCATGGAGAACGACGGCTTCATGGAAGTCGAGACTCCCATGCTGCATTCGGTCTATGGCGGCGCGACGGCCGAGCCCTTCAAGACGCACCACAACACGCTGAAGCTGGACATGTTCCTGCGCATCGCGCCGGAACTGTTCCTCAAGCGCACGCTGGTCTCCGGCCTCACCGACAAGGTATTCGAGATCAACCGCAACTTCCGTAACGAGGGCGTGTCGACCCGGCACAATCCCGAATTCACGATGATGGAGTGCTACTGGGCCTATGCCGACTACGAGGACATCATGGACCTCGTGGAACGCCTCTTCGCCGAGCTTGCGGTGAAGATCCACGGCTCGACGGAATTCGCCTATGGCGACAAGGAAATCTCCTTCAAGGGCCCGTTCAAGCGCGTGCCGATGCCCGATGCGGTGAAGGAAGTAACCGGCATCGACTTCCTCGCCATCAAGACGGACGAGGAAGCCCGCGCCGCCGCCAAGGCTGCCGGCTTCGAGATCGAGAAGGACTGGACCTGGGGCGAATGCCTAGCCTTCATCTTCGAGGAGAAGGTCGAGCCGACGCTGATCCAGCCGAGCCACGTCACGCATTTCCCGAAGGACATCTCGCCCTTCGCCAAGGAAGTGCCTGGCGAGCCGCGCCTCGTCGAGCGTTTCGAGACCTATTGCAACACCTGGGAACTCGGCAACGCCTTCTCCGAGCTGAACGACCCGGAAGAGCAGCGTGCCCGGATGGTCGAGCAGCTCGAGCAGGCCCATGCCCGCGGCGAGAAGGCCAAGCAGCTCGATGACGAATTCCTCGACGCCATCGACCAGGGCATGCCGCCTGCCGGCGGCCTCGGCATCGGCGTCGATCGCCTGATCATGCTCTTGACCAACGCACCGTCGATCCGCGACGTCATCCTCTTCCCGGCACGCCGGGCGAAGGCGGACTGAGGGTTTCCCCTTTCGGTCGAAAAATCGAAGCCCCCGCTACCGGCCGGTAGCGGGGGCTTTTCCGTTCAAGCCTCGATCTGCACATCCCCGATGGGCCGCGAGCAGCAGGCAAGGATGTAGCCTTCATCGATCTCGTCATCGAGGATGCCGCCATTGTGGCGCATGTCCACCTCGCCCGAAACCTTCATCACCCGGCAGGTGCCGCAGAGACCGCCCTCGCAGGCCGCGCCGATTCGCACGCCGGCGGAACGGGCCGTCTGCAGGATCGTCTGGCCGGGCGGACACTTGGCCTCCTTGCCGGCCATGGTGAAGGTGACGGTGGCGACGGCGTCGGCCTCCTGCTCGCCCGCACCGGCACGGATGGCGATCTCCTCCGGCGCAGGCGCGGCGGCCGGCTGGAAGCTTTCCTCGTGGTAGCGGTCCATGTCAAAGCCGCAGACCTTCAGCATGTCGCGCACGCCGCGCATGAACGGCTCGGGACCGCAGCAGAAGACGGTGCGCTCGCGGAAATCGGGCGCGAGCAGCGAGAGGCGGGCGGCGTCGATGCGGCCCGTGAGTCCATGCCAGCCGTCGCGCGGGTTGCGGCCCTCGACGACGAAGCCGAGCGCGAGGTTCGGCATATGGGCGGCGAGGCATTCGAGTTCGGCCTTGAACAGAATATCCTCGGGCTGGCGGGCGCAGGTGATGAAGGCCACGCTGGATTGCGGGGCGCAATCCGCCATCCAGCGTGTCATCGACATCATCGGCGTGACGCCGGAGCCGGCCGAGATGAAGAGGTATTTTTCCGCCGGATAGCGCACGAAGGAGAAATCGCCGAGCGGACCGAACGCCTTCAGCCTCATGCCGGGACGCAGGTTCTCGAACATCCAGCGGGTGCCGATGGAATTTTTCTGCGCCTTCACCGTCACGGAGACGGCGAAGGGGCGCGAAGGCGTCGAGGAGAGCGTATAGGTGCGCATGACCGGCTCATCCACAGAGACCGGCAGCTCCAGCGTGACGAACTGTCCCGGCAGATACCGGAACCAGTTCTTCTGGTCGGAGCGGAACGTGAAGGTCATCACGTCCGCCGTCTCCACGGTGGCGGCGATGCATTCCAGGAGATTGTGCCGGTCGTGCCAGGGATGAAGTTCGTCGAAATGGTGGAAGGAACCTGCCGCCGTCATGTCAGGCCACCTTGACGAGCGGCTTCTTCACGCCGTCCAGCCGCTCGATCATGAAGTTCGCATACCATTCGACGAACTGCATGACGCCGCCCTCGTCCTCCAACGAATAGGGACCGGGCTGGTAGGCGGGCGAGCGGATGCCGAAGGCATTCTCCTCGACGATACGGCGATCCTGGTCGTTGGTCTCGGTCCAGACATGGGTAAGCTCGTCGAGACGGTAGTCCACGCCTTCCACCGCATCCTTGTTGACGAGCCACTTGGTCGTGACCTGCGTCAACTCCGGGCCAAGCGGCAGGACGCGGAAGGTGACGGCATGATCGGCGAGCACATGGTTCCATGTCGTCGGATAGTGGAAGAGCAGCAGCGTACCGATGCCGCTTTCCAGGACATCGCCGGACAGCGGGCGGCTGACAGCGCGCGCGCCGGACATGGTGTAGCTCTCCGCCCCCTCGATAAGCGGCATGCGAGCGGCGCGGAACTGGCCGCACGGAGACAGGCGGAACTCGCTCGGCAGGCCGGCAGCCTCGCACTTTTCCCAATGCACGGCGATGACCGGGTCGTCCTTGGCGCCCTGCACGCCGGCGACGCTCGGCGCTTCGGGGAAGGTGCGGCAAAGCTCGGGATGGTTGGCCGCACAGTGATAGCACTCGCGGTTGTTTTCCCAGACGAGCTTCCAGTTGCCCTTCTCGACAATGGTGCTTTCGAAGGCGACCTTGGTCTCGCCGAGGCGGTGACGGGCGAGATAGGGTTCCGCCATCGCGCGGAACGGCGCGAAATCGGGAGCCTCGTCGGCAAGGCAGATGAAGATGTAGCCGCCGACAGTCTCGCAATGAACTTTCTTCAGGCCGTGCTGCGTCCTGTCGAAATCCTCGGCCATATGGCGGGCGAAGAGCAGCGAACCGTCGAGTTCGTAGGTCCACTGGTGATAGGGACAGACGAGCTTGGCCGAACTGCCCTTGTGCTGCGTGCAGACGCGCGAGCCGCGGTGGCGGCAGGAATTGTGCAGGGCGCGCACCGTGCCCGTCCGGTCGCGGGTGATGACGACGGGATAATCACCGACCTGCACGGTGAAATAATTGCCGGCCTTCGGCACCTCGCAGTCATGGCCGATGAACAGCCAGTCGCGATACCAGATCGTCTCCAGGTCCAGCTTGTAGTGATCGGGATCGATATAGAAGGCCTGCTCGAGGCTGTAGCCCTCGCGCCGGTTCTTGAGCTTGCGGAGCACGTCGCTGCGAATGTCCATGGCGGTTCCTCAGTAAATTTGCCGAGGCGCGCGAAAGGAGACGGTATCCGGGCATGAAATGCCCGGAAGTACACGTTTCCCGGCCGCCCGCCGCAGCCAGTCACAATCGTTCTCCAGGCTGGTTTCCGGGCTGAGGAGCGTCCCATCGGACGGGCAGCGCCTTCCCGGACAACCGTCCAGTGGCCTTCTGCTGCACCTTGACTCCAACACCGTTGCGGGGGCAGCGCCGGACTTCAACCGGCTTCCCAATTATCCGCCACCATCGGCAACGGCACCTTGAGCGTCTCCATCTAAGCGCAGGTTTCGACGTATCGCATGCCAGAAAGCGACACGCTTTCATGATTTGACGACAGTCAAATACAAGCGCCCCTCAGGCGCAGATCTTTATTTTATCCATATATATCAATCTGATATATACCTCCTTGCAGCCATATTCCCATTCCGCGGCGCAAAGCACACGCAACGCCTCCCCTTGTCATATTGCGACGAATACGACCTGTCGGAGAAATGGGGGCCGAACCGAAAGGAATGATTAACGACGTTTTCATAAGCTTTCGGGCGATCCGGGCGCGAGGATGGAGTGCCGAGGCGTGCAGCAGCAGACGAAATTCCGATATTACGACGCCGTCGCCTTCAAGCGCGCAAACCCGCCGAAAGCGGCAGCCCATACCGAATTCCTGCGCACCGGCCGCATCGAGCGCGCCGTCTCGTGGAGTCCCAGCGAGAAACGCTATCTCAGCTACCAGGAGGTCGCCGAGCGCACGGGGCGCAGGCTGGAGCAGGCGGGCAACGTCACCCACGAGCGCATCAACGGCTTCCACCGCTCCATCCAGTTTCCCAAGCTCGTCTTCCACCGCACGCTCGCCGAGACGCCGCATCTCGGCTACTGCCATATCACGGTGGCCAATTCCCGCTTCGCCGAGTTCGAGAATGTGCAATGGGCCTTCTACATGGCCAATTTCCTCGCCGAGATCGGCGATGAGGAGCAATTCTTCGCGGGCATTTCCCGCAAGCCGGGCCGCATGTATTTCGCCATCGCCATCGCGCCGACGGAAGAGGAAGGCCGCCTCAAGATCGACCGCACGGTGCGCGGCAACGGCGTGATCTTCCGTACGGACGACCCCAGGCTCGCCATGAAGAACGTGCTTCTGCTCGGCACCCGCAACGAGGCGCTGCGCAAGGTCATCCGTGCGCTGTAACGCGCGATCGCCGGCTCAAGCCCGGTAGAGCATCCATTCCCGACCGGCCGGCACCTCGTCGCCGCGCCCGTAGACGACCACCTGATCGCCGCCGGCGCTCTTGGCTTCGGCAAGCGCGCGCTCGCAGGCCGAGGCAAGGTCGAGGGCGCTGTCCGCGCGGTCCGCCATGCAGACGCCGGCCGACAGGGTGAGATGACCGAGATTGCGGCCGGTGCGCGGATCGCGCAGCGCCATCGTCTGGAAGGTCGCGCGCAGGAGATCGATCAGCCGCGTCACCTCGCTCTCGTCGGAGGTGTCGAACAGGAAGCCGAAGCGCAGCCCGTCGAAACGCACCGCAAGGTCGCTCGACGGGAAGGCCTGGCGGATGAGGCCGCCATAGAACGAAACGAGGTGCTCAGAAAGAGCTTCCATCTGCCCCGGCGAGAAACGGCGCTCGGCGTCGATCTCGGCGACGGCGACGCCGCAGAGCAGCGGCAGTTCCGGATTGGCGTAGACGCGGGCAAGCGCCTTGTTGAAGGCGCGGCGGTTGCCGAGCTTCGTGGCCGGGTCGGTGAACTTCATCGCCTCGAAATCGGCCATCTCCTTCTGGATGCCTTCCACGGCGGCGGATTGCGCGGCGACCTTCTGCGCCATTGCCGCCGTATGGGTGACGCGCGCCTCCGTCGCCCGCTGCAGGGCCTCTAGCGAGCTGCCGAGCGTGCCGCCTGCATCGCGGATGACCTGCGAGGCCTCGCCGATCAGGCGGCCGTAGTCGTTGAGCGAGGAACGTTCCTGGCTCAGAAGGTCCATGAAGTTGCTCATCTCGCTGCTGATCGCGCCCACCGAGCGCTGCAAGACGCTCGCCTCATGCTGATGCGGCAGGTATTTGCGGCCAAGCTCGTCGAGGGCGGCCTGCGTCTTGAACTTGCCGAGGGCGATGAAATCACGCACCAGATCCGGGTTGCCGCCGGCATAGGCCTCGTAGACCAGCTCGTAGTTGCGCGGCAGGCCGTCGATGCCCATCTGTTTCATCGCCATCGCGATGCGCAGGGTTATGTCGGTCGTGGAGGATTTCTTGTGAGCCATCGGTGGGACCTGTCTGCGTGTTGTCCCCTTTTGTAACAGGCCGGTCTTTCCGCCGGTCTAATCCGATCGTTCGAATTTTAGACAATCGCGCAGCCCTTGGCATTTGCCGGCAATGCCCTGTAAAGGAAGCCGAACGCGACGGAAGGACGACATGGCCGATATCGTGGATACACGCACGGATGCGCAGACGGCGCTGGCGCGCGCCTGTGAAACCCTCGGCCGCGGCGTGCCCGTCGCCATCCCCACCGAGACCGTCTACGGCCTTGCCGCCGACGCCACCGATCCGCGCGCCATCACCCGCATCTACGAGATGAAGGGCCGCCCGCGCTTCAATCCGCTGATCTGCCATATGGCCGATCTCGCCATGGCGGAGCGGCACGCCGTCTTCGATCCCCTGTCGCGCCGCATCGCCGAGACCTTCTGGCCCGGCCCGCTGACGCTTGTCCTGCCCATCCGGCCGGAAAGCGCCATCCATCCCCTGGCGCGCGCCGGGCTGGACACGGTGGGCATCCGCGTGCCGACAGGCATCGCCAGCCGCCTGCTCGCCGCCTTTGACCGCCCCCTCGCCGCCCCGAGCGCCAACACGTCCGGCCGCATCAGCCCGACCACCGCGCAGCATGTCGCCGACGATTTCGGCGCAAAGCTGGAACTGGTGCTCGACGGTGGGCCGGCGACGGTCGGTCTCGAATCCACCATCCTCAAGGTCGACGGGGAAACGATCCGGCTGCTGCGCCCCGGCGGCCTCGATGCCACCGAGGTCGAGCGCGTCGTCGGCCGCCCGGTCCTGCGCAATGAAAAAGCCGGCGCGGCCATCGAGGCCCCCGGCATGCTCGCCTCGCACTATGCGCCCGATGCGCCTGTGCGACTCGACGCCGAGGAGGTCCGCCCCGGCGAGGCGCTGATCCGTTTCGGCGGCAAGGTGCTGCCCGGCGAGGCGGAGGCCGCGCTGGTGCTGGACCTCAGCCCCGACGGAAACCTTGCGGAAGCCGCCGCCAATCTCTTCGGCTTCATGAAGCGGGCCGACGCGACGGGCGCTCGCTCCATTGCCTTCTCCCCGATCCCCGCGACGGGCCTCGGGGAAGCAATCAACGACCGGCTGCAGCGGGCCGCCGCTCCCCGGAGCTAGGAGACGAGATGGCCCAGGCGACGCTTTCCCCCGACCTTATCGCCCGCTTCTCGGCAATCACCGGCCCCGCCCATACCCTGACCGCGAGCGGGGACATCGCCCCCTATCTCGTCGAAAGCCGCGGGCTTTATCACGGCGCTTCGCCGCTGGTGCTGCGGCCCGGCTCGGTGGAGGAAGTGTCCAGAATCCTGGCGCTCGCCACAGAGACAGGCACCGCCATCGTGCCGCAGGGCGGCAATACCGGCCATGTCGGCGGCAGCGTGCCGCGCGAGGGAGCGGCCGACATAGTGCTCTCCCTCTCCCGCCTCAACCGCATCCGCGATGTCGACCCGGTCGGCAATGTGATCGTGGCGGACGGCGGCACGGTGCTGGCGGAAATCCACAAGGCGGCCGCGGCGGTCGACCGGCTGTTTCCGCTGTCGCTCGGCTCGGAAGGCTCCTGCCAGATCGGCGGCAACCTTTCCACCAATGCCGGCGGCACGGCGGTGCTGGCCTATGGCAACATGCGCCAGCTCTGCCTCGGCCTCGAGGTCGTGCTGCCGACCGGCGAGATCTGGAACGGCCTGCGGCGGCTGAAGAAGGACAATACAGGCTACGACCTGCGCGACCTCTTCATCGGCGCGGAAGGCTCGCTCGGCGTCATCACCGGCGCGGTGCTGAAGCTCTTCCCTCGGCCGCTCGGCCACGAGGTCGCCTTCGCCGGCCTCCGCTCGGTGAAGGATGCGCTCGCCTTCTTCGAGCGCGCCTCAAGCCGCTGCGGCGCGGCGCTGACGGGCTTCGAGCTGATGCCGCGCCTTGGCGTCGATTTCACCACACGCCACATTTCGGGCGTACGCGATCCGCTTCCCACCCGGCACGACTGGTACGTGCTGATCGACATTTCCACCTCCGACGCGGCCGAGACGGCGACGCGCATGATGGAGGCGCTGCTTGCCGAGAGCATCGAGAGAGGGCTGGTCGAAGACGCGGCGGTCGCCACCAGCGAGGACCAGCGCCGGGCGCTGTGGCATATGCGCGAGAGCATGTCGCCGGCGCAGAAGCCCGAGGGCGGCTCGATCAAGCACGACGTCTCCGTGCCGGTCTCGGCCATCCCGGACTTCATGGCGGAAGCCGACGCGGCGGTGCTGGCGGCCATTCCCGGCGCGCGCCTCTGCTCCTTCGGCCACATGGGCGACGGCAATATCCACTACAACATCTCGCAGCCCATCGGCGCCGACAAGCAGGCATTCCTCGACCGCTGGCGCGAGATCAACCACCTCGTCCACGGCATCGTGCTCAAATACAACGGCTCGATTTCCGCCGAGCACGGCATCGGCCAGTTGAAGCGCGACGAGCTTGCCGCCGTGCGCGCACCGATCGAGATGGACCTGATGCGGCGGGTCAAGCACGCCTTCGACCCGGCCGGCATCATGAATCCCGGCAAGGTGATCGTCACCTGATCAGCGGCCGCCCGTGCGCAACTGCGCCAGCGACATCATGAGATCGGCGCTGATGCCGGCCGAACCGGAGCCGCTCAGGACGGATAGCGCCGGATCGGTGGTCGTCTGGTTGTCGAGGTCGTAGAGGACCGAGAACTTGACGATCATCTTCTGCACCTTTTCCGGGTCCTGAAGGTCCTTCATCTCCAGATAGCGCTCGACCATGCTGGCCTGCGCATCGACATCCGCGCTGCCGATTTCGTCGGGGAGCTGGAAGAGTACCTTGAAGACCTCGAAGAGCGCGTCGTCGGCGAGGATGTCGTAGGGACCGGTGATGGTCTCCGCCTTGCGCTGGAAATAGAGCGCGAGGCGCACGCCGGCATTCTCGTTGCCGGCATCCTCCTCCAGCTTCTGCTGGACGTGGCTGTCGATCGTCTCGTAGATGCCGCGCCGCGACTGAATCTTCGCGTCGTCCGAACGATCGACAAGGCCATCGGCATTGAAATTGAACGAGGCGACGATCTTGCGATAGGAACGGTCAGCCTGCTGGTTGGCGAAGCTCTTGGGGTCGTCGAGATCCGAGGTGAAGATCTTCTGCATGAAGGCGGCGTCGACGCTTTCCGGGTCGATGCCGTTCGCCTCCAGCACGAAGTTGACGAGGCGCTCGTCCGCCAGCAGCTCCTTTACGGATTCCACCTTCTGCATCTGCCCGGCGTAATATTTCGCCTCCTCCTCCGCCTTCTTCTTGTCATCCTCCGTGCCGAAACGGGATTTCGCCGTCACATAGGCGCGCGAGACGACAAGGATCTCGGATTGCGACTGTGCCAGCTTCGGCGCGGTGATATTGCCGTCCGATCCGAAATTGAACGCCTTGGCAAGTTCCACGAAGCGCTCGTCCTTGAGCTGGTACACATAGCTCTTCGGATCGTTGAGGTCGCTCTTCAGCACGTTCTTGACGGTCAGCGTGGAGACCTTGGCCGGATCGAGGCCAAAAGCCTTCAACGCGAAGTCGTAGACACTCGCCTCGCCGATGAAGTCCTGCACGCTGTTGACCGCGCCGATCTGGTTCTTGAAGCGCTTGATGGCGAGCGCGTCGGCCTCGTCGTCCTTGTCGTTGTAGTGGATCATGTAGCCGCCGGAGGTGGCCGCCGTCTGCGCGGCGGTCTGCACGTCGTCGCCGGCCGCCAGCGTGCCGTCCTCCTGGAAGTTGAAGGCCGCGCGCAAGGCGACATAGGCTTCCTTGTCCTCTCCACCGAAACGGTTGATGTAGCTGTCCGGGTTGTCGGGGTCCGGGTCGCTCGTCAGGATGTTGGAGATGGTGGAGCTGACGACGGACAGCTTGTCGAGACCGAAGGCTATCTTGACGTAGTTCAGGAGGCGGGGATCGGCGACAAGCTCGCCCACCGTCGAGACATCGCCGATATTCGCCTCGAAGTACTCCTTGCTGATCAGCGCGGCCGCAGAGGTCACGCGCGGGTTGGAGAGCGTGTAAAGTTCGTTCGTGCTGGCCTTGTGTTCGGCAGTCTGCACGGTTCCGGCGACGGCCGATCCGTCGCTTTCGAAATTGAAGGCAGCGGCGAGCGTGGCGTATTTCTCCGCCGCGCTGATGACGGACTGCTGGCGCGAAATCTGCGCTTTCAATTCGGCGATGCGCGCCTTGTTGGCGTCGGTGACGGGAAGCGTCGCCAGCTCGTCGCTCGCCGCCTCTATGGACGCCTCGGCCGCCGCCACCTTCGGGCCGAATTCGGTATTGTAGTAGCTTGTCGGATCGTCGAGGTCGCTCGACAGCGCACCGCGCACGACCTGCCGCGAATAGGTGGCCGGATCGATGCCGAAGGCCGTGAACACGTAATTGCGCATGCGGTCGTTGTTGAGGAGCTGGTCGACGCTCGTCACCGCGTCGATGACGATATTGTAGTAGCGCGTTTCCTCCTGGATCGCCGCGCCGGCATTTGCGGCGGTGGCGGAATAGAGGCCGATGACCTCGTCGAGCTGGGCCTCGGTCTGCGCCGTCGCGGTCGAGGCGGTGAAGCTGAAGGCGCTGGCAAAGCCCCGGTAGCGCTCATCGGTCAGCTTGTTGGCGAAGCTGTTGGCATCGGAAAGATCGCTTTCCAGCACCTTTCGCATGAAGGCCTTGGCGTAGAGCATGTCCTCCAGGCCATAGGCCTTCATGGCATAGGAGAACAGCCGGTAATCGTCGAGGAACTCATCGACCGAGGCGACCTTGCCGATGTTCTCCTTGTAATACGCCGCCTCGCGCGCATTGGTCGTCTCCGCCGCCGTGCGGTTCAGCGACTTCAGCATGTCCTTCGCGATGAGGTTGTAGCTCGTATAGGTCGACAGCATCGGGAACCCGTTCCTTCCAGTCCTCGGCCCGGTCGTCGACAGGCCGATCGGCTCCATTGTCGCGCGCAAGGCTTGTCCCGGCCTGTCGGGCGGCATTCACCTCTCCTAAACCCTGACCCGTGCGGTTTTGCTAACCATCAGGAACCGCAAAGTTTTCTTAACCGCGATTTTTAAGCGCCATGGAAGGGGGGCCGCCTATTCTCACCCTCAGAGGACGCAAAGTCCCGACGAGATGACCGGAACCGGCTCTCAAGGAAAACAAGGGCGAAAGACATGCTGAATACCGTTTCCAAGCCGGCCTGGGCCGGCACCACGCTCCGGCTCGATCCCAAGCGCTTTCCGCAGCAGCTGACGTTCACGCTCAGAACGGAAGGAACCGACGCCACCATCACCCTCGACGAGCGCGGCGCGGTCGTGCGCAAGGTACTGCCGTCGAGCGGCCTGCCGCTGTCCATCGCGCTACCGGCCCGCGCCTTCAAGGGCGTCGCCGCCCGCGCCATCGACCATGGCAACGGCGACGTGACCGTGACGCTGGAGCTGCACCACGACGATCCCGATCTCTGCATTCCCCTGCTGGTGGCGCACGACCTCTGCGACATCGCCGCCGACTGGCGCAGCTGGGCGGATGCCTATCGCATTCCCATGCTCATGGTGGAAGCCGACGGCATCGCCCGCCCGCTCGACGACAGCCTGAGCGTCGGCAGCCGCCCGGCCAAGCCCCGCCGCCGCCATTCCTATTTTGCGGAACGCCGCCCGCGCTTCCTCGTGCGCCGCTCGACCGGCAAGCTCGGCGTTCAGATGAAGATCGACGGCCGGGAGATCATCGCCCGCCGTTGAGCATGCCGTGCCCACAATGACCTCCGGAAAGCCGGCCGTCCCTGCGGCCGGCTTTTTCGTGTCTCACGCGAAGGGAATGGCAACCGCAAGGGCGAGGAAGATGGCGAAGCCGACGATGTGGTTGAACTTGAACAGCGCAAGGCACTGCACCGGATCGTCGATATCCAGCGTCCTGATCTGCCAGCCGAGCATGAGCGCGGCGGCGGCAAGGCCGAGCCAGGCGACGAGGCCGACGCCGGCAAGCCAGAAGGCGAGCGCAATGAGAGCGACCGTCAGCCCGTAGAGGCCGACGAGCCATTGCGCCGTACTGTCCCCGAACAGGCGCGCGGTGGAGCGCACACCGATCAGCGCGTCGTCCTCCTTGTCCTGATGGGCATAGATCGTGTCATAGCCGATCGTCCAGGCGATGGCGGCGATGTAGAGCGCGACAGGTGCGAGCGAAAGCGTGCCGAAGGCTGCCGCCCAGCCCATCAGCGCGCCCCAGGAAAAGGCCATGCCGAGGAAGAACTGCGGCCAGTCGGTGAAGCGCTTGGCGAAGGGATAGATCGCCACGATCAGCAGCGAGGCGACGCCGAGGCCGACAGAGAAGAGGTTGAACTGCAGCAGGACGAGGAGGCCGACGAGCGCCTGCAGCACGATGAAGACCTTGGCCTGTCGGCGCGTGACACGGCCGGACGGCAGCGGACGCGAGCGGGTGCGGGCGACCGCCTGGTCGATCTCGTGGTCGACCAGGTCGTTATAGGTGCAGCCCGCGCCGCGCATGGCGACCGCGCCGACGAAGAACAGGACGAGGTGGGACAGGAACCGCAGCCAGTCGAACGCGCCGGCCGCCGCCGCGACATTGGCCGCGAGCGCCGCCGACCAGTAGCAGGGCCAAAGGAGAAGCTGCCAGCCGATCGGCCGGTCCCAGCGCGCAAGCTGCGCATAGGGCCAGGCCCCGCGCGGCAGGGCGCGGTAGACCCAGTTGTCGGAGGGCGCATCGGCGACGCGGCCGGAATCGGAAGAGGAGCTGATCATGCGCCTAGATCGCAAGCCGCTCCCCGCCGGTCAAGCCGGCACGTCGCCGCAAGGCGGATCAGGGCAGCGTGAAATCGAAGCGGTATGTGGCCGAGACGCCGACCAGGAACTGGTCGCGGTCGCCGCGCTGCCGCACGAGGCTCGAATCCCCCGCCGGGCCGACGAGGCGCTTGTATTCCGCAAAGGCGCTAGTCTCGATCTTCTCGTTGACCTGCCATGTGATCGCCGCGCCCGCACCGACCGAATGAACGCCGCCGGACGGATCGTAGGCGTCGAGGCCCGACACCGCCGCCTGACCCGGCGTCACGCCGTAATAGGCCTGCATGTAGTCCTTAGAGGCAAGCGAGAGGCGCGGGCCGGCCGAGACGCGCACATCCGGCCGCACATCCACGAAGGCATCCGCCGCCACATCCGCCACGACGCCGTGGTGGCTGCGGATACCGTGCCGGATTTCGCCGCGCACGCGCAGCCAGTCCGTCGGATAGACTTCCGCGAAGCCGCCAAGCTCGCCGCCGAGCTTGATGGGCGTAAGGCCCTTGAGATCGTCGGAATCGTCCTCGTCGCGCGGCATGACCAGCTTGCCGGTCGCACCCGCGCGGAAGGCGCCGTTATCGATGAGCGCGAAGGAGGGGTTGTCGTTGCGCGAGGAGAAGCGCACGGTGCTGCCGGCCTTGCCGAGCGAGATCATGGGCGTGACCTGGAAGAGGTAGCTCTTTGCACCCTCGTAGCGCGGCGCGGCGAAGCCCGCGGCCCCCACCTTCAGATACCAGTCGCCGGACCAGAAGTGACCGCCCTCGCCGGCCAGGGCCGGAACGGGCGCAAGAAGAAGCGCGGCCGCAGTCATTGCGGTCGATACACGGATACTCAAAACACAATCCTCGCTATTCTGGCCTCGTCCTGCCGCAGGCAGCCGAAACCCTCGATTGCGTGAACATTAGCCGCGTTTCATTACCGTTTCGCTAACCATCGCCGGCCCGCGGCGCACGGAACGATTCGGCCCCGCCGGCGTTTTCCGCGAACAGGCCCCCCATCAACAGAAGAAGGAGTTTCCCGATGACCGTCAGCACGATGGAACTGAAGCTTCAGGCGATCCGCGACGATACCGGCCTCTCCCGCAAGGAGAAGATCGCAAGGCTCGAAAGGTTGCGCAACGAAGCCCGCGCCCTCCAGCGCGCCGCCACCGAAAGCGCCATGGTGGAGGACGACGGCTGGTTCGAGGACGTGCACCTGATCGACGTGGAGCTTGAAAATCTCGGCCGCACCGTCGAGGAAAAGGGCGCGGCGACGCTCTGACATCCCGCAGGCGATGCCCCGGGCCTTGACCTTTCGCCCCTGTCCCCTTAACCCGCCAGCATCGAAGGACGGATCGAGGATGCGGGCATGAAGGTTCTGTTGATCGGGTCGGGCGGGCGCGAGCACGCCCTTGCCTGGAAGCTGGCGCAGTCCCCTCTTCTCACCACGCTCTATGCTGCGCCCGGAAATCCCGGCATCGCCGAATGCGCGACCCTGGTCGCCCTCGATATCGACGACCACGCCGCCGTTTGCGCCTTCTGCAAGGAGAACGGTGTGAGCTTCGTCGTCGTCGGCCCGGAAGCGCCGCTCGTCGCCGGTATCGCCGATGCGCTGCGGGCGGACGGCATCGACGTCTTCGGCCCCTCCTCCGCCGCCGCCCAGCTCGAAGGCTCCAAGGGTTTCACCAAGGACCTCTGCGCCAAATACGCCATCCCGACCGGAGCCTATAAGCGCTTTACCGACGCCGCCGCCGCAAAAGCCTATATCGAGGCCGAGGGCGCGCCTATCGTCATCAAGGCGGACGGGCTTGCCGCCGGCAAGGGCGTGACCGTCGCCATGACGCTTCCTGAGGCGCTCGCCGCCGTGGACGACTGCTTCGATGGCGCCTTCGGCGCAGCCGGTGCGGAAGTGGTCGTGGAGGCTTTCCTCGACGGCGAGGAGGCCAGCTTCTTCTGCCTGTGCGACGGCGTGCACGCGCTACCGCTCGCCTCCGCGCAGGATCACAAGCGCGTCGGCGACGGCGATACCGGTCCCAATACCGGAGGCATGGGCGCTTACTCGCCCGCCCCGGTGATGACGCCCGCCATGGTCGAGCGCACGATGAAGGAGATTATCGAGCCGACGATCCGCGGCATGGCCGCCGATGGCCATCCCTTCCAGGGCGTGCTCTTCGCCGGGCTGATGATCACCGCGAAAGGCCCCGAACTCATCGAATACAATGTGCGTTTCGGCGACCCGGAATGCCAGGTACTGATGATGCGCCTCGAAAGCGACCTGCTGCCGATCCTGCATGCCGCCGCCATCGGCCGGCTCGACAAGGTTTCCGCCGAATGGCGCGATGCCCCGGCGCTCACCGTCGTCATGGCCTCGAAGGGCTATCCGGGCGCCTATGAGAAGGCGACGCCGATCCTCTCGCTGCCGGCCGACGGCGCAGCAAGCAAGGTGTTCCATGCCGGCACGGCCCTAAAGGACGGCAAGCTGGTGGCGACCGGCGGGCGTGTTTTGAACGTCACCGCCGTCGCGCCGACCGTGGGCAAGGCTCAGAAGGCCGCCTATGAGATGCTTGACCGCGTGGAATGGGAAAACGGCTTCTGCCGACGCGATATCGGCTGGCGCGCCGTCGCCCGCGAAAACGCATAGGCGCGGCCGGTAATTCAAATTTTACCATTTCCCCTGACCAGACCGTAACCGACGGGCGCTATTCTCCCTGCAACCATGAGGGAGAATCTTCGATGCGCATCCTGCTGCCGACCTTTGCCTTCGCGCTTCTTGCCGCCCCCGCCTTCGCCGGGTCCATCGAGCCTGCCGCCGGAACGGCCACCGCCGGCAGTATCAAGACGATCAGCTGCCCGACCTGTCCACCGCTCAAGCCCAAATTCAAGGCAAGCACCTACCATGTCGACGCCATCGCGCCCGGTACGCAGAAGGTGGAGATCCGCGAGGTGAACGGCGAGCGCAAGATCTTCCGCACGGAAGCCTGGATGGGCGGCTCGCCCGTGCTCTTCGTCAACAAGGCTCCAGCCGAAACGGTCGAGGCGGCGGAAGCCCAAAAGCCGGCCGACGCGAACACCGTAGACACCAATGCGCAGACGGGCGCACTCGATTCCGGCGCAGCAGGGCAGGCCGCGACCGCCTCCATGGCGACCTCACAGGAGTTTGATCCGTCGAAATTTGAACTTCGGCTCAATTAGGCCCATACTCTTTGGACCCTGCCTCTCGGTCCCTCCAGACTGAAGGAATCCGCGAAAGCGGACGTCTGCGCCCCTGACCTCAAGCAGGGGCGCAAGCGTATCAGCCATCCTCGCCGATATCCGCGACGAGCCGATCGATCTCCCGGTCGGAATAGACGGCGATGCCGCTGCGCCGCAGAAGCGCCGCCGTGACACCCTGCCCCGCATGCCGGATGCCCGAAAACGTGCCGTCATAGACGAAGCCGGAGCCGCAGGACGGGCTGCCATCGATGAGCAGCGCATGGCGGCAGCCGTTCTGTTGCGCCACATCCAGCGCGATACGCGCGCCGTCGACATAGGCGGTCGACACATCCCCGCCGGAAATCTCCAGCACCCGCGCTCGCCCATCGAGCACGTCGTCGCCGTTCATTCCATTCTCGATTTCCGCCGGCGGTCGCGGCACCTGGAATCCGCCGGCCAGCTCAGGACAAAGCGTCACCAGCCGCCCCTGCGCCCTCCAGCGCTCGACGGCCGCATGGGCAAGCGGCTTCGCCGCCCCGTCATAACGGACCGGAAGACCGGCGAGGCAGGCGCTGATGAGGATCTTGCCGGTCATCAGCGCCCGTATCCTATCCAGTGATCTTGGAGAAATCCGCAACCGTGCCGGTCGCCGCACGAATGGCGGAGAGCAAAGCGAGGCGATTGGCGCGGATGGCCGGGTCCTCGTCATTGACGAGAACATCGTTGAAGAACTGGTCGACCGGGGCGCGGAGCGTGGAGAGGGCTTCCATCGCGAAACGGAAGTCCTCCTTCGCCACGGCTGCGGCGGCATTCTTCGAGGCAGTCGCGACAGCCGCATGAAGCGCCTTCTCGGCGTCCAGCTTCAGGAGGCCGGCCGAGACGGCGTCCCCGACAACGGTGCCCTTCTTCTCCTCGGCGGCAAGTAGCTGCGTCGCGCGCTTGGTGCCGGCGAGAAGGTTCAGGCCGTCCTCCGAGGTGATGAAGGCCGTCAGCGCCTCGACGCGGCGGGCCACCATCAGGAGGTCGTCGGCCTCCGGCGTCAGCACGGCATCAATGAGGTCGTGGCGCGCGCCCATGTCGCGCAGATAGACCTTCAGGCGATCATGGAAGAAGGCAAGCAGATCCGGGTCCTTCGCGACGGAAAGCAGCGGCAGGCGGATGTTCTTTTCCAAAAGCATGCGGATGACGCCGAGCGCGGCGCGGCGCAGGGCGTAGGGGTCCTTCGAGCCGGTCGGCTTCTCGTCGATGGCCCAGAAGCCGATCAGCGTGTCGAGCTTGTCGGCGAGCGCCACGGTGAGGCCCACCTTGCCCGAGGGCACGCGGTCGGACGGACCCTGCGGCTTGTAATGGTCTTCGATGGCCTCGGCGACGGCGGCGTCCTCGCCCTGCAGAAGCGCATATTTGCGGCCCATGATGCCCTGCAGTTCCGGGAATTCGCCGACGGCTTCCGTGCGCAGGTCCGCCTTGGCGAGCACCACGGCGCGGTCGACGAGAGCGGCATCGGCGCCGGTGACTTTCACGAGTTCGGCAGCGAGCTTGCGGATGCGCATGACGCGCTCGCCCTGCGTGCCGAGCTTGGCATGGAACGTGACGTTGAGCGCATCGAGCTTCGCCATGCGCTGGTCGAGCGGCTTCTTCAGGTCGAGACCGAACTTCTCGGCCGAGGCCTTCAGCGTGTCGAGGTCGGGCAGGTCGTGCTGGTCGCGCAGCCAGAAATGCTTGGCGTCCGAAAGACGCGCGCGCACCACCTTGCCGTTGCCATGCACAATCTCCTTGCCGCCATCCTTCGCCTCGATATTCGAGATGAGGATGAAGTGGTTGGAGAGCGTCTCGGCGCCCGGCTTGCGGGTGACGAAGCATTTCTGGTTGGTCTTGATGGTGAGGCGGATGATCTCCGAGGGGATCGCCAGGAATTCCTCGTCGAACGTGCCCATCAGAACCTGCGGCCACTCGACGAGGCCGCAGACCTCTTCCAGCAGTCCCTCGTCCTCGACCAGTTCGAGGCCGCTCGCGAAGGCGAGGTTGTTGGCGTCGGTGGCGATGATCTGCTTGCGGCGCTCGGCATCGAGCACGACCTTCGCCTTTTCCAGATTGGCGACATAGTCCTCGAAGCGGCGCACGGTAATGGCGTCGGGCGCATGGAAGCGGTGGCCATAGGTGACATTGCCGGCGACAAGGCCGTCGACCTCGAAGGGTACGACGCGCGTTTCATCCGTCTCCGAGCCGAAGGTGCAGACGATGGATTGCAGCGGGCGCACCCAGCGCATCGCGCCGGGCCTGGCGGAGGCGGCGCCCGAGCGCATAGACTTCGGCCAGGGGAAATTGCGGATGATGCCGGGCATCGCCTCGGCGATGATCTCGTCCGCCGCGCGGCCCGACTTGACGATATGGGCGACGTAGAAATCGCCCTTCTTCGGATCCGAATGGACATGGGCCTCGGAAATAGAGGCAAGGCCGGCCTTGCGCAGGAAGCCCTGGATCGCCTGTTCGGGCGCGGAGGTCGCCGGCCCCTTGATCTCCTCGCGTACATCGCTCGAGCGGGCATTAAGCCCGCGGATGTCGAGCGTCAGGCGACGCGGCGTCCAATATTCGCGCGCGCCTTCATAGGTGAGGCCGGCATCGACGAGCGCGTCGGTGACGAGCTTCTTCAGGTCGCCGGCCGCCTTGCGCTGCATGCGGGCGGGAATTTCCTCGGAGCGGAGTTCAAGCAGGAGATCGGGCATGTCAGGTCTTCCTCACCCTTTCCATACGGAAAGGGGCGGCACGCCGTGCCGTTACGGGGTGGAAATCGTGTGCTTCTGCTAGCAAAGTTGGGCCGTGCTGTACAACGGCAAATATGCCGTGCGGCCGATGGAAACGCCGTCAGTGCCCGTTGGCGGCGACTTCGTGAGAGCCTTCGGCGGCTTCAGCGCTCGCGTGCTCTCCTTCGGCCGGGGTCTCGTGCCCGGCCGCTTCCTTCTTCGCCTCGCCATGGCCGCCGCCCTCGCCCGCTTCCGCGACGGCGTTCGGATCGACGCAATCCTCCCGCTCCTGCATCGCGGTGACGATGGTCTTGATCTCGTCGAGGGACAGTTCCTTGCGCTCGCCATAGAACTCGCCATTGGCGGCGGGCGTGCCGTCCGTATAGCGGGCGACGAAGGGCGCAGTCATGCCGGGAATGGCCGAGGGATCTCGCGTGAAGAGCACTTCGGCGCCGATGGCGCGTCCGCGCATGTCCGCACGGTAGGTAGGACCTGCGGCATCGAGCAGGATGACCTGATAAAGATCGGCCTCCTCGCTGTTGGACACGGCACCGGCGACGCGCAGCGCCGTCTTGATACGCACGTCGCCATCCCTGGCATCGGAACGCACATATCTGCGCAGCCATTGCTGGCCGTCGCGATCGACACGGACGGTAGAGACGATGGTGCAGGCGACGCCCGAGACTTCGTCGGCCGGCGGGCCGAGCAGCACGTCGCGTCCGACGAAGATCGCGGCCGCGCCCGACGCGCCCGTAAGCACGGTAACGCCGGCAAGGATGATCAGCAGCTTCCGGGACAGGCGGAACGAGGTCGGAAGGAACTTCACGGGCGGCGAACTTCTCTTTGAACGCAGAACACGAACGCGCCGAGAGCGCGCGAACTGCACCCACCCTACAGCGAGGGCGTTTCTGAAGTTTTAAACGGCGGCATGCGATTTTCGAGGCATTCTTGCGAATGATTTGCAATCGCGTTGACAGGATCGGAAACCGCTCTATAGTTTATTGCAACTCATTCGCAAAAGCAGCTCAGGACACCCCATGCTCCGCCGCTCATTCAATGCCCTCCTTCTCAGCCTCCCGCTTCTTACCGCCGCGCCCGCCTTCGCACAGGAAAAGCCGAAGGTGGTGACGACCTTCACCATCATCGCGGACATCGCGGCGAATGTGGCGGGCGACGCGGCGATAGTGGAATCCATCACCAAGCCGGGTGCGGAGATTCACAACTACCAGCCGACGCCGCGCGATATCCTGAAGGCGCAGGACGCCAGGCTTGTCCTCTGGAACGGCCTCAACCTCGAACTCTGGTTCCAGAAATTCCTCGCCAATCTCGGCGAAGTGCCGAACGTCACCGTCAGCGACGGCATCGAGCCGATGAGCATCGTGGAAGGTCCCTACCAGGGCAAGCCGAACCCGCATGCCTGGATGTCGCCGGACAATGCGCTTGTTTATGTCGAGAACATCCGCAAGGCGCTCGGCGCGCTCGATCCGGCCAATGCCGCGACCTACGACGCCAATGCCAAGGCCTATAGCGAGAAGATCAAGGCGCTGGGCGAGGAGATGAAGGCAAAGATCGGCGCATTGCCGGAAGAAAAGCGCTGGCTCGTCACTAGCGAGGGCGCCTTCAGCTATCTCACCCGCGATTTCGGCCTGAAGGAACTCTTCCTCTGGCCGATCAATGCCGACCAGCAGGGCACGCCCAAGCAAGTGAAGGCGGTGATCGACGCCGTGCGCGAGCACAATATCCATGTCGTCTTCAGCGAAAGCACCGTTTCCGCCGATCCCGCCAAGCAGGTCGCCGCCGAAACGGGCGCGGCCTTTGGCGGCATTCTCTATGTCGACTCGCTGAGCGAGGCGGACGGCCCCGTGCCGACCTATCTGGACCTCCTGCGCGTGACCTCGGAAACCATCGTGAAGGGTCTCTCGCAATGATGATGGGCGGCAAACCGAAGACGGTGGACGGCATCGTCGCCGAGGACGTGACCGTCACCTATCGCAACGGCCACACGGCGCTCACCCATGCCAGCTTCTCCGTGCCGAAGGGCACGATCACTGCGCTGGTCGGCGTCAACGGTGCAGGCAAGTCGACGCTCTTCAAGGCGATCATGGGCTTCGTGCCCGTCGCCGCCGGCGAGGTGACGATCCTCGGCCTTTCCGTGCGCGAGGCGCTGAAGAGAAACCTCGTCGCCTATGTGCCGCAGGCCGAGGAAGTCGACTGGACCTTCCCCGTGCTCGTCGAGGACGTGGTGATGATGGGCCGCTACGGCCATATGAACTGGCTGCGCATTCCGACGAAGCGCGACCACGAGATGGTCGAGGAGGCGCTGTCGCGCGTCAACATGACCGCCTATCGCAAGCGCCAGATCGGCGAGCTTTCGGGCGGGCAGCGCAAGCGCGTCTTCCTCGCCCGGGCGCTGGCGCAGGAGGGGCAGGTGATCCTGCTCGACGAGCCCTTCACCGGTGTCGACGTGACCACCGAGGAGCAGATCGTCGACCTGCTCGGCAAGCTGCGCGACGAGGGCCGCGTCATGCTCGTCTCCACCCACAATCTCGGCAGCGTGCCCGACTTCTGCGACCGCACGGTCTTCGTCAAGGGCACCGTCATCGCCTCCGGTCCGACGGCCGAGACGTTCACGGAGGCCAATCTGGAGCGCGCCTTCGGCGGCGTGCTGCGCCATTTCATCCTCGGCGGCCAGGACCTGCACGACGACGAGGACAGGCGCACCGTCAAGGTCATCACCGACGACGAGCGCCCCTTTGTCATCTATGGCGAGGAGGAAAAGCGGTGATCGACACGCTGCTGGAACCCTTCGGCTACGGCTACATGGTCAACGCCATGTGGGTGAGCGCGCTGGTCGGCTGCATCTGCGGCTTCCTTTCGGCCTATCTCATGCTCAAGGGCTGGTCGCTGATCGGCGACGCGCTCTCGCATTCCATCGTGCCGGGCGTCGCCGGGGCCTATATGCTGGGCCTGCCGTTTGCGGCCGGCGCCTTCCTTTCCGGCGGGCTCGCCGCCGCCGCGATGCTCTTCCTCAATCGCCAGACGCAGCTCAAGGAGGATGCGATCATTGGCATGATCTTCTCCTCCTTCTTCGGCCTCGGCCTCTTCATGGTCTCGCTCTCGCCGACGCCGGTGAACATCCAGACCATCGTGCTCGGCAATATCCTCGCCGTCACGCCGGAGGATACGCTCCAGCTCGCGATCATCGGCGCGGTGACGCTCGTCGTCCTCCTGTTCAAGTGGAAGGACCTGATGGTGGCCTTCTTCGACGAGAACCACGCCCGTTCCATCGGCCTTAACCCGACAGGCCTGAAAATCCTGTTCTTCACGCTGCTCAGCGCCTCGACGGTCGCGGCCATGCAGACGGTTGGCGCTTTCCTCGTCGTCGCCATGGTGGTGACGCCGGGCGCGACGGCCTATCTCCTGACCGACCGCTTCCAGCGCCTCATCGTCATCGCCGCTGCGCTCGGCGCGGGCACCAGTATCACCGGCGCCTACCTTTCCTATTTCCTCGACGGGGCGACCGGCGGCATCATCGTGGTGCTCCAGACGGCGCTCTTCCTTCTCGCCTTCCTCTTCGCCCCGAAGCACGGCCTCATCGCTGCTCGCCGCAGGAGCCGGCTGGCGCTTGAAAACACGGGGAGCATCCAGCCATGAACGAGACGCTCGAACTCGCGCTCCTGCCCTTCCAGCTCGCCTTCATGCAGAACGCCTTCCTGGTGACGCTGATGATCGCCGTGCCCATGGCGCTGCTCTCCTGCTATCTCGTGCTGAAAGGCTGGTCGCTGATGGGCGATGCGGTCTCGCATGCCGTCCTTCCCGGCGTCGTCATCGCCTATGTCGCCGGCCTGCCCTTTGCGGCGGGCGCTTTCGTCGCCGGCCTCTTCTGCGCGCTTGCCGCCGGCTATCTCAAGGACAACAGCCGGGTGAAGGAGGACACGATCCTCGGCATCGTCTTTTCCGGCATGTTCGCGCTCGGCCTCGTGCTCTATGTGAAAATCCAGCCGGATATCCATCTCGACCATATCCTCTTCGGAGACATGCTCGGCATCGCAATTCCCGACCTCGTGGAAACCGCAGCCATCGCCAGCGCCGCGACCGCCTTCATCCTCCTCTTCCGCAAGGACCTGCTGGTGCAGGCCTTCGACCGGCAGCACGCCTCGGCCATCGGCCTGCCGGTACGGCTGCTGCATTACGGGCTGCTGGCCGTGCTCTCGCTCGTCGTGGTCGGCGCGCTGAAGGCGGTCGGCATCATCCTAGCCGTCGCCATGCTGGTCGCGCCCGGCGCGATTGCCGCCCTTCTCACGCGGCGTTTTCCGAGCATGCTGATGGTTGCGGTCGCCGTCGCCGTCGGCGCATCCTTCTTCGGCATCTGGCTGAGCTTCATCATCGACAGCGCACCTGCGCCGACCATCGTGCTCCTCATGTCCGCGCTCTTCGTCTTCGCCTTCCTCCGGCGCATGCTGGAAAACCGCCGCCCCGCGCCAGAGGTGTGAACGCGGCCGCCGTTCGGTCGACACAGGTCCGGTTTCCGTCTATCGTCCGCCGCGAACGGCCGGCCTGCTTCGGTCGGAAAAACGACAAACACGACGGGACGGCATGGCGCATATCGGTATCGTCGGCGGCGGCCTCATGGGCTGCGCCACAGCGCTCAATCTCATGGAACAGGGCCACAGCGTCACCGTCCTCGAGCGGGATGCGGGCGGCCTGCCGGCCTCGGTCGGCAATGCGGGCATCCTCGCGGTGCCCGAAATCGATCCGCTCGCGCGGGCGGACATGCTGCTCTCCGTGCCGAAATGGCTGCTCGATCCGCTGGGACCGCTGACGCTGCGCTGGCAGGACCTGCCGGCGCTGACGCCCTGGCTCATCCGCTTCCTGCTCTCGGCCCGCCCCGCAACGGCGGCGGCAGGCCGCGCCGCGCTGCTGACGCTGATGAAGACGGCCGAGGCCGACCATATCCGCCTCGGCGCTTTCGCCGGCATTTCCGGCCACATCCGCGATACCGGTGCAATGACGGTGTTCGACAGCGTCGCGGCCCGCGACAGGATCTTCGCCCACGAGACCGAGAATGCCAGGCTGATCGGCTGCAATGTCGAAAAACTGGACGTGGAGGAAGCCCGCCGCCGCGTACCCGCGTTACAGGGCGCTTTCGCCGGCGCAATCTTCAACGACGGCCACAAGACCTTCGACTATCCGCTGACCTTCCTGCGCCGGCTGCAGGCTGCGCTGCGCGAACGCGCGACGCTTCTCGACGCCACCGTCTCCTCGGTGGCGCAGGCGCAGGACGGTGTCGTCGTGCGCACCGAGGGCGGCCGGGAGTTCACCTTCGACAGGCTGGTCATCGCAGCCGGCGTCTGGTCACGCCGCTTCGTCGCCGATCTCGGTCTGAAGGTGCTGCTGGAAACCGAGCGCGGTTACAACACGACCTTCACGAACCCGTCGACCACACTGGAAATGCCGGTCTTCTTCTCCGAGCACGGCTTCGTCGCGACCCCCTTCGAGAATGCCCTGCGCATCGGCGGCGCGGTGGAGCTTGCCTCGCCGGACGCGCCCGCCAACTACAAACGCGCCGCCGCCATGCGAAAGAAGATGCGTCGCTACGTGCCCGATCTCCAGGAAGAAGGTGGCACGGAATGGATGGGACGGCGTCCCTCGACGCCGGATTCGCTTCCCGTCATCAGCCTGCATCCCCGCGACCCGCGCGTCGCCTTTGCCTTCGGCCACGGCCATGTCGGCCTGACGCTCTCAGCGACGACCGGCCGCCATGTCGCGCGTCTCATTTCCGGCGAGAGCGACGCCGCGCTCGCTCCCTTCTCCATCGCCCGCTTCCAGTAAACGCCCCAAACGACACAGAAAGAATCCCACCGTGCACAAGGTCATTTTCGATACGGATCCCGGCGTCGACGACGCCATGGCGCTTCTCTTCCTGCACAATCATCCCGAAATCGACCTCATCGGCATCACCACCGTCTTCGGCAATGCCGCCATCGAGACCACGACGCGCAACGCGCTGTTCCTCAAGCGCGAATGGGGCATCGGCGCGCCGGTCGCCCGCGGCGAGGGCAAGACCTACAATCCGATGCGCAACCCCGTCGACTGGCCGGTGATGATCCACGGCCATGACGGCCTCGGCAATATCGATGTGCCGGAAACGATCGACCTGCCCGTCGATCCGCGCCCGGCGCACCGCTTCATCATCGAGACCGTCAGGGCCAATCCCGGCGAGGTGACGCTGATCGCCGTCGGGCGCATGTCGAACCTTGCCTATGCGCTGAAGGAAGACCCGGAGATCGCCGGCCTCGTCAGAGAGGTCATCATCATGGGCGGCGCCTTCGACGTGCCGGGCAACATCACGCCCGCCGCCGAAGCCAATATCCACGGCGATCCGGAAGCCGCCGACGTGGTGATGGGCGCGGCCTGGAAGGTGATCGTCGTCGGCCTCGACGTGACGATGAAGACCGTGATGACACGCAAGCGCCTTGCGGAACTGACCGCGAAGAACGGCAAGCACCTCAAGCTACTCTCCGACATTTCGCAGTTCTATATCGATTTCTACGGCCAGCACGTTAAGGACGAGGGCATGGTGGTGCACGACAGCTGCGCCTGCATCTACCTCGTCGCGCCGGAACTCTTCGAAACGCGCCCCGGCGCGATCCGCGTCGTCGCCGGCGGCATCGCCGACGGCCAGACCATCCAGAAACCCGACGCCCGCAGCTTCCCGCCCGGCAACTGGGACGGCCTGCCGAGCCAGCACGCCTGCATCGGCATCGATGCGGCAAAGGTGATGGCGCTGCTGGACGAGACGCTGGTGCGCTGAAGCGGGCGTAACCGCCCCTCACCCTCACCTGCCTTTATGACACCGGTGCAACATCCCTTCTCCCCGTTTGCGGGGAGAAGGCCCCGGCAGGGGGATGAGGGGCCGTTCCTCCGCGTCAGCCCCCTGTCGCCGGCAATTGCCAGTCGATCGGCGTGCGGCCATGCTTTTCGAGGAATTCGTTCGCCTTGGAGAACGGCCGCGTGCCGAAGAAGCCGTTATGCGCCGAGAGCGGCGAGGGATGCGGCGAACGCAGCACGAGATGACGGCTCTTGTCGACGAAGGCCGCCTTCTTCTGCGCGTAGGAACCCCAGAGGATGAAGACGACGGGCTTTTCCTGCTCGTTGACGGCGCGGATGACGGCATCCGTGAAGCGCTCCCAGCCTCGGCCCTGATGGGAGGCCGCGCGGCCCATCTCCACCGTCAGCACGCTGTTGAGCAGCAGCACGCCCTGTTTCGCCCAATGTTCGAGAAAGCCATGACGAGCCGGTGCAATGCCGAGGTCCGACTGCATTTCCTTGTAGATGTTGACGAGCGAGGGCGGGGTGCGCACGCCCGGCTGCACGGAAAAGCACAGTCCATGCGCCTGCCCCTCGCCATGATAGGGATCCTGCCCGAGGATGACGACGCGCACCTCGTCGAGCGGCGTCAGGTCGAGCGCGCGGAAATATTCCGCGCCCTTCGGGAAGATGCGCCGTCCCTCCTGCCTCTGCTCCATCAGGAAAGCCTTCAACTCGGCCATGTAGGGGCTGGAGAATTCCGCCGCCAGCGGAGCCTTCCAGCTCTCGCCGATCTTTACGTCGCTCGCCGCCATCGTCCGCTCCCGTCCTCAATGTCGAAAGCCGCAGTCTAGCGCCGGATGACGGCAAGGACCGGCCGCGCGGCCGGTCATCCACAGCTAATCTCAGGCGACGCCGAGCACCGTCATGAGGCTTTTCATACGCGCGGCTGCAAGATCTGGCCTGTCGAGCACATTCGCCCGGTCGGCAAGGCGGAAGACATCGGCATAGTGCGTGACACCGCGCGCCGACTGCATGCCGGCCGGCATTGTGAAATGATCCTGATGGCCGTTCAGCCAAGCCAGGAAGACGACGCCCGCCTTGTAATATTGCGTCGGCGCCTCGAAAATCTTGCGTGAGAGCGGCACGGTCGGCTCGATGACGGCGCGGAAGGTGGCGACATCGCCAGCCGCCAGAGACGCCAGCGCCTTCGAGGCCTGAGGCGCGACCGCATCGAAGATGCCGAGCAGCGCGTGGCTGTACCTGCGCCCGTCACCCTCGATCAATTCGGCATAGTTGAAATCGTCACCGGTGAAGCAGAGTACGCCCTCCGGCAGGCGGTTGCGCAGCGCCACCTCATAAGCGTTGTCGAGCAGCGAGATCTTGATGCCTTCCACCTTGTCGCGGTTCTCCGCGATGATCGACAGCACCGCATCGAGCGCCGGCTCGAAGGCCTCCGACCCCCAATAGCCCTTGAGCTGCGGATCGAACATGTCGCCGAGCCAGTGCAGCACGACCTTGTCTTTCGCCTGGCCGAGAATGCGGCCGTAGACCTTGCGGTAATCGTCGGGCGATTGCGCGATGCGGGCCAGCGCGCGGCTCGCCATCATGATCGCCCGGCCGCCGTGCTTTTCCACGAAACCGACCTGCTCCTCGTAGGCCCTCACAACATCGTCCAGCGAACGGGCGTCGATAGGGTTGAGGTGGTCCGTGCCCGCACCGCAGGCAAGGTCGGCGCCCGGCACCGTCTTCGCCTCGGCAAGCGACCGGCGGATCAACTCCTGCGCGCCGGCCCAGTCGAGGCCCATGCCGCGCTGGGCCGTATCCATCGCCTCGGCAATGCGGAAGCCGAGCGACCAGAGATGATGCCGGAAGGCCATCGTGCGCTCCCAGTCCACCGCCGGCGCCTCCCAAGGCCGCGTGTCGCGGCGCGGATCGGAAACCACATGGGCGGCGGCATAGGCGATGCGGTTGAAACGCGGGACAGCGGCGGGGCGCTCCGTCGGCGCGCCCACAAGCGTATAGGCTTCGACGCCACCATCGGCGCGCGGCAGGGAAAGGCTGATCGGCATGGCGTCCTCCCGAGAGTTTAGAAGGGCAATAATTTAGATCGTTCCAAATTTCAAGGGTGATTTTGAGGGCAGCGCTCGGCGCACGGAGAAGATCAATACGCTACGGACGCCGCCGAGACCAGTGGGTTTGCATGAGCGGGAGGTGAAGATAGAAAGCAGTCGAAGCCGGCACGCCATCGCCCGAATTCACGCTTGACAAATTTGGAACGATCCAATTAATTACCCAACAACAAGCGGGCCATTACACCCGCGCAGGGAGGATTATCGTGAACAAGAGCCGGGTGACCGTTGTCGATATTGCGCGCGCCGCCGGCGTGTCGAAATCGACCGTGTCGCTCGTCCTGCAGGCGAGCCCCCTCGTCAACGAGGCGACGCGCGCCAGGGTGAACGCGGTCATCCGCGAGCTCGGCTATGTCTACAATCGCGGCGCGGCGAACCTGCGCCAGGCCGCCGCCTCACGGATCATCGGCATCATCGTCAACGACCTCACCAACTCCTTCTTCGCGGAGCTTGCCGTCGGCATGGACATGGTCATGCAGTCGGCCGGCTATGTGCAGTTCCTGTCGAACTCCGCCGAAAGCGTCGATCGCCAGCGCGAGGTCATCGCCTCCATGCGCGAGCACGGCATCGCCGGCCTCATCCTCTCGCCCGCCCGCGGCACGGAAGCGGCGGACCTCAAGCAGCTCACCGCTAGCGGCATTCCCGTCGTCGCCGTGGTGCGCAATGTGGTGGGTGCGAAGGTCTCCTCGCTCTTTTCCGATAATTATGCCGGCGCGAAGGATGCCGTGCGGCACCTTATCTCGCTCGGCCACCGCCGCATCGCTTTCCTCGGCGGCATCGCCAATACGACGGTCTTCACCGAGCGCGTCGAGGGCTGGCGCGACGCGCTGGCCGAAGCCGGCCTCGAGGCACCGGATGCGCTGGTCATCGGCACGACGGCCTCGCGCGCCGGGGGCGTCGCGGCCATCGAGCGCGCGCTGCTCTTGCCCGACCAGCCGACGGCCGCCCTCTGCTTCAACGACGCGGCCGCCTTCGGCGTCTGCGACGGGCTGCGCGCCGGCGGCAAGGAACCCGGCCGTGATTTCGGCGTGGTCGGCTTCGACGACGTAATCGAGGCCGAGACCGCCGTACCGGCGCTGACGACCGTCTCCGTCGATCCGCAGGGCATGGGCCGGCGGGCGGCGCAGCTTCTCCTGAAACAGATCAATGCCGGCCGGGCGGAACCCGAAGCCATCGTCAGCTCCGTGCGCCTCGTCGTGCGCGAAAGCTGCGGCGCCGGCCGCAAGACGAAGAGGATGTCGGCATGACGCGCTGGGGATTGATCGGGGCGAGCACGATCGCGAAGGAATGGGTGATCGGTGCGATCCGCGCGACGGGCGGCGAAGTCGTCTCCGTCATGAGCACCAGCGCGGAACGCGGCAAGGCCTATGCGGCCGAACAGGGCATCGCGAAGTCTGTGGCGACACTCGATGCGCTGGTGAACGATCCCGAGATCGACGCCGTCTACATCTCCACCACCAACGAGCTGCACCGCGATCAGGCGCTGGCCGCCGCGAAGGCCGGCAAGCATATCCTCTGCGAAAAGCCGCTCGCCATGGCTCTGGAGGATGCCCGGGCCATGGTGAAGGCCGCGAAGGATGCCGGCGTCGTCATGGCGACCAACCATCACCTGCGCAACGCCGCCACGCACCGGGCGATGCGCGAGGCGATCAAGGCCGGCCGTATCGGCACGCCGCTTGCCGCCCGCGTCTTCCACGCCGTCTACCTGCCGCCGCACCTGCAGGGCTGGCGGCTCGACAAGCCGGAAGCCGGCGGCGGCGTGATCCTCGACATCACCGTGCACGATGCCGATACGCTGCGCTTCGTGCTGGATAGCGACCCTGTGGAGGCCATTGCCTTCTCGCAGGCCGGCGGCATGGGCCAGGCCGGGCTGGAGGATGCCGCCATGGGCGTGCTGCGTTTCGAGAACGGCGTCATCGCCCAGTTCCACGACGGTTTCACCACGAAATTCGCCGAAACGGGCCTCGAGGTGCACGGCACGGACGGCTCGCTGATCGGCCGCAACGTGATGACGCAGCGCGCCGTGGGCACGGTGACGCTCCGCGATGCGGAAGGCGAACACGACCTGCCGCTCGACCATAAAAATCTCTACGAAACCGCCCTTTCCGCCTTCCACGCCGCCGTCGCCGGCAAGGGGCAGCCCTCCGCCACGGGCGAGGACGGCGTCTGGTCGCTGGCGACCGGCCTTGCCGTCGTCGAGGCGGCCCGCACGGGCAAGGCCGTCCGCATCGAAACCGGATTCTGAAGCATCATGAGCAAGCATATCACCCCGCGCCAGGCCGCAGACCTCATTCCCGACGGGGCCGTCGTCTCGGTCTCCTCCTCCTCCGGCCTCGGCTGCCCGGACCTGACGCTGAAGGCCATCGGCGAGCGTTTCGATGAGACCGGCCACCCGCGGAACATCACGACGCTGCACCCCATCGCGGCCGGCGACATGAGCGGCATCAAGGGCATCGACTACATCGCCAGGCAGGGCCTGCTCGCCAAGGTGCTGGCCGGTTCCTATCCGTCCGGCCCGTCCTCCTCCGAGCCGCCGCTGATCTGGCAGATGATTACCGGCAACGAGATCCCCGCCTACAACGTCCCCTCCGGCATCCTCTTCGACATGCATCGCGAAGCCGCCGCAAAGCGCCCCGGCGTCATCACCAAGGTCGGGCTCGATACCTTCGTCGATCCGAGCCGCGAGGGCTGCGCGATGAACGACAAGGCGGCGGCCGAAGCTGTCGTCGAGAAGATCACCTTCGGCGGCGAGGAGTGGCTGTACTTCAAGGCCATCGCGCCACAGGTCGCCATCATCCGCGCCACCACCGCGGACGAGCGCGGCAACCTCACCTACGAGCATGAAGGGGCCTATCTCGGTGGCCTCGACCAGGCGCTCGCCGCCCGCAACAATGGCGGCATCGTCATTGCGCAGGTCAAGCGCCTCGCCAAGGAAGGCTCGCTGAAGCCGCATGACGTGCGCGTGCCGGGCGTTCTGGTCGATTACATCGTGGTCGATCCCGAGCAGAAGCAGACGACGCAGACGCTCTACGATCCCGCCATTTCGGGCGAGATCTTCCGGCCGCTCGACAGTTTCCGTGTTCCGGAATTCAACATCCAGAAGGTCATCGCCCGCCGGGTGGCCGAGGAGCTCGAGGCCGGCAGCGCCGTCAATCTCGGCTTCGGCATTTCCGCCAATGTGCCGCGCATCCTCATGGAGGAGGGCCTGCACGGGGCCGTCACCTGGGTGATCGAACAGGGTGCCGTCGGCGGCGTGCCGCTGCTCGACTTCGCCTTCGGCTGCGCCTCCAATGCCGATGCCTTCATGCCCTCGCCCTACCAGTTCACCTATTTCCAGGGCGCAGGCTTCGACGCCTCGCTGCTCTCCTTCCTGGAGATCGGCAGGGACGGATCGGTCAACGTTTCCAAGCTCTCCTTCCGCCCGCATGTGACGGCCGGCTGCGGCGGCTTCGTCGACATCACGGCGCGGGCGAAGAAGGTCGTCTTCTCGGGCATGTTCAATGCCGGCGCGAAGCTCACTATAGCGGACGGCAAGCTCGTCATCGAAAAGGAAGGCAAGCTCAAGAAGCTGGTCAACGCGGTCGAGCACGTCACGTTCTCCGGCCCGCGCGGCGTGGCGCAGGGACAGAACATCACCTATGTCACCGAGCGCTGCGTGATGAAGCTGACGCCCGAGGGCATCGTGCTCACCGAGATCGCGCCGGGCGTCGACCTCAAGACGCATATCCTCGACCAGTCGGAATTCCCGCTGATCGTCTCGCCGGGCCTCAAGGTGATGGATGCACGCCTATTCACCGATGCGCCGATCGGCCTGACATTGCCCAACAAGGCGCCGCGCCGGCTTGCGGGGGCGAACCATGGCTGAGCCGCGCATCCGCATCGCTATTGACGGCCCCGTCGCGACGATATCGGTCGCGCGGCCGGAAAAGCTGAACGCCTTCGATATCGACATGCTGAAGGAGCTTTCCGCCGCCTGCGATACGGTGGAAGCCAATGCGGCCGTGCGCGTCGCCATTCTCACCGGCGAGGGCAAGGCCTTTTCCGCCGGCGGCGACATCCGCGCCTGGGCGGGCATGGAAGCCAACGAATTCGGCCACGCCTGGGTGCGCTTCGGCCACCGCGTCTTCGAGCGGCTGGCGACGTTGCGCATGCCGCTGGTCGCCGCCGTCAACGGCCATGCGCTGGGTGGCGGACTGGAACTGGCTGCTGCCGCCGATATCCGCATTGCCGAGACGCAGGTGAAGATCGGCCTGCCGGAAGCCGGCCTTGGCATGGTGCCCGGCTGGTCCGGCACGCAGCGGCTGGTGAAGCGTTTCGGCGCGCAGGCGGTGCGGCGCATGCTGCTGGGCGGCGAGGTGCTGACGGCGGAGGAAGCGGCAACGCTCGGCATCGTCGATCAGGTCGTTGAGACCGGAACGGCCGTCGAAGCCGCCCGGGCCTACGCGGCGCGCATCGCCGCGCGCGGGCCGGCGGCGACGGAGATTTCCAAGCTGATGATTTCGGTGGCGAATGGCGAGGACAACGGCGCGGCGGTGGAAGCCCTCGGCTCCATCCTCGTCGCTAAGACCGGGGACCTCAAGGAAGGCGTCGCCGCCTTCACGGGAAAACGCCCCGCAGACTTCAAGGGAGAATGGTAATGACCGCGCATGTGAAACCCAAGGCGCTCGACGATTTCAAGGCGCGCGATTTCCGCATGCTGATCGACGGCGTATGGACGGAAGGCGCCGGCAGCGCGCTCGAACGCGTCGCGCCGGGTCATGGCGTCGTCGTCAGCCGCTATCCGGCCGGCACGAAGGCCGATGCCGAGCGCGCCATCGCCGCCGCCCGCAAGGCCTTCGATGACGGTCCGTGGCCACGCATGACAGGTGCGGAGCGCTCCAACATCCTGCTGAGAGCCGCCGATCTCATCGCAGCGAAGGCCGACGAACTTGCCTTCCTCGACTGCATCGAAAGCGGCAAGCCGATCAGCCAGGCCAAGGGCGAGCTTGGCGGCGCGGCCGATATCTGGCGCTATGCCGCGGCACTGGCGCGCGATCTCCACGGCGAGAGCTACAACACGCTGGGCGAAGGCACGCTCGGCGTCGTGCTGCGCGAGGCGATCGGCGTCGTCTCGATCATCACGCCCTGGAACTTCCCCTTCCTGATCGTAAGCCAGAAATTACCATTCGCGCTCGCCGCCGGCTGCACGACGGTCGTCAAGCCTTCCGAGCTGACGTCAGGCTCGACGCTTCTTCTCGGTGAAATCCTCATCGAGGCCGGTGTGCCGGCCGGCGTCGTCAACATCGTCACCGGCACCGGCCCGGAAGTCGGCGCGCCGATGACGACGCATCCCGATGTCGACATGGTCTCCTTCACCGGCTCCACCGGTGTCGGCCGCCTGACCATGGCGAACGCCGCCCAGACCCTGAAGAAGGTGTCGCTGGAACTCGGCGGCAAGAACCCGCAGATCGTCTTCCCCGACGCCAATCTCGACGAATTCATCGACGCCGCCGTCTTCGGCGCCTATTTCAATGCCGGCGAATGCTGCAATGCCGGCTCGCGGCTGATCCTGCACAAGTCCATTGCAGCGGACGTGACCGCGCGCGTGGCGGAACTGGCGAAGAAGGTGAAGGTCGGCGATCCGCTCGACCCGACGACGCAGGTCGGCGCGATCATCACGCCGCAGCATCTCGAAAAGATCGGCACCTATGTCGATGGCGCGGCGAAGGCCGGGGCATCCGTCGCGCTCGGCGGGACTGCACTCGATCTCGGCCTCGGCCAGTTCATGGCGCCAACGATCCTGTCGGGCGTGAAGCCGGACATGGCGGTTGCCCGTGAAGAAGTGTTCGGCCCGGTCCTCTCCGTGCTGACCTTCGAGACCACGGACGAGGCGATCCGCATCGCCAACGCCATCGACTACGGCCTTTCGGCCGGCGTCTGGAGCCGCGATTTCGATACGTGCCTGACCATCGGCCGCAAGGTGCGCGCCGGCACGATCTGGATGAACACCTTCATGGACGGCGCGTCGGAACTGCCCTTCGGCGGCTACCGCCAATCCGGCCTCGGCCGCGAACTCGGCCGCCATGCGGTGGAGGACTATACGGAAACCAAGACGCTCAACATGCATATGGGCGCGCGCACCGGCTGGTGGATGCCGCGATGAACCAAAACATCTTCTCCATTGAAGGCGAGGACATTGAGCAGCGCCGGAAGCGCCGCTCGATCTCCCCCCTTGTGGGGGAGATGTCGCCGAAGGCGACAGAGGGGGGTAGCGGCGGCGCGGCAAACCGAACCGTTTCAGAAGGCGGTAAGCTCCACCCCCCTCTGCCCTGCCGGGCATCTCCCCCACAAGGGGGAAGATCGGCAGGCGGCAACCGCTGTGCCTCACGGCGTCGGGAAGCTGAATTGCGGGCTTTGCAGCAGGGTGAGATCCTCCACCGGCTCGCCGGCGATGCGCCGCAGCAGCAGCCGGCCCATGGCCTCGCCTGCCGCCGGCAGGTCCTCGTGGATGGTCTCGACCTTCGGCTGGATCTGGCTAAGCAGGCGCGAGGTCTGCTTGCCGACGATGTCATATTCCACGCCGAGCGAAAGCCCGTTGTCGCTCATGCCGGTGATGGTGGCGAGCGCGGAGACTTCGCCGGGACAGGTGATGCCGTCAGGAGGATCGGGTTCGCCGCTACGGCGGCGCATGGTGTCGCGGATCGTATCGGCGGGGCTGTCGAGGTCGAGCGTATCGGGAATCTCATAGGCGACGCCGGCCTCGCGCACGGCGGTCATGAAGCCGTGCAGCATATGCTGATGGAAGGTCAACCGCTTCGGCGGCAGGATGATCGTCACCTTGCGCCGACCCTTGGCGATGAGGCGCTTCGTCGCCTCGTAGGCGAAGGCGAAATTGTCGTAGTCGACGAAGGCATGCGGGGTGGAGAATTCCGTGCGACCGTGGGTGACGAAGGGAAAGCCGTTTTCCAGAAGCAGCCGCACGCGCGGGTCGAACGGCTCGGTGCGCGAGAAGATCAGGCCGTCGGCCATGCCGTTGCGGATGATGTAGTTGACCGCATCGACATTGCTGCCGTCGAGGAAATTCGGCGTGACGATGAGGTGGTAGGGCGTCGCCTGCAGCGCGCGCGCCAGGCCATGCATGATGGACGTGCCGAAGCCGAGGATTTCCTCGTGCGGGTCGAGAAGCACGGAAATGACATTGGTACGGCCGGTCTTGAGGCGCTGGGCCGCGCGGTCCGGCAGGTAGCCGATTTCGGCGGCAACCTCATGGACCCGGCGGCGCGTCGCCTCGGAAATCTGTGGCGCATTGCCGAGCGCACGGGAAACCGTGGTGATGGCAAGTCCCGTCATTTCCGCAATCGTCTTCAGCGTCGGCTTGCCGGCTCGAAGCATGCTGCGGGCGGGATCGTTGTCGGCGGGCTTGTCGATGCGGGACACGGATACGCTTCTTCGGATGGCGTCAGTCAATGGGCGGCACCATATCGACGCATCCGGCATTCGGCAATCTTGCGCCGCACAGAATTTAAAACGATTTCAGTGCGCCGCACAAAGCCGTTCGGAATGGCTTACATGCCTGCACTTCCGGAATTTACCGCATTTATCAAGAGAGCCTTCACCGCACTCCATCCCGGCTTGACTCCGCAAATTTACAACGTTTTAAATTGGCGCGGCGCTTTGAGCCATGGACCAAATTCCGACGTGCCTTCGGGCCTCGGGGAAATCGGCGGGAGGAGGCTCTCGCCCATGAACTTGCAAACGGGAGGAATACGATGCGCAAGTTTCTGACGACCACTGCAGCCATTGCAGTGCTGATGGGCATGGGTGGCACCGCCGCCCGCGCAGCCGAAAATGTGGAAGTCCTCCACTGGTGGACTTCGGGCGGTGAAGCCGCCGCGCTCGACGTTCTCAAGAAGGACCTCGAATCCAAGGGCATCACCTGGACCGACATGCCGGTTGCCGGCGGCGGCGGCACGGAAGCGATGACCGTCCTACGCGCCCGCGTCACGGCCGGCAACGCGCCGACCGCGGTGCAGATGCTCGGCTTCGACATTCTCGACTGGGCCAAGGAAGGCGCACTCGGCAATCTCGATGAAGTCGCCGCCAAGGAAGGCTGGGACAAGGTAATCCCGACCGCCCTGCAGCAGTTCTCCAAGTATGACGGCCACTGGATCGCCGCCCCGGTCAACGTTCACTCCACCAACTGGATGTGGATCAACAAGGCCGCGCTCGACAAGGCGGGCGGCAAGGAGCCGCAGAACTGGGATGAACTCGTCGCCCTTCTCGACAAGTTCAAGGAACAGGGCATCACGCCGGTCGCCCATGGCGGCCAGCCGTGGCAGGACGCGACGATCTTCGACGCGGTCGTGCTCTCCTTCGGCAACGACTTCTACAAGAAGGCCTTCATCGACCTCGATCCGGAAACGCTGGGCAGCGCCCAGATGAAGGAAGCCTTCGACCGCATGACGAAGCTGCGCTCCTACGTGGACGACAACTTCTCGGGCCGTGACTGGAACCTTGCTTCCGCCATGGTCATCGAAGGCAAGGCCGGCCTGCAGTTCATGGGTGACTGGGCAAAGGGCGAATTCATCAAGGCCGGCAAGAAGCCGGGCGGCGACTTCGTCTGCATGCGCTTCCCGGGCACGCAGGGCTCCGTGACCTTCAACTCCGACCAGTTCGCGATGTTCAAGGTTGCCGCCGAAAAGGTTCCGGCCCAACTCACCATGGCTTCCGCCATCGAGAGCCCGGCCTTCCAGTCGGCCTTCAACGTGGTTAAGGGTTCGGCCCCGGCCCGCACGGACGTCTCGGACGAGGCCTTCGATGATTGCGGCAAGAAGGCCATCAAGGACCTTGCCGAAGCCAACACCAACGGCACGCTGTTCGGCTCCATGGCCCACGGCCACGCAAACCCGGCCTCCGTCAAGAACGCGATCTACGACGTCGTGACCCGCCAGTTCAACGGCGAGCTTTCTTCCGAGGAAGCCGTGACGGAACTGAAGGCCGCCGTCGAGGCTGCAAAGTAAGCAACTGCCCCTCACCCGACCCTCTCCCCGTTCACGGGGAGAGGCAAACGGAGAGGCCACGGCAACATCCTTCTCCCCGCCTGCGGGGAGAAGGTGCCGGCAGGCGGATAAGGGGCGCGGCCCCGCCGCCGCAAACACACACAAACGGTGGTATCGACCATGGATAGCCGAAGCCGGCTGCAGGAGCTTCTGCCGAAGCTCGTGCTGGCACCCAGTTTCCTCATCGTGCTCGTCTTCGTCTACGGCTTCATCGCCTATACGGGCTTCCTGTCGCTGACGGACAGCAAGATGCTGCCCTCCTACAATTTCGTGGGGCTGAGCAACTATTCCAAGCTCTGGGCGCTGCCGCACTGGTGGCGGGCGATCTCCAACCTTGCGATCTTCGCCTCGCTCTATATCGTCATCTGCTCGGTGCTGGGCCTGGCGCTCGCCATCCTGCTCGACCAGAAGATCCGGGCGGAAGGCATCCTCAGGCCGATCTACCTCTATCCGATGGCGCTCTCCTTCATCGTGACGGGCACCGCCTGGAAATGGTTCCTCGACCCCGGCATCGGCCTTGAAAACACCATGCATCTGTGGGGCTGGGAGAGCTTCGCCTTCAACTGGATCAAGGACCGCAACTACGCCATCTACTGCGTGGTGATCGCCGCCGTCTGGCAATCCTCCGGCTTCGTCATGGCGATGTTCCTCGCCGGCCTTCGCGGCGTCGACAACGAGATCATCAAGGCCGCGCAGATCGACGGCGCGACGACGGGCACCATCTACCGCCGCATCATCATTCCATTGATGCGCCCCGTCTTCCTCTCCGCCTTCGTCGTGCTCGCCCACCTCGCCATCAAGGCCTACGACCTCGTCGTGGCGCTGACCGGCGGCGGGCCGGGACAGGCGACCGAACTGCCGGCGACCTTCATGTATTCCTACACCTTCACCCGCAACCAGATGGGCATCGGCGCCTCCTCGGCGATCATCATGCTGGTCATGATCTTCTCGATCATCATCCCCTATCTCTATTCCGAAATCCGCGGAGGCAAAGGCCGATGAGCGCTCCCAGCCCCGACAACATCATCACCCACGGCAAGTTGACGCGCGCCCTCATCTACACCGCCCTCATCCTCTTCGCGTTCTACTACCTGCTGCCGCTCTATGTGATGCTGGTGAATTCGCTGAAGCCGCTGGAGGAAATCCGCCAGGGCGGCATGCTGAATCTGCCGCAGCAATGGACGATCGAACCCTGGATCTCCGCCTGGTCGACGGCGCAGATCGGCGTGCAGCCGACGGGCCTTCGCCCCTTCTTCATCAACTCGATCCTGATGGTCGTGCCGGCCGTTGCGATCTCCACGATCATCGGCGCGCTGAACGGCTACGTGCTGACCAAGTGGCAGTTCAGGGGCTCGAACGTCTTCTTCGGCCTCTTGCTGCTCTCCTGCTTCATCCCGTTCCAGATCGTGCTCATTCCGATGGCGCGCATTCTCGGCATGGTCGGTCTGGCCGGCTCGATCTGGGGCCTCACCTTCGTGCACATCATCTACGGCCTCGGCTTCACGACGCTCTATTTCCGCAACTACTATGAGAACTTCCCGACCGAGCTGGTGCGCGCGGCGCAGATCGACGGAGCGAGCTTCTTCCAGATCTTCTACCGCATCCTGCTGCCCTCCTCCGGTCCGATCATCGTCGTCTCGGTCATCTGGCAGTTCACCAATATCTGGAACGACTTCCTGTTCGGCGCCTCCTTCTCCGGCGCGGACACGACGCCGATGACGGTGGCGCTCAACAACCTCGTCTCCTCCTCGACGGGCGTGAAGGAATACAACGTGCACTTTGCCGGCGCGATCCTCGCGGCCCTGCCCACCCTCATCGTCTACATCGTCTCCGGACGCTATTTCGTGCGCGGCCTGATGTCCGGCGCCGTGAAAGGATAACGCTCATGTCGTTCCTCAAGATCAGCAATCTGCGCAAGTCCTACGGTGCGCTGGAAATCCTGAAGGACATCAACCTGGAGATCGAGCAGGGCGGCTTCCTCGTGCTCGTCGGCCCCTCCGGCTGCGGCAAGTCCACGCTGCTCAACACCATCGCCGGGCTGGAGCCGATCTCCTCGGGCGACATCGCCATCGACGGGCGCTCGGTCGCAGGCCTGCACCCGTCCAAGCGCGACATCGCCATGGTGTTCCAGTCCTACGCGCTCTATCCGAACATGACGGTCGCCGGGAACATCGCCTTCGGCATGGAAATCCGAGGTGTTCCGAAGGAAGAGCGCGACAAGGCGATCAAGCAGGTCGCCGACATGCTGCAGATCGGCCATCTGCTGGAGCGCAAGCCCGGCCAGCTCTCGGGCGGCCAGCGCCAGCGCGTCGCCATGGGCCGGGCGCTAGTGCGTGACCCGAAGCTCTTCCTGTTCGACGAGCCGCTGTCGAACCTCGACGCCAAGCTGCGCGTCGACATGCGCACGGAAATCAAGCGCCTGCACCACCGCATGAAAACGACCATCGTCTACGTTACGCATGACCAGATCGAGGCGATGACGCTCGCCACCAAGATCGCCGTGCTGAAGGACGGCGTGCTGCAGCAGTTCGGCACGCCGGCGGAAATCTACAACAACCCGGCCAACACCTTCGTCGCCGATTTCATGGGCTCGCCCGCGATGAACCTGCTCAAGGGCAAGGTCGAGAACAACGGCTCCGGCCTTGCCGTCTCGCTCGCCCGCCATCAGGCCGAACCGCTGGTGCTCTCGGTGCCGAATGCCCCGGCCAGCCTTTCGGCCTATGGCGGCAAGGAAATCATCTTCGGTATCCGCCCGGAAGCGCTGACCGACCCTGATGGCGCGGACCGCAATGCACGCACCGTGGCCGAGGGCGACTGCCTGATCGAAGTGGTGGAGCCGGCCGGCGCCGATACCTTCGCCGTCACCCAGCTCGGCGGCAAGGAGATCGTCGCGCGGCTTCGCGCCGATGTGCGGATATCCGCCGGCCAGACCGCGCGCCTTGCCTTCAACCTCGACAAGGCGGTGTTCTTCGACCCCGCCAGCCAGCTTCGCATCGCCTGAGAACTTTCCATGACCACGCAGCCGGACATCGTCATCATCGGATCGGGCATCGGCGGCTCCACCATGGCCGCCGCACTCGCCCCGACGGGCGCGAGGATCGTCATCCTCGAGGCGGGCGACCACCTGCCCGACCGCCCGGAGAACCGCGACCAGCGCGCGATCTTCCAGCGCGGCCATTTTCGCCCGAAGGAGATGTGGTACGAGGCCGACGGCACCGCCTTCAACCCCGGCAACTACTACAATGTCGGCGGCAATTCAAAATTCTATGGCGCAGTTCTCGTGCGCTACCGGAAGGAAGATTTCGAGGAGATGCGCCATCGCGAAGGCATCTCCCCCGCCTGGCCCTTCCCCTACGAGGAGCTGGAGCCGTGGTATTCGGCCGCGGAAAAGCTCTACAACGTGCGCGGCACGCTCGGCGAAGACCCGACCGAGCCGCACCATTCCGCCCCCTACCCCTTCTCGCCCGTGCCGGACGAGCCGGCCATCGCGAAAGTCCGCGCGAAGATGAGGGCGAACGGGCTGCATCCCTATTCCCTGCCGCTCGGCGTCGATATCGACCGCTGGCTCGCAAAGGCGAAGACGCCATGGGATGCGCACCCGAACTGCAATGACGGCAAGATGGATGCGGAAAGCACGGCGCTTGCCGAAGCGCTGAAACATCCGAATGTCGAGCTGCGCACCAATTGCCGGGTGACACGGCTTGCCACCGCTCCGCACGGCCGCACCATCTCGACCGTGCACTACAAGCGTGGCGACACGACGGAAAGCCTTTCGCCGAAGCTGGTGATCCTTTCAGCCGGCGCGGTGCAATCGGCCGTGCTCCTACTGCGCTCGGCCTCGGAGGCCTTTCCGAAGGGGCTTGCCAACAGCTCCGATCAGGTCGGCCGCAACTTCATGAACCACAATTCGAGCGCCGTGATCGGCCTCTCGCCCTTCTACCGCAACACGTCCGTCTATCAGAAGAGTTTTGGGTTCAACGACTACTACCTCTCGGACGGCAATGGCGGCCCGCCGCTCGGCAATGTGCAGCTTCTCGGCCGCGTCTCGGGAAAAATCCTGAAGGCCAACATGCCCTCCGTGCCGGAATGGCTGCTGGAGCAGGTGGCAGGCCGCGCCATCGATTTCTACGCGATGAGCGAGGACCTGCCGCATCCCGAAAGCCGCATCATGGTCGACCGCGACCGCATCGTCATGAAATGGACCCGCACCAACTGGCAGGCCCATCTCGACCTCGTGGCGAAATTGAAGGGCGCGCTGAAAAAGGCGGGCTTCCCGATCGTACTCGCGCGCGCCTTCGACAAACGCACGCCCTCGCATCAATGCGGCACCGTGCGCATCGGCAACGATCCGGCGGACGCGCCGCTCGACATCTGGTGCCGCGCCCATGACCATCCGAACCTCTTCGTGGTCGATGCTTCCTATCTGCCGACCTCGGCCGCGGTGAACCCCGCGCTGACGGTCGCCGCGCAGGCGCTGCGGGTGGCGAACCACATCCAATCGAGGGACCTTGCCGCATGACCGCATCCCGCTCCGTCGCCATCGTCACCGGCGGCCGCCGCGGCATCGGCCTCGGTATCGCCAAGGCCCTTGCCGCCGAAGGCTTCGATATCGCCATTACCGGCATCGGCGAAGCCGATGCCGTGACCGACGCCATGCTGGCCGAACTTGGCGCGCTCGGCGCCCGGGCGATCTACCTAAAAGGCGACCTCGCCGACGTTTCCGGCCATGCGGCGACCGTAGCAAGCATCGAAGACCGGCTTGGCGCCATCGGCTGCCTCGTCAACAATGCCGGCATCGCCTCCGTCGTGCGCGGCGATTTCCTCGATCTCGCGCCCGACAATTTCGACACCATCGTCGCGACGAACCTGCGCGGCACCGTCTTTTTCACCCAGGCCGTGCTGAAGGCGATGCTGCATTCGAAACAGGCGACCGGCCCGCGTTCCATCATCAACATCACCTCGATTTCGGCCGGCCTCACCTCGCCCGAACGGCTCGACTATTGCATGACCAAGGCGGGACTGGCCGCCTTCAGCCAGGGTCTGGCACTGCGGCTTGCGGAGACCGGCATCTCGGTCTTCGAGATCCGCCCCGGCATCATCCGGTCCGAAATGACGGCCGGCGTCTCGGCGAAATACGACGCGCTCATCGAAAGCGGCCTCGTGCCGATGAAACGGTGGGGCGAGCCTGGCGATATCGGCAACGCCGCGGCGGCGCTCGCCGCCGGCAAGTTCGCCTTCGCCACCGGCTCGGTAATCAATCTCGACGGTGGCCTCGCCATCGGGCGGCTTTGACGGGGGTGCCCCTCACCCCGCCCTCTCCCCGCAAGCGGGGCGAGGGAGACGAGAGGGCGCGGCAAATTTCCTTCTCCCTGCCTGCGGGGAGAAGGTGCCGGCAGGCGGATGAGGGGCGAGCCCTCCGGCCAACGGCACCGAAATCCTGAGGACAGAGCATGACCTACGATTATATCATCACCGGCGCGGGACCCGCCGGCTGCGTGCTGGCGAACCGGCTCTCGGAAGACCCTGATGTCCGCGTACTGCTGCTGGAAGCCGGCGGCGGGGACCGGAACCCGCTGTTCCACATGCCCGCCGGCTTTGCCAAGATGACCAAGGGCGTGGCGAGCTGGGGCTGGGAGACCGTGCCGCAGAAGCACATGAAGGGCCGCGTGCTGCGTTATACGCAGGCCAAGGTCATCGGCGGCGGCTCCTCGATCAACGCCCAGCTCTATACGCGGGGGAATGCGGCGGACTACGATCTCTGGGCCAGCGAGGACGGCTGCGAGGGCTGGAGCTACCGGGAGATCCTGCCCTATTTCAAGCGCGCCGAGGATAACCAGCGCTTCGCCGACGACTACCATGCCTATGGCGGGCCGCTCGGCGTTTCCATGCCTGTCTCGGCCCTGCCGATCTGCGACGCCTATATCCGCGCCGGCCAGGAACTCGGCATTCCCTACAACCACGATTTCAACGGAAGCCAGCAGGCCGGCGTCGGCTTCTACCAGCTCACCCAGCGCAACCGACGCCGCTCCTCCGCCTCGCTTTCCTATCTTTCGCCGATCAGGGATCGGAAGAACCTCACCATCCGCACCGGCGCCCGCGTGGCCCGCATCGTGCTGGAGGGAACCCGCGCCGTCGGCGTCGAAGTTGTAACGGGCAATAGCGTCGAGACGATCCGGGCGGAACGCGAGGTGCTCGTCACGTCGGGCGCCATCGGCTCGCCCAAGCTGCTGCAGCAATCCGGTATCGGCCCGGCCGATCATCTGCGATCGGTCGGCGTCGAGGTGAAGCATGACCTGCCGGGCGTCGGCTCGAACATGCAGGACCATCTCGACCTCTTCGTCATCTGCGAATGCACCGGCGACCACACCTATGACGGCGTCGCGAAGCTGCACCGCACGCTCTGGGCCGGCCTGCAATATGTACTCTTCCGCTCCGGCCCCGTCGCCTCCTCGCTCTTCGAGACGGGCGGCTTCTGGTATGCCGACCCACAGGCCCGCTCGCCGGACATCCAGTTCCATCTCGGCCTCGGCTCCGGCATCGAGGCGGGTGTGGAGCGGCTGAAGAATGCCGGCGTGACACTGAATTCCGCCTATCTCCACCCCCGCTCGAAAGGCACGGTGCGCCTTGCCTCCGCCGATCCCTCGGCCGCGCCGCTGATCGACCCGAACTACTGGGAAGACCCGCACGACCGGAAGATGTCGATCGAGGGGCTGAAGATTGCCCGCGAAATCATGCAACAGGCCGCGCTAAAACCCTATGTCATGGCCGAGCGCCTGCCCGGACCGAAATTCGCCACCGACGAGGACCTGTTCGAATACGGCTGCGCCAATGCCAAGACGGACCACCACCCGGTCGGCACCTGCAAGATGGGTACGGGCGCCGATGCGGTCGTCGGGCTGGACCTGAAGGTGCACGGGCTTGAAGGTTTGCGCGTCTGCGACAGTTCCGTCATGCCGCGCGTTCCCTCCTGCAATACCAATGCGCCGACCATCATGGTGGGCGAGAAGGGCGCCGACATCATCCGCGGCCTGCCGGCGTTGCCGGCGCAGGTCTTTTCATATGAGCGCAACGACACGCGCCCGCGTGCCCGCGCCGATATCCGTTAGGGGGTTGCCATGATCCGCCACTGCGTCTTCATCCGCTTCAAGCCGACCATCTCCGTCGCCTACAAGACCGAACTCTTCAACGAGATCGACGCCCTGAAGGACCGCCTGCCGGGCATGGTCGCCGTGCATATCGGCACCAATGTCAGCCCGGAAACGGGCATGGACAAGGGCTTCAGCGACGGCTTCATCGTCGATTTCGCCGACAGTTTTTCGCGTGACGCCTATCTGGAGGACCCGGAGCACAGGGAGACCGGCGCCCGCCTCGTCGCCGCGGCGGAAGGCGGCATTGCCGGCATCCTCGTCTACGATCTAGAAACCGACGACTAGACGCGGCCTACCCGCCGCGAAAGAACGCGCTCGAGCGCGGAGAAGGCATCGTAGATCAGCACCGCCAGCACCGCGACCACGAGGCCGCCCTGCAGCACGAAGGCGAGATTGTTGGATTGCAGGCCGGCGATGATGACCTCGCCGAGCGTGCGCGCCGCCACAGTCGAGCCGATGGTGGCCGTCGCGAGGCTGATCGTCACAGAAAGACGGATGCCGGCGAGAATGACCGGCAAAGCGAGCGGCAGCTCCACCTTGGTCAGCCGCTGCCGGGCCGTCATGCCCGTGCCGCGCGCCGCCGCGACGATGGCGGGCGGCAGGGTGGAGAGGCCCGTCATGGAGTTTTCGAAGATCGGCAGCAGGCCATAAAGGAAAAGCGCGATCAGCGTCGGCTTCTCGCCGAAACCGACGACCGGGACGGCAAGCGCCAGCACCGCAACGGGCGGAAAGGTCTGGCCGATATTCACGAGACTGCGCGAGAGCGGCAGGAATTCCGCCCCGACCGGCCGCGTGACGAGGATGGCAAGGCCGACCGCAACGACAGCCGCGGCAAAGGTCGCGATGAAGACCGTGGCGAGATGCGACAGCGTCAGCGACAGGAGGCTGCCCTGATTGTAGATCGCCGGGGCATTGGCCTGCACCAGCGGCTTCAGCAGCGGCTCGAACAGCATGGGCTGGACGAGGAAGGTGACCAGCACGATAAACGCCGTGAACCGCAGCAGATGGGGCAGCAGACGCCTCATTGCGGCCTCGCGGCGCGGCGGGCGAGGCCGGCAAGCGTGACGCGGCCGATAGGTGCGCCATCGGCGCCGACAACGGGCAGCGCCTCGCGGCCGGACCAGAGCAGCGCAGAGAGCGCGTCGCGCTGGCTCGCCTCGGCGGCGAGCGGCTCGCCTTCGGCAGTGCCGTTTTCCGTGGCGTCGCCCACCGTGCCGATGGAAAGGAGCCGGAATGGCCGCTCACCGGAACCGATCAGCGTTTCCACGAAATCGGTGGCGGGGTTTACCAGCATCTCCTCGGGCGCGGCGTATTGCACGATCCGACCCTTGTCCATCACGGCGATCTTGTCCGCCAGATGGAACGCCTCCTCCATGTCGTGGGTGACGAGCACGATGGTCGTGCCGAAGTGCTTCTGGATCGCCAGCAGGTCCTCCTGCGCCTTGGCGCGGATGACAGGATCGAGCGCGCCGAAGGGTTCGTCCATCAGCAGGATGTTCGGCTCGGCAGCGAGCGCCCGGGCAACACCCACGCGCTGCTGCTGGCCGCCGGAAAGCTCGTGCGGATAGCGCGGACCGAAGGCGGCGGGATCGAGCTGGAAGAGCGAGAGCAACTCCTCGACCTTCCCGTCGATGCGGCTTTTCTGCCAGCCGAGCAGCGTCGGCACCGTGGCGATGTTCTCGGCCACCGTGCGATGCGGGAAGAGGCCGTGGCCCTGGATGGCGTAGCCGATACGGCGACGCAGCTCATATCCGGGGATCACACTATTCGGCTCGCCGTCGATGCGGATTTCGCCCGAGGTCGGCTCGACGAGGCGGTTGATCATGCGCATCAGCGTCGTCTTGCCCGAGCCGGAGGTGCCGACGATGACGGTGATCGTGTGCGGCGCGATGGTCATCGAGACATTGTCGACGACGGCCGTATCGCCGTAGCGCTTGGTGATGCTGTCGATCTCGATCATGCGGCCCTGCCGGGTTTGGAATTGGTGAGTTCCGTCGCGGCATCGAGCACGATGGCCGCGGCGAAGGCGAGCGCGACGGTGGGCACCGCGCCAAGCAGCACGAGATCCATGGCCGTCTGGCCAATGCCCTGGAAGACGAAGACGCCGAAACCGCCGCCGCCGATAAGCGCGGCGATGGTGGCAAGGCCGATATTCTGCACGAGCACGATGCGGATGCCGGTGAGGATGACGGGGAAGGCCAAGGGCAGCTCGACACCGAAGAGACGCTGGCGATCCGTCATGCCGATGCCGCGCGCCGCATCATTGGCATCGCGCGGCACGCCGGCAAGACCGACCACCGTGTTGGCGACGACCGGCAGCAGCGAATAGAGGAAGAGCGCGACGAAGGCGGGTGCGGCGCCGATACCGCGAATGCCGATGGCCGCCGCTCCCGGCACATGCAGCGCGATCCAGCCGAGCGGCGCAATCAGCAGGCCGAAAAGGGCGATGGAGGGGATGGTCTGGATGATGTTCAGCACGTTGAGCACGCCGGCCCTCACCCGCTCCACCCGATGGCAGAGAATGCCGAGCGGCAGTCCGACGAGGGTGGCCGCAGCCAGCGAGCCGAGCGCGAGCACCACATGCCGTCCCGCCTCCAGCCAGAAGGTCTCGGCGCGGCTGCCGTATTCCTTGAGGATCGATAGCCCGTCCCACGCGCCGAACAGGAGAAGCAGCGCGGCCGCCGCCGCGACGGCGGCAAGCAGCGCGACCCGGACGAGCGGCGGCGGCTTCAGCCGCGCCAGTGCATCGGCCGTGAGCAGCGCGAAGGCGAAGCTCGCCAGCCAGAAACCGGAAGCCGGCGAAACGCGGGCATAGGTATTTTCCGGCGGCGTCAGATGGCCGGCGGAAAGGCCGATGAGAACGGCAAGGGCGGACAGCGCCGCCAGACCGAGTAGCAGCCGCAGCATGGTCGGCGTCTTCAACACGATAAGGACGATGGAAACGGCGATGAAGGCAAGCAGCGCCATGCCGAGGCCGAAGGGCAGCGCGTCGAGGATGGACCGTGCCTCGCCGGGCACGATACGGTTGGCCCGGAAATTGGCGAACGGCACCAGATAGGCGCCGTAGGCCAGCAATACGGCGATCACCACGCCCAGCTTGTCGATCCGTACTGTCATGAACGCCTTTCGGGGAGAGGCCCTCCGCCGGATAGGCGGAAGGCCGGGACGGCCTACTTGATGAAGCCGTTCTTCTTGAGGAAGTCTTCCGCGACGGCCTTGGCCGGTTCGCCGCCGACCTGGACGCGGCCGTTGAGGTCCTGCAGCGTCACGAGGTCGAGTTTTTCGAAGACCGGCTTCAATATCTCCTCAATCTGCGGATTGGCTTTCAGCACCGCCTCGCGGATGATCGGCGCCGGCTGATAGACCGGCTGCACGCCCTTGTCGTCTTCCAGAACAACGAGACCCGAAGGAGCAATGCCGCCATCCGTGCCGTAGACCATGGCAGCGTTCGCGCCGTTCGTCTGGTTGGCGGCAGCGGCGATGGTCGCGGCGGTGTCACCGCCCGAAAGGGTGATGAGCTGTTCCGGCTTCAGCGTGAAGCCGTAGGTCGTCTGGAAGGCCGGCAGGGCCGCCGCCGAATTCACGAACTCGGAGGAAGCGGCAAGCACCACCTGCCCGCCGCCGGAAACATACTTGCCGAAGTCCGTGAGCGTCGCGAGCTTGTTCTGCTCGGCGACATCCTTGCGCAACGCGATCGCCCAGGTGTTGTTGGCCGGCGACGGCGTCAGCCAGACGATCTTGTTGGCATCGAAATCGAGCGTCTTGGCAAGCTCGTAGGCCTTGCCCGCATCCTTCCACGCCGGATCGTCGGCCTTTTCAAAGAAGAAGGCGGCATTGCCGGTATATTCCGGATAGATGTCGATCTCACCGGCGATGAGCGCCTTGCGCACGACCGGCGTCGCGCCAAGCTGCACGCGATCCGTGGTCTTGATGTCATTGGCGTTCAGCACGGACAGGATGATATTGCCGAGCACGCCGCCCTCCGTGTCGATCTTCGAGGAGACGACGACCTGGGCCTGGGCGGCGCCGGCTGCAAGGCCGAGGGCCAGAGCTGCTCCGAGGAATTTGACGACTGGGCGCATGAGATAACCTTTCGTTCTGTGCGGGAACCCGTGGCGGCATTTTCACCACGTTTGGGAAAGCCCGTCCTGGCAAAGCGTTTCATATATGGCAGGCAATCGCAAAAAATAGACCGCACCGGCGACTGGGCGCATGCGGTTTGTTGCTTCCTTCAAAGCGCTTGCGAGATTGCGCGAAGAGCGCGGGCTTGGCAATAGAAGCGCATTGCGATCGTCGGCCCCGTCCGGCGCGAGCGGCGGCGGTCGCAAATGCCGCAGGCTCACGCCGGGACAGGTTCCCGTGATGGCGGGCCTGCAACCGCAGGAATAGGCCCCTGTCTCGTCAGTAAATGTTAAGCTGCGTCTGCCATCGTCTGCCGGCAACCGCACCCGGATTCCGATCCGGCCAAGGCGCAAGTGCGCGCAGACGAACGGACCGTGATGAACTATCGGCATGCACAGCTTTCGTTCCGGGGATTGGGGTACTACGCTCCCGCTATCGTCGTGGCCGTCGCCGTGCTGATCGCGGCCTTCCTCGCCGATGTGCAGAAGCGCCGGCTGGAGGAGGAGTATCTGCGCTCCTATACGACGGAGCAGCTCGGCATCCTGCGCTCGCGGCTGCAGGGCAACATCCTCGGCAACATCAAGCTGGCACAGGGTCTCATCGCGACAGTCTCGACCGAACCGCACATGTCGCAGGAGCGCTACGCCACCCTCGCCAGCCGCATATTCAGCGAGGACAACCAGCTCCGCAGCCTCGCCATCGCACCGGATTTCGTCGTTTCCCTGGTCTATCCCCTGGAGGGCAACGAGCGCAGCCTCGGCCTCGACTACCGCAAGAACGACCGGCAGCGCGCCGCCGCCTTCCAGGTCCGCGAACGCGACCGGATGATCGTCACCGGTCCCATCGATCTCGTGCAGGGCGGCCGCGGCCTGATCGCACGCTATCCGCTCCACGCCGGCGCGGACAACACCTTCTTCGGCATCGCCTCGGCGGTGATCGACCTCGACACGCTGCTGAAGGGCAGCGGCTTCAAGAGCGATCTCAGGATCGCGGTCTCGATTTCCAGCCGCGCGCATGATGGCGGTGAGGCCAAGCCCGTCTTCAGCACCGCGACACCAGTCGATGCAGACCCGGTGGTCATGTCCATCGATATCGGCCACGAGGTCTGGACCATGTCGGCCGCACCGCTGAAGGGCTGGCGCCAGCCGTCCGCCGATCTCGGCGTCTTCCGCACGGGCCTTGCGGCGCTCTCCGTCATCATCCTCGTGCCGATGTTCTGGGTCGGCTACCTGATGAAGGACCGCCATCGGCACATCCTGGCCCTGCAGGACCGGGAAGAACAGCTCGAAGCCGTCTCGCAGCGCCTTCAGCTCGCGCTCGACGCCTCAAGGGTCGGCGTCTTCGAATACGATCCGGGAACCGGCACCCTCTCCTGGGACGCAGGCATGCGCGAACTCTACAACGTGCCCGCCGCGCGGCGGATCTGCGGCTACGAGGACTGGCGCACCGCCCTGCATCCCGAGGATGTGGAGGAGGCCGAGCGGATCTTCGCCGTCGCCATCGAGACGGAAAAGCCCTACATCACGGAGTTCCGCGTGCTGACCAGGAGCGGCAGCGTTCGCCATGTCCGTGCCCACGGCATGACCTACCGCACCGCATCCGGCGCAAAGCGCATCGTCGGCGCCAACTGGGACGTGACGAAGGACCTCCAGCTCCAGGACGAACTGCTGAAGGCCAAGCTAACGGCCGAGGCGCAGAACCGGGCGCTGGAAGACGCCCGCCGCGCCATGGAGCATAACTCCCTGCACGACGCGCTGACGCGCCTGCCCAACCGCCGCTTCCTCGACCAGCAGCTCGCCCTTGCCGGAGACAGCGGCCGCCCGCTGACGCTCCTCCATATCGACCTCGACCGCTTCAAGGACATCAACGATACGCTAGGCCACGCCGCCGGCGACCAGGTGCTGAAACAGGCCGCCGGCGTGCTGCGCGCCCATGTGCCGGCGGAAGACTTCATCGCCCGCATCGGCGGCGACGAATTCGTGCTGCTCTCACACCGCGACCCGGCCATAGCCGATTTCGCAGCTCTTTCCGCCCGTCTCGTCGACGCGATCAGCGAGCCGATGACGATAGAAGGCCACGATTGCCGCATCGGGGCGAGCATCGGCATCGCCACGCGCAACGATGCGGAGGAATCCGCCGAGCAGCTTCTCGTCAACGCCGATATCGCGCTCTACGAGGCCAAGCGCCATGGCCGAAACCGCGTGGAGGCCTTCAACGACGACCTGCGCCAGCGCACGGTCGAGATGAAACGGCTCAGCGACGAGATCCTGCGCGGCCTCGAGCGCCAGGAATTCCGCCCCTTCTTCCAGCCCCAGTTCGATGCCGAGACACTGGAAATCGTGGGCGTGGAGGCGCTGGCCCGCTGGGAGCACCCCACTCGCGGCTTCATCATGCCGGACATCTTCCTGCCCGTTGCCGAAAGCCTGAACGTGGTGGCGCAGATCGACGAGGCGATCCTCGATCAGGCGTTGTTCCAGATCGTCCGCTGGCAGGGCCAGGGCCTCGACGTGGCGCGCGTTTCCGTCAATGTCTCGTGCCAGCGGCTGCGTGACGAGAACCTCATCGCCAAGCTGAAGGCGATGGCCATCCGGCCGGGCCTGCTCACCTTCGAGCTTCTGGAATCCATCTCCTTCGATACGGCCGACGAGGGCCTGAAGCAGGCCATCGAGGAGATCAAAGCGCTCGGCATCGATATCGAGATCGACGATTTCGGCAGCGGCCACGCCTCCATCGTCAGCCTTCTGGAACTGTCGCCCAAGCGGTTGAAGATCGACCGCCGGCTCGTGCAGCCGCTGCTCGAATCGACCGCACAGCAAAATCTCGTGCGCTCCATCATCGATATCGGCAAGATGCGCGACATCGAGATCGTCGCGGAAGGGGTCGAGACGATGGCGCATGCCGAGCTGCTGCGCCGCCTCGGTTGTCACATCCTGCAGGGCTATGCGCTGGCGCGGCCGATGCCTGCGGACGACATGCTCGCCTTCGCCAAGGCCCGCACCTGGCTGCCGGCCGGAAAGCTCACGACGGCAAGAGCGAGCTGAGCACGTCGGCAACGGCCCGGCCGTCATGGTGACCGCGCTGCCAGGGGTCTTCGAACTCACCGATCACCGCCTCCGCGCCGATGCGCGCGCAGGCCTCCTCCAGCGCCCCGTTGCCGAGATAGGCGAAGGCGCCTACGGTCTTCTCGAAGGGCAGGAGTTGGCGGTTCGCCAGCACATGGGTGAAGGGTCGCGCGCCCGCCCCCCCGCGTTCCTGCCAGAGGCCGGCGGCAATATCGAGCATGCGCGCAAGATCGACCCCGCGGGTCTCCCGGCATTGCAGGATATTGCCGATGAAGACCCGGCGGGCATGGACATTGCGCGCGATGGCCGGCACGATACCGTCCACAAGCAGGTGCGGCAGCACGCTGGTGAAGAAGCTGCCCGGGCCGAACACGATGGCGTCGGCGCTCTCCAGGCTTTCGAGTGCGGCGTCGTTGGCGGGCACGCCCCCATCCCCCGCCGAAAGCGCGATCTCCTTTATGCCCACACGGCCCGGCCCCTCCTCCAGCGTCGTCACGCGATGCTGGCCCTCGATGCGCGTATCGTCGTTCAGCACGGCTGAAAGCGTGACCCCGGCGGCCTCCGTCGACGGCCAGACATGGCCGGCAATGTCGCAAAGCTTCCGGAAGACGAAGATGGCGGTGTTGATATCGCCGTCATGGGCAAGATGCGCGCCCGTGAGGATGAAATTGCCGATGCTGCCGTTGCGGAAGTCGAAATCCGGCCCGATGGCCGCGCGGAAGATGCGCAGGTAGTTGAGGATCGCGCCGCGCAGACCCGGCTCCATGCGTTCGAGAAGCGGGTGCCGCGCCTCGGCGTAAAGCGCGAACTCGGCCTCGGCATCGGTCCTACTGCCGCTGGTCAGGCGCGCATTGCAGACCTTCACCACATCGCCCGCCCGGCCCTCGCCGTGCGCCATGGTCATCAGCGCCTGCCGGATATCACCGACGGCCAGAACGCCGAGATTCTCGCGGATCACCTTGGAGCTGCCGCCGCTGTCCCAGGCGGGGACGATGCGGGTCAGCCGCACGGGCTTGGACAGCAGCGCCAGATTGGTCGAGCGACAGGCGCTGCCGCCCGAGAAAAGCACGATATGCGGCAAGCGGCTCTCAGCCATCCGTCCTCCAGAATCCCCCTGGCTCGCAGCCGCGCATTCCGGGCGGCGGCGATCAGGGTTCCTGTATAGTCCTCCCGGGGCGCGCTGAAAATGGCATCCGTTACGGCCTGCACATACTCCCCGAAAATCCGCGAACGCGCGAAGCTGAGAAAAATATTCGCGTTTGCATGAACAAATCGCAGTTTTCTGCCCATCGTTTCGCGCCGATTTCTGCGATTGATCGCCCATCGAACATATAAGCCAGAAACGGAGTCCCAAGATGAACTGGTTGAAGACCCTCGCCACCGCCGCCGCTCTCCAGGCAGCCGTTCTCGCCCCCGCCCATGCCGGCGAGAACCTTTCCGCCGTCAAGGCGGCCGGCGCGCTGAAGATCGGCACCGAGGGCACCTATGCACCCTTCACCTACCACGATGCGGACGGCAAGCTGGTCGGCTTCGACGTGGAGATCGGCGAGGCGATCGCCAAGAAGCTTGGCGTCAAGGCCGAGTTCCTCGAAGGCAAGTGGGACGGCCTGATCGCCGGCCTCGACGCCAACCGCTACGACGCCGTGATCAACCAGGTCGGCATCACCGAGGCGCGCAAGCAGAAATACGATTTCTCCGAGCCCTATATCGCATCCAAGGCCGTGCTGATCGTGCGCGCCGACGACGAGAGCATCAAGGGCTTCGCCGATCTCAAGGGCAAGAAATCCGCCCAGTCGCTGACCAGCAACTTCGGCAAGATCGCGGAAGGAGCCGGCGCCGAGCTCGTCGGCACCGACGGCTTCGACCAGTCGATCCAGCTCGTGCTGACCGGCCGCGCCGACGCGACCATCAATGACAGCCTGTCCTTCCTCGACTTCAAGAAGCACAAGCCCGACGCCAATGTGAAGATCGTCGCCGAGCAGGAAAACGCCGACTATTCCGGCGTCATCATCCGCAAGGGCGAGCCGGAGCTTCTGGAAGCGATCAACAAGGCGCTCGTCGACATCAAGGCCGACGGCACCTACCAGGCGATCTCGGACAAGTATTTCGGCCAGGACGTCTCCAAGTAAGTCCTGTCCGGGCCGGCTTCGCGCCGGCCCTTTCCTCGCCTATAAATATCCGTGAGAACTGGCCGGGCCTCTCCCCGGCCAGCCGCATTTCGGAGGATGCTCCCCGTGCCGCCGTGGCTTCAACTGATGCTGGATTCGCTTGCCCCCCTGCTCTGGGCCGCGCTCGTCTTCACCATTCCGCTCACCCTCGCCTCCTTCGTGCTCGGCCTTGCGCTCGGCCTCGTCACTGCCGTCGTGCGGCTGTTCGGCCCGCGGCCGTTTTCCGCCGTCGCACGCTTCTACGTCTGGGTGATCCGCGGCACGCCGCTGCTGGTGCAGCTCTTCGTCATCTTCTATGGCCTGCCGAGCGTCGGCATCCTGCTCGACGCCTTCCCGGCGGCTCTCATCGGCTTCACGCTGAATGTCGGGGCCTATACGTCGGAGATCATCCGCGCCGTCATCGCCTCCGTGCCGCGCGGCCAGTGGGAAGCAGCCTATTCGATCGGTATGAGCTGGTCGCAGGCCATGCGCCGCACCATCCTGCCGCAGGCGGCGCGCGTCGCCGTGCCGCCGCTGTCCAACACCTTCATCTCGCTGGTGAAGGACACCTCGCTCGCAGCAGCCGTCACCGTCCCGGAACTGTTCCAGACCGCGCAGCGCATCGTCGCCACCACCTATGAACCGCTGATCCTCTACATCGAGGCGGCGCTGATCTATCTGGCGCTCAGCTCCGTGCTCTCGGCCCTTCAGGTCCGGCTCGAAAAGCGCTTCTCCCGCTATGGCGGCTTCCTGGAGGCCCGCACATGATCGAACTGTCCCATATCGAAAAGCGCTTCGGCGACAACCACGTCCTGCGCGACATCAGCCTGCGGCTCGCCGAAGGCTCGGTCACGGCACTGGTCGGCCCGTCCGGCGGCGGCAAGAGCACGCTGCTGCGCTGCATCAACCTCCTGGAAACCCCAACCTCCGGCACGATCCGGCTCGGGGAGGAGACCATCGAATTCGCACCCGGCCGCAAGGTCGGCTGGGATGCGATCCAGAAACTGCGCCGCCAGACCGGCATGGTCTTCCAGAATTTCCAGCTCTTCCCGCACCAGACGGCCATCGCCAATGTCATGGAAGGCCTCGTCACCGTGCTGAAATGGCCGGCCGACAAGGCCCGCGCCCGCGCGCTCGAACTGCTCGAGAAAGTCGGCATGGCGCACAAGGCCGATGCCTGGCCCGCGACCCTTTCCGGCGGCCAGCAGCAGCGCGTCGCCATCGCCCGGGCGCTCGCCCCCTCGCCGCGTGTCCTTCTCTGCGACGAGCCGACTTCGGCGCTCGATCCGGAGCTTTCCGAGGAGGTTGTCGAGGTGCTGAGCCGGCTTGCTCGCGAGGGCACGACGATGGTCATGGCGACGCACGACCTGCGCCTCGCCTCACGGGTCGCCGACACCGTGGTTTTCCTCGATGGCGGCGTCGTCGTGGAACAGGGACCGCCCCGAACCGTCTTCTCCGCCCCGGAGCGCGAGCGCACGAAAAAGTTCATCGCCTCACTCAGCGCGCCGCACAGCTACGACATCTAGACACACGCCGCCACACGCCCAAAGGGCAGGGAATTCGCCCCCTCGGCAGTTGCATCAAACCGGCGATTCAAGCAAAATGAGGCGATATTCGCATCTCGCCATGCCCCGGCATGTCCAACAGGGGAGAAAGTCCCATGAACAAGAAAACACCGAACCCGATCGACGTTTTCGTCGGTTCCCGCGTCCGCCTGCGCCGCCTCATGGTGGGCATGAGCCAGGAAGCGCTTGCCGACCGTCTCGGCGTGACATTCCAGCAGGTTCAGAAATACGAGAAGGGCACCAACCGCATCAGCGCCAGCCGCCTTCAGGCGATCTCCGACGTCTTCCGCGTTCCGCCGAGCTTCTTCTTCCAGGACGACGACAATGCGGCATCGGCGACCGGTGTCGCCCATGAGACCGGCGACGTCTCCACCTTCGTTTCCTCCAAGGAGGGCCTCGATCTCAACCGCGCCTTCCTGAAGATCGAGGACGCCAGCGTCCGCAAGTCGATCATCGCGCTCGCCACCGCACTGTCCAAGGCCGGCGCCAACGCCGCCTCCGAAGCCGGTGACCGGGCCGAAAGCGCGACGGAACTGCGGATCTGACGCCCAATGCAGGCGCGGCTGCAGTCATTCGGGCACCTGCGCCTGCTCGATGAGAGCGGCGGCGACATCGCCTTTCCCGAGAAGGCGCTTCTCATCCTCTGCTATCTGCGTACCCGTGGCCTGTCGAGCATGTCGCGGGCCGACGCGGCGGGCCTCTTCTGGGACGACGCGAACACGGCGGCGGCCTATGCCAGCCTCCGGCAGACCGTATCGCGCGTGCAGAAGCGCCAGCGGGATCTCGGCCAGACCTATCTGACCTTCACCGACACCGATATTGCGCTCGGACCGGACCGCGTCGAGAGCGATGTCGAGCTGGTACGCGAGGACGCCGGCCTCGAGGTTCTGGCCGACCTGCTTGCCGACGAGTTCCTGAAGCATGTCAGGCCGGGCAAGCCCGCTCTTGCGGGCTGGATCGCACTACAGCGCACCGCACACGTCGCTCTCCTGCGCCGCACCCTGCTCCAGGACTCGGTGCAGGGCGGCACCGGCGCGCGGCAGGCCCGCTCGGCCGCCGCGCTTCGCCTTCTGGAGACCAATCCCGAGGACGAGGAGGTGCGCGCCGTGCTGACCGGCCAGCCAGTCGTCCCTACGGCACTCGTATCTCGCCGTCCGGCGGAGGCTGTCTCGCCGCTGCCCATGGACGCCATGCTCCCGCGGCACAGCCTGCCGCGCCTCCTGCTGCTGCCGCCAGCCGCCACCCACGCGTCGCGCGTTGCCGCGCGCTTTTCCGAAGCACTGATCGAGGATGTCACGATCGGGCTTTGCGCCCTGCGCTCGATCTCGATCATCGCTCCGCATACGGCCGCACAGATCTCGCTCCAGGCAGACCGCGCCGCCACCTACGCACGACACAAGATCAGCTATATCCTGGAAACGCGCCTGCGCGACGAAGGCGACCGGCACTCGCTTTTCGCCCAGCTCCTCTTCTTCGGCGGCGACGAGGTCATCTGGGCCGAGCGTTTTCCCCTGTCGACCGAGGGGCTGGCGCGATCAAGGCAGGTGATAGCCCGCCAGATCACCGGCGCCCTCGCTACCGAAATCGAGCGCAACGAACTGGTCCGCCACGACTACGAGCGGGATGCCGTCGCCTATCACAGCTTCCTCATCGGCCAGGGGCAGCTCAAGAACCTCGATCTGCGCGACATCCGCCGCGCCCGCAAGAGTTTCCGTGACGCCCTGCAGGCGAGCGCCGGCTTCGCGCCGGCCATGGGCGGCCTTGCCCGCAGCTATTTCCTCGAATGGCTGGTGACGGCAAGAGGCGACGGCGACCTGTTGCACCAGGCCCAGCACCACGCCGAAACGGCCATCCAGGCCGACGAGCACCTGCCCACCGGCTATCGCGAACTCGGTGTGGTCAAGCTCTATGCCCGGCAGTTCGATGAGAGCCTGGCCTATCTCGACCGCGCCGAGGCACTGAGTCCGCACTATGCCAACGTGATCGCCAGCCATGCCGATACATTGGTGCAGGCGTCGCGCCCGGATGTCGGCCTGGAGAAGATCAAGCACGCAATCGACCTAAACCCGCTGCCGCCCGACGAATATTTCTGGACCGCCGCCGGGGCTGCCTACGCGCTGGGCAGCTATGAGGAAGCATTGGCCTACATTGCCCGGATGAAGGACAAGGAGCCGGTCCACCGGCTGTCGGCGGCATGCTGGGCCATGCTGGGAGACACCAGGAAGGCCCGCCTGTTCATGCGCCGCACCTATGAAAGCAATCCCAACTTCGATCTCGAAGCCTGGATGACGATCGTTCCCTTCAAGGAAGACTGGCAGCGGCAGCATTACTACGAAGGCCTCAAGCGCGCCGGCTTTTGACGGCCAGCAAACCGGCCGCCAGACGGCCAGGTTGTCTCCAGCCTCCGCAACCTGTCCCTGTAACCGCCACGACGACTGGAAGCGCGCCCTCGCCATTCCACCACCGCAGAATCCTGAAAGGCCGGGAATCCTGCATTCCGATCATGCCCCAAGGCCTATCGCGGCAAGGCAACCGGCAACGCAGAAATCTAAGGAATTTCCCATTGCACGTGTGTCACGCTCAAGTCACGCGCGAAGTCGGGGAGTCACGCCTATATTGGGCTGGGGCTAATTTCTGGGGGCATGGGGTTATGAAAACCGAAACCGACGAGCGGGGCACTGAACTGCTGGCATTGGCGCGTCTTGTCGCCTTCGCGCTGGAATCCGCGAAATCACTTGACACCGAAGTCGTCGAATTCTGTCTGGACAAGGCGCTGCGGGCGGTGCTCGACGAGATCGACGAACCCGCGCGCATGATGCTGACGGCAAAAGACATCACGCTGATGAACCGCTCGCCCATCTGCTGAGCACGGGCAGCCGGCATTTTCCGCCGCCCCGCCGCCGGAAACGGCAGCGGGGGCTTTCCTGCCGCCGCGACAACGGATAGCGGAGAGGCATGACAGCCAAGCCGGAATCAGGGCAAAGAACGATATGAGCGAGCGCACAGGCCGGCAACGGCCCGCCGGCGGTCGGGTCATGCGCGGATGAGCGCGCTTGCCGCCTATGGCGGCCTTTTCCTCGCCGCCTTCGTCGCCGCGACCATTCTGCCCGCCCAATCGGAGGCGGCGCTCGCTGGCCTGCTGGCGACGGGCAGCCATGCCCCGGCCCTGCTGATCCTCGTCGCCGGCACCGGCAATGTCCTCGGCTCGGTCGTCAACTGGCTGCTCGGCCGCGGCATCGAGCGATTTCGCGGCGCGCGCTGGTTTCCCGTCAGCGAAAGGCAGCTCGATCGGGCGGGACGCTGGTATCGGAAATACGGCTGGTGGAGCCTGCTGCTGAGCTGGGCGCCTGTCATCGGCGACCCGCTGACGGTGGCAGCGGGCGTCATGCGCGAACCGTTCGCCCGCTTCCTGCTCGTCGTTTCCATCGCCAAGTTCGGCCGCTACATTGCCCTTGCCGCCCTCGTCCTTTCCTGGACCTGAAATTTTTTCAGGAGAGATGGAATGAGCACCGCCCGGCTCTCGTATATTGGGGCATGAACGCAAAGATACCCGGCTTCAACGTGATCGGACAGCTTGCGGCGCTCAGGCGCTATGCGCTGTCGCTCGTCCGCAATCCGGACGAGGCCGAGGATCTCGTGCATGACGCGCTGGTGAAGGCCTATGAGCGGCAATCGACCTTCCGCACTGGCGCCAATGTGCGCAACTGGCTGATGTCGATCCTGCACAACGCCCATATCGACCGCCTGCGCCAGCGCCGCTCGCAGGAGCGCCGCCACGATGCGGCGGCGGAGATCGCCGACACCTCGGTCGCGGCGAACCAGGACCATTCCGTGCGCCTGACGCAGCTTCGCAACGCCTTCTTCGACCTGCCGGAAGAGCAGCGCGCGGCGCTGCATCTCGTCGCCATCGAGGAGCTTTCCTATCAGGAAGCGGCCGAAGCGCTCGGCATTCCGGTCGGCACGCTGATGTCGCGCGTCGCCCGCGCCCGCCAGCGGCTGCGCAGTTTCGAACAGGGCGGCGATGCCGCATCCGGCACCCATCTCAGGCCCGTCACGCATCTCAAGATTGTCGGAGGCACCGGCGATGACAAGCAATGACCCCATTCTCGAAAACGACCTCAACGCCTATGTCGACGACCAGCTGGCCGTCGGACGGCGCATCGAGGTCGAGGCCTATCTTTCGGAGCGACCGGACGTCGCCGCGCAGGTCATGCAGGATCTGCGCGTGCGCGACGAACTGCGGCTTGCGCTTGCCGACCACCGCACGGTGACACGGCAGGAAACGCGGGAAGCCGCGCGCCTGCTGGAACGCTCGCTTTCGCGCCGCCGCATCTTCTCGCTCTTCCGCCGCGCCGCGACCATCGCGCTCTTCGTTGCGGCCGGCTGGACGGCCCATGCCGTGCTCGGCCCCTTCGGTGCGACGGAGGTCGTGGCCTCCACGCCACCGCCGGCCTTCGTGGAAGAGGCCGTGCGCGCGCACCGCACCACGCTGCTGCGCGACAGCATGACCTCGCAGCCGGAAACCGAGACCTTCGACCCGGCCGAAATCCGCTCCGCGACGGCCATCGTGCTGCCGGACCTGCCGAAAGGCTGGAGCGTCATCGACGCGCAGGTCTTCCCCTCCGCCTATGGCCCGAGCGTCGAACTGGTGCTCGAACCGGTGAAGGGTGAGCGCCTGTCGCTCTTTGCCGTACGGCCCGGCTCCTTCGCCGTGCAGCACGCCCTCGTCTTCCACGCCGACAATGCCCGGGCCGCCTACTGGCAGATCGGCGATGTCGCCTATGCGCTGGTGTCGGAAAGCCGCAAGGCCGACGACCTGGCGGACACCGCGCGGGACCTGTCCCGCACGCTCTACTGATCAACCGCTTCCATACCGAAGGAGATTCTCGATGGAACCCGTACAACAGCGTTTCGGCTATGGCGCGCAGGCGCAGTCGGCCGCCCTCTTCGACGAGGGCCTGCGCCAGCACATGCTGCGCGTTTACAACTACATGGGCGCCGGCCTCGTCATCACCGGCCTCATCGCCTTCGTTGTCGGCTCGACGCCGGCCCTCTATGTGCCGATCTTCTCCTCCCCGCTGAAGTGGGTGGTGATGCTGGCGCCGCTCGCCTTCGTCTTCTTCTTCTCGTTCAAGATCCAGACGATGTCGGCCAGCACCGCGCAGCTGACCTTCTGGGCCTTCTGCGCCGTCATGGGCCTGTCGCTCGCCTCGGTGTTCCTCGTCTTCACCGGCATGAGCATCGCCCGCACCTTCTTCATCGCCGCCACCATGTTCGGCGCAACGAGCCTCTACGGCTATGTGACGAAGCGTGACCTCTCCAAGTTCGGCTCGTTCCTGATGATGGGCCTCATCGGCGTCGTCATCGCCTCCATCGTCAATATCTTCCTCGGCTCCAGCGCCCTGCAGTTCGCGATTTCCGTGATCGGTATCGTCGTCTTCGTCGGCCTCACCGCCTGGGACACGCAGAACATCAAGGAACAGTATGCCGAAAATATCGGCCACGAGTCGCAGCAGAAGATGGCCGTCTTCGGCGCGCTGTCGCTCTACCTCAACTTCGTCAACATCTTCCAGCTCCTGCTGAATTTCACGGGCGAGCGCGAGTAGTTTTCGCAGGCGATTTCAATGGGAACGGCGGGCATTGTCCCGCCGTTTTCTTTTGCGCGCATTGCAATAAATGGTAAGTATTTACTTACATAAATTACCCCGTTGACAAATCTCCCCGCAGCGTCTTTGCTTGAAGCATTCACCAGGGGGGTCCCGACAAGGGGCTGAGATACTGCTGGCTTTCGCAGCGCAGTGACCCGTTGAACCTGATCCAGTTCATACTGGCGTAGGGACGGTGCAAGCGCTGTGTGGCAGGAAATCCGCGACCCGGATTCCGTCTCCCGCGTCCTTACATCATTCCGGCTCTAGGACTGGGTCTCCAACCGCAACTTGGAGCCTCACGATGAATATTGCCGCCCAGAAACTCACCCCCACCGTCACGACGGGCGCCCTGCCGGCCTCGCGAAAGATCCACATTTCCGGCGCGATGCACCCGGAAATCCGCGTGCCGATGCGCGAAATCGCGCTGCACCCGACCTCCGGTGAGCCGCCGGTCACGGTCTATGACGCTTCCGGCCCCTATACCGATCCCACCCATGTCGTTTCCATCGAGGGCGGCCTGCCTCGTCTTCGCGAAAGCTGGGTTGCCGCGCGCGGCGACACGCAAGCCTATGAGGGCCGTCGCATCCGCCCGGAAGACAACGGCTTTGCCACCGGCGAGCGGCTGACGCCGGAATTCCCGGTGCTGAGCCGCCCGCGCAGGGCGACCGACGGCAGGGCCGTGACGCAGCTCGCCTATGCCCGCGCCGGCATCGTCACGCCCGAGATGGAATTCATCGCCATCCGCGAAAACCTCGGTCGCAAGGCAACGAAGGAAGCGCTTGCCCGTGACGGCGAAAGTTTTGGCGCACATATTCCCGATTTCGTGACGCCGGAATTTGTACGACAGGAAGTGGCGAGCGGCAGGGCGGTCATCCCCGCCAATATCAACCACCCCGAAGCCGAGCCGATGATCATCGGCCGGAACTTCCTTGTGAAGATCAACGCCAATATCGGCAATTCCGCCGTCACCTCCTCCATGGCGGAGGAGGTCGAGAAGATGGTCTGGGCGATCCGCTGGGGCGCCGATACGGTCATGGACCTTTCGACCGGCCGCAACATCCACAATATCCGCGAATGGATCATCCGCAATTCGCCGGTCCCCATCGGCACCGTGCCGCTCTACCAGGCGCTGGAGAAGGTGAACGGCATCGCCGAGGACCTGACCTGGGAAGTCTACCGCGATACGCTGATCGAGCAGGCAGAACAGGGCGTCGACTATTTCACCATCCATGCCGGCGTGCGGCTGCACTACATCCCGCTCACCGTAAACCGCGTTACTGGCATCGTCTCGCGCGGCGGCTCGATCATGGCCAAGTGGTGTCTGCATCACCACCGCGAGAGCTTCCTCTACGAGCATTTTGAGGAAATCTGTGACATCGCCCGCGCCTATGACGTCACCTTCTCTCTCGGCGACGGCCTGCGCCCCGGCTCCATCGCCGACGCCAACGACGCCGCGCAATTCGCCGAACTGGAAACGCTCGGCGAACTGACGCAGATCGCCTGGCGGAAGGACTGCCAGGTTATGATCGAAGGCCCCGGCCATGTGCCGATGCACAAGATCAAGGAGAACATGGACAAGCAGCTTGCCACCTGCGGCGAGGCCCCCTTCTACACGCTCGGCCCGCTGACGACGGACATCGCCCCCGGCTACGACCACATCACCTCGGGCATCGGCGCGGCGATGATCGGCTGGTTCGGCACGGCCATGCTCTGCTACGTCACGCCCAAGGAACATCTCGGCCTGCCGGACCGCAACGACGTGAAGGTCGGCGTCATCACCTACAAGATCGCCGCCCATGCCGCCGATCTTGCAAAGGGACATCCGGCGGCAAAAATCCGCGACGATGCGCTGTCGCGCGCCCGCTTCGAGTTCCGCTGGGAGGACCAGTTCAACCTCTCGCTCGACCCGGAAACGGCCCGCGCCTTCCATGACGAGACGCTGCCCAAGGAGGCGCACAAGGTGGCGCATTTCTGCTCCATGTGCGGCCCGAAATTCTGCTCCATGCGCATCTCCCACGATATCCGCGCCGAGGCGCAGAAGGAGGGGCTTGAGGCCATGGCGGCGAAATTCCGTGAGGGCGGCGATCTCTACATGCCGCTTTCGGGAGAATGACCATGCGCATCCTCGTCAAAGGCGCCGGCGTCGCCGGCCTCGCCACCGCCTGGCAACTCTACCGCCACGGCTTCGACGTCACGATCACGGATCGCGCGCCAAAGGTGGCGAGCGGGGCTTCCGGCCTTGCCGGCGGCATGCTCGCCCCATGGTGCGAGCGGGAAAGCGCCGAGGAGCCGGTGCTGACGCTCGGCCGCACCGCCGCCGACTGGTGGGAGGCAGCCCTGCCCGGCCATGTGCACCGCAAGGGCACGCTGGTCGTTGCCGCCGGCCGCGATGCCGGCGAACTCGACCGCTTCGCCGGCCGGACGAGCGGCTGGGAATGGCTGGACGCAGAAGGCATCGCCGCGCTGGAACCGGACCTTGCGGGACGCTTCCAGAAAGCCCTGTTCTTCCGGCAGGAAGCCCATCTCGATCCGCGCCTTGCCCTTTCGGCCCTTGCCGCCGGGCTGGAGGAGGCGCGCATGCGGTTCCTTCTCGGCGCCAGGGACAAGGGCGGGTACGACAGGGTGATCGACTGCACCGGCGCGGCCCGCATCGGCCATCTGCCGGCGCTTCGCGGTGTTCGCGGCGAGATGCTTCACCTCGAAACCGACGAAATCCGCCTGTCCCGGCCCGTCCGCCTGCTACATCCCCGCCACCCGCTCTACATCGTGCCACGGGACGGCAATCGCTTCATGGTCGGCGCGACCATGATCGAAAGCGGCGACGAAGGCCCTGTCACCGCCCGCTCGCTGATGGAGCTGCTGAACGCCGCCTATGCCCTGCACCCGGCCTTCGGTGAGGCCCGGGTCATCGAAACCGGCGCGGGCATCCGCCCGGCCTATCCCGACAACCTGCCGCGCGTGACGGAGGATGGCGACACCATCCACGTCAACGGCCTCTATCGCCACGGCTTCCTGCTTGCGCCCGCCATGGCGGGAGAGGTCGCCCGCATCCTCCTGCGTGAGCGGCAACCGGAAAGGAAAGCCTCATGACCTTCATCATCAACGGCGAGGAACAGGAGGTCTCCGCCGCAACGCTCGCCGACCTGCTGACCGCGCTCGACTATGACGGCGACTGGCTGGCGACGGCGGTCAACGGCGAGCTGGTGCACCGCGAGGATCGCGACGCCTTCACGCTCGGCGCGCGCGACCGCATCGAGATCCTTTCGCCCATGCAGGGAGGCTGACATGCTGAAACTCTACGACGCCGAGGTCGGCTCACGCCTGCTGCTCGGCACCGCGCGCTACCCTTCCCCGGCCGTTCTCGCGGAAGCGGTGCGGCGCTCGAGAACCGAGGTCGTCACCGTTTCTCTGCGCCGGGAAAGCGCGGGGAGCGAGGCGGGCGGGGCCTTCTTCGGGGTGATCCGCGACCTCGGCGTGCGCGTCCTGCCCAACACCGCCGGCTGCCACAGCGTCAGGGAGGCTGTTCTGACGGCGCAGATGGCGCACGAGGTCTTCCGTACCGACTGGATCAAGCTGGAGGTGATCGGCCATCACGACACGCTCCAGCCCGACGTCTTCGGCCTTGTCGAGGCGGCGCGCATCCTCACCGGCGAGGGTTTTCAGGTCTTCCCCTATACGACCGACGATCTCGTCGTGGCGGAACGGCTGCTGGAGGCCGGTTGCCGCGTGCTGATGCCCTGGTGCGCGCCCATCGGCTCGGCCATGGGGCCGGTCAACCCGATGGCGCTGCGCACCTTCCGCGCCCATTTCCCGGAAATTCCGCTGATCGTCGATGCCGGTATCGGTCGTCCCTCGCATGCCGCGAGCGTCATGGAACTCGGCTACGACGCCGTGCTGCTCAACACCGCGGTCGCCGGGGCCGGCGATCCCGCCGCCATGGCAGAGGCCTTCGCCCATGCCATCGAAGCCGGCCGCATGGCGCACCGGGCCGTGCCGCTCGAACCGCGCGACATGGCCGTTCCCTCCACACCCGTCATCGGAAAGGCCGTCTTTTCATGAAGCTCGATCCCTTCTATCTCATCGTCGACAGCGCCGGCTGGATCGAACGGCTGGTGCCCATTGGCGTCAAACTCGTACAGCTTCGCATGAAGGATCTGCCGGAAGACCGGCTGCGCGCGGAAATCCGCCGGGCGAAAACCGTCTGCGCCCAGCACGGCTGCCAGCTCATCGTCAACGATTACTGGCGGCTCGCCATCGAGGGGGGCTGCGACTTCGTGCATCTCGGGCAGGAAGACCTTGCCACGGCCGACGTGGGCGCCATCCGCGCCGCTGGCATGAAGCTCGGCCTTTCCACCCATGACGAGGCGGAACTGGAAACGGCGCTGGCCGCAAAGCCGGATTACGTGGCGCTCGGCCCTATCTGGCCGACGATCCTGAAGAAGATGAGATGGGCGCCGCAGGGTGTCGAGCGGCTGGCGGACTGGAAGGCGCGCATTGCCCCGCTCCCCCTCGTCGCCATCGGCGGCCTCAACCCGGAGCGCCTGCCGGCCGTCTTCGAGAACGGCGCCGACAGCGCCGCGGTCGTGACCGACATCACGCTGAACGCAGACCCCGAAGCGCGCACCCGAGAATGGATCGCCCATACGGCGCGCTGGCGATAGATCAGGCTTTCGGCGCGATCTTCCAGAGCCGTCTGGCATTCCCGGAGAAGACGCGCTGCCTGTCCTCAAGGCTGACGCCGGAAAGCAATGCCTGGCTCGCGCCGATCCAGGTGGAAAGGCCGCCGCCGAGCGTGCAGACCGGCCAGTCGCTGCCCCAGACCATGCGCTCGAAACCGAAGCATGCCGCGACATGGGCGAAATAGGGCTTCAGGTCCTCCAGCGTCCAGTCATCCGCGCCATAGGCGGGGATGCCTGATAGTTTGACCGTGACGTTCGGCCGGCGGGCGATCTCCGCGACCGGCTCCTTCCACAGATCGAAACCGCCGCCCTTGATGTCTGGTACGCCGCAATGGTCGAGTACGAAGGAAACATCGGGGGCGAGATCGGCAAGCGCAATCGCCTTCTCGATCTGATGCGGCAGCACGCAGAGATCGAAGTTGAGACCGGTCCCGGCCAGCCGGCCGATATTCTCCCGGAACAGCGCGCCTTCGGAAACATCGTCGGGCACAACATGTAACACCCGGCGAAAGCCGCGCACGAAGGGGTCGGCCAGCGTCCGTTCGAGATAGGCGGGAAAATCGGGCGATTCCGGCCGGCAAGCGGCGATGGCGCCGACGAGCAGACTACCCACCTCCCCGGCCAGCGCCTCGACCATCGCGGTCTCGCGGGCCATATCGTCGGGCGCGACATCCACTTCCATATGCAGCGCCGCGACGATACCGAGCCGGCGTGCCTCGCGCGCATAGGCCTCATGGGTGAAATCGGCATCGAGCGGCGGGACATTCGCCAGCCAGGGATAGGACAGCCGGCCCCGGTAAATGAGATGCAGGTGCGTATCGACGATCATGATGCGTCCTCACTGGTGAACCCTGCGCCGGTCATCTCCGATAGCCGGGCCGTCGCCTCGACGACGAGTTGGATCGTCGCGGACATGTCGGGGGCCGCGGACGCGTTGATCAGCGCGATGTAGGGCACGGTCAGCGCCGCAATGGCGGTTCCGTCCGCCCCGAGCACCGGGGCGGAAAGGTTGACGACACCGGCGGTCTGGGCGCTCGGCATCATCTCATAGCCGCGGGCGCGGATGAGATCGAGGCGCGCCAGGAATTCCGGCGTCACCCGCCCGTCCGCGTCGCCGTCGCCGAGATGCTCGGCGATCATGCGCTCGCGCTCCGGCGGCGTGCGGAAGGCCAGAAGCACATGACCCGAACCGGTATCGAACAGGCCGATGCGCGAGCCGACGCGGATAGAAATGCCCCAGTAACCCGGGGCTTCCTGCTGGGCGATGACGACCGGGTTGCCGCGGTCGAAGACGACGAGCTGGTTCGCCTGGCGGGAGGCTTCGGCAAGCTCGCGCATGACAGGCACCGCGAAAGAAGCGAGGCGGCGCGGCGGCGCGTGAAGCTGGGCGAGGCCGAAGAGTTTCAGCGTCAGCGAGAAGCGGTCGCCGTCGATGCGGGTGACATAGCCGCGCTTCACGAGGCGGTCGAGCATGCGGTAGAACTCGTTGGGACTGCGGCCGAGCCGTTTGGCGATGTCGGCCTGCGTGAGGCCGCCATCCACCCCGGCCAGAAGCTCCAGGATATCCAGCCCCTTGTCGAGCGCCGGTGCCCGGTAGCGATCGTTTTCCTCGTCCGACACGGTCTCTCCTCGCAATAAGCAGCTTCGGCACGGCAAGACCCGGAACGGGATTGGGCTTGACGAAACCGTCTTGTTGCCTTGTATATAAATGATCTGCTTATTAATGAGCAATAGTCGATATCGTCAGGGACATCATGACCAGGATCACCAGCCTCCGCTCGATAGACCTGCGCTTCCCCACCTCGCAGAAGCTGGACGGTTCGGACGCGATGAACCCCGACCCGGACTATTCGGCCGCCTATGTCGTGCTCGGCACGGATGCGGCAGGGCTGGAAGGCCACGGCCTCACCTTCACCATCGGTCGCGGCAACGAAATCTGCTGCGCGGCCATCGACGCGATGCGGCATCTCGTCGTCGGCCTCGACCTCGACTGGATCCGCGAGAATCCCGGCCGCTTCTGGCGGCATGTGACGAGCGACAGCCAGCTTCGCTGGATCGGCCCGGACAAGGGCGCGATGCATCTTGCCACCGGCGCGGTGGTCAATGCCGTCTGGGACCTTCTCGCCAAGGAGGCCGGCAAGCCCGTCTGGCGTCTCGTGGCCGAGATGAGCGCGGAGGACATCCTTTCCATCGTGGACTTCCGCTACCTGACGGATGCGCTGACGCCCGAGGAGGCGCTGGCCATCCTGAAGAAGGCGGAGACCGGCAAGGCGGAGCGCATCGCGACGCTCGAGAAGGAAGGCTATGCCTGCTATACGACCTCGGCCGGCTGGCTCGGCTATGACGACGAGAAGCTGCGGCGGCTCTGCCGGGAGGCGGTCGAAGAGGGCTTCACCCATATCAAGATGAAGGTCGGCCGCGATCTTGAAGACGACAAGCGCCGCCTGCGCATCACCCGCGAGGAGATCGGCGACGAGCGCTTCCTGATGATCGACGCCAATCAGGTATGGGAGGTGGGGCAGGCGATCGACTGGGTGAAGGCGCTGCAGCCCTACAAACCCTTCTTCATCGAGGAGCCGACCAGCCCCGACGACATTGCCGGCCACAAGGCGATCCGCGAGGCGATCCATCCGGTCAAGGTGGCGACGGGGGAGATGTGCCAGAACCGCATCGTCTTCAAGCAGATGATCGCCGGCGGCGCCATCGATATCGTGCAGATCGACAGTTGCCGCATGGGCGGCCTCAACGAAGTGCTGGCCGTGCTGCTGATGGCGGCGAAATACGGCCTGCCCGTCTGGCCCCATGCCGGCGGCGTCGGGCTTTGCGAATATGTGCAGCATCTCTCGATGATCGACTACGTGGCCGTCTCTGGCACGAAGGATGGCAGGGTGATCGAGTATGTCGACCACCTGCACGAACATTTCCTCGATCCCTGCCGCATCGAGAACGCCGCCTACATGCCACCGACGCGGCCCGGCTTCTCCATCGAGATGAAGCCGGAATCGATTGAGGCCTATACGTTCCGGCCATAGGAGAGCGGGCGGCGCAGCTTCCAAATCCTGTGCCGGGCTGCTAGTTTCTCCGCTCAAACACAGGAGAATTCCCATGAAAATCAGCGCTCGCAACCGCCTCAAGGGCAAGATCGTCGAAGTCATCCTCGGCGCGACGACCGCCCATGTGCGCATCGATGTCGGCGGCGGCTCGATCATCACCGCCGCGATCACCAACGAAGCGGTGAACGAGCTGGGCCTTGCCGCCGGGCAGGAAGCCTATGCCGTCGTCAAGGCTTCCGACGTGATGGTCGCCATCGACGACTGAAGCAATTCCGGCAAAGTGCGCAGCGGTCTAGCGTCCGCAATTGCGCAAAATAAGAGGATAGGGCGTTTTCGCGATTCAGAGAAAAGCGGAAGCGCTCTAACCCTCGATCTTCTTGCACATATGCACCTGGCCGGTCTCGAAATCGCCCTGCTGGGGCGGCGCAATTGGCTTGAAGAGCGCCCGATCCGGCTTCAGGTCGATCAGCGGTGTGCCGTCGAGGCAATCGAGACCGCGCACGAAGAGGCGATTGCCCTCGATCTTCTCCAGAACGACGATGGACGTGCCGATCGGATTGGGCCTGACGGGCGAGCGGATGGAGAAGGTGCCATGCACCTCGCCGTTCGAGGCCGGGCTTTGCAGTACGAGGTCGCGCCGCGAGTGATGCAGCCAGTACAGCACTTCCAGCCGTTCGAACCGCTCCACCCCCTTCAGCGCCGCCACCCATGGCTCGAAGATCTCGATGGTGCAGACCGGCCCGTCCGGCCGGCCCTGCCGGGGTGTTTCCAGACGCGAGGTCCAGGGCGTCGAAATCCGGCCGATGAAGACGAGCGCGGCATCCTCAGCCTGCGGCGGCGCGATCGCCACCTCGTTCGTGCGGATTTCATTCAGTCGGACCATGCCCATCTCCATCGCTATATCCCTTTGAATATGACGATAGCGGTCGAAAGGCCCTTTTGAAAGATGGGAAATCCGATAACAGGCGGCGGCCTATTCCTCGCCGCCGGCCTTGCCGTCGAGCTTGAGGGCGGCAAGCTCCTCCAGCATGTCGAGAAGCGCGTCCACCCGCTGCGTCCCGAAGCGCGCATCGATATCCGCATAGACGCGGCGGGAATCCGGCATCACCTCGTCGATCACCGCTTGGCCCGCCGGCGCGAGCTGCAACAGCACGCGGCGGCCGTCGTCCTTGTCCTTGTGGCGCAGGATCAGGTTGCGCTCCTCCAGCGAGCGCAGCATGCGCGTAAGGCTCGGCGCGAGGATGAAGGCCTTTTCAGCAAGCTCCGACGCGTCGAGCATGCCGGCCTCCGCCAGAACACGCAGCACGCGCCATTGCTGCTCGGTGACGTCATGGTCGGCGAGGATCGGCCGGAAATGGCTCATCACCGCCTCACGCGCCTTCAGAAGGCCGATCGCCAGCGAGCGCCGGCGTTCACGCGGAGACCCGTCGTTCGTCTTGTCGGAATTGCTCATGTCCGAAGGCGCACCGTTCATCGTCCTGCCTCTATCCGCGATTTTCCCGGCCCGCGCAATGGAAAGCCGGTAAGAACGGTTCGCTTGCCGCCGGCCGGCATGCTAGCGTCCGGGCCGCAAACAGCCTATCGAAAGCGCAGCACGCCATGACAGCCGCAAACGCCACGCCCGGCCCCACCTATATCTTCGCACCGCCCGCCGTTCCCGCCCTGCCGGTCAGGGGCGCGTCCGCACTCTTTCCGGTGCACCGCATCTATTGCGTCGGCCGAAATTTCGCCGACCACGCGATCGAGATGGGGCACGACCCGGCGAGGGAGCCACCCTTCTTCTTCCAGAAGAACCCGGATACGCTCACCGCACCTGACAACGGCTTTCCCTATCCTTCCGCAACCGGCGACGTGCATCACGAGGTCGAGCTGGTCGTGGCGCTGAAGAGCGGCGGCAGCGACATTCCGGCGGAAAGCGCGCTTGATTGCGTCTACGGCTATGCCGTCGGGCTGGACATGACGCGCCGCGACCTGCAGGCCGAGGCCAAGAAGCTCGGTCGTCCCTGGGAGATCGCCAAGGCCTTCGAGCATTCCGCTCCCTGCGGCCCGATCCACCCGGCAGCCGAGATCGGCCATCCGGCGCGCGGTGCGATCCGGCTTGCCGTCAACGGCGCGGTCCGCCAGGACGGCGACCTCGGCCAGATGATCTGGAAGGTGCCAGAGATGATCGCCCATCTCTCCCGCCTCTTCGTTCTCGCGCCGGGCGACCTGATCTTCGCCGGCACACCCGCAGGCGTGGGCGCGATCCAGCGGGGCGACGTGATGGAAGCCCGTATCGACGGGCTGGACGGCATCGTCGTGACGGTCACCTGAAGGCGTGGTTCCCTGCGACAGGACGCCACGCACATTCCCCGCCTTGTTTGATCAATGTCAAAGAACGAAGCCCTTCGCGGGCCTACTTCTTGGCTCATGAACGATTGACGTTCGTCAGAAGGAGAATTCCAGTGCGTACCATGGCAAAGAGCATCGTCGGCGCGGCAGCAGTCATTCTGGCCCTCGCGCTTCCGGCAGCGGCGGCGGATTTTGAAGTGCATATGCTGAACAAGGGCGCCGAAGGCGCCATGGTGTTCGAGCCGGCCTTCGTGAAGGTTGCCCCCGGCGATACCGTAACCTTCATCCCCACCGACAAGGGCCACAATGTCGAGACGATCAAGGACATGATCCCCGAGGGTGCGGAAGCCTTCAAGAGCAAGATGAACGAGACCTACAAGGTCACCTTCGACAAGGCCGGCGCCTATGGCGTGAAGTGCACGCCGCATGTCGGCATGGGCATGGTGGGCGTCGTCGTGGTCGGCGATGCACCGGCCAACCTCGATGCCGTCAAGACCGGCAAGCTGCCGAAGAAGGCACGCGAGCGCATGGACGCCGCCATCGCGGCAGCCGGTCTCTGATACGAGACACGTCCTTACGGGCGGGGGCCGAAAACCCGGGGCGGAGCGATCCGCTCCGGGTTTTCTTTGTCAATCCGCCCATTCGGGATCGGTGGTGAAGGCGATGGTCAGCCAGCGGTCCGGCCCCTCGTTGCCGATGGCCAGGCCAACCTCGTCGCGGATGGCATCCCAGTCCTGCAGCTTGCGCGCGGGGAAGTTCCCCGGAACGATGAAGTAAAGCTCGATCTGCCGGCCGCGACCGACACGGGCGACATAGGCCCGGTAGGAGAGAAAGCCGTGCCGCTGGACGACGGCTTCCGCCACGGCATCGACATGGCTCTTCAGGTCCGCGGGGGTGACGAGCAGGATATCGGTGAGCGCCCGACGGATCGTGCCGGCCGGGATGGGGATGATGACGAGGCAGACGAGCGCCAGCGCGACCGGGTCGATATAGGGCGACAGCCATTCATGCTCGGTGCCCTGGATCAGGGCGCCGCCCAGGAAGGCGACGAGCAGCGCGCCGGTAAGACCGGACGACATGATCCAGGACTTGACGTCGAGCGCGACGAATTCCGACTGGATGGTGCGGTTCGCCCGTGCGCTGACGACGGCCATGCTGATCGTGATCACCAGCGTCACGACGGAATAGGTGATCGCCGCGCCGAAATCGAACAGCCGGCCGCCGTTCATGATGCTGCTGACGGCATTGATCAGCGCGTAGATCGCCGCACCGGTAAGCAGGATACCGTTGAGGCCCAGCACCATCGGCTCCAGGTGCCAGAAGCCCATGGTGAAATGCTTGACGAGCGGGTTCTTCTCGTCGGTCGCCGAGGAGGCGATAAGGTTGGAGACCACGAGCGCCAGCACGGTCATCGAGGCGTCCGTCATCGCGTAGATACCGTCGAAGATGATGGCGAAGGAACCGGAGAGGATGCCGAACAGGATGCCGACACCGGCCAGGAGGATGGTAACGGCAATCGAGACACGCAGCAGTCCCTGTTCCGTTTTCATCATGAGGCAGCCCTTTCCCGATCGAGATTTCGCCCGTTATAGCGGCCCATCGCATTAAATTCCATCTTCTGCATGATACGGATTTACACATTTAATTTTCTAATGGTGCGGCCGCCTGTTAATTTCATCCCCACACGCTCACAGGATGGCCCATGCTGAAACTTGCCCTGCTTTCGACCTGGCTCCTCCTTGCGATCCCCTCCCTTCCCCTCCTTGCCGCCGAAAATACGATGACCCAGTTGCACAAGGCCGCAGCCGCCGGCGACACCGCCGCCATCCGGACCCTGCTCGCCGAGGGCGCGGATATCGAGGCGCGGGACGCCCGCGGGGCGACCGCGCTGCTCGTCGCCACCCACGCCAACAAGGTGGAAGCGGCCCGCGCGCTGATCGAGGCGGGCGCGAACGTCAACGCCAAGGACGACATCCAGGACAGTCCCTATCTCTATGCCGGCGCACGCGGCCATCTCGATATCCTCAAGCTCACGCTCGCCCATGGCGCGGACCTTGCGAGCATCAACCGCTACGGCGGCACCTCGCTGATCCCGGCCTCCGAGCGCGGCCTCGTCGAGACGGTGGACACGCTGATCAAGGCGGGCGTCGCCGTCGACCACGTCAACCGGCTCGGCTGGACGGCGCTTCTGGAGGCGATCATCCTCGGCGACGGGGGCAAGCGCCACCAGGAGATCGTCGGCCTTCTGATCGCGGCCGGCGCCAATGTGAACCTTGCCGACAACGAAGGCGTGACGCCGCTTCGGCATGCCCGCGACCGCGGCTTCGACGAGATCGCCGCCCTGCTCGAAAAAGCAGGGGCGAAATGACGGAATACAAGACTGGAAACACTCAAGACAAAGGGCCTGAGACGATGCAAAGAAGCTACTACTCCTCCCTCGGCGGCCACCCGCCGCAGACCGACCTGCTGACCGGCCGCGCCGTTTTCACGGAGGCCTATGCGGTGCTGCCCAAGGGCACGATGCAGGACATCGTCACCAGCTTCCTGCCGTTCTGGGAAAACACGCGCTGCTGGGTCATCGCCCGCCCGCTCTCGGGCTTTGCCGAGACCTTCTCGCAGTATGTCATGGAAGTCACTCCCGGCGGCGGCAGCGACCGGCCGGAGCAGGACCCGGAGGCCGAAGGCGTGCTCTTCGTCGTCGACGGCGAGGTGGAGCTGACGCTGCCGACCGGCAAGCACACGCTTTCGCCGGGCGGCTACGCCTTCCTGCCGCCGAGCCTGAAGTGGTCGCTGCGCAACCGCTCTGGCGCCCATACCCGCTTCCACTGGATCCGCAAGGCCTATGAGGCCGTGGACGGTCTCGATCATCCCGAGCCGCTGATCCTCAACGAGAAGGACATCACCCCTTCCGTCATGCCCGATACGGACGGCGGCTGGGCGACGACCCGCTTCGTCGACCCGAACGACCTTCGCCACGACATGCACGTGACCATCGTCACGCTGATGCCCGGCGCCGTCATTCCCTTCGCCGAGACCCACGTCATGGAACACGGCCTCTACGTGTTGCAGGGCAAGGCCGTCTACCGCCTCAACCAGGACTGGGTGGAAGTGGAAGCCGGGGACTTCATGTGGCTGCGCGCCTTCTGCCCGCAGGCCTGCTATGCCGGCGGCCCCGGCCCGTTCCGCTACCTGCTCTACAAGGACGTCAACCGCCACATGGCGCTGAGACCCTTCGGCGCGCGCCGCTGAGCGGATCGCCCGGTCACCATGAAACCCGCGCCTTCCCGGCGCGGGTTTTTCGTTGCGTATCGTTCAGCCGGTTGCCGGCATCGCCACCGGATAGGAGCGCGGGTCGAAGCGCAGGTAGAGCAGCGCGGTCACCAGCACGCAGCCGAGATGCAGATACCAGCCGGCGGCAAAGCCGCCCGTCCAGTCGTGCAGCAGCGCCATCGCATAGGGGCCGATAGCCGCGATGAGGAACCCGCCACCCTGCATCAGCGCGGCGAGCGCGCCGGCCTGTTCGGGCCGCGGCAGGTGGTCGAGCGCGGTGACGATGGCAAGCGCGAAGCTGCCGCCGAGGCCTGCGCCACAGAGGCCGGCCCAGACAGCCGGCGCCAGCTCGGGAGCGCGCGCGAGACCGAAGAAGCCGACGATCTGGAAGGCGATGGTCAGCCAGAGCCAGCGGCGACGGTCGATATTGCCGCGGGCGAGGAACGGCAGGCCCAGCGCCGCGGCGGCCTGACAGGCCGCCATGACCGCGACGAGGCCGCTGCCGTCGGCGCTCGTCCAGCCCTGCGCCTGGTAATAGGGAGCGAGCCAGGCGATCATGGAACTGTAACCGGCATTGACCAGACCGAAGGCCGCCATCAGCGCCCACGTGCGCGGACGCCGCAGCAGCCGGCGGGTCAGCGTGCCGTCCGGCTTCTTAGCCTCGACATCGGAAAGGATACGCCAGGCGGCTGCCAGCGCCAGTGCCACCGGCAGGGCCAGCCAGGCGAGCGCCGCGCGCCAGCTGAAGCCCGCATGCACAAGCACCGGCATCAGGCGAGCGCCGAAGGCCCCGCCGGCCATCATGACGCCAGAGTAAAGCCCCGTGACGACCGGCACGCTTGTCGGGAAACGCGCCTTGATGATGCCCGGAAAGGCCGCCTGGATGAAGGCGACGCCGATGCCGCAGAGCGCCGCCGTCGCGATCAGCGTCAGCCCGTCATGGGCGAAGAGACGCAGTGCCGAGCCGGCGAGCAAAACGGCGAGCGCGGCCAGCAGGCCGCGCCGCGTGCCGAGCCGCACCTGTAGGCCGGGCGCCACGAAGGCGCCGACTCCCATCAGAAACATCGGCAGCAGCGTCAGCATGGCGATCCCGCCGTAACCGAGGCCGGTATCGGCGACAATCTCAGTAAGAATGGGCGCCGGCGCGGCTAGGAAGGGCCGGAGATTGAGGCCGACCAGAACGACCAGTGCGAGCATTGCCCAATCGCGGCCGGGGCGCATATCCGTCATCATGCTTCTCTCGTGCTGAAAATACCCGTTCGCGCGGATGCAACGCCCGGCGATCATGAGCCTATGGCTATCACTCGCTTGAATCATGCGCAAATTAGATGTTTAGATAGCCATCATTCCGAATTTGGATGGAGGGATCGTGCTCGACCCGCGCCTGCTCCGAGCCTTCGTGGCGATTGCCGACGCCGGCAGCTTCACCGCCGCCGCCGATCGCCTGCACATGACCCAGTCGACCATGAGCCAGCAGATCGCCCGCCTGGAGGATGCGATCGGCCGCGCGCTTGTCGACCGCGCCGCCCGCCCGGTGCGCCTGACGGTGACCGGCGAACGCCTGCTCGGCCACGCCCGGCGCATCCTCGCGTTGCAGGACGAGGCGCTGACGCTGGTGGCGGAAACCTCCGGCACCACATCCGTCCGGATCGGCATGCCCGACGACATCGCGACGCCCGAGATGGCCCGCGCCTTCGCCGCCTTCACGCGCCGTCACAAGGAGGCCCGCCTCGACGTCACCACGGGCCTGCGCTCGGACCTTGCACGCCGCTACCGTTCCGGCGAACTCGATATCGTGGTGCTGAAGGAGGATGCGCCGGGAGAGGACAGTCTGGCGAGCTTCGAGGAGCCGATCGCCTGGTTCGCCGCGCCCGGCGCGGCCGGAAGCCTGCCCGACCCGGTGCCGCTCGTCACCTTCCCACCTGGCGGGCTTTACCGCGACGCCATGTTCGAGCGGCTGGAACGCGAGCGCCGCCGCTGGTACATCGCCTTCACCTCCGCCAGCCTGCGCAACGTGCTGATGGCCGTGGAAGCGGGCCTCGGCCTCTCGCTGCTGCCGGTCGACGCCACGAAGGGCTGGCGCATCGAGCCGCTTGCCGGCTTCGCGGACGAGCCGCCGGTCTTCGCCTCGCTCTATTCCTGGGAGCAAAGCGGCTTCGTCGGGGAACTGGCCGACGAGGTGCTCGACATCCTCAAGCGGCATTTCGCGCGCATCTAGCTCTTGTAGAGATCCCCATAGGTCTCGCGCAGCACGTTCTTCTGCACCTTGCCCATCGTGTTGCGCGGCAGGTCGTCGACGAAGAGCACGCGCTTGGGCTGCTTGTAGCGCGCCAGCCGGTCCTGTAGCGCGGCGAGCACCGCCGGCTCGTCAAGCGTCGCCCCTGCCGCGCGCACCACGACAGCCGTCACCCCCTCGCCGAAATCGGGATGCGGCACGCCGATGACCGCGCTTTCCACGACACCGGGCATGGCGTCGATCTCCATCTCCACTTCCTTCGGGTAGATATTGTAGCCGCCCGAGATCACGAGGTCCTTGCCGCGGCCGACAATATGCACATAGCCGCGCGCGTCGATCTTGCCGAGATCGCCCGTGATGAAGAAGCCGTCCATGCGGAATTCGGCGGCCGTCTTTTCCGGCATGCGCCAGTAGCCCTTGAAGACGTTCGGCCCCTTCACCTCGATCATGCCCGTCTCGCCGTCCGGCAGGGGCTTGCCGGTCTCCGGATCGACAACGCGCAGCAGGACGCCCGGCAGCGGGAAACCCACCGTGCCCGCCACCCGGTCGCCGTCATAGGGATTCGAGGTGTTCATGTTGGTCTCGGTCATGCCGTAGCGCTCGAGAATGGCGTGGCCGGTCCTTTTCGAGAAGCTGCGATGGGTTTCGGCAAGCAGCGGCGCGGAGCCGGACACGAACAGCCGCATATGGGCGGTCGCCTCGCGCGTCAGGCCCGGATGCTGCAGCAGCCGGACATAGAAGGTCGGCACACCCATCATAACCGTGGCACGTTCCATCAGCCGCAGGGCTTCGCCGGCGTCGAACCGGGACAGGAAGAACATCGACGCGCCCGACAGCAGCGTGACATTGGAGGCGACGAAAAGACCGTGCGTGTGAAAGATCGGCAGGGCATGGATCAGCCGGTCCGCGCCGGTAAAGCGCCACTGGTCGCGCAGCGTCAGCGCGTTCGAAAGCAGGTTGTCGTGGGTCAGCATCGCCCCCTTGGACCGGCCGGTCGTACCGGAGGTATAGAGGATCGCGGCAAGATCGTCCGGCGCGCGCCCGGCATCGTCGAAATCCGCCTCCAGCCCGGCGGCAAGATCGAGCAGGCTGCCGCCGCCCGCCGCATCCATCGTGGCGACCGCGCCGCCGCACGCCTTCGCGATGCCTTCGACGCTCTCGCCGTGCTTCGGATCGACAACCACCAGCCGCGGCGTCGCATCCCCCAGGAAATAGTCGAGTTCCGCCAGCGTATAGGCCGTGTTGAGCGGCAGGTAGACGGCCCCGACCCTCAGGCAGGCGAGATAGAGCATCAGCGCTTCCGCGCTTTTCTCCACCTGCACAGCCACCCGCTCTCCCGGCAGGACGCCGAGCTGCCGCAGAGCGCCCGCCAGCCGGCCGGAAAAGGCGATCATCTCGCCATAGGTCCAGCGCCGCCCCTCGGCAGTCTCGATGAACGGCGCCTCCGACGGAGCGGCGGCGCGGATCGCGTCGAAAAGATGGTTGGCCATGAGGGGTCTCCTTTTCCGTGGCGACCCGCACATTGTCACACCGCCGGGCAGCGGCGCCAGAGGGAAACGCAGCCGGGCGGCCCGCTTTCAGCCGGCGGCGGCGAGGATCGCATACAATTCAGCGGAACCATCATTGCGGCTGTCACGAACGGGTGGACAGACTCACCCTTTGCATGCAATTTGCCGCAAACAAATTGCGGAACGGGAGAACACCGCATGGCACAGAAAACGGGCGATTCGGTTCGCGGGCGCTCGCATGCCGTCCACCGTGCGCTGAAACGCGCAATCCTCGACCAGGCCCTTTCACCCGGCGCGAAACTGCCGGAGGATTCCATCGGCGAGCGCCTGGGCGTCAGCCGCACGCTGGTGCGCGAGGCGCTGGTCCGGCTCAGCGAGGAGGGGCTGGTCGACCTGCGCCCCAACAAGGGCGCGACGGTGGCGCGGCCGACACTGGAGGAGGGGCGCAACCTCTTCCTCACGCGCGTGGCGCTCGAGCGGCTCGTCGTCGAGACCCTGTCGGGCAAGCTCGCCAAGGAGCAGATCGACACGCTCTCGGCCCATATCGACGCGGAGGATGCCGCACGCACGGAACACGCCCAGTCGATCCGCCTCGCCGGCGAGTTCCATACGCTGCTCGCGCAGATGACGAACAACGCCACCCTCATCCGCTACGTGAACGAGACCGTCGCCCGCAGCTCCCTCATCCTCGCCCTCTACGGGCGGCCGCATTCCTCCGAATGCGCCGTATCAGAGCACCGCGACCTGCTCAACCACCTGATTGCCGGCAAGACCGAGGCCGCGGTCAAGCTGATGACGCATCATCTGGATTCGATCACCACCCGCGCCCTGCTGCCGAAAGAGGACGACCGGAACATCAAGGACGTGCTCTCGGCCTATGCCGTCGCGGAAGGCCTCGTCTGAAGCCTTGCCGGCAACGGTGCGGCGCGGCTTTGCGTTCGGAAATGCGCGGCCCCGCTAGGATGCAGCCTCGCCTGCGAACAGCTTCCAGCGCGTCGGCCTGAACCGCAGCATCGCACCGTTCGCGGCCTGCGCGTCGAGCGGGATTTCGATTTCGACATGGTGCGCCTCGCCGGGCCGGCCGATGTCGATATCCGCAATACGCGTGCCGGCAAGGCGGCGGGACGTGGCGATGCGGCCTTCCAGCGCGGGCGTCGCGGTATCCGTAACGAGCACGACATCCTGCGGGCGGAAGAAGAGCGTACCCGCCCCCTCGCCCGCATCGCCACCGCCCGGTGCAATTCCGATGGGCGCGCCCTGGAAGCGGACGCCTCCCTCTTCCACGGTCACAGGCACGCTGGCGCTGTCGCCGATGAAGGAGAAGACGAAAGGCGAATTCGGCCTGTCGTAGACGTCGTCGGACGAGCCGACCTGCTCGATCTTGCCCTGGCTCATGACGACGACGCGGTCGGCCAGTTCCAGCGCCTCCTCCTGGTCATGCGTGACGAAGACGGTCGTGTGGCCGGTGCGGTCATGGAACTCGCGCAGCCAGCGGCGCAGCTCCTTGCGCACCTTGGCGTCGAGCGCGCCGAAAGGCTCGTCGAGCAGCAGCACCTTCGGCTCGATGGCCATGGCGCGGGCGAGCGCGACGCGCTGGCGCTGGCCGCCGGAAAGCTGGTTCGGATAGCGTTTCTCAAGGCCGGAAAGCTGCACCATCTCCAGAAGCTCGCCGACGCGGCGGCGGATCTCGGCCTTGGGCGGGCGCTCCCCGCGCGGGCGCACGGTGAGGCCGAAGGCGATGTTGTCGGCCACCGTCATATGACGGAACAGCGCATAATGCTGGAAGACGAAGCCGACATGACGCTCCTGCACGGTCTTGTGCGAGGCATCCTCCGCGCCGAAATGGATACTGCCGCGCGTCGGCTGCTCCAGCCCGGCGATGAGGCGCAGGAGCGTCGTCTTGCCCGAACCGGATGGGCCGAGAAGCGCGATCAGTTCGCCCGAGCGTATGTCGAGCGATACATCGTTCAGCGCCGGGTATCGGTCGAATTCCTTGCGGATGTTTTTTACACTGACGTCCATCGAGGGCGTGCCTTTCAATTCAATGCTTGCGGCCGGCAGCGATTTCCGCGCCGTAGTGAAGTTCGAGAACCGTCTTGACGATCAGCGTGACGAGCGCGAGCGCGGCGAGCAGCGAGGCCACGGCGAAGGCGGCAACGAAATTATACTCGTTGTAGAGGATCTCGACATGCAGCGGCATGGTGTTGGTGAGGCCACGGATATGGCCCGATACCACCGAGACCGCCCCGAACTCGCCCATGGCGCGGGCATTGCAGAGCAGCACGCCATAGAGCAGCCCCCATTTGATATTGGGCAGCGTCACGTACCAGAAGGTCTGCCAGCCGGACGCCCCGAGCGACAGCGCCGCCTCCTCGTCGCCCGTTCCCTGTTCCTGCATCAGCGGGATCAGCTCGCGCGCGACGAAGGGGAAGGTGACGAAGACCGTGGCGAGCACGATGCCCGGCACGGCGAAAAGGATTTCGACGCCATGGCTCTTCAGCCACGGTCCGAGTACGCTTCCCGCGCCGAAGAGCAGCACGTAGACAAGGCCGGAAATGACCGGCGAGACCGAGAACGGCAGGTCAATCAGGGTCGTGAGGAACACCTTGCCCTTGAATTCGAACTTGGCGATGGCCCAGGCCGCCGCCACGCCGAAGACGAGGTTGAGCGGGACTGCGATGCCCGCGACCAGCAGCGTGAGGCGGATGGCGGCCAGCGTGTCGGGGTCGCCGAAGGCAGTGAGGAACTCCCCGGGCCCCTTGCGGAACGCCTCGACGAAGACGGCGGCCAGCGGCAGGAGGAGGAAGAGCGCGAGGAACAGGAAGGCGACCGCCATCAGCGTATAGCGGGCGGCCGGCGATTCCGTCGTCGGCGAGCGGAGGGAACGGGGCTTATGCGCCATGACCGTACCTCCTGCGGCTCCAGGCCTGGATCAGGTTGATGACGAGCAGCATGGCGAAGGACAGCGCCAGCATGATCGTGGCGATGGCCGTCGCCGCACCGTAGTTGAACTCCTCCAGCCGGATGACGATGAGCAGCGGCGCGATCTCCGAGACATAGGGGATATTGCCGGCAATGAAGATGACCGAGCCATATTCGCCGACACCGCGGGCGAAGGCGAGCGCGAAGCCCGTCAGGATCGCCGGCGCAAGGCCCGGCAACAGCACGCGGAAGACCGTCTGGAAGCGGTTTGCCCCGAGCGTCGCAGCCGCTTCTTCGACCTCACTGTCGATCTCCTCCATGATCGGCTGCACCGTGCGCACGACGAAGGGCAGGCCGATGAAGACGAGGGCGATGACGATGCCGGTCGGGTTGAAGGCGGCCTTGATGCCGAAAACGTTCAGCACCTGCCCGACCCAGCCGTTCGGCGCATAGAGCGCGGCAAGCGCGATGCCGGCGACCGCCGTCGGCAGGGCGAAGGGCAGATCCACGACCGCATCGACGATGCGCCGGCCGGGAAACTCGTAGCGCACGATGACCCAGGCGACGATGACGCCGAAGACGACATTGATGAGGGCGGCGAGGAAGGCGGTGCCGAAGGAGACCTTGAGCGCATTCAGCGTGCGCTCGTCGGCGAGGATGGCGAGAAACTCGGCTCCCGACAGCGAGGCGGAACGCCAGACGAGGCCGGCGAGCGGGATCAGGATGATGAGCGTGAGGTAGGCGAGCGAAAAGCCAAGCGTCAGTCCGAAGCCCGGAATGACGCTTGGCTGTCTCAGTCGCCACCGCACGGAAGCGGCGGCAGAAGTCGTCACGTTGCTCAGTTCCCCGGCTTGTAGATCTGGTCGAAGACGCCGCCGTCGCCGAAGTGCTCGGGCTGTGCCTTCGCCCAGCCGCCGAAGATCGGGTCGTCGATCGTCACCAGCTTAATCTCGGGAAGCTGTTGCAGCAACTCGGGCTTCACCACCTCGCGTTTGGAGGGACGGTAGAAGTGCTTGGCCGCGATGTTCTGGCCTTCTTCCGAGTAGAGATATTCGAGATAGGCTTCCGCCTGTTTGCGCGTGCCCTTGGCATCGACATTGCCGTCGACAACAGCGACCGGCGGCTCGGCGAGGATCGAGATCGGCGGTGCGACGATGTCGAAGGAGTCCGCGCCGAATTCGGCACCGGCGAGATAGGCCTCGTTCTCCCAGGCGAGCAGGACGTCGCCGATCTGGCGTTGGGCGAAGGTGGTCAGCGAACCACGCGCACCCGTATCGAGAACCGGCGCCCGCTTGTAGAGTTCGGCGATGTAGGCCTTGATCTTGTCCTGGTTGCCGCCGAATTCCTGGTTGGCCCAGGCCCAGGCTGCCAGATAGTTCCAGCGCGCACCGCCCGAGGTCTTCGGGTTCGGGGTGACGATCTGCACGTCGCCCTTCACGAGGTCGCCCCAGTTATGGATGCCCTTCGGATTGCCCTTGCGCACGAGGAAGACGATGGTCGACGTATAGGGCGCCGAGTTGTTCGGCAAGCGCGTGCGCCAGTCCTTGGCGATCTTGCCGGTCTTCTCGACGATGGCGTTGATGTCGCTTTCCAGCGCCAGCGTCACCACATCGGCCTCAAGGCCGTCGATGACGGCGCGCGCCTGCTTGCCCGAGCCGCCATGCGACTGCTGGATCGTCACGTCCTCGCCGGTCTCTGCCTTCCAGTGCGCGGCAAAGGCCGCATTGTAGTCCTTGTAGAGTTCGCGCGTCGGGTCATAGGAGACATTGAGCAGCGCCGTCTGCGCCAGCGCCCCCGAGACCCCGCCGAACACCAGTCCCACACCAAGGGCAATCGCCCCGAGCCGCTTCGTAAATCCAGACATTTCCAACCTCCTGGTCACTGCCTCGCCGAAAAGCCTAGAGAATTAGTAGACTTAGTCAACAACAGCCGGATAGTTCGCAAAACGGGTTTAAAACGGGTCGAAACGGCGCAATACGCGAACTGCCCGGCCCGGCAGGAAGCGCATAGTTCATCTCCGAAATGGCCACGGAAACGCAAAATGCATCCGCGGAAAATCATCCTTTCCAGCCCCGCGCCGAAACTTTTTTTCAACCGCGCGACACCCGCGCCAGACCGCTGAGGGGAGCGGACAGGACGCTGCGATAGACCTGACGGACCGTCTCGGCGAAGACGAACGGGCCCGGTCGCAGGCCGGAGGCAATAGCCCCGACGATGGAGAGGCCCTGCAGGGGTTCGCCATGCCGCAGAAGATGACCGCAATCGTCGACGGAGAGCGCCGCGACATCGCAACCGAGCATGCCGGCAAGGGCATGGGCGGACGGTGCTTCGCGGCAGTCGATGGTGTTCTCGTCGGCGGGCTTCAGGTCGCGCGGACGCACGAAGCGGGTTCGGCCGGTCTCGAATTCCGCCATGAGACGGCGGTGGATATCGCCTGCGATGCGGATGGAGAAATGCCGGTGCAGGCGCAGGAGGTGGCGGCGATACTGGTTGCGCTCGGCCTGGGGCAGATTGCGCCAGACCACCGAAAGGCGGGCGGAAGCGGCATCGACGACGGTCTGCCATTGGCCGCCGTCCCGCGCTTCCGCGATGCTACATTCCCGCCGGATGTATCGGAAGGCATCCCGGAGCGAGCGCCCGGCTGGCGGCTCGCCGAAACGCACGCCGTCATGCGTCCGGCCATGCGGTTGCGGCAACCCGCCGCTTGCCGAAGCAATATGGATCGCGCCGAAGAATCCACGCGCCCGCAGATCGAGCAGGATGGCGGCAAGCCGCGGCCCGTTGCCGATGAGGGTCAGGGGCGACGGCCGCTCCTGCTGCACGAGCCGCGCCGCGGCCACAACCGCCTCATCCCAGGAGGCCGCCTCGCGCTGCACGACCCCGAAGCCGGTGGCGACGAAGACATGGTCGAAGACCGCGGTTTCTCCATCACCGAAACCGATGCGCACGCGCTCACCCTCGCCGTCGATACGGTGTGCGACCCCGCAGAGCGTGCGAAGGCGCACATCCTTGCGCCGCGCGAGCGCCTCACCGAAACGGGCCATCACATAGTCGCGAAAGAGGGCGCGCGGCACATGCATGTCCTGCGGGCCGCGCAGCGCCGCGACAGCACCGTCCGCCAGAAAGCCGTCCTTCAGCCAGCGGGAGAAATCGTCCGGCCGGTCCGGGAAGACGGAAAGGTCCCGCGCCGGCTCCGTGGTGAAAGCCTTGCCCGCAGGCCCATCGCCGAATGCGCCCGGCGCGTCGCCGGCATCGATCATCCACGCCTCGAAAGGATGATGGAAGCGGCGCATCAGGGCGATCACGGTGGCAAGGCCCGACGGTCCGGCACCGATCACCGCGATCCGTATCATCGGCAGCGCCCCGGCAAGCAAGGCATCTTCCCTTACGACCCTTTCGAAGAACATGCGATGTCCTTTCCCTCTAGGCGGAGCGAGAAGCCGGAGAGAGAATAACGCAGGCGCGTATAATTTTCTACCTTTTTAGTGGTCTATTTATTGACACGATCCCGGCAGCCGCGCCTCGCCCATGCCTCTAAATGCTCGAAGAGACAGGGCACGCACTGAAAACCGCCGCCCTCGTCGTCTCCGGCCTGCACGGGCATGTCGCCCCGCAGCTATCGCGCACTGTTCCTGTAGGGAAGGCAAAAAAAATGGGCCTGCGAAAACCGCGGCCCATATAGGTGTGAAGGTAAAAACCTCCAGAGGGGAACAGCTGGTGCAGCGGCACTGGGAGGAGAAGCCGCCATGTGCATCAGCTGTATGCAATATGCCTATTTCTTGATCGGATGGAAAACATTTATTGTGCAATGCAGCTATGCAAATGCTGCACCGCTTCCTCACTCACTCGGCCTTCAGGTGCGGATAGGTCGGCGGGAACATCGTCTCAACGGAGGGATGGCCCCAGGTGCGCTCCGGATATTTGGCGAGGAGACCTTCGAACTGCGCCTGCGCCTCTCGCCGCGCGGCCTTGATATCGATGCCGGCCACCTCGCCGTCGCGCATGGAAAGCCGCCCGTCGACGAAGACGGCGCGCGTCACCCGCCCGCTCGCGCCGAAGATCAGCGACTGCACCGGGTCCACCGTGGGCGCGAAGCGCGGATCGGACAGATCGAAGATCGCGATATCGGCCTTGGAGCCGGCTTGCAGGCGGCCGATATCCGAGCGGCCCAGCGCATCGGCACCGCCGAGTGTCGCCGCATCGAAGACTTCCGCCGTGGAAAGGCCCGTCTCACCGGAAGCGATGCGGCCGGTCATCAGCGCGACGGCCATGTTGAGCACCATGTCCGGCGGGGTCGTGTCGGTGCCCATGCCGATGCGGATGCCGAGATCGCGGCAGCGGCGGAAGGAGTTGAGATATTCGCCGCCGCGGGCATAGACCAGCGGGCAATGGGCGATGGTCACGCCATGCTTGGCGTAGAGGTCGAGGTCTTCCGGCTCGGCCTCCACCGCATGGGGCGCGATCAGCCGCTCGTTGAGCAGACCGTGCCGCGCCATCCATTGAGGCGACGTGGTGCCATGCAGGCGGGCGACGGTCTGGCGCTCCATCTTGCCCTGCGCCATGTGCAGACGCACCGGCAGGCTCATTTCGGCGGACGCGGCCATGGTGCGCTGGAGAAGCGCCAGCGTCGAGGTCTCCACCCGGTCCGGCGCGAGCATGCCCTGCACCAGCCCCTCATGACGACCGGCGATGCGGCCGGCAAAGGCGATGGCGTCCTCAAGCCCCTTGAGGCCGCGCGCCTCGTCGAAGACCGGCTCCAGAACGCCAGGCGCCTCGCAGATCATGCCGCCGGAACGGTAGGCCGGGCCGAGCCAGACGCGAAGGCCGAGATCGCCGGCAGCGTCCGCCGCGCCTTCGAATTCGGCAACGGTCTCCGCCCATTGGCGGTAGAACAGCGAGGCGATGGGCAGCGCCGAGGTGATGCCGTTCAGGAGGAGTTGCGCGAAGGCGAAGCGCTTCTGGAAGACGAGCTGTTCGGGCGTGTACATCTCGTAGGGGCCACGCTCGACATAGCTGCGCGGCCAAACGCGACCCGTCGCCCAGCCGGGACCGTAATCGACCATCAGCAGCGTGGTGTCGAGGTCCGAAAGGGCGTCGAGATCGACGAAGCCGGGCGAAACGAGCGTATCACCAAGCTCGATGCGCCGCGCCACCTCGCCGGGGAAGCGCGGGCCGACATAGATGACCTCCTGCCCCTCGATGACGATCTCGCCATCGGTCAGAAGCCGGTGACGGCCGTTTTCATGGGCGACGATCCAGCGGGCGGAAAGGGCGGTGCGGCCTTCCGGGCGGCGGCCGAGGACGAGGTCGGAAAGGGTCATGGGTCTATCCAGTCTTGGCAATCGGATTTGGAACTACTCAATAACGTCGAGATCGCGGCTATGGCCCCAGAACATGCGGGGCGTCTCCAGCGCATAACGCAGGCCCAGACGGTCGATCATCAGATCGGCCTCGCGCTGGGCGGCATCGAGCACCGCATCCTGATCGACATGGAGCGGCTTGCGGTCACGCAGCAGCACCTTGCCGCCGACGAGGACCGTGTGCACGTCGTTGCCGTTGGCGAAATAGGTGACGCGGAATTCCGGCATATGGACCGGATAGAGATGCGGGCGGCGCAGGTCGACGAGGATGACATCGGCCTTCTTGCCCGGCTCCAGCGAACCGATCTCACTTTCGAGGCCGAGCACGCGGGCGGCGTCGATGGTGCACATTTCCAGCGCCTTGCCCGGCGGCAGCCAGCTCGGATCGTGGAAATGGGTGCGGTGGTAGTGCATGCATTGCTGCATGTGCCGGAACATGTCCGCCGAACGATCCGGCGCGGTCGCATCCGAACCGATGACGACGGTGACGCCTGCATCGATCAGCTCCGTCACCGGGCAGCGCGCGAGGATGGCGGCGACAGCGCTCGGATTGTGCACGATGGTCGTGCCGGTCTCGGCGCAGATCGCGATCTCCTCCTCGTCCAGCCCCGTTGCATGCGACAGCAGCGTGCGCGGGCCGAGAATGCCGATCTCGTTCGCGATGCGGACGCTGCCTTTCGTATGACCGTCCTGCGTGAAGACGAGGCCACGTTCTTCCGCGAACTGCTTGACCGCGCGTGACTGCTCGACGGCCTCATCCGCACCTGCCGCATCCCGATACCCGCGATGCAGCGTCGGCGTCAGCAGGGCAAGGTGCAGGCGGCCGTCATGACTGCCGTGCCAGCGGTCGATAAGCGTCTTGCAGGTGGCGAACTGCTGGTCGAAGGAAACCGGATAGTCGGTCCGCGTTTCGCCATCCCAGCGGGCATAGGTCAGCGGGTGCGGCGGGCGCGTGGTGCCGACGGCGACCACGGAGCGTGTGCCGATGCCGAGCACGCCCTCCATATGCGCATCGCCATAGACCGGCTCGTCCGTGCGCATGATGGAATCGCCGCCGCCGAGCAGCGAGACGCCTGTCGTGACGCCGAAGCGCAGGCGTTCCAGCGCGGCAAGCTGCGCCTCGGCAAACCAGAATTCCGGCGTGGAGCCGACCGTGTAGGCGCCGCGGCACGCCTGATACCACGGGTCGCTCTTGCCGCCGCCCAGCGTCTTGATCAGGCCATGGCCGGCATGGGCATGCGCATCGACGAAGCCCGGCATGATCGCCATGCCGCGCGCATCGATGACCTCGCCGGCCGGATGGGCCGCCTCCACCTCCGCGGTCGGGCCGACGGCGACGATGCGGTCACCGGTGATGGCGACCGCCCCGTCGGCGATGATCCGGCGTTCCGGATCGATGGCGATAACGGTGCCGTTCTTGATGAGGATGTCGGCCATGGCTGTCTCCTGTCACTCCGCAGCGGTCTGCCGCGAAAGGATGCGGTCGAGCGAGGGCGCGAGCCGCAGCAGTTCCTTGGTGTACTCGTGCTTCGGCGCCGTGAACAATGTCTCGGTCTCCGCCAACTCCACGATCTCGCCCGACTTCATGACCGCGATGCGGTCGCACATCTGACGGATTACCGCGAGATCGTGGCTGATGAACAGCATGGAGAGGCCGGCAAGGTCGCGCAGGTCCTTGAGCAGGTTGAGAAGCTGCGCCTGTACCGACACGTCCAGCGCCGAAGTCGGCTCGTCGCAGATCAGCAGCGACGGGCGCGGGCCGAGCGCGCGGGCGATGGCGATACGCTGGCGCTGGCCGCCGGAGAAGGCATGCGAGAAGCGCGCGCCCGCATCGGCGGGCAGGCCCACCGCCTCGAGCAGCGTCTTCGCATCCTGCCGGGCTTCTTCCGCGTTGGAGGCGAGCTTGTAGAACAGGATCGGCTCGGCAATGGCGGAATTGATGCGCAGGCGCGGGTTGAGCGCCGAATAGGGATCCTGGAACACCATCTGCAAGGACTGGCGAACGGATTTCTCGCGTTTCGCACCAAGCGCCGTGCCCTGGAAATCGATGGTGCCGGAACTCTGGGTGACGAGACCGGCGATGGTGTTGGCGACGGTGGTCTTGCCGCAACCGGATTCACCGACGAGACCGAAGATCTCGCCGCGGCGAACATCGAAGGAAACGCTCTTCACTGCCCGGAAGACGGCGGACTTGCGGCCGGGAAGGATCGAGCGGCCGCCATATTCCACCGCAAGGTCGCGCACGGAGAGAACCACATCGTCCTTGCTGCCCGTCTCGCTCCTGGTGCTCTTGGCGCGCACGCTGGCGCGCGCATCGAGCGTCACCTTCGTTTCCTCGCTCGGCACCGGCAGGCGCTCGAGCCGCGTCTCGATCGGCGGCACGGCGGCGATCAGCGTACGGGCGTAGGGCGCCTGCGGATTGGTCAGCACGTCACGCGCCGAGCCGCTTTCCACCACCGCACCGTTCAGCATGATCGTGACGCGGTCTGCGATCTCGGCGACGACGCCCATATTGTGCGTGACGAGCAGCACGCCGACGCCGCGCTGGTCGGCAAGGTCACGGATCAGCTTGAGGATCTGCGCCTGCACGGACACGTCGAGCGCCGTGGTCGGTTCGTCGGCGACGATAAGCTGCGGATTACAGGCGAGTGCCGTCGCGATGACGACACGCTGGCGCTGGCCGCCGGAAAGCTGGTGCGGATAAGAGCCGAGCCTGCGTTCCGGCTCGGGAATACCGACGGCCTTCATCAGCTCCAGCGCACGCGCCTTCGCTTCCCTTGAGGAGAGCTTCAGATGGGCGAGCATGCCTTCGCAAAGCTGACTTTCCACGGTGAAGAGCGGGTTGAGGCTCGTCATCGGGTCCTGGAAGATCGCGCCGACATCGCGGCCGGGCACGATGCCCTCGGTGCGGCCGGTGCGCAGGTCGATCGGCTTGCCGGCGATCTCGATGGAACCGGAAACGATCTTGCCCGGGGCCTGGAGAAGGCCCATCAGCGCATTGCCGACGGTGGTCTTGCCGGCGCCGGATTCACCGACGAGGGCATGGATCTCGCCGGGGCGGATCAGGAGGTCGATGTCCTTGACGGCGGTCAGCGTGCCGCCATTGGCGAGCGGATATTCGACGCGCAGCTTGCGGATGTCGAGAACGGGGGTCTTTGTTTCGGTCATCTCAGCGGGCCATCAGTTTCGGGTTGAAGCGGTCGCGCAGATAGTCGCCGATGATGTTGACGGCGAGCACGAGGATGACGAGCACGGCCGCCGGCATCACGGCGATCCACCAGAGGCCGGAGAACAGGAACTGGTTGCCGATGCGGATGAGCGTGCCGAGCGAGGGATAGGTCGGCGGCATGCCGGCACCGAGGAAGGACAGCGTCGCTTCCGTCAGGATCGCACCCGCAAGGTTGATCGTGGCGATGACCATGACCGAGCTCATGACGTTCGGCAGGATGTGCCGGCCCATGATGCGGCCGGAGGGCAGGCCGATCACCTTGGCGGCACGCACATAATCACGCGCCACTTCCACCATGGTCGAGGCGCGAACCGTGCGGGCATATTGTACCCACTCGTTGACGGCGATGGAGAAGATGAGGACCAGCGGCGCCCAGGCGAGCATCGCATCGGCGCTGAGCTGCGCGCGGGCGATGCCGCTGATCAGCAAAGCGACGAGAATGGTCGGGAAGCTGACGAGCACATCGGCGATGCGCATGACGACGCTGTCGACAAGACCGCCGAAGAAGCCGGCGACGAGACCGAGGATCACGCCGAGCGCGGCGGCGAAGAACACCGCGCCGAGGCCGATGACGACGGAGATGCGCAGGCCGAACAGGATGACCGAGACAAGGTCGCGGCCCTGGTTGTCGGTGCCGAGCAGGAAGCGCGGATCGCCGCCCTCCATAAAGACCGGCGGAATCTCCATGTCGATGAGCGAATAGGAGGAGACGTCGCGCGGGTCCATCGGCGCGATCAGCGGCGCGAAGACGACGAGCACGAGCATGATGGCGAGCACCAGCCCGGAGATCATCACGGAAACCGGCGGAAGCCGGCGCATCAGGGATTGCGTGGCCATTATCGTGTCCTCAGGCGCGGATCGATGAGAGTGTAGAGAATATCGACGATCATGTTGATCATCACGAAGAGGAAGCCGACGAAGAGGAGATAGGCGGCCAGCACCGGCACGTCGGGATAGCCGACGGCATTGGTGAAGAGCAGGCCCATGCCCGGCCACTGGAACACGGTCTCGGTGACGATCGCGAAGGCGACGAGCTGGCCGATCTGCAGGCCCGTGACGGTAACGACCGGCATCAGCGCGTTGCGCAGCGCAAGGCGGCCGTAGATATAGGCGCGCGGCAGGCCGCGGGCGAAGGCGAAGCGGATGTAGTCCGACGACAGCACGTCGATCATCTCCGAGCGCACCAGCCGCATGATCAGCGTGAGCTGGAAGAGCGCCAGCGTGATCGACGGCAGAATCAGCGATTTCAGGCCGGAGACGGTAAGGAAGCCCGTCTGCCAGAGGCCGAGGTCCACGAGGTCGCCGCGCCCGGAGGACGGCAGCCAGCGCAGGTTGACCGCGAAGACGAGGATGAGCAGCAGGCCGGTGACGAAGGTGGGCATCGAAACGCCGACCAGCGTCGTCGCCTGGGTGAGCCGCGAGAGGAAGGAATTCGGCTTCAGCGCGCAGAGGACGCCGAGCGGGATGCCGATCGAAAGCGCCATCACGGTGGCGACGATCACAAGCTCCAGCGTTGCGGGAAGGCGGCTCATCAACAGGCCGGCGACAGGCTGCTGGTAGCGGAAGCTCGTGCCGAAATCACCCGTCAGCACCTTGCCGACAAAATCGAAGAACTGCACGAGGATCGGCTTGTCGAGGCCGAGCGCCAGGCGCAGCGCATCCTTTTCCGCCTGCGTGGCGCCTTCGCGCACCATGGCGGAGACGGGATCGCCGACGAAGCGGAACATGATGAAGGCGATGGCCGTCACGGCGATCATCACGAGGATGGCCTGGAGCAGCCGCACCGAGAAAAGTCTGAGCATCGCAATGGTCCTTGCAAGGGAGCGTTCAAGCCCGAAAGGGAGGAAAACCGGGCCGTTCGCTCCATCTTCCCTGCACCACGGGCAGCAGGGGTCGGCCGGATTGCGGATGGTCCCGACCAGCTCGCGCCAGCCGGGACCATGCCTCGGGAGAAACCCTTACTTCTTGATCTGCGCGAACCAGGGACGAACGTATTCGTCCGGGAACTGCGGGATATCGACCTTGTTGCTCATCGCCCAGGCGACCGGCTGCTGGTGCAGCGGAATGAACAGTGCCTCGTCATGGGTGATGCGGAAGGCTTCCTTCAGCATGTCGACGCGCTTGGTCTCATCCAGCTCGACGGAAGCCGAGCGGGTGAGCGCGTCGATGCGCGGATCGGAGAGGCCGTTCGGATTGGAGCCGCCATAGGTACCGTCATTGGTGGCGAGCAGCGCCTGGAGGACGCTATAGCCGTCCATGGCCGGAAGCGAGGCCCAGCCGAGCATGTAGACGTCGAGTTCGCCATTATCCATGCGTGGGAAGTAGGTCGTCTTGCTTTCGACGCTGAGGTCGACCTGCACGCCGATCTTCGCCCACATGGAGGAGATGGCGAGGCAGATCTGCTCGTCGGCGATGTAACGGTCGTTCGAGCAGGCAAGGCCCGTCTTGAAGCCGTCTGGGTAGCCCGCTTCCGCCAGCAGCGCCTTCGCCTTGTCGACATCGTATTCCAGCGGCACGTCGATGGCGTCGTCATGACCGGTGACGGCCGGGGCGACGAGCATGCCGGCGACGCGCGACTTGCCGCGCATCAGACGCTTCTGGATCGTGTTGAGATCGATGGCGTGCCAGAGCGCCTGACGCACCTTCACGTTCAGCATCGGGTTCGGCACGCCGGGCGCGGCATGCAATTCCTTCTTGAAGTTGAGCGCCAGCATGATGGTGCGCAGCGACGGATCCTGCACGACCTTCAGGCCCTCGGTCGCGGCGATGCGGTCGACGTCCTGCAGCGGAACCGGGGCGATCATGTCGACTTCGCCGGACAGGAGCGCCGCAACGCGGGTCGCGTCGGAGGCGATCGGGCGGAATTCCACTTCCGTCAGGTTATGCTGTGGCGTGTCCCACCATTCCTTGTTGACTTCGAAGACCGAGCGCGAATCCGGCTCGTAGCTCTTCAGCTTGAAGGGGCCGGTGCCGTTGGCGTGGTTGTTGGCGTAGGTGACGACACCGGTCGCCGTGTTGCCCGGCTTCAGCGCGTCATGCTCCGTCATCCACGGCTTGCTCATGATGTAGATCGCGGCAAGGTCGTTGAGAAGCAGCGGATAGGGACCGCGCAGGATGAGGTCGACCGTGTAGTCGTCCACCTTCTCGACGCCGGTGACGGCGGAAAGGTTCTCGCGGTTGCGCGCGCCGGGATCGATCTGGCGCTGGATCGTCGCCACGACGTCGTCGGCGTTGAAGGGCTGGCCTTCGTGGAACTTCACGCCCTGGCGCAGCTTGAAGCGCCAACGGGTCGGCTCGACGACCTCCCAGGATGTGGCGAGCGCCGGCTCCAGCTTCAGCTCCTTGTTGCGGCGCACCAGCGGATCGAAGACCATATGCTGGACGCTCTGGGTGAAGCTGTCGACCTGGGCGTTCGGGTCGTAGGTGATGACGTCGCCGGAGGCCGCCCAGCGGAACGTCTCGGCCAGCGCCGGCGTGGATAGCGGCGCCAGCACGGCAAGGCCCGCCAAGAGGGTCTTCATATAGGTCTTCACAAGGCTCTCCCTAATTTGTATGCGTGTTCCCGATAATATGCATACGATTATTTCAATATGAATGTACATAACGTACATATAATATCAAGACACCGGAATCGGAATTCGCACGCATTACCCGGCCAACGGTGTATGCAATCATAACGGGAGAGATGGATGACGAAGGCCCTGTTGATCGAAAACGGCACGATCCTCACCATGGACGCGGAGCGCCGCATTCTCGAAGACGGCTACGTGCTGGTGGAGAACGGCCGGATCGCCGCCATCGGCGCGGGAACGCCCGGGGCCTTTCCCGCCGCCGAGCGCATCGACGCGACCGGCATGGTGGTGATCCCGGGCCTGATCGACACCCACGCCCATGCCGGCCACATGCTGACGAAGGGACTTGGCGACGATTCCGAGGACTGGATGAATGTCACCGGCCGCATCTACGCCGAGGCGGCCGACCCGGAATTCTGGGCGGCGGAAGCCGCACTCTCGGCAGCCGAGCGCATCCGCTGCGGCACGACCACCGCCTGCCTGCTGTTCGGCGGCGGGCCGGATATCATGCGCACTGAAGCGGCGGAAGCGGCGGAGGCCCATCTTGCCGCCATCGCCGCGATGGGCGTGCGCGAGATACTCGCGGTCGGCCCGAACCGCCCCTCGGCCGAAAGCGTCTACCGCGCCCACGAGGACGGATCGTATAAGGAAATCGTCGTCTCGCCCACAGAACAGCTTACCGTCAGTGCCGCGCTGATCGATGCCTGGGCGGGGCGCGACGACCGGCTCCGCCTTGCCATCTCCCTCCCCGTCTTCAACGCCGTGGAACTGGAAGATGCGCAGGTGCTCGACCTCTGCCGGGCGGCACGGCGGCTGGCGCGGGAAAAGGGCGTGCTCCTCGTGCAGGACGGCCACCGCGACGGCTCCGTCGCGGCGAACGACGCCAGCCTCGACCTCTTCGACGGCCACTCGCTGCTGGCCCATTGCGTCGATCTCACCGAAGCGGACCGCGCCGTGCTGAAGCGCACGGGCGCGAAGGTGGCGCACAATCCGAGCGCGCTGATGTCCGTTTCCGCCCGCTGCCCCGCGCCGGAACTGATGGCCGAAGGCGTCACCGTCTCGCTCGGCACCGATGCCGCCGCGCCCGACCGTTCCTTCGACATGTTCCGCAACATGTTCCAGGCCCATCGCTACCACGCCCGCCATTTCCGCGACGACACCGTCCTGCCGCCACTCCAGCTCCTGGAGATGGCGACCATCGAGGGCGCGCGCGCCCTGTCCATGGAAGGCGAGATCGGCTCGCTCGAAGCCGGCAAGCGCGCCGATATCCTGCTCGTCAACATGCGCCAGCCGCATCTGTGGCCGCCGGTCGATCCGGTGCAGCGCCTCGCCCGCTTCGCCAACGGCGCGGACGTGGACACGACCATCGTCGGCGGGCGCGTGCTGATGCGGGGACGCAAGCTGACCGGACACGACGAGGGCGCCATCCTCGACCGCGCCGAAAAGGCCTTCCGCCTGGCGATGCAGCGCGCCGGGCTGGCATGAGAAACAAGGAACGGGAGAAGGCCATGACCGCAGACATTCTTATCCGCAATGCCCGGCCCATGGGCGGCGCTCCCGTGGATCTCCTCATTCGCGACGGACGCTTCACCCCGCGCGGCAGCGATCGTCCGGCGTGTGAAATCGACGCCGCCGGACAGATCGCGCTGCCGGGCCTCATCGAGGCGCATACCCATCTCGACAAGACGCTGATCGGCATGGACTGGTTCGAGAACCGCGTCGGCCCGACGCGCAATCACCGGATCCTCGCCGACCGCAAGGCCAAGCGCGAACTCGGCATCGACGCGCGCCGGCAATCGGCGCGGCAGGTCCTGCAGACACTTTCCTATGGCGTGCTGCACATCCGCAGCCATGTCGACGTCGATACGGAAATCGGCATAGCCAATATCGAAGGCGTGCTCGAAACCCGCGAGGCGCTGCGCGGGATCGCGGATATCCAGATCGTCGCCTTTCCGCAGAGCGGCATGCTGCCCCGCCAGGGCACCCTCGACCTAATGGACGCGGCGATGCGGGCGGGGGCCGATATCGTCGGCGGCATCGACCCGGCCACCATCGACCGCGACCCGGTACGCCACCTCGACGCGATCTTCGCCCTTGCCGACCGTCATGAAAAACCCATCGACATCCACCTCCACGAACTCGGAGAGCTTGGCGCCTTCTGCCTGGAACTTATCGTCGAGCGCACCCGCGCCCTCTCCCTGCAGGGCCGCGTGATGGTCAGCCACGCCTATTGCCTCGGCATGCTGGAGCCGGCACGCCAACAGGGACTGGTCGAAGCCATGGCGGCCGAGCGCATCGCGGTGATGACCGTCGGCAGCCCCGCCGCCCCCGCGCTGCCGCTCCGCCTGATGCGGCAATGCGGCCTGACGGTCGCCTCGGGTTCGGATGGTATACAGAACACCTGGGAACCCTGGGGCAACGGCGACATGCTGGAGCGGGCGAAATATCTCGCTCAGCGCAACGGCATGACCAACGACGCCGACCTCATGGAAACCGCGCGTATCTGCACCTATGGCGGCGCGGAGGGGATCGGCCTTGCCGGCTACGGTCTTGCCGAAGGCGATTTCGGCGACCTCGTGCTGGTGCCGGCGCGCACGCTGGCCGAGGCCGTGGCCCTGACGCCGCACAAGCGCACCGTGATCCGCCGTGGCCGCGTTCTCGTGCGCGACGGGACGCTCAGCGAAGACCTGTCAGCGATAGCGTGACGCCGGCCGCGCCCTTCTTGCCGCGAAATTGGACGTTCATCAAGAAGTGTCGCTATATCCGTGAAACGGTTTCGGATGCCATTCTACTGAAACGGCATAAAGTCCGTTAACTTCTGTAGTGGAAGATTTTCCGCGGGGAGAGGCCCCGACCGGAGGATCACGAATGAGCGGGCGAATTTGTGGGAGCGCTGCCGCGCGCCGCTTCTCTCCTGCACGGCTGGCGGGCGTCCTGCTTGCCGCCGCCTTCGGCCTTGCCGGCAACGCCTTCGCCCAGCAAACCGACGAAGAGCCGGTCCGGCTCCAGATCATCGGCGGGCTGGCCGGCGTGACCCAGTTCAACAAGATCGAGCGACCCTTCTGGGAAACCGAGATCGGGCAGCTCTCGCAGGGCCGGATCAGCGCAACCATCCGGCCGCTGGATGCCGGCGGATTGCGCACCCAGGAAATGCTCCAGCTCCTGCGACTCGGTGTCGTCTCCTTCGGCACCGTGCTGCTCAGCGTCACCGCCGGCGACGAGCCGGAACTGAGCGCCGTGGACCTGCCGGCATTGAACCCCGACGTGGCGACGCTGCGGCGCACGGTCGGCGCGTACCGGCCCCATCTGGAAGCGGTGCTGCGGGATCGCTACGATATCCAGCTTCTCGGCGTCTACGCCTATCCGGCGCAGGTGCTGTTCTGCGTCAAGCCGTTCACCGGGCTGAACGATCTCGACGGCCGCCGCATCCGCACCTCCTCGGTCGCGCAGTCCGAACTGATGACGGCGCTGGGCGCGGTGCCGGTCAGCATTCCCTTTGCCGACATCATGCCGAGCCTGCGCGACGACGTCGTCGATTGCGCGATCACGGGAACCCTCAGCGGCTACGAAATCGGCCTGCCGGACGTGACGTCCTATGTCCATGCCATGGCGCTGAGCTGGGGGGTGTCGATCTTCGCCGTCAACCGCCCCTATTGGGAAAACCTGCCCGCCGATGCGCGCGAGACCATCCGCAGCGGCGTTCTCACGCTGGAGAAGCGGATCTGGTCGCAGGCCGGGACCGATACGCAGCGGGGCCTGGCCTGCAATGCCGGCGCCGCGGACTGCTCCGGCAAGGCCCGCAAGGCCATGACCGTCGTACCGACATCGCCGGAGGACGAGATCCGCCGGCGCAAGCTCCTGACGGACGTCGTGCTGCCCCGCTGGTTCACACGCTGCGGCCGGGAATGCGAACGAACCTGGAACATCTACCTCAAGCCGCTTTTCGCGACGGAGCCGCACGCTCCATGATGACTGTAAACTGTCGGGGTGGCCCCCAGTGATGCATCGTCTCAAGATCGTGATCGGCGCCGGCACGGCGGCCATCCTGACGATAATCGCCCTCGGCACGGTCAACGTCGTCGAGCGGACGGAGCGGATCGCCTGGCAGACCGCCCGGCACGCCCTGGAAAGCGCCGCCAAGGCGGTGGAAAACGCCCTCGACCGGCAATTGCTGCAGGTCGACGGGGCGCTTGCGAGCCTTCCGGCACTCTTCAAGGCGGCGCGCATCGCGCCCGGCCAGTCCGGCCCCGCCAGCCAGTTGCTCAACGGCCTCAGCTTCCAGACGATGGCCTTCCGCGATCTCATGCTGGTCGCGCCCGACGGCAGCGTCGCCGCCTCCGCCCAATCGCGCGCCGCACGCCACTCCCTGCCGGTGGACGTCGCGCTTGTCGGCCGCAACCCTACGACCCTGATCGGCCCGCTCCGCAATCCCGTCACCGGCGACTGGTCCCTCTATGTCGCGCGCACGATCGCCGGATGGGTCGGCATCGTGCCGATTGCCGAGGTGCCGCTGCAAACGTTGATGAAGCTGGTATCGGAAGCCAATGTCGGGACGGGCGTACAGATCTTCCTGAAACGGGCCGACGGCACGGTGATCGCATCGCTGCCGCATAACGAGCTTCTGGTCGGCAAGGTCCAGCAGTCGGGCGACCAGCAGGCGGCGGCAAACGGCGTCGCCTTCGCGACAGGCGGCGACGGGATGGACGACGGCGCCCTCACCGTCGTCAGGCAATCGCTCTACGGCGATATCCAGGTGGTGCTGGTGGCGAAGAAGGCGGCCCTGTTCGCCGAATGGCGCGACACCCGCGACCGCCTCGTCCTGGCCGCCGCGATCACCTCACTGTTCGTCCTGGCCTTCGCCGCGGCGATCCTCGTCGCCATCCGCCAGCGCGAAAAGGCCAGTGCCGCGCGCGAGCGCGCCGCCGCCGTCCTCGATAACGCCATCGACGCCATGTCCGACGGCTTCGTGATGTGGGACGAGAGCGACCGTCTGGTCACCTGCAACAAGCGCTACCGCGAACTCTACGCGCTCAGCGCCGATTTCATCCAGCCCGGCGCGCACTTCGAGGACATCGTCCGGGAGGGGGCGAAGCGCGGGCAATATCCGCAGATCACCGGCGACATCGATGCCTTCGTCGACAATCTCGCCGCCTGGCGGCAGGAAGACAGCGGAACGATCGAGCGCCTGCTGCCGGACGGACGCTGGCTCCTGATCAGCGAGCGCAAGACCGCCGATGGCGGCCGGGTCGGCATCCGCACCGACATTACCGCACTCAAGACCGCGCATGCCGAGCTCGCCGCCGCACACACCCGCGCGAATGCGGCGGTGGAAGAAGCCCGGCGGCAGAACACGGCCCTCACCCGGCAGGAAAGCCGCATCCGCTTCCTGGCGCATCACGACGACCTGACGGGCCTCCAGAACCGCCTGGCCTTCCGCACCCAGATCGCCGACGCCCTGCTGGGCGCCGAAGGCGATAGCGACCGGATCGCCCTCCTGTTCCTCGACCTCGACCGCTTCAAGGACATCAACGATACGCTCGGCCATCCCGTAGGCGACCAGCTCCTGCGCGAGGTGGCCAGGCGGCTGGCAGGCTGCGTGCGCAAGACGGACGGCGTCGCCCGGCTCGGCGGCGACGAATTCGCGGTCCTGTGCCTCGACCGGGACCAGCCGCAATCCGCCGAGGCGCTGAGCAACCGCATCATCGAGGTGCTGGGGCGGCCCTATGTCATCCAGGGGCGGACGATCTCCATATCGACCAGCATCGGCATCGCCGTGGCCGAGGGCGCGGGCGGAGATGCCGACGCGCTGCTCAAGCAGGCGGACCTGGCGCTCTACCAGTCCAAGTCCATGGGGCGCGGCACCTTCTGCATCTTCACGCCGGAAATGGACGAGCGGCTGCGTGAGCGCATCGCGCTGGAGGCGGACCTGCGGCACGCGATCGCCGAGGAGCAGTTCGAGCTGGCCTATCAGCCGATCTACAACCTTGAATCCGAGCAGCTCTGCGGCTTCGAGGCACTGGTGCGCTGGCAGCACCCGCAACGGGGCGTCGTCGGCCCGGGAGACTTCATTCCGCTTGCCGAGGAGACCCGACTGATCGTCGAGATCGGCGCATGGGTCCTGCGGCGGGCCTGCCGGGACGCCGTGCAGCTTCCGGGAAGCCCGCGGATCGCCGTGAACCTGTCGCCGGTGCAACTCGCCTTCGGCGACACGGTGGCTACCGTCGAGGACATCCTGCACGAGACGGGCCTCGATCCCGCCCGGCTGGAACTGGAGATCACCGAGACCGCGCTGTTCGACGACGACAACCGGACCCTCGCGGCGCTGCGAAGCCTGAAAAAGCTGGGCGTGCGCATCGTGCTCGACGATTTCGGCACGGGATATTCGAGCCTCAGCCACCTGCGCCTCGCCCCGCTGGACAAGGTGAAAATCGACCGTTCCTTCGTCCGGGACATCACCGCCCGCCGCGACAGCGCGTCCATCGTCTCCGCCATCGCGGCGCTTGCCGGCGAGCTTGGCCTGGCGACCACAGCGGAGGGCATCGAGACCCTGGAGCAACTGGAAGCCGTCGGCCGGGCCGGCTGCACGGAGGCGCAGGGCTACCTGCTTGGCAAGCCCCAGCCAATCCTCCGGGCAGCTTCGAGCACGTTCTTCAGCAAACGGCTCAAGACAGCGAGGGCACGCCAGCCATCGTCGTGACGGTAACCCGAAGCGTTATTTCCGCAGGCTCACCAGAACGCCGCTCGCACCCATGAGCCGGATCTGTGTTGGCGACACGATCTCGAAATGCGTGATACCCTCGAAGGTGGCCAGAAGCGCATGCTCCTGCTCCATCACGAGCTGATCGCACAGCATCATCGACGCGCCGACCTGCGAAAGCTTCAGCCCTTCCCCGGACAGCGTGAAACCGCCGAAGAAGCGGTTGCAGGAACCGTTGCCGTGAATGCTGCCATCCGGGGCGAAGGCCAGCGTCGGCTCGGATTTCTCGACGATTGGCTTGCCGCCAATGGCATCGATCTTCCAGTCTCCATGCAGAAGGCTCGCCGGATCGCCGCCGCAGCCCGAAAGAGTGCGCTCGCCGACAACCAGGGAGACGGTCTTCGGAAACGGCATGTCCGCCATCGTGTCTGAACAAATCCTGTCGGCAATCGTCAGCGTGAAAGGCTTGCCGCCGGCGACGGCGGAATAGGTCCGCCCGGCCTCCGTCTCCTGCGCCGCCGGCACCGGCTCGACGGAAAGGGTCTCGCCCTCCTGGGTGCGGAAGGTGATGGCCTTTTCCGTCATCTCCAGGTGCCAACCCGGCTCGTTGCCCCGGGCGCTGAAGCTTTCCGCCCGCGCTGCCTGCACAGCGGAAAAGCTCAGGACGAAAGCCGCGCTCATGCCGAGAATGCGCGGGGTCAGGGCGGTCTTGCTCATGGTTCTTTGCCTCCGGACGAATAGCTGCCTGTATGGACTAAGGCAGGGACCGCACCGATGCAACAGCCTGCCGTGCCCGCCGCAAGCCGTCTCACTCATAGGCGAGCGCCGTGACGCGACCCTTCCAGAACGGGAAGATCCTGCCGCCGGCGGCACGGGATATCACGAATTCATGCGGGATCATCATGCCGGAAACCGGGCGGTAGTCGCCGCGAAGGGCGTGCTCGCCAGAGCCGTGATAAGGCGTGGCGAGATCGCCGTCTTCCTCCGCATGGAAACTCTCGAGGCTCCCGTCCGGCCGGAATGTCGCGACAAGCGACGCCTGAAGGCCGAAGCCGGTAACGGTCGCGCGGGCATGGTTATCGTCCATCGCTTCCCAGCGCACCGGGCCGCCGGGCAGGAGCGCCACGGGATAGAGCGGGCTTTCCAGAAGCCAGCGGCGAAGCGAGGTGCGGTTCAACGCTTCGGTGGCGCTTTCATCCACGACCGTCAGGGTCGAGGCAATCTTGGCACGCATCTCCATCCGGTCCTCCGCGAAGAAGTCGTAGGCTCTCGCCCACAGCCCCGGGACGATGGGCGTGGTGGCGGCAAACATCATGGCGGGCGTGCCGGCGGCGACGGTCTGCGTGGCGGTCGTCGGCGCAAAATCCTCCTTCAGCGGACGGCGGAAGTCGCCCTCCTGCGTGAGGGTCACGGTGCGATAGCGGACCTTCGAATCCGGCAGGGCGAAGGCGAGATAGCGCCGCACCGGCGCGGGCAGAGCGGCAATCGCAGCCGGGTCCACGACGACGGAGGGATGTGCGCCGGCAATGCGGCGCACCGTCCCGGCATGGCCGGCGATTTCCCGTTCCGTCCGGATCGACGATATCCCGACCCATGCAGCAAGGCCGGCGAGCGACAGCACAAAGACGACAAGGGTAAGGCGTAGGCGGCGACGCATGAAGTGCCTTTCACAAGGAGGGAGGAGCATTACGGGCGCGTGGCGTAAATGAAGCCCATGAGGGTCTCGACCGTCGCGACGGCGGCGGCCCGGGGATCGTGTCCGGCCTGAAGCGGCGCGCACCCTCGCAAGGCCAGCGCGGCGGCGCCATGGACGGCCGACCACAGCATGAAGGCGACCTGCCCGGGTTCCACATCCGGCAGATAGCCGTCCGCCTGGCAGGCTTCGACCGCGCCCCGCAACATAGCGAGGCATTTTCCGGCCGGATCGGCCGCGAAGGGATTGGCCGGAAGGCCTTCGAGCGGTGGCGGCGAGAACATCAGCCGATAGAGGCCCGGACGCTCGAAGGCGAAACGAAGATAGGCAAGGCCGCCGGCCCGCAACCTCTCGACCGCATCGTCCGCATTGCGCGCCGCGACGGCGATCTTCTCCTCCAGCATGAGGCGGAACCCTTCGTCATGCACGGCGCGCAGCAGCGCATCCCTGCCGGCGAAATAGGCATAGAGCGCCGGCGCCCGGCAGCCGACCGCATCGGCGACATCCGACATGGTGATGTCGGCGGCATCCCGGCTATCGAGCAGATGCATCGTCTGCGCGATGGCGACGGGCCGGATATCGATCTGCTGGTCTTTTCGCGGTCGGGCCATGGGAACTCGATGAGAAGGCGCAAAATATTTAATGGAATTAATTTAAATCAATTAATTTAAATAATCAAGCAGGCGAATGCGCCGGGCGTCACCCACGGCAAATCGGCCGCCGGATCGAATTTTCGGCTCTGCTGCACCGTTTCTGCAATGCGGGCGACCGCTTTTCGAAATCAATCAGGCACATCATGACTTTCCCCACAATCACGCTTCCCTCCCGCGCCCTCGCGCTTGCGCGCGGCGTTCTCTCGATACCGCGAATCCATTTTCTCACCGCACCGATCATGCTCTTCGTCGCGGTCTTCCTCATCGTCATGCAAGGCCCCGGCATCCTGCAGGACTACAAGATCAGCCAGAATCCTCTCACGATAGACGGCAACATCGACGGCGAGTGCCAGACCCGCAAGGCCGTGGTCACCTCCTGCGAGGCCACCCTCACCTATGACTATGACGGCCAGCGATATGAGAAGAACATCGACGTGATGTTCGTCGACATGCACAGCGGCGACTACGAGACCGATCTCGTCATTTCCGCCGACCAGCCCGAGCTCGCCACGATCAGCCTTGCCTTGGACAAGCTCTGGAGCCGCATCTTCATCTTCGCGGCCTTTACGGTCGCGTTTACCGGCCTGTTCCTGGCGCCGATCTTCCAGGCGATCCGCGTGCTGCGCGCTCGCGGACAGTTCGCCCGTCCGGCGCGTCTCACGCCCGTGCCGGTGGAAATCACCGCCATGGAGAACAAGGGAAGGCGCCTGTCGGCCACCTATGCCGATACGCTGAGCGAGCGCAAAACCGGACGGACGGCCCACACACGCTTCGCGCAGGGCGAGGAACCGCTCATCGTCGGCAGGACCGGCGGCAATGCGGTCGCGCTGGCGGTCTGGCATGGCGATGCGACCCTGCCCGTCCTCCTCGACAGCCGGCTGATGCGGATCGACATGACAGCGAAGGAGCGCGCCGACGCCCTCGCACCCCTGGAAGCGGCGATGGCCCCCGAGGACCGACAGGCGCCGCTGGTGCCCGAAGTGGCGAAGGCCGGCCCCTCGCTCGCGCGGCGGATCGGCCTTGCGCTGCTGATCGGCCTTCTCGTCGTCGCGGCGTATTTCGGCTATTGGCTCTGGTACGTGACCAGCGCGTCCTCGGCATTCACCGCGCCGGCGATGGACATCAACGCCGCGATGCCGGAATCCCTGAACCGCTGGGGCTGCGAACAGTTGAAGAAGCGCTTCGGCGACGACCGCGCGCCCTATGGCTGCGTGGCGGCCGATTACCAGAGCTGGAAATGACGCCGCCCTCCATGGCGGCAGAACACGCCGCCATGGGCCTTCTAGGCCGGCTGCACGTGCAATCCCACCGATCCGGGCACACCCGATACAACACGATATTTATCGCGAGATACGTGGCGATCATCAGGAATGCTTAATATTCCTAAGCAACCATCTCCCATGCGAGTATATATTCGGTCGGAAGGCGCGAGGCAGATGAAAAAGAGGATTCATCTCAGCAACATTTGCGTGGGGATGTACATAGAAGAGCTTGAGGACAGCTCGATAAACGGCTTTGACAAGCGCCGCCTCCTCATCACGTCCCAGGCCGAGCTTCGCATCATATTGGCCAGCAACGCGATGAGCGCCATCATCGACACGGCGAAAGGCAAGGATGTCTGCGAGGCTGCCGATCCGTCCTGGGAGCTGATACGCGCCCGCTTCGAGGCCGAGCTGGAATCCTCCTTCCATGCGGGCGAAATCAGGCAGGCACGCGAATGCATCGAATCCACGCGGCCCATGATCCGGCAGATGCTTTCCAGTGCGCACCGGGACGGAAGCTTCGATTTCGACGGCGCGCACGGGATCGTCGAGGCTGTCATGTCGGATGCGCTGGAGAGCGCCGGCGCCCTGATCGCCATGACCAAGCTCAAGGATCGCGATGAAGGCACCTTCCTGCATTGTCTCGCCGTCAGCGCGCTGATGATCGCCTTCGGCCGGAGCCTCGGTCTCGGCGAAGAGACGATCCGCGATCTCGGGCTGGGCGGCCTGGTGCACGATCTCGGCAAGGCCACCGTTCCCCACGCCGTCCTCAACAAGCCGGGCAAGCTTTCGCCCGCCGAGTTTGCCCTGGTGCGGCAGCATCCGGCTCGCGGGGCGGCACTGCTGCGCGGGGCCTGCGACCTGCCGCAGACCGTGCTGGATGTCTGCCTCTATCACCACGAGAAACTGGACGGCACCGGCTATCCGTTCGGCCTGAAGGAAGACGGGATCCCGCTGGCCGCGCGCATCGCCGCGATCTGCGACGTCTACGACGCCATGGTGACGATCCGCCCCTACAAGCGCGGCTGGTCGCAGGCCCAGACCGTCGAGATGATGCTGAACTCGCATGGACACTTCGACCGGGACCTCTTGAAGCGCTTCGTTTCGCAGCTCGTCGTCAAGGGAAGCCTACAATAGCCCTGCGGTGCGCAAAGGCGGCGGCCCCCGGTAATCCGGCAGGCGTATCGATACTTAACTTCCCGTCAACGCGCGCTGATGTATCGCCACGGACAATCGATATCAACAAGCACCGGAACCACCATGGCCGAGACCGTCGCCCGCCCCATATCAACCCTTAAGCTCGTCGGCATCTATAGCGGACTTTATGTCGGCCTTGCCGTCCTGGCGCTGCTGGTGACGCTTTTCCTGAACTTCGAGAACTCGGCGATGGGCCTCATCATCGCCTTTGCCGCCGCTTCCGGCATGGCGCAGATCTGGGTCTCACGCGAGCGGGCAGCGCCGCCCTTCGGCCGGGCCTGGCAGGTCGCAGCGCTCTGCGCGGTGGTCACGACCGCCATCATGGCCGCCGTCGCCACCCTCGTCCTGCAGGCCGAGGGCATGGTGTTCCAGGACCTCGCCAACGAAGGCGCCCTGATGATCGGCGTCGTTGCCCTCGGGATCTTCGCACTGAATTTCCTCGTCATCCGTCTCGGCCTGTGGATGACCGGCCGGTCTGCCGCAAAGCGCCTCTGACCGGACCCGCGACGGCGAGCGTTGTCAACCTCTCAGGCCGACGCCCGGAACTCGAGATGCGTTCCGGGCTGCGCATCCGCAAGAAAGGCCAGCAGGTCCTCCTTGGCGAGAGCCGCACAGCCTTCCGTCGGCGCGTAATCCGGTCGCGCGATATGCAGGAAGATGGCGCTGCCGGCACCGGGCACCGGCGGATCGTCGTTATGGCCGAGCACGACAACGATGTCGTAAAGGTCGTCCTCCCGCCACATCTCCTCGTGGCTCGCCGGGAACGGGCGGGTGACGGGACGGTTGTAGTCGGTATGGGCCGGATCGTCGCACCAGCCGTCCAGCTCGCCGATCACCCTGGTCGGGAAAGGGGAAGCCGGCTTTCCGATGCGGTCGGCGCGGTAATACACCGTGCGGATCGGCCAGCGACCGACGGGGCTGACTCCGTCGCCTTCCGCCTTCTCCATCCTTATGCCGCCGCGCCCGACGGCCGCACGCCAGCTCCGGTCTCCATGGTGCGCCTGCCAGCCATTGCCGGCGGCGGTTACGATCAAGTCTATCAACGTTTCTTCCTTGCAAATCCAGCGGCAGATACCGGGCATCGTATAAGGACGGCACGGGCTTGCAAGGCGAAACCGCTCCCGGCACGAGCCGCTATGCGCGCCTGCTGGCGCCGCGCCAGATTTCTGCGCTGTCCGGTGGCGCAACACATGTCCCGCCGACAGGAACGATCAGGGACCGGGCGAGATCGGGGCTACGCGCAAGTGTCGCGACATGGTCCGCCAGGCTCCCCAGATCGGGGAATCCATTGTCGCTGGCTGCGCCGTCACCCTGCGGGGCGTAGAGCTTCTCCATCAGGAGATCGATCTCATGCCTCGCCAGGGCGAGAGGACCGTCCGTCGCATGAACGGTCACCGCCAGCACGCGCCGGACACCCGCGTCGTAGCACAACGCCAGCAGGGCAACCGCCAGCGATGAGAAGGTAGAAAGAGCCTCGCTATCGTCGTCGTCGAGATAGCGGACAGCGACGGGCCTGGCGGGATGCACGTCGAGAACCTGCCTTGCGGTCACGGTCTGCATGCATCCGTCCCCAGGGAGAGGGCAATGGCAAGCGCGGCAAGCGCAACGACGGCGCTGGCCACATTCAGGATCCAGAGATTTGCGCGCAGCCACTCCCAGCGATCACGCTTGGGCGGCTTGGCCATTCGCGGCAGGAACTCGGGCATGTAGCCCCCGCGCGGGATGCGGATCTCGATCTCGTCCTCGCAGGCTTCCTGTTCGTAGTAGGTGGCAAGCGCCGCGCGCAGGCGGCTGACGGTGGTGCGCACGATGGGATCGTCGATCGCGTCGAAGCCGTTCGTCCGGTTGAAGACGCTGGCGGCGATCGCCTCGGCGGTGACGGGCTCGCCCGGCCGCTCGATGGATTCCTGTACAAGGTAACGCAGCAGTTCACGCATGCGCTTCGACTTGCGCAGCGCCTCGGAGGCACATACGGAATCGAGCGTCGTCAGGACGCGCTCCCGTATCGCAAACTCGGGTTTAGCCATTATGTTCATGTCGCTTCTCGCGCTCTGTCGTTTCGCTCTGGAGGCATGCAGGTATACGCCGCCGCCCCGGCGCGGATGCGCCATGGGACGGATACTCACTGGGAACAGGGATTTCCTGCCGGTCGTAAGAGCGGTCGGCCATCGACGCGGGGAGTTACCTCATGCAGCTCCTCTGCGGTTTTCAGGCATCCGGCCGGATTGGATATCCTGCCAGACGGCATCCTTCTCCAGCGCCATGAGTTCCCTCGTGGTCTGACGACGCCGGACGATACGGAAGCGACCATTGCTCACGAAGACTTCGGGAACGAGATCGCGGGCATTGTAGGTGGAGGCCATAGAGGCCGAATAGGCGCCGGCGCACAGGAAGGCGACGAGGTCACCGGACGATAGCTGCGGCAGGCCCGCATAGACGCCGAAGATATCCGAGCTTTCGCAGACGGGGCCGACGACGCCGTAGGATCGCCCCTCCCCGCCGAGCGCGCTGCGCACCACGCCCAGCGGATGAACGGCACCGTAGAGCGCCGGACGAACGAGATCGTTCATCCCGGCATCGACGATCGCCAGTGTGCGCTCGCCCGCCTCCTTGGTGTAGAGGACCGTCGTGACGAGCGCGCCCGCGCGGCCGACCAGCCAGCGTCCCGGTTCGACCGTCAGCGCACAGCCCAGGCCACCGACCGTTTCGGCGATGATCGCGGCAAGCTCCGACACCGAGGGCGCGTGCTGGTCGCCATAGGCGATACCGATACCGCCGCCGAGATCGAGGCGCTGCACCGCATGCCCCTTCGCCCGAAGATCGCGAACGAGGGCCGCAAGCACGCCATAAGCGCTGCGATAGGGGGAAAGGTCGAGGATCTGCGAGCCGATATGGACGGCAAGGCCCACCATCTCGATTTCCGGCCGCCCGGCCGCCACCTCGAAGAGACCGGCGACATCGTCGAGCGCGACGCCGAACTTGTCGCCCTTCTTGCCGGTGGAGATTTTCGCATGGGTCTGCGCGTCGACATCCGGATTGACCCGCAATGCGACCGGCGCGCGCAACCGCAGCGAGGCGGCGATGTCGGCGACGAGATGGAATTCGGCGGGCGATTCGACATTGATCTGGTGAACGCCCTCGATCAGGGCCTTGGCGATCTCGCTCGGCGACTTGCCGACGCCGGAAAAGATGATTCTGGAGGCCGGTACGCCCGCTTCCAGCGCGCGCTCCATCTCGCCGCCGGAGACGATATCCATCCCGCATCCCAGACGGGAAAGCAGTTGAAGAATGGAAAGGTTCCCATTAGCTTTCACCGCGTAACAGATGGATGCACCGACCGGCGCAAGCGCGGTGGACAATTCTTCATAGGCCTGCGCGATTACTTCCGGCGAATAGCAATAGAACGGCGTGCCGACGGCGTCCGCCACCATAGATATACAATCCGTATCAAGTTCAATCTCTGTGTTCTTTGCCGAACCGGCGCCACGGACCCGAGGGTTCTTTACATCGATGTGCTTGTTCATGGCGGTCAACCACTCCATACCCATGTAGCAGCCTGCTACCTTGATAAGTAACATCGCATGTACACTTGTAACTGTGAAATCCATTAGAGAATTGTTTTATTCGAAATCGATATGAACCGAAGCGGGCAAGATGCGGCTGAATCAGAGACAGATCGAAATTTTCCATGCCGTCATGATGGAGAAAAGCGTGACGGCCGCGGCCGCGGCGCTGCGCACCTCCCAGCCGACGATCAGCCGTGAGTTGCGCGATCTTGAGAAATATCTCGGCTACGACCTGTTCCACCGTTTCGGCAAGCGCATCACGCCGACCGAAAAGGGGCAGGAACTCTATACGGTCATTCACCGCTCCTTCGTAGGGCTGGAGGAAATCAGCCGCGCGGCGACGGCGATCGGCGGGCGCAGCATGGCGAACCTGCGCATCGCATCCCTGCCGGCCTATGGCGACACCGTGTTGCCCGTCGCCGTCGAGGCCTTCCTCAAGGTGCATCCCGGCGCGTTGATCTCGATCCATTCGATCGAGGAGACGGCCCTGCAGAACGAACTGACCGCGGCGATGTTCGATCTGGGGCTTGTCGAGCAGGAACAGCAGTTCGGCGATGTCGCCACCGAGGCGATCGATGCGGGCGAGGTCGTGTGCATCCTGCCGGCGGGCCATCCGCTGGCGGCAAAGCAGGTCCTCACACCAGCCGATTTCGAGGACAGGGAATTCGTCTACTTCTCGAAGGACGATCCCTACAGGCGCAAGCTCGACGACGTCTTCGACAAGGCGGGCGTCACACGGCGCTTCATCGTCGAGACGACCACGGCGTCAAGCGTCTGCGCGATGGTCGCGCGCGGCGCCGGCATTTCCATCGTCAACCCGCTGACCGCCGCACACAACCTCAATCGTGGCTTGGTGGTTCGCAAGTTCTCCGTGCCGATCCCGTACCGCATCCATCTCTGGCGGACCGCCAAGGCGCCGCGCGCGACCTTCGCCACGCGCTTTACCAAGGACCTGGAGACCGCCCTTGAGGAGATCAGGGCGAAGGTCCGCGAGGCGCTGCTCCACAGCTAGCCCCATCAGCGTCGGAAGGCGACGACCGAAGGGCCGGCCCAACCGGCAAGGTAGCGCAGGAGATCATCCGGCGTCATGGCCGGGGCGAGCGCATCGCCCTGACCGAGCGCGATGCCGAGCCTTTGCAAGCGTTCCACGTCCTCGCGCCGGTCGACACCCTCGGCGATCACCTCTGCGCCCATCTTCACCGCCATCGCGCTGAGGCCCTGGATGATGCCACGGCTGCGCTCGCTGCGCGTCGCCTCCTCCACCAGCGTGCGCTCCAGCTTCAGCGTGCCGAAATCGAGATTGGCGAGGCGGTTGCGGCTGTCGATCGCGCGGCTGACATCGCTGGTCGCGAAGATGACCCCGGCATCGCGCAGCGAGCGGATGCTGACGAGGAACGCCTCGCCATAGGTGGCGCTGCGCTTGCCCGTCAGCTCGATCTGCAGATGGCCGGGGCCAACCCTGTGGCGTTCCAGCAGCTCGAACAGCGACTGGGCGAAACCGGGCTGGGAGAACAGGTTTTCGGAGGCCTCGGCATAGATCCGCAGTTCGGCCTGCGTCGTGAGGCGGCCGAGCAGGTTGAAGGTCGAGCGCAGCAGGGAGAGCAGAAGCGCCGCGCCCTGGTTGATGCTGTCGGCGACCTCCATCACCTCCGCAGGTGCGATGGCGCCATAGGCATTGTGCGACCAGCGCGGCACGACCTTCACCGCACACAGCCGGCGCGACTGCAGATCGAACACCGGCTGGAAGGAGGCCTCGACGGCTCCCTCGACAATGGCGTGGGAAAGCGCATCCTCTAGATAGGTTCGCCGCTCGTATTCGATCAGGAGGCCGGCATTGAACGACTGGACGCAATTGCGCCCCGCGGACTTGGCCGCGTAGAGCGCAAGATCCGCATTGCGCATCAGCGCGTCGACCGGTTCGACGGAGCGCAGGTCCTCGACATGCGAATAGCCGGCGCTCGCCGAGACCTGAACGACATTGGCGTCGAGCGTCGCCGGCGCGGCGATCTTCTGCACGGCGCGGGCGGCATAGTGGCGTGCGGTCTCGCGGTTGCCGGTGAGCACCACGGCGAATTCGTCGCCGCCGAAGCGGAAGGCGAAGGCGTGGTCGCTCTGGCGCACCGCCAGGAGGATCGCCGCGACGTGCTTCAACAACATGTCGCCCATGCCGTGGCCGAGCGTGTCGTTGACCTGCTTGAAGCCGTCGAGGTCGAAATAGATGACGGCGAAATCCGCGCCGGAGATCGCCTTCAGCGTGCGCAGCATGTCCTCGAAACTGGCGCGGTTGCCGATGCCGGTCAGGTGATCCGTGCACAGCAGCTCATGCTTCTCCTCGATGCTCTCGTTGAGCCGGCGGTTAAGCCGGCGCGTGAGGAAAAGCTCGACCAGCACATAGACGACGGCGATGACGCCGAGCGCCACATAGGCGATCTGGATGCGCTTGAGGTTGGTGACGCTTTGCAACTGGGTCTGCACCGCCATGTTGAGCCGCTGGCGGCGCGCCTTGTTCGCCGCGTCACTGAAGGCGATGACGCGCTCGCGATATTGCGTGGCGAAGAGATCGACGCCGCGATAGCTGCCGGCGACGCCGGGCTGCAAGGTGTTGACCGCAGCCTCCAGCCGCGGCATGGCGCCGAGCAGCTCGCCGATCAGCGCCTCGTCAAGGTCGTCATCCGCCTGAACCTTCCGGTAGCTCTTCGTGCCCATGACATTGACGCGGGACCACAGGAGGTCCAGCGCCAGTTGCACGTCCTTGGCCGCGACGCGCGGATCGCCCCGCGCGAAAAGCTCCGCCTTGCTGAAGAGCGTGTTCGCCTCCAGTTCGAGCCGGCTCGCCTCCTCCAATCGGGCGGAGAAGTGGAGCCGGTCGTTGATCCCGTCCGATATCTGCGCAAGGCTCAGATAGCTGACGGGAAGCATGATCAGGAACAGCGATAGGATGATCGGGAAGCGCAGCAGGGGCAGCCTTCCCAAGACCTTGCCGAGCAGGTTCATTTTGCGACGAGTTCTTTCAGTTGCCAGACACTACGCGATTCATAGATCGGGTCGGTCAGCGCCGCGTTGTCGCTGCGCGGATAGACGATCCAGGTCGGCCCCTTGTCGCGCACGGTCAGCGGCTTGCCGTCGACCTCCACCGCGGCGATGGCGCCGAGCGTCGCAAAATCCTCGGCCGGCACGTCGATCTCGTAATTGTCGAGCGCGACGGCGACATATTCCGCCGAGGCGAAGCCCGCCTGGTCGAGCAGCGACTGCATCAGCGGGCCGCGCACCTCATGCAGCTCCTCGCCGTCCGTGCCGGGCAAGGTGGTCTTGAAGGTCACGCTGCCGGCCTTCTCGATGGCCTCGGCGGTGATCTCGACCGTCTTGGCGCCATCGGCCGAGCGGATCGTGAAATACGGCTCATTTGCAAGGGCGGTCGTACAGGTCAGCGCCAGGCCGACGGCAAGGGCCGCAAGGGACTTGGTCATGGAAAGCATGCGTTTCTCCTGGGTTGGGGGATCATGTCGCGGCGTGCCGCGCGGTTTTCCGTTCGCCGGACGAGCGGCGACGCGGTGTCTCGAAGGGAACGACGGGAGCGGCGGCAACGGCATCGTAAAGGGCCTGCGCGCCGGCTTTCTCGATATAGTCGGTGATCTCGTCGGCCAGCAGCGGCTTGGAGTAGAAGTAGCCTTGCACGAGGTTGCAATCGAGCTTGCGTAGCGTGTTCAGTTCATCCTGCGTCTCGACGCCCTCGATGATGCAACTGATCTTCATGTCACGGCAGAGCGCGATGACCGACTTGACGATCTTGTAGCCGGTCGACACGGTGCTGATATTGCTGACGAAGCTGCGGTCGATCTTGATCTTGTCGAGCGGCAGCTTGTTGACCTGCGACAGCGTCGAATAGCCCGTCCCGAAGTCGTCGAGCGAGATTCCGGCGCCGAGGGCCTTCAGCGTCGTGACGGCCGTGACGAGCTGGTCGAAATCGCCGACGACGGCGGTTTCCGTGATCTCGAAATCGATGCGCTTGGGATCCAGCGGGCTGTTGTTGAGGATGCCGACAAGCCGCAGGACATTGTCCGGCGAACAGATGTCCTGCATGGACAGGTTGAAGGAGAGGCGCAGTTGCGGCGGCCAGGCCACCGCGGCGGCGAGCGCCTTGGAGAGCAGCACGCAGGTCAGACGGTTGGCCAGCCCCGCCCGCTCCGCAATCTGGATGAACTCCACCGGGCTGACGCGCCCGAGCTGCCGGTTGTTCCATCGCGCCAGCGCCTCGAAGCCGATAGGCGTGCCGGTCGCGACGGCGACGATGGGCTGGAACACCAGGCTCAGTTCCTCCTCCAGGTCGGCCGTCTGCAGCTCCTGCTCGACGAGCGAGTGCCGGCGGATCGTATCCTGATGGGCGAAGGAGAAGAGGTTGGTATGGCCGCGCCGCTGGCTCTGCTTGGCGCTGATCAGCGCATATTCGGCCGCTTCGTGGATCTGCTGCGCGCCGCCGGAAACGGTGGCCGACGAGGCAAGGCCGATGGTCGCGGTGATATGGGCCGTCACGCCATTGACGCAGTAAGGCGCCTCGAGCGCGGCGCAGATCGCCTCGGACCGCTCGAGCATCCCGGCGCTTGCGGCCCAGGGCGCGACACCGACGAGGCCGAATTCGTCGCCGGCCAGACGGAAGACAGCGAAGCTTTCCCCCGCGCCCTCCAGCAACCGCCGCGCCACCTCGATCAGGACCTGGTCGCCCCCGCGATGACCGAAGGCGTCGTTGACGACATGGAAGCCGTCGAGGTCGAGCACGCCGATGAAGAGATCGCCGGCGCCTTGCTCAAGGTCGCGAAAGCGGCTCTCGATTTCCACGAGGAAGCTGTGGCGATTAGGCAGCTTGGTCAGCGTGTCATGGTTGGCGAGCCAGAGATTGTGCGCATCGAGCACCTCCATCGCAGCCTGCTTGTCGAGGATGCTGCGCCGGGAGCGGATGAGGCTGGCGAAGGCCGCGTAGTTGATGGCCAGGATGATCATCATGATGAGCGAGACGAGGGCGACGTTCACCGCGATCGCCATGAAGGAGCGGTTGCCGCTATCGGCGAAGAAAAGGACGAAGGGGATATTGACGACGGCCGACACCAGGAGCGCCGCGCGCGGCAGGTGCATGAGGCAGAAGATACAGCCGATCACCGTGATGCCGATGAAGAAGGCAACCTGGCCCTGCATATGCGCCGTCCCGTAGGAATAGAGCGCCAGCCCCCAGAAGACGAAGACCGCCGCAAGCAGACCGGCAAGCAGCGTGGTGCCTGCCAGCATCCGCCGGGCCTCGGCATAGGTCGGCACCGTACCCGCCCGCCGAATCCATTTGATGAAGCGAAACGAGCAGAGCAGGGTGAAGACGCCGGGAACGTAGATCGTCAGCAGCCGCGGCTCCACGTCCATGTAGGAATAGGCGACCATCCAGGCATTTGCGAGCAGGATCAGATAGAGAAGCGGAATCTGCTTCCTGAGCGACTGGTACTGGGCGATGGCCAGCTCCTCGCGCTCGCCCTGTTCGCTCGTCCGGCGAAAGACACTGACGATCTGGTCGAGTAGCCCGGCCTCTGCGAACTCGATGTCCTGCGGACGGCTCGCTTCCGTTGTTTTCACGCGCACGCTCAAATTCTCCCTGCCGGTTCGGGAACGCGCCTGCGGCGGGAGACGGCGATGAAGAGCTGCTTATTCCACATCTACAAGGCTCCACTCGATCGGCGGATGCCGGGCGGGAACCGTTCTGCCGGCGTTCATCCGCCTGCATCCGCCGGGGCATTCCGCTGGTCGCCTGGGGTTGCCGGTCCGGGAACGGCGCGCCCCTTGCGATCGCAAGACGCACCTCGCGCCATCATGAAGCAAAGGTGTTGGTTGGGGCGGAAGCTCATTCCCGCCTGCTCTGCCGCCGGTGCACTGGGTCACGTCCGGCAAGTGAGGCCGATCGTCGGTGGCGGACATTAACATGAGGTAAAAAATCCAAGCAAATCCAGAAGCGACCGCTAATTTATCAATGTTAAATGGCCCTTGTAGCATTTATTATCAATACATATTCAGGGGAAACTTTATAATTAATTCATAATTAACCAAAATATCTCGTTCTATTCGAGTATTATGCGTAATAACTCCAGCAACAGGCCGGACGATGCAGAATATATTGAAATTTACACGTAAGGAGCCACCCATCGGCGGAGACCAAGAGGGCAGAGATGCCGATACAGTCCTGCGCTCGATGGCGGTCGTCACCCAGCAACTCGAACGAATGCTTGATGTATTGCGCGAAAACGCACGGCAGGAATCAACGATCACGCAGACCGAGCTGGGTCAGACGCCCGGAAAATAGTTTGCCGGGACGGAGAGTTCCCGCAAGCCCGCACCGAATACATCAGCCACCGGGCCATCTTGCTGGCTGAAGACAAAATCCCGGCCCGCAAACATGAAACGGCGGGCATCTCATCGTAATCGCATGAGGCGGTTTCATCGACCCTATGATGGGGGTTCAACCTTTCATCCTTTGGGGACAGATAATGAAGCACGTTCCAATTATTGGAAAATTCCTGGCGATCTTCGCGCTGTTCGGCGTCTTTGCCCTGGCGATAGCCGCATACTCCGCCATGCAGATCAAGAGCGTGGACACGGCGTATAGCGACGTTCTTGCCAATGAGAGCAGCGCTGCGCTTATCCTCGTCAATGCCGGCAGGGCACTGCAGAACGGGCGCGCCGCGATCGCCGACATGGTCATGGCCGCCACCAGGGAAGACACCGAATCCGCAGACGCCGAAATGAAGGCGATCAAGGCCGACTACGCCGCCCTGATGGACAAGACAATATCGCTGCTGCCGTCCGACACGCGCCTTCCGGCGCTGAAGGCCGATGGCCTGGCGCTTTTCGACAAGGACTGCAAGGGCGCGATCGACCTCGGCCGCGTGGCGCTCGATCCCGCCGGCGTCACCGCATCGCAGAAGATCTTCAATACCGAATGCCGGCCGGTCTTCAACGGCGTGACCACACGCTTCGCCGAAACGGCCAATGCGATCAACGAGGGCAATCTGAAGCTGAGCGACATACTGACGGAGCGCAGCAATTCGATCGCCATCATTTCGGTCGTCGCGGTCGTGGCGGGCTTCCTTGTCGTCCTGTCCGTCGGCTATGTGGCGATCCGCTCCTGGCTGGCCCGTCCCATCCGGGGCCTTGCCGACACGATGGAGACACTGGCCAACGGTGACCTCACCGCCACCATCGACGGCACGGACCGCCGCGACGAAGTCGGCGTGATGGCGCGTGCCGTCGAGATCTTCAAGACGAACGGCCTCAAGGCGCGCCAGCTGGAAGGCGAGGCGGAAAACGCGCGCGCGCAGAGCGAGACGGAGCGCGCCCGCGTCGCCGAACTCGACCGCCAGCGCGCCGCCGAAATGAGCGAGGCGACGGCCGGGCTTGCCGAAGGCCTCAAGCGCCTGTCCGGCGGGGACCTGAGTTCCCAACTCACCAAGCCGTTCGCCGCCGACTTCGAGGGGCTGCGCAGCGACTTCAACGCCGCCGTCTCGACCTTGCGCGAAACCATCGCCTCCGTCGCCGCCTCGACCAGCGCGATCGACAGCGGCGCACGCGAGCTGAGCCAGAGTGCGAACGACCTGTCCCGGAGGACCGAACAGCAGGCCGCCTCCCTCGAGGAAACCGCCGCCGCCCTCGACCAGATCACCAGCAATGTCGCCAACTCGACCCAGCGCACCGAGGAAGCCCGTTCGGTCGCCATCGAGGCGAACCAGTCGGCGCAGAAATCCGGCATGGTCGTTGCCCGCGCCGTCAGCGCCATGCAGCGTATCGAGCAGTCGTCGAGCCAGATCTCCAACATCATCGGCGTGATCGACGAGATCGCCTTCCAGACCAACCTGCTGGCGCTGAACGCCGGCGTGGAAGCGGCGCGCGCCGGTGAAGCCGGCAAGGGCTTCGCCGTCGTGGCGCAGGAAGTGCGCGAGCTGGCGCAGCGCTCGGCACAGGCCGCCAAGGAGATCAAGGACCTCATCCGCACCTCCGCCGATGAAGTCGAAAGCGGCGTGAAGCTGGTGACGGAGACGGGAGAGGCCCTGAAGGTCATCGAGATGCATGTCGTTTCGATCAACAGCCAGCTCGACGCCATTGCCGTCTCGGCCAAGGAGCAGTCCGTCGGGCTTAGCGAGGTCAATGTGGCGGTGAACCAGATGGACCAGGTGACCCAGCAGAACGCCGCCATGGTCGAGGAAGCGACGGCCGCGAGCGCCTCGCTCGCCTCGGAAGCCGAAACGCTGCGTCACCTCGTCTCGGGCTTCCAGTATGGCGGCCGGGATGAGAGCCGTTCCGCACCCGTCGCGGCCTCGGCCGACCGGACCTCCGTTCCCTCGCCCGCCCGGCGTCTCGTCGGCCGCATCACCTCGGCGCTCGGCGCCGGCAGCGCCGCCTCCAAGGCGGATAGCTGGGAGGAGTTCTGAGCCACCGGCCCGGCACGCCATCCCTCCCCTGGCCACTGGCCGAAAACAAAAAAGCCCCGGCGCAAACCGGGGCTTTCCAACGTCTGGCCTCATGAGCCAGAGAAAATGCCGATGCAGAGGAACTGACGCCGGGGGGACGCCAGCTGCATCGAACATGTTCACTATGACTAAAATAAAGTCGGGCAAAAAGAAACGTTTACGCAATCACGTGTCGTATTTGACTCCGTCACGCCGAAGTCACGCAGGCGGCGCTGCCGGCGCCGAACGCCTCGGCGAGGCGGCCGACGAGACGGCGGGAGCGGGGAAGCGTCCCCGGATCGCCGGTTCCTCACGGTCAGCGAATAGATCAGGCATCCCGAACGTATCGTTACGGAAGGCGCCGGTCGATTGACCTAGCGTAACCCTATGGCTAGAGGCTCGCCGGCGCGCAGCGGCGACCCCTCCGAATACCGGATCGATGGCGCGGACAACGTATGGAGCGCCGCGCCGGCATCTCCTGAACAGACGGATGAATCTGCAACCGCGCCGGCAACGGCAGCGAAGGATTCCCCGGTTCCGTCATACCCGAGATAGCGGCCTTCCCCCATGAGCCGCTTAACCGGAAAGGCTCCCCCCATCCCCGCCTTTCCTTCGAGAAGAGTGCGCCCCCGGAGCCAGGGGGCGCGCTCACGCCCTGCCCAAACGATATGGAGAATGAAATGAGAAAGATTCTTGTCGCGGTTGCGATGGTTCCGCTGCTGGCGCTCGGCGCTTGCGGAAAGAGCGAGGAATGCACCCCGGAGCTTGCCCAGAAGAAGACCGAGGAGCTGACCAAGACCATTCAGGAAATCGTGACGAAGGACCCGACCAAGGGCGCGGCGGCCCTGACGAAGATGCAGGAAATGACGACGAAATACGCCAATGCGGACGAAAAGGAAGCCTGCAAGGCGATCGACGAGCTTCTGGCCTCCATCAAGGAATAATGCGCTCGGCCCTGCGGCCTACGCGCCCACGATGGCGCGTCCCGCCGAACGGATCATGACGGAAGCGCGCCCCGGGGCCGGGGCGCGCTTTTTTTCATTTGCCCGCAGAGGTGGCCGCGACGATCAGAACTCCTCCCAATCCTGCGCTGCCGTGGCCGCGGCGGCACCGCCGAGGGCGGATGCGACCTTACGGCCAAGACCACGGGCGGGAGAGACAACAGGCGCGGATGCCGGGCCGGCAAGGCGCACCGGCGCATGTCCGACGCTGCCGTTGCCGAGGGTGAACTGGGCGAGAAGCTGCTTCAGCGACGACGCCTCCTTCGCAAGGCTGTGGCTGGCCGCGGTCGATTGCTCGACCATCGCGGCGTTCTGCTGCGTGCCTTGGTCCATCGTGTTGACCGCCTGGTTGATCTCGCCGAGGCCGACCGACTGTTCGCGGGCGGATTCAACGATCGCATTGACGTTCGCGTTGATGTCCTGCACCTCCGTCACGATGGTCTGCAGCGCCGCGCCGGTCTCGCCGACCAGTGCCACGCCGGCCTGCACCTGCGAGCTGGATGCCGTGATGAGGCCCTTGATCTCCTTGGCGGCCTGCGCCGAGCGCTGGGCCAGCTCGCGCACTTCCTGGGCGACCACGGCAAAACCCTTGCCGGCCTCGCCGGCACGTGCGGCCTCCACGCCGGCATTCAAGGCGAGGAGGTTCGTCTGGAAGGCGATATCGTCGATGACGCCGATGATGTTGGTGATCTCGCCGGAGGACCGCTCGATCTCGCGCATCGCCTCGACCGCGCGGCGCACGACCTCCCCTGACTTCTCGGCGCCGGCGCGGGTCCGCGCCACGAGCTGGCCGGCCTCTTCCGCGCGCTTGGCCGCATCCCGGACCGTCGTGGTGATCTCTTCCAGCGCGGCCGCTGTCTCTTCCACGGACGCCGCCTGCTGCTCGGTCCGCTTGGAAAGATCGTCGGCGGCAGCGCGCACTTCGCTCGCGCCGGCATCGATGGCATTGGCATTTTCCCCGACCGACCGGAGGGTCGCCTGCAGCTTGCCGACGGACTGGTTGAAGTTCTCGCGAAGACTGTCGAGATGCGCGGCAAAGGGCGTCACGATCTGGTAGGAGACATCGCCGTCGGAAAGATGGGTCAGACCGGTTCCAAGCGCGTCGACGGCATGCTGGATCTCGGCGGCCTCGCGGGCCTTCTGCGCCTCGCGCTCCCGGCGCTCCCGTTCAGACAGGCTGCGGCCATTCTCCGCCTCCTGCTCGAGGCGGAGGCGCTCGATGGCGTTGTCCCTGAAGACGGCGACGGCAGCGGCCATCTGCCCGACTTCGTCACGGCGCTCCATGCCGGCAACCGCTTCCTCGGTCTGTCCTGCCGCAAGCGTTTCCATCCGCGAGCGCAACGTCGCGATCGGCGTGGTGATGCCGCGCGAGGCGATCAGAAGAGAACCAGCCATGCCGGCGACGATCGCAAGGCCGAGAACGAGGAGGGAATAGAAGATCGTCGAGGCGGTGGCGGCGCTCAGCTCGTCGCTCCGGGCCGCAACGCGCTCGGCCAGCTTCGCGCTCCATGCCCCCATTTCATCGCCGAGCACGCGAACAGGATCGTCCGAACCGACATTGCGCGCCACTGCCGCTGCAAACTCACCCTTCTTGGAAAGCGCCACGGCTTCGTCCGTGATGACAAGAATATCGTCGAAACGCCTCTCGAACGCATCCAACTCCGGGGAGGCGGCGGGCAGGAACGACCTGATCTCGCCGAACCCCTCCTTCACCGCCTGCCGCGTGCGCTCGTAGCTCCGGACGATCTCGCCATCGGCCATGGTCGCAGCATCGGCCGTGGCGGCAATATACGCCTTGTAGGCGGCGACATTGACCCCGCCGCGCAGGTTGTTCATGCGCGCGACCGCTGCATTGTCTCGCGCCACGAACTCCGAATAGAGATCGTCGGTTTTTTTGAACTGCATGGCCATGATCGACATGCCCGCAACCGCAACGGCGCAAATGCCGATGAGGGGCGCGAGAATCTTCGTTCTGATCCTGGCATTGGTAAGAAAGGACATACCCGGCTCCACGGATAAACGACGCATCGCTGTCTGGCTGGTCGCCCGGGAAGAAGGCATGCCTTCGGCCGCGCCGAAACCCTACGGTTTCACGATGCGGCGCCTTGACGCCTTCAAGGGCCTCGCCTGGTAACGAGTGTCAACATTCAGGAAACATGACAGAGCAACCGCCATCCTGGCGCACGGGTCTCCCGACACGGGAAAAACCAGTTCCGTCGATACAAATTCTGGGAATATTTGCTTAAAATGTCACTAATTTACATGAGATGAATAATTAGGTCACATAAAAATCCCGAAATATTCTCGGGCATTCGAGCATGATACAAGTAAACGTATCGATACAGAACAATATCATTCTCTATGTAGCGGAAAATATCGCGATAATTACTTTATCTGAAGCAGATCGTTAACCATATGCGCAGCGCAAACTCAAGGACAATATTCCGGCGCAGCCTCCCGCATGCACGGCACGCGCCAGCGCTCATTGGCTTGGCTGAACGAAAGTCGGGCTGGCGTTTGCACAAGCGACGCCGCAGCGCCGGCAACCATCATCGGCGTCTTTCTATCGTCTCTGCTGCAATAGGCTGAATATCGCGCCTGGCGACCTTTTGCGGCCGGCCTGCGATTTCCGAACTGAGACATATGCCGGATGCTGTACCTACTCCGGCGGACGCCTTTTCATTTCCGGCGCGGGCGAGACGGATCGGTCAGGGCCGACGTGGTCATGGGCCGCCTGGCCTTCGTCAAATCGGCGTACGGTCGCCGGCCCCATTCGACGCCGGGGGAAGGTGCGTCGCGGCGAACTCCGTAAAGGGAACCGGCCGACCGAACAGGTATCCCTGCATATATTCGACGCCGAGCTTGTTCAGATATTCGCGCTGCATCGCGGTCTCCACGCCTTCCGCGACAACGAAAAGCTCCAGCCTCGATGCAAGATCCACGATGATGTCGAGGATGTGGCTGGAGAGCGTCTCCGTGCCCGCCTTGGCGACGAAGCTCTGATCGATTTTCAGCGCATTGACCGTGAACCGCTGCAGATACTCGAGACTGGAGTTGCCCGTTCCGAAGTCATCCAGGGCAACTTGAACGCCCATCTCGTCAAGTTGCCGGAAAAGCTCGTCGGTCATTGGCGTCGCGGGGATCGCCTCGCGCTCCGTGAGTTCCAGGAAGAGGACGACGGATTCCGGCGGAAACGGCTTCAGAAAGGCGCGGCACCGGTCGAGCAGTTCCATGCTGGTGCAATGCGCCGCCGAAATATTGAACCCGATGTGGAAGCGTCCCGGAAGGCTCGGCAGTTGCCCGAGCAGCTCTGCCTGGACGCGGTCCATGAGCTGATAGGTCATCTTCACGATCAGGCCCGAGCTTTCGGCAAGCGGGATGAACTGGTTCGGGGGGATGATACCCTCGATCGGGTGCATCCACCGAACAAGAACTTCGGCGCCGGCCAGCTCGCCGGATTCTCCAAGCACGACAGGCTGATAGAAAGGCACGAACTCACCGGCGTCGACCGCGCGCCGCAGCTCGGCTGTCAAGGAGTTGCGCTGGGAAAGGAACCGACGGGCCGCATAGCCCGACAGAAGCCCGAGCAAGGCGAGAAGCAACCAGGACGGCCAATAATTGAAAACGAGGTGCCGCCAGACAAGGCCGTGGCTATAGGCCACGCCGACAGTGAACGGATAGGCTGCGGAAGGGGCAAGGCTCGCAATGGCATTGCCGGGTTCCGAGAAGGCATCGGTGACCGTTCCCTCCTTCCCGACCCAGTTCTGCCCGATCCCGATCTCTACCCTGAATGCCTCGGCACCGAGGCTGAGCACGTCGAAGACATGCTGCCCGTCGATGCCGACCAGTACCGAGCCGGATGCCGTGGCATGCCGGTAGACGAGCAGCGCCCGGTTCGGCGTGACGAGGTTCCCGAACATCAATTGCAGGCGGCCGTCCGCATAGGCCGCACTATCCTCGGCATAGTCCACCGTCCCCTCAAGGGAAGAGCAATAAATCCTGCCGTTTTCGGTAAGGTTCAACGAGCGGACGAAGGGATGAGCCGTCACTCCCCGCCGCAGGTCAAAGCCGGCGGAAGGGCATGGACTACCGACAAGGCCCGCCACTTCCACGGCGGCATTGCTCGCATGCCCAAGGATGGCGTCGATCCGCTCGACCACGAATTCCTGAATGGCCGCCGCCTCGTCGTCGAGGGACTGTCGGGCTTGCAAGATCAGGAAAGGCAACCCCAGAAGCAGGGGCAATATCCCGAACAGCAGCACAACCAGAGGGCCGCGGGCTTTTCCCTCCCGACTCGGCATCGCCCATCCTGCCCCTTGCCTTCGCTTTGCCAATCCCTTTTTCAACCCCTTCCAGCCCCTTTTGCCTGTCACCATAGCCGAACTGGAGTCATCTTAGTTGCTCAAGGTTGATCTAACGTTGCTGTGAAGGTGCGTCATATTAGCAGATGGATGCCATCGCAGGAGCGTCGCTTGGCGCGCGTGTCAGCCCAGCGGCTACCCGACATTAAGGCGCAACCGGCTCACACGCGGGACCACCGCGGCGGCGTCTCTCCTAGCGACGTTTCGCCAGCATCGAGCGCGATAGCACGACCACGAGGCCGATGGCGACCGTTGCGACGATGAAGAGGAAGGCCGCGGCGGCGATGGCGGGGCTGATATTCTCACGGATGCTGGAGAACATCTGCCGCGCCAGCGTGCGCTGGTTGGGGCCGGCGACGAAAAGCGTCAGAACCACTTCGTCGAGCGAGGTCGCGAACGCCAGCACGGCGCCGGAAAGCACGCCGGGCATGGCGAGCGGCAAGGTGATGCGCCGGAAGACCGTCGTCGGCGAAGCGCCGAGGCTCTGGGCGGCAAGCTCCACGCGCTCGTCGATGCCGGCCAGCGCCCCGGTGACGCTCACCACCACGAAGGGCACGGCGACGACCGTATGGGCGATGATCACGCCCAGATAGCTGTTCGTCAGGCCGAAACGGGCCAGCAAAACCTGCATGCCGACCCCCAGCACCACGGCCGGCACGACCATGGGCAGCAGGAAGAGCGTGCGCACCGTACCGCGGAAGAGGATGAGCCGGTTGCGCAGGCCGAGCGAGGCGGCGGTGCCGAGCACGGTCGCCAGCAGAGTCGTGCCGGTGCCGATGATCAGGCTGTTGACGATCGCCCGCCGCCAGGCGTCGGCGAAGAACAGCTCCTCAAACCAGCGCAGCGACCAGGACGGGATCGGATAGGTCAGGATGACGCTCGATGTGAAGGCGAGCGGCAGGATGGCGATGAGCGGCGCGACGAGGAAGAGGATCGTCAGCGTGGCGAAGGTGGCCTTGGCGATTTTCATCGGCATGGTCAGCGCCTCCCCGGTTCGTCGCTGGAGAGGCGGGCATAGACGCTGTAGAGCAGGAGCGTCGCCACCAGCAGCACGACGCCGAGCGCGCCGGCCATGCCCCAGTTCGCCGAGCCGGTCGCATAGAAGGCGATGATCGAGGAGATCATCTGGTCGCCCGGCCCGCCGATCAGCGCCGGCGTGATGTAGTAGCCGATGGCCGAGATGAAGACGAGCAGGCTGCCGGAAGCGACGCCACGCAGGCTGAGCGGTAAGAGAACGCGCAGGAACGCGCGCAGCGGATGGGCGCCGAGCGAGGCGGCGGCCGGCATCAGGTTCTTCGGAATGGTGATCAGCACGGAATAAATCGGCAGCACCATGAAGGGCAGAAGCACATGGGTCATGGCGATGATGACGCCGGTGCGGTTGAAGATCAGCGCCAGCGGCGCATCGATGAGGCCGATGCCGCGCAGGAGATCGTTGATAAGCCCCTGCTCCTGCAGGAGGATGAACCAGGCCGCGGTGCGCACCAGGAGCGACGTCCAGAGCGGCAGCAGCACCGCGCCGAGCATCAGGTCGCGTTTCCAGCCGGACAGCGAGGCGGCGATGATGGCATAGGGATAGCCGATGCAGGCGCAGGCGAAGGTGACCAGCGCGGCGATCCAGAAGGTGCGCACGAGGATCACCCGGTTGACGGACTGGTCCGGCGGCAAATGCTCGATGCTGCCCGCCGCATTGCGGCCGAGATCGAGGGCGGCGAGCAGGTTGCGGTCGGTATAGGGCGAGAGCGCATCGGCGATGGCAAGCCAGAATTCCGGCTTCTCCCAGCGCTTGTCGATGGAGACGAGGTCGGCGGGCGGGTTGTCGGTGTCGGCGAGCGCGCTCGTCGTCTTGCCCATCAGGGTGCGGAAGCCGGAGCGGGCACTATTGAGCCGGCGCACCATGTCGCCGAGCGCCTGGTCATCGTCGACCGCCCTCAGGTCTTCCATCAGCGCCGCCTGCATGGGGATGGTCGGCGGGGACGTGCGGTCCCAGTCCCTCAGCACCTCGGCGCTGCGCGGCAGGAGCCGGAGCACGGCCGGATCCGAGACGGCCTGCGACATCATGCTGAAGAGCGGCCAGACGAAGAAGCCGACGAGAAAGAGGAGCAGCGGCGCCAGCAGGAGAAGCGACCGCCCGGTGCGCGATGACGCCGCGCTCATGGCGCGATGACCCGGCAGTCGCCGGCCGAAAAGGCGGCGAAGACCCTGGTGCCCGGCGGAAACTCCCGCGACCGGCGGCCGAGCTTGGCGATCAGCGGATGGGTGGCGTTCTGCAGCTGTACGCGCAGATGATCGCCCTGGTAGACGCTGTCGGTGACCTCCGTTTCGAGCACGTTGCGCGCGTCGCCGCGCGTCTCGCTGAGATCGACGCGTTCCGGCCGGATGGATAGGAAGACGGGCTGGCCGGAGGCGACGGTGCCGGACACGGCGGACACGATCTGCGCGCCGGAGGCAAGGCGGACGGTCGCTTCCGCGCCCTGCACGGCCTCCACGACACCCTCGACAAGATTGGTCTCGCCGATGAACTCGGCGACGAAACGCGTCGCCGGCTCATCGTAAACCTGACGAGGCGTGCCGATCTGCTCGATCTTGCCCTTGTTGAAGACGGCGACCCGGTCCGACATGGTGAGCGCTTCGGACTGGTCATGCGTGACGAAAACGATGGTGAGGCCGAGGCGACGGTGCAAATCGCGGATATCGAGCTGCATCTGTTCGCGAAGTTGCTTGTCGAGCGCGCCAAGCGGCTCGTCCATCAGCACCACGCGCGGCTCGAAGACCAGCGCGCGGGCGAGCGCCACGCGCTGCTGCTGGCCGCCGGAAAGCTGCGAGGGGCGGCGGTCGACGAGGGCCGAGAGCTGCACCATGTCGAGCGCCCGCTTGACGCGCGCACCGATCTCCGCCTTGGCGATGCCGCGCATCTGCAGCGGAAAGGCGATGTTATCGCCGACGGACATGTGCGGAAAGAGCGCGTAGCTCTGGAAGACGACGCCCATGTCGCGCCTGTGGGTGGGCACGGCGTTGATGGCGGTCCCGTCGAGCAGGATGTTGCCGGAGGTCGGCTGCTCGAAGCCAGCCAGCATCATCAGGAGCGTCGTCTTGCCGGAGCCGGACGGGCCGAGCAGGCTGACGAACTCGCCCTTGTCGATGGAAAGATCGAGATTCTCGACCACGCAGAGCGGGCCGTAGAATTTGGTGATGCGGTCGAAGCGGATGAATTCGGCCAAGTGAGGACTCCAACGCAAGGGTCGCAGCGGCGGGATTGCCCCGGCGAAGCCTTCTCCCCGACCGGGAGAAGGCCGCCAAACGGGATGAGGGGCGAACCCGCCCCTCACCATATCCGCGTTACTGCGCCAGCCAGGCGTTGAAGCGCGCCGTCAGCGTTTCCGCGTTGTCGATCCAGAAATCGACGTTGAGCGGGATCGAGTCCGTCATGTTGGCCGGATCGGTCGGCAGGTCCTTGGAGAATTCCGCCGGCACCTTGGAGGCGGCATCCTTGTTTGGCAGGCCGTAGGCGACGAATTCCGGCAGCTTGGCCTGGTTTTCCGGCAGGCTGGCGAAGGCGATGAAGTCCTGCGCGGCATCCTTGTTCTCGGCGTCCTTCAGCACGACCCAGCTATCGACGGCATAGATGCTGCCCGGGAAGACGACCTTGAAGTTCTTGCCTTCCGAGCGGTTGATGCCGGTGATGCGCCCGTTATAGGCCGAGGTCATGGCGACTTCGCCGGAGGCGAGGAACTGCAGCGGCTGGGCGCCCGACTCCCACCAGACGATGTTCGGCTTCAGCTCGTCGAGCTTCTTGAAGGCGCGCGCGACGCCCTCCTCGGTGCCGAGCACGTCATAGATCTCGTCCTTGGAGACGCCATCGGCGAGCAGGGCGAATTCCAGCGTGTATTTCGGTCCCTTGCGCAGCGAGCGCTTGCCGGGGAATTTCTCGACATTCCAGAAGTCCGCCCAGGAGGCCGGGCCTTCCTTCAGCTTGTCGCCGTCATAGGCGATGGCCGTCGACCAGACGATGGCGCCGACGCCGCAGTCATTGACCGCGCTGTCGAGGAACTTGTCCTTGCCGCCCATCTTGTCCCAGTCGATCTTCTCGTAGAGGCCATCGGCACAGCCGAGCGCCAGTTCCTCGGCTTCCACCTGCACGGCGTCCCAGTTCGGCGCGCCGGCCTTGACCTTCGACTGGATGACGCCGATGCCGCCGTCCCAGGCCTCGTCGAGCACCGGCTTGCCGGTCTTTTCGGCAAACGGCTTGAAGTAGATATTGCGCTGGGCGTCCTGATAGTTGCCGCCCCAGGACACGACGGTCAGGTCCCGCGCGAATGTCGGCGCGGCGATGCCGGCCGTCAGCACGATGGCGGCAGCCGCCAGGACACCCGATTTCAGAATTGACTTCATGGCACTCCCCTTTTCTTCGTTTATGAAGGAGCCGTACGGCTCCGATGACGATTGATGCGGGCCGCCTGCCCCGCCTTTGCGGCAGCGGCTGCGGCTTCCGGCCGCCGCGCCCTTTCCCCTGGGCGTTTCAGCCGATTGATGCATTCCAGTCATTGCCGGTCAACGGGTTTTTCCCGCTTCTTGACCGTTGTCAGACGTGCTGCCCTCCGTTGATGTGGATTTCCGCGCCGTTGATGTAGGACGATTGCTCCGTGCAGAGGAAATGGATGGTCTCCGCGACTTCGCGCGGTTCGCCCAGCCGTCCCATCGGCACTTCCGCCGCCACCAGCGCGTCCGTTCCCGGCGAGAGGATCGAGGTCTCGATCTCGCCCGGCGCTATGGCGTTGGCGCGCACGCCGCGCCGGCCGAATTCATGCGCCATCTCGCGCGTCAGCGCCGCGAGCGCCGCCTTGGAGGCCGCATAGGCGACACCGGCGAAGGGATGCACGCGCGAGCCGGCAATCGACGTGACGTTCACGATCGAGCCTTTCGCCGCCTCCAGCTCCGGCATCAGCGCGCGGGCGATCAACGCGGTCGAGACGAGATTGACGTTCAGCACCTGCGTCCAGACATCCGCATCGGTGCCCAGCACGCCGAGGCGGCTCTTGCCCGGCCCCTTCGGCGAGATGCCGGCATTGTTGACCAGCGCGTGCAGCTTGCCGTTCGGCAGGCGCTCGCGCACGGTGGCGGCAAGGCGGTCGATCTGCGTGAGGTCGGCAAGGTCGGCCTGGATGTGGCTTTCCCGGGCGGACGGCCAGGCGCATTCCTCGGAAAAAGCCTGGCGCGAGACGGTGAAGATGCGCCAGCCCTTCGACTGGAAGAGCTTGACCGTCGCATGGCCGATGCCGCGGCTCGCTCCCGTCAGCAACATGTAGCGGCGTTCTTCGGTCATGCGGAGCAATCTCCATTGATGCTTGATACATCGTAATCTGCGGTGAATGAATTGCAAGCCCCGTTCGCAGGCATGTCAGGCCCGGCGCGTTTTCCCCTCCGCGCCATGCTCGATACGGTCGAGGATCGGCTTTCCACCGAGCAGGATATCATCGATGATGGCCATGGCGGCGGCGGCGGAATCGTGCCGCTTCAATGCCTCGACGACCGGATAATGATGATCGATCATCGCGCGTCCGCCGGCAAGATAGGCATCGGAAATATGCGGCCCCATCTGCAGCCAGAGGCGGCGCAGGATGGTGGTGAGCACGGGAAGCCCGGCGATCCGCGGCAACATGAAATGGAACGCCTGGTTGAGCTGGGTGCCTTTCAGTCGGTCGCCCGCCGCGATTGCCGCCTCGTTTTCCGTGAGAATCCGCTCCATTTCATGGATATCGGCGCCCGTCGCCATCTGCGCGGCGGTTTCCGCCGCAAGCCCCTCCAAACGGACGCGGATCGTGCGGATCTCCCGGTATCGGTCCTGGCTGAGACCGGATATGCGGATGTCGCGTGGAGAGCGGAAGGTGATCGCCTCGTCGTTGGCAAGGCGCAGGATCGCATCGCGGATCGGCGTCACGCTGGTGCCGAACTGCTCGGCGAGGTCGCGGATCTTCAGCCGGTCACCCGGCTGGAAACGCCCCTGCATCAGCGCGTCGCACAGCGCGCCATAGACCACGCTGTTGAGGTTCTCGTGTTCCAGTGTCGTAAATTCAGGCATGGAACTGATCCGCAAAATCGAGTAACAAGATACTTGATGCATCTTTTTTGACGTGTTTCAAGTATCGCCGGCCATCGACGGCATCTTCTGGGGAAGGCACGGCCATGGCAATGCCGGTCGAAGCGCTGTCAACAGCGCCGAAGCCTTCCTCGACACCGCCGCGGGAGACCGCCAGAACGGAGCAAGCATGACGGAGCCAGCGCCCGCCGCCCCGAAACCGGACTCCCCGAAGCCGGACTCGATGTCGGCGACATGGAGCATGACCGCCATCGAGGATGCGCAGGTCGCCGTCGCCGATGTCTATGGGCTTGCGGGCGTCGTGAAGCGCCTTTCCAGCGAGCGGGACGAGACCTTCCTCTTTACCCGGACCGACGGCACCGATTTCATTCTGAAAATCGCCAATCCCGCCGAGGATCCGGCCGCCCTCGAATTCCAGGACGGCGCCCTGCTGCATCTCGAAGCCGCCGCCCCGGCCGTACCCGTGCCGCGGCTTGTGCCGACACAGTCGGGCGAACCGAGCCACACGCTGTCGACAATCGACGGACCGCGCATCATGCGCCTGCTCACCTTCCTCGACGGCGAATTGCAATATCGCACGCCGGCCTCGGAAGCGCAGAGCCGCAATGTCGGCCGGGCGCTGGCCGAACTCGGGCTCGGCCTCGAGCACTATGACGGCCGCCCGCCCGAGGGCAAGCTGATGTGGGATATCTCCCATACCCTCGATCTTGCGGCCGTCGTCGGCGACGTCGCCGAAGAGCGCCGCGCGCAGGCGGAAGCCGTTCTCGGCGAATTCGAGCGCTCCCTGCCGGCCATCGCCGCGCTCGAGCGCCGGCAGATCATCCACAACGATTTCAACCCGCACAACATCCTGCTCGACCCCGCCGAGCCGACAAGGGTCGCCGGCATCATCGATTTCGGCGACATGGTGCATGCCCCCCTGATCAACGATCTCGCCGTCGGCATCTCCTATCACCTCGCCACCGGGAACTGGGCGGCCCGCGCCGGCGCTTTCCTCGACGGGTTCGTATCGGCACGCACGCTGAAGCCGGAGGAGATCGAACTGCTGCCGCTTCTGATGCGCTGCCGCCTCGCCATGTCCATCATCATCGCGGAGTGGCGGTCCGCGCGCTTCCCGGAGAACCGGGCCTATATCATGCGCAACCACGCCGCCGCCTGGGGCGGCCTGCAAAACATTGCCGATCTTACTGCGGCCGGGCTGAAACGGCTCGCGCCCAACTTGACCGAGGGCTGATCATGTCGATGGTGAATGCGTTTTCGCGCGAGGATTTCGAACGGCTGGGCGAGAGCGAGCGGGCGCTGATCGCCCGGCGTGAAAAGGTGCTCGGCCCGGCCTATCGCCTGTTCTACGAAAAGCCGCTGCATCTGGTGCGCGGCGAAGGCGTCTTCCTCTACGACACGGCGGGCGAGCGTTACCTCGACGCCTACAACAACGTCGCCTCGCTCGGCCATTGCCATCCGCGCGTGGTGGAAGCGATCACCCGCCAGACCGCCGTGCTCAACACCCATACGCGCTACCTGCACGAAGGCATCGTCGACTATGCCGAGACGCTGACGGCGACCTTCCCGGAGGCGCTCAGCCAGGCGATGTTCACCTGCACCGGCAGCGAGGCGAACGACCTTGCGGTGCGCATCGCCCGCTTCGTCACCGGCGGCACGGGCATCATCGCCACCGAGCTTGCCTACCACGGCCTCACGAGCGCGGTCGCCGAATTCTCGCCCTCGCTCGGCGAATCCGTGACGCTCGGCCCGCATGTGCGCACCGTCCCCGCGCCGGACAGCTATCGCCATTCGCCGGAAGAGATGATGGAGAAATTCGGCCGTGATGTCCGCGCCGCCATCGCCGATCTCAAGCGGCACGGCATCAAGCCAGCCATGCTGATCACCGACACGATCTTCTCCAGCGACGGCATCTTCGCCGGCCCGAAGGGCTTCCTGAAGCCGGCCGTGGATGCGATCCACGAGGCCGGCGGCCTCTTCGTCGCCGACGAGGTGCAGCCCGGCTTCGGCCGCACGGGCGAGACCATGTGGGGCTTCGAACGCCACGGCGTCGCCCCCGACATGGTGACGACCGGCAAGCCGATGGGCAACGGCTACCCGATGGCCGGCATCGTGCTGCGGCCGGAGGTCATCGCCGAATTCGGCCCGAAGGCACGCTATTTCAATACGTTCGGCGGCAACCCTGTCGCCGCGGCCGCCGGCAAGGCGGTGCTCGACGCGATCCGCACCGAAGGCCTGCAGCAGAACGCGCTCGATGTCGGCCGCTATCTGATGGACGGCCTGAAACAGCTTTCCTCCAGCTACCCCGCTATCGGCGACGTGCGCGGTTCCGGCCTCTTCATCGGCGTCGAGATCGTCGCAGACCCCGCCGAGAAAAGCCCGGACGCCGCACGCACCACCCGTATCGTCAACGGCCTGCGCGACCGCCGCATCCTGATCAGCGCCTCCGGCCCGCGCGCCAACGTGCTGAAAATCCGCCCGCCGCTCGTCTTTTCCCGCGAGAATGCCGACATGCTGGTGGATGCGCTCGCCGATGTGTTGAAGACGCTCTAGGAAGGGATCCGTCCGATAGCAATCATCGTCCGGGCCTCGTCGAGGAGGCCCGGTCCTACCCCGATACGCCAGGGCGATATCAGGTAGCGCGTTTCCAGTAGGCCGTGATCTGGGATTTCGCAGGCATCCCGCCGCGGGACGCAAGGCGCTTGCGCAGCTCGGCGGCGACAGCCAGCTCGCAGCCCGCCCACACAACCAGCTCGGCGTCCTCGTCGGCCAGATGGGAATCCAGCGCCTGCGCGAGCGGCCCGGAATCCCCGGCCCGGCTCCCGCTTCGACAGAGCCAGTTGATTTCAAAACCCGGCCTTGGATCGAGATAGGCGCGCTCCGCCGCGTCCTCGATCTCGACGATTGCCGTGACGCGGGTCTGCGCATCCGCGGTTTCGGCTATCCGCGCAATCGCGGGGAGGGCCGTCTCATCGCCAAGCAGGAGAAGGTTGCGCGCGCCCGGCATCCCGCCGCCGCCGGGTCCGAGAAGGCCGGCGACGGAACCGCGCGTTGCCCGGCGGGCGAAAGCCACCCCGGGACCGGCCGCCTGTTCATGGTGCAGCACGAAATCGACGGCAAAGGTTCCAGCCTGCAAATCGGCTGAGCGGACCGTATAGACGCGGCTGGCAAGGGCATCCTCGCCCTGCGGCCAGGTCATCCGGCCATCGGCCGAAAGGCGCGGCCAGCGCGGCGCGCGCGCCGGCGGCGGAATGAGCAGCCGGATATGGTGATGATGCGCCGTGGCAAGGGCGGAAACGTTGTCGCAGCGAAAAACGACGCGCCGCATCCTGGGCGCCACGGCAAACGCATCGACGACGGTCATCTTTTGAAAATGCGGAGGAACGGTATCCCCTGCCCCATGTCCGGACCAGTCGATCCGCGCGTCCTCGGCGAATTCGAAGACATGATCCGCGATGAATGTCTTGACGGTCGCCAGCGCTTCTACCGAGCCGGAGGCCGCGGCCACCTCCACCCCCCACGGCTTGTGACGCAACCGCACCCTCCCGTAGGGACTGAGGATCGTCGCGCCATCCGGCCCGCGCTCGATCTCTGCGTGGGTTTCCAGATGATCCAGCAGGGCGGCGACGAAGGGGGCGGGATCGGCCAGATGCACGCTCGCCGTGGCCTGGAACGACGGCTTCATGATACGGCTTCTCCAGCCGCCGCCTCCGACCGATCCAGCCATGTGAGCTGGCGATAGGCAAGCAGGATGCCGAGAACGGAGACCAGCGTGGCTATGCCGAACAGCGACGCATAGCCGAGATGATCCGCCAGCAGGCCGGCGATGGAAGAGCCGATCAGATACACGATCAGTTCGGCGCATGTCAGGATGGTGAAGTCCGTTCCGGGCTGATCCTTGGACGAGGCCTTCATGAACAGCGAATAGATGGCGACCAGTTCCATGTAGCGGATGAGCGCCTGGAAGGCGGAAGCTCCCATGGCGATCGCGGTGCCGGGCAATATCTGCGCCGCGTTGAGCGCGAAGATGAGGAAGCAGGCCGTTCTGAGAAGCCCGAGCAGGACGAGGGCGACCGTCAATCCAACCTTGCGGATGAGGAATGCACAGATCACGGCGCCGAGCAGTCCCGCCGTCGCGGCGGCACCGCCGCTCAAATAGCCGATCCAGGCGACCGGCAGGCCGATATCGACGAGATAGGCGCCCTCCATGCCGCGCACCAGCCCCTCGCTGGCGCGGTATGTCAGGGCGAAGCCGAGCACGATCCAGGCATTCGGACGGGCGAAGAACCCCCGCAACGTCGCCCGGGGCTTGCCCGTCGCCCGCTCCGCATCCTCCCACATCCACAGGGCGGCCGCCACGGGCAGCAGCGACAATGCCGCCACGATCAGGATGGTCGGCCTCCAGCCGATCCTCTCGAACAGGACGAGGGCCAGCGTGCCGCCGAGGATGACGCCGAGGGCGACCGCGCCGGCCTGGATCGCATTGCCGAATGGGCGCGACCTGTCATCGAGGTGACGCACGGCATAGCCGTCCGTCGCGATGTCCTGCAGCGAGGAGAGGACCGCTATCGCAAGACCGAGCACGAAAAGCGGCACGGCGCGCGACGGATCGAACAATGCCATCGCCGCGATAAGGGCGCTGACCAGGACCTGCGTGGGAATGACCCAGCCGCGCCGGTGCCCCAGCCGGGCGAAAGGAGAGAAGCGATCGACGAACGGCGCGGCGACGAACTTCAGGATCATCGGCAGCATGAGCAGGTAGAACAGGCCGATGGCCGTACGCGACGCCCCCGCCTCCCGCATCAGCGGCGGCAGGGCGACGAGAAGCAGGTAGGTTGGAATCCCCTGGGCGAGATAAAGCCCGCCGAGGACGGCATAGAGCCGTCCCCGCGCATCCGTTGCCGGCGCCGGCGCGCCGGCAAGCACCTTCGCATCCCCCGCCATCTCAGAAGGACTTCGTCAGGGAGACGGCGAAGGTCCGGCCACGGCCCTTGTAGTCGAAGATCGTTTCACTCGCGAGGGCGCCATAGAGGGCCTTGGCGCGCGAACCCCAGATCGTCGTGTAGTCCTTGTCGAACAGATTGTGGATGCCGAAGTTCAAGGTGGCATTCGCATCCTCGAAGCGATAGGCGCCGACGAGGTCGAAGAGCGTATAGCCCTCGATCCTGTAGTCGTCCTTGTCGGTGAGGTCGAAGACGTGCTGCCCCTGCAGGCGCACGCTCAGCGCCTCGCCCCGCCAGCCGATATGCCCGCCGAGCTTCGATGTGCTGGCGGCCCCGACGCTGTCGGTATCCCAGCCGGCCGGCGTCTTGACCTCGGTGCGGACCCACTGCCCGAGCGCGCCGACATCGAAGCCGTAGGCGAGTTCGACACCGACCTTGCTTTCGATACCGTAGACACGCCGTTCCTGATCCTGCATCTCGACGGCGAGCGTCGTCCGGTTGAGGGTGATCGAGCGATCCGAAATCGAATAGAAGGCCGCGGTGTCGAAGGTGTAGTCGCCTTCGTCCTGGCGGTAGCCGATTTCGAAGGAGTTCGTCTTGATCGCCTCCAGGGCGGACTGGGCGACGTTAACGCTGTTGATCAGCGTGAAATGGCCGCCGGCGAGCGTATAGGCGCCGAGGCCGTAATACTTCGCCGGGTCAGGCAGCTCGAAGCCCTGGCTGAAATTCGCATAGACCTGCTGCGTGTCCGTTATGCTGTAGGTGGCGCCGGCATTGAGCAGAAACGCATCATAGTTGACGGAACCGCCCGGGATGACGTCGGCCGAGGTGGCAAGGCCCTGCAGGATCGCGATCTGCTGCTGGGCGCCAACGAAGTCCCCCACTTGCGTGTCGACATACTGATAGCGAACGCCGCCGTTCAGCGTCAGTGCGTCGGTCATCTCGTAGGACGCTTCCACGAAGCCCGCCACCGTGCTGACGTCGATGGCAGGATAGAGGCCGGTGATTCCGACCGTTTCGAACTCCATCGCACCCGATGTCAGCGCCTTCATGCGGTCGAAGATGTTCTGCCGGGACGAAAAGGAATCGCGGTCGGCGTCGATGCCGTAGGTGATGCGCAGGCTGTCGGTCGGCTCGGCGACCATCGCCGCCTTGAGGCCGTAGTAATCCGTTTCCTGAGAGCTGCCGTAGAAATAGGTCGAGGCAGGGAACGGGTGGAACTGAACGGCTTCCGAGCGGTAGAACGCCTGCAGGAGCAGGCTCTGGCCGAAAACGTCGTCGTCCGTATAGGTCGCGTTCAGCATCGTCCGGCTCGTTTCCGGATTGAAATCCGAGCGATAACCGCTGCGCACCTCGAAAAGGCTCGGATTGGCGAGAGCGGACAGGAACGGCCCGAAATAGATGCCATGGTCCGTATCCTGCCGGCTATCGAAATGCTGGCCGCTGACCTCCAGCCGCCGGGTGGCGTCGATCTGGAAGCCGAGCGAGCCCATGATGTCGAGGCTGCGGTTGTCGGCAGTGGAGGTCTGCGTGATGTCCGGCATCAACTGGTTGCCGCGCCCGTCGTAGAACGTACCGGTGCCAAGGCCCGCAACGGCGAACCGCGCGTCCCAGTCGTCGCTGCGGTAGGTCACGGCGGCGGTGCCGTTCTTGTCGAAGTCGCCGTCGCCGTTGAAGCCGCTCCTGGCGCCCGCCATGACCTCGGCGTGCAGGCCTTCCTCGGCATGCTTGCCCTTCTTGGTGATGATGTTGATGATGCCGCCCGTCGCATTGCCGCCGTAGATCGCGGTAGCACCGGAAAGAACCTCCACACGCTCGATATTGAAGGGATCGATCGAATCGAACTGGCGGCTGACGGCACGCGCCGAATTCAGCGATACGCCGTCGATCAACACGAGCGCCGTGCGCCCGCGCAGGTTCTGCCCGTAGGATGTCCGAGCGCCGAAACTGGCCGCATCGAAGCTCGGGATCTCCTGGGCGAGGATCTGCTGCAGGTTCTCCCCGGCTCGCGCCCGCGCTTGAATGTCCTCGCCCCGCACGACATGGATCGTTCTTGCCGTTTCGGAAATCTGCTGCGGCGCGCGGCTGCCCGTCACCGTGACGGCCTCCAGAACGGTCGCCCCCCGGGCCGGCGCCTGCCGGGTCGCTTCCGTCCCATTCTCCGGTTCCTGAGCGTGAGCGGAAACCGCCGCCGTCAAAGCGAGCAGGGATACACCGAGCCGAAGTTCCAAACGCATGATTCTACCCCCAAGTCGCTGACCGCCTGCATACATTCGGACCCGTTGTCAAACAGGATTAATTTAGTCATGTTTATAGGGGCAGAGGTCCGGGCGCACAGATTGAGGCGAACCTGACCTGGACGAAAACGAACGGAACAGGTTTTTTGCACAGTGCAGCGCAACCAGGAAATCACGCCCCTCAAATTCGGCGCGAAGACGGACAAGGAAAACCCGAAGGAGTTGTGGCGGCTCGTCCTTCGGGAAATGCTGGGAGATGTCGAGCTTGCCTGTGACGGCACGCTCAGCGACACGCCCGGGCTTTTCTTCGCGCGCCTCGGCCTTTCCCTGACGACGCTCTATCTGCCGGCGATGCCTGTCCGCTTCTGGACGAACGGCCTCGTCGATCCCGGCCTTGCCATCATGCGCGCCATGGAAGGCCCCCTTGTCGTCGAGCAGCGGCAACGGCGCACCGAGGCATCCGCGGGAGACGTGATCTTCGCAACGGCGGATTCATCCCTGACGATCGCGCTGCCGCAAGGCGGCCGGCTGGACTGCGCCTATCTGCCGGCGCATGTCCTCAACATGTCGGCAAAACAGCTTGCCGCCGTCCTCATGCGGCCGATCTCGCAAACCTGCCTGCCGTTGCAGCTTCTCATCACCTATGCCGGATACATGCTGCAGCAGCAGCGGCAGAACGACACCCACGCCGACATGATGGTCCGCCACTTCTATCAGTTGCTGCCTGTCCTCGTCGCCGAACTGGCCGCCGACGCGGCGCGCGCCGACAGCCCGGACCGGCTGGCCGCGATCAAGGCCGCAATCGCCGCCAACCTGTCGAACAACACCTTTTCGATCGCCGACGTGGCCCGCCTCCAGGGCGTGTCCCCCCGGGCGATCCAGAAACGCCTCCAGCGCACCGGCACGACCTTCTCCCGCTATCTCCTCGAACGCAGGCTGGACGCGGCCAAGGACGCCTTGATGCTGCGCCAGGGAGAAGCGTCGATCACCCAGCTCGCCTACGATTTCGGCTTCGACGATCCCGCCTATTTCAGCCGGGTCTTCCGCAAGCGCTATGGCTTGCGCCCCAGCGAACTCAGGCAGTCGGCCCGCAGCGCCAACGCCGCCGCGACATTCCCGTAGCGCCTTCGACACCAAGCGAGGCCATAGGGAGTGCCCCTCCCCATCGCCCGTTCCCGGGCGACGCTCGCGCCGGAATCGGGGCTGGCGGCGAAGCCGGGCGCGCGCTAGTCTTGCGGAAAGACGATGGCACCCCGCAGGAGGAACGGACGATGACTTCGAAGGCATGGGCAGTTTCCCGTATCGCCGTTATTCTTCTCGCCGGGTGCGCGGCGGCAGCGCCCGCGATGGCGCAGGAAGTGCTCTCAGCCTCTTCCGAGACGGGCGACATGCTGACGGCCCATATCGCCGGGCCGAAACGGAACGCCGGCTGGTGGGAATTCACCGACGTGGCGCAGAATGGCGACGAACTGACCAAGACCCATCTATGCGTCGGCGACAAGTCGGAAGCCGTCTATTCCGCGTTCGACCAGATTTCCGGCTCCTCGTGCAGCAGCAAGCGCTTCGAGAAAACCGCGGAGGGCTACGCCTACACGACCGTCTGCGGCGTTCCGGGCATGGACAGCGTCACGACCAAGGGAACGCTGACGGGCGACATCGCCACGGCCTACACAATGGACGAGGTGAAGGACATCAGCCCGGCGGGCGACCACGCCAGACGCACCGCAAAGCTGATCGCGCCGAACTGCCCGGACGGATATGCCGACGGCGACGAGTCGACGATGAACGACATGCTCAAAACCTCCGTGCTGATCGGACGTTAGGTGCGACGGCCGGGCTATCGACGCTGTCTCTCCCAGCCTCTCGATCCTGCCTGAACTCCTGCACGCTGGCGGCCCGCCTTCGCAGGCGCCCTGGCCGTGACCGGCACGCACACCGGAATCCCGTCACATTTGTCACTCCCAAGTCGCGCGCGTTCCGATCTAGCTTTGCCTTGTAGCCGCCGCACATGACCGGGAGCACAAGGATGGCAACGCTCGCCAAGACCAAGGATACACAGACAGGCCATATCGGCGATTGGCTCGCCCTTGCCGCCGCACCGACCTTTGCCGCCATGGCATGGGTCATGGCGGACGCCCCGGCGGCGATCTGCGTATCGGACGCCGGCATGCTTCCCATGGACGGCATGGCCTGGATGTACCTGCTGATGAGCCTCTTTCATCTGCCGCCCTGGCTGAGGCTCGCGTCCCGCCGCCATGCGGCCGCTCATTGACCCCGCACACAAACCCAAGGAGACTGACCATGGAACACACCATCGTTTCACGCGACGAATGGCTCACGGCCCGCAAGGGGCTTTTCGCCAAGGAGCGCGCCATCACCCACCAGCTCGACGCGCTTCGTGCCGAGCGCCGGCAACTGCCCTGGGTGAAGATCGACAAGCCCTATATCTTCGACGGCCCGGAGGGCGAATGCACGCTGGGCGACCTATTCGGGGATCGCAGCCAGCTTGCCCTTTACCACTTCATGCTGACGCCGGGTTCGGACCATATCTGCCCGGGGTGCGCGTTCACGGTCGATCACGCCGATGCGGCCCGGCAGCATTTCGAGCAGGCGGACCTCGCCTTCGTCGCGGTCTCGCGCGCCCCCATCCGGCGCATCGAAGAGGTCCGGCAGCGCATGGGCTGGACGTTTCCATGGGTCTCGGCGGGCGACCGCGACTTCAATTACGATTTCGGCGTGTCCTTCACCCCCGAAGACCGCGCCGCCGGGCGCGCGGCGTACAATTACGGACTGACGACGATCCGCAACGCCTCCGACATGTTCGGCCTCAGCGTCTTCACGCGGGATGACGAGGGCGACATCTTCCACACCTACTCGACCTATCATCGCGGCACCGAGCTGCTGATGGGCGCCTTCAACTGGCTGGACCTCGCCCCCAAGGGCCGCAACGAGAACGGCACCATGAGCTGGGTGAAGCTGCACGACCAATATTGAAGCGGGTGTGGAGGAACGAGCCGGCCCGTCAGCAATCGAGCGGATAGACGGGCCGGCGAAGGCGAAGATAGTCGCGGCGCGTCAGGTCGGGCGAGCTGAGGCCGCCGGCATCCGTGACGATCATGCGCGCCGCGATCGGGCCGAATGCGCCCTTGAAATGCTGCATGGATTTCACCGCAAGGATCACCTTGTCGGTCGGCTCGATGCCTACGGCGCGAAAGATGTTCTTGTCCAGCATCTGCATGCGCTCGGAAACGATCATGATATCGAGACCGCCGACACGCAGGCAGACGCTCCGGCCGCAGGTGCCCGGCAGGCCCGTGAACATCGGCCCCTCGAAGACGAACCGGCCGTCGCTGACGGCCATCACCGTGCCCGTCACCGTCAGCGGCCCGCCGCCGACCCCCGGGTCGGTTCGCCCGCCGATCGTCACCGTCACCTCCGCACCGACGCCGGCCGCGGCGATCTCGGCCACGGCCTCGGGATCGAGCAGCGCTCCGGCCGCGGCATTGGCAACCCCCGCCTCCAGCAGGGCGGCGATCAGGGCGGTGCAATCGCTATAGGCACCCGAGCCGGGATTGTCGGAAAAATCGGCCACCACGACGATACCGTCCGCCGGATCGGCGGTTTTCAGCGCGGCGATGCACTCGGCAAGCGGCACCGGCTGCGCCCAGTTGTGGCGGTACGACCAGATGGCGTCGCACAGCCGCCCGCCGATACCCTCCGCGAGGGCCGCCGGCGCAACGGCCGCGTCATAGGTGACGACGACGCTCGGTCCCGCCGCCCAGACATCGGCATCGGTAAAGCCTGCATTGATCGAGACATTGAGGATGCCGGGGGCGACAGCTTCCGCATCCGCGATCTCCAGCAGGCGGCACATCGGGCCATTGTCGGTGGTGCGCCCGTCGTCGCAGCCGAGCAGCATGGGGGGACGCGAAAGAGCGAGCCTCGGCGCAATCGCCCCAGCCATCGTCTCGTGCAGCAATTCGCAGGCCCGGATGCCCACCTCGCGCATATCGACATGCGGATAGGTGCGGAACGAGATGGAGATCTGCGCAAGGCCGGCAAGCTCGTCGAAGACATTGGCGTGGAGATCGAGGGTGATGGCCACCGGGACCTCGTTTCCGACGACGGAGCGAACCGCGCGCAGGAACTGGCAGTCACCGTCCTCGTCCGTCTCCGTGACCATCGCGCCGTGCAGCGCGACGAAGACCCCGTCAAAAGGACCGCCCTCACGGAGGCCGTGCAGGCATGCCTCGGTGATCTCCGCCCGCGCCTCCTCGCGAACGATGCCGTTCGGCTCGGCATGGGCCGCCACGATGTAGACCGGCGTCCAGCCCTTCGCACGCGCGACCTCGATGGCTCCGCCGACTTCCGAGCCGGTCCCCTCGAAATTGCGCGGTATCTCGTCGCCCTTGAAATAGTGCGACGCATGGAAATCGCCGATGCCGGTCCGCTTCAGGGTGAAGGTATTGGACTCGTTGATGAACTCGATGATGGCAACGCGATAGGACATGCGGATTCTTCCCTGCCCCTGGGGGCGGACGACAACGGAAACGACACGAAAGCCAGACCCGGCGAAAACGCCGACGGCAAGACCCGGCAACAGGGCCTTGCCGTCGCGCCCTTCCAGGCCGGATCGGCTACTTGCCGAAAAGCGCGCTCGCATTGCTCGGCTTCTGGCGGATATCGAAGTCGAAGTATTTCTTGCGGATCGTATCGTAGGTGCCGTCGCTGACGATCTTGGCGAGCGCCGCGTTCACGCGCTCGCGCAGAGCGTCATCCTCCTTCCGGAAGGCGAGGCCTGCACCGAGCGTACCGTCCTGAAGGAACTCCTCACCGACGAAGGCGCAGCATTCCTCGCCTTGCGCAAGCCAGTCGGCGCTCGCGATCTTGGATTCGACGAGAAGATCGAGGCGGCTGTTCTGCATGTCCAGAAACGCTTCGCCGAGCGTCGGGTAAAGCTTGACCTCATTATCGGGGAAGAACTGCTTGAGCATGTCGACGGCGATGGAGCCGGACTGCGTGCCGATGACCAGCCCCTTCACGAGGTCCGGCTTGATATCGGCAAGCCCCAGCTCCTTCGACGCGACGAAGCGCATGGCGTTGAAATAGTAGGGATCGGAGAAACTGACCTTCTCCATGCGCGCTTCCGTTATCGCCATGGAGGAGGCGATGATATCGAACTTGCTCGCCAGAAGCCCCGGAATGATCCCGCTCCACTCGTTAACGCTCCATTCGCACTCGGCCTTCAGCTCGGCGCAGATCGCATTGCCGATATCGATGTCGAAGCCCTTGAGTTCGCCATCCTCGGCGACGTAGTTGAAGGGCGGATAGGCGCCCTCCGCGCCCATGCGGATCGTCTCCGCCTTCACCGAAACGGTGCCGGCAAGGACAAGCGTCATCGCGGCGCATGCATAAAGCGCAATTTTTCTCATCGTCGTTCCCTCGTTGCTGTTCATTTCGAGCTTGCCCATCGCACGCACCGTCCGGCGTGCAAGGCGCCGGAATCGGAAAGAACCTTGAATTTCCTGGATCGCAGCGGACGGGACACCCGGTTTTTCATTCTGCACCGATAGGATTACTGTTGAGGGCGCGGCGCAACAATGCAAAAGATATATTGCTGATTATTAGTTTTCCTCATGATGCCATGACCGATCGCCAACGCCGAAAGCTTCTAGCGAACCTGCGCGCCCTGCGGGCCTTCGAGGCCGTGGGCCATCACCGCAGCTTCACGGCGGCGGCGAACGAGCTGGCCGTCAGCCAGGGCGCCGTGAGCCACCAAATCAAGCAGCTCGAGGAACGGCTCGGCCGGCGCCTGCTCGAGCGCAATGCGCGCGGCGTCGGGCTTACCTCAGAGGGCAGCCTCCTTCTGGATGTCTGCGCGCGCGCTTTCGAGGAGATCGCGGGCGCCCTGTCGCTGATCGGGCAGGAGAACGGAACACAGATCCTGCGCATCCGCACCGGCCCCTTCTTCGCGATGGAGGTGCTTGTGCCCCGCATGGCCGGCTTCCTGGAGCGCAATCCCGGCATCCAGCTTCATCTCAGCAATCTGGAGGAACGCAGCGGCGGACAGGAGCGGGAGGATGCGCAGATCAAGTACTGCCTCCACCCGCCGGCGGGCCACTATGCGATCGAGATTCTGCGTGAACGCCTCGTGCCGGTGTGCAGCCCGGCTTTGCTGGCAAGCGTCGCGCGCGGCGAGGACCTCCTGTTCAGCCAGAGCGTCGCGCGCCTTCACTATCGCAATGCCAGCGACTGGAAGAACTGGCTCACCCACAACAACCTGCAGGAAACGCGCACCAACGCGAACCTCTTCTTCGACGACCAGCACACGCTGCTCGCCGCGGCCCGGTCCGGCCATGGCATCGGCTTCTCGCACCGCGCCTTCGTGGAGGCGGATATCGCGCGCGGCACACTCTGCGTCCTGTCCGAGGATATGTTCCAGCCGGAGGAATGCTACATGTTCATCTGCCCGAAGGAGAGCATGGCCACCAATCCAGCCCTCGCGCGCTTCTGCGACTGGCTGCTCGAAGAGGTGGCGGCCATACGCTAGCGCCGTCTAGCCGTCAGGCGCCGAGGAAGTCCGCCATCTCGACATTGTAGAAGGTCTTGGTGCGCGGGCCGGCGAGGATCGGATCGATGCGGCGCACACATTCCTGATAGTGCGCGGTCTTGCGGTGGTCGTCGAGCGCTTCCGGCGATTTGAAGACTTCGTAGATGACGAAGCTGTGCTCGTCTTCCGGGTTGCGCAGCACGTCGAAGCGCAGGTTGCCCGGCTCCTGGCGCGTGCCCTCATAGTTGATGCGGAATGCCTCCAGGAACTCGGCGGCATGGCCCGGCTTGACGTTGATGCTGACCATCTGGATGAGCATGTCTTGATCCCTGCTGTGTTAAATCTCGGATGAAAAGGTTAGAGGCCTGGCGCTTTCCACATCGCCGTGGTGACGCCCTCGTCGACGAGCTGGCGCTGCAGCGCATAGGCGCGTGCCCAGCGCTCGCCGGCCTCGTCGTAGACGGCCTTGTGATCGACGTTCGGTTCGAAGCGCCTGTCCCAGCGTACCCAGCCCTCGGCCGCCTCGACGAAATCGCGGCGAAGGCCGATGCCGATGGCGGCGGCGGCCGCGCAGCCGAGCGCCGTCGCTTCCTTGACGACGGGCGTAACGACCGGAAGGCCCGTCGCGTCGGACAGGATCTGCGACCAGTGGGCCGATTTCGACGCGCCGGCAGCGAAGACGATCTTGTCCGGTGTCTTGCCGGAGAGCTTGAAGATGGCCGAAAGGTTGCGGGCCGCGACGATGGCGGCGTTTTCCTGCAAGGCGCGGAAGATCGCGGCCTTGCCGGATTTCTCCGGGTCGATGGACAGGTTCAGGAGCGACGGGGCCGCGTGATACCAGTTGCCGTAATGCATGACATCGGAAAAGACCGGGATGATGCCGTAGGCGCCGACGGGCACGCCCGCCGCCTTCTCCTCCAGCAGCCGGTAGGCATCGCCGCCCGGTCCCGCGGCAAGCACCTCCTCCGCGCCAAAACTGTCGCGAAACCAGCGCATGACGATGCCGACGAAGAAGCTGATCGCCTCGGCTTGGTTGAGACCGGTCACGACATGCGGGTTGATGCGCAGGTCCATCGACGGGTCGGAGACGGAGGGGCCGACATTGACCACCTGCTGCCAGAAGGTGCCGCCGAGCACCGCGCAGTCGCCCTCGTTGACGACGCCGATGGCCGCAGCCCCGCTCTGGCAGTCGCCGCCGCCCATGACGACGGGCGTGCCGGCGGCAAGGCCGGTCTCGTCCGCCGCCTTTTCCGTGACGCGGCCGATGACCGTGCCCGGCTCGACGCTTTCGGGGAAGATGTCGTCGCGCATGCCGGCCTTCGCCATGGCCTCCGGCAGCCAGTCGCGCTTGGTCAGACTATAGAGGCCGGTCGTGCCGGCATTGGAGGGGTCGCTGGCAATGACACCGGAAAGGCGCGCCAGCACCCAGTCGGAGAGCATGCTGATCTTGTCGATGCGGGCATAGACGTCCGGCAGGTTGCGCTTCAGCCAGAGAAGGCGCGGCAGGGCGCCGAGCGCAAAGGTTTGACCGCTCTCGGCATAGAGGTCGCGTTCGAGGCCGGGGAACTCGCGTTTGAGGTCGCGCACCTCGCTGACGGCGCGGCTGTCGACATTGGCGCAGGCCCAGATCTCTCTCCCGGCACGGTCGTAGGCGACGATGGCCTCGCGCATGCTGGTGGCGCTGACTGCGCGGATGTCAGCAGCCGAAATGCCGGCCTCGGCCATCGCCTGCCGGATCGCCCGCGAGAGCAGCGACCAATTGCCTTCCACGTCGAAATCCATGGAGCCGGGAAAGCGCGGATCGGCCTTGTGCCACCATTCGTGCTGGGCGCTGGCGATCTGGTTGCCGTTCTCGTCGAAGATGACGGCGCGGCCGCTGCCGGTGCCGGCGTCGACGGCCAGCAGATAGGAAGTCGTCATGGGTTCAGTCCTTGATCTCGATGAGGCCGGCGGCCGTCGTCTCGTCGGTGATGAGGATGCCGACGAATTTTCCGCGCAGCGCCGCATGGATGGCCTGCACCTTCTGGATGCCGCCCGCCGCCGCCACGACCTTTTCCGCGCGCGACAGCGCCGCGAGCTTCACGCCGATCACCCGGTCGTGCAGCGGCAGGTCGAGCGGTTCGCCACGCTCGTTGTAGAACTGGCAGAGGATATCGCCGACCGCGCCCTTGCGGCGCAGCGGCTCCACCTCGTCGGGGCTGACATAGCCGGAGCGCACGACAGTGGAGGCGGCGGAAAGCTCGCCGATGCCGACGAGCTGGTAGGTAGCGTTGAGCGCCATGTCCAGGAGATTGGCGACGGCCGGCTCCGAGGAGAGGTTGCGCGCCACGTCCGGGTCGCGCACGACGAGCGGCGCGGGCACCAGATGCACGCCGCTGCCCCAATTGGCCGTGCGCATGCCGTCGACATAGGTGCCCACGCCACCGGTAAGGCTGACGAGGCCGATATTGCGCTCGTTGGCGAGATGGCCGAGCCGCTGGATGGTGTTGGATACGGTAGCGCCCCAGCCGACCGCCAGAAGGTCGTCCGTCTGCAGCCGCTGCATGAGGAACTGCGCGGCCGCCTGCCCCAGCCGGTCGCTCGGGTCCTGATCGGGAAGCTGCGGCACAACATAGGCCTCGAGCAGCCCGTAGCGCTCCTTGATCTGCCGCTCCAAGGCAAGGCACCCCTGGTAGCGCGAATTGATGCGCACCTGGATGATGCCCGAGCGCCGGCCGCTTTCGAGCAGTCGCGAGACCTTGATGCGCGACATGTTGAGCTTTTCGCCGATCTCGTTCTGCGTCAGCCCGTCGTTGTAGTAATACCAGGCGATACGGGTGAGAATCTCCTCATCCGTATCGGCGTAGCTCCATTCCCCGTTGTCCGTCGCCATGCAAGCGGCCCTTTCGGTCGATTTCTGATCATTTGAATAACAAAAAAACTTTTGATACGTCAACGTATCCGAGCGGCGAAAAATTCTTTGCGGCCGCAATTCCTTGACTTCCGCAGATAAATCATATTTTGCAGCGCAATATCGGCCTTGTGCGGCCGCATCGTGTGATTTGAGCATATTGACGGCCTCGCATCACTATGATCACATGATTGGCACGAATTACATATGAACAGGTGCAGAATGACGGGTAGCCCGGCGGCCGGGAGGGTCGCGAAGCTGACGGACATCTGGAAGTCCTACGGCGCCGTTCCGGTGCTGAAGGGCGTTTCGCTCGCCTTGCAGGCCGGGGAAGTGCACGCGCTTCTCGGCGGCAACGGCGCCGGCAAGTCGAGCCTCATGAAGATCATGTCCGGCGTCATCCCGGCCAATTCCGGCGCCATCGAGATCAATGGCCGGCCGCTCACCCACGCCTCCCCCGCCCATGCCCAAGAACTCGGCCTCTATCTGGTTCCGCAGGAAGCCCATATCCTGCCCAACCAGAGCGTCCTCGAGAACATCTGCCTCGGCCTTGCCGCCTCGCCCAAGGCCCTGCGCCCGCGCGTCGAGCAGCTCGTCGCCGAGCTCTCCGTCTCGCTCGACCTCGACGCCCAGGCCGCTGCCCTCGAAATCGCCGAGCGGCAGATCGTCGAGATCCTGCGCGGCCTCGTGCGCGATGCACGCGTGCTGATCCTCGACGAACCGACCTCGGCGCTTACCCCCTTCGAGACGAGCGCGCTCTTCCAGCGCGTGCGCAAATTGCAGGCGCAGGGCGTCGGCATCTTCTTCATCTCGCACAAGCTGCGCGAGATCCGCGAGATCTGCGGCACGATCAGCGTGCTGCGCGATGGCGTGATCGTGCTCTCCGGCCCGCTCGACAGCTACAGCGACGCCGAGATCATCGACGCGATGAGCCGCGTGCAGATCACGGAGACCTCGGGCAAGGATCGCTCCGGCCGCAAGGTCTCGCAGATCGGCCAGCCGCGCCTCAGCGTACGCGGCCTCAGCGGCGAGGGCTTCCGCAATATCAGCCTCGACGTCAGGGCCGGCGAGATCCTCGGCCTTGCCGGCGTCGTCGGCGCGGGGCGCACGGAATTCGCCGAAACGCTCTTCGGCCTGCGCCCCCAGACGGCGGGCAGCGTCGTCTTCGACGGCGCGGAACTGAAGAAGCGCTCGCCGCGCATCTGCATCGATCGCGGCCTCGTCTACCTGCCGGAAGACCGCCAGCAGCATGGCCTCTTCCTCGAAGCCCCGCTCTTCTGGAACGTCTCTTCCTATCTCGTGCACCGCCTGCCCTTCTTCCTGCGCCCCGGCGCGGAACGGAAGGCGTTCGACGACTTCCGCTCCAGCATGGGCATCAAGTGCACCGGTCCCGGCCAGGAGGCGCGCGGCCTTTCGGGCGGCAACCAGCAGAAGGTGCTGCTGGCCAAGTGCCTGTCCGCCCGGCCGAAGGTGCTGATCCTCGACGAGCCGACGCGCGGCGTCGACGTCGCGGCCCGCAACGACATCTATGACCTCATCCGCAAGCTCGCCGCCGAGGGCGTCGCCATCGTCCTCATCTCCTCGGACTTCGACGAGATCGAACAGCTCGCCGACCGCGTCGAGGTCATGGCCTTCGGCCAGTCCGGCGGGGAACTGACGGACGACATCTCGGTGGACGCCATCGCGCGCCTTGCCTTCGGCGCCTCGGAGGCCCGCCATGCTTGACCTTTTCGCGCGCAACCGCGTCGCAACGCTCATTGCCGTTCTCGTCGTCGCCTATGCCGCCATCGGCGCGGCAGCGCCGGGCTATCTCTCCGGCGCGACGGCCTCGGTCGTCCTCTCCAACAGCCTCGTGCTGATGCTGATCTCGCTCGGCACGATGATCGTCATCCTGACGCGCAATATCGACGTTTCCAGCGGCTCGGTGCTCGGCCTCAGCGCCGCCGTGCTCGGCCTCTCGCTCAATGCCGGCCTCGGCCTGCCGCTCGCCATCGTCTTCTGCCTCATGACGGGGGCCGCAGCCGGCGCCTTCAACGGGCTGATGGTCGCCTATCTCGGCATTCCCTCCATCGTCGCCACGCTCGGCACGCTCGGCCTCTATCGCGGCATCATGCTCGTTCTGACCGGTGGGCGCTGGATCGAGGACCTGCCGCAGAACCTCAAGGCGCTGGCCGGCAATCTCGGCCCCGGCTTCTCCGCGCTCACCGTCGTCGTGCTCGTTCTCGTCGTGCTTGCATGGCTCGTGCTGCGCAAAACGCGCTTCGGCCGCTATTTCTACGCCGTCGGCGACAACCGCGCCGCCGCGCACCATCTCGGCGTACCGGTGAAGCGCGTGCAGTTCACCGCCTTCGTCGCGACCGGCATCTGTGCCGCGCTCGCCGGTCTCGTCTTCGCCGCGCAGATCGGCTTCATTCCCAACCAGGCCGGCAACGGCATCGAGCTGAAGGCCATCGCCGTCAACGTGCTCGGCGGGGTCAGCCTGCTCGGCGGCACCGGCTCGGTCGCGGGCGTCTTTTCCGCGGTCATCTTCATCACCTCCATCGACAGCGCGCTCGTCTTCCTGAAAATCCCCGCCTACTGGAACGACTTCATCGCCGGCGCGATCCTGCTCTCGGTGCTGCTGCTCGACGGGCGCATCCGCCAGATCATCGACCGCCGCATCCGCGCCCGCCGCTATGCCGTGCACGAGCGCGGCCCCGCCCAATCCGCTGAAACGACAACGGCGCGCACCGTGGAGGCCGGCCGATGAAGAAGCTCATCTTCCGCTGGGAAACGGCGCTCCTTGCCATGCTCGTCGCCGAACTTGCCATCTTCGGCATCGTCAATCCGCGCTTCCTCAATGTCGCGAACCTGATCTACGGCACCTCGGATTTCGTGCAGATCGGCATCGTTGCCCTGCCGCTGACCCTCGTCATCATCGCCGGCGGCATCGACGTCTCCTTCGCCTCGGTGATCGGCCTTGCCGCCATCGTCTTCGGCGTCGCCACCTTCTACGGCGTACCGCTGCCGCTCTCGATCGCGCTGGCGCTCGTTTCCGGCGCGCTCTGCGGCCTTCTTAACGCCACCGTCATTCACCTGTCGAAGATCCAGCCGCTCGTCGTCACGCTCGGCAGCCTCTATCTCTTCCAGGGTACGGCGACAGTCGCCTCCGGCCTCGTCGGCGCAGGCGGCTACGAGGGCATCGGCAACTTCCCGGAAGCCTTCAACGCCTTCGGCTATGCGGAAGTCCTCGGTCTTCCGGCCCCGTTCGCGCTGTTCCTCGCGCTCGCCTTCGTGCTGGTCGTGCTCCTGCACTTCACCCGCTTCGGCCGCGCCGTGTTCCTTTCGGGCCAGTCGGAAAGCGCGGCGCGCTTCGCCGGCATCCCGGTCGCCCGCGTGCAGACTGTCACCTATGTCATCACGGGCGCCGCGGCCGCCATCGCCGGCCTCGTCATGTCGGCCTATTTCGGCTCGGCCCGTGTCGACCTCGGCTCGGCGACGCTGCTGCCCGCCGTCACGGCGGCAGTGCTCGGCGGCGCCTCCATCTATGGCGGCCAGGGATCCATCCTCGGCACCCTGATCGCCACCTTCGTCATCGGCTACCTGCAACAGGGTTTGCAGGCGGCCGGCGTACCCAGCCAGATTTCCAGCGCACTTTCGGGAGGGTTGCTGGTTATCGCGGTCGCATTGCGCCACGGAAGCGCAATGCTGGCCGATTTCATCGCCGTCGCCCGGCAAAGAAGACAGAACCGGGTGGCAGTCACTTCAGGAGGAGAATGAGAATGATCAAGAACATCATGAAATCCGGCGCCGTCGCCGCGGCGCTTCTCGCCGGCACCATGCTCGCCTCGGGCACGGCCCATGCCGAAAATCAGATCGCCTTCATCCCCAAGCTGGTGGGCGTCGGCTTCTTCACGTCCGGCGGTGCCGGCGCGACGAAGGCCGGCGAAGAGCTCGGCGCGAAGGTAACCTATGACGGCCCGACGGAGCCCAGCGTCTCCGCCCAGGTGCAGTTCATCAACAACTTCGTCAACCAGGGCTACAACGCCCTCATCGTCTCCTCCGTCTCGCCGGACGGTCTGTGCCCGGCGCTCAAGCGCGCCATGGAGCGCGGCGTGCTCGTCATGACCTGGGATAGCGATGTCAACCCCGATTGCCGCAGCTACTACATCAACCAGGGCACGCCCGAGCAGCTCGGCGGCCTGCTGGTCGACATGGCGGCGGAAGGCGTGACGAAGGAAAAGGCCAAGGTCGCCTTCTTCTATTCCAGCCCCACCGTGACCGACCAGAACGCCTGGGCGGAAGCGGCCAAGGCGAAGATCGCCAAGGAGCATCCGGGCTGGGAGATCGTCACCACCCAGTACGGCTACAACGATGCGCAGAAGTCGTTGCAGACGGCTGAAAGCATCCTCCAGACCTATCCGGACCTCGACGCGATCATCGCGCCCGACGCCAACGCCCTGCCGGCCGCAGCGCAGGCAGCGGAAAACCTGAAGCGCGCCGAGGGCGTCACCATCGTCGGCTTCTCCACGCCGAACGTCATGCGCCCCTATATCGAACGCGGCACGATCCAGCGCTTCGGCCTGTGGGACGTCACGCAGCAGGGCAAGATCTCGGTCTACGTCGCCGATCACGTCCTGAAGAACGGCCCGATGAAGGTCGGCGACAAGCTGGAAATCCCCGGCGTCGGCACCGTCGAGGTCTCGGCCAACAAGGTACAGGGCTACGACTACGAAGCCGATGGCAACGGCATCATCCTGCTGCCGGAGCGCACCGTCTTCACCAAGGACAACATCGCCAACTTCGACTTCTGATAACGCACGAACGGCGGGCGGCTCCGGCTGCCCGCCGCTTTCACTTCAAGAACAGGACAATCCGCATGAAAAGCCGCTGGAACGACGAGGACGCAGCCCGTTACGTGGAGGCCGCGCGCGCGGCCGGACAGAGCGAAGCCCTCGGCCTTCGCATCTATACCTCCCGCATCATCGGCGGCGACCCGGACCTCGTCCTGCACGGCGGCGGCAACACCTCCGTCAAGGTGACGGCGGACGGCGAAGCGCTCATGCACATCAAGGGTAGCGGCTGGGACCTCGACACGATCGAGGCGCCGGGCCTGCCGGCCGTGCGCCTTGCCCCGCTGCTCGAGGCCCGCGACGGGCCGAAACTTTCCGACCCGGACATGGTCGCCCTGCTGCGCGCCAGCCTCATCGAGGCGGATGCGCCGAATCCGTCGGTCGAAGCGCTGCTACACGCCTTCCTGCCCTTCGCCTTCGTCGACCATACCCACGCAACCGCTATCCTGGCGCTCGCCGACCAGCCCGACATGCGCGACACGATCAAGCGCATCTACGGCGACCGCCTTGCCTATGTGCCCTATGTTATGCCCGGCTTCGACCTTTCCATCGTCGCCGACCGCATCTACCGCGACCATCCCGGCTGCGAGGGCCTCTGGCTGGAGAACCACGGCCTCTTCACCTTCGCCAACGACGCCCGCGCCTCCTATGAGCTGATGATCGAGTTCGTCACCATGGCGGAAGACGAGCTTGCGCGCGCCGGCGTCGCACTCACCGGCCCGCAGCAAAGCGACGGTGTGGAGGACGTGGCGCTCCGTGCTCGGCTGGAAACGGCCCTTGCCCGCGACGGCTCCCCCTTCGCCAAAGGCGTCTTCCTCGACTACCGCTCCACCGCCGCAATCCGCGAGCATGCCGCCAAAAGCAATGTCGAGGCCATCAGCCTGCGCGGCACGGTGACGCCGGACCACGTCATCCGCATCAAACCCTGGCCGATGGTTGTCGGCCCGGAGGCGGACGGCGACGCCATTGCCGCGGCCCTCGCCGCCTATGCCGACCGCTACAAGGCCTACTTCACGCGAAATGCCGCGCGCACCAACGAGCCGAAGCGCATGCTGGACGTCTATCCGCGCGTCGTTCTGGTCCTCGGCAAGGGCGTCTACGCCATTGGGGCGACCGCGAAGGCGGCGAAGATCGGCGGCGACCTCTGCGAACAGGCGACACGGGCCATCAACGCCGCCGAAGCCTACGGCCGCTTCACGCCCATCGGCGAGGCCGATCTCTTCGACATGGAATACTGGTCGCTGGAACAGGCCAAACTGGCCGTCGGCGCTTCGTAGCCCACGACCGTCCCAGAGCAGGCGGGGTACCCTGCCCCACCTTCAAGCCTTGCGCTGTGTTCCGCCCGCTCGACTTAATCACCTTCGAGGAAGGCGAGCGGCGCGGAGAACTAGGGGCCAGTCCGGCCCCCCGGTCAGGCCCGTGCGAGCCTGACGCGATGCCGCGGCGCGATCTCGACCAACTCTGACGCGGCCGGCACCGTGAAGACATCCGGCGCCGTGCTGCCGTCGGAGACGAAGCGGTGGCCGGCAAGCGGGGGCATGTCGGCAGAACGATCCTCCGCCGCCGACGGGTTCAGCGCGGCATCGGGATCGGGAATGGCAGCGATCAGGCGGCGGGTATAGGGGTGGGTCGGCGCTTCGAAGATCTCCCGCCAGCCGCCCTCCTCCACGACCTGACCGAAGTACATCACCAGCACCCGGTCACTCATATGCTCGACCACGCTGAGGTCGTGGCTGATCATGAGATAGGAAAGGCCGAGCTTTTCCTGAAGGTCGAGCAGCAGGTTGATGATCTGCGCGCGGATCGACACGTCGAGCGCGGAGACCGGCTCATCCAGCACGACGATCTCCGGCTCGAGGATGAGCGCCCGGGCGATGCCGACGCGCTGGCGCTGGCCGCCGGAGAATTCGTGCGGGTAGCGGCTCGCCTGCTCGGGCGTCAGGCCGACATTCTTCAGCATCGCCTCGATGCGGCCCTCGATCTCCGAGGACGCGGTGATGCCGTGCAGGCGCAGCGGCGCGGCAAGCGAGGTGCGCACGGACTGGCGCGGATTGAGCGAGGCATAGGGATCCTGGAAGACCATCTGCACCGCCTTGGCGCGCTGCATGCGGCCCGGCCCGCCGGGGCCTGAAAGGGGCTGGCCACGATAGCGGATCGTGCCTTCCATCGGCTCCTGAAGGCCGAGGATGGAAAGCGCGGTCGTGGACTTGCCGCAACCGGATTCGCCGACGATGGACAGGCATTCGCCCTTCTCGAGCGTGAAGCTGACGCCGTTGACGGCATGCAGCATGCGCTTGCCCGCGCCGAAGAAGCCGCCGCCGGAAATCGGAAAGCGCACATGCAGGTCGTCCACCTGCAACAGAGGGGCGGTCATGGCTGGCTCCCTTCCGCGCCGCGCGGCGCAATGAAGCGGGTCTCGGTCAGTTTCGAACGGTCGGCTATGATGCTGTCGATATCGACCAGCCGCTGTCGGCCGTGCTGGCTGCGGCTGCCGAGGCGCGGCAGGGCGCCGAGCAGGCCGCGGGTATATTCGTGGCGGGGGTTCGCAAACAGCGCCTGCGTCTCGTTCTCTTCCACGAGGCACCCGCCATACATGACGCCGACGCGCTGGCAGGTGCCGGCGATGACGCCGAGATCGTGGCTGATGAAGAGCACGGCCGTACCGCGCTCGGCGCAAAGCTCCTTGATGAGGCGCAGCACCTCGGCCTGCACCGTCACGTCGAGCGCGGTGGTCGGCTCGTCGGCGATCAGGAGGTCGGGGTTGCAGGCGAGCGCCATGGCGATCATCACGCGCTGGCGAAGACCGCCCGACATCTGGTGCGGATAGTTCTTCGCCCGCCGGTCGGGATTGGGCACCCGCACGCTGGCGAGCGCATCGACCGCCAGCTTCTGCGCCTCGTCCCAGCTTTTCCCCTGGTGCAGCACGAACATTTCGGCGATCTGCCGGCCGACGGTTGAAAGCGGGTTCAGCGCCGTCATCGGCTCCTGGAAGATCATGGCGATGCGGTTGCCGCGCAGGCGCCGCATCTCGCGCTTGGGCAAGGCGAACAGGTTCTGCCCCTTGAACAGAATCTCCCCGCCGGAGACGGCGAGCGGCTTCTTCAAAAGCCCCATGACGGCAAGCGACGTCAGCGACTTGCCGGAGCCGCTTTCGCCAACCAGCCCGTAGGCTTCCCCCGGCATGATCTGGAAGGAGACGCCCTTGAGCAGCGGGCGGGGCGCCGCGCCGCCGGCAGCGACGCCGAGACGCAGATCCCTGATATCGAGCAGCGGGGCGGTCATGGCTTGCGTGTCCTCATATGCGGGTCGAGGCTGTCGCGCAGGCCATCGCCCAGAAGGTTGAAGCCCAGCACGGACAGGAAGATGGCGAGGCCGGGGAAGAGCGCCACCCAGGGCGCGAGCTGGATGAGCTGGCGCGCATCCGTCAGCATCGAACCCCAGCTTGGGAACGGCGGCTGGATGCCAAGGCCGAGGAAGGAGAGAGCGGCTTCCGACAGCACGGCCGATCCCATGCCGAGCGTCGCCATGACGAGGATCGGCCCCATCATGTTGGGCAGGATCTGCGTGAACATGATGCGCAGGTCCCCGTAGCCGAGTGTCTGCGCCGCCTGCACGTAGCCCTGCGATTTCAGGGACAGCGTGGAGGAGCGGGCAATGCGGCAGGTCCAGCTCCAGTTGGTGAAGCCGAGCGCGATGAGAAGCGAAGGCAGGCCCGGGCCGAGCACCGCCATCACCGCGAGCGCGAAGATCAGCGAGGGAATGGCGAGCATGACGTTGGTGAGGCCGTTGACGAGGTCGTCCCACCAGCCGCCCCAATAGCCGGCTGTCATGCCGAGCGTGACGCCGATGATCGAATTGATCACCTGCGAGACGATGCCGACCGTCAGCGAGATTTGCGCGCCGTAGAGGATGCGGGAGTAGATATCCCGCCCCTGCCCGTCCGTGCCGAGCCAGAAGGTGGCGTCCGGCGGCAGTTCGGAATTCATCAGGTCCGCGTCGAGCACGGGGTCGAAGGGCGCGATCCAGGGAGCGAGGATGCCGGCGAGGATGACCAGCATCGTCAGCCCCGCGCCAAGCCAGAAATTGAAACCGAGGCGCATCGCGTCACTCCTGCTTGATGCGCGGGTCGATCGCGGCATAGATCAGATCGACGGCGGTGTTGATGACGAGGAACCAGAGCACGATGACGAGGATCGTGCCCTGTACCACGGGAATATCGCGCATCGCCGCACTGTCGACGAGCAGCGAACCGATGCCCGGCCAGGCGAAGAGCTTCTCGATGACGACGGCCTGGCCGATCAGCGAGCCGAATTGCAGGCCGACCGTGGTGACGATCAGCACCAGCGCGTTGCGCGCCACGTGCCAGCGCACGACCTTCGCCTCGCTCATACCCTTGGAGTGGGCGGTACGGATGAAATCGGCGTTCAGGACGTCAAGTACGCCCGCGCGCGTCGTGCGCGCCAGAAGCGCGAGCGGCGTCACGCCGAGGGTCACGGCGGGCAGGATGAGGTTCTGGAACGAGCCGTCGCCATAACCGAAGCTCGGCAGCCAGTTCAGTTGCAGGGCGAAGAGATACATCAGCAGGAGGCCGAGCCAGAACTGCGGCATGGAGAGGCCGGAAACGGCGCCGATCATCGTCACCGTATCGAGCCGCGAACCGGGCCGCAGTGCGGCGAGGAAGCCGAGTGGCACGCCGATGAGGAGGGCGAAGGCCATGGCGGCGACCGCCAGTTGCAGCGAGGCCCACATGCGGTCGTTGATGAGGTCGAGCACCGGCTGGCGGGTGCGGAAGGACGTGCCGAGATCGAAATGCGCAAGATCCACGACATAGCTCACGAAGCGTCCCATCAGCGGCTTGTCGAGGCCGAATTCCTCATTGAGGCGGGCGATCAACTGCGGGTCGGCGGCGCGCTTGCCGTCGGCGAAGAGGCTCGCCGCGAAAGTGCCGGGCACCACGGAGAAGATGACGAAGATGAGCAGCGCCACCACGATGACCGTGGGTATGATCTGCAGGATACGGCGCAGGGTAAATCGAAGCATGAGCGGTTCCGTTCCGGTCGCCCTTCGGGCATGGCAATCGATGCGGAGGCGGCGCCGTGACGCCGCCTCCGCACCTTTCAGGGCTTACTTGCGCGAGTCCGGCGCACTCTCGTCGAGCCAGATCTCGTCATAGGGCTGGACCGCGAGTTCCGTCGCGTTCGGCACGAGGCCGTGCACCCAAGGCTGATAGGCCATGACCGCCTTGTTGTAGTTGAAGAACCAGACCGGCGCGTCGTCCTGCACGAGGTTGTTGGCCTGGCGCAGCAGTTCGATCTGCTTGGCCGGATCACGCTCCTGCCGGGCCGCTTCGTAGAGCTTGTCGAAGTCCGGGCTTGCATATTTCGTATAGTTGCAGGCCGCCTGCGTCGTCTTGGAATGGAAGCAACGCATGGTGTTCAGCGGATCGGGGCCGGTCAGGTTCGACAGGATGTAAGCCTGGAAGTTGTCGGTCGTCACCGCCTCGATGAGCGCGGAGCTTTCCACCGGCTTCGGCTTGATGGTGATGCCCACCTTCTTCAGCATCGGCAGGATGGCCTCGACGATCGGCACGCCCCAGCTCTCGTTGGAGGTCGCGGTCACCTCGAACTCGAAGCCGTCGGGATAGCCGGCCTCGGCCAGCAGGGCCTTTGCCTTTTCCGGGTCATAGGCATAGGCGGCCTTGTTCTTGTCGAAGGCCGTCGAGGAGATCGGCAGCCAGCCCACCGCCGGATAGGCCTTGTTCTTGACGAGGCGCTCGATGATCAGCGGCGTGTTGATGGCGTGATTGATCGCCTGGCGCACGCGCTTGTCCTTGAAAGGCTCGAAATTCGGGTTGAGGCCGATATGGCGGGTGAAGACCTCGGCGACCTCGAGGAGGTGGTCCTTCAGCCCTTCTTCGGCCTGGTACGCCTGGTACTGTGCCGGCCCGAGAATGGAGACGTCGATTTCCTTGTTGCGGAAGGCGACGTCGCGGGCGGCGTCCTCGCCCATCAGCACGATGTTGATGCGGTCGAGATAGGGCTTGCCCTCCTCGTAATACTTGTCGAACTTCTCGACGACGACCTGCGAACCCGGCACATATTCCTTGAAGGCGAAGGCGCCGAGACCGATCGGGGTCTTGCCGAAGACGGATTCGTCCTCGACATTCGACGGATAGATGACCGTCGTGTTCTGCATCAGCGGGAAGCCGGGATTGACCGGAGCGGCCAGGGTGATTTCGAGCGTGTTGTCGTCGATTTTCCTGAGGCCGGAGATCTCGTCGGCCTTGCCGGCGATATAGTCGTCCGCACCCTTGATCGTCGCGATGACGCTTGCGCCCGCATAGGCGTTCTTCGGATTGGCGATGCGCTTGTAGCTGTAGATGATGTCGTCGGCCGTCAGCGGCTTGCCGTTGTGGAACACGGCGTTCTTGCGCAGATGATAGGTGTGGACGAGGCCGTCCTCGGAAACGTCCTCCGAATCCGCCAGCTCCAGCACCGGCTTGTTCTCGATGGAGTTCCAGCTATAGAGCGCGCGGTGGATGGCCTGCGTGATGAACTCTTCCTGCGTGTTCGCGCTTGCATGCACGTCGAGCGTCGCGAAGCTCGATCCGTAAGGCGCGGTGAAGACGAGCGTTCCGCCGTGGATTTCGCCCGCAGCCAGCGCCCCGGTGGCCACGCCAAGGCTGAGCATTGCGGCCAGTGTCAGTTTTTTCAGCATTCTCGTTCCCTCTCTCCTGCCGTTTCCGGCTCCGTTTAGACTGGTCTTTCCGGAACCGTCGTCACTGACGGCGCCTGTTCCAGTCCCTGTTCACCTGCAGTGAATTTGAGCGCTCCGGCGGACGTACCGCCGTCGCATGCATGGAACCCCTCCTCCGGGGTCCGGTCGTTGTCTCGAAAATCGAGCTACCCGCGCCGACGGTCACCGGCTCGAAACGGGATCGGTCGGCATCATGCCAAGGCAGTGCCGCTCCAGCACCTGGCCGGCGGCGAACACGCGCTCCTCCTGGTAGAGCGACCCCATGAGCTGGACGCCCATCGGCACGCCGTCGACCAATCCGGTGGGAGCCGCCAGCGTCGGCAGGCCGAGCAGCGGCACCACATGCAGCGGCGACAGCTCCAGCACCTCTTCGGGCGTCATCGTCACCGGGTTGTCATAGAGGCCGAGCGGCTGCGGCTTGCGCCAGGTCGTCGGCGTCAGCACGATGGGATAGGTCTGCATGAAGGCGAGCCACTCGCGCAGGATGGTCGTGCGACGGGCGAGCCCGGTGCGGAACTCCTCGAAATCGACGGTCGGCGTCGCGGCCAGCAGCGCCCGCGCCTCGTTGACTTCCTCCGGCGGCGCGCTGGCCTCGATCATCGGCAGGCTGTGGATGCGCAGCTCGTGGATAAGCAGCTTGTCGCGCAGCACAGAGGCCTCGGCGTAGTGCGGCGGCGCGCATTCCTCGACCTCGTAGCCGGCGTCGGCCAGCCAGCCCGCGGCCTGCCGGACAGCGGCCACGACTTCCGGATCGCTCTTCACGCCGGGAAGCTCCGCCAGGACGGCGACCCGGCACGGCTCGAACGCCGCCTTCTCCGGGATCGGCGCGAAGGACGACCAGGGATCGCGCGGATCGTGACCGGACATGGCGTTCAGCGCGATGCGCAGGTCATCGACGGAGCGGGCGAAAGGACCATTGCAGACGGCAAGCTGCGACATGATCGCCGACTCGCTGGGCGCGGTGCTGCTGTAGTGGGGAACGCGGCCGAAAGTCGGACGCATGCCGAAGACGCCGCAGCAGTAGGCGGGGTAGCGAATGGAGCCGCCGCTGTCGTTGCCGTGCGCCAGCGGCACCATGCCGGTGGCGACGGATACGGCCGCGCCGCCGCTGGACCCACCGGGACCGACGTCGCGATCCCACGGATTGTAAGTGCGGCCGTAGAGCTTGTTGTTGGTATAGAGGCCGAAGGACATGGCCGGCACATTGGTGCGGCCGAGGATGACCGCGCCCGCCTCGCGCCATTTCCGCACGAGCGGCGCGTCGGCCGCCGGAATACGCTCCAGGAACTGCGCCACGCCATTGGTGGTCGGCCGCCCCGCATAGTCGATATTGATCTTGATGGTGGCGGGAACGCCATGCAGCGGCCCGACGCCCTCACCGAGGGCAAGCGCCTTGTCGGCGGCCTCGGCGCCGCGCCGCGCCTCGTCATAAAGCGGATCGACGATCGCGTTCACCGACGGATTGACGGCTTCGATGCGCCCGATGCAGCTTTCGACGCATTCCACGGACGAGACCTGCCGCGCCTGAATAGCCGCCGCCATCTGCGTGGCCGTCCACGTCCAGAGTTCCCCACTCATAGTATCCTCCTGGCCCCTCGGGCCGATCATTCCTGCCAGGGTGCGCGCAGCACCCGTTATTCGATACGCGTCAGGCCGCACGCCCTTCGGCCAGCCATGCGACGACCCGGTCAACGATCCTCTCGACCGGCTCGTCGGTAGAAACGACGACACCCGTCTCGTCCTCTCCGAGCGCCTCCAGCGTGGCAAACTGGCTCGGCAGCAGGCTCGCGGACATGAAGTGCCCGTGCCGCGATTCCAGCCTGCGGCCGATGAGATCGGCCGGTCCGTCGAGATGCACGATCGTCAATGGACCGAGGACCGAACGCAGGTGGTCGCGATAGGCCCGCTTCAACGCGGAACAGGCCACGACGACAGGCCCCCGCGACATCGCCAGCGCATCCGCAGCCGCGCCTGAAACCGCTTCCAGCCAAGGCCAGCGATGTGCATCCGTCAGCGGGCGCCCCGAAGACATGAGGGCGACATTGCTCTGCGGGTGATAGTCGTCAGCCTCGACGAAAACACCACCAAGCCTTGCGGCAATAGCCTGAGAAACAGACGTTTTCCCGGAACCACTCACCCCCATGACCAGGATATGGTCGAAACGACGACCGACTCTCCCAACCTGCGTCATACCTGGCCCCGCATGAAAATATCTTCGCCCTCCCAAATGGAAGCGCTTACATTTAATGTCGCAAGCATGCGGCCTTGTCAATGCAAAATACTTTTGAGCGAAGCACCATGGACTCTTGCCGCGAAATTGGACACACAGGGCGGACTGATTTGGACAAACCGCATCGACAGGGGGAGCGCGTGGGAGAACGCAACGCGACGCTGGCGGATGTCGCCAAGCTGGCGGGCGTCAGCACGGCGACGGTATCGCGTGCGCTGAGCGCGCCCGATCTGGTTTCCGCCGAATTGCGCGGCCGGATTCAGGAGGTCATCGACCAGCTCGGCTACGTTCCCAACCCGGCGGCGCGGGCGCTCGCCTCCGCCGCGACGAACGTGATCGGCGTCCTCATCCCGTCCGTCACCAACAACGTCTTTTCCGATGTGCTGCGCGGCATCTATTCCGTGCTGCGCAACTCCTCCATGGACGTGCAGCTGGCCAATACCCACTATTCGCCGCTGCAGGAGGAAAAGCTCCTGCGGGTCTTCCTCAGCCAGCGTCCCGCCGGCCTGATCGTCACGGGCATCGACCAGTCCCCCGCCGCGCGCAAGCTGCTCGAGCGCGCCAGGTGCCCCATCGTGCAGATCATGGAGATCGACGACGATCCCGTGGACATGATGGTCGGGTTTTCCCACTGGGCGGGCGCCAGAGCCACGGCCACCCACCTGATCGAGCAGGGATATAGAAAGATCGCCTTTATCGGCGCACGCATGGACCCGCGTACCCAGCGGCGTCTGGATGGCTTCGCCGACGCGCTCAAGGAAGCCGGGATTTACGAAGAGCAGCTGATCGTAACGACCCCGCAGCCCTCGACGGTCGGGCTTGGCTGCGTACTGTTCAGCGAGTTGCTCTCGATAGCGCCGGATGTCGATGCCGTGTTCTGCAACAACGACGACCTGGCGCTCGGCGTCCTCTTCGAGAGCCAGCGCCGGCATATCGACGTACCAAACCGGCTGGGCATCTGCGGGTTCAACGACCTGGAGATAATGAGCGTCACGAACCCGCCGATCAGCAGCGTAAGAACCTTCCGGCACGAGATGGGCGCGCAGGCCGTGCAGATGCTGCTGGACACGATCGCCGGGAAGCGGCCGAGCGTTACCCGGGTGGACATCGGTTTCGACCTGATCAAGCGGCGAAGCTCACGCCGCCAATAGCGCCCTCGCGCACGGCATGTCAGGAACCGAAGCGCGGACGTCATCCCCCGCTTCGGCCTTCACTTCGAGACGGCAGAGCATCCTCCAGGGCCAGTCGGCATCTGCCGGCCCCAAGAGCCGCGTCTACCCCCTTGCACCCGCATCGTCGAGCAGGCGGACGGCGGCGCAGGAGAGCGCCACGACGCCAAGGCGGATACAGGCCTCATCCGGCTGATAATCCCCGTTGTGCAGAAAATCGTTCCGCCCCCTGGCCTGTGAGCCGATACCGAGCTGGAACGCCGGCACCCTCTCACCGACAAGCGAGAAATCCTCGGCACCGAGGCTCGGCGCGCGCCTCATGATCGCATCCTTGCCGAAATGATCGGCAATGGCCGCCATGGCGGTCGAGACGATCCTGTCGTCGTGATGAAGCGACGGCAGGTTGCGCATGTAGTTCACGCTGCATTTTACGCGCAACAGATCTTCCAGCCCCCGGCACTGGCGATGAATCGCCTCGTCGATGGCAACGCGCACCGCCCGGTCCTGGCACCGCACCGTGCCGCTCAACCGGCAGCTTTCAGGGATGACATTGAATGCGTCGCCTCCGTGGATGGCGCCGATCGTCAGCACCGCGGGATGCATCGGATTGGTTTCGCGCGACACGATGGTCTGCAGTGCGAGCACGAGATGCGCCGAGGCCACGACCGGGTCCACCGCCTGGTCGGGGTGAGCCGCATGGCCGGAGCGGCCATGGACGGTGATCTCGAATTCATCGCACGAGCCGTTCGCGTTGCCATCGATATAGCTGAACATGCCGGTCGGCTCGTCCGGATGATTGTGAAAGCCGAGCGCCATGTCGACGCCTTCCAGAATACCATCCTCGATCATCGCTTTGGCGCCGCTTTCCGGCGTCTCCTCCGCTGGCTGGAACATCAGCTTAACCCTGCCGGAAAGGCGCGGGGCGATTTCCTTCAGCACGGCCGCCACGCCGATCAGCGTCGAGGTGTGGAGATCGTGGCCGCACGCATGCATCCGCCCCTCGATCGTGCTGGCATAGGGCAGGCCGGTTTCCTCAAGAATCGGCAGGGCATCCATGTCCGCGCGCAGCAGAAGCGTCGGGCCGGGCCGGCCGCCATCGATGATGCCCATGACGCCGGTCCGGCCGACGCCGGTCTCGTGGTCGATACCAAGGCGCGAAAGCTCCCGCGCCACCACACCCGCCGTGCGCTCGACATCGAAGCCGATTTCGGGATGGGCGTGGATGTCCCGCCGGATTCCGATCAGATGCGGCTCTTCCCTCGCTGCGAGGTCAGCAATAAGGCGGTCGGTGTCGTTGATATGCGTGGACATGGAGGGAAATCCTGCGGGTGTTTTCAAAGATGAAGCCCGGCATATGCAAATACCGGGCTTCTGTCCTGCTCTGTTGCGCCGTCGATCAGTTGTTCGAAGGCGTCTGGTCGCTCTTGAACCACTTGATGCTGAGCGCCTTGATCGTGCCGTCGTCGATAGCGGCCTGAATGGCCTTGTCGAACTTCGCCTTCAGCTCGGTATCGCCCTTGTGGAAGGCGGCCGCCGCGCCCTTGCCGAACACGTCGCCGCGTACGCCCGTGCCGACGATTTTCATATCCTTGAATTCCGGCTTCTCCATATCGCCCATCAGCACGGGATATGCCGCGAAGACCGCATCGACGCGTCCCGCCAGAAGATCGAGGTCATGTTCCTCGGTCGAGGGATATTCACGGACCTCGACGACATCCTTCAGATACTTTTCCAGGAAAATCGAGTTGCTGCTGCCGCTCTGCACGCCGATGATCTTGTCCTGAAGAAGCGGCTTCCACTTCTCGATGACTTCAGCGAACTTTTCCGGGTTGGAGCCGATGTTGACGGCCTCGCCAGTGCCCGGCAGATCGGCGAGCGGCGTACCGGCCATGACGCCGAAGCCCATCAGGCCAAGCTGGTAGGGAATGGAGAAATCGACCATCTTTTCCCGTTCCGGGGTGATCGACATGGCGGCCATGAGCACGTCGAACTTGCGCGCCAGCAAGGCGGGAATAGCGCCATCCCAATCCTGGGTGACGATCTCGCACTTCACTTCCATGCGGGCGCACAGATCCTTGGCAAGATCGATTTCATAACCGTCCAGCGTGCCGTCCGATCGCGTCATGTTGAAGGGCGGGAAGGCGCCTTCCGTCGCAATCGTCAGCGTCTTTTCCTCGGCATTCGCGAATGCGGCCGCCGACAGCGCCAACGCAAAAGCCGCAACCCCACTTACCCATTTCCGCATGATCTCTTCCTTTGAGAGTTACTCATCTTCACTTGAAATCCACGCTCCCGCCATTGCGGTCCGCGAGCTGTATCACTTCCGCGCCTTGACCGAGAGACCGCCTGCAATGGCGCCTGTCCGCATCAAGGGTAAATCGCATGAAAGCGCTACTTTTTCGTCGCGCCGCACGTCGCTTCACCAATCATCCTGAACAGGAGTGCACATTTGCGGGCACATTTATGACATTCGGACAATTTTCTCCGGAAGTCATACAATGCAAGCGCTTTCATGTATGAAGCATCAAGTAACGGGAATTGTCAATCGGCCTCAGCGGTAACTGCGCTGATGGCACACTGGCGAGGCTGTGCCTCGGCGGTCACCGATCTCGAGAACGCCCGGCAGGGCAGGATCCACACCGGAAAACAACCGGCGCACCGGTGCCTTCAACGGCTAACGGATTTCGCGCGCAAGGCTCTGCAGCCGCCGGAAGGCATCATAGCGCCTGGCGTGCAGCGCGGCAGTTTCGGCACCGGCGGGTTGGTAAGTGCGGTCGGTCGCCGAGAGAGCCGCCATGGCCGCCCCCACATCCGGGAACGCACCGCCGGCGACGCTGCCGAGAATGGCGGCGCCGAGAAGGACAGGCTCTTCGGCACGCGTGGCAAGCAGCGGCTTGCCGGTGGCATCGGCGAGGAGCTGGCGCACCAGATCGAGCTGGCCGGCACCGCCGCTGATGACGATCTTGTCGATGGATGCGCCGACCGAAGCCTGCGCATCGATGATCTGGCGCAAGCCATAGCCGATGCCGCAAAGGCCGGCGATATAGAGCGCGACGAGATTGTCGAGATCGCGCTCCATACCGAGGCCGACGATGGCGGCGCGGGCATGGGGATCGGCAAAGGGCGCGCGATTGCCGAGGAATTCCGGCACGACATGCAGGCCCTCGGCCAGCGCCGCCACGTCCGAAAGCGTCTTTGCCTTCTCCTCGGCAAGCTTCGCCAGCAGCACCGGCAGCGCAAGGCCCCGCGCCTTCGCCAGCGCGGCGGCCTCGCCTGCGGCGGGATGGAAGGACAGGAGCTGCTCGATGGCCGCGCCTGCCGCCGACTGGCCGCCCTCGTTGAGCCACATGCCCGGCACCATGGCGGAGAAATACGGCCCCCAGACACCGGGCACGAAGACCGGTTCGCGGGTCGACGTCATGGTGCAGGAGGACGTGCCGAAAACGTAGCCAAGGCTGTTTTCCGGCGGCCCGTCCACACCGACGGTGCCGATCCCGCCCGCATGCGCGTCGATCATGCCGGCGGCCACGGGCGTGCCGACGGCAAGGCCGAGCTCCGCGGCCGCCTGTTCGGTCAGGCCCTTGCCTAGGGGCGTGCCGGGTTCGACGACACGCTGACCGATGCGGACAAACCCCTCATCGGCGAGGATACCAAGGCCGATACCGTGGAAATAACTCGGGTCCCAACGCCTCTCATGCGCCAGATAGGTCCATTTGCAGGTGACGGTGCAGGTGGAGCGGGCAAGGTCGCCCGTCGAGCGCCAGGTCAGGAAATCGGCGAGATCGAAGAACTGCCAGGCGGCATCGAAGACCGCGGGACGGTTTTCCTTCAGCCACAGCAGCTTCGGCGTCTCCATCTCCGGCGAGATAATGCCGCCGACATAGCGCAGCACGTCATAGCCACCGGCATTGATGCGCTCGACCTGTTCCACCGCACGGTGATCCATCCAAACGATGATATCGCGCGCCGGGTCTTCCGAAGGGCCGACCGGCAATGGCCTGCCCCCTTCCCCGAGCACGACCAGCGAGCAGGTTGCATCGAAGCCGATTCCGGCCACCTGATCCGGCGCGATATTTGCCTTCCCGACAGCCTCGCGCACCGAAGCGCAGACGGCGGCCCAGATCTCCGTGCTGGATTGCTCGACCATCGCGCCCGGTTCGCGAAACAGCGAAATATCGCGTTTCGCCGAGGCCAGCATGTGGCCCGAGAGATCGAAAAGGCCGGCTCTTGCGCTGCCCGTGCCGACATCGACGCCGACGAGGTAGCGGTCGCCGCCCGCGGGGCGTGCGGAGGAAGGCGTGTTCATGGGTCTCCCCGCTCGTTTAGAGATCAACGCTGTTGGGCAGGATGACGAGGTCGCGGATGGTGACGTTGCGCGGCCGGGTCAGCATGAAGAGCACGGCATCGGCCACTTCCTTCGGCTGCATCAGGCTGCCGTTCGCCAGCGCCTCGTCCATCTTCTCCTTCGGCCAGTCGTCGAGCAGCGCCGTGACGACCGGTCCCGGCAGGACGGCGCCGACGCGCACGCCATGCTGCGCCACCTGCCGGCGCGTCGAATGCACGAAGGCCTGCACGGCGAATTTCGAGGCCGTATAGATCGGCTCCCAGACGACGGGCACGACGCCGGCGATCGACGACGTGAAGAGAATGTCGCCCGTCTTCTTCCCGATCATGTAGGGCAGCACCGCATGGACCGAGCGGAAGGCCGCGTTGATGTTGAGGTTCAGCATGCGGTCCCAGGCGTCCGGGTCGCCCTCCGCCACCGGCCCGCCGATATAGGCGCCGGCATTGGCATGGAAGACATCCAGACCGCCGGCGATCTCGAGGATGCGCGGCAGCATTCCGGAGACTTCGGACGGTTTCAAGAGGTCGACGACGAGCGGCAGGGCATTGGGGCCGAGTTCCGCGCAGAGCTGCTCCAGCCTGTCCTGCGCACGGTCGACGAGCACCACCTTCGCGCCTTCGGCCAGCAGCGTCCTTGCACATTCGAGACCGATGCCGGAGGCGGCGCCGGTGATGGCGGCGATCTTTCCCTTCATGAGGTCAGCCATGGTCGAAAACTCCATTCCAGTGTTGTTAGGCGCGGCCGTGGCTGACGCGCGAGCGGCGGGCGAGCGAGTCGACGATCACGGCGATGGCAAGGACCCCGCCCGTGATCATGTAGCGCAGCGAGGACGAGAGGTTGAGCAGGGTCAGGCCGTTCGAGATCGCCTGGATGACGATGATGCCGAGGAGCGCCGAATAGGCGCTGCCGCGTCCGCCGAAGAGGCTGGTGCCGCCGATGACGGCTGCGGCGATGGCGTTGAGGTTGACGTCGCCCGTACCGGCCTGCTGGCTGGAGGAGGCAAGGCGCGAGGCCGACAGGATGCCGCCGAGCGCCGCCAGCGTCGAGCACAGCATGAAGGCGCTCATGTAGATACGGCGTACATTGATGCCCGAGCGGCGCGCCGCCTCCTTGTTGCCGCCGACGGCGAACATCGAGCGGCCCCACTTCGTGCGCGTCAGCGCATAGTTGAGAATGACGGCGAGCGCGACGAAGAGGGCGAACATCCACGGAATGCCGCGGCCAAGATTGAGATAGAAGATGGCGGCCTCCAGCGCGGCCGTCAGCACGGCCGCCTTGAGGATCAGCGCGCGCATCGGCTGGGCCGACAGATTGGCGGCGAGCCGCTGGCTGCGGGTACGAAGGCCGCGGCCGACCATCACCAGGCCGGGCACCAGGGCCAGCGAGTAGGACAGCCAGTCGGGCATGATCAGGATCTGGCCGAAGCGCACCAGCGCGGAAGCGTAGGGCAGGTTGATCGATCCGGTGGGACCCAGGATGTAAAGCTGCATGCCGAGCAGGGCGAGCAGGCCGGCAAGCGTGGCGACGAAACTCGGCATGCCCAGGCGATTATAGAGCGTCGCATAGAGCAGGCCGACGCCTGCGCCGACGACGAGGGCGGCGAGGATGGCGCCGACGATGGGCCAGCCCTGGTTGACCCACAGCACGCCGACCATGGCCGAGGCCAGACCGCTCATCGAACCGACCGACAGGTCGATCTCGCCGAGCACCAGCACGCAGACGATGCCGAGCGAGATGACGCCGACGGTGGCGCAGTCGAAGAGGAGGTTCACGAGGTTATTCGGCGCGAGGAAGATCGGGTTCAGCGCGGAAAAGACGATGGAAATGACGACAAGGCCGACGGCGACGGGCAGCATGCCGAGGTCGCCGGAGCGCACGCGGTCGACAAAGCCTCTCGCCATCGCGGCGAGGCTGTCGTCGTGGCGCACGCGCTCATCGCTGCGGTCAAGCATCGGCTGGGAGGAATTCTGGCTCATGCGGCGCCCCCGTGATGTTCCTGTGCTTCACCGGCCTTGCGGTCGGCGCGGCGCGAGACGGAGTTGTCCGTGGCGCCGGTAATGGCGGAAATGAGGTCCTGGTTGGACGATTCAGGCGTGAAGACGCCGTTGTTCTTGCCAAGCCGCAGCACGACGATGCGGTCCGCTACGGCGCGCACGTCCTCCATGTTGTGGCTGATGATGATGACGCCGAGGCCGCGATCGCGCACGCGCTCTATGAGGTTCAGCACCTCGGCCGTCTGCGCCACGCCGAGGGCGGCGGTCGGCTCGTCCAGCATGATGAGCTTTGGATTGAGCAGCAGCGAGCGGGCGATGGCGACGGTCTGGCGCTGGCCGCCGGAAAGCGAGGCGATGGGTTCGCGAACCGAGGGGATGCGCGCGGCAAGCTCGCGCAGCAGCGTCCAGGCGCGCACTTCCATCGCCACTTCGTCGAGCGCCCAGGGCGACATTTCATGGCCGAGGAAGAGATTGGCGACGACATCGAGGTTCTCGCAGAGCGCGAGATCCTGGAAGACGGTGGCGATGCCCATGTCCAGCGCCTTGGCGGGGCTGTCGAGCGAGACCTGCCGGCCGCAGAACTCGATGGTGCCGGACGACGGCTGATGCACGCCGGCGAGCACCTTGACCAGCGTCGACTTGCCGGCGCCGTTATCGCCGACCAGCGCGACGACCTCGCCGGCTTTCACGTCCAGCTCGATATCCGTCAACGCGGACACGGCCCCGAAATTCTTGGATACGCCGCTGAGACGTATCACCGATTGCCCCTTGGCGGGCAGACTATGCGTGGCTGTCATGGCCCCTAGAACCTTCAGAAAGACCTTACGACGGATCGAAGTGTCCGGCCGCGGGAGGCCACGGCCGGACACGATGGGCTGAATTAGTTGATGATGCCGAGTTTGCGGCAACCTTCAACATACTCGCCCGTGCAGACTTCTTCCGGCTTGTTGATGCCCTTGTCGAAGATCTCGGCCTTGATGTTCTCCGCCGTCACGACCGCCGGAACGAAAAGCTGCGAAGGCGTTTCGTAGAGCTTGTGGGTCGCCTCCGGGGCTTCGCCCTTGAGCAGCTTGACCGCAACGTTCGCCGCAGCCGCCGCCACGATTTCGGACGGCTTGGAGATCGTGTTGTACTGGTCGCCCGAGATGATGAGCTGCAGCGCCGCGATCGTCGCGTCATTGCCCGTCACCGGCGGCATTTCCTTCACGCCGGCGGCCTTGAGCGCAGCGATCGCGCCACCGCCCGTACCGTCGTTGGCAGCCACGATACCCTTGATCTCGTCGCCGAAGCGGGTGATCTGGCCGGCGGCCCATTCCTGCGCCTTCGGCGGCGCCCAGTCCGGCGTATCGAATTCTGCGAGCGTCTTGTAGGGCGAAGCGGAAAGTGCCTCGTGGATGCCGTCGCGGATGAGGCCCGCGGCCGCATCGGTCGGCGAGCCGTTGATCTGGAGCACGCCGGCGCCATCGGGAACGCCCTTGGCCTTCAGATGATCGACCAGCGACTGCGCAATGGCCTTGCCGATGCCCTGGTTGTCGAAGGAGACGTAGTAGTCGGCCGGCTTGTCCGGGATCGGACGGTCATAGGCGATGACCTTGACGTCCTGCGACTGCGCGATTTCGACAAGCGCGGCGGCGGCGGCGGAATCGACCGGGTCGAGCACGATGACCTTGGCGCCCTGCGCGATCACCGAGTTGAACTGCTGCTGCTGGAGCGCCACATCTGCATTGGCGTTCTGGTAGATGACCGTGCAGCTCGGGCAGAGCTTTTCCATCTCCGCCTTGAAGCCGGGGTAGTCATGCTGCTCGTAGCGGGTCGAAGCCTGGTCGGGCATCAGGAAGGCGACGGTCGCGTTTTCCTGGGCAAAAGCGGCGCTGCCGAGCGACAGGGCAAGACCGGTCGATGCGAGCAGGATGGTAAGCGTCTTCATTGGGTTCCTCCACGGTTGAATTTCAGTTCATTCGCCGGCGACCTCAAGCCGCCAAGGGCGACAGGCTCGACCGCCTCCGCACGCCATGAGCGCACGGATCATCGCTCGCTGCGGCGAGGCCACAACGTCCGGTTCGTCGATGCTCCGTCTGACTCCTCCCTTGGGTCAGCCTTGCTGTTCAGGCAACTTCATCGATTGAGCACATCTGCTCAATCGATGAAGCAAGAATTGCCACCAATCCCCATTGGTGTCAAGGTGGCTTTCGAAACGGAGACTGCATGTGAATAGAACGACGCCCACGAAAAGGACGACCATCTATGATCTGGCGCAACTGGCGGGCACCTCGGCCAGCGCCGTGAGCGCCGTCCTCAACGGCAACTGGAAGAAGCGGCGCATCAGCGCCAAGCTTGCGGAAAAGATCACGAAACTCGCCGAGGAGCAGGGCTACGCGCTCAACATGCAGGCGAGCGTGCTGCGCCGCGAGCGCTCGAAAATCATCGGCATGCTCGTGCCGAAATACGACAACCGCTATTTCGGCTCCATCGTCGAACAGTTCGAAAATCTGGCGCGCGAGCGCGGCCTTTTCCCCATCATCACCTGCACGCGGCGTGATCCGGCGCTGGAGGTGGAGGCGGCGCGCGCCATGCTCTCCTACCAGGTCGACTGCCTGATCGCGACGGGTGCGACGGACCCCGACCGCATCGTCGACCTCTGCGCCGCTGCCGGCGTGCGCACCATCAATCTCGACCTGCCGGGGTCCCGCGCCCCCTCGGTCATTTCCGACAACTATGGCGGCGCCCTGGAGCTGACGCGGCGGGTGCTGGCCAACTGCGAACGGGAATACGGCGTGAAGGCCCCTCTCCTCTTCGTCGGCGGCCGCGGCACGGATCACAACACGATGGAACGCGTGCGCGGTTTCCGCGACGCTCACGCGCAGGCCGGCATCGCGGTCGATGAGGCCCTGGTGCAGACCTGTGGCTACGCACCGGAAAAGGCGGAAAGCGCGATGCGGCAGCTTGCCGAGCGAACGAGCGACCTGCCACGCGGCATGTTCGTCAATTCCACGATCTCGCTGGAAGGCGTGATGCGGTGGATCCGCCGTTCGGGCCACTATGCGGAGCGCATGCCGCATCTCGGATGCTTCGACTGGGATCCCTTCGTCGCCATGCTCGGCGACCATATCGAGATGGTGCGGCAGGATGTGCCGAAAATGCTCGAAGCCGTTTTCGATATCATCGATTCCGGCGCGACGGACCTCAGGATCGTGCAGGTGCCGCCGATCATGGAGAAGGTCGGCTGAACGCCGGGGCGTGACAGGAAAAACGGAAAGGCTGGCATTTCGGCAAGCCGCGCCATCTCGGACGTCAGGATTTCCGCGCCGTCAACGGGATGCCGGAGGCCAGGCAGAAAGCGGCGCCTGACACCAGCCCGAAGCTGGCCCATATGAGGTAGGTAACAGGCTCGACGCTTCCGATTTCACCGGCAAGGGCCGTAAGTAAACATTTGCCGTGACGGGATCGATCAGGGCGCACCATGCGCATAACCCGAAGGCGGACAATGCCTGTCTGCGCCGCAGCCAAATCGCGGCGGGCACGACAAGCACCCACGTGACCGCATAGGTGAAGGGTAACGCGAAAACGAGCAGGGCCACGAAAATCATGGCAAGATGCGGGCCGGTCGGATCAGCGGTCGAAAGCTCACCGATAATCATGATGGGCAGCATACCCAGCGGTACAACCAGCGGACCGATCAAGCCCCCGAATGCCAGGCTTCTCTTGTGTTGCAAACTCAACGACTTTTCTCGCCCCATGTCGCCTGACGCAAGCTGCGGCAATGCTATTCCGCCAGCCTATACCCCTCTATGAACATCCCGTACCGGCTCCCCTGCCCGATGATCTCGATTTTCCGGCCTATGCGCAGCTCGGCATAGGCTTCCGCGCTCGCGGCGCAGAAGCTCTGCGAGATTTCGTCGATCGAGAAAGGATAGTCGCATTTGATGTCCTTGCCGCTCCGTTCGGTGCTCGCCACGGTCGCGGGCCAGCTCACATCGTCGCGCACCATGAAGGTCAGCATCATCGGCACATACCACAGCATGAGGCCCGCGATCACGCCCATGACGCACAGAAACCCGCCGAACGTCGCCGCCCAGGGCGCGCCAAGCTTGCGAAAGAGAGGAATGGAGGCAAGGGCCAGCACAGCGGCGGCGATCGCCGTCGGGACCAGCCATTTTGCCCACCAATCCGGTGATGCGGTGAAGAAGCGGCCCGAGAAAGCGATGTAGGCATAAAGAACCGGCGCGGCGACAATCACCATGGCCAGAAAAATCAGAAACGCGGTTCTGCGGGAAATTTGAGGTGCGGCGGCGGCCATCGATAAGGTTCTCCTGAAATTGACTGTATTTAAGCAAAACGAATGCGGTTCTGCCGCGGCCCGGCCTAGTCGATGCCTGCGGGCGGCTGAATCCTGATGGCGCCATCAAATGTGACTGTGAGGGTCTGCGTCACCTTCGACTTTTTTAGGCTGCCTTCGATATCGGCGCCCAGCAGCAGGCCGGTCTCGTCGTCGAAATAGGCGGTCACCGTGCTGATGCTGCTGCTGAAACCGTCGCCCGGCGTCTTGTAGCGATAGACGCGAACCGGCTTGCCGTCCCGCTCCTGCTTTGAACATGTCAGGTCGCTCATGCCATCGGTGTTCAGGTAGGTCTTGAACGCTCCGGCCGCCACTTCCTTGCTCTGTGCAGCATCAAGCGCTTCCCAGGGGCTATCCCTGCCGTCCTGGATCCAGCCCTTGTCGCCAAGAACGACCAGGCCCACCATGCCAATGAGCGCATCGGACGAGATGCGCACCGCATTCGGAGGCACCAGTTCGGACACCGTGTTCACGGTCTCCTGCTTCAATGTCGGAACCCAGCGGCCATCGTCCAACAGAGACATCGGCAGCTTGCGCTCAAGTATCCGAACGGCGCCGGCTTCCGGCTTGAAGGCGTTGTCGCGCGCGAAGTCGCCCGCGCAATCGGCGCGCGCACCGGACGAAGACAGCAACGCGGATGCCAGGCACAGGCTAGCCAAGTGTCCTGCCGTATTCTTCTTCATGGGTGTCATCATATTTACTCCATTATCCATGTGCTGCGTTCCGCTGGGGCGGGTCGCCCACGCCGACGAGTTCCTGCATCAACGCGAAGAAGACGTGCGGATTGGTGACCTTGCTCATGTTGAGTTCGGCCGTCTTTTCCAGTGTTCCGATGCGAATATGCCGGCAGTCGCTGCCCGCCGAGCCGGTGAGACTGTGCACGAAGGCGATATCGCGTACCGGCATAGGGCGTCCCTTGATGGTCAGAACCTGCAGGTTGAGACGTAGCGCCCTGCCGAATTCCAGTTCCTCGCCCCGCCGAAGCCTTTGTCGGGCGTCGGACAGAAGTCGTCCGGCCGTGCGATCGGACAGCAGGGCGATCCATTGTTCGTGGCATGGCCAAATCGACCAGTGAAGACGGATAGGCCGGCCGGCCCGCAGCACGATATCGGTCAGGTGCCTGCCGTGATCATGGCGCAAACAGGCGACGTGTTCGTAGGGGACTGTGCGTGCGTCCAGGCTGAAGGTCGCCGGCCCGAGCACGAGAGCGCTCGGGCCGGTCATCCAGGCCCAGATCGTCGGAAGCTGGAGAATGGCCAGCAGGGGCAGGAAAGACGCAAGAGCAATCAGCCTCTTATCGACAGGCAGGCTGTCAAGAGCGTCCCGTAAGGCGAGCCGATACAGCGCAAACAGCACACCTGCGCCGAGGACGGCCAGCCCGCCGCCCGCCAACCATGCAAGCGCTGCCCAAGGCGGGCGGCTGCGTATCTCCATCGCTTCGGCTGGCCCGTTCGGCCCGCCAGGTTCTGCGGTTGGGATGGAGAGCATGACAGTGCTCCTTCAGGCCGCTTCTTGCCGCCCGGCAGCCTCATAGAGGTTGCAGTAATCCAGAAATGCCTTGCTGCCGAAGGCGAGGCAGGAGCTGTCGAAGGAGTGGAAGCGGCCGCCGATCGACGTGTAGTTGATCTTCCCCAAAACAGGGATGGGGCCATCATCCGCGCCGTGGAGCCGGATAGCGGACATGATCGGCAGGAACCCGAGGAACGTTACCGTATGCCAGGAGGTTTCGGCGATCATGGCCCAGGGAACCAGCGGTTGGCCGGTAAAGGCAAGCCCTGCCTTGGATATCGTCACGGCAGGCCGACCGCCAGCGCGCAAACCCGGCAGAGCGGGAATGATGCTGAGGCAGCTCAAGGACAGACCGGCCACGACGCCGGCCCAGTAGCCGATCCTGTCCTCATCGGCCGGGTCGATGACGGTCAGCTTCCACGCCGCCCAGCAGAACAACGCCGCGAAAACGGCGGCAAACAGCGTTCGTACCAGCAGCTTCGGCCATGAATGGTAAAGGTCGCGGGGGGCGGCGAGCTGGGCGATGATCCCGGGGGACAATATGTTCTGCGTAATGGACATGTGTACTCGTCTTCTCGATGCCATGCCCCTGGGGGTCGGAATCCCGACTTCACCCTCGTCTCTCGACGGTGCGGGATTCAGGCAAGACTGCCTTCCCGGCAATCAGATGAACTTGAACTTGGGGCCGAGCGAGATCGAAAGCCGGGCGATGACAAGGTCGAGGGCCAGCACGAGCAGACCCAGGATCAGCATGAGCATCATGGCGGCAACCACCATGACGATGATGCCGGAGACGGAGTGATCAAATGACGGGAAAAAATGATTGATCGTCAGAAACACCACGCAGCCGAAGAGAAAGAGCGCCGCATAAATTCCGGTCAGAAATATTGCGGACGTGGGGCGGCTCTCGGAAAGGGTCACCTGAAAATTCCTTGTCTATTAATAAATTATATTTTTGAGAAGAATTTCAGAAAATCCTCATAAAGGCAAGCCCTCTCCCCGACCGTCCAACAGGTTCCGTGGCGGGTCGCCAAACTCGACTCAACGAGAACCCACTCGGCCCTGCTCCCGCTGTGCGGCAGACGCTGGAGGCTGCCTTGCAGCACGTTTCCATCTATCCCGACCCTTCCGGTCGCACACTCTCGGCAAAGCTGGCGGCTCTACCTCAACGTCAAGGAAGGCTTCTTCGCGCTCCTTGCCTGCAGCATGATCGGCATGCTGCTTCCGTCACGAAAAGCCTCGCGACATTTCTGTCCGCATTTTTTGATTTGGTTGCGAAGTACCTGAGCGCACGGAGACTTATTGAAGCTCTTCGTTCCGGGTATCGGCGGTGTGCACGCCGGTGGCGAGCAAAGTAGCGGTCGCGGCAAGCGACAGATGACGGATACAGCCCATTTTCCTCTCCTCCGCCAATGAGACAGACCTCATTGCGAGAGGCAGGGATGCGCGAATAAAGCGGCAACGAAGCGGCGCTTGGGCAGCGATCAATGGCGCCATGCCCTCATAGGAAGTCGTCGCGCCGCGGTGTGAACGTGTCGATCAGCATGCCCTTCCTCAACGCGACCACCCCATGCAGGAGATCGGGCGCGACGATGAAGCTGCTTCCCTGCTCGAGACGGGTCGTCACGCCGTCCACGGTTACGTCGAATGCGCCTTCGGCGACATAGCTGACCTGTGTATGGGGATGGGAATGCAGGGCGCCGATGGCACCTTCCTCGAAACGGAAGGCGACGAGCATCATTTCGGGGCGGTGGCTCAACACCGCGCGATGGCTGCCGGGGGCGACCTCGGTCCAGACGGTGTCTTCGGGCAAGGTATAGTGCTTCATGAGACCTCTCATCGGGCAAGCCAGCCGCCGTCGACGGGCAGGATGGCGCCATGTACGTAATCGGATGCCGGGCTCGCAAGGAAAACCGCCGCCCCGGCCATATCCTCCGGTCGCGCCCAACGGCCCGCCGGAATGCGTTTGAGGATATCGGCATTGCGTTCAACATCGGAGCGGAGCGCGGCGGTATTGTTGGTTTCGACATAGCCCGGCGCGATGGCGTTCACATTGATACCTCGCGCCGCCCATTCATTCGCCAGGAGCCTGGTGATGCCGGCAAGGCCGCTCTTCGCCGCCGTATAGGATGGAACCCGGACGCCGCCCTGGAAAGAGAGCATGGAGGCGATATTGATGATCTTCGCCCGCCGTTCCGCCGCAAGCGCGGCCCTTGCAAAAGCCTGGCAGAGGAAGAAAACCGATTTCAGGTTCGTGTCGAGCACCGCATCCCAGTCTTCCTCCGTGAAATCCAGCGAATCCGCCCGGCGGATGGTGCCGGCATTGTTGACGAGGATATCCGGCAACGCACCGGCCGCCAGAGCCTTGCCGATGACGGCCGCGGCGCTGCCGGCCTGGGAAAGATCCGCTGCAATGGCGACAAACCGCCGGCCAGCAGCCTTCACATCCGCTGCGGTTTCCGTCATGGCCGAGCGACCGACGCCGACGATATCGGCACCGGCCTCGGCAAGTCCGAGCGCGATTGCCCGGCCGATACCGGTATTGGCGCCCGTGACGACCGCCCAGCGGCCGGAGAGATCGAACAGGCTCATCGCAGCGTTTCCATCGGCACCTTGTCCATATCGGTAAAGCTCATGTTGTCGCCCGCCATGGCCCAGATGAAGGCGTAGCACCCGGTACCAGCACCCGAATGAATCGACCAGCCGGGGGAAAGCACGGCCTCATGGTTCTTCAAGACGACATGGCGCGTCTCGCCGGGTTCGCCCATGAAGTGGAAGATGCGCGTCGCCTCCTGCATGCCGAAATACAGATAGACCTCCATGCGCCTGTCATGCACATGCGCCGGCATGGTGTTCCAGACGGAACCCGGCTCGAACATGGTGAGGCCGACGAGCAGCTGGCAACTCTCGCAGACATCCGGATGCACATACTGGTTGATGGTCCGGTGGTTGGATTCCTCCGCCGAGCCGACATGCACCTTCTTGGCCATGTCACGGGTGATGTGCACCGTCGGGCATGTCCGGTGCGCCGGTGCGCTCAGGACATAAAACAGCGCGGGAGTGGTCGGATCGTCGCTCGTAAAACCGAGCATCCCCTCCCCCATGCCAACATAGACCGCCTCTTGAAAGCCGAGGGGATAATCCTTGCCGCCGATGCTTGCCACGCCGGCACCGCCGATATTGATGATCGCTGCCTCGCGGCGCTCGAGGAAGCGATCGGTTCCGGTTTCGGCTATGTGACCGATCTCGAGTTTATCGTCCGTCGGCACCACGCCGCCGACGATCATGCGGTCGAGATGGCTATAGGTGAGATTGACCCGGCCGGGCTGGAACATCCCCTCGATGACGAAGCCATCGCGAAGGCCCTGTGTGTTGCGCTTCGCGGCGTCCTCGGGTCCTACGACCTGGCGTACAGATACGGAAATGGTCACGGCATTGCCTTTCTCGAATGGAATTCAGGTGAGCACGACATATTCGGTGAGCTGGTTGATCGTCGTGTCGGCCTTGGCGACATCGAAGACCTTGGTGCCGTGGCTCATGATCACGAAGCGGTCGCAGACCTGGTAGGCGTGGTAGATGTTGTGCGTCACCAGCACGCTGGAGACGTTCTCCGCCTTCAGCTTCAGCACCTGGTTCAGCAGCGCCTCCGTTTCGCGCACGGAGAGCGCCGAGGTCGGCTCGTCGAGCAGCAGCACCCGCTTCTTGAAATAGACGGCGCGCGCGATGGCGACGGCCTGCTTCTGCCCGCCCGAGAGATTGCCGACCAGCGTATCCGGGGAATCGATGCCCGAGATATGCACGGCGTTCTGCAACACCTCCATGGCGATGTCGCGCATCTCGCCCTGCCGAAGGAAGCCGAAACGGTCCGTCAGTTCGCGGCCCATGAAAATGTTGCGGGTGATGGAGAGGCTGTCGACCAGCGCGGTGTGCTGGTAGATCGTCTCGATGCCGGCATCGGCCGAATCCGAGCGGCAGGTGAAAAGCGTCTTCCTGCCATCGACGCTGAGATAGCCGTCCGTCGGCTTGTGAATACCGGAGATCAGGTTGACCGTCGTCGACTTGCCGGCGCCGTTATCGCCGAGCAGGCCCACCACCTCGCCTTCACCGATATGGAAACTGAGATTGCGCAGCGCCGTAAGCGCGCCGAAGCTTTTGGAAATATTGTGCAGTTCGAGAAGATTGGACATCACGCCACGCCTCGCCGCTCGATGAGATGGTTGAAGATGGCGGCCAGCACGATCAGCGTCGCGATGAACATGTCGAGATAGAAGCCGGGTGCACGCAGGAGAAGCAGCACGTCGGTGATGGTGTGGATCAGCAGCACGCCAAGGAAGATGCCGACGATCGAGCCGCGTCCACCGCGCAGCGACAGGCCGCCGATGACGCAGGCGGCGATCGCCTGCAACTCGAGGCCGGCACCCTGCCCCGGCTGCACGCTGCCGACCCGCGCCGTGGCAAGAATGCCCGCCATGGCGGCCATGCCGCCGGCAATGGCGAAGGCGATGAGCTTGACTCGGTTCGTGTTGATGCCGATCGCCTCGGCGGCGCCCCGGTTGCCCCCCGTCGCGAAGACATGATTGCCGAAGCGATGGCGGTGCAACAGGAAATGGAAGCCGACGACGAAAAGCACGATCCAGACGAAGGCGGCGTTGATGCCGAAGACCGTGCCGGCGAAGAGGCTGGTGAAGATCGGTTCGGGATCGAAGCGCACCTGCACCGCGCCGTTGTAGAGAAGCACGGCCCCGCGCCAGAACAACAGGCCACCCAGCGTGACGATGAAGGACGGCAGGCCGAAGCGGATCGTGATCTGGCCGTTGAGAAGGCCGATCAGGACACCCGCAAGAATACCGAGCGGAGCGGCGACGAAGGCGCTGACGCCGGCACCGACGAGGCTCGCCATCAACACGGCGGTGAAGGTGTAGACGGAACCGATGGACAGGTCGAACTCACCCGCGATCATCAGCACGCCGGCGCCGAGCGCCAGGCAGCCGAGCACCGGTACGGCCTTCATCAGGATCGTCAGATTCTGGGGTGAGAGATAGCGGAACTCATCGGGATAGAGCAGCGCGCCCAGGATGCAGGCGATCTGCAACGCCATGAAGACGAGGAAGATCGCACCGGCGGGCATGCCCATGATCTGTTTGAGGATGGATTGTCTTTTCGTGCGCGAACGGGGCGCGGCACTGTCGGCAAGGATGGGTGTCACGGTCTGGCACTCGATCGCTGGAGCATTTCCGGCAAGAGCGCGAAGGGCGCCTTGCTGAAATGCGTAAAAACAAGGAGCTGGAGCGGCCTTTCCATTCCCGGAAAGGTGGAGCCGCTCCCGGGAATGGGGAACCCGCCGGAACGTGCCGGCAGGCTCCCGCAGGTCCGGTCAGCGGAAGCTGCCGATCAGCGGCTTGACCGAGCTGATGCGCGACTTGTCGAGGAAGGCGCCCTGCCCCGTATCGACGTCCGTCGGGGTCAGTCCGTATTTCTTGGCAAGCGCGATCTGGGCGATCGGGTAGTAGCCCTGCAGGTAGGGCTGCTGGTCCATCGTGGCGAACATCGCCCCCGATTCCACCGCATTGACGATCTCGACGGCAAGGTCGAAGCCGCCGAACGGGATATCGACGCCGGCATCCTTGATCGCACCCGCCCCGACCGTCGAGGTGACGGAACCCGTGCCGAACAACGCCTTTACATTCGGATTGGCGATGAGGAACTGCGCAATGATGTTTTGCGCTTCGGCCGGATCGAGGCCGGCGCGCACCGTCTCCACCTTGATGCCGCTTTCCGTCATCGCCTTCTCGATGCCGCCGCCACGGGCGACGGCGAAGCTCGCCTCCGGAATTTCACGCGGGTTGAAGACGACATCGCCGGATTTCAGGCCGAATTCCTTGATCATCCGGTTGCCGAGCTCATAACCGGAGGCGAATTCGTCCATGCCGACATAGGCCTGGCGGCAATTGCCCTTGGCGCCGTCGAGGTCATCGTTGTTGAAGCCGATGACAATGATGCCGGCCTTGACGGCCGCGCAGATGCTCTCGTCGAAGGCGTCCGACGAGGAGATCGCAACGGCAATGCCGTCCACGCCGCTTGCGGTCGCGCTTTCGATCAGGTCGTTCTGGCGCACCGGATCGTTGTTGGCATATTGCACGTCGAGATCGACGCCGAACTGGGCGGCGGCGTCTTGCGCGCCCTTCACCACCGGATTAAAGAACTGGACACTCGGATCGAGGTAGATGATCATCGTGGCCTTGACGTCCGCGGCAAGCGCCGTCGACGCCATCATGGTAGCAACGCCCGCGGCCATCGCCGCGGCTTTCAACCTGGTCAATTTCATTTGCGTATCCTCCCTTTGGATGTGCAATGCGGGTCCAAAAGACCCAACAAGTCTCGGCTGGCGGGCTCCGACCAAAGATCACGCCAGCCGAGATTTTCCTCCTCGCGCCACGAAAGCAGCGGATTATGCGAACCAGGGCGCCGGGCGCCCGAGCGTGACATGCACGCCCTTGAACTGCGAATATTCGTCGAAACCGTAGCGACCGAGCTCGCGGCCGAGGCCGCTCTTCTTGTAGCCGCCGATCGGCAGCTCCGGGGTGCCGTCGATCACGCTGTTGATCCAGCAGCGGCCGGCGCGAATGCGGCGGATGCTCTGCAGGGCGTTTTCGAGATTGCTGGACCAGACGGAGGCCGACAGACCGAATTCCGTGGCATTGGCCATCGCCACAGCCTCGTCCGCCGTCCTGAAGGTCAGTGTCGAAAGCACGGGACCGAAGATCTCCTCGCGGGCAATCGACATGCCGGGCGTGACGCCGGCAAAGACCGTCGGCGCGTAATAGAGGCCGGCTTCCCTGCCAACCCTTTCACCGCCGAGCAGAAGCTTCGCGCCGGAGGCGACGCCGGCCTCCACATAGGAATGCACCTTCTGCGCATGCGCCTCGGAGATCATCGCGCCGATCTTCGTGCGCTCATTCAAGGGGTCGCCGAATGTGACCCTGCGGGAGATATCCAGCAGCCGCTCCATCAATGCATCGCGGATGCTTTCCTCGACCAGCAGGCGACTGCCGGAAATGCAGCACTGGCCGGCATTGTGATAGACGCCATAGGCGATGCCGTCTGCGGCCGCTTCCAGATCCGCATCGGCAAAGACGATCTGCGGCCCCTTGCCGCCGAGTTCCAGCCCGACGCGCTTGACGCTGCGTGCCGCGATCTCGCCGAGCTTCGTGCCGACGCGAACGGAGCCGGTGAAGGCCACCATATCGACGCCGGGATCCTCGGCCAGCACCTGTCCGGCGGGATCGCCATAGCCGGTGACGACATTGAAGACGCCATCCGGAATGCCCGCCTCGCGCGCCAGTTCGGCCATGCGGATGGAGGTGCCCGAGGTGAACTCCGAGGGCTTCAGCACCACCGTGCAGCCGGCGCCGATGGCCCACGGCACGCGTTCGGAAGCGATGATGAAGGGGAAGTTCCAGGGCGTGACGATGCCGACGACACCGACCGGCTCGCGCAGCACGAGGCCGAGGCGGTCGTCGCCGATATTATTGTGGCTCTGGCCCTCCAGCGCGCGGGCCTGCCCGGCCGCGTAGGACCAGAGGTCGGCGCAGAAACCGATCTCGCCGCGCGCCTGCGCGATCGGCTTGCCGACCTCCAGGCTCTCGGCGAGCGCCAGTTCCTCCTGATGGACAAGGATAAGGTCCGCCACCTTGAACATCAGGCGCGAGCGCTCAGCGCCCGACATGCGCGGCCAGGGGCCCGTGTCGAAGGCGCGGCGTGCCGCCGCGATCGCCAGACGCACGTCATCCGCCGAGGCCTCCGGCCAGGTGCCGACCAAGGCGCCGGCATGGCCGGGGCTTATACGGTCGATGGTCTTTCCCGATGCCGCATCGACCGACTTGCCATCGACAAGCATCCGATAGCGGGATTTAATATTCAGCCGGGGATCATGGGCGTCGGGTGCTATAAAATTGGACAGCAATATCGTCTTCCGGCCGGCAATGTGGCGCCAGCCGCTCCCTGTTGTTCCGGTTTTCAAGCCGCCGGATTTCTGTTGCGCATGAATTGTATGGTACTGTATGGTGGCTCTTATTGGATGTCAACGCATGACGGCGGGAAAAGACGTGAACCTTGAATCCCTGAAAATCGATACCGGCGAAACCGCCGCAGCACAGGTGGAACGGGACCTGCGTGAATCCATCATCCGACTGGAACTCGCTCCCGGCATGCGGCTTTCCGAGCAGGAGATCGCGACCCGCATGGGCGTGTCGCGCCAGCCGGTGCGCGAGGCGCTGATCGCCCTCGGCAAGTCGAAGCTGGTCGATATCCGCCCGAACCGCGGCACGGTCGTCGTGCGCATTTCGGCGCGCCAGATGATGGAAGCCCGCTTCGTGCGCGAGGCGATAGAGACCGCCGTCGCCCGCCGCGCGAGCGAATCCTTCGACAGTTGGACCCGCCGCAAGATCGATGCGATCCTCGCCCGCCAGATTGCCGCGCGGGACGCGGACGACCACAACGCCTTCCGCCGCGAGGACGAGCAGTTTCACATCGCCATCGCCGAGGGCGCCGGTTGCGGCCTCGCCTGGAACGCGATCTCCGACATCAAGGCGCATATGGACCGCGTCTGCAATCTGCAGCTCCGCCACCCCGATTCCATGACGCGGCTGGTCGCCGAGCACGAAGCGATCATCAACGCCATAGACACGCGCAACGCCGATACCGCCGAAGCCGCCATGCGCCGCCACCTCAACGGCATCCTCACGGACCTGCCGCAGATCGAGGCCGCCAATCCCGACCTCTTCGAGTAGCGCATGATCTAGAGAGGCGCCGTCTTCACCGCCGTCGTGTCCCGCACGACAAGAGGGCCATCGACCTTGATGGTCATCGCGCGCGTCTGCTTGCCGTGGATTGCCATGTCGATAAGGATTTCGGCTGCCTTCTGGCCCATCTCATAGTTCGGCAGCACCAGCGTCGAGAGCGGGGGATGGGTGTAGCGGGCCAGCTCCTGGTCGTCGTAGCCCATGACGGAAAGATCGTGCGGCACGCGCAGCCCCTTCTCCTGTGCCGCTTCCATGACGCCGATGGCCATCAGGTCGTTGCCGCAGAAGATCGCGGTCGGCGGATTGTCCATGGAAAGGAGGTCCAGCCCTGCCTCGTAACCGCGCAGCGGCAACCAGTCCCCGTCGCGCACCAGGGTCTCGTCGAAGGCGATATCGGCGGTGGCGAGCGCCTGCTTGTAGCCCTTGAGGCGATCGATCGCCGCATCCATCCACGGCTCGCCGTTGATGAAGCCGATGCGCTTGTGACCGAGCGCCGTCAGATGCGCCGTTGCCGTAAAACCGCCCGCCACTTCGCCGGGCACGATGGCCACATGCTGGCGCGGCTCGCAGTAGCAGTTGAGCAGGACGGTCGGGATGGATTTCAGCGCCTTCGGAACCGAGACCTTTCGCGTGAAGATCGTCGCATAGATGACGCCGGCAATCGACGGGTCGCGCAGCACGGAGCGCAGCACCGCCTCCTCGAGGTCCGGATTGGAGCGCGTCGCATGGGCAGAGACCAGCAGCCCCTGTTCGAAAGCGTAGTCGCGGATGCCGTCGAGGCTGACGACCGGATGGGGGCTGGTGGAGATTTCATCGACGATGAAGGCGATCGTATCCTTCTCGACCGTTGGGGTAGCGGCGACGGGGCTGCGCGTCGCGGGTAATTTATAACCAATTTTATGAGCAGCCTCACGCACCTTCTGCTGCGTCTCCGCCGAAATGCGCGAACCGGACATTTCGTTGAGCACGAGCGAAACGCTGGATTGGGATACGCCGGCTATGCGGGCGATATCCGTCATTGTCGGGCGTCCACTGCCCTCTTTGCCCGTATTGCGCCCGTTTCCCTTGGCCATGCATCATTCCTCGCCCCGACATGCTTTGCACCGCACGCGATTTTTTGCAAGTGCTCATAATTTTGGCTCTTGACTGCTAATATTATTAGCGCAAGATTTGCACATGTGAAGCAGGAATTTGCTCACGTCCGGTAGAGGAGTACCGGCCAGAACCAGGGAGGAGAACCCGCTCATGACCACCATTTCCCGTCGCGCCTTCATGCTTGCGGCAACGGCCATCGGCGCTCTTGCCGTCACCGGTGTCGCCATTGCCGAAGTGCCGAAGCTTGAGCAGAAAGACACCTACAAGGTCGGCTTCGCGCAGACCGAATCCAACAATCCGTGGCGCATCGCCCAGACGAACAGCATGAAGGCCGAGGCTGAAAAGCTCGGCTATCAGCTGGTCTACACCGATGCCGCCGGCTCGGCCGCCAAGCAGGTCGCCGACGTCAACTCGATGATCGCCCAGGGCGTCGACGTCATCTTCCTCGCGCCGCGCGAGGAAAAGCCGCTGATCCCCGCCGTCATGGCCGCCAAGAAGGCCGGCATCCCGGTCATCCTGCTCGACCGCTCGGTCGATCCGTCGCTCGCCAAGGCCGGCGAGGACTACCTGACCTTCATCGGCTCCAATTTCGTCGAGGAAGGCAAGCGCGTCGCCGAATGGCTGGCGAAGAACGCAAACGGCAAGTCGAAGATCATCGAGCTGGAAGGCACGACCGGCTCCTCGCCTGCCAACGACCGCAAGAAGGGCTTCGACGAGGCGATCCAGGCCGCCGGCGGCTTCGAGATCGTCGCCTCGCAGACCGGCGACTTTGCCCGCGACAAGGGCCGTCAGGTCGCGGAGGCCCTCCTTCAGGCGCATCCGGATGCCGACATCATCTACGCCCACAACGACGAGATGGCGATGGGCGCTATCGCAGCGCTGGAAGCGGCCGGCAAGGTGCCGGGCAAGGATGTGCTCGTGCTCTCCATCGACGGCGGCAAGGAGGCCGTGCAGGCGGTGGTCGACGGAAAGATCGCGGCGGTCGTCGAATGCAACCCGCGCTTCGGGCCGAAGGCCTTCGAAACGATGCAGCGCCATGCCAAGGGCGAGAAGATCGAGCCGACCCTCGTGAACGAAGACAAGTTCTACGACGCGTCCAACGCGGCCGCCGAACTCGCCAACGCTTACTGACGCAAGACTCCCAAGCCCTTTGCGGCCGGGGCGGCACCGCCGTCTCGGCCGTTTTTGAACGACCTCCGTCCGGTGCGGGTGTAGGCTCGTCATGCGGGTGGGATAAAGGAGAAACCCGATGCTTCTGTCCATGCAGGGCATTTCCAAGGCTTTTGCCGGTGTCGCCGCGCTGAAATCCGTCTCGCTGGAGGTCGAGCCGGCGGAGGTCATGGCGCTTGTCGGCCAGAACGGCGCGGGCAAGTCGACGCTGATCAAGATCCTGACGGGCGTCTATCGCCGGGACGAGGGAAGTATCGCCCTTGACGGCAGGCAAGTGGACTTCACCATGCCCGCCGAGGCGCAGAGCGCCGGCATCGCGACGATCTACCAGGAAATCAACCTCGCCCCGCAGCGCTCCGTGGCGGAGAACATCTACCTCTCCCGCGAGCCGAAACGCTTCGGCATGATCGATCACGCCGCCATGCGGCGCGGCGCGGCGGCCGTCCTGCAAACCTTCAATCTCTCCATCGATGTCGACCGTCCCGTCGCGCATTTCGATGCCGCGACCCGGCAGATGGTGGCAATCGCCCGCGCCGTGACCCAGAAGGCCCGCCTGGTCATCATGGACGAGCCGACCTCATCGCTCGACGAACGCGAGGTCGCCGTCCTTTTCGAGACGATCCGTACGCTGAAACGCTCCGGCGTCGCCGTCATCTTCATCGGCCATCGGCTGGACGAACTCTATGCGATCTGCGACCGCGTGACGATCATGCGGGATGGCCAGACTGTCGCCAAGAGCCCGATGGCCGACATGCCCAAAATGGCGCTGGTGCGCCATATGCTCGGCAAGGAACTCGCCGCCTTCCAGGCCATGGCGCCCGATCGGGACATACCTGAACGCCGCGAACGCCTTGCCGTCCGGCATGCGGGCGCGGGGGTGCGCGTGCGCGATGTCAGCCTCGACGTGCGCGAGGGCGAAATCTCCGGCCTTGCCGGCCTTCTCGGCTCCGGCCGCACCGAAACCGCCCGCCTCGTCTTCGGCGCGGACCGGATGCAGCGCGGTACGATCCGGATGGATGGCAAGGAGCGCACCTATCGCGAACCGGCGGACGCGATTGCCGATGGCATCGGTCTCGTTTCCGAGGATCGCAAGATCGACGGCATCGTGCCGGACATGAGCATTCGCGAGAACATGACGCTGGCGCTGCTGCCGAAGCTGAAAAAGGCCGGCATCGTCGACCGTGCCAGACAGGACGAGATCGTCACGCGCTACATCCGCGCGCTCGGCATCAAATGCGCCTCACCCGACCAGCCGATCAAGGAGCTGTCCGGCGGCAACCAGCAGAAGGTGTTGCTCGCCCGCTGGCTCGCCACGGATCCGCGCGTCCTCATCATCGACGAGCCGACCCGTGGCATCGATATCGGTGCGAAATCGGAAATCCTCAAGCTGCTGCGCAGCCTTGCCGATGAAGGGCTGAGTGTCCTGATGATCTCCTCCGAGCTGGAAGAGCTTCTCGCCGCCGCCGACCGCGTGACGGTTCTCAGCGACGGCACATCGGTCGCGACCCTGCCGCGAAAGGATCTGAACGAGGCGGCCCTCCTTTCCGCCATGGCCCATCAGGTAGAATGACATGACGACGGTCGAGACCCCCGCCCCGCAGCCCTCCGGCACACTGTCCTCCGGCACGCTGTCCTCCGGCAGCCGGCTGTTCACGCTGGCGAGCCGCTACGGCACCCTCGTCGCCTTCCTGGCGCTTGTCGTCTTCAATATCGCGGTGACGCCGAATTTCCTGTCCTGGCAAACGCTCAACGTAAACCTCACGCAGGTGGCCACGATCGTCATCGTCGCCACCGGCATGACGCTGGTCATCGCCACCGGTGGCATCGACCTGTCGGTCGGCTCGCTAATGGCAATCGCGGGCGCGCTGGCTCCCATGATCTTCATGGGCCAGTTCTGGCAGGTTGAGAACATGGCATTTGCCGTGCTGCTCGCCTTGCTTGTCCCCATATTCGTCGCCAGCCTCTTCGGCCTCTTCAACGGCTTCCTCGTAACGCGCTTTTCAATCCAGCCGATCATCGCGACGCTCGTGCTCTTCATCGCCGGACGCGGAATCGCGCAGGTCATGACCAACGGCAATCTGCAGGTCTTCAAGAACGAGGGCTTCCAGTTCATCGCCATGGGCCGGATCGCCGGCATTCCGGCGCAGGTCGTGCTGATGATCGTCATCGTCATCCTCGCCTCGGCGATGATCCGCTATACCGTCATCGGACGCCAGATCATCGCCGTCGGCGGCAACGAGAAGGCGGCGCGGCTGACGGGTATCCCGGTCAGGCGCGTCAAGCTGCTCGTCTACATGATCAGCGGGGCGCTCGCCGGTATTGCCGGTCTCGTCGTGGTCGCGCGCAATTCCGCGAGCGACGCCAATCTCGTCGGCCTCGGCATGGAGCTCGACGCCATCGCCGCCGCCGCCGTCGGGGGAACGCTGCTGACCGGCGGGCGGGCCAACATCATCGGCACCGTGCTCGGTGCCTTCGTCATCCAGCTTGTGCGCTACACGCTGCTTGCCAATGGCGTGCCGGATGCCGCCGCCCTCATCGTCAAGGCGGGGCTGATCGTGCTTGCCGTCTTCATCCAGCAGCGCGCCGACAGGCATTGAGGAGATCCGATATGCATACCCTCCTCCGCCCCTTCGCCATCAAGTCCTCGGGCGATCTCGCCCGCGCCGGCGTCATCCTCGCGCTCGCAGGACTCATCCTGTTCGGCGCCCTGCGCTACGACAACTTCCTCTCACCGTTCAACATCCTGAGCTTCCTGCGCTACAACTCCATGTTCGCGCTGATCGCGCTCGGCATGGCCTTCGTCATCATCACCGGGGGCATCGATCTCTCGGTCGGCGGCACGGCGGCGATGGCAAGCGTGGTCGCCGCTCTGCTCTCGCCCTATCACTGGGCCGCCGGGCTTCTCGGTGGCATGGCGGCCGGTTTCGCCATCGGCGCGCTGAACGGCTTCATCATCACGAAAATGCGCATCCAGCCCTTCATCGCCACGCTTGCGACGATGCTGGCGGCCTACGGCACGGGATTGCTGCTTGCGGACAACCAGTCCGTCTCCGTCTCCTACGACACCGGCTTCACCGTCATAGGCCAGGACGATTTCCTCGGCTTCCCCATCCCCGCGTGGATCGGCCTTGGCGCCTATGTCCTTGGCTGGCTGGTGCTGGAAAAGCTTCCTGTCGGCCGGCATATCCTCGCCATCGGCGACGGTGAAGCCACAGCGGGCCTGATGGGCCTCAAGGTCGAACGGACGCTGGCCGCCGTCTATCTCGCCTCCGGCACGCTCGCCGGCCTTGCCGGCGTCATCCTCGCTTCGCAGTTCGGCGCGGGCCAGCCGACGGAGGGTGTGGGCTGGGAACTGTTCGCCATCGCCTCCGTCGTCGTGGGCGGCACGCTGCTGACCGGCGGCTCGGGTTCCGTCGGCGCAACGCTCGCCGGCGCCCTGCTGCTCGCCATGGTCTTCAACATCCTCAACTTCGAAAACGGCCTCGGCTGGATCTCGCTTTCCGCCTACTGGCAATCCGTCATCCGCGGCACCTTCCTGCTTGTCGTCGTCGTACTGCAGGCAAAATTGATGGCACGGCATCGCGGCACCTGAATGGGCCTGGCTTCACCATTCGTGCGCCCATGCAGGCGACCGTCGTGAGGAACGGCTTCGTACGGGCCGCAAGGCCTGTCACTTGGCTTCAACGTCACATGTAACGCCCTTCACCCACGGCATCTGCGCTGCAAGCGCCCTGACATCGTCGCAGTATGGACCCGGACCGGCGAGTTCGATGGCATCTTCGGAGATCCTGATGACCAATCCGTTGGTGATAATACCCCCGGCTTGTCGGAGAGGATCGTGAATTCCTCGCTGGGCACGAAGGTCAGGGAAATATTGTCGCTGGCTGATAAGCCGTCCTGCGAATTGAACAGGACAAAGCGTCATTACCGACGCCGAGCGCTGCCGGCAGGGCGACCTTCGTGGACGACATGGCGAAATCTCCAAAAAGTCGTCTTTCTTCCCGTAAGGCCAGCCGGATTCAACTCATGGCACAGGTTTATTGCGCCCGCTACACGCCGCCATCGATGATAGGCGAAAAGGGGTGGTGTCACGCCAATGGGATCAGGCATCGGTTGTTTCTGCCGGCAACTCACCGGATGGGCGAAGGATAAGCATTCATCCGCGTTGACTCCAGGACGGATTCGATGATGCGTGACGCGGTGTCGGCGACGATCTGGACGAGGGTGTTGAGGGGCTTGGATGCGTCGATCGCGATGTCCGACGATTGGGGAAGGGCGTCGATCTCGGTCAAAGGGAGGAAGCGCAGAGTACCTTCGGCAAGCTCGGTCGCTGCGTCCAGCTCGGAGGTGAAGGCGACGTAGTTGCCACTGCGGGCGAGGTTCTTGACGAGGTGCAGCGAGTTGGTCTCGACGCGACCGTGCGGCTCGGCGAAAAGCCAGCTATATTGCACTTCCAGAAAACGGCGGATCAGCAGCGAACGGCTTTGCAGGGCAATGGGATAGGTCACCACGTCCTGGAATTTCACGTCAGGCCGCGTCAGCAGCGGATGATGCGGGGCGACGATACAGCCGAAGGGTAGCGGCAGGCTCCAGATCGTACGCATGTCGCTGCGCTGTGGCAGGTTGAAGGCGACGATAAGGTCGGCCTGGCCGGACAGCAGGGCGGCGACCGCCTCGTCCGTCGAGCCGATCTGGATGGAAAGGCCGATCAGCGGATGGGCGGCGGCGATGTCCTGCACCAGTTGCGGCAGGATGGTCGTGGCGTGGCTGTCCATGGCGAAGATGTTCACCTGGCCCTGCTGCACGCCCTGCAATTGGAATATCTCGGCCACGGCATTGCGCTCCTCCGCCCGCCAGCGGTGGACGAGGCGTACGAGGGTTTCGCCGGCCGCCGTCAGCCGCATGCCCTTCGGCACCCGGTCGAAAAGCTTCACGCCCAGGCGCTCCTCCAGCCCGATGATCTGTCGATCGATGGCCGAGGCCGCGATGTTCTGCGCGCGGGCGGCAGCCTGGATGGAGCCGGTCGAGGCGACGCGGTCGAAATAATGCAGGGCGGCGGGGATCAGCGAACGGGACATGCGGGCCTCACCATTCTAATTTCGGCAATAGCTTGTTTCATAGTTTGATATAGACGGCAATGCATTCGGGGCGCACATTATTCGCAGGCAAACCAACCAACAGGGGGCGATGGCGTGGTCCAGCAAGTAAAATTCTTCCTGAACAGCTTTTTCTCGGGGCCGCAGGCGCCCTTCTTCCTGGCGGCCGACAACGGGCATTTCTCGCGCCATGGCATAGAGGTCGAATTCACCGAGGGCGCGTCCCTCGCATGGTCTGTGCCGGTTCTGGCCGGCGGCGGCTATGATGTCGCCTATGGCGACATGAACACGCTGATCGAGATGAAATCGGTCGATCCGGACAGCTCGCCGCTCGCCGTCTGGGCGATGCACAACCGCTCGCCCTATACGATCGCCGTCGATGCGGACGGCCCGATCCACAGCCCCGCCGATCTTGCCGGCCGCAAGCTGGTCTCCCATCCGGAAGACGCCGCCTGGAAGCTTTTCAAGGAATTCGGCATCGCCACCGGCCTCGACATCTCGACGGTCGATGTGGAGGCATCCGACCTCGGCCATGAGGAAATGGTCCCGATCATGCGCGACACCGGCCGTTGGGAAGGCATTTTCGGCTTCGTCAACACCGTGCGCGCCCACACGATCGAAGCTGGCCTCGACCCGGACAAGGTGCTACGCCATCTCGAATTCCGTCATTATCTGCCGGAACTCTATGGCGGCGCTGTCATGGTCACCCGCGATTTCGCCGCAAGGCATCCGCAAGCGGTGCGCGGCCTGCTTGATGCGATCAATTGCGGCCTCAAGGATGCGATCGCCGATCCGGACGCGGCTATCGCGGCTGTCGCCCGGCGTAATCCGCAGGTCGATATCAAGGCTAACCATGCGCGCCTCGTCGGCACGCTCGGCCTGGAAATGGCGGGCGAAGAGGGTGGGCGCATCGGCATCGGCGATGCGGATGATGCACGCATCGTCGCCGGCGCCGCGCTGATCGCCAAGGCCAAGGGCCTGCCCCGCGTGCCGGCGCCCAGCGAGGTGTTCGATCGCAGCTTCCTGCCGCCGCTCGGCGAGCGCGTCACCAGCCTGGCGAAAAACGCATGAACACGCGGCCGATCGCAGACCTCAACGCGCTACCGCCGGGGGATTTCGCAGCCGCGTTGGCGCCCGTCTGGGAAAATGCCGACTGGGTGGCGGAGAAGGTATCGCGCGACCGACCCTTCATGTCGGCGGCCGCCCTGCACGATGCGATGCTGGCACTGGTCAAGGCGCTGCCGGAAGACGAGCTTCTCGCCTTCCTCAACCGCCATCCCGACCTTGGCGGGGCCGATGTGCGCGCCGGCCGGGTGACGGCCGAGTCGGATGCCGAACAGGGTTCGATCCGCCTCAACGCGCTAACCGTCGCGCAGATCGCCGAATGGGACGAACTGAACGCCGCCTACAAGGCCCGCTTCGGCTTCCCCTTCATCCTGTGCGTGCGCCGGCACGACCAGGCCTCGGCGCTGGCAGCCATCCGCACGCGCATGAACGGTACACGCGACGGCGAGCTGGATGCCGCGTTGCAGGAAATCACCTGGATCACCCGCTACCGGCTTGCCGCGCGAGTGGCCGATCACGGATTTGCAGGATTGTAGTAGCGACGACGTAACCGACCTGGTGGACCAGGCTCTACGGGAGGAGAGCGAAATGAAAAGAAGACAGTTCCTTGGAAGCGTGGCCGCGGCAGCGCTTTTCATGAGCATGACGGGCGGCATGGCGTTCGCCGAAACGCCCGCCGATACCCTGGTCATCGCCAGGGTGATCGACGACGCCATTTCGTTCGACCCGGCCGAGTCCTATGAGGATACCGGAACGGAAGTGCTGCACAATGTCTACGAGACCCTCGTCGGCAACGATGCGACCGACATGTCCAGGATGACCGGCCTCATCGCCGAAAGCTGGAGCTTCAGCGACGACAACCGTACGGCCACCTTTAAGCTACGCTCCGGCCAGACCTTCGCCTCGGGCAATCCGCTGACCGCCAGCGACATCGTCTATTCCTTCACCCGCGTCGTCAAGGCGGGCAAGTCGCCGGCCTTCCTGCTCAAACAGTTCGGCTGGACGGCCGAAAATATCGACAGCATGGTCAAGGCCGTCGACGACGGGACCTTCGAGATGAAGATCGCCGTCGACTACGCGCCGTCGCTCGTCCTGAACATCCTCTCGTCCATCAATGCCTCGGTGGTCGATTCCAAGACCGTCATGGCGAACGAGAAGGACGGCGATTTCGGCCTTGCCTACCTGAAGGACAAGTCAGAAGGCTCCGGTCCCTTCGTGCTGAAGACCTGGAAACCGAACCAGACGATCGTCATGCAGGCCAATCCGGCCTATCGCCAGGGCGAGCCGGCGATGAAGCGGGTGATCCTGCGCCATGTGCCGGAAGCCGCCTCGCAGCGCCTGCTGCTCGAAAAGGGCGACGTCGACATCGCCGACAACCTGCCGGGCGACCAGATCAAGGCGGTGGAGAGCAACCCCGACATCACCGTCCAGCGCGACACCACGGCCCGCAACCTCTATATCGGTCTCAGCCAGACGGTCGAGCCGTTCACCAAGCCGAAGGTGCGCGAGGCGCTGAAATACCTTGTCGATTACAAGGGCATGACGGAATCGCTACTGAAGGGCGAGTTCACCGTGCTGCAATCCTTCTGGCCCGCCGGCTTCGACGCCTCGCTCGGCGAGAATCCCTATACCTACGATGTCGAGAAGGCCAAGGCGCTGCTGGCGGAAGCCGGCTACAAGGACGGCTTCTCCTTCAAGCTCTCGGTGCGCAATGTCAGCCCGGCCATCGACATGGCCCAGGCGGTGCAGCAATCCATGTCGGCAGCCGGCGTCAAGATGGATATCGTGCAGACCGACCAGAAACAGTTCATCACCGCCTATCGCGGCCGCCAGTTCGAGGCGGTGCTCGGCACCTGGGAACCGGACTTCCTCGATCCGCACGCCAACGCGGCGACCTTCGCCTTCAACCCCGACAACGGCCCGGACGCGAGCAACAAGACCGTGGCCTGGCGCAATAGCTGGAAGGACGATGCGGTCAACGCGCTGACGGAAGCGGCGGTGAAGGAACCCGACGAGGCCAAGCGCACGGACATGTACAAGGAACTGCAGCGCAAGGTGCTGGCCGACGGCCCCTATATCGGCCTCGTGCAGCGCATCCGCCAGACGGCCATGCGCAGCAATGTGGAGGGCTATACGGTCGGCCCGGCGACGATCTTCTACCGGCTGGTCCGGAAGTAGTCCCATGCACAGCCCGGCCAAACGGTTCTACACCGCCCTGCGCCTTGCGACGGGAAGCGCGATTTCGATCGCGCTCACCCTCGTCGGCCTGATCTTCGTCACCTTCGCGGTTGGCCGGCTGATTCCGATCGACCCGGTCGTAGCCGTCATCGGCGAGAAGGCCCCGCAGGACGTCTACGACAAGGTCTACAAGGAACTCGGCCTCGACAGGCCGGTCTACGAACAGTTCTTCACCTATGTCGGCAAGGTCGCCCATGGCGATTTCGGCGATTCAGCTTTCACCGGCCATCCGGTGGTCCAGGATCTTGCGAGCGTCTTTCCAGCGACGCTGGAGCTTGCGACCATCGGCATCCTGATCGGCGTACTGCTCGGCGTGCCGCTCGGCGTGATCGCGGCCGCCAACAGCGGACGCTGGCCGGACCAGGTGGTGCGCGTGCTCAGTCTCACCGGCTATTCGGTGCCGGTCTTCTGGCTCGGCATCGTGCTGCTTCTCATCTTCTACGGCCAGCTCGACTGGGTGGCCGGGCCGGGACGCATCGATATCGCCTATGACGGTCTCGTCGAGGAATGGTCGGGCATTCTCACCATCGATGCGCTGCGCGCCGGCGACATGGACGTCTTCTACAACGCGCTGTCGCACATGATCCTACCAGCGACACTGCTCGGGCTTTCCTCGCTCGCCTATATCGCCCGCATGACGCGCAGCTTCATGCTGACGCAGCTCAGCCAGGAATATGTCACCCTCGCCCGCGCCAAGGGCGCATCCGAACGCACGGTGATCTGGCGTCACGCGCTGAAGAACGCCCGCGTGCAGATCATCACCGTCTGCTTCCTCTCCTACGGCTTCCTGCTCGAGGGCGCGGTGCTGACGGAAACGGTGTTCTCCTGGCCGGGCCTCGGTCTCTACATGACCAATGCGCTTTTCAATGCCGATCTCAACGCCGTCATCGGCGGCACGATCCTGATCGGCGCCGTCTTCATCATACTCAACGCGCTGGCGGATATCGTCTACCGCTTCGCAGATCCGAGGACAGCATGAGCACCACCTTTGCCCAATGGCTGACCACCGACCGGCCCGCCAGCCGCGCGCAGGCCCGGCTCGTCCGCCTCACCCTCTCGTTCCGCGCGCTCGTCGCCAACCGGCTGGCACTCGTCGGCCTCCTCGTCGTCATGGCGCTTGTCGTCATGGCGCTTATCGGCCCGCTCTTCGTCGGCTCGCCGACCGAGCAGGTGCTGGCGAACCGCCTGCTGCCGCCGAGCGCCGCCCACTGGTTCGGCACGGACGAGCTTGGTCGCGACATTCTTGCGCGCGTCGTGCACGGCTCGCAGATCACCGTGCGCATCGTCCTCATGGTCTCACTGATCGTCGGCCCGGTGGGACTGACGATCGGCATCGTCTCCGGTTATTTCGGCGGCTGGGTAGATGCGGTACTGATGCGTATCACCGATATCTTCCTGTCGCTGCCCCGGCTCGTGCTGGCGCTCGCCTTCGTCGCGGCGCTGGGTACCGGCATCAACAATGCCATCATCGCCATCGCGGTGACGAGCTGGCCGCCCTATGCCCGCCTTGCCCGCGCCGAGACGCTCAGCATCCGCAACAGCGATTTCGTCCGCATGGCCCAGTTGCAGGGCGCCTCGACGCTGCGTGTCCTCTTCAACCATATCGCGCCACTCTGCTTCGCCTCGGTCGTGGTCCGTCTCACCTTCGACATGTCCGGGACGATCCTGGTCGCCGCCGGCCTCGGCTTCCTTGGCCTCGGCGCGCAGCCGCCGCAACCGGAATGGGGCCTGATGGTTGCCGCCGGCCGGCAATATGTGCTCGACCAGTGGTGGGTCGCCACCATTCCCGGCATTGCCATCTTCATCGCCAGCCTCGGCTTCAACCTTCTCGGCGACGGCCTGCGCGATGTCTTCGATGCGAGGTCCTCGTAATGTCCCGGCTCGATATAGAAGGTCTGCGCGTTTCCTTCGCCAGCCGCACCGGCCCGGTTCCCGCGCTGCGTGGCATCGACCTGTCGGTCGACGGAGGCCGGCTCGGCATCGTCGGCGAAAGCGGCTCGGGCAAATCCACCATGGGCCGCGCCATCATGGGCCTTCTGCCCGCGACCGCCTCGGTCACGGCGCGGCGCTTCGAATTTGCCGGCCAGGACATGCTCAAGGCATCGCCCGCCCAGAAACGGGCGATGCGCGGCCGGCGCATCGGCATGATCATGCAGGATCCGCGCTATGCGCTGAACCCCGTCATGACGGTCGGCGCCCAGATCGCCGAATGCTTCAAGCTGCATCACGGCATCGTCGGCAGGGCGGCGAAAGCCAAGGCGCTCGACCTGCTCGCCGCCGTGCGCATCAACGATCCCGGCATGGTCTACGACCAGTACCCGCATCAGGTGTCGGGCGGCATGGGCCAGCGCGTGATGATCGCCATCGCCCTTGCCGGCGAGCCGGAGCTGCTGATCGCCGACGAGCCGACCTCGGCGCTCGACGCCTCGGTGCGCACCAGCTTCCTCGGCCTGCTCGACCAGATCATCAAGGAACGCGGCATGTCGCTGATCCTGATCAGCCACGACCTGCACCTCGTCTCCAATTTCTGCGACCGGGTGGTGGTGATGTATGGCGGACAGGTGATGGAGGAGTGCACGGCCGCCGATCTCGCCAGTCCGCGTCACGCCTATACGCGCGCGCTCGCCGCCTGCCGTCCCTCGCTTACCGAGCGGCTGCCCGAACTGCGCACCTTCACCCGTGATCCCGCCTGGCTGGAGGCAAAGTCATGATCGAGATCGAAGCCGTCTGCGTCGATTTCCACACCAGGACCCGCACCGTCCGCGCGCTGAACGCGGTCTCCCTCAGCGTGCCGCAAGGCAGTGTCTTCGGCCTCGTCGGCGAATCCGGCTCCGGCAAGACGACGCTGCTGCGCGCCATGATGGGACTGACCGCCACCAGTTCCGGGCGCGTGACGATCGCCGGCGAAGAGGTGCGGCAGAACCCGTCGCTCGCCTTCCGTCGCCGCGTGCAGATGGTCATGCAGGATTGCTACGCCTCGCTGAATCCGGTGCACACCGTCGACCAGATCATCGGCGAGCCGCTTGCCATCCACAGGTTCGACAACCCGGAAAAGCGCATCCTGCAGGCGCTGAAGGATGTCGGCCTCGGCCCGGAGCATCGCTTCCGCTTCCCGCACCAACTCTCCGGCGGCCAGCGCCAGCGCGTAGCGATCGCAAGGTGCCTCGCCATCGAGCCACAGGTCATGCTGCTCGACGAGCCGACCTCGGCGCTCGATGTCTCCATCCAGGCGGAAATCGTCAACCTCGTCATGCGCCTGCAGCGAGAGAAAGGGCTGACGCTCTTCATCATCAGCCACGACCTGCCGCTCGTCGCCCATATGTGCGACCGGTTGGCCATCATGCACAAGGGCACGGTGCGGGAGATAATCACCAGTGACGACCTGATCCACCAGAACGTGAAGGACGATTATACCAGGGAACTGCTGTCGGCCTCCCTTTAGGCGTTGGCCCTGCGGGGCCTGCGGGGCCAACGCAACCGTCCGCAATATCGATTTGTCCCACGCGCGCCCGATAGAATTGAAGGCTGAAAGAGGCTTCCCCGCGATGCCACCGTTGCATCGTTACCGGCCAATGAGCCACGAGCCCATGACCATCGAGATTTGCAATGTGATGGCATTAAAAAGAATTAAACTATCGACCCGATCTTGACCCGCCCCATGCATAATCACGAACGTGAACTCTATTGCAGGAAATGCCGAAAGCGGCTCAGGGAGAAGGCGAACAGAGTTCCGCCGATCAAGGACATGGCGGCAAGTTGAGGCCAGACCACATCCAGTCCGGCGCCTCGAAACAACACGGCCTGCGCCAGCATGACGAAATGCGTGTTGGGTGCGGCGAGCATGATGAACTGGATGGCTTCCGGCATGCTTTCGCGTGGGGTTACCCCGCCTGATAGCAGTTGCAGCGGCATCAGCACCATCATGAGCAGGAGCCCGAACTGCGGCATCGAGCCGGCGACTGTGGCGAGGAAGATACCAAGACAGGTCATGGCGAAGATGTCGAGCGCCGCGCCGACAAGGAACAGGACGAGCGAGCCGTTGACGGGTACGGCCAGTAGCCCTTCCACGACGAAGACAACGCTGAGGGCGGATGCTGTCAGCACGACCAACCCCATCGACCAGACCTTGCTCACCATGATCTCGAAGGCGGTCACCGGCATCACAAGAAGGTGCTCTATCGTGCCGTGTTCGCGCTCGCGGATGAGCGCCGCGCCGGTCAGCACGATCGACAGCATGGTGATCGACGTGATGACGTCGCTGATCGCGCCGAACCAACCCTTGTCCAGTTCCGGATTGAAGCGGGCGCGCAGGTCGAGGGAAGCGGGCAGGATCGTCTCCGTGCGGTGGCCGGCGAGGAATTCCCCTACCTCGCCCGATACGATCGCCTGCACGTAGCCACCGCCGGTGAAAGCCTGTGACATGCGGGTCGCGTCGATATTGAGCTGTAGGGTCGGCGCACGGCCGGCGAGAAGATCGCGCTGGAAATTCGGCGGGATGTCGAGCGCGAACGTATCGAGACCGGCATCCATGCGGCTGTCCATTTCCTGCTGCGAGATGAGGGAGGGCGCGAGAAAATAGGGTGGATAGAAGGCGCCGGAGATGCGCGCCGACAGGGCCGAGCGGTCCTCGTCGACGATGGCGATCGGCGCACGGTTGAGCGTTTCCGGCATCGCCTTTGAGGCAGTGTAGATCGCGAGCGTGAAGGCATGGACGATCAGGATGAGAAGCACCGGATCGCGCCCGAGGCCGCGCAGTTCCTTGATACCGAGATGGAGGATGTTCGCCGCCCGCATCACCGCGCCTGCTTTCTGAGAAAGATCACACCGAGGCCGATCAGGACTGGAACGGCGATGAGGAGCGGCAGGAAGGCACCGGCGAGGTCCGAAAACCCAAGCGCCTTGGAGAAGGTACCGCGCGCGATGGTGATGAAATGGGTGGTGGGGTAGATCCGGCCGATGAAGGCGCCCAGCCCCTGAAGCGACGTCACGGGATCGATGAGGCCGGAATATTGCGAGGCGGGCAGCATGGTGACGAGCGCAGTCGCGAAGATCGCCGCGATCTGGCTGTTCAGGAAGGTGGAGAGGACCAGCCCCATCGCCGTCGCGACGACGACATAGACGAAGGCCGCCGCCGCGAAGGTGGCGAAGCTGCCGGTGAAGGGCACATCGAAGACGAAGACGGCGAAGGCCGTCAGAAGGATGAAATTCATCATCGCGACAAGCACATAAGGGATCTGTTTGCCGACCAGGAATTCCAGCCGCGTCACCGGCGTCACGTAGAAATTGACGATGGAGCCGAGCTCCTTCTCGCGGACCACGCTCAGCACCGCCAGCATGGACGGGATCATCAGCAACAGCATGGGAATGACAGCCGGCACCATGGCGTCGAGACTGCGCACATCGGGATTGTAGCGGTAGCGCACCTCGAGCCGGAAATCGCCCTCCGCGGCCTTCTTGCCGTAGATCTCGCGCGCCTTTTGCGTGAGCCAGGCCATATGCATGCCTTCGGCATAGCCGCGGACGGTCTCGGCGCGCGTGGGCATCGCACCGTCGATCCACGCGCCGATGGCGACCGGCCGGCCCCGAGCAAGATCGCGCCCGAAACCGGAGGGGATTTCCAGCGCCAGACTGATCTCTCCGCTTTCCATGCGACGGTCCATGTCGGCATAGCCGGCAAGCGGCGGCTTTTCGGTGAAGAAGCGCGATCCCGAAAGATGGAGACCGTAGTCCCGGCTGATGGCGGTGTCGTCCTGATCGAGCACGGCGAAGGAAAGGTTATCGACATCCATGTTGATGCCATAGCCGATGACGATCATCAGGATCAGGCTGCCGATGGTGGCGAGCATCGCGCGGATCGGGTCGCGCAGCAGTTCGAGCGTTTCGCGCCGCGTATAGGCGAACATCCGCCGGATATCGAAAAAGCGGGTCTGCAGCAGGGGGCCTTGGCGTTGCAAGGGTGGTGCGTCGGGCGGAGGAGCAGCAACCGCTTCGACGGATACGGCATCGCCCAGATAGCCGACGAAAGCGGCTTCCAGCGTATCGGCGGAGCGGCTGGCGACGATGGCCGCCGGCGTGTCGCTGACAAGAACCTTTCCGGCATGCATCAACGCAATGCGGTCGCAACGCTCGGCTTCATTCATGAAATGGGTCGAGACGAAGATCGTGACGCCCTGGCGTCGCGACAGATCGACGAGGATGCGCCAGAAGCCGTCCCGCGCAACCGGATCGACACCGGAGGTCGGCTCGTCGAGGATCAGGATATCGGGCGAATGGATGGTCGCGACGGCCAGCGACAAACGCTGGCGGATGCCAAGCGGCAAGGCGCCGGGCAGCGCGTCCATATAGCCGGCAAGCGCGAATTGCCGGGCCGCCTCCGCGGCCCGCGCTGCGATCTCGGCTGCCGGAATACCGAAGAGGCGCGCGTGCAAGTCGATATTCTGGCGGACCGTGAGTTCCGAATAGAGGGAAAAGCCCTGCGACATGTAGCCGACGCGCCGCCGCACCGCGATATCGCGCGGATCGATCTCCTTGCCGAACAGCCTCGCCCGGCCGCCGCTTGCCTCCAGAAGGCCAGTCAGCATCTTCATGGTGGTCGTCTTGCCGCAGCCGTTCGAGCCGAGAAAGCCGAATATCTCGCCACGCGCGATGCGGAAGCTCACATCGTCCACGGCCATGAACTCGCCGAAGCACCGGCTGAGATGCTCGGCCTCGATGACGATCTCGCCGTCCATGCCGGCCGGACGCGGCGGAATGACGACCGGGCGATACCCCGCGCGCTTTTCGGCGGGCAACAGGGCGATGAAGGCGGCGTCGAGATCGGGCATGACCGTGCGGCGCAGAAGCTCGGCCGGCGCGTCGCAGGCCAGTACCCGCCCGCCGTCCATGGCCACCAGCCAGTCGAAGCGGGCGGCCTCCTCCATATAGGCTGTGGCAACGATCACGCTCATGCCCTCGCGGCTGCGGCGGATGCGCTCGATCAACTGCCAGAACTGCCGGCGGGCCAGCGGATCGACGCCGGTCGTCGGTTCGTCGAGGATAAGGAGGTCGGGATCGTGGATCAGCGCGCAGCAGAGGCCAAGCTTCTGCTTCATGCCGCCCGAAAGCTTGGCGACGGGCCGGTCGGCGAAGGGCGCCAGCCCGGTAGCGTCCAGAAGATCGGCGATGCGGCGCTCCCGCTCCTGCCGCCCATGGCCGAAGAGACGGCCGAAAAAGTCGATGTTGTCGCAAACGGAGAGGGTCGGGTAGAGGTTGCGCCCGAGGCCCTGCGGCATATAGGCGATGCGCGGGCAGACGCGGCGCCTGTGCGTAGACCGCGCCATGTCGCCGCCGAGCACGTCGATGCGCCCCTCCTGGATCGTCCGCGCTCCGGCGATCAGCGACAGCAGGCTGGATTTACCGACGCCATCAGGCCCGATGAGACCCACCATGCAACCGGCCGGAATGTCCAGCGTGACGGCGTCGAGCGCCCGCGTCGGGCCGTAGGAGAGCCCGACATTCTCCAGCCGGGCCGCCCGGCGCTGCGCGGTCGCCTCCGGGGTCATTGCAGGACGGTTCCCAAGGCGGCAGGCCATTCGGCTTTCGGATCGAGACGGATATAGGCGACGCCCGGAAGGCCGGTTTTCACCTGCTGGATATATTTGCGCAGCAGTTCCGGCGCGATCTTCGCCTTGATCCGGAACATCAGCTTCTGGCGCTCCTCCTCGGTCTCGACCGTCTTCGGCGTGAACTGCGCCACATCGGCGACGAAGGTCGCCCGGGCGGGGATGACATATTGCGGAGCGGCATCGAGCACGAGGCGGACCTCCGTGCCAATCGCGACACGGCCAGCCTCGGCCGTGGGGAGGAAGAACGTCATCGAGACATCACCGAGATCAACGAGGCTGAGCACCCGCCCGCCGCTGCCGACCACCTCGCCGGGCTGGGCAACGCGATACTGCACGCGCCCGTCACGCGGCGCCCGCAGCGTCGCATCGTCGATTTCCGTGTCGATGGCCTCGATGGCGGCGCGCGCCGCATCGACGGCGGCCTGCGCATCCACCACCATCGCCCGCGCCGCGTTGATGGCCGCCTCGCTCGCCGCAAGCTGTGCCCCGGCGGCGGCCACCGCGGCGGCGGCACTGCGTTCGGCGGCGCGGCTGTTGTCGAGAATCTGCTGCGAGACGGTGTTGCTGACGGCGAGCTGTTCAGAGCGCGCCAGCGTGCGTTTTGCGACGTCATGCTCTGCCTCGCGCTGCGCCACCACGGCGGCGGCGGCCGTCTTCTCGGCTTCGCGCTGAACGATCAGCGTCTTCGCGGTACCCACACCGATGGACGCGCGCTGCAACTGCGCCTCTGCCTGCCGGCGACGGGCCGCCAGTTCCGCCGTGTCCATGCGGGCAAGAATGTCATCTGCCTTCACGAGATCGCCTTCGTCGACAAGGATATCCTTGATCCGCCCCGGCGATTTCGCCGAGACATCGATCTCGACGGCCTCTATACGTCCGTTGCCGCTCGCAAACCCTTCCGGCAGTGCGCCGTTTCCCGCCTGCTGCCAGGCATAAAATCCGGCGATGGCAAGCACGGCCAGCACGACGACAAGCCAGAGACGGCCGATACCGATCATCGCCCCTCTCCCCCAGCCGCCGGGTTGGCACTATGCCCGCTCAATTCATTGCCCATGCCTGGCGATGCGATCATGGCGGCGCTCCATCCTAAAAGCCCTCAAATGAAAATCAGAAGCCCGCCGCCACGACCTTGATCCGCGTCAATGCGGCAAAACGGCGGGCGGCGTTTGCTGGAATGCCTGCCGGAACGAGCCAATCGGATGAAGCAGGGCCGGACGCGGCAGCGCGCCGGCATGCGACGTTCCTGCAGGAAGCGCCGCCGCCCTCTCGCCTCGTTGTGTCGAGGCTTGCATGGAAAAACCGGGGCGACTGCAATGAGACGATTATCCAACGCGAAGGAGACCAATCATGGCCGAAGCTGCCACCAAGATGCCCGTCACGAAGACGACTGCCCCTGCCAAGCGCGACGAGCGCCGCCCGCTCGAAAGCCTGCGGCGCGAGATCGACCAGCTTTTCGAAAGCTTCCATCCCTTCGACTGGCGCCTGCCGTCGAGCGTCCTCGGTTTCGAACTACCACGCGTCTCGCGCGAGGAATGGCCGGTGCTGCCCGCCATGGACCTCGTGGAGAAGACCGACGCCTACGAGATCACGGCCGAGCTTCCCGGCATCGACGAGAAGAACGTGGAGATCAAGCTCTCCAACCACACGCTGACGATCAAGGGCGAGAAGAAGGAAGAAAAAGAAGAGAAGCAGAAGGACTACTACCTCTCCGAGCGCCGCTACGGCTCGTTCCAGCGCAGCTTTCAGCTTCCCGACGGGGTGGACACCGACAAGATCGACGCCGCCTTCACCAAGGGCGTACTGACGATCAAGCTGCCCAAGACCGCCCAGGCAAGACAGGCGGAAAAGACCATCGCGGTCAAGGCTGCGTGACCGAAGCCGACAGTCACCGGTGCGCCCGATGGCGCACCGGATTTTCCAGGGAGACGCCTGATGAGTAGCACATCGATAACCCATTTCACCCAGGCTGCGCAGCAGGCACAGCAGTGGGTCAACGAACTTGCCGAGGATCTCGACTGGACGCAGCCGCGCGCCTACCACCTTCTTCGGTGCGTGCTGCATGCCCTGCGCGACTGGCTCTCGCCGGAGGAAATGACGGACCTCTCCTCGCAACTGCCCGTTCTGGTCCGCGGTATCTATTTCGAGAACTGGAAGCCTCTCGAGACGCCCGTATGGGACCGCAGGAAAGAGGATTTCATTGCCCGCATCGAGGACGCCTTTGCCGGCGACATGCTGGTCGATCCCGATGAGGCGATACGCGCCGTTTTCCGCCTGCTCGACAGGCATGTTTCCCATGGCGAGATCATGCAGGTCAGGAACTCGATGAAGAAACCGCTGCGCGACCTGTGGCCGGCGGCGTAACCGTCTTGCGCCGCTTCAGGAGGCCGGTGTCCAGCGGAGTCCGCGCCGCACCGCCCTTCCTTTCAAGCTCGGGCGGTTGTATTCTCGCCGCTGGTTAAACCTGTCTTCCCGATGGCGCCCGGGCTGGCGTCCCCGATAGGAACACCATGCCGGCGCGCGACCTACCCGGACTGCAGGGGCGCTTCCTGCAGGCAATCTTCTCACGCCGCTTCGAAGGAAGCGCCGGGTACCTGCTGGCGCTGGTTTCCGTAGCGGGGGTTTTCGGCTTACGCTGGCTGCTCCAGAGCGTGCTCGGCAATACCGCCACATTCATTCTCTTCATTCCCGTCATCCTCGTCGCCGCAATCGCCGGTGGCATGGGGCCAGGGCTTCTTGCCCTCGCCCTTTCGCTTGCCAGCGCGACCTATGTTGCCGGTCCCAATGGGACGGTCTGGCTCCAGGTCGGCATCTTCGCCCTGGTCGGGCTGACCATCACATGGATGGGCGAGATGCTGCACCACGCGCGTCGGGCCATTGACCGGACCGAAGTGGCCTTGAGAACGCGGGAAGCGCATCTTCGCTCTATCCTCGATACAGTACCGGATGCGACGGTCGTCATCGACGAGCGAGGCCTCATCACCTCCTTCAGTGCGGCCGCGGTTCGACAGTTCGGCTATACCGAAGCCGAGGTGCTCGGCCGAAACGTCAACATCCTCATGCCGGAACCCTATCATCGCGAACATGACGGCTACATCGAACGCTACGTCAGCACGGGTGAGAAGCGGATCATCGGGGTGGACCGCGTGGTCGTGGGCCTTCGTCGGGACGGATCGACCTTTCCCATGAAGCTCGCGGTCGGGGAGGTGCAATCTTCGAATGGCCGTTTTTTCACGGGCTTCGTCCGCGACCTGACGGAACGCGAGGAGTCCGAGGCGCGGCTGCAGGAGGTCCAGAACGAGCTGGCACGGCTTGCCCGTCTCAACGAACTGGGGGAAATGGCTTCCACACTCGCGCACGAACTCAACCAGCCCCTGGCGACCATCGCCAACTATTCCCAGGGCTGCATCCGGCTGCTCGACGGCATGACGAAGGAATCGGCCATCCAGATGCGGGAGGCGCTGGAGGAAATCGCGAAGCAATCACTGCGCGCCGGCGAAATCATCCGTCACCTTCGCGAGTTCGTCACGCGCGGAGAAACGGAAAAAACGCCGCATGACATGCGCAAGCTGATCGAGGAAGCCGGGGCGCTCGCCCTTGTCGGCTCAAGGGAACTCGGCGTCCGGTCGGTTTTCGCCTTTTCGCCTAATACCAAAGCGGTGCTTGTCGATCGCGTCCAGATTCAGCAGGTTCTCATCAATCTGATGCGCAATGCCATGGAAGCCATGCGCGACAGCGGGCGACGCGAACTGGTCGTGCGCACCCTGCCGGACGGAGCCGATCACGTCGTCGTGGAAGTTGCCGATACGGGGCCGGGTATTTCCGACGAGATCGCAGCCCGCCTGTTCCAGCCTTTCGTCACCAGCAAGGCAAGCGGCATGGGCATAGGACTGTCCATATCCAAGCGCATCGTGGAGGCCCACCGGGGCGAGATATCGGCGCAGCGCAACGAGAATGGCGGAACGACGTTCCGGTTCTCCTTGCCGGTTGCCGGACAGGGGGCTGAATATGAAGCCTGACAGCTATGTCGTGCATATCGTCGACGACGAGGAGCCAGTGCGCAAGTCGCTGGCCTTTCTTCTGACCATGTCAGGTTTCACGGTGCGCGTGCACGAGTCCGCCACCCATTTCCTCGCCGTCGCACCAACGCTCGCCAATGCCTGCCTAGTAACTGACCTGCGTATGCCGGATATGAGCGGCATCGAGCTGCTGGAGAAGCTCGGCGCAATCAAAGCCCTCCCCCCGGCAGTCGTGATCACCGGACACGGCGACGTGCCGATGGCAGTCTCGGCCATGAAGGCAGGCGCGGTCGATTTCATCGAGAAGCCGTTTGAGGATCAAGCCCTGATCGACGCAATCATTCGGGCCGCCAGCCGGCTGGAAGACACCATCGAGGTTTCCAGCGATACGGGAGCGTTGCGGGCACGCCTGGACAGCCTTTCGGATCGAGAGCGCCAGGTTCTCTCGGCGGTCGTCTCCGGTCTGCCCAACAAGACGATCGCCTACGATCTCGACATCAGCCCGCGCACGGTGGAGGTCCACCGCGCCAACATCATGTCGAAGATGCAGGCGAAAAGCCTTGCCGAACTCGTGCGAATGGCCATAGCTCTCAAGGTCGCCAGCACCCGTCATTGAGGCCAGCGGCCAACGGCCGGGCGACCACTACGCATTTTCCCCTACGGACATGACCGAATTTCGTTTCGCAGGATTTGCGCGATGATCTTCCATCGACTCCAGGGAGAAGATCATGACCGTTCATGACGAGATTCTGACATCGTTTCATCGCAGGGCAGCATTCGATCCAGGGATGGCCGATCGTCGCTCGGCAATCGACGCGCCGGCATTCTTTCCCGCCGGCGCGGAAATCTATGCCCAGGGGGAAAAGTGCGGCAGCCTCTATACCGTGGAGTTCGGAGCCGTGCGGGTCTACCGGCTGCTGGCGGACGGACGCCGCCAGATTTCCGCCTTTCACCTTGCCGGGGAGATGTTCGGGTTCGAGACCGACGCCAACCACCATTTCTTTGCCGAAGCCACATGCGCGACCGGCATAAGGATGCAACGCACCACGCTGCTCCACGGTGATCATGCCGGCGCACTGCTGCCCATGGCCCTGCAATGCCTCGTGCGGGCGCAGGAGCATCTGCTCGTACTCGGCCGGCAGAACGCGACGGAACGCGTCGCCGCCTTCCTTCTCGACATGTCGGAGCGCCAGGGCGGCCTGCGGCTGATCGAGTTGCAAATGGCGCGCGCCGATATCGGCGATTATCTCGGCCTCAGCATCGAAACCGTTTCCCGCGTGTTTTCGAGGCTCCGCCAGAAGGGCGTCATCCGGCTGCCGAACCTGCGCGGCGTGGAGATCGTCAAGAGGCAGGCGCTGCACGATCTCGCCGCCTGATGCACAACGACCGCGAGCAGGTCGTCCATCCGCCGGCCCCGACAACGAGAAAGGGCACGGCCAACAGGGAGAACCACGATGATCCTACCCAATGGCGCGACAGTGGCGGTCGTTGACGGCCACAGATTGCTTCTCTTCAGGAACATGGCCCACGAACCCGGCATCGAACTCCTCGCCCTGCCCCCGCCCCACCTGCCAGAAGGACATGGCGGCTCCGGCGCACGCCACAGGAACAGTATCGCCAACCCGGACAAGATACGCCTTCTGGAAGACGATTTCGCCGCCACGGTTTGCGCCGCGCTCAACCGGGCGGCTGTCGCCGGCGAGATCACCGAGTTGCTCATCATCGCGGACGCACGAACCCTCGGGGAAATGCGCCAACACTTTCACAGGAGCCTGAAGGAACGACTGCTTGGCGAAATCGTCAAGGACATGACCGGACACTCCAGAACGGAGATCGAGGCTGCTGTTCGAACGGCCTGAGCGCCTTCGCACCCGGCTCCTCGTAGATACGCCTGATGTGGCAACCGGTTTCCACAGCACCCTACAATCAGGATATCGAACTGGCGGTCATCGACCGCGACGGAACGCATACGCTGGTCTTTCCCTGCAGGCGCACGCTGGTCGGGTGGGTGAAATCGGGCACGCGTGAACGTGTCGATGTGTCTCCCACCCATTGGCGGCCTTGGGACGATGGCGAGAAAACTGCCGACGGCAGGTAGGCGAGCGTTCAAAAAATGCCGATTTTGACGCCGGTCAACGCTTGCAGGCCCTTCACGTCAGAGAATGAACAGGCTCAGGGCGGGAATGGTGCCCGCCGGAAGAACGAGGTGAAAGTCATGAATGACAGCACATTGAGACAGGATATCCTGGACGAACTCGACTTCGAACCCAGCATCGACGCGGCCGATATCGGCGTAGCGGTGGAAAACGGCATCATCACGCTGACCGGGCATGTCCCGACCTACAGCCAGAAACTCAAGATCGAGGACGTCGTGGGGCGGGTCAAGGGCGTAAAGGGCATCGCCCAGGAGATCGAAGTACGGCCGTTCGGAACCAACCGCACGGCCGATGACGAAATCGCCAAGCGCGCCATCAATTCGATCGCCTGGAACACATCGGTCCCCGACAACGCCGTGCAGGTGAAAGTCCAGAAGGGCTGGATCACGCTGAGCGGCAAGGTCGACTGGCAATATCAGCGGATCGCAGCCGCCAATGCGGTGCGTGACCTCGCCGGTGTCATCGGCGTGACGAACCAGGTCGAGATCAAGCACCACGTCTCGGCGCTCGACGTGAAGAAACGGATCGAAGATGCGCTGAAACGCAATGCAGAGGTGGAGGCGCGGGCGATAAAGGTCGCGGTGCTCGACGGCGGCAAGGTGCGATTGGACGGTCGGGTACATGCGTGGTCCGAACGCCGTGCCGCCGAACAGGCCGCCTGGGCCGCCGCCGGCGTCCATGCTGTCGAGGACCACATTTCCGTCGGATAATGTGACACGTCCAACGACAGCCGATGAGGCGGGAGCAATGCTTCCGCCTCACGCTTTTTCAGCATTGCGTAAAGGAGAGGCGCGATGAGGGCAATGGTGCTGGAAAGACCCGGAACGAGGCTGGTCGCGGTCGAGCACCCCGATCCGGTCCCAGGGCCAGGAGAAGTAAGGATCGAGGTCGAAGCCTGCGCCGTGTGTCGCACGGACCTCCACGTCATAGACGGTGAACTCGCACAGCCCAGACTGCCCCTTGTGCCGGGACATGAGATCGTCGGCATCGTCGATGCCGTCGGCCCCGATGTCGCGCCCTCGCGCCTCGGAAAGCGCGTCGGCGTGCCCTGGCTCGGGCATGCTTGCGGATCGTGCGCCTACTGCCGGTCCGACGCTGAAAACCTCTGCGACGCGCCGCAATTTACCGGCTACACCCGCGATGGCGGCTTCGCGACGCATGCGGTGGCCGACGCAAACTTCGCCTTCGATCTCGACCCCGACGCCGATCCGGTCGCACTCGCGCCTTTGCTGTGCGCCGGGCTGATCGGCTGGCGCGCCTTGACCAAGGCAGGCGACGGAAAACGCATCGGGCTCTACGGCTTCGGCGCCGCGGCCCATATCATTGCACAGGTCTGCGTCTGGCAGGGGCGCGCCGTCCACGCCTTCACCCGGCCGGGCGACACGCAAGCACAACGCTTCGCGCTCAGCCTCGGGGCAGTATGGGCCGGCGGCTCGGACGCGACGCCGGCCGCCCCGCTCGACGCCGCGATCATCTTCGCGCCGGTCGGAGACCTTGTGCCCGCCGCCCTGCGCGCGGTTCGCAAGGCTGGCATCGTCGTGTGCGGCGGCATCCATATGAGCGACATCCCGGCGATGCCCTACGCCACGCTTTGGGGGGAGCGGGAGCTCGTCTCCGTGGCCAACCTGACGCGGCGCGACGCGGAGACGTTCTTTCCGGTGGCGCATGCCGCCGGCGTGCGCACGCACACCACGACCTATCCCCTCGCCGCCGCCAACGAAGCTCTCGCGGATCTCAGGGCGGGCCGCCTCAACGGCGCGGCCGTGCTGGTGCCTTGAGACTTTGCCGGTCAGCCGGCGCGCGCACCGAGGGCCCGCATCTTCGCAAGCCATTTTGCGCGCGTCTCGGCGCTTGCGCCATCCACCATGCCGAACAGCGTTTCCCGGACGGGGCTGATGCCCACGAAGTTCAGGATGTTACGGCGCAGGCCCGCAACGCCATGGCCGAGATACCAGAACCGATAGAAGGAGGCCGGCATGCCCATGGTCACGATGACCCGCGCGGAACGCCCCTTGAGCAGCGTTCGCGCAAAACCGCCGCCGCCCGCTTCGGAATAGGCGAATGCGACGCCGGGGCGCATCACCTGCTCCAGAAAGGCTTTCAGCAGGGCCGGCATCGTGCCGAGCCATAGCGGAAAGACGAAGACGATGTGCTCGGCATGCCGGATTGCCTCAACTGCAGCCTCCAGCGTCACTGGAAGGGGTCGCCGTTCGAACTCCTCCATCGTGCGAAGCAGAGGGAAGTCAAGCGCCGCGACATCGATAAGCTGCACCTCATGTCCAGCCGAACGGGCTCCATCGGCATAGCTGGCGGCGAGCGCCCGGCAAAGCCGTTTCGGTTCCGGGTCGGGATGGCCGATGATGACGAGGATGCGGCGCGGCATGGCGATCTCCTGATGAACCACCATCAAACGCCTTTACCGCGCCGGTGCCTTGACCCGGGTCAAACGCGACGCCTTGCTTGCCTGCGGTGACGCTCGCGCGCGAAGAACCAGTATTTTGCCGTTTCCGAAGCCCCCAGATAGGCAAGCGTAATCGCGATCAGGCCACCGACGACCGGTAGCGGCAGGGCGACAAAACCGAACCAGTCCGCGCCGGGCAGATAGGGGATCGCGATGGCAAACACGGCGACGGCCAGCGTCAGCCAGGAAAGCAGCGCGCTCGGACGGCTGCGCCAGAAGGGCGCGCGGGTCCGCACGACGAGAACGATCGCCAGCTCCGTGATGAGGGATTCGACGAACCATCCCGTCTGGAATGCGGAGGCCGTCGCTCCGGCGACAAGGAGCAGGAAGGCGAAGGTCATGACGTCGAAGAACGAGCTGACCAATCCGAACGTCACCATGAAGCGGCGTACGAAGGCAATGTCCCATCGCCGCGGCGTTCGGACCTGATCGGCATCGACATTATCGGTGGCGATGGCAAGCGAGGGCACGTCCGACAGGAAGTTGTTGAGCAGGATTTGTGGCGCGAGCAATGGCAGGAAGGGCAAGGCCAGCGAAGCGAAGGCCATCGAGATCATGTTGCCGAAATTCGCGCTGGTGGTGATGGAAATGTATTTCATCGTGTTGGCGAAGGTTTTCCGTCCGTCGTCGATCCCGCGCAGCAGCACGCCGAGGTCGCGCTGAAGCAGGATCATGTCGGCCGCCTCGCGCGCCACGTCCACTGCACCCTCGACGGAAATGCCGACATCGGCCTCGTGCAGCGCCGGCGCATCGTTGATGCCGTCGCCGAGATAGCCGACGACATGGCCGTGCTTGCGCAGCGCCGCGATAATGCGCTCCTTCTGGTTCGGATCGATCTCCGCGAAGATATCGTTCTGGGAGACGCGGCGCACCAGTGCCTCCTTCGTCAGTCGACTCACCTCGGTTCCTGTGAGGACGCGGCGGTTCGGCAGCCCCACGGTTTCGGCAAGATGGGCAGCGACATAGCGATTGTCGCCCGTAATGATCTTCACCTTGATGCCACGGGCGGCCAGGGCCTTCAGCGTTTCCGCCATGCCCGCCTTAGGCGGATCGAAGAGCAACAGGAAGCCGGCAAGGACAAGATCGGCCTCGTCCTCCCGGCGATAGCTGTCCTGCTGCGCGAAGCGGCGCACAGCAAGCCCGAGGACACGATATCCCTGTCCGCTCCAAGCCTGCACCTTCTCGTCGATCGCCGCAGCCGCGGCTGCATCGAGCGGCACCGGTGCGCCCCGGGCAAGGACAGAAGAGCAGGCTGCGACAACGGTCTGCACCGCGCCCTTGCAGATCATCAGGTCTTCCGGCTCCCCCGTCTGGCGGACGACGACCGAGAGCCGCTTGCGGATGAAGTCATAGGGGATCTCGTCTACCTTGGCATAGGCGGCAATGTCGTCCCGCGCGTCCTTGCCGGAGGCGATGGCCTCGTCCAGCGGGTTCGCCATTCCCGTCTGCAATGTGGCGTTCAGCAGCGCCCAAAGCCGCACCTGTGGTGCATCGGTCCCGGCAACGTCCAGGCAGGCGTCGAGATGAATGACACCTTCGGTCAGGGTACCGGTTTTGTCCGTGCACAGAAGGTCCATGCTGCCGAGGTTCTCGATGGCGTCGAGCCGACGCACGATGACGCCGTTCGCGGCCATCGTGCGGGCACCACGCGCCAGCGTCACGCTGATGATCGCCGGCAGCAGCTCCGGCGTCAGCCCCACGGCGAGCGCAAGAGAAAACAGCAGCGAATCCACCGCCGGGCGATGCAGCAGGAGATTGGCGAAGAAGACGAGGATGACGATGACCAGCATGATCTCCGTCATGAGATAGCCGAAGCGGCGAATGCCGCGCGCGAAATCCGTCTCCGGCGCGACATGGGCGATGGTCGCGGCGATGGAAGCGAACTCGGTCGCGCCGCCCGTCTTCACGACCGCCATCGTCGCTGTGCCACTGCGCACGGAGGTGCCGGTGAAGGCCGCGTTCGTCCGCTGGCCGAGGCGGGCCTCGGGCGGGCAGATGCCCGCCGTCTTGATCACCGGGAAGGTCTCGCCGGTCAGCGCCGCCTCGCTGACATTGAAGTCGCGCGTCTCCAGGAGAATGCCGTCGGCCGGGACGAGGTTTCCCGCCGAAAGCCGGACGATATCACCCGGCACGATCTCCTCGACGGGAAGCAGGGTTTCCCGCCCGTCGCGCAGCACGAGAGCCTTGCGGGCGATGCGGGCGGTGAGCGCCTGCATGGCGCGGGAGGCGCCATACTCCTGCGAGAAGGAAAGAACGCAGCTCGCCAGCACGATGACGCCGATGATGACCGCCTCACTGCCCTCACCGACGACACCCGATACGATGGCAGCGAAGATGAGGATAAGGACAAGCGGGCTGCGGAACTGCCGCGCGAAAGCCGCAAGCGCCGAACCCTCGTGCCCCGCCCTGATCATATTGACCCCGACGCGAGCGAGGCGGGTCCTCGCGACCTCACTCGAAAGCCCGCTTGTGCGGGTATCCAGCCGGGCAAGGAGAGCCTCGGCAGAAATGGACCAATAAGCCGGCACCGAATCCACGGCCTGCGGCGGCAACGTTTCCGGCTGCATTTTCGTGTCTCCGCCTGCGGTCGCCTGTTCCAGCCCCGTCAATTCGACATGAAACGGCTTATCCGGATCTCGTCGAGCAGCGATCGGGTCATACCGCCGAATGCCCACTCCCTGAGGCGGCTGTGCCCATAGGCGCCAGATACGACGAGATCGGCGTCGTGCCGATCGATGAGCTCGATCAGACTGTCGGTTTCCCGACCGCTTTCAACGGTTTCACTGCGTGCGGTCACCCCGTGAGCAGCCAGGAAGGATACCACATCGCCCAAGCTCTCGCGGGCCCACTGATCGATGGCCGGAGCCACCGTCGCAACCACGACGTCATCGGCCGCCTGCAACAGCGGCATGGCGTCGGCGACCGCACGCCGGGCCTCCCGCGTATCCTTCCACGCGACGACGATCTTCCGGCCGACGCGGTGAGCCATATCGTTCCCGACCACCAGGAGGGGCCGGCCCAGTTGCAGCACCGCGCTGCCCGGATCAACCCGGCGCGCCGTATCCTTCGTCGCCGCGCCGTCGGCAGCTCCGGTGACGACGATGTCGGCGATCCTCGCCGCTTGGGCCAGCGCATAGGTCGGTCTTTCCTGCGCGACGCGCCAGTCGGTCGCGACAACACCGGCAACCAGCGCCTCAAACTCCTTGCGCAGGTCCTTGAAACGGCGCTCGTCGTCGTCACGCATCTGCCGCCACACCTCCGCCGCCAGTTCCGCACCTTCCGGCCCCGTGACCGGAAGGTAGGCATCGGTCGCGCAGAAGCCGGTCAACCTGGCGTTCCAACGTTGAGCCAGCTCGCTTGCTGCCTTCACGACCGGAACGATCGGCCCTTCGACATCCAGATTAACAAGAATGGATTTGTAGCTCACTGGACTGTCCTCCGTCTTGCTGCCTGTTTGTTGAGAAGATAGTCGTTTGGACGCACGGCACCTTGACGCGGGTCAAACGTGGCCCTCCCGATGCCTCACCCATCCACCGGTTCGATCCATGTTCCGCGTATGCCTGCGATGATCTCCACGGCATCCTCGAGCCGGCCGATCGCGGCCGGCTTGCCGGCGCTGGCGAACGCGATGCCTGCCTCGACCTTCGGCCGCATCGAGCCGGCGGGAAAATCGCCCGGTGCAAGATCCGATGTCCTCACGATGCCGAGAGGAACGGCGGCATCCGTGCCCCAGCCACGATAAACGGCGTCGACATCGGTCAACATGAGAAGAAAGTCGGCATGAAGCTGACGCGCGAGGAGTGCGGAAGCAAAATCCTTGTCGATGACCGCCTCTATGCCGATAAGGCTGCCATCCTCCCGTTCCACGACGGGGATGCCCCCGCCGCCGGCGCAAATAACGATGACACCGCGTTCGACGAGCAGGCCGAGCACCTCCGCTTCGAGGATCGCCAGGGGTTTCGGCGAGGCGACGACGCGGCGCCATCTGTCACTGTCGGGCGCGATCTGCCAACCCCGCTCCGCCGCCAGCCGGCGCGCCGTCGTCTCGTCGTAGACGGGGCCGATGGGCTTCGTCGGCGTTGTAAAGGCACAATCCCGCGGATCGACTCGAACCTGCGTCAGAAGCGTGGCGAACAGCCGATCTTGGACGACATTGCCGAGTTCCTGCTGAAGAACATAACCGATCATCCCGGCACTTTCGGCATCGAGCACATCCAGGGGAAAGGGCGCATCGGGCGTCGTTGCCGCCTGGAGCGCCAGCAGCCCGACCTGCGGCCCGTTGCCATGGGTGATCACCAGCGCATGGCCCGCAACGATCAGCTTCGCCAGCACCGCCGCCGCACGGCGAATGTTGGCGCGCTGGTTTTCTGCCGTCATCGGCTCGCCGCGCCGCAGGAGGGCGTTGCCGCCGAGAGCGACGACGATCCGCATGTCAGCCTCCGATGGTGGCGACGAGGATCGCCTTGATCGTATGCATGCGGTTCTCCGCCTGGTCGAAAACCACAGATGCGGCGGATTCGAAAACCTCATTGGTGACTTCCATGCAATCGATACCGAAGCTGCTGGCGATATCCCGCCCGACCTCCGTCTCCGTATTATGGAAGGCGGGCAGGCAATGCATGAACTTGGCATGCGGCTTTCTCGTCGCCGCCATGAGGTCGCGGGTCACGCGATAGGGCGTCAGAAGTTCGATGCGCTCTCGCCAGGCGCTTTCGTTCTCGCCCATGGAAAGCCAGACGTCCGTGTAGACGAAATCGGCCCCGAGCACCGCAGCGTTCACGTCCTCGTCCAGCCGGAAGCTGCCACCGCTCGTTTCGGCCAGGCTGCGGACGTGATCGCAGAACCCATCATCCGGCCAGAGAGAACGGGGCGAGGCGATCCTCATATCCATGCCCACCTTCGCCGCACCGATCGCCAGTGACGTCGCGACGTTGTCACGCCCCTCACCGACGAAGACGAGTGTCATGTCCGAAAGGTGCTTGTGCGAGAACTCACGCATCGTCATGAAATCGGCGAGCACCTGGGTCGGGTGCGCCTCGTCGGTCAGCCCGTTATAGACTGGAACCCCGGCATAGGCGGCCAGTTCGTCCGCCTGGTGCTGACTGAAGGCCCGGAACTCGATGGCGTCATACATGCGCCCCAGTACGCGCGCCGTGTCCTTCATCGTTTCCTTGTGGCCGATGTGGCTGCCGGAAGGACCAATATAGGTGACATGCGCTCCCTGGTCGTAAGCGGCGACTTCGAAGCCTGAGCGGGTGCGTGTCGAATCCTTCTCGAAGATCAGGGCGATGTTCTTGCGGACGAGCCGCTGCACCTCCGTTCCCGCCTGCTTCGCCGCCTTGAGTTCGGCCGCAAGACGCAGCAGGTAGCGGATCTCCGCGCCGGAGAAATCGTCCATCGTCAGCACATTGCGACCATGCAGATTTACGGGCATGTCAGTTCCTCCTTCGTCAGATCGGGTCGCGCGCGATGGGGCAGGTCATGCAATGGCCACCGCCACGCCCTCGGCTGAGTTCGGCGCCCTCCACGGTGATGACCTCGATGCCCGCGCGGCGCAGCAGCGTGTTTGTGTAGACGTTGCGGTCGTAGCCGATGACCACGCCCGGCTCGACGGCGACGACATTGTTGCCGTCGTCCCATTGCTCGCGCTCCGATTCATAGGCGTCGCCGCCAGTTGAAACGATGCGCAGCGTCTTCAATCCCATCGCCTCCTTCACCACCTCGACGAAGGGTTTGGTCTCCTCGATGACGTCGACGGCAGCCTCGCCCTCGCCCGGCCGCAGCGAAAAGGTCCGCAGCCGCTCGACGACCGGCGGATACATGGTCGCGAGATCCCGGTCGCAGAAGGTGAAAACGGTGTCGAGGTGCATGAACGAGCGGTCGCGCGGCATCAGGGCGGCGACGACATGGGTTGCCTCGCCCGCCGAAAACAGGCGGCGCGCCAGCCCGCCGACCGCCTGCGGCGTCGTGCGCTCGCCCATGCCGACCAGCACGACACCCCCACCGACCGGCATGACGTCGCCGCCTTCCAGGCTCACGCCGGGACCGGGATTGTCCGGCGAGACGAAAGGCAGGCCCGCGTCGCGAAAGCGCGGATGAAACCGGTAGACCGCTTCGACATTCGCCGCCTCGGGTTTGCGCGCAGCCCAGTACATGGCGTTGACGGATACCGAACGGTAGATCCAGCAGGAGCTATCGCGCATGAAGAGCTGGTTCGGCAACGGCGGCAGCACGAAATCCTGCGGCAAAAGCGTCCGGCCGGTGAGACCCGCCGGCTGGAAGGGCAGTTCGGCGCGGGCGATGCCGCCCACCAGCAGCGTGGCGAGCCTGTCGGCCGGCACCTCGTCCAGCCAGCCGCGTAGCTCGCTCACCATGTCGTAGCCGACCACCGAGGCATCGACACGCCGGCCGAGCAGCCAGTCGCGGGCGTCCGGCAGCGCCATCGTCTCGGCCAACAGATCGCCAAACAGGTGCACGGTGACGCCGCGCTCGCGAAGGGCGTCGACGAAGACATCATGCTCCTGCCGGGCGCGCTTGACCCATAGCACGTCATCGAAGAGCAGCGCCCTGCAATTGTCCGGAGTGAGGCGGCGAAGGCTGAGGTCAGGCCGGTGCACGATCACCTCGCGCAGCCGGCCGACTTCAGAATGAGCGCCAAGAGTGGCCATGACGATTCCTTTCGACGGGTTCACAGCGCGCTGACCGCACCGGTCCACATGGCGTAGGCGGCATAAATCCCCACCGCGACCAGCGCAGCGGCGAGCATGGCCTCGACCGGATGGAAGACCCGCTCCTCATTTTCCCGCCGTGCCCAGACGAAGAAGACGATGCCCGGCGCATAGAGGATGGCGCACATGAAGAGGTAGGAGAGGCCGGCCGCATAGACGAGCCAGAGACCATAGGCCGTCGCCAGAAGGCCGATCAGCATGGGACCGTTCCGGCCCTCGCCCTCGCGATAGCTTTCGCCTGTGATCGCAAGCTTTGCCAGATAGGCACCGGAGAAGATGTAGGGAACGAGGATTGCGGCCGAGGCGATGAAGAACAGCGCCTGATAGGTGCTTTGTGCAAACAGCGTGATGACGAGGAAAACCTGCACGAGCAGATTGGTGATGAGCAGCGAGGTGGAAGGCACGCCACGTGCGTTCTCGTGGCCGAAGAACTTCGGCATGGTGCCGTCGCGCCCGGCGACATGCGGAACCTCGGCGGCAAGCAGCGTCCAGCTCAGGAAGGCGCCGATGACGGAAACCACGAGTGCCAGATTGATGAGCACCGCACCCCACGGCCCGACGACGGCCTCCAGAACCCCCGCCATGGACGGGTTCTTCAGGGCCGCGAGTTCCGGCTGGTTCAGGATGCCGAGCGAGAGCAGCGAGACGAGCGCATAGAGCGCAAGGCAGGTGAAGAAGCCAAGAACGGTTGCCGTGGCGATATCCTTACGCCGCTCGGCGCGGGCCGAAAAGACGCTGGCGCCCTCAATGCCGATGAACACCCAGAGCGTCACAAGCATCGTGCTCTTCACCTGGTTCATGATCGAACCGAGGCCAGCATTGCCGAGACCGGTGAAATCGGCGTTGAAGACATCCACCTTGAAAGCGACCGCGACGAGGCCGGCAAAAAGCACGATGGGCGCGATCTTGGCGACGGTGACGACCAGATTGACGATCGCCGCCTGACGCACGCCGGCAAGGATGAGGAAGTGGATCACCCAGAGGAGGGCGGAAGCGCCGAGCACCGCCTGCCAAGTGTTGCCGTCGCCAAACGATGGGACAAAATAGGACAGTGCACTGAAGACGACCACCGCGTAGGAGACATTGCCCACCCATGCGCTGATCCAGTAACCCCAGGCGCTGTTGAAGCCGATGAACGGTCCGAACCCGGCCTTGGCATAGGCATAGGGTCCGGCATCGAGATCCGGCTTGCGGGTGGCCAGCGACTGGTAGACGAAGACCAGAGCCAGCATGCCCACGGCGGTGATCGCCCAGCCGATCATGATGGCGAGCGGCCCGGCCCCGGCGGCCATGTTCTGCGGCAGGCTGAAGACGCCCGAACCGACCATGGAGCCTATGACGAGCGCGGTCAATGCGCCCAGATGCAGCTTGGTTTGCTTTGCCGCCGGAGCGGAGGTGGTGGAAGCGGAATGAACATCTGCGGCAGTCATGGCTGGTCTCCCGGAGTTCGTACACATCGGAAAAGACTGCACCCCGTCCCCGCGGATCGCCTTGACCGGCGTCAAAGCGCCCCCGGGGCCTGAAATTTCTCGCCGGAAAGCGCCGCCGTTGACGGGGGTCAAAGCCTGTCGCGCGCAAACCGCTCATCGTCATTCACATCCACGATGATTGCGAACCCATGAAGGAGAACGTGATGAAGGCGCTCGTTTACGAAGGTCCGGGACGGAAATCCCTGATGGAACGGCCGCGGCCCCGGATCGAAGCGGCGACGGACGTGATCGTCAAGGTCACGCGCACCACGATCTGCGGAACAGACCTGCATATCCTCAAGGGCGACGTGCCGAGCTGCCAGCCGGGCCGCATCCTTGGCCATGAGGGCGTAGGCGTGGTGGAGGAAACGGGCGCCGGCGTGACGCAGTTCGCCAAGGGCGACCGCGTGCTGATCTCCTGTATCTCCTCCTGCGGCAAGTGCGACTATTGCCGGCGCGGCATGTATTCCCATTGCACGACCGGCGGATGGATTCTCGGCAACACGATAGACGGCACCCAGGCCGAATATGTGCGCATCCCGCACGCCGACACCAGCCTTTATCCGATCCCCGACGGGGCCGACGAGGAGGCGCTGGTCATGCTGAGCGATATCCTGCCGACCGGCTTCGAATGCGGCGTGCTGAACGGAAAGGTGCAGCCCGGCGGCACCGTCGCCATCGTCGGCGCCGGCCCCATCGGGCTCGCGGCGCTGCTGACGGCGCAGTTCTATTCTCCCGCCGAGGTTGTCATGATCGACCTCGATGAAAACCGGCTCTCCGTCGCCAAACGCTTCGGCGCAACGAAAACCGTCCAGGCAAGCGGCGAGGAGGCGGCGCGCAAGGTTCTCTCCCTTACCGGCGGCAAGGGCGTCGACACGGCAATCGAGGCGGTCGGCCTTCCCGCCACCTTCGGGCTCTGCCAGGAGATCGTCGCACCCGGCGGCGTCATCGCCAATATCGGCGTTCATGGGGTGAAGGCCGATCTGCACTTGGAAAAGCTGTGGTCGCAGAACATCGCCATCACGACGCGGCTGGTGGACACCGTCACGACGCCAATGCTCATGAAGACGGTACAGGCCGGCAAGATCGATCCGAAGAAGCTGATCACACATCGGTTCAGCCTCGACCGGATCGCCGAGGCCTACGAGACCTTTTCCCACGCGGCCGACACAAGGGCACTCAAGGTGATCATCGAGACAGACGCCGTGGAAACGATCCCGGCCAGGACGACCGACAACAATCTCAGTACCGCCCTCATGACCCATACCGGGCTCATGCTGCATGTGCGCGCAGTCAAGCCGGGGGACGAACCGCTTCTGGCGGAATTCTTCCGGCATGTGACGCCGGAAGACCTGCGCTTCCGGTTTCTTGGCGGTGTCCGGGAAGTGAGCCACGACCGTCTGCTCGCCATGACGAAGATCGATCACACCACCACGGAGCACTTTCTTGCCTTCGCCGGCGGCAGCGACGCGATCGTCGCAGCGGCGATGGTGGCCTGCGATCCATCGACGACAAAGGCCGAGGTGGCGATTTCCGTTCGCGCCGACGACAAACACAAGGGCGTCGGCTGGGAGATGCTGCGCTTGGCAGCCCGCTTTGCACAAAGCCGTGGCGCAAAGACGCTGGAGTCGCTGGAAAGCCGCGAAAACCACGAGGCCATCGAACTCGAACGGGAACAGGGTTTCGTCGCCGCCCCCTACCCCGACGATCCAACGCTTGTCCTCATCCGCAAGGACCTTGGGTCCGCCTGAACCGGAGTTTCGAAATCATAACACGAATTCCTGGTCGAGGCGCGGTACCACGCTCTCCCAACCGAGTTCGCGCCCTATGCGCACGCGCAAGGCTTCCGATGCTTCGGCCTCGCCGTGCACGATGAAGACCTTGCGTGGCGGACGCGGGCAGCCGGAAAGCCAGCGCATCAGCTCATCGGCATCGGCATGGGCCGAGAGCATATCGAGATGGGCCACCTCCGCATTGACCGGAATCCAGGCGCCATGAATCTTCAGTTCCTTCGCGCCGTCCTGCAGCGAGCGGCCTCTCGTTCCGGCGGCCTGGAAGCCGGCGAGCAGGATCGTATTGCGCGCATCCGGCGCGAAGGCTTTCAGATGATGCAGGACACGGCCGCCCGTCGCCATGCCGGAGGCGGAAATGACGATCTTCGGAACCCGGCTTGAACTGATCGCCTTCGATGCCTCGACGTCATCGGTGTAGTGCGCGATGCCGAACACCCTCTTGCAGCTTTCGGGGTCAAGCCGATGATCCCTCGGATGCCGGCCCATGAGCCCGGTTGCATCGATGGCCATGGGGCTGTCGAGGAACACGGGTACGTCCCCGAGAACCCCCGCCTGCTTCAGCTTCCAGAAATAATAGAGCAATTCCTGCGCGCGCCCGACAGCAAAGGCCGGAACGACGAGCGTCCCACCACGTCTGATCGTGCGCTCCACGACCGCCCGCAAGGCCTCTTCGGGGTCGGTCTTGTCGTGGATGCGATTGCCGTAAGTGGATTCGATCATGACGTAGTCTGCCTCGACCGGCCGGGCCGGGTCCGGCATCAGCGGATCGCCGTATCGGCCGATATCGCCGGAAAAGACGATCCTCTGCCCACCCCAGGCCATCTCCACCCATGCCGCACCGAGAATGTGACCAGCGCGGTGGAAACGGAACCATGCTCCATTGGAAAGCCGCACGGTCTGGTCGAATGCAACGGTCGAGAAGTGCTCCACGGCGTTTTGCGCATCATGGACGGTGTAGAGTGGAAGAGCCGGCTGGTGGCGGGACAGCTTGTGCCGGTTGAGGAATTCCGCGTCCTTTTCCTGCAGATGGCCGCTGTCCATGAGGATCAGCTCGGCGACATCGCGGGTGGCGGGCGTCGCATAGATCTTGCCGCGGTAGCCCTCGCGCACCAGGCGCGGCAAATATCCGCAATGATCGAGATGTGCATGCGTCAGGATCACCGCGTCGATCTCGCGGGGTGACACCGGCAGGGGCGTCCAGTTGAGGTCACGCAGGTTCTTCAGACCCTGGAAAAGACCGCAATCGATCAGGATGCGGTGTCCCCCCAGGGTGAGCAGATGCTTCGAGCCGGTAACGGTTCCGGCAGCACCAAGCGATTTCAGTGACAGCATGGTTCCCTCCTCTCACGGACCGCATTTGCCCACGTCGCCACCGGGCCGGATATGTCTATTGCCGCACATAAGGCCATTTCCAGTCGCGGATCTCGGGCATGTCCTCGCCGTGCTCACGCACATAGGCATGGTGCGCGGTGAGCTTCGCCTTGAGCGTGGCGACGAGGTCCGGTTTCCTCTCGGCAAGAGCCGGCAGGCGTTCGATCGCCTCGATGGCGAGGTGATAGCGGTCGAGCTTGTTCATCACCGTCATATCGAAGGGCGTGGTCGTGGTGCCCTCCTCGACAAAGCCCCTGACGTGGAAATTCGGATGGTTGGTGCGTTTGTAGACCAGCCGATGGATAAGATACGGATAGCCGTGATGGGCGAACACGACCGGCCGGTCTCGGGTAAAAATCCGGTCGAAATCCTCGTCCGAAACACCGTGCGGATGGTGCTGCGGCGACTGCAATGCCATCAGGTCCACGACGTTGACGACACGGATGCGCAACCCCAGCACCGCCTGTCGAAGCAGATCGACCGCCGCGAGCATCTCCATGGTCGGTACGTCACCGGCTGCGGCCATCACCACATCCGGATCTAGTCCCCCTTCCGTGCCCGCCCAGTCCCAGATGCCAAGTCCGGCCTCGCAATGGGAGGCCGCCTCGTCCATCGTCAGCCATTGCGGCGCCGGCTGCTTGCCGGCCACGATGACGTTGATGCGGTTCCAGGTCTTCAGGCAATGGTCGCCGACCCAGAGCAGCGTGTTGGCATCTGGCGGCAGGTAGACGCGCACGATGTCCGATCCCTTGTTGGCGACGAGGTCGATGAAGCCGGGATCCTGATGCGAGAAGCCGTTGTGGTCCTGCCGCCAGACATGGGAGGTGAGCAGATAGTTGAGCGAGGAAACCGGTTTGCGCCAGGACAGCCCGCGCGCAACCTTCAGCCACTTGGCATGCTGGTTGAACATGGAGTCGACGATGTGGATGAAGGCCTCGTAGCAGGAGAAGAAACCGTGCCGTCCGGTGAGCAGGTAGCCCTCAAGCCAGCCCTGACACAGATGCTCGCTGAGCACTTCCATGACGCGGCCTTCCGGCGCGAGGTGATCGTCCGTCGGCAGTCTCTCGGCCATCCACACCCTATCCGTCGCCTCGAAGACACCTGTGAGCCGGTTGGAGGCCGTCTCGTCCGGCCCAAAGACACGGAAATTGCGGTCGGTCGCGTTCAGCCGGATCACATCGCGCAGATAGTCGCCGAGAACCTTCGTCGCCTGCGCCTCGACCGCGCCGGGCCGTTCCACGGCGACCGCATAGAGGCCGATGTCCGGCGTGCGCAACTCCTTGCGAAGGACGCCGCCATTGGCGTGCGGACTGGCGCCCATGCGGCGCGCGCCTTTCGGCGCCAGCGACCGCAACTCCGGCTTCAGGCGGCCATCCGTATCGAAGAGGTCTTCGGGATCGTAGCTGCGCATCCAGGCTTCGAGGATGCCGCGATGGGCAGCGTTCGTGCGGCACTCGGAAACTGGCACCTGATGCGAGCGCCAATGGTTCTCGACGACCTTGCCGTCGACCTCCTTAGGCCCCGTCCAGCCCTTCGGGCTGCGCAGCACGATCATCGGCCAGCGCGGCCTGCGGGCGGGATCGTCCTTCGCCGCGGCGCGGATGGCCGCGATGCGGTCGAAGGCCCGATCGAGCGCCCCCGCCATGTCCCGGTGCATGGCCTGCGGCTCGTGACCCGCGACGAAGATCGGATCGTAGCCATAGCCGGTGAAGAGATGGGCGAGTTCTTCGTCCGGTAGCCGCGCCAGCACGGTGGGATTGGCGATCTTGTAGCCGTTGAGATGGAGGATCGGCAGCACTGTGCCGTCACTGACAGGGCTGAGGAATTTATTGGAATGCCAGGCGGCAGCGAGTGGGCCGGTCTCGGCCTCGCCGTCTCCAACCACGCAGGCGACGACGAGGTCAGGATTGTCGAACGCCGCACCATAGGCATGCACCAGCGCATAGCCGAGTTCGCCGCCCTCATGAATGGATCCCGGCGTTTCGGGGGCCGCATGGCTCGGAATACCGCCGGGGAAGGAGAACTGCCGGAACAGAGCCTTCAGCCCTGTCTCATGCTCACCGATTTCCGGATAAATCTCCGAATAGGTGCCTTCCAGATAGGTGTTGGCCACCATGCCCGGCCCGCCATGGCCGGGGCCGCAGATATAGAGGATGTCCGCATCGCGGGCCATGATGATCCGGTTGAGATGGACATAGATAAAATTGAGGCCCGGCGTCGTACCCCAGTGGCCGAGAAGGCGCGGCTTCACATGCTCCGCCTTCAGCGGTTCGCGCAGAAGCGGATTGTCCATCAGGTAAATCTGGCCGACGGAGAGATAGTTGGCCGCCCGCCAGTAACGGTCGAGCAGTGCGAGGTTCCCAGTATAAGGCTCGTTTGCCATATCCTTCACTCCATGCCGCCGGTTTCAGAACGGCAACACCCATGCAGACGGGACGTCGCTCCCAGCCAGTGCCCGTACATCGCCATTCCGATCTTGACTGGCGCCAAAAGAGGCGGATCGGCCCCACGGAAGCGAAGACGGCCGCAATTCGCCCGCATCCATCGCGTTGTTCGCTGACATGGCGAATTTCTTACCCCGTTTGGATCATAACCTTACTCTAGGTGGTTTCGCGCAATGAATCTTGATCTGCGTCAACGGAGGCGGAGACCACCCTGTATAGGGTGTCGCTCGATCCGCCATCCAGGAGAGCGTGATGCGAATGCGTTTGCTTCAACGCGCACGAATGGGCGAGGATATCGGAGGCGCGAAACCGATTGTGGTGGAAGCCCTGGACGGGCTGGCGTTGCGCACATGCGACATCCGAACGGATCGGCCCGCCGACCATGGCCGCGCGCCTGCCCGCTACAGGCCGCTTGCCGATACGCCTGACGGTGACATTTTGCAAAGGTGAAGAGCCGATGGATGACTTCCTCCGTAACCGGACTTTCGATGAGCTTAAGCCCGGGGATACCGAAGCGATCACGCGGCTGGTCGGCGACGATGACATCGACCTCTTCGCCGCCATCTCCGGAGACCAGAACCCGGCCCCTCTCGATGCGGCCTGCACAAAAACCGGGCCCCTTGGCCATGGGGTCGCCCACGGCATTTGGACCGCCGCCCTCATCTCGGCTGTGCTCGGCACGCGCCTGCCCGGCCCCGGCACGATCTATCTCGGACAGGACCTCCTTTTCCTCAAGCCCGTCGCCCCGGGCGACACGATCACCGCTACCGTCACGGTGAAGGAGAAACAGCCGCAAAAGCGCATCGTCCTGCTGGACACGGTCTGCACCAATCGCGACGGAGAAACCGTGCTGAAGGGGACGGCGACCGTGATCGCACCGGAAGCTCGCGTCGAGTGGCCGCGCACACGGCTGCCAGATGCATCGCTCCGACAGCACGACCGTTACGAGGCCTTCGTGAAAAAGGCGCGCGATCTACCGGCGATCCGCGCCGCCGTCGTGCATCCCTGCTCGGTCGCGGCCATCACTGGCGCACTCGAAGCACGCGAGGCAGGCCTCATGGAACCGGTCCTCGTCGGGCCGGAAGGCAAGATCCGCGCAGCAGCCGAGCTCGCGCAGGTCTCGCTTCAGGGTATCGAGATCATTCCCGTCGCCCACAGCCACGCCGCAGCCGACCGCGCCGTCGAGCTTGCCGTTGCTGGGACCGTTTCGGTGCTGGTCAAAGGCAGCCTTCATACGGACGAGCTTCTCGAGGCCGTCGTCGCGCCCGGCTCCGGCCTTCGCACCGAACGGCGCATCAGCCATGTCTATGCCATGGACATCCCCGCCTACGGCAAGCCGCTCATCGTCACCGACGCGGCGATCAACATCCAGCCGACGCTTGAGCACAAGCGCGACATCTGCCAGAACGCCATCGATCTTCTGCGTCGGCTCGGCATGGAGAGGCCGAAGGTGGCGGTGCTCGCCGCCGTGGAAACCGTAAACCCCAAGATGCCGGCGACGCTCGACGCCGCGGCGCTGACCGTAATGGCCGCGCGTGGGCAGATAACCGGCGCGAGCGTTGACGGCCCCCTCGCCTTCGACAACGCCATCAGCGTCGACGCCGCCCGCACGAAGGGCATTGTTTCCCCCGTCGCGGGCGAGGCCGACATCCTGCTCGTGCCGGACCTCGAAGCCGGCAACATGCTGGCCAAGCAGCTCATCTACTTTGCCGGCGCGACGGCGGCCGGCCTCGTGCTCGGCGCGCGGGTGCCCATCGTGCTGACGAGCCGCGCCGATCCGCTCTCGGCCCGCATCGCTTCGGCGGCGCTCGCCAAGATGGTCGCCGCACCCTATCCCGTGGAGGGATTGCCCGCATGAAGACCCTGCTGACCTTCAATGCCGGCTCTTCCACCGTAAAGATCGGCCTGTTTGCGCTTCACGCGGGCGGTCCCGTCCGGCTCGCCCGCGGCGTGATCGATTTCCGCCACGAACCGCTGACCTTGCGGGTGAGCGAGGGGGAGCAGCGGATCGAGGTCGCGCTGGATGCACGGCCGGATGCGGACCTGAGCGGCATCCTGTCGGAGACCGTCGCCGTCCTCGGCCGCCATTTCGATCTTGGCGAGGTCGCGGCCGTCGGGCATCGCGTCGTACATGGCGGCGACCACTTCGCCGGGCCTGCTCGCCTCGACAGGGAAAGCATCGCGGCCATCGAGGCGCTGACGGTGCTCGCGCCGCTCCACCAGCCGCAGAGCCTGCGCCTCATCCGCGCGATCGGCAGCGTGCTGCCGGACCTGCCGCAGGGCGCCTCCTTCGACACTGCCTTTCACCGCACGAACGATGCGCTGGTGCGCCGCTTCGCCATCCCGCGCGCCCTCCATGACCGGGGCATCAAGCGGTATGGCTTCCACGGCCTCTCCTACAAATATATCGCCGGCGAACTCGCGCGCCTTGCACCAGAAAAGGCTGGCGGCAAGGTAGTGGTCGCCCATCTTGGCAGCGGTGCGAGCCTTTGCGGCCTCGACAACGGTATCAGCCGCGACACCAGCATGGGCTTTTCGACGCTCGACGGCATTCCGATGGCGACGCGCTGCGGTGCGCTCGACCCGGGCGTGGTGCTGCATCTCCTCGGGCAGGAGGGGCTGGCGTTACGTGCGATGGAAGACCTCCTCTACCACAAGTCCGGGCTCCTCGGGGTTTCCGGCATCAGTGCCGACAGCCGCGATCTTCTGGAGAGCGATGCGCCTGAAGCGAGGGAGGCGATCGACCTCTTCGCTCTGCGGATCGCCGGCGAGATCGCCCGGCTGGCCGCCACGCTCGGCGGTCTCGACGCCGTCGTCTTCACGGCCGGCGTCGGCGAGAACCAGCCAAAGCTGCGGGCCAATGTCTGCGGCCGGCTGGGCTGGCTCGGCCTCGACCTCAACCCCATCGCCAATGCCGCGAACGCGGTCCTCATCAGCACACCGGAAAGCCGCATGGCCGCCTTCGTCATCCCCACCGACGAGGAACAGGTGATCGCCGAGGAAACCGTCTCGCTGCTGGGGAGCGCAGGAAAATGACTGAGCCCAGGAGCACTCTTGGAAGACGGTTGCCAGCAGCACAGCCGACCGCCGTTTCAGCGGGTACGGTCGACCGCAAGAGCAGACCTGCGTAGCGCTGACGAGCCGCCCCAACGCTCTCCGCTATTGCCGACTCTCGCCATTCGCTGACTGAAGATAACGGAGCGATCGGCCCGTCCGTTCCTTTGCCTTGCGTCAATGTGCCGGGAACTGAAGGGGAAGAAAGTATCGCCAATCCCGCACGGATCGAAGGAGGAGTTCCCGATGATGATCCGCGAAATGACGCACAACGAATGCACCGCGACGATTGCCGACCAGCGGCTGGCACGGCTGGCCTGCGCCGACAACAACAACCCCTACGTCGTCCCGATCTGCTATGCCTATTCGGCAAACCGGCTTTTTGTCTTCTCGATGCCGGGCAAGAAGCTCGAAATCCTGCGCGCCAATCCCAAGGCGTGCGTGCTCATAGACGCTTTGGAAACAAGACATCGATGGAAGTGCGTCATCGTGGACGCCCTGTTTCATGAACTTCCCGATACCGAAGACCTGCACGACGAGCGTCTAAGGGCCTGGACACTCCTTGCAAAGGACGTCGACTGGTGGGAACCAGGCGCATTCAAGCCTCAGCCGCAACCAGTGGTGACCACCTGGCCCCATATATTCTTTGAACTCGAAATCCTCGCGATGAGCGGGCGTGAGGCGACGAACGACATGAGCGAGGTCTCGCACTAACATCCTTAGCGGGCATACGGGTTCACGTCATCGAAGAGCTCTCAGCGCGTTGAGGATCACAGCCACGTCGATCGCCTCCTGGAGGATCGCCCCTTCGACCGGCTGGAGATATCCGAAGGCTGCCGCAACCATTGCCCCGACTGAAAGCGTAAGTCCGACCGATACGCTCTGTAACGCGATCCTGCGGCTTCGGCGCGCGATTGCAATGGCCTTGGCGAGTGGCGCAAGCTCATCGACAAGGACCACCACGCCCGCGGCTTCAGAAGACGAGGCCGTGCCGCGGGCGCCCATGGCAACGCCGATATCGGCCGCCGCGAGCGCCGGGGCGTCATTGACGCCGTCCCCCACCATCATCACCGGGCCGTTTCCGGTCTCCCTTCTGACCGCATCGACCTTGGCTTCCGGCGTCAGGTCGCCGAGGACGGCATCCATGCCAAGCGCCTGGCCGACGACATGCGCAATCTCCGCGCGATCACCCGACGCCAGCACGAGCCTCCGGATGCCCGACGTCCGAAGATCCGCCAGAACCGACATCGCATCTGCACGCACCTGGTCCTTGAGAACGATCATGCCCGCGAGCGCTCCATCGATGGCGACGGCCACGGTCATGGAAGCCCGCATCTCGGGCGTGATCAGGTCATGCGGGTCCTCGCAACCGGACATGCGTTGCACAAAGCCACTCCCGCCGACAACAATCCGTCGTCCCTCGACATAACCTTCGATGCCGGTGCCGGGCACTTCCCGCACACCCTCCGGCTTCGACAGAGACAGGCCGCTTTCGGTTGCAGCACGGATGAGGGCAGCGGCAACGACATGGCCGGAAGCCTGATCCAGGCTCGCCGCCGCCCCTAGCACCGCTTCTGCCGTGAAGGGCGATACCGTCCTGATGTCGATCACCGCCGCCTGACCATGGGTGAGCGTGCCGGTCTTGTCGAGAACCGCGGTCTGCACGCGCCCCAGCATCTCGAGCATGCCGCCGTTCTTTACGAGAACGCCGATTCCGGCCGCCTTCGACATGCCGGAAATGATGGCGACCGGGACCGCAAGGATCAGGGGACAGGGTGTTGCAACGACAAGAACGGCAAGCGCGCGGATCGGATCCTCCGAAAAATACCAGGCGCCGCCCGCGATAATGAGAGTCAGGACCAGGAAGCCCACCGCAAAACGGTCTGCCATGCGGACCATGGGCGCCTTGCTCGCCTGCGCGGCCTCAACCAGCCTGATGATCCCCGCATAGGTGCTTTCGGCGGCAGTCCTACTGGCAACCAGATCGAAGGGCGCGCCCACGCAGGTCGAACCGCTCAGCGCCTCGGCTCCAGACGGAGTGGGCTGCGGCAAAGGTTCTCCGGTCAAGGCCGCCATGTCTAGCGCCGCACCTTCGCCGGAAGCGATCCCATCCACCGGCAGCACTTCACCCTGTCGGATCAGCAACCGGTCGCCGGGCTGTATCCGGGAGATCGCGATCTCCTCCAGTCCGCACGTGCCATGGCGCATGGCAAAATGCGAAATGCGCCCCATCAGGGCCGTCATCTCCCGACGCGCGCGCCCTTCGGCAAAGGCCTCAAGGAGCTGGCCACCCGCATACATCAAGCCGACCACGTTTCCGGCAAGCGGCTCGCCGAACACGATCGCGGCCGACATGGAAAGCGCTGCAACGATATCAAGCCCGACATCCCCCCGGCGCAAGGCGCCGAAGACCTGAATGGACAGACTGATGAGAATCGTCAGCGTCGCCGCACTCCAGACAAGAGGGGCGTAGCGGGGGCCCTGCCACGACAAGACCAGACCGATCACCAGCCCCCCGGCGGCAATACCGACCAGGATGATGCTCGACCGTCTCTGCCAGATGCCTTCGCTCGCTTGCGGCACGTTGCCCTCCCTATCGACAGGATGCCACTGAATAAGCCCGCAAACGGCCGCTCCCACCTTGCGCAGGATCAATTCCGGAAGCGTCGTTTTCTCTAGAATGGGAATGAACACCGCCGCGCCTGGTGCCGACTGGGCCTTTCCCGATGGTTCCATCAATGGACACACTCATAACCAGATTGGGTATCGCGCTATCGATCGGCCTTCTGGTCGGGCTTGAACGCGGCTGGCAGGAGCGAGATGCTCCCGAAGGCAGCAGAACCGCCGGCATACGAACCTTCGGGATATCGGGGCTTCTTGGCGGCGTGCTGGTGGCGGTCGCTCATACCCTCGATTATCCCATGGTGTTTCCGATCACGTTTCTGGGCTTCGCCGCCACGCTGGCTATCTTCAAGCTGCGCGAAGCACGTTCGGATTCAGACTATAGCGTGACCACCGTCATGGCGGGTCTTGGCGTTTTCGCACTCGGCGGCCTGGCTGTCGCCGGCGACGCGCAGGCCGCGGCGGCGGGAGGGGCAGCACTCGCCGCCACGCTCGCAAGCCGCAACGTCCTGCATCGCTTTCTGAAGCGCTTGACCTGGGTAGAACTGCGCTCCGCGCTGATGCTGGCTGTCATGACGGCGGTTATCCTTCCGATCCTGCCGAACGAAACCATAGATCCCTGGGGAGGACTCAATCCGTGGAAGGTTTGGTTCTTCACCGTCCTGACCGCAAGTCTTTCGTTCCTCGGCTACATTGCCGTCAGGATCTTCGGAGCCAGGAAGGGCTTCATCCTGAGCGCGATTGCCGGCTCGCTCGTTTCATCCACGGCCGTTACCATGGTTCTGGCGCGAAGCGTGAAAGGCTCCGGCGATCCGCTTCCGCTTGCCGGGGCCGCAGCGCTCGGTGCGGCCGTGTCCATCCTGCGCGTGATGAGCCTGATCCTGCTGATAGACCCGGCCGCGGTCATTCCCACCGGTCCGGCCGCCGCCACGGCCGCTGTCGTCTTCGCCGGTTCCGGGTTCGCGCTGTTCTACTGGCCGCAAGACAGACCCTTCGCGGACGTGCCGACCAGCAATCCCTTCGAGATAGGCCCGCTGCTGGTCTTCGCGGCGATTTTCGCAGCAGCCACCATCACCAGCGCGGTTCTTGTCTCACATTTCGGCAGCTCCGGACTTTTGGCCACGACCGCCCTGACGGGCGCGGTCGATGTGGATGTCGCCGTACTGGCCGCCCTGCAAGCGGGCCGGGATGTCTTGCCACTCGACGTCATCGGAAAGGCAATCCTTGTCGCCATGGCAACGAATGCCCTGTGCCGCGCCGGCATTACCATCCTGCTTGGGGCGCCGTCTTTCAGCGCGCCGTTTACCGCCCTCACGGTCGCCGCCGGCACCGCGGCCTTTGCCGCCCACATCGTTCTTCCCATGCAGTGAGGAACACTTTCACCGGCGCGGGCCAAGCGAGCGCAGGATGGAACGATCAGCCGACCGTCATCCGCCGAAGCACATTCGTCTTCCAATAGAAATGATGCGCCAACGCCCCCAGGACGTGAAGCCCCACAACCGCCCACAGAATGGCTTTGAGAACGTCGGCATGGAGGTCGCCTGCGCCCTTGTATCCGAGATAATAGGCGGCGGCGCCGCTGAGCGGCATCGCGAGCAGGAGGAGATAGAGCGTCCATTCGGATATCTTGGCTACCGACCTGAATATCGCTGGTTCGCCCGCGGGCGCAGCCGGCACGCCCTGGACCTGTCGGAGCAGAAGTCGAACGGCGACGAGAACAAGGATCGCGATGCCGGCATAGGCGTGGATATTGGCACTTGCGACCTGTTCGGCGCTCGCCGCACCGGTTTGCTTCATGCTCCTGTTCCAGGCATTCATGCCGTCCGGGAACAACAGGTTGAAGAAGACGAGCCCTGCCGTGAGCCAGTGCAAGATGCGCTGCGGAAGGGAAAACGAGAGCGATGCGGTCGTAGCCATGGACGTGTTTCGCCTTCTTTCGTGTGGCGGCATCAGGAGGATGCAATCACTTCGTCACCGTCAGCAGGGTGTGCATCCCCGCCTCGTAGTGGCCCTTGATGTTGCAGAGCAGGAGATAGGAACCCGGGGCAAGCCGCGCCTTCATCTGGCCGTCCTTGCCCGGCTTCAGATCCGCGACTTCACCGAGACTTTTCAAATGTTTCTCGTCCACCCGATGCTTGGAGGCGACGACATCGACCTTCTGATCGGCTGACTTCAGCTTGACCAGGACCATTTCGTGCTCTTCCGTGAGCGCATTGTTGTGCACCACGAAGGTCGTCTCACCGGCCTTTATCGTAGGCCGGTCGAGCGTGAGGGTCATCGGACCACCGCCTTCGCCACTTTCGATGACCTTGACGGTATTCGCGGCCCATGCCGGCGAGGTGATTGCAACGATAGCAAGCGCTGCGAGGATATTGCGACGGATGTTCATGTCGGCTTCCTTCTGCTGGAGATGCATCCGGCAATAAGGCGCCATGCTGACAGGTGCCTGAACGGCGCGAAAACGACCAGGGATCAGGATGCGCCCCGATGCTCACAACGCATCGGGGCGCTCCAGATCTCACCGCACCATGAAGACAGGCACGTCGCAGGTCTCGAGGATCGAAGCGGTGACGCCCCCGAAAACGCGCTCGCGCAGGCGCGAATGACCGTAGGCCCCCATGACGATCATATCGCAGCCGAGTTCGAGCGCATGCTGGCGGATCACGTCTTCCGTCGGTCTCTGGCCGCTCGCGATCTGCTCGATCACGACCTTTGCGCCATGACGCGACAGGAAGGCCGCCATGTCCGCGCCCGGCTCCCCGCCATTCTCGAAGTACGAAGAATCCGGATCGACGATGACGAGGCGGACGGTATCGGCACCTTTCAGCATCCCAAGCGCTGCCTTTGCGGCACTGGCCGCCTGCGGGCGCGAATTCCAGGCCAGAAGGACGTTCTTCGGCTTCAGGGTGGCGCGACCTGCCTTCGGCATCAAGAGCAGAGGCGTACCGGCGTTGAAGGCTGTCGCCGCGATGGCTGCCTTTCGAAGCTCGGAATCCGAACGGATTCCTTCCCCGGCGACGACCAGATCGGCGTACATCGCGCGGGTGCCGATGTTGCTTTCGATGATGAAGCGGTCATCGTAGATATGGTCGACATCGAATGACAAGCCACCTTTCCTGCAGCGCTCGTCAGCGATGCGTCGAACATCCACCACCTCGTCGATTTCCTTTTGGCGCTCGTTCAGCCAGGCGGCTGCGGCAGGGTAGTCGGCCCCGAACGGCGAAATCGCGGTTCTCAGCGCCATGACGGAGAGATGCCCGTCGATTTCCACCGCCAACGTTACAGTCTTATCGATATCCGCATCGGTGTTTGTCGTGCCGATGAGCGAGAGTATGGTCTTGAACGGCATGTCTGAACTCCTTCACCAGAATGGTCTTGCAGTGAAGGTAAGCTAGCTCTCGGCACCCATATGCCGCGATGATCTGCGTCAAAAGAGGATAGTTGGCTCCTCAGGCATGGCTGGGTTCCAGTTGCGTGATTGTGTTCGACAATCTTGTGCGCACCCAACGTGTAGGATCGCGATCTACCATGAATAAGCCAGATGCGCGGAAACAAGAGAATTGACAGGCAAATTATATCCGTTAATCTGGATATATGGATAACACTGCGGCAATAGCGGCGCTCGGGGCCTTGGCGCAGACCACGCGGCTGGAGACTTTCCGTCTCCTCGTGCGACACGAGCCCCATGGCATTCCAGCAGGCGAACTTGCCCGCCTCATCGACGTGCCGCAAAATACCATGTCGGCGCATCTCGCGACACTTTCGCGGGCCGGCCTGGTCACGAACGAGCGGCAGAGCCGGTCGATCATCTATCGGGCAGACCTCAATGGCCTGCGTGACCTGACCCTGTTCCTTCTGAAGGACTGCTGCGGTGGCTCGACGGAACTTTGTGCTCCGCTCATCGCAGAATTGATGCCGTGCTGCACCCCGGAGACGAAGTAGTCATGAACGCAATCCGATTGGAGCAAATTGCCGGGAGCGACGCCGACCTCAAGGCGGCTTTGACGGACGCGTATCTTCCAACCGATGACATCGAGGATCATGGCCGGACCTTCTTCAAGGCACTGTCATCGGATGGCCAAATCGTGGGTTTCTACGGTGTCGAGCGCTGCGGTGGCGACGTCCTCCTGCGTTCGGTTGTCGTGCTTCCTGATCACCGCGGACAGCACCTTGGGATCGCCTTGGTCAAGCAGGCGCTGGCGGGCCTCGATCAAGCCAGCGACGTCTACCTCGCGACAACGCGTGCAGCGTCGTTCTTCACGCGCATCGGATTTTCGGAAGTCCAGCGGGACAGCGTGCCCGCGGCAGTGCTGGCGACCCGCCAGCTTTCGACCATCTGCCAATCCTCTGCGACCATCATGAGGCTCACCGCGCCGCCGACCTAGCCACGGACCACGACCATGAGGCCGCGCGTTTCCTCAAGAACCGGATCGCAGCTTTCGGCAGCCTGCCGCTGGCATCCATCGACCGCATGGCGCTTGATGAAGCTTCGTCAGATCGGCACGATGGAAGGTTTCACTTCATTACAGGGAAAGTCCGCCTGATGTCCAAATTCGAGCGTTATCTGACCATCTGGGTGTTCCTGTGCATCGTTGCGGGTGTCGCCCTCGGCCATTTCGTGCCCGGTATATTCCAGATCATTGGCGCGGCCGAGGTTGCCAAGGTGAACATTCCCGTTGCCATCCTGATCTGGCTGATGATCATCCCGATGCTGCTCAAGATCGACTTCCGCTCGCTGGCGCAGGTCGGCACCTACTGGCGCGGCATAGGCGTGACCCTGATCATCAACTGGGCCGTCAAGCCGTTCTCCATGGCGCTGCTCGGCTGGCTGTTCATCGGCTGGCTGTTCCGCCCCTACCTGCCTGCCGACCAGATCGATTCCTATATCGCCGGACTGATCATTCTCGCCGCAGCCCCCTGCACGGCCATGGTCTTCGTCTGGAGCAACCTCACGCGCGGGGAGCCCTTGTTCACGCTGTCGCAGGTCGCGCTGAACGATGCGATCATGGTTGTCGCCTTCGCGCCGATCGTCGGCCTTCTGCTTGGCCTGTCCGCCATCACGGTGCCATGGGCTACGCTGGTTCTCTCCGTCGCCCTCTACATCGTCGTGCCTGTCATTATCGCGCAGGTCATCCGCCGCCGCCTCACGGCTGATGGAACGACGCGAGCCTTGGATGGCGTACTTGCAAGATTGCAGTCGATCTCGCTGGTGGCGCTGCTTGCGACGCTTGTTCTTCTCTTCGCCTTTCAAGGTGAGCAGATCATCGCCCAGCCGGCCGTCATCGGCTTGCTCGCCGTGCCGATCCTGATCCAGGTCTATCTGAATTCCGGACTTGCCTATCTGCTCAACCGGATGTCCGGCGAGCGGCATTGCGTTGCCGGCCCGTCGGCCCTGATCGGTGCCAGCAATTTCTTCGAACTTGCGGTCGCCGCCGCCATCAGTCTGTTCGGCTTCCAGTCCGGTGCGGCGCTGGCCACCGTCGTTGGCGTTCTCATCGAAGTACCGGTCATGCTGTCGGTCGTCTGGATCGTGAACCGCTCGAAGGACTGGTACGAGGCCGCCCCTGCCGTTTGCCGAACCACCCTCACCGAAAGGCACTGACCATGAACGCCACCATCTACCACAATCCCGCCTGCGGAACGTCCCGCAACACGCTGGCGCTCATCCGCGCTGCCGGGATCGAACCCGTTGTCATCGACTACTTGCGACATCCCCCGACACGCGAGCAGCTCGCGACGATGATCGCGGACGCTGGATTGACGGTCCGGGAGGCCGTTCGCGAGAAGAGCACGCCCTACGCAGAACTCGGCCTCGACAATCCGAACCTCACCGACGAGCAGTTGCTCGATGCGATGATCGCAACGCCGATCCTGATCAACCGTCCCTTCGTCGTGACACCGCTCGGCACCCGGCTCGCCCGTCCGTCCGAAGCTGTGCTCGACATCCTGCCGGATAACTTCAAGGGGCCGTTCTTCAAGGAAGACGGTGAGCCGGTTCTCGATCAAGAAGGAAAGCGCATTGCCTGATACGTTCCCCGCACTGCAGGACGACCACCTGCACTCGACCGATCACGATGCCCTGCGCCCGGCATTTTCGACACACAAGCCGCGCATTCTGATCCTCTACGGTTCCCTGCGCGATGTTTCATATAGCCGCCTGCTTGCATTCGAGGCCCGCCGGCTGCTCGAACGGCTCGGATGCGAGGTTCGCATATTCGACCCAAAGGGCCTGCCGCTGCCTGACGAAGCTCCCGCAAGTCACCCGAAGGTGCAGGAGTTGCGTGAACTATCGCAATGGTCGGAGGGGCAAATCTGGGTAAGTCCGGAACGCCACGGCGCGATGACTGGTATCATGAAGTCGCAGATCGACTGGATTCCGCTTTCTGTCGGTTCGGTCCGGCCGACGCAGGGCAAGACACTCGCCGTCATGGAGGTCTCCGGCGGCAGTCAATCCTTCAACGCCGTGAACCAGATGCGTATCCTCGGCCGCTGGATGCGGATGATCACCATTCCTAACCAATCCTCCGTGGCAAAGGCCTACCAGGAGTTCGACGCCGATGGCCGGATGAAACCCTCGTCCTATTACGACCGGGTCGTGGACGTGTGCGAGGAACTGGTGAAGTTCACCCTCCTGACGCGGGATGCGTCCGCCTATCTCACCGACCGTTACAGCGAACGCAAGGAACAGGCGGCCGAACTTGAGAAGCGCGTGTCGCTGCGCTCAATTTAACAGCCTTGGGCTGGCGACGAGGGTCCGCTTCGTCGCCATCGCCACCGCGACAAACGCCGCAATGCCGACGGAACCGAGCGCGGCGCTTAGAACGAGCGATGTGCCTATGCCGAACCGCTCCATCGTTGCCGCGAACGCGAAGGGGGCCGCAGCGCCTGAGAGCGGCGGTGCAAAAGTCGGCCACGGTAGCGGCGGCATAATGCTGCTGCGGGCGGAGTAAAAACCGGCCACCTATCTTCCTTCTGCAATGATCGCAGGAGGGACAGGGGATCTACACCGTGGAACTATATCTGAAGGTTCGTCTGGCTGTTTCGGAAGGGATGACGCAGCGTCAGGCGGCGAAGCATTTCAACATATCGCGCGACAGCGTGGCGAAGATGGTGTCGTATTCGACGCCACCCGGTTACCAGCGGCGATCACCGATCCGGCGCCCGAAGCTGGATGCGTTTGTTTCGACGATCGAGCATTGGCTCGACGAGGACCTGAAGGTGCCGCGCAAGCAGCGCCATACCGCCAGGCGGGTATTTGACCGCCTGCGCGACGAGTGCGGGTTCACCGGCGGCTACACGATCATCAAGGACTACATGCGAGCGGGATCAGCGCCGGCAGGAAGTGTTCGTGCCACTTGCCCATCCGCCGGGCCACGCGCAGGCCGATTTCGGCGAGGCGATGGTGGTGATCGGTGGTATAGAGCAGAAGGCCCGCTTCTTCGTGCTGGATCTTCCGCATAGTGATGGCTGCTATGTTCGGGCCTATCCGGCGGCGGTGGCCGAGGCCTGGGTGGACGGTCACATCCATGCATTCGCCTTCTTCGGGGGCGTGCCGCAATCGATCGTCTATGACAACGATCGCTGCCTTGTTGCCAAGATCCTGCCCGACGGCACCCGCAAGCGGGCGGCGTTGTTCAGCGGCTTCCTGTCCCACTACCTGATCCGCGATCGATATGGCCGTCCCGGAAAGGGCAATGACAAAGGGAATGTCGAGGGCCTTGTGGGCTACGCCCGGCGCAACTTCATGGTGCCGATCCCGCAGTTTGCGACATGGGATGCGTTCAACGCCTTTCTGGAGGAGCAGTGCCGCAAACGCCAGCGCGACAGGCTGCGCGGCGAGAGCGAGACGATCGGCGAGCGCCTGCAGCGGGATTTGGCGGCCATGCGTCCATTGCCGGCATCACCCTTCGATGCCTGCGATCAGGCCAGCACAAGCGTAACGGCCCAGTCTCTGGTGCGCTACAAGACCAACGACTATTCCGTGCCGGTCGCCTACGGTCATCAGGACGTCTGGGTGCGGGGCTATGTCGACGAGGTGGTGATCGGCTGCCGTGGCGAGATCATTGCTCGCCATCCGCGGTGCTGGGATCGGGAAGACGTCGTCTTCGACCCTATCCACTACCTGCCGCTGATCGAGCAGAAGATCAATTCCCTGGATCAGGCCGCCCCTCTGCAAGGCTGGGACCTGCCGGAAGAGTTCGCTACGCTGCGCCGGCTGATGGAAGGCCGCATGGCCAGGCATGGTCGGCGGGAATACGTTCAGGTTCTGCGCCTGATGGAGAGCTTCGAGCTCGCCGACCTGCATGCGGCGGTGAAGCAGGCAATCCAGCTCGGCGCAATCGGATTCGATGCCGTCAAGCATCTGATCCTGTGCCGGGTCGAGCGCCGGCCGCCGCGGCTGGACCTGGCGATCTATCCCTACCTGCCGAGAACGACGGTCGAGAAGACCTCGGCGAAGGCATATATGCGCCTTCTGTCGTCTGATGCGGGAGAAGCGGCATGAGCACCGAAGCACCCGACATCCTACTCGCCCATTATCTCAAAGCCCTGAAGCTGCCGACCTTCCAGCGCGAGCACCAGAAGCTGGCCCGGTTATGCGCCACCGAGGGCATCGACCACATCGACTACCTGTTCCGGCTTGCCGAACGGGAGATGATCGAACGCGATCGCCGCAAGGTCGAACGCCGGATCAAGGCGGCCAAATTCCCGGTCGTCAAAAGCCTCGACAGCTTCGACTTCACAGCCATCCCCAAGCTGAACAAGATGCAAGTGCTGGAGCTGGCACGTTGCGAGTGGATCGACCGCCGCGAGAACGTGATCGCTCTCGGACCCAGCGGCACGGGCAAGACGCATGTCGCACTCGGCCTCGGACTGGCTGCCTGCCAGAAGGGGCTGTCCGTCGGCTTCACCACGGCCGCCGCCCTGGTCAGTGAGATGATGGAGGCGCGTGACGAGCGGCGTCTGCTCCGTTTCCAAAAGCAGATGGCAGCCTACAAGCTGCTGATCATCGACGAACTGGGCTTTGTGCCGCTGTCGAAGACCGGAGCGGAGTTGCTGTTCGAGCTTATCTCCCAGCGCTACGAGCGCGGCGCCACTCTGATCACCAGCAATCTTCCGTTTGACGAATGGACAGAAACTCTGGGGTCCGAGCGTCTGACCGGCGCCCTGCTCGATCGCATCACCCACCACGTCAACATCCTCGAGATGAACGGCGACAGCTACCGTCTCGCCCAAAGCCGCGCCCGAAAGGCCGGCTGAAGCCTTCTCTGAAAATCGCCGCGCGCGCCCGAGACCCCCGCTCGGGCTACGCCCTCCCGGCGGTCTCAGGCGCGCGCCAAGGTGGCCGACTTTTGCTCCGCCCCGTGGCCGGTTTTTACTCCGCCGTTGACACCCGGCAACATTACTGCCTTCTGCTGTCCGCGCAACTATCATCGTTGCATCAACAGCTTGTAGGGATGATGGAGGCCGCAATGCGCAAACCACGGGACTATGACGCGGAACTGAAGGCGCTGGAAGACAGGGCGCGGGAATTGAAAGCGCTCAAGGTGACAGGGCTTGGCGAACTGGTGATCGCTACCGGAGCCGATGCCCTCACCGCCGATGAACTGGCCGGTGCGCTCGTCGTGCTGGCCGAAACCAAGGACGCCGGGAAGAGGGAGGCGTGGGCCAAGCGCGGCGCGGCTTTCTTTCGCGGCAAGTCGCGGCGATCTTCATCAGCGCCTGACCGCGACAGTGGCGGCGCTCAAACGCAACCGGGCGGCGCGCAATCGGCATCAGGCGGCGCGGGCGCGACATGACATGCGCACATGGCAGGTCGAACGCCGCAAGCGCACCCGGCATCTGATCGAACTCGGCGGCCTTGTCGTCAAGGCCGGGATCGTAGACCTGACCGGCGACGACCGCGCCATGATCTACGGCGCGATGATCTGGATGGCCGAAAAGCTCAACAGCGAGGACGGTGAACGGGCGCGCGAACTGTGGGCCGAAAAGGGGAAAGAGGCGTTCGCGGTGGAACCTCCGGCGGATACACATGACGGAATCCAGCCGCCGCAGGATCGGGCATGACCGATGGCGGGCGGCGCGGAGACCCAACATATCGCAGCGCCGACCGCCATCGCGCGGCAAGCCGCCATGCTCCGCCCGATGACGCCATGTAAAGCAGCGCATTCACGACCTCGCGCAGGTCCGTCTTGCGGGGGCGGCCGATCCGCTCGGCGTCGGCATCAACGGCTCGACCAGCGCCCACTCCGCGTCCGTCAGGTCGCTTGCGTAGCGACGGCAGCGCGGTTCATAGTGAGGGCGAGCGGTTTCGGTCCAGGGCATAATGATCTCCGTCGAATCTCAGCAATCCGACAGAATCACAACCCGCTGAAATCACTCACCTCTTTTTGGAGCAGACACTAATTTGTCAAAGAGCTGAGGCACCAAGGCCGTTCCTTGCTTGCGGAAATCAGAGGGCGACATCCCAGCAATTTTGCGGAAGCTTTTGTTGAAGGCGCTGAGAGACCCAAAACCGCTATCCATAGCGACATGCAAGATGTTGGCGTCTTTGTTGAGCAGCCTTGCCTGAGCATAAGAAAGGCGCATGAGGTTCAAGTAATCGTTCAATGTCATACCAGTCGACTTCTTGAACTGGCTCATCGCATATTTCGGATGTAGGCCGGCGGCAGCAGCAATGTCGTTACATTCGATGTTATCGAGGAAATGTTCCGCAATGAAAGCAGACATCAGACTGATTTTGCGGGACGAAAATTGCTCCGCAGTTTGAGCCGGAGAAATATCATCTTTGACGCGGGGGACCAATTGGAAAGGTTCGAAACGCACCCGCTCCAGTCGAAGCAGTAACTCGCTCACCGCCTGTTGCGCTCGTAGCGGATCACCCGATCTATTGTAACGGTCCCAGCGTGGAAAATTGGCGACATCTGAAGCGTCTGTTGCCTTAATGAGCAGGGTAGAGCCCGCAATCAGCCGGCGTTGGACTTCGCCTGGCAAACGCAGCCGGAAAAAATGCACCAGAGGAAGATGCGCGCCGGCGTAGATCGGATCAGTGGAAGCGTCGTCCATATGATGCGGCAGTCCGCCCCAAAACAGCGCCATATCGCCAGCGACCAGACGCAGGTCATAGTCAGCCATGCGATAGTGCACCCAACCGCGCATGATAAAATTGACCTCGACCTGCGCATGCCAATGGGGTTGGCGCATAACCAACGGCGGGTGATGAAACGTCTGCAGTACGCTCGGAGTGCCCTCCACACTGTTGGCGTTTAGCTGATAGTAGGTGCGTCCGCTAACCTTACCTTTGGACAAGTTTATCGCCCTTTCGGCCAAGACAGCCGTTGCCCATCCCGTAAAATTCAGGCGCTCCGAGAGGAAGAGCAATCGAAATGGGAGGAATCATGCGCACCATCATCGGGTGTGCCGCGCTGACACTTTTGACCAATTTTAGCGCGAGCACGGCATTCGCACAATCAACGGAAATCAGGATCTGGAGCTGGAATATCGCGGCATCATCGCTGAAAACGACCGCAGCCGAGTACATGAAGCAACATCCAGACGTGAAGATCATCGTCGAGGATTATGGCAACGCGCAGGTTTTTGACAAGACGCTGGCTGGATGCGCCGCAGGCGGTGTTGGCTTGCCTGATATCGTCACCATTCAGAATGGCGACGCGGAAAGCTTCTGGAGCCAGTTTCCAGACTGCTTCACCGACCTGAAGGCTTTGGGTTATACGCCTGAGGTTCAGGCCAAGTTTCCGCAATTCAAGCGGACCGAACTGGAAGTTGGAGACAAGGCTTATGCCATGCCGTGGGACACTGGTCCTGTCGTTATGTTCTACCGGCGCGATCTTTATGAAAAGGCTGGTGTCGATCCCGCCACGATCGTTACCTGGGATGATTTTATCGCCGCCGGCAAGAAGATATCTGAAGCCAATCCGGGCGTGGTGATGAGTCAGGCCGACCTGAATGGCGACGACGAATTCATGCGCATGATCGGTAACGAGCAGGGCTGCAACTACTTCTCGGATGACGGGAGCGAAATCACGATCAACCAGCCTGCCTGTGTTTCAACGCTGGATACGATAAAAAAGCTCAAGGATACTGGAACCATCTCTGCCGCAAAATGGGATGAGAAAATCCAGTCGGTCGTCGCCGGCAAAGTGGCCACCCAAATGTATGGTGGCTGGTATGAGGGCACGTTGCGCACCAATGCTCCTGATTTGGCGGGCAAGTGGGGCGTCTATACCATGCCGAGCGTGACCGCCGATGGCCTGCATGCGGCCAACGTTGGTGGATCGGCTCTGGGTATCACCTCGATTTCCGCGAACAAGGAAGCTGCCTATGCGTATCTGAATTACACGCTTGGCACCAACGAAGGGCAGATCTCCATGCTCAAGGCTTATGGGCTTGTGCCTTCGTTGATCTCGGCCCTCGACGATCCTTATGTGCACGAGAAGCAGCCCTATTGGGGTGACCAAGCCATATGGGTAGACATCCTGTCCGGTCTGCCGAGGATCAGGCCGTCGCGCGGCACGGCTTTCTATCAGGACGCTAAGTCGGCCTACCGCACTGTTCAGGTGAAATATCTTGAAGGCGGATACCCTGATGCCAAGACGGCGCTCGACGATGCGGCCAAGCAGATCTCGTCCGCTACCGGACTGGAAATCGCCCACTAGGTTTGTTGGGTAGTCAGGTCTTCTCCCGCCTGACCCTAGCCGCGCAATCCCGCATTTTTGCGGGATTGCAGCGTGCTGCAGAAAATAACCTTTGGGCTCAAAAAACTAAAGGAGACGACATGCGCAGCAACAACCGCACAGCTTACGCATTTCTGCTGCCCTACCTATTGATCTTCTTGGCTTTCTGGGTTTGGCCAATCATCAATTCATTTATTATCTCGCTACACGTGACGCGGGTGAACCCTTGGAGGTTTGCGCCGCTGGCAAACTGGTCGCGGCTGTTCAATGATCCAGACTTTTTTAACGCGCTGAAAAACACGCTGCTGATCCTGGTTATCCAGGTTCCGATAATGATCGCGCTGGCGACGTTGATGGCGGTGCTGCTGAATTCGCAGGCGCTCAAGGCCCGCGGTCTGTTCCGTTTTGCTTTTTTGCGCCAATCGTCGTTGGTGAAGTCGCGTATGCGGCTGTTTTCAGGCTCATGTTCACCGACGATTTCGGTGTCGTCAACAAACTGCTTGAAACAGTAGGGATCGGCGGCATTAGCTGGTTTACGAGCCCAACCGCAGCAATGGCTGTCATTATTATGGCGGTCACCTGGCGCTGGGCAGGCTATAACGCGATCATCATCCTTGCTGGTCTGCAATCTGTTCCTGAAGACGTCTACGAAGCGGCAACGCTCGAACGGATATCCAAGGTAAAACAGTTCTTCTATATCACGCTGCCGCTACTGAAACCGATTATCACCTTCTGCGCTGTGATGTCGATCATTGGCGCTATGCAGCTCTTTGCCGAACCTTTCCTGATCACGGACCGTGGCGGACCAGGGTCAGCGACCGAAACGCTCGGTGTGCTGCTTTATCGGCAAGGCTTCACCTCGGGCAACTTTGGTTATGCCTCAACCATCGCGTATGCAATCGCTGCGTTGGCTGTGGTGATCTCAATGGTTCAACTTTGGCTGACTAGGGAACCGAAATGAGCAAGTCTAGACAACAGCGACTGCGGGCCATTGGCCTGCACGCACTACTCATCCCGCTCGCGCTAATCTGGGTGTTCCCGTTATGGATGATGGCAGTGTTCGCCACATTGCCCGACCACGCGATCTTTTCGCCCAACATTGTTCTGTGGTTTGGCACAAGCTTCTTCGACAATATCAGCAACCTGCAGGCAGATACCGATTTTCTGCGCGCCATGTTCGTATCGATTGTCGTCGGCATCATCTATACCATACTGTCAGTCATGCTGACGGCCATGGCCGGGTGGGCACTGGTGCGGTACCGGTTCTTTGGCAAATCACTGGTACTGGCCATTCTTCTAGGCACGATAACGTTGCCCTATTTCGTCGTCGTGATCCCGCAGTTTGTGATGGTTGCGCGCGATTTCGGGCTGGGCAACACTTGGTTTGCTTTGATCGGTCCGCCGCTATTCTACTCGCTCGGCGTTCTTTTCATGCGACAGGCTTTCACGATGATGCCCGCCGAGCTTTTCGACGCAGCTCGTGTCGAAGGTGTCAGCGAATGGCGCATCTTTTTCCGTGTCGCTCTGCCTCTGGCCCGACCAACGATGGCGGCGCTGTCGATCATCCTCTTCCTCTACAGCTGGAACAACTATCTGTGGCCGCTGCTGATCTCCAGTGATCGTACCATGTTCACTGCGCCGGTCGCACTGGGTAGCCTCATTGGGCCGAGCAAGGTCAGTTGGGGTGGCATCATGGCAGGAGCAGTGCTTCTAACCGCTCCGATGATCGCCGTTTTTCTTCTTTTGCAACGTCATTTCGTGGCCGGCATCACTGCAGGCGCGGTCAAGTAGGGATTGGAACCATGGTTGGTCTTTCGCTCAAATCAGTCGTTAAGCGCTACGGCGCGATAGAAATAGTCAAGGGTGTCGATATCGAGATCGCCTCTGGTGAGTTCGTTGTTTTCGTCGGCCCATCTGGCTGCGGCAAGTCTACTCTGTTGCGCATGGTCGCGGGCCTGGAGGATATTAGTAGCGGCGAGATGCGCATCGGCGATCGCGTCGTCAATGATGTCGAGCCGGCCGACCGTGGTATAGCCATGGTGTTCCAGTCCTATGCGCTTTACCCGCATATGACCGTCGGCCAGAATCTCGCCTTCGGTCTGCGCATGAACGGTAACCCGGAAGAAGACACCAATCGCCGGGTCAAGCACGCCGCAGAGATATTGCAGATCGGTCACTTAATGGAGCGCCGCCCAAAAGCGCTATCAGGTGGCCAGCGCCAACGAGTTGCTATCGGACGCGCGATCGTGCGGGAGCCGCAAGTATTCTTGTTCGATGAGCCGTTGTCCAACCTTGACGCGGAGCTCAGGGTGCAGATGCGCGTCGAGATCGCGAGGCTGCACAAGGAGCTGGGCGCGACCATGATATACGTTACCCACGACCAGACCGAAGCGATGACGCTGGCGGATAAGATCGTCGTCCTGCGCGGTGGTAATGTAGAGCAGATTGGCCGCCCGCTAGACCTTTATGACAATCCGGCCAACATGTTTGTTGCCGGTTTCGTCGGCTCGCCGAAGATGAACTTCCTTGCCGCGAGAGTAGTCAATGCGGCTGCCGGCGCTGTGACCGTTGAGCTGGTCAACCAAGGCGGCGCACACCTGACCCTGCCTCTGAAGGACATACCGACGCCGGGAACGGATGTAATTTTGGGGCTGCGGCCGGAGCATTTTGCTTCTGCCGGCGCGGGTGATTGTGACATCGTGCTCAACGTTGATGTTGCCGAGCATCTCGGCGCCACAAGCTATGTCTATGTTGGCACGGGAACAAAAGAGCCGCTGATTATCGAACGCCACGAATTCCGTTACGTCGACGATAAGCGCCTCACGGTTGGTATCCCGGCGAAACGCGCTCTATTGTTCGCCAAGAATGGCGCGCGCCTCTACTAACAAAGGACGAGCCTAGAGAGCAGGGCATCGTCCAGCATTTTCGCATCGACTATGGCACTGTCATAATAGATACGAAGATCAAAACATTACCTATTCGAAATGCGTTCTTTGCCATGCAGAGTAGTTCTGCCATGGCACTCTTGTGTCTGCAAAAAACATGAAGGGATGAATTAGATACTATGCGTGCGGTGCAAAAAATATCTGATGACTGGGTATTCCACGATCATTTCGTTCCTGAATTGATCGCGGAACTGTGGGATGGTGAGGCAGTTTCATTGCCACACAATGCAGTGAAACTTCCCTTCAACTATTTTGACGAGAAGTGCTATCAGCACGCATTCATCTATCAGAAGAAGCTGCCATGGCAGACGGCGTTCGAAGGTAAGGAAGTTGTCCTGCGTTTCGATGCCGCTATGGCCGACGCCGTCGTCTGCCTGAACGGCAAACAAGTGGCCGCACATAAAGATGGCTATACGCCGTTCGAGGCCAGGCTGACTGACCTGCTGGTGAACGGCGATAATCTGATTACGGTCAAGATCGACGGCAGCGAGAACCCGGAAATTCCGCCGTTCGGCGGGATGATCGACTATCTGACCTATGCTGGCATTTACCGCGATGTGTGGCTTGAAATCCGGTCCTCAGTCTCGATTGCCAAGATGAAGGTCGAGACAGGCAATGTGCTTGAAGCGGCCAAGTCGGCATCGGTTCGCTGCTGGTTTGACAATCCTCAAGACCTCCCACTTGAAGGCGTTGTCGTTGCGACGCTTAAAGATGGAGAGGGTAGCGCTATAGTTGCCGTATCGGCTCCGCTCGACGGCGCATCGGCGCTGTTGCGGTTTGATAACCTGACCGGTCTTGCTCTGTGGGATATCGACAATCCGGTTCTCTATGAGATTTCCGTCGAACTTACGACAACCTCCGGCACCGATCAGATTTCGAGCAAGTTTGGTTTCAGGACTGCCGAATTTACCCCGGACGGCTTTCTTCTGAACGGCAAGCCTCTGAAGCTGATGGGACTCAATCGCCATCAGTCATTTCCCTATGTTGGTTACGCCATGGGCCGGTCAGCACAGGAACAGGATGCCGAACTGGTGAAGCGGGTGCTGAAGTGCAATGTCGTGCGCACCTCGCACTACCCACAATCCACTTACTTCCTCGACCATTGCGACCGCATTGGTCTGCTCGTGTTCGAAGAGATCCCGGGCTGGCAGCACATTGGCGGCCCCGCCTGGAAGGCGGAGTCGGTCGAGAATGTCCGCCGTATGATAGAGCGCGACTGGAACCATCCCTCGATCATTATCTGGGGCGTTCGCATCAATGAATCGCAGGACGATCATGACTTCTATACCGAGACCAATCGCCTTGCTCGCGAACTTGACCCGACCCGCCAGACGGGCGGTGTTCGCTATATCGATGAAAGCGAGTTGCTTGAAGACGTTTATACGATGAACGACTTCAGTCAGGGCTCCGAAGAACTGCCCGGCAACAACCGCCCACACGTCGCGCTGCGCAACCAGCGCGAGGTAACCGGACTATCAAAGGTGGTTCCCTATCTGGTGACCGAATTCAACGGCCACATGTATCCAACGAAACGAACTGACCAGGAGCAGCGTCAGGCCGAGCATGTTTCACGCCATTTGCGTGTGCTTGATGCGATGCATGGCGACCCGAACGTTTCAGGTTGCATCGGCTGGTGCATGTTCGACTACAACACCCACCAGGAATTCGGCTCAGGCGATCGCATCTGTTATCATGGCGTTATGGACATGTTCCGCGAGCCGAAGTTCGCGGCCTATGCCTACATAAGCCAATGTGACCCCTCCGATGAAGTCGTCTTGAAGCCTGTGACCTATTGGGCGCGAGGAGAGCGCAATATTGGCGGCGTGCTGCCGTTGATCATTTTGACCAATTGCGACGAGATCGAGTTTCGCTACGGCAACCAGTTGTCCAAGCGGGCAGGGCCTGATCGCCAGAACTATCCGCATTTGCCGCACCCGCCGATTGTCTTTGACGAGCGCCACTTCCGGCCTGAAGAGATGGGCCTTTGGGGTTCGAGTTGGCAGGACGGAACATTGGTTGGCTACATAAACGGCGAGGCAGTCAAGGCAGTTCAGATGTCTTCAGCTCCTGTGCCGACGACGCTGCAGGTCGAGGCAGATCAGACCAGTCTGAACGCAATGGAAAGAGATACTGTGCGCGTTATCGCGCGCGTTCTCGATCAGACCGGCAATGTCCTGCCGTATCTCGAAGGGTCGATGGAGGTCGATGTTGCGGGTCCCGCAATACTTCTTGGACCGAATATCGTTCCCATTCGTGGTGGCATCGTCGGGTTCTGGCTACAGGCGAATGGCGAGCCGGGAGACATCGATATTGGTGTTTACTGGCCGGGTTTGGGCGGGGAACGCATCCGTGTTGTGTCCGTCGGACTGTAGCTTGGCAAACACCCCGGCGCTTTCCTGTCCGGGTGACGTTGCCCCTTGAATGCCCTCGGTTTGAACTGGACTCCGTCGAAAGGAGACGGAGATGAAGAGAAGCCGGTTCACGGAAGATCAGATCATCGGCGTGCTGAAGGAGCACCAGGCGGGAATCCCGACTGCAGAGCTGTGCCGCAAGCACGGGATCTCGGAGGCAAGCTTCTACAATTGGCGTAACCGCTATGGCGGCATGGAAGTGTCGGACGCCCGGCGGCTGAAGAGCCTCGAGGACGAGAACCGCAGGCTGAAGAAGCTGCTAGCGGAATCGATGTTGGACGTCGCGACGCTGAAAGAAGCGCTGGGAAGGTTCTGACGCCCAGGACAAGGAAGCGCTTCGTGGCTTGGGCGATCGAAGAGAAGTGCTATTCGCAGCGGCGTGCCTGCGGTCTGATCGGGCTCGACCCGAAGACCTACCGCTATGCGTCGCGGCGACCGGACGATGCCGCCGTGCGGACGCGTCTGAAGGAGCTGGCGCTTGAGCGGCGGCGGTTCGGCTATCGGCGGCTGCACATCCTACTGCGGCGGGAAGGCATCGAGCTGAACCACAAGAAGCTGTTCCGGCTCTACCGGGAAGAGGCTGACGACGGTGAAGAAGCGCGGTGGTCGCAAGCGGGCGCTGGGCACGCGGGCGCCGATGACGCTGCCGCAGGGACCGAACCAGCGGTGGAGCCTGGACTTCGTCTGCGACATGCTCGCCGATGGCAGACGCTTCCGCATCCTGGTGGTGGTCGACGACTTCACCCGCGAGTGCCTGGCGCTCGTGGTCGACACGTCACTGTCGGGCATGCGGGTGGCGCGGGAACTGGACTCCATCGTCGAGACGCGCGGTCGGCCGCTGATGATCGTCTCCGACAACGGTACCGAACTGACGTCGCGAGCGATCTTGCAGTGGCAGGAGGACCATCGCGTCGAGTGGCACTACATCGCGCCCGGCAAGCCCACCCAGAACGGCTTCGTCGAGAGCCTGAACGGCCGCTTCCGCGACGAATGTCTCAACGAGCACCTGTTCCGCGGCATGGCTGCTGCACGCCGTATCATCGAACAATGGAGGATCGACTATAACGAACACCGGCCGCACACGAGCCTGCGTGGCCTCACGCCAAACGAGTTTGCAACCCGGTCCAGATCGAACCACAAGGAGAACAGAGTCCAGTTATGAACGAGGGCTGATCGGGGGCAACGTCACGGGGCTTTGTGTTGTTTGCCGATTTCGGTGTAAGCTGTTGTTACACTTCGATTTCTAGCGAATTATGACAGAAGTGGTTGCGGGGGCAGGATCTAATCTTTACTTGCTGCCCGAGCAAGTAAAGATGGTTGCGGGGACGGGCAGCCATCATAACTTGCTATTCGAAACAGCTGCATAACCTACTCGTGGGTGACCTATTGCGCGCTGTATCCGTCAATTTTTCGAACGGAAGCGACAACCTTCGCGGAGCAAATCGATGCGTCCAGTTTCATTACCCTGCCTGCGCCAGAGTTAAGTCCGAGCGAGCATAAGGTAGGCGAAGTAAGCTATGTAGCAACCGACAAATGCTGCCCCTTCGGCCCGCGACAGAGTTCTGCCCGTGAGGAAGGCTGGAACGCAAAGCACAGTTGCCGCAGCCATAACAGGAATGTCGACGGCGATGAGCGTTCTTTCCACGGTGATCGCTTCGCTCGGAACCAGCATCGTCAGCCCAAGAATGACTGCAATATTATAGACACTGCTGCCCAAAAGATTGCCTACCGCGATCTCGCGCTCATTGCGTACGGTCGAGACGATTGTCGTGATCAGTTCAGGGCTCGATGTGCCGATTGCAACTATGGTCAGTCCGATAAGAGCTTCGGAGACCTCCAACCTGCGAGCAAGATCGGAGGATCCCCATACGAGCCAATCCGCGCCTATTGTGATGACCGCAATACCACCAATCATGACGGCGACGTTCAACCATCCGCTCCGCGGAGCGTCGCGCATCGGGCGTGGCAGGACTGGCAACTCTTTGTCGGGTGGCGAACTTCTTAAGCGCGCGCTTCGAACGACCAGGACGATATAGCCGATACCACCAAGCAGGAACACAAGGCCCTCGGCTCTCGACAGATAACCATCAGCTGCAAACACCCAGAACGCCAGTGCGGCGGCTATCATTGCAGGGAGTTCAAGCCCAACGGAGACCGGTTCCAAAACAACGGGCCGAGCGATAGCACATAGTCCAAGGATGAACAGCAGACCGAAGGTGTTGGTGCCGGCGATGTTCCCGACGACCAACCCTCCTTCTCCCGTCAACGCGGCATTGATGCCCACCGCCAGCTCAGGTGTGCTTGTCCCGATCGCAACAAATGTGAGCCCGATGACGAGCGGGGATATGCTCAGCCGGCGCGCGAGCGTCGACCCGCTGCGCACCAGTATATCCGCTCCGCCGACCAAAGCGAGGAGGCCAAGCGCGCACCAGAGAATTGCGGCCGTCAAGGCTTGTGTCTCTGCAGAAGCACCGGATATGCGGCAAGGCCTGCATGCCGCTCTATGACCACGCTCCGGATCAGCCGATTTCGCCTAAGGGCTGGATATATGTCACCGAAAGATGATCCGGGAACTTCAGCGCTGTTTTAATAGCTTCGCGGTCCACCGTACCGAGGAGGCATGTGCCGAGCCCTTCGGCAGCGCAGAACAGATAGACGTTCTGGGCCATGATGGCTGAGTTGACGCGTGCGGCGATAACCAGTTCTTCGGGCGCAGACTTGGCCAGGTCACCGGCGGCAGCGGCAAGTTTCTCGGCATCAGAGACATAGATCAGCACCACGGGCGCCCTGCGTACGAAAGCCGTGGGGCTGACATCCGCGCGAATATCTGTATCGGCCACTTTGTTGAGAGCGTTTGCCACGGGGTCGTAGAGACTGACGCCATCTTCCAGCGCGACGTAGATATCGACGTTCTTCGCACCGTGCCAGGCGGGCGCTGTGCGTCCATCACCGTCCGCGCGGTTGACACCATTGGCCGCCCACAGTGCTTCGAGCACCTTTTCGCGCGCAACGTCACCACGCCCGAAGCGCTTGGTAGAGCGGCGCTGTTTCAGGGCTTCCTGCACGGAGACGGTTGCAGCGCCGCCGGAGGCCACCTGCGCATTGGCTGTCCCGACGATACCTGCGGACGCTGCCGCACTGGTTCCTGCGAGAAACAATCTTCTGGAGAGCTGTCGTGTCATGATATCGGTCCTTTTCTTTTCCGGGGCTTTGTTATGTCCACTGCCGTGAAAGGGCGTTGAGGACGTCGGTACGGCTGATCTGGCCGACAAGTCGGCCATGGCGGGTGACGGGGAACCGCCGGTACGAGCTTGCGACAAAGCGCTCACACGCTTCGACGATGTCGATACCCGCATCGAGCGTCTCGAGTTCGGTGCTCATATAGTCGGCGACACTGCCACCCCATTGTTTGTAGTAGGAGGCGTTGAGTGCGGCCTTCAGGCAATCGCGTTTGGACAGAACGCCGACGAGATCGCCGGCGCCGTCGATGACGCATGCACCCGACACGCCGTTTTGCATGAGCACGGACACGGCCCGTACTATCTCCATGTCCGGCGTTAGCGTGATCAGGTCCGTGCGCATATGATCGGCGACCGTGTCGAGTTTCATGTCCCGCTTCCTTCGGATCGTTCGCAAGCATGGCATTTGCCGCCGCAGGCCGCGCCGCCGCACGATCCCTTGAGCGGTGCGCGGCCGGCAAAAAGGCCGGCGGCCAGCGCGAGCATGGCAAGCCCGGTCAGAAGAACAGCGGCGAAAATGGTCTGCATGGCTTTATGCCCTCCCCTGGTCGATGAACAACCTGTTGGCTCTGGCCTTAAGACCTCCCGCCTCGCGAAGCAGATAAAGCGCGGGCAGACGGTTGGCGGAGGCGAATGCAAGGCCGCCTTCAGGACCCATTACCAGAAGGGCGGTCGCAAACGCGTCGGCCTCCAGCGCTGTCGGGGCCAGAACGGAAACCGAGGCGACGCTGTTGCGAACCGGCTCTCCGGTTGCGGGATCGATCGTATGACTGTAGCGGCGGCCCGCGATCTCATAGGCATTGATCGCATCGCCCGAGGTCGCCATCGCCACGCCTGTCAGGGGAAGCGTCGTGTGGACACCGGTGCGAAGCGGGTCCGCAATGCCGACGCGCCATGGACGGCCGTCAGGGCGCGCACCGAAACCATAGACTTCGCCACCCACCTCGATCAGGAAACTCGGCAGCCCTTGATCTCTCAGGTGTCCTGCAAGCCGGTCGACGGCGTAGCCCTTGGCTATGCCGCACAGATCGAGCGAAAGTTCCGGCTCTGCTTTGGAGAGGCCTTCGGCACTGACGGCAAAAGCGGTGTAGCGACCGGACCGCCCGGCAGCGATCGGCCCGAAACCGTAACGATGGACAGCGGGCCCGACGGCCGGATCGAACGCGCCGCCGGTCAATCGCGCAATCTCGAGTGCCTTGCTAGCAACCGTCCGAAGCGGCTCGGAGGCTGCGAACGGTGTGATTTCCGAACGGCTGTTGAAGCGCGAAAGCTCCGAACCCGCACGAAACGGGCTCATCGAATGATCGATCCCGGCCAGTAAGTGCCGGAGATCCGCGCCAATCTTGCGGGCATCGGCATCGGCCGGAACGGTGACCTGCCATCGTGTGCCGAAAGCGCGCCCGGAGATGCGCGTGAGATCATCGGCACCGGCTCGGGCCAAAGACGGCAAGGACATCAGTCCGGCCAGGGCTCCCAGTCCAAATACGATCTCGCGCCTTGTCGTCATGCTCCTAGATCCCGAAATCGTCATTGAAGATGCTCTCGCTCTCCACACCGCATTCATCGAGCATCGCGTAGATGGCCTCGATCATGAGCGGAGGGCCGCACAGATAATATTCGCAGTCCTCCGGCGCCGGGTGATCCTTCAGATAGGCGCGGAAGACGACATCATGGACAAAGCCTAACTCACCGTCCCAGGGGTCGTTTCTGGCTGGTTCGGAGAGGGCTGGCACCCAGCGGAAGTTCTCATGACGCCGGGCAAGCTCGTCGAATTCGTCGGCGTAGAACAGTTCGCCACGGCTTCGCGCGCCGTACCAGAAGCTGATCTTGCGGCGGCTTCCCTGACGCTCGAGCATGTCCGTTATGATGGCGCGCAAGGGCGCCATGCCGACGCCGCCGCCGATAAACACCATCTCGCGCCCGGTATCCTGCGCCCCGAAGTGACCATACGGGCCCGCCACTTCGATCGGGTCGCCCTCGCGCAGACCGAACAGCCATGACGAGACGATGCCGGGAGGTGCATGCGGTTTGGCTGGCGGTGGCGTGGCCAGACGGATGTTGAGCACGATCATGCCGACATCCTTGGGTCGGCTGGCAACCGAATAGGCGCGAGAGACGGGCTGAGGGCTTTGCGACGAGAGCTTGTCAATTCCGAGTTTTTTCCATTCGGCGGCATGCTGCGGTTCAAGCGCGATGCCGGAGAAGTCGAGACGATAGGCCGGTGCGGTGACCTGCACGAAATTGCCCGCACGAAAGTCGAATTCCGCGCCCTCCGGCAAGGCGAGCACGATTTCCTTGATCAAAGGCGTGACACTGCGCGACGATGCCACGCGGCAGTTCATCGTGGTGATGCCGAGCACCTCGTCCGGGACGGTGACGGCGAGGTCGTTTCGCACCACGATCTGGCAGGCGAGCCGCATTCCAGCCCGAACGTCGGCAGGAGAAAGCCGGGCGCGTTCCGTCGGCAACGGCTCTCCCGTACCCGTGACGCCGCTGACGCGGCACAGGCCGCACGTTCCCGCGCCGGCGCAGCCCGAGGGCACGGCGATGCCGTTGGAATTCAAAATATCGAGAAGCTTGAAATTCGCCAGAGCGCCAATCTCACGCCCGCCGTTAACGGTGACCGCCACGGGTCGCGACGGCAGCAGATACTCCCGAACCTTATGGACAACGGCTGCCAGCGCGACGAGCAGCAAGGAAATGAAGCCGATGCCGAGCAGGATCTCCGTCATAGCACGCGCACTCCCACAAAGGCGGAGAACGCCATGGACAGGAGACCGGTGACGATGAAAGCAATGCCGAGGCCCTGCAATCCTTCGGGGACATTGGCATAGCGCAGCCTCTCGCGGATCGCCGCGAGCGCGACGATGGCCAGCGCCCAGCCGATCCCGGTGCCGATCCCATAGACCGTGCTTTCAGTGAGATCATATTGCCGCTCGACCATGAACAGACTGCCGCCGATAATGGCGCAGTTGATGGCGAGCAGCGGCAGGTAGATGCCAAGCGCGCCGTAGAGGGCGGGCACGTAACGATCGAGCAGCATCTCGATGATCTGCACCATCGCCGCGACGATGCCGATGAAGGTGATCAGCCGCATGAAACCGAGATCGACATCCGGCAGCCCCATCCACGCGAGCGCCCCGGCACTCAGGATATAGGCGTGCAGCAGGTAGTTCACCGGCACGCTGAGCGATTGCACGACGATCATCGCAACACCCACGCCGAAGGCTGTTTCCACGCGCTTGGAGACGGCGAGGAAGGTGCACATGCCGAGGAAGAAGGACAGCGCGAGGTTTTCTTCGAAAATGGAGCGCTGGAACAGTTCGATCATGTCTCAGTCGTCCTTTGCTGCTCGCGCAACTCGAATTCAGGCGCTTCCCTCTGGCCCCGGCGCAGGCTGCGAACAGCCCAGACCAGAAGGCCAAGGATGATGAATGCGCTCGGCGCGAGCAGCATAAGACGGAGTGGCTGGTACCAGCCACCGTCGGCCACGAGTGGCAGCAGGCCGACGCCGAACAGGCTTCCGGCGCCGAACAACTCGCGGATGGCGGCGACAGTGAGCAGCACCAGGCTGTAGCCGAGTGCATTGCCGACGCCATCCACGATGCTGGGAACGACCGGATTGTGCAGCGCATAGGCTTCGGTGCGCCCGAGCACGATGCAGTTCGTGGCAATCAACGAGACAAACACCGTCAGCCGCTGGCTCATCTCATAGGCAAAAGCCTGCAACATCTGGTCGGCGACGATGACCAGCGAGGCGATGATGGTGATCTGCAGGATGATGCGCACGGAGGACGGGATGTGTCGGCGGATGGCGCTGATGACGCCTGCCGACAGGCCGAGCACGACGGTCAGGGCGATCGACATGGTGAGAGCGGTGGACATCGATGTCGTGACCGCCAGTGCCGAGCAGATGCCGAGGATATGGACGGTGACGGGGTTCTTGTCGATGAGCGGATCTGTCAGGTTGCGGAAAGGGATAGTCATTCGATCTCGCCTTTCTTCAGCCTGTCGAGAAACGGCCCGAAGCCGTGCTCGCCCATCCAGAATTCGAGCATGTCCGAGATCGCATAGCTCGTGACGCTGGCGCCGGAGATGCCGTCGACTTCATTGGGGCCGCTGGCATTGCCGCGCACCACGGAAATGGCGAAATCGCCATCGTCGAAGATGCGCTTGCCTGCCCATTGCGCCTGCCAACCGTCCTCGGCGACGCGGGCGCCGAGGCCGGGCGTCTCACCCTGCTCATAAACCGTGAAGGCGGCAACGGTGTCGAGATCGGCCTCCAGCGCCAGATAGGCCCGGATGGTCGACTGGTAGCCGGCGCCGCGGACCGGAAGCACAACGAGCGCCAGTTCCTCGCCGCGGCGCAGAAGATAGACAAGCGCGTGGTTTTCGCGGCGGCTGAGACCAGCGAGGTCGTCAGCGCGCGGCAGGGCCGAACTTCGCTCTGCGTCCGCCGCCGCCGCTCGCTGATCGAAGCTTCCCGGATCGACATCGGCGGCGACCGTTCCGCTTGCGAGGTCGATGACGAGCGTTTCGACGCCGCTTGCGCCAGATTCCTTCAATATCTCCCCGATGCCCGGAACGTTTTCCAGCATCTGCACCATGCGGCCCTGTTGCTGGGCGACGATATTGGCCTGCTGGATCGGCCGCAGGACGACCGCTGCGATGGAGACGGTAAAGCCGCAGCCAATGGCCACCAGAAGCGACATGCCGATCGTCTTGACGCCATCGGTGTTCGGACGGTTCAGAAAGCGGCGCCACATGCCCGGGCGCGGGCTGGGAGGACGAGCGTCAGCCATGTCGCCTTGCCCTCCGCCTTACATGGATCGCCACGACCACGTAATCGATCAATGGTGCGAAAATGCTGCTCATCAGGATCGCGAAGATCGCGGCTCCAAAAGTCGATCCGGCCTGCGAGAACAGGCCGATGAGCACGCCGGTCAGAATGCCCTGTGCAAAACGACCTGGATTTGTCGTGCAGGAACATACAGGATCTGCCGCCAGAAAGAGGATCGCGCAGCCGATCGCACCCGAAAGCAGGTTGACCGACGGATCGCTTCCCTGCGCCCAAACCATGAGGGCCATCGTGCAGTAGGCCGCAAGCAGCAATCGCCATGACGCCTGGCCGCTGAGGAGCAGGAGAACCAAAGCCGGAAGCAATGCCGCCAGAGGAATGTTTGGCCCGGCTCGATAGTCGATTTCAGTGAAGGAGAACATCACGAAGGCAAGGGCGGCGACGGCAGGATGCACGAAATTGCGCCCGCGCCCACCGAACACCTGTTCGGCGATCACCACGCCGAAGCTGACGCCCAAAGCGAGCTGCCAGAGCGGCGCATCGGCCGGGACAAGAAGGGCGATCAGCGTGGCGGCGACAATACCGTCAAGTCCCGGCCTGAGACCCCGGACACGTGTGAAGACATGCTGCCACGCAAGGGTCAGGCTGACAGAGATCAGCAGCCGCGCTGCGAACTGTTCCGTATCTGCGACAAGCGCGGACACGACCGGGACGATCACGCCGAGCAGCGCGGGCGTGGCGCTGTCGGACAACAAGGTGCGGCCGACGCGGCCCGCCTGCAGGTCATGGAAGAAGGCGATCATATCGCTTCCTCCAACTCATCGAGCGTCGCACGCAACAGGGCGCCATAATCCGTGCCCGACCCGTCGACATGGCTCAGGAGCGCCAGATCCTCTTCCACAAGTTCCAGCGCACCAAGTTTCGCGGCGGTTTCCACATCGCCCGTGCTGATGGCGCGCAGGAACGGCGCGGGCAGGATCCCGCAAGGCGCGGCCCGTTCATGAACGGCATTGGGAATGAGCGGCGCCGGAAATTGCTCGTTGAATGAGGTCAGGTAGCGCATGAGAAAGGAGCGCCGGAGCGGATGCCTGTGTGGGATGGCGGTGGCCTGCACGTCATAACGCCGCAGGAAATGCTCGACCGTTCCGCCGAGCGGAGAGCCCGAAAGCAACTGAACCGAGGGACCGGTGAGCGAGGCGCCGAAAAGATCTTTCAGATTCGCGCCTGCGGGAGCGACAACGAGGCGCGGACTGCACGTCCCCGGTCCGGTCAGCGCAACGACGCGCCGTGTCCATATCCGGCCCGTATCGAGCAGGCATCCCAGCGCGATTACGTCCTGATAGCCGATGTGCCAAACCATCCTGTTTACACCGACAGGATTGAGATGATGGATATGGGTTCCAACCAGACCCGCCGGATGCCTGCCCGCGAAACAGACAGCCTTGACGGCTTCGGGAACGGCCGGGGAGGCATCGGCCCCGTGACAGACGTAAACGGGACCGTCGGTCAGGTGACGCAGCGCCTCCGCGCCGAGACGAAACCATGATTCGAAGCGCCTTATGACGGGGGCCGGATCACCTGCGAGCGGCGCGGTATCGGTGGCTGTTACGAAAATCGCATCAGGAGCCTGCCGGGGATCGGCGAGCCGACCGAATGGCCGGGTGCGAAATGACTGCCAGCAACCGCTTTGGAGCAGGAGCGACTGCATGGTCATGCGATCTGGCCGTGAGGGCCTGTCGAATTCGACGGCGGCTTCGTCCTCGACGTCGATAATAATGGAATCGAGGCTTCTACGCGCGCCGCGCGAGATTGCGCGGATTGTTCCAGCAACAGGGGCTGTAAACGTCAGATGAGGGCGGTGACGATCCGTAAACAGCCGCTCGCCGGCTCGCACGGCTTGTCCGATCGCGACATCGATAACCGGGCGCAGGCGCGGGTAATCTTCTCCCATAAGCGCAACCGAGCGAGCCACGACCGCATCTTCAATCGTGTCTATCGGCTTGCCTTCCCATCGAAGATCGATCCCGCCCCTGATATGTACCTGCAAAAAATACCCCTCCCACGTAAGCGATGCTGGACGTTTCCCTTCCCGATCGGACATCAACCGGGCGTGGCCACCTAGGCGTTGCCTGACCCGGTTACATTTTCGGACAAGGCGATCCTCAGCTTCTCTTCCTGCTCTGGCGACAGGGACGTCTTGAGAACTCGACCACGCAGGCCTTCGAACTCCGCCAGCACCTTTTCCGGCTGGACCTTGCGGACAAGAACGAACAGCGCAGACGAATTGCTTGGAATGGTCTCGCCCAGAGACTTGATGAACGTATCGTCGATGCCATAGTCGGCAAGGGAGCCGGACAAGGCGCCGACACCCGCTCCCGTCAGGCCGCCAATGGCGATGCCGGCAAGCGGATTGAGAAAGAGCAGGCCCACAAGGCCGCCCCAGATCGTTCCCGAGAGAAGGCCCGATGTGGCGCCGAGAGCCGCCAGGTTAAGGCTCTGCTTGAGATGGACCTTGCCTTCGCCGTCACGAACGACGACGACGGCATCTTCCAGATCGACCAGATATTCTTTTCTGAGAGCAGCGAGCTTGAGAAGCACCTTGTCGGCTTCATCAACCGTATCGAAACCGACGACGACCAGATCGGACATGTTTTCTTCTCCTGTGTTGTAATCTCTTTTTGCCGACGGCCTGCGGGGCCCACCCACCCTGTTGGACGATCACGTCTTATCGCGAAAGAAAGATCGGGATTTTCGGATTGGCCAGAATGGTGCGTGTTGCGCTGCCGAAAACGAACTCGGTGATCCGGGACTGCCCATAGGCGCCCATGACCACCAGGTCGGCGCCAACCTCTTCCGCGCGCGACAGGATCAGATCACCGGCATTGCTGCCTTCCAGGCGGTCAAGCGTCACCCTGATCCCATGGCGCGCGAGATGGAGAGAGATATCGCTTCCGGGGTCCTCCCCCAGAAGCCGCGCGACCTTGGGCTCGGGAACAACGACGACGTGGACGGCGCGAGCGGTGGCCAGGAACGCCATCGAATCGGCAATGGCGCGGGCCGCTTCCCGGCTGGCATTCCATCCAACCACGATCGTCTCGGGCACGGCGCCATCGCTTTGCCAGAATGTGGGCAAAAGGATCGAAGGGCGACCGGAGGCGAAGATGATATCCTCCGAGACGGTGAGAGCCGTCTCAGCGCGGTCCGGGTCACGCCCCGTTCCGACGATCGCCAAGGCTGCGTGGCGGGCGTGCAGCATCAGCGCCTCGCCCGTTTCACCGGAACATATGCGAAGCTCGCAATTCACGCCGGTAGCGGACGCTACATCCGAAAGGAGCCCCCGCAGCTGCTCTTCGGCGTCATGCCGGCGCCCTTCGAAGGAGGTTATCATGCTGTTGATCGCCTGCCCTCGGGCGAAGCCATGGGAGGGAGTGGCGATTAAATCTTCCGGCACGAAGGCCACAACGACATGCGCATCCCATGCGCTTGCGAGTGAGACAGCATAATCAATATAAACCCGACAAACAGAAACATCGGCTGTATCGATATAAACGACAATATCTTTTGGCGTCTTCATTCCCCCCCTCGTCACCAAACATCAGCTTTACCCTAATGAACATACTCCGTGAGTCAACAGCTGATGATTGAGAGGGCGAAAATCCTTTTTCTTGTGCCTCACGATTGTGTCAGGGAGTCCGGCGGGCCAGCGTTCAGCCTTACCGTGTGCGGGGACGGTGGGCCGCAGGGTCGTTCTGAGGCGTGATTTCATTCGGGGCTGTGTTTTCCCCTTCCGGCGCGGATCTGGTCTCGTCTGTCTTTTTCAGGGCGCGGCTTGGAGAGAGTTCGTGCTGTTGCATCCGGCGTTTCTTTCGGACCTCCACGGTGAACGGTGTTGTTTGCTTCATTGTCGTTTCCAACCTCCGGTTCTTATTCGTGATTGCGGTCGATCCTGAGGGACCGTCGCAGCGCGAGCGCCAATGCGCTCAGGGCACAGCCGGTCACCATGACGTCGATCGCCAGCAGTGCGCCGATGATCCACAAACTGTTGACCGGCCAGCCCGCAAGGATGACAAGTGCAACAAGCACCGTCGCGGCGCCGGCCGCCGCGAGCCATAGCCAACCGGAAGCCGGGCGGATCGCCAGACCGGCGGCAGTCCTGACAATGCCTGCGACGAGCATGCTGAGAGCCATCAGTAGTGTCAGGAAAGTGGATGCCAGGACCGGGTTCCAGAATGTCATCACACCGGCCGCGACATAAAGCACACCGACAACGAGCAAACCGACAGTTTGGCCCCATCGCTTCATCTGAAATGCGAAGACGATATGCGCCGCACCCGCCAGTAGCATCGTGACACCGACAAAGAGGACGGAAACGACCGTGGCCAGCAACAGGTTGGAGAGGGCGACAAGAGCTATCAACACGAGCACGATGCCGGCGACCAGCAGCCATCGCCATCGCGATCGCAACAGTTGCAGGTCGGCGGCGTCGAGGCTTGCGGTGTAATTGAATATCATAAGTATTCTCCTGCGATAGTTGCGTGAAGAAAGCTGCTTCGCGTCGTGTCAGTTTCCGCCGACGATCTTGCCGGCAAGGACAAACGGGCTGGAAAGGACCGCGCCAGCCGAATTGAATACAAACGCTCCGGCTTGCCTGAGATTTCGGGGGTCGCTCGTTCCATCCCGGCCCGAAAGCTTCGGATAGTAGGCAGCGAGACCGACGAAACGATTGTGGCGGAAGCTGTCTGAGGCCTCGATATCCGATATATCGATCACCTGCACATTCGCCCTGCGCGCCGCCTCCTCGATTTTCGGATCCGTCACGTCAATCCTGCCCAGGCGCTGACGTTCTGTGGATAGAAATTCCGAGACCTTCAGCGCCCTGTCATCCTTGGAAACAAGGATTGTCATCGGCGGGTTCAGTGTCCCGATCGTCGCAAGCTGTGCCTGGAACACGTCGACATCGATATCGGGCGCCGCAAGCACGACCTGCAGTCGACGGATCGCCGCGTCCTTGCCGGTAAGCCGCAGTTGGCGCACGGCTTCCGTCGTCAGCCATCCCCCCATGCTGTGGCCGACGAGCGTGATGGGACCCTGGGTCTGTTTGCGCGCCAGGGTGCTGAGCAGATCCGCCAACTGGTCCCGCGAGAACGTCACCGCGTCCTTGTCGGCGACGTAGCCGCTCAAAGCGCCTTCGGACGGCCAGGCAAACAGGATCGGGGCGGCATCGACGCCGGCGTCAGCTGTCATCTGGGCTATGCGATACACGGCCTCGGTGAAATTGGTGTTGTAGCCATGCACGAACACGCCGACACTCGGCGGTTTGCCGTTGTGTTTACGCGTGACTTCCGCCTCGAATGTCGCCGCGTCGAGAATGTGCTGGTCGACGGTGACAAAATCCGTCTTCGGGTTCGGCTTCGATTTCGGCCATTCCACATTGCCGGCCTTGTGGCCCGGCGGGATGGATATCGTGTAGCGGATATAGCTGACCTCGCGGGACCGCCCGGACGAATAGACACCGTTCTCGTCACGCTTTCGCGTGGTCGCCACATAGACCGTCGTGAGCTTCGCGCCCGGAAGAGTCTCGGCCGTTTGGGCAAGCAGTTCCGGGCCGGGGCGGCCGGCACAGGCTGCAAGCAGGCTCGTGAGAAGAAGTAACGTAAGGCGAAGACTGAATTCACGCATAGACTGAACCAATTTCTGAGAGGCGTTGGAACCATCGCGCCTCTCGGTACGACAGAGTTCGTTCTGCCGCCGCGCGAGCGGCGACGTCGATGTAGTCTGCCGGCAGCCAGTCTTCTGGCTAGGCCGTGATGTGGAAGCCGTTATCGGCGTAGACCACCGACCCCGACAGAGGCGTTGCCGCCTCGCTTGCCAGGAAGGCGGCGATACGCCCGACCTCAGCGATGCTCACAAGGCGGCGCGATGGCCTGCGCTCCCGCACCGTGTCGATGAGCTCGTCGAAACGCTCGATACCCGAGGACGCCCTGGTGGCGATCGGCCCGGTGGACAGGCAATGGGCGCGGATGTCCTGCGCTGCGAGATCCGCGGCCAGGTAGCGTACGCTTGCTTCCAGCGCGGCCTTCACCGGTCCCATCAGATTGTAGTTGTCGACGACGCGCTCAGCTCCGAAAAAGCTGACGGTTATCAGCGACCCGCCTTCCTTCATCAGCGGGACGGCGAGGCGAGCCATCCGGATGAAGGAATGGCACGATATATCCATGGCCTGGGCAAAGCCTTCGGCCGAGCAGTTGACGATGCTCGTCCGCAAGTCCTCTCGCGGCGCGAAAGCGATCGAGTGAAGCAGAAAATCGAGACCGCCCCATTCAACTCCTATCGTGTCGAACACCGCCTCGAGCTGCCCCTCAATGCGAACGTCGCAGGGCATGAACAGCGACGCGCCCAGGGCATCGGCGACCGGGCGCACGAACGGAACCGCCTTGTCGTTGAGATAGGTGACCGCCAGATCCGCGCCGGCGGCCTTGAACGCGGCTGCACAGCCAGCTGCGATAGAGGAATCGTTGGCGATGCCAACCACGAGGCCACGCTTTCCGAACAGATCGACGATTGCCGCCATCGCTCAGCCTCCCGCGATTCTTAGGGCTTCGGTGGCGATCACCTGCTCCTCATCGGTCGGAATCACGAGGACGGTCAGACGGCTGGCAGGACTGCTGATGACCGTCCGGTTGTCGGCGTTTGCTTCAGGATCAAGGTCGATGCCCAGCCACATCAGCCGCGTGCAGATATCGGCCCTGATTGCCGGCTGGTGCTCGCCGATGCCGGCCGTGAACACCAGCGTGTCGAGACCGCCGAGCGTCGTGCCAAGCCGGGCGATCTCGCCGGCGATCCTGAAGGTGAACAGCTCGATTGCTTCCTTCGCCTGGCCCTCATCGCTTTCCAGGAGCACGCGGCTGTCGGCGCTGATGCCGGACACGCCCAAGAGACCGGAGCGGTGATAAAGGAGATCCTCGATTTCGTCGGGATCGCGACCGGCCTTTAAAAGGTGTATGACCACGCCGGCATCGAGCGCCCCGCAGCGCGTCGCCATCGGCACGCCGTCCAGCGTCGAAAAACCCATACTGGTGTCACGGCTGACGCAGTTGTCCATCGCGCAAAGGCTGGCGCCGGAGCCGAGATGGGCGACGACGACCTTGCCCGAAGCCTGCTCTGGCCAGTTCTTGAGAAGCTGGTCGGCAATCGATCGATAGGAAAGGCCGTGGAAGCCGTAGCGTTTGATGCCCTTTTTGTAGAGCTGCCGCGGCAGGGCGAAGCGGCGTACGGTCTCGTCTTGCGTGCGATGGAATGCCGTGTCGAAGGAGGCGGTCTGTCTGATTTCCGGACGAAGGCGCGTGATCGCCCGGACAAGGCGCAGCGCCTGGGGTTGATGGAGCGGCGCAAGCGTTATCAGGGCTTCCATCTGTGCCAACGCCTGATCGTCGATGAGCACTGGCCCGTCGAACAGATCGCCGCCGTGCACCACGCGGTGACCGATCGCGACGGTGCCGGACAAATCGTAATGCCATGACAGCCGGTCGAAAGCTTCGCGCAAAACCTCGTCCAGCTCTTCTTCTGCTTCGGCTTCCAGTTCGACATCGAAGCGGTCCGGGCCTTCGGAAAGCTCGAAGCGCAATGGCGCCTTGCGGAAATCGATCATTCCCTTGCCGATGCGTGTGAGCCCCCCGTCTTCAACGGCGAACAGACCTATCTTGACCGTGGACGAGCCGGCATTGAAGGTGACAAGCAATTGCTGGCTCATATCGTGGACCCCGTTCCAGGCACCTGGTTGCGGGCGACGAGCAGCCTTGCGAGCGTTGCCGAGGCGATGCGCGCCGACAGCGGATCGGAGCGGCTGGTCAGCACGATCGGCACGCGCGCGCCGAGCACGATGCCGGCCGCGGTCGCCCCCGCGAAATAGATCAGTTGCTTGGCCAGCATGTTGCCGGCCTCGAGGTCCGGCACGAGCAGGATGTCGGCCTCACCCGCGACCGGGGAGACGATGCCCTTCGTCTTCGCCGCATCCAAGTCGATGGCATTGTCGAAGGCAAGCGGGCCATCCACACGCCCGCCCGTGATCTGACCGCGCGCCGCCATGACCGTCAGCGCGGCCGCATCAAGAGTGGACGGCATCTTCGCATTGACGGTCTCGACCGCTGCGAGCACCGCCACGCGCGGCTCATCGACACCAAGAGTCCGAAGAAGGTCGATGGCGTTCTGGCAGATGTCGCGTTTTTGGTCGAGCGTCGGCTGAATGTTGATCGCGGCATCGGTGACGATCAGCGGCTTGCCATAGGCCGGGACGTCGAACGCGAAGACGTGGCTGATGCGCCGCTCCGTCCTGAGACCGGACCCGGTGGCGATGACGGCACCTAGAAGCTCGTCGGTATGCAGGCTGCCCTTGACCAGAACCGATACCGCACGGCCGACCGCGAGTTCGACAGCGCGCGCGGCTGCGGCATGACTATGGGGAACATCCTCGATCGCCATGTCGCCGAGATCGATCCCTGCGGCTTCGGCCGCGGCGCGGATCTTCGCTTCCGGCCCGACCAGCAGCGGGTCGAACAGGCCCTGTTGGCGGACCTCGACCGCAGCCAGGATTGCTCCGGCAGAGCATGGGTGAACGATGGCCGCCCGCACCGGGGGCAAACCGTGGGCTTCCGCCACAAAGCCTTCATAGCGGCTTGCACGTTTCGTATCCGGCAATGCGACGGAGGACGACGCTTCGGTCCATTCGATCGACTTGTCGGGCGCGATCACCATGGCCGTGCCGGTTAGGACATGTTCGGCTTTTTGATTGGCGCAGATTGTCTCCAGCGCAACCGTCCGGTTTTCGGGGTTCTTGCGAACAACCCGCACGGTTGCCGTGATCGTGTCGCCGGAGGCGACCGGCTTCACGAAGCGAAAATCCTGTCCCAGATAGATCGTCCCAGGCCCCGGAAGCCTTGTCCCGATCACGCGCGAGACCAGCGCGCCCGTCCAAAGCCCGTTGGCAACGATATCGTTGAAGAGGGTCGTTGCCTTCGCTGCCGCGTCACCGGGAGCCAGCCTGTTGCCACCGGCCATCGCCGCCAGCAGATCGATGTTGTTATCCCCTGCGACCCGTGTGAGGCTTGCGGTATCGCCGACCTGTAAATCGGCGAAGGTATGATTTGTCAGCAAGCTGTCGGTCATCACCCTCTCACTTCTGGAATACGTAGGCGCCGGGCGCCTCGGCGATGGCAGGAAAGCCCTTGTCGGCGGCACCGAGTGAAGGCGGGTCAACACGATCCTTACCTGAGTGCGCGGCAAGCCACGGCAGCCAGGCCTCCCACCAGGAACCGTTCCGGGCCTCAGCCTCTGCTGCCCATTCGCCGGGGCCAAGGCAGATGTCGACTGCCAGTCTGGTCGCGATGCGATAACGGCGACCGCGATGGCCCGGCTCGCTGACAATGCCTGCATTGTGCCCGCCGCTGGCGAGAACGAAGGTAACATCGGTATCGGCTAGCTGGTGGATCTTGTAGACCGATCTCCATGGCGCGACATGATCGCGTTCCGTTCCCACGACGAACATCGGCACGCGGATATTTTGCAGCGCCGCCGGACGGCCATCGACCATGAAGCGGCCGGTTGCAAGCTCGTTGTCGAGGTAGAGGCGTTGCAGATATTCAGCATGCATCCGATAGGGCATGCGCGTGGAATCGGCATTCCACGCCATAAGGTCGTTCATCCGCGTGCGTTCGCCCATGAGATAGTCGTGGACCAGTCGCGACCAGACGAGGTCGTTGCTCTTCAATATCTGAAAGGCACCCGCCATCTGGTCCGCCGACAGATAACCCCGATCCCACATCATGCTTTCGAGGAAATGCATCTGGCTCGGGTCGATGAAGAGCGCCAGTTCGCCGGGTTCGGAAAAATCCGTCTGGGCTGCGAAAAGGGTGAGCGTTGCCAGCCTCCCGTCGCCGGCGCGCCCCATCGCAGCCGCCGCGATCGCGAGAAGCGTGCCACCCAGGCAATAGCCCGTCGCATGGATCCTGCTGTCGGGAACGATGGCGGCGATCACGTCGAGCGCGGCCATGACACCCAAACGGCGATAATCGTCCAGCGTGAGATCGCGATCGTCTGCCCCAGGGTTTCGCCAGGAAACGGCGAAGACCGTGTGCCCCTGCCCGACCAGATAGCGCACCAGGGAATTCTCCGGCGACAGGTCAAGGATGTAGTATTTCATGATCCAGGCAGGCACGATCAGCACCGGCTCCGCCATAACGGTGTCGGTTGTGGGACTGTACTGGATCAGTTCGATCAGATGGTTTCGGAAGATGACCTTTCCGGGAGTGACCGCGACATCCCGCCCCGGTACGAACCCTTCCGTGCCCGCGGGCGGGCGACCGCCCGCAAGCCTGTTGATATCTTCGAACCAGTTCTGAAACCCCGCGAGGAAGTTTGCCCCACCAGTGGCGATGGTTTTGTTGATCACCTCGGGATTGGTGAACGGATTGTTGGATGGCGAGAACATGTCGAGCACTTGCCGCGCGGCGAAGGAGACCACGTCCTCGTGGTGAGGAGCGACGCCTGGCACCTCCCGTGTCGCATTGTGCCACCACTGCTGGGCGAGCAGGAACGCCTGAGCATAGGCCGCATAGGGGAGTTCCTTCCACGCCTCCCCGGTGAAGCGGTAGTCGCCCGGCAAGGGCTCGATGCAGCATGGAGTGTCGTCATCGAGACTGGCGGCGCAGAGATAACCCGACAGCCGGGCGCTTTTCCGCACGGCCTTGTCGGTAAGTTCCAGACGCTTTCCAGGCGCCGAGGCCAGATGGATCGACCAGTCGAACAAGGCCAGCGCCAGTGCCGCCGGAGAAAGCCCGCCAGTCATCCGCGCGCTCAGCGCCTCGCGCATCCGATCGATTGCGCGGTAGGTTTCCGTGTCGAAAGTGTCGTGGCGGGCGTCCGCCGCCTTGATGTCTCGCCGGCTCAAATCATTCATTGCGGCTCCCGACTGATCGGCACGGCGGTCGTCATGGTTTGACATCCCTTGTCTTCGTTCATGATGAACTCGACGACCTGGGAGACCAGAGCCATCAGTTCACGATCATTTCCACCACTCTGCAGCGCTGGCGTACCGATGACGTCACGAAGGATGCTGACGCCGGCCAGGAACGCGGCGACCATGGACGCGCGCTGCTCGGACATGAGCAGGCATTTGGAAGCAAACGGCTTGACAAACCCGTCGTCTATAAGCTCGCGAAAAACACGCGAGGCCTCGGGACTGGAAAACGAACGGGCAAGGATGTCAAAAGGCCGGATTTCGTTGGCGCCCTTCTCAGCGAGGATGTCTTGCGCGAGCGTCATATGCAACTCGCTCGCCTCGCCGACGAGCCAGGCCTCCGGTTGAAGTTTCGCCTTGACTGCTGCCCGGAACAGCTCTTCCTTCGAACCGAAGGAACGATGAACATAGGCCATGTCGACACCGACATCGGCGGCAATGTCTCGCAACCCGGTTTCCTCATAGGAGTGGGTGGAGAAGCGAAGTATCGCGGCTTTCAGGATGCGCTCACGGGTGGTGTCTTCCGGGACGGGCCGGATCATTCGGTTGGGCATAATTTCTCCAAATAAACGGTTGTCCAGTCTATCGGCGCAACGAAAGGCAGTCAACAGCCGATGACCGACGCTGTGATGTGCTCTTCGTTTCGCGTTTTTTCACAAACTCGGAGTAATCGCGCCAAATTACCTTGAGAGAGGAGCGCTTGATCGCGAGTCATTAAAAATGTTCAAACCCTTGCTTTCGTTCAGCGCCGCAGGGTTGGTCGTTCCCACGCATTGGCCATGCTTTCGAGCGTCGCCGTCATCAGCGCTGCGACTGCGGTTCCGACGAAGGTCAGTGCCAGGCGGGTTAACGCTGCATAGGAAGGTTCCTGCGTGGTAAGGGCACCAACGATCAGTGACAGAGCGGCCGATGCGCTGAACTGGTAGACCATCGGAGGATGGCGGCCGATCATCATCATGGTGGCGAAATATAGCACCGTGAGAAAGACCAGACCGACCAGCATGAAGAAATGGGCGTTCAGGGTCATCAGGAACAGGGCGACACCCGCTGCGGATGCACCTAGCACCGTCGCAAAGATCCGTTCCCGGGCCTCTGCAAACAACTGCTCGCGTGTCGGGAAACACAGCACGAATATCGCGGCGATCGCCATCATCATGTTGGACATATCGATGAAGCTGTAGAGCCAGAAGCTGAGCCCGAGCAGGACGACCGCCCGGATGAGCGCCGATCGCACGTGATTGCCCGGTGCGGGCGTATATTCGTCGATCATTTTCTCCTGGGTAGCCGGCGGAATGAGGAGGTAAAGGACCGGAATCGCGATCAATGCGAGGATGCCCGCCTCGACCACCGAATCACTTAGGGCGTCGAGCGCAGTGATGGAGTTCATACCCAGGATAGAGGCGAGGCCAACGGACACCAGGATCAGCATCCCCATCGGGTTGCCGGTGCTCTGGATGAGATAGAACGCGACGAAATAGAGGCTGCCGACCGCGATCAGGAACGCCACCGGCCAAGACATGAGAAGGGTGAGCACGCCGCTTGCCAACCAAATCATCATGATGAGCGCCAGAGGACCTCCTATGGCTTTCTTCGGATCGAAGGCCTTGCGCATGCCGGCCATCAGGCCAAACGGCAGGGCCGCCATCAGCGCCGGCATAGAGGGCATGACAAAGGGTATCGCGCCCACCGAGATCACCGCAAGCAGCGCCATGCGCAAAGGAAAATTTGGGTCGTCGCGAAAGCTCGGCCGGGGCGAAACATACATGGCCCCACCTCAATACAGATAGGACAGAAGCGACTGGGCGCGGTGCAGGGCCATTGCGATCCACGCTGACGGATTGCTTTCGCCTGCGGCGTAGACCACGACGGTGGCCTTCGCGCCCACCCTGACGGTGCGAGGCCATTCCGAAAGCGCTCGATCGAGTTCAATGCGCACGGGAAACCGGCGGGCCGGCTCGAACCAGCGCGTTTCCGGCTCGTTCTGCACCAGACCGCTGGATGCGGTCCGTCCGGTATCGATGCCCCAGCCGACGCTGTGTACGGTCCCGGTAAAAATCTGCCCCGGCAAGGCATCGAAAAGCAGGCCCACCTTGTTGCCCGGCTCGATATTGGCGAGCTGGTTCTCGCGCATATCGGCCGTGATCCAGGCTCCCCTTCCGTCGATGAAGGTGAGAGCGGCCGAACCCGCGCTCACGTACTGGCCGACTGCTAGATCGAGATTCGTGACCACGCCGAGCGTCGGTGCCACGACCCGTGTGTAGATCAGGTCGAGCTGCGCCCTTTCCAGCTTGAGTCGAGCGGCCTTGATGCGCGGATTGCTGGCGCCCGCCGCCCCCAACTCGGCTTCCGCGCTAGACAGATCAGCCTCCGCCGCATCGACCTCCGCCTGCGCGACCTCGAGTTCCGCGCGAGATGCTTCCTCCTGCTTCCGCGCGGCAACACCACGCTGGACAAGGCTTTGCGTCCTGGCGTTCGAGGTCTTGGCGTTTTCGAATTTGGCCCTGGCCTGCGACACCTTGGCCTGTGCAGCGATCAGCGCCGCCGACGAGGCGTTGATTGACTGGGTCGCCTGTTCGAGTTCGACTTCCGCCTGCTGGACCGCGATCTCGAACGGGCGCGGGTCGACCACGTAAAGAAGATCGCCCTCCTGGACAATCGTATTGTCCTCAACGTGGACGCTGATTACCGGGCCTGAAACACGGGGCGCTAGTCGGGCAATGTAGCCGCTGACCGTGCCGCGGTCGGTATAGGGGGCGAGCTTGTCGGAAACGGCGTACCAGGCTACGAAGGCGACCATGAGCCCGATAACGAGCACGCCGACCCGGACTCCCGTCCTGGTCGGCCCCGCCTCGACCGGAGCGTCAGCCAACGCTTCGGGGGCACGGTCGGCGGGCCTGTCCTCAGAAGAGCCTGTCGGCAGGTCATGTTGGTTCTTATCATCCATTTTTTTCTCTTGGGGTTCGGACGAAACGTAGCCGGCGCTATCCTGCGAATATGGCGATCACGACCGCATTGACGAGGTCGATGAAGAAGCCGCAGACGAGCGGCACGACGATGAAGGCCCTGTGCGCCGCGCCATATTGCTGGGTGACGGCCGTCATGTTGGCGATGGCAGTGGCAGTGGATCCGAGCGTGATGCCTCCGAAGCTGGCAGATATCACGGCCGCTTCGTAGTCACGCCCCATGGCGGGAAAGACGATGAAAACCGTGTAGACGATCGTGAGCGCGATCTGCACCGCGAGCGCGGCGACGACAAAGGTGAAGACGCCGCTCAACTGCCACAGTTGCAGGCCCATCAGCGCCATCGTCAGGAACAGGCCGAGAGAGAGGTCGGACAGAAGCGACAATCCTTGTCGCACGCCGGGCCAGATGCGGGTGATGGCCGCCCCGGCTGCCAGCGGCATCAGATTGCGGATTGCAATGCCGGCCAGCAGGCAACTGACGAAGGTCGGGAGTCTGAAGCCCGTCAGCGCGATCAGGGAGTCGAGCGCCATGCCGAGCATGACCGCGACATTGAGCGCCAGGATCGCCCAGAGCAGGCAGAAATAGTCCATCTTCGGCTCCGGCTCCTCATGGGCGGCGCCGACGTCGATATCTGCGTCGCCCGAGGTGACGATTCCATTGCGGCGGATCAGCAGGGCGGCCATGGGGCCGCCGATCACACATGCCGCGATCAGCCCGACCGTGTTGCTGGCGATGCCGAGCTCCATCGCGTTGGCGATCCCGAGGTCCCCGACGAAGATCGGCGCCCAGGCGACCGTGGTGCCGACCCCGCCCGTCAGCGAGACGGACCCGACCATCAGGCCGGCCTTCGGATCGAGCCCGAACAATGCGGCGATCCCCATCCCCGTGACGTTCTGGATGAGCATGAACGCGGTTGCGAGCGCGAGCAGCACGATGAGCGGCCTGCCGCCCTGCAAAAGGGTGGCCGTATCCGACTTCAGACCGATGCTGGCGAAGAACAGCAGTAGCAGGTGGTCACGCACGCCGAGTTCGAACTGGATTCTCCAGCCCGCAATCCAGTAGGCCAAAGCCACTAGCAAGGCGCACAAAATGCCGCCGACAACAGGCTCCGGTATCGAGTACTTTCGCAGCACCGCGATGTTCATCGTCAAGATCTTGCCCACGATGAGGAGCAGGACCGCAATCGTGAAAGATAGAAAGGGGCTAACTTGAATCATCTTTTTCGGCGGACTTCCATTGATTGATTTCTGGCGGGACCATCCCTGAGCGTGCGCAGACAACCCATTCCAGTGGTGGCCTTTCGATTCCATGCGTTTGCAGAAGAGGCTCGGGTCATCGGCTTACTGCCGATCCGAGCGCGTTACCTGCCGCGCGGCCAAGTCTTTCGACCTGCTCGCCGATGCTGCGCCGCATAGTCGATTCGAAAACAGTGATCGGCGCACTGACGGCCACGCTCGCCGCTACGCCGACGGTCTGCGCTGCTTGCATCGCCCCCGCCCCGAGGTGGTCCCCCAGACCAACGTCGGCATCGATGCTCGCGTGTCTCGTCGCCGCCCCCAGCGCACCCACCTGCGTGACGCCTTCAACCGTGGCTCTGCTCGGAACCATTGTGTCCTGAGATCGGGAAGCACAGTCCGAAACAGGCAGCCAGCGTGTTATTGCGCGGCGTTTTCCGATCGTGTGGATGCCACTCATAGTTCCATCTCAATTCCTCGGACGAAGATATCGATGGTGCGTTCAAGGGCGGCCCGGTCTATCCCCGCGATCCCCGGCGGCGTCCGCTGAAGAACGGCCTGCCGCAGTTGCGGTATCATCGTGATGGACAGGAATATCTCCGCATCACGGGCCAGACCGGGTTCACTTGCACCGTGGTCGCGCAGCACGGCCATTACCTCCTCGCGGATCGGCGGCATTCCATACTGGCCGACGAGACTCGCCAACTTCGGAAACTGCCACGACTCGCCAACAACAACTCTTTCCAGGGAAATGATGAGCGGATCAGTCGCTACTTCTAGAATGCGCAACGACAAAGCCAGCAGCTTGTCCCGCGGAGTCTTGCCCGACAACTGCTCCGTGACGATATTCGATAGGCCCGTGTTTACAACATCGAGGACAATCGCTTCGAAAAGTGCGGCCTTGCCTGGATGGCGCGAATAAAGAGTCCGCTTGGAAATTCCAATTTCCGCGGCGATCGCGTCCATGCTCGTCTGCGCAAACCCGTCTCGCAGGAACAGCTTGCGCGCAGCCGCCATGATCCGGGCCGATATGCGTTCAGACTCCGCCGGTGTCGGCCGTCCGCCGTGGTGGCTCGCCACACGCGCATGATTGATCTTGTCGGTCGGCGTCATTGAAGCGCTTTTTGCTACGTTGCCTTATGAACAGGGATTGGCAGGGAATGCCTCCGGAGACGGAACATTCCTTCAGATGCCGCTCCTTGACGAGCTGGCTAGTTAAACGATACGGTTTCGTTTACTTTGTTTTATATAGAATTTCAACCGTTTTGCATCCGGGGTTTACGGCTTGGGTGCGGCGATCGCGAATCGCTCTGCGCCGCACAGACATAAGGAGAGCTGCATGGCAGCATTGAACTCATTGAAGCTCACTCGGGACGATCTCGAACGTCTGCGATCGAGATGGGAGGTGCTGAGCGGCGCAGGCATCGCCCTTGCGGCAGTTGGAGTACTGGCGCTCGCCAATGTCCTCACGGCCAGTTTTCTTCGTCGGTGCGATGATGCTCGTCGGAGGCTCCGTGCAGGTCATCTGCGCCTTCAACGTCAAAGGTTGGAGACAGTTCGCCGGCTGGCTGCTGATCGGTGCCTTTTACATCGTCGCCGGTCTGTTCGCATTTGCCAACCCGCTTCTCGCCTCGACGATCCTGACGCTGCTTTTTTCTCTGAGCATCATCACGGCGGGCGCTATGCGTATCGTTACCGGCTTTGCGTTGCGACCCGCGCAAGGATGGGGCTGGCTAGTGCCGGCGGGTATTATTGCATTCGTCGCCGGGGCGATCGTGATTGCCGGATGGCCTGTCAATAGCCTGTGGCTGATCGGGGCGCTGCTGGCGTTCGATCTCCTTTTCAACGGCTTGGCCATGATCATTTTTGCCTTTGCGCTGAGGCGGCGACCACAGTCACCCGCTTGAGTTTCTTTCGCCACCTTTGGGAGGGCGCGTGCCATGGAGAGACAATGAGCGACCGCGTCAGGCCAGACCTCGCCCTCACGACCGAAAGCCGCTCACGCTCGCGTGTCGGCCGTGCCTTGCTGGCCCTCGCCGTCATGTCGGTATCGATCTGGAGGATGCTGGCGATCTGGCATCAGGTTGAGCCACCATTCACCTGGCCCTCCCTAGCAGCCGCTGCGGCGGCAGCGCTCGCCATCCTTGTCGTTGGAAGGCGCCGGCGGCTGTCGCCCTGGCTCCTGCTCGTCCTCGAAGTCTTCATCATCGCGGTCTGGTGGAGTTCGATCACGCCATTGAATGATCGCAACTGGGCGGCCGATGTGGCTCATGGCGTGACCGGCGAAATCAGCGGATCGCAGGTGACGCTCCGCAACGTCCGGAACTTCGAATGGCGTAGCGCCGAGGACTTCATGCCGCGCTGGGAGACGCGCCGCTACGACCTTAACGAAATCGGCCAAGTTGATCTGATCAGCTCCGTATGGGCGAACCCCGCCATCGCGCACACCCTGATCAGCTTCGGCTTTTCCGACGGCCGGCATCTGGTGTTCTCTGCCGAGATCCGGCGGGAAGAGCATGAGTCGTTTTCCGAAATCGGCGGATTTTTCCGCGAGTTCGAACTGGTCATGATCGCGGCAGAGGAGAACGACATCGTCCGCTTGCGCACCAATATCCGCAAGGAGGAGGTTTCCCTTTTCCCTCTCGAGGTGACACCCGAGCAGGCCAGGGCGCTGTTCCTGTCCTATCTCGGAAAGGCGAATGAACTGGCCGCCGAACCACGATTCTACCACACGATCACGACCAACTGCACGACGGTGATCTTCCAGCTGGCACAGCTTCTGGAGCCGCGCATTCCCACGGACTGGCGCATCCTTTTCTCGGGCTATCTTCCCGACTATCTCCATGATCTCGGGGTCATCCGGACAGATCGTCCGCTACAGGAACTGAAACGGGAGGCCGTGATCAGCGACATCGCCCGGCAGACCTCTTCCTTGGCCGACTACTCCCGAACCATCCGCTCACGACAAATCGGCGTCCACCGTTGACATTCTAGGGTCAGGACTCATTGATCAGAGCCAGAAGATAACGGTTGCAGCGAGAGCGATGGCGGAGAGGAAGACCATTGGGCATCTGTCGTAGCGCGTAGCGACACGCCGCCAGTCTTTGAGACGCCCGAACATGATCTCGATCCGGTTGCGCCGTTTGTAGCGGCGTTTGTCGTATTTGATGGTTTTGTTGCGGGACTTCCGCCCCGGAATGCAGGGGGTGATCCCCTTCGCCTGTAAAGCGTCACGATACCAGTCGGCATCATAGCCACGGTCGGCCAGTAGCCATTTGGCCTTGGGAAGTTCATCAAGCAAGGCGGCAGCACCGGTGTAATCGCTGATCTGACCGGCCGTAATGAAGAAGCTGACCGGGCGACCATTCGCATCCGTGACGGCATGAAGCTTGGTGTTCATGCCGCCTTTCGTGCGTCCAATCAGGCGGCCCGCACCCCCTTTTTTACCCGCAGGCTGGAAGCTGTGCGGTGGGCCTTGAGATAGGTCGCATCGATCATGATGGTCTTGTGCTCTGCAGCTTCAGGCACAGCCAGGCCCTCCATCATCTGGATAAAGATGCCCTTGTCGCTCCAGCGTTTCCAGCGGTTATACAAGGTCTTCGCCGGACCATATTCCCTCGGCGCATCACACCACCGGAGGCCGTTGCGATTGACGAAAATGATGCCGCTCAGAACACGCCGATCATCGACACGCTGGCGGCCATGGCTCTTGGGGAAATAGGGCTGAAGACGGGCCATTTGCTCCTCCGTCAGCCAGAACAAATTACTCATCAGTCGGGCTCCTATCCGCCCGTCTGAATCATAGCCGTCAATTCAAATCAATGGGTCCTGACCCTAGTCATCGAGTGATGATATGCTCGCGATTTCAAGACAAGCGTTGATGAGGCTGGGGCGAGTAGCAGTTCTTCACGCAAACACTCTGGTGAGCCATGAAGAACGTGCAAAAAAACCCGTCTACGACGAGCTTTCTATTAGGTTTGAATCTCGAGACCACAAGGCAGATTAGTTGCAGGCCGTGCGAAGGCAGCAGAGCGCCGCGACGGCTCATTCTCACCCGACTTCCACGCTCTCTCGATTATCGCGCGCAATCAATCGCTCGTTCGCACCCGGGAAAGGAAGCGGGACCGTCTCGTGTTTACCCGAGCGCCGCTTTCCGTGACCAACACAGGGTCTTTTCCATGACAATGAAATTTCGCATGATGACCTCAGATAGTCTCCATAGCCATCCGCGGTACGCTCGTGCGGCCGCTCCGCAAGGGGAGGTCCGCGCGTGAAATCGCTCAAGAACTGGATAGTCGCGATCGTCGTCATTGCCGTGGTCGCCGGAGCCTATTACGGCTTGCGCATTTATGATGCATCGGGGCTGCCGGCCGGGATCGCCGGCGGAAACGGTCGGATCGAGGCCACGGAAATCGATATCTCCACGAAGACCGCGGGCCGGATCAAGGAGATCCTGGTCGAGGAAGGCGCATTCGTGAGCGCCGGTCAGGTGCTCGCTACCATGGACACACAGCAGCTGGAGGCGCAGAAAAAACAGGCAGAAGCCTCGCTGCAGCGCGCCGTCATCAGCGTCGATACGGCAAGAAGCCTTCTGTCGCAGCGCGAGGCGGAGCGTGAAGCTGCCGCTGCGGTGATCGGCCAACACGAAGCCGAGCAGGATGCTGCCGAGCGGAAACTCGCACGCACCGAGCAACTGATCAGAACCAATACGACATCGCTGCAAACACTTGATGACGACAGGGCATCGGCACAGAGAGCACGGGCAGCCGTCGCGGCTGCGAAGGCTTCACTTTCCGCCTCCGATGCTGCCATCGGTGCCGCCAAGGCCCAGATCACTGATGCAGAAGCTTCTGTCGTGGCCGCCCAGGCGGCCATCGAAAGCATCGTTGCGGATATCAATGACAGCACGCTGAGATCACCCCGCGAAGGGCGCGTACAGTACCGCGTAGCCCAGCCGGGCGAAGTGCTGTCGTCGGGAGGCCGCGTCCTCAACATTGTCGACCTGAGCGACGTTTACATGACTTTCTTCCTGCCAACCGAGCAAGCGGGCCGCATTCAGATGGGATCCGAGGTTCGTCTCGTTCTCGACGCCGCCCCTCAGTACGTCATCCCCGCCACGGCAAGCTTCGTGGCGGACGTCGCACAGTTCACACCGAAAACGGTCGAGACAGAGGAGGAGCGTCAGAAGCTGATGTTCCGCATCAGGGCGAAAATATCGCCGGAACTGCTGCGCGAGCATATTCAGTACGTCAAGACGGGGCTCCCGGGGATGGCATATGTCCGCATCGCGCAGGATGCCGAATGGCCTGCGCACCTCACCGAGGCCCTGGTGAAATGAGACGCTTGTCGGAAGGAGAGCACGACGCGCAGGAATCTCCTTCCGCCGTCGTAAAAATCAAGGATGTCAGCCTGTCTTACGGCAAGACGCGCGCGCTCGATACTGTTGGCCTCGACATTCCCGCCGGCATCATGGTCGGGCTGATAGGCCCGGACGGCGTCGGAAAATCCAGTCTGCTCAGCCTGATTGCGGGCGCCCACAAGATCCAGGACGGCCATATTGATGTGCTAGGCGGCGACATCGCCGACAAGAAGCACCGCGACCGGACCTGCCCGCAGATCGCTTACATGCCCCAGGGTCTCGGAAAGAACCTCTACCCGACACTGTCGGTGTTCGAGAACATCGAGTTTTTCGCGCGCCTGTTCGGCCAGGACAAGCGCGAGCGTGAACTCCGCATCGACGACCTGCTCCGGCGTACCGGGTTGGCCCCCTTCCCCGACCGCCCGGCCGGCAAACTGTCGGGCGGTATGAAGCAGAAGGTCGGACTTTGCTGCGCCCTGATCCACGACCCGGATCTGCTGATCCTCGACGAACCGACGACAGGCGTGGATCCCCTGTCACGCAGGCAATTCTGGGAGCTGATCGACGATATCCGCCGCGACCGCCCGTCGATGAGCGTCGTCGTCGCGACCGCCTATATGGAAGAGGCGCAGCGCTTCGATTGGCTGGTTGCCATGGATGACGGCAAGATCCTTGCCACGGGTACGCCGCAGGAGTTGCTCGCCCGCACCGGAGCGGCCAATCTCGATGCCGCCTTCGTCGCCCTTCTTCCTGAAGAAAGGCGTTCCGGTCACCACGAGGTGGTCATACCGCCCCGATCCGATGAGGGAGGGTCGGACTTCGCCATCGAAGCCGAACACCTGACCATGCGTTTCGGCGACTTCACCGCCGTCGACAATGTCAGCTTCCAGATTCCGCGCGGCGAAATCTTCGGGTTCCTCGGCTCGAACGGCTGCGGCAAGACCACGACCATGAAGATGCTCACCGGCCTCCTGCCGGCGAGCGAGGGAACCGCAAAGCTGTTCGGCCACGAGGTCGATCCGAAAGATATCGAGGTAAGGCGGAAGGTCGGCTATATGAGCCAAGCCTTCTCGCTCTACACCGAGCTTACGGTCCGCCAGAACCTCGACTTGCACGCCAGGCTCTTCAACCTGCCGCCCGATAAAATTCCGACGCGCATTGCGGACATGGCCGAACGTTTCGACCTCGATGAGATCATGGATACGTTGCCGGATGCGTTGCCGCTCGGCATCCGGCAGAGATTGTCGCTCGCCGTGGCGATGATCCACGCGCCCGACATTCTGATCCTGGACGAACCCACATCGGGCGTCGATCCGGTGGCGCGCGACGGGTTCTGGCAGATCCTCTCCGACCTGTCGCGCAAGGATGGCGTGACGATCTTCGTTTCGACCCATTTCATGAACGAAGCCGAGCTTTGCGACCGGATTTCACTCATGCATGCCGGCAAAGTGCTTGTCAGCGACACGCCACGCGGCATCATCGAAAAGCGTTCAGCTGGGACGCTGGAGGAAGCCTTCATTTCCTATCTGGAGGAGGCTATCGGCGACAAGACTTCACCAGCGTCCGCCCCAATCGCGCAGCGTGAAGAGGCGGATGAAGCCGCCGCGCCCCCGCCGGCTTCATCCGCCAGCTCGACTTTCAACCTACGCCGTATGCTCGCCTATACGCGGCGGGAATCGCTCGAACTGCGCCGGGATCCGATCCGCGCGACGCTCGCCATTTTCGGCAGCGTCATTTTGATGTTCGTCGTGGGCTTCGGCATCAACATGGATATCGAGAACCTGTCCTTTGCCGTGCTCGACCGGGACGACACCACGATCAGCCGCGACTACACACTCCAGATCGCCGGATCCCGCTATTTCACGGAGAAGGCGCCGATCGTCGATTACAACGACCTCGATCGACGCATGCGCAATGGCGAACTCAGCCTCGCACTGGAGATCCCGCCAGGCTTCGGGCGCGATGTCGCGCGGGGCACCAAGGTCGAAATCGGCGCCTGGATCGACGGTGCAATGCCTTCGCGGGCCGAGACTGTGCGGGGTTATGTGCAAGGCATGCATCAGACATGGCTCACCCAGAAGGCACGTGAACTCTATGGCGACGCGGCAACCACCGGCACCTTCCAGATCGCCCTTCGATACCGCTACAATCCGAGCGTCGAGAGCCTCAAGGCCATGGTGCCGGCCGTCATCCCGATGCTGTTGATGATGATCCCCGCCATGCTCGCCGTTCTGAGCGTCGTGCGCGAAAAGGAACTCGGCTCTATCATCAATTTCTACGTGACGCCCGTCACTCGGGTGGAGTTCCTCCTCGGCAAGCAGTTACCCTATATCGCGCTTGCCATGCTCAACTTCTTCATGTTGACGGCCTTCGCGATCTTCGTGTTCCAGGTGCCGGTGACAGGCAGCTTCCTGACGCTGACCGGTGCTGCACTTCTCTACGTCACGGCGGCGACCGGGCTGGGACTTCTCATTTCCACCTTCATGAACAGCCAGATTGCTGCGATCTTCGGGACCGCGTTGATCACACTCATTCCGGCCGTCCAGTATTCCGGAATGATCGATCCGGTCTCCTCGCTGGAGGGGGCCGGCGCATTTATCGGACAGATCTATCCGGCGACCTACTTCGTCACGATCGCACGCGGTACGTTCTCCAAAGCGCTAGAGTTCAGCGATCTCGCGGCGTCCTTCATCCCGCTCCTGATCGCTGTCCCGGTTCTTCTCGCCAGCAGCGCGGCGCTCCTCAAGAAACAGGCGGGGTGATCCATGCGCTTGGCCAATATCGTTCAACTCGGCGTCAAGGAACTGCGCGGTCTCGCCCGGGACCCTATGCTTGTCGTCCTTATCCTCTATGCCTTCACCCTGTCGATCTACACGGCATCGACCTCGATGCCCGAGACGCTCAACAAGGCTGCCATCGCCATCGTCGACGAAGACCAGTCGCCGGTCTCCTCCCGCATCCTGACCGCGTTCTATCCGCCTTACTTTTCCATTCCCAAGATCATATCGCAGCATGAGATGGACAGTCGCATGGATGCGGGGCTCGACACCTTCGCCCTCGACATTCCCCCGAATTTCCAGCGTGATCTGCTTGCCGGTCGAACGCCGACGATCCAGCTCAATGTCGACGCCACCCGCATGTCGCAGGCCTTCAGCGGCGGCGGCTATATCCAGTCCATCGTCTCCAGCGAAGTCAGCGAATATCTCAACCGCTACCGGGGAACCACCGAGGTTCCTGTGGATCTCGCTCTGCGTTCTCGCTTCAACCAGGAGCTCAACAAGGGTTGGTTCGGCGCCATTTCCAATGTGATCTCGTCGATCACGATGCTTTCGATCGTGCTCACGGGCGCGGCGCTCATACGTGAACGCGAGCATGGCACCATCGAGCATCTTCTCGTGATGCCGGTGACGCCGACCGAGATCATGCTGAGTAAGATCTGGTCGATGGGGCTGGTCGTGCTTGTTGCCTCAGCCGTGTCGATCGTGTTCGTCGTGCAGGGGATTCTTCAGGTGCCGATCCAGGGCTCTGTCGGACTTTTTCTGGCAGGCGCCGCGTTGCAGCTCATCGCCACCACATGCATGGGAATTTTCCTCGCCACCATCGCAGGCTCGATGCCGCAGTTCGGCCTTCTGCTGATGCTGGTCCTGCTTCCGCTTCAGGTCCTGTCGGGTGGTGTCACGCCGCGCGAAAGCATGCCACAGGTCATTCAGGACATCATGCTCGCAGCGCCAAACACCCACTTCGTGATCCTTGCGCAATCGATCCTGTTTCGCGGCGCGGGCATAGATGTGGTCTGGCCACAGCTGCTGGCTCTCGTGCTGATCGGCGCGGCGCTCTTTGTGTTTGCGCTCCGCCGCTTCCGAACCTTCTTGCAATAAGTGAGGCCGCGGTGATCCGCGCAGCCTTATCCAGGTAATCGATCGAAATACAGCAGCGATTTATTCGAACGGGAGGTTTGTCGTCATGCAAGGACTTATGAAAGCTGCAATTGTTCATGAATTCGGAAAGCCACTGTTGATCGAAAACGTTCCGATACCCGTACCCGGCCCGGGCGAACTGCTGGTGAAAGTGGCCGCCTGTGGCGTGTGCCACACCGATCTGCATGCCGCCTCCGGCGACTGGCCGGTCAAGCCATCCCTGCCCTTCATTCCCGGCCATGAGGTAGCAGGCACCGTCGCGGCACTCGGTCCAGGTGTCACGGACTTTGTAATCGGCGATGCCGTCGGCATCGCATGGCTCCATGACGCCTGCATGCGGTGCGAACATTGCGAAACCGGCTGGGAGACGCTTTGCAAGCATCAACACAATACGGGCTACAGCTGCGATGGAGGCTTCGCGGAATACGCGATTGCCAATGCTGCATTCGCCGCAAGACTGCCTGACGACGTTGATTTCGCGGCGGTCGCGCCTATTCTCTGCGCCGGGGTCACGACTTACAAAGGGCTCAAGGAAACCGAAGCGCGACCCGGGCAATGGGTCGCAATCTCCGGCATCGGCGGCCTGGGCCAGGTAGCCATCCAATACGCCAAAGCAATGGGACTGAAGGTCGTTGCACTGGATTTGGCGTCTGAGAAGCTCACATTGGCCAGAAGAACCGGAGCCGATCTGGCGCTTGACGCGCGGTCCCCGGACGCCATCGCCGAGGCCCTCGAAGCAACAGGCGGCGGAGCACACGGAGTGCTCGTCACCGCGGTATCGCCTCCGGCGTTCTCGCAGGCGCTCCAGCTCGTTCGACGAAAAGGCACCGTTGCTTTGGTCGGATTGCCGCCAGGCGAATTCGCGACCCCTATTTTCGATGTCGTCCTGAAGCGCATAACCGTGCGGGGCTCAATCGTCGGCACGCGCCGGGATCTTGACGAGGCCATCGCCTTTTTTGCCGAAGGCAAAATCAAGGCTCAGGTCACGCCGGCGCCGCTTGAGGACATCAACCGGATATTTCAGGAGCTGAAAGCCGGCCGCGTCGACGGCCGTGTGGTTCTCGACATGACAGGCAAGGCAGCCTGATCAGTTTGGCGCTGCGGTTTTTGAAAAGGGGTTAGACATGATCACATCCGACATCATGACGCGGGACGTTGCCACGATCAGTGTGGATGCTCATGTGCGTCACGCTGTTTCAGTCATGCTGGAGCGTGGCGTCAGCGGTCTGCCGGTGACGGATAGCGACGGAAAGCTCGTTGGGATCATTACGGAAGGCGATCTGATGTCCCGCAAGGAGATCGGAAGGTCTTTGCTCGATCGGCAGGACCATCCGATGACCGATGAGAACGATCTTAAAAATTACATTCATTGCAACAGCTGGCGCGTTGGTGATGTCATGTCCCCGGAAGTTGTGACAGTAGCTGATACCACCTCCTTGGCGACGGTGACCGAGATGATGCTGAGCCGCAACATCAAGCGTATTCCGGTAACGTCCGACCGTGCGGTTATCGGGATCGTCAGCCGCCGCGACCTTTTAAAGGCGACCTCCTTTTCGGGTATCGAACACATTGCGCGTGGAGACGAAGGTATCAGGCTTGCAGCTTCGGCGCGTATCCGCAATGACCTCGGATTTGATCCGGAAAGGCTGAAGATCGACGTGCACGGCGGGACGGTCGCGGTCACCGGAGTACATTTGACAGATCTTCAACTCCGGGCCGTGAAATGTGTCATCGAGGGCATACCGGGTGCGAGCTTCTCCGGCAAACCGACTTGATATTGTCTTCGCCCAAACCGATGTTGATCGATATCTACGCTTGGCATCCGGTATACCTTACCTGACTGCGCCGGATATCGAAGCGCGGCTCCTTTCCCAGAATTCGGTCAGCAAGCAGACAATGCAGCGCGAGATCGTTGACCGACGCTTTGGTTGAACACAACAGCCCAGGAATCAGCCTTCGGGAAAGTGCCATAGCGTTGAATTCTACTAGTCATCATCTGTTGACTCAGATCAATTCCCTGGCCTAGAAAATAAGCAATGGTCACTTTGGCTCGATGGAGAAGCCTTTCTCTGTTCCGGAGCATTCGCTTGCGGTCAGATGCCAGCTTAGCTTGTCAACTATTTCCTGGGAGGGGGTATGAGCACTGTTTCTGAAGCACCGGAGGAACGACGTTTTCAGTTCCCAACCGCATTCACCATCCTCTTTGGCTTGATCGTTCTAGTCGCCGCACTCACATGGATCATACCGGCCGGGCAGTACGACCGTGTTCAGAATGCGGCCCTGAACAAGCAAGTGCCCGTCGCCGGGACCTATGCGGTCGCTGAGCCGGCGCCGCAGGGGATAGTCGACATCATCATGGCGCCAATCCGCGGGTTCTACGACCCCGCAGCCGGCACCGCAAACGCCATCGATGTCGCTCTTTTCGTCCTGGTGATTGGCGGGTTCATCGGGGTCGTCACCTCGACAGGCGCGATAAATGCCGGAATCGAGCGCGCTATGGCCAAGCTCAAGGGACGGGAAAAGTGGATGATCCCGTTCCTGATGGCGCTGTTTGCCTTCGGCGGCACCACCTATGGAATGGCCGAAGAAACGCTCGCTTTCTATATGCTGCTGATCCCGATTATGATCGCCGCGCGATATGACGCGGTTACCGCCGTCGCCATCATCCTCCTTGGAGCAGGCGTTGGTGTCTTGGGGTCCACGGTCAACGCATTTGCCACCGTTATCGCCTCTGACGCGGCCGGCGTGCCGTTCACGCAAGGGCTGGTTTTGCGCGTCGTCATTCTCGGGCTGAGCTGGCTCGCCTGCGTTGCCTACGTCATGCGCTATGCGGAACGGGTTCGGCTCGATCCGAGCAAATCGCTCGTCTACGACATGAAAGCCGACAACGAGAAGCTTTTCCTCAGCGCTCATCACGAGGGGACGATCGACTTCACCCTGGTACACAAGGTCGTGCTTGCGGTCTTCGGCATCACCTTCGTGGTGATGATCTGGGGTGTGCTCAAGGGCGGCTGGTGGATGGGCGAGATGAGCGGTCTCTTCCTCGCCTCCGCCATTGTCATAGGCGTCATTGCGCGAACGGGTGAGAAGAACTTCACGGATGCCTTCGTTAACGGAGCACGCGACCTTCTCGGTGTTGCCCTGATCATAGGTCTGGCGCGCGGCATCGTTGTCATCATGGATGAGGGCAAGATTACCGACACCATACTGCATTGGGCCGAAGGTTCGGTCGCAGGCCTCGGCAAGGTCGCCTTTATCAACGTGATGTACTGGCTTCAGATCCTGCTGTCGTTCTTCGTGCCGTCGTCGTCGGGTCTTGCAGTCCTGTCGATGCCGATCATGGCCCCGGTCGCCGATTTTGCCGGCGTGGGCCGCGATCTGGTGGTCACTGCCTATCAGTCGGCGAATGGCATCGTGAATCTCATTAATCCGACCTTCGCCGTGGTCATGGGTGCGCTCGCCATAGGTCGCATCCCATACGAACGGTGGCTGCGCTTCATGTGGCCGCTTCTCGTGATCCTCACCGTCATCATCATGGCGAGCCTCAGCATCGCCGCCATCATCGTCTGAAGGAGATTGTCATGCCCCACGCCTACGGAGTCCATTCCGAGGTCGGCAAGCTTCGGCGCGTTCTGGTCCATCGACCTGGGGCAGCGCTTGCCCGGCTCACCCCGTCGAATTGCCACGAACTGCTCTTCGACGACGTCATCTGGGTCAAGCAGGCCCGCGTCGAGCATCTGACCTTCGTGGACGCCATGCGCCATCGCGGCGTCGAGGTCGTGTTTCTGCGCGAGATGCTGGTAGAAACGCTACAGATTCCCGAGGCTCGCCGATGGCTTCTTGAACGGCGGGTCAATGACGACACGGTTGGCGTCGGCTTCGCCGATGATCTCAGGGCGCATCTGATGGAGATCGAGGCGGACGCCCTTTCCCTGATCCTGCTGGGCGGACTGAGCAAGACGGAGTTACCGATCAAAAGCGCCGGCCTTCTCGCCGAAACGCTGCGGCCGGAGGATTTTGTCCTGCCGCCGCTTCCCAATCACCTCTTTACCCGTGACACGACCTGCTGGATCTATGGCGGCGTCACGCTCAATCCGATGCGCTGGAACGCGCGCAAGCTCGAGACCGTCAACATCGCCGCCATCTATCGCTTCCACCCGGATTTCCGCGACATGGGCTTCCCGGTCTGGTGGGGCGATCCCGACAAGGACCACGGCCTTGCCACTCTCGAGGGGGGCGACGTCATGCCGATCGGCAACGGAACGGTTCTTGTGGGCATGGGCGAGCGGACGACACCACAGGCCGTCGGTCAGCTCGCGCGGTCGCTGTTCGCACAGGGCGGCGCGGAAAGAGTGATCGCCTGCAAACTGCCTATCGAGCGCGCCTCCATGCACCTCGACACCGTCTTCAGCTTCTGCGACCGCGATCTCGTGACGCTGTTTGCGGATGTCGCCCACAAGATCGAGCCCTATTCCATTCGTCCGGGCGAGCGCGAAGGCACGATCGATGTACGCAAGGAAGAGCGGCCGCTCGTAGAGGTCGCGGCCGAGGTGCTGGGGCTGAAGCAGTTGCGCGTGGTCGAGACGGGCGGCGATGCCTATGTCGCTGAACGCGAGCAATGGGATGACGGCAACAACGTCGTGGCGCTCGAGCCTGGCGTCGTCGTCGCTTACGACCGCAACACCTACACCAACACCCAACTGCGCAAGGCAGGCGTAGAGGTCATCACCGTGCCGGGCGCCGAACTCGGCCGCGGCAGGGGTGGCGGTCATTGCATGACGTGCCCCCTCATCCGGGATCCGGTTTAAAGGAGGTCTATCATGCCCGTTAACCTGAGAGGTCGCAGTGTCCTGAAGCTGCTCGATTTCACGCCGGACGAGATCCGTTTCCTGCTCAAACTGTCAGCTTCGCTCAAGCAGGCGAAATATGGCGGCTACGAGGAGCAACGCCTGAAAGGCAAGAACGTCGCGCTGATCTTCGAGAAGGATTCGACGCGCACACGCACGGGTTTCGAGGTGGCCGCCTATGACCAGGGCGCCCACGTTACCTATCTCGGGCCAACCGGCACCCAGATCGGCAAGAAGGAGTCGATGAAGGATACCGCCCGCGTTCTCGGGCGGATGTATGACGGCATCGAGTATCGCGGCTTCGGACAGGAACAGGCGGAAACCTTGGCGGCCTATGCCGGCGTTCCGGTCTACAACGGACTGACCGACGAGTTCCATCCGACGCAGATTCTCGCCGATTTCCTGACCATGCGGGAATACACGCGCAAGCACCTGTCCCAGGTAAGTTTCGCCTTCCTCGGTGACGCCGGAAACAACATGGGCAACTCGCTGCTGGCAGGCGCCGCGCAGATCGGCATGGATGTGCGCCTCGGCGCGCCGAAAGCCTGCTGGCCTGAGGACCATTTGGTGCGTCAGTGCCAGGAGATCGCAGCCAGGACCGGTGCGAAGATCGCCCTGACCGAAGATCCTTACGAGGCCGTCAACGGCTGCGATTTCGTCTACACCGATGTGTGGGTGTCAATGGGGGAGCCGGACTCGGTCTGGAAGGAACGCATTGAACTGCTCACACCCTATCGTGTCACCGCTGGCATCATGGCGGCGACGGGCAATCCGCATGCGAAATTCATGCACTGCCTGCCCGCGTTCCACAATCGCGAGACCGAGGTCGGCGAGAAGATCTTCCAGCAATACGGCATCGACAGCATGGAAGTGACCGAAGAGGTCTTCGAGTCCGAAGCGTCCATCGTCTTCGACCAGGCGGAAAACCGAATGCACACGATCAAGGCCCTGCTGGTCGCAACCTTGGGGTCGTGACATGAGGGTCGTGATAGCACTGGGCGGTAATGCGCTCCTCAAGCGCGGCGAGCCAATGACGGCCGATGCGCAACGCACCAACGTTCGCAAGGCGGCCGCAGCGATGGCCGATCTGGCGCGCGACCATGACATCGTGGTCGCCCATGGAAACGGACCACAGGTCGGTCTCCTCGCCTTGCAGGCGGCGGCCTACAAAGACGTCGACCCCTATCCGCTCGATGTCCTGGGTGCAGAGAGCGTCGGCATGATCGGCTATCTGGTCGAGCAGGAGCTGACCAATGCGATGCCTGCGGGTTCAAGGATCGCGACACTGCTGACCCAGATCGAGGTGGACCGGGACGATCCCGCCTTCGCTCGCGCGGAAAAGCCGATAGGTCCGGTCTACACGCAGAACGAGGCGCTAAAGGCGAAAGAGGCATATGGCTGGCCGATGGTAGAAGAAGCGCAGGGCCGCTGGCGCCGGGTCGTCCCGTCACCACTACCTCAGCATATTACCCAGATCGAGACGATCAGGCTCCTTGTGGAGGCTGGCGTCACTGTCATCTGCGCCGGCGGTGGAGGTATCCCGGTCATGCGCGAAGCCGATGGGACGCTTCGGGGACTGGAAGCGGTGATCGACAAGGACAAAGCAGCCGGGCTTCTCGCCAGGGCGCTCGGGGCCGACGCTTTCCTGATGCTGACCGACGTGGACGCCGTTTATGAGGGGTGGGGAACGGTGGATAGGCGGCCGATCCGCAAAGTAACGCCTGCCGAATTGACCAGCGATATGTTCGCGGCCGGGTCCATGCGACCGAAAGTCGAAGCGGCGTGCGATTTTGCGAACGCGGGCGGGATTGCTGGAATAGGCCGGCTTGAAGATGCGCGCGGGATTCTAGAAGGGCGGCAAGGCACGTTGGTGACGCTTCAGGCGATCAATCCAGCGAGCTGATATCGCAAGCTGAGAGCGGCGGCGAAAAATCCGGCACTGCGCGCCGAACGCGGTCAGCGCAGGTTCGTTTGTCATCTATCACCTCTGACCGACCTGGAACGGGACGCAGGACATCGCCATGCAACTGCGCCCTCAGTTCCAGCCAACGCGCCTTGAGAACCTGCCAGTTGTGATCGTCGTATGTGCCACTGACGACAACAGGGTGAACCCGAATGCGGGGCGGGAGACCATCACCATGATCCCTCCATTTCCGCCATTCGCGAAGCCAAAGACTGTTCTTGCGATCCACACGCCCAATCTGCTGCTCGACAATGCCGGGATTCCACTCCGCGTGCAGTAGAATCACTGTGCGACAGGCCTCATGCAGATTCAGGCCCTCACGCCCGACGCGGGATTGCGCGAGTAGCACCATCGGCCAACTGGACGACCGGTTGAATGCAGATTGCAGCATACGCCGCGTTTGCGGTGCGGTTGCGCCTGACATCATCCTGGCGAAGTTGCCCTCGCTGAGAGCGGCGGTGCAAAAGTCGGCCACGGTAGCGGCGGCATAATGCTGCTGCGGGCGGAGTAAAATCCGGCCACCTATTTCCTTTCTGCAACGAGTGCAGGGGGGACAGGGGATCTACACCGTGGAACTTTATCTGAGGGTTCGGCTGGCTGTTTCAGAAGGAATGACGAAGCGCCAGGCAGCTAAGCATTTCAACATATCGCGCGACAGCGTGGCCAAGATGGTGGCCTATTCGACGCCGCCCGGCTATCAGCGGCGATCACCGATCCGGCGTCCGAAGCTGGATGCATTCGTTTCGACGATCGACCATTGGCTCGATGAAGACCTGAAGGTGCCGCGCAAGCAGCGCCATACGGCCAAGCGGGTGTTCGACCGCCTGCGCGACGAATGCGGGTTCACCGGCGGCTACACGATCATCAAGGATTATATGCGCGAGCGTGATCAGCGCCGCCAGGAGGTGTTCGTGCCGCTGTCGCATCCGCCCGGCCATGCGCAGGCGGACTTCGGTGAGGCGACGGTCGTGATTGGCGGCGTGGAGCAGAAGGCGCGCTTCTTTGTGCTCGATCTGCCGCATAGCGACGGGTGCTATGTGCGGGCCTATCCGGCGGCGGTGGCCGAAGCCTGGGTCGATGGCCACATCCATGCGTTCGCGTTCTTCGGGGCCGTACCGCGGTCGATCGTCTATGACAACGACCGCTGCCTTGTGGCGAAGATCCTGTCGGACGGCACACGCAAGCGGGCAGCGCTGTTCAGCGGCTTTCTGTCCCACTATCTGATCCGGGATCGCTACGGTCGTCCGGGGAAAGGCAACGACAAGGGGAATGTCGAGGGTCTCGTGGGCTATGCCCGTCGCAACTTCATGGTACCGATCCCACAGTTCCCGACATGGGATGCGTTCAACGCTTTTCTGGAAGAGCAGTGCCGCAAACGCCAGCGCGACAAGCTGCGGGGCGAGAGCGAGACGATCGGAGAACGGCTGCAGCGCGATCTTGCGGCCATGCGTCCCTTGCCGGCGTCGTCGTTTGATGCCTGCGATCAGGCCAGCGCTGTTGTGACTGCCCAGTCGCTGGTGCGCTACAAGACGAACGACTATTCCGTGCCGGTCGCCTACGGCCATCAGGACGTCTGGGTTCGGGGCTATGTCAATGAGGTGGTAATCGGCTGCCGCGGCGAGATTATCGCGCGTCATCCGCGATGCTGGGAACGCGAAGACGTCGTCTTCGATCCCATCCATTACCTGCCGCTGATCGAGCAGAAGATCAATGCGCTGGATCAGGCAGCGCCACTCCAGGGCTGGGACCTGCCGGAGGAGTTCGCGACGCTGCGCCGGCTGATGGAAGGCCGCATGGCCAAGCATGGGCGGCGGGAATATGTGCAGGTTCTCCGTCTCCTGGAAAACTTCGACCTTCCCGATCTACATGCAGCGGTGAAGCAGGCGATACAGCTCGGTGCGATCGGCTTCGATGCGGTCAAGCATCTGATCCTGTGCCGGGTCGAGCGCCGGCCGCCGCGATTGGACCTGGCGATCTATCCCTACCTGCCAAGGGCGACGGTCGAGAAGACCTCGGTAAAAGCGTATATGCGCCTCCTGTCGTCTGATGCGGGAGAAGCGGCATGAGCACCGAAGCACCAGAGATCCTGCTCGCCCATTATCTCAAGACCCTGAAGCTGCCGACCTTCCAGCGGGAGTACCAGAAGCTGGCCCGGCTATGTGCCACTGAAGGTGTCGATCATGTCGGATATCTCTTCCGGCTTGCCGAGCGGGAGATGATCGAACGCGATCGCCGCAAGGTCGAACGCCGGATCAAGGCGGCCAAATTCCCGGTCGTCAAAAGCTTGGATAGCTTCGACTTTACCGCCATACCTAAGCTGAACAAGATGCAGGTGCTGGAACTGGCCCGATGCGAATGGATCGAGCGCCGCGAGAACGTCATCGCCCTGGGCCCCAGCGGCACGGGTAAGACGCATGTGGCTCTCGGCCTCGGCCTGGCCGCATGCCAGAAAGGCTTGTCCGTCGGCTTCACGACGGCCGCCGCCCTGGTCAGTGAGATGATGGAGGCGCGTGATGAGCGGCGTCTGCTTCGGTTCCAGAAGCAGATTGTCAACGGCGGAGTAAAAACCGGCCACGGGGCGGAGCAAAAGTCGGCCACCTTGGCGCGCGCCTGAGACCGCCGGGAGGGCGTAGCCCGAGGGGGGGTCCCCGGCGCCCGCGGCGATTTTCAGAGAAGGCGTCAGCCGGCCTTTCGGGCGCGGCTTTGGGCGAGACGGTAGCTGTCGCCGTTCATCTCGAGGATGTTGACGTGGTGGGTGATGCGATCGAGCAGGGCGCCGGTCAGACGCTCGGACCCCAGGGTTTCCGTCCATTCGTCGAAAGGCAGATTGCTGGTGATCATGGTCGCACCGCGCTCGTAACGCTGGGAGATCAACTCGAACAACAATTCCGCGCCGGTCTTGGACAGCGGCACGAAGCCCAGCTCATCGATGATCAGCAGCTTGTAGGCTGCCATCTGCTTTTGGAAACGGAGCAGACGCCGCTCGTCACGCGCCTCCATCATCTCACTGACCAGGGCGGCGGCCGTGGTGAAGCCGACGGACAGCCCCTTCTGGCAGGCCGCCAGTCCGAGGCCGAGTGCGACATGCGTCTTGCCCGTGCCGCTGGGGCCGAGAGCGATCACGTTCTCGCGGCGGTCGATCCACTCGCAACGTGCCAGCTCCAGCACTTGCATCTTGTTCAGCTTGGGGATGGCTGTGAAGTCGAAGCTGTCGAGGCTTTTGACGACAGGGAATTTGGCCGCCTTGATCCGGCGTTCGACCTTGCGGCGATCGCGTTCGATCATCTCCCGTTCGGCAAGCCGGAACAGGTAGTCGATGTGGTCGACGCCCTCGGTGGCGCATAACCGGGCCAGCTTCTGATACTCGCGCTGGAAGGTCGGCAGCTTCAGGGTCTTGAGATAGTGGGCAAGCAGTATCTCGGGTGCTTCGGTGCTCATGCCGCTTCTCCCGCATCAGACGACAAAAGCCGCATGTAGGCTTTCGCCGAGGTCTTCTCGACCGTCGCCCTCGGCAGGTAGGGATAGATCGCCAGGTCCAGTCGAGGTGGCCGTCGCTCGACCCGGCACAGGATCAGATGCTTGACCGCATCGAATCCGATTGCGCCGAGCTGGATTGCCTGCTTCACCGCCGCATGCAGGTCGGCGAGCTCGAAGCTCTCCAGCAGGCGCAGAACCTGAACGTATTCCCGCCGACCATGCTTGGCCATGCGGCCTTCCATCAGCCGGCGCAGCGTAGCGAACTCTTCCGGCAGGTCCCAGCCTTGCAGAGGGGCGGCCTGATCCAGGGAATTGATCTTCTGCTCGATCAGCGGCAGGTAGTGGATAGGGTCGAAGACGACGTCTTCCCGATCCCAGCACCGCGGATGGCGAGCAATGATCTCGCCACGGCAGCCGATCACCACCTCGTCGACATAGCCCCGCACCCAGACGTCCTGATGACCGTAGGCGACCGGCACGGAATAGTCGTTGGTCTTGTATCGCACCAGGGACTGGGCCGTTACGCTGGTGCTGGCCTGATCGCAGGCATCGAAGGGTGATGTCGGCAATGGACGCATGGCCGCCAGATCCCGCTGCAGGCGCTCGCCGATCGTCTCGCTCTCGCCGCGCAGCCTGTCGCGCTGGCGTTTGCGGCACTGCTCCTCCAGAAAGGCGTTGAACGCATCCCATGTCGCAAACTGCGGGATCGGCACCATGAAGTTGCGCCGGGCGTAGCCCACAAGGCCCTCGACATTCCCTTTGTCATTGCCCTTTCCCGGCCGCCCATAGCGATCCCGGATCAGGTAGTGGGACAGGAAGCCGCTGAACAACACCGCCCGCTTGCGTGTACCGTCGGGCAGGATCTTTGCGACCAGGCAACGGTCGTTGTCGTAGACGATCGACTGCGGCACGCCCCCGAAGAAGGCAAATCCATGGATGTGACCGTCCACCCAGGCCTCGGCCACCGCCGCCGGATAGGCCCGAACATAGCAGCCATCACTATGCGGAAGATCCAGCACGAAGAAGCGGGCCTTCTGTTCCACACCGCCGATCACCACCATCGCCTCGCCGAAATCGGCCTGCGCGTGGCCCGGCGGATGGGCAAGTGGCACGAACACTTCCTGCCGGCGCTGATCCCGCTCGCGCATGTAGTCCTTGATGATCGTGTAGCCGCCGGTGAACCCGCACTCGTCGCGCAGGCGGTCAAATACCCGCCTGGCCGTATGCCGCTGCTTGCGCGGCACCTTCAGGTCCTCGTCGAGCCAATGCTCGATCGTCGAAACAAACGCATCCAGCTTCGGACGCCGGATCGGTGATCGCCGCTGGTAACCGGGTGGCGTCGAATACGACACCATCTTCGCCACGCTGTCGCGCGATATGTTGAAATGCTTCGCCGCCTGACGCTGCGTCATCCCTTCCGAAACAGCCAGACGAACCTTCAGATATAGTTCCACGGTGTAGATCCCCTGTCCCTCCTGCGATCATTGCAGAAGGAAGATAGGTGGCCGGATTTTACTCCGCCCGCAGCAGCATTATGCCGCCGCTACCGTGGCCGACTTTTGCACCGCCGCTCTCAATCGAGGCCGGTCTGCGCCACCTTGCCGGGCCGCAGCAGATCGGCGGCGGAAAAGCTGGTGCCCGAACCTTTCAGGCCAAGACCGGCGAAGCTGTCGAAGATGATCTGGGCGAGATTGTTCCAGTTGCCGATCAGGTATGCGAAGACCCCGACGAAGAGCGTCTTCTTGACCAGCCGGGCGATGACGTCGTCATCCGCACCCCAGGACCAGAACAGTGCCGCAAGCGTCACGTCTATGACGATCAGGGTGGTGGCGATGAAGGCGACCTCGCCGCCAAGCAGGCCGAAGCCGCTGTCGATGTAACTGGTGAAAACACCCAGAAAGTTGTCGATGACGCCGGTGCCGCCCATGGTTCACTGTCCCCCGTTCTGATGCGGAGCGGCGGGCACCGGCGTCCGGCCGAGGAACCGGTCGCGGTTCTCGGCCCAAGTGGCGAGGCAGCCGGGATCGTTCACGGCGGCCTCGCCTAACTGCTGGCAGTGGCGCAGGCTCTGGCGCGGCGGATCGGCAGGCGCCTGAAGCGCCGGGGCCGGTCGGGGCTGCGCTGGTTCGTACTCGCGTGTCATTTCGATCACCGTTGCGGTGATGGCGATGGCCACGAATATGATCGCGCCCAGCCGGGCCAGCATCTTGCCGTCCATGTCGCGCCCCTCCTGTCCGGTCAGTTGTTGCCGTTGCCGAACATCCGGGCATTGCCGGGCTGATAGCCCGATCCAGGCGTCAGAAAGCGCTCGCGCTGGATGCGGCCCTGTTCGGCAGCAGTGGCGCGCTCGGCTTCGATCAGGGCTTCGGAGCGACCATTGGCGGACATCAGCGCGATCAGGTCGGAAAGCTGCTGCGACTGGAGCGCGAGAAGCTGATTGCCCGCCTGTGTCGCCTGCAACGCGCCGGTCGCGTTCTGGCTCTGCCCGACAAGGGCGGACATTTCAGCGCGGTTGGTGTCGATATTTCCGACGACACCAGCCTGCACGCGCATGGCGTCCTGCAAACCGCCGACCGTATTCTGCCAGCGGGACCGCGCATCGGCGACGAGTTGGGCGTCGGTCGCGGACAGCGAAACCTTGCCGTATTTCTGTTGGAACATTTGATCGACATTCTGCACGTCGAAGGCAATGTTCTGCGCCTGGGCCAGAAGCTGCTGCGTGCGCTGGACATTCTGCTGCAAAGTCTGGAGCGAGGAATATGGCAGACTGGCGAGATTCTTCGCCTGATTGATGAGCATCTGCGCTTCATTCTGAAGCGAGGTGATCTGGTGGTTGATCTGCTCCAGTGTGCGTGCGGCGGTCAGAAGGTTCTGCGCATAGTTGGTCGGATCATAGACGATGCGGCCGAAGCCAAAAGCGTGAGCGGGGCTTGCCAGCATGGGCGACAGTGCAACAGGCATGGCGAGCGTCAGCGCCAGCACGGATGCACTGACATATCGGGAAACGGGGATACGGATCATGGCAGGGTCTCCTTTTCTTGGCTGTCATCTGGATGGATTTGATCTGGCGCGACCGACCGAGCGGGCTCTGTCCGTTCGACAAGATTGGTGAGGTTCGGGATCAGATCGACGGCCCATTCGACGCCGCGATCGCGCAGCCAGGCCGCGAGAAAACCGTCCTGCCCATGCTCGGCGATGAGTTCGGCGATACGGGTCTGATCGGATTTGGATGATGCGGCGCAGAGCGCGAGACCGACTTCGGAAAGGCCAAGCTCGAACAGGCGATTGCCGCGCCGCGATTGGCAGTAGTAGTCCCGCTTGGGCGTGGCCCGCGCGAGGATCTCGATTTGCCGGTCATTGAGGCCGAAGCGGCGGTAGATTGCCGTGATCTGCGGCTCGATGGCGCGTTCATTCGGGAGAAGCAGCCGCGTCGGGCAGCTTTCGATGATGGCGGGCGCGATATTGCTGCCGTCAATGTCCGAGAGCGACTGCGTGGCGAAGATGACGGACGCGTTCTTCTTCCTGAGTGTCTTCAGCCATTCGCGGAGCTGATTGGCGAACCCCTCATCATCGAGCGCCAGCCAGCCTTCGTCGATGATGAGCAGGGTTGGCCGACCATCGAGCCGGTCGCCGATCCGATGAAACAGATAGGACAGGACGGCAGGCGCAGCCCCAGTGCCGACCAGCCCCTCGATCTCGAAGGCCTGTACATCGGCTGATCCGAGATGTTCGGCCTCGGCGTCGAGCAACCGGCCATAGGCGCCGCCAATGCAGTATGGGCGCAACGCCTGTTTCAGATCGTTGGATTGCAGCAGCACGGCAAGGCCGGTGATGGTCCGTTCCCCCGCCGGGGCGGATGCCAGCGATGTCAGTGCCGTCCAGATGTGCTCCTTCACCTCCGGCGTGATGGTCATGCCTTCACGCATCAGGATCGCGGCGATCCAGTCAGCGGCCCATGACCGCTCATAGGCATCATCGATCTGCGCCAGCGGTTGCAGGGAAACGGAAACCTCCGATCCCTCGGTCAACCCACCGCCAAGATCATGCCAGTCGCCCCCCATGGCGAGCGCGGATGCCCGGATCGATCCCCCGAAATCGAAAGCGAAAATCTGGCTGCGATCATAGCGGCGAAATTGCAACGCCATCAGCGCCAGCAGCACGGACTTGCCCGCGCCGGTCGGGCCGACGACGAGGGTATGGCCCACGTCGCCGACATGAAGGGAAAGCCGGAACGGAGTCGAACCTTCGGTCTTGCCGTACAGCAAGGGGGGCGCTCCGAGATGTTCGTTCCGTTCCGGCCCCGCCCACACGGCCGATAGAGGGATCATGTGGGCGAGGTTGAGCGTCGAGATCGGCGGCTGCCGGACATTGGCGTAGGCATGTCCCGGGATCGAGCCTAGCCAGGCATCGACGGCATTGACAGTTTCCGGCATGGCCGTGAAGTCACGGCCCTGAATGATCTTCTCGACCAGACGCAGCTTCTCGTCGGCGATACGGGGGTCGGCGTCCCAGACGGTGACGGTTGCTGTGACATAGGCCATGCCGGCGACGTCAGCGCCCAGTTCCTGCAAGGCCATGTCGGCATCGAGCGCCTTGTTGGACGCATCGGTGTCCACCAGCGCCGATTGCTCGTTGGTCATCACCTCCTTGAGGATCGCGGCGATTGATTTTCTCTTGGCGAACCATTGACGGCGGATTTTGGTGAGGAGTTTCGTCGCGTCCGTCTTGTCCATCAGGATGGCGCGGGTGGACCAGCGATACGGGAACGCGAGCCGGTTCATCTCGTCGAGCAGGCCGGGCGTGATCGCTGTCGGAAAGCCGATAATGGTCAGGACGCGCAGATGCTTGTCACCAAGGCGCGGTTCCAGACCGCCAGTCAGCGGCTGATCGGCCAGCAGCGCATCGAGGTGCATGGGCACTTCGGGCACGCGGACACGATGGCGGTTCGTGGAAATCGTGGAATGGAGATAGGTCAGCGTGCCCGCGTCATCGATCCAGTGGCATTCGGGCATGAAGCCGTCGAGTAGCGCCAGCACGCGGTCGGTGCGGTCGATGAAGCCGCGCATCAGCTCCCATGGATTGACGCCGGATTGCTCACGGCCCTCGTAGAGCCAGGTCTCGGCGCGAGCTGCATCTTCGGCGGGTGGCAGCCAGAGGAAGGTCAGGAAGTAACCTGACACGAAATGCGTGCCCGCTTCCTCAAAGGCAGCCTTGCGCTCGGCATCGACCAGAGCGGAAGCCGGATCAGGAAATTGGCTGCCGGGATAGATCGCGGCTTCGCTTCGTTGAGCCTCAACAAAGATCGACCAGCCGGAGCCGAGGCGGCGCACGGCGTTGTTGATGCGCCCGGCGACCGCGACCAGCTCGGCGGCGATAGCGGAATCCAGATCCGGCCCGCGAAACTTCGCTGTCCTCTGGAAACTGCCGTCCTTGTTCAGCACGACGCCCGAGCCAACGAGCGCGGCCCAGGGCAGGAAATCCGCGAGGCGGGTGGCGGTACGGCGATATTCGGTGAGGTTCATCATGGGCGCGCCTTCACACCGACAGATGACCGGGGATGCGCAGATGCCTGCGGCCCACCTCGACAAAAAGCGGATCGCGTTTGGCAGCCCATACCGCGAGGAAATGTCCCACCGCCCAGATGGCGATGCCAACCAGCCAGAGACGAAGGCCGAGGCCGACGGCGCCGGCCAGCGTGCCGTTGACGATGGCAATCGAACGCGGTGCGCCGCCGAGCAGGATATGCTCGGTCAGCGCCCGGTGAACCGGGATAGAGAAGCCCGGCACCGCATCGAGCTGTTCAAACCCGCCCGCCATCAGATGAGCGCCCCGCCGCCGAACGAGAAGAACGACAGGAAGAAGCTCGACGCAGCGAAGGCGATGGACAGGCCGAAGACGATCTGGATCAGGCGGCGGAAGCCGCCGGAGGTATCGCCAAAGGCCAGCGCCAGGCCGGTGGCGATGATGACGATGACGGCGATGATCTTGGCGACAGGACCTTCTATCGACTGGAGGATCGACTGAAGCGGGGCCTCCCAGGGCATGGAGGAGCCGGAGGCGTGTGCGGCAGGCGCCAGCATCAGACTGATGGAAACAGTGGCAGCGGCGGTTGCCATGATGCGGCAGCCGCGTGAAATCGTGCGGATCATGAAGGGTTTCCTTTCGGGGTGGTTGCCAAAGTAATGAGATGCGTGATGGCGTAGTCGCCGTCCGGTCCCAGCCCATCGACGCGGGCGAGTTCGACCAGGCGGCGGGACGATCCACGTCCGGCAAGAACGGCGACAAGGTCGATAGTCTCGGCGATCAGGGCGCGCGGGACAGTGATGACGGCTTCCTGGATGAGCTGCTCGAGGCGTCGCAGCGCGCCAATGCCGGAACCGGCATGGATGGTGCCGATCCCGCCCGGATGGCCGGTGCCCCAGGCTTTAAGGAGGTCGAGAGCTTCGGACCCGCGAACCTCGCCGACCGGGATGCGATCCGGGCGCAGGCGTAGCGACGAGCGCACCAGATCGGAGAGCGTCGCCACGCCATCTTTGGTGCGCATCGCGACCAGATTGGGCGCGGCGCATTGCAGTTCGCGCGTGTCTTCAATGATCACGACGCGATCCGAAGTCTTGGCGACTTCTGCCAGCAGCGCGTTGATCAGCGTGGTCTTGCCAGTGGAGGTGCCGCCCGCGACGAGGATATTGGCCCGCGTGGCGACGTTCAGGCGCAACACCTCGGCCTGATGGCTGGTCATGATCCCAGCGTTTACATAGTCGTCGAGCGTGAACACCGCGACGGCGGGCTTGCGGATGGCAAAGGTTGGCGCCGTGACGACAGGCGGCAGCAACCCTTCGAAGCGCTCTCCGGTCTCAGGCAGTTCGGCCGATACACGCGGACTTCGGGAATGAACTTCGACGCCAACATGATGGGCGACCAGCCTGACGATCCGCTCGCCATCAGCCGCAGACAGCCTGTCTCCCGTATCGGCCAGACCTTCGGAGAGCCGATCCACCCAGATGCGGCCATCGGGATTCAGCATCACCTCGACCACACCGGGATCTTCCAGAAACCGGGCAATCGATGCCCCGAGCGCGGTGCGCAGCATCCGCGCACCACGCGCAATCGTCTCGGGTTTCTGATGTGATGCGGTCATGGCGGCCCCGTTCATGGCGGGACGCGCAAAAGACGGACCCCGGATTGGGGTCGATTAAAAGAACCTGATTTAGGGCCGTTTCAACAGATGTTTGTGCGCGTGCGGGCATCGGCGGCGCAGGGCGGCAAATAGGATGGATCGAAAGTTCAGAGCTGGTTTCCATCCGCTTCGGACTGGCCTTGTGACGAAAGATCGTGAAGCGAATCCATATCCCGCGACAACTCTTTCAGGAATCTGTCGCCGGAAGCCAGGCGCTTGCCCAGCGTCTGCATGAAGCCTTCGAAGCGCTCGTTGCCCTTGATGCGCGCCGACTGTTTCGCGCTATCTGACAGCGGCGGCGTCATGGTGAGCCAGAATTGTACGAACAGCGAAAGCGTCTCGCCGAGGATGGCCACATCTTCGTCCAGCATATCGAACTGGCGGCCAAGCTTATCCAGGCGTCGCGACATTGCGGCTTCCAGCCGTTCGGTCGTGTCACCAGACAGGAAGGATGCTACCGCAGCCTCGATCACTGCGGATTTTGAAACATTGCGGCGCAGCGCCAAGCCTTCGACCTGCTTCAGTAGATCCGGGGAGAAGTAGACATTCATGCGGGTGCGGCTCGTCATGCCTGCCTTCCTTCTCAAAGGTCGATGCCGTCATTGGGGTCGAGAGATGCCTGCCGCGCGACCATGCGCATCCGCTGACGCATAGCGCGGGCCTTGGCGGCATCGACGTCGGGCTCATCATCGAGAAAGTCGAATTCTTGCGATGGCGGCGGTGGTGCCGGGATGATTTCCTCATGCTCGGGAAGCTCCGGCTCACGACGGATACCGGCATCGGCAGGATCGCCGTCGGACGTGTTCGACGCGGGTCCGTGGCCAACCGTGGGCGTAACAACACGGCTCGTCCAGTCGTCTGGTGCCGATGTTTCCATCTTCACCGACTGCTTGCGTAGATCGGGCGGCGGCAGCACCCGTTCCTGAAGCCGCGCATCGGCATAGTAGCGCGCCTTGGCGGCGCGGATGGGCGGCACACCCGCTACCATGACGATCTCGTCGGTTGGCGGAAGCTGCATGATTTCGCCGGGCGTCAGGAGTGGCCGCGCCGTTTCCTGCCGCGACACCATGAGGTGCCCCAGCCATGGCGCGAGGCGATGACCGGCATAGTTGGTGGAATCGCGCATTTCCGTGGCCGTGCCGAGCGCATCACTGATCCGCTTGGCGGTGCGTTCATCATTGGCAGCAAAGGCGACACGCACATGGCAGTTGTCGAGAATGGCGTTGTTCTGCCCATAGGCGCGCTCGATCTGGTTGAGCGACTGCGCGATCAGGAACGCTTTGAGGCCATAACCGGCCATGAAGGCGAGTGCCGATTCAAAGAAGTCCAACCGCCCGAGCGCGGGGAACTCGTCCAGCATCAACAGCAGGCGATGGCGCTTGCCGGAGGTTTCCAACTCCTCGGTCAGCCGCCGCCCGACCTGATTGAGGATGAGGCGGATCAGCGGTTTTGTGCGATTGATGTCCGATGGCGGTACGACGAGGTAGAGGCTGACGGGTTCTTTTGCTTCGACCAGATCAGCAATGCGCCAGTCGCAGCGGGCCGTCACGCAGGTCACGACCGGATCTCGGTAGAGGCCGAGAAAAGACATCGCTGTGGACAGAACACCGGAGCGTTCGTTCTCGGATTTGTTCAACAGCTCGCGTGCCGACGAAGCGATGACGGGATGCACACCGGCTTCGCCCAGATGCGGTGTGTCCATCATGGCGCGCAAGGTTGCCTCGACCGGACGGCGGGGATCGGACAGAAAACTCGCGACGCCGGCCAGCGTCTTGTCCTTCTCGGCATAGAGTACATGCAGGATGGCGCCGACCAGTAGCGAATGGCTGGTCTTTTCCCAGTGGTTGCGCTTGTCGAGACTGCCCTCGGGATCGACCAGAATATCCGCGATGTTCTGGACATCGCGGACTTCCCACTCCCCCTGACGGACTTCCAGCAGCGGGTTGTAAGCTGCGGAATGCACATTGGTCGGATCGAACAGCAGGACGCGGCCGTGATGGGACCGGAAGCCGGCCGTCAGATTCCAGTTCTCACCCTTGATGTCGTGCACGATGCAACTTCCCGGCCAGGTCAGCAGCGTCGGCACAACGAGACCGACGCCTTTGCCTGATCGGGTGGGCGCGAAACAAAGGACATGCTCGGGGCCGTCGTGCCGGAGATAGTCCTTGCTGTGCCTGCCAAGGACCACGCCATCGGGACCGAGCAGTCCGGCAACATGGATTTCCTTGTTCTCGGCCCATCGCGCCGAACCGTAGGTGGCGACGTTGCGCGCCTCGCGCGCCCGGATGATCGACATGAAAAAAGCGGCGGCGATAGCGAACAACGCCCCGGACGTGGCGATTAACGCGCCCTCGGTGAAAATGTCGGGCGCATAGGCGTCATAGGAAAACCACCACCAGAAAAAGGCCGGAGGATAATAGACCGGCCATCCCGCAACATCGAACCATGGATTGCCGAGCTGGGGCTGAAAGCCAAGGCGGAAGGCCACCCATTGTGTCGAAGTCCAGACCATCACCAGGACAATGGTGAATACGACAATGATCTGGCCCCAGAGTATTCGGCCACCACGCATACAGGCTCCAATCGGCAAGAGAGTCGGAGCCGATCAAAGAATAGACGTTTTCGAAAGCGGCAACAGGAAAAGCAGGGGTGCCGTGTTGCCGGATACTATCGGCGGCACATCGGACAGGCCCTTTCAGATGCCGATGTCGACAGAACAATTTGCGAGGTGCCAGATCGGCAAAGGCTCAAATCCCGAGCCCTCGTGTTCGCCCCATTTGCCACGATACCGATCCACCCTGCACGATGCCCGCAACCTCGCGGCCGAGCTGGCGGTCGATCACTGGCCGCCATGGGACAAGAGTGAACTCGTGGCTCTTTTCGACAATGGCGAACTTGCCGCTCGATAGATGTGCGGTCCCGGTGAACTTGCCGCTGATATTTTCGCCATCTGCAGCCGCCCGGAACGGCAAGCCTTTGCTGCTGGCCATTTCCGCACCGACGCGGGCCACTTCCCTTTCTCGCAGATTGGCGAGCAGGTTGCGCCGATAGAGGATGCGTCCATTCTGCTGCCGCGTGGCATCGCCCTGTGCGATATGGTGTTCACGCCGCTGGTCCATAGCCTCGCGCACCTGCTGGCCGAACCCTGCCGGGGTAAGGTCCGAGGCGTCCGGTGTGACCAATCGTCGGTCCAGCCAGGTCGCGCCATCGGCGCCGATCTGTTTTTCCAGATCGAAGGTCGAGACGACACGGATGCTGGCCTGCCGGTTGCGACCGGCATCATAGGCGGTGGCGCGGCTCTCGAAGTCTTCGGGGATGCGCCACTGGTCGGCGTCGATCCGCTCGGCAATCCCGGCCCGGCGTAGCGACTCCAATCGCCGGACATGGGCATCGACATAGCCCTCATAATCGCCACCCGGCACACGTCCCTCGAACTTCGCCTGTTCGAGGTGGCGGCTCGGTCGGTAGATACCATTCTCCGAGATCGCAGAGATGGTGCGATCAGAGGGACGTTGCGCCGTGTCGGCGGGGCCGACTTCCACGATGCTGCCGATTCGGGCATCTTCGACGCGGGCCGGATCAATGCCGGGAAGATGGTGTGTTCGCCCGTCGATACCGTCCACCACGAGCGTCAGGTTTTCGCCCATCTCGTCGGTGAGATATTTGTCCACGACGCGGCCGATGATGGGCGCCGCGGGTGCGGCATCGTGAAGCTGGAAGGTCATCGGATCACGTTCCTGCCCATCGGCCTTCAGCGCCTTGTGCATGTTGCGGATGATGTCACCGCGCTCACCGAGTTCACGCAGCGCCGGTTCCATCTTCGCGCCAAGCTCCCAGACGCCGGGTGCATGTTCCATAGCCAGCCCCATCTTTTCCAGCTTGGCGAGACGGCGCAGGCGAAGTGTGCGGTTGAACTGGCGGCGTGCATCTGCTGGTTCGTGGCGCAGATCGAGGAACCTTTCGTCGGCTTCCTCGGTCATGGCGCGGTCGATGCGCGTGAAGCGGTCCTGATCGATTTCGGCAGACAGCTTGCGGCTCTGCTCGATCTCGGTCACGGGGCCGAGTTCCAGCGTGGTCAGTTCGCTCGCCCGCTCACGAATACCATTGGCGAGATAGTCGCCATTGATAACCAGGTTCTCGCCCAGATCGTCCTTCCCCCGAACAATGACGTGGACATGGGGATGGCCGGTATTGTGGTGATTGACAGCCACCCAATCGAGTTTCGTGCCAAGGTCGGCCTCGATGCGGTTCATCAGATCGCGGGTGTGGTCGGTGAGATCGGAAAGATCGGCGGCATCCTCGGGCGAGACGATGAAGCGGAACTGGTGGCGATCATCCTTGCTGCGATCAAGGAAGGCATCTCCATCAGCGCGGTCCTCGGTCGCCGAATAGAGCTGGCCACGTTCGCCATCGCGCGAGGTGCCGTCGCGCTGGATGTAGCGCAGATGGGCAGCCCCTTTGCCATTCTTCCCCGCGCTCTGGGCATAACGGGTCTTGACAACGACGCGGCGCACGCCGGCCGTACTGTGCCGCCAGCCGCCCGACAGCATTCGGACGCGGACAAAGGCCGCACCACGACCACGCTTGACGCCCGGACCTTTGCCGGCCGGCGATGCCTTCCCACTCTTTCCGGCCGAACCAGATGAAGGCGACGAGTAGGTCCGTGATGCGAATGATGATGATCTGCCGGGGCGGTTGCTATGCTGACGCGCCAGCTTCTTTGCCTGCGTCAGAAAGCTCTTCGCCTTGCCCGCCTTCGGCACGTCCGACCTGATGCGGCCAGGCTTTGGGAGAAAGCGGCTCTCGTCGTCGCCACTCATCATCGTATCCGAAGCCGTGACGGCGGAAAATCGGCCGATATTCGGTTAGAGTGCCGGTCAAAACCCCGCAACGCCAAGGCTTTGCGCCATATCGCGGCACGCGAGGCCCAAAAGCAGGGTGCCGTGCGCCGCGTCCCAAAACAGTGTGCAGGCAAGGGCTTGCCCAGAAACCGCCCCGACAGGGTGCCGGTTTCCTTTATCTTGCCCTCCGCCTTTCTTCCCCTTTTTGCCCTTCCTGCCGGGAATGCAGCCAGGCGACCCCTTGCCTGACTGCACACCGGAAGCGGACCGAAAGTGCGTGGAGACACCATGCTCATGGCTCGTCTCCATTGCCCGCACGGGCCACGAATATGCCGCCGTCCTGCGGCTCCTGATCGACGGAAACGCGCATAGGAACGGTTGCGCGGACGTCGTTCGACGGTTGATTGGCCGTCGCCGAATGGCCGCTGGATTGCACAACGAAGAGCGGAGCTTCGCGCCAATCCGGCGGTGGCGGCGGCACGATCGTCGGCACATCAGGCGCAGTCGCCCTGCCAAGAACAGGTGCGAGCGTGGCGACATAGGCGCGCGTTTCAGCGGGCAAAGTGCGGCCCGTCGCCAGATGCTCGTCATAGCGACCGGGACCAGCATTGTAGGCGGCAAGCATGGCCGCAACATTGCCATAGCGGTCCCACATCTCGCGCAGATACGCCGTGCCTGCGAAGATGTTATCGCGCGGATCGTAAGGGTCGCGCCCGAGACCATGGCGGCGGCGCAGGCCCGCCCAGGTATCGGGCATGACCTGCATCAGTCCCATCGCGCCCGCCGATGAAATTGCGCGCACATCGCCCGCGCTTTCCACGCGCAGCACGGCTCGAATCCAGTGCTCTGGAATGCCGAAACGCTGTGACGCCTCGGCAATGAACGCAGCATGGGGATGCGCGGTGACAGGCGCAGGTTGCAGCGTGACCTGCGCCATGGCCGGCATCGAGCCGCTGCCAGCCGACAGCAGGGCCGTGAAGAGAAGAAAGGTGCGGGATCGCATGATCTCAGTCGCGATCTTCGCGGGGCCGCGGGCGGCTCCAGTGCAGCGACCATGACGAGCCTGCATCGTCGTCGCGGAACAGGTTGGCGCGGATCGGGTGCGGTAAGGCCGGATCGTCGAGCAGCACCGAGAGATATTCGCCAGCCTTTTCGCCGGTGCGTTTCCATGCAGCACCGACCTCGGGACCGTCATGCTCAATGTAATGGACGCGATAGTCCGGCGCATTCTCCGCATCGGAATGTTCAGCGGGCACGATGACGAGATCGCGCTTCATGGTGAGCGTGACGAGCTGACCGGCGAAGCCGGATGCGTCACGCGCAAATTGACCGATCTGTGGCATGGTATGTCTCCTGTGTTGGTGGGTTTGGCGTGGGTTCAATGCGTGACCGCCCGCCATTCGTAGCGGCCATCGCCTTCCTCATCGGTCCAGAGCGGAAGCGCCCGGCCGATGACGGAACTGGCGGGAACAGGTCCGAAGTAACGGCCGTCGAGGCTGTCCCGGATTTCCCAATTCATGAGGAAGAGTTCGCCGTCGCGGATGATGCGGCAGCCCTGCCAGACCGGCAGATCGCGTCCCATCCGGTCGCGCTCCAGTGCATCGCCCATCTCGACGTTATCGACGGTGATCGTCGCACCGCTGCGGCAGACGCGCTGTCCCGGCAAGCCGAGGACGCGTTTCAGCAGCGGCACGCCCCGCCCGATATAGCCGCGCTCGACCATGAACCGCTCCAGCGGTTCGGGCGGCGCGATGACGACGAGTTCAGGAACTTCGACCACATCGGCAGGAACAACTGTGTAGAAGCCGATGGGCGCGCTGGCGGTCGCATTCCAGATCAGCCTGGTTGGCGGATCGGCAACGGCCGTGGCGACAAGCGTACCGACGGCCAACATGGACACGGCGAGGATATGACGGCGGCTCATGGTGCGATCCTCCGGCGGCTGACCCATGCGGCATGGCGTTCCGGCGTGTAGGGGTTGGGGTCCTGACCGGCGATCATGCGGTTGTGGACGTGCCGCCAATGGTCCGGCGCAGCATCCGCAGGATCGACGCCAAGCGCGTCCACGGCGTCGATGGCGGCCAGCGCTTGCTGCACCTTTGGCCAGCCATCAATACGCAGCAGGATCTCGCCGCCGGGGCGAACGAAGGGCACGGTCTGGAACGGCTCGCCACGCCCGACAGCGCGCAGTATGTCGAGCCGCGAGACGATGGTGCCGTAGTCGTTGGAGGCCCAGCGGACGAAGGCGAAGATGCTTTCGGGTGCGAAGCCGACGAGACTGCGGCGGCGGTCGATGATCTGCTCAAAGCTCTTGTGGCCGAAGCGTATCCAGTGCTCAACCTTCCGCTTCTGGAAGGCCAGTTCGACAAGTGTGGTGAAGGGCGCTGGACCGTCCGCCAGCGGATGTTCATGCGCACCACGCCCGGTTTTGCCGGTCATGGCCGGTCTCCTTCGGTGGGTGGAAACTCGCGGCCCAGCAGCTCGCGCAGCATCACGGCGACGGTGACGCCGCGCCGGAAAGCGGCCACCTTGATGCGCCCGCGCAGTTCGGGTGTGATGTCGATGGTCAGGCGGGCGGTAAACGCCTCGGCAGCCATCTTTCCGGTTGCCGGCGCATCGGCGGCCCTGACCCAGCTATCGGGATTACCCGGACGCGATGCGAAGCCGGATTTGGCGGGTGGACGTGTCATCGCACAATCCTCCCGATCCCGAGGCTATCGATCTCGGCCACCAGCGCTGTGACCTCATGTGCAGCCCGTTCGCCGCCATCGGTCTCTGAGACCAGTCGCCCAGTTTGTGCGGCTTCAGCAAAGGCGACGCGCTGGCCGATGGTCGTGGCCAGCAACGGCGGATCTTGGTCCGCCAGTGTCTCAGCCGTTTCGCGGGCGATGACGGTGCGCGCAGCGCATCGGTTCAGCAGAAAACGGGCGGCCAGTTCAGGACGATAGATGCGTGCTTCGTTCAGAAGCGCCAGCATCTCGGCGGAGGCCCAGCCGTCGAAAGGAGATGGCTGCACCGGGACCAGCACCAGATCGGCTGCAAGCAGCGCTGAGCGCATCAGACCAGCGACACGGGGCGGACCATCGATGACGACATGGTCGGCGTCACGCGCCAGCTCCGGCGCTTCCCGGTGCAGCGTATCGCGGGCCAGGCCGATGACACTGAACAGCCTTGGCAGCCCTTCATGGCCACGCCGCTGCGACCAGTCGAGTGCGGAGCCTTGCGGATCGGCGTCGATCAGGATGACGCGTTTGCCTTCCGCAGCCCACGCACCGGCGAGATGCAGCGCCAACGTGGTTTTTCCGACACCGCCTTTCTGATTGAGGAGAGCGACGATCATCGCTGTCCTCCCGGCTTGCCGAGAGGAAGTTCAGGCGTGCTTGTTGACGCGGGCGATCCTTGCTTTGGGGGTGTCAGCTTGCCTTTATGGGCACCCGATCTGAGGGCCGCACCAGCCTTCGCGATGAGCTTTTCCACATCGCGCCGCCGCTCTTCAAAGTTAGATTCTGTGTTAGACTCTAAGTTAAGGGCGCGATTTTCGCTTTTGTTACCGAAGGATAGGAGGTGTTTGGGTTCCCGATAGCACGAGCCTCCGGTTCCTGATGGCACGATAGTCCGGGTTCCCGATAGCACGAGACTATCCACAGGTTTTCCACAGGCCGGGACAGGCTCGAAAGCGAGCAGCATCCGGCCGCCGGTTTCGACCTCGGCGAACAGGGTGTAGCCGGGCAGTGGCTGGCGGCGGATAATGTCGCGCAGCTCGAAGGCGAAGCGCTTGAACGGCGACAGACTGCCCGATTTCTGGTGCAGGTGACGGAAGTCGAACCGCCAACCGTTTTTCTGTCGCCCACCATGCTTGCGCACCAGGCGATAGAGCCAGCGATCCAACCCGCCGGTCAGATTGAAATAGGCCCGGTCGATGGTGAGGATCAGGGCGTCATCCAGAACCGCACTGTAGAACCAGTCGGGCACGATCATCTCGATGCCGTCCGGACGGCCATTGGCATCGGTCCGCTCGTGCCATTCGTTGATCCACGAAAAACGATGTCGCCGTCCATTCGCGCGCTGGCGGATCGAGGTTGCAACCGTGGTCGATTGCAGCCGGTCCAGCGCCGCCTTCAGGCGCTGATAGTCCCTCAGGGAGGTTCCGCGCCCTGTGAATGTCAGGATTTCATAAGGCGTTGCCGCCATCAGGCGCGACGTGCGCAGACCGGCGTCCCGCGCTTCCACGATCTGGCTGGCCGCCCAGATCAGTATATCGGCGTCCCAGATCGTCGCCATACCGTGATCGGGAACAGCTTCGACACGGATCGAGACGTTGCCCAAGGCAAAGTCAATCGGGCGGATACGGTGCGATTTGGAAAGGGAAAAGAAAGGATAGGCCATGAGATCCTGCGCGTCTCGTGGTGCGAATTCCCCGGGAAGCGCCCGAAACAGATCGAGTTGTCCGCGTTCCGAGGCGGATGGATGCTGCGCTGCCATCAGGGGGTGACAACCACGTTCAGCGCGTGATGCGCTTGGGCGAGGTGAACGCGGTCGGGGGCAAAGGTTTCGCCGGGAGAACCTGTCCACGCGGGTCCGACGTGGAAGTGACTGATCCGCGCGCAACCCAGGCTGCGAGATCCTCGACCGAATAGACAACGCGGCCGCCGAGCTTGTGATAGGCAGGTCCGGTTCCGTAGGTTCTGTGCTTTTCCAGCGTGCGCGCGGACAGGCTGAGGAAATCGGCAGCTTCCTTGGTGCGCAGGTAGCGTGGCGGCAAGGCGGCGAGATCAGGTCGCATGGGGTGGCCTCCGTGGTTGTGCAGGATGCCGCTGACGATCAACGGCATGACATGCGCACGGTGGCGAAGGCGCGGCGGCATGGGGGATGAGGAAGATCGAAGGGGTAAAATCCTCACCCTCGATCAGGCGTCAGCGTCAGGGTTTGCGACGATGACGCAGAAGGTCACGGTAGCCGCCGTCGATCAGAGTGGCGGCAGATCGGACAAGGGCGATAACAGAGGCGCGCAAAGCCGATGTCTTCCACGGTTCGGCCCGAACGCGCGCCTCTCCGTAGATGGCGATGGCAATCTCACGATAAGTCGCGTGGTTGGTGTTTCCGTCGGCGGCTTGCATCATCAGGCGGAACCGCCGGCGCTGATACGGCGTCATTCTGGGGTCGCGGCGCGCGGGTTTCCCGGCCAGCATGTGCCAGAGCCTGAGAATGGCTTCGAGCCGATCCGGCAGATTTTGGTCAATTGGCAGGATGATCGCCGGCTGCGAATTGGCATCGGTGTCGGCGAGGATCAGATATTGAATGCCGTCTCTGGCGTCAAAGACACCATATGTCCCCTCTGGTCCGCAGATGGCATCAGCAAGATCGACCGATAAGGCGGACGGAGAAGGCGGAAGAAAATCGGGCGCCGCCCCGAGCATCAGCACGTCCGGATTGGCAGCAGGCGACCAGATGACCGGTTGGTCGAGCGCGGAAAAGCAGGGGTCTGCCGGAAAATCGCAACCCCCAGCGATGTTGGACATCATCCGCAAAGGGAAGATGCCCGGTGCCTTGCGCTACAAGATCATCGAAACTGGCCTGATAGGAGGCGTTACGGCGCAGGCATTCCCAGGCGACGCCCTCAACGGGCAGCGCATCGTAGAATTCATACTGGTCCTGGTCTCGCCAGCGGGATGTATCCGGCTTCATTGCTCCGCTCCTGGTTGAAACTGCACAGGTGGAGCGTGAAAGAATTGCGGCACCTCTACCGAGATGGAAGCCGGAACGAAGACATGGGGTGATGCTCTGAGGGCATCACTGGTGCGACGGCGGCGAGGTCAGGTCCGATCTGTTGGATGACGCAGCAGCTGACGATAGCCGCTCCGTGTCATCCAGCGCGCCCGTGCCAGATGGCTGTCATGGACCTGCCGGGCGCGTTCAGGTTCCCGAACAGGGTCAATTCCGAACAGCACATTGACGGCTTCGGTCCATTCCGCCCCATCATCGGCGGCATCGAGCAGCCGCATATAGAGCTTGATATGTGCGCGATCATATTCGGTCAGCTCGCCGCTAACAGGTGCAATATCGTCGAAGGGGGGAAGCGGAGATGTCATGTCGCGAGTCGCCACAGAGCATAGGCCGCCGCAGCGGATCGATGATGCCGCCCGCGCCGGTCAGGCGCCATGGATCTGTCGGTGTCTCTTCTCGTCTTCCCCATGAACCAGCAATACTCCTTGTCCGCGATCCGTGGACAGGAGAACAATCCCTGCTGCTTCAAGCGCCCGGCGCACCTGATCCCGCGTTGTCTCATACACCTCGAGCCGGTTCTCGGACTCAAGGCGTTTCAGGGCAGTCAGCGATATTCGGGCCTTGTCAGCAAGCGTCTCCTGCGTCCAACCCAGCAACGCGCGTGCGGCCCGCGACTGTCGAGCGGTGATCATGCATGATCACCTCCCATCGCGACCGGCGCGCATTCCAGAACTACGGCTATTTTAGTCGCCTTCGCCCGATACGCCATACGAATTCGTCGAATCTGGCCAGGACGTTATCTGCACGGCTGAGCATGCAGTCCGTCTGATTCGCCTGCATGCCGCAATTGCAGCACTTGTGCTGGCCGTAGTGCCGACCAGCGCAAGATGATCCCCAAACGCTCCATGGGAAATAATCGTGATATGTTTGGAGATCATTTTCTTTGCATTCCACACTAGATATGATACCTATCCAGATCAATGCAGCAGGAATGATCTGTAAAGGCATCACATGAAGGCGGAAGCAGAAACACTGGGGCTGATCGGCGACCATTTTCGCCGCGCGCGTCTTGCAGCGGGGCTGACCCAGGAGCAAGTGGCCGATCTTGCCGGCATTTCGCGCCCGCGCTACCGCGACATCGAGACGGGGGCAGCGGCTGCGCGCACCACGACATTGATCAACATTGCCAGGGCGCTTGGGCTGGAAATGATGCTGGTTCCGCAGGCAATGGTGCCGGCCATCGAGGCGCTTTTGCGCCCCGATGCCGAGGACGATCATCCCGCCTTCAGCCCGCAACCGGAGAGCGACGATGACAGCCGCCCGCACCGCTGAGACCATTACCGCGCTGGACGTGTTCCTGAACAGTGCGAAGGTCGGCACGATCGTCAGGACGCCGGGTGATTTCAACGCCTTCAGCCTTGATCCGGCTTATCGCGCGACCGGCGGTATTCCGGTTCTGAGCCTGTCCCTGCGCGCGGCATCAGGGGGCCTGCGCAAGGATCCGCGACCTGTCGCAGGCAGCCTGCCGCCCTTCTTTGCCAACCTTCTGCCCGAAGACCGGCTGCGCGAGGCGATGGAAAAGCACCATGCGGGTAATGTGCGGCCGGGGAACGATTTCGATCTCCTGGCCACCCTTGGTGCGGATTTGCCGGGGGCCGTTCGGGTGCTGCCCAGTGACGGTCAACCCGGCATCGGGGCGGCGCCATCCCAAGGGCGGCCCAAGGCCCGCTTCTCGCTTGCAGGCGTGCAGATGAAGCTCTCGGTGATGAAGAACACCGGCAAGGGCGGCGGGCTGACCTTGCCGCTCGGGGATGACGAGGGCCAATATATTGCGAAATTCCCCTCGACCGCCTTTCCGGGCGTGTCGGAAAACGAGTTCGCGAACCTCGCGCTTGCCGAAGCCATCGGCATGGACGTGCCTGAGCGAGAACTGGTCAGCCGAGACCAGTTCGAGGGCATTCCCGAAGAGTTCGAAACACTTGCCGAGGGGCTGGTCCTGCTCGTGCGGCGTTTTGATCGCGGGGCAGACGGGCAGCGCATCCATATCGAGGATTTCGCGCAGGTTTTCGGCCTGTACCCGGCGCGCAAATATGATGGCGCCGCCTCCCACGACATCGCCTCTGTGCTGAATGTTGCGATCTCGCCGTTCGCCGCGCTGGAGTTTGTCCGGCGGCTGACCTTCTCGGTGGTCATGGGCAATGGCGACATGCACCTCAAGAACTGGTCGCTGATCTATCCGGGTGACGGCGACACGCCCGCTCTTGCACCGATCTACGACATGCTTTCGACCGTGCCCTATATTCCGGCAGATGGGCTGGCGCTGTCTCTGGGCGGCGAGCGGGCCTTCAAGGGCCTGGCCCCGGCCCGCTGGAAGATGTTTGCCAATCGGGCAAGGCTTCCCGAGCCAGCCGTGCTCAAGGCCGTTGTCGAGACGGTGAAACGCATCGATGCAAAATGGTGGACCCTGCCGGAACGCGAAGTGGTCCCCCCTCTCGTGCTGGAACGGATCGACGCCCATGTGAAAACCATGATCCCGATCCTGACCGGCTGAGCAGTTCCAGCCCGGACAAGTCACCGGGCCTGGCGGCTTTCCCGCGGGCACGGGAAAGGCCCCGACCTTGCGGTCGGAGCCTTTGTTCCGCGCCTCAGTCGCCGCGGCGACCGTTGGGGCGGGACCAGATGAGGGAGAAGGTTTCGCCGTCCTCTTCGTCGAAGAGGTTGGCGTAGATCGGAGCGTTGAAGCTTGGATCGTCCAGCTTGAGGCCCAGATAGTCGCGGCCCTCGTTGGAGCGCTTGGACCAAGCGGCGCCGATTTCGGCGCGACCGACCAGAACGCGGTGGCTGGGGGCGTTCTCGCCGGTGGCGCGCAGGTCGGGGATGATGCGCACGCCCTTGGCCTGGACGCTGAGGGTGACGATTTCGCCGGTGAATTCGTTCGAGCCGGTCTTCTTGAAGGTGCCGATGGTTGCCATTTTAAGTCTCCGATTTCCGTTTCCGAGCCCGCACCATTGCGGCCTCTATGGCGATCGACCGGCCGGAGACGAACGCTGGCGCACCCCAAAGGGGCTGGACAGCACAGGAGAAACTTTCTTGTTCCGCGCGGAATGTCGGCTTTGCCGGCAGGGGAAGAAAGTTGTGACGACGCTGTTGCGCTAGAGCGGTCGAAGCGCATCGCGCTGGTTTTCGGCCAGATCAGGCCATTGAAGAGGCCGTTTGGAGCGGTCGAGACACGGGGGTTGAACGGGGACGGTGGCAACCTCGACGCTCCATCAGGATGACCAGACCGGCGCACCGGCTTGTCTGGCCCCCCGCGTTTCAGGTCGTGCACATCCTTTTCTCCGGCCTGTGCTATCGGCATTGCCCCAACCGGTTTTTGGTCAGTCCTCGAATGCTGGCACTGACCGTCCTGCGCTCCTATGGACCGTGCCTGTGCCTCACGCTGCCCCGGGATCCACACGCATCTACCCACCCGCCTCCTGACGAAGACGGCAGATGATCCGTATCCGCTTCTGGTCCTGCCTCTACGGGTCACTCCAGTTCAGGTGCGTGCAAGGTTCCTGTCCGCAGGGCCGGTTGCCGCCATGCCTGCAACGCGCAGGAACGCCGTCACGCCCACCGCAACCGCTCCGATCACCGAGAAGATGAGTTGCCATGTCTCCGAGGGCATCATGTGCTTGACAATACCGAGCGTGGCGTAAAACCCGGCCATTCCCGCCGGAGCGACGAAGGCCAGAGCAATCAGCAGACGCGCCCAGATCGGGCGGATCAGCATGAGCAGGCCCTGACCAACAGCCAGCGTCAGACCGGCGGCGAGAAGACCAACGACGATGCCGCCGAGCCAGCCAGCCCCAGTATCATAGGCCCAAGCGCCTGCATTCAGGCCAATAAAGAACGGCAAAGCGAATACGGCGAGATTGAACAGCAGCCAGCACATGGTGCCAATGGCTGCGATGGAGACGAGGATTCCGAGAACGATCATGGTGGTGTCTCCGTGCAAAAGGTTGGACGGTTGCGCCTTCCACCACCACCACGGCGCAGCCACAGAATAGCAGCGTTTCTCTCACCGGGCGAGATGAGATAGTTTGTAAGGTCAAGCCTCTCTGTAAACTCGCCGCTTGAACAGGAAAGCTGATGCGTCTGGTAGACCAGTATCGGCTCTACCTCTACGGTGGCTATATTGTTGGGTGGAAGGCTGCAGGTTAAAGTCTATGGCAGAAATCGATTGGTCAGATCGGGCATTTTATGATGACGGCGAATGGGTAAGCTGGTCAGACATTGACGAACAGCTTCGCCACAAGGAATGGGGAGCGAAGTATCCAAACGCCATCCGATCAATGATCCCGTATTTTGAGGACCTGATCTCACTCGCTGAGAGCTACAATCTGGAGACGGGCCTGCATTTATCTGTGTATGGCGACATCGGTGAGCTGTTCGGTGCCATCGCCTACGGCATCAAGTTGAACAAGACCTACGCGCAAGGTTCGGACGGCAGGCTTGAAAATGATCATGTCGAGATCAAAACCATCACTCCTTTCAAGAGCAAAGACGTGGTGATGGTGGATACAGCCAGGCATTTCAGCAAGCTGCTCGTGGTCAAAATTAATGCGGAATTCCAGGTCTCCGGGCGAATGGTCAGCCGCAAGCAATTGCCAAAGCGCTCAGGCCGTTATGTCCGAATTCGTTGGGACGACCTGGCGCTATTGCAGTAGTGCTTATGCCGAACAGGCAGCGCTCACGCGCTGCCGGTCCCGAAGCGATAGACCGGGATGCCCATCTTGCGAGCCTTGTCGGCAAGGTTGTCCTGAATGCCCGTGCCGGGGAAGATGATGACGCCGATCGGCATGATGCCCAGCATCTGGTCGTTGCGTTTGAAGGGCGCCGCCTTGGCGTGTTTCGCCCAATCGGGTTTGAAGGCGACCTGCGCGACTTTGCGATTGTTGGCCCAGGTGGCCGCGATGCGTTCCGCGCCCTTGGGCGATCCGCCGTGCATCAGCACCATGTCCGGGTGCTTGGCATGGACCTGATCGAGCTTGGACCAGATCGTCCGGTGATCGGTGGTGTCACCGCCCGAGAAGGCGATCTTTGGTCCGGCGGGCAACAGCACCTCGTTGTCGGCCCGACGTTTGGCGGCGATGAAGTCGCGGCTGTCGATCATGGCCGAGGTCATCTGGCGATGGTTGACCCGTGAACCGGAGCGTTGCGACCAGGGCGTTCCGGTGGTGCGCAGATAAATGTCGGCAGCGGTATCGCGGAAGGTTTCCATGCTGTCGCGGCGCTCGATCAGGCTTTGGCCCGCGCCGATCAGGGTTTCGAGCTGGACGGATTTGACCTCGCTGCCGTCCTGTTCACGCTGAAGGCGCTTCTGTGCCTGCTCGTTATCGTCGAGTTTGATCTCGATCCGCTCGACAGCACGGTGGAAGGTGTTGACGGTGGACCACAGGATTTCGTCGAGGTCGAAATCGAGGCTGGTGTCGGCCATGGTGGAAATCAGGGCGTCGAAGATATCGGAGACTGCGCCCTGGATGACGTGATCTTCGGGTGTGATCCGGGGATCGGCCTCGTCTTCGGAGGGACGGTAGCCGTAGAGTTCGAGTTCTTCGATGGCATGGCCGGTCGGGGACGTGCTGTGATCGGGTTCGAAATCGTCGTGCGCGTACATGGGATGCTTCCGTCAGTTGGACCGCGACCGTCGCGGCCTTCATGGCGAGACACGCCCACGGGCGCTCCGGTCTGGCAGCGCGAGCCTCTGGCGAGGGCCTTGATGGCAAAGCCCGGCTGATTTGTTTCGCGCTGTAAAGGCGGGCTGCCCGCCGACGGAAATCAGTCGGGCGCCGCCATTGCCTGACCGGAGCGTTTGTGGGCCGATCGCCCTCTCGGAAGGCCAAGGCGCGGTCCTCTGCTGATGACAGGATGCAGCCTGCACGCATGACAGGATCGGAACGGTCCGATCACGGCCCCGTGCCGGCTATGCAATTGAAGCCATGAAGCGGCTGACGTCCTCGGGAGCGATTTGCACCCGGATCTCTGTCCGAACGGCATCCAGTCCATGAGTTGTGAGATCTTCGTTGAAGTCCCCCATCATGGGGGAGAGCGTGATGGTCTCGATCCCGACCTCGTGCGCCCGGTCCACCAGGCTATCGCGGGCGCTGTCACCTGCCGGATCGTTGTCGCGGACGATATAGAGCCTGCGAAGTTGCGGCGGGAACAGGATGGCAGCGAGATGCCCGGCCGAGAGTGCGGAAACCATTGGCATGGTGGGCAGAGCCTGACGCAGCGACAGGATGGTTTCGATACCTTCCCCCGCTGCCATGGCATCCTGCGCATCATCGAAACGAACCGCATGTCCGAGCAGGTCGCCCATTGCCTTCCTCGGCGGATCGACAGGTGCCTTGCCGGAACCGTCCGGGGCCAGCCAGGTGCGGTGCGCACCGGTGATCCGGCCATCGAGGTCTGTGACGGCGGCGATCATGGCGGGCCATGTTTCGGTCGGGCCATCGTCCTCGGGCCGCCAGTAGCAGTTGGGATGGAAACGCAGATTTGCGGTCTGGCGTAAATCCGTAATGCCGCGTCCGCGTAAATACGCTTCTGCGGTACTGCCGATCAGCGGCTGCGTCATGCGCCAGAGGCGGCGTGCTGCCTCGGATGATCCCGATGGTGCTGGCGCTCGGGGCTGACGGGATGGCGGCTGCGGTTCAGGATGCGGCAGGCTGAGGAAGCGCCGGGCCTCTTCGGCAACGTCTGCGAAGTCGATCAGACCGAGCGAGTCCCGGATGACGTCGAGCAGATCGCCATATTCCCCCGTGGCCGAGTCATGCCATTTACCGGCAATGCCTTTCACGCTGTCGTGCAGCCGGACGAACATGGAGCGGCCAGCCGTGTTTCGGACATCGCCAACCTGCCAGTAATTGCCCTGCTTGCGACCATTCGACAGATAGTGGCGGCACACCGCCTCGGCCTGTCGGCCGAGACGCTGCGCGAGTTCGGAAGCGTTGAGACGCGCCATTATGCGGCCTCCCGCTCACCGATGCGCAGGGCCGCGAAGCGGTCAAGCAGTTTGCCGATGATCTCCGGTCCCGTTGCATCGACAGGCACGAAGAAGCGCAGTTTCCACGAGATGATCTCGCTGAAGAGGCCATAGGCCCGCAGCCGGTCGCGCATCGCGTCAGTAAAGCCGGTCAGTTCGATCCGGTTGGCGCCCATGACGCGGACGCGACGCAGTTGCAGCCCCTCGGCGAGATCAAGGATCGTGCGACCTTCGATCAGCGCGGCATAGGCGGCATCCGGTGTCAGGCTGCTGGTAACGCCACTGGTCGAGGCATTGGCGGCCCAGGCCGGCGAGACCCGGCGACCGATGATGCGTTCGCCCTCGTCGGTCTGGAGCCGATAGACGCGGGAGGATTCCTGCGGCAGGCGTTTCCAGATCGGCAGAAGCAGCCCCGTCACCATATGCAGGATATTATCGGTGAACTCCGGCACCTCGGCCAGTTCCGCCTTCCAGGCCACGGTGAAGGCGGCATGGTCGGCCTCAAGCCAATGGGTGTCGCCCATCGCCCGCACCGGTATGTTCATCGCCTCCATGGGCCGGATCAGCCGCACGCGCCGTTCGATCTCGCCATCATCCAGCATGACGCTGGTGGTCGGGATCTGCACGGCGGCACGACCGGATCGCTCGTTGATGAGCAGTTTGGCACGCGGATCATCCAGTTCCGCCAGGGCGGCATCGAGCGTGACCGGCTGATTGCGTTTGCGCTCGGTGAGCGTCAGGAGCCGGGTTTCCGCCCCGGTGCCCGGATGGGTGTGGATCACCTGTCGGTCGGTGACGATGAAGCTTTCGGCCTTCAGCGTTTCCAGCCCCATATCATAGGTGCCGGATGCAATCGCCCCGTCGATCCGCGCCTGCAGGAGCTGTTCGAAGGCCGAGAACAGGATGCCCTGCAACTCGACGGTCAGCGCCAGCAGGCGGTTGAGGAAGGTGGTGATCGGCGGCAGTTCGTCCTTCACACCATTGCTGTCCATCAGCTTCAGCCCTGTGGCGGATTCAAACCGCTCCAGCGAGCAACCCTCGACCTTGCCGCGCACGATCAGCAGATAGAGCTGGCGCAACGCATCGCGGGCATAGGCGGATTCGAGATTATCCTCGGGACGGAACAGCCCCTGACCGCCGGTCTGGCGCTGACCGCGGGTGATCGCGCCCAGCGTGTCGAGGCGGCGGGCAATGGTCGAGAGGAAGCGCTTCTCGGCTTTGACATCCGTGGCGATGGGCCGGAAGAGCGGCGGCTGCGCCTGATTGGTGCGGTTGGTGCGGCCCAGCCCCTGAATGGCGGCATCTGCCTTCCAGCCCGGTTCCAGCAGATAATGGACGCGCAGCCGTTGGTTTTTCGCCGAGAGTTCGGCGTGGTAGCTGCGCCCCGTGCCACCGGCATCAGAGAAGACCAGAATGCGCTTCTGGTCATCCATGAAGGCCGAAGTCTCGGCAAGGTTGGCAGAAGGCGCACGGTTCTCGACCGCAAGACGTGCCGCTGCACCTTCGCCCTTGCGCACGATCCGGCGCGAACGGCCTGTGACCTCCGCCACCATATCCGTGCCGAAGCGCTGCACGATCTGGTCGAGCGCCCCCGGGACAGGCGGAAGCGAACCCAGCTGCTCCAGCATCTCGTCGCGCCGCGCCACGGCTTCGCGGCATTCCACCGGCTGACCATCGCGGAAGACGGGGCGTGACGACAGGTTGCCCTCGCCATCGGTAAACGGCTCATAGAGCTGCACCGGGAAGGAATGCTGCAAATACGAGCCTACATATTCCCTCGGCGTGACATCGACGGAAATATCGTTCCATTCCTCGGTGGGGATCTCGGATAGCCGGCGTTCCATCAGCGCTTCGCCGGTCGAGACGATCTGGATGACGGCCGCATGGCCCGCTTCAAGATCGGCATCAATGGACCGGATCAGGGTCGGGGTTTTCATGGAGGTCAGCAGATGGCCAAAGAAGCGCTGCTTGGTGCTTTCAAAGGCCGAACGGGCGGCGGATTTGGCCTGCCGGTTCAGCGTCCCATCGCTGCCGGTGATGTTGGCGGCTTCCATCGCCGCGACCAGGTTTCCATGAATGACAGCGAAGGCGGCAGCATATGAGTCGTAAATGTGCCGCTGTTCGTCCGTGAGCTGATGCTCGATCAGTTCATATTCGACGCCATCATAGGAGAGTGAGCGGGCGGTATAGAGGCCGAGAGATCGCAGGTCGCGGGCCAGGACCTCCATGGCCGCAACGCCACCGGATTCGATCGCCTCGACGAACTCGGCGCGGGTCTGGAACGGAAAGTCCTCACCGCCCCAGAGGCCGAGGCGCTGAGCATAGGCGAGATTATGGACGGTGGTGGCGCCAGTCGCCGAGACATAGACGACGCGGGCGTCGGGCAGCGCGTGCTGAAGCCGCAGGCCCGCACGTCCCTGCTGCGAGGCGGCGACATCACCGCGTTCACCTTTTCCGCCACCGGCATTCTGCATGGAATGGCTCTCGTCGAAGATAATGGCTCCATCGAAATCGGACCCCAACCATTCGACGATCTGCTTGACGCGGGAAACCTTCTCGCCCCGGTCGTCGGAGCGTAGCGTGGCATAGGTGGTAAAAAGGATGCCTTCCGACAGCGTGATCGGCTTGCCCTGCGGGAAGCGTGACAGAGGCGTGACCAGCAGCCGTTCCATGCCGAGCGCCGACCAGTCGCGTTGCGCGTCCTCGATCAGCTTGTCGGATTTGGAGATCCAGATCGCCTTGCGCCGACCGCGAAGCCAGTTGTCGAGAATGATGGCGGCGGACTGGCGACCCTTGCCAGCGCCGGTTCCATCACCGAGCATGAAGCCCCGGCGAAAGCGGATCGATCCGGCAGCATCCTCGGGCGCGGCACTCACATTGTCGAAATGCTCGTCCACGGTCCATGCACCCGCGAGATGATCGGCATGGGCTTCACCAGCATAGATCACCGTTTCAAGCTGGGCGTCCGACAGACGCGCGCAGATGTCAGCGGGCAGCAAAGGCCGGTAGGAGGGCTTCGGCGGTGCGACCGAGGCCATGGCTGCGGATTGCACAAGCTTGGTCGGATGCGGCTGCGCGCCAGCAATGCGTAGCGATTGCGGCGTATATTCCTCATAGATGGCGTCGGACAGGCGAGCGCCTTCCGGTTGCGTCCAGTCCACGGTCTCATAGGCGAGTTCGGCGCCCTCGGGATCGTTAGCGAGAGCAGCGGCAGGTCGTGCCGCTGTCGCGCGGGTCAGATAGCCCCGCACGGTTTTCGGCGCGGCGGTCGAAGCAGGCACCACGATCTTCGGCAATGATACCGGCGAACGCTGCGGGACATGCGCCTCGATCCAGCCGATCAGCGTGGCAACATCGGGAGCGATGCCCGGTGAGGCCGGAAAGATGCCAGGATCGTCGGCGGGCAGTTTGTCGATCACGGTCAGCCGCGTGTCGATCGTGGTGCCGTGCTTTGCATAGACCGCACCATCGACGGCAGCGCTGAACACCACGCGGCCACGGGCCTGCAAGCGGATGAAGGCGTCTCGCCATGCCGGAGCTTCGGGGCCAAAGCCAGCGCCGGTGATCGCCACGAGGCGGCCGCCGGGAGCAAGACGAGACAGTGCCGAGGCAACATGGCGGTACGCGGCATCGGCCATGCGACCGCTGACATTGGCCATGACCGAGAATGGCGGGTTCATCAGCACCACGGACGGGACAGCATCCGGAGCCAGATGATCATCGATCTGGGCGGCGTCGAAGCGGGTGACGGCAAAAGCCGGAAAGAGCTCGGCAAGCAGATCGGCGCGGGTCTCGGCCAGTTCGTTGAGGATCAGCGAGCCACCGATGGTCTGCGCCAGGATCGCCAGAAGGCCGGTGCCCGCCGATGGTTCCAGCACCCTGTCATCGGGCGTAATCGCGGCAGCCGTCAGAGCGGCAAGGCCGAGGGGGATCGGCGTCGAGAATTGCTGGAAGTTCTGGCTTTCCTCGGAACGCCGGGTCTGCGTCGGCAATAGTCCGGCGATCTTTGCCAGCACGGAAATCCGTGCAGCCCGAGACGCTGCTTTACGGAAAAGCGCCTTTCCGTATTTGCGCAGGAAGAGAACTGTGGCGACCTCGCACGCCTCATAAGCCATCTTCCAGTCCCACGCGCCGGTAGCATCGGATGCGCCGAAGGCCGTTTCCATAGCACCGCGCAAGGTGGCGGCATCGACACGCTGACCCCGTTCGAGATGGGGGAGCAGGAGATTGGCCGCAGCCAGGATCGCAGGCGTGGCCGCCAACGGTGTGACCGGATCGGCTACGGGGAAAACCATGTTCATGTCGGGAACCTCAGGAGAGCGGGAAGGACAAGCCCGGACAGCGCTCTCTCTCGACCACCCGGACCTGACCCTTTCCGGCCCACCTCTCACTCTCAAAGCGCAGCATGAAAAAGCGCCCCGACCGGACGGCGGGGCGCTTGTCAGTGTCTTCTCGGGATCATCCGAAGCGGCGACCGGCTTCGGTGAACGTGTATTCATTGGCGGCGATGGTTTCATCGACCGCTTCGTCCGAGGACAGATAGTCATATTCGCGCTCAAGCTGGCGGTAGAGCCAGCGGGCCAGATCGCGCAACGCCTCGATGATCGTCTTCTCGGCATCAGCGGTCATGTCCTGCCAGGTCGGGCTGTCGCGCTCGACCGAGATCGACATGCAGTATTCGTGATAATAATGGCCGCGATGGCTCGCCTCTGCGCGAATCTGATAGAAGTTTCGGCGCTGGATCGCCTGAAGGGCATCGGCGATGCGGTGCAGTTCGGTGTCCTGCGGGGCGTATTCCCGGATCAGGTGCGGCGCCTGTTTGCGGTAGGAATAGAGAGATTCGAAGCAGGCACCGTCCCCTTGTGACCAGAAGCCCCGGAACCAGATGCACGGTTCCTGCCGTGTGCCGCCGTCCATCAACCGGACGGTGCGGGTCTTGAGGTTGAGCCCGAGGATTTCGGCGATGCGCTGGAAATCCTCATAGACGGCATCGTACCAGTCATAGTCGAAGCCGCCCTCACGATACCAGGCGCGGGCCTTGTCCTTCGCCGCGTCGGAAAGTTCTCCCAAGCGATAGACGGTGGTTTCGATGATCTCAGGCATAGGGATCTCTCCCTTCCAAAACTGAGGAAAGCCAGCCGTCAGTATAGATCCAGTCCACTGTTTCGCCGGTGGCAAGATCGAGGACATGCGCACCACCGCCGAAGCCGTCGATTCTCGGCCTGGAACAACTGTTTGCGTATTGAAGGCCCCATAGGCCCGTCAGGCGGAATTCAGTGGCGCAGCGTTTGACGAACTGGATGACATGCTCGGGATCGCCGGTGACATCATCACGCATCCAGAGCTGTGTGCCACCATGTTCTGGCTGGATGGAGAGCAGGAAGCCATCCGAGGGCGGATCTTCGGCGGCATTGTCATCCGCCAGAGCGTTGTAGAGATCAAGCGCGCGGGCAGCGTTTTCGGGGGTGCCTACGTCGAGGAGGCAAGAAAAATGCGTGTAATAGTCGGGCATGGCGGTCTCCAGACATGACATGGCCCGGCGTATGGCCGAGCCGAATGGGATGGAAAGGGTTAAGCTCAGGCGGCCTGCGGCAGGCGGAGCAGATCGGCCGAGGTTTCGCGCCAGAAGGGATCGACCAACCGGGCCTCCAGCGCAGCGGCGCGATAACGCAGCCGTCTCGCATCACCGGGGTCCGAGGCCCGGAATGCCATACCGCGCAAGCGGCTGGCCTCGGTCACGATCCTGCGTGCCTCGGCATCGGATGCGACTGGCTGTTGCCAGAGGATAATGCCGGCGCGGATTTCACCGGCGAGGACCAGGCGCTGATCTCGGTCCTGAATGAGCATGATGCGCGGCTGAAAATACGGAAAGCTGTCCGGCCCCGTGCGAATATCACCGCGCGACAGGCGCAAGGCTGCGGCCTGGATGGCCTCTTCCGGTGACGGGCATTCGCCAAGCGGGATCACGCGGTCAAAACCGTTCGCCGCGTCACTGGCGTCATAACTGGCCACGCCAAGGCATGAGATACGCAGCGGCAGCTTTTGCGACCGATAAAGCGCGGGCAGAACATCGGCAGCCAGAATCTGGCCGATGGAACGGAAGGTTTCGGAACGGGCAAAGGTCATCGGGATCACTCCATGACGGGCGCCGGTGAGCCTCTCTCTCCGACCCTCAACCCGTCACGGCCGAACGGCCCGCACTCTTCCTCTCTGACCGGGCTCGTTCCCGGTTCCGCTGCCGGCGATGGGAACCATCGCGAGGCGCTGAAGGCCCGAAGCGCGGGCTGCCGCGCTCGGGCCGTCGGGGATGAGGCGCTTTCGCGCCTTATTCCCACGGGTCCAGCTCCAGCTTCACCATGTCGTCGTCGCCGTCGAACTCGGCGGCAGGGCACGCGGCGTGGGTGCCGTCTCCGGCCTGGAACACAACGATCGAAACCATCAGCGTGGCGGCAAGGCTGGCGGCGAAGGCGGTGGCATCTGCATAGGACATGGGTTCCGGCTCCTGTCTTTGGGAGGCGGGGGACCATCCCCCGCGCGACAGGCGCCCGAAGTGTCTGACCGGATCTGCAATCACCCGAGGGCGTTCGGACTTTTCCCGAATCCCCGAGGGCGGCACGCGCGCGTAAGCCGACCCCTTTGGGGTTGAATGTCAAAGAGACGGATCGGACCAAGGTTTGCGAATGGAAGCGGGGGTGGTTTTTCGCATCTGACAGGATGCCGGATACCCGTCGCAGATGCTCTGCCGCGTCAGCCTTGCCACCATGCTGGCATCAGGATCGTGTTCCTTCAGGCCAGAGATGGCTGCCGCTTGTCCTGATCGGGATGGCGGATTGCATGGTGAAGCCGGATTGGGCCCGTCCGGTGCAGACATCCCATCCTCACGGCCAGAGACCCTGCGATCGGGTCTTCAGCTCCAAAGCCCATCGGCAATTTCGCGGGCAACCATCGCGCGGGCTTTCATCATCAGATCGTCGCCCGATGTATCGATGTGACCATAGAAGCGCGCACGGCCGCCATGGGCAGTCCATTCGGCATAGCGGCAGTATTCACGGGCATCGAGCCGGAAAACGCGCATATCTTCGGCCCAATGGGGCTTTGGCTCCACAACAACGGTCATGCCGTCGCGGCTTTCCTCCCAGGGCAGTGTACGCTCCAGCGGACGGTTTTCCCGATCCTGAGCAAATATTTCATCAACGTCGATGCTGGCAGCCATGGCGGCTCTCCAAAGAAAAAGCCCGATCACGAGGATCGGGCGAGTTACGGAAACGGAGCGGTTAGAACGGGGCGACCGAAGCCGCCCCGCATGAGTGCTATTCAGCAGCGACCATATGCTGTTCTTCCTCATCGTCAGCGGGGTCGTCCTCGCCATCGCCGGAGAGGAAATCGGGCAGATTGTCGGCTTCCGCCGCAGTGCCCGATGCCGGGTCGACTTCGATACCCTCGTCCGCCATGCGCAGCGGCTCAGGCAGCCAGCCGGTTTCCGCCAGCAGGCGTTCGGCTTCCTTGGCCATGTCGCCCTTCTTGAGATGTCCGATCAACTCGGCGGCCCGGTCTCCGGCCCCTTCACGTACAGCTTCAAGGATACGCGGCTTGGTCACGCGGCCGAGATAATTGCCGACCGTCGGCCGCCAGCCCACGGCCACCATGTCGAGGCCGGTCGAACGGGCCAGCCGGTCAGCCTGCGACAGGCGGATGTCCAGCCCGTGCTGGCTGACGCCCGTGCCGCTGTAAGGGTTCGGCTTCTCATAGAGCGCATTGACACCGAAGCTGACGCAATGGGCGAGTAACTCCATGCGCGAACCATCGTCCAGATCGGTCAGCCAATCCCAGAGGGCGGCATCGTCTGCCGGGACATGATCGCACCAGCGTTCGTGGCGGTCAGCGATAGCCTTGGCCGACGCGCTGTCGCGCAGATCCTCGGCCTGTGCGGGCAGATGAACCTCCCGGACCTGGGCTTCGAGGCATCCCTTGCTGGAATGCGGCATGAAGCAATCCATGGCCAGCCTGTGCAGCAGTGCCGTCATAGCGACATGCGGGTTTACTGCCACCGCATCCCGCAGCGCCAGCGTGCGATGCGCGGTCAGCTCGCTGACCAGGCGATCGGGCAGCGGCTTGATGATGTCGGCCTCGTCTTCCTCCTCAGTTTCGACCGCCTGGCCGCCCAGCGTGATAACTGCACCCATGCGGCTTACCTCCGGTTCTGACCGCTGGATCACCTCGCCGGTTTCCGGGTCAACGATTTCAGCTTCCGGTTCCGCAGGCGTTTCATCTTCGGCGCGAACATAGCCGCGCTCGATCAGCAATGCGCCATCGGCGTCGATGCTGATGAAGACACCCGCCATGCTGATCTGGTCCGGCTCGAAGGTCATCGGACGGCGCTCGAAGGTTTCCAGAGCCAGTTCGATCTCACCCAAGCGGGCGTCGATCTCGTCAGGCAGCTCGTCCGCCTCGCCATATTCGACTTCAAGCCGGTCATACTCGTCGCGCAATGCTTCGCGGGTGGCGCGTTCCTCTTCGCTCAGATCGACCGTGGTGCCGACAATCTGGCGTAGGCCATGGTCGTGACCATAGGGGAAGGTGATGGCGACCTCGATCCATTTCCAGCCCTCGGCGGCGATGGCTTCGCCCTCGGCCTTCAGTTTTTCGCCCACCAACCGGTCGAGCAGCACCGGATCTTGCAGCCAGCCACCATTGTCCTGCTGAAAGAGATCACGCAGCACGCAGCCGCCAGCCTCTTCATAGGCATCGATACCAACGAACACCGCCCGTTTGTCGGCGGCGCGGACTGTGGTTTCGGTCAGCAGGCGTCGGATGTGGTAGGGTTCCTTCTGCCAGCCATCCCTGATCGCTTCCCAGACCTGCTCCTGACGGGCATGGTCAGAACTGACGCTGAAGGCCATGAGTTGTTCCAGCGTCATGCCGTCCTCGGCATAGACGTCGAGCAATGCCGGTGAGACGGAAACCAGACGCAGGCGCTGCTTCACCACCTTGGCATCCACAAAGAAGGCGGCGGCGATGGCTTCCTCGGTCATGCCCTTTTCGCGCATGGCCTGGAAAGCGCGGAACTGATCGAGCGGATGCAGCGGAGCGCGCTCGATATTCTCGGCGAGCGATACCTCGTCGATCAGCACATCGGCGCTGGCCTCCGACACCACGCACGGGACCGGCGCACTTTTGGCGAGGCGCTTCTGCTTGACCAGCAGTTCCAGCGCCCGGAACCGGCGACCGCCGGCGGGCACCTCGAACATGCCGGTTTCCTTGCCCCCGGCATCCACCACCGGACGGACATGCAGGGACTGGATCAGGCCGCGGCGGGCGATGGACTCGGCCAGTTCCTCGACCGAGATGCCGGCCTTGACGCGCCGGACGTTGGACTGGCTGAGCACCAGCTTGTTGAAGGGAATGTCGCGCGAGGACGACAGGGTGATCTTCTGAACGGCAGTGGCCATGTCAGTGACTCCATGACGGACGCCGGTGAGCCTCTCTCTCCGGCTATCAGCCCGTCACGAAGCGAAGCGCCGCCCTCTTCCTCTGAAGAGAGCGACGCCAGCCGCAGAACCTGAAACCCGGAAATCAGGCACTCCGGTTTTCTGTATCGGCGGATGTGCGGGAAAAGCTCGCGCCGACGCCGTAGAGCAAACGCTCGGCGGCGCGGATGCTGCCGGTCTCACGGGCGGCCTCGGCCCAGACCGAGATCGGGAAATCGCCGGTGAACAGCAGATCGCGCTCGATGACCATGCCAAATGGCAGCCGGACTGACTGCATCTCGCCAAGGCTCCACGAACCCAGTTCGGGATGGCCGAGATCCGCCAGGCCGAACATGATGTCGCCATCCTCATCCAGCTCGGTAGCGAGCCAGACGCCTTCACCGAGGGGATTGAAGAACTTCACGACCGGGATGTGATCTTGATCGCGCTGGCGACCATTGGCCAGCAGGCGGTCCTGCTGTGCGCCTGTCAGGAGGATCATGCCGCCGCCCTCCGGTCGGTTTCGCTCGCATCCGACTCCCCGGTGTCTTCGGCAAGCAGATGCGACAGCAGCCAGTCCGCCGCCTTGCTGGCCTGCGAGGCCGCGCGGACAATCGCGCGGGAATCCTCGCGCATGACCTCCAGCCACGACCCGATGTAATCGGCATGGCGGACGGTCGGCATGATCCCGAGCGCGGCGCAACTGAAGGCCGCGGTCTGTTCGGCAATCATTTCCTCGAAGGCGTATTTCTTCGAGCCGAACGAGCCGGTCAGATCGCGGTTGAGGCGGCTGTGATGGCCGCTGGCGTGCCCCAGCTCATGCAGGGCCGTCCTGTGCCAGTTGATCGGCTCGAAATAGGCTTGCGGAGGCGGCACCTGCACATAGTCGAGCGACGGCATATAGAAGGCGCGATTGCCGCCAATACGGAAGTCAATGCCGGTAGCCCGGATCAGCGCCTCGACCTGAGGTTCGATAAGGCCCGGCGGCGGTGGCGGCGCGACTGCCGTGATCTCATCGGGTAGGCCATCGCATTGCGCGGCGTTAAAGACCGTGAACCGCTTCAGGAACGGAATGGCATGCGCATCCTCACCCGTTTCGCGGGCACGGCGCTTCTCGTCCTCGGGGGTGAAACGGTCGGCATAAACGACAGTCGTGCCACGCTCGCCCTTCCTGACATTGCCGCCAAGCGAAAGCGCCTGGCGGAACGTCAGCCACGCCTGAGCGGGGAAACCATGCTGGATGACAGCCCCCCAGAGGATGAGAATATTGATGCCGGAATAGGACCGGCCGGTTGAAGCATTTCTCGGCAGGCCCAGCGGGGCGGTATCAGGCGACGCACCCCAAGGCTGGACCCATGGCAACCGCCCTTGCTCCAGCTCGGCGATGATCTTGTTGGTGATGTCGTCGTAAAGGTTGCTGCGCGCGCCACCTTCCGCGAGGTTACGACCCTGTCTGGCCATCGGGATGATCTCCGCGACGGGTGCCGGAAGCCTCTCCTCCAGCTCTTAACCCGTCACGGAAAATCCGCCCGCACTCTCACTCGGAAGGGGGCGTTGCGGGGATCTCCCCGCAGAAGGGGTAGGTAGAGACCAAGGCTCGGCCGCAGGGGAAGGCTTTCCCCCTATTCGGTATGTTCCCCTGCGCTTCCTTGAAAACTGTCAGAAACTCGCGTATATTTCCAACAGGAGAAAGACGATGACACGGCTGACCGAACAGATTCTGGCACATGCGACGGGACTTCCCGAAGGGATGCCCGTGTCCGCCAAGGGCCTGCTCCACCTCGGAAACCGGGCGGCCGTGGATCAGGCATTGTCGCGTCTGTCCGAGCGCGGGCAGCTCATCCGCGCCGGTCGTGGCGTCTATCTGCGCCCCATCGCCAGTCGGTTTGGCACGCGCGCACCTTCGGTCGAGCAGGCTGTCGAGGCCCTCGCGACCCAAAAAGGGGAGATCATCGTCTCGAACGGAGCCGCCGCGGCGAACGCGCTTGGCTTGACGACGCAGGTGCCCGTCCGCTCGGTCTATCTGACCTCCGGACGCAGCCGAAAGATACACCTCGGCAAGCAGGTCGTCGAATTGCGGCACGCGCCGCGCTGGCAACTGGCCCTGGCCAACCGCCCCGCAGGCGAGGCCGTGCGGGCGCTGGCCTGGCTCGGCCCCGAAAAGGCGGAGGCCGCGCTCACGACCTTGAAGCGGAAGATGCCGCCCGGCGTGTTCGGCGAACTGGTCGCCGCCGCGCCGCAGCTTCCGACATGGCTCGCGCAGAGCGTCGGAAAGGCGGCCTATGGCTGACGTTTTCCTCCAGCTTTCGGCCGAGGATCGGCGTGACGCGTTGAGCGTCGTCGCCGACCGTTCGGGTCGTCCCACCCATCTTCTCGAAAAGGATGTGTGGGTGGTGTGGGCGCTGGCGACCCTCTACGCGGCACCGCTCGGCGAGCATCTGGTGTTCAAGGGCGGCACGTCGCTGTCGAAAGCCTATCAGGTCATTCGCCGGTTTTCGGAGGACGTGGATCTGACCTACGACATTCGGGCGATTGCGCCCGATCTGGTCGGGGACAATGGCGAGGGTCTGCCGAAGACACGAAGCGAGGAAAAGCGCTGGTCCAGCGAGGTCCGTCGGCGGTTACCGGCATGGGTCGCGGACACCGTGCAGCCTGTGATCGAGACCGCACTGGCCGTCGAAGGTCTGGCGGCGGCCGTCCGGGTCGAGGATGAGAAGCTCTTCATCGACTATGAGGCGACCGCAGCCGGGTCCGGCTATGTGGCTCCAAGCGTCATGCTGGAGTTCGGCGGGCGCTCGACGGGCGAACCCGCGAGCTTGCGCGACGTCGTCTGCGACGCGGCCGGCCTGATCGACGGCCTGGTGTTTCCGACGGCGCGGCCGCGCGTCATGCACGCGGAGCGGACCTTCTGGGAGAAGGCGACCGCCATCCACGTCTTTTGCCTCCAGGAGCGGCTGCGCGGCGACCGCTTCGCGCGACATTGGCACGATGTTGTCCGACTGGACGAAGCCGGCTTTGCGGAAGCCGCTTTTGCCGATCGCGACCTGGCCAACGCTGTCGCCCGGCACAAGTCGATGTTCTTCGCAGAGAAGGCTGCCGACCGCACGCCGATCGACTATGCAGCGGCTGTCAGCGGCGGCTTGCAACTCGTGCCGGTCGGCGATGGCGCGAAGGCGTTGGAGGATGACTATGCCCGCATGGTTGAGGATGGACTGCTCTTCGACGACGAGGAGCCGTTCGAAGCGCTCATGGCGCGGTGCGCTGATATAGCCGCGCGCACGAACAGAGCAGCCAAGTAAGAAACTGGGAGGACCGGGGTGTGGTCAAAGACATCCGCCGGGCGACACGGCGGCACTTTTCATCGGAAGACAAGATCAGGATCGTGCTGGATGGCCTTCGTGGCGAAGACAGCATTGCCGAGTTGTGCCGCAAGGAGGGGATTGCGCAGAGCCTCTACTACACCTGGTCGAAGGAATTCCTGGAAGCCGGCAAGCGGCGACTGGCAGGCGACACGGCCCGTGCTGCGACGACCGGTGAAGTGCAGGACCTTCGTCGCGAGACCCGCGCGCTGAAGGAGGCAGTCGCCGACCTGACGCTGGAGAACCGTCTGCTCAAAAAAAGCATGATCGCGGATGGGGGCGACGACGAATGAGATACCCCGCATCCGAAAAGCTCGAGATCATCAAGATCGTCGAGCAGTCGCACCTTCCGGCGAAGAAGACGCTGGATCAGCTCGGCATTGCGCGGCGCACCTTCTACCGCTGGTATGACCGCTACGTCGAAGGCGGCCCGGAGGCGTTGGAGGACCGTCCTTCCCGGCCGAACCGGGTGTGGAACCGCATCAGCGCCGAGGTCCAGAGCCAGATCATCGACATGGCGCTGGAACAGTCCGAGCTGTCACCACGTGAGCTGGCGGTGCGCTTCACCGATGAGAAGCGCTACTTCGTGTCCGAGGCGACCGTCTATCGCCTGCTCAAGGCCCATGACCTCATCACCAGCCCGGCCTTCGTGGTGATCAAGGCCGCCGACGAGTTCAGGGACAAGACCATGCGTCCCAATGAGATGTGGCAGACAGACTTCACCTACTTCAAGATCATCGGCTGGGGCTGGGTCTATCTGTCGACCGTGCTCGACGACTTCTCCCGTTACATCATCGCCTGGAAGCTGTGCACGACCATGCGGGCCCAGGACGTGACCGAAACGCTGGAACTGGGCCTTACGGCTTCAGGCTGTGACAGCGCCAGGGTGTTGCACAAGCCAAAACTGCTCAGCGACAACGGGCCGCCCTACATCGCCAGCGAACTCGCCGAATGGATCGACGCCAACGGCATGAGCCATGTCCGCGGCGCTCCGCTTCATCCGCAGACCCAGGGCAAGATCGAGCGCTGGCATCAGACGCTCAAGAACCGCATCCTGCTGGAGAACTACTTCCTGCCGGGCGATCTCGAACGCCAGATCGAAGCCTTCGTCGAGTATTACAATCACCGACGCCACCACGAGAGCCTTGGCAACGTGACCCCGGCCGACGCCTACTTCGGCAGGGCCTCTGCTATCATCGAACAACGAGAAAGGATCAAACGACAGACGATCGAGCTCCGGCGCTTGCAGCACCGCAAACTCGCCGCTTAACATCAACCAAAGATCGAGGCCGACACTCCGCTAAATCAAGCAGCCATCAGCGCCAAATGTTCTGACGACGGACAAGAGGCGGGTCACTTCTCGGCGAAAATCCCGGGTCAGCTCTCAGCGGAAATCAACAGACAGGCTAATCGAGCTGACCGCAGATGTCGTTTCGGCCTATGTGTCGAACAATCCTGTACCTGTCGCCGAATTGCCCGGCTTGATCTCCAGGGTGTATACGAGCCTGCTGCAGCAGACCGATGTCCCCACGGAAGTCGTATCAGAATCCAAAAAGCCCGCAGTCCCAATCAAGAAGTCGGTGACGCCGGACTACATCGTCTGTCTCGAGGACGGAAAACAGTTCAAATCCCTGAAGCGCCACTTGTCGACCCACCATGGCCTCACCCCGGACGAATATCGTGCGAAATGGGGCCTGCCGGCAGACTATCCGCTGGTCGCGCCAAACTACGCCGCAGCGCGTTCCGCACTGGCAAAATCGATGGGATTAGGACGCAAGCCAAAGCCCGTCGAAGAACCGCCAGCGGCTCCTGCCAGACGGAAGAGACTCGGCCTCAAATTCTCATAGGGCCTCTTTCGACCGTTCCCCAGGTTGCACCGGAACAACTCGCCGCCCCATTTGCGCGATTCAATAGATGCCGTCCTGAATGCACCGGCGCTTCTCCATCGCGAACGGTGAGCAGGGTCAACGGCAGTTCGAAGAACAGACCACCGATGACCCGCACCACTACGGCACCGATGACGAATGTCAGATTCTGAAGGGCAATCCCAGCCGTGCGGCAGGAAGGCCGGTGCGCATCGGGGTCTTCACGTCATCTCCTAGTAAAGAGCTGCCCTCTCGCGGTTCGGTGCGGGAGGGCAAGCAGGAACACCGTTCATGGATGTTGTCGCCGCAAGTCACTGCTTGCGCAACGGCGTTATTCGGTGGTCTTGCCGTCGAAGTGTTCATGCGCGGCGTCGGCTTCAGCCTTGGTTGGATGAACGACACCGTCGACGTGCTCGGGAGGGCTGTAGATCGTATAAAGCTTCAGCGGCTCATTCCCGGTGTTTTTGACGTTATGCCGCGCACCGGCCGGTACGATCATGGCCATATCGGCCCTGATCCTGCTCACATTGCCGTCGATCAGGATTTCGCCTTCGCCGTCCTCGACACGGAAGAACTGATCGCCGTCGTCGTGAACCTCTTCGCCGATCTCCTCGCCGGGCTGAAGCGCCATCAGCACGAGCTGCATATTTCTTGCCGTATAAAGAACACGGCGAAAATCCGTGTTTCCTTCGGTCAGTTCCTCGATGTCATCAACAAATCCACGCATGATATGCTCCATTTCATTGGTTTATTGCAAAAATGTTAGCTCGTCGTTGATCTCACTCAAGTCTCCCCATAAGACTTTCGCATATGGTCGTGTCGCCGATGCGACTTTGGTAAGAGTATCCTCAAGCTGTCCTTCCAGCAGCGGCGCGTCCACATCAAAGCATCCGCCAGGGAATCGAGACTTGTCGACCTGTGCATTTACGCACGGAAATCCCTTTGGTTTAGGCGGCAATTCCACCACAGCTCCCCATGTCGTCGCCCGACGAACCAGAACCAAGGCAGCGGCCTGTGCATTCATGCAAGCCTGGCTTGCCGGTTTCACCAATCGCAATGCGGGGTCAAACCCTTAGATCAATGAGGCAGGGGACACCCCTTCCCCACTATCGAAAGGAACCCGATCATGACCCAGAAAACCATCCTTCGCAGCGATGAGCTTTCCTGCCCCTCCTGCGTACCCAAGATCGAGAAGGCGCTCAACGCCCTTCCCGGTGTGGCAAAGGCCGAGGTGCGCTTCAACACCGGCAAGATCGAGGTCGAGCACGACCCCGCGCAATCGAGCGTTGAAGCGCTGGTCGAGGCAGTGCGTGGAACCGGCTACGAGGCGCGGCCTGCCGCCTTTTGATCGGCACTCCGCCTTTTTCGCCGCGCCGCGTGCCGGCGCGGCAGGCACGCTTTTCCGACATGGATGAAGATGAAAGGAGCGAGGAGATGAGCAATCTTGTCAGCAGGATCAAGAGCGCCTTCGTGCATCCGGCACGGCGGCGTTTCTGGCTGACGGTCGGCAGCGGCGGGTTGATCGCGGCCGGTCTTCTGGCGCGCTACGGCTTCGGCATGGTCGAGGCATGGACCGCGCTGATGGTCGCGGCCGCATTTCTTGCCGGCTCCGACATCGCGATCCGTGCCTGGCGCTCGCTGCGTGTAAAGCATTTCAGCATCGAATTGCTCGTCACCGTCGCGGCGGTCGGCGCGCTCATTATTGGCGAAGTCTGGGAGTCGGCGGCCGTCACCTTCCTGTTCATGTTCGGCGGCTGGCTGGAGGCGCGCACCATGGGGCAGACCCGTGGCGCGCTGAAGGCATTGCTTGATGCCGCGCCCGCCACCGCGACCGTGCTGCGCGACGGCGATCCCGTCGAGGTGCCGGCGCATATGGTCCAGCTTGGCGAGACCGTGCTGGTCAGGGCCGGTCAACGCATCCCGGTGGATGGTGAAGTAACCGAAGGCACCGCCGCCGTCAGCGAGGCGGCGATTACCGGTGAGCCGATGCCGGCCGAGAAAGCGCCTGGCAGCCACGTCCATGCAGGAACGATCGCCGAGAACGGGTTGCTGCGCATCCGCGCCACCAATGTCGGCGCCGACACCACCCTTGCCCGCATTATTCAGCGCGTCGAGGAAGCGCAGGAGGAAAAGGCCCCGAGCCAGCGCATGATCGAGCGCTTTGCGCAATGGTATACGCCGTCGATCATCGGGCTCGCGGTCGCCGCCTTCGCGGTGACGCAGGACATCCGCCTGGCGCTGACGCTGCTGGTCGTCGGTTGCCCCGGCGCGCTGGTCATCTCGACGCCGGTCTCCATCGTCGCCGGCATCGGCCGGGCGGCGCGCAGCGGCATCCTGATCAAGGGCGGCCAGCATCTGGAAAGTGCGGGCCGCATCGATACGCTGGCGCTCGACAAGACCGGCACGCTGACGGAAGGCAAGCCGCAGCTCGCCTCTATCGTCGCGCTCGGCGGCATTGCCGAGGCCGAGTTGCTGCATCTGGCTGCGACCGCCGAGACCGGATCGACCCATCCGCTCGGCCGTCCGATCGTCGAGGCCGGCCGCGAGCAGGGGCCGCTTTCCACGCTCGAATCGCTGGAGGAACATGCCGGCATGGGCCTGAGCGCCCGCATCGACGGCCGCATCATCGCCGCCGGCAACCGGCGCCTCATGGACACGCTCGGCATTGCGCTGGGCCAGGAGGGCGAAGCCGCTCTGGACCGTCTGCTGTCCAATGGCCAGACGCCGATCCTGGTGGCGCGTGACGGGCAGTTGATCGGGATGCTGGGCATGTCCGACATGGCCCGTGAAGGCGCGGCGGAAGCCATCACCCGGCTGCGTAACATCGGCATAGGCCGTGTGGTCATGCTGACCGGCGACCAGCATGGCGCAGCCGAAGCCATCGCCCGCGAGGTCGGTATCGACGAGGTCCATGCCGGGCTGATGCCCGAGGACAAGCTGGAACTGATCCGGAAGATGAAGGCGGATGGCGCGCATGTCGCCATGGTCGGCGACGGCATCAACGATGCCCCCGCTCTTGCCGCCGCCGACACCTCGATCGCCATGGGCGCCGCCGGCAGCGACGTCGCCATCGAGACCGCCGACATCGCGCTCCTGAAAGACGATCTCGGCAAGATCCCCGAGGCGATGGCGATCTCGCGCGCAACGCTGGGCAATATGCGCCAGAACCTCGTCATCGCACTGGTGACGGTGGCCGGACTGCTGGCGGGCGTGTTCTCCGGCAATGTCCATATGGCCGGCGGCATGCTGGTCCACCAACTTTCGGTGCTGATCGTCATCGCCAACGGCATGCGCCTTCTGCGCATGCCGAAGACGACCGCACCCGGCGGGAGGGCCTCAAAGGTCGCCACCGCCCGGCCCGCAACTGTGGCCGCGCGAGGCTGAAGCCTCCTCGCAGACCCCGCAGCGATGCGGAGTCTGTTGTTTTTGCGACGTCAACCCTGTCTCATCGCTCGCATTTGTCGGAAAGGATCGACATGAATGCCAGGACCGCCCCATGGAACGACGTTTTCGACTTCTGGTTTCCCGAAGGCCGCTCCTCACAGATAAAGGCTGAAACTCACCGCGATCACTGGTCGTGGCGGCTGCACGGCGGAGCGGATGACATGATCGTCGAGCGCTTCGCCGACCTCACGAGAAGCGCAGCTTCAGGCGATCTCGACGACTGGACCAGCGACCCCGAAGGCAGGCTGGCGCTAATCATCGTGCTCGACCAGTTCTCGCGCTCGCTCTGGCGCAACACACAGCGCGCATTCGCGCAGGACCCTGCCGCGCTGTCGCTGGCGATGGAGGGGTTTTCGAACGGCCACTACGCATCGCTGGACATGCCCTGGTTCAGAATCGTCTACAGTCAGCCCCTTGGCCATTGCGAAGGCCCGGATCACCTCGCGCGCATCGACCTGCTCATCAGGCTTCGCGAAGAGATAGCGGCGGAAGCGTCCGCTTCCCTTCAACCGATATACCAGTCGCTGGTGGATCAGGCTGGCGACGTACGCAAGGTCATCGCCGCTTTCGACCGTCATCCGCACCGCAATAACGTCCTCGGCCGAGAATCGACGCCGGCGGAAGAAGCTTACATCGCCGGAAGGGATTTCCCGCACGAAAGGGCGTTTCAGGCGTGACGCCTGGAGGCGAAGCGCATCGCGGGTTGATGCTTTCGTCGGCTGCTCGGGTAGATTACGGTTGTTGCGTATTCATATTCTCTGGAAGGAAAAAACATGGCTGACATCTGGCTTCCCTCACTCAAGACAGCGACCCCGCAGGAGGGGTTCGACCTTGCCACCAAAATGGCGCGGGTCGGCGTCAAGGTCACCCAACCGTCCGCAGAAATTCGCGACAAGCTGCGCGCGGCTTACGATCAGGACACCGCGCAACTGATCGCCTCCTCACAGGTGATCGCCATCCATTTCCAGACGGTGGCGGCCGCCAACAATTACTGGCGCGACTGACGCCCTCGCCTACGACTGACGCCAGGGCGTCAGTCGCGTCAGCGTTTCAGTCACAGTTTCAGACCCCGCAACCGCAGCGCGTTGGCGATGACGCTGACCGACGACAGCGACATGGCGGCTGCTGCGATGATCGGTGACAGGAGCAGGCCGAAAGAAGGGTAGAGCACGCCTGCGGCAACCGGGATGCCGGCGGCATTGTAGATGAAGGCGAAGAACAGGTTCTGGCGGATGTTCGCCATCGTCGCCTCGGATAACCGCCGCGCCTTGACGATCCCCATCAGATCGCCCTTGAGCAGGGTGACGCCGGCGCTTTCGATGGCGACATCGGTGCCCGAGCCCATGGCGATCCCGACATCGGCGGCGGCAAGCGCGGGCGCGTCGTTGACGCCGTCGCCCGCCATCGCCACCACCCGGCCTTCTGCCTTGAGCCGGCTTATGACCGCGCTCTTTGCGTCCGGCAGCACGTCCGCTTCAACCTCATCGATGCCGAGTTGCCGCGCGACGGCTTCGGCCGTGGTTTTATTGTCGCCGGTCAGCATGACGATGCGGATGCCCTCGCCATGCAGCGCGTTCAGCGCCTCCTGCGTCGTCGCCTTGACCGGATCGGCGATGGCGAAGATGCCGCCGGCCCTGCCATCGATCCCGATATAGATCGCGGTGGCGCCATCATGACGCAACGCATCTGCCTGGCCGGACAATTCCGCAACGTCGACGTCGTGTTCCTTGAGGAACACCGCATTGCCGACCACGATCGCCTTGCCTTCGACGCTGCCGAGCGCGCCCTTGCCAAGCGGAGAGTCGAAATCCACTACGGGCGGGATGGCGATGCCCTTCTTCTCCGCCGCCTCCACGATCGCCAATGCCAGCGGATGTTCCGACGCCTTCTCGACACCGGCGGCAAGCCGCAGGATTTCCGTTTCGTCGAAGCCGGCCGCCGCAACGACCGCCGTCACCGACGGCTTGCCCTCGGTGAGCGTGCCGGTCTTGTCGACCACCAGCGTGTCGACCTTTTCCATATGCTCGAGCGCCTCGGCGTTCTTGATCAGGACGCCGGCACTAGCGCCCTTGCCGACGCCAACCATGATCGACATTGGCGTCGCCAGCCCAAGTGCGCAGGGACACGCGATGATCAGCACCGAAACGGCCACGACCAGCCCATAGGCAAAGCGCGGCTCCGGCCCCCAGATGCCCCAGACAATGAAGGCGAGAATTGCGATGACGATGACCAGCGGTACGAACCAGCCCGAGACGTGGTCGGCCATGCGCTGGATCGGCGCACGCGAACGCTGCGCATCGGCGACCATCTGGACGATCCGCGACAGCATCGTATCGCGGCCGACCTTTTCCGCACGGATCACCAGCGCCCCGGTCTGGTTCAGCGTACCGCCGATGACCTGATCGCCCACAGTGCGGGTGACAGGCATGGATTCGCCGGTAACCATCGCCTCGTCGAGCGATGAGCGTCCGTCCTCCACCACGCCATCGACCGGCACGGTCTCGCCGGGCCGCACGCGCAGCCTGTCGCCGAGAATAACGTGCTCGACCGGCACGTCTTCCTCTGTGCCGTCATCGCCGATGCGCCGCGCCGTCTTCGGCGCCAGATCAAGCAGCGCCCTGATCGCGCCCGAGGTCTGTTCGCGGGCGCGCAGTTCCAGCACTTGGCCAAGCAGCACCAGAACGGTGATGACCGCCGCCGCCTCGAAATAGACCGCGACCGTGCCATCTTCCGCGCGGAAAGCGGCGGGGAAAATTCCCGGCGCAAGGGCGGCGACGATGCTGTAGGCCCAGGCGACGCCGGTGCCCATGGCGATCAAAGTGAACATGTTGAGGCTGCGATTGATCAGCGAGGCCCAGGCGCGCTCGAAAAACGGCCATCCGCACCACAAAACCACCGGCGTCGCCAGAACGAGCTGAATCCAGATCGATATCCGCATTGGCACCAGATGGTGCAGGGCCGGGAAAAGATGACCGCCCATTTCGAGCACGAAGACCGGAGCGGCGAGAACCAGCCCGATCCAGAAACGCCGTGTCATGTCGGCGAGTTCGGGGCTGGGGCCGCTGTCGGCCGTCACCACCAGCGGCTCCAGCGCCATGCCGCAGATCGGGCAGCTTCCCGGCCCGTCCTGCCGGATCTCGGGATGCATCGGGCAGGTCCAGATCGCGCCCTCGGGCGCTTCCGGTATGGGCGACGCTTCCCCTGCAAGATATCGCGCCGGGTCCGCCTCGAATTTCGCATTGCAGGACGCCGAGCAGAAATAGTGAGTGTGGCCCCCATGGGTCAGGCGATGTTCTGCGGTTTGCGGGTCGACCTCCATCCCGCAGACCGGGTCCGTCACAAGATGCGCATGACCCGAATGGTCATGATCATGCGAATGGTGCCGATGCTCATCGTGTCCGTTCATTCTCTAACCCGCCGCCTCAATGGAACTTGGAAAACTCATCGTTTCGCTACGTTGCCAAATAGCGCGTTCAGCCCCTCGGCCATTGTCGGGTGCGCAAGAACCGCATCGCGCAGGACACTGTAGGACAGACCGCCAAGCATGGCCGCCTGCACCACGGCCATCACTTCCCCGGCCTCCGAGCCGATCATGGTAAAGCCTGCGATCCGATCCTGCGGATCGACCAGCGCCTTCATGAAGCCCGCGGTCTGCGATGTCGTCCGTGTCCGCAGCACCGCCTTCATCGGCAGTTTGACGACGCGCAAATCCATTCCATTGGCCCGCGCTTGCGCCTCGCTCATGCCGATGCGGGCCAGCGGCGGGTCGATGAACATGCAATAGGGCATCAGCCGCCCGGTGGTCGTTCTGTCTCCACCGTCGAGATTGTCCCGGATTATTCGGAAATCATCTAGCGAAGCGTGGGTGAATTGCGGACTTCCCGCGCATTCGCCGATGGCCCAAACGTCCTTTGCGGTCGTCTCCAGGCGATCGTTCACCTTGATGGTGCCGGGATCCGTCAGCGCAACCCCTGCCTCTTCAAGGCCGATGCCTCGCGTGTTGGGCGTGCGGCCGGCTGCAACCAGAATGTCTGTGCCTTCGATCATTCTCGAACCATCCGGCGTCCGAACGGTGACGCGCACGCTTCCGGCTGATCGGCCCTCCACGTTCGCAACTTCAGCCGACAAAAGCACCTCGACGCCCTCCGCCTCCAGGATCAGTCGGACCTCGTCGGAAACATCCTCATCCTCGCGCTTCAGCAGCCGCGGGCCACGGTCCACAACTGTGACGCGACTGCCGAAACGTCGATACGCCTGGGCAAGTTCAAGGCCGACATAGCCTCCGCCGAGAACAATCAGATGTGCCGGCAACCGGTCCAGTTCGAGCGCCTCGATATGAGTGAGCGGCCTGGTCTCGGCGAGGCCGGGAACAGGCGGAATGGTTGCATGCGTCCCAAGATTGAGGAACAGCTTTTCAGTGGCGAGCCGCCGCATCCCGCCGTCGTTCAAGGCAACTTGAATCGTCCCAGGCGCGACGAGGCGTGCATTGCCCATGACGAGTTCCGCGCCGGTCGCCTCGTAGCGCTCGAGATGAAACGCCACGAGGCTCTCGACCATGGCGCGCTTGCGCGCCACAACCGTCTTCATGTCGACCGAGACGGGGCCGGCGACAACGCCATACTCCCCGGCATGGGCAACGGTATGAGCGACACCCGCGCTCCAGATCTCGTTCTTGCTGGGCAGGCAGTTGATGTTGGGACACGAACCGCCGATCCAGCGCCGCTCCATGACGGCTACCTTCTGGCCGGCTTGCGCCATATCCCAGGCGAGGTATTTGCCGCCCTCGCCACTGCCGATCACGACAGCGTCGTAGCGCTCCGCTTCCGTCATCAACTACGTATCCTTCTGCAACAGCGACTCACCGCACGATGAAAATATGCCACTCGACCATCTATTCGGGATCATGTCATACTCTTGCGGGATCGAACAATTACTGTTGCTTTTGAGGGAGGCCCCTTGAGGTGGCCTTACTGCCAGTTTCGGCGCCGTCGCATCATTTCCGGGCCACGGCCTTTAAATGGACCGGAATCATCGAGTGTAGTCGGTTCTGCTCCGGCTGTATTGCCCGAAAGGGAACATCCTGGCTGCACAGGATTGGCCAACTTTCTGTAGGAGAAAATCATGTCGTTGAATGGCAAAGTCATTTTGGTAACCGGCGCTGGCCAGGGGATCGGACGCGGCATTGCGCTGCGGCTTGCAAAGGAAGGCGCCGACCTCGCGCTGGCCGATGTCAAGGCTGACAAGCTCGACTCCGTTCGCAAGGAAGTCGAAGCGCTCGGACGCAAGGCCACCACCGTCATCGCCGATGTCAGCAAGCGCGACGACGTCTACGCCGCTATCGACCATGCGGAAAAGCAACTCGGCGGGTTCGACGTCATGGTCAACAATGCCGGCATCGCCCAGGTCAAGCCGATCGCCGACGTCACGCCCGAGGACATGGACCTGATCTTCCGGATCAATGTCGACGGCGTGCTCTGGGGCATCCAGGCGGCTTCGCAGAAATTCAAGGATCGAGGTCAGAAGGGCAAGATCATCAATGCCTGCTCGATTGCCGGACATGACGGCTTCGCCATGCTCGGCGTCTATTCGGCAACCAAGTTCGCCGTGCGTGCGCTGACGCAAGCCGCCGCCAAGGAATATGCCAGCGCGGGCATCACGGTGAACGCCTACTGCCCCGGCATCGTCGGCACCGACATGTGGGTGGAGATCGACGAGCGCTTTTCCGAGATCACCGGAACGCCGAAGGGCGAAACCTACAAGAAATACGTCGAGGGCATCGCTTTGGGCCGCGCGCAGACACCGGAGGACGTGGCAGCGTTGGTCGCCTTCCTCGCGGGCGCCGATTCCGACTACATCACGGGACAGTCGATCCTGACCGATGGCGGTATCGTCTATCGATAAAGCCGCCTGCCAAATCGCGAACGTTCAGAAGCGCCCGCACCGGGAAACGGCCTTGTGAGAATTTTTCTCTCCAGCGGAATGGTTCCGTCTGGAAGAACCGCGTTTTGTCGGAGAGAATTGTTCTCTTGTTGCTTGGCATGGTCATCGCCGCCTTCGGTCGCCATTCGCACTACAGGTTCTTGACCGGCAATCGACACCTGCTGAAGATCGATCGGTTTCCTCATCTACGCGGGTTTCGGGCGGGATTGCCGTCATCCGGTCAAACCCCTGACTGGTATGAAGGCTCTACAGGGCCGGCGTTGGATTGGCGTCGCAGTGAGGTCGCACTGCGCGCCCGGATCGGGTCGGCGAGCAGCCTGAGGCCGTTCAGCACCACCAGCACCGTGCCGCCTTCGTGTCCGACGACCGCGAGCGGCAGAGGCAGGGCGAAGAACAGGCTCGAGGCGACCAGAAGCAGCATCATGCCGATGGCGAAAATCAGATTCTGACGAATGATCCGTCGGGTACGGCGCGCCAACCGATGCGCGGCGGCAAGGCGGGCCATGTCCTCCGACAACAGCGCGACATCGGCTGCCTGCAAGGCGACGTCGCTGCCCGCTGCGCCCATGGCGATGCCGACATCGGCCCGCGCCAGCGCGGCGGCGTCGTTCACCCCGTCGCCGACAAAGGCCACCTTTCCATTCTTCGCCAGTTCGCCCACCAGCCGGACCTTGTCTTCAGGCAGAAGATCGGCATGGACATCCTTTGCCTCCAGTCCGAGTTCCGCGGCGATCCGCAAGCCGACAGGGCGCCGGTCGCCGGTCATCATGGCGATAGTGCCCACCCCAGCCGTCCTGAGCGCAGCCAGTCCGGCGGCCGAGGTCTCGCGCGGGCGGTCGGCGACGGTGAGCGCACCATAGACCCGATCTCCCCGCCCCAGCCACACCACGGTCTGGCTGCCGTCCGTCAGCTGCGCAAATTCGGGTGCGTCGAGCGATGCGCCCATGCGCGCGGCCATGCGCGGATTGCCGGCCCAGAGCGAGCCCACGGCATCCTCCCCCGTAATCCCCTCACTGGGCACGGTTTCCACATCGCGCACCTCGGCGGCGATTATGCCTTTTTCGTCGATGTGGCGGCGGATCGCATCGGCAATTGGATGTTCGGAATGCGCCTCGAGACCGGCGATCAATGACAGGAACCGCTCTTCGGCCTGTGCTCCCGATTCCGACGCCATCACCTGCGTCACCTCGGCCTTGCCTGTGGTCAGCGTACCGGTCTTGTCGAAGGCGAAGATATCGACATCTGCCAGCGTCTCCAGCGCCGCGCCACCCTTGAACAGCACGCCGCCGCGCGCGGCCGCCGCCAATGCCGAGAGGATCGCGGCCGGGACCGATATCACCACCGCGCAGGGGCTGGCCGCGACCAGCAGCGTCGCGGCGCGATAAAGCGCATCCTGCATTGTCCAGCCGAGTGCGAGGAATATAACGAGAGCCATTATCGCGCCGGCCAGCACCGCGATGGTATAGCGCTGGCCGAACCAGGCGCTGAACCGTTCGGAAGGAGCGCGCGCGGCCTGAGCCTCGGTCACCAGTTCGATCATTCGCGCCACGGTGCTTTCCGCGACCGGGCGGGTGACGCGCACCACCAGCACGGCGTTGAGGTTCACCGTGGCCTCAAACACCTTAGCACCGCGACTTTTGCCGACCGGCATCGATTCGCCGGTGATCGTCGCCTCATCGAGCGAGCCTTCCCCTTCCGCCACCTCGCCATCGGCCGGCACACGCGCACCGGGGCGCAGCACCACCAGGTCGCCGGCCACGAGATCGCCCACCGAAACTTCCGTGATGGTGCCGTCAGGAGCGCGCCTGAGCGCGGTGTCGGGACGCAGCGCCATCAGCGCCTCGACGGCATGGCGTGCCCGGCCCATCGCCCGCTGCTCCAACGTGGTCGAGAGGCTGAACAGCGTCAGCAGCACCGCCCCTTCGAGCGCAGCACCCACCGCGGCGGCGGCAAGGGCGGCCACGATCATCAGAAGATCGATGTCGAGAATCCGCTCGCGCCAGAGCGACATCAGGGCCCGGACCCCGGTCGGCACACCACCGGCCAGATAGACCAGCACGAGACCGACCGGTCCCCAAAGACCGGGGATCAAGAAGGCATCGACAGTCGCAAGCGCCATCCCGGCAAGCGTGATGCCGGTCAATGCTGTCATGAAGCGGTCGGAAGAAAGGTCGATTTGCAATTTGTGTTCCTGGCTGTGCCGCGACGGCGGCAGTGGCTGGGGAGACCGGCGATGATGCGCCGGATGGGCTGGCGTTACATTCCCGGTCGATCAGGCTCCTGGTCGCTATTCTTTTTCCATTACGACATCGAGCTTACCTCCAGGATCGCGCCGCCGGCAGCCGCAATCAACACCACGAGCGATGGCGGGAATTTCCAGCTCATCAGGGCCACGAAGCAGGTCAGCGCCAGCGCAAAGTCACGGGGCGAACCGACCGAGCTGGTCCAGAGCGGATCGTAGAGCGCGGCGCCCAGAATGCCGACCACCGCGGCATTGGCCCCTGCCATCGGCGCCCGCACGCCGGAGCGTGCGCGCAGCGTGTTCCAGAACGGCAGCGCGCCGACAAGCAGCAGGAAGCCCGGCAGGAAGATCGCAAAAAGGGCAAGCGTCGCGCCGGCGATCCCGTTCGGGCCGGGTTCGAGCAGCATGCCGAGATAGCCGGCGAAGGTGAAGAGCGGCCCCGGCACCGCCTGGGCCGCGCCATAGCCGGCCAGGAACGCATCGGGCGTGACCCAGCCCGGGCGAACCACTTCGGCTTCCAGCAAAGGCAAGACCACATGGCCGCCGCCAAATACCAGCGCACCAGCGCGATAGAAGGCGTCGATCACCGCCAGGCCCTGCGCGGGAAATAGCATCACAGCTAGCGGCAGGCCGAAGATCAGGATGAAGAACAGGGCCAGCGCGATTGTTCCCGCCTGCCGCGAAACCGGGAAATGCAGCGCTTCACCCGGCGCTCCCGCCGTGTCCCGGCAAAGCCAGAGCCCGGCGAGCCCACCGAGCAGGATTGCACCCAGCTGACCCGTGGCTCCCCCGATCAGCACCGCCATCAATACGGCGGCGAGCGCGATCGTCTGGCGTGAGCGGTCGGGACAAAGCGTGCGCGCCATCCCGCAGACCGCCTGCGCCACGATGGCCACCGCGACCAGTTTCAACCCGTGCAGCACCCCGATGCCGAGCGGGCCTGAAAACGCCCCCGCTCCGAGCGCGAACAGCATCAACAGCAGGGCGGAAGGCAAGGTAAAACCAAGCCAAGCGGCCAGCGCACCCGCCGGCCCGGCACGCTGCAGACCCAGAGCGAAGCCGACCTGGCTGGATGCTGGCCCAGGAAGGAACTGGCACAGCGCGACCAGGTCGGCGTAGCCACGATCGTCGATCCAGCCGCGCCGGGCAACGAATTCCTCGCGGAAATAGCCCAGATGCGCGATCGGTCCACCGAAGGAGGTCAGGCCCAGTTTCAGGAAGGCGGCCAGAACCTCGCCGGGGGTTCCTTGTCGTCGGCTTTGGGCCACGGCATTCAGCGTGTCATTGGCGGGCATGATCTCTCCGTGATGCTCGCGATTTCCGGGACTCACCAGACGCCCTGAAAGGGCGCATGCGATCATTGTCCCTGTAATGGGGCAATGGAACAGACCGGTGACTGCCGAAGCGCGCGCCTCGTCTTCCATCAGCATCGCAAGCGGTGTCCACAGGACCGCACCCCGCAAGAGAGATAACGGATGACTCATGCCGTGGTTGTCCGGGGAAGACCAGCCTGCGGACGACGGCCCTCCAGAAGGTCGGCGTCGGTGGCGAGCGCATCAGCTATGAAATCCATGAATGCACGGATACGGGCGGTGTTGCGCAGGTCCTCATGGGTCAGCAGCCACAGATCGAGCCGGAAATCTTGCGGAAACAGGGCGATCCGGACAAGATCGGGGGTACGGTCGGCTACGGCGCAGGGCAGCGGCGCAAGGCCGATTCCGGCCCTTGCCGCGGCAATCGCGGCCGAGATCGAGTTGGTGCGATAGATTGGCCGCATTTTCGGCAGCCAACCCGCCAACTGATGACCGATCGCTCCATGTGACCGGCCGAAGCCGATCCAGTCGCTGCCGGCAAGATCGTCATCAAGCCCCTGAGCGGCGCGTTCTGCCGAGGCATAGACCCCGAAGGCCAGCCGGCCGACACGCCGGCCGACCAATGTTTCCTGCGGCGTGTTGCCGATGCGCAGTGCGACATCGGCCTCGCGTCGGGTCAGGTCCAGGGGAGTGTCCGAAACGATCACTTCCAATTCGATCCCTGGCTGCGCTGCATGGAAGGCCGCCAGATGCGGTGGCAATAACCCGATCGCCAGCATATCGATGGCTGTGATGCGGATAAGCCCGCTCAGGCGCTGGTCCTGTCCGGTCACCTGACGCGACAGGGCGATAATTTCCTCGTCGATCCGGATGGCGGTCTCCTGCATGGCCTCTCCGGCGCCCGTCAGCGCATAGCCGTCCGGCAACCGCTCGAAGAGCCGAACGCCCAGACGTTCCTCGAAGGCGCTGAGACGGCGAAACACGGTCGAGTGCGTTACGCCAAGGCTGCGCGCTGCGCCAGACAGCGTGCCCGCCCGGGCCACAGCGAGAAAGAAGCGCAGATCGTCCCAGTTCTGGTTCTGTGCATCCATGAAGGATCACCCCTTCCGAGCCTGCTCCCATTGCCGGCAGCTTGTCGCCATCTTGCCGGCAACACCGCGCGTTCGCTTTGCTCCGTCAGAAAAGCTTGACCACGATCATTGCTCCACTTAAGTATGTGATTGCTCACTTACTAGGTACTTTATGCGAAAATCCGCGGAATTGCGCAAGGCCGAAATCGTCGCGGCCGTCCTCGACCTGGCCGACCGGATCGGGCCGGACCGGGTGACGACAGGTGCTACCGCAGCGGCCGTAGGCGTCAGCCAGGCCGCCTTGTTCCGGCATTTCCCGACCAAGGACACGCTGTGGCTTGCCGTGGCGGATCAAGTGGCCGGGGAACTGGCCATGGAATGGGAACGGGCCCTGGCTGGGACTGATGGCCCCATCGACCGGATCAAGGCGCTGATGGCCGCGCAACTGGGGCAGATTGTTTCCACACCGGCGCTGCCGATGCTGCTGTTCTCGCGCGAGCTGAATGTTGGCAATGAGGATTTGCGCGCGGCCTTTCGAGGCCTGCTGATGAGGTTTCAGGCGCTGATTGTGGCCGAACTGGCTCGCGGTCAGGACGCCGGCCGCCTGCGCCGCGAAGTCGCTCCGGAGGATGCCGCCGTGCTGCTGACATCGCTGGTGCAGGGCATGGCGATCCGCTGGTCGCTCGGGGCGCGCAACTTCTCGCTGATCGGGGAGGGAATGCGGCTCCTTGACGTGCAACTTCGGCTTTTGACCGTGAACGAGGATTAGGCCATGCGGCGTCGGTGGATGTTCGGTGCGGTGGCAGTGGTTCTGGTGCTGGGCGGGGGTGTGCTGTTCCTCACCGAGCGGCCGCTCACGGTCAGCGTGGTGCAGCCCGAGCAGGATGTGGCCCTGCGCATCTACGGCCTCGGCTCGGTCGAGGCACGGATCCTCAGCCGGGTCGGGTTCGAGGTTGGGGCTGCCCTGACCGGGCTGGCCGGCGACGTCGGGGACCGGGTAGTCAGGGGGCAGGAACTGGCGACCCTCGATCCGGCCGAGCAGGAGGCGCGTACCGCCCGCGCCCGCGCTGCTGTCGCGGCCAATGTCGCCGCCCTCGCCCGCGCCGAGGCCACGGTGGCGCGTGCCCGCAGCGTACTGGCGCAGCGCCAGACGGCAAATCAGCGTCAGCAGGGATTGGCGCGGCGCGATGTGACCTCGATCCAGCGCGCCGAGGAAGCGCAGCGCGACGAAGATGTGGCCCGTGCCGATCTTGCGGTCGCCGAGGCGGATGTGGCGGTGATCCGTGCTCAGGGCGCGGATGCGGCGGCGGCCCTGCAACAGGAGAAGGTCCTTCTCGCGCGTCATCGGCTGGCCGCACCCTATGACGCGGTGATCGTCACGCGCCATGCCGAAGCAGGAACGGTGGTGCGGGCCGGCGACCCGATTTTCACCCTGATTGCTCCCGAAACGGTGTGGATACAGGCCTATGTCGATGAGGAGCGCGCCGGCCAGCTTGCGCTTGGCCAGCCCGGCACGATCCGGCTGCGCTCGCGGCCGCAGGCTGAATTCCAGGGCACCATCGCCCGCATCGGGCTTGAAAGCGACCGGGTGAATGAGGAACGCCGAATCTGGCTGACCTGCACAGACTGCCCCCAGCCGCTGTATCTCGGCGAGCAGGCCGAGGTGCGCATCACCACCGGCAACCGCAACAGTGCGCTGATGGTGCCGGAGGTGGCGATCACCGGTTTCGACGGGCATCGCGGCCGGGTCTGGCTGGTGCGGGACGGACGGCTGGAGCAGGTCGAACTGTCCTTCGGCGCGCGCGACGATCGGGGCCGGGTCGAAGTCACGGGCAGCCTGCCGGACGATGCCGCCATCGTCGCCCGGATACCGCAAGGCGCGACCGAGGGGCGGCGGGCGCGGACCAGGACCACGCCATGAACCTTGCCCTCAAGGATATACGCCACGGACTGTTCCGCTTCGTCCTCACCTGTTTCGGGCTGGGGCTCTTGATGACAGTCGTGCTGTCGATGATCGGCATCTATAACGGCCTTGTCGCCGATGCGCTGGCGGTGGTGAAGGCGCCGGCAGCAGATGTCTGGGTGGTCGAGAGCGGCACTAAAGGGCCGTTCGCCGAAGCCTCGAACATCCCGCTGACCACGCGCGACGCCGTGGCGCGGATGCCCGGCGTGACTGAGGCCGGCGCGATCAATTTCCAGAACATCGAGGCTGCCCATGCCGGCGCTTCGCTGCGGCTCTACGTCATCGGCTACGAACCGGGACATCCCGGCGGCCCGCAGCGCATCGCCGAGGGGCGCGGCATCGGCACAAGCCATTTCGAACTGGTGGCAGACCGCAAGACTGGTCTTCTGACCGGCGAGACGATCCGTCTCGGACGCAACCGCTTCATCGTGGTCGGGCTGGTCGAAGGGGCAATGAACGCGGGCGGCGATCCGGCGGTCTATATCACGCTGGCGGACGCGATGGCGCTACAGACAGAGCTTGACCCGGCAGCGCAGCGCGTTCAGGCGGCGCGGGGTACCGTTTCGGTCAAGTCCGCTTCGGTCGCGGCCGTGATCGCACGGTTAGCGCCGGGCGCGGATGTCGAATTGCTGACCGCGACCGTGCGGCAGTGGAAACATCTGGCGGCCCTGACGCAAGCCGAGCAAGAGGACATTCTGGTCTCCTCGGTGGTCGATCTGGCGCGGCGGCAAATCGGCCTGTTTCTCGGCATCCTGCTCAGTGTTTCAGCGGTGGTGATCGCGCTCATCATCTACACGATGACGATGGAGAAGCTGAAGCAGATCGCTACACTGAAGCTGATCGGCGCGCCCGACCGCACCATCATCGGGCTGATCGTGCAGCAGGCGCTGATCCTCGGCGCTTCAGGCTGGGGGATCGGGCTCGTGCTGATCCTGACGGTGAAGGACTATTTCCCACGCCGGGTGGTGCTGGAGCCGTTCAACGTGATGGTGCTGGCCGGGATCATCTTCGCCGTCTGCATCGCCGCCTCGGGTCTTGGCGTACGGGCGGCAATGAAGGTCGATCCGGCCACGGCTCTGGGGAGCTGACATGACGGACGGCGAAATCCTGATCGACGTGAAGGGTGTGGCCAAGCATTTTGGGGACGGCGAAACCCGTGTCGATGCGCTGCGCGACGTCGACCTTCAGGTTCGCGCCGGCGAGGTGATCGCTCTTCTTGGCCCCTCCGGCTCGGGCAAGACCACGCTGCTCAACGTCATCGGCTGCATCCTGGCGCCATCGGCGGGCAAGGTGACGCTGGACGGCGAGACGGTGTTCGACGGGCAATGGCTGCGGCGCGACCTGAGGAGGCTCAGGCTCGACAAGATCGGCTTCATCTTCCAGACCCATAACCTTTTGCCTTTCCTGACTGCGGAGGAGAACGTCGCCGTGGTCCTCGACCTCGCCGGCTGGTCGGTTGAGAAGGGTCGCGCGCGTGCCGGCGATCTGCTCGGTTATCTCGAGGTCGACCACCGCGCCGCGGCCAAGCCAGCGCTCCTGTCGGGTGGCGAGGCGCAGCGAGTGGCCATTGCGCGGGCGCTGGCCAACCGTCCCCGCATCATCCTGGCCGACGAACCGACCGCCGCGCTCGACGGCAAGCGGGCCGGACTGGTGATGGACCTTCTGCGCAAGCTTGCCGTCGAGCAGGAAGCCTGCATCGTCACCGTCACCCATGACGAGAAGATTTTTGACCGTTTCGACCGCCTGGTCCACCTGCGCGACGGCAGGCTGGCCGACGCGTGACACCGGAGGACACCATGACCGCAAGGCCACTTTCCCATTCTATCTCCGCAGTTGTGGCGATCGTGTTTGGCCTGGCTACCGTCATTTCGGGCGGCCGCGCGCTCTTCGGCGGCGCTGATATGGGAGCGGTGGTTCCCTTCGTGCTGTGGTTCAATTTCGTGGCGGGCTTCGCCTATCTGCTGGCAGGGATCGGACTATGGCGCGGCACGGCCTGGGCGCCTGCCCTGTCCATCGGTATCGCGGCGGCAACGGCCGTGGTCTTCGTTTTCTTCCTTTGGCACGTCTGGCGCGGCGGGGCCTACGAGAGCCGCACGATGGCGGCGATGGTCCTGCGGCTCGGCATCTGGGTTGCCATTTCGACAGTTGCGGTAAAGATCCGATGGCCACGATAGTGGTGCGCGACGACTGTGCTGGCGAGTCGACAGGCATTCGCTACGTCCAGTATCGCGATATGGCGAAGTTGGATCGAACTAACCTTTGGCAAACCTAACCACTAAATGACAGGGCAACTATGCAGGTACTTGTTTTTAACGCCGGCAGTTCCAGCCTCAAGTTCGGCATCTTCAGCGTGACGACTGAAACACACGAAGTGTTCAAGGGTTCTTATGAGCGCTTTCGGGCCGGAGGATGCGAATGCCGTTTTCGGCATGGAGAAACCGACGAGCGGGGTGCGGTCGAATTCGATAGTCCCAGCGAAGCGCTGAAAGTGGTTCCGGCCGCGCTGAAGCGTTTCGGGCTCGACGCAATCGACGCTGTCGGGCACAGGATCGTCCATGGCGGCGCAAGGTTTACCTCGCCGACACTGTTAGACGACGAGACAGTCGAGGCCATCGAAGCCCTGACACCGCTGGCTCCTTTGCACAACCCGGCGAACTTGGAAGCAGTCAGGCTCTGCCGCGGCCTATGGCCGGACATAAGCCAAGTGGCCGTGTTCGACACGGCCTTCCACCTCGACAACCCAGCCTTCGCAAACACCTATGCGGTGCCGGCAAGGTGGCGGGATGCCGGTCTGCGCCGCTACGGGTTTCATGGTACCTCTCACAAATATGTGGCCGAGAGGGCGGCCCAAGAGATCGGCCGGCCGTTTTCCGACCTCCAACTGGTGAGCATTCATCTCGGCAACGGCGCCAGCATCTGCGCCGTCAACCGCGGGCACAGCATGGACAGTTCGATGGGCATGACGCCGCTCGAGGGGCTGGTGATGGGTACCCGCTCCGGTGACGTGGACCCAGGCGCGTTTGGCTTTCTGTCGCGCGAACTTCAGCTTTCGGTGCAGGAGATCGAGGATGCGCTCTATTACGAGAGCGGGCTGAAGGGGCTGGCAGGCTCGTCCGACATGCGCGACATTGAAGACAGGGCGGCTAAGGGCGACCCCGAGGCCCAACTCGCGATCGAGATCTACGCATACCGCGCCAAAAAGTATGTCGGGGCTTATGCTGCAGCGATGGGAGGACTGTCAATCGCCTCTATACGTTCCAGCTCCGCTTCGGAGAGCCCGAGTTTCAGGCGTTCGTGGACCGCTGGCTCGGCGTCGCACGCAAATGGGACGAACCCGTTCTTGATCCCGGTCTGCCGGGGATCATTCCACCGGACGCAGCGGATTGACGAACTCCAGCCCGGCAAAGTCCTTCTCGTTGTCCGTAACCACAATACAGTCGTTTGCACCTGCGACAGAAGCGATGATCATGTCGAGAGCGCTGCGCGGGCGGCCAGCGGCCTTGCCGTCCGCCATTAATCGCGCCCAGATCAGGCCCGCTTTGTCATCGAACGAGAGAATGCGGCCGGCGAACAACTCTTGCGGCCCCTCCGGTCCCGAAAACCAGGCATCGAGAGCATCGCGCTTCTTGCCGCGTGGCTTTTCGAGAACGCCACGCCGAATTTCTGCGATGGTCAACGAGGCGACGAACAGGTTTTCGTCGCGTTGCTCCGCCCACCACGCCAGTAGCGATTCCGACGGCTGCGGCTTGACGATGTTGCTGAGGATGTTCGTATCGAGGAGGTAGCGCGTCACAGGTCGACCCGGCGCCCTTCCTCGCGCGGCCGCGACAGGTCGAGATCGGCGCCGACCAGAGGCGAGCGGCGCAGGGCCGACAGGATGTCCCCAGATTTCGGCGGCTCGCCGGCAACCAGAGCCTTGATGGTCTGCCGGGCTTCTTCCGCTTCCGGCCCCTCCTCGGCCAGATGCCGGGCAAGCGACCGGATCAGCTCACGGTCGGCTTCCAGCGCCAGAACCTCGAAGCGCTTGAAGCCACGCTGCGTCAGGCGTGTCCGGTAATTCTCGATCGCTCTCTTCTGTGCGGCATTGCTCATGGCTGGCCTCCGTGTTATATATCCTGACATATAGCCGATGTCGGCCTTGTAAACAAGGGATGTCAGCGATGCCACGAGACTCGCACCACAGGCCATTTGTGCAGAAGAATACTGCGCGTTCCCGCCAGTATTTTCCATATGCTGTGGCACGCCATGCTTCGCCCGAGCGCGACAACGCCGCCGTTGTCGCCCCGGCCGCCGCCAATTATACGGCTTTGATTTCAGTTGCTTACGTCAGAAACGCCGGGGATGCTGCAAGTTATGACCTTGCGAGCCCCCGGAAACAAATCCAAGATGACTGGAAGCGAGCGCGAAGCGCTGCTCGAATCTCTGTTGCTGGAAGAGCCGGAGCTGACGTTCACATCGCGGGGCGATCCCGATCCACGTCTTCTGCGTCTGGTCGATTTCCTGGCTCGTCAGGCGGCGCGGGAGTGCTACGCCGAGGAAGTTCAGATGATGAAGCGGCGGAGGAAGCGCCCCTCCTGATGCTTCGGGGAGAAGTGCATTGAAGGTCGCGATTTACGCCCGCTATTCGTCCGACAACCAGCGCGAGGCGTCCATCGCCGACCAGTTCCGCATGTGCCGCCTGCGGGCGGAAAAGGAAGGCTGGACGGTCGTCGAGGAATATTCCGATCACGCCATCTCAGGCTCCAGCATGATCCAGCGTCCCGGCATCCAGGCGCTGATCATGGATTCCGCGCGAGGCCGGTTCGACATGATCCTGGCCGAGGCACTGGACCGGATCAGCCGTGACCAGGAAGACATCGCCGGCATCTACAAGCGCATGCGCTATGCCGACGTGAAGATGTTCACCCTGTCGGAGGGTGAGATCAGCGAGTTGCATGTCGGGCTCAAGGGCACGATGAATGCGCTGTTCCTGAAGGATTTGGCCGACAAGACCCGCCGAGGGCAACGCGGCCGCGTCGAGGCCGGCAAGTCCGGCGGCGGCAATTCCTACGGCTACGATGTGGTGAAGAAATTCGATGCCAACGGTGAGCCAATCCGGGGTGACCGCACCATCAACGAAGCGCAGGCCAATGTCGTGCGCCGCATCTTCCGTGACTATGCGGCTGGCAAATCGGCCAAGACCATCGCCTTTGCCCTGAACAAGGATGGTATTCCCGCCCCTTCGGGTGGGCATTGGGGTTTCAGCACCATCAACGGCAATCCGAAACGCGGGAACGGCATCCTTAACAACGAGATGTATGTCGGCAAGATCGTCTGGAATCGCCAGCGCTTCGTCAAAGACCCGGATACCGGCAAGCGGCAGGCTCGGCCCAACCCGGAAGAGGAATGGGTGATCCAGGAGGCGCCGGAGTTGCGCATCCTCGATGACGACCTCTGGAACGTCGTGAAAGCCCGCCAAGGCGAAATGCGGACCGAACGGGATGAGAGCGGCATCGCCGACGTCAGCAAGATGAACTACCGTCGCCGCCCCAAATACCTGTTCTCGGGTTTGACCAAATGTGCCTGCTGCGGAGGCGGCTACTCCGCCATCTCTCAGAAGCTGATCGGTTGTTCGACAGCGCGCAACAAGGGCACCTGCGACAATCGAGTCAACATTCGCCGCGACGAGTTGGAAGCCCGCGTGCTGAACGCCCTTCGCACTCGATTGGTCGATCCCGAGATGTTCGCCCGCTTCTGCGAGGTGTTCACGCAGGAGATGAACCGTCTGCGCATGGAAGGCCGCGCCGGCATCGCATCGGCCGAAGCCGAGATCGGAAAGATCGAGCGCGAGTTGGCGAAGCTGCTGACCGCAATCAAGGCTGGTGGACCGATAGAGGCCATCGTGGAAGACATGAAGCGGCTGGAGGCTCGGAAGACCGAGCTGGTTACGTTCCTCGCCGAGGCCGACGAGCCGCCTCCACTGCTGCATCCCTCAATGGCGCTCCAGTACCGGAAGCGCGTTCAGCAGTTCTACGAAGCCTTGCAGGACGAAGAGGAAGAGAAGCGGATCGAGGCGGCGGACATCCTGCGCTCGCTGGTGGACAAGATCGTGCTGACGCCGGTGGATGGGAAGGTGGAGATCGACGTTCAGGGCGATCTCGCTGGAATCCTTATGATTTCCGCACAACCGAAAAACCCCGCCGGAGAGCGGGGTGGATCGCAAGTAAAGATGGTTGCGGGGGCAGGATTTGAACCTGCGGCCTTCAGGTTATGAGCCTGACGAGCTACCGGGCTGCTCCACCCCGCGTTATGTTTTTTGTTTTGCATGCAAAAGGGCCGCTTTGAGGGCGGCCCGTTATCGGCTTGGGCCGAGGATTGTTTTGAAAAGATTGATTGATTGCCTTTAGCAGACCTGGCAGCGACCTACTCTCCCGCGTCTTAAGACGAAGTACCATTGGCGCTGGGGCGTTTCACGGCCGTGTTCGGAATGGGAACGGGTGCGGCCACCCCGCCATAACCACCAGGTCGGCTAAGGGCAATCAATTGAGAAGCTGGTAGAGGAAGGATTTCTTCCTCGTTTGTCTTTGTTTGTGAACACGTCTGGCATCACCGCCTCTTCTTGAGGCTGGTGAGCATGAACAATGAGAACGATCAAGCCAATCGAGCTATTAGTACCGGTAAGCTTCACACATTGCTGCGCTTCCACACCCGGCCTATCAACGTGGTCGTCTTCCACGGCTCTCAAGGGAATACTCGTTTTCAGGTTGGTTTCCCGCTTAGATGCCTTCAGCGGTTATCCATTCCATATATAGCTACCCTGCTATGCCCTTGGCAGGACAACAGGTCCACCAGAGATATGTCCATCCCGGTCCTCTCGTACTAGGGACAGATCCTGTCAATATTCCTACACCCACGGCAGATAGGGACCGAACTGTCTCACGACGTTCTGAACCCAGCTCACGTACCGCTTTAATTGGCGAACAGCCAAACCCTTGGGACCTGCTCCAGCCCCAGGATGCGATGAGCCGACATCGAGGTGCCAAACAACCCCGTCGATATGGACTCTTGGGGGTCATCAGCCTGTTATCCCCGGCGTACCTTTTATCCGTTGAGCGATGGCCCTTCCACGCGGGACCACCGGATCACTATGACCGACTTTCGTCTCTGCTCGACTTGTCAGTCTCGCAGTCAGGCGGGCTTATGCCATTGCACTCGACGACCGATTTCCGACCGGTCTGAGCCCACCATCGCGCGCCTCCGTTACTCTTTCGGAGGCGACCGCCCCAGTCAAACTACCCACCATACACGGTCCCGGATCCGGATAACGGACCGCGGTTAGACATCCATGACGATAAGGGTGGTATTTCAAGGATGGCTCCACAGAAACTGGCGTCCCTGCTTCAAAGCCTACCACCTATCCTACACATGCCGACACGAATGCCAGTGTAAAGCTATAGTAAAGGTGCACGGGGTCTTTCCGTCTAACCGCAGGAACCCCGCATCTTCACGGGGAATTCAATTTCACTGAGTCTGCGTTGGAGACAGCGGGGAAGTCGTTACGCCATTCGTGCAGGTCGGAACTTACCCGACAAGGAATTTCGCTACCTTAGGACCGTTATAGTTACGGCCGCCGTTTACTGGGGCTTCGATTCAAAGCTTGCACCTCTCCTCTTAACCTTCCAGCACCGGGCAGGCGTCAGACCCTATACGTCGTCTTGCGACTTCGCAGAGCCCTGTGTTTTTGATAAACAGTCGCTACCCCCTGGTCTGTGCCACCCCAAAACACTTGCGTGCCTTGGGGTCACGCTTCTTCCGAAGTTACGCGTGCAATTTGCCGAGTTCCTTCAACGCAGTTCTCTCAAGCGCCTTGGTATGCTCTACCTGACCACCTGTGTCGGTTTCGGGTACGGTCTATACGGTGGAGCTATTTCCTGGAACCGCTTCCCTGCCCACCCAATCCAATAAGGATGAACAAGTTACGCAATCCGTCACTACCACCAGGCCCACGAATATTAACGTGGTTCCCATCGACTACGCGTGTCCGCCTCGTCTTAGGGGCCGGCTAACCCTGCTCAGATTAACTTTAAGCAGGAACCCTTGGTCTTTCGGCGAGGGAGTCTCTCACTCCCTTTATCGTTACTCATGTCAACATTCGCACTTCCGATACCTCCAGAGGCCCTCACGGGTCCTCCTTCGCAGGCTTACGGAACGCTCCGCTACCACTGGACTTGCGTCCAATCCTCAGCTTCGGTGCATGGCTTTAGCCCCGTTACATTTTCGGCGCAAAACCCCTTAATTAGACCAGTGAGCTGTTACGCTTTCTTTAAATGATGGCTGCTTCTAAGCCAACATCCTGGTTGTTTTGGGAGTCTCACATCCTTTCCCACTTAGCCATGACTTGGGGACCTTAGCTGGAGGTCAGGGTTGTTGCCCTTTTCACGACGGACGTTAGCACCCGCCGTGTGTCTGCCGACTAGTACTCCTCGGTATTCGGAGTTTGGTTAGGATCAGTAAGACGGTGAGTCCCCATAGCCCATCCAGTGCTCTACCCCCGAGGGTATTCGGTCGACGCTCTACCTAAATAGATTTCGCGGAGAACCAGCTATCTCCGAGTTTGATTGGCCTTTCACCCCTAGCCACAAGTCATCCCAATCTATTGCAACAGATGCGGGTTCGGTCCTCCAGTTGGTGTTACCCAACCTTCAACCTGCTCATGGCTAGATCACTCGGTTTCGGGTCTAATGCAACTAACTGAACGCCCTGTTCAGACTCGCTTTCGCTGCGCCTACACCTACCGGCTTAAGCTTGCTAGTTACACTAAGTCGTTGACCCATTATACAAAAGGTACGCCGTCAGCCTTGCGGCCTCCGACTGCTTGTAGGCAACCGGTTTCAGGTTCTATTTCACTCCCCTTGTCGGGGTGCTTTTCACCTTTCCCTCACGGTACTTGTTCGCTATCGGTCATGCACGAGTACTTAGGCTTGGAGAGTGGTCTCCCCATGTTCAGACAGGATTTCACGTGTCCCGCCCTACTCAAGGACAATGCCTGTTCTACGTGTACGGGGCTATCACCCGCTAAGGCCGGACTTTCCATTCCGTTCCACTTTATTCAGCATTGCCACTGGCCTGGTCCGCGTTCGCTCGCCACTACTTGCGGAGTCTCGGTTGATGTCCTTTCCTGCAGGTACTTAGATGTTTCAGTTCCCTGCGTTCGCTTCTTACCCCTATGTATTCGA